>NZ_CP044218.1:0-2492500 GCF_008727715.1 Mesorhizobium terrae
ATGGCTGCGGGCAATGAGGCAGACCAGCGTTTCGAACGCATCAAGGCGCAGCTGCGGGCGCGCCTGGGCTCCGAGGTCTATTCCAGCTGGTTCGGCCGCATGAAGCTTGTCGAGCTCTCCAAGGGCGTCGCGCGCATGTCGGTGCCGACGGCGTTCCTGCGCTCGTGGATCAATGGCCACTATAGCGATGTCATCGCCGAGCTGTGGAAGCAGGAGGATGCCAGCATTCTCAAGATCGAGGTCGTGGTGCGCAGTGCCACGCGCCATGCCAGCCCTGATCTGGAAGCCGCTCCGGTGCGCAAGGTCGCCAAGCAGTCGCAGGCCGCGCTTTCGTCCGGCACCGTGCTCGGCGCCGGCAAGCAGGAACGCGCACCGATGGCGCGCGGCGTCGCCGCAGAACCCGATTTCCGCCAGAACGTGCTGGGCTCCCCGCTCGACCCGCGCTACACTTTCGGCTCCTTCGTCGAAGGCCCGTCGAACCGGGTGGCTTTCGCTGCCGCGCGCGCCGTCGCGGAATCCGCCTCCAGCGCCGTGCGCTTCAACCCGCTGTTCCTCCACGCTACCGTTGGGCTCGGCAAGACGCATCTCCTGCAGGCGATCGCAGCGGAATCGCTGCGGCACAATCCGAAATCGCGCGTCGTCTACCTGACCGCCGAATATTTCATGTGGCGCTTCGCCACCGCGATCCGCGACAACAATGCGTTGACGCTGAAGGAGCAGCTGCGCGACATCGACCTCCTGATCATCGACGACATGCAGTTCCTGCAGGGCAAGTCGATCCAGCACGAGTTCTGCCATCTCATCAACATGCTGCTCGACAGCGCCAAGCAGGTGGTGGTTGCCGCCGACCGGCCGCCTTCCGAGCTGGAATCGCTCGAGCCGCGCGTGCGTTCGCGCCTCAATGGCGGCGTGGCGCTCGAAATGTCGGCGCCCGACTATTCGATGCGGCTTGCCATGCTGAAGCAGCGCCTGGCGACCGCCAAGCATGACGACACCTCGCTGGACATCGCCGACGATATCCTCGACCACGTGGCGCGCACCGTGACCGGCAGTGGCCGCGAACTGGAAGGCGCTTTCAACCAGCTCCTGTTCCGTCAGTCTTTCGAGCCGCAGATCAGCATCGATCGCATCGACGAGATTCTCGGTCACATCTACCGCACCGGCGAGCCGAAGCGGGTACGCATCGAGGATATCCAGCGCATCGTGGCACGGCACTACAACGTGTCGAAGACCGAGCTTCTGTCCAACCGCCGCACTCGCACCATCGTCAAGCCGCGACAGGTGGCCATGTATCTGTCGAAGGTGCTCACCCCGCGCTCGCTGCCGGAAATCGGCCGCAGGTTCGGCGGCCGCGACCACACCACCGTGCTGCATGCGGTGCGCAAGATCGAGGACCTGTCGGGCGCCGACAACACGCTGGCGCAGGAGCTCGAACTGCTCCGCCGGCTCATCAACGACCAGGCTTGACCAGGCGGGCGGCAACCTGACTGCCCACCAATCCCGTTATCCCCGAGAAAGCCCACGGAACCGGTCGCAACCGGCTCCGTGGGCTTGCGTTCACAGGTATTTTCCTGTCAGCTTGGCCAGAATCTGAGTGCGCTCAGACCTTTCGCGGGGCGCCGCTCAGCGGAGACCCGACAGCCATTCAAGCGAGCCTACATCGTCATGCGTGTCATTCTCGAACGGTCCAATCTTCTGAAGTCCCTCAACCACGTCCATCGTGTGGTCGAGCGGCGCAACACCATACCGATCCTGTCCAACGTGTTGCTGATGGCCGAAGGCGGCAGCCTGGAGATGAAGGCAACCGACCTCGACCTGGAGATCACGGAAGCCGCTCCCGCCAAGGTCGAGCGGGCGGGCGCCACCACGGTGCCGGCGCATCTTCTCTACGATATCGTGCGCAAGCTTCCCGACGGCGCCGAGGTGATGCTGAAGACCGACGAAGACGGCAACGCCATGACGGTCATTTCCGGCCGTTCGAGCTTCCGCCTCCAGTGCCTGCCGCAATCGGACTTCCCCGAACTGTCGGCCGGGTCGTTCTCACACATTTTCCGGCTGGATTCGACGGCGCTGAAGCGCCTGATCGACAAGACCCAGTTCGCCATCTCCACGGAAGAGACGCGCTATTATCTCAACGGCATCTTCCTGCACACGCATGAGGTTGGCGGCAAGCTGAAGCTGCGTTCGGTGGCGACCGACGGCCATCGCCTGGCGCGCGCCGAAATGGACGCGCCAGCGGGTTCGGAAGGCATGCCGGGCATCATCATCCCGCGCAAGACCGTCTCGGAGCTGCAGAAGCTAGTCGACGATCCGGACGTCGCGGTGACCACCGAGCTGTCCGACACCAAGATCCGCCTCACCATCGGCAGCGTGATCCTCACCTCCAAGCTGATCGACGGCACCTTCCCCGACTATCAGCGCGTCATCCCGACCGGCAACGACAAGCAGCTGGTGATCGACCGACAGAGCTTCGCGGCCGCGGTCGACCGCGTTTCCACCATCTCCTCGGAACGTGGCCGCGCGGTAAAGCTCTCGATCGCCGAGGGCCAGGTGACATTGGCGGTCAACAACCCGGATTCCGGCAGCGCCACCGAAGAACTGGCCGCCGACTATGCCTCCGACCCGATCGAGATCGGCTTCAACGCGCGCTATCTGCTCGATGTCGCCGCACAGCTCGGCGGCAGCGATGCCAAGTTCATGCTCGCCGACGCCGGATCGCCGACGCTGATCCACGACACCAGCGACGAGAACGCTCTCTACGTGCTGATGCCGATGCGCGTTTAAGGCGCGCATTGCCTTGACCCGATGAACAGTTTCGAGAGCCGGGAAGACGCGAGACGCGCGCAGACGCACCTCACCCGGCTCACGCTCACCAACTTTCGCAACTATGCTGCGCTGTCGCTGGAGCTCCAGCCGGGCGCCGTCGTCTTCACCGGCGACAACGGCGCCGGCAAGACCAATCTGCTCGAGGCGATTTCGTTCCTGACGCCGGGACGCGGGTTGCGCCGCGCGCCTTATGACGACGTCGCGCGCGAGGGCGGTGACGGCGGCTTTGCCCTGCATGTTCGCCTCGACGGCCCGGCCGGGGAGGCCGAAATAGGCACCGGTGTCGCCGGCGCCGAGGCCGCCGGCGAAGGCGGACGCCGTGTGCGCATCAACGGTGCGGCGGCGCGCTCGGCCGAAGACATGCTGGATTGGCTGCGCGTGATCTGGCTGACGCCGGCGATGGACGCGCTGTTCACCGGCCCCGCCGGCGACAGGCGCCGCTTCCTCGACCGGCTGGTGCTGGCGATCGACGCCGGCCACGGCCAGCGCGCACTCGACTACGAAAAAGCCATGCGCGGTCGCAACCGGTTGCTCGCCGAAGGTTCCCGCGATGGCGCCTGGTTCGAGGCGATCGAGACCCAGATGGCGGAGACAGGCGTGGCGATTGCCGCCGCGCGCAGCGAGATGGTGCGGCTTTTGTCGACCATGATCGAAAAACTGCCGGGCGACGGACCGTTTCCGCAGGCCGATATCGGCCTTGCCGGCGAACTGGAGGCCGAAATCGGCTCCATGGCGGCTGTCGACCTCGAGGAAAAATTCCGGCGCGCGCTGGCCAGCGGGCGCGAGCGAGACCGTGCCGCCGGTCGCACGCTGGACGGGC
Organism: Mesorhizobium terrae; assembly: GCF_008727715.1. GTDB lineage: Bacteria > Pseudomonadota > Alphaproteobacteria > Rhizobiales > Rhizobiaceae > Mesorhizobium > Mesorhizobium terrae. The sequence goes on from NZ_CP044218.1 coordinate 3,647, forward strand.
CGCATCGCGCCGATCTCGTCGTGCGCCATCGGCCAAAGGCGATGCCAGCCGAACTCTGCTCGACCGGCGAGCAGAAGGCGCTGCTGGTCGGGCTGGTGCTGTCGCATGCGCGGCTCACGGGCGAGATGTCCGGGCTGACGCCGATATTGCTGCTGGACGAGATCGCCGCGCATCTCGACGCCGGCCGGCGCGCGGCGTTGTTCTCCATCCTGGAGGAATTGAACTGCCAGGCCTTCATGACCGGCACCGACGCCGCACTGTTTTCCAGCCTGAGCGGTCGTGCCCAGTTCCTGACGGTCGATCACGGCGCGGTTGTGCCAACGGCTGGCGCCTGACAAGCCATCGGCGGGGCGATAGGATCGGTCCATGAACACCCCTGCCCTTTCCGATGAAGAACTGGAACGCTACGCGCGCCATGTCGTGCTGCCAGAGATCGGTGGGCCGGGCCAGCAGAAACTGAAGCGCGCCCGCGTTCTCGTGCTCGGTGCCGGCGGGCTCGGCGCGCCGGTGCTGGAGTATCTGGCGGCGGCGGGTGTCGGCACGCTCGGCATCGTCGACGACGATGTCGTCTCGCTCTCAAACCTGCAGCGGCAGATTATCCACGACACCGGTGCCATCGGCCAGTCGAAGGGCGAAAGCGCCAGGGCCGCGATCGCCCGCATCAATCCGCATGTGACGGTGGAATTGCACACTTTGCGGCTGACCGTCGAAAACGCGGCGGAGATCGTGCGCGGCTATGACGTCGTGGTCGACGGCTCCGACAATTTCGAGACCCGCTATGCGCTGGCCGATGCCTGCGCGGCCGAGAAAAAACCGCTGGTGCATGCCGCTGTCGGCCGCTTCGACGGCTCCGTCACCGTGCTGATGCCATTCGCGACCGGCGCTGACGGCCGCCCCCATCCCAGCTATCGCGACCTCTTCCCGGAAGCGCCGCCGTCCGGCCTGGTGCCGTCTTGCGCGACGGCCGGCGTTGTCGGTGCGCTGACCGGCGTGATCGGCACGTTGCAAGCAATGGAAACCATCAAGCTGATCGCCGGCATTGGCGAACCGCTGGTCGGCCGCCTGCTGCTTTACGATGCGCTCGGCGCCCGCTTCGACACGATCCGCTACAGGAGCCCGGCATGAGCGGCGAGATCGTCATCCGCCGCATGCCGCCGGATTTCACGCGCTGGCACGACCTTCTCGGTCTCATCTTGCGCGCTTTCGCTTACATGGACGGCGTGATCGACCCGCCCTCCTCCGCCCACAATCTGACGGCTGACGGCTTGCGCGAAAAGGCCAGCCAGGAAACATGCTTCCTAGCGATGCAGGGCGAAAACATCGTCGGCTGCATCTTCGCAGCCGAACATGCCCGGCACGTCTATGTCGGCAAGCTGGCGGTCGAACCGGGCTTCCAGGGCAAGAATGTCGGCCGACAACTGCTGGAGACGGTCGAGACGATGGCCCGCGCGGCGGGCAAGCCGGTGCTGGAGTTACAGGCGCGTATCGAGTTGACGGGCAATCAGGCGGCTTTCGCGCGGCTGGGTTTCGTCGAGACGGAGCGCACGGCGCATGCGGGCTATCATCGGCCAACCTCGGTGACCATGCGCAAGATCCTGCCATGACGCTCATGCTCACCGTCGACGAGCAGGCGATCGCCGCCGGGCGTGATGGCGAGGGCGCGGCAATGGCGATGCGCATCGTCGCCGAAAGCGCGCGGCTGCTCGGTGCGCGGCGCCTGATCCCGATCGCTTCCGCCCATATCGACGGCGCGCTCTATCACGGCGATTCCGGCACGCTATTCGCTGAAAGGCTGGTGGCGGGCGGCGGGCGTGTCGGCGTGCGTGCCACGCTCAATGTCGGCGCGCTCGACCTGACCGGCTGCGCGCATGTGCGCTTGAAGGAACCGCAGCGCGGCATGGCGCGGCGCATGATGGAGGCTTATCGCGCGCTCGGCTGCGAGCAGAGCTGGACCTGCGCGCCCTATCAGGCCGGCCACCGACCCGCGAAAGGCACCGACGTCGCCTGGGGCGAATCCAACGCCGTGGTGTTCTGCAATTCCGTGCTTGGCGCGCGCACGAACCGCTATGGCGATTTCCTCGACATCGCCTGCGCGATCGCGGCCCGCGCACCGGATTATGGGCTGCACCGGCTGGAGAATCGGAAGGCGCGACTGATCTTCGACGTCTCGGGCCTGTCGGCCGCCTTCCTGGCCGCGGAAACCGCCTGGCCGGTCCTCGGCAGCCTTTACGGGCGCGAGGTGGGCGATGCGATCGGCGTGGTCACGGGCATCCCGCCGCATCCCGGCGAGGACGCGTTGAAGGCGTTCGGCGCCGCCGCGGCCTCTTCGGGTGCGGTCGGGCTTTTTCACATTGCCGGCGTGACGCCCGAGGCGCCCGATCTCGACAGCGCGCTTGGCGGCGCGGCGCCCGAAACCACCATCCGCGTCACCCCCGAAATGGCGGAAGCGGCACGGGCGCGCCTTTCGACCGCCGAGAAGCCGGAGGCAATCCATGCGGTTGCGATCGGCAGCCCGCATCTTTCGCTTGCCGAATTCGAGACGCTCGAACGCCTCGTCGCCGGCCGACGGCTCGGCGTCCCCCTTTATGCCTGCACTGGGCGCCATGTCCTGCCCGGACTGGAGCGCGATGGGCGCCGCAAGGCGCTGGAAGCCTGCGGCGTGGTGGTGGTTGCCGACACCTGTGTCGTCGTCACGCCGATCATGCCGGACCGCATAAACGGCGTGCTGATGACCAATTCCGGCAAGTTCGCGCATTACGCGCCGGGCAATACCGGCTATTCCGTGCTCTATGGCTCGCTGGCCGACTGCGTCGAGAGCGCGGTTGCCGGCAAACCGGTATTTGCGAGGCTCGGCTGATGAGTACCCGTGCCGAAATCCTGGTGCCGGGCAATACAGGCGAAGGCGAGGCCCTGGTGCTGTCGGCACCGATCAGTTTCTGGGGCGGCGTCGACCCCAAATCCGGACGCATCGCCGATGTCCGCCATCCCGAATGCGGCCAAAACATCGCCGGAAAAGTGCTGTTCCTGCCCGGCACCATCGGCTCGTCGTCGGCATCGGCGGTGCTGATGGAGCTTGTCCATGCCGGCCACGCGCCAGCGGCACTCGTGCTCAACGAGCACGACGCCATCCTGCTGCTCGGCCTGATCGTGGCGCGCGAGATGGGCTGGGAGACGCCGGTGGCGGTGAAACTAGACCGGGCGGGCTATCCAGCCTTCGCGGGCGCCCGGGTCAAAGTCGGGCCCGACGGCGATCTCGATATTCTGAACTGAGGCCGCGCGCCGCCTGATTTGTCGGCGCGTCAGGCGCCGATCAGGTCCGAATCGGCAGCACGCGGTCCGGCGGACGGTGACCGTCGAAGAAGGTGCGGATGTTGATAATGACCTTCTCGCCCATGTCGATACGGCCTTCCAGCGTCGCAGATCCCATATGCGGCAGAAGAACGACCTTGTTCTTGGCGGCGAGCCTCAACAGCTTGGTGTTCAGCGCCGGCTCGTTTTCATAGACGTCGAGGCCGGCCCCGGCCAGCTTGCCGTCGTGCAGCAGCTTGATCAGCGCATCCTCGTCGATGATGTCGCCGCGGGCCGTGTTGACGAGATAGGCGGTCGGCTGCATCAGCGCCAGCCGGCGGCCGGATAAAAGGTGGAAGGTCGCTGGTGTCGAAGGACAGTTCACGGAAATGATGTCCATGCGCGCCAGCATCTGGTCGAGGCTTTCCCAATAAGTCGCCTCCAGTTCGTCCTCGACGCTTTGCAGCACGCGATGACGGTTGTGGTAGTGGATCGACAGGCCGAAGGCCTTGGCGCGGCGGGCAACGGCGGTGCCGATGCGGCCCATGCCGACAATGCCCAGGCGTTTGCCCCAGATGCGGCGGCCGAGCATCCAGGTGGGCGACCAGCCGGCCCATTTCTTGTCGCTGGGCAGAACATTCGCCCCTTCCGCCAGCCGCCGCGGCACGGCAAGCATCAGCGCCATGGTCATGTCGGCGGTGTCTTCCGTCAGCACGTTCGGCGTGTTGGTGACGGTGATGCCCTTTTTGGACGCCGCCGTGACGTCGATATGGTCAACGCCGTTGCTCAGGCTGGCGATCAGTTTGAGGTTGGGGCCGGCCTGCTCGATCAGTTCGGCATCGACACGGTCGGTGATGGTGGGAACGAGCACGTCGGCCTCGCACATGGCGGCGGCCAGTTCGTCGCGCGTCATCGCCCGGTCTTCGACATTGAGCCGCGCGTCGAACAGTTCGCGCATTCGCGTCTCGACGGGATCCGGCAGTTTGCGCGTGATCACAACGAGAGGCTTTTTCTTGCCGGCCATCGTTTCCTCGTTTCCGGGGTGGTGTTGAGACCTCTTTAACCAAGACCGGCGAAACTGCAAACCGGTCGCGGCCGCTATGTCTCATGTAACAAGCAGTGCCGTCGAAGACAAAGAAAAAGGGGCGCCGTCGCCAGTGGTTGGCGGGCGCCATACAAGGAAATGAACGTGTCTGGTTTCGCGTCGCTACGGCTGATTCTCTCCGCGACAGTGCTTGGCCTGCTCACGCTCTCTCCGGCCGCTTCGGCGCAGAACGCCGCCGCGCCGGTCCAGACGGTGACGCTCGGCCCCTCCGGCCTGCCCTTGCCGCGCTTCGTCAGTCTAAAATCCGCCAGAGTCAATTCGCGCGTCGGCCCCGGCGCCAACTATTCCGTCGACTGGATGTACACCAAGGCCGGCATGCCGATGGAGATCATCCAGGAATTCGACACCTGGCGGCGCGTACGTGATGCCGACGGGTCGGAAGGCTGGGTCAGCCAGGCCCTGCTTTCGGGCAAGCGCACGGCAATCATAGCACCCTGGCAGCGCGGCAAGGACACCCGCATCAACCTGCTCAAGAATGCCACCAAGGATGCCAGCGTGGTGGCGATCGTCGAGCCGGGCGTGATTGGCACGATCAAGGCATGCGACGGCCAATGGTGCGAAATGACCCTTGGCGGCCGCACCGGCTGGATCAACCAGGGACTGGTCTGGGGCGCGTATCCGGGCGAAAGGATCAACGACTGAGCCCATCGGGGCTATCCGTCGACATCAGGCCTTGGGCATTCGCTCACGACGTCGCGTTACGACAGCAGACAGACCGCGCAGCGGGCGTGATCGCCAGCCCAGGTTCCTAAGCCAATTCACAGATTTTTGCGAGCGCTTGGAGCGGCTGACCCAGCCGCAATGCCAGCGCGACGTTCAGACGCCGCGCTTGGGGCGCAATCTCACCACCACGTCGACATTGGCGATTTCCATGCCCTCCGGCGGAGCCGGTAGGTTGGCAATCGTCACCGGACCGCTCTCGATGTCGAAGATGCGGTTTTCGCCCTCGATAAAGAAATGGTGATGATCGGAGGTGTTGGTGTCGAAATAGGTGCGCGACCCTTCAACCGCGAGGATACGCAGCAGGCCGGCCTCGGTGAACTGGTGCAGGGCATTATAGACCGTGGCGAGCGAGACCGGAACGCCAGCGGCCAGCGCCTCCTCGTGCAATTCCTCGGCCGAAAGGTGGCGGTCGCCCTTGGCGAACAGCAGATCGGCCAACGCGATACGCTGGCGAGTCGGCCTCAGGCCCGCTTCGCGAACCCGCTTGTCCACACCAATGCCGCTCTTGCGTCCGTCCAAACCGATCGACCCGTTGTCTTGTTTCCGCCTGCCTTGCCTGCTGAGAAAGGCAAAAGTCAGGCCGAAATGGATACCCTGCATTGTGCCAGATATATTCTGTCGCCCAAATCCGATCAATAGCGCGCATTGACCCGGGGGAATGGGCAGGCTAGAGCCTCCGCGATACTCGCGGCGTCGGTTTCCGGCGTGAAGCGGACTGTGTTAGTTAATGTCAGGGCGCAGGCACCGCATCGCCGGGCGAACGATGGGGAAGGATCAAATGGCGGATCGGAAATCGAGCTACGACTACGACGATCTGCTGGCTTGCGCCAAGGGCGAACTGTTCGGCCCCGGCAATGCCCAGCTTCCCTACCCGCCGATGCTGATGTTCGATCGCATCACCGAGATCAGCGAAACCGGCGGCGCGTTCGACAAGGGTTTCCTGCGCGCCGAATTCGCCATCCATCGCGATCTCTGGTTCTTTCCCTGCCACTTCATCGACAATCCGGTCATGCCCGGCTGCCTCGGCCTCGATGCGCTGTGGCAATTGACCGGCTTCTTCCTCGGCTGGCTCGGCGAGCCCGGCAAGGGCATGGCGTTGTCGACGGGCGAAGTGAAATTCAAGGGCATGGTCACGCCTTCGGTCAAGAAGGTGGAGTACGGTGTCGACTTCAAGCGCGTGATGCGCGGCCGGCTGGTGCTCGGCATCGCCGATGGCTGGCTGAAGGCCGACGGCGAACCCATATATTCAGCCACGGATCTGAAAGTGGGTCTGTCAAAGCAGTCCGCTGCCTGACGCCCGCACTCAACAACAGACGAGGAGCGCAATATGAGACGGGTCGTAGTAACTGGCCTCGGCATCGTATCGTCCATCGGAAACAATGCCGCCGAGGTTAGCGCCTCGCTTCATGACGCCAAGTCCGGCATCAGCTTCTCCAATGACTTCGCCGAGCACGGCTTCAAGTGCCAGGTCTGGGGCGCCCCCAACCTCGACACGACCGATCTCGTCGACCGTCGCGCCGCGCGTTTCCTGTCGCAAGGCGGCATGTGGAACCATGTCGCGATGAAGCAGGCGATCGCCGACAGCGGGCTCGAGGAAAGTGTCGTTTCCAGCAACGAGCGCACCGGCATCATCATGGGTTCGGGCGGCCCTTCGACGCGGACTATCGTCGAAGCCTCCGAAATCACGCTGAAGAACACCAGCCCGAAGCGCATCGGCCCGTTCGCCGTGCCGAAGGCGATGTCGTCGACCGCGTCGGCGACGCTCGCTACCTGGTTCAAGATCCACGGCGTCAACTATTCGATCTCGTCGGCCTGCTCGACCTCGGCGCATTGCATCGGCAATGCCGCCGAGATGATCCAGTGGGGCAAGCAGGACGTCATGTTCGCCGGCGGCCACGAAGACCTCGACTGGACGATGTCGAATCTGTTCGACGCCATGGGCGCAATGTCCTCCAAATACAACGACCGTGCTGCCGTTGCCTCGCGCGCCTATGACCTCAACCGCGACGGCTTCGTCATTGCCGGCGGTGCCGGCGTGCTGGTGCTCGAAGAGCTCGAACATGCCAAGGCGCGCGGTGCCAAGATTTATTGCGAACTGGTTGGCTATGGCGCGACCTCGGACGGCTTCGACATGGTCGCGCCGTCGGGCGAAGGTGCTATCCGCTGCATGCGCCAGGCGCTGTCGACGGTGAAAGGCCCGGTCGACTATATCAACACCCATGGTACCTCGACGCCGGTGGGCGACTCGAAGGAAATGGGCGCCATCCGCGAAGTGTTCGCCGACAAGATGCCGAACATCACCTCGACCAAGTCGCTGACCGGCCATTCGCTGGGTGCGGCCGGCGTCCAGGAATCGATCTATTCCATCCTGATGATGCAGGGCGGTTTCATCGGTGAAAGCGCGCATATCGAAGAGCTGGACCCGGAATTCGAAGGCATGCCGATCGTGCGCAAGCGCATCGACAACGCCAAAATCGACACCGTCCTGTCCAACTCCTTCGGCTTCGGCGGCACCAACGCCACGCTCGTTTTCCAGCGCCACTCCGCATAGGGTTTTCGACATGGACGGATTGATGAAGGGCAAGCGCGGGCTCATCATGGGCGTCGCGAACGATCATTCGATTGCCTGGGGCATTGCCGACAAGCTCGCCCAGCACGGCGCGGAACTGGCTTTCACCTATCAGGGCGAGGCGTTCGGCCGCCGCGTCAAGCCGCTGGCCGAGAAGATCGGCGCCTCGCTGGTTCTGCCTTGCGACGTCGAGGACAGCGCTTCTGTGGCAGCGACCTTCGAAACGCTCAAGCAGGAATGGGGCAAGCTCGATTTCATCGTTCACGCCATCGGCTTTTCCGACAAGAACGAGCTGAAGGGGCTCTACGCCGACACCACGCGCGAGAACTTCGTCCGCACCATGGTGATCTCCTGCTATTCGTTCACCGAAGTCGCCCGCCATGCCGCCGCGCTGATGCAGGACGGCGGTTCGATGATCACGCTGACTTATGCCGGGTCCGTCCGTGTCATGCCCAACTACAACGTCATGGGCGTCGCCAAGGCCGGGCTGGAGGCAAGCGTGCGTTATCTCGCCAACGATTATGGCAGCCGCGGCATCCGCGTGAACGGCATCTCGGCCGGCCCGGTGCGAACGCTGGCGGGTGCCGGCATTTCGGACGCGCGCTACATGTACAGCTATCAGCAGCGCAATGCCCCGCTTCGCCGTACAGTCACCCTCGACGAGATTGGCGGCTCGGCGCTCTATCTGCTGTCGGACCTTTCCTCCGGCGTGACGGGCGAAATCCACTATGTTGATTCGGGGTACCACATCGTCTCGATGCCGGTGCTGGACGAATTGAAGCGGATGGACAGCGGCAAGGAATAGGAACGGCGCGCTTCCTGCCCCAAAACGCCTTGTTTGCCAAGAAAATTGCCCGATTTTCACAACCCTCAGCAAGCCCTTGCTTTCTGACGCATTTTAATGAAACGTTAGGCAAGCTTAGCCGCGAATAAAATGCGACCAATCGCAGGAAACTTATTTTAAGGGGAACGCGGTTAGAACATCCGGCAGATTGGGAACCTGCGTATGCCCGCCGACAAAAATCCTGGCCGAACGCCACTTTTCCGGCTGATAACCATCGCCGCCGCCGGCTTGGGCAGCTTCATGCTGGGCTTGTGGGGGCTTAAGCTCGGCGTCGGCGACGGACTGGCTGAACTCCCCGTCAACGCTATCGCGGCCGTCGTTGCCGCTCTGTGCGCGCTGGCCGCCGCCGTGGCCGCGATGTCGTTCTTCGCCGGCGTCGATGAATCGGCCGACTATGTGTTTTCCGAAACCAATTTCGACAAGCTGACCGGAACGCTGGCCAAGCATGCGATGGTCGGCAAGGTGGCGGAAGCCGCCTCGCAGACACTGAAGACCGGCGAACCGGTCTATCTGCTCGACATCGACGTCAACCGCTTCAAGCAGATCAATGACGCTATCGGCTATGCGCAGGTCGACGACCTGGTGCAGCTGTTCGCGCAGCGGCTGAAAACCCTTCTGCCGCGCGAGGCCGTCGTTGGCCGCATTGGTCCCGGCGAGTTCGCCGTGCTCTATCCCGACAAGCGGCTGCTCGGCTCCATGGAAGCCCTGGTCGAGAAGCTGGTAGACGATCTCGTCGCCCCCTATCAGTTGAAGACGCATCTGCAGTCGATCAGCCTTTCGATCGGCGTCGTTGCCATGCCGAAGGACGGCATCGATCCCGTGCTGGTGCTGCGCCGTGCCAATCTCGCCCTGCAGAACGCCCGCGCAACCAATGCCGCCGGTGCATGGTCGGTGTTCCAGCCGGAAATGGGCAAGGTTGCCGACCACCGCCAGTGGGTCGAATCCGAATTGCACACCGCGTTCGAACGCGGCGACTTCGACCTGCACTATCAGCCGCAGCTCGACCTGCCGACCGGCAAGGTCGTCGGCTATGAGGCGCTGATCCGCTGGAACCATCCCGAGCGCGGCATGATCCCGCCGATGGAATTCATCCCGCTGGCGGAAGAGACCGGCATGATCGGCCCGATCGGCGAATGGGTGCTGCACAAGGCATGTTCGGATGCTCGCCATCTGCCGGAAGAGTGCTTCGTGGCGGTCAACATCTCGCCGGTGCAGTTCATGACCAAGGATTTTCTGGCCATGGTGCGCAACACCATAGCCAGCACCGGCATCAAGCCGTCGCGGCTGGAGCTGGAAGTGACTGAAACGGCGATGATGCAGGACAAGGACCGCGCCGCAGCGATCCTAAGGGAACTGTCCGACATGGGCATTTCGGTCGCCGTCGACGACTTCGGCACTGGTTATTCCAACCTGAGCTACCTGATCGACTTCTCGTTCCGCAAACTGAAGATCGACCGCTCCTTCGTCAGCCGCATCGACACCGATTCCGGCTCCGGCGCCGTGGTTTCCACCATCGTCGGCCTGTCGCGGGCGCTCGGCGTCAGCACCATCGCTGAAGGCGTCGAGACCGAGAGCCAGGCCTCCATGCTGCGGGCTGCTGGCTGCGAAGTGGTGCAGGGTTATCTGTTTGGCAAGCCGGCGCCGCTGCGTGTCATCGGCGGCCAGACGCACTCCGTGGAACAGATCGTGCAGGAGAGGCGCGGCAGCGCCGGCATGCACTGATCCAACTGGCAAATTCATCGATCGGGATGATGTGCTGCGGGCGCAGAGCGCCCGCCTGTCAGCGCCGGGCCAGAAGAACCTTGAAAGCGTCGTTGCGGGCGACTTCCGCATGGCTGGAAAAGGCACCGGCCAGAACAGGCTCGTAAGGCAGCTGCCGGTTCGCCACCATGAAAAGCCGACCGCCCGGTTTCAGCGCCTTCGCTGCCGCGCGGATGATGGCGGCGCCCAATTCCGGCTCGGCTGCGCGGCCGCGATGGAAGGGCGGGTTCATCACAATCGCATCGTAACGTTCGCTGGGCGGCTCGCCGGCTAGATCGTGCCAGAACAGCCGAACCGGCAGGCCGGGCGCCAGGCGGGCCAGTGTACGCCCCGCAGCCTGCACTGACGGGTAGTCGGCCTCGTAGAGATCGATGCCGGCAAGGTTCGAACAGCGCTCCGCTAGCGCTGCCGACAGGAAGCCCCAGCCCGCACAGAAATCCGCGACCCGGCCCTTGATGTCGATCGGCAAGTGCTCGGCAAGGAAGCGCGATCCCGCATCGACCCGGTCGTAGGAGAACATGCCGGGCGCCGTCTCGTAACGATCCTCGACCATGAGCGAGGGATTGGCGGCACGGAGCACCGTGGCGATAGCCTCGCCGGCAGGCCGCCGGAACCAGAAGGCGATGCCATGATATTTGGGCAGATGCCCGTCGATCGCGACCAGCTCGCCGACGCGCTTTCGCAGCGAGGCGATACCGTCCTCCTTGCCGCCGGCAACCACGATCAAGCCGCCCTCGCCCGTGCGCTCGACAGCATCGGCAATGCGCAACTCGTTGAGACCGCGATGACGCCCGGCAAGGACAAAAGCCAGGTCGTAGCCTACCCCTTCCGCCTCGGGCGTGACGGTATGGCCGGATGCCTGGAGCAGCCGGAAGTCGGGGCGAAATCCCTGAACGGGAAAGAGCTCAGCTTCGAAGCCTGCGGGCAGCCGAAAGCCGGGCTCGGCGCCCAGGAACAGCGCGCGCGTGCCTTTCCGAGGCAAAGGGACCGCATCCGCCTCGAAGGGATAGAACAAGGTCTTGAGCGCATCGCGCATTCCGGCTTCCTATTTCGTACCTGCTTGGAGGCTCGCCGCAAACGAAAACGGGCGCACTCTCACGGCGCGCCCGCTTCATATCAAAAAGTGCTGCTATCAGGCGGCGGTTTCTTCGCCTTCCGCCTTCTTCTCGCGCACGATTTCCTTGCCGGTGGCCTGGTCGACGACCTTCATCGACAGGCGAACCTTGCCGCGCTCGTCGAAGCCCATCAGCTTGACCCAGACCTTGTCGCCTTCCTTGACGACGTCCGAGGTCTTGCCGACGCGCTCGTTGGAGAGCTGCGAAATGTGGACGAGACCGTCCTTCGGGCCGAAGAAGTTGACGAAGGCGCCGAAGTCGGCGGTCTTGACGACCGTGCCTTCGTAGATTTCCCCGACTTCCGGCTCGGCAACGATGGTGTGGATCCACTTCTTCGCCGCCTCGATTTCCTTGGCGTTGGAGGAAGCGATCTTCACGGTGCCGTCGTCTTCGATGTTGATCTTGGCGCCGGTCTTCTCGACGATCTCGCGGATCACCTTGCCGCCCGAACCGATAACGTCACGGATCTTGTCGGTCGGGATGTGCATGACCTCGATGCGCGGCGCGAACTCGCCGAGCTCCGAGCGGGCGCCGGAGAGCGCCTTGCCCATTTCGCCGAGGATGTGCAGGCGGCCGTCCTTGGCCTGGCCAAGCGCGACCTTCATGATCTCTTCGGTGATACCGTCGATCTTGATGTCCATCTGCAGGGCGGTGATGCCGTTGGTCGTACCGGCCACCTTGAAGTCCATGTCGCCGAGGTGATCCTCGTCGCCGAGGATGTCGGAGAGTACCGCGAAGCGCTCGCCTTCCTTGATCAGTCCCATGGCGATGCCGGCAACCGGCTTCTGCAGCGGAACGCCGGCATCCATCAGCGCCAGCGAGGTGCCGCAAACGGTGGCCATCGAGGACGAACCGTTGGACTCGGTGATCTCCGAGACAACGCGCAGCGTGTAGGGGAACTGCTCGGTAGCCGGCAGCATCGGACGGATGGCGCGCCATGCGAGCTTGCCGTGACCGATTTCGCGGCGGCCCGGCGAGCCCATGCGGCCCGTCTCACCGACCGAGTAGGGCGGGAAGTTGTAGTGAAGGAGGAACGTCTCCTTGTACATGCCGGTCAGCGCGTCGACATACTGCTCGTCTTCGCCGGTGCCCAGCGTGGCGACAACGATCGCCTGGGTCTCGCCGCGGGTGAACAGGGCCGAACCGTGGGTGCGCGGCAGGATGCCGACTTCCGATTCGATGCGGCGGACGGTCGAGAGATCGCGGCCGTCGATACGCGCGGAGGTGTCGAGGATGTTCCAGCGCACGATCTTGGCCTGGAGTTCCTTGAACACGGTCGCGACCTGCTCGGGCGAATACTTCGCTTCCTCGCCCTCGGCCGGGGTGAAGGCAGCCTTGACCTTGGCCTTGGCGGCGTCGACAGCGGCGTAACGGGCCTGCTTATCGGTGATCTTGTAGGCGGCGCGCAGATCAGCCTCGGCAACGCCGAGCATGTCCTTCTCCAGGTCGCCGAAGGACGGCGGGGTGAAATCGCGCGGGTCCTTGGCAGCAACTTCAGCGAGCTTGATGATCGCGTCGAGCACCGGCTGGAAGCCCTTGTGGCCGAACATGACGGCCCCGAGCATAACGTCTTCCGGCAGTTCCTTGGCTTCCGACTCGACCATCAGAACGGCATCGCCCGTACCGGCGACGACGAGGTCGAGCTTGGATTCCTGCATCTCGTCGATGTGCGGGTTCAGAACGTATTCGCCGTTGATGTAGCCGACGCGGGCGCCGCCGATCGGGCCCATGAACGGTACGCCAGACAGGGTCAGCGCGGCCGAGGTGGCAACGATCGACAGGATGTCCGGATCGTTCTCGAGGTCGTGCTGCACGACGGTGACGACAACCTGCGTGTCGTTCTTGTAGCCGTCGGCGAAGAGCGGACGGATCGGGCGGTCGATGAGGCGGGAAACCAGGGTTTCCTTCTCGCTCGGACGGCCTTCACGCTTGAAATAGCCACCCGGGATCTTGCCGGCGGCGTAGGTCTTTTCCTGATAGTTGACGGTCAGCGGGAAGAAGTCGAAGCCCGGCTTCGGCTCCTTGGCCGAAACGACTGTGGCCAGAACGACGGTCTCGCCATAGGTGGCGAGCACGGCGCCGTCGGCCTGGCGGGCGATCTTGCCGGTTTCCAGGATGAGCGGACGGCCGCCCCATTCGATTTCGACTTTGTGGTAATTGAACATATCTTGTCCTTCATATGCGGAAGGGGCCGCGCCATACGATCATGCGCGACGCCCCCTTCCTGGCTTCCTTTCTCGGGCAGCCACGGGCAAGACAACGGGAGGCTTGAATATGTGCGGGCCACGCCCGAGCCAAGCATCCTGCAATCCTGCCCCATGACCGTCCACGGGCGGTTTCATGCGGCCCTCTGCCAGATGAAACCGGGCCGGGCCTTTCAGGGCCCGAATGCGCGACCGGCGGACCCTCCGAGAGGGTCCGCCGGCCAATTCGTCAGCGGCGCAGACCGAGCTTGTCGATCAGCGTCTGATAGCGTGCGTCATCCTTGCGCTTGAGATAGTCAAGCAGGCTGCGACGCTGGGAAACGAGGGCGAGCAGGCCACGACGGGAGTGGTTGTCCTTCTTGTGGTCCTTGAAGTGCTCGGTGAGGTTCTTGATGCGCTCGGAAAGGATTGCAACCTGGACTTCCGGCGAGCCGGTATCACCCTTGGCGGTTGCGAATTCGGTCATCAGTTCCGATTTGCGTTCAGCAGTAATCGACATCGTATTTTCCTTTCTAAAGGGAGGAAACGAGGCGCCCATAGCCGGGATGTCGTCCAGCAAGGGTCAATGATCATCACGCAGTCCGGCGCGATGTTGCGGCGCGTATAGTGCAAATGATCGCAAAAAGCCAGCCCATATTCACATGGCTGCCTTGAGCCGGGGGCGTGACGCGCCCTGCCCCTACAGCCACTTCTTCCATTTGAAGAAAGAGATCAGGCCGAACGCGATCGCGGCCATGAAAACCAGCGCGGCCGGGTAGCCATAGCGAGAATGCAGCTCCGGCATGTTCCAGGGCGACGATGCCGGGTCGAAATTCATGCCCCACACGCCGACCAGGAAGGTCAGTGGGATGAAGATCGCCGAAACGATGGTCAGCAGGCTGATGACCTCGTTGGTGCGTGCCTGGCTGAGCGAAAGATGCATCTCGATCAGCCCGGTCGTCATGTCGCGCTGGGTTTCCACCTGCTCAATCAGGCGAAGCGCGTGGTCCAGCGTGTCATTGAGAAATATCTTGGTCTCGGCCTTCACATAGGCGGCGTCGCTGCGGATCAGCGTGGCCAATGCGTCGCGCAGCGGCCACAGCGCACCCTTCAAGACGCCGGTACGCCGGCGCAGCTGGTGCAATTGTTGCATCTGCTGTTTCTGCGGGCCGCGCATCATGTCGTCCTCGACCCTGTCGATGATGTCGCTCGATGCATCCACCGCGGGGAAATAGCTGTCGACCACGGCATCGATGAGCGCATAGGCAAGATAGTCGGCGCCGCGCGAGCGCAGGCGGCTGGGTGCGGTGGAGGCGATGCGTTTGCGCACCGGGTCGAACGGATCGCCCTCACGCTCCTGGAAGGTGATGACGAACTTCTTTCCGAAGAAAACCGACACCTGTTCGTAGCGGTTGGTGGCGACGTCGTCGATCATCGAGATGACGACGAAGGCATGATCCTCGAAGAAATCCACCTTCGGCCGCTGGCCGGTGTTGACCACATCCTCCAAGGCCAGCGGGTGCAGGTCGAAGATGCGGCCGATCTCCTCGATCAGCGCGATGTTGGCAAGGCCGACGCAGTCGAGCCAGATCAGCGGCCATTTCTCGCAATGGACGGTGAGGTCGTCGATGCTGGCATTGGCGATGGTTTCGACCTTGTCGGGCGACATCAGCGTCAGACGGAGCTCGCTGCGATGCGCCGCCGGATCGGCGATCAATGTGCCCGGAGAAGCACCGGCCGGCACACGCCGTGCGGATCGCGCTACATGAAGCGAAGCGGTCTCAGCCTTTGCCATCCGGGCCTCGTGCGAATCCTGACGCGGAGATTATCGGGCACGCCTCAACCGGCAAAGACCCGCTTGGGCTTGAACATGCCCTGCTCGATGGCGCCGATGGCGACCAGCTTGCCGCGCGCGGTGGCGCAGGCTTCCTCGGCCTCGACCGGGGCGTCGCGCCCACGCACGATCACTGGATTGCCGAGCCTGATCTTGGAGGCCGCCTCATCGGAGATAGCCACTTGCGGCAGGCATTCCAGCGCCGCCGCCGTGTCGATCAGGAATGCATCGAGCGCCGCGAAGCGGTCGACGCCGGAAAACGGCGCATCCTCGCCTTCGCTGACCGGCGGCAACGCTGCCTCCAATTCCGCGACAGTGACGAAATCTTCCGACGTGAACGGATCGACTTCGGTGCGGCGCAGGTCAGCGATATGGCCAAAGCAGCCGAGATCGCGGCCCATGTCGCGCGCCAGCGACCGCACATAGGTGCCCTTGCCGCATTCGACCTCGAAGATAGTGCGGTCGGCGCCGTGTTCGACAATATCCAGACGCCCGATTTCCACTTCGCGCGCCGGTATCTCGACGGTCTCGCCTTCACGGGCGAGGTCATAAGCGCGCTCGCCGGCGATCTTGATGGCGGAGAACTGCGGCGGCGTCTGCATGATGACGCCGATGTAGTTGGGCAGCAGGGCGCGGATGTCGGCCTCGGAGGGGCGCGTCTCGGAGGTCTTCGTCACCGGGCCTTCGAGGTCGTCGGTCGAGCGTTCCTCGCCCCAGGCGACCGCAAAGCGATAAATCTTGGCACCGTCCTGCACATAAGGAACGGTTTTCGTGGCATCGCCCAGCGCGATCGGCAGCATGCCGGAGGCAAGCGGGTCGAGCGTACCGGCATGGCCGGCCTTTTCGGCCTGGAACAGCCATTTGACCTTCGATACCGCCTCGGTCGAGCCCATGCCGACCGGCTTGTCCAGGATCAGCCAGCCGGAGATCGGCCGGCCCTTTTTCTTGCCGCGACGCGCCATTATTTGTCATTCCCTTCGTCGCTGTCGCTCTCGCCATGACCGAGGTCGCGCGCCACCTGCGGCGAGTGCAACAGCTCGTTGATCTTGGAGAAATTGTCGTAGCTGGTATCCAGCCGGAAGCGGAATTCCGGCATGTATTTCATCTGGCGCAGCGCGCCCGAGACGCGGCCGCGTACGAACTTCGCATGCTTGTTCAGCGCCTCGACCACGGCTGCCTCATCCTTGGTGCCGAGCGGCGCGACGAAGGCAGTGGCGATCTTCAGATCGGGCGACATGCGCACTTCGGACACGGAGATAACCGCGTTCTCGATCAGCGGATCGATGATCTCGCCGCGCTGCAGCGTTTCGGATAGGGCGTGGCGCACCTGTTCGCCGACGCGCAGCATGCGCTGGGAAGGGGCATTGGATTGTTGTCTGCTCATCTCGATCTCTCAGTCAGGATCGTTGCCCACACCGGTTCGGCCGGTTCATGGATGCCGGATTGTCTCGCCAAAGCCGAACTACCGGAACAAGGTCCGAGAAGCCCGGACATGGTTCAAAACGATCCCGTTTGCGGGATTGGACCGCAATCACGGTTGTCAAAATGGGAGAGCGGCGAAACCGCTCTCCCATCGTTTTCTTAAGGCCTAGAGCTTCCGGGTCACCATCTCGACGCGGAAGCACTCGATGATGTCGCCAGCGAGGATGTTCTCGTAGTTCTGGAAGGCCATGCCGCATTCCTGGCCGACCGGCACTTCCGGAACTTCGTCCTTGAACCGCTTCAGCGTCTTCAGCGTGCCTTCGTGGATAACCACGTTGTCGCGGATCAGGCGTACGCCCGCACCACGCTCGACGCGGCCCTCGGTGACACGGCAGCCAGCGACCTTGCCGACCTTGGTGATGTGGAAGACCTCGAGGATCTCCGCATTGCCGAGGAAGGTTTCGCGACGCTCCGGCGACAGCAGGCCCGACATCGCGTCCTTCACGTCATCCACGAGGTTGTAGATGATGTTGTAGTAGCGGATCTCGATGCCCGCGGCTTCCGCCGCGGCGCGCGCCTGCGGGTTTGCACGGACGTTGAAGCCGATGATCGCGGCGCCCGACGTCTCGGCCAGCGTGATATCGCTTTCGGTGATGGCGCCGGCCCCGGCATGGACGATGCGCGCCCGGACCTCGTCGGTGCCAAGCTTGTCCAGTGCCGCAACGATCGCCTCGATGGAACCCTGCACGTCGCCCTTGATGATGAGCGGGAACTCTTTCAGCCCGCTCGCCTGCAACTGCGACATCATCTGTTCCAGCGAACCACGCTGCGTGGCGTGCTTGGCGACCGCCTTGTCGCGGGCCAGACGCTGACGATACTCGGTGATCTCGCGGGCACGCGCCTCATTGTTGACGACCGCGAAACGGTCGCCGGCCTGAGGCGTTCCCTGGAGGCCGAGGATTTCCACCGGCATGGCCGGCGGCGCTTCCTTGACGTGTTCGCCACGGTCGTTGACCAGAGCGCGCACGCGGCCCCATTCATTGCCCGCGACGAGGATTTCGCCCGGCATCAGCGTGCCGGTCTGCACCAGCACGGTGGCGACCGGACCACGGCCCTTGTCGAGACGCGCTTCGATGACCACGCCTTCGGCGGTACGGTCCGGGTTCGACTTGAGGTCGAGGATTTCGGCCTGCAGCAGGATGGCTTCCAGGAGCTTGTCGAGACCCGCGCCGGTCTTGGCCGACACTTCGACGTCGAGCACCTCACCGCCCATCGATTCCACGAACACTTCGTGCTGGAGCAGCTGCGTGCGCACCTTCTGCGGATCGGCGGAAGGCTTGTCGACCTTGTTGATGGCCACGATGATCGGAACGCCGGCTGCCTTGGCATGGCTGATCGATTCGATCGTCTGCGGCATCACGCTGTCGTCGGCCGCCACCACGAGGATGGCGATGTCGGTCGCCTGCGCGCCACGAGCACGCATCGCCGTGAAGGCGGCGTGGCCGGGCGTGTCGATGAAGGTGATCTTCTGACCGTTCCGCTCGACCTGATAGGCGCCGATATGCTGGGTGATGCCACCGGCTTCGCCCGAGACGACATTGGCGTGACGGATAGCGTCGAGCAGCGAGGTCTTGCCGTGGTCGACGTGACCCATGATGGTCACCACCGGCGGCCGCGTCACCAGATCTTCCGCGTGGTCGGCGATGTTGAACAGGCCTTCCTCGATGTCGGACTCGGCAACGCGCTTGACGGTGTGGCCGAATTCGGAAGCCACCAGCTCGGCGGTGTCGGCGTCGATGACATCGCCCGGCTTCAGGATCTGGCCCTGCTTCATGAAGTACTTGACCACATCCACCGCGCGCTCGGACATGCGCTGCGCCAGTTCCTGGATGGTGATGGTTTCAGGCACCGTCACTTCGCGCACGACCTTCTCGCGCGGCTCGTTGTGCATGGCGCGCTTGAACTTCTCCTGACGGCGACGCATGGCCGACAGCGAGCGCGCGCGGTCGGCGCCATCTTCCGAGGACAGCGCCGTGTTGAGCGTCAGCTTGCCGCGACGACGGTCTTCCTCGGCCTTGGTCGGCTTGGCAGGGCGCGCCAGTTCGGGCGTGGCGAGACGGCGCGGCGGCAAGGCGGTCGAAGGCGTAGCGCCGCGACTGCGGGGCTTTGCTTCTTCTTCCTCTTCGGCGGCCACCTGTTCGGCGGTCTGCGGCGCGCGGCGGCGCGCCTCTTCCTCGGCGCGGCGACGGGCTTCGGCTTCGGCCTTGATACGGGCTTCTTCCTCGGCTTGGCGGCGGGCAGAGTCTTCGCGTTCGCGCTTGCGGCGCTCTTCTTCATCGGCGCGGCGCTTGGCTTCCTCGGTGGCGCGCTGACGGTCTTCAACCTCGCGCGCCTGGGAGCCTTCGAGCGCCCGGCGACGGGCTTCCATCTCGCCGCGCGAGAGTTCGTTCAGCACCATGCCGCCGCGATCGGGTTGAGGCGGCGGGCGCCGCGGCTCCTGCACGACCGGCGCGGCCTGCTGCGGTTGTGGCTGCGGCTGCGGCGCCGGCGCTGCTGGCTTGGGCGTGAACACGGACTGCGCAGCAGGCGCCGCCTGCTCGCCCGGCTTGACGAACTTGCGCTTGGTCTCGACGACAACCGACTTCGTGCGGCCGTGCGAGAAGTTCTGGCGCACCGTGCTCTGCTCGATGCCCGGGCGCTTCAGCGTCAGTGTCTTCTTGGGCGTAACGTTCAACGTCTTGTCATCGCCCGAATTCGTATCGCTCATTCCATATCCTCTGCGGCATCATCATCGCCGGCAACAGCCGCAATCATTGCCAGATCGTCCGGAGAACCGCCCCGGTAACGGTCGAGCGCAACCATGCGCTTCACGGCCGCCTTACCCGCGTCGCTCGCGAGAACGGCAGCATGTATCACATTTGCCCCCCCCATTGCCAAACTCAAATCCGCTTCAGGGAAAAGTTTGTAAACGGGGATGGCGGGCCCACCGAGATGGACAGTTGCACGGCGCGCCTGGGTGATCTTGCGCACGCCGTCGTCGGAGGCTTCGAAAGCATGAAGGACGAGCAATGCCTTGCCCGAGCGCACGGCGCCGTCCACCTTGGCCGCGCCAAGCGCCACGGCGCCGGCCTTGCGGGCAAGGCCGAGCGAACCCAGCGCCGACCTTACGAGCAGCCCATCGATCATCGCGCCGAGTTCCGGCGGGACGATTACCTGTTTCTTGAACGCGCGGGCGAAGTGCCCCTTGGCCGCTGCCTTGTCGATCGTGGCGCGATCGGCGCTGACCCAGCAGCCACGGCCTGGGAGAACCCTTTTGAGATCTGGAACGACGGCCGAATCCGGGCCGACGACGAAACGGATCAATTCATCCGTTTCGGCGGTCTTCCTTGTGACGATGCAGGTGCGATCGTTCATCTCGGGCAAGGGTTGCTCCAGCCGGTCTCATCTTATTCGCCGACGGCTTCGGCTTCAGCAGCCTCGGCTTGAGCTTCTTCTTCGGTGATCCAGCCTGCCTTGAGGCGTGCTGCCAGAACCATCTGCTCGGCGTCGGCCTTGGAGACGCCGTGCGCGGCCAGCACACCCGGGAACACCTTGGTCTCGCCGTCCTTGCGTTCCTTCCAGCCGACGAGATCGTCGGCGGCGTAGCCGGCGAAATCCTCGATCGTCTTCACGCCGTCCTCGCCAAGCGTCACCATCATGGCGGTGGTGATGCCGGAGATCTCGCGCAGTTCGTCCTTGACGCCCAGCTTCTTGCGGGCGGCGTCGTGTTCGGCCTCGACCTTCTCCAGATGATCGCGGGCGCGGTTCTGGATTTCGGTGGCAGTGTCCTCGTCGAAACCGTCGATCGAGGAGATTTCGCCGGCATCGACATAGGCCACTTCCTCGACCGAGGTGAAGCCTTCCGAAGCCAGCACCTGTCCGACCATCTCGTCGACGTCGAGTGCTTCCATGAACAGGTTGGAGCGTTCGACGAATTCCTTCTGGCGGCGCTCGCTCTCTTCCTGTTCGGTCAGGATGTCGATGTCCCAGCCGGTCAGCTGCGAGGCGAGGCGCACGTTCTGGCCGCGGCGGCCGATGGCCAGCGACAGCTGGTCGTCCGGCACCACCACTTCGATGCGTTCCGCATCCTCGTCCAGCACCACCTTGGCGACTTCAGCCGGCTGCAAGGCGTTGACGATGAAGGAGGCTGCCGAAGGCGACCACGGAATGATGTCGATCTTTTCGCCCTGGAGCTCGCCGACGACCGCCTGGACGCGCGAACCGCGCATGCCAACGCAGGCGCCGACCGGGTCGATCGACGAGTCGCGCGAGATGACGGCGATCTTGGCGCGCGAACCGGGGTCGCGGGCAACCGACTTGATCTCGATGATGCCGTCGTAGATTTCCGGCACTTCCATGGTGAACAGCTTCGCCATGAATTGCGGATGGGTACGCGACAGGAAGATCTGCGGGCCGCGCTGTTCGCGGCGCACGTCGTAGACATAGGCGCGGACGCGGTCGCCATACTTGTAGTTTTCACGCGGGATCAGCTCGTCGCGACGGATGATCGCCTCGCCACGGCCGAGATCGACGATGACGTTGCCGTATTCGACGCGCTTGACGGTGCCGTTGACGATCTCGCCGATGCGATCCTTGTATTCGTCATACTGGCGGTCGCGCTCGGCCTCGCGCACCTTCTGCACGATGACCTGCTTGGCCGACTGGGCGGCGATGCGGCCGAAATCCATGGGCGGCAGCTGTTCGGCGATGAAGTCGCCGAGCTGGGCGTCGGGATTGCGTTCGCGGGCCGAGGACAACGCGATCTGGATGGCGTAGTCGTCGACCTTTTCGACAACTTCCATCAGGCGCTGCAGCTTCATCTCGCCGGTGTTCGGGTTGATGTCGGCGCGGATGTTGGTCTCCTGGCCGTAACGCGAACGCGCGGCCTTCTGGATCGCATCGGCCATCGCGGCGATGACGATCGACTTGTCGATCGACTTCTCGCGGGCGACCGCGTCGGCGATCTGCAGCAGTTCGAGCCTGTTGGCGCTTACAACCATTTTTGTCTCCCTGAACGGGGCCGCCGGCATCGGCGGCCGTTCAATCACTTCTCGATTTCAGTTTCGTCTGCGGCGTCGTCATTGTCGCCGCGATGTTTCTTGGCATCCTTGCGCGCCCGGTTGTCCTTCGACAGGGCTTCGCGGATGAGGTCGTCGGTCAGCACCAAATGCGCTTCGGCGATCGCGTCGTAAGGAATGCGCACCGTCGGCTCCTCGCCATAGGCCGCCTTGTCGCGCTCGAGCAGAATGCCATCATCATCGGCTTCGGCGATCTTGCCCTTGAAGCGCTTGCGGTCGGTGATCATGACCGAGGTCTCCATCTTGATCAGATGGCCGGCCCAGGTGGTGAAATCCGACTTGCGCACAAGCGGGCGATCGATGCCCGGCGAGGACACTTCCAGATGATACGCTTTCTCGATCGGATCGTCGACGTCGAGCGCCGGCGAAATCGCGCGGCTGACTTCCTCGCAGTCCTCGACCGTCATCGTACCGTCCTCGCGCTCGGCCATCACCTGCAAGGTGAGGCCGTGCTGGCCGGACAGACGCACCCGCACGAGGCGGAAACCCGCGCCGCGCAGCACAGGCTGCACGATCAGCGCGATACGGGCATCGATGCCGCTTTCGCGGACGATACGGTCGTCGCCGTCGGTCTCGGTCAAGGTCATCCGGTCTCTGTCGCTCGAATCTCTAGGCGCCGGCCGGTAACAAAAAAGAGCGGGACCGGGTGGACCCACTCTTCGTCATACCGACCAAGAATTTGAAGCCGATATAACAATGGCGGCGGCAAAATGCAAGGCTGGGGAAAACAGCGGCATCCATGCGCCAGCCGCATGGCAGCCTTGCCTAAGCCCCTCTGTTAACGGCGTCTGTCCATTCCTATCTTTGTTGCACTGCAACATAAACGTTGTGGCAACCAGATGGAGCAGACCCATGCGTACCAGCAGAACCGTTGCGGCCCTCAACAGCCTGTTCAACGTGTTCGGCAGCGCGATCAACGCCGCGGGCGCCGTTAGAGGCCATCACGCGCCCAAGGGCCGCGACCTGCGCCGCCTCGGCATCGACCCGGTCGAATTCGCCAAGATCCGCCGCAGCTGACGGCAGTGAGTGAAAAGCGGAGGCAAATGCCTCCGCTTTGTTTATGTGGGCCGGCGATCACCCGCCGACCTCCCGTGTTGGTCAGTCCTCGTTGCCGGCGAGCTGGGTGAGCATCTGCCCCCTGCCCCGCCAGCGCAGATAGAGCGGCACCAGGACGGCCGAAGCGGCAAGCAACCACAGAACCACCGCGATCCAGGAATGGAAGAGCACCGACGGATCACCCTGGCTGATGGCCACGGCGCGGCGCAGCTGCTGTTCCGCCAGCGGCCCCAGGATCAAGCCCACCACCACTGGCGCGATCGGATAGTGGAAACGCCGCAGGCCATAGCCGAGCAGGCCGAACGCCAGGAGCATGCCGAGTTCGAAGGTCGACGGATTGGCGCCGATGGTGCCAAGCGTCGCGAACATCAGGATGCCGGCGTAGAGCCAGGGCGTCGGGATGGTCAACAGCTTCACCCATAGGCCGATCAGCGGCAGGTTCAGCACCAGAAGCATCAGATTGGCCACCAGCAGGCTGGCGATCAGGCCCCAGACGAGTTGCGGATTGCTGGTGAACAGCAACGGGCCCGGCTGCAGACCGAACTGCTGGAAACCGGCCAGCATGATGGCGGCGGTCGCCGTCGTAGGCAGGCCGAGCGTCAGCAAGGGCACCAGCGTGCCGGCCGCCGAGGCATTGTTGGCGGCCTCAGGTCCGGCGACGCCTTCGATGGCGCCATTGCCGAATTCCTCCGGCTTTTCCGCCATCTGCTTTTCCACGGAATAGGACAGGAAAGTGCCGATTTCGGCGCCACCGGCCGGCATGGCGCCGATCGGAAAACCGATGGCAGTGCCCCGCAGCCACGGCTTCCATGAACGGCGCCAGTCCTCGCGCGTCATCCACACCGAGCCCTTGATCGCCTGGATGGTCGAATCGCCGCCCTTTGAAGCGGCGACCGAAAGCGCCTCGCCGATGGCAAACAGGGCGACGGCCAACGTCGTCACCTCGATGCCGTCGAGCAGATCGGGAATGCCGAAGGCAAGCCGGGCCTGGCCGGTCTGCAGGTCGATGCCGATCAGGCCGAGCATCAGGCCGAGGAACAGCGAGGTCAGCCCGCGCAGGGTCGATTCGCCGAAGGCCGCCGAAACGGTCATGAAGGCCAGCACCATCAGCGCGAAATATTCGGCCGGACCGAAAGACAGCGCCAGCTTGACGACGGTCGGCGCGATGAAGGCGAGGCCGATGGTGGCGATGAGGCCGGCGACGAAAGAGCCGATTGCCGCGGTGGCAAGTGCCGGTCCGCCGCGCCCGGCCCGCGCCATCTTGTTGCCTTCCAGCGCCGTGACGATCGACGCGCTCTCGCCCGGCGTGTTGAGCAGGATCGACGTGGTCGAGCCGCCATACATGCCGCCATAATAAATGCCGGCGAACATGATGAGCGATCCGGCCGGATCGAGCTTGTAGGTAACCGGCAACAGCAGCGCGACGGTGAGCGCCGGGCCGATGCCGGGCAATACGCCGACGGCGGTGCCGAGTGTGACGCCGATCAGCGCATAGAGCAGATTGGCTGGCTGCAGGGCGATCACAAGCCCATGCGCCAGCAGTTCGAACGTAGTCATGAAAAGCCTCGCTCCCTCATAACGCTCAGAACAGCTGTTCGAGCGGGCCGGCGGGCAGCGAAAGCTGCAGACCCTTGGCGAAGATGAACCAGACGACGAAGGCGAGCACGATGCCCAGCGGGATCGTCTTCCACAAAGGACCGCGCCCGAATGCGCGGGCGGTGGCGGCGAAAAGCAGCCCGGTGGCGATCGAGAACCCGGCTGTCTTGAGCAACAACATCTGCGCGGCCAAACCGCCGACGATCCACAGGATCGGGCTGATCTCCTGTTGCTCGCGCTCCGGGAAATCGCCGCGCCATGCTTCGACAGCCGTCCACAACGACAACACGAACAGAGCGCCGGCGATCACATATGGAAAGGTCGTCGGGCCGATCCGGGCATAACTCGCCGTGCCACTCTGGTTCGCCGTGCTCCAGACGATGACGGCGGCGACGATCGCCAGCCCCGCGGCGATGACAAGCGCCGCCCAATCAGGGCGGCGCGTCGTCTTGTTGGGAGCGTTCTCGCTCACTTGACCAGACCGATCTCTTTCAGGATGCCGCCGGTGATTTCGGCCTCCTTCTTGAGCTGTGCGGCGAAGTCGTCGCCGGCGAGATAAGTGTCGGCCCAGCCCTTGTCGGCCAGGATCTTCTGCCAAGCTGCCGACTTCGCCATCTTGTCGACGTCGGCCAGAACGGCTGCCTTCTGCTCGGCGCTGATGCCGGGCGCCGCCGCGACCATGCGCCAGTTCTGGATGGAGACGTCGACACCGGCCTGCTTGAAGGTCGGCGCCTCGATACCAGCCACAGGCTGGTCGCTGGAGATGCCGATGAGGCGCAGCGTGCCGGCCTTCACCTGTTCGGAGAACTCGCCATAGCCGGAAATGCCGACCGTGACCTGGTTGCCGAGAAGAGCCGCCAGCGCCTCGCCGCCGCCGGAGAAGGCGATGTAGTTGACCTTGGTCGGATCGACACCCACCGCCTTGGCGATCAGGCCTGCGGTGATGTGGTCGGTGCCGCCGGCCGAGCCGCCGCCCCAGGACACCGAGCCCGGATCGGCCTTCAGCTTGGCGACGAGGCCGGCCATGTCCTTTATGTCGGAGGCGGCCGGTACGACCAGCGCCTCATATTCGCCGGTCAGGCGTGCGATAGGCGTGACCTGGTCCAGCGTCACCGGCGACTTGTTGGTGAGGATGGCGCCGACCATGACATAGCCGCCGACGATGAGCTGCGCCGGGTCGCCATTGGCCTGGTTGACGAACTGGGCGAGGCCAATGGTGCCGCCGGCACCGGGAACATTGTTGACCTGGACGCTGGAGGAGATTTTCTCGTCCTGCAGCGCGGTCTGCATTGAGCGGGCGGTCTGGTCCCAACCACCGCCGGGGGCGGCGGGCGCCATGATCTTGTAATCGGCGGCGAAGGCGGGAATTGCCATCGCGCCCATCAGAACAGTCGCCAGAAGGAATTTCTTCACTGTTTCTCTCCCTGTGGACGCCGGTCGTTGGGGCAACGCGGCGCCGTGTTGGCATTGGTTCGCGTTGCCGAACGAACGACATCGCGATGAGACAAACCGGGGAGAAATGAGTGCGTCCCGCCACGATCGCCACCGAAGGTCTCGCCTTCGTGGCCAGGTGCTAACCCGCGTGGTCCTCTCCTCCCAGACCTGTTGGCCAGGCCGCCTCCAACAGCCGGACCGGCGCGGACCCTAGCCGAACAAGCTGACATCTGACTGACATCGTGTCGGAAAGGCCGGAATGAGGGTCAAAACGCCATGGTTTTGCCGCCGAACCGCTGTCAGCGGCCCTGCAAAGCGTTGTTCCAGCGTTCAACGAGACGGTTGCGCTTGACCTGGTCGAGATAGACCAGCAGGCCCGGACTGACCGGGACCGGCCTCAACTGCGCACCCATCGTGGCCTGGATGGCGTTGGCGGTGTTTTCGCCCGACACATCGGGATTGACGGCGGCGATGTGCAGATCGCGCGCCATGATGGTCTGGCCTTCCGCCGACATGAAATAGGCGAGGAAGGCGCGGCCGAGATCCGGCGAGCCGGCAGCCTTCGGCACCAGGCCGATGCGCGACATGACGATGGTGTAGTCCTTCGGCATGACGATGCCGACATCAGGATTGCGCGCCGCCCAGTCCGCTGCATAGGAGCCGAGGATGTTGTAGCCCAGGATGGCGCGGCCATCGGCTATGCGCTCGAGGATCGCCGAGCTCTTGGAGTAGAGCTTCACACCGGCCTTGCCCATGGTGCGCACGATCGACCAGATGTCGGGAAATTGCTCCTGGTCGCGTGCCATGAACATGAAGCCGACGCCCGAACGTTCGATGTCGTAGGTGGCGATCCGCCCCTGAACGGTATCGGCGTTGTGTTCGATATAGTCGACCAGTTGCCCACGGGTCGCCGGCGGCGGCGCGTCGCTGAAACTCGGCTTGTGATAGACGAAGACCGCCGGTTCGAAGGTGAGCGCATAGGCGGTGTTGCGCCAGTTCGCCCAGCGCGGCCAGCGAGCGCTCATCGGCAAGGTGCTCTCCTGCGCATAACCGTCATTGGCGAGCTTCACCTGCAGATCCATCGCCGAGGAAAAGGCCATGTCGGCTGTCTTCCCTCCGGCGTTGGTCTCTTCGACGATGCGGCTGTAGATATCGCCTGTCAGCAGTTCCTCGTAGCGCACGGCGATACTCGGATTGGCGCGCCGGAAACCTTCGATCATGCCCTTGGCGAGCGGAACGTCGAGCGCCGAATAGACGACCAAGGTGCGCGCGCCGGCTTCTCCGTCGAGCGCAGGGAACAGGGTGGTCTCGGCGACGGCCGGGGCCGGCAGCAAGGCCGCGATGACGAGGACGACAAAACGCATGGCGGCCAAATTGCATGACCGGTACCCGCTCCACAAGTCGCGGCACAGTGGCGTGGATAGCGCCGCGCGATGGTTTGGCCCACTGGGAAGACCTGCTAATCTGGTCGCCGGGAAAAAGACCCGGCAAGGAGCTCCGGTTGCGCATACTGGTTGTGGAGGACACGCAAACGCTGGCGGATGGGCTGGTGGCCGTGCTGAAAGGCAGCGGCTATGCCGTCGATCATGTCACTGACGGCCCTTCGGCTTTGGCCGTGCTCTCGGCCGAGCATTTCGACCTCGTCATCCTAGACCTCAACCTTCCGCGTATGGACGGCCTGGAGGTGCTGCGCGGCATCCGGGCGCGCCAGGATGGACCAGGCGTGCTCATCCTCAGCGCGCGCGCCGACCTGCACGACAAGATCAAGGGGCTGGACCTCGGCGCCGACGACTACATGACCAAGCCTTTCGACGTCGACGAACTTGAAGCGCGCGTGCGCATGCTGCTGCGCCGCCATGCCGGCCTGAAATCGAGCACCGTCACCTTCGGCGAAGTGACCTTCGACCTCACTTCGCGCAGCTTTGCCGGCGGCGGCGCGCTGCTCGATCTGCCGGCCCGCGAGGTGAGCCTGCTCGAAACCTTGTTCCTGCGCGCCGGCAAGGTGGTGCCGAAACAGTCCATTCTCGAATCGCTGGCCGGCTTCGACGAGGAGCTCTCCTTCAACGCCATCGAACAATATGTCAGCCGGCTGCGGCGGCGCCTTGCGCCTTACGGGGTGACGGTGCGCACCGCTCGCGGCATCGGCTACTACCTTGAAAAAGTGTAGCCGGACCATGGAATTGGCCCGCTGATGGTCGTCGCGGCACCTCATTCCCTGCGCCGCAGGCTGCTGTTCTGGCTGCTGGTGCCGCTGATCTCGATCGGCCTGATCGCACTGGTCGACACCTGGCGCGAGGCGGTGGACACGGCGAATGCCGCGTCGGACCGGGTGCTTGCGGGTTCAGCGCTGGCGATCGCCGAGCGCGTCGTGGTTTCCGAGGAAGGAACGCTGGAGGTCGACATTCCCTATGTGGCACTGGAGATGCTGACCTCGGCGGCGCAGGACCGCGTTTTCTATCGCGTCGACGGACCGCCCGGCACCTTCATCACCGGCTATGACGGATTGCCGATCATGCCGTCGCCGGTGCCGGAGAAACCGCAATTCTCCGACGCCAGCTTCCGTGGCGAGCCGATCCGGCTGGCGGCATTGGCGCGTTCAGCTTCGACCGGCGTCGATTCCATTCCCTTTGTCGTCACCGTCGCCGAGACGACCATCGCTCGCACCCAGCTGGCCCGCACCATCCTGCTGCATTCGGCGTTGCGCCTGACCATCCTGATTGGCGGCGCCGCGCTGATCGCCTGGTTTGCCGTCAACGCCGCGCTGCAGCCGCTCTACCGGTTGCGCGCGGCGATCGCCGAACGCAGTCCGGACGATCTGCACCCCATCGACGACCGGGTGCCCAGCGAAGTGCGCGGTCTGGTCGATACGATGAATTCCTTCATGGTGCGGTTGGGTGGCGCGCTGTCAGGCCTGCGCAACTTCACCGGCAATGCCAGCCACCAATTGCGTACGCCGATGACCATCGTGCGCACGCAGCTTGCGCTCGCCGGACGCGCCAAGTCACTCAGTGAGGCACGGGCGGCCGCGCAAACGGCCGACGCGGCGGTGGTTCACGCCGAACGTATTCTCGCGCAACTTTTGCTGCTTGCCCGCATCGATGCCGCCGCCTCGAACAGGATCGAGACGACCTCGGTCGACCTTGCAGCCATCGCCATGGACTGCGTGGCGGATAGGGTGGTGAAGGCGAGCGCGGCAGGCGTCGATCTCGGCTTCGAGGGCGGTCAGCCGGTCGTCATCCATGGCGAGGCGCTGCTGGTGGGCGAACTGGTCGGCAATCTGGTCGACAACGCCATCGCCTATGCCGGCGATGGGGCGGAAATCACGGTGCGTGTCTTTGCCAACAGCGAAGCCGTGTTCGAGGTGGAGGACAA
Organism: Mesorhizobium terrae; assembly: GCF_008727715.1. Taxonomy (GTDB): domain Bacteria; phylum Pseudomonadota; class Alphaproteobacteria; order Rhizobiales; family Rhizobiaceae; genus Mesorhizobium; species Mesorhizobium terrae. Next base: position 33,066 of record NZ_CP044218.1, read on the forward strand.
TGGGCCCGGCATTCCGCCCAGACAGCTGGCCGCGGTGCGGGCGCGCTTTTCGCGAGGTGCCGTGCAGGACAAGCCGGGCAGCGGGCTCGGGCTCCCGATCGTGGAGGAAATCGCCGGACTGTTCGGCGGCAGGCTGGCGCTGGAGACACCGGCTACCGGCAAGGGCCTTTGCGCCCGCGTGACGCTGCCTTTGGCATACGCAGCGACCGCGAAAGCCGGCGAAGAGACCGCCGCTACAGCCGGGTAAAGGTCAGGTAGGCGGTACGCCGATCCTCGCGGATGGCTTTCGCCTCATAACGCGTGCTCTGCCATCCCGGATAAGGCGTATGCCAGTCCGTCGCCTCATCCGCCTGCCATTCGAAGGCGGCATGCGCGCGGCAATGCTGCAGCGTCCAGTTCACATAGGTGTCGATGTCGGAGGCGAAGCAGAACTTACCGCCCGGTTTCAGGACCCGGGCGAAACGGTCGAGATTGACGGTGCTGACGAAACGCCGCTTCCAATGCCGCTTCTTCGGCCAGGGGTCCGGGTAAAGCAGGTCGATCCAGTCGAGCGACGCCTCGGGCAGCCAATCCAGCAGCAGCGCCGCATCATCGTCGAAGACGCGGAGATTGCCGGCAGGCTCCCGCGTCAACGCCATCATCATCTTGGCCATGCCGTTGACGAAGGGTTCGGCACCGATGAAGCCGGTTGCCGGGTGTGTCGAGACTTCCTGACGCAAATGCTCGCCACCGCCGAAGCCGATCTCGAGGCGGATCGAGGAGACTGGCGCCTCGAACAGGCCGCCGAGAGCAGCCGGTGCCGGCTGCTCGAGGTTCAGCCGATAGCGCTGGAGTCCAGTCTCCAGCGCCACCGCCTGCGCGGGGCGGATGGTCTTGCCGCGCCGCCGGCCGAAGAAAGCCTCGCTCGTCCGGCTGCGCCTGCCCTGCTCTTCCATGGTCCGATCCGCCGTCAGGCAGCCAGGGCGTCCTTGAGCGCCTTGGCCAGGTCGGTCTTCTCCCAGGAGAAGGAGCCATCGCGGCCGGCCTTGCGGCCGAAATGGCCGTAGGACGAAGTCTTGGCATAGATCGGCTTGTTGAGGTCGAGATGCTTACGGATGCCCGACGGCGACAGGTCCATGACCTTGCGCAGGGCGTCTTCCAGCTTGGCCTCGTCGACCGAACCGGTGCCGTGCAGATCGACATAGACCGACAGCGGCTGCGCGACGCCGATGGCGTAGGACAGCTGGATCGTGCAGCGGTCGGCAAGCTTGGCGGCAACCACGTTCTTGGCCAGGTAGCGCGCGGCATAGGCGGCCGAACGGTCAACCTTGGTGGTGTCCTTGCCGGAGAACGCGCCGCCGCCATGCGGAGCAGCACCGCCGTAGGTGTCGACGATGATCTTGCGGCCGGTGAGGCCGGCATCGCCGTCGGGACCGCCGATCACGAACTTGCCGGTCGGGTTGATGTACCAGTTGCAGTCGTTGGCGATCTTCAGGTCGCCCAGCGCCTCGCGGATATAGGGCTCGACCACCTTGCGGACCTTCTTCGAATCCCAACTCTCTTCAAGATGCTGGGTCGAGAGCACGATCTGCGTAACCTCGGCGGCCTTGCCGTCGACATACTTGACCGTGACCTGGCTCTTGGCGTCCGGACCGAGCTTGCCGGCATCGCCATTGTTCTTGTGACGGGCGTCGGCCAGCAATTCGAGGATCTTGTGGCTGTAATAGATCGGCGCCGGCATCAGGTCCGGCGTCTCGCGGCAGGCATAACCGAACATGATGCCCTGGTCGCCTGCCCCTTCTTCACCCTGCTTGTCGGAAGCGTTGTCGACGCCCTGGGCGATGTCAGCCGACTGGCCGTGCAGCAGAACGTCGATCTTGGCGGTCTTCCAGTGGAACCCGCTCTGCTCGTAGCCGATGGCGCGGATGGCCTTGCGGGCGACCGACTTGAACTTGGCCGGGTTGATGACCGGGAAATCTCCCGCGTCGGTCAGGATCGAGCCGTCCTTGGCCTTCTTCAGCAGCGTGTCCGGCACGCGAACTTCGCCGGCGATGACAACGCGGTTGGTGGTGGCCAGCGTCTCGCAGGCGACACGCACGTCCCAGGGGTTCATGCCGGCCTTCTTGGCCTCGCGGTAGACGAGATCGACGATTTCGTCGGAAATTCGATCGCACACCTTATCGGGGTGGCCTTCGGAAACGGATTCGGAGGTGAAAAGGTAGTTCTGCCGCGACACGGGTGTCCCCTCTTGAAAAAGACCGGCAGGCTGCCGATCTGGCGCGCCACGTGTTAGCGGGGGCGCGCCAGTCTCGTCAAGACGATTGGAGGGTATCGGATATCAAAGCCCGGCGGCGTGACGGAAGAATATTCCCGACAAAGAGGAGATTGGGCCGAAACATCCCACTCCACTCTAAATACGAGCCGAACAGGCCGATTTCGCCGTCAGTTGGCCTCGTCGCCGGCGAGGGATTTGACAAGGTCGATGATCCGCCGGCGAACCTTCGGATCCGCTACTTTCACAAAGGCACGATTGAGCTGAAGCCCTTCGGGGGTGGAGCAGAATTCCGCTGCCAGCGCCATGGCGCTGTCCTCGGCGAAACCGCGCGGCGGGCCACCATCCTGGCCAGGCGCATCCTCGAAAAAGAAAGCGACCGGCACGCTCAGGATCGAGGCGATCGCTTGCAGGCGACTGGCGCCGACACGGTTCGTGCCTTTCTCATACTTCTGAATCTGCTGAAAGGTTATGCCAAGGTTCTCGCCAAGCTTTTCCTGGCTCATTCCAAGCATATTACGCCGAAGTCTGATGCGGCTACCGACGTGGGTGTCAATTGGGTTTGGTTTTTTCTTGTTTTCTTCTACCATTTTTTCCTCGCCGAATTCTTCCGGCTGTTCGTGTTTTTTGACGCCTACCCTGTGGTTTATACGACCCCCTCACCCGATAAAGCGCGACTAAGTGCGAAAGATGCCAACCCTCTACAATATGGGTTCCTAATATATTGGCTGTCAATTCGCCGGTAGCTTGTGCCTTACGCATAAGACGAAAGCAATCAGGGCGAGGGCGAGCATAAGCAGGTATCCGTTAACGCGCCGTTGGGCGGCCGAAACGACGTCCTGAGACGTCGCCACGGCGACACGGGCGTCGATGGTGTCGCGGGCGTCGATGGCGAGCGCATCGACGATCCTGCCCCGCGCATCGACGACCGCGGAAATGCCATTGTTAGCCGCACGTAACAGAGGCAAGCCATTCTCCACCGCGCGTATCTGAGCTTGACGGAAGTGTTGATAGGGGCCTGGGGTATCCCCGAACCACGCATCATTGGTAAGGTTCACAATAAGCTGACTTGACGTTGCGTCAACAGACACCAGGTCAGGGAAAATCACCTCATAGCAAACAAAAGGTAACCCGCTGATTGCGCCGGGCAACGATATCGGGTGCCGTTCGTTGCCCGCGGCAAACATCGCGGGCCCTGCCACCAACTGTTCGATACCGACGCGGCGCAGCCAGTCGGCGAAGGGCAGATACTCGCCGAACGGCACCAGATGGACCTTGTCCACCGCGTCGACGATCTCGCCCTTGTCGTTGATGGCGACGACGGAATTGTAATAGCGGGTGGCGGCATTGGCCGAAGCCCCCTCCTCCCGCACCGCACCGGCAACCAGCATCTGGCCGTCGGTCAGCATCTCGCCCAGTGCCGTCAAGGCGTCCGGCCGCTCGGTGAACAGGAACGGCACCGAGGTTTCCGGCCACAGGATCAGTTGCGGCTTGGGCTTGCCCGATGCCGGCGTCTTCGACGACATGCCGAGCAGCGTGGCGAAGATACGGTCGCGAACGGAAGCGTCCCATTTCTCGCGCATGTCGACCGCCGGCTGCACGATGCGGACATCGAGCGTCTTGGCAACCTGGACCGGCGTGGTAAGCCGGTAATAACCGAAACCGAGATGCACCGCCACGAGGATGCCGGCGATTGCAGCCCCGACCACCAGGTCGCGACGGCCGGCAAGCAGCGCCGGCATGGCGAAGACGAACACGGCGAGCGCATTCATGCCGCTCATGCCAATGGCGGAAACGCTCTGCATCAACAGCGGCACCGGCATCGCGGCGTAGCCGACTGCATTCCACGGAAAGCCGGTGAACAAAAAGCCGCGCAGCCATTCCGCCAAAGCGAAGGCAAAGGCGAGCGCCGCGATGCGACCGATGCCGCTGCTCCACAACAGACGGGCAAGTGCCGCCGCGAACCCGTAGAAAAAGGCAAGCAAAAGCGGGATGCCGACCACCGCGAAAGGCATCGCCCAGGCATAGTCGTCTGCCTCGACCAGCAATGCCTGGCCGATCCACCAGAGGCCGGCCAGAAAGTAACCGAACCCGAACCACCAGCCGACCGCGAAGGCGGGACGCAGGCGCCTGAAAAGCCCTCGCGAAGCCTCGCCGGTCGTGCCATCAAGCAGCCACACCAGGACGGGGAAAGAGACAAAGCAAGCGGCGAAGAAATCGTAAGGCGCCTGACCAAGAACCGCCAGCGCACCGGCCAGAAAGGCCGCCAATGCGCGTCGCCAACCCCAAAGCAGAATTATCCGGCCGGCGAGGCGCTCCATGCGGTCTTCCGAGTCGCGAGAATCATGGCGGAAGATGTATCAGGCCGCGGCTTCGGCTCCAAATGGACGCGCGGTCGCAGACAGGAGGGGGCGCCCCATACGGGGACTGGCGAATGGCGTGCATCCAGTCGCCGTCGAAACGGTCCAGTTGCCTGGAAAGAGGTCTCGCAACACAGGCGGCCGCCGCAAAACGCGGCAGCCCGCCGAAAACCCGAGGGCCTAGGCCTGTTCGGTGCGGACCGCGCGACGGCGGCGTTCGTCCGCCTTCTGGCTCTCGACGATGCGCACGCGCTTCACGCGGCGCGGATCGGCGTCAAGGATATGGAACTCGAAGCCGGGAATGGCCTGCACCACTTCGCCGCGCGCGGGCACGCGGCCCAGCGTGTTGAAGATCATGCCGCCGATGGTGTCGACGGACTCGCCATGCTCGCCGGCGGCGAAATGTCCGCCGATCATCTTAGCGACCTCATCGATCTCAGCCTTGCCGTCGACGACATAGATGCCGTCGCCAGCCTGCGTGATCATCGGTTCGTCCTCGTCGTGCTCGTCCTCGATGTCGCCGACCACCATCTCGACAATGTCCTCCAGCGAGGCGAGGCCGTCGGTGCCGCCATACTCGTCGATGACCAGCGCCATCTGCGTGCGGGCGGCCTGCATGCGGCCCATCAGGTCGGATGCCAGCATCGACGGCGGCACGAACAGTACCGGTCGGATCAGGTTCAGATCCCCAATCGTGCGGGCAAGGTCGACCTGGGTCAGGTCGAACAAAGCGGCCGCCGGGGTCTTGCGGCTGGCGCGGCCCGGTTTTTTGACGCGGGCAAGCCGCGTGATGTGAGCCAGCACGTCACGGATGTGGACCATGCCGCGCGGATCGTCGAGCGTCTCGGAATAGACCGGCATGCGCGAATGGCCGGATTGCTCGAACAGCACCAGGAGATCGCCCAGCCGGGTCGAAATCTCCACGGCCTCGATGTCGGCGCGCGGCACCATGACGTCCTCGACACGCACTTCGCGCAGACGCAGGATGTTGTTGAGCATCGCGCGCTCGCCAGGCGAGAAGGATTCCGCACCGGTTTCGGTCTCGGCCAGCGCGTCGGCGATTTCCTCGCGCAGCGAGGTGCCGTTGCGCTGCCTGAACAGGCCGATAACACGCTCGAACAGGGAAGGCCCGGCAGGAGAAGGCTCGCTCGCTACGCTGCCGGCGCTGGTACTCGGACTGGGAGCTTCTTCCGTCTTCGCGGAAGCCTTTACGGCACTGCCGGCGTCCGTGGGGGCGGCAGTCTCTGATTTCTCGTTCATCGTCTTCCGGTCAATTGATCGTTTAGTTACGCATACGGATCGGGAATGGCAAGTCTTGCCAGCGCCAGGCGCTCGACAGCCTCCATCTCTTCCGCCTCGTCGTCGGTCTCGTGATCATAACCCAGCAAGTGCAACAGGCCGTGGATGACGAGATGGCTGATGTGGTTTTCGAGCGGCTTGCCTTCTTCGTCCGCCTCCCGCGCCACGGTCTCGGCCGCCAGCACGATATCGCCCAGCATCGGCGGCAGCGGGCCACCTTTGGCTGTGGGAAACGCAGGAAAGGACAAGACGTTGGTAGGCTTGTCCTTGCCACGCCATTCGGCGTTCAGCGTCTTGATCGCCGCGTCGTTGGTGAAGACCACGCTGAGTTCCGCCCGGCCATTATCGGCAAGGCCAAGTTCGCCAAAGGCTGCCCCCGCAGCGCGACCGACCAGCGCCTCAAGTACGGATTCCGGCGGCCACGCGCCTTCCTCGACCGCAAGGTCGATATCCAGCGGCAGATCAGGCGATGTCATCGGACCTTGTCCTGATGGGCAAAAGACACGCTGGTTCAGTTCTCGGCACCCAGGCCGCGTGCAACCTTGCCGTCGCGATCATAAGCCTTAACGATCTCGGCCACCAGCGGGTGGCGAACGACGTCGCCCTCGTTGAAACGCACGGTAACAACACCGGGCACCCCGTCCAGCACGCGCAGGGCCTCGACCAGGCCCGAACGCGTGTTCGGCGGCAGGTCGATCTGGGTCGGGTCGCCGGTGATGATCATGCGCGAATTTTCGCCCAGACGCGTCAGGAACATCTTCATCTGCATCGGGGTGGTGTTCTGCGCCTCATCAAGGATGACGGCGGCATGCGCCAGTGTGCGGCCGCGCATGAAGGCGAGCGGCGCGATCTCGATGACCTCGGCGGCAATGGCACGTTCGACCTTGTCGGCCGGCATCATGTCGTAGAGCGCGTCGTAGAGCGGGCGCAGATAGGGATCGACCTTTTCCTTCATGTCGCCAGGCAGGAAGCCGAGCCGTTCGCCCGCTTCCACCGCGGGCCGCGACAGGATGATGCGCTCGACCATGCCGCGCTCAAGCAACATCGCGGCATGGGCGACGGCCAGATAGGTCTTGCCGGTGCCGGCGGGACCGATGCCGAAAACCAGTTCCGAGCGTTCCAGCGCGCGCATATAGGCGTCCTGGTTCAGCGAACGGGCATAGATCGTCTTCTTGCGCGTCGATATCTGGGCGGCCGACACCTTGCCCTTGCGCTCAAGCGTCGGCAGCACGAGCTGATCGTCGGCGGCCACCGCCATGCGCACGGCGCCGTCCACGTCGGACTGGCCGATATCGACGCCCTTCTGCAAAATGTCGTAGAGGTTGTCCAAAGCGCGCCGCGCCTGTTCTGCAGCCGTGGGCGAACCCTTGATGGTCAGCTGGTTGCCGCGCGAGCGGATGTCGACGCCGAGCTTCTGTTCAAGCCGCGCCAGGTTCTCGTCGAATTGGCCATACAGCGCGCTGGCCAGCTTGTTGTTGTCGAAGGTCAGGACGATATGCGCCATATCCGAGGCCCCGGATGCAGTGCTTGGGGGCGCATTCTTCAATTCAGTGGCGCTCAAACGTCTCTCCTCATCTGATCAGGCATTCAGATAGGTTCGGCATACAGGCTGTTGAAGCCCGGATGCGTGATTCGCACCTCGATAATGTCACCGATTTCGCCGGCCTTTTCATCAACAATCACCGGCTGCAACCATGGCGATCGGCCGACCTTCTGGCCGGCCTGGCGGCCGGGCTTCTCGATGAGCGTCGTCATGGTGCGACCGACCATGGATTGGGTGAAGGCCTGCTGCTGTTCGACGAGCAGAGCCTGCAGCGTATGCAGGCGCTCATCCTTCACCTTTTCCGGCACATGGTCCGGCATTTCGGCGCCCGGCGTGCCGGGGCGCGGCGAATATTTGAACGAAAAGGCCGACGCGTAGCCCACTTCGCGCACCAGTCGCATCGTGTCCTCGAAATCCGCATCGGTCTCGCCGGGGAACCCGACGATGAAATCGCCCGACAGGGCGATATCGGAACGGGCGGCGCGAACGCGATCGAGCAGGCGCAGATAATCCACAGCCTTGTGGCGGCGGTTCATGGCCTTGAGGATGCGGTCGGAGCCCGACTGCACCGGCAGGTGCAGATAAGGCATCAAGGTCGGCAGATCGCGATGGGCGGCGATCAGTTCGTCGTCCATGTCGCGCGGATGGCTGGTGGTATAGCGCAGGCGGGCAATGCCGGGGATTTCCGCCAAACGATAGAGCAGCCGGCCAAGCCCCCATTCGGCGCCGTCCGCCCCCTCGCCGTGCCAGGCATTCACGTTCTGGCCGAGCAGCGTCACCTCGCGCACGCCGGCCTCGGCCAGGCGCTCGGCCTCGGCAACGATCTGCGTAACCGGGCGCGAGACTTCCGAACCGCGTGTATAGGGCACCACACAGAAGGTGCAGAACTTGTCGCAGCCTTCCTGCACGGTGAGGAAGGCGGCAACGCCGCGCTTGGCCACGTCGGCGCGCTTCGGCTGCGGCAGATGCTCGAACTTATCCTCGACAGCGTATTCGGTCTCGACGACACGGCCGCCGCCACGCACCCGGCGCAGCACGTCCGGCAGGCGGTGATAGGTCTGCGGTCCGATGACCAGATCGACCGCCGGCGCCCGCCGGATGATCTCGCGACCCTCCGCCTGCGCCACGCAGCCGGCGACGCCAATCAGCATTTCGCGACCCGCCGCCGCCTTTTCCTGCTTCAGCTCGCGGATCCGGCCAAGCTCAGAATAGACCTTCTCCGCCGCCCGCTCGCGGATGTGGCAGGTGTTGAGCAGCACAAGATCGGCGTCTTCGATGATTTCGGTCGCGGCATAGCCGTCGGCGGCCAGCGCGTCGGTCATGCGCTGTGAATCGTAGACGTTCATCTGGCAGCCATAGGTCTTGACGAAGACCTTCTTCGGCGCCGGTGCCGTTTCGGCGCCGTTTTCGGTGTTCAGCGAAAGCGTTTCCAGTTCCATGCGGCGGCTTCTAACGCTTTTCCGCATTGAAGGACAGGGGTTCGAGGCGCGACCCTGCGCCCGCGTCCCTTCTCCCACAAGGGGAGAAGGGAAGATGCCCTATTTGACCGGCTCGCCGAGTGCTGCCTGCATCATCTCGCGCACACGGGCTTCCACCACCCGCGCCGTCTCCTTGCGGTTGGAGCGTTTGGAAAAGGCGATCGGTTCGCCGAAATGCACCTCGACGTCCAACCCACCCTCGGCAAGCAGCTGCTTGAGGTGCGGGCCGAGATCCTGGTCGCCGATCCACGACGCCACCGGGCGCCAGCGCCGACCGAGCGGCACGCCGTGGAGACGGGTGTAGGCGATCGCCACCGGCTGGATGAACACTTCTTCCGCCGCGCCTTCCGCGATGGCCATCGAGGCGGCACCGAACAGCGTGGTCTTGAACGGCAGCACCATGTTGCCGTCGCCGGTGGTACCTTCGGCGAACAGCACCATGGCATCGCCCTTGGCCAGCCGCGAAGCGATCTCGTTGGCTTGATCCCCCGAGCTGCGCTTGCGTTCGCGCTCGATGAAGACGGTGCGCTGCAGCTTCGACAGTTTGCCGATCGCCGGCCAGTTTTCCATGTCGGCGCGCGCGATGAACTTCACATCGACCAGCGAGCCGAGCACGAGGATGTCGGTCCAGGAGATGTGGTTGGAGGCGACCAGCAGCGGACGCTGATTGGACAGCGTGCCGTGGGTGTGCACCCTGATGCCGAGCGCGCGCGTCACGGCGCGGTGCCAGATCTTCAGGATGAAGGTTTCGGGCCACAATCGCGTCTTCATCGAAATGAGCTGCAGCGGCACCAGCACGACGGTCGCCGCAACGACACATCCAAAAGCCAGAACTGTCCTGATTTTTCCGATCATCCTGCCCCCGGGCGCTGCGTAACGGCGCTAGCGGAGATCGCGGCGCATGACAAGCGCGCCGGTCGGTCCATGCTCGGGCGAGCGATAATAATTCGGCCGCTTGCCGACTTCGCGGAAACCAAGCCGGCGGTAGAGCGCCAGCGCCGCGACATTGGTCTCATCGACTTCCAGGAACAGCGCCTCGGCGCGTTCGGCGTGCAGGTTGCGCAGCACCGCATCCATCAATTGCCAGCCGAGCCCTTGCCTGCGATGCGTTCGGGCAACCGCCACGGTCAGGATTTCGGCCTCGCCGGCGGCGAGCCGCGCCAGCACGAAGCCGACCGGCGGCTTGGCGCCCTGGCCGACTTCACGCGCCGTGAAGCCGAAGACGGTGTCCTGCGAAAGCAACGTCGCGAATTCGCCGTCGGTCCAGGGCCGCACGAAATCCTCGCGATGCAGGGCCGAGATGGCGGCGGCATCGGCGACCGACAAAGGTTCCAGCGCATAGTCGCGGCGCGAGGTGAGAAAAGGAATACGCATCAGCCCGCCCTCGGCAGCACAAAGCCGGCCTGCGGCTTAGCATCGGCATCGCGCAGATAGACGGGTTTTGGCTTGTCGCCCGGCCCCTTGCGGGCAGCCAGGCGCGCATAGGTGGCGATGTCGGCGGTGGCGGCAAGCGGGCCGAAATCGAAGGCGCCGCCAGCCGCCTCGGCGACCGTCCGAGCCGCGTTGCCGGCAAGCACCGGCTTGTTCTCGTTGGCGATTGCCGCCGCTTCGGCCAGCGTGGCGATGGCAGGACCATGAACGGCAGCCCCATCGGCGCCGAACAGGGCGGCATGGATTTCGCCGCGCCCACCATCGAGCACGGCCAGGACGGTGCGGTTCGGGAAGGCTGTGGCCACTTCCGCGGCGAGCGCCTCCAGCGTGGTGACGCCGATCGCCGGGATTTTCAGCGCCAGCGCCAACCCGCGCGCGGCCGAGACGCCGACGCGGATGCCGGTGAAAGACCCGGGCCCGACGGAGACGGCGATGGCACCGAGATCGGCATAGGTGACGCCAGCCTCGCCAAGTGCCTTGTCGATGACCGCCATCAAATGCTCGGCATGGCCCTTGCCGAGATCGAGAACATGCCGACCCAGCATCGTGTCGGTCGCCGCGTCGTAGACACAGGCGGCGCACAGGCTGGCGGAACAATCGATGGCGAGCAGTTTCATCCCAGCTTCGCCTAACCGATCGCCGCGCTGCCTACAAGCGGACTCGATGCTTAGCCGGGCACGGGCAGCGCGATGGCGCCATCTGGACTAAGCGCCAGCGCCGCCGTTCAGTTTCGCCTTGAGCTCGAGCCTGCGCTTGTGGAGGACCGGCTCGGTATAGCCGTTCGGTTGGTCGCGGCCCTTGAACACCAGGTCGCAGGCGGCGCGGAAGGCGATGGACTGGTCGAAGTCCGGCGCCATCGGGCGGTAGTTCGGGTCGCCGACATTCTGGGTGTCGACGATGACGGCCATGCGCTGCAGCGAATCCAGCACCTGGATGTGCGAGCAGATGTCGTGATGCAGCCAGTTGGCGATGTGCTGCGAGGAGATGCGCAGCGTGGCGCGGTCTTCCATCAGGCCGATATCGTTGATGTCGGGCACCTTGGAGCAGCCGACGCCCTGGTCGATCCAGCGCACGACATAACCCAGTATGCCTTGCGCGTTGTTGTCGATCTCGCGCTGGATTTCGTCCGGCGTCCAGTTCGGGCGCTTGATCACAGGCACGGTCAGGATGTCGTCGAGCTTGGCCTTCGGCCGGCTCTTCAGGCTTTCCTGCACGGCGTGCACGTCCACCTTGTGATAGTGCGTGGCATGCAGCGTGGCGGCCGTCGGCGACGGCACCCAGGCGGTGTTGGCACCGGCCCTGGGATGGGCGATCTTCTGTTCCAGCATCGCCGCCATCAGGTCGGGCATCGCCCACATGCCCTTGCCGATCTGGGCATGGCCGGCGAGGCCGCATTCCAGCCCGGTGTCGACGTTCCAGTTCTCATAGGCCGAGATCCAGGCCGCCTGCTTCATGTCGCCCTTGCGCAGCATGGCGCCGGCTTCCATCGAGGTGTGAATCTCGTCGCCGGTGCGGTCGAGGAAGCCGGTGTTGATGAACACAACCCGTTCTCTGGCAGCACGAATGCATTCCTTGAGGTTGACGGTGGTGCGCCGCTCCTCGTCCATGATGCCCATCTTGATCGTGTTGGGCTTCATGCCGATCAGCTTCTCGACGCGGCCGAAGATCTCGACGGCGAAGGCGACCTCCTCCGGTCCGTGCATCTTCGGCTTGACGACATAGACCGAACCCTCGCGCGAGTTGGCGCGGCGGCCGTTTTCGCCGACATCGTGCAGCGCGATCAGGCCGGTGATGGCCGCGTCCATGATGCCTTCGGGCACTTCCGAACCGTCGGACAACAGGATGGCCGGATTGGTCATCAGGTGGCCGACATTGCGCACCAGCATCAGCGAGCGGCACTTGAGCGGGAAGGTCGAGCCGTCGGGCGCGGTGTAATCGAGGTCGGGATTGAGCTTGCGGGTGAAGCTTTTGCCGCCCTTCACCACCTCCTCCTGGAGGTCGCCCCTCATCAGGCCGAGCCAATTGCGGTAGACGACGACCTTGTCCTCGGCATCGACGGCCGCGACCGAATCCTCGCAGTCCATGATGGTGGTGAGTGCCGATTCCAGCCAGACGTCGGAAATGTGGGCGGCGTCGGTCTTGCCGATGGTCGAACTGGGATCGATCAGGATCTCGATATGCAGGCCGTTGTTGGCGAGCAGGAACTGGCCGGGCGCGGCCGCCTCGCCGAGATAGCCGGCGAACTGGTCCGGCCGCTTGAGGCCGGTGGTGCGGCCACCGGCGAGCGACACGCGCAGCGCGCCTGCATTGACCGAAAAGGAGCGCGCATCCTGCCACAGTGCACCATCCAGCGGTGCAACCTCGTTCAGGAAATTGCGCGCCCAGGCGATCACCTTCTCGCCGCGCTTGGGGTTGTAGTGCTTGCTCTTTTCGGCGCCGTCGGTCTCGGGAATGGCGTCGGTGCCATAGAGCGCGTCATAGAGTGAACCCCAGCGGGCATTGGCGGCGTTCAGCGCGTAGCGCGCATTCATCACCGGCACCACCAGCTGCGGGCCGGCCACCACCGCGATCTCGGCATCGACATTGTCGGTGGAGACGCTGAAGGCAGGGCCTTCAGGCAATAGGTAGCCGATCTCTTTGAGAAAATCCTTGTAGACGGCGACATCGACCGGCGCGCCATTGTCGCGATACCAACGGTCGATCTTGTCCTGGAAATCGTCGCGTTTCTTCAGGAGCGCGCGGTTCGTCGGCGCGAGATCGTGCACCAGTTTGGAAAAGCCGGCCCAGAAGTCGGCGGCGTTCACGCCGGTGCCGGCAACAGCCTCGTTGGCGACGAAGTCATGGAGTTCGCGGGCGATCTGCAATCCGGCGATCTCGATCCGATCGGTCATCTACAGTCTCCAGAAATGCCGCCCCGGGAGAAGGGCGGGTAGGATGCGCGGCCTTTGGCACGCCAGCGCTGCCCGGTCAATTCGTCGTCAGTCGCAAAGCCGGTGTCGCGGGGGAGCAAACCCGGTTACGCAGCGATACGCGGCCGGCCGGCGGCCGTTGCCACGATATGCGCCTCGATGAACATGCGCTGGCCCTCGACGACGGAAGCGCGGATATCGTGCGCCACATCGATCTCGGCGGTGTCGGTGCCGGCCTCGTTGGCGCGGCTGGCGACCAGCTTCCTGACATCGGCCTCGGCCTTGGCGAGCGCATCCGCCTCATTGAGGAAGTCGCGCACGCCCTCGCCCGAGGAAACCCGGAACAGACCTTCCTTCGGCTGGCTGACGCGGGCTTCCGCCGTCACCCGCACCTGGCCGACTACCGCGCCCAACGCGTTGGCGACATCGGTGTCGACCGGCACCACGCATTCATTGCCGACCAGCGGAGCCAGCGCCGCGTAGTGCAACGGCGCCGAGGCGCCGAGGCCGATCACCGGCCGGTCGAGCGCCACGGTCAGCCGCGCGATGCCGGGATGGGCGTCGACCGCGCGCTGCACCAGCGCGTGTGCCACTGTGGCGGCGCCATCCAGCCCGTCCTCGGCGAAGGCGGTTTCCAGGATGACTTCAGCCGAAAATCGGGTGAGCGCCACCAGCACGCGTTCCGAAATCTCTTCCGGCGAGGCCGCTATGGGCTGGCCGCGCCCGTCCTTGCGGCGGGCGAAGAGTTCGGCGCCGAGCCGGGCGGCCTTGGCATCCCAGTTCGCCTGCTTGCCCAGAGTGTGCGCGGCATCCGACGGGGTGAAACCGCAGACATGCACCAGGCCGCGCGCCACCAGCCGGTTCAGCGTCGCGTTCTGCGCGTTGGAGGTCAGCAGCCGGTCGATCGGCAGCGGCACGGCGCCGATTGCCTCGTAGAGCTTGGCCTCCGGCGTGGTCAGCCCCGCCGCCAGCCGCTCCGGCACACCAGTGCGCACGGCGAAGCGTCCGTCCATGCGGCCGGGGTTCGGCGCGCGCAGCTGCCGTTCCAGCTCGGCGATCACCGCCTCGCCATGGGCAAGGCCGGCCAGCGCCAGCGGCACGACACGGCGCGGCCCAAGCAGGATCTTCGGCGACAGCCCGCCCTCTTCCAATGCCACTTCGGAATCGCCGCCGAGACCGAAGGTGCGCATGGCCACCGCCTCCACCATGGTGCGGAAGCCGCCGACGGTGGCGCCTTCCGGATCGAGCCGCGGCCGGCCCTTGTCGAGCACGGCAACGTCTGTAGTGGTGCCGCCGATGTCGGAGACGACCGCATCGTCCAGCCCGGTCATGTGGCGGGCGCCGACCAGCGAGGCGGCGGGGCCCGAAAGAATGGTCTCGATCGGCCGCTGGCGGGCGAAATCGGCCGAGACCAGCGCGCCGTCGCCACGCACCACCATCAGCGGTGCTGCGATGCCGCGCTCGGCCAGAAACCCTTCCGTCGCCGCCACCAGCCGGTCGATCATGGCGATCAGCCGCGCATTGAGCAGTGTCGTCAGCGCCCGGCGCGGCCCGCCAAGCTTGGACGACAATTCGTGGCTGGAGGTGACCGGCAGGCCGGTCTTTTCGCGGATCAGTTCGCGCGCGGCGAGCTCGTGGGCGGGGTTGCGCGTGGCGAAATAGGCGCAGACCGCAAAACCCGAGACGGAGCGGCCAAGCTCCGGCAGCGCCGCTTCCAGCTCGGAAAGGTCGAGGGCGGCGGCATTGCCGTGCACGTCATGACCGCCGGGGCAGAAGAACACCGGGTCGGTGCCGAGCGCGCTTTTGAGGCCGTCGCGCTCCAGATCGGCCTCGCCGAAGCCGATCATGATCAGCGCCACGCGCCCACCCTGCCCTTCCACCAGGGCGTTGGTGGCGAGCGTCGTCGACATCGAGACCAGCTTGATGGAGGCCGGATCGGCGCCGGTCTTTTCGAGCACCTGGCCGACCGCGCCCGAAATGCCGACGGCGAGATCGTGCCGGGTGGTCAGCGACTTCGCCTTGGCGACCACGGTGCCCTTGGACCCCGTCGAGCCCTCCGACCACAGAACCGCGTCCGTATAGGTGCCGCCGGTGTCGATGCCCAGGAACAGCGGGCCCGGGAACAGCGGGTTGTTGGATTGGGGTCGGGATCTGGCGTTCATGGTCTGCGTGGTCCGGCATGGGAAGCAACTTTGCCCAAGCCCTTAACGCAAGCCGCCGGCGAAGGGAAACCGCCAGCCCCGCCCTTTCACCGACCCAGCGCCGTCTCACCAATTGCGGTTCAGCCAGCGCCGCGCCGGGTTTTCGACGAGATAATAGCTGCCAAGCGCGCAGGCGAAGGTGAGGCCGAGCATCGGCAGCGCCGGACTGCCCTTGAAATAGACGAACTTGTAATAGGGCTGCTGCCACAGATAGAGCGAATAGGACCACAGGCCGAGCTGCGCCGCCGGGCGCCACGACAACAGGCCGGTCAGCCGCACGGGCGCGAAATCCAGCGTGTTGACCGCGATCGCCAGGAACAGGGTTCCGGCCATGTAGTGCAGCGGCATCGGCACCGCGTCGAGGAAGAACAGCGTGCCTAACAAAACCGCCACCGGCGCGATCGCCGGGTGCTGCATGGCGGCGCGCCAGCGCGGAAACGTCTTCAGCCAGCACAGAAGCGCCGAGACCAGGATCGAGGCGATGTGGGTGTCGGTGCGCCAGTAGCTGGCATCGAAACCGAGCTGGAACACCCAGTAGGACACCGCCCCGCTGACCATCGAAAGCACCGCAAGCGCGGCCAGCACGACGGCCAGCCGGCGCCGGGCGACCAGCACGCTGATCAGCGCCAGCGCCACATAGGCGTGCTCTTCCACGCAGAGCGACCAGATGTGGTCGAGCGCACCGGCGCGGTTGATGAGGATGCCGACATAATTATAGGTGAAGGTGAGCGCGGTGAGCGCCGCCTTCCATTTATAGGCGACGAAGGTGCCGGCGAAGAGCACCATGCCGGCCAGCACGAACACCAGCAACGCCGGGTAGATGCGCGAGAAACGCCGCTTGAAGAAAGCTTTTAGCGGATAATTCTCGATGAACAGGATCTCGGCCATCAGCCGGCCGGACAAAACGAAGAAGAACTCGACGCCGAGCAGAGCCAGATTGATGCCCGGCACCGGCAGGAAATGGCCGATGAGCACCAGCGCGATGGAAAGGCCGCGCCAGCCGTCGAGATAAAGAAGCCGGGCGCGCACGGCCTGGGCTGGCGCGGCTTCAAGCCGCGCGATGGTCGCCGTCGTCAAGATCAACTCCCTGACCAGACAGAACCCGGCGGGCGACCCAAGCCCATTCAGCCACCGGAAGGTGACCGAGCCTAACGGACGGCCTTTCGCATCGCAACAATTGATGTGCGCGTGCGAAGGGAAGGCGATGGCGGCGGAGGCGCCGCGGCACTATGCCCACCAATTTCACAGAATACACTAGCTGAATTTCTTCATACAGCTTATAATCGACACCGTATGAAGAGGAACTTTCTGTCGTAAAGTCTTCTCTGCTTTATATTTCTTATGAGCTACCTTAATTCGCTCCGAGTTAATCTTCGTTATAAGATCCGCAATAAATGAGTCTAAGTGATTTACAGGAGCTGCATTGCGAAGTGTATGTGCCAATTGCCCCAACGTCATCTTGAATACGGAAGCTCTGGTTGGATTCGCAGGCTTCCCTTTTTTTGAGTAGATAGTCAGTCGTGTCGACTGAATTGCTGCCCAGAGATAGGGGCGAACGCGATTTTCCAAGGCAATACATGCATCCTCGAACCCCTCGCGCCAGTTGCCTTTATCAAAATTCTCATAAGCCGGACCCAATTCCACTCTAAGCGGCTTAGAAAGCCCGGCAAGAACAGGCAAAGTTATCTGAAATGCGATGTCGCTCGCATCAAGAAGGTGGATTCTGGTATTATTTGCGAATGAAATTAAGCCTATTTTCCTCTTTGCCAACAGCGCCATCGTATTTTCAGAGACGGCTTTTGTTGTTACGAACATAAGCTGAGTGTCCGTCTCACAAGCATTGCAATAACATTTCCATTCATCAACACGGTCAGCATCAATTTCGGAAACGACCTCCACAACCACTCTTGTTGGCTTGCGTACCGCAACAAAAGCTGGTGTGAACGGAAACCCAAGTTCATTTGGTTCACGTCTAATTACATACCCCAGATCGGCAAAATGTTGTTCAGCGTCAGCAGCCGCCGCCAAAGACGATTCAGACAATGTCCTATATGAACCCGCCGCCATTAGGAGAATATCAGCTAATTAAAATTTCTATTTTCTTACCAAGAATAACCAAAGATTCTTTCAGAGGCCTAGACACCGGGTATCTCTTTAAAAGATGTTCCCCGATTTTTTCCGCTAAACGATCCGCAGCCAACTGAAGATCTCTGGACGCCTCTGATTCAGCCCCCACTTCACGGAAAGCATCATCCGTTGTATAAAAACGATCGACGATCAGTTTACGCAACACATTCTGCGCAGACGAAACAGATACGTCACCTCTTTCCACTGCCCTTGCAATTTTTGGCAGCTGACGTGGACCCACAGTGCTTCGTTCCACTTGCGACCTAAACTTGTCGATCAACGCACTAGAAAGCCTCTCCCCCTCCTCAACTGTGACTATGTCTCGTTTAACAATAGCTTCCACAGCTCGAGTTGATTCAAGCACATGATCCACCGTTAGAATTTGTTCGGATCGGGGTTTGTTCAATTCCTCCATGAGTTCGGATTGCAGGTCTTCCGGCAAGCCAAGGATACGGCGATATCTCCGCACCTCCCCCCTCGTAATGGAGGCTGCAGATGCCAAAGCGTCTTCTGTCGGCTTACTACTATACCGTCGCTCCAGCTCATTCTCTAGCTGCTGTAGTTTTTGTGCTGTGGGAAGAGGATCCCAGTCTCGTCTAGTTTTATGTATCGCGAACATCATCATGATGTTCTGGAGCTTGTCTGGCTTGGGTTGAACAATCGCCGGGACTTGAGACAACCCAAGCTTCGATGCGCAACGCCACCGCCTCTCACCGTCAAGGATGGTATAGTTTTTTCCATCCGCAAAGACAGTCAGAGGAACAAGTATGCCCTGCCTTTTAATACTGTCTTCCAGAGCCAGAAGCTCATCCTCACGGAATATTATTCTCGGATTCTCTTCATTAGGATGAATCTTATGCGGCTCAATTAGCGCAATATTTTCAGCCATTGATTTGCCTATGCAAAAAACGCAATTTCTTTAACCTCTCTCCGGAATTTTGAACTCGAAGCCAAGGTGGACTTCCGAACAATCTCCTTTGATTCAAATCCGGCATATAGGTTCCGCAACGCGTCGTGACTTGCATTTGTTATGAGAACACGAACACCTCGGTTTGCAAGCCTCTCACACATTGAAGCCAACCGAACCTGGTCATCCCAGCTAAATATCTTTTCATTGTATTCAATAAAACCATTGTTGCTATGCGTTGTAACATAGGGCGGATCCAAAAATACAAAATCATTTTTTTTTGCTATCTTCTCAACGGCACTGTAATCCGCACAAGCTAATTTGATCGACGAGCTAGACAGAGCGCATGAGCAGCCGAATAAATTCTCCTTTTCGAAGACCTTGGAATTTTTTGGTGCACCATATGGAACATTGAACTCCCCCTTTAGGTTCACCCTGTACAAGCCGTTCCAACAAGTTTTATTCAGATAAATAAACTCAGCCGCTCTCTTATATAGGCCGTTAGAACGTTTAGATCGAATCGAATAATAAACCTCTCGATCAACGCGCATGCGGCTCAAATGTCGCGAAACCAATTCTGGATTATCGCGAACAGCCAAGTAAGTATTAATTAAGTCTTTGTTCGCATCGGCCAAGTATGCGTCAGTCGGCGCCAGATGAAAAAAAAGGGAAGCCGACCCTAAAAAAGGTTCTATATACGTTCCAAATGATTTCGGAATAAGCCCCTCTAGGGCGGGAAGGAGTTTCCGTTTCGACCCAGCCCACTTCAAAAAGGGCTCGGGCTTTATGCCATTCTCCACGATCGTCCAACCCCTGAAGCAGTAGAGACGACCTGTAAACTAAATGAACCGCTTACTCCACCCTGACGGGCTATTGCTTGAAAGGTATCCCCAATTCCATTTCGAAAGCACAGCCACAAGCTAATGCGGCGGCGCCGTATTATTTGGGCGCGATGATAGCACCGTCTTCCCCACTGGGGGATGTGCTGGACCGAACAACCCAACCGCACCCGGCCTCTCGTAAACTCGGGGCGTTCGTCGCTTGAAAAGCCAAGCAATTGGCTTTTCATCCGCTGACGCGGACCGCGTCTCACCCCCTCATAGACAAACCCCAGCCCCTGCGTTCTACCATGCAGCCGCTGGCGCGCATCGCGTGAGTCGGGCGCGGGCGGCGGGTTCAATCTTGGGGAAGAGCATGCGCATTCGGTCGATGATCATGGGGGCGGCGGCACTGGTGGCGGTCGGGGCATTTTCTGCGCGCGCGCAGGCCGAAGGGTTTGAAAACATCGTCCTGTCGGCCAGCGAGGGCGCCGAGGAGACCCAGACGACATTTACGCCCGACACGGCGAAGATTTTCCTCTCCGCCGACATGACCGACGACGTGGCTTCGGGGTCAAAACTCACCGTGAGCTGGATCGCGGTCGATTCCGGCGGCGCGGCGCCGGCGAACTACAAGATCGACGAAGTCAGCTTCGAGATCGGCGCGCTGGAAAACCACGTCGATTCCGCCATGACCAAGCCGAACGCCGGCTGGCCGGTCGGCACCTATCAGGTGCAGATCTCCGTCGACGGCACGCTGAAGCAGACCGTGGATTTTTCCGTGAAGAAATAGTGGGGCGGGCGGTAGGCGCGCCTTGTTCCAAGAATGGAAAGTAAGGCGTCGCGGTCCGTCATCGACCGGTGCCCCAGGGTGGGACCCGCTGCCTCCGGCAGTTCCCACCCGGACTTGCACTCGCATCGATCCACCGGATCGATTTCCCTGCGACTGACCTGCGGTCAGACCGCCGTCGTCAGTTATCGCCCATCTTCAAGGCTTCGATGAACGCCGCCTGGGGGATGTCGACCTTGCCGAACTGGCGCATGCGCTTCTTGCCCTCTTTCTGCTTGTCGAGCAGCTTGCGCTTGCGGGTGACGTCGCCGCCGTAGCACTTGGCGGTCACGTCCTTGCGCAGGGCCGAGATGGTCTCGCGCGCGATCACCTTGCCGCCGATGGCCGCCTGGATCGGGATCTTGAACATGTGCTGCGGGATCAGGTCCTTCAGCTTCTCGCACATGGCGCGGCCGCGCTTTTCGGCCGCCGTACGGTGCACCAGCATGGAGAGCGCGTCGACCGGCTCCTCATTGACCAGGATCGACATCTTGACGAGGTCGCCCTCACGATAGTCGGTCAGGTGGTAGTCGAAGGAGGCGTAGCCCTTGGAGATCGACTTCAGCCGGTCGTAGAAATCGAACACCACTTCGTTCAGCGGCAGGTCGTAGACCAGCATGGCGCGCTTGCCGACATAAGACAGGTCGGCCTGGACGCCGCGCCGGTCCTGGCAGAGTTTCAGAATGCCGCCGAGATAGTCGTCGGGGGTGAGGATGGTGGCGCGGATCCACGGCTCCTCGATGGCCAGGATCTGCATGACGTCCGGCATGTCGGCCGGGTTGTGCAGTTCCTTGGTCGTGCCGTCGCGCAGATTGAGCCGGTAGACGACGCTCGGCGCGGTGGCGATGAGGTCGAGGTCGAACTCGCGCTCCAGCCGCTCCTGGATGATTTCGAGATGCAGCAGGCCGAGGAAGCCGCAGCGGAAGCCGAAGCCGAGCGCGGCTGAGGTTTCCATTTCATAAGAGAACGAGGCGTCGTTCAAACGCAGCTTGCCGACGGCGGCGCGCAGGTCCTCGAAATCGGCGGCGTCGACCGGGAACAGGCCGCAGAACACCACCGGCTGCGCCGGCTTGAAGCCCGGCAGCGCGGTCGTGGTCGGGCGCTTGTCCTCGGTGATGGTGTCGCCGACGCGGGTGTCGGCCACTTCCTTGATCGAGGCGGTGATGAAGCCGAATTCGCCAGGGCCGATCTCCTCGGCCTGCACCATCTTCGGCGTGAAGAAGCCGGTGCGCTCGACCGGATACTTCGCGCCGGTTCCCATCATACGGATGGTCTGGCCCTTCTTGAGTACGCCGTCGATGACGCGTACCAGAACGATGACGCCGAGATAGGCGTCGTACCAGCTATCGACCAGCATGGCCTTGAGCGGCTTCGAAGCATCGCCCTCGCGCGGCGGCGGCAATTGCTTGACGATCGCCTCCAGCACGTCGGGAATGCCGATGCCCGACTTGGCCGAGATCAGCACGGCCTGGCTGGCGTCGATGCCGATGACCTCCTCGACCTGCTCGCGGATACGCTCGGGCTCGGCGGCCGGCAGGTCGATCTTGTTCAGCACCACGACGATCTCGTGGTTGTTGTCGATGGCCTGGTAGACATTGGCCAGCGTCTGCGCCTCGACGCCCTGCGAGGCGTCGACGACCAAGAGCGAACCCTCGCAGGCGGCCAGCGACCGCGACACCTCGTAGGCGAAGTCGACATGGCCGGGCGTGTCGATGAGGTTCAGCACATAGTCCTGGCCGTCATTGGCCTTGTAGTTGAGACGGACGGTCTGCGCCTTGATGGTGATGCCGCGCTCGCGCTCGATGTCCATGTTGTCGAGCACCTGCTCCGTCATCTCGCGCGCCTCCAGCGCGCCAGTCGTCTGGATCAGGCGGTCGGCCAGCGTCGACTTGCCGTGGTCGATATGGGCGACGATGGAAAAATTGCGGATGTTGGAAATGGGCGTGCTCATGGCGCGGCCTTTATCAGGGGCCGGATGCGCGGGCAAGCGGCGGCGTTCCAAGGGAATCCGCACGACCGTTAAATCTTTACGGGTTCCGTTAGCGGGGAGTTTGAAGACTGCGTGCTATCTGCCGCCCAGATCGTCGCTGGGATATGTCCATGCTGAAGTCCTTCAAGCACTTCCTGAAATCCGAGAATGGCTCCTATACGCCGCTGTTCGCCATCTCCATGGTGCCGCTGTTTGCGGTGCTGGGCGTGTCGGCCGACTACACGTCGGGCGTGCAGACGCGCTCCAACATGCAGAACGCGCTGGACGCGGCAACGCTGGCCATAACCACGCTGCCCATCGACTCAACGCTGGCGCAAAGGCAGGACAAGCTGCAGGCCTTCTACGCGGCCAACGGCGCCGACGGCACCGCGACGCTCAACAGCTTCACGGTCGACAATATCGGCACCGCCAAGGTCGATACCTCGGCCAGCTACAGCATGCCGACCAACTTCATGCGCGTCGCCGCGATCAACAACGTCACCATCAACGTCAATTCGTCGGCAACCAAGCCGCCGGCGCTGGTGCAGGCAACCTTCAACGTCACCAAGGTGTCGGGCTGGTGGGACAAAACCGTGTCGCTGTTCGGCACGCCCTATGGCAGCACCAACCCTCCCCTGATGCTGATGAAGATCACCTATACCTACAACAAGGGCGGCGACCCGAAGGGTTACGGCACAACCACCATCTCGGTGCCGAACCTCAACGGCGTCTTCCAGGCGGTGCAGACGCAGACCTGCACGACCACCAGTACGACGAACAACCCTCCCGCCGGCGCCATCATCAACGGCAACAAGATGACGACCTGCTCGATCACGCTGGACACAACCGGCGGCAAGGGCGCGGCCATCGACGTCACCAAGATGGATACATTGTTCCTTCAGATGGACGTCCCCCAGGGCAATCCGACGAAGGTCAGAAGCGATGACCCGACGACGTCGAACCGGCTCTATATCGACGGTGTCGAAGTGGCCACCGGCACGAAAGTCAACATCTTCAACGCCGTGCCGTGCGGCCAGACCAGCCAGCAGGCCTGGGAGGACGGCGGCAGCCCGGTACCGGCGCCGATCGTCAACGCCGACTTCTTCTACTCCGTCACTGGCAAATGCGCCTTCTCGCAGCGCCCGTCCGGAACGACGCTGACACAATAGTTCCACCGGAACCTCCAGTTCCCTCTCGTCTGCTCAACCCGCCCGGACCCTGTCCTCGGCGGGTTCTTTTTTTGCCGCGCGACAGGGTGCTCGATCACGAAGCGGTGATCGGCGTAACGAAGTGCCGCGCCCCGGCGAAACCCCCGATGTGACCGGCCAGGACCGGTCCGAGACGGGAGAGCGGCGATGAACGCAAGCGGATCAAGGCGCGGCATGGGAACCGGGGCACAACGCCTCGCCATCAGCATTGCCCTCGCCCTCGCGGCCACCGGCGCAGCGACGGCTAGGCCGCTCACCGTGGTGGAATTGTTCACCAGCCAGGGCTGCTCTTCGTGTCCGCCCGCCAACGCCAATCTGATCAAGCTGAAGGACCGGCCGAGCGTGCTGGCACTCTCCTTCAACGTCACTTACTGGGACTATCTCGGCTGGAAGGACACGTTCGGCAGGCCGGAATTCACAGAGAGGCAGGTCAGCTACGAGCCGGGCCTCGGCCGCAGCGGCCCGTTCACGCCGCAGATGGTGGTCAACGGCCACACCGATACGATCGGCAATCAGCTTTCCGAAATCGAGACGCTGATCAGCCGTGACAAGCCCGTCGCCGGTCCAGCACTTTCGCTCGCCGGCGGTAGTGCTGCCATCGGAGCCGGCACCGCGCCGGCCGGCGGGGCGGATGTCTGGCTGGTCCATTACCGGCCGGGTGTCGTCGAGGTGCCGGTCGGGCGCGGCGAAAACAGCGGCCACACGCTGCCGCACGCCAATGTCGTGCGCGCTCTGACCCGGCTGGGAAGCTGGACGGGAGCGGCCACCACCCTGCCGCTGCCGGCGGCCAAGAGCGGTCTTGCCACCGCCGTTCTGGTGCAGGCGCCGCATGGCGGCCCGATCCTCGCCGCCGCCACCGAGTAGCCGAACGCCGGCCCGCCGAGCGGCGGGCCTTGTCCAGGAATTGCCGGGCCGTGGCCCGGCAAAACAGGCGCCGTCAGATGCGCCGCCCAACCTCGAAGGAGCAGAACATGATCCGTCTTTCCACCATCAGCCTGCCGGCCCTGGCGCTTGCCTTTGCGGCGACCGCGTTCAGTGCCATCGGCGCCAGCGCGATGGACACCATGAAGCCCGCCGACAAGATGGCGGCCAGCAAGATGATGGCCGACTGCAAGAAAAAGGCCGGCATGGAAAAGGATTCCATGATGAAGAAAAAGGCGATGAAGGCATGCAAGGACGCGGGTGCCATGAAATCCGAGGGCGCGATGAAACCCGACGCCATGAAGCCTGCCGACAAGATGAAGCCGAAGACGCAGTAAATTTCGGAGCCCCTCACCCGGCCTCTCCGGTCAGAAGAGGCGGCCAGCGTCGGCGCCAAACCCTTTTCCCCCGCGGGGAGAAGGGTGCGTAGCACGGGAGCCGGCCCGATGAGGGGGAGGCCGTCCCCAATCCGCCGCCGGACAACAGCACGGGATCGTGAGAGCCGTTCGAGACCAGCCATCGTATAGTGCCGGAAACGCCGCCGGCGCCATGAAGGAGCCAAGCCATGCCCAGACACCGCAATTCTTCGCGCAAGCCGTGGAAAGTGTTTGCCACCGGCACCGCCGCCAGCCTCGTTGTCGCGGCGGCGGCGCTGACCTTCCTGCAGGCGCCGTCGCGCGCGGCCGAGGAGGCGGTAAAAATCCCGCCACCGGCGCTCGACGAGAAATCGGCCCCCGGCACGGAAAAAGCCGTCTTCGCCGGCGGCTGTTTCTGGGGCGTGCAAGGCGTGTTCCAGCACGTCAAGGGCGTCACCGGCGCCGTCTCGGGTTATGCCGGCGGCACCAAGGATACCGCCGAATATGAGACGGTCGGCTCCGGCGACACCGGTCACGCCGAATCCGTCGAGGTCACTTACGACCCGTCCAAGATCACCTATGGCAAGCTCCTGCAGATCTATTTCTCGGTCGCCCACGACCCGACCCAGCTCAACTACCAGGGGCCGGACTACGGCACGCAGTACCGCTCCACTGTCTTTGCAACCAATGCCGAGCAGAAGAAGATCGCCGAGGGTTACATCGCGCAGCTCGAAGCCACGAAGGCGTTCCCGAACAAGATCGTGACGACGCTGGAGACCGGTAAGGCGTTCTACCCCGCCGAGGACTACCATCAGGACTTCCTCGCCCGGAACCCGACCTATCCCTACATCGTCTACAATGACCTGCCGAAGATCGAGAACCTGAAGACGATGTTCCCGGACCTTTACGCCGACAAGCCGGTGCTGGTCATGGCCAGCCCGAAGAGTTGAGGGTTGGTTCGCATGCCCGGTCGCCCCGTGTGATGGCAAGATCTTCGAGGCTTGGGTCCGTCATTCCCGACGGTCGTCGCTAAATCGCATCGCCTCATGCCAGCGCCACGCCATTTGCAGCCCGGCATCATCGGTTTCTCAGTCGTAGGTCAGGTCCGTCGCCTTCCCGGCGAACACCCGGTAGGCGTAGAACGAATAGAAGATGATGATCGGCAAGACGATGATGGCGCCGACCAGGATGACCACCAGGCTTTCCGGCGCCGAGGCCGCCTGCCAGATGGTCAGCTTGTCCGGCACCACATAGGGATAGAACGACCAGGCGAGACCGGCGAAACCGAGCGTGAAGATCGCTGCCAGCGTCAGGAACGGCAACAGCGAGTGGCGGTCGCCCTCCTTTGGCAGGTGGAAGGTCTGCCGCCACAGCCAGATGAACAGCAGCGCCGACAGGATCGGCAGCGGCGACAGATAGAGCATCTCCGGGAAGACGAACCACTTGGCGAAGATGCGCGGGCTGGCGAGCGGGGTGGCCAGCGATATCGCGGCCATGCCGAGCACCGTCAGCACCAGGGCGGAACGCAGCCAGCGCACCGCCCGTGTCTGAAGGTCGCCCTCGGTCTTGTAGATCAACCAGGCGGCGCCCATCGCGGCGTAAGCGGCGGCAAGGCAGAGCGCCACCAGCACGCCGAAGGCCGTCGCCGCCAGCCCGCTCTGCAGGCCGAGCACATAGACGCCCAGCATATAGCCCTGCGCCAGCGAGGCGATCAGCGAACCGGCGAAGAACAAGCGGTTCCAGCGCTGCTTCTTGCCCGACGGCACCTTGGCGCGGAAGTCGAAGGCGACGCCGCGCAGGATGAGCCCGATCAACAGCACGAAGACCGGCAGATAGAGCGCGGTGAGGATGACGCCATGCGCCATCGGGAAGGCGACGAGCAGCAAGCCGACCGCCAGCACCAGCCATGTCTCGTTGGCATCCCAGAACGGGCCGATGGCGGCGATCATCGTATCCTTGTCCTTGTCGCCGGCCAGCGAGAACAGGATGCCGATGCCGAGGTCGAAACCGTCGAGCACGACATAGACCAGGATGGCCAGGCCCATCAAGCCGGCAAAGATCAAGGGCAGAAGAGTTGGCCAGTCGAGGGTCATGACGCTGCGTTCCTTTCCCGATGCCGTGCCCGCGGCAACAATCCGATTTCAGACGCCGGTCAGCGGCTATCGCGCTTGGCCTGCGCAACCTTGGTGGCTTGCGACACCCGACCCACTTCGCTGCGACGGGTCAGGTTTTCGGCCTTGGTGTTTTCCACGGCCCTCATGCCTTCGCCGGCGGTGTGGGTCGACCCGCCCTTGTTGGCCGCGACACGCGACTGGCGCAAGGCAAGGGCATTGCGCGCGTTGGCGATCAGCGCCTCGCGACCCGCCTTGCTGCGACGGCGTTCGGCCTCGCCATTGAGGCGGCGCATCGCCATCGCAAGCACCTCGACCTTCAGCCGCGAGCCCGTGTCGTCGGCGGAGGGTCGTGCCCCCTTGGCCGCCGCCTTGCCGCGCATTTCGCGGCGACGGCGGGCCGCCTCCGACTGCGCCTTGTCGCGGCGCTCGCGCACCAGTTTGATCAGATCGGCGAGAGCCGTATCGGAAAGTTCCTGCACCTGCGGGTGACGGGATTGATCGACATGCGTCCGTTCGTCGGCGCTGAGCGCCCTCGCCTCGTCCTTGCGACTGTGAGCCATCGTCAACTCCCCTTCGTTTCAAACCGCTTCCGATTTACCGGTACCGACCTTGCCTTGTTTCACTCCCCCGCAGCCTGCTGGGAAAGTGCCGCATTCATCGCGCCAGGCAGCGGCGAGGTGTCGCCGTCCTTGGCGGCTTTCAGCGCCAGATGCACCAGTACGCCGAGATAGGCGACGAGCAGCAGCGCGTAGAGGATGAGATAGATGGCGAGCGTGAAGGCGACCTGACCGCCGGCGATGGGACCGACCGCGTCGGCGGTCTTCAGCACGCCGGTCACCAGCCAGGGCTGGCGACCGATCTCGGTGGTGTACCAGCCGGCCAGCGTCGCCACCCAGCCCGAGAGACCCATCGGCACCATCAAGAGTGCCAGGGGCTGCGGCAGGCTCTGGCGCCGCCACAGGAAGAAACTCGCCGCCCACGATACCGCCAGCATGAGCAAGCCGGTGCCCACCATGATGCGGAAACCCCAGAACACCGGGAAGACCGGCGGGTGGTTGCCCTCGAACTGGTCGAGGCCCGGCACGACGCCATCGGCGCTGTGGCGCAGGATCAGGCTGGCGCCGTTCGGGATGGTGATCTCGAATTTGTTTTCCTTGGTCTTCTCGTCGGGCAGCGCGAACAGCACCAGCGGGATGTTGGGACCGGTCTTCCAGTTGGCCTCCATGGCCGCGATCTTGGCGGGCTGATGCTCGAGCGTGTTGAGACCATGCTGGTCGCCGACGAAAATCTGGATTGGGATCAATACCGCGCCGAGAAAGACGCCGGTGCGCAGCGCTTTCCACATCGATTCCGAACGGTCGCCCCAGATGTAGCGCAGCGCCGAGAGACCTGCGACCAGGAAGGAGACGGTGAGGCCCGAGGCCAGCAGCATGTGCGTCAGGCGATAGGGCATGGACGGATTGAAAACGATCGCCCACCAGTCGACCGCATGGGCCTGGCCGTTGCGCATCTCGAAGCCGGTCGGCGTCTGCATCCAGGAATTCAGCGCGATGATCCAGAAGGCCGAGACCGTCGTGCCGAAGGCGACCAGGAAGGTGGCGAAGGTGTGCACGCGGTTCGACACGCGGCGGAAGCCGAACAGCATGATGCCGAGGAAGGCCGCCTCCAGGAAAAACGCGGTCAGCACCTCATAGGCAAGCAACGGGCCGGCGATGTTGCCGACGGTTTCCATATAGCCCGGCCAGTTGGTGCCGAACTGGAAGCTCATGGTGATGCCGGTGACGACACCCATGGCGAAAGTGATGGCGAAGACCTTCACCCAGGTGAAGTAGGCGCGCATCCAGGCCGTGTCGCCGGTGACGTTGTATCGGTGCTTGAAGAAAAGAAGAACCCAGCCGAGGGCGATGGTGATGGTAGGAAAAAGGATGTGAAACGAAATATTGGCGCCGAACTGGATGCGCGACAACATGAGCGGGTCCATGACGACTCCTGCTTGTATTCAATAAGGCAAAGCTACTCCTGCCCGACGGGCCCGTCAAAGCGGCTGTCCGCCGCGCGGCTCTGCGCCACGCGAGGCGCAAGGTCGCAGGTTTGGCGGGCTGCCGGCACACACATTATTGCAGGTTCATCGGCGTTGCCGTGACAGGATCGTATTTGATTTCGACCTTGGCGCCGTCCTTGGTGAAGTAGGTGACGTCGTAACCCTTGTCGCTCCACTCGACGTCGGCGATGTAGGCGAAATCCGCGCGCTGCTCGACCAGGGCGACGAGCTCGGAAAGCTTCTTGGCGCCGCTCGGCGGCGGCTCCTTGGCCAAGGCGGCAAGGGTCGAGAACGCAAGCAGGGCAGCGGCTGCAACGGCCATCGTGGCGCGCATGGGCAATCCTCCAGACGGCACGCGCCATGCGCTTGCCGGAACTTACCCTCGCCCCACTCCCCTATAGCACAATTTCCGGGCGCCACGATCGTCCCAGTCATCGTGCCTGGACGACGGGCGGTCCGGTCAGTATGTCAGGAGATGTTCCGAAGTGTCAGCAGCGGCATTGACTTCGCGGCCGGCTGACCGACATTGAGCATTCACAATCGCAAATCCTTTCCAATCAGACCTTTGCCCCCATGCAATCCGTCATCTCCGTTTCCGGTGTCTCGAAAACCTATGCCACCGGCTTCAGCGCGCTGAAGAACATCAATCTCGACATCAAGCGTGGTGAAATCTTCGCCCTGCTCGGCCCCAACGGCGCCGGCAAGACGACGCTGATTTCCATCATCTGCGGCATCGTCAACCGCTCGGGCGGCACGGTCACCGTGGACGGCCACGACATCTCGAAGGACTATCGCGCCGCGCGCAGCCTGATCGGGCTGGTGCCGCAGGAACTGACGGTGGAATCCTTCGAGACCGTGCGCTCGGTGCTGGCCTTCAGCCGCGGCCTGTTCGGCAAGCCGGCCGACCCGGCCTTCATCGAGAAGACGCTCATGGACCTGTCGCTCTGGGACAAGCGCGATTCCAAGATCATCACGCTGTCGGGCGGCATGAAGCGCCGGGTGATGATCGGCAAGGCGCTGTCGCACGAGCCGAAGATCCTGTTCCTTGACGAGCCGACCGCCGGCGTCGACGTGGAACTGCGCAAGGACATGTGGGCGCTGGTGCGGCGGCTGCGTGAATCCGGCGTCACCATCATCCTCACCACCCATTATATCGAGGAAGCCGAGGAGATGGCCGACCGCGTCGGCGTCATCAACAAGGGCGAAATCGTGCTGGTCGAGGAGAAGGCGGAACTGATGCGCAAGCTCGGCCGCAAGCTGCTCAAGCTGGAGCTGCGCACGCCGCTCACTGCGGTGCCCGCCGGTTTCGACGGCTATAATCTCGAGCTTTCCCAGAACGGCAACGAACTCACCTACACCTATGACAACCAGGCGGAACGGCCGGGCGTCGCCTCGCTGATCCGCGACCTCGACCAGGCCGGCATCCAGTTCCGCGACCTCAACACCGAAAACAGTTCACTGGAGGAGATTTTTGTCTCCCTGGTGAGGAGGCAGGCATGAACCATCGCGCCGTCTGGGCGATCTACAAGGTGGAAATGGCGCGCACGCTGCGCACCATCATGCAGAGCGTCATCTCGCCCGTCATCTCGACCTCGCTCTATTTCGTGGTGTTCGGCGCCGCCATCGGCTCGCGCATCACGGAGGTGAACGGCGTCAGCTACGGCGCCTTCATCGTGCCGGGGCTGATCATGCTCACCCTGCTCACCCAGTCGATCTCCAACGCCTCCTTCGGCATCTATTTCCCGAAATTCGTCGGCACCATCTTCGAATTGCTGTCGGCGCCGGTTTCCTATCTGGAAGTGGTGATCGCCTATGTCGGGGCGGCAGCCACCAAGTCGATCGGCATCGGCCTGATCATCCTGGCAACCGCTTCGCTGTTCGTCGAACTCCACATCCAGCACCCGTTCTGGATGCTCGGCTTCCTGGTGCTGACGGCCGTCACCTTCTCGCTGTTCGGCTTCATCATCGGCATCTGGGCCAACGGCTTCGAACAGCTGCAGCTGATCCCGCTTCTGGTGGTGACACCGCTGACCTTCCTCGGCGGCTCGTTCTATTCGATCGACATGCTGCCGGGCGTGTGGCGCACGATCTCGCTGTTCAACCCGGTCGTCTATCTGGTCAGCGGCTTCCGCTGGGCCTTCTTCGGCCATGGCGACGTGTCGGTGGAGATCAGCCTCGCCATCACGCTGGGCTTCCTCGCCGTCTGCATCGGCGTCGTCGCCTGGATCTTCAAGACCGGATATCGGCTGAGGACGTAGGGCGGCGCCTTACTATCTCCCCCCCTTGCGGGGGAGAAAGCGATTTCAGCATCTTAGCGAGCACGCCCGTAGGGCGGCGCAGTCTAAGTGCTAGAAATCGCAAGAGAGGGGATATTCAGCCGCAAGGTTGCGGCTTTTCACCTTCGAACGAGCATCGACGTCTTGGACTTCAGCCGAGCATAAACGGAGGGGCGCTCATAGCTGAATATCCCCTCTCTTGGATTTTCTACGACTTAGTGGCGCCAAGATCGGCCTGGCGGCCGAGCGCCGCTAAGATCGTGAAAATCCATTCTCCCCCGCAAGGGGGGAGATAGGGCGTCGGCGCTCTACCTCAAATCGCCTTAAGCAATCTGAGCAGCGCCAGCATTCCGGAGGCGGTGCCGCGCCGGAACGCGATGTAAGCGGGTTCCTCGGTGCCGTGGAAGCGGCGCTTGAACGCCGCCTGGCCCTGCAGGTTGAAGCGGTGGCGATTGACCAGTTTGGAGTCGAACGCCCGGCCGAAGGCGCCACGCCAGAAGGTGCTTTCGGGGAAGCCGCTGGGCGCCGTGTCGGCGAGCGGCGACAGACCCAGCGTCACCGAGGCGACACCCTCGCCGCGGAACTGGTCGACGGCGAATTTGGTCAGCCCGATCTCGGCATGCGGCGTCGCGTCCGCCAGCTTGCGCTTGAAGGCGGTGGTGTAGCCGACGGCCTTGCCGTCCTTGTAGATCGGGTCGAAGTCGAGCAGCGCAGTCAGCTTGCGGTCCGGATCGAGCAGCACGAAGCGGCGCATGCCGGGGCCGGGCAGGATCGGGAACGGGCGGTTGAGGAAAGCCATCTCGCGGCGCTTGACGATGCGGCCGGCGCGCCATTCGTCGGAAAGGCGGCGCACCTCGTCGGCATCGACCAGCCCGCCCTTGTCCTCGGTCAGTGTAAAACCCTTCTTGACCAGCCAGCGCTCGGAATAGCGCACGGTCTCGTTGGGCTTGCCGGAAAAATCGTGAGCCGGCAGCGACAGCCTGGTGTCGAAGCCGATGCGGCTGACCTGGTAGCCGAGGCCGGACAGGATTTTCGCGCTCGCCTCGCCGATCTGCACAAACCACGGCGAATCGGCGATCTCGACGAAGCGGTTAATCAGCGCAGCGCGATTAGCCTCGCCAACGACCGGATCGGCCAGCGCGTAGTGGCGGCCCATCATCGTCTGGAAGGCGACATAACCGTTTTCGTCGCCGAAATAGGAAAGAAGCGGCTGCGTCGCCGTCGAATAGGCGAGCGAGAAATCGCCATGCTGGGCAAGCATTGCCAAGCGTTTGGCGAGCGGCAGCTCGGCCCGCGGAATGGCCGGTGCACGATCGTCGAGGAAGCGGTCTATGCTCTTGCGGAGCGAACCCATGGTCAATGCCCAGATGATACCCAACTAGCGGCCGCGCGACCCGAACCTCGAATCAGCAGCCACCACCACCCCTCAACCATCTATTGCCATATCGCCGTCCATGCCACATAGCGCAAGTAGAGCGAGACGTGGTTGGGTCGAACCCGTCCGGCCTTGCCTCGTTCTTGGTTGCGGCGTCGGTGTCGCGGAAGGATTTGGTGGAAATATGACCGAAACGATCGAACCGGTGATCGTGATCGGCGCCGGCGCGGCTGGGCTCGCGGCGGCGGACGCACTCGCCCGGCACGGCATCAAGGCCAGTGTGTTCGAACGCGAACAGCGCATCGCCGAGCCGTGGCACCAGCGCCATGAGCGATTGGCGCTCAACACGCATCGCGACATGTCGTTTCTGCCCGGCATGCCCTATCCGCGCGGCGTGCCGGCCTTTCCGCCCAAGGCCGCGGTCATTGCCTATCTGGAACAGTTCGCCAGGCAACGCGGCATCGCCGTCGAATTCGGCATGGCGGTCGAGCGTGTCACGCGCGACGGCGACCACTTTGCCGTCCATACCGCCAAGGGCGTGCGCCATGCGCGCAACGTCATCATTGCCACCGGCCACGACCAGGTGCCGTGGATGCCGGACTGGCCAGGTGCGGCGACATTCGGCGGCAGGCTGATCCATGCCGCGAAATTCGGCAGCCCGAAAGACTATGAAGGCAAGCGCGTGCTGGTGGTGGGCGCCGGCAATTCCGGCTTCGACGCGCTGAACTATTTGGTCGGCGCCAAGGCGGCGTCGATCACGGTGGCGGGGCGCGCCGGCCCCTCGGTCCTGCCCAAGCGCATCGGCAAGATCGCCGTGCAGCGCTTTTCCAGGATCACCAACGCGCTGCCGGTGCCGATCGGCAATTTCATGGTGGCGCTCCTGCAGCGCGCGATGTTCGGCGATCTCCGCAAACTCGGTTTCGCGCCGGTGAAGAAGGGCGCCATCAGCCGGCTGAGGGACGACCATGTGGCGATCGCCGCCGACGACGGCGCCATCGCCGCCATCAAGGCCGGCCGCATCAAGGTGGTGACGTCCGTCGCCCGCTTCGAGCCCGAGCAAATCGTGCTGGCCGACGGCTCGGCGATAGAGGCCGACATCGTCATCGCCGCCACCGGCTACCGCACCGGGCTGGAGCCGATGCTGGACGGGCTCGGCGTGCTGAACAGCAACGGCGCGCCGAAGACCAATGGCGCCGAGCCAGGCAACCAGCCCGGCCTGTGGTTCATTTCCATGCGCCCGAGCGTGCTCGGCCATTTCTACACCGCCGGCCAGGAAGCCAAGGCCATCGCGGCGAAGATTGCGGGCAAGGGGTAGCACGCCCCTCGCCCGTCATTCCGGGCAAGCGAGCAAAGCGAGCGCCGACCCGGAACCCATTGAGCAGCGCGGCCGGGATCAAAGTTCGGGCAGTCGACGGCGAAAGGCACGATCAGGGAAACGCAGACGGCTCAGCACAAGGACTGGGCCGTTCACGACGATGATGCAGCCAATGGGTCCGGGATAGCCTTCGCTGCACTCCGGCTTCCGGGATGACGCCCCTCATCCCGCATCGCCGCCAGAGAGAAACACCCCCAACCGCTCCAGCACACGATCCGGCGCCTCGAGCTGAGGCAGGTGGCCGACGCCGGCCAGCGTTTCGAACGATGCCTGCGGGACGAGGCGATGCAGCGCCCGGCCTCGTTCCAGCGGTATCCAGGGGTCGTCCTCGCCCCAGATGATCGCCACCGGACAACGGATTTCGCCGAACAGCGGCTCGACCTCGGCCGTATAGCGTTCGTCGGCCTCGGCGAACTGCCGGTAGAAGCTCTGCCGGCCTTCCTCGCTCAACCAGGGTTCGACGAGCCGTTCGAAATCGCCCGGCGCCAGCTCGGTCACCAGCGCGCCCTTGATATAGGCCTCCACCACCGCCCGGTGGATGTGCGGCGGCAGACCGAGGAATGCTTCGACATGGCGGCCGACATGGTCGAAGAACGCCGAGCCCCAGGGGCGCATGGCAACGACATTCATCAGCACGTAACGATCAAAGTCGCAGCCATGCAGAAGGTGGGCGCGCAGCGTAGTCGCGCCACCGAAATCATGGGCGACAACGGCCGGGTTCTCCAAGCGCCAATGCGCCAGCATCTCGGCGAACACCTGCCCCTGCACATCGAGCCCGGTGCGTTGCGCCGCCCGCTTTTCCGAGCGCCCATAGCCCGGCATGTCGTACCAGTGGACATGGTAGTGCCTGGCAAGGGCCGGGATGAGCCGGTGCCAGGAGAAGGACGACCACGGCCAGCCATGCGCCAGCACCAGGGCCGGCCCGCTGCCCGCCCGGCCCGCCGCCACAACTCCCGCGGACGTCGCCACAGTCTCATCAAGGTTCCACGACATGGAGGCCATCTTGCAGCGTTCGCGCCGCCGCCGGCAAGGGCCCGCGAGACCGTCAAAATCAGCAATTTTGAATCAAATGCCACTGCGGGAATTTCTGTTCCCGCAACCGAATCGTTCCATGCTTTGTCGAGCGGTGGGCCAAACGGAGTATTCGATGAACAGTGATTTTGCCGCCGCGCGCCTGCATCTCGAGCGGGCAAGCCACTATCTGCGCGGCAACGACCAAACCAGCAGGAAGGCCTGCGAGGCGCTGGACATCCTTATCGAGGCCATCGTCACGGCCCAGCACGCCAAGCCGAAGGGCCAGGTGATCGAGTTTCCGAAGACGGTTCTGGTGCGCTAGCGCATTGGCCCGGAAACCGGTCGGCGCCGACATGCGCCAGCCGCTCGCGGGCTCGTAACCTTCGAAGCACAAAGCCAGACCCTCGGCTTTTCGTCCGCTCATGCGGACCGCTCCCACCCCTTGACCGGCGTCCACCATTCGGAAACAAGCTTGCGCAGGGCATAAGGGCTTGGCGGAGGCAATCGGTGAACGTATTCGGCATGGCGCAACTCGGTGTTTCCACCGTGATTTTTTTGCTCGCCGCGACGGCGGCCAAGCACTGGGCGCTGGCGCCGAGCCTCGGCAAGATCCTGATCACGCTCGCCCTCTACACCCTCGGCAACCTGATCATGCTGAAGCTGATCCGCGACTTCGGCATGTCGATTTCGCTCAGCCTCTCGGCGGTTATCCAGCTGGTCGCGGTCAATGCCGTGGCGCTGGCCTTCTTCGGCGAACGGCTTACCCCCATACAGGGCGCGGGTGTCGCTCTCGCCATCGTGGCAGTGGCATTGGTCACGCTTGGGCCCTATTTGCAGGGCCGATGACACCAGCGCCGGGATTGGCTAAAGCCCGCCCACCTCGAAAGCCGGCGCGGCAATAGCGGCAGGATTGATGCGAAAGACCCTTTCTTCCCTCTTCGACAAGATCGAGTTCCCCGTTCTTCTGGCCGGCATCGTCGTGGCCGGCGGGCTGTGGGGCTTTCTCGAACTGATGGAGGTGGCCCGCGACGTCGCCCCGCACACATTCGACACGCAGATCCTGCTCGCCTTCCGCGAAGCCGGCAACCCGAGCAATCCGATCGGTTCGCCTCGGCTGGAGGGTGCGGTACGCGACATCACAGCGCTCGGCAGCGCCGTAGTGCTGATACTGATCACCGCCGCCACCATCATCTATTTCCTGCTCATCAAGCGATGGGGCACCGCTTTCTTCGTGCTGGCAACGGTCGGCGGCGGCCAAATCCTGTCCAGCCTGCTCAAGATCGGCATCGACCGGCCGCGCCCCGATCTGGTCTCGAAGCTCGCGGTCGAGACGTCGCTGTCCTTCCCCTCCGGCCACGCCATGCTAGCCGCCGTCACCTATCTGACGCTCGGCACGCTGGCGGCGCGCTTCCTGCCCGGCCGCGTCACCAAGATCTATGTTTTCGTTCTGGCCGTACTGGTGACGCTGATGGTCGGCGTGTCGCGCCTCTATCTCGGCGTGCACTGGCCGTCCGACGTGCTGGCGGGCTGGTGCGCCGGCTTCGCCTGGGCCATGCTGTGCTGGCTGGCGGCCCGCTTCCTGCCGCGCGGCAAGAACGGCGACGAAGAGCCGAGTTAAGGTATTTTCAACCCATATTCATGTTTGACACATCACTATGAAGGTATCATACATTCATATTGCAGACTCAGACGGGAGTTCTGACCGGTGATCACCGCAGCTCAGATGCGTGCGGCGCGGGCACTGGCCGGCATCGACCAGAAGACGCTCGCCGAACGCGCCGGCGTTTCGCTGCCGACCATCCAGCGCATGGAGGCCAGCGACGGCGTGGTGCGGGGCGTGGTCGATACGCTGATGAAGGTCATCCAGGCGCTCGACGAGGCCGGGGTGGAATTGATCGGCGACAACCAGGCCAGCGAACGCGGCGGCAGGGGCGTGCGGCTCAAGGGCTCCATGTAGGATTCCCGCCAGGGTCGGCTTTTTGGTTCGCGACGGCGACCGCCGACGTTACGCAAGATCATTGCGATGCCGACGATGCCGCCGCTTTTGCGGAAGGCACGCCATGGAACAGGTCCAGCGCCGGCAGGCCCACAGAGCAGCGCCGACATTTTCCGAACTGTTCACGCCCAAGCTGGTGACGGTGCTGCGCGAAGGCTACGGCCTGCCGCAGCTGCGCGCCGACGCATTGGCCGGCCTCACCGTCGCCATCGTGGCGCTGCCGCTGTCCATGGCGATTGCGATTGCCTCCGGCGTGACGCCGGAGCGCGGCCTGTTCACGGCGATCGTCGGCGGTTTCATCGTCTCCGCGCTCGGCGGCAGCCGCTTCCAGATCGGCGGGCCGGCCGGCGCCTTTATCGTTCTGGTGGCTTCCACCGCCGACCGGCAGGGCGTGGACGGGCTTTTGCTGGCCACCATGATGGCCGGCGTGTTCCTGCTCGCCATCGGATACTTAAGGCTCGGCACCTACATCAAATACATCCCCTACCCCGTCACGGTCGGCTTCACCGCCGGCATCGCCGTCATCATCTTTTCCGGCCAGATCGTCGAGTTGCTCGGCCTCAAACTGCCCGGTAAGGAGCCTGGCCCCTTCGTTCCGAAGCTGATGGCATTGTGGCAGGCAGGCGGCACGCTGAACCCGTCCGCCGCCGGCATCGCGCTTCTTTCCATCGTCACCGTGGTGGCGTTGAAGAAATGGCGGCCGCACTGGCCGGGCATGCTGGTGGCGGTGGCGCTCGCCTCGCTGGTCGTGGCGCTGCTGGCGCTGCCGGCCGACACGATCGGCTCGCGTTACGGCGGCATTCCGCGCAGCCTGCCGCTGCCGGCGCTGCCGCCGATGAGCCTCGACAAGGCCATCGCCGTCTTGCCGGACGCGATTGCCTTCGCGCTGCTCGGCGCCATCGAATCCCTGCTCTCGGCGGTGGTCGCCGACGGCATGACCGGGCGCCGTCATCGCTCCAATTGCGAACTGGTGGCGCAGGGTTTCGCCAATATCGGCTCGGCGCTGTTCGGCGGCATCTGCGCCACCGGCACCATTGCCCGCACCGCCACCAATGTGCGGGCCGGCGCGCATGGGCCGGTCTCCGGCATGCTGCATTCGGCCTTCCTGCTCGTCTTCATGCTGGTGGCCGCGCCGCTCGCCAGCTACATCCCGCTGGCCGCCCTTGCCGGCGTGCTGGCCGTGGTGTGCTGGAACATGGTGGAGAAGCAGGCCATCGCCGCGCTGCTGCGCTCCTCGCCGGCCGACGCCGTGGTGCTCGGCGCCACTTTCCTGATCGTCGTCTTCCGCGATCTCACCGAAGGCATCGTCGTCGGTTTTGCACTCGGCGCGGTGTTGTTCATCGACCGCATGGCGAAAGCGGTGGCGATCGCCGAAAGCGAGCAGCCGCTGGTGGCCGACGATGTCGCCGACGCCACCAATGGCGACCGCCGCGCCTATGACGCCAGCGAGGCCAGCGATCCCGACACGGTCGTCTACCACATCTCCGGCGCCTTCTTCTTCGGCGCGGCCTCGACCGTTGCCGCCGTGCTCGACCGCATCGCCGACCAGCGCAAGAACTTCATCCTCGACTGTTCCCGCGTGCCGCTGTTCGATTCCACCGCAGCCAATGTCATCGAAAGCACCGCGCACAAGGCCAAGAAAGCCGGCGTGCGCTTCATCATCGCCGGTGCCTCGCCGCAAACCAGGCGCATGCTGATCACCCACGGCGTCAAGCGCCCGCTGGTGACCTTTGCCGCGTCAGTGAAGGACGCAAAGGCACAGCTAAGGATGGGGTGAGCGCCCTTCCTTCTCCCCTTGCGGGAGAAGGAAAGCCGTCGCCCGCCCCCCAAAAAATCTCCCGCCTCATGTCACACCTCTCCACCCTGTCCCGTCATGGGCTGAGGAGAAAAACGACATGCGAACCCTGCTCATCCTCATCGGCCTCTACCAGGGCGCCAACGGCCTGTTCATGCTGGCGGCACCGGCGCTTTGGTACGTCACCATTCCCGGCGTCACCGCCACCGGCCCGGCCAACCCGCATTTCATCCGCGACATTGGGCTGGCCTTCATCGCTGCGGCTGCCGGCCTCATCATTGGCGCACTGAAGCGCGACCGCTGGATGCTCATCGTCGCCTCGATCTTCCTCGGCGGCCATGCGCTCCTGCATCTCGCCGAGATGCAACACGGCACGACATTCGCCGACGCGCTGCGCGACATCGCGCTGATCGTGCTGCCCGGCCTCTTGCCGCTCGCCGCCATTCCCGCCTTCGACCCACAAAAGAGGACCGCCTGATGCTCGGCCCGTTGCTCAAACACGCCTTCCGCCGCTTCGGCGCCCGCTACGGCTACGACACCGCCTATCTCACCGAACTCGTCGACCTCGACGCCGGCGGCGGCTTCAAGCTGGCGCTGGTCTCGTACTTCACCGACCACCGCTTCGGGCTGGAGGCCGCGCCCTATTTCGCCGCCCGCATCACCGCGGTGCGACACACCGACTGCGGCTCCTGCCTGCGCCTTGCCATCGCCAGGGCGTGCGAGGCCGGCGTGCCGATGGCCGCCATCAGCGCCATGCTTTCGGATGACGCAAGCAGAGCGCCGCGCGAGATGGCGCTTGCCCGTCACTATGCCGAAGCGGTTTTGGCCAACGACCCGACGCTGCCGCAGATCGTCGGGGCCTGCGAGGCGCGCTGGGGCAAGCGTGGCCTGGCGGGGCTTGCTGCGGCCACGGTTTCGGGCTCCTTCTACCCGCTCTTGAAACGCGGGCTCGGCCACGGCAATACCTGCGAGCCCGTTCTGGCGTGGCTTGCCGCCGAAACGAAGAGAGCCGACGAAGTGCCGGGCAGATCAATGGCCAGGATGACCCATGGTTGAAGAACAGGACCGGCTGGCCGCCTATCTTGGCGAACGCCCCCGGCTGATCCGGCTCGCCTATCGTTATCTCGGTTCCGCCAGCGAGGCGGAGGACATCGTGCAGGATGCCTGGTTGCGGTTTTCAGCGACTGCGGAAGCCGAGCACCCGGCAAGGCTGTTGTCGCGCATCGTCACCAATCTTTGCCTCGACCGTTTGCGTTCGGCGCAGGCGCGGCGCGAAACCTATGTCGGGCCATGGCTGCCGGAGCCGATCGTGGAAAAGGCCGGCGCGGTCGAACCGGACGCCAACGACGCCGCACTCGACATTTCCTTTTCGGTGATGCGGGCGCTGGAACGGCTGTCGCCGCTGGAGCGGGCGGCATTGTTCCTGCACGACCTCTACGACGTGCCGTTCGAGGAGATCGCCGAAACGCTGAAGCGCACGCCGGCGGCCTGCCGGCAGATGGCCTCGCGCGCCCGCAAGATGCTCAGGCAAGACCAGAACCGTTTCCCGGCCACCGGCGAGGACGTGGCGCGTTTCGTGGCGGCATTCGAGCGGGCCGCCCTCGGCGGCGATGTCGAGCCGCTGAAGGCGCTGCTGGCCAGCGACGTCGAATATGTCGCCGATGGCGGCGGCAAGGTGCTTGCGGCGATCAACGTGCTTTCCGGCAGCGATGTCGTCGTGAAATTCATGCTCGGCGTGGTGCGCAAGAACCCCGACCCGGCGCGTACCGTGGTGGCGCCCGCCATCATCAACGGTGCACCGGGGCTGGTCGTCTCGATCGCCGGCCAGATCGAGCAGACCGTGGGTTTCGCGGTCAACGCCGACGGCGCCATTTCGGCCATCTATACGGTGCGCAATCCTGAGAAGCTGGTGGATGTGGTAGCATCCTTTCCTTCTCCCCTTGTGGGAGAAGGTGGCTGAGCCCCGGCGGCGTAGCCGCCATAGGCGAAGTCGGATGAGGGGTGCTGGACGGAGTGCGGCCTGTCCGAACTGGAACCACAGCAGAAGCGAACGCTACTTTCCGCATCGCCTCGTTTCTTCCAACACCCCTCATCCGTCTCGGCGCTTCGCGCCGATCCACCTTCTCTCACAAGGGGAGAAGGAAAGGCACCGCGCCTCACGCCATCCTCAAATACCCGCGCGGCAGGGAGCCAAGCGTGCGGGCCAGCATCAGCGCCGGCAGCAAGCCGGCCAGCATGGCGTTGGCAATAACGAAGCGGGTATCGGCGGCGAGCGCGGGGGCGACGCCCAGCGCGACACCGCGCGCATAGCTGACCACGACAATGGCGACGACGATGGCGAAGGGCAGCCAATGTCCCTTCACCGCCAACCGGCCGTCAGGCAGGGCCCAGGTCGGCGTGTGGCGCGCCACTGCCAGACCGGCCAGCGTGCCGGCGGCGATGCCGAAGGCGAGACCGGCGGCGCCGAACGCGGAAAGGCCGTGGCGCACCAGTTCAAAGACATCGAGCAGGACCAGGATTACCGGCAAGGCCAGCAGGCGTGCCGGGGAGACGATGCGGTCCCGCGTACGGGCCCAGCCGGCATAGAGCGCATAGGCGATCAGCGGCCACACCCAGAGCGGCGTGTGGGTGACGATGTCGAGAAGACCGGGGGTGGTGGACTGCGATGGCATGGAATGCTCCTGTCGAAAATCTCGTCGGTTGAAGGCGGCGGGGCGGCGCGCTACCAGTGTCGTCACCGCCTCGGCTGGCCGGCACCATCGCGGTCGGGTGCCGCTTCGGCAAACGTGGTTTCGGGAAGGGACGATCCGATACGTGAAGCACGGCCCCATGCATTCCACGCTTCGCGAAATGCAGGCTCTCGCCTTCTCGCCGCGCTTCTGGGGGCTGATCCTGCTCGCCACCGCCGTGCTCGGCGTGACCGGTCCGTTCGGCACCTATGAGCGGCTGGCGCTGTTGCCGCGCCTGGCCTACTGGCTGGCGCTGGCGCTCGCCACCTTCACGATCGGCTACGCCATTGTGCGGCTGGCCGGCCAGACATTGTTCGAGGGCCGCGACGCGCCACGGTTACTGCGAGCGCTGATCACCGGCGCGATCGCCGGCCTGCCCATCGCGCTGGTGGTTCTGGCGTTCGACGCGGCGGTTCTGTCGGCGCCAATGCCGTCGCCGCGCGCGGCCTTGACCCTGTTCCTCAACTGCGCGCTGATCGCCGCGGCCATTTCGCTGGCCTCGGTTCTGATCGCCGGCGAGACCAGCGCCGACACCGTGCCACCAGCCGAAACGCCGACCACGCCAGCCGCCGTGGATGTCGCGCCGCCCCGGCCCGAGAGGCGGCCACCGCTGCTCGAACGGTTGCCGCTGCCCTCACGCGGCCGGCTGACACGGCTCTCCATGCAGGATCACTATGTCGAGGTGCACACCGAGAAGGGCTCGACGCTGGTGCTGATGCGCATGGCCGACGCAATCGGCGAAACCGAGGGCGAGCCCGGCCTGCAGATCCACCGCTCGCATTGGGTGGCGCTGGAAGCGGTGGCCGGCACCGCGCGCCGCGACGGCAAGCTGTTGCTGAAGCTGAAGGACGGCACCTTGCTGCCGGTCAGCCGCAGCTTTTCGGCGGCGGTGCGGGAAGCAGGGATCCGCTAGGGCAGCGTCATCCCGCCCACAAAGGAACCGCGTGCCTACGCCGCTCGCAGCGCCGTG
The DNA here is from genome assembly GCF_008727715.1 of Mesorhizobium terrae. Classification (GTDB taxonomy): domain Bacteria; phylum Pseudomonadota; class Alphaproteobacteria; order Rhizobiales; family Rhizobiaceae; genus Mesorhizobium; species Mesorhizobium terrae. The sequence goes on from NZ_CP044218.1 coordinate 75,358, forward strand.
ACCGGCGTGGCGGCAAGCCGCTGCCGCAGACTGTCGGTCAAGCGCACAATCTTGCGCTTCCAATCGCGCGCGAAGAGCCGCTTTGCGTCGGCCAGGCATTGCTTCCTCAACCGCTTGCCTTCGCGCTTCAGGCATTTCTCCACGTCGGCCAGCACCTCGGGCTCCAGATCCAGCGCCGGCGGCTGCCGTCGCACAAGGGCACCCAGAACGGCGATGTCGTTCAGCGCGCCGAGCCGCTTGTCGAGAACGCCCAGCCGGTGGCGTCGTGCCGATCTCCGCTCCGGCCACAACCCTTCCAGCAAGGCAAGCTGGGTGGCATGCGCCCTCACCGCCTTGCGCAGCGTGTGGAAATCGATGTCCCGGCCTCGCGAACGCGCCCGTTTGAACGCCTTTCGGGCCCGACCAAGGCCAGCCTGCGCGCCGTCTACGACAACGGTGCTCGCCGCATCGGCATCGGCCGGCAGGGAAAGCGCGCCGAGCCACAGCAGGCCATGACGGCAGGCGGCGAGTGCTGCGTCGACTGCGGTGCCGAACGCGGCGGTGTCCTGCATCGCCGCCTCCCGGCGCACGGCCAACATCTGCCGCAGCACCGCAACCGATGCTGCCCGCCGCGGATAGGCCCTGCCGAGCCGCTCCGCCGTCTCGACCATGGCGCTCGCCTCGCGCAGCCCCGAAAGCCGCGCCGAGACATCGCGATAGCGGGCATTCTCCTCGGCAAAGAAGGCTTCGTCGCCGGAGCGGACGAGGCGCAGCAGGGCACGAACGGTTTTCAGCCGGCGGCGGCATTTGTGCAGCCGCTCCTCCGGTTCCGCCCGCGCCAGCGCCAGATGCTCCAGCGCACGGGTAATCTCCTGCCTCAGAAGCCGCGTCACGTCGCTTGCCAGCGGCAGCGTCGCATGCAGGCGCGGGCTCACGTCACCAGCTCGGGAAAGCCATTCAGCGCCAGCGAGGCGTTGGAGTAGCGGAGCTCGCCGGTCACCTCGCGCCCGAGCCAGGCCGGCAGCTTGTCGTCGGGCACGATGTCCTTGGTTTCCAGCTCGGCCACCACCAGCCCGTCCAGCGTCGAGTTGAACACGTCGACCTCGTAGACATAACCGCGGTGGCGAACATGGTGGCGAACCTTGCGGATGACGTTGCCGACGGCAAAACCCATCATCTCGCGGGCCTCGGCCAGCGGCACCGGATATTCGAATTCGTCGCGTATCCTCATGTCCGAGCCGAATTTCAGCGTCAGCTTGGCGGCGCGGCCATCGCTGATGCGCAGACGGATCGAGCGTTCGGAGGAGATGGCCAGGTAAAACTGGATGATGGAGACGCTGCGCTCCACCGCCTTGCGCCACCCCTCGTCTCTCACGAGAAACTTGCGTTCGACTTCCTTGGCCATCGGGGGCAAACCATAAGGCAGCTTTCGCTGCACGCAAGAGCGAAGATTCGCGACCGATGATGCCACGAGGCCGAACGGCATCGCCGCCCCGCCCCATGGCGTCGGATCAGGCGGCGCTGCGCGCGGCTTCGTCGATCAGTGCCGCAACTTCCCTCGGCTTCGATGCCAGCGAGGCGTGGCTGGCGTTCAGCTCGACGATCTTCCTCGGCTTCATGCGTTGCGACATCATCTTCTGGTTTTCGGGGTGGATCATGCGGTCTTCCGACGACACCTGGTACCAGACCGGCTTCTTTTTCCAGGCTGGCGCGGTGATGTTGTCGCCAAAGGTCGAGCCGAGCGGCGCCTTCTGCGTCACCGCCATCACCAGCGCCTCGTCGGCGGTCAGATCCTGGCAGAAGCTCTCATGGAACTTGTCGGGCTTGATCCAGAGATAGCCGTCGCTGTCGGGGGCGATGTTCGGGAAGGCGGCCGGCGCCTTGGCCTGGCTGATGCCGCCGGGGCTTTCGCCGGCATCCGGCGCGAAAGCGGCGATGTAGACCAGCCCTGCCACATTGGGCAGGTCGCCCGCCTCGGTGATGACCGCGCCGCCATAAGAATGGCCGACCAGAACCACCGGCCCGTCAATCTGCCTGACCATCTTGCGCGTGCGTTCGGCATCGTCGGCGAGCGAGGTCAGCGGCACTTCGACGGCATGCAGGCCGGTGTGCCCAAGCTTGGTAAGCTCGATAATTGCCTTGCTCCAATGGGCGGCACCGCCCCAGAAACCATGAACCAAAACGATAGTGGGCAGCGAAGACATGACGACTTCTCCTTCCTTGGCGCCCGTTTGTTGCGAGCTCGGACGATAACTGGGTTTTGGGTGGGCGCACCTCACTCTTCCAGAGCATCCCGTCACGCGCAACGATATTGAAAATTAAATTTTGTTCACCGTCGCCACGTCCGCAATTTGCGCAGTTGTCTCAATCTTGAAGTAAAATATATCGTATCATCTCGCGCAGTTATTATTTAACGCGATTATTAAGTTATTTATTTTTATCTAAATAAATAGATCTAGCATCCCAATACGCGATAATTGTCATCTCTCCGAAATTCACTTTTCGATACGAGAGCCGGAAAAACCCAGCCGCAAGCCGCGACCCGATCAAGCGGCGACCGTCGGTCGAAAGCGGCGGACGCTCATCCCCATCCTGCCGCAACCCTGCCCGCGCCGCGCCTCACAAACCCGTGAGGTTTGTCACCGCCAACCCGGCCGCCGCTCCGGCGGCTGGCGGGATCGCGGGCATGCACCGCGCCTGCCATGGACATTAATCATTCGATTGATTAAACTCCGGTCATGGCCAACGCCCCGACCCGACCGCCGCCCTCGCCCGCCGACATGACGCAGACGGCGCTGATCCACGCGGCGCTGAAGCTGTTCGGCCGGCAAGGCTACGACGGCACGTCGACCCGCGAGATCGCCGCCGCGGCCAAGGCCAATATCGGCTCCATCGCCTATCATTTCGGCGGCAAGGAGGGCCTGCGCGCCGCCGTCGCCGACCATATCGTTGCGACCATCCAGTCGATCGCCGGCCAGGCGCTGGGCGGGCTCGACGGTCCCGACCCGGCATCGCTGACGCCGGAGGCGGCGCGCCAGCAGCTCAAGACCGTGCTGCACGGCATGGTCGCCTTCATCGTCGCCAGCCCCGACGCCGGTGAGATCGTGCAATTCATGCTGCGCGAACTCGCCCATCCGACGCCGACGCTCGACCGCATCTATGGCGGCGTGTTCGAGCCCACGCACCGGCGGCTCTGCCATATCTGGGAACGCGCCACCGGCGAGCCGGCGGAAAGCGAAAGCGCGCGCCTCGCCGTCTTCTCGCTGATCGGCCAGACCGTCTATTTCCGCATCGGCCGCGAGCCGGTGATGCGGCGCATGGGCTGGAAAACGATCGGCGACGACGAGGCGGCCAAGGTGCTGGCCGTGCTGAACACCAATCTCGACGCCATGCTGGCCGCGCGGGAGACGAAGCGATGAGGTGCCAATTTTTTGGCGGCCACGGCAAAGGCTGGGTGGCGAGCCGGCGCCACCCACCTTCTCCCGCAAGGGGAGAAGGAACGGAGTGTGTTGCCAAGGGAGAAAGGTAGATGAGCTTGCTCTGTTCGTTGCCGCTGGCAGCCCAACTTTTCTCCGCCTGCGGGCCGGGTGCGCCGCTGGCGGTCGGTTATGTCGAGGGCGACTATGCGCTGCTCGCGCCGATCGAAGTGGCCGAGGTCAAGACCGTCTCGGTCAAGCGCGGCGACCGCGTCGGCCCCGGCCAGCCGGTGGCGACACTGGAAAGCGCCGATGCCCAGATCGCGGTGGCGCAGGCCAAGGCGGCACTCGCCCAGGCCGAGGCCCAGCTCGCCGATCTCCAGGTCGGCAAGCGGCCGGAAGAGATCGCGGTGCTGGAGGCGTCGTTGCGCTCGGCCAAGGCGCAGGCGGCGGACGCCGCACGCACGCTGGCGCGCACGCAGGACCTCTTGAAGCGCGGCGTCGCCACCCAGGCGCAATATGACGATGCCGCCACCCAGGCCGAGGTGGCGGACGCCGCCATCGGCCAGGCCACGGCCAACCTTGCGGTCGGCCGCCTGCCGGCGCGGCCGGAAACGATCAAGGCCGCGGAAAACCAGGTCAAGCAGGCGCAGACCGGGCTGGAGCAGGCCGAGTGGCGGCTGTCCAAGCGCACCTTGCAGGCGCCCGCCGCCGGCCGCGTCAACGACATCATCCGCTATCCCGGCGATACGGCGGGCCCGAGCTCGCCGGTGCTTTCGGTGCTGCCGGACGGTGCGGTGAAGCTCACCGTCTATGTTGCGGAGCCGCGTCTCTCCTCGGTCAAGGTCGGCGGCGAGCTTACCGTGCGCTGCGACGGCTGCCCGAGCGGATTGAAGGCGCGCGTCAGCTATGTCTCGCCCGATCCGGAATTCACGCCACCGGTCATCTACTCGCTCGAGAACCGCCAGAAGCTGGTCTACCTGGTCGAAGCCAAGCCGCTCGGCAACGCCGGCCCGCTGCAGCCGGGGCAGATCGTGGATGTGGATTTGGCGAGTAGCGAGTAGGCAGTCGGCAGTAGGCAGTCGGCAGTCGGCAGTCGGCAGTCGGCAGTCGGCAGTCGGCAGTCGGCAGTCGGCAGTCGGCAGTCGGCAGAAAAGGGCAATTCGAGATGGGCAAAGCCTCAAGGTTCATTTGCGGTCATTCGCAGTTCCGACTGCCGACTGCCGATTGCCGACTGCCATTCCTCAACCCGACCGCCAGCGGCAGCGCCTGATGTACGCCATCGACGTCAAGAACCTGGTCAAGCGCTTCGGCGACCGCACCGTGGTCGACCATGTCACCATGAGCGTGGCCGAGGGCGAGATCGTCGGTTTCCTCGGTCCCAACGGCTCGGGCAAGACCACCACCATCCGCATGATGTGCGGGCTGCTCACCCCCGACGAGGGCGACGGCACCGTTCTCGGCCACGACCTCAGGACCGAAAGCCTGAAGATCAAGCACGAGGTCGGCTACATGACGCAGCGCTTCTCGTTCTACGAGGACCTGACGATTGCCGAAAACCTCGAATTCGTCGCCCGCCTCTACCGGCTGAAACCGCTGGAGGACCATATCGGCGCGACGCTGGAGGAACTCGGCCTGACCACCCGGCGCAACCAGCTGGCCGGCACGCTGTCTGGCGGCTGGAAGCAGCGGCTGGCGCTCGCCGCCTGCATCATGCACAAGCCGCGCCTGCTTTTGCTGGACGAGCCGACCGCCGGCGTCGATCCCAAGGCGCGGCGCGAGTTCTGGGACGAAATCCATCGCCTCGCCCATGGCGGACTGACCGTGCTGGTCTCCACCCATTACATGGACGAGGCCGAGCGCTGCCACCGCATCTCCTACATTTCCTACGGCAAGCTGATCGCCACCGGCACCGTGGCCGAAGTGGTGGCCAATGCCGGGCTCACCACCTTCATCGTCGCGGGACCCCGCCTCGACCGCCTTTCCGCCGAGCTTACCGGCCGGCCGGGCGTCGACCAGGTGGCGCCGTTCGGCGCGACTCTGCATGTCGTCGGTTCCGACCGCGCAGCACTCGAGCGCGCCCTGGCCGATGTCGAGAAGACGCATGACGGCGTGACGGTGATGCCCGGCGAAACCAGCCTGGAAGACGTCTTCATCCAGTTCATGGCCGGCTCGAAGGACAATATGTCGTGATCGGGTTCTGTGGTGACATGGCGAGATTGATGGCGACCCCTTCTCCCCTTGCGGGAGAAGGTGGCTCGGCGCGCAGCGCCGAGACGGATGAGGGGTGCTGGAAGAAACGAGACGATGCGGAAAGTACCGCGCGTTTCGGTTGCGCTCCCGGTCTCGATAAGCGGTACTCCGTCCAACACCCCTCATCCGACCTCGCCTTCGGCTCGGCCACCTTCTCCCACAAGGGGAGAAGGGATCGCGGGCGACAGCTTCCGACCTTAATCGAGAGCGCGCCATGACCCTGTTCTCCTTCGCCAGGCTCGGCGCGCTTTTGATCAAGGAATTCATCCAGATGCGGCGCGACCGCATCACCTTCGCCATGATGCTGGGCGTGCCGCTCGTCCAGCTTCTGCTGTTCGGCTACGCCATCAACAACGACCCCAAGCGGCTGCCGGCGGCGCTGGTGGCGACCAGCAACGACCAGTACACGCGCGCCATGGTGTCGGCGCTGGAAAACACCGGCTACTACCGTTTCGACCATGTCGCCCAAAGCGCCGAGGAAGCCGAATTCCTGATCGAGAGCGGCACCGTCTCCTTCGTGGTGACGATCCCGGCCGATTTCGCCAGCCGCGTCGAGCGCGGCGACGGCCCGCAGATCCTGATCGAGGCCGACGCCACCGACCCGGCGGTGGCCAGCGGCGCCATCTCGACGCTCGGCACCGTCGCCTCGCAGGCGCTGCTCAGGGCGCAAGGCATGCAGGCGGCCGCCGCCGAGACCGCCAGCAGCCAGCTGCAGGTGGTGGTGCACCGTCGTTACAATCCCGAAGGCGTGTCGCAATACAACATCGTGCCCGGCCTGCTCGGCGTCATCCTGCAGATGACCATGGTGATGATGACCTCGATCGCACTGACGCGCGAAACCGAGCGCGGCACGATGGAGAACCTGCTGGCCATGCCGGCCAACCCGCTGGAGATCATGCTGGGCAAGATCCTGCCCTATCTGGCGGTCGGCGCGGTGCAGGTGGTTGTGGTGCTGTTTACCGCGAAATCGCTGTTTTCGGTGCCCTTCGTCGGCTCGCTGCCGCTGCTGCTCGGCGCCATACTGGTGTTCGTGCTGGCGCTGGTGCTGCTGGGCTACACCATCTCCACCGTGGCGCGCACCCAGATGCAGGCGCTGCAGCTCACCTTCTTCTTCTTCCTGCCTTCGATCCTGTTGTCAGGCTTCATGTTCCCCTATCGCGGCATGCCGGACTGGGCGCAAAGCTTCGGCGAAATCTTCCCGCTCACCCATTTCCTGCGCATCATCCGCGCGGTGATGCTGAAGGGCGCGGATTTTCCCGCCATCGCCGGCGAGGTCGGCTGGCTGGCCTTCTTCGTCGTGCTGTTCGCTGGCCTGGCGCTGGTGCGCTTCCGCCGCACGCTGGATTGAGCGGGTAGTCGGGAAAGTCCTCCTGTCCGTCGCCGTCTGCCGATCCAGAAATCAGGCGGCAGCCAAGATCTTCGCATAGGTGCCAAAGTCGACATTGCCGCCAGACAGCACCACCGCCACGCATTTGCCGGCGAGCTCGATCTCGCCCGACGACAGCGCGGCGAGGCCGACGCAGCCGCCCGGTTCCACCACCAGCTTGAGGTGCGCCATGGCGTCGCGCATGGCCGCCGCTGTCGCCGCGTCCGAGACGGCGACGGAGCCGGCGAGGTTCCGGCGGTTGATCTCGAAGGTGACGATGCCGGGTTCGGCAGTGAGGATGGCGTCGCAGATCGAGTTGTGTCCGGGCTCGATGGCGACACGCCGGCCGGCGGCCAGCGAAAGGCGTGTATCATCGAAATGTTCGGGCTCCGCCACCCAGACATCGGTGCCGGGCGAAGCATCCTTCACCGCCAGCGAAATGCCGCTCGACAGGCCGCCGCCGCCGCAAGGCATGACGACGGCATCGAGGGTGACGCCGAGCGCCGCCGCCTGCCGCATCAACTCCAGCCCGATCGTGCCCTGGCCGGCGATGATGGCGGGATCGTCGAAGGGCGGCACCAGCGCCATGCCACGCTCCATCCAGGGCCGCACCACCGCCATGCGGTCGTCGCGGAAACGGTCGAAACGCACCACCTCGGCGCCCATCCGGCGCACATTGGCGACCTTGGTTTCGGGCGCATCGCTCGGCATGGCGATGACGCTCTTCAGCCCGAAGATGGCAGCGGCGGCAGCCACGCCCTGCGCATGGTTGCCGGAGGAAAAGGCGACGACACCATGGCGACGCTCTTCCTGCGACAGGGACGAAATCTTGTTGTAGGCGCCGCGAAACTTGAACGAACCGGTGCGCTGCAGCGTTTCCGGCTTGAACAGGATGCGGCCGCCAAAGCGTTCGTTGAGCACGCTGGATTCGATCAGCGGCGTCTCGACGATCAAACCGGCGAGGCGGCTGGCGGCGGCGCGGACATCGGCGATTGCAGGGGGCTGGACAGTCATCAGAGGCTTCCCGAACACACATTCGCCGTCATCATGTGCGCCAAGCGCGGCTGAGCGCCATTGAAAAGATGTGACCGTGACAATGTTTGCATGCTTCGCCTTCACGGCTCATCGGGGACATCGGCGGTGCTCACCAATTGTTTCTGCCGTAAGCGAAATCTGACTTGAAACGGAAGACGCCGCCTGACCATTGGGCGGCGAAGAGAGGAGGCCTCCCATGCGCAAGATATTGTCCCTGTCCGCCATCGCCCTCACCATGGCGCTGACCAGCATGCCGTTGGCCACGGCCTCGGCCGAAGAGCTCAACATCCAGATCGGGCCGGACGGTCCGAAGATCGTCACCCGCGACCGCCGCTGCGACCCCGACCGCGAATATTGCGGCGACCGCCGCCGTTCCGACGAATGGCGCAGCGACGACGACAACGGCCGGCGCCGCCGCCCCGACGAGTGGCGCAGCGACCGCGACCGCGGTGACGACGGCGAATACCGCCGCGCCGAATGCAGCCCCAACCGCGCGCTCGACAAGGCCGAGCGCATGGGCCTGCGCCGTGTGCGCGTGGTCGGTGTCGGCCGCCGCACCATCGAAGTGCGCGGCATCACCCGCAGCGGCGACCGCGCCAGCGTGGTGTTCGCCCGCCGCGACCCGCGCTGCCCGGTGCTGAACTAAAATAGGTCGCACGACCTCGAAAACAAAACGGGCGCCCCAGGGCGCCCGTTTTTCATATGCTATCGACAATCCAACCGGGTGATCCGTACGGCCGCCCTTGGCGCCCTTTTGCCGGCCGCCAGCTTGTTCAGCCCAGCAGCACCTTCTTGCGCTTGGCGCCGCCGGCCTTGCGCCAGGAACTGAAGCGATGGGTGGCGGCGGCGAAGGAAATCTTCATCTGCTGCGAAACGGAATAACGCGTCTCGCCCTTGTCGAACATGCGATAGCAGCATTCCACGCCTTCCTTGGTCAGCTTGCCATCCGTCGTCTTGTTGTGCGGATTGGCGGGGTCGAAAGCCTCGACCCTCAGCGCGACCATCTCCTTCAGCCGTTTCAAATCCGCCTCGATCGATACGATGAGGTCGAGAACGGGTTTGGGGTCGAAGGATTTTTCGCGCTTGGCTGCCGTCATGCGAAGAAGCTCCTGCCTTTGTTTGCACCGATGCGGGCTGCCCTTCGATATAGGCAAACATTCGCCGATAAAAAGACAACTCACATTTTTGTGCACGCCACGCCCCGCGCAGGCGTCGCGCCGGTTGACCGCACCGTATTGATTGCATAGTTTAGAATAATTCTAAACTAGAGACATCCCATCATGCTTTCCCGTGTCTTCGGTTTCGGCCGCCGCCCCTTTTCCTCGCTCTCGGAACAGGAAATCCTGGCGCTCGCCATCTCCTCGGAAGAGGACGACGCGCGCATCTACCGCTCCTACGCCGAAGGGCTGGAAGCCGATTTCCCGAGCTCCGCGCGGCTGTTCGATGAAATGGCGACGGAAGAGGACAAGCACCGCGCCATGCTGATCGAACTGCACCGCAAACGCTTCGGCGAACGCATTCCGCTGATCCGGCGCGAGCATGTGAAAGGCTATTACGAGCGCAAGCCGGACTGGCTGGTACGGCCGCTCGGCATCGACAAGGTGCGTCACCAGGCCGAGGAGATGGAGCGGCAGGCGCAGCTTTTCTATCTGGAGGCCGCCAAACGCACTTCCGACGCCTCGACCCGCAAGCTGCTCGGCGACCTAGCAGCGGCCGAACAGGGCCACGAAAACCTCGCCCACAAGCTCGAACAGCGCTATGTGCCGGGCGAAGTGCGCGACCAGGAGGCGGCGACCGAGCGGCGGCAGTTCATCCTCACCTATGTGCAGCCGGGTTTGGCCGGCCTGATGGACGGTTCGGTCTCGACGCTGGCGCCGATCTTCGCCGCCGCCTTCGCCACGCACGACACCTGGCAGACCTTCCTGGTCGGTCTTTCGGCCTCGATCGGCGCCGGCATTTCGATGGGCTTCACCGAGGCCGCGCATGACGACGGCAAATTGTCGGGGCGCGGCTCGCCGCTGAAGCGGGGGCTCGCCAACGGCATCATGACGACGCTGGGCGGCCTCGGCCACGCTTTGCCCTATCTCATCACCGATTTCTGGACCGCGACGACGGTGGCGGCGATCGTGGTGTTCTTCGAATTGTGGGCGATCGCCTTCATCCAGAACCGCTACATGGAAACGCCCTTCCTGCGCGCCGCCTTCCAGGTGGTGCTTGGCGGCGCGCTGGTCTTCGCCGCCGGCGTGCTCATCGGCAATGCCTGACCAGCCGGCGCTTCGCCGCCGCTAGAGCGCCGCGCCGTCATGCACGCCCCGGCTGTCGGCCGGGGCCTCCGCGCGTTCGAACATGCCGTAGTCCCGCACCACATGGGCGATGCGCAGGCGGTAATCCGCAAAGACGCCGCCGCGCCCGGCTTTCTGGGCCTGGCGATGATCCTCGGTGTTGCGCCATTGTTTCACCGCCTCCTCGTCGCGCCAGAACGACAGCGACAGGACGTGTGCCGGATCGGACAGGCTCTGGAACCGCTCGATGGAGATGAACCCGTCGATCCCGTCGAGAAGCGGACGCAGATTGGCGGCGATGCCGAGATAGGCGTCACGCCTGCCTTCCGCCGGGGTGACTTCGAAAATGACGGCGATCATGGGTTCGTTTCTCCTGTGAGGAAACGGCCGACCGTTTCAAACAATGCCGCGCGGCCGGTTTCAAGATGCATCAGATGGGTGCCTTTCGGAAGCTTGCGGTCGAGCTTGACCCGGCCTCCCAGCCGCCCCATCAGCCAGGCGGCGTCGGCGTCGTTGGAAACGCTGTCCCATTGACCGCGCACGATCAGCGTCGGCGCCTCGATGCGTGACGGGTCGTAAGGCAAGCGGCCAGCCCATGCGGCGGCGATGTCGGCCACCGGACCGGACGGGATCTGGACGGCAGGCGGCGTGCGTGCCCCGCTTCGGGGATCCGTGGCGAGATAGGCCGGCCCCCAGGATGCGAGTTGCGGCTCGATCAGGACAGGCGGATGCCCCGCCGGCACGTCCTCGACAAAACGCGACAGCTGGTCGGCAATCGACACCAGGCGCCAGCCCGGAAAATCCGCAACCGTCTGCCCGGTTGCCTCGCGCCGCGCGATCGGCCCGAAAAGCGCCAGGCGGTCGACCGTCTCCGGCCTGGCCGCCGCGTAACGCCCGGCGACAAGCGAGCCCCACGAATGCGCGATCAACGAAACCCGCGAACCGCCGGTGGCGGCCAGCACATGTGCGACGACCCGGGCAAGCTGCCGGCAGGCCGCCGGCGCGCGACCGCCGGGCGGCCGACCAACCGGCGAGCGCGAAAAGGAAGCCGGACGGCCGGAACCGCCATAACCGGCAAAATCGAAGGCCCACACATCGAAGCCGCGCCGATGCAGGTCGTCCATCCAGGAATGGCCTTCGAAGCGGTAGGCGACCGACAGCGCCGAGGGAAACGTCGCGCCATGGACGTAGAGGACCGCCGGACCTGCCGAGACCAAACGCCTGACCAGCAATCGCGGTTCGCCGGCACCGCCGGCCAGCATGAAAACGTCGCCCGATATCACGGCGTCACCAGCGGCGCATGCGGCACTGAGGCCAGTTTCAGGAAGATGCGGTCTTCCTTGAGGATGAACCGCTCGCGCCGGGCGAATTCGAAATTGGCCTTGCCCTCGGGGTCCTTGGCGAGACGGGCGCGATAGGCTTCATAGGCCGCGAGATTCTCGACCGTATAGAGCGCGTAGGCGGTGGTGGCCGAACCTTCATGCGGAGCAAAATAGCCGATCAGATCAGCGCCGCAGCGTGGAATGGCCTGCCCCCAGGCGCGTGCATACTCCTCGAACGCATCCTTCCTGAACGGGTCGATCTCGTAGCGGGTGAAGCAGGTGATGCTCATGGTCGTCTCCTTATGGGTTGATGCCGATGCTTCGAGCGCGATCGAAACATTGCCTGGCAAAGATCGTTAGAGTGTCAGCAGTCCGCATCGGCGGCGCTGCCGTCTCCTTGAACTGCCACCAGATTAGTGCTTCCCTGGCGATAATGCTTTGATGGAGATCGAACTATGAAAGACGGACCGGACATTGCCCGCGTCGCCAGCCTGGTCGGCGACCCGGCACGCGCCAACATGCTGACCGCGCTGATGACTGGTTCGGCGCTGACGGCGAGCGAACTGGCGCTGGAAGGCGGCGTTGGCCTGGCCACCGCCTCGTCGCACCTCGCCAAGCTGATCGAGGGCGGGCTGCTCACCGTCGCGGCCCAGGGCCGGCACCGCTATTACGGCCTCGCAGGACCGCAGGTGGCGTCGATGCTGGAAGCGATCATGGGCGTCGCCGCCGGCGCCGGCCCGAAACGGGCCCGGCCCGGCCCCCGTGAACCCGCCATGCGCGAGGCGCGCGTCTGCTACGATCATCTGGCCGGCGAACATGCCGTCAAGATGCTGGACGGCTTCCTTGCCCGCGACATACTGGTGCGGGACGGCGGGGCGATCGGGCTTGGCCCGAAGGGTGCCGCGCATTTCGCCGCCGTCGGCATCGACGTTGGCGATCCCGGCCCTTCGCGCCGGCCGGTCTGCCGCGACTGTCTCGACTGGAGCGTGCGCCGCTCGCATCTGGCCGGACGGCTGGGCGCCGCCATCCTCGACAAGATCCTCGCCGAGAAATGGGCGCGGCGCGAAAAGGACAGCCGCGTCGTCACCTTCTCGCCAAAGGGCCGCGTGGCCTTCGAGAAGGCGTTTTTGGCCTAGCGCTACCTGACGACGACGCTCACTTGCGCCGAAGGTTGCTCACAAAGGCGGTAAAGGACGAGGCCAGGGGCAGGACATAACCCCAATCGTCGGCGGAGGCTTCTTCCAGGGTCCACTCGTTGTTCTCGGGTGCAAGCTCGTGATCGACAAAGCAGAGCTTGCCTTCATTGCCCTCGTCGAGCCTGAGGCAGATCGGGTTGCCGCCATGGTCGTTCATGATCCACAACAGATCCTTGCGGAGCGGCCAGGGTGGAGATTTCCAGTTGTGCAGCAGGGAATAAACCGGGTCCTCCTGCAAACCGCCGACATCCTGCACGTAACCGGCCCAGACGCCGTTCGAAAAATCGAACGACACTGTCTGGCGGCAGATGCCGCCGGCGCATGCCAGGAGGAAGGCGCAGTAGTCGTCGGGAAGATAGATGCCCGTCGTCTCCTCGAACCGCTGCAGGTCTTCCGGCCGCGCCGGGCGTTCGCCCGCCGGATTGATACAATCGATAAACCGCCACATGTCCATTGCGCATCCTCTCAGGTCAGGCCCGATACGTTTCGGCGGTGCGCAAGGCGTGCGCGGCGGCAAGATCGGAGGCTCATTTAGAACCGCTCTGCCTCCCCCCGGGCAAGATCCCACCACCCTCTCCACGCCAAAAAAAGCGCGCTCTCACTCCGAACCCGAACCGCGCTTTTTCGAGTCCCAAACGAAAGCCGGTGTGGCGCGAAAACAACACCATCCGGCAAGGCGTCAAAAAGCACCAAAACACCGCTAATCCGCCACTTTCCGGCCACGATCGGGAAAGGTTTTGCCCGAAGATTAACATCCCGTTCACCGACTATTCACGCCTTCTCGTTAGGATGCATCCAATTCGGACCGGGCATCCGAAAATCGAGACAGGGAATAGAGAAATGACCATCTGGAGCCAGTTCAAGGGCTACGCCGCCGCCATCCGCGAATTCATCGCACCGACCTACCGGCCGGAGCGTCATTACATGCGCGGCCCGGGCCCGGCCTGCGCCCGCCGCGCCCATACGCTCGGCGTGAGCGCCCATTGATGACGCTCGAGAGCCGCCACGACAGCCGGGTTGCCCGCCCCGCTGGTGATCATCGCACGACCACCTACCGGCCGCAGCGCCCGGCGGTTGCCGCGCGCGTCTGAGGCACGCCGGCGCCGGCTCGAGCCGCGTCGATTTCCGCATGAATTGAACCGCCGGCGTCCTCCCGCGCCGGCGGTTCTGCTTTTTTCGACCGCCATCGAAGAAAATTTTCCAACCACTGTCGAAATCGGGCAAGCTCGCGCGACATTCGTTCGGCTGGCAACGATGCGGCCTTTGAAAAAGTGGGAGATTTCCGATGCAATACATCCTTCTCATCCATGCCGACGAAACGGCTTTCGCCAAGATGACGCCCGAGATGGTCGGGCTGATGACCGAGCCCTACCAGGCCTACAACGCGGCACTGGCCAAGGCCGGCGCCATGGTGGCGGGCGAAAGGCTGCAGCCCTCGCATGCCTCGACCACGGTCCGTATCCGCGACGGCAAGACCGAAGTGCTCGACGGCCCCTTCGCCGTCACCAAGGAACAGCTCGGCGGCTTCTATCTGATCGAGGCGCCGGACCTCGACGCGGCCCTTGCCTGGGCGGCGCGCTGCCCCGCCGCCAGCCATGGCACGGTCGAGGTGCGGCCGATCTGGCCGACGCACTGACCGTACGCCGCCGATGACGGACAAGGCAGCCCTGGCGCGGGCGGCGGCGGAAACGGCCGCCCGCCACAGCTATGGCAAGCTGGTCGCCTTCCTCTCGGCCCGCTCGCACGACGTCGCCGGCGCCGAGGACGCGCTGGCCGACGCCTTCGCCAAAGCCCTGGCGACATGGCCGGTTTCCGGCGTGCCGGCGCATCCCGAGGCCTGGCTGCTCACCGTGGCGCGCCGTCGAGCCACCGACCAGCACCGCCGCCGCCAGACCAACGAGGCGGCGCACCCCCACCTGAAGCTGATCAGCGAGGAGATGGAGGAGGAGGCCGTGCGCGAAAAACTGCCGGACGACCGTCTCGGCCTGATCTTCGCCTGCGCGCATCCGGCCATCGAGCCCGGCGTGCGCGCACCGCTCATCCTGCAGACCGTGCTCGGCCTCGATGCCGCCACCATCGCCTCCGCCTTCCTGGTCTCGCCGGCGACGATGAGCCAGCGGCTGGTGCGAGCCAAGGCGCGTATCCGGGAGGCCGGCATTCCCTTCCGCATTCCGGAACGGGCGGAATTCCCCGAGCGGCTTTCAGCGGTGCTGGAGGCGATCTATGCCGCCTTCGCCGAAGGCTGGACCGACCCGGCCGGCACCGAGACACGGCGCCGCAACCTGGCGACCGAGGCGATCTGGCTCGGCCGGCTTGTCGCCGGACTGATGCCGGACGAGCCGGAGGCGCTGGCGCTGCTGGCGCTCATGCTCTACGCCGAAGCACGGCGCGGCGCCCGCCGCGACGCCAGCGGCGACTTCGTGCCGCTCAGCGAGCAGGACATGGGCAGCTGGGATACCAAGCTGATGGGAGAGGCCGACGCGCTGCTGAGGCACGCCGGCCATTCGCGCGAACTCGGCCGCTACCAGATCGAAGCGGCGATCCAGTCGGTGCATGCGGCGCGGCGCTTCACCGGCGTCACCAACTGGCAGGCGCTGTGCAGTTTCTACGACGCGCTGGCGCTGGTCGCCGGTTCGCCCGTGGTGGCGATCAACCGCGCCGTGGCGATCGCCGAGACGCAAGGAGCGGCCGCCGGGCTTTCGGCACTGGACGCCATCGGCGACGATCGCCGCATTGACGACTATCAGCCTTACTGGGCGGCGCGGGCCGGCCTGCTGCGCGACCTCGGCCGCGCCGACGAGGCAAGGCAGGCTTATGAACGGGCGATCGGGCTGGAGCGCGACGAGTCCGTGCGGCGGTTCCTCACGGCAAAGCAGGCCGCGCTGGTCAATTGAACAAACTTCGAAGAAAACCGCCGCGATGCGATCGGAATGGACGCATTTTGCGCGGAAATTGCCCTGGGTGAATTCGTTTGGCGCCGCGTGGCGCCGAAATTTCCGCAAGCCCTTGGTTCCGCTTGCCAAAATTATTTGACTCTGGGCGCCTTGGGGCCGAATTATCCACATCGGCCCCGATTTCCGCGCCTCAGGCAGCCCACATCTCGTGCGGATCGTTGAGGGCGGCAAGCATCGGATCGGCGCGCAAGCGGGCGCAGACCCGCTGGACATTCGGCCAGGTCGGAAGCTTGTCGAGGCCCGGATACCAGCACACCAGCATCAGCATATAGATGTCGGCAATGGTGCGGCTGTCGCCAACCAGCCAGTCGCGGCCGGCCAATGCACGGTCCAGGACACTGATTTCCTTATCCATTTCGATGATGGCGGCTTTCTTGACCGCTTCGATGCCGGCGGTGTCGGTGGTCGAGCGGTGCGGGTAATAATAGCGCAGATTGGCCATGTAGACGGAGGACGTCATGAAGGCCAGCCAGCGCAGGAAGTCCGCCCTGCCTGGCTCTCCCGCCACCGGCCCGAGCCCGGCATTGGGGTGCAATTCGCCCAGAAGAATGCAGATCGCCGCCGTTTCCGGCACGGCGTGACCGTCCGGCAGCACCAGCACCGGCACCTGGTTCATCGGGCTGATCTTCAGGAATTCCGGATCGGGCTCGGCGCGCTTCGGCACCTCGATCTGCTCGAACGGCACGCCGGCGATTTTCAGCGCCGCCTCGATGACGAAACCGCCGGAGCCGGCGCGGGTATAAAGCTTGTACATGTGATCCTCCCAATCCGGACTCAAACCGGACGGGAGAGATGTGCACCGGAAGCCGTGGCGCGCTCAAGCCGCGCCACGGGTTTTTTCGAGAGGTCCAGTACGACCGCCTCCTCCCCAAAAAGGGAGGAAAACGATCATGCCAGCGTACCGGGAAGGAGAATTTCTCCAACCCTTCCAGTCAGTTGGAGGAGAACCTCAGGCTCCGAGCCCTTCGAACAGTACGGTCGACAGATAACGCTCGGCGAAGGACGGGATGATGACGACGAGGTTCTTGCCCTTGTTCTCGGGGCGCGAGCCGACGACGATCGCGGCCTGCAGCGCGGCACCCGAGGAGATGCCAACCGGCACGCCTTCGAGGCGGGCGACAAGCCGGGCGTTGGCAATGGAATCCTCGTTCGAAACCTTGACGATCTCGTCATAGACGGTGGTGTCGAGGATTTTTGGGGCAAAGCCCGCGCCGATGCCCTGGATCTTGTGCGGGCCGGGCTGGCCGCCCGACAGCACCGGCGAGGCATCCGGCTCGACCGCCACGACATGTAGCGAAGGCTTGCGCTGCTTGATCACCTGGCCGACGCCGGTGATGGTGCCGCCGGTGCCGATGCCGGCAACGAAGATGTCGATTTCGCCATGGGTGTCGTTCCAGATCTCCTCGGCCGTGGTCTGGCGATGGATTTCGGGATTGGCCGGGTTCTCGAATTGCTGCGGAATGACGGCGTCCGGCAGCGAGGCGGCGAGCTCGTCGGCCTTGGCGATTGCGCCCTTCATGCCTTTCGGCCCCTCGGTCAGCACCAACTCGGCGCCGAGCAGCGCCAGCATCTTGCGGCGCTCCACCGACATGGTCTCCGGCATGGTGAGGATGAGCTTGTAGCCCTTGGCGGCCGCGGCGAAAGCCAGCGCGATGCCGGTGTTGCCCGAGGTCGGCTCGATCAGCGTGGTCTTGCCCGGCGTGATCTTGCCGGCCTTTTCGAGGGTTTCGATCATAGCGACGCCGATGCGGTCCTTGACCGAGGCGATCGGGTTGAAGAATTCCAGCTTGGCGATCAGGTTGGCGACAATGCCCTTTTCCTTCGCGAACTTGTCGAGCCGCACCAGCGGCGTGTCGCCGATCGTCTCGGTGATGGAGTTGTAGACGCGGCCGCGACCGGGGACGCGGGATGAGGAGACAGGTTTGTTCATTGGTTTTGCTCCCTGAGACGAGGCTGGCTTATGCGGTTTTTCAACACAGGAAGATAGGCCGCCACCGGAAAATATCCGAGTGGGCGGCGTACTGAAAACCGCATCGCTTCGGAAGAATTTTTCTTGGAAAACGCTGTTTCAGGTTCGATTTTGCCGAAACACCCTTATGGACGGGCGGCGATCGCTGCCGCGGCGCCAACCATGAAGCCGGCGGCTGTACGGTTCAACACCTTGAGCGCGCGCGGCGAGCGCAGGAACCAGCGCGCCTTGGCGGCGAGCGCCAGGTAGGGCACGAGGACCACCAGAAGCACACATGCGGTGATGGCGGCGAGGATGCCGTAATCGGCGAAGGTCAGCGACTTCAGGTCGACGATGGTCGGCGTGATGGCGAGGTAGAAGATCATCGTCTTCGGATTGCCCAGCGTGACGGTGAGACCGGCCAGCACGGAGGGCAGGAACCCGTCCCGGCCACGCCTGGCTTCAATGGTCTCCGGGGTGATGCCAGCGGTCCAGAAACACCAGCCGAGATAGGCGAGATAGAGCACGCCGAGCCATTTGATGACCAGGAACACCATGCCGAAGCTCTGCGCCACCAGTGCCAGGCCCAGCACCACGGCGGTCAGATAGGTGAGATCGCCGAGCACGAGACCAAGCGACATGGCCAGCGACGAACGAAAGCCGGAGCCCAGCGCCCGCGCCACCAAGGCGGTTACGCCTGGGCCGGGAATGGCGGCGGCCACGGCGAGCGCGGCGGAATAGGCAAGAAATCCGGCAAGGGTCATGGTCGAGCCTCGGCAGCGATTGGCGACCGCTTCTATCGCACGAACCGGCCGCTGCTGAAAATGCGCGGATGCTGGTCCAGCCGGTCAATTTTCAGGGAAGATGGCAGGAAAGCCATCGACATTCGCCGCCCGGTCCTGTAGGCGCACGGTCCCGCCGCGACCCTGCCCGACAGGACCGCGCCCTTTCACGCTCAACATTCAGGACGAGACGATGCGACCGGCTTTCGGCGGCATAGACTTCGGCACTTCCAATTCCACCGTCGGCGTGATCGAGAACGGCCGCCCGCGGCTGGTGGCGCTCGAAAGCGGCAGCGCGACGCTGCCGTCGGCGATCTTCTTCAATTTCGAGGATGGCGGTGCGCTGTTCGGCCGCAATGCCATCGGCAACTATACCGACGGCGTCGAGGGACGGCTGATGCGGGCGCTGAAAAGCGTGCTGGGATCCTCGCTGGTGCATGAGAAGACGCGCATCAAGGCGCGCTCCATCGCCTTCACCGACATCATCGGCATGTTCATTGCCCATCTGAAAACGCAGTTGGACAACCACAACGACCAGGCCGTGGAAAACGTGGTGCTGGGGCGGCCAGTGCGCTTCGTCGACGAGGACGATACCGCCGACGCGGCCGCGCAAAGCGAGTTGGAAAAGGCGGCGCGCAAGCAGGGCTTCAAGCATATCGACTTCCAGTTCGAGCCGATTGCGGCAGCACTTGACTATGAACATACGGTCAGCCGCGAAGAACTGGCGCTGATCGTCGACATGGGCGGCGGCACCTCGGACTTTTCCATCGTGCGCGTGTCACCAGAGCGCGCCACCGCCAACGACCGCAAGGACGACATCCTCGCCAATCGCGGCATTCACATCGGCGGCACGGATTTCGACCGGCTGCTCAGCATCGCCCATGTGATGCCGCAGCTCGGCTATTTGACCCAGACCAAGGACGGCAAGCGCAACCTGCCCGCCGGCTATTTCATCGACCTCGCCACCTGGCAGCGCATCAACCTGCTCTATACGCCGAAGGCGATGCTTGATCTGCGCCAGATCCGCTACGAGGCAGCCCAGCCCGACCTTGTCGACCGGCTGATCGAAGTGGTCGAGCATCGTTTCGGCCATGCGCTCGCCGGCCGCGTTGAAAAGGCCAAGATCGAGCTGACCGACGCCGAACAGGCCAACATCGACGTGGACCTGCCCGGCGCGACATTTACCGCCAGCCTGACAAAACAAGGGCTGGAACAGACGATCCGCACCGAGATAGGCCGGGTGACGGACACCGTCGCCGAGACACTGAGGCAGGCCGGCATACGCCCAGAAGACATCACCGCCGTGTTCCTAACCGGCGGCTCGACTGCCATCCCGCTGGCGCGGCGCAGCATCCTGGCGCTGGTGCCGCAGGCCAAGGTCGTGCAGGGCGATGCCTTCGGCTCGGTGGGCTTGGGCCTGGCGCTCGACGCGCAGCGCAAATTCGGCTGATACCCGGTAGACGTCCTTCCCGAGGCGCTTACTTCTGGCCGTTATAGGTGACGCGCCAGATGGTGCCGCTGGCATCCTCGGTGACGATCAGCGAGCCGTCGCCCGCGACGGCCACGCCGACGGGCCTGCCCCAGACGGCGTCGTCGGAGATGACGAAGCCGGTCATGAAGTCTTCGTACTCGCCGGTCGGCTTGCCATCCTTGAAGAGGAGCCGCACCACCTTGTAGCCGGTGCGCAGGGCACGGTTCCATGACCCGTGCAGGGCGACGAAGGCATCTCCCTTGTATGCCGCCGGAAACTGATCGCCTTCGTAAAAGGCGATGCCGAGCGGCGCCGAATGCGGCTGGATGAGCACGTCCGGCACAGTCACCTTGCCGGCAAGGTCGGGCCGCGCGCCGGCATGGCGCGGATCCTGATGATCGCCGATGTAATACCAGGGCCAGCCATAGAAGGCGCCTTCCTTCACCGACGTCGCATATTCGAAGGGCAGGTTGTCGCCCAGCGCGTCGCGTTCGTTGACGACACACCAAGGTTCGCCGGTGGCCGGTTGCACAGCAAGCCCCGAACAGTTGCGCAGGCCGGTGGCTACTGTGCGGCGGTTCTTGCCGTCGGCATCGAAGGCGAAGACCGCGGCGCGGCCTTGCTCGTCGCCCCAGGGGGCACCCAAGACCTGGGTTCGTGTCCAGCCTTCCAGCCCGCCCTTCGGCGCCTTGGCGTCGCCCTCGGCGACATTGGAGGCGGAGCCGACGGAGAGATAAAGCACCTTGCCGTCCGGCGAGAAGGCGATGTCGCGGGTCCAGTGGCCGCCGGTCGGGATGTCCTTGATCACGGCCTGCGGCGGCCCGGAGGCTTCAAGATCGCCCGGCTTGTAGGGAAAGCGCACGACCGAACCGGTGTTGGCGACATAAACCCATTCGGGTTTTTCGGGTGGGTAGAAAGCGATGCCATAGGGCGCCCGCAGGCCCTTGGCGAAGATTTCCGATTGTGCCGGCTGACCTGCCGTCGCCGCGAGGCGGTAAGTGCGGATCTGGTTGGTGCTGCTGTCGGCGACGAAAATGTCGCCATTGGGAGCGACGCGCACCACGCGCGGATTGCGCAGGCCGGACGCGACCAGTTCGGCGGAAAAACCCGGCGGCAGGGTCGGCTTGGCATTTTCAGGTCGTTCCACCTCCTCCGCGCCATTGCCGGCGGATTCGGTCGCGAATGGCTTCGGCAAATCCTGTGGCGCAAACAGGCGGCGCACGCCCGGCCGGTCGTCGCGCCAGCCGCCAAAGGCAGCCTCGCCCTTGAGAACGCCGGTTTCTTGGGCGAAGGCGGAACAGGCCGGCAAGGCCAGCAACAGAGCGAGCGCATTCGCGATACGGTTCACGCCATCCCCCTTTTCGCGTCACCCATTGCGTCTTGGGCACGAACATAGGGAGGCGACCGGCCAGCCACCACACCAGGAATGGGCTTGTGGGTCAGGTCTTCATCACGAAGCCGGCATCGAGCTGTTTTTCCAGCTCGACGAGATCGTCCGGCAGCGGCAGGCCAAGCGCGCGCAGTTCCGACAGCTTTTCGCGCAGCTGTTCCTGCACTTCGTGCTCGTCTTCCGGCTGGTTGACCATTTCCTGCAGAAGCAGGCTGATGCGAGCCTGGATTTCTTCCAACGCCATGGCGTTCCCTCCTTGGCTGGCGGCGACTGTCTCAGCGCAGCATGCGCGAAATCAGCTGCGCCGTATAGTCGACCATCGGAACGATGCGCGCATAGTTCAGCCGTGTGGGGCCGATGACGCCCAGTGCGCCGACGATGCGGGCATCCTTGTCGCGATAGGGCGCCACGACCAGCGACGAGCCCGACAGCGAGAACAGCTTGTTCTCGGAACCGATGAATATGCGGACCCCGGAGCCCTCTTCCGCCAGATCAAGCAGCTGGATCAGCCCGTCCTTGGTTTCGAGGTCTTCGAACAAATGTTTCAGAAGCTCGATGTCGGCCTGGGCGGTGACGTTTTCGAGCAGATTGGCGCGGCCGCGCACGATCAGGCGCGCCGGCAGGCCGCTTTCGGTGCCGGCCCAGACGGCGAGCCCTTTTTCGACCAGATCCTGCGACAGCGTGTCGAGGGCGGCGCGGGTTTCCTCCTTCAGGCGCGCGATCTCGCCGCGCGCCTCGGCGAGTGTCCGGCCGCGGATATGCGCGTTGAGGAAGTTGGACGCCTCGTGCAATTGCGACAGCGTCGTGCCGGCCGGCAGGTCGATGACACGGTTCTCGACATCGCCGCCTTGCGAGACCAGCACCGCCAGCGCCCGGCCCGGCTCCAGTTGGATGAACTCGATGTGCTTGAGCGCCGCCTCGTTCTTCGCGGTGAGCACCAGCCCGGCGCCACGCGAAACACCCGACAGCATCTGGCTCGCCTCGGTCAGCATGTGTTCGAGCGACATGCCGTTGCCGCCAGCCTTCACCTGCGTCTCGATGCTGCGACGTTCCTCGTCGGTCAGATCGCCAAACTCCAGGAGAGCGTCGACGAAGAAGCGCAGGCCGGCCTGCGTCGGCAGACGCCCGGCCGAGACATGCGGCGCATAGATGAGGCCGAGATGCTCGAGATCGCTCATCACGTTGCGGATGGTGGCCGGCGACAGCGACGACGGCAGGATGCGCGACAGCGAGCGCGAGCCGACCGGCTCGCCGTCCCTCAGGTAGGAATCGACGATACGGCGAAATATGTCGCGCGAACGGATGTCGAGCGACTGGAACGCAGGCGATTGCAATGTCGGGTCGACGATCGGCTTGGTCATCGGCAATAGGACCTCCGGGACTTACGATATAGATCGGAGCCGGGGCCGCGCAAGCAACCCGTTTTCCTTTGCGCCTCGCCCCCTATTGCAGTTACAAGCCGGCCACGAGTCCCCAAACCACAAGAAACAAGAAGAAAGACGTTCCATGCGCCCCTCCAAACGCCAGCCAGACGAAATGCGCGCCATCTCCTTCGAGCGCGGCGTTTCCAAACACGCCGAAGGCTCCTGCCTGGTGAAGTTCGGCGACACACATGTGCTGTGCACGGCGAGCCTGGAAGAGAAGGTGCCGGGCTGGATGCGCAATTCCGGCAAGGGCTGGGTGACGGCGGAATACGGCATGCTGCCGCGCTCGACGGGCGAACGCATGCGCCGCGAAGCCTCGGCCGGCAAGCAAGGCGGCCGTACGCTGGAAATCCAGCGCCTGATCGGCCGCTCGCTGCGCGCCGTGGTCGATTTACAGGCGCTCGGCGAAGTACAGATCACCGTCGATTGCGACGTCATCCAGGCCGACGGCGGCACCCGCACCGCTTCGATCACCGGCGGTTGGGTAGCGCTGTATGACTGCCTGCGCTGGATGGAAGCGCGGCAGATGGTGAAGCTGGACAAGGTGTTGAAGGACCATGTCGCGGCGATCTCTTGCGGCATCCATGACGGCCAGCCGGTCATCGACCTCGACTATCTGGAAGACTCGTCGGCCGGCACCGACGCCAATTTTGTCATGACCGGCAAGGGCGGCATCGTCGAAATCCAGGGCACTGCCGAGGGCGAGCCCTTTTCCGAGGAGCAGTTCGCGGCACTGATGGGATTGGCCAAGAAAGGCATTGGCCGCCTTGTGTCGCTGCAGCAGATGGCGGTGGCTTGAGGCGAGCCATGCAGCCTGCCGCCATCCTTGAATCCGCGCTCTACGTCACCGATCTGGAGGCGGCGGAAACGTTCTATGCCGACATTCTCGGCCTGGAGCAGATCGGCAAGGTGGCAGGCCGCCATGTGTTTTTCCGCTGCGGCCAAGGCGTGCTTCTGCTGTTCAACGCGGAAGCGACCAGACATACGCCGGCGCCCGATGCCCGCCTGCCGGTGCCGCCGCATGGCACCGTCGGCCCGGGTCATCTGTGCTTCTCGGCGACGCCTGAGGAACTGGACCGCTGGAAGACACGTCTGGCATCGCATGGCGTGGCCATCGAGGCCGAGTTCGAATGGCCGCAGGGCGGCCGCTCCATCTATCTGCGCGACCCTTCCGGTAATTCGCTGGAATTCGCCGAACCGAAAATCTGGAAGCTTTAGATGCATTCGCTCGATGGAAAGAAGATCGTCGTTGCCAGCCACAATGCCGGCAAGCTTAAGGAATTCGCCGACCTGATGGGTCCATTCGGCTTCGAGGCGAAGTCCGCCAAGGAATACGGCTTGCCGGAACCCGACGAGACCGGCACGACGTTTGAGGAAAACGCCTATATCAAGGCCTTCGCCGCCGCCCAGGCGACCGGCCTGCCGGCGCTGTCGGACGATTCCGGCCTGTGCGTCGACGCGCTCGACGGCGCGCCCGGCGTCTACACCGCCAACTGGGCGGAAAAGCCCGACGGCAGCCGCGATTTCGGCATGGCGATGCAGAAGACCGAGGATGCACTGCAGAAAGTGGGTGCCGGCGAAGCGGCACAGCGCAAGGGGCGTTTCGTCGCCGTCATCTGCCTTGCCTTCCCCGACGGCCAGGCCGAATATTACCGCGGCGAGGCCCACGGCACCCTGGTGTGGCCGCCGCGCGGCGAAAAAGGCTTCGGCTACGACCCGGTGTTCCGTCCAGAGGGCTATGACCAGACTTTCGGCGAGATGACGGCAGAACAGAAGCATGGCTGGAAACCCGGCCAGCCGGACGCGCTTTCGCATCGCGCCCGGGCCTTCCAGAAATTCGCGCGAGCAAGGCTGGGCTCGGCCTGATGCTGCTTGATCGGTCGCCCGGCTTCGGCGTCTACATCCACTGGCCGTTCTGCGCGGCGAAGTGCCCCTATTGCGACTTCAACAGCCATGTCCGCCACCAACCGGTGGACCAGGAACGTTTCGCCAGCGCCTTCCAGCAGGAATTGGCGACGATGCGCGAACGCACCGGCCCGCGCGAAGTGACCTCGATCTTCCTCGGCGGCGGTACGCCTTCGCTGATGAAGCCGGAAACCGTCGGCGCGGTGCTGGATGCCGTCGCCAGGAACTGGACTGTTCCAGGCGGCATCGAGGTGACGCTGGAGGCCAACCCCTCATCCGTCGAGGCCGAGCGTTTTCGCGGCTATCGCGCGGCGGGCGTCAACCGCGTTTCGCTGGGCGTGCAGGCGTTGAACGACCGCGACCTGAAGTTCCTCGGCCGGCTGCACAATGTGGACGAGGCCCTGCATGCGATCGGGCTCGCCCGCGAAATCTTCCCGCGGCTTTCCTTCGACCTGATTTATGCCCGTCCCGGCCAGACACCGGAAGCCTGGGCGGCGGAGCTGAAAGAGGCAATCGGCTATGCCGCCGACCACTTGTCGCTTTACCAGCTCACCATCGAGGAAGGCACGCCGTTCTACGCGCTGCATGCGGCGAAGAAATTCGAAATCCCCAACGGCGAACACGCCGCCGACCTTTATCAGTTGACGCAGGAGATCACAGCCGCCCATGGCTTGCCAGCCTACGAGATTTCCAACCACGCCCGCCCGGGCGCGGAGAGCCGGCACAATCTGACCTACTGGCGCTATGGCGAATATGTCGGCGTCGGCCCCGGCGCCCATGGCCGTTTCGTCGAGAAGGGCACACGGGTGGTGACGGTGGCGGAAAAGGTGCCGGAAACCTGGCTCAACCTCGTCGAAGCCAAGGGGCATGGCGTGACCGGCGGCGAGGTGCTGACCCGTTCGGAAGAAGCCGACGAGTTCCTGCTGATGGGGCTGAGGCTTGCCGAAGGCATCGACCTTGCCCGCTACGAGCAATATTCAGGTCGCGCCCTGCCCTCTGCCCGCCTGTCGATCCTGCAGGAAGAAGGGCTGGTCGCATCCATCGGCAATTCGCGGCTGCGCGCCACACCGGCCGGCATGATCGTGCTGGACGCGGTGGTGGCCGATCTCGCCAGATAGCGCCGCCGCCGCTTTTCCATTGTGTCTCTTGCGCTAGTGCTTCGGATGCGGTCAGCATCGGCAAACCCTCCCGCAAATCGCTCCAGGAGCCAGCCCGATGAATTCCGCTCTCTCTTCCTGGCAATTCTGGGCGCTGTCGTCAGCGGCCTTCGCCGCGCTGACGGCGATCTTCGCCAAGGTCGGCATCGAGAACATCAATTCCGACTTCGCCACCCTCATTCGCACCGTCGTTATTCTCCTGGTGCTGGCGGCCATCGTCATGGCCACGGGCCAGGCGCAGGCACTCGGCTCGATTTCGACCAGGACCTATGCTTTCCTCGTCCTGTCGGGACTGGCGACGGGCGCTTCCTGGCTGTGCTACTTCCGCGCTCTGAAGCTTGGGCAGGCGGCGCAGGTCGCGCCGGTCGACAAGTTAAGCGTGGTGCTTGTGGCTGTCTTTGGCGCCGCGTTTCTGGGCGAGCGCCTCTCCGCCACGAACTGGCTTGGCGTCGTCCTTATCGCGACGGGCGCGGTTCTGGTCGCCTATCGGATGTGACGGCAACGCCTCGCGGGCCGCGCGGGTTTCCAGCCTGGTTATGCAAATATCGAAGCGATTGGCCATCGTGGGATCACTGCTCCGTCAAAAAGGGGGATGTTGGGGACGCATCAACCTCGTCGGACACAAGGCGGCGCCGTTTCCAGCCGGCCAATCAGGAATGCAGAGGGCGTCCCGCAGCCGGGTCCGGCAACGTCCTGAGTGCGAAGGTGCTGCATCATACCTTCCGAGAATCACCCGCAAATCCGCCGCTGTCTGTGTCCTGCCTCACTGTGGCAAAGGCATGGCAATGACAGCGCTTTTGCAACGCAAGGCGTGCCGTGCCAAACAGGGCCAACGGAGGGCACGATGAGCGCCGATGCGGCAAAAAGAACTTATGTGATCGGGCAGACGGAAATTGCCGTCCGGCCGTTGCAGCCCGCGCTGTACCTGGTGGCGACGCCGATCGGCAATCTTGCCGACATCACGCTGCGTGCCCTGGAAACACTGGCAGCCGCCGACCTTGTCGCTTGCGAGGACACACGCGTTTCGCGCGTGTTGCTCGAACGCTACGGCATACGCCGCCGCACCACCGCCTATCACGAACACAATGCCGCCGAGGCCGGGCCGAAACTGATCGCCGCGCTCGAAGGCGGACAAAGCGTCGCGCTGATTTCGGACGCCGGCACCCCGCTGGTGTCCGATCCCGGCTATCGGCTGGTGGGAGAAGCGATCGAGCGCGGCATCCGCGTCGTGCCGATCCCCGGACCGTCGGCTCCGCTGGCAGCGCTAACCGCCTCCGGCCTGCCATCCGACACCTTCCTGTTCGCCGGTTTCCTGCCGTCCAAGGCCGGGCAGCGGCAGACGCGGCTCGAGGAACTGCTGGCGGTGCCGGCGACGCTGATCTTCTTCGAATCGCCGCGCCGGCTGGCGGAAACACTTGGCGCCATGGCGAAGGTTTTGGGCGCCGCACGTCCCGCCGCGATCGGGCGGGAACTGACCAAGACGTTCGAGGAGATGCGGCCGGGCACGCTCGGCGCGCTTGCCGCACATTATGCCGAGGCCGACACGCCGAAAGGCGAGATCGTCATCTGCGTCGGTCCGCCGCTGCAACGGACCGAGGGGCCGGCGGATATCGACCGGCTGCTTTTGTCGCTGAGCGCGGAAATGCCCACCTCGAAGGCGGCGGCCGAGGCCGCGAAGATGACGGGCGGCCAGAAACAAGCCCTGTATCGCCGGCTGCTGGAATTGAAGGACGCCGGCGGTGGCTGACGCCACGACCGCGAAACGACGCAAATCCTACCGCCGCGGCCATCGCGGGGAGTGGCTGGCGGCAGCGGCGCTGATGCTCAAAGGCTATCGCATCCTCGCGCGCCGCCATCGCACAAAACTCGGCGAGATCGACCTGATCGCTCGGCGTGGCGATCTGGTGTTGATCGTCGAGGTCAAGGCACGGCGGACACTAACCGAGGCTATGGAGGCGGTTTCGAGCGGTTCCGAGCGCCGGATAGAGGGTGCCGCCGATCTGTGGCTGTCGCGCCAGCCGGATTTCGGCAAGCTCTCCATCCGTTTCGACATGGTCGCCGTACTGCCCTGGCGCTGGCCGGTGCATGTCGAGAACATCTTTCAAGGGCGTGACTAGCCCCAGGTCTTTACCCTGATGGCAAATGCCCTTAACAGCGCTTTCCAAATTTGACCTTGCGCGTCCGCGCCTTCGCGCACGCACCTTGTGCCATTGGAGAACCCTATGACCTTTCCCGACAGGCTGAGCAACGACCCGCGCAGCCCCTATTTCGACGCGGAAGTGCTGGAGCGTGGCGTCGGCATCCTGTTCAACGGTCGCGAACGCGAGGATGTCAGCGAATATTGCGTCAGCGAAGGCTGGATCCGCGCCCCGGCCGGCAAATCCAAGGACCGTTTCGGTCAGCCGATCACCATCAAGCTCAAAGGCACGGTCGAGCCGTTCCCGAAGCCTTGAGCGCATCAGAGCGCCGCGCGTCCGTTCGGACGCGCAAAGGACGCTCTAACACTTTGAATTTGCGCATCGTGCTTACCGAAAATCGGAATCGATTTTCGGTAAGCACGATGCGCTAGACGGCGGATTGGTTCATCCGGTCAATGGGTGATCTTGAAATCCACCGGCCGGCTGGGCAGATCAGCCGGCGCCGCCTCGATATTTCCGACCTCAGCGCCGGGCGGCCCCCGCCGAAACGCGTCCAGCATTGCGGCCACCGCTTCGTCGGAGCCGACGATCAGAGCTCGGACCGAACCGTCGGGCTCGTTGCGCACCCAGCCCTTGATGCCGAGCCGCACGGCCTCTTCCAAAGTCCAGTAGCGAAAACCGACACCCTGCACGCGCCCGGTGACATGCACCAGAACAGCCGCGCCGGCAGCGCTCATCGCCTTGTCACTCGCATTGGCAGACCGCCCTGCGGTTGCGTGGTCAACTTCTGCACCGGCCATGGTTTCGTCTCGGCCACGGTGTCGAAGCGGAAACGCGAGAGCAGGATGGCGAGAGCGATGATCGCCTCCTGCATGGCGAAGGAGGCGCCGATGCAGACGCGCGGACCGGCGCCGAAGGGCAGATACTGGAAACGGTCGATGCGGTCGCGGTTGGCGGGATGGAAGCGCTCCGGCAGGAAGGCGTCCGGCCTGTCCCATAGTTTGCGATGGCGGTGCACCACCCAGGGCATGACCAGAACGGCGGCGCGCGGCGGGATGTAAAGCCCGTTGAAGGTTTCCGGTTCGATCGGCTCGCGGTTGATCGACGGCGCCGGCGGATAGAGCCTGAGCGCCTCCTCGAAGACGGCACGGGTCAACGGCATCAGGTCCAGCCATTTGGTCGGATCCGGCTCATGCGCCAGCACGGCATCGATCTCGGCCTCGACCGGCTCGCGCTCCCACGGCGCCTCGGCTAGGCAATAAAGCGTCCAGCCCAAGGCCCTTGCGGTGGTCTCGTGGCCGGCGCCGATGAAGGTGATGATGTTGTCCTCGACCTCGGCGCGGGTCAGCCCGTCCGGCCCCTCCGCCTTGAGCAGCAGTGTGAGAAAATCTTGCGGCGCGCCGTCCGGGTCGCGTTTCAGGCGCTGTTCACGCATGGCGACGGTGTTGGTGACGATGTTGCGGAAGTAGGCCAGCGCCTTGCGGCCGCGGATGCGGGTCAGGCGCGGCAGCCAGTCCGGCGCGCGCAGAAGGTCGAGTGGGTCGACCCTGCCCATCGTCTCGAACAGCCGGTCGATCTCCTTGGCGAAGCTGCCCGGCTCGCCGGCGATCTCGCCGGAAAACAGCGTCTCGGCCAGGATGTCGTAGGTCAGCATGGTCATGTCGTGAGCGATATCGCTGACCACACCGTCCTGATAGCGCTCGACGAACTCGACCGTGCGTTTCAGCATCGGCGCGGCGAAGCCGAATATGTGGCGCGGCGTGAACACCGGTGCCATCGCCTTGCGCGAACGCTTCCACACCTCGCCCTCCGCGGTGAGCAGGCCATCGCGCAGGATGGGGCGCAGGATCTTCTGGCGCACCGTCGCCATCTTGTAGTTTCTGGCATTGTCGACCAGCACGTGGCGGATCAAGGCCGGGTCGTTGGCGACGACCAGCGGCCCGCCGATGCCGTTCACCGAAATCCACGGCTCGTTGTAGGAAGGCTCGCCCCACAGCTCCAGCGGATTGCGGTAGACGATGCGCATCATCTCCAACGTCGAAGGCGGCACGGTGCGCGGCTTCGGCGCCGGCGGAACGAAGGGGGCGGGCTTTGTGTCCATCAAGGTCTTCCGCTGCTGTATTCAATGTAGTGAGCCCGGAAAGCGGCGTCCATGCGGCCGATCGACGAGCGCGGCTGCGGCTTCGATCCCGACCTCGGCCGATACCGATGTTTTCCCCGCCCAAAGGCCCGGCAAACCTTGGAAAAACCGCCTTTTGCTCCTATATCTCTCTATTCGGGACGAGCACGATTCGGGCGCTTCCTGCGCCTTCAAGAACGGTATCGAACAAACAGGTTTTCATGAGCGATCAGAGCGAAAACGCCAACGGCGGCAGCGCCGAGTATGGCGCCGATTCCATCAAGGTTCTCAAGGGCCTGGACGCCGTGCGCAAGCGGCCTGGCATGTATATCGGCGACACCGACGACGGTTCGGGCCTGCACCACATGGTCTATGAGGTGGTGGACAACGCCATCGACGAGGCGCTTGCCGGCCATGCCGACCTGGTGACGGTGACGCTCAATCCCGACGGCTCCTGCACCGTGATCGACAATGGTCGCGGCATTCCAACCGACCTGCACCCCACCGAAGGCGTTTCGGCGGCCGAGGTCATCATGACCCAGCTGCATGCCGGCGGTAAGTTCGACCAGAACTCCTACAAGGTATCCGGTGGCCTGCACGGCGTCGGCGTTTCGGTGGTCAATGCGTTGTCGGTGTGGCTGCGCATCAAGGTCCGCCGCGATGGCAAGATCCACGAAATGAGCTTCACCCATGGCGATGCCGATGCACCGCTGAAGGTGACGGGTACCTATCAGCAGGAAATGGTCGCCGGCACCTATGAAGGCCGCAACGGTTCGGAAATCACCTTCCTGCCCTCCTCCGACACGTTCAAGGGCGTGACCGAGTTCGATTACGGTACACTGGAACACCGGCTGCGCGAACTGGCCTTCCTGAATTCGGGCGTGCGCATTATCCTGGCCGACAAGCGCCATGCCGACGTCAAGATCCAGGAACTGCATTATGAAGGCGGCCTGGAAGAGTTCGTCAAATATCTCGATCGTTCCAAGAAGCCGCTGATCGAGAAGCCGATCGCCATCAGGAACGAACGCGACGGCATCACGGTGGAAGTCGCCATGTGGTGGAACGACAGCTACCACGAGAACGTGCTGGCTTTCACCAACAACATCCCGCAGCGCGACGGCGGCACCCATCTGGCCGGTTTCCGCGGAGCCTTGACCAGGCAAGTCACCGGCTATGCCGATACGTCCGGCCTGACCAAGAAGGAAAAGGTGACGCTGACCGGCGACGACTGCCGCGAAGGACTTACCGCCGTTCTGTCGGTGAAAGTGCCGGACCCGAAATTCTCCTCGCAGACCAAGGACAAGCTGGTGTCGTCGGAAGTGCGGCCGGTGGTGGAAAGCCTGGTCAACGAAGCGCTCGGCACATGGCTGGAAGAACATCCTTCCGATGCCAAGACGCTGATCGGCAAGGTGGTGGAAGCCGCCGCCGCGCGCGAGGCCGCACGCAAGGCGCGCGAGCTCACCCGCCGCAAGGGCGTGCTCGACATCACCTCGCTGCCCGGCAAACTGGCGGACTGCCAAGAGCGCGACCCGGCCAAATCCGAAATCTTCATCGTCGAGGGTGACTCGGCGGGCGGATCGGCCAAGAGCGGTCGCTCGCGCCAGAACCAGGCGATCCTGCCGCTGCGCGGCAAGATCCTGAACGTGGAGCGCGCCCGCTTCGACCGGATGCTGTCGTCGGACAT
Organism: Mesorhizobium terrae; assembly: GCF_008727715.1. Taxonomy (GTDB): domain Bacteria; phylum Pseudomonadota; class Alphaproteobacteria; order Rhizobiales; family Rhizobiaceae; genus Mesorhizobium; species Mesorhizobium terrae. The sequence goes on from NZ_CP044218.1 coordinate 107,179, forward strand.
GATCGGCACGCTGATCACCGCGCTCGGCACCTCGATCGGCAAGGACGAATTCAACGCCGACAAGCTGCGCTACCACAAGATCATCATCATGTCGGACGCCGACGTCGACGGCGCCCACATCCGTACCCTGCTGCTCACCTTCTTCTTCCGGCAGATGCCGGAACTGATCGAGCGCGGCCATCTCTATATCGCGCAGCCTCCGCTCTATAAGGTGAGCCGTGGCAAGAGCTCGCAATACATCAAGAACGAAAGCGCTTTCGAGGACTTCCTGATTTCCTCCGGCCTCGAAGACGCCTCGCTCACCCTGTCGTCGGGCGAAGTGCGCACCGGCCAAGACCTCGCTTCCGCTGTTACCGATGCGCTTGGCGTGCGCCAGCTGATCAACGGACTGCATACACGCTACAACCGTGCCGCCGTGGAGCAGACGGCGATCGCCGGCGGCCTCAACCCGGCTGTGTTCAACGATCTTGGCCGCGCCAACGCGATGGCCGAGACGATCGCCAAGCGCCTTGACGCAATCGCCGAGGACACCGAGCGCGGCTGGCTAGGCCGTACCGCCACCTCCAATGACGAGCTGGGCGGTTATCTGTTCGAGCGCACCGTGCGTGGCGTGCGCGAGGTGGTGCAACTCGACATGGGGCTGATCAATTCGGCCGATGCGCGCCAGCTCGACCGTTACGCCACCCGCCTCGCGGAGGTCTATGCCGAGCCGCCGCTGCTGCGCCGCCGCGAGGCCTCGGAGGCGATAGCCGGCCCGCTCGCCCTGCTCGACGCCGTCTTCGCGGCCGGCAGGAAGGGGCTGACCATGCAGCGCTACAAAGGTCTTGGCGAAATGAATGCCGAGCAGCTTTGGGAAACGACGCTCGATCCGAACGTCCGCTCGCTGCTGCAGGTCAAGGTCACCGACGCGACCGACGCGGACTCGCTGTTCGCCCGACTGATGGGCGACGAGGTAGAGCCGCGCCGCGAGTTCATCCAGGAGAACGCGCTGAGCGTCGCCAATCTGGATATCTAGGGGCTGCGCCGCGACGCATCGGATGCTCGGTAGGCTGCGGTAACATGATCGTTGCGCAGCCTATCTTCATAGGGACGCCTATCGTTAACCTTTTATTAAACATTTAGTTGACCCGGGCCGCCATCATCGCGTTAGCTAAGGCTGACAATGGTGTCGTTGCGTGGCGGTGACGGTGATGTTGCGTGGGTTTGTGGTTGGCGCCTTTTTGGCGCTGCTTGGCGGAGTTACGTCAACGAGCGCCGGGCCTGTCGGATCGCAAGGCGGCAAGGACGCCTATATTCTATCCTTCGATCGATACGTGAAAGACTTCCAGACGGCGTCGGCCCGCAGCATGGTCGTCGGCTCTGCGAGCTTCGCCGCCACCGGCGGCAAAACCAGTGTTCCCTATGGCTGGATGGATTTCTGCGGGCGGCGACCGGAAGAGTGCAAGGTTCCGTCCCTGCCGGCGAAGAGCCTGAAGCTGACGCGCGAAACCTGGAACGAGCTCGATCGCATCAACCGGCAGGTGAACGGATTTATCGTCCCAGAGGGCAATCTCGAACATTGGGGCACGCGACTGGATCACTGGGATTACCCCGTCGACGGCAAGGGCGATTGCAAGATCTACGCGCTCTTCAAGCGCAAGCTGCTTCTCGACGCTGGATTTCCGCGCCAGGCGCTGCTGATGACGATCGTGCACGACCTGAACGGAGAAGGTCACACCATTCTCACGGTAAAGACGGACCGGGGCGAATTCGTTCTCGACAACCTCGCCGACGTCGTGCGGCCGTGGGATGCGACGGGCTATTATTTCGTCAAGCGCCAGTCGCAGCAGAACCCGAACATCTGGCTGTCGATCAACCTGCGTGGCAATGCGGCCGTGGCCGCCGAGAAACACCGCCAGTTGACGAACTGATCGGGCTCCCCTTCAAGCCTCGTACGCCGCTTCCTGCGGCCGTAGGACGTCACCGCGACTACCTCTCACGGCCAGCAGGCCGATAACTCGCGGCCAAATCGGGCCGGCAAAGGTCGCCCCAATATCACCTTGCTTGCGGGCAGTAGCGAACGGTTTTCCCCGGCGAACGGCACCTCCTTGTTAAAACGGATCTCCTTCTTCGGGGAGATCCGCCGAGAACCGATGGCCAAGCTCGGTCGCTTTCGCCAGACCACGCCTTTCCGGATCTTGTCGGCCACCCGCCCGGCAATCCCGGTCCACCGGTTTTTCCCGAAAATCAGGCTGGACGAGATTACTTGCATATGCAAATATTGTTTTAAGGGTGAACTAATTCATGACCAAATATGACGCCATTCTCATTGGCGCGGGGCACAACGCACTTGCCTGTGCCGCTCATCTCGCCAAGCGCGGCTGGAAGGTTGGTCTGTTCGAAGCAGCCGATCTCCCGGGAGGCGCAGTCAAGACGCTCGAACTGACCGAGCCTGGCTTTCGCCATGACCTCGCGGCGATGAACCTCAGCCTGTTCGCGGGCTCGGCCTTCAACCGGACCTATGGCGCGGAACTGACCCGGCTGGGACTGGAATTCGCCCCTGTGCAGGATTGTTTCGCCTCGGTCTTTCCCGATGGCCGCTGGCTCGGCGTCTCCACCGACCCTGCCGCTACCACGGCGCGTATCCGGGCCTTTTCGACGCGCGACGCCGAGACCTGGGAAGGTCTGATCAAGGCGTTTCCGGCACGCGCCGAGCGACTGTTCTCCATTCTCGGCGCGCCCATGAAAAAGCGTGCACTTGCACGTATCCTGTTCACGCTGCTGCGACGGGACGGACTTTCGGGCACGCTCGATCTGGGGCGCTTCCTGCTGTCCTCCCCACGAGCCTGGTTGGACGAGACTTTCGAGAGTTCCGAGGTCAAGGCGTTGCTGGGCGCCTGGGGCATGCATCTGGATTTTGCTCCCGATATCGCCGGCGGCGCCGTCTTCCCCTACCTCGAAGGCATGGCCAACCAGAACTTCGGCATGGTGCTGGGCAAGGGCGGAGCGGACACCATCGTCAAGGCGCTCGCCGCCATGGTCGAGACGCATGGCGGCACCATCGAATGCAACGCCCGCGTCGAGCAATTGGTGGTCGAAGGCGGCCGCGCCGTCGGCGTGGTCCTGGCTGACGGGCGCCGCATCGAGGCCAGCCGCGCCGTCGTCGCAACCATTTCGCCGCGCGCCCTGGCCGGGCTGCTGCCACAAGGGTCCGGCAATGCCCGTTTCGATCGCAAAGTGCGTGAATTCCGGCATGCACCCGGCACGATGATGATCCACCTAGCGGTGGACTCGCTGCCGGACTGGGCGGACCCGGCGCTACAACGTTTCGCCTATGTGCATGTCGCACCTTCGCTCGACGTGATGGCGCGAGCCTATCAGGAAGCGCAGGCCGGGCTTCTACCCGCGGAGCCGGTGGTCGTGGTTGGGCAGCCGACGGCGATCGACCCCAGCCGCGCACCGGACGGAAAACACGTTCTGTGGCTGCAGACGCGCGTCGTGCCGGCCGAGATCAAGGGCGATGCCGCGGGCATCATCACGGACCGCGACTGGGAAACGGTGCGGGAAGCCTACGCCGACCGGGCGATCTCGATCATCGAGCGCTATGCACCTGGGCTCTCGGCAAAGATTATCAAACGTACAGTCATGAGCCCGCTGGATCTCGAACGCGGCAATGCCAATCTGGTCGGCGGCGACCAGATCTGCGGTAGCCATCATCTCGCGCAGAATTTCCTTTTCCGCCCGGCTCCCGGCTTTGCCGACTGGAGCACGCCGGTGCGTAATTTCCACCTGGCGGGCGCGGCAACCTGGCCCGGCGCCGGCGTCGGCGCGGGTTCGGGTTTCCTTCTCGCCAAACAGCTGGCCGGCGGCTGACGGCGACTAGCAACAAAAAGGCCCGCTGTTTGAGGCGGGTTCAAGAGGCAGGAGGAACAATATGAAGCGCAAGGCAATCAACCCGGACAGCATGTATCAATCGCTGCCGTTCGGCTTCTCTCATGCCGTGGAGCAGAACAGCGGACGCACCCTGCATTTGGCCGGCCAAGTCGCCTGGAACAGCGCCGGCGAGCTCGTCGGCCCTGGCGATCTTGCCACGCAGGCACGCCAGGCGCTGGCCAATCTCAAGGCCGTGCTGGCGGAAGTGGGCGCCATGCCCGCCGATGTCGTTCGGCTGAGGACCTATGTCGTCAACCATACGCCCGACAAACTCGGCCCGATCACGGCCGAGATCGCAGCCTTCTTTGGCGACGCCGCGCCGGCAGCCAACACCTTGATTGGCGTCCAGACACTCGCAATGCCGGAATTTCTCATCGAGATCGAAGCCACCGCAGCACTCTAGTTGCGCGGCATCGACCGCCTCACGTCACAACGATCAAAACAATGGGGAACACAAACATGAACGGACATCCAAATCGACGCACCCTGCTTAAATTGGCCGGCGCTGGCGTAGCAGCGGCGAGCCTGACGCTGCCTGGCAAAGTGTTTGCCGCGGGCAAGGACGAACTGACCATCGCCTACAACGTCAACCTGCCCTCGTGGGACCCGACGGTCGGCCCATCGGCGGTGAACCCGACGATCCAGGGTTTCTACCAGTCCGTCTTCGACATGTTCATTCACCAGAAGCCGGATCTCAGCTTCGCGCCGGGCCTGATCACCGAATGGGGCTGGAACGAAGACCGCACGAAAATCTTCCTGACCGTGCGCGAAGGCGTCAAATGGCATGATGGCAGTCCCTTCACCGCTGAAGACGTCGCCTGGTCGCTGGAACGGGCCGGCAAAGCCGAAACGGGAAATCCGATCCAGTTCGTCTGGTCGACTGTCGGGAACTTCAAGGTCAATGGCAACCGGATCGAGGCCGATGTGCTGCGGTTCGACCCGACCATCTTCAAATGGATGTCGTTCCTGACCGGCTACGTGCTTCCCAAGGCCTATTATGAAAAGGTCGGCGCCGCCGGTTTCGAGCAGAAGCCGATCGGCACCGGCCCCTATATGGTCGAGCGCTATGAACGCAACGCCTTTGTGCGATTGAAGGCCAATCCCAACTACTGGAACGGCAAGCCGGACTTCGACACCGTCACCATCAAATTCGTCACCGACGCCGCCAGCCGCGTCGCCGAGATCGAATCCGGCAATTCCGACGTCACGCTGGAAATCCCTTACGAGGAGTATGACCGGCTGATTGCCGGCAAGCTCAAGGGCTCCTGCGAGACGGTGTCCGACATCGCTATGATCTTCATTTCCGATGTCGATCCGATGCTGGACAAGAATGTGCGCCTTGCCGCCATCCACGCCGTCGACAAGCAGCTTCTGATCGACCGCCTGCTGCGTGGCTACGGCGTGCCGCTGGCAACGCTCGATACGCCGGAATATGCGGCCTACGATGCCTCGATCAAGGTCACGCACGATGCCGAACTGGCCAAGAAATTGCTGGCCGCCTCCGGCTATTCGCCGGAAAAGCCGGTCAAGTTCAAGATCCAGACAACGCGCGGCTTCAAGCCGAAAGACTACGAGATGATCCAGGCGATCGTCGGCATGTGGCGCAAGGTCGGTATCGAGGCGGAGATCGAGGTTTACGAGATCGCCCAGCACTACGAGCTGCGGGCCGCCCACAAGCTGGCACCTGCCGCCTTCTATAATTGGGGCAACTCCGTCGGCGACCCGACCACCTCGACCGGCTTCGCCATGTTCAACAAGAGCCCGCACTCGGGCTGGCATGGCCAGGCGCTGAGCGATCGCATCGGACCGCTGTGGGGCGAGAAGGACGAGGCCAAGCGCATCCAGGGCTGGAAGGATGTCGACCGCTACATCGCCGAGGAAGGGCTGGTGCTGCCGCTTCTGCAATTCGCGCAGCCCATCGTCCACCGCGACGGCCTGGTGGTGACGCCGCACAAGTCCGGCGCGCTGCTGCCGCATCTCATCCGCCGCGCCTGAGCGTGGAACACTGCTGGCCGGGCTTCCGCGCGGCCAGCAGCACAATCCAATCATGATGCTCGTTCGCGTTACCCTCTCCCGGCTCTTGACCACGCTGATCACCCTGTTCGGCGTGGCGGTGATCGTTTTTGTCGTCATCCGCGTGGTGCCCGGCAACCCCATCGCCATGATGCTGCCGCCCGGCGCGTCCGAAGCCGATATCGACCGATTGAAGACACTCTACGGTCTCGACAAATCCATCATCGAGCAATTCGCCATATGGCTTGGTAACGTGCTGCATGGCGATTTCGGCACTTCGATCTCGACACGCCAGCCGGTGTTGTCGCTGGTGCTCGACCGGTTGCCGGCGACACTCGAACTGTCGCTCATGGCACTCGTTATCGCAGTGGTCATCGGAGGGACACTGGCGATCGTCGGCACGCGCCTGCGCGGCCGCAAGGCGGAGGTCGGCATCGATGTCGCCAACGGCATCGGCCTGTCCGTGCCCGACTTCCTGTGGGGGCTGGCGCTGATCCTGCTGTTCGGCGTGTTGTGGCCGATCTTCCAGATTTCGGGCCGAGTCTCGCCCAGACTGGAGCTGCCCTTTACCAGCCAATTCTACCTGTTCGAGAGCATCTTGCGTTTGCGCTTCGACATCACTGCGGACCTGCTCGGCCACATGTTCATGCCGGCACTGGCACTGGCGCTGCCGCTGGCGGCGATCATCTCGCAATTGCTCAAGCAATCGCTCAAGGAAACCGTCAATCTCGACTATTCCGTGCTTGCCCGCACCAAGGGTTACTCGGAAACAAAGGTGATCCTGTCGGAAGCCCTGCCGAACTCGATCCTGCCAACGCTAACACTGGTCGGCGTGCAATTCACCTTCCTCATCGGCGGCACCGTTATCATCGAGCGGCTGTTTTCCTATGAGGGATTGGGCAACATGGCGATCGACGCGGTCATCAACCGCGACCTGCCGCTGATCCAGGGCATCGTCATTCTGTTCGCCATTTTGTTCACCTTCATCAACCTCGCCGTGGACATGACATACGCTTTTCTGAACCCGAAGCTGCGCCATGCTTGACGGTCGCGGTTCGGTACGCCGGCGCACCGGCGCAAGGCTCTGGCTCTCCGGCACGTGGCTGACACTGTTCGTGCTTGCGGCCATATTCGCACCGCTGATCAGTCCACATGACCCGCTGGCGCAGGACCTGATGCTGGGTCGCCTGCCGCCGGCCTGGATGTCCGGTGCCGAGCCGGGCTTCTGGTTAGGCACCGACAGCCTTGGTCGCGATGTGCTGTCGCGCATCATCCATGGCGCGCGTGTTGCACTCATCGTCGCCCTGGTGGCCGGTACGGTCACCTGCCTGATCGGTTCCGCGCTCGGCCTCCTCGCCGGCTTCTATCGCGGCTGGGCCGATCGGGTGATCAGCCGGCTGGTCGACATCTGGATGGCATTTCCACCGGTTCTGTTCGCCATTCTCCTGATTGCCGTGCTGGGCACTGGCCTGACCTCGGTCATCCTCGCCATCGTCATCATCGACTGGACACGGTTCTGCCGGGTGGTGCGGGCCGAAACGCTGAACCAGTCGAAGATGGATTATGTGCACAGCGCCAAGGTGGCGGGCTTCACCAGGCTACGGACACTGGTCGCCGAGATCCTGCCCAACGTGCTGCCGACCATCGTGGCGCTGCTGACCCTGGAAATGGGCATCGCCGTCATCGTCGAAGCGATCCTGTCCTTCGTCAACCTGTCGATCTCCACCGACCAGCCGACCTGGGGTGGCATGATCGCCGAGGGCCGCACCAGTATCTACCAGGCGTGGTGGGTGCTGGTGTTCCCGCTGATCGCGCTGTTCCTGACGGTGCTTTCGTTCGCGCAACTCGGCGAAGGCCTGCGCGAGCGCTTCGACCCGGTGCTGCGATGAGCACTTTCCTGGAGATACGCGGACTTTCCGCCCGCCTGCGCGGCACCGAGCAACGACTGCTCCGCTCGGTCGACATCGCATTGCCCGCCGCGACCGTGCGCGGTCTGGTGGGCGAAAGCGGCGCCGGCAAGAGCATGATCGGCAAGGCGGTGCTTGGCATTTTGCCCAAGGCTGTCGAGATCATCGAGGGCGAGATTCTGCTGGATGGACAGGATCTGCAGAAGGTTTCTCCGGCCGAACGGCGGCGGCTGATCGGTGCCAAGGCGGCGCTGATCCCGCAGGACCCGTTGACGGCGCTCAACCCGGTCCGGCGCATCGGCCCGCAGATCACCGACCGACTGGTCGATATCCTTGGCTGGACCAGGGCAGATGCCACGAACCGCGCCTTGGAAATGCTGGCGGAAGTGCGGATTCCCGAGCCAGAGCGCACCATGCGCCTCTACCCGCACGAACTGTCGGGCGGCATGCGCCAGCGCATCCTGATCGCTTCCGCCTTTGCCGCCGAACCGAAGCTGATCATCGCCGACGAACCGACGACGGCGCTGGACGTGACCGTGCAGAAGCAGATTCTCAAGCTGATCGGCGAGTTGCAGGTGCGCCACGGCACGGCCCTGCTTTTCGTTACCCACGACCTCGGCGTCGTCGCCAAGACATGCGACACGCTTTCGGTGCTCTATGCCGGCAAGGTGGTGGAGGACACCACAACCGAGCGTTTCTTCGCCGCTCCGCAACACCCCTATTCTTCCGCATTGCTTGCGGCGACGCCTCGCCATACCGATCCCTCCTCGTCGCTGACACCGGTACCGCCCGGCGTGCTCGATGTGGTCGCTGCCGAAGTCGCGGCAAGCGACGCGACGTGGCGCTCGTCGAGGAGCGCCCATGCCTGACAATATCTTCGAGATTTCGGATCTTCGCGTCGATGTCGCCGACATGACACGCAAACCGCTGTTCGGTCCGGCACCCAGGCTGGAAATCCTGAAGGGGCTAACCTTCGACATTCCGCGCGGGGCGATCCTCGGCATTGTCGGCGGTTCGGGCTCCGGCAAGACGACGCTTGGGCGCACGCTGGTGCGGCTGGCCGAACCAAGCAGCGGCCAACTGCGGTTCGATGGACGCGACATCAGTCAATTGTCCGACGCCGAACTCAGGCCGATCAGGCCGCGCATCCAGATGATCTTCCAGGACCCGATGTCGTCGCTCAACCCACGACTGACGATCGGCCGCATCATTGCCGCGCCCCTGCGCGCGAAGGCCGGCGACAAGCGTGTCGCGGAGGCGCTTGAGCAGGTCGGACTGCCTGCCCATTTCGCCCGGCGCTACCCGCATGAACTGTCTGGCGGCCAGCGCCAGCGCGTCGGCATAGCGCGCGCCATCGCGATGCGGCCCGACTTCATCCTGGCCGACGAGATCGTGTCAGGCCTCGACGTGTCGTCGCAGGCGCAGGTGTTGATGCTGTTGGAAGAACTGGTGAAGGCTCTTGGGCTGACGCTCGCCTTCATCAGCCACGATCTCTCCGTCATCCGCCGCCTTTGCAGCCGGGTGATCGTGCTGAGCTCCGGTGAAATCGTCGAGGACGCGGCGACGACCGAACTGTTCGAGCGGCCCCAACACGCCTATACCCGCGAGCTGCTCGACGCCATCCCGACGCCCGATCCAACCACTCGATGGTAAGCCGGTCCCGTCAGGTCGCCATTCGTTTGGACCGGCACTGTTTCAACGCGCTGTTCCGTGGATTCGATCGAACAGCCTGACCAGTTCCGCGAGCGTCCTGACCCCCATCTTTCGCATCAGGTGACCGCGGCGCACCTTGACCGTGATTTCGCTGATGCCCAGATCAGCGGCGATCTGCTTGTTGAGAAGCCCCTCCACCACCTGTCGCGCCACGTCCTGTTCGCCCGGCGTAAGCGTCTCCCAGCGCTGGCGCAGCTCGGACGCAGCCGCCGCCTGCTGGCGCCGGCCGCGGTCGATCTCGATGCCGTGGTGAATGGCGTCGAGCAGGTCCTGATCGCGGAACGGCTTGGTCAGGAATTCGATCGCGCCGTCCTTCATGGCTTTGACACCCATGGCGATGTCGCCGTGGCCCGTGATCATCACGGTCGGAAGATGCATGCCCTGCTGCGCCATATGCCCAAGGAAATCCATGCCGCTCTGCCCCGGCATTCTGACATCAAGAACGAGGCATCCGGGCGCGTCGGCCAACTCTGAACCGAGGAACTCCTGCACCGAGGCGAAGGACCGGGTTCGCAGCGCGATCGACGCAAGAAGATCTTCCAGGGATTCGCGAACCGAGCGATCATCGTCGACGATGTAGACGATCGGCTGCGCTATCGCTGCGTCGGGCACTCTTGCGCTCATTCCGTTTCCTTCTTCGCGGCTGGCAGGCTGAACAGGAAAACCGCGCCACCGTCGTCATTGGCTTCAGCCCATATCCGTCCGCCATTCGCCTCGATGATCGTGCGACTAATGGTGAGGCCGAGACCGATGCCGTCCTTCTTGGTCGTCCAGAAAGCATCGAAGAGATGCTCGGCCTCCCCGGGGCGCAAGCCGATACCGCTGTCGGCCACCGAGAAACGGATCCTGTCGCGATTCTCGATCTCCGACGTGATCTCCAGCTCCTTGGCCCCGTTGGCCGAGACCGCGATCGCCTCGATCGCGTTGAGCACCAGATTGCCAACGACCTGCCCAACCTGCACCCGATCGGCGACCGCCATCGGCAGCCCCTGCTGCAGGTAAAGTCTTAGCCAGATGTCGTGACTGTCGATCTGGTCGTGCGCCAGCGCCACGATCTCGCGCACCAGATCGTTGAAATCGAAGTTGTCCTTCTGCGGTGCCTTGCCGCTGGCAATGCCGCGCACCCGCGCGATTACCGCGCTGGCGCGGTTTGCCTCCTCCACGATCCTATCCACTGCGCGCTGGGCGTTCTGGATGCTGGGCGGATCCTGGGCCAGCCAGCGCTTGCAGGCACCCGCGCTGGTCACGACCGCCGCCAGCGGCTGGTTCACCTCATGCGCGATCGAGGCGGTGAGCTCGCCAAGACTGGTGACGCGCGCCATGCGCAGCAGGCGCTCGCGGCTATCATGCGCGGCGGCCTCCGCCGTCACCAGCTTCAAGGACAGATAGGTGGTGACCCCGATCGCCACGATACTGATGCCGGTGTTGACGAGACCGACCTCATAGAGGCCGGAATGGGTGAGCGCGAAGCTCAGCAGCGTCAGGGCAACGCAGGTGCAGGCGAGCGCCACGACCGTGCGACGCGGCAGCATGCGGGTGGCGACCAGAATGACCGCCGTGTAGAAGACGGCGGCCGCGATCGCGTAGTCGGTCACCGTGTCGGCCACGAAGATGGCCGCCATCGCCACGAGCAACAGCACGATGACGAACAATTGGTCGTGACGGAACGGGATTTTCTGCCTGATCTTCATCGCGCTCATCATTGGCAAGCCGGCGCATTATACACAGCATCCATCCCTGGCCAGCGGCGTCTTTCATGCATTCACCACGATACACGAGCCCCGAAAAACCACCCTGTCCTCAATCCTTGGTGCTGCCGTCCCAAGTGGCGTTTGTGACACCGGCCTGCCGTTCGAGGAAGGTGGTGACGGCTTCGATCTCGTGCGGATCGACGGCGGTGGAAACGAGGGTCGCCACGATTTCGACCGTATCGTCGCCACGCTCGACGATCTCGACGTCGCTGACCGGATAGTTGGCCTGTTCAAGGCGCTCGACCAGAAGGTCCCGCATCTGAGGCATCGCCTCGTGGCTCGAGATGATGCTGACTTCGTAGGTCGCCTCCGTCGCGCGGTCATCGATCGGGATGCGGTTGATCATGTTGACGAGCGGCCTGAGCAGCGTGTTTCCGGCAAGAACGAATGCCGTGAGAAGCGTCGCTTCCGCGATCATGCTGGTTCCCGCGCAACAGCCGACGGCGGCCGAGCACCACAACGTTGCCGCGGTGTTGAGGCCACGCACATTCATGCCCTCTTTCATGATAACGCCGGCGCCGAGGAAGCCGATGCCAGAGACGACATAGGAGATGACCCGCACGGCCTCCGCCGATCCAGCCACCCTCAGTCCGAGGTCGACAAAGGCGGCGGCGCCAACCGCCACAAGAACATTGGTACGCAGTCCGGCCGTGCGCTGGCGATACTGGCGCTCGGCCCCAATCAGCGTGCCGAGCACAAAGGCGGCGACGAGCGCCACGACCGTGTCCAGAAAGGGGTAGAATTCAAATGTCTGCTGAAATTTCATGGAAGCAATCTCGATGGCTCAAGCAGCGCATACCGGGTCCGGTCTACGGAAAGATGACAGCCGGCGGCATATGCCCCGCGTGACCAGTTTCGATCACCAGTCCTTGCGCCGCAACAGCATGATCGCGATGCGGTGAAGGCGCGTCGACCAGCACATGAGACGCAACGATTGCCGACGCGTGAGGATGCCGTTTCTCGCAAGGCGGGCCGCGATCTTGAACAGCGTCGTGCCCGATGCGGCGAACGCCCAGCACAGCCCGCGGTTCAGTTCATCGTCAATGCGTCGAGCAAACTCGCTGCCAAGACCAAGCGGCTTCCGCCGTTCCAGATACCGTGTTGGCGTTCGATTGCCTCGCCTGCGCTTCGGGTTGCGGCGGGAATGGTCGGCAGCAAAGAGCAGCGCAAGAGCGTCGATGAACATGATTGACCTCCGTCCGGCGGCTGAGCTCAAGGGAAGCATCGGCAACGCCGTCAAATTCCAGGAATGAGTCCGGTGTTGCCGGCAGTCCGGTCTTGCCGGCAGTCCGGTCTTGCTAAAGCAGGTTCGGGCAGCCAAAGCCGCCCGAACCCCGTCATCTGCCGTAGCCTTGGTCTCAGAACCACTGTCCGAAACGACGGATGTAGATCGTCTTCATGGTCTGGGCCACGACGCAGTAGCTGAGCAGTGTGGCGACCAACCACGGGAAGTACTGCCAAGGCAGTGGCTGCAGCCCCACCATCGCGCCCAGAGGCGAAAACGGAATGTAGATGCCAAGCACGCAGACCAGCCCGGTCATCAGCATGACCGGAAGTGCGGCCGTGCTTTGAATGAACGGGATCCTCTGAGTACGCAGCATGTGGACCACCAGCGTCTGCGACAGAAGGCCTTCAATGAACCAACCCGACTGGAACAGCGACTGCAATTCCGGCTTGCTCGCGCCGAAGACGAACCACATCAGTGCGAAAGTCGTCATGTCGAAGATCGACGAGGTCGGCCCGATCCAGATCATGAAGCGCCCGATGTTCTTGGCGTCCCATTTGCGGGGCTTCTTCAGAAACTCCTTATCCATCCGGTCCCATGGCAGCGAGAGCTGCGAGATATCATACATCAGGTTCTGGATGAGCAGATGGATGGCCAACATCGGCAGGAACGGGATGAAGGCACTCGCCACCAGCACCGAGAACACATTGCCGAAGTTCGAACTGGCGGTCATGTTCAGGTACTTGATGATGTTGCCGAAGGTTTCGCGTCCCTTAACCACCCCCTCCTCCAGCACCATCAGGCTCTTCTCGAGCAGGATGATGTCGGCAGACTCCTTGGCGATGTCGGTACCGCTGTCGACAGAGATGCCGACGTCGGCGTCACGCAGTGCCGGCGCATCGTTGATACCGTCGCCGAGGAAGCCGACCGTATGGCCATTGGCCTGAAGCGCCTTCAACACACGCGACTTCTGCAACGGCGTCAGCTTGGCGAAAATCGTCCTTTCCTCGACTAGCCGCTGCAATGCCTGTTCGTCCATCGCTTCGATCTCGCGGCCAAGGACAGGCTGGCCGGGTTCCAAACCGACCTCGCGGCAGATCTTGGTGGTGACCACCTCATTGTCGCCGGTCAGCACCTTGATCGTCACGCCATGCTCGGCAAGTGCCGCGATCGCCGGCCCGGCGGTCTCCTTTGGTGGATCGAGGAAGGTGAGGAAGCCTTGAACGACAAGCTCCTTCTCATCGGAGATGCCATAACGGGCCTTGGAGTGGACGCCCGGAAACTCGCGCGTGGCGACGACCAGCACACGGAAACCATCCGCGTTGTAGGCACGCGCCATCGCCATAAGCCGGTTGCGTTCGGCGTCGTCCAGGTCCCGCGTCCCACCTCCCTTGGAAACCTTGGTGGAGATGGCCAGCATCTCTTCGACGGCCCCCTTGCAGACGAGCAGATGTTCGCCGGAGACGCCTTCGACGACGACGGAGAGGCGGCGGCGCACGAAATCGAATGGCAGTTCGTCGACCTTGCTGTAGGTCTGCGCCAAGTGGAAAGGCTTGGGCGCCTGTTCGGCGAAGCGCACCACAGCCTGATCCATCAGGTTCCTGACGCCGCTCTGGTGATGGCTGTTCAGCCAGGCCAGTTGCAGGACGGCGTCGTCACGAGCGCCGCGAACATCGACATGATGTTCAAGGATGATCTTGTCCTGGGTGAGCGTGCCCGTCTTGTCGGTGCACAGAACGTCCATGGCGCCAAAGTTCTGGATGGCGTTGAGACGTTTCACCACGACCTTGCGCCGTGCCATTGCGACCGCGCCCTTGGCCAGATTGGAGGAGACGATCATCGGCAGCATTTCCGGCGTCAGGCCGACCGCAACCGCCAGACCGAACAGAAGCGCCTCCACCCAATCGCCCTTCATCACGCCGTTGATCAGGAAGACGATCGGCACCATCACCAGCATGAAACGGATGAGCAGCCAGCTGACGCTGTTGATGCCGCGGTCGAACGAGGTTTGTGCCCGCGTGCCGACAATGGATTTCGCGAGCGACCCGAAATAGGTCCGCGCACCGGTGGCGACGACAATGGCGGTAGCCGTTCCGCTGACCACATTCGTACCCATGAAGCAGATGTTGGGCACATCCAGCATGTCCATCTGTTCGGTCGCGATACCGGCAGCGGACTTCTCGGCCACGGCGCCAAGCGTGTCGTATTTCTCGACGGGAATGGCTTCACCGGTGAGCGACGCCTGGCTGACAAACAGGTCGCGCGACTCGATCAGCCGTATATCGGCCGGGATCATGTCGCCGGCCGAAAGCCGCACGATATCCCCGGCGACAAGCTCGCGCATGGGAATCTCGATCGTTTCCGGCCTGGCTCCAGCAGATGCGCGGCGCAGCACCGTCGCCGTCGTGCGCACCATGGCTTTTAGAGCCTCGGCCGCTTTTCCGGACCGGTACTCCTGAACGAAACGCATCACCCCGCTGAGAAGAACCATGACCAGGATGATGGTGACCTTGGTCGGGTCGGCATCTTCGCCCGCCTGAAGGGGCAGCCAGATGTCAGTGAAGGCGCTGATGGCGGCGAGCACCATCAACACCATGATGAAGGGATTTTTGAAGGCGGCCAGGAATTGCACGAGGGCATGCGGGCGCTTGTCATGCGCCACCTCGTTCGGCCCATCCTTCGCCAGGCGTTCGATGGCGTCCATCACGACGAGGCCATCGCTGTGGCCCTTTACGTTCGACAGCGTCAGGTCGATGCTGTTCTGCGCCTCCCGAACCGCCCGCATCGACAGTTTTCGCTCGTCCTTCCGCACTGTGGCGGAAAGCGCTCCCTTCATCATCATGTTCATGGTCTTGATCCTCATGTCGTTTTGGAGGACGGCACGGACGCAATACGTCGTTCACCCGTCGAGCGGGCGTGCGACGTCATTCCGGGCCACGCCGATTACTGTCGGTTCTTGAAGAGCTGTTTCAGGAAAGTGTCCGCCGCTCCGGTGGTTAGCCGGTGGCGGCGGACCCGCTTCGTCGTCTGTCGGGCAGATAGATGTGCAAGGTTCTGATCAAGGTCTCAGTCCCATGCATGGGCGCGCTGACGGTCGTCGAGAATGGCACCGAAACGCTCAAAGCGCGACGTCTCGGCGCTGTCGACAGGCGCGTTGGTGACAACGGTCCAGCGGCATTCGAGCCGGCCGGATACGGGGTTTGTCCGCCAACGGATTACCGGTCCGCGGGCGACGCGCCGGGTGGGCGCGGCCGGAAGCCGGATGATCTCAGCGGTTTGCCTGTGGGCTGGGTGCGCCGCATATCCGACGCCACCGCAAAGACGTGCGATGGCCCGGATGCAGCGATGGGCAAAGATTGTGATTTTCATGTCTCACCTCAATGGCGCGCCACTGCAGGCGTCGCGGGTGAGACTAGGAACTAGACCCGACCGGGCGACCGCAGCGGCGTGCTCTCTCGACTACTGTCGCTTGGCATGGTTCGTTGTTCCTGTTGGTCCCGGCGGGACGCATCCCGTCCGTTTGACAATTGCCGGCTTACTCCCTGGCAGCACGTTGCGCCAGTATCTGGTTTCGTCAGATCGCTATACGTTGGGTTCTGCCCGATATACCTAGGTATATGGAGACGGAAAAACACGCGCCGACAGCGCCAGGTTTCAGCCTGACGCCTCTGGCATAATGTGTTCGCGCTGTGTCGCTCCGCGCCGTCGGAAGATCGATCAGCTGCGTTTTTTCAGGGACGCGATCGTATCGCTGATGATCGCCTCAGCTCTCGCACGTTCCTCGCCGACGACAGGCAACCGTGGGAGCCGAACGTGTTCGGGAGCGCCGTAGACCAGATGTTCGGCGAGCTTGATGTACTGGACCAACTTGACGTCAGTATCGAGATGAAACGCCGGCGTCAGCAGGCGATAGAGCGGCAATGCCGAGGCGAAATCGCCGCGCTTCGCTGTCTCGAACAGTTTCACGCATTCGGCGGGCCAGGCATTGGTCATGCCTGACACCCAACCCACAACGCCCAGCGCCAGGCTCTCCAGGATAAGATCGTCGACGCCGCAGAAGATATCGAAACGGTCGCCGAACGCATTGAAGAGGTCGGTCACGCGCCGGATGTCGCCGGTCTCTTCCTTGACGGCGACGATGCCGGGAACATCCTCCAGCATCTTCAGGGTCTCGACATCGACGTCGACCTTGTAGGCGAGAGGGTTGTTGTAGATCATCACCGGAAGATCGCTTGCTCCCGCAACGGCCTTGTACCAGGCTGCGGTTTCGCGTCGGTCGGTGCGGTAGGCGAGGCTGGGGAATACCATCAAGCCCTCCGCGCCCAATTTCTGATAGTTGCGGGCGGCGGCGATCGCGTTGTCCGTGGACAGTTCCGCCAGTCCGGAAAGCAGAGGCACGCGCCCGGCGACCACTTCCTTGGCGGCGCGCACGACCGCATCGCGCTCGGCCTGCGTCAGCGCCGCGTTTTCACCCAACATTGGCAGCACGATGACACCGGACACTCCGTTGCCGATCAGCCGATCGAGGCTGGCCTGGGTTGCTTCGAAATCGATCGTACCCGAAGCATCCATCTTGGTTGTCACCGCAGGAAAGACACCAGTCCAGGTCATGTTCGGCTCCCACTTTGTTCTATTCTTGTCACCTGGCAGAATGCCGAGCGCGCTTCAGGCAAATTGCTTTGAGGCCGGCATCAACGCCGCTTCCGCCAAGATCGACAAATCGGTGTGTCCGAGCAGGCTGGTGACCGGCCAGGCACGATCTTCCCGACCGGCGAGCAGAGCAGCCAACGCCTCGCGCTTGCTCTCACCTGCACACAGCAACAACACTTTCCTTGCGGAACGCAACGTGTTGACGCCCATGGTCACGCCGGTGCTTGGCACGCTGGCCTCATCGGGAAAGTTCGGCCTGTGGGCGTGCCGAGTCTTTTCGTCGAGCGTGACGACATGGGTGTCGAGCTCCCACGACACGCCGGGTTCGTTGAAGGCGATGTGCCCGTTGGCTCCAAGCCCCAATATGGCAAGGTCGATGCCGCCAGCGGCGGCAATCGCGCGGTCGAAGTCGCGGCATTGCTCGGCGGGATCGGCGACATTCCCGCGAAGCAGATGAACTTGCTCGGCGGGCACGTCGATATGATCGATAAGATGCCGTCGCATGAAGGCGTGGTAGCTGCGCGGGTTGTTGGGCGACATGCCCGTATATTCGTCTAGGTTGAACAGTTCGGCATTGCTGAAGCTGATTTCGCCGCGGCGGCAGCGTTCCACCAGATGTTTGTACATTCCGATCGGCGTATCCCCGGTCGGCAGGGCGAGGCTCGTTGCCGAGCCGTCCGCCAGCGAGGCACAAACATAATCCGCGGCAAGCTCCGCCATCGCGGCGCGATCTGCCGCCCAGGTCACGTCCAGTTTCGTCATATCAGTCGGATGCCTCGGCAATCGTGGGGAAGAGCGCTGAATAGCGCCTGTAGATTTTTTCGTAGTCGGTTGAAGCGGCGGAAGGGGTCACCACGCTTGCGCTAAGTGATGCCGGGCGACCCTCCTGCGGAGCAGCCAGCAGCGCGGCGCCAATCGCGGCCGGAGAAGAATGGTCGTAGGTCGTCACCGGGCGACCGAGGATATCGGCCAACATCTGCCGCGTCGAAGGATGGGAAACGGCATGGCCCGCCAGAACGACGCTCTCGATCCGCGAAGTCTCCGCCAGAATGTCGATGCAGCGCCGGATCTCGAAGTGCACGCCCTCCAAATAGGCGCGGGCGATATCATGCGCGCCATGCTGCACCGTCAGGCCATGCAGGACCCCGCGCAGATTGGGATTCCACAACGCCCCCTGCTCGCCGCCGGCGAGATAGGGTGCGAACATCAGGCCGTTGGCGCCGGCCTGCGAAGCGGCGGCGGCCGTGTCGATCCGCCCGTTGTCCCAGCCGAGAAGGTCGTTCAGCCAGCGATAGCTCGTGCCGGTCGAGAGCAGGTCCATTTCGCGGCCGAACACGCCGTCCACGACATGCGGCGTCAAAAGATAACGCCGCAGGGGATCGCGCAACGACTTGCGCAGATTGTCCATGATGATGGTGCTGGAACCGGTGGTGACACAAACCGTGCCCTCTTCCAAGCCGGTCATGGCATGGACGCTGGCGACGGAGTCGGCGCAACCGACCGTCACCGGCAATCCGGAGTGCAGACCGAGACGAGCGGCCATGTCAGCCGTGAGCGGGCTGGTCGAGCGGGCCGGCCCAATGACGGGCAACAGGGCTTCGGAGACACCCCAAATGGCACACAACTCCTGCGACCAGGTCTTCGCGTCCAGATCGTAGAGCCCATAACCCGCGGCTGTCGACGGATCGGTCGTCAGCTCGCCGGTCAATGCGAAATGCAGGAAGTCCTTGGCCGAGAGGATCGACCCGACACTACCGCCGAAACAGTCGAGATGATGGCGGAACATCGGCGCGAGGTAACGCCCGTCGATGGGCATGCCCGTACGCTCATACATCATCCGCCGCTTCGCCTCGTCGAGGAAGCTTGACGTCCAGGCGTCGGCACGACTGTCCATCCAGGTGATCGCGGAGGCAAGCGGTCGATCGCCTTCCATACAGACAAGAGTGGGCAGCTGGCCGGTCAGGCCAATGGCAGAGACGCTCGCGGCGACACCCCCGCCAAGCTGCCTGATCGCCGTCTCCATCGCCGCCAGCCAGTCGAGCGGATTCTGCTCGGCCTGGCCCGGCAATTCCCGTGTCACCGGGAACGACGCCTCGGCGGTGGCGACGACCTGTCCCGCGGCAGACATCGCCACGCATTTGATGGCCGACGTGCCAAGATCGATACCGAGAATGACGTTATCGTTCTTCATTGCGATGCCTGGTAGGAAACAGCGCCTCAGCTTTGCAAGCATCATGCCTGCATGAAAAGGCGCTGGATCGTAAGTTTAGTGTTTTGCCTTCACCGCGCGCATCGCCTCGCCCGCGATGGCGACCGTTTGCGCGATGTCGTCGTCGGTATGGGCGAAGGAGATGAACAGGTTCTCGAACGCACCCGGGTGGAAGAGAACGCCGCGATCGAGCATCTCCTCCCACCACGTCCGGAACACATCGTGACGCGCATGGCGGGCAGCGTCGCGATAGTTGCGGATCGGCTGGTCGGCGAACCACAGCTGCATGACAGGCCCGACGCCGGTCACATAGGCCGGGATATCATTGTCCGCGATCACCTTGGCCAGCCCGTCGAACAATTTCTGGCAGCGCCCGTAGAGCGTATCGTAGAGGCCGGGAGTTGCCAGATGGTCGAGCGTCGCATTGGCAGCTGTCACGGCAATTCCGTTGGCGGCATATGTGCCGGCCATGGAGACGGTGCCGTCGGCGACGAGCGCCATGATGTCCTTGCGGCCGCCGAGCGCCGCGACAGGAAAACCGCCGCCGAGCCCCTTGGCGAAGGTGGAAAGGTCGGGCTGCAGGCCATAATAGCCTTGCGCGCCGCCCAGGCTGAGCCGGAAGCCGGTGATGACCTCGTCGCAGATCAGGATGATCCCCGCCTTGGCGGTCAGGTCCCGCATCGCCTCGAGATAACCCGGCTCCGGCAGGATGCAGCCGGTGTTGCACATGACCGCCTCGGTAATGACGGCGGCGATATTGTGCCCTTCCCGGGCGATCGCGTCACGCAGAGCCTCGACATCGTTCCACGGCAGGATGACGAGCGAGTCGTCGAGACCGGCCGGCATGCCAGGCCCCTGCGGGATCGCCTTCGGCGCCTTGTCGGGACCGGCAGTTTCGATGGTCGGGTGCTTGCTCCAGTAAACACCATCCGAAAACCCGTGATACATGCCCTCGAAGCGGATCAGCTTCTTTCGGCCGGTGAAGGCGCGCGCCAGGCGAACCGCATAAAGAACCGCCTCGGTTCCCGTGTTGCACAGGCGCACCTGTTCGATCGCCGGCACGGCGGCGATGATCTTTTCGGAGAGCGTGATCTCCTCGGCGGCGGGCATGGCAAAGACGGTGCCGCGGTTCTGGATAAAATCAACGACGGCTTCCGTGATCTTCTGCGGCCGATGGCCGAGGATCATCGGCCCAAGCCCGAGCAGGTAGTCGATGTATTCATTCCCATCGACATCGAAGATATGCGAGCCGGTGCCACGGTCGACGAACAGGGGATAGGGATCCCAGCCCGACCACACCGCACGCGCCGTGCTGTTGACGCCGCTTGGGATGATCTCGCTGGAGCGAGCGAAATAGTCGCGACTCCGGGTCGTGCGCGAAGGCGTCTTGTATGCTGGCATAAAATCTCTCCTGGAGAACAGTTTGCATACTTATTATAATGAGTATGATGAGCTGTCAATGCGGGAACGAATATTCGTGGAGACAAAGAAATCGGTTTTGACGGTCGGCCCGCCGATCGCGGCGTCGCCGGCCTGGATCAATCGGTGAAAGTCCGCGAATAGCGATTGCCGTCCCTGGTCACCGAAACAATCTTGCCGTCGACCATTGGTCCGAGCACCAAGCGCTCCGGCGCATGGAGTTCGGCCCCGATCCGAAAGACACTTGACTTCAACTCCACCAGTTCCAGGTCTTCGCCAGGTGCCTCGACGCCGCCCGGCGCGATCAGGAACAGCCGCCCGCCACGTGACACGATGCGGAAATTGGTGAACCAGGGCGAATGCGAGCGATAATGACCAACACATGCGGGCGCAGCCTTGCCGCTCTTGGTCAACGGCGCCGGCACGCGGCGCAGTTCGAGCGGGCCGCAGTTCCAGATGACCTCTTGATCGTCGCCATTCTGCGTCGAAGCGAAGGTCAGGTGGAACGTGCTCAAGGCTGGATGATTAGTGACATATCGCGTCGACCAGGTTTTGAAGACGCGCGCCGTAGCGCTCTTGCCCGAAACCAAAACCTTGCCGTTCTCGTCGACTGTAAAGGTGAGCGTTATCAATTCGCCTTCGGGCGTGCGGGCAGAGAAATCGCCCAGCATCGCGGGTTCGAAGGCGAGAGGATCGCGCACATCCAGATCGAGCTCCGTGGCCGGCATTTCCATTTCCGCGCCTGTCAGCCATGCGTGCGCGGCGCGGGCAAGCACCTGCGCTGCCGGGCAGTCGCCATTGGCGTTGGTCAACACGGCGATGCCGACGTCGTGGTCAAGGTCTGCCAGGATGAAGGTGGCGTAACCCACCATGCCGCCGCCATGGGTGAGACAGCGAGCACCCCTGATCGTTTCGACATTGATGCCGAGACCATAGACGCTCTTTTCGACGCCGGCGTCTGCCAGAAATTCCACGATCGGTTCGCCGCACGGCGCCAGAAGGCCGGTCAGCTGCTGGTATGCATTCTCGCTGGCAACCGCTCTTCCATCCAGGCGGCCGGCACCGAGCAGCATACGCACGAAACGCGCGAGATCCGGGCCGGTCGCGGCGATGTTTCCATCGGAGGTGTTGGTTTCGAACCATGTCGCGGGCGCCAAGACATCGCCAGGAACCCAAGGGCGATCGTCTGCCATCGGCGCATAGCCCACGGCGAAGCGGTGACGCTCCCGGTTGGAGATGCAGGCGACACTATCCGCCATTCCAAGCGGCTCGAGCAGTCTTTCCCTGTACGCCTCCACCGTCGGCCTGCCGGTTACGGCAGACACGACAAGCCCCAGCAGGATGTAGCCGATGTTGGAATAGTGAAAGGCTGTTCCGGGCTCAAAACCGGTCGATAGCTCCCTCAGCCACCACCCCTGACCGAGTTCGTCCGGCAACGAGTCCGTGCCAGCCGGCAATCCAGCGGAATGGTTCAGCAGGTGGCGGAGCGAAAACATCGGATAGTCTGAGCCGACGCTGAACCAGGGCAGATAGGTGGTGATGGGCTTGTCGAGGTCGAGCTTTCCCTCCCCGGCAAGCTGCAGGATCGTCAGGCCGACAAAGGCCTTGCTGATCGAACCGATCGCAAACAGATGATCGCGTCCCACGGGCAAGGCTGCGTCGATATTGGCCTGGCCGAAGGGCAGCTCGAGCAGGGTCGCGTCACGCGAAACGGCGACGATGATCCCGCCCGGCACAGGCCAATGTTGCGTGAACTCATGCGCCAGCTCGCGCAGCCGGCGCAGCACGGTTTCCGAAGATGTCATTGTTCACCCGCGCGGCTGAGCAGGAGCTGCAACAATGCCCGCACCGGCGAGCCGGTGGCTCCGACAGGCCAGGGGGCAAAGCCCTGATCCAGATAGGCGCTCGACCCATTGTCGAGGTGGAGCCAGGGCGTATTGCCGGCAAATGTCCGCAAGTAAGTGGCGGCTAACTGACCACTGTCGGGCACCGAGAGCGGGGCATTAGCGATGTCGGCGACACTCGACTCAATCAGACGCTCGTATTCCACTCGCAGCGGCAGGTGCCAGCCCGGCTCGCCCGCGATCTCGCCGGCTCCACCCAGCTCTTGCGCGAGGGAGGGCGACGTAGACCAGCAACCCCACAGCAAGGGACCAACGCCACCGCCGTCCGTCAGCGTACCAACGTCGATGATCTCACCGACCCCGCCGCGCGCCAGATAGGCGACAGCGTCGGCCAACACCAAGCGGCCCTCGCAATCGGTGTCGACAACTTCAGTGCGCCGTCCGTCGGGATGACGAACGACATCGCCGGGGCGCAAGGCATGACCGCCCGGCATGTTCTCCGCCAGCGGCAACAGTGCGGTCACGTCCGGGTCTAGGCCAATTTCCGCCGCCGCGAAAATGGCGCCAGCCACCGCGGCAGCGGCGGCCATGTCGGCCTTCATCCAGGCGATTTCCTGAAGGGTGCGTTTCAGGTTGATGCCGCCGGAATCGAAGGTGATGCCTTTGCCAACCAATCCCAACCGCGCCTTCGACCGAGCCGGATTGAGACACAACACGAACGGTTTGTTGGAACTGCCGCGGCCCACCGCCAGCGTCGCTCCGAAGCCGCGTTTGGCGAGTTCCGCCTCGTCCCATATCTCGGCATCGATGCCCAACTGCTGCGCGCGTTCGGCAATCACCTGCGCCAGACGCTCCGGGATGAGATCGCCGCCCGGCGTCTCGACAAGGTCGCGCACCCAGTTGACCGCCCTGCCCGCGACCCTGCCAATCTCGAAGCCGCGTTTCACGTTGGCGCCGGTCGCCAGCAGGTCGACGACCGTCTCCGCCTTGTCAGACCGGTCATAGGTACCGATCAGGCAAGCTTCCGCCGCAGCTCGCGCTATCGAGGCCTGGTCTGAACCGAGCCCGTCCAGGCTGACGACACATCGCCCCCTGTCCCGCAAGAAATGCGCCGCGGGCATCAAGGCCTCGCGCAGGATGTTTGCGGTGAAGGCTTCCCGCGACCCGACGCCAACCGCAAGCACGGCCGGTCCGTCCTGCGAGGGCACCAGCAGCGCCGAAAGCTGGCCGGACGTGCCCTTGAACAGACCGTCGCGACGCAGCATGGCGACGGATTGACCATGCGCCGAACTGCCGGACAGCCCGGCGTCGGCAAACTCCGGGCCGTGGGGCCCGGCGAATGCGGGCATCACCAGGATGTCCGCATTCTTAAGGACCGCACGGTCGCTGCTGAGCCGCACCTCGATCATGCTTATTTCACCTTGTGGACGTTCATCAGCGTCTCAGTCGACAGATTGTTGACCGAACCGACCAGAGGCGAAAGCACGAAACCATCCCATTTCGGGCTGTGGGCTTCGATGACGTTTGGATAGTTGAGCACGATGTAAGGACGCGCTTCGAAAATGTGCTTCTGCATCGCCGAAATCTCGGCCAACCGCTCCTTCTTGTCGAGCAGCGTGCCCTGCTTCAGATACATTTTGTCGTAGTCGGCGTTGCAGTAACCGCTGTCGCTGTTTCCGCCGCGCGCCCCGCAGGTAACGATGCTCAGCATGAAGTCCGGCTCCACCGGCGGCACCCAGCTCCACATCGCGAAGTCGTAATCAAGGTATTTGGCCTCAGGCGCGTGAATGGCCTCGGTGGCCGCACCTGGATCCATCTTGCGCTGGGTTACCTCGATGCCGATCTTCTTGAAGCCGGCCTGGATGATCTGGAAAGCGCGATCGCCCGTGCCATTCTCTTCCGTCGGGAAGATCACTTCGTAGGACATGCGTTTGCCGTCCACGACCCGGATACCGTCGCCCCCCTTCTTGAACCCCTTGCCCTCCAGGATTTCGTTGGCCTTGTCGGTATCATAGGGCAGCGGCTTGATCGCCTCGTCGTGGAAGCCGGTTGCCGGTGCTACGATGGTCGAACCGGGCGCCGAGAACCCGAGCCAGACGATCTTGTCGATAGTCTCGCGATCAATGGCGTATTCCAGCGCTTCGCGCACCTTCGGATCAAGCAGTTCCCGGTTCTTGGGCTTGTCCGGGCTGGTGTTGATGATGAGCGTTTTCATTCCAACGCTCGGCCCGCTCAGCACCGTCATGCCGGCCTTTTTCAGGGTCTCCACGGCAGTCGGTGGTGTCTGCTCGCCAATCATGTCGAGCTTGTCGGTCACGAGGGCGGTGATCATGGCATCGTCATTGGCGAAGAACTGCAGGCCGAAACCGTCGATGACCGGCTTTTTCTTACCCCACCAGTTCGGATTGCGAGCGAAGAGCGCAATCTGCTCATTGTCGTGCTTGGTCAGCACGAAGGGACCACCCGCCACAACCGGTGCCGTGTTGGGGAAGGTCGATATCTGTTCGCCATTTCCTTCCGTGAGGGGCTCCCACACATGCCGCGGGAGAATAGGAAGCGCCTGGAGTTGCGTCAGCACATTGGCGACCGGCAGCTTATAGGTGAGCACCAGGGTGTTGTCGTCGGAAGCCTGGGCATCCGCCATGTGGGCGACCCAGCCGGCCAGTTTGCCTGTAGTTCCGGTCTGAAACTTGCGGATCATATTGAAGGTGAAGGCCGCGTCTTTTGCCGTCAGCGGCTCGCCGTCCGACCATTTTGCTCCCGGAATGGTGTGGAACGTCCAGACCTTGCCTTCTTCCGACACCTCCCACTTGGTCGCGAACGATGGCACGATCTGCAGCTTGGCATCATATTCGGTCAGATGTGGGTACACATATTGGTACATGACCGAGCTGTAGTCTGAATCCGAGACAAATGGATTGAGTGAGTCGATCGGCTGCGTGGCGCCGATGCGCAGGATCTCGGCCGCGGAGGCAGCTGGCGTAAACGGCGCCTGAAAGACCGTCGCGGCGGCGACCGCTGCGGCAAACGTTAGGGTACGCATGTTCCAACTCTGGTGAGGCTTCTTTTTCATTGTCATCTCCCGAGATGCAAGAATCCCCAAAATGGGTACTTGCTTCATATTCAGGCTACTGAGTATGATAAGTGCATGTCAAGGTGCTTGGGAGGAGCGAGGCATTGCGGGGTTCGGCCTTTGTATGGAAGCGAATCGTTTTCGCTGTGGTCACGGTTTTCGTTGCCCTGACGCTTAACTTTATCCTGTTCCGCGTCCTTCCTGGCGGGCCTATTAGCCAGATATCGCGTGTGCCGAACGCATCCCCGGCGCTCAAGCAGGCGCTTACCGCGCAGTTCGGCCTCGATAAGCCGATTTGGGAGCAATATCTGCTCTATCTCCAACAGACGCTGCACGGCAATCTTGGCGTTTCCTACATGAACCGTCAGCCCGTGCTCGACAATTTGATCGAGGCATTTGGCAACACCATCCCCATGGTGGCGACGGGAACGGTCCTGGCGCTGATGATGGGCGGCCTCGTCGGCGTGATTTCCGCCGTGCGCCGGGGCAGCGCGACCGATCACCTCAGCACCAATATCGCCGTCTTGTTCTACGCGTTCCCAACGCAATTCCTGGGCATGATGCTTCTCATCATCTTCGCCGGGGTCCTGCCTTCCGCAGGCATGAGCGACCCATTCGCCATCGGCGGTTCGCAGTGGGATGTCTTTCTCGACACGCTCAAACACATGATCCTGCCGGTGGCGACGCTGGCGCTGACACTCTTCGCCGAGAATGCGCTTATCGTCCGTTCCGCCATGCTGGAAACGCTGGGCGAGGACTATATCCTGACGGCGAAGGCCAAGGGCGTGCCGCGCCACCGGCTCATCCGCGCGCACGCCTTGCGCAACGCCATGCTGCCCATCGTCACCATGGTGGCAATGTCGCTCGGTGCGGTCGTCACCGGCTCCATCCTGATCGAGGTCATCTTCTCATGGCCGGGTATCGGCCGCGCGCTCTACACTGCGGTGCTCAAGCGCGACTATCCGATGCTGCAGGGCGGGTTCCTCGCCATCACCGTCGTGGTGATCACCTTCAACCTGATCGCCGACCTCATCTACTACAAGCTTGATCCCCGGATAACGACATGACCCTTTCCCTGCCTGGGGCCACTGCCCCAGAAACCGAGACGCGTCTCGGTTTCTGGCCGATGTTGAACGATGTGCTGCATCAACCCGCGGCACTGGTGGGCTCGGCCATCGTTGCCGTGTTCGTTCTGCTCGCGCTCATTTCGCCGCTGATCGAACCTTACAGCGTCCATGAAGCGACATGCGCCGTTTTCGAGCCGCCTTCCTGGCAACACTGGTTCGGCTGCGACGATGGCGGCATCGACGTGTTCAGCCTTGTGTTGCGCGGCGGCCGCATTTCCATGATCGTCGGCGCCATCGCGACACTGATCGCCATCGGCATCGGCGCCACGATCGGCGTTCTTTCGGGCTATTTCGGCGGTTGGGTCGATACTGTTCTGATGCGCATCACCGACTATTTCCTGGTCATCCCGCAGATCGTGCTGATGATCGTGATCGCCGCGGTGTGGGGGCCGAGCCTGTCTCACGTCATCATCGTCATCGGCGCCCTGATGTGGACCAGCACGGCACGACTGATCCGCGCCCAGGTCAAGAGCCTGCGCGAACGGGTCTATGTGAAGCGGGTCGAGGCGCTGGGCGCCAGCCATCTCCACATCATCATGCGCCACATCATCCCGCAGATCGGGCCGCTTCTTGTCGCCAACACGGTGCTGGCCATCACAGTCGCCATCTTCAACGAGACCGCGCTCGCATTCCTCGGCCTTTCGGACCCCACGGCGATCACCTGGGGCACCATTATGGAGCACGCCTTCGACCGTGCGGCCGTCAGCAGCGGCGCCTGGTGGGCGATCGTCCCGGCAGGCGTTGCCGTCGCCGTGCTGATCATGGGCTGCTACATGCTCGGCCGCTCCATCGAAGACGGGCTGAACCCACGGCTCAAGGTCTCATATCTTTCATTGCATGGCTGGAAACTGCGCCCGCTCGTCGGCCGTGGACCGGACGCGATATGACAAGGAACTCCAGGTTGAGCAGCGCCTTCGCAATCCAGGACTTGAATATCTGGTTCGGCACCAATGCCGGCGGCCGCCGCGCCGAATTTCATGTCGTGAAGAACGTCAACATCGAACTCGCACCTGGCGAGCGCATTGGACTGGTCGGCGAATCCGGTTCCGGCAAGACAACCACCATCCTTGCCGCCATGGGACTTTTGCCGGCAAACGCGGAAGTGTCCGGCCGCATCCTGCTTGGCGGACAGGATATTCTGCGGAACGGCGAGGCAAGCATCGCCCCCCACCGCTGGAAGGACATCGCCATGGTGTTCCAGGGCGCGATGAGTGCGTTCAATCCGGTCAAGACCATAGGCTGGCAGATCGCGGAGGCCATGCAGATGCACGGTGTCGCGCGCGGTGTCGCCATGGCGCGCCGGATCGGTGAGCTTCTGGAACTGGTCGGCATACCTGCGGATCACGCCGGGCGCTTTCCGCATCAGCTTTCCGGCGGCATGCGCCAGCGCGCCATGATCGCGATGGCCCTGGCCTGCGAACCCAAGGTGTTGCTGGCCGACGAACCGACGACCGCGCTGGACGTGATGGTGCAGGATCAGGTGATGAAGCTGCTGGTGCGGCTCAGCAAGGAGCTGAACCTGGCGCTTGTGCTCGTCACCCACGATCTCGCCGTCGTCGCCCAGAGCTGCCACCGCGCGGCCGTGATGCTGAAAGGCGAAGTGATCGAACAGGGAGAGGTTGGCGATCTCTATCATCGCCCCCAGCACGAATACACTCGCAAGCTTTTCGAGGCGACGCCTGACGTGTTCTCGGCGGCAAAGGCGAACCAAAGCGGTTCAGCGGCGCCGGACAAGGCACCAAGTGCCTCGCCCCTGCTCGACGTGCGGGATATCACCGTATCATACCCACGCGCCCGCACCTTCCGCGACATGATACGTGGGCAAGACCCTCAAATCCCCGCCGCCGTCGAGAACGTCTCGATCCATGTTGACCGCGGCGAGATGGTGGCACTTGTCGGCCAATCCGGCAGCGGCAAGACGACGACGCTGCAGGCCGTGCTTGGCATGATCAAGGCGCGCAGCGGTTCCATTCGTATCAACGGCCACGACGTCACTCATCTCAAGAGCCGCCATTGGCGACCGCTTCGACGCCATGTCCAGATGATCTACCAGGATCCCTACGAGTCGCTCGACCTGCGCTATCGCGTCCGCTCCACGGTCGAGGAACCGTTGCGTGTTCATGGCATCGGCCTCACGGCGAAGGAGCGCGAGATGCTGATCTGCGCGGCTCTCGAACGCGTCGGGCTGACGCCCGTCGAACGTTATCTCAACCGGTTCCCGCATGAGCTTTCCGGCGGTCAGCGGCAACGCGTTGCAATTGCAGCCGCCATCGTGCTCAAGCCGGAACTGCTGTTGGCCGATGAGCCGGTTTCGATGCTCGACGTATCAGTGCGCGCCGGCGTGCTCGAACTGCTCAATGAGCTGCGCACGGATTCCAAAATGGGTATCCTTATGATCACGCACGACCTGTCGACAGCGGTTCACTACGCCGACCGCATCGCCGTCATGCATCAAGGCAGGATCGTGGAAGAAGGCAACGCTGCAGCGGTCGTCGGTTCGCCCAAGGCGCCCTATACGCGCGCGTTGCTGGCCAGCATTCCCCATCCTGATCCGGAACGGTCCGCGCTGGCCGATTTAACGGCCTGAGCGCCCGGACGACTTCTTCGCAACCGGCAGAACCGAGCGCTTGCTGCCATGCAGTGGCAGCACCACCCATTGTTTCATGTCGGTTGGCTGCAGCAGGTGCCGGCTTCCCGACCCGGACGTATAGAATACGAAATCCGAGGCCTTGTAGGTCTGCTGATAACAATCGAAGGCCTTGCCGTCGGCGGTGAAGGAAACGCCCCTGATGCGCACGACCTGGTCGCGCGAACCGAGGTCGAGTATCTCGCGCTCGGTGGGTGTCGGCCTGTCCACTTCCAGCGATTGTTCGACATAGTCGTCCCGCAGGCCGTAGCGTTCGGCAAGCAAGGCATAAAGCGAGTCGCCCGCTTCGAGATCCTTGTCGTCGATCGCCGGCACGAGGCTGAGCGGCAACACCGCCTGTTCCAGGATCGCCGGGGTTGTCCGAAAGCTGCGCCGCCTGATGATCTCCCAGACCGGCTGGCCGAGTTCGATCGACAGCGCCTTGGCGATCTCGGGGCTGGGCGAACCGATGTTGATGCCGAGCAGTTCCGTGGCAAGCTCAGGCCCGCTGCCCGAAGGTGAAAGCGTTTCCAGAAGGCGCCCAGCCCGACTGGGTTCGCTGACGATGCGATCCCTGGCGACGAAGGTCCCGATGCCCTGATGACGGTGAATCCGGCCGGAATGTTCCAGCTTGTCCAGCGCATGACGCACCGAGATCAGGCTGACGCCTGTCAACTTGGCGAGTTCAGTCGTGCTCGGCAATTTGTCGCCGCCGCTCAAATTGTTCGTGGCAATGAAATCGAGGATCCAGTCATGAACGACCAGATAGCGGAGTTTCCGCTCCTCGTTTTCCTGTGACGCGATCTGTTTTTGCCGTTGAGCCAAAGTCACTACCTCGGCATGTTGATTGACACGTAACCCATCCGCCTTCCAACCGCTCCAGCCGACAACAAAGTGCAGCTGTCATACTGAGAACGACAAGCTGATGCTAGCAGCTTTGTTACAGGAATGCGAAACTTACATGTATTGTTGGGGCAAGCGGGAAATGCCTCGCGGCAAGCCCGTTTCAGCGATTGCCGACATGGCAGTTTTCAGTTCGGCCGGCGCAGATCGCCTCCGGTCGCACGCGGACCTCAAAACAACCAGTTCCGCCATCTTCGGGACGCCTCAGATCATCAAGTAGACCGAGAACAGAATGATGATGGCGGCGACGATGGGTACGCCCCAATCGCTCAGGAACCGCGAGGGATATTTCGTGTCCAGATGAAGGAATGACATAGCACTCCCTCCTCAAAGGGCTGGTGTGTCGCCCCATGCAGCCGAGCCCGATTTCGGCCGCCGACTGAACAGCGAAATTATACACCCGAGACCCGTCGACCGCAAAACCCACGGTCTCGCAGGACAGATAAACACGGGCCGATGCCGCGAGCCGATCGGCGGACGCGACCCAGTGTGAGCCATTTCATGGTTGGCGGTGCGCGTCGGGTCGATTGTAGGCCGGCAGAGATCAACCGGCCGCTCTTCGAGCGCTGTTGTTCGGACAAGAGTTCGGTCCGCGTTAAAACCAGGCAGGAGGCGAACATAGATGCGTATGTGTGTGCGACCCGCGAAACGCGACGGCGATGTCAAAGAGCTTTTTGACCGCCGATTGGCCAAGGAGGATGTCTCCACGCGAGACGGTGGCGTATCGCTGTCGATCGTCGCACGCGACATGTATGCGAAAGGCTCGAACTATCACTACACGATCACGCTGACGCACACCGAGCTTGCCGCGCTAGCCGACGCCGCCAGATAAACGCGAGGCCGGCACCGCACCGACGGTCGCATCGTTGCGACCCGCAAGCAACCGGCATCCCTTGCCTCTAACGCTCACCCGGCGGGAAGGCTGAGCGACGCTCCAGCTTGATGAAGGGTCGCGGCACGACTTTCGCCCGCTTCATCATCTTGTGATACTGCAATTCCCGCATCGCATAGATTTCGACCCAGAGATCGTCAACGATCGTATCGCCGTAAGGTCGCTGCAAACTGGCAATCGCGATGTTGCGCTTTGCCGTCGGCGACCAGATCGCGGCGGTGACCAGGCCGATTTCGCGTTTGCCACGATGATAGACGATGGCGTGTTCGGCCAGAACGTTGCCCTCGATTTCCAGACCCACCAGAATGCGCTTCAGCGTCTTGTCGCGCCGCGCGGCCAGGATCGCTCAACGCCCGTTGAAATGCCCCTTGTCGGGATCGACCATGAAGCCGAGCCCGATCTCGTCGGGCATGCACGGACGATCGGCGCGAATGGCGTGGTCCGCGGTGACAAAATCCGCGTTGGCGACAATCAATCCCGCCTCGATGCGCGCCCGGTTGAGTGCGGTGTAACCGATCGGGCGGATGCCGTGCTCGCGGCCGGCCGTCACCAGCCGGTCCCACAGGCTGAGCGCCAGATCGGACGGCACGAACAATTCGTAGCCGAGATCACCGGTAAATCCGGTTCTCGAGATCGTCACCGCGCCGTTTTCGTGCGGAAAATCGGCAAGATCAAAAATCCGTAGCTTCTCTACACCGGCAAAGCCGGCATCGCGCAAGACGGCATAGGCGGTCGGACCTTGCAGGGCCAGACCGGCAACCGCTTCGGTCTCCTCAGATACACTGACATCAAAACCGATAGCGCTGTCCAACAGCCATGGCAGGTGGCGTTCCTGACAGCACAGACGGAACCTGTCGGTGGAGAACCGAAATAGCGTGCCGTCGTCGAGAACATGGCCGCCATCGTCGCACCACGCCGTATAGTGAACCTTGCCGGGTTTGAGCTTGGCGACGTCCCGGAGCGTTACCCGATTGAGGAACGCCTCGGCATCATCGCCCTCGACGAGGTATTTGACCATGGGAGAAATGTCGAAGAGCGCCGCCTGGCTGCGAATTGCGAAATATTCGAGCTCTTCATCCCACAGCGACAACGGCGCCTTGTAGCCGCTCCAGCTGTACCAATCCTGCCTGGCGGCCAACGCTTCGATGCGTGGCTGGAATGGCGTCGGCAAACGAAGGGTGCGGAAATGCTGCTGCCTGGCAATCCGCAGTACGTGTCCGGATGGGGCATTGGTCATATCGGTGTTGCGCATCGCCTCATCCCCTCGCCAAGACACGTCGTGCCGCGTTGAGCCCCGGCACACCTGAAACGCCGCCGCCAGGATGAGAACCCGATCCCGCCAGAAACAGACCGTCGATGGGTGTGTTGTAACCGGCGCAGCCAGCGATCGGGCGCGACATCAGCATCTGGTCGGCCTGCAGTTCGCCATGGTGCCAGTGGCCACCGGGCATATGATAGCGCTGTTCGATGTCGAGCGGCGTCAGGAGTTCCGCGTGCCGCACGCTTTTGCCAATGCCCGGCGCAAAGCGTTCCAGCTGCGCCATGATCGCCTGCAGGAACAGCGACTTGCCAACATCCCAACCTTGCTTCAGTGCATAGGGCGCGAATTGAACAACGGCCGACAGCATACACGCCCCCGCCGGAGCCAGTGACGGATCCGAAAGGCTGGGCAAGGTGATCTCCATCACCGGCTCCGATGAGAACTCGCCATATTTCGAAGGATTGAAGGCCAGTTCGACATGGTCGGTCGACGGCGCGATCACCAGCCTGCCCCGATGGTCATCGGGACTGACCCCGGTGAAGCGCGGCGGTTCGTCGAGCGCGAGATGCAGTTTGGCAGCGAAGCCGTGCATGCGGATGTTCTTGACCTTGCGCACCAGGCCGGTGTCGAGTTGGCGTGGACCGACGAGTTCCATGAAGAGCGCAGCCGGGTTGACCGCGGCCAGGACGATCGGCGCGCTGATCCGCTCGCCATCTTCCAGCAAGATGCCGACCACATGGCCTTTTTCGATCTGTATTTTGGCGACCTTGGCCTTGCTGCGCAGCCGAACCCCGGCCCTTTCCGCGCTCGTCGTGATGGCGGCGATGATTTCGCCAAGCCCACCCTTGGGGATGAGCTGCGCGCCCGCCTGTCCACCGACCTCGCCCGCCAGACGGTAATAGAGCCCGAGCAGCGAGGTGGGCGAGCGCGGACCGAGATGGCTGCCGAGCACGGCATCGAACGCGAGGAGCCCCTTCAGCCTGTCGTCGCCGAGATGTTCGTCGGCGACATCGGCCACATTCATCAACAGCATGCGCAGGAAATCACGCATGTCCTCCTTGCCAAGCCGACGCAAAGAGAGGGCAGTCATGCCAAGTGCGGAGCTTTCGGCGAAGGACATGCCGGAGAGATCGGGCGGCCGCCGCGCCAGCATCGGCTTGAGAATTCCCGCATAGCGAATGAGCTGCGCACGCAGGTCGAGCCAGGCTCGTTCCTCCTGGACCTGAACGCCGGTCAGGCGTTCGCCATAAGCGCCATGCAATACCAGCGCTTCGCCATCCTGCGCCAGCACGACGGTCGGGACCGGCTGGACCCGATCGAGCGCCAGGCCATGTTTCTCAAGCTCCAGTGTTTTTATGACATCGGGATGCAGGCGATTGAGAACATGCGCGACGGAAGTCCGGAAACCGGGGGCAAAGCTCTCGGTACGCGCAGCGCCACCAAACGCATCGCCGGCCTCCAGCACGGTTACCTTGCGGCCGGCCTTGGCAAGTACTGTTGCCGCAACCAGGCCGTTGTGGCCGCCGCCGACGACGATCGCATCAAATGACATCGTGGGCTCCGCTCACATGATTGGCGCTGCGCTTGAGATCGCGCAGAATTTCACAGGCGGCATTGCGACCGGGTGCGCCCATGACACCGCCGCCCGGATGCGTGGACGAACCGCACAGATAGAGGCCGTCGACCGGTGACCGGTATTGGGCATAGCCCGGCACCGGGCGATTGAACAAAAGCTGGTCGAAGGTGAGTTCGCCCTGGAAGATGTTGCCTTCGGTGAGGCCGGTTTCGGCCTCGATCTCGCGTGGCGTGCGGACCTCCATATGGACGATCCGGTCCCTGAAACCCGGCGAATACTCGGCGATCTGGGCGATGACGCTTTCGGCGAAGCCGTCGCGGTCGGCATCGGTCCATTCGCGCCCTTGCACCTTTGGCGGCGCGTATTGCACGAAACAACTCATGAAATGTTTGCCAGGGGCGGCCATGGTCGAATCGAGCGTGGTCGGGATAACCATGTCGAGGAAGGGGTCGGCGGACCAGCGACCTGCCTTCCAGTCGTCATAGGCGCGCTCCATGCGCTCGACCGAATCCGTGAAATGCATGTCGCCGCGATAGCAGGGCGAATCCTCGGGCAATGCCGGGAAGACCGGCATGGAATCGAGCGCGATGTTCACCTTGCCGGACGAACCGCGGATCTTGAAGTTCTTGACCCGTCGAAGGAATATGTCGGGCAGTTCCTTGGCCTCGACCAGTCCGAGGAACGTGCGCTTGACGTCGGCATTGGACGCGACAAGCTTGCCGAGAACCTCCTCGCCGTCGGCTAGGACCACGCCGCGCGCGCGGCCGTTGCGGACCAGCACCTGCTCGACCTCAGCGCCGGTGCGGATGGTGCCGCCAGCAGCCTGGAAGGAGGCCGCCAGCGCCTGGGTGACGGCACCCATGCCACCGCGCGCATAACCCCAGGCACCGACCGAGCCGTCGACCTCGACCATATAGTGGTGGAGCAAAACATAGGCCGTGCCGGGCGACATTGGCCCAAGTGCCGTGCCGATAATGCCCGACAGAGCGAAGTTCGCCTTGATGACATCGGTCTCGAAATATTCGTCAAGGAAGTCCGAAATCGACATCGTCCAGAAGCGCAATGTCAGCGCCATCTCCTCGGCGGTCAAACCGGCGAACTTCTTTCCCAGATAGAGCAGCTCGCCGATGTCGCGCGGCTTGAAGCTCGTCGGATCGGGGGCGGTCCGCATCAGCAGCGGCTGGATGAAGCGGCACTGACGGGTGACGTCGCGCGAATAGCGCCCATATGCTTCGGCGTCGCGCGGCGAGAACCGCGCGAATTCGCGGCGATGCGCATCGTGGTCGCGATAATTGGCGAGATAGTCGCCGTCGCGAGTGAACACGGCCCCGCCCTCATAGGGTATGACCTGCAATCCGAAGCGCGGCAGCTCCAGGTCGCGCATGATCTCTGGCCGGAACAGCGAGCAGACATAGGAGCAGTTGGAGTAGATGAAGCCCGGCGTCAGCGAGCGGCTCGTGGCGGCTCCGCCAACCCAATCCTTCTGCTCCAGAACCACGACATCCAGGCCGGCGCGCTGCAGATAGCAGGCATTGACGAGACCGTTGTGGCCACCGCCGATGATGATCGCATCCCAATTTTTCATGATTGCCGCGTCTCTCCCTCGAACCAAATCTGCCACGAGTTAAGGAGCGCGTCCACAGAAATTGAATGAACGTTCAATCAGATTATGCGATACGAGCAATCGTTGAGGCTGGTGTTTCGCCTAGACGATGGCCATTGCCCGCTTGTGGTCGGCAACCTCGGAAAGCAGCCAATCCTGAAACAGGCCGGTGCCCGGCTTGTTGCCGACACTGCGGCGCTGCTGCAGATAATAGCCGGCCGGATAGGTGTGGCGGGCCTCCAGCGGAGCGACAAGCCTGCCCTGGCGCAAAAGGTCCTGCGCCATGATCGTGTCGGCAAGCGCGATGCCGGCACCGTTCATCGCCTCTCGCATGATCAAGGTGCAATCATGCAGAACCGCACCCGAATGCGGCATGCCATCCTGAATACCCTCCTGCTCCAGCCACTGCTTCCACCTCGTGGTCTCGCATTCGTGGATCAGGTGATGGTTGAGCAGGTCTGCGGGCGAGTTGAGCGGTACGGGACCATCGAGCAGCGAAGGCGCGCAGACCGGCGTCAGCAGGAGCGGGATCATCAATGTGAGCGCCGGACCGGCCTTGTAGACAAACTCGTCGACGATAGCCAAATCGAAGTTGGTCCGCTTGCCGGAAGTCGAAATCTCCAGATCCACCGACGGATGCTCGCGACGGAAACTCGGCAGCCGGTCCGCCAGCCAGAGGTTCAGAAAAGTCGGTTCGCACAGCAGCCTGACACGCTGGAGCTTGCTGCGACGCGGCCCATCGTAAAGGCTGACATCGTCGGTTGCGCGCCAGATGGCGTCGAAAGCTTCGGAGAGGCTGCGCGCGTAATAGGACCCCCGCTGCGTCACCGTTACCTGGCGAAATCCGCGTTCGAACAATTCCTGGCCGAGGTTCCGTTCGAGCGCACGGATGTGACGGCTGACCGCCGAAGGCGTCAGATGCAGCTCTTCCGCCGCATCCTTGATGCTGCCGAGACGTGCGGCAGCCTCGAAAGCGCGCATGCCATTGAGTGAGGGTAAGGCCATTCCTCGATCATGAATTCTCAGTTGAGTTTTTGTCAATCGATATGGACAAAATTGGCGTTTGATCACCTCCCACGTTCGGGGATACCAAAAAGGCAAGAACAACTAAGTCGTCACGAGAAAACGACTCTTCGGGACTCCGACACCATTCAACGAACGGCGATAGCCGGCTTTACCGGATTTGACCGGTGGCCGACGCAGCCTGACGCATGACCTCAAAAGCTCGAAATGGGTGACGAACCGCATTTCGACGCAAGGAGCATGTCGCAAGCAGCCCTCGCCCGGCGTCGCCATAGCATGGGAGAATGCCTGCTTATGCCTCAATCGCCAGTGCCTGTCTTCGAAGCGGCAGACGAGATTTCCAAGGAAGCCTCCGTCATCGTGATCTTGCAAACCGCCCGCAGTGGTTTCGGCCCACGGGCTGCGGCACTGGACGCTCAGATCGGTGGGATTTTGTCCCGCGCTTGTTCCGACCCGGCCACATTGGCAGAATCCAGCACTTGCATCGATGTCATTGCCCCGCAGGCAATCGCGGCCAAGCGCGTGATCATCCTGGCATTGGGCAAGGCCGAAGCCGTGACCGCGCTGTCGCTGGCGCGCGCCGGCGGCGCCCTGGCCGCGCATCTGGAAAGCAAGGGCGAAAGCACGGCCACCCTTGTCCTCGACCCCACTGCCGATGTGTGCCAGTCCGGTGCCGAAATCCTGGCGCGCGTCGCGCTTGGCATGCGGCTGCGCAGGTATCGTTTCGACATGCGCAATCAGCGGCAGGGTGCCGGAGCGGATCGAACCCTGCGGGTACAATTGGTCGGCGCAAGCGACGCGGAACTCGCCCCGGCGCTGGCGCGGATCAATGCGATCGCCGACGGCGTCGAATATGCCCGGACGCTGGTCAACTTGCCGCCGAACCATCTCCACCCCGACAGTTTCCACGATCATCTGGAGCCTTTGCGCGAAGCCGGGATCGAGGTCGAAATGCTCGATGCGGCGCAGCTGACGGAGCTCGGCATGAACGCGTTGCTCGCTGTCGGAGCAGGCTCGGTGCGCGCGCCGCGCGTCGCCGTTCTGCGCTATCGCGGCAAAGGCTCGCCCGCGCAGCCACTTGCCTTCGTCGGCAAGGGCGTCTGCTTCGATTCCGGCGGCCTCTGCATCAAGGGCGGATCGCAGATGTTCGACATGAAGGGGGACATGGGTGGCGCGGCCGCCGTGGTCGGCTTGCTGATCGCGCTGGCCAGGCAGGGCAGCCCCGTCCATGCGGTCGGCGTGCTCGGCATCGCCGAAAACATGCCGTCCGGCACCGCGTTGAAACCCCGCGACATCATCACCACTGCCTCGGGACAGACTGTCGAAGTGTTCGACACGGACGCGGAGGGTCGCCTGTTGCTGGCAGACTGTCTCTACTACGCCGCCACACGTTTCAACCCATCGGTGATCGTCGATCTGGCCACGCTGACCTATTCGGTGACCCGAGGCCTGGGCTCGATATTCGCAGGGCTGTTCAGCACCGACGATGCGCTCGCCTCGCAGATGATCGCGGCGGGGGAAACGGTGGGCGAACGGTTCTGGCGACTGCCGCTTGACCGCGCCTACGACGAGGGCCTGAAGTCGCCATTCGCCGATCTCAGGCATCACGCCAAGGATATGGAAGATGGCGATGCCCCCTACGCCGCGGCCTTCCTGCGCCATTTCACGGAAGACCGCCCCTGGGTGCACCTCGACATCGCAAGCAAGGAATTGACCGACACCGATCGTCCGCTCGCCAGGCAGGGCGCCACGGCGTTCGGCGTGCAGATGCTGGAGGAATGGGTGCAGGCCAACCGGGCCAAGAACTAGACGGCGGTGGCGCGGGGTACCGACAATATGCCTTCAACAATGCCAGGAACCGGAATGTCGTCAGGGATCAATCGCAAGGAAGGACGCGCCGCCTTCGGTGGCTACGAAACCTGGTACCGGATCAGTGGCGAGCTCGGCGACAAAGCGCCGGTGGTGATCCTGCATGGCGGCCCCGGCGTCGCGCACAACTATGTCGATGCCTACAAGCTTCTCGCCTGCGGGGGTCGCGCCGTCATCCATTATGACCAGTTGGGATGCGGCAATTCCACATTGTTGCCGGAGAAGGGCGCCGATTTCTGGACGCCACAACTTTTCATCGACGAGCTTGAAAACCTGGTCGACCACCTTGGCATCCGCAGTGGCTTCCATGTGCTCGGCCAGAGCTGGGGCGGCATGTTGGGGGCTGAATATGCAGTGACACGCCCGCAAGGCTTGAAGTCGCTGACGATCGCCAATTCGCCGGCTTCCATGAAGCTGTGGGTCGAAGAAGCGAACCGGCTTCGCGCCGACCTGCCGGAGGACGTCCAGGAAACCCTGACCCGGCATGAAAAGGCCGGCACGACCGACCATCCGGACTATCAGCAGGCAACGATGGTGTTTTACGAGCGGCATGTCTGCCGTGTCGTGCCCTTTCCGCCGGAAGTGGCGGAAAGCTTCGCCCAGGTGGCGCGCAATCCCACCGTCTACAATGTGATGAACGGGCCGAACGAGTTCCACGTCATCGGCACGCTGAAGAACTGGACTATCGTCGACCGCCTGGCAGCCATCGATGTTCCCACCCTGATCATCTCCGGACGTTACGACGAGGCCACACCCGCGACCGTGCAGCCCTACAAGGACGGCATCAAGGGATCGCGCTGGGAGATATTCGAGCATTCCAGCCACATGCCGCATGTGGAAGAGCAAGAACGCTGCATGCGGGTGGTGGGAGACTTCCTGGACCACAACGACAGCTAAGAAAAGGGGAATCAAGAATGAAGAAACTGCTCTTGGCGGCTTCGGCCGCGGCACTCTTGGCCGGCACATGGCTGGCTCCGGCACAGGCCGAATATCTCAAGGAACATCGCGGTGGCACCATTCGCCTTCTGGCCCGCGCCGCGGCCGGAACGCTCGACCCGCATATCAACTACACCGATCAGGGCTGGCAGATGTACCAGCCGATCTATGACGGCCTGGTCGCCTTTCGCAAAGCCGAAGGCATGGACGGCTTCACCATCGTCCCCGACCTGGCAGAGGCGCTGCCGCAAGTCAGCAATGACGGCAAGACCTTCACTTTCAAGCTGCGCAAGGGCATCAAGTTCTCCAGCGGCCAGGACCTCGGCGTGAAGGACGTGGTCGCCTCGTTCCAGCGCATCTTCAAGATTTCGGGACCAACCTCCGGCACCTTCTATGCCGGCATCGTCGGCGCCGACAAATGCCTGGCCGACACCAAGAGCTGTACGCTCGAAGGCGGCATCGTCGGCGACGAGGCGGCCGGAACGGTTACGATCAACATCATCAAGCCGGATGCCGAACTTCTCTACAAGCTGGCGTTGCCG
Source organism: Mesorhizobium terrae (assembly GCF_008727715.1). GTDB lineage: Bacteria > Pseudomonadota > Alphaproteobacteria > Rhizobiales > Rhizobiaceae > Mesorhizobium > Mesorhizobium terrae. The sequence goes on from NZ_CP044218.1 coordinate 147,253, forward strand.
CATGCCGTGACCCTGCCGGCGGATACGCCCGCAGAAGACATGGGATCCAGGCCCATTCCCAGCACCGGCCCTTACATGATCTCCGCCTTCGACCCCAACAAGGGCATGACAGTTTCCCGCAATCCGCATTTCAAGCAGTGGAGCGAGGAAGCCCAGCCGGACGGCTATCCCGATGTCGTCCAATATGATTTCGGCCTCTCCGAGGAAGCGGCGGTCACCGCGATCCAGAACGGCGAAGCGGACTGGATGTTCGACCCGCTGCCAAGCGACCGCCTGGTCGAGCTCGGCACCAAGTTCAAGGACCAACTCCACATCTCGCCACTTTCCGCATGGTGGTATGCCCCGCTCAACACCCGCCTCGCGCCGTTCGACAATGAAAAGGCGCGGCAGGCAGTGGCCTATGCGGTCGATCGCAACACTCTGGTCAAGCTGTTCGGCGGCAAGGTGCTTGGCGCTCCGGTGTGCCAGGTTCTGCCGCCAGACTTCCCCGGCCACGAGGATTATTGCCCCTTCACCAAGAACCCCGGCGCCAAATGGTCGGCACCTGATCTCGACAAGGCCAAGCAGCTTGTCGAGGAATCCGGCACCAAGGGCCAGAAGGTGACCATCATCGTCGAGGACACCGCCGTATCGCGGTCGATCGGCGTCTATCTGCAGAGCGTGCTGACCAGCATCGGCTATGCCGCCGACGTCAAGCCGATCTCGACCAACATCCAGTTCACCTACATCCAGAACACCAACAACAAAGTGCAGATGTCGGTGACCCAGTGGTACAAGGACTATCCCGCAGCTTCGGACTTCCTGAACATCCTGTTCAGCTGCGCATCTTTCCGTGAAGGCTCCGACGCTTCGATCAACATTTCGGGCTTCTGCGACAAGGATATCGACGCCAAGATGCAGAAGGCACTGGACCTCGGCGTCACCGACCAGAAAGCGGCCGACAAGATGTGGGCCGAAATCGATAAGCAGGTGACCGACAAGGCGCCGGCCGTCGGCCTCTTTACGCCGAAGCGGCTCGACTTCGTCAGCAAGCGCCTGGGCAATTTCAAGTTCAATCGGCAGTTCAACTGGATGATCACCCAGTCCTGGGTGCAGTAACGAACCGCGAGGGGACACGTCCGTGTCGATTGAAGCCGTTGCCGTGCCGCGCAAGACGCGAGGGCCTTGGGCCGTCGCGCTTGCGAAGCTGACAAGGAACAGGGCCGCCATGGCGTCCCTGGCCGTGTTCCTCCTCATCGTCCTCGCCTGTTTCAGTGCGCCCTTGTATGCGCACTGGGCAGGTGTGGACCCATTCGCCTCTACGCTCGACGCCACCATCCAGATCGACGGCGTCGACGTTCCGGTGATGGAGCAGTCGACGGAGGGGCTCGGGCTTGGCTACACGCCGCTCGGTCCGACCTGGCGGCTTGGCAACTACTTTCTCGGCGCGGACAGCCAGGGCCGGGATGTCATGGCCAGGATGCTCTATGGTGGGCTCAGCTCGCTGTTGATCTCCGGGGCGGCCACCATCTTCACCCTGATCCTCGGCACGGCGGCGGGCCTGATCGCCGGCTATTTCGGCGGGATCACCGACACGGTGCTGTCGCGTTTTCTCGACGTCTTGTGGGCATTTCCGATCTATCTTCTGGCGATCTCGCTTTCCATCGTCACGATTGCGCAAGGCATTTCGATCGGGCCGATCGTCATCCAATCCGGCAGCCTATGGCTGCCTGTCATCATCATCGGCATCGTCTATGTGCCCTATGTGGCGCGCCCCATCCGCGGACAGGTTCTGTCGTTGCGCAACAGCGAATTCGTGATGGCGGCCATCAATCTCGGCGTGCCGGGATCGCGCATCCTTTGGCGCGACATCCTGCCCAACATCACCACCACGCTCATCGTGTTCGTGCCGTTGATGATGGCACTGAACATGCTTACGGAATCAGCCCTCTCCTTCCTTTCGATCGGCGTGCAGCCACCGGCCGCAAGCTGGGGCACGATCATCCAGGATGGGCAGGCGCTGCTTTATACGCGACCGCTGGTGGCATTGGCGCCGGGCCTTGCCATCGCGATTTCCGTGATGGCGCTCAATGTCTTCGGCGACGGTCTGCGCGACGCGCTCGACCCGCGCTCCAAGGTTCGGCTGGGGCGCGACTGATGATCTACGCGATCCTGCGCCGTTTCGGTCAGATGCTGTTCGTAATGTTCGGCATCTCGGTCATCGTCTTCCTGATTTTCTTCGCCACGCCGGGCGCCGACCCGGCGGCGCGCATCGCTGGCCGCAACGCTTCCCCCGAAGTGCTGGAAGCGGTGCGCCACAACTTCGGTTTCGACCAACCGCTCTACGTGCAATATGTGCGGATGATGGAGAAGATCTTCATCACCGGCGACCTGACCTCCTTCGTCAATCGCGGCTGGAAAGTGGTGCCGGCGGTGCTGGATTCCATCCCGGTCACGCTTTCGCTGGTATTCGGGGCGGCGATCCTGTGGGTGGTCGTGTCGGTCATCATCGGTATCGTCGCAGCAGCGACCCGCGACAGCTGGCTCGACAAACTACTGATGGCGCTGGGACTGCTCGGCATCTCCATGCCAGTCTACTGGCTGGGCGAGGTGATGAACCTGATCACCCAGAGCCGCTACCACGACAGCTGGTTGTTCTCCTGGGTACCGCCGCTCGGCTACAAGAATTTCTCCGACGACCCGAAGGGCTGGTTCCTGACACTGGTCATCCCATGGATCACGCTCGCCATCCTCTATATCGGCATCTATGGGCGGGTGCTGCGGGCGGCGATCATCGAATCGATGCAGGAAGACTATATCCGCACGGCCCGCGCCAAGGGCCTGTCGGAGACGCGCATCCTGCTGCGCCACGCGCTGCGCACTTCACTCATCGCTTTCGTGACCCTGTTCGGACTCGACTTCGGCGCACTGGTGGGCGGCTCGGCTTTGCTTACCGAGGTGGTCTTCGGACTGCATGGCATCGGCAAACTCACCTATGACGCGCTGCAGAACCTCGACCTGCCGATGATCATGGCGACGGTCATGTACGCTTCCATGTTCGTGGTCGTTGCCAACGCAGTGGTCGATTTCGTCTACATTCTTCTCGATCCGCGCGTGAGGACGTCATGATGCTGTCTGTGCGTGACCTTCGGGTATCGTTCCGCACCGATGACGGCCTGGTGCGGGCCATCGACGGCGTTTCCTTCGACCTCGAGGAAGGCGAGATCCTCGGCGTGGTCGGCGAATCCGGCTCCGGCAAGACCGTATCACTGCTGGCGGTCATGGGCCTGATCACCGACCCCAATGCGGTGATCGAAGGCTCGATCCGCTACAAGGGCCGTGAATTGGTGGGATTGCCGGCGCGCGAACTCAGGCGCCTGCGCGGCAATGAGATCGCCATGATCTTCCAGGACCCGATGACGGCACTGACCCCGGTCTACACGATCGGCTGGCAGATCGCCGAACAGATCCGCGCGCATAGAACTATCAGCAAGACCAAGGCCCTGGAGCGCGTCGAGGAACTGTTGGCCGAGGTGAATTTCCCCAATCCGCGCGAGGCGATGTCGCGCTACCCGCACCAGCTTTCCGGCGGCATGCGCCAACGGGCGGTGATCGCCATGGCGCTGTCCTGCAATCCCGCGCTGCTGGTGGCGGACGAGCCGACCACCGCGCTCGACGTCACCGTGCAAGCCGGCATCCTCGATCTCGTGCGCAAGCTGCGCGCGACGCACAATTCCGCGGTCGTCTTCATTACGCATGACATGGGCGTTGTTTCCGAACTCGCCGACCGCGTCATGGTCATGTATGCCGGCCGCGTGGTGGAACGCGGCGGTCGTGCGGAGCTGTTCTCGGATCCGCGACACCCCTACACGCGTGCCCTGCTCGGCTCGATCCCGCCGCTGACTGGCGAGAAGCCGCGCCGACTGCCGGCCATTCCCGGCTCACCGCCGTCGCTGCTGCGATTGCCGCAAGGTTGCGCCTTCGGGCCACGCTGCCCGGTACAGTACGAACCTTGCGTGGCAGGCAAGCCGAACCTTGGCGACGGCACCCACGCTGCGGCTTGCTTCCGGGTGGCGCAAGCATGAGCGGACCGATGACCGACCAAGACCGGCCAATTCTCGAAACGCGCGCGCTCGGCAAACGTTTCTCGATCGGCAGCCGCTTTTCCAGCGAGGGCAAGCGAACCGTCCATGCGGTGGACAATGTTTCGCTGACGGTCCGGCGTGGGGAGACCGTCGGGCTGGTCGGTGAGTCCGGCTGCGGCAAGTCCACGCTGGCGCGTTGCCTGGTCCGGCTCTATGACATCACCGACGGCGAATTGCTGTTCGAAGACGACGACATCACTTCGAAGTCGCTGGGCGAACTCAGGCCGCTGCGGCGGCGTCTGCAAATGGTCTTCCAGGACCCTTCGGCCTCGCTCAACCCGCGTCGGCGCGTCGGCGACCTGGTGGCGGAGCCGCTGCGCATCCACACCAAGCTTTCGTCGGGCGAGATCGCCAAGCGCGTGGCGGAACTGTTCGATCTTGTCGGCCTGCTGCCGGATCACGTCATGCGCTATCCGCATGAATTTTCCGGCGGGCAGCGCCAGCGTGTCGGCATCGCGCGTGCTATCGCGCTCAACCCGGACCTTGTCGTGCTCGACGAACCCGTCTCGGCGCTTGACGTGTCGGTGCAGGCGCAGATCGTCAACCTGCTCGCCGATCTCCAGGAGAAGTTGAAACTTACCTACATCTTCATCGCACACGACCTGTCGGTGGTGCGACAGGTTTCGACCCGCATCGCGGTCATGTATCTCGGTTCGATCGTGGAAGAAGGCCCGGCGGAAGAGGTCTTTTCGGCACCGGCTCATCCTTACAGCCAGGCGCTGATTTCCGCCGTTCCCGTCGTGGAGACGACGCCGAGCGGCACGCGCCGGCGCATCATCCTGACCGGCGACGTGCCAAGTCCGCTCAATCCGCCATCCGGCTGCCGTTTCCATCCCAGATGTCCGATCGCCACCGACCGATGCCGTACGGAGCGACCGGAGCCAAGAGAGCATCGGCCAGGCCGCAAGGTCGCCTGCCACTATCCAACGATCTAGTGCGGACCCGCGCAGCAACCGGGCCTTGCGCGGGAAGCTAGGGGTTTTGCCTGGCGCTGGCGAGCTTTGCCTGCAGGACAACGACGACCAGCAGGAACGCACCACGGATGACCGACTGCCAGTAGGCCGACAGGGAGATGACGCCGAGCCCATTCTCGAAATTGAGAATGTTGAAGACCATGGCGAGCAGCAGCGCGCCCGCCATCGTTGCCCCGACGGAGCCGACGCCGCCTGAAAGCACGGTGCCGCCGACGACGACCGAGGAGATCGCAAAGAGCTCCCAGCCGACACCTTCGGTGGGCTGTCCGGCGCCGAACTGGGCGGCCAGGATGACGCCGGCGAGACCCGCTAGAAGCCCGGAGGCGGCATAGACGCCAAACAGGGTGCGTTCCACCTTCAAACCCATCAGCTTCGCGGTGGCTTCGCCGTCGCCGATCGCCAGAATACGGCGACCGACGGGGTGTCGCTCCAGTGCGACCCAACCCGCGACATAGGCAGCGATCGCGATCCAGGCCGGGATCGGAAAGCCAAGGAAATCGTCCTGACCGATCAAGGTGAAAGCGGTGTCGTAGGAAACCGATACCGACTGATTGCCGGCCAGCAGCAATGCGGTGCCATAACTGGCCAGCATTGCAGCGAGCGTGGCGATGAAGGGTTGAATGCGCAGCCGCGTCACGACAAGGCCGTTGATCATTCCAACGCCGAGGCCGGCGAGCAATCCGCCAGCGAGCCCGACCGCCCAGCCATAGGGCGACAACAACGCTGCGACGACACTCGCCATGGCAGCCGTGCCACCGACCGAGAGATCGATGCCACCCGTCATGATCACCAGCGCCATGCCCAGTGCAATCAGCATGAACATGGAATTGTAACGCAGGAAGGACAGGATGTTGTAGCTCGACAGGAAGTGGTCGTAGCGCAGCGCGCCGAAAATCAGCAGAGCGACCACCACCGTGATGACGCATAACCTGGCAAGCTGCAGATTGGAGCGCGGAACAAATGCCTCCAGGATGGTCTGGCTCGAAGGTGTCTGCGTCATGTCCGACCGGGGCCCGCGCTTTGCTGGATGTAGACGGCGGCGACGATGAGCGCCGCCTTGACGACAAGGGCGGCAGCATCGGGCACGCCGTTGGCGAGAAGCGTGTAGCGGACGAGCTGGATGACGCAGGCGCCGAGCAGAGTGCCAAGAATGTTCGCCCTGCCGCCCGTCAACAGCGTGCCGCCGACCGCGACCGCGGCAATGGCGTCGAGTTCCATGCCGAGCCCGACCAGATTGGCATCGCTGGCCGAATTGCGCGCCACCACGATCAACCCGGCAAGGCCTGCCAGAACACCACTGATGAGATAGACGAGACGCTTGACCCGCTGCGCCGGAATGCCCGAGAGACGCGCCGCCTTCTCGTTGCCACCGACCGCGAGAATCTGCCGCCCGAGAGCGGTTCTCTTGACCAGGAAGGCGGCTGCGGCCACCACCACGATCATGATCAGCACCTGCGTCGGAATTCCAAACACATAACCGAGCGCAACGAATTGGAAGGCGTCGTTCTTGAACACCTGGAGATTGCCGTTGGTCATGACCTGGGCGATGCCTCGCCCGGCGGTGAACAACACCAGCGTCGCCACGATCGGCTGGATCGAATAGCGGGTGACGAGGAAGCCGTTGAACCAGCCCAGCATCGCCACCACGATGAGCGGCAGAATGAACGCCAGAGGCAGCGTAAGCAATGGGTTGACCGTGGGCACGATCGTGCCCTGCAGAATCATCGGCGCGAGCGCGCCGGCGATCGCCATCAGCGAGCCGACGGAAAGATCTATACCGCCGGTGGCGATCACCAACGTCATGCCGACCGCGACGATGACGATCGTGGCCACCTGGGTCAGGTTCACGTTGAAGGTCTGCAGCGACAAGAAGTTCGGCGTGGCGATGGCGTTGAAGACAATGAGCAGGATCAAAGCGACGAAAGTGCCATAACGGCTCAACCAAGAGGCAAGATTGAAAGGCAGTTTGCGCCGGCTGGCGGCCCCTTCCGCCGCGCTCAAGCGGTCACCTCCTGATGAGCCATCGCTGACATGAGATTGGCCTCGGTGATCTCGTCCGACGCAAGCCGTCGCACCGACTTGCCGTCACTGAGAACAGTGACGCTGTCGGCGGCCGCGATCAACTCTTCGAGTTCCGACGAGATCATCAGGACACTCAGGCCTTCGTCGGCAAGACCGCGCAGCAATTTGAGGATCTCCGCCTTGGCGCCGACGTCGATGCCGCGCGTCGGCTCGTCGACGATCAACAGGCGCGGGTCCATGCACAGCCATCGGGCCAAAAGCACCTTCTGCTGGTTGCCGCCGGAGAGTTCCCGAATTGGCTGCTCGGGCGAGGAGCATTTTATGCCGAGTGCCTGGATATATTTCTCGACGATGCCGCGCTGGGCAACCCTGTCGACAAGGCCGGCCTTCTGCAGCCTTGGCAAGATCGCCAATGTCATGTTCTCGCGCACGCTCATCTCGGGCACGATGCCCTCGACCTTGCGATCCTCGGAAACGAAGCCCATGCCGTCGCGGATCGCATCTGCGGGCGCGGCGTAGTCGGCCGCACGGCCGGCCATGGTTACCGACCCGCGCTCCTTGCGGTCGGCGGCATAGATCAGCCTGGCGGTTTCAGTGCGGCCCGCCCCCAGAAGGCCGGCAAGGCCGGCGATTTCGCCCTTACCGATCGCCAGCGAAACGTCGCGCACCCTGACGCCGGCGCCGAGATTGCTGACATTGACGAGTGAGTTACCGTCGCCATCGCCATGCGCCCGCTTCTTGGCTGTGAAGGCGGCCAGTTCCTTGCCCAGCATGGTCTTGACCAGCGCGACCTTGGATATGTCCTTCATCGGACTAACCGCGACAGTGCGGCCGTCGCGCATGATGGTGACGCGGTCGCAAATCGCGTAAAGCTCATCCAGCCGGTGGCTGATGAAGATGGCGGCAACGCCGTCTGCCTTGAGCGTCCGCATCGTTTCGAACAGCACCTCCACCTCCTGTTCGTCCAGCGAGGAGGTCGGTTCGTCGAGGATGAGAAGCCTTGCGTTCTGGGTGACTCCGCGCGCGATTGCCACCATCTGCCGAGTGGCGGCGCCGAAATCCTGCAACGGCCGGTTCACGTCGATGTCCAGCTTGAACCGACTGAGAACGGTCCTTGCCGCAGCCTGCATTCTGGCCCGATCGACGAGGCCGAAACGACGCGGCTCGCGAGCCAGGAAGATGTTCTCGGCCACAGTGCGGTTCTGCGCCAGGTTGATTTCCTGATAGATGGTGGCGATGCCAGCCGCCTGGCTCTCGGCGGTCGAGGCGAAGCGCACGTCCCTGCCCTGGAACCGTATGGTGCCCGCATCGCAGGAATGCGCACCCGTCAAGATCTTGATCAATGTGGACTTGCCGGCGCCGTTCTGGCCGATCAGGGCCATGATCTCGCCCGGCTCGATGTCCAGCCCGGCGTTCGTCAGAACCTGGACATCGCCGAAGCTCTTGTTGATGCCTTTCATCGACAACAGCATCGCAACCCTCCCGTTGTCGACGATCATTACACCCAGTCGCGGCATGGCCAAAGAGTGCGGCCGGAACGGTCCTCGTGACGCTCCGGCCGCCAAGTCCTGGGATGCGATCAGTAAGCGCTGCCAACCTCGGCCGAAGCGTTGGCCGTGTCGTAGAACTTGTCGGTGTTCTTCACCCACGCCTCGATCTTGTCGCCGGCGGCATAGCGCTTCAGCGTTTTGTAGGCGATCGGGCCGAAACGCGGATTGCACTCGACCACGGCGCCGATCTTGCCATCGGCGATCGCCTTTACCGCTTCCTTGCCGCCGTCGATCGACAGGACAAGCACATCCTTGCCCGGCTTCTTGCCAGCGGCCTCAAGCGCCGCGATGGCACCCAGCGCCATCTCGTCGTTGTGGGCGTAGACAATATTGGCGTCGGGATGCGCCTGAAGCAGCGCCTCGGCGACCTGGCGTCCCTTGTCGCGAGAAAAGTCACCGGACTGTGAAGCGACGATCTGGAACCCGCCGGCAGCCTTGATCGCGTCATCGAAACCCTTCTTGCGGTCGTTGGCTGGCGAAGACCCGGTGGTGCCTTCGAGCTCGATGATCTTGGTCTTGCCATTGGCATTCTTGACCAGCCATTCAGCAACACGCTTGCCCTCCTCGACGAAGTCCGAGCCGATGAAGGTGACGTAGTCCTTGCCAGCGGTCGCCAGTTTCGGGTCGACGCTACGGTCCAGAAGGATGACGGGGATGCCGGCTTTCTTCGCTGCCAGCACCGCCGGGATCAGCGGCTTCTCCTCGCGCGGCGCCAGGAAGATCAGGTCGACGCCCTGGGCGATCATCGAGTTGACGTCGGCGACCTGCTTGGCAGCGGAACCGGCCGCATCCGTGTAGACGAACTGATAGCCGAGTTTGGCCGCCTCGGCCTTCATGCTCTCGGTCTGGGCGATACGCCAAGGATTGTTGGATTCGGTCTGGGCGAAACCGACCTTGTAGGTTTCCTTCTTCTTGAGCGACGGCAATTCCGCGGCCGTGGCGAGGCCGGATACCAGGGTCAGCGCGCCAACGGCGCTTGCTGCATACAAAAAGCTGCGGCGGGTCAGTGACATGAGAGGCTCCTCCAATTGAACAGCCGGCTCCTCCAGCCGGGCAAACGCGCGGTTTGCGGATCACCAAGTTATCCTACGATCATTTTATTAGCAGTCAATGGCCAGATTGCGTGGCGCCGCTGTTTCGGAAAGCGCTGCGGGCGCGACACAGCTCGAACCAAAAAGGTCCATTCTTTAGCCAATAATCGGCCAATTAGCTGACTCGACAATCAAATTTGGCGATCGCGACATAGCTGTCGCGATCAATATCCGTCACCAATGATAAGATTATCATTCTTGCTAAATTTATGATCATCGCTTGAAAACATTAAGATCTAGCGCGTATGATCATCGCGACTCCTCGATGATCGCCATCTGCGGGAACGGTTATGGACCCAGATCGAAAGCCAGCGCCGTGACGCAGAATAACGGCACCGAAAAGCGCCAGGGGCGGCCGACGATGACGGATGTCGCCCGCATCGCCGGCGTGTCGCAGTCGAGCGTGTCCCTGGTGCTCAACCAGATGACCGGCGCGCGCATCTCGCAGGAAACTAGGCAACGCGTTCTCGAAGCGGCGAGGCAGGTGAATTATCAACTGCCGGGGATCAGGCGTGAGATCGCGCCCGCCAGCGACGCGCGCACCATCGCCTTCATCGTCGATGAGATTTCGACCAGTCCACACCCGGTCGTCAGCTTCGACGGCGCTCGCGATTTCGCCTTCGAACAGGATTTCCTGGTTGCCGCCTATGTGACGCGCTCCAACCCCGAGCTCGAGGCGGCGACGGTCGAAGCAATCCGGCGCGACAAATCGATCGTCGGCGTGATCTATGCGTCGATCTTCACCCGGCGCGTGACGGTGCCCCCTGCACTCAACGGCATCCCCACCGTGCTGTTAAACTGCTACGCCGAAGCCCGTCGTCATATGTCGATTTTGCCGGGCGAAGTCGCCGGCGGGTTCACCGCGACCGCGCATCTGACCAGCCTTGGACACCGCCGCATCGGCTTCATCAATGGCGAGCCGTGGATGGACGCATCCGTCGATCGCCTGAAGGGCTATCGGCAGGCGCTCGCAACCGTGGACATCGCGTTCGATGAGACGTTGGTGCGCAGCGGCGACTGGTTGCCGCTGACTGGCTACCACCACACCCGCGACCTGCTGTCGACCGACAATCCCCCGACCGCCATTTTCTGCGGCAACGACCTGATGGCACTGGGCGCGCTGGAGGCCGCCAACGAGAAAGGCATCAACGTTCCGCAAGAACTGAGCATCATGGGCTACGACGACCAGGAACTGGCGCGCTATACCCATCCGCGTCTGTCGACGCTGGTGCTGCCGAACTATGAAATGGGCCAGCGTGCGACGGAAGTGCTCGTCGATATGGTGGCGCACAACAAACAATTCAGGCCAATGACGATCAAGATCGACGGCCCGCTGGTGATCCGGGAAACGACTGCCCCACCAAAACGCACGGGATAATGCTCTTTCCTGATGACCAGGCGCCTCGCCGCCTTGCAGAAAATCAGCCACCCGCATTCGCAAACAGGCACGAAGGCAGACCTGCGACCAAATCGGAGCCGACGCCCGACCAATCGCTCGCGAGACATGAAGCGTTGAGCTATCGTCACGAGGCTGGGAGAGGGCGACTTCTCTCAAGGTGCGACCTTGTTCATACCGAGGAGAAAACAACGGATGATCATTCGTTTCTGGCGAGCCGTCGCTGGTTCGGACGAGGTGTTGGCCGTCTATGCGGACCATCTCCAGAAAACCACCTTTGTCGAGATGGCTGAATTGCCCGGCCATCTTGGTGCCACCCTGGCCCGCAAGGTGAAAGGGACCGACAATGAACTGGTCGTCATGAGTTTTTGGGAAGATATGGCGTCAGCTGCTCATTTCATAAAGGGCGACTTTGACGACGCGGTTGTGAAGCCGAGCACGCAGAAGCTGCTCAAATCCTTCGATATCAAGGTCGAGTATTTCGAAACACTGGTCTCCACGGGCATTGCGGGCGGACATGACATCACGCCCGAGCCGGCCTGACGACGCGGGCGTTGTCATCACCGGCCGTCGCCCTAGAACTTGACGTTCAAATCGGCCCTCACCCCATGGTCGCGGGCATCGGCGGCGAGCTGGCCCTGGTAGGAGATGCCGAGCGTAGCGGTCGGTGTCAGCGCGACGTCGAGACCGGCTTCGAGTGCGGCGCTGTCGCGTGCGATCGGCACGCCGGCGATGGTGAAGGCGCTGGAGCCGGTGAAAGCCTGGGTGACGGTCGGCGTGACATCGCCGAAACCGTGTCGCCAACCGATCATGCCGCGCGCGGTCGCCTTGACGCCGCCGAGGTCGAAGTCGGTAGATGCGCGAATGCCGAAGGTGGTAAAGGTGACAGCGCTGGAACCGCTGCGGACCGTCAGCGCCGCCGCGCCGCCCTTCTCGGTGAAGGCATTGGTGTGGACATTGACGTAGGCCAGGTTGGCGAAGGGCTCGAAGGCGAGATTGCCGGCCTTCATGCCATAACCGAGTTCGCCGAAGATCTGCGTGGTGCCGGTACGATAGCTGGACGACAGCGCGTCGGTGAAACCGGGGAAAGACACGGATCGACCGCTGTCGATGTCGCTCCAGGTGTAGGCAAGGCCGGAGCGCAAGGAGAGCGCACCCCATTGCGTGCCGCCATAGGCGCCGAGATGATAGTTGTCGCTGGAGGCAGATGACCGTCTGTCATCCACCTTGAACGAAGAATGGCTGTAGCCGGCAAGGAAACCGAGCCGCCAGTCGTCGGTGACGAGGCCGTCGATGCCGGTGACAAAACCGCCGGTCGAGCGCGACAGCTTTGCCGCATTGCCATCGCTGTCGGTCCAGCCCCATGAACCGAAGGCCGAACCCCAGACGCCGTAACGTTCGGCAGCCGATGCTGTCGCTGGACTCGCCGACGCGATCGAAGCCGTCGCCTCCAGCGCGGCATTGCCGCCCGCCGCTTCGTCATAACCCATCAAAGGCAGCGGCGCGGCACCAACCGTCTCGAAGGCAGAACGGAGCCGGTCATTCATCGCCGCGCGTATCAGGCGGCTATCTTCGATCAATGCCGTCACCGTCGAGGCATGCACCTCACCCGACAGGCCATCGAAGGCGGAACGAGCCTGATCGATAGACAGCGATGCGACGGCGCCGATCAGGGGATTGTCCAGGCTCATGCCGTCCAGCGCCGAAGCCGTGGCGATCTGGTTCGGCGTCTGGCCGACCGAGGCGAAGGCGAGCCCGCTGCGGACGACATCGAGATAGGCGGAATTCGGATCGTAGGCCAGCGCCGGTGCCAGGAACGGAGAACTGGTAGCAGCCGACAGGCCGGCGAAGGTGCCGGCAACGCCGCCACCGGCGGTCAGGATGGTGTAGCGATGGCCAAGCTGGAGCGGGCCCGAAATCGAGACGGTACCGCCGGCAAGCGTCGCCGTGCCGGTCACCGCGATGCGATCGGACTGACCGGCCGCATTGGTTTCGACCGCGTAGGTCGAGCCCGGATCGAAGGCGATGTTGCCCGCCACGTTCAACGTCCCGATCGAATTGCCAGGCGCGACGGTGCCACCGCTGCCGACTACCAATCCACCCAAGGTTCCAATACCGCCCAGCGATGCGCCCGCACTCACCGTCACCGCACTGGTCAGGCTGGCGCCGGGATGGGTGTCGTCGCCGACAACCAGTTTGCCGCCATGGACCGTCGTGGCGCCGGTATAGGTGTTGGCGCCATTCAGCACCAGCGTGCCGGAATTGTACTTGGCAAGCGAGCCGGTCCCCTCAATCGGGAAGCCTATGACCGCGGTGTCGGTGAAATCAGCCACAATGGCGCCGTCATTGGTGATGGAAGGCGCAATCACCGACCCGGATTTCCCACCATTGCCAATGAACAGCGTCGAGCCTTGATCGATCTTGACCGGGCCTGTTGTAACGACGACGGAGCCTCCATCCGCCACGATCAGCTCGCCGGGAAGGAAATCGCCGCAGCCGCAGGGCGGCAGACCGATCATCAGCGTTTTGGTTGTCAGTCTGGATCCCGCGCCGGTCACCACCACCTGCGACGGGCCCAATCCGGTGGAAGTGGGATCGGAGGCGACAATCATGTCGCCCGCGATATTGACGGCGCCACCCGCCGAAACCGTCAGCAAACCCGTGCCGCCACCGAACAAGTGGCCGACGCCGAGGAAGGTCGACACATTCCAGGTGGAGCCCGGTCCGGTAACCACGGCACTCGCGGGAGCAAACGGGTTCTCGATAAGGGCCCCGCTTAGGCTATCCACAACCGCACCGCCGCTGACCGTCATCGCAGCGGCATTGGCCATGAATCCGACGAAGGTGAAGCCCGAAACAGTCGTTTTCGTATTCATGCCGTCGACCAGAAACGCGCCACCAACAAGGAGATTGCTGGTCGACAGGTGCGCCCCTGCCAGCACGTTCAACGAGCCGGCTGTTGCAACCCCCATGGTGGTGAGACCCGCCCCAACGGCGGTATCGAAGGATGCGCCAGGCCCGGTCAAGGTCACGGTTGCGTCGGGCGCGATCAGCAGGTTGCCGCCGATGCTGCTCGCCCCTCTCAGCGTGAGTGAGCCGCGATCCAATTCCAGAGAACCGGCACCGGTAATCTGGCCGCTGAAATCGCTGTCGACGGCGCCGGCTGCGCCAACATACAGCGTTGTATTGTCATTCGTGGTACCGATATTGACCACGCCACCGCCGGAAGCACCGTCAAAGAGGCCCAGCACATCGGTATGGACGCCGTCGGCGAGGCTGAGCGTGGCGCCGGAATTCACGAACGCCACCGAATTGGCCGAAAATCCCGTATCGGCTCCTGCAACCAGCTTGCCGCCATCGACGATGGTGTCGCCGCTATAGTCGTTGTTGCCGGTGAGGATGGTGGTGCCGGCGATCTGGTGCAACGAACCTGTGCCGGTGATCGAGGGCGAGAAGGTGTAAGCCGGATCGGTGTGGTTGAAGACCAGGCTGCTGCCATTGGAGACGAGCGCCACGGTGCCGGCAAGCAGCTGGCCGGCCGCCTGGGCGGCAGCACCTTCCGCAGCACCGATGTTGATCGTGCCTGCGGCTCCATTCGCCGACAGGCCGGCATGGATCGTGCCGGTGCCGCCGCTGACACTCAACGCCCCGCTGTCCGCGACGGTCAGCGCGCCGCTGTTGAAATGGCCGACAAAGAAGTCGGTGCCGCCGCTCGCCCACTGCGAGCCAGAGCCGGTGATGGTGACGGAACTCGCTCCGCCAGCCCCGATGATGCCGCTAAAGCCGCTGCTGACCGTGCCGCCCGAATCCACCAACATCGTGCCTGAACCACGATCGCCGACAACGATCTGACCAAAGGTGGACCAGTTCGATCCAGGCCCCGTCACCTGCACGGCGGCGCCATCCGAGATGTAGCCGGCGGCCGCGGAACCGCTGCCGAGCCGGCCGCCCGCCTCGATCCGCAACAGGCCGCCGTCGACACGCGTCGTGCCGAGGAAACCGCCACTGCTGTCGCCGGTCAGCACAAGCGTGCCTGCGCCCTGCTTGACGAAATTTGCGCCGCCACCGGCAGTGAGGGTGCCCGCCAAAGTCAGCGTCGTGCCCGTGGCCGTATCGATGCGGCCGCCGAAGTTACCAAAGTTGATCGTGTGATTGCTAGTGAACGTGCTGGTCGTTTGCAGTGTCGATCCGGCGCCGAGCCCCGTGGATGGCACATAGGCCGAAGCGCTGGTGATCGTCACACCGCCGGCCAAACCACCCAGATTGGCGTCTTTCGAGACCGAGATTACTCCATCCGCAACCGTCGTGCCGCCGGTATGGGTATTCGTACCCGTCAACGTCAGCGTGCCGGTGCCGGTCTTGGTAAGCCTGACCACGCCGGCCGGCGAGCCATCCTCGATGGTGCCGGCGAAGGTCGTTGACGTGTTGTCGCCGCCCGTCGTCAGCATCGCGGCCGGGCCGCCGGTGTTGGTGACGAGGCCATTGCCCGAGAGGGAACCGATGGACTGATTGTAGCCGCCAAGATCGAGTATTGCCGGGGCGCCGATGGTAAAGGCGCTATTGTTGCCAAAGACATTGGCTGCGCCACCGGCGAGCGTACCGGCCACGAGATGCGTTGCCCGCGAATAGGTGCTGAGCGTGTTGGTCAAGGTGAGTGTGCCGACGCCGATCTTGGTAAAAGGACCTGTTCTCGCGCCCTGATCCCCGACCAACCCGATCAGCGTGACATCGAAGCCATTGGTGTCGATGGTGCCGCCGCTGTCGCCGAAATAATAGCCGTTGTTGTTCAGCGTACCGCTGGCGCCAGCCTGCAGGGAACCGCCCAGGAAAACGACCTGGCCTGTCGAGGTTGCCGACGTGTCGTCAAATCGCAGGATACCAGCCTGCAGTTCAAGCCCACCGTAGATCACGTTACCGCTCCCGGGGGTGTTATTGGCCAGGACCAGGGTTCCCGCACCGGTCTTGACCAACACGGAAGCGTCGCCGATATCGACGATCCGGCCACTGTAGATTCCGGTACCGGTGGACACATTCATCGCAATGCGCGTGTCGAAGAACAGCGTATTTGCGATGTTGACATTATTCTGAATATCGATGGTGGTGCCGTTGTAGGCAGTTACCGCGCTTGTGCCCAACGCACCAGTGGCTCCCAGGCTGAGCGTTCCCCCAAGGATTGTGGTGCCGCCGGCGTAGCTGTTGGAGCCATTGTTGAGGGTCAGTGTTCCGCTGCCGATCTTCTCCAAACCGAGCCCACTAGAGTTGGCGATCTGTCCATCGAAAATAGAGCCGATGCCCAGTGCACCGACGCTCAAAGTGGCAGGGAACGGACCGGTGTTGGAGACGGAGCCGCTGCCTTCAAGTGATCCGAGCGAGAACGACCCAGAGCCGGCAACGGTCAGAGATCCACCATCGAGGACAAACCTGGCGCCAGCGCCACCGACGGCCCCCGATGTGGAATCCAGATGCAAGCTCCCGCTGCTCTCTGCCCGGTAGACAACGTTTTGCCCGGCATCGATGCCATTGAACGTGAGAGACGAGGCCACACCGGTGACGGTGAATGTCTGCGTCAGGCCGGTGGCGTTGACGACATTGCCGTTGATACCCAGATTGGAACTGTTCGAGATATCGATCGAATAGGCTCGAGTGGGATCGCTGAAGGTGACACCTCCGACGGAGCGATTGCCAGCGGACGCCGGATTGCCAAGATTGATCGTTGTGTTTGCCGCCGCTGGACCGAACGTGACGTCCATAGACGTGGAGCCCACATCCGGCGCGGTGCCGCCGTTCCAATTGGTATTGTCGGTGAAGTCCGAGGACGTGCCGAGCCAGTCATTGGGGGCGGCTCGAAGCGGCGCTGCCTCGGCGACAATGCCAAAGGCCAGGATGGCGGAGAACAGCTTCCAGTTCAGCGCAAGCGCTGGCCCATGGTTCGATTTCGCCGCCTTGGCTACGTTCGGCCTGGCCGGCAACACGCGACCCTGACGTGCCTTTTGCGGCTGACGATATGACATGGGTACCCCCACCCGTTACTAACGCACGCTCATGCCCGCGCTGCCATGCCGGCTGCGCTGACGATTTGTCGATTAACGTGATTGAGGAGATGAAATGGGACTGTGAATGCGACCGGCACGGCTGCAACCGACGGCGGCGCCGGCACAAACCGACACACGCAAAGCCGCGCTCACACCTCATGCGAGCACAGTGCACGGATCGCGCCATGCGCGGCCCAGCCGATCCCCAATCGCTCCCCAAGCAGTGCCCCTGCCCTGCAAACCCTTTATTCTTATAGCCTAAATTAAGGCCGGCATCACGCCTTTGGTCAAGTCAAACCGGATTCACCCAAAAAAAGTCGGCTTACCGGAACGCTCAAGCGAAATGGCGACTGCAGGATTGCGCGGCGCCCCCCGGCGCCGCTTTCCACCAGGGGTTGAAGCGAACGCGGGCAAATCCAGCAAAGAGGAACGACGCTTGGCCGTCAGCCCTGCGTCGACGCGCAGACCACCGCCTGTAGGGCTCGTGTCGGCCGCGCTCAGTCCTTGGCGCGCTCGACATAGGAGCCGTCGGTGGTCATCACCACCACCCGCGTGCCGGTGACGATGTGAGGCGGCACGGTGGTCTTGACGCCGTTGGAGAGAATTGCAGGCTTATAGGAAGACGACGCCGTCTGACCCTTGGTGACCGGCTCGGTCTCGACCACTTCGAACACGGCGCGCTGCGGCAGGACAAGCGCGATGCCGACGCCTTCGTGCACCGACACCGTCGCCGTCATGTTTTCCTGCAGATAGGGTGCCGCGTCGCCGACCACGTCTTCGGAGACCGCGATCTGGTCGTAGGTCTCCGGGTTCATGAAATGGAAGCCTTCGCCGTCCTGGTAGAGGAAGGTGTGCTCGCGGTCCTCGACATAGGCGCGCTCGACCTGCTCGGTGGTGCGATAGCGTTCCGACACCTTCACGCCGTCGGAGATGCGGCGCATGTCGAGCTGCGTGACAGGCGTGCCCTTGCCGGGATGGATGTTCTCCGCCGACAGGATCACATAGAGCTTGCCGTCTTTATCGACGACGTTGCCCTTGCGGAGGGAGGAGGCGATGACCTTCACCATGGCACGACCTTACATAGTTGTTTGGCAAAATCCGGCTCGACGATGCCTTGTGAGGCGCCTTAGCGCATCTTAAGAACCGCCGCCAGTGTTCAAAGCAAAACAGTGCACCGATGATTGAAGCCTCGCCCTGGTGGACTCCTGACGTCCACGCCGACCGCCGACCCCGGTTGATGATGCGCAACCGCATCGCCGCCGCGATCCGGAACTGGTTCACCAGCGGCGATTTCATCGAGGTGCAGACGGCGATCCTGCAGACATCGCCGGGCAACGAGACGCATCTGTCCGCCTTCGCCACGGAAGCGATCGGGCCGGATGGCGGCCGGCAGCCGCTTTACCTGCATACGTCGCCGGAATTTGCCTGCAAGAAGCTGCTGGCCGCCGGCGAAAAGCGCATTTTCAGTCTCGGCCCGGTCTACCGCAACCGCGAGCGCGGGCCGCTGCACCATCCCGAGTTCACCATGATCGAGTGGTACCGGGTCGGCGAGACCTACGACCAGCTGATGGCGGATTGCGCTGAACTTTTGTCGTTGGCGGCCGAATGCGCCGGCACAAAACGCTTTGTCTATCGCGGCCGCGAGGCCGATCCTTTCCTGCCCCCCGAGCGATTGACGGTGGCCGAAGCGTTTCGGCGCCATGCCGGCATCGACCTCCTGGCCACGGTCTCGCCCAACGGCGACACGGACCGCGACGCGCTTCATGCCGCGGTTGCGCAAGCCAGCCTTCGCACGGCGGCGGACGACAGCTGGTCCGATCTGTTCAGCCGGGTGATGGTCGAGAAAGTGGAACCCGAACTCGGCATGGGCCGCGCGACCATCCTGTGCGAATACCCCATCCCCGAAGCCGCCCTTGCCCGGCCGAGCCCAGCCGACCCGCGCGTCGCCGAGCGGTTCGAGCTCTATTGCTGCGGCGTGGAACTGGCCAACGCCTTCGGCGAACTCACCGACCCGGTCGAACAACGCATCCGCTTTGGCGCCGACATGGACGCCAAGGAAAAGATCTATGGCGAACGCTATCCGATCGACGAGGATTTCCTCGCCGCGCTGGCGACGATGCCCGAGGCAAGCGGCATCGCGCTCGGCTTCGACCGGCTGGCAATGCTGGCGACCGGCGCCCACAGGATCGAGGATGTGATCTGGACGCCGGTGGCTCACCCCCTCGCTTGAGGCTGCTGCAACGCGGCTTGCGACAGTGCCGGCGCCGCATCGGCGGTCCAGCGCATGGCCGAGGGCCGCGGCGATAGGTCGAAATGCCGGCGGCCGAGCAGTGCATTGACGATGACCGCGCTGCGCCATGCCATCAAGCTGAGCTGCGGCTCGGCGATGCCGTGACTGTGGCGACCAGCGTTGAGCGCGAAGATGCGCGCGCTTGCCGGGCCATCCCATTCCACCGAAAAATCGTCGCGCAGCCGATAGAGACCGCGCTCGTCGAGATCGAGCCGATCGGCCAGCGGCGCCAGGAACTCCGGCACGGTGAAGACATAGCCGGTGGCCAGAACGATGGCATCGGCGCTGGCCATCTCGACACTGCCGTCGAAACCATTGCGCATCACCAGCCGGAACTCGCCGCCCTCGCAGCGCAAATCGAGAACCTCGCGATGCGGCATGAAGGCGAGGTCGTGCTCGTCGGCCGACAGATGACGCAGCGCATAGCTCTTTTGATAGATGGCGCGCAGCGTCGAGGCCGAAATGCCGTCGCCGGCCAGTTTCTGCTGCGCCACCGTGGCCTGGCGGCGCGAATGCGGCAGCGCGTGGAAACGCTCGACATAGTGCGGCGTGAAAAATTCGTCGGTGAAGGGGGAATCGTCAAGCGTCTGAAAGTTCTGCCGGCGGCTGATCCAGGCAATCGACTGGCTTGCTGCTTCGGGTCGCGACAACAGATGCTGCATGATCTCGGCGCCGCTCTGGCCGCCGCCGACAACGACGATGCGTCGGCCTTTGAGACCCTCCAGCCGGTAAGCAGCTTCGCTGGTATGGAAGCAGGACTGGCCATGGGCCACCTGCCCCCAGGCTGGGATGTTCGGTTTCAGGCCGACACCGAGCGACAGGTTGCGGGCCATGCATGCGTCGTCATCAAGGCGGATGTGGAACAGCCCGTCCTCGAAACGAACCTCGCGCACCGGGCGGCCGAAGCGCAGATTGTCGAGGTTACCGGCGACCCAAGCCAGATAGCGCGCAAACTCGCGCCGAGGGATCGCATCGAAATCGGCGTTGAGGAATTCATAGAAACGCTTCTGCGAGACCAGGTAGCTGGCGAAGGTCCAGGGGCTGGTCGGCAGTGTCGCCGTCACCAGATCCTTCATGAAGGAGGTCTGCAATTCGACGCCCTCCAGCATCATGCCCGGATGCCAGTCGAAGGCCGGCTTGTCGTCGAAGAAATGCGCCTTCGCGGCCGGGATGGCGTCGAGATGCGCGGCGAGGCTTAAGTGAAATGGGCCGACACCGATGCCGGCGAGGTCGAGGACTGGCGATGTCATGGGACAGCTCCGTTGTTGGTCAGGCCGCTTTGCCCCGGCCGATCGTCAGGCCGAGATACAATGGATTGTCGAGTTCGGTGCCGAGTGCCGGGACCGGGCGTTCGCCAGCGTCGCCATAACCGATGGCGAAGCGGACCTTGTTGATGGCGATGCGCGGCATCTTTGGCTGGAGCAGGTCAAACAGGCGGAACCGCTCGGCGAGTTCCGGATGTCGCGACTGGTAGCGAACGACGCAATCGGCCAGAACGCGATAGAAAACGGCCTCGTCGAACCCGTCGAAATCGGCCAGCGCGGCCGAGACGAAACGCAGCACGCTGGCGATGTGGCCGGTTTGCAGATGCTGGAAAAGATGCGCCGGCGGGCGCTTCTTCAGCGTGGCGCGCACCGCCGGATCGAGCGTGGCGAGTTCGACGAAATCGACATCGACGAGATCGAGATCGCCCTGGAAATCCTTGACCGCGACGCCGACCGGGACATCGCCCTCGAGGATAACCGTGATGTTCTGCCCATGCGCGATGAAGCCGACGCCGTAGCGGCACAGGAAGTGGTAAAGCGGCACGAAGACGGTTGAGAACAGGCGCTCCAGCCAGGCTTCGTGACCGAGACCGGACAATTCGATCAGCGCGCTGATGACGGGACGGCCGCCCGCATCGCATTGCGGGAGCGCGCCCATCATCATCGGTCGCCGCCCTTTCGGCAGCCCCTGCAACGGGCTTTCGCGCCAGATGGCACCCAGCATTTCGAGATGCTGGTAAGGCGCTTCGGGGATGCGCTCGAACTGTGGGTGCGGATAGAAGGCACCAGCCACCTCGCCCAGAACCCGGACCGGTTCCAACGCCGGATCGGTTGCCGCCATCCCGGCCAGCCAGCGCGACAGTGCGGGGCCGATGTCCATGTATTTGCCGGGCACGCCGCGCCAGGCCGAGGTGTTGAGCACCGTGAGCGGCAGCTTCACATGCAGCGCCTCGGGCCGCGAGACATTGGCCAGCGTGCGCAAGGACTGCTGCGCGGCGAAACGATCGCCGAACTGGCCGAGCGGGACGATGCGGCCGGCGGCGATCTCCCCGGCATAGGTTGCGGCGAGCATGGCCTGCCACTGCCAGGGATGGACCGGGACGAGCGCATGCGTGTCGGCGGAGATGCCGGCCGCATCGCGCGCGGCTTCCAGGCGCGCCCGCTCGCTACGGTTGAGCGCCGCATTGAGAAGTGCCGCTTCATCCAGACCGGCATCGAGCGACAGGCGCAGATGCGAGCGCGCCGCGGCGATCCAGAACAGCTGGAACTCCGATCCGAATTCCGGCGAATAGGCCTGAAATGCCTCCAGCCCCCAGCCGATGCGGCCCTTGTTGGCGGGAGCCTTCGGATGGCCGTCGAGCAGGCGCTGCAAATCGAGATCCGGCAGACGGGCAAGGTCGAAGGCGGTCAGCGGCTGGCGTTCGGCAAGAATGCGCGTATCGGCCATGAGGGTGTTGTAGAGCTCCCTGGCATAGGTGCTCAGCGTGGGCGCCGAGATGTCGAGCA
Source organism: Mesorhizobium terrae (assembly GCF_008727715.1). GTDB lineage: Bacteria > Pseudomonadota > Alphaproteobacteria > Rhizobiales > Rhizobiaceae > Mesorhizobium > Mesorhizobium terrae. The sequence continues at coordinate 169,503 of NZ_CP044218.1, forward strand.
CGGTCCGCGCATCGACAAAGAAGGCGACGGCATCGTCGGCCGGCTTTTCCTCGGGCGCGGCCCGGACAAGCGTTTCGGGATCGATCGACAATTGACCCCAGATGCGCCGCGCCGCGCCGAAGCGGTAAGCGAGCCCTTCGCCGAGCGGCACTTCCCAACGCCTGTTGGCGGCATCGAGCGGGCGGGCGGTCAACACCTCCTCGTAGGTGAGCTCGGAGATCGCACGCGCCAGGATGGCGCGGTTGGCCCGCCGCCACAGCTCGCCGGTGACGACCCGCCCTTTCTGCAACGGGCCGAGCGCCATACCGGGCGCCGTCACAGCGGCACCTCGTGGAAGAAGCGCTCGCGCTCGCAGCACACCAGCATGGCGCGCTTGTGCGGGAAATCGAACTCCTTGACCTTGTCGTAGGCGGCGTGGGCGCAATAGCTCAGCATCTTGTGGTTCGACGCGCGCGGTTCGCCGACGATGCGCTGGGTGCGGGGATCGTCCAGGAACAAATAGTGCGTGACCGAGCGGAACAACGCCAAGGTCTTCGGCCGGCCGAGATGGCGCTTGTTGCCGATCAGCGCGTGCCAGCCGCGATCGTAGTCCTGCGGTTCGTAGCAGGGTCCGAGCCGATCCTCCTTGGCCCAGTAGAATTCCAGATAGCCGGTCGGCTCGCCGTCCAGGCTGGCGATGGCGCCGAAAATGTGTGGGTCCTGTTCCTGTGCGGAGAGATAGGCATTGAGCTCCTCGCGGCTCTGCGCCAGTTCCCAGAAGAAGGACACCCGGCCATCGTTCATCCAATCATGGAAGAGATCGAGATCGCGGTGGCGGTCAATTGGCCGGAAAGCGATGGTGAGGCCAAGTTCCGGCAACCAGCGTTCATAAAGCATGCCGTTCGGGCGCGGCGGGCGCAGCGGCGGCAACCGGTCGGCCGGACCGATTCCGGTTTCGAGCGTGGGATAGGTGAGGTGCGAGGCCTGCCTGCGCCACAAAAGCGGCAATTGGTTGAACTTCGACCTCTCGACAATTGTGCGCTGTCTGCTGGCAACGGGTTCGTCGGTATGCGCCGTGGCGAGCGCGATCACCGGCCAGGCTTCCTCGACCGGTGGCAGCAGTATCTGCCTGACCTCGTGGAAACGACAAAAGATAGCGTCGGCCAGCGCCGCCAGCATCTGCGGCTGATCCCGCCGGCCCGGCTCGAAGGCAATGTCTTCGAGAAGCAGGCCCGCCTCATGCCGGGTGAGCGTCGCCCGTGCCATCGCGGCACCGACGGATGACGCGAGCTTGAGATGAGCGCCGTCGAAATGGACTTCGAAGGCACCGTCGTCCGACCCCAGATAGTGCTTGCTCGTGGCCAATATGCCGGCGGTTTCGCCGGGCCTTTCTCTCTGCTGGATGTTCATGCAGGCTTCCTCGTGAAAAGCGGGTTTGGCATCTGGACGTAGCCGGCAAGCGGGTCGGTGACCTCAGTGTTTTCGTTGGTGTTTTTCAACGAAAACAGGAAATTGCCCTTGGTGCCGAGTGTCGGTGAACGGAGCAGATAGTCGAGACAGGCCAGGTTGCCGGATGGCCGCGCCGCGAGCCGTTCCAGCAGCCGCCGAAAATACGCGAGCAGGTCGTCCTCGCTGGAAAGCCCGGCATCGGCCAGCGCCGAGATAGCGGCAAAGACGCCGTTGATGACCAGGTAGTAGCCGAGCAATTGCGCGGCGGCAGGTGCGTCGAAGACGTGATCGCCCTTGCCGCCGGCCGAGGGCAGGTGCTTGCGCAGCAGCGGTAGGAATTCGCTGACATAGCCGGTGCCCTGGCAATCGCGGAAATAGAGCCGGTCCGGCCAGCCGTCATCCAAGCCCACGACGAGATTTTGCTGATGGGCGCCGAACAACAGTCCGAATTCAGAGAAGGCGAGGAAGAAAGGTTCGACCGCCACGTCCAGGAAACGCTCGAACCAGCGTTCGGCGGCGGCCTGCGGCTGCAACCCCTCCCGCTTCGCAACAAAATGAACGAGATCGGACAGGTGGCTTTGCGCCTGGCCGGGGTGGCGCTCGCAAAGCGCGCCAAGCACCGCCGCCTTCGGCGCATCGCCGTGCCGGAAGGGATTCTCGCGAAACGAGACGATCGTGCTAGCCAAAACGGCGCAGTCGAGGCCGTCGCGCAGCGCCATCCAGGCCGGCTCGCCAAGCACGGTAAGCGTCGGGCATTCTTGCGCCAACCGCTCGCCCAGAGCGCCTTTGATCAAGCTGTGCACGGACATGCCGCGGTCGCATTCGCGGCGCTCGATAACACGGCGGGAATTGGTGAGCTTGAGATCGAGCGAGAATTTCATCATCCAGTCGCAATCGGCGCAGTGAATGGTGCGCAGCGAGGTCGTCGCGCGCCAAGGCGGGCCACCGAGGCCGAGATCGCGCACCAAGCCAGCCTCGAACAATGCCTGCACCGCCGGCATCAGCATCAGCCGCGAGGCCTGCCAGGGATGCATGGGAAAAAGCCGCATGCCTTCGGCGCACTCGGCCTTTGCGAGCAGGCCGGTATCGCCGCCGGCGAGCCCCTGCACCATTCGCCCGACATCGTGTGGCGCGACGGAGCCGCTGACGAAGACATCTGGATGGACCGCCCACCAGCGCAACTGGAACGAGCCGCCATATTCATGGCCGAAGCGGCGCGAATCCTCGCTGGAGAATTCGTCGCGGCTCAGCGGCGTGGGGTGCACGGCGTGGCCGAAGCGCAGCGCGCTTTCCGCCCCGATGAAATCGGGAATACCGTCGGCGAAAGGCCGCACCTTGCCCCGCGCGGTCGCTACCTCTGCCACCGCCGCGACACTAGCCGCCGCACGCCGGAACAGGTTGAGCCGACTGGCCAGGCTGGAGTGTTCGCAGATGTCGGGCTCGCGCAGCAACATGGCGAGCACGTCGAAAAGGCCGATTTCGACCGGGTCGGTCCTGCCGCCCGACAGCAACCGCAGCGGCCCCGCGAAACCGTGATAGCCGACACTGGACCTGTGCCGCACCGGCACGAACACCACGACATCGCTGGCCGGCAGATCGAGGACGAGAACCTCGGCCGCGCCGAGAGAGGAGGCAAAACGCGCGGCGGTATCGAAGCGGCAGCCGCCCCACTCCCGGATCAAGGAATTGAGCAACCTGTCGACCGACGGCAATATAATGTCTTGTATTTCTCGATTTATATCAAAATACATCTCGATCGCCTAAAGTACTTGTAATCATAAAACTGCTGTGGAATTGGAATTACTCGAAATAATCCGCGGCAACTTGACGAAACATGACCCCACCCATTTCCACCACTGATACAAAACTCGTTCGACGCCTCGCACTCGGCGTCATGTCTATTGGTTTCGGCCAGTCGGCCTTCGTCGTGCTGATACCGCTGATCATGGCGCGGCTCGGGCTGGCGACCATCGATCTTGGTCTTGCGGTGGCCGCGGGCACCCTCGCCTTCCTGGTCGGCGCGCCGTTGTGGGGCAGCGTCGGCGGCAGCATCGGCCATGGCCGCCTGATGCGCCTGCTCGGGCTTGCCATGCTGGGTGCTCAGGCGCTTCTGGTAGCGCAATTGTTGATGGGGCAAAGCGCCTATGCTTTCGTGCTGGCCGGGCTGGTCGCCTCCCGGCTGATCTACGGTTTCGCGGCCGCCGGCGTGATGCCGACGGCTCAGGCTTGGCTCGCCGGCACGATCGAAGCCGAGCGTCGGCAAGCCGCCTTCGGCCTGCTCGGCGCCGGCCTCAATCTTGGCCGACTGGCCGGTTCGCTGGCGGGTGCGTTGGCCGCGATCACGGCGCAACTGACCGTGGCCTTGTTCGCCCTGGCGCCGCTGCTTCTGTGGCTGGCGCCCAAAGGCGCTACCAAGTTGGAACCGGGGGCCGTTGCCGTGCCGAGGCTCTCGCCGCTCGACCACCGCATCCTGCCCTTCCTGCTGATAGGCGTCAGCCTCACCGCCGGTTTCGGGCAGGTGCAGATCATGCTGGGGCCGCTGCTGCAATGGAAGCTCGGCCTCAATGCCAGCGGGGCGACCGCCGCAACGGGTGCCGCGCTGGCGCTGGTCGCCGTCGCCATGATCACGGTGCAGGTTCTTGCCATCCCTAGACTGCGCTGGAGCGAGCGCAGCGGCATTCTTGCCGGCACCGGATTGATCGTGGCCGGAATGGCCGGCCTCGTCATGGCGCAAGGTTATGGCGCTGGCGCCGCGGCGCTTGTGACGACCGGTTTCGGCACGGCCTTGGCGACGCCGGCCTATACGGCCTGGCTTGCGCGACGCGTCGACACCCAGGAACAGGGGGCGGCCGCCGGCTGGCTGTCGAGCGCCCATATTGTCGGGCAGACGGTCGGGGCCCTGGTCGGCGGCTTCGCCTTTCACCTGGCACCGATGCTGCCGCTGGTCGGTTGCGCGGGCCTGGCTGTCGTTGCGGCGGCAATCGCCGTCGCGCTGCGCGGACGCATGGAAACGCACCGCTGAAACCATCAACCCGCGCGCGGTCATGAGATGGCCTCCGCCTGACGCTCGGCGGCCGCCGCGCTGCGCAGCATGCCATAGGTCATGATCACGGCGAGGCCTGAGATCGCAGTCGCCAGCACGAAAAGCGGGCCGTAGCCCAGAAGATCTGCGAGACGGCCGGCCAGCATCGAACCGACGAGATAGACGATGAGCTGGGCGCAGGACAGGATGGTGAAATCGGTGCCCGGCTGGTCGGACGAAGTGACCGACATGAACAGGCTGTAGAGCGCGACGATTTCCATGTAACGCACCATCGTCTGCAGGAAGGAAGCGCCGAAGATTGGCGCGGCGCCCGTGAACAACGCGAATGCGTGCAGCATGAAGATGGCGAAGCAGATGGTGCGCAGCCCACCAAGCAGCGCCAGCACCGTTGCCGAACCGTATTTGTGCAGGAGCAGCGCCGCGATGAAGGAGCCGCCGAGGCCAACGGTGACGGCGGCGCCACCGGAGAGATAGCCGATCCAGTCGAGCGGCACGCCGGCATCGACGAGATAGGCGCCCTCCATCGACTTCACCAATCCTTCGCTGGCGCGGTAGACCAGCGCGATCCACAGGATCCGCCGCGCTTCGGGCCGGGCGAGGAAATTGCGGATCGACGGCTTGCTGAGCGCGGCCTCCGCAGTGCCGGCCGGGTCGGTCTCGCGCATGGCGAACGCGGCCACCAGCGGAATGAACGAAAGCGCCGCGATCGTGACCATGGCGGCGTCCCAGCCGAAGCGGTGATAGAGGACAAGGCCGAGCGTGCCGCCAATTACGACGCCAAGCGCCACGGCGCCGCCCTGGATGGCATTGCCGACAGGCCGGTCGGCCGGGTCGAGATATTTGGCGGCGTAACCGTCGGTGGCGATATCCTGTGCCGATAAAAGCATGGCGACGAAAAAGCCGATCCAGAAGATCGCCATGACGTCGGTGGGTTTGACGACAAGCATGCCGAGCAACGCCGCGATGATGCCAAGCTGGGTAATGATGACCCAGCTGGCGCGATGCGCCCGCGCGAACGGACGGTAGCGGTCAATCAAAGGCGCCCACAGGAACTTCAGCACCAGCGGCAGCATCAAAAGCGACAGCATGCCGATGGCGGTGCGCGAAACGCCCTGCTCGCGCAGGATCGGCGGGATCGCGGCGGCGAACAGATAGGTGGGGATGCCCTGCGCCAGATAGAGCCCGCCAAGAACGGCGAAGAGCCGCATGCGCGAGTTGGCCGGCGATATGCGGGGCGACGCGACCGGGCTCATGCCGGCACCCTCCCCGCCAGATGCTGGGCCAGGAAAGCCTGCGCTTCGGCACGGTCGCGCGTTGCCAACAACGGGAAGGCGAACAGGCCCTGGAAGGTGCGCTGCATCTCCTCATCGGCGGTCGGGCGTACGATGGCGCAAGCGACGCAAGCGCGGTTCAGGCGTTCCCGGCTCGATTTGTACCAGAGATTCTGCGCCTTCTTCTGCTCCGGCGACAGCAAGATCGGTACGGCGAACTCGACGAGGAGGGCAAATCCCTCCTCCAGCGCAGTGACCGCATGCAAGGCGGCGACGTAGCGTTCGGCGTCGTCCTCGCGCGCCGGTGCGAAGCCGGACAGTGTCGCGACCGATCGTTCGAGGGTGAGTGAAACGCTCATGCCACCGCCGTCAGAAGGTGACCTTGAAGGACGCGGCGATGGTGCGTCCGAGGCCGGGCACGTCGGCACCGCGTGTCGCCGAGGCGGTCGGGTTAATGTAGTAGGTGTCGAACAGGTTGCGGACCGCGAAATTGAGCTCCTGGCCGCCGGCGAACTTCTTGGTCACGCCGATATTGGCCAGCACCGCACCGTCTAGCTGCTGGGTGGGAATGCGGTCGCGCCCGGAGAACATCTCCAGCTCGGTACGCAGCGTCAGGTTGTTGTCGAAATGCGTGACGACATAGGCCAACCCCTTGTAGGTGGTGGGGATGCGGTTGTTGGGCAGATACTCGTTCGAACCGATCTTGCCGTCCTTGTTGGCGTCGTACTTGCCCTCGACATAGCCGACCGATCCACCCAGCGTGAACATGTCTGTGAGGTCATATTCGGCGTTGGCCTCGAAGCCCCAGATGCGCTCCTTCTGCTGGGAGACGCGGTTGGCTGCGATGTCGTAACTGACACCGTTGTCGGAGGTCGACAGATAGGCGCTGACGCCACCGCGCACATTGCCCCAGTCGCCGCGCAGACCAGCCTCCCAGTTGTTGACGAGCTGCGGCTCCGGCGCGATGTCGGCGTAGCTGACCTTGTAGTCCGGCGCGTTGGTGCAAGGCAGCAGCGGCCTGATGCTGGTGCCGTAGGCGTCGCAGGTCTCGGCATTGGTGTTCAAGCCGGCGCGTCGGGTGAAGCCACCAATGTCGGTCAGGCTGTAGCCCTGCGAGAAATTGCCGAAGGCCTGCAGTTCCTGAGTGATGTCGAAGACGGCGCCGGCATTGAAGGTGGCAGCGTTGTAGTCGAACGATCCGCCAACGACATCTATGGCCGGCAGGGCGACCAGGTTGGAGCCGACGAGCATGGCCGCGGCCGGCCGCTTGAAGTTATCGACATCCAGATAGAACTGCTCGAAGCGGACGCCGCCCTGGATACGGAAACGCTCGGTGACCGGCACTTCGGCCTGGGCGAAGGCGGCGACTGAATTCTGCGTCGAAGGCGCGATCGCGTCCTGGCCGTTGAGCAGCGACTGGGTGGTGTTGTCGAAAGTATAGTCGACGCCCCAGGTGAGGTTGCTGCCCTGGGTGACGAAGTCGACCGGCGTGTTGATGGTGAGGTTGACGCCGGTGCGCTGCACCTCCAGCGCCGTCTGATTGAAGGAGGCGGTCGGGTCCCGGTTCAGCGGCAAAAGCGTCGGACGGGCCGGATTGGTAGGGATATAGACCTGTGAGTTCACCCTGGAGAATTTGGTGAAGGGCGACTGCTTGAAGATGTCGTTGTAGAAGGCCTTCACCTCGAGCTTGCCGAGCGCGAAGTCGCTGTCGGTGTATTTGGCCGTCAGATATTTCGAATCCTCGACCAGCGGCTCACCGGTGTAAGGATCGGTGAAATTGGGCGCGACCGGGTTCACCAGATAGTTGGTGAACCAGTCGGGCTTCTGGCGGGCATAGGTCCAGTCGGCGCTCACCTCGAAACGCTTCGAACCGTTCTCGTAACCGAGCACGCCGGAGAGATCGCCCCAGCCAGTGCGGTCGCCACCGCCCTGCCCCAGCATCGCGTCGGAAGCCATCTCCTTGCCGTGGCCGTCATAGGTGGTGCGGCTGAAATTGCCCGAAGCGGAAGCGAAATAGTCAAAATCGCCGCTGCGCCCCTCGACCTGCACATTGCCGGTCGGGCCGGCCGACTTGCCGAGATTCTCGGTGAAGCCGGAGACGCCGGTACGCACGGTGACCTTCGGCGTGTCGGAGGTGCCGCGCTTGGTGATGAAATTGATGGTGCCGCCAGTGGCGCCGGCGCCGTAGAGGCTGGAGGCACCGTTGATGACTTCGACCCGCTCGACCGTGTCGAGATCGATGGTGGCCAGGATACGCGAGACGTCGCGGAGCGGCGTGTTGCGCGGCACGCCGTCGACCATGATCAGCACGCTGCGGCCACGGAAAGTTTCCGAGGCGCCGGAGATGGTCTGGTTTCGCGGCGCATAACCCGGAACCAGACGCGCGACCAAGTCGGAGGCGTTTTCGTTCTGCCCGACAGCCGTTTCGACCTCGGCCCGATCGATCACCTGCACCGACTGCGCGACCGTGGAGATCGAGCGGTCGTCGCGCCCGGTGATGATGATCTTGTCCAGCGTGGTCGTGGTGCCGCGGGCCGGTTTTTGCGCGTCCTGCGCGAAGGCCGGTCCGGCCAGGATCGAGGAAGACAACAACGACACGATGGCAAGCTTCTGCATAACGCCCCTCCATGGAACTTTCAGGGGCCAGCAACGCCCTCTCGCGGCCCTTGCAACCGCGCCTAAATAACTTTACTAAATGAGTCAAGTTTGTTTTCGCACTGCAGCGAAACGCGAACGGCGCCCCGGAAACGATATCTCGGAGCGCCGTTTTCTGGCGTGATATTATGATATGAAAACAATAACTTGGCGCCACTTTGGCGCCGGGCCGCGCCGACCGTTCAGGGCCAGCGCGCGACGGTGGAAATGGCCGTCAGTGCTTCAGGCGATCGCGCATGGCGTACCACAACATGCCGAGCACATAGAGCGGCCCTCGCAAGGCCGCACCGCCAGGGAACGGCATCGGGTTCAGTCCCTTGAACAAGTCGAAGCGGCCGGTTTCGCCGGCGATCGCTTCGACTAGCAGCTTGCCGGCGAGCGTCGACAAGATGACGCCCTTGCCGGAATAGCCGTGTGCGAAATAGACCTCACCGTCACGGCCGACATGCGGAAAGCGGGACGTGGTGACCGACACCAGCCCGCCCCAGGCATAGTCGATGCGGCGGCCTTTGAGCTGCGGGAAGGTCTGCTCCATATGCGGCCGCACGAAGGCCTGGATGTCGGCCGGCGGGCTCGGCGTGTAGCGCTCGCCGCCGCCGAACAACAGGCGCCCATCGGCTGAGAGCCTGTAGTAGTTGACGACGAAACGCGAGTCCGAGACGGCGGCATTGCTCGGGATGACCTCGCCAGCATCAACCAACGGTTCGGTAGCGACGATGTAGTTGCCCACCGGCATGATGCGGCTTTCCACCTTCGTATCGATGCCGTGCAGCAGGGCGTCGCCGGCGAGAACGACGTGGCGGGCGCGTACCGCACCCTTCGCCGTTTCGACCCGGATGCCGCCGCGACGGTCCACCCGCAAGGCTGGCGACGCCTCGTGGATCGTCACCCCCGCCGCTATCGCCGCGCGGGCGAGGCCAAGCGTGTAGTTGAGCGGATGCATGTGGCCGCCAAGCGCATCGTAGAGAGCGCCGTGATAGGGCGAATCGACGGCCGCCCGCGATTCTGCCGCCGACAGGATGCGCATGTGCGGATAGTCCATGACGGTGGTCAGGCATTCGAGCTCGCGCTCGAACCAGGCCATGTCGCCAGCGCTGATCGCGCAGACCAGATGGCCGGTTTTCCTGAGGTCGCAGTCGATGGCATGGCGCTCGATCATCTCCAGCACCAGCCCCCAGGCCTCGAAGGCGAGGTCGAACAACGCCTTTGCGCGTTCGCGGCCATAGAGCTTGACCAGTTCCGCCGCCCCCTTGCGCAGGCCGACGATCATCTGGCCACCATTGCGGCCGGAGGCGCCCCAGCCGATACGCCCGCCTTCGAGCAGCACCACCTTCATCCCACGCTCGGCGGCATGGAGCGCGGCCGACAGGCCGGTGCAGCCGCCACCGACCACGACAAGATCGGCATCCACCTCGCCCGTCAGCGGCGCATGAAGCGGCGACGGATTGGCCGTCGCCGCATAATAGGAGCGTTCAATATCAAGACCTGAATTGAAGCCCATGATCATGCCTTCGCGAACAGATGATCGCGCTCCCAGGCGGTGATGACACCCTGGAAGTTCTCGAGCTCAACTTGCTTCAGGCGCAGGAATGCGTCGGTGAAGGTCTGCCCCAGCAGATGGCGCACTGGTTCGCACTCGGCCAGGCGCGACAGCGCGTCCTCCAGCGTCCGCGGCAAGGTGGATTTCACCTTGTAGGCGTTGCTGGGCGCCTCGGGCCTGCGCTCAAGTCCCTCCTCGATGCCGAGATAGCCGCAGATCAGCGACCCGGCCATGGCGAGATAGGGATTGGCGTCGGCGCCCGGCAACCGGTTCTCGACGCGCCGGCCGATCCGCTTCGATGCCGGCACGCGCAGGCCGCAGGTGCGGTTGTCGCGCGCCCATTCGACATTGGTGGGCGCGCTGAGCGAGGGACGCAGCCGGCGAAACGAGTTCACGTTCGGTGCAAACAACGGCATGGCCTGCGGAACATAGGCCTGAAGCCCACCGACGAACTGCGAGAACAGCACGCTGTCGCGGTCGTCCTCGCCGGCGAACAGGTTGAGGCCGCTCACCGCATCGACCACCGACATGTGCAGATGCATGGAGCTGCTCGCCTGCTCGGCGATCGGCTTGGCCATGAAGGTGGCCGCCAGCCCGTGCTCGCGCGCAGCCTCGCGCACCAGACGCTTGAACAGAAGCACCTGGTCGGCGAGCTGCAGCGGATCGCCGTGCTTGAAGTTGATCTCAAGCTGGCCGGCGCCGGTTTCGTGGATCATCGTGTCCAGCGGCAGGGACATCACCTGCGCGCGGCGGTAGATCTCATCGATGACCGGCTGGAACTCGCCGAGCGCTTCCATTCCGTAGGGATTGGCCGAGGTCTCGGCACGACCCGAAAGGCCGATCGGCGCGGCCGGTGGCACGGTGGGGTCGGGGTTCGGCGCGGTCAGATAAAATTCGAGCTCCGGCGCCATCACCGGACGCCAGCCGCGCGCCGCATAGAGTTCGATCACCGATTTCAGCACTTGCCGCGGCGCGGATGGCCAGGGCGTTCTGTCCTGAGCGAAAGCGTCGGCGAAGACATAAGCGCGACCGGGGCGATTTCCCGCCGCCGGGCAAAGGCTGGCGAGGTCCGGCTGGAGCCGCATATCGGCATCCTGGTAGGCGCTTTCGTCGTCGGCGGCGCCGCTGTAGTGGCCGGTGATCGCCACCATGAAGGCACTGTTCGGCAGCATGATCGCCGCGTCGGCGGCCGGAGCCAGAAGTTTCGGCGCGGGTACGATCTTGCCGCGCAGCACACCATTCATATCAGGAACCAGGCACTCGACTTCCGAGATCGCCTGCTGTTCGAGCCATTTCGCAGTATCAGTCATGTCCCACCACCACTATCCGCCATGCCGTAATCTTGTCCGAGGTTGCGAGCGGCTTGCCGGGCAGAGGGCCGGAACGTGGGCGTTGGTCGTCAATCTGCATTTTGTCCTCCTGGGTTATTGATGGTCAGTGGTCGAGAAGCGCCAGAATGGCTTCGGCCGCGCGCTCGGCGCCGGGGCGCGCCGCCATATGCGCGGCGTTGGCCGCCAACCGCGCGCGCATGGCATCGTCGCCTAGCAGACCGCCAACAGCGGCGGCAAGCTCGTCCGGCGTCCAATGGGCGCGGTCCAGCCATTTGCCGGTGCTGGTTTCCTCGGCGCGGCGGGCATTGTCGTGGCCGTCCCAGCAATAGGGCATGATCAGCGACGGCACGCCGAAGCGCAGCGCCTCGCAGTAGGAGTTGTTGCCGCCGTGATGAATGAACAGGTCGGCCATGGCGACGACCGACGGCTGCGGGAACCAGGTGTCGAGATGGACATTGTCGGGCACGGCGCGATAGGCATCGCGCAGATTGCCGACATTGACCAGGAAGCGCGCCGGCATGGCGGCGAACACCTTGAGCATGCGCTCGATGAGGTCGACGTCGGTGGAACCGAGGCTGCCAAAGCTCATATAGACCAGCGGCCCGGCATCCCGCGGGAACACCGGCACCTCGTAGGGGCCTTCGGTGCGCACGCAGCCTTCGAGATAGACATATCTGGCGGGATCGAGCGGCGCGGCGCGCTGCCGGCGCACGATGTCCGGCGTGAGCAGAAGGTTGAGCGACGGCGACGGCTCGAGAAACGAACCCGGCGGCAGGGGCGGCAGGCCGCGACTGGCCCGGAACCGGTTGAAACGCTCATGGGCGGGGGCGACGGCATCGACATAGCGGGCCTCGAAGGCATGGCGGCCGTCGGAGTCCTCTGCCGCAAATCCCGAGAGATAGGGCGGCACGGCGGCATCGGGCAGTTCGGTTTCCGCGCAGGACACCACCCGCACCCATGGGCAGCCGGCATTGGCCAGCGCCGGGAACATGGCGACATTGTCGAGCACGATGGCATCCGGGTGAAGCTTCGGCAAAAGCTCGCAGAGCGGCGCCTCGGCCTTGATGACCGTATCGACGATCGCCTCCCAGGTCGGCGCGACATAGGTCTCGATCTGATCGATCGGGTCGAGCCGGAAATGCGGCAGATGCCGTTTCACGAAAGCCTGCCAGTAGTTCTGCCGCTCGCTCTCGGACAGCCGGTCGTCGGTGGGCAGCTGGTATTCCTGGAAACCGTAGTCGGCGAAGACACCGGAAAACCCGGCGTGACAGATGAAGACGGCACGGGCGCCACGCGCCTGCAGCGCCTGGGCGATGCCGACGCAATTCAGCGCGGCGCCGAAACTGGCTTCCGGAAACAGGGCGATGGTGGGACGCGCGCCGCCTGCCATGGGACGTCAGTTCGGCCTGCCGATGGCGCCGAACAGGGCTGGCGCCCCGCGACTGGCCGCATGCGGACGCTGGTTGCGCGAAACACGCAAATGCGCGCGCAGAAGGTCGGCAGCGACCTCAAACTGGCCGCTCTCGAGGTGATCGAGAATACCGAGATGCTCGTGCGTGGATTGCCGCAGCCGGAAGACGCTGACGCCCGACATCGCGCCCGGCAGGCGCCGGAGCTTGAGATGGCCGGCGAGCGCCTCGGCCATGAAGCGATTGGCCGCGCCCTGCGCGATCATGGCGTGAAACTCGGCGTCGATCGCCTGGAAGGCGCGGATGTCGAAGGCCGTGTCCGGTAGGGCCAACAGCGCTTCCATGCGCTGGCGCAGCGTAACGGCGCGCGCACCGTCCAGCCGGAACCCGGACGCCAGGATCGCGGCCGGCTCCATGACGAGGCGGAACTCGTAGCTTTCAGCGCGGGCCTCGCTGCCGTCGAGCGATGGCCGAAACACCCAGGATTGTCCCGGCGCCCGTTCGATGAGGTTTTCCGTTTCCAGTTTCTTTAGCGCCTTTAGTACCGCGCCGCGACCAGCCGCATAGCGCCTGATCAGTCCGCTCGCGGTAATCGTCTCGTCGATGCGGCGGGCGGAGCGGTCGCGCAGGATGGCGTCGGCGATGTCGTCTTCCTCGGCGCTGGGCAATTCGGCCGCGCCGACCATCTGCCAGGCCGGATCGATGGCCAGCCGATAACCGGTCTCGGCCTGCCACTCCACCATGCCGCGCTCGGTCAGCAGCCGCAGCGCCGCTCGCACCGGGGTGCGCGAGACATTGCAGAGCTGCGCGATCTGCTGTTCCGGCAGCCGTGCCCCAATACCGAAACCCCGCTGCCGCACAACGTCGAGAATACGCTGCGCGAGATCCAGATGGTTGGCGCGAGGTCGGCGGTCTGCTGCTTGCATGACAACTCTGGGCTTGGTGCCGTCGCCCTCAGACTTGGCCGATTGTCTCAAAAAGGACAAGTGGCTTCGATGAAGTAGGCGAAAAAATATCGATTGACGTTTTTTTTCTCACAATAGTACTGTCTCTCAAAACGACAAGAAACTGGGAACACTTCGGAGAAGCGGATCATAGCCGCCTTCGACCAGCCATAACGCTGACGCTCGAACAATTGGAGGTTTCGACATGACTGTCCTGCCATGCCGCCGGCGCGGAGCCGGTTCGGCGATGCTTGTCTTTGCGCTCGCGCTGGCTTCGCCGGCGGCGTCGGCCGACCTGGTGATTTCCAACTGGGACGGCTACATGGCGCCCGACACGGTCGACGCCTTCAAGGCCACCAGCGGCATCGGCGCCGAGGTGGTGGTGCATGCCACCAACGAGGAGATCATGGGCAAGCTCGTCGCCTCGGGCGGCAAGGGCTACGACGTGGTGTTCGTATCATCGCCTTTCGCCGAGGTGCTGAACAAGCTCGGCCTGGTCGAACCGATCGACCACGCCAAGGTGCCCAATCTCGCCAATCTGTACCCGGAAGCCACCAAGCTGCCCTACGACCCGGGCAACACCTTCTCGGTGCCCTACACCTGGGGCACGACCGGCCTCTGCTATCGTTCGGATCTGGTCAAGGCGGCTCCGTCGTCATGGAACGATCTTCTGGCGCCTTCCGCCGACCTGAAGGGCAAGACGACGATGCTGGCGACCGACCGCTGGCTGCTTGCCGCCGGCTTCCTGGCCAAGGGCTATTCGGTGAACGAGACCGATGCGACCAAGCTGGCCGAAGTGAAGGACACGCTGATCGCGGCCAAGAAAACGCTGCTCGCCTATGACGACACCACCTTCTATTCCAAGCTGGTGTCCGGCGAGGCGCTGATGGTGCAGGCCTGGGACGGCTGGTGCAACTACGGCATCGATAAGAACCCGGCCATCAAATATGTGATCCCGAAAGAAGGCTCCGACCTCTGGCTGGACACGATGGTGGTGATGAAGGCGTCCGAACACAAGGACGAGGCCTTCAAGTTCATCAACTACATCCTCGATGCCAAGACGCATGCCTGGGCGGCGCTGAACATCGACTACAAGGTGCCGAACAAGCCGGCGATGGAAAGCCTTCCGGCCGAGTTCCTCACCAAGTTCCCCAACCTGACCATTCCAGTCGTGGAACTCGTCAAATTCGAGCAGTTGCGCGACGTCGGCAATGCGCAGCGCGACTATTCCAAGACGGTCAGCGAGATCAAGGCGGCGCAATAAACCGCCATCCCCCGGCGGCGAAGACCCGCCGCCGGGGTCAGAAGCCCTCCCAATACCGGATCAAGTGCAACCCGTGTCGCAAGTGCAAACCCGTTCGACTGTGTTGATGGCGCCGGCGCTCGCCTGGCTCACCGCGCTCATGGTGCTGCCCTGCGCGCTGGTGCTGGCGCTCGCCTTCTTTCGACGCGGCATCTATGGCGGCATCGAATACACTTTCACGCTCGAAAATTTCGGCCGAGTGCTGGACCCGCTCTATACCGGCATCTTCCTCAATTCGGCGCGGATCGCCGGGCTCGCCACCGTCATCGCAGCGGTCGTCGGTTATGCGGCGGCCTATGCGATTGCCTCGGCTCCGCGACGGCGGCAACCGGTGCTGCTCTTCCTCGCGGTGCTGCCGTTCTGGTCGAACTACCTGATCCGCACCTACGCCTGGATCGTGCTGCTCAACCGCGAAGGCCTGGTGACGCAATTGCTGCGCTGGTTCGGCTATCAGGGCGAGCCGCCTTCCCTGCTCTACACCGAAGGCGCGGTCATCGCCGGGCTTGTCTATAACTACCTGCCCTTCGTGATTCTAGCCTGCTATGCGCCGCTGTCGCGGCTCAACCAGGAACTGCGCGAGGCCTCGCGCGATCTCGGCGCCTCGGCCGCCACCACCTTCCGGCGCGTGACGCTACCGCTGACCTTCCACGGCATCGCCGCCGGCGCGGTGTTCGTGTTCGTGTTGTCGATCGGCAATTTCGTGACGCCGGCTCTGCTCGGCGGCGGCCGCTTCCAGATGATCGGCAACCTCGTCTACGACCAGTTTTTGACAGCCAATGACTGGCCGTTCGGCGCGGCGCTGTCGATGACGCTGATCGCCATCATGATGCTCCTGCTGACGATCCAGGCAATGGTGGCCGAACGCGCCTCAGGCATCGGCAGGGCCAAGGCGGGCGCCGATGAATAGTGCTTCCATGCCGCACGGGCTGAAGCTCGTTCTGATCGCCGTCTTCATATTCCTCTATATCCCCATCGCCGTGCTCGTGGCGCTGTCCTTCAACGAGGGTGGACTGCCGACGGCCTGGTCCGGCTTCTCGCTGAAATGGTATGCGGCGCTGGCGGGTAACCGCGCCATACTGTCGGCGGCATTCAACACGCTGATCGTAGCGCTCATATCGACCACCGTCGCCACACTGCTCGGCACGTTGCTGGCGCTTGGCATGGAGGTTCGCCGCAGGCGCGGCCGCATGCTGGAAGCGCTGGTGTTCGCGCCGATGATCATTCCCGACATCGTGCTGGCGATCGCGCTGCTCTCCTTCTTTTCAATGCTCGACATGCCGATGGGCCTGCACACCATCATCATGGCGCATGTGGTGTTCAATCTCGCCTTCGTCTGCTCCGTCGTGCGGGCGCGGCTAAAAAGCTTCGACTGGTCGATCATCGAGGCGTCGGCCGATCTTGGCGCATCGGGCGTGACGACGTTTCGCCGCGTGACGCTGCCGGTCATTCTGCCGGCCGTCATTGCCGGCGCGCTGCTCGCCTTCACGCTTTCGGTCGACGAATTCATCATCGCCTTCTTCACGGCCGGCGCCGGGCGCTCGTCCACAACGCTGCCGATGCAGATCTATTCGATGATCCGTTTCGGCATCACGCCGGAGATCAACGCGTTGGCCAGCATCGTCATGGCGGTAAGCGTGACGGCGCTCGCTTTGTCGCAACGCCTCAACCGCGGGGTCATCGCATCATGAGCGCAAAGGCGACACTGCTCGGCATCGACCAGGTGAACAAGCGGTTCGGCGCGGTGACCGCGCTCGACGCCGTGTCGATCGACATCCGCGAGAACGAGTTCTTCGCCCTGCTCGGTCCGTCAGGCTGCGGCAAGACCACCTTGTTGCGCATCCTCGCCGGTTTCGAAATGCCAAGCGAAGGGCGCATCCTGCTGGATGGCAACGATATCGCGCGGGTGCCGCCTAACCGGCGCCCGGTCAACCTGATGTTCCAGTCCTACGCGCTGTTTCCGCACATGACCGTGCGCGCCAACATCTCCTATGGTCTGGAGATGGAAAGGCTGCCTGCGGCCGAAATCCGCTCGCGGGTCGACGCGATGCTGGAGACGACGCAGCTCGCAGGGCTAGCCGACCGCAAGCCGGACCAATTGTCGGGCGGCCAGAAGCAGCGTGTGGCGCTAGCGCGCGCGCTGGTGAAGCGGCCGCGCCTGCTCCTGCTCGACGAGCCGCTCGGCGCGCTGGACAAGAAGCTGCGCGGCGCCATGCAGCTGGAACTGAAGCGCCTGCAGCATGAGGTTGGCATCACCTTCGTGGTCGTCACTCACGACCAGGAAGAAGCGCTGGTGATGGCCGACCGCGTGGCGGTGCTGCGCAACGGCCGGCTGCTGCAATGCGACACGCCGCACGCCATTTACGAGCGGCCGGCCGACCGGTTCGTCGCGGATTTCATCGGCGTCATGAATTTCCTGCCCGGCCGCGCCAATGGCGACGGGCTCGATCTGGCGAGCGGCGCCAAGGTTTCAGGCGCCGTACCGGCCAATCTCGCAGCGGGTGCGGCCGCGGTGGCGGCGGTGCGGCCGGAGCGCATCGCGCTGTTTCCGACAGAGCCGACCGAGAACCGCGTGCGCGGGACGGTGGAGGCGCTCGCCTATCACGGGCTGGACCTGCAGGTGCACATCCGCACCGACGCCTGCCCGGCGCCATTCACGATCCGCCTTACCGCCGATGCCGCCGACCGGCGCCCGCCGCGCGTTGGCGAGAGCGTCGAAGCCGGCTGGAGCGCGGCCGACACGCGCATTTTTCCCGAGTGATTTGAGGAGGAGGACATGATGCAAAAGACGGTGGCGTTTTTTCCGGAAGCGGCGTTCGGCCCGGCGCTGAATTCGGTCGGCATCGCCCAGGCGCTGGAGGCGCGCGGGCACAGGGCGGTCTTCCTCTCCGACCCCGGCTTTGTCGACGTCTACAAAGGTTACGGTTTCGAGGCCCATCCGGTGAACCTGTCCGAGCCGATGCCGGCCGAGCAGATGGCGAAATTCTGGGAAGACTTCATCAACGGCCACATCCCCAATTTCCGCAAATCGCCCTACGACCAGGTCGACAACTATGTGAAGGATTGCTGGACGGCGATCGTCGACAGCGCCAAATGGGCGCAGAAGGATCTGCCAGGCATTCTCGCCAAAATCCGGCCTGACGTGATCTGCGTCGACAATGTCGTTCTGTTTCCGGCCATCAAGCAGTATGGCAAGCCGTGGGTGCGCATCATCTCGTGCTCCGAAAATGAGATCGAGGACGAGGATATCCCGCCGCATCTCTCCGGTTGCGGCGAAAACGATCATGCCGGGCATGCCGCCTATCGCGACCACTTCAACCAGGTGATCAGGCCGATCCATGATGACTTCAACGCCTTCCTCGCCGGTTCCGGCGAAGCGCCTTATCCGCTCGGCCAGTTCTTCGAGGCGTCGCCCTATCTCAACCTCCTGCTCTATCCGGAGGCGGCGAAGTTCAAACGTCGTCATCCGCTCGACCCCGGGCGGTTTCAGTACCTCGAAGGCTGCGTGCGCAAGGAGGTGCCATATGAGGTGCCGGCCTTCGCCGCCAACAAGGACGGGCCGCTGATCTACGTCTCCTTCGGCAGTCTTGGGGCCGGCGACACGGAGCTGCTCAAGCGCATCATCGCCGCGATCGGCAAAACCCGCTACCGCGCGCTCGTCAATGTCGGCGGCTACAAGGAGCAATACGGGGACGTGCCTGCCAATGTCATCATCGACGGCTGGTTCCCGCAGCCCTCGGTGATCCCGCAGGTCGACGCCGTCATCCACCACGGCGGCAACAACTCCTTCACCGAAAGCCTGTTCTTCGGCAAGCCGGCCATCATCATGCCCTATGTGTGGGACGGCCATGACAATGCGACGCGCGTGCAGGAAACCGGCCACGGCTTCAAGATGCCGCGCTATGACTGGACCGAGGCCGAGCTCGTCGCCAGACTGGAGGACTGCCTGACCAATCCACGCCTCAAGGCCCGCCTCACCGCCACCTCGGCACATATGCAGGCGCAGGACGGCCCGGCCAAGGCGGCGCGCCTGCTGGAAGGCCTGCTGGCGGAGGCCGCGGCATGAGCTCGGCCCCGCATCTGACCCAAGCCTCGACCCGCACCGACCTTGTCGACTGGGGCGTGCAGCCCAACGCGATCGAGGGCGCTTCCCACTCCACCGGGCGGCTGGTGCACAAGGGGCCGAACACCCAGCCGGAGTCCGGCATCTGGGTGTGTACGCCTGGCCGCTGGCGGCTTGCCATTCCCCGCGACGAGTTCTGCCATTTCGTCGCCGGTCGCGCGACCTATCGCAGCGACGACGGCGAAGTCGTCGAGGTCACACCGAACACCGCCGCGATGTTCCCCGCCGGCTGGACCGGCGAATGCACGGTCCATGAGACCATCCGCAACATCTACATGCTGGCCTGAAACCGGCCCAACCAAGGAACAAACATGCCGACACCTGTCTGGAAATCGCCGCTTGCCATGGCCGACCTGGTCGACTGGGGCGTCATCCCCACCATGATCGAGGGCCAGTCGCACACCTCGGGCAAGGTCCTGCACAAGGGCCCGGAGGGCCGTTCCGAATGCGGCCTGTGGATCTGCACGCCCGGCAAATGGGAATGCCACGTCACCCGCGACGAGTTCTGCCACTTCCTGGAAGGCCGCTGCACCTATGTGCACGAATCCGGCGAGGTCATCGAGATCGAGCCCGACACGGCGGCGTTCTTCCCGCAGGACTGGAAGGGCGTCTGCACGGTCCACGAGACGATCAAGAAGGTCTACATGATCCGCTGAGCGGATCGGGAGGTGCATATGGATTTCTCGGCCCATCAACCGGCCCTGTTCGTCAATCCCGGCTATCGGCCGATGATGGGCACGGCCAAGGCGGTGATCGACCCCGCCACGCTGGAGACGGTGGGAGCCATCGCGGCGGCGACCGATGCGGAGATCGACGCGGTGCTTGCGGCGGCGACCAAAGCCCAGTTCGGCTGGAAGAGGCTCGATGCCAAGAGCCGCGCCAAGCAGCTGCACGCGGTGGCCAACGCCATCGAGGCGGCCGATTTCACGCATTGCGCCGAGCTGATGGTGCGCGAGATGGGCAAACCCTATCCGGAAGCGATCGGCGAGATCGCCAATTGCGCGCCGATCTTCCGCTACTATGCCGAAATGGCGCGCGACGACGCCGGCAAGGTGGCCGGGACCACCCAGGCCGGCTCGTTCCAATATGCACGCTACGAACCCTACGGGGTCTCGGTGCACATCATGCCCTACAACTTCCCGATCCTTTTGATGTGCTGGACGGTGGCCGCCTCGCTGGCCGCCGGCAACGGCTGCGTGATCAAGCCGGCCGAGGCGACGACGCTGTCGACGCTCGAATTCATGCGCGTGTTCGCCACGCTGCCGGAAGGGCTGGTCTCCTGCCTGCCGGGCGGAGCCGAGACGGGCAAGGCTTTGATTGCCTCGGAACGCACGCATGCGGTCGCCTTTACCGGGTCCGTTGCGGCCGGCCGCGCGGTGGCGGTGGCCTGCGCGGAACGCATGAAACCCTGCGTCATCGAGGCGGGCGGCAGCGATCCGATGATCGTGTCGGCGCATGCGCCGCTGGACGTCGCCGCCGCCGGCGCGGTGACCGCCGCATTCCATCTGACCGGACAGGTCTGCACCTCGGCCGAGCGCTTCTATGTGGTCGACAGCGTGCATGACCGTTTCGTCGAACTGTTCGCCGAGCGGACGCGGGCACTCAGGATCGGCAACGGGCTCGACAAGAGCGAGATCGGCCCGCTGGTCAGCGAAGCCGCCCGCGCCAAGGTGATGCGTCTGGTGGATGACGCCGTGCGCAACGGTGCGACCGCGGTGACGGGCGGACGCATTCCGCCGGCGCAGACGACCGGCTGGTTCTACGAGCCGACCATCCTGACCGGGGTGACGCCCGATATGGCGATCTGCCGCGAGGAGTGTTTCGGACCGGTGGCGGCGATCTGCCGGGTGAAGGATTTCGACGAGGCGATCCGGCTGGCCAATGACAGCCCATTCGGGCTGGGTGCCTCGATCTTCACCAGCGATCTCGCCGAAGCGCATGAAGCGGCCGAACAACTGGAAGCCGGCATGGTGTGGGTGAACAACCCGCTGATCGACAATGACGCATTGCCCTTCGGCGGCTGGAAGGCCTCGGGGCTCGGCCGCGAACTCGGCCGGCAAGGGCTGGATGCCTTTCGCCGCTCGAAGATGGTGATCATCGACCACAAGCCGACCATCCAGGACTGGTGGTATCCCTATCCGGACGAATGGTTCCGCGCCGCCGGCGGCCGCAAACACGTGTGAGCGGGAGAACTGGCTGACGTGAAGGGCGGCTAGTGCCGTTCGACCGGGCGGCCGGTCGACTGGCGCACGTGGAGTTCCGGCTTGATGAGCTCCTGCGAAGGGCGCACCGTCTGGCCGTTCAGCTTGTCGAGCAGCGCGCTGGCGGCGCGGCGGCCGACTTCGCGCTGGCCGTTCCACACAGTGGTCAGCGCCGGCGTCGCGATCTGCGCTTCCTCGAGATCGTCATAACCGGTCACCGAGATGTCGACGCCCGGCATCAGGCCGGCGCGGGCGATGCCGTTCATCAGGCCGATGGCGACGAGATCGTTCCAGCAGCAGGCTGCGGTCGGCTTGTCCTTCAACGCCAGGAACTGCGCGGCGGCTTCGAACCCGCCCTGCTTGGTGCGGGGTCCGGGAATGCGCCAGGACGGCATGATCTCAAGCCCTGCCGCCTCCATGGCGTTGACATAGCCCTGATAGCGGTCGCGCCCGGTCGAGGTCTGGTCGGTGCCGCCGACCATGGCGATGCGCTTGTGGCCAAGCGAGATCAGATGGTTGGTGGCGAGCGCCGTTCCATAGGCGTCGTCGCCGCGAAAAACGGGCACATGCGCGTCTTCGACATCGCGCGCGATCAGCACGGCGGGGAGGCCATTTTCCTCCGCCATGATGATGTCGGAGGCCGGCGTATCGATGGCCGGCGACATGATGACGCCATCGGCGCCAAGCTGCAGCAGCGTGTCGATGAAGGTGCGCTGCTTGTCGAGCTGGTCGTAGTGGTTTGAGAGCAGGAAGGTCTGCCGGCTGCGGTCGAGCTCGTGCTCGATGGAGCGCAGGATCTCGGCATAGAACGGGTTCATGATGTCGTGCACGACGACGCCGACGATGCCGGAGCGCGATGTGCGCAGCGAAGCGGCGCGGCGGTTGTAGATGTAACCGATCTCGCGGGCGTGTTCCTTGATCTTCTCGCGGGTCGCGCCAGCCACCAGCGGGCTGTCGCGCAGCGCCAGCGAAACTGTGGCGGTTGAAACGCCGAGTGCGTCGGCAATGGTCGAAAGCTTGATCTTCTGTGCCAGCGCCCTTGGCTCCCGCTCAATTTAAACTGTTTAAAAGCGGCTTATGCCATCGAACGACGGCAAATCAAAGCTTTTTTGCCAGCTCTCCGGTTTCGGCGTCGAGCGCGGCGCGGTTGCGAACCCTCAGCCTGTGCTCACGGTGCAGGATGTAGAGGCCGCTGGCGACGATGATGGCGGCACCGCCGAGCGTCCATCCGTCCGGGAACTGGCCGAAGATGAAATAACCGAAGCCGATCATCCAGATCATCTGCGAATAAGGATAAGGCGCCAGCGCGGTGGCGGTGGCCAGCTTGTAGGCTCGGATCAGCAGCCAGTGGCCAAGACCTCCGAAAACGCCAAGCAGAAGCAGGATGAGCCAGTGCCAGCCATCCGGCGGCAGCGTCGCCGAGAAGGGCAAGGTCGGCAGGAGCAGCAAGGATGGCACAAGCGCCGAATAGAGGATCAGGCTCTCAGGCGTCTCCTTGGCGGCCATGCGCCGCGTCATGATGACGTAGAAGGAATTGGACAGCATCGAGCCGAGCGCCAGGAGATGGCCGACACCGAAGACGCCGACGCCCGGCCGCGTGATGACCAGCACGCCGACAAAGCCGGCAAGGATCGCCAACCAGCGCCGCCAGCCGGCCCATTCGCCGAGCAACGGGCCGGCCAGTGCGGTGATGACCATCGGCCCGAAGAAATAGATCGACGTGGTTTCGGCAAGCTGCAGCGTGCGCAGCGCCAGGATGTTGAACAAGGTGGAGCCAAGCAGCAGCACGCCGCGCAGGATATGCGCCGGCAGGTTCGCAGCCCGAAAGCGCGCCAGCCCCTGCCAGGAGCGGAACAGACCCATGACCAGCACGACATGCACGGTGAAGCGCATCCAGGCGATGAAGAGCGGGGCGATGCCTGCCAGCACCAGATATTTGGAAGAGGTGTCGAGAAAGGAGAACGAGACGTAGACAGACAGCATGTAGGCGATCGCCGCCGGTGGCGTCGCACTTTCTTCCTGTCTGTTGGGCTGGTTCACGGCTGCAAGGCGTCACGAAGTTCGATCGTGACCAGCTTGTGCGGGAAACGGCGGCCGGCGGCAATATAAAAGATGCCGCTGGCGCGGGATTCCACGGTGCCGAGGCAGCAGCTCGGCACTCAGGCCTGCATACGCGCGCCCTTGGTGATCTTGTCGACGATCTTCTTGTCGGCGCGCATGGCAATGCCGACCACTTTCGCGTCGTCCGGGGCGAATTTGGCAAAGGTCTCGCGGTTCAGCGAATCGAAGCCGGTCGAGAACATCTCTTCGACATAAAGCGAGATCGTCACACCCCGTTCCAGCGAACGGCGGTGGATGGTGGACAAGGTGGTCTGGTCGGCCGACAAAACAATAACCGGCTGGATCGACAAGGCGTTGTAGATGTTGCCGGCACGGTCGCGATAGGGCTCGCCGATCATCTGCGGAAACTGGGCGGCGACACCGGTGCTGAGGAAGGCGGCGACGTTGAGTTTCTGCCAGACGGCCAGATCTTCCCTCAGCACGATTGTAAACTTGGTGTCGAACATGGCAGCTTCCTATATCAGTTCCGATGACCGAGATGATGCCGACCGATTTATCCAATGAGGCCTTCCAGGGTCTTGGACGTTTGTGCGCGCATGACGGCGGCGACCGCATCGTGCAGGCGCCTGATCTGAACGGCATAGAGCGCATGGAAGCCTGGTTTCATGGCCCCGTCTTCGACCCGCATCGACACGACACCTATGCGATCGGCGTGACATTGTCGGGCGTGCAGAGCTTTCACTACCGGGGCGCGGAACGCCACAGCCTGCCCGGCCAGCTGATGGTGCTACACCCGGACGAGGTGCATGATGGCGGCGCCGGCACCGACACGGAACTGCGCTATCACATGCTCTATCTGGAACCGTCGCTGCTGGCCGACGCCATGGGTGGCGCGCCGCTGCCCTTCGTGCCCGAGGCAGTCGTCGACGACGCGGCGTTCCGTACAACGCTCGCCGGTGCGTTCGACGAACTCGACCGTGGGCTGGACCCGCTGTTTGTCGACGATTTCGTGGCCGAGCTTGCCGGCTTCCTGCTGCGGCACGCTAACCGCCCGGACAAGGTGTTGGGTAAAACGGCTTGGAGCGCGGCCAATCGTGCGCGCGACTATCTCAGGGAAAATGCACTGGAACTGGTGCGGTCCGACGCGCTGGAAGCGGTCACCGGCCTCGACCGCTATGCGCTGTCACGCCATTTCCGCGCCGCCTTCTCCACCAGCCCACATCGCTTCCTTCTGATGCGGCGGTTGGAACAGGCAAAACGGATGATGAGGGCAGACATGCCGCTGGCGGAAATCGCGGCGGCGGCCGGCTTCAGCGACCAGAGCCATTTCAACCGGCAGTTCAAGAAGGCCTTTGGCCTGACACCGGGGCGCTGGTCGTCATTGATCCGTCGCAAAGCGCCGGGCCAGGCCCAAGCGGCGTAAGCCGAAGCCGGGCGTCAGGCGTCCTGTTCTTCCTCTTCCTCGTCGGCGAGCACGATCTCTTCGTCCGACAGGTTCGCCTCGATGCGGGCGAGCAGCTTGAACAGGGTCTTCTGGTCTTTCTTGTCGAGGCCGCGCAGCGCCTGTTTCTCGGTCTTCTTCACCGACTTCTCGATGGCGTGGATGGTCTCGCGGCCCGAATCGGTGAGGAAGATATGCGCCTGGCGGGCATCGGCATTGGAAGCGCGCTTGTCGAGGAAGCCCTGCGCCTGCAACCGGTTGATGGTCTTGGTGATGGTGGGCGGACGTACGCCCAGCCGGTCGGCCAGAGTGCCGGGGGTCTGGCCGTCCTCGCGGCTCAGCGCCAGCATGATCTGGTCCTGCCCGGCATAAAACCCGTGCGCCAGCAATCTGGCAGCGAGCGCGGTTCGCGCCAGCCGGGCTGCGGAATGCAGCCGGCTCATCGTCGCACTTTTATCAGCCTTGGCCATGGTCAGTCTCCTCGACCGCGCCGGACCGGGCAACAATAGCCGTGGCGCTCGGATTGGCAATCATTGTTCAAAGAGGCCGGCCAAACGAAGCGCTTTGCCGGCAAGCCACGCAACAGTCGCCGTGGCTAATGACAGATCATTATTTCAGTTAGATGACAAAGGATTATCGCGCTGCGAAAAGGCAGTGCGATCGAGGCGGCAAACCATCCTGGATCAGCGGTTTGGCAGGTGCAAAAGCGCCAGCGGCGTCCTATATGGAGGCAAATTCCCTCTCGAGGCCCCGATATGAGCGAGACACAGACGCAGATCCCCGTAACCGTGCTGACCGGCTATCTCGGCGCCGGCAAGACGACGCTGCTCAACCGCATTCTCTCTGAAAACCATGGCAAGCGTTATGCCGTGATCGTCAACGAATTCGGCGAGATCGGCATCGACAATGACCTGATTGTGGAATCCGACGAGGAAATCTACGAGATGAACAACGGTTGCGTGTGCTGTACGGTGCGCGGCGACCTGATCCGCACCGTCGAAGGCCTGATGCGTCGGCCCGGCCGCTTCGACGCGATCCTGGTCGAGACCACCGGTCTTGCCGACCCGGCACCGGTGGCCCAGACCTTCTTCATGGACGACGACGTGCGTTCCAAGACCAAGCTCGACGCGGTCGTCGCACTGGTCGACGCCAAGCACCTGCCGCTGCGCCTGAAGGATTCCAAGGAGGCCGAGGACCAGATCGCCTTCGCCGACGTGGTCGTGCTGAACAAGACCGACCTGGTGACGCCTGAAGAACTCGCCAGCGTCGAGGCGACGATCCGCGCCATCAACCCTTCGGCCCGCATCCACCGCACCCAACGTTCCGGCGTTGCGCTGTCGGAAGTGCTCGACCGTGGCGCCTTCGACCTGAAGCGCGCGCTGGACAACGACCCGCATTTCCTCGACGCGCATGATCACGACCACGATCATGAATGCGGCCCGGACTGCGACCACGACCATCACCACCATCATCATGATCATAATCACCACCACCACGATCATGACCATCATCACCACGCTTCGCCTATCCACGATGTGACGGTGCAGTCAGTGTCATTGCGCGGCGGCGAGATGGACCCGAAGAAGTTCTTCCCCTGGATCGAGAAGATCACCCAGATGGAAGGGCCGAACATCCTGCGCCTGAAGGGCATCATCGCGCTCAAGGACGATCCGGACCGCTATGTGCTGCAGGGCGTGCACATGATCATCGAAGGCGACCATCAGCGCGCCTGGAAAGACGGCGAGAAGCATGAAAGCCGGCTGGTATTCATCGGCCGCAAGCTGGACGCCGAACGGCTGAAGTCGAGCTTCGAGGCCTGCCAGGCGGCCTGAGTGTCGCGGCGCGCTTCCTTGCCTGGAGCGGAAAGGTCGAGTAAGCCCCTCACCGGCTACGAAAGCCGGTGAGGGGCTGAATTTTTCGGCGCCGCCATTCGAATATTTGCACGGAATTCTGCCTGATGCCGACAGTCGCCCCGCTTGATATCGATGGCCATTGCATCACCGCCGTCTTCCTTGACGACGTGCCGCATTTCGCCTTCGCCGACGGCGCCGTGCACAGGCTGGACCACGGTCACAAGACCGTTCAAGCCAATGACGGGCTGCTGACCGCTTTCCACGACACGGCCAATGACAGGCTGGTGACCGGCGGCGAGGACGGCAAGGTGTTTTCGGTCAAGGCCAATGGCGTGGTCGAGGAACTCGCGACGGCCGGCAGGAAATGGGTAACCAGTGTCGCCGCAGGTCCCCAGGGCGCCATCGCCTATGGCGTTGGCAAGAGCGCCTTCGTGCGCTTCGCCGACGGCAAGACCAAGGAATTCCAACACCCGCGCACGGTTGAAGGACTGGCTTTCGCACCGAAGGGCATGCGCTTCGGCGTTGCCCGCTACAATGGCGCGACGCTGCATTTCCCCGCCACTGAAGGCAAGCCGACGGAATTGGAATGGGCCGGCGCCCATACCGGCGTCGCCTTCTCGCCCGACGGCAATTTCCTCGTGACCACGATGCAGGAAAACGCCCTGCATGGCTGGAAGCTGGCCGACGGCAAGCACATGCGCATGTCAGGCTACCCCGCCAAGGTGAAGAGCCTGTCATGGAGCGCGCGCGGCAAATGGCTGGCCAGTTCCGGCGCGCCGGCGGCGATCGTATGGCCGTTCCAGGCCAAGGACGGACCGATGGGCAAGGCACCACTGGAACTCGGCACGCGCGGCAACACCATGGTCACCGCAGTGGCATGCCACCCGAGCGAAGACGTCGTGGCGATCGGTTATGAGGACGGCATGGTGATCGCCGCCCGCTTCGCCGATGCCAAGGAAGTGCTGTTGCGCCGCCCCGGCAAGGGCGCCATCACGGCGCTGGCATGGGACCGCGAGGAACGCCGCGTCGCCTTCGGCAGTGCCACCGGCGACTGCGGGATCATCGACATCACTGCTTAAGCATCAGCCGGCGCGCACCACCGCCGACGGTCTGCGCCGCAAAGCCAACCCGTCGCGCATATTCAGCGACAAGAGCACGATGTTGACGGCGCCGGCCGCCAGTTCCAGCGCCTGCACCATCATGAATACCGCATCGAAGCGGCCCTGCCCCGCCCAGCCCGCGAGCAGATAGGCCGACGGCAAAAGGATGAGCATGCCGTTCGCGGCGATGACGCGCATACGACGCTTCTTGCGCGCCACGACCGGGCTCTTCCAGCCCTTGCCCAGCGAAAAGCCCGATGCACCGGCAATCGCCATGGCCGGAACCAGCACGACCATGCCGACGAGAATGCCCGATTTGACCGCCGCGACGGTATCGGCGTCGCCCGAGATTTCGGCGACCGCCGTCGACAGCCAGAAACAGACAACAGCAAGCAGCGCGACGGAACCGGCCGCCGCGTGGATCTTCGCTTTCATGCGATCCTCCACCAATTTGAATAGCAAGCTATATATCATTGCATAGCATGCTATTCAACAGCTATCTCTACACCATGCCCTTTCAGAAAGAACGCTCCGCCGGTTTCCTCGCCAACCAGATGGCACGCCTGTTCGCCAAGGGGTTGCAACAACGCATCCGCCCGCTTGGACTGGCGCCGGCGCAGTTCATGACGCTGCTGGCGCTATGGGACGAGGACGGGCTGAGTCAGAGCGAACTGGTGCGCAGGCTCGACGTCGAACAGGCCACCATGGCCAATACACTCGCCCGGATGGAGCGCGACGGGCTGATCGTGCGGCGTTCCAACCCTAACGATGGCCGCTCACAATCCGTCCACCTGACGCGGATCGCAGCGGCGCTGCAAGGCCCGGCCACCGACGCCGCCCGCGCCCAAAACGGGGCGGCCCTGGCGAATTTCAGCGATGACGAGAAAGAACAGTTCCTCGCGCTGATGCGGCGGGCCATCGCCGCCATGCACGACGAATGACGGCTGGATGCCGGGCCGTCACCCCTACCCCTGAACCAATGCTCCCTGGCGCGGCGGCCAATTGCGGTTTGTCGCCGCCTCTGGCTAGAGTGCCCCGCGCCAACAGGGGGAATGAATGAGCGTAAGCACCAGGTCGAACAGTATCATCGGCGGCATCGATGCCCAACGTGTCGCAAAACTGCGCGCAACCGAAGCGGAAATTTTCCGAAAAGCCCGCCCGAAATCGCAGGCCCGCACCGGCAACGGCATCGCCGGCTATTTCGACGGCGTGCCGATGCACTGGATGACCGACTGGCCAACGCCCTTCCCGATCCTGGTCGACAGCGCGACACGCGCCACGATCACCGACATCGATGGCAACCGGCTGGACGATTTCTGCCTCGGAGATACCGGCTCGATGTTCGGCCATTCGCCGGCGCCAGTCGCGCGTGCCATCCGCAAGCAGGCCGGACGCGGCCTGACCTACATGCTGCCGTCCGAGGACGCGCTGGCGGTCGGCACGCTGCTGCAGGAGCTTTTCGGCCTGCCCTACTGGCAGATCGCCACCACGGCCACCGACGCCAACCGCTTCGCGCTGCGCGTGGCCCGCGCGGTGACCGGCCGCGACAAGATCCTCGTCTTCAACGGCTGCTATCACGGCTCGGTCGACGAGACGATGGTGCGCATCAAGGACGGCAAGCCGATCAACCGGCCGGGACTGGCCGGCGAATTCCGCGACCTCACCCAGCGTGCCAAAATCGTCGAGTTCAATGACCTGCCGGCACTGGAAGCGGCGCTGAAGGCGAAGGATGTCGCCTGCGTTATCACCGAACCGGTGCTGACCAATTCCTGCATGGTGTTGCCTGAACCCGGTTTCCATGAAGCGCTGCGGCGCCTGACCCGCGAGACCGGCACGCTACTGCTGATCGACGAGACGCACACGATCTCGACCGGCCGTGGCGGCTACACCGGAACCCGCGGTCTCGAACCGGACCTGTTCGTGCTCGGCAAGCCGGTGGCGGGCGGCGTGCCGGCCAGCATCTGGGGCATGAGCGAAGAAACGGCCTCGCGCTACGCCGCTTACAACCACGCCAAGGAGCCCGGCTATTCCGGCATGGGCACGACACTGTCGGCCAACCCACTGCAATTCGCCACCATGCGCGCAACGCTGGAACAGGTGATGACGGCGGAGAACTACGCGCATATGGAACGGCTGGCCGACAAACTGGCCAAGGGGCTTGCCGCCGCAATCGAGCGCAACCGGCTGCCCTGGCATGTGATGCGCGTCGGCGCCCGCGTCGAGTTCATCTGCGCGCCCGGCCCGCTCAGCAATGGCGCCGAGGCCGAAGGCGCGCACGTGCCGGAACTGGAAGCGGCCGTGCATGTCGCGCTGGTCAATCGCGGCGTGCTGATCGCGCCGTTCCACAACATGATGCTCGTCTCGCCCGTCACCACGGCAAGCCAGGTGAAACGGCTGATCGCCGCCTTCGCCGATGTTGCCGCCAAGCTCGCGGCATGAGACAAGCCACACAATCACCCTTCAGAGTGCCATCATGACCTCACCTTCCGGCTCGACGCTCGCCGAAGCCACTGCCTTCCTCGAAGCCCACCCCGAAATCGAAGCCTTTGACATCGTGCTGACCGACGCAAACGGCGTCGGGCGCGGTAAAATCCTGCGCAGACACGAACTCATGGGCGTGTATGAGAACGGCCGCCACATGCCGATCTCGATCCTCGGCCTCGACATCACCGGCGAGGACGTGCACGAGACAGGCCTGATCTGGGATTCCGGCGACGGCGACCTGCGCGCCTGGCCGATCCCCGGTACGTTGGTGCCGCTGCACGGCACCAACCCGCCGCGCGGCCAGGTGCTGATGGCGATGTATCATCTCGACGGCCAAGCCATGACATCGGACCCGCGCCATGCGCTCGCCCGCCAGGTCGAGGCGCTGGCGGCCAAGGGCCTGCATCCTGCCGGCGCCTTTGAGCTGGAATTCTTCCTGCTGGCCAATGAGCGCGATGCCGACGGCAAGGTGCAGCCGGCGAATGCCGTGCTAGATGGACGCAGGAGCGGAAAGACGGAGGTCTATTCGGTCGATCATCTGCACGGCATGGAACCGCTGTTCTCGGACATCTATGCGGCAGCCAAAGCGCAAGGCATTCCGGCCGAAACAGTGATTTCGGAATATGCGCCCGGCCAGTACGAGCTGACGCTGAATTACCGCAAGGGCGTGATGCGTGCCGCTGACGATCTCGTCATGCTGAAGCGGCTGGTGCGCATGCAGGCACGCCGCCACGGCGTCACCGCCTGCTTCATGGCCAAGCCCATCGAAAAATATGCCGGCTCCGGCATGCATTTCCATGTCTCGTTGCTCGACGGCGCCGGCAAGAACGTCTTCACCGAAACCATGCCCGGCACATGGTCACCACTGCTGCTCCATGCGCTGGGTGGGTTGGCCGAGACCATGGCCGAATCCATGCTGGTGTTTGCACCGCACGCCAATTCATGGCGGCGCTTCGTGTCGCAGTCCTATGCACCAGTAGCGCCGACCTGGGGCGTCAACAACCGCTCGGTAGCACTGCGCGTGCCGGCCGGCGAAGCCAGGAACCGCCGTATCGAGCACCGCCCTTCCGGCGTCGATGCCAATCCCTATCTGGTGGCGGCGACAATTCTGGCCGGCGTTGCGAAGGGGCTGGAGGAAAAGCTCAATCCGGGTGCGGAAGTGACCGGAAACGGCTATGAGGCGGCCGGCGAAGCCAAGAGCAAGATGCCGGTGGACTGGCGCGCCGCCATCGACGCCGCGCGCGGTTCGTCCTTCCTCGCGACAGCGCTCGGCCCCGATCTACACAAGACCTTCGTCGAGATCAAATGGGCGGAATATCTGCGAGTCGCCCGCACGGTGAGCGAGTTGGACTACCACCTCTATCTGCACGAGGTGTGAGGCAGCGCCGGGCTCGCCTGTAGAGCCCTACCTACCGCACCAGAACAGCCCTGAGGTCGTTGACATTCGTGCCGGTCGGCCCCGGCACGAAGAGATCGTTGACTGCGTTGAACGCCGTCCAGGCATTGTTGCCGGCCAGCATGGCCTTGGCGTCGACGTTGGCGGCGCGCATGCGCGTGACGGTCGAGCCGGTGCAGAAGGCGCCGGCATTGTTTTCCGAACCGTCGATGCCGTCGGTGTCGGCGGCCATGGCATCGATGCCGGCGACGCCGTCGATACCGATGGCGAAAGCGAGCAGGAACTCCGAATTGCGGCCGCCCTTGCCCTTCGCGCGTAAGGTCACCGTGGTCTCGCCACCGGAGAGGATCAGCACCGGTTTCCTGAACGGCCGGTTGCGTGTCGCCACTTCGCGCGCGATCGCGGCATGGACGGAGCCCACCTCCCGCGCCTCGCCTTCCAGCGCGTCGGAAAGGATGACGGCTTCAATGCCTTGGCGCTTCGCCTCTTCTGCGGCCGCTTCCAGCGAGACGGCTGCCGAGGCGATGACATGCACCTCGTTGCGCACGAATTTCGGATCGTCCGGATGCGGTGCGTCGGCGGCTGGCGAATTGATGTGCGCCATGACTGCCTCTGGCAACTTCATGCCGTAGGCAGCGATCGCGGCAAGCGCGTCGGCGCGGCTGCCAGTGTCCGGGACAGTGGGGCCGGAGGCGACAAGGGCCGGATTGTCGCCCGGAATGTCGGACACCACCAGCGACACAACCCTGGCCGGCCAGGCGGCGGCGGCAAGGCGCCCGCCCTTGATGGCGGAGACATGCTTGCGAATGGTGTTCATGGCCGAGATCGGCGCGCCCGAGGCGAGCAGCGCCTCGTTGACGGCGATCTCGTCCGTCAATGTGAGGTCGCCCGCCGGTGCGGGCAGCAGCGCGGAACCGCCGCCGCAGATCAGCGCGATTACGAGATCATCCTCGGAGAGGCCGGAAACGGCCTGTTGCAGCCGCTTGGCGGCGGCGAGGCCGGCGGCGTCGGGAACCGGATGCGCGGCCTCCACCACCTCGAGATGTTTCGTCGGCGCGCCATAACCGTAGCGCGTGACGATCAGCCCTTCGACCGGCCCATCCCACACCTTTTCGAAGGCCGCCGCCATCTGTGCCGAGCCCTTGCCGGCGCCGATCACGACGGTGCGGCCCTTCGGCTTCGCCGGCAAATGCTGGCGAATGGTCAATTCGGGGTCAGCCGCGGCCACCGCAGCATCGAAGATCGAGGTGAGGAAGGTCTTCGGGTCGAGGGTCATCTGCGGGCCTTGTGCGGCTGTCACGTCAATGCGGCCGAAGGATCATGCTTCGGCGGCGGGAAGGGTAAGGCTGGCGCGATCGGCGCGGAGATGATCGCAGAGCGCGTCGACGACGACGTTGTGGTCCTCGCGCTCCGGCAGGCCGGATACGGCGATGACACCGATAACACCAGCGCCCTTCACCGTCACGGGGAAGCCACCGCCGGCCAGCACGTATTCAGCAATGTCCAGTCCCTCGCCCACCTTGAAGGTGCGATCCGGGCGCTGCTGTTCCAGCACCAGACGATAGGTGCTGCGCAGATAGCGTTTCACCACATTGATCTTGCGCCGCGCCCAATCCGGATTGGAGGCATTGGAGCCTGGCATCGCGGCATAGAACAGCGGCCGGTCGAATGTGCGGATATCAACGATGATCGGCAGGTTCTCCCGGAGAGCCCGTGTCCGGATCGCGCTGCCGATTTCGAAGGCAACGGCCTCGTCGAACCTTTCGAAGACGAGCGCCGCCTCCTGGCGCTTGATCGCCTCGATATCGTCGCTCGCGGCCATGTTTCCTCCCAGAACGGCTTGGACCAGCCTTTCGCGTTTACGGTAATCGGCCCTTAGGTCAAGTGCCGATCAGGAATTGCTCACCACGAGATCGCTCTTGGCCGGCTTGCCAGCGACATAGACCTCCTTGACCGTGCGGTCGTCGCCAAGCGTCTGCATGAGGAAAAGCTCCTCGGCCAGCGTCTTGATACGCTCTGAACGCAGCCGCATCGATGGCGTCGAGGCAGAATCGAGCACGACGATGTCGGCGTCCGTTCCGGCTTCCAGCGTGCCGACACGGTCGACCACCGACAGGGCCTCGGCATTGCCGCGTGTGATCTGCCAGAAGGACTGGAACGGATTGAGCTTCTCGCCCTGCAGGGCGATCACCTTGTAGGCTTCGTCCATCGTGCGCAGCATGGAATAGTTGGTGCCGCCGCCGACATCGGTCGCGGTGGAGATACGCAGCGGCTTCTCCCGGCGCCGGAAGCGCTGATAATCGAACAGGCCGGAGCCGAGGAACAGATTGGACGTCGGGCAGAACACCGCCACCGAGCCAGTGTCCGACAAGACATCGGCCTCGCGCTCGGACAGATGGATGCAGTGGCCGAGGAGCGTCTTCGAACCCATCAGGCCGTAGTGCTCATACACATGGGTGTAGTCCTTCGCCCAAGGATAGAGCTGCTGGGTAAAGGCGATCTCGGCATGGTTTTCCGACAGATGCGTCTGCACATGCAGGTCGGGATGCTCACGCGCCAGCGCCTGTGCCATTTCCATCTGCTCGGGCGTCGAGGTGATGGCGAAGCGCGGCGTGATCGCATAAAGGCCACGGCCCTTGCCGTGCCAGGCGGCAATCAGCGCCTTGGTATCGTCATAGCTCGACTGTGGCGTATCGTGCACGGCTTCGAGCGCGTTGCGGTCCATCATGACCTTGCCGGCGATCACCAGCATGTCACGATCATAGGCCTCGGCGAAGAATGCCTCGGCCGACTGCTTGTGCACGGAGCAGTAGGCGGCGACCGTGGTGGTGCCGTGGCGGATCATCTCATCAAGGAACAGGCGCGAGATGCGGCGACCATGCTGGGCGTTCTCGAAGGTCGATTCTTCAGGGAAAGTGTAGGTGTTGAGCCAGTCGAGCAGTTCGGCGCCGTAGCTGGCTATGATCTGCATCTGCGGCACGTGTACATGCGCGTCGATGAAGCCCGGCATGAGCAGATGCGGGCGGTGGTCGATCACCCGGGCGCTGGAACCGGCGCGAGCGGCGACCTGAGCATAAGGACCGGAGGCGACGATCTTGCCATTGGCTACCAGAATGGCGCCGTCCTCCTCATAGGCATAGGCGGCATGATCGTCGACGCTTTCCGGCCAACGCAGGAAAGAGAGGGTGCGGCCGCGCAGGAGGGTAGTGGTCATATCGCTCCAACTTCCATGTCAAAATACGCGAACATCGTTCGCTCTTGAGGCCGCCATCCTCCGACAAGCGGGGAGGATTTAGCCCTTGCCGCGGCAGCCGCCGTGCCCCGCTAAACGAGCGAGGGCGGTCAGAAACGAAACGCGAAGGCGCCCGATAAGGACATCGCTGGTCTAGTTCTGCTTTTTCCCGGACTCTTCAAACCAGGTGACCAGAAGCGCGCGCTCCTTGTCGGTGATCTGGGTAACGTTGCCCGGGGGCATCGCATGACTGCGGCCGGCCTGCAGATAAATCTCCTTGGCGTGTTCGGCAATGGCAGCATCATTGTCCAGCACGACGCCCTTCGGCGCATGGTAGATGCCTTCATAGGCCGGCTCCGGCGTGTGGCACATCGAGCAGCGGCCGAGCACGGTGTCGCGCACGGCAGGGAAATGTGCCGAGGCGGTGTAGATCCCGGCGGCCGAGGAGACCTTCTGCTCGCCGGTTAGCACCTTGGGCACGGTCGACAGCCACATGATGATCACGAACAGGATGGCAGCGGCCAGCCAGGTCCAGGTCGGGTTGCCCTTCCTGGCGTGCTGGGAGTTGAAATAATGGCGGATGAGCACGCCGATCAGGAACACCAGCGAAGCGATGATCCAGTTGAACTGCGTGCCAAACGCCAGCGGATAATGGTTCGACAGCATCAGGAACAACACCGGCAGCGTCAGGTAGTTGTTGTGCGTCGAACGGGTCTTGGCGATCTTGCCGTATTTCGGGTCCGGCTTGCGGCCGGCGATCAGGTCGGCGACGACGATCTTCTGGTTCGGAATGATGACCATGAACACGTTGGCTGACATGATCGTGGCAGTGATGGCGCCGAGGTGCAGGAAAGCGGCGCGACCGGTGAACAGATGCGTCAGGCCCCAGGCCATGAAGACCAGCACGCAGTAGAGCACCAGCATCAGCAGCGTGTCGTGGTTCTTGAGCGGCGAGCGGCAGAGCAGGTCGTAGACGATCCACCCCGACGCCAGACAGGCCAGCGAGATGAGGATGGCGACGGGTGCCGAAACGTCGAGCACGTTGCGGTCGACCAGGAACAGGTCCGCGCCGGCGTAATAGACGATGGCCAGCATGGCGAAACCCGAGAGCCAGGTGGCGTAGGATTCCCATTTGAACCAGGTCAGATGCTCCGGCATTTCGGCCGGCGCCACCAGGTACTTCTGGATATGGTAGAAGCCGCCGCCATGGACCTGCCATTCCTCGCCATGGGCGCCGGCAGGCAGGCCGGGCCGCTGACGCAGGCCAAGGTCGAGCGCGACGAAATAGAAGGACGAGCCGATCCATGCGATACCGGTGATGACGTGCAGCCACCGCACCGCGAATGCCAGCCAATCCCAGATGATCACATAGTCCAGCATGCTCCACCCTTTCGTGCCGATGAGGCGACATTACGGGCTGCCGCGCAAACGGAAAGAGGTAGACAACACGATGACTTTCAAAAAAAATTGGAAAATAGTAGCGTTATCTTAAATCAGGCGCAGAGGGGGACGCCGACACAATGGCTTATCTCGATAACATCGCCGTCTTCGTCCGCGTCGTCGAATTGGGCAACCTGTCGGCGGCGGGTCGCGATATGCGCATTTCGCCGGCCGTCGCCTCGAACCGCATCAAGGAACTGGAAAAACACCTCGGCGTGCGGCTGTTCAACCGCACGACGAGACAGTTGATGCCGACCGAGCACGGCACGGTGTTCTATAGCGGTGCCAAGCAGGTTCTGGACGCCATCACCGAGGCCGAGGCGGCGGTTTCGGCGCTGTCCGGCCAGCCGCGCGGCACCATCCGCGTCACCGCGCCGCTCGGCCTCGGGCGCCGACTGATCGCCTCCGGCATTCCGGATTTCCACGACAAATATCCCGACATCGAAGTGCGCCTGCGGCTCTCCGATCACAATGTCGACATCCTCAAGGAAGGCATCGATGTAGCCTTCCGGCTGGGTGTGATCGAGGATTCCTCGCTGAGGATGCGCGGCATCATGGAATGCGAGCGCGTGCTGGTCGCCTCGCCCAAATATCTGGAGGCGCGCGGCGAACCGAGCGATGCCAGCGAGATGATGGGCAAGAAGCACGATTGCCTGATGCTGCGCTATCCCGGTTCGCGCGAATTCTTCTGGATGCTGCAGATGCCGGAAGGCCCGGTGAAGTTCGAAGTGCACGGCCCCTTCGACAGCGACGACGGCGACGTGCTGACCGAATGGGCGCTGGCGGGACGCGGCATCATCAACAAGCCACGCTTCGAGGTCGAACCGTTCATCCGCGAGCAGCGGCTGAAGGTCATCCTGACCAAGACGCCACCGACGCCGGTGCAATTCGCCGCCGTCTATCCGCACAAGAAGCTGCAGGACCCGAAGGTGCGGCTGCTGCTCGACTTCATGGCGGATCGTTGCCAGAAATTGATCAAGGACATCCTGGCCGGAAAATAGGCGGAACGAGTCGCAGGGTCGATGATTGCGGCTTGCGGGAACCGCACGGGGACGCCAATCTTGGTCCGCCATTCCCCCATCCTGCAAATCCGCAGCGAAACCAGGAGACCCCCAATGGCTTCCATCCACACCAAGAACGACCTGAAATCCAACACCAGGGCGACCTCGATCGCCATTCTCAACGCGCGGCTGGCAGAAGCCATCGACCTCGCGCTCATCACCAAGCAGGCGCACTGGAATGTGAAGGGACCGCAGTTCATCGCGATCCACGAAATGCTGGACGGTTTCAGGACCGAACTGGACGACCATGTCGACACCATCGCCGAGCGCGCGGTGCAGCTGGGCGGTACGGCCATCGGCACGTCGCAGGAAGTGGCAAAGGCCAGCCCACTGAAGCCCTACCCGACTGACATCCACAAGACCAAGGATCATCTCGCCGCGCTGATCAGCCACTATGCGGCGGTGGCGAAGTCCGCCCGCACGGCGATCGACGAGGCCAGCGAAGCCGGCGACGCGGACACCGCCGACATCTTCACCGCCTATTCGCGTGCGCTCGACAAATCGCTGTGGTTCCTGGAAGCCCACACTCAGGAGAAGGAGTGAAGGGGCGGCGGTGCTTAGCGTCAATTAGGGCGGCAACGCGAAGGCTTAAGCGACTTCCGCGCCTGCCCGTGCCTGGTGCAACGAGAGCGCCGTCATCATCTCGGCGGCGGCCAGAGCCGCGATCACGGGCGGGCGCTTGTCCTTGACGGCATCGCCGCCGATCGGCGAGACAAGCCGTTCGAATTCGGCCTCGGTGCCGCCCGCGGTCTTTAGGAACCAGTTCCTGAACGTCGCCTTCTTGGTCTTGGAGCCGATCATGCCGACATAGGCCGTGTCGGTGCGCTTCAGCGCCTCGGCGGCGATCAGGAAATCCAGCGCGTGGTCATGCGTGAGCACGGCGAAGGCCGAGCCCGACGGCGCCTCGCGCACCATTTCCTCCGGCATCGCCGTCAACCTTGTCTCGACCGCGTCGGTGATGCCGTCCAGTTCTTCTGCGCGGCTCTCGACGACGACGACATGCACCGGCAAGAGCGACATGGAGGCGGCCAGCGCCTTGCCGACATGGCCACCGCCGAAGATGTAGAGATGCGGCAGGTGATCCTCCTCGGCTTCCGCCGCCGCGACCAACTCGGCTGCACGCGTCTCGTCCACCAATCGGATCAGCACCTCGACGCGGCCGCCGCAGCATTGGCCGATCTCCGGCCCGAGCGGAACATCCAGCGTCGCACAGACCTCGCGGACATCGATGCGCTGCGCAGCAACCTGCTTGCCGCCGCGTTTCAGCGGAACGCCCAGCATCTGACGGGCCTTGTCGATCGCCATGTATTCAAGCTGACCGCCGCCGATCGTGCCGTAAATGGCTTCCGGCGAGACGAGCATATACGCGCCCTTCTCTCGCGGGGTGGAGCCACGCGTGCCGGCAACCTCAACCAGTGCAATCGCGCCAGCACTGCCGAGAAATTCTTTCAGATCCTGGACTTTCGAGGTCATGATCGCATTCCCGCCCTGGGAATATAGCATTTTTCGCTTCAAATTGCCCGCGCGGCGGCTTCAGACCCTGCCGCGCGCTTCCTTCTTCAGTCGTTCGACCGCCATCAGCACCCGCTCCGGCGTCGCCGGCGCGTCGAGGCGCGGACAGATCTTGTGGTCGGCAACACTCGCCACCGCGTCGGAGAGAGCCTGCAAAACCGAGATGCCCAGAGGCAGCGGCGGCTCGCCAACGGCCTTGGAGCGATGGATGGTCGGCTCATAGGCCTGCGACCAGTCGGTCAGCGCCACGTTGAAGATCTTCGGCCGGTCTGACGCCAGCGGGATCTTGTAGGTGGACGGCGCATGCGTGCGCAGCCGGCCCTTGCCGTCCCACCACAATTCCTCGGTGGTGAGCCAGCCCATGCCCTGGACGAAACCGCCCTCGACCTGGCCGATGTCGATCGCCCGGTTCAGCGAGCGGCCGGTGTCGTGCAGGATGTCGGTGCGTTCGACCATGTATTCGCCGGTCAGCGTGTCGATGGTGACTTCGGAGCAGGCCGCGCCATAGGCATAATAGTAGAAGGCGTGACCACGCCCCTTGGCACGATCCCAGTGGATTTTCGGCGTCTTGTAGTGACCGGCCGCCGAAAGCTGGATGCGGTTGAGATAGGCCTGTTTGACCAGATCGTTGAAGGAAATCTCCTGGTTGCCGACACGCACCCGGTTGGGCAGGAACACCACCTGGTCGGCCGGTACGGAATATTTCTCGGCGGCGAAGTCGATCAGCCGCTGCTTGATCTGGCGCGCCGCGTTCTGGGCGGCCATGCCGTTGAGATCGGCGCCGGAAGACGCCGCCGTGGGCGCGGTGTTGGGCACCTTGGCGGTGGTGGTGGCGGTGATCTTGACGCGCTCGAGGTCGATCTGGAATTCCTCGGCCACCACCTGCGCCACCTTGAGGTGCAGACCCTGGCCCATTTCGGTGCCGCCATGGTTCATGTGCACCGAACCGTCGTTATAGACATGCACCAGCGCGCCGGCCTGGTTGGACTCGGTCTTGGTGAAGGAGATGCCGAACTTCACCGGTGTGAGCGCGATGCCGCGCTTGACGAAGCGGCTGTTGGCGTTGAACGCCGCGATCTCGCGGCGGCGCCGTGCATAGTCCGCGCTCTGCTCGAGCTCGGCGACGATGCGGTGGATGATGTTGTCCTCGACCTTCTGGTGATAGGGCGTGACGTTGCGTTCGCCCTTCGCGCCCATCGCATCGTAGAAATTGAGCTTGCGGATTTCGAGCGGGTCCTTGCCGACGGCGAAGGCCACTTCCTCGATGATACGCTCGGCACCGACCATGCCTTGCGGGCCGCCGAAGCCGCGGAAGGCGGTGTTGGAGACCGTGTTGGTGTAGAGCGGCGCCGACTTGGCATGCACGTGCGGGTAGAAATAGGCGTTGTCGCAGTGGAACAGCGCGCGATCGCCGACCGGGCCGGAGAGGTCGGCCGAGAAGCCGGCATTGAGCGCGAACATGAAGTCGACGCCCAGAATATTGCCCTCGTCGTCGAAACCGACGTCGTAGTCGATGACGAAATCATGCCGCTTGCCGGTGGCCGTCATGTCTTCGTCGCGGTCAAGGCGAACCTTCACCGCGCGCTTGTGTTTCTTGGCGGCGATGGCGGCGATGGCCGCGCACTGGTTGGCCTGCGTTTCCTTACCGCCGAAGCCGCCGCCCATGCGGCGCACTTCCACCGTCACCGAGTGGCTGGGCACGCCGAGTGCGTGGGCAACCAAATGCTGCGTTTCGCTCGGCCCCTGCGTGGAGCAATGGACGGTAACCTCGTCGTCTTCCCCCGGCACGGCCAGCGATACCTGGCCTTCGAGATAAAAATGGTCCTGGCCGCCGAGCCGCATGCTGCTCTTGATGCGGCGGGGCGCGGCAGCGATCGCCGCATCGGGATCGCCGCGCTTCAGGGTCAGCGGTGTCACCACCTGCCGATCCTTGTTCGGGTCGAGGCCCCAGATGTTGAGGATCGCCGGCAATTCCTCATATTCGATCTTGGCCAGCCGCGCGGCGCTGCGTGCCGCCTCGCGCGTCTCGGCGATGACCGCGAAGACCGGCTGGCCGTGGAACTGAACCTTGCCCTCGGCAA
The DNA here is from genome assembly GCF_008727715.1 of Mesorhizobium terrae. Classification (GTDB taxonomy): domain Bacteria; phylum Pseudomonadota; class Alphaproteobacteria; order Rhizobiales; family Rhizobiaceae; genus Mesorhizobium; species Mesorhizobium terrae. The sequence goes on from NZ_CP044218.1 coordinate 210,409, forward strand.
AGATTGGATCATCATGCATGCCGCTCGGCGACACGTCGTTCTCACCGGGGACGTCCCGGTAGGTCAAAACGTCGACCACGCCGGGCGCGGTACGCACCGCCGACAGATCGACGGTCTTCAGCTTGCCATGCGCGACGGCGGCGAGCCCCAACCCGACATGCAACGTGCCGGCCGGCTCCGGCAGGTCGTCGATATAGACCGCGGTGCCGGCGACATGCTTGTGCGCGGAATCGTGGCGCTGGTCGGTGTGGACACCGCCGACGATCTTTTGCGCCTTGAGGTTGGGAGTGTGCTTGGTCATCTCACGCCGCCTCGTAACGCGACACCTGGAACGGTGCCTTGGTGCCGGTGGTCTCCGCATAGAAGCGCAGCAGAAGGTTCTTCGCCGCCAGTGCACGATATTCGGCGGTAGCGCGCATATCGGTCAGCGGCGCGAAATCCTCCGCGTATTTCTCCATCGCCGCTTCCACCGCCGCCTCGGTCCACGACTTGCCGAGCAGCGCGGTTTCAACGGCAGTGGCGCGTTTCGGCGTTGCCGCCATGCCGCCATAGGCGATGCGGATCGCGGCCACCGTGCCATCCTTGGCCAGTTTCAGGCTGAAGGCACCGAGCGTGGCGGTGATGTCCTCGTCGCGCCGCTTGGTGATCTTGTAGACGGCGAATTTTTCGTCGGCGGCCGGCGCTGGAACCTGCACGGATTCGACGAATTCGCCGGGCTCGCGGTCCTGCTTGCCATAAGCGATGAAGAATTTCTCAAGCGAGATGGTGCGGCGCTTGCTGCCCTTGCGCAGAGTCAGCGTTGCACCGAGCGCGATCAGCGGCGGTGGCGTGTCGCCGATGGGCGAGCCATTGGCGATGTTGCCGCCGATCGTGCCCATGTTGCGAACCTGCTGGCCACCAATACGGTCGATAAGCGGGCCGAGTGCCGGAATGCGCTTGGCGAGCAGTGCGAAGGCTTCCGTGTAGGTGACGCCGGCGCCGATGACGATGACGCCCTTGTCTTCCGAGATGGTGCGCAGGCCTTCCAGACCGCAGATAAACACCGCCGGCGAAATGTCGCGCATATGCTTGGTCACCCACAGGCCGACATCGGTCGAACCGGCAACGATGGTGGCCTTGGGTTCGGCTTCCAGCAGGTTGGCGAAATCGTCGACATCGGCCGGGACGATGAAGCGGTGCTTGCCAGTGCCGACCTCGACGCGGGCGCCGTCCCGCAGCTCCGTCAAACGCGCGATCACGGCCTTTCGTTCGACCTGCAGCGGGTCCTTTGCCGCCTTGCCGTAGCTGGAGATGGCGCGCGCCGCCCGCATGATCGCCTCATAGCCGGTGCAGCGGCAGAGATTGCCCTGCAGCGCCTTTTCGATTTCGGCGTCGGACGGTTCGGGCGACCTCATCCACAACGCATAGAGCGACATGACAAAGCCCGGCGTACAGAAACCGCATTGCGAGCCGTGGAAATCGACCATCGCCCGCTGCACGGGGTGCAGCTTGTCGGCCTCGCCGGCCAGATGCTCGATGGTGACGACGTGGCTGGCGTCGAGCGAGCCCATGAAGCGGATGCAGGCATTCACGCTCTCATAGACCAGCTTGCCGGCGACAAGCTTGCCAACCAGAACCGTACAGGCGCCGCAATCCCCTTCGGCGCAGCCTTCCTTCGAGCCTTTCAGCGAACGCGACAGGCGCAGCCAGTCGAGCAGCGTCTGGTCGGACGCGACATCGGTCAGCGCGACATCGCGGCCGTTGAGGATGAAGCGCAACTCGGCGCGGGTTTTCAGCTTGGCCATGCGCTCAGCTTCCCCTGTAGGTCGAGTAGCTGTAGGGCGAGACCAGCAGCGGCACGTGATAATGTTTGGTTTCGGCCATGCCAAAACGGATCGGGATGATGTCGAGAAAGGCAGGCTCGAGCAGTTTGGTGCCCTGGCGGCGCAGGTAATCGCCGGCCGAGAACACCAGCTCGTATTCGCCCGGCCTGAATTCGTCGCCGGCCAGCAGTGGCGCGTCGCAACGGCCATCGCTGTTGGTGGTCACGGATTTGAGGTGGACGCGCTTGCCGTCGTCGAGACGGAACAGATCGACGAGCAGCCCGGCCGCCGGTTTGCCTGTCGCCGTATCAAGCACGTGCGTCGTCAGACGCCCGCCATTGGTGTGCGAGGTTTCTGCCAACTGCCGCCTCCCATCTCGGTACAATCGAACATAGTGATGAATTGTGCGCCAATTAAAGGCGATGCATAAGCCCCGGTCGAGCGGACGAAGCCAAAAAGCAGTTTCAAAAATTTCGTGGTAATGGCCGTTCAACGCTTTGGATATCTTGGCATTACTTCCGGAGCAACCGGCAGGGAGGAATGATGCGTTACGTACGGGATATGTGCGGCTACGGAGCCAATCCGCCAGACCCGAAATGGCCCGGTGGAGCCCGCGTTGCCGTACAGTTCGTCGTCAACTACGAGGAAGGCGGCGAGAACTGCATCCTGCATGGTGACGCCGCCTCGGAAGCCTTCCTGTCCGAAGTGGTGGGCGCGGCGCCCTGGCCAGGCAAGCGCCACTGGAACATGGAATCCATCTATGAATACGGCGCCCGCGCCGGCTTCTGGCGGCTGCACCGCATGTTCACGGAGGCCGGCGTGCCCGTGACGGTCTATGGCGTTGCCTCCGCACTCGCCCGCTCGCCCGACCAGGTCGCGGCGATGGCCGATGCCGGCTGGGAGATCGCTTCGCATGGCCTGAAGTGGATCGACTACCGCGATCACGCCGAAGAGGTCGAGCGCGCTGACCTGGTGGAAGCGATCCGTCTGCACAAGGAAGTGGTGGGTGAGCGTCCGGCCGGGCTTTATGTCGGCCGCACCTCGGTGAACTCGGTGAAGCTCGCGGCCGCCGAGGGCGGTTTCGCCTGGATTTCCGACACCTATGACGATGACCTGCCCTACTGGCTCGACCATGACGGCCACGGCAATGCCATCCCGCCGCAACTGGTCATCCCCTACACGCTCGACGCCAACGACATGCGTTTCGCCACGCCGCAGGGTTTCAATTCTGGCGACCAGTTCTTTGCCTATCTGAAGGACGCCTTCGACACGCTCTATGCCGAAGGCAAGGAAGGGCGCGGCGGCATGATGAGCATCGGCCTGCATTGCCGCCTGATCGGCCGGCCCGGCCGCGCAGCCGCGCTCCAGCGTTTCGTCGACTACGTGAAAAACCACGACAAGGTATGGTTGCCGCGCCGGATCGACATTGCCAACCACTGGCGCGAACATCACCCCTACGAGCCGGCGGCGCTGCGCCCCTCGCGCATGGACAAGAGCGAGTTCGTGCAGCGCTTCGGCGGCATCTTCGAGCATTCGCCCTGGATCGCCGAGCGCGCTTATGAACTGGAACTCGGCCCGGCGCATGACAGCGCCGGCGGCCTGCACAACGCGCTCTGCCGCGCCTTCCGCTCGGCCAACGAGACCGAGCGCCTCGGCGTGTTGACCGCGCACCCGGACCTTGCCGGCAAGCTGGCGCAAGCCAAGCGACTGACCGAGGAATCGACGAGGGAACAGGCCTCCGCCGGTCTCGACGCGCTGACCGATCAGGAGCGCGAGTTGTTCTCGAAGCTCAATGCCGCCTATGTCACCACTTTCGGCTTCCCCTTCATCATCGCGGTGAAGGGCAAGTCCAAACAAGAGATCATGGCAGCCTTCGAAACCCGCATCGGCAACAGCCGTAGCGAGGAATTCGAGACCGCCTGCAAGCAGGTGGAACGCATCGCGTTGCTGCGCCTGAAAGATATCTTGCCTGCTTAGGTCTGAACCGATGGATATGATGAAGATGACCGACCGCACCTATTACGCGCCCAAGGGCGGCCTGCCGCCGCAGACCGACCTGATCACCGACCGCGCAGTTTTCACCGAAGCCTATGCGGTGATCCCCAGGCGCGAATTCAGCGATATCGTAGCGAGTTTCCTGCCCTTCTGGGACAAGACCCGGCTTTGGGTCATCGCCCGGCCGCTGTCGGGTTTTGCCGAGACCTTCTCGCAATACATCATGGAAGTTCAACCGGGCGGCGGCAGCGACAAACCCGAGCCGGACACCGGCGCGGAGGGCGTGCTGTTCGTGGTCGAGGGCGAGATCACCGTACGCCTCGACGGCAAGAGCCATGTAATGAAGCCGGGTGGCTACGCCTTCCTGCCGCCGGCGGCCAAATGGAGCCTACGCAACGAAAGCAGCGGTACCGCCCGCTTCCATTGGGTTCGCAAGGCCTATGAATTCGTCGACGGCATCGAGGCGCCCACGCCGATCTTCACCAATGAGAACGACATCGCGCCGATCGCAATGCCCGACACGGAAGGCAAATGGGCGACCACCCGCTTCGTCGATCCGACGGACCTGCGCCACGACATGCACGTCACCATCGTCACCATCGGCCCGGGCGGCGTCATCCCCTTCCCCGAGACACATGTGATGGAGCACGGGCTCTACGTTCTGGAGGGCAAGGCGGTGTATCGCCTAAACCAGGACTGGGTGGAGGTGCAGGCCGGCGACTATATGTGGCTGCGCGCCTTCTGCCCGCAGGCCTGTTATGCCGGTGGTCCCGGCAACTTCCGCTACCTCCTCTACAAGGACGTCAACCGACACATGAAACTCGGCACGCCGTTCACCAGGGGCTAGCCGGCAGGATGGATTTGCGCATGGACCGGATCGTCAAGACGCAACCGCTCACCCGCGAAGCCTTCGCCCGGTTCGGCGAGGTCATCGAGACCGAGGGCGCCCACCACTATCCGATCAACGATGGCAAGTGCGAACGCTACCATGCGCTGGCCACGGCCGAGGCCGGCGGACCGAACGGCCGCGTCATCATCAACATCTTCAAATGCGCGCCCTACGCGTTTCCACTGAAGCTGGCGATGGTGGAGCGCCACCCGCTGGGCAGCCAGGCCTTCATACCGCTGTCGCCGCGGCCATTCCTGGTGGTGGTGTGCGACGATGACGGCTCGGGGCCCGGTGAGCCGCATGCCTTCCTGACCAAGCCTGGCCAGGGCGTGAACTACAAGCGCAACCTGTGGCACTGGGTACTGACGCCGATCGGCCAGCCGCAGGATTTCCTGGTGGTGGACCGCGGTGGCGACGGCACCAACCTCGAGGAATTCTATTTCTCGCATCCCTACGAAATCCATTTGCCCGAGGACTTCCAGGCATGACCGATATTTCGCTGATCGACCGGCTGCTCGACGTGATCGAGCACGACATCGTGCCGAAAACCGAAGACGGCATCGAACACGGCAATAAATTGTTCGGCGCGGCCATCCTGCGCAAGAGCGACCGCTCGCTCGTGCTGGCGGAAACCAACAACGAGACCGAGAACCCGCTGTGGCACGGCGAGGTGCACTGCCTGAAGCGCTTCTATGAAATGCCGAAGGCCGAACGCGTCGACACCAAGGATGCCATCTTCCTGGCCACGCACGAGCCCTGCTCGCTGTGCCTGTCGGCGATCACCTGGACCGGCTTCGACAATTTCTACTATTTGTTCAGCCATGAGGATTCGCGCGACTCGTTCGCGATCCCGCACGATCTGAAGATCCTGAAAGAGGTCTTCACGCTCGAGCCGGGCGGTTACAATGCCGAGAACGCCTATTGGAAAAGCTATTCGCTGCGTCGCCTGGTCCGTGAATTGCCGCAGGCCGATCGTGCTCGGCTGGAAGGCCGCATCGCCGCCATCGCCGGCAAATATGATGCCCTCTCGGCCGAATATCAGGACGGCAAGGCCGACAACGACATCCCGCTGAACTAGAGGCTCTCGGCATCCGGTACCGCCTTTGATGTCGAGGGTACGGGGTTACGCGCGGCCCACCCGCGCGTTACAGGAACATCGACACGGCCTCGCTCGCACCGCGTCGCAAACAGGATACTCTTCCAGCGATGGCGCAGAAGGCGCCCGTCATTAGGCCAGGAATCCGCGTTCGACCCGCTGAATCCACGATTTTTGCCCGCAACAGCCGAGGATCAGCGGCAACTGAGCCGCCAATTCCGAAAAGGCGAAAAACCGCACGCGCACGACCTGCTCAAAAACGACACGCCATATGCGGCACTGCATGTCGCATCCTGCCTTGCGCCTAAGTTTCCCTTACGTCCATTATCCTCCTCACAAGAATAAGAAATCGACCAAAACGGTCGAACCAAAAGAGTGAGGAACCAATGTCGAATGAACTCGAATATCTGAGCCGTCGTGTGGCTGCCGGCAAGCTGAACCGTCGCGACTTTCTCGGTCGCGCGGCGGCGCTCGGAGTTAGCGCAGCGTTTGCCAATACGCTGCTTTCCGACGCGGCGAAGGCCGAAGGCCCGGTCAAGGGCGGCACGCTGAAGGCAGGCATGCAGGGCGGCGCCGCCACCGACAGCCTCGATCCCGCACTCTGGGCCAGCCAGGTTCCCTACACGTTCGGTCGCTGCTGGGGCGAGCAGATGGTGGAAGTGACGCCGACCGGCGGCATCGAACCCAAGCTTGCCGAAAGCTACGAAGCTTCAGACGACGCCAAGACCTGGACCTTCAAGATCCGCAAGGGCGTGACCTTCCACAACGGCAAGGAGCTGACGCCGCAGGACATCGTGGCGACGTTGGAGCGCCATGGCGACAAGAACTCGAAATCGGCGGCGCTGGCCTTCATCTCCGAGTTCGATACCGTCAAGGCTGATGGCGGCAACGTCGTCATCAAGCTGAAGGAACCGAATGCCGACCTGCCCTATGTGGTGGCCGACTATCACCTGATGATCCAGCCGAATGGCGGCAAGGACAACCCGACCGCCGGCATCGGCACCGGCCCGTACAAGGTTGTGACCAACGAGCCGGGCGTGCGCCACGCAGGCGCCCGCCACGAGGGCCATTGGGACCAGGCCAAGCGCGGCCACGCCGACCAGATCGAGATCATCGTCATCAATGACGCTACCGCGCGCACCTCTGCATTGCAGGGTGGCCAGGTCCACATGATCAACCGCGTCGAACCGAAGATCGTGTCGCTGGTCAAGCGCGTGCCGGGCGTGACCATCCGCAACGTCGCCGGCAAGGGCCACTATGTCTTCATCGCCCATTGCAACACCGCGCCGTTCGACAACAACGACCTGAGGCTTGCGCTGAAATACGCCGTCGACCGCGACGAGATGGTGCAGAAGATTCTCGGCGGCTACGGCACGGTCGGCAACGATATGCCGGTGAGCAAGGCCTACGCGCTGTACTCCGACGATATCGAGCAGCGCAAATACGATCCCGACAAGGCGAAGTTCCATTTCAAGAAGTCGGGGCATTCCGGCCCGGTGCTGCTGCGCACCTCGGACGTCGCCTTCCCGGGCGCGGTCGACGCCGCCCAGCTCTACCAGCAGAGCGCCGCGAAAGCCGGCATCCAGATCGACGTCAAGCGCGAGCCGGGCGACGGGTACTGGTCGGAAGTGTGGAACAAGCAGCCCTTCTCGATGTCTTACTGGACCGGCCGCCCGACGCAGGATCAGGTCTATTCGGTCGCCTATCTCAAGAATGCCGAATGGAACGATACCCGCTTCTTCCGCGACGATTTCGACAAGCTGATCCTGCAGGCGCGCTCGGAACTCGATGCGGCCAAGCGCAAGACGCTCTACCGCCAGGCCGGCGTGATGCTGCGCGATGAAGGCGGTGTCATCGTTCCGATGTTCAACGACTATATCGATGCAACCAGCGCCAAGGTCGGCGGCTGGGTGGACGACGTGAACAGCGAATTGATGAATGGTCACGCCCTGACCAAATGCTGGCTGCAGGCGTGAACCGGGCCCGGTGTCCGTGGGCATGAGTTCGCCGATCCTGAAACTGATTGCCCAGCGCATCGCGCTGGGCATTCTGCTCCTCTTCGCCGTCTCCGTGTTGATCTTCGTCGGCACGCAGATCCTGCCGGGCGACGTCGCCCAGTCCATCCTCGGCCAGTCGGCGACGGCTGAATCTCTGGCCAACCTGCGCGAGGCACTCGGCCTCAACGACCCCGCCTACATCCGCTATTTCAAATGGCTGGGCGGTGTTTTGACCGGCAATCTCGGCACCGCGCTTTCGTCGGGCCAGGACATCGCCTCCTCCATCAAAGGACGGCTGTGGAACACGCTGTTCCTCGCCTTTTGGGCCGCAGCGGTTTCAGTGCCGCTGGCCATCGGGCTCGGCCTGCTCGCCGTGCGCTACCGCAACGGTTTCGTCGACAAGCTGATTTCAGGCCTGGCGCTGGCCTCGACTTCGCTGCCGGAATTCTTCATCGGCTACCTGCTCGTCTATTTCTTCGCGGTGCAGTGGCAGATCTTCCCGGGCATCTCGACCGTCTATGACGGTATGCCCTTCCTAGAACGCATGAAGGCCATCGCGCTACCGGCGACCGCGCTGACACTTGTGGTGCTTGCTCACATGATGCGCATGACGCGTGCGGCGATCCTCAACGTCATGCAGTCGGCCTATATCGAGACGGCCGAACTGAAGGGCTTGTCGCCTTTCGAGATCATCCGCAAACACGCCTTCCCCAACGCGATCGCGCCGGTGGTGAACGTGGTGATGCTGAACCTCGCTTATCTGGTGGTCGGCGTCGTCGTAGTGGAAGTGATCTTCGTCTATCCCGGCATGGGGCAATATCTGGTCGATCATGTCGCCAAGCGCGATGTGCCGGTGGTGCAGGCCGTCGGGCTGATCTTCGCGGCCGTCTACATCACGCTCAACATCATCGCCGACATCGCCGCCATCCTTGCCAATCCCCGGCTCAGGCATCCGAAATGAGGGCCGCGTGACTGGTTTGAGACATATCCCCATCACCGCCTGGATCGGCCTGATCCTCACCGCATTGTTCCTGATCTGCGCCATCTTCGCGCCCTGGATTGCCCCCTTCGGCAATGGCGAGATCGTCGGCGATGTCTGGGCGCCGATGTCGTCGGACCATCTGCTGGGCACCGACAATCTCGGCCGCGATCTGCTCTCGCGCATGATCTACGGCGCCCGCATCACCATCTTCATCGCGGTACTGGCGACCGCGCTGTCCTTCTGCCTCGGCTCCATTCTCGGCTTCACGGCAGCGACAGTCGGCGGCAAGTTCGACATGCTGATGTCGCGCTTCGTCGATCTCCTGATGGCGATCCCGACACTGATCTTCGCACTTGTGGTGCTGTCGGTGCTTCCGACAACGGTTGTCACGCTGATCCTGGTGATGGGCATTCTGGATTCCACCCGCGTCTACCGGCTGTCGCGCGCGGTGGCGGTCGACATCAACGTCATGGATTTCGTCGAGGCCGCCAAATTGCGCGGCGAAGGCATGGGCTGGATCATCTTCCGCGAAATCCTGCCCAACGCGCTGTCGCCGCTGGTGTCGGAACTCGGCCTGCGCTTCATCTATGCGGTGCTGTTCTTGTCGGCGCTGTCCTTCCTCGGTCTCGGCGTGCAACCGCCGGACGCCGACTGGGGCGGTATGGTCAAGGAAAACAAGGACGGCATTGTCTTCGGCATTCCCGCGGCCCTAATCCCGGCTGCCGCGATTGCCGTGCTCGCCATTTCCGTCAACCTCGTCGCCGACTGGGTGCTGAACCGCACCTCGGACCTGAAGGGAGGGCGCGGCAATGGCTAAGGCGCAGGCGACCACACCCAAACCCGACATGCTGCTCGATATCCGCAACCTCAGGATCGAAGCCAGGGTGTTTCCGCCCGGCGAAGCGCCGAAGAAGGTGACGTTGGTGCACGATGTTTCGCTGACGCTGAAACCTGGCAAGGTGCTTGGCCTGATCGGGGAATCCGGCGCTGGAAAATCGACCATTGGCCTCTCCTCCATGGCCTATGGTCGCGGCGGCGTGAAGATCACCGGCGGCGAGGTGGTATTCAACGGGCGTGATATCCTGAAGCTCGGCACCAAGGGGGTACGCAAGCTGCGCGGACGCGAAGTCTGCTATGTGGCACAGTCGGCGGCAGCCGCCTTCAACCCCGCGCACAAGTTGATGGACCAGGTGGTGGAAGCCGCGCTGCTGCACGGCGTTGCCACGCGTGCCGAGGCGGAAAAGCGCGCAATCGCGCTGTTCAAGAAACTCAGCCTGCCCAATCCCGAAACCATCGGCAACCGCTACCCGCACCAGGTTTCCGGCGGCCAGCTGCAACGCGTGATGACGGCGATGGCGCTGTGTTCCGAGCCAGACCTGATCGTCTTCGACGAGCCGACGACGGCACTGGACGTGACGACGCAGATCGACGTTCTGGCGGCGATCAAGGACGCGATCCGCGACACGCACGTCGCGGCCCTCTACATCAGCCACGACCTTGCGGTGGTGGCGCAGGTGGCCGACGACATCATGGTGCTGAGGCACGGCCGGCTGGTCGAACGCGGCGACACCCACCAGATCATCAAGGAGCCGCACGAAGACTACACCCGCGCGCTGGTTTCGGTACACGAGATAGACCACACCGAAAAGCCGGCAAGCCCCGCGCCCGTCCTCTCGGTCAAGAACGTCACGGCCGCCTATGGCGGCGGCACGGTCAAGGTGCTCAAGGATGTTTCGGTCGACCTCCATCCCGGCCAGACGCTGGCGGTGGTGGGCGAATCCGGCTCCGGCAAGTCGACGCTGGCGCGCGCCATCACCGGGCTGCTGCCGCCGCTGGAGGGATCGATCAGCTTCGACGGGCGCACACTGTCGAAACGGCTGGCCGAACGGCCAAAGGAAGACCTCAGACAATTGCAGATGATCTACCAGATGGCGGACGTCGCGATGAACCCGCGCCAGACCGTCGGCACCATCATCGGCCGGCCGCTCGAGTTCTATTTCGGCATGCGGGGCAAGGAACGCGACCAGCGCGTCGCCGAACTGCTCGACAAGATCGAGATGGGCAAGGGTTTCCTCGACCGCTATCCGGCCGAACTTTCCGGTGGCCAGAAGCAGCGCGTCTGCATTGCGCGCGCGCTTGCCGCCAAGCCGAAGCTGATCATCTGCGACGAGGTGACTTCGGCGCTCGACCCGCTGGTGGCGAACGGCATTCTGAAACTGCTGCTCGAGCTCCAGCAGGAAGAGAAGGTAGCCTATCTGTTCATCACCCACGACATCGCCACGGTGAAGTCGATCGCCGACGCGATCGCCGTCATGTATCGCGGCGAGGTGGTTCGCTACGGGCCGAAGAGCCAGGTTCTGGCGCCGCCCTTCGATGCCTATACCGACCTTTTGCTCTCTTCCGTGCCGGAGATGGAACAGGGTTGGCTGGAAGGCGCAATCAAGGGCCGGCGCATGGAGAGCGCCGGCAACTAACTGTCATCGGCCCGCAACGAGCGGCCGCCACTGTGACCATCTTGAGGCCAGACTGGCCCGAAACAGGGAAGGAAGCAGACCATGACAACCGAACTCGACCATCTCGCCAAACTGGCCGGCAAGGGCGGCATCAGCCGCCGCGATTTTCTCGGCCGCGCCGCGGCACTCGGCGTGACCGCAGCCATGGCGGGTACGCTTGCCGATCGCGCCTTCGCGCAGACCCCGAAGAAGGGCGGTATCCTCAAGGCAGGCCTGCAGGGTGGTGAGTCGACCAACAGCCTCGATCCCGCGTTGAACCTCAGCCAGGTCACCTTCAATTTCTGCAAGCAGTGGGGCGAGTTCCTCAACCGGCTGAAGCCGGACGGCAGTCTCGAGAACATGATCGCCGAGGAGATCGGCTCGTCCGACGATGCCAAGGTCTGGACCATCAAGGTCCGTGACGGCATTGAATTCCACAACGGCAAGACCGTTGGCGCCGAGGATGTGGCCGCCACGCTGGAACGCCATGCCGACGAGAAGTCCAAATCGGGCGCGCTCGGCGTGCTCAAGAACATCAAGACGATGAAGGCTGCCGGCAAGGAAGTGATCGTCACGCTGGCCGAACCGGATGCCGACTTCCCCTACCTGATGGCCGACTATCACCTGGTCATCCAGCCGAACGGCGGCAAGGACAATCCGAATGCCGGCATCAGCGCCGGGCCTTACAAGGTCAAAGTCAACGAACCGGGCGTGCGCCATGGCGGCGAACGTTTCGCCAATTACTGGGGCGGCGACAAGCTCGGCCATGCCGACCAGATCGAGATCGTGGTCATCAACGACGCGACGGCGCGGCTGGCCGCGCTGCAGGGCGGCCAGGTGCATTTCATCAACCGCGTCGAGCCGAAGGTGGTGAACCTCGTCAAGCGCGTTGCCGGCGTCACCGTGGAGGCAACTTCAGGCCGCGGCTTCTATCCCTTCAACATGTTCTGTGACACCGCGCCCTTCGACAACAACGACCTCAGGATGGCGCTCAAGCTTGCGATGGACCGCGAGGAGCTACTGACCAAGATCCTGTTCGGATACGGGTCCGTCGGCAATGACTTCCCGATCAACCAGGCCTATCCGCTTTTCCCGGCCGACATCGAACAGCGCAAGTTCGATCCGGAAAAGGCCGCCGAGCATTACAAGAAGTCGGGCCACAGCGGCTCGATCCTGCTGCGCACCTCCGATGTCGCGTTCCCCGGCGCGGTCGATGCCGCCCAGCTCTACCAGCAGAGCTGCGCCAAGGCGGGCATCAAGATCGAGATCAAGCGCGAGCCGGGCGACGGCTACTGGTCGGAAGTGTGGAACAAGAAGCCGTTCTCGCTTTCCTATTGGGGCGGGCGCGCCACCCAGGCACAGATGTACGCGACGGCGCTTGTCTCGACGGCAGACTGGAACGACACGCGTTTCAAACGGCCCGAATTCGACCAGTTGCTGATGAAGGCACGCGGCGAACTCGACCAGGACAAGCGCAAGGTGCTGTTCCATGACATGGCGATGCTGGTGCGCGACCAGGGCGGCATGGTCGTGCCGTTCTTCAACCAGTTCATCGATGCGGCGGCCACCAGCAAGGTGGATGGCTGGGTCGCCAATCCGCAAGGCGAGATGATGGACGGTTATGCCCTGGCCTCGTGCTGGCTGAAGGCCTGAGAAATGCAATGCCGCGCCATGCGGCGGAGAAGGAAACTGCCGCATGGCGCTCAAATCCAAGCTTCTGCTCATCATTCTCGACGGCGTGCCGTACCGCAACTGGCGGCGGCTGTTCGGCAACCTTGAGGGATGGGTGCAATCGGGCGCGGCACGGGTGTGGAAGATGCGCTCGGTGCTGCCGTCCACCTCAGCCTGTTGCTACGCCTCGATCCATACCGGGGTGCCGCCGCAGCAGCACGGAATCCTTTCCAACGAGAACCGCTTCCGCGTCACCCAGCCGGACCTGTTCTCCGAAATATCGAAGGCCGGCGGCAAGACCGGCGCCGTGACCCATTCCTACTGGTCCGAGTTCTTCCGGCGCTATCCCTTCGATCTCGTCGAGGACATGGAATATGACGAACCGGGCGGACCGATCACGCATGGCCGGTTCCACACCATGACCGGCTACAACCACAAGAACCAGATGACGCCGAGCGACGTCGACCTGTTTGCCACGCTGACCATGCTGACCCGGCGTTTTTCGATCGACTATGGCATCCTGCATACCTGCACGCTGGACTCGATGGGACACCGCTTCGGTCACGACTGCATCGAAATGGACCATGCCTGCTACGCCATGGACGGCATGCTAGCGGCCTTCCTGCCGCAATGGCTGGACGCAGACTATGAGGTGGTCGTCACCGCCGACCACGGCCAGACCGACCGCGGCCACCATGGCGGGCGCGAGGACGAACAGCAGGATTTCGCGCTCTATTATTTCGGCGCCGCGGAAGGCCCCGACCCGGGCGCGCTGCTCGACCAGTTGCAACTGGCGCCGAGCATATTGGAACGTCTCGGCGTGGCGGTACCGGCGACGATGCAGGCCGGACCGTTTCTGCGCTGAGCTGTTCGGCATATGGCGGCGGGAGAAACCCAGGCCGTCGATCAGCGCCTCATCGTCGTAGGGTGTAGGCTCACCACACCCATTCGCCAGCACCCAGCCGGCCGACTGCCTCGACGATCCGCGTAAAACTTTCGCGGGCGCGCTTCACCGTATGGCGGGCGCGCAAATAGCCATGCACCAACCCTTGTTCTTCATGCCAGAAAGCCTTGCCGCGGGTGGTGAGGATACGGTCCCTATAGGCCTCCCCATCCGAAGACAGTGGATCGCATTCGGCGGTGATGACGATGGTGGGCGGCAGGTCGGAAAAATCGCGATCGAGCAGCGGCGCGAGAGTAGCATCGCCGATCCTGCCCTCACCGCCGGTGCGGATATCCTTGTAGAAGATCAGATCCCGCATGGTCAGCATCGGCGCTTCAGCGTGGGTGATGTAAGAACCCTTGGTCTGATCGCCACCGAGACCGGGATAGATTAGCACCTGGCCGACTGCGCGGCGCGGGTGGGCACGCGTGGCGTGCGCAACCGCCGAGGCCAGATTGCCCCCCGCGCTGTCGCCGACCAGCAGGATCGGCAAGGCAGTGCTCGAGACAGCCCAATGGAACGCTGCCACCGCGTCGTCGAAGGCGGCCGGGTGGCGATGCTCCGGCGCCAACCGATAGTCGACGGAGACGACCTCATAACCGGTTCGGGCACACAATTCTGCGCAGACATCGTCATGGCTTTCGAGACCGCCGACAACGAAGCCGCCGCCGTGGAAATAAAGCACAAATGCCTTCGCTGCCTCGTCCCGATGGCGATAGATGCGGATGGGAATGGCGCGATCAGGCGTCTCGATCGCGGTCGTTTCCACCGTAACGCCCTCGGGATAACCGGCGAAGAACTCGCGGCACATGCGGTCATAGACGACGCGCTGCTGCTCGATCGTGTAGTCGATGGTGTCGGGCGGATAATAGGAATTGGTCTTCTCGATGAAGGCCCAGGTCTCGGCGTCGATCAGCTTCGCATAGTCGGTCATGGCAGTTGGCCGCTCACCTTCCCTTCCACACCGGGTCGCGCTTTTCGGCGAAAGCCTTGAAGCCTTCGAGATTGTCTTCGGAGGCGTAGAGCTCGTCGACGGTGCGGAACTGGCGCTTGGTGATCCAGTTCATGGCATCCTGGAAAGTCATGGCCTCGGCCGCGCGCGCGACCTCCTTGATGGCGGAGAAGACAAGCGGCGGGCCGCCTGCCAGCAGGCGCGCAATCTCCCATACGCGATCTTCAAGTTTGTCGGCCGGCAGCACCTCGTTTACAAGGCCCCAGCGGTGCGCCTCCTGTACGTCCATCCAGCGGCCGGTGAGCAAAAGGTCCATGGCGACGTGATAGGGAATGCGCTTCGGCAGCTTGATGGTGGCGGCATCGGCCAGCGTGCCGGCGCGGATCTCCGGCAGCGCGAAGCTCGAATGGTCGGAGGCGTAGATCAGGTCGCAAGAGAGCGCCAGTTCGAAGCCGCCGCCCACCGCCATGCCGTTGACGCAGGCGATGACCGGCTTATTGAGGTCGCGCAATTCCTGCAGGCCGGCAAAGCCGCCAACGCCATAGTCGCCATCCACCGCGTCACCGGCGGCTGCCGCCTTCAGGTCCCAGCCGGCCGAGAAGAACTTGTCGCCGGCGGTCTTGACGATGGCGACGCGCAGTTCCGGATCGTCGCGGAAAGCCTTGAAGGTTTCGCCCAGCAGGCGCGATGTCTTCAGGTCGATGGCATTGGCTTTCGGCCGATCGAGCGTGACTTCGAGGATGACACCCTCGCGGCGGGTTGTTACGACGTCAGACATTCTTCTTCTCCTTCGGCGAAAGCGCCTGCCATCTTTTCCGTGGCCGTGTGGGCGGTGGTAACCATCAATGCATCGGCGATCCATGCGCCCTTGCCTTCGGCGCAGACGATCAGCGGGTTGATGTCCAGTTCCTCGATCTCGTCGGCATGGGCGATGGCGAAACCGGCGATCTTCTCGATGGCCGCGATGGCCGCGCCAAGGTCGGCTTTTGCCCGGCCGCGATAGCCGTCGAGCAGCGGAAACAGTCTAAGGCTGCGCAGCGCCGTCTCGATCTCGGGTCGCGTGGCAGGCAGGAGCAGCGTGGCGCTGTCCTTCAGAAGTTCGACCAGCACGCCGCCAGTTCCCACCGTCATCACCGGGCCGAAGATCGGATCGCGGGTCAGGCCGACGATCAGCTCCGCGATGCCGCCCGCCACCATGGCCTCGACATAGAGACCGCGACCGAGCGGAAGCAGTGCCGTGGCGGCATCGCGCACATCCTCGATGCTCTTGAGGTTGAGGCGCACAGCACCA
This sequence comes from Mesorhizobium terrae, assembly GCF_008727715.1. GTDB lineage: Bacteria > Pseudomonadota > Alphaproteobacteria > Rhizobiales > Rhizobiaceae > Mesorhizobium > Mesorhizobium terrae. Next base: position 226,519 of record NZ_CP044218.1, read on the forward strand.
AGCTCGCTTTTGTGGGCGACGCCAAGTGCCTTGAGCGCCACCGGAAAACCGAGTGCAGCTGCCGCATCGACGGCTTCGGCGACGCTTGCCGCGCGACGACCGCGCGGCACCGGCAGCCCGGCTGCCGCCAGCATGGCCTTTGCAGCGGCTTCATCGGGCGTATTGCGGCCTTGCCCGAACGCGCCGGATTGACCTCCGAGCAACGCGGGAACGGCAGGCTTGCGCCAAGCTTCACCGACAAAGACCGCTGCTTCGGCGGCATCAAAAGCTTCGGCTATACCATGGATCGGCACGATGCCGCGCCGGAGCAGTTCAGTGGAATGATCTTCCGACAGGTTTTCGCCCATCGAGGCAACGATGGCGCCACGCGCGCCGTTGGTCTTCAACGCTTCCTCGAAAGCATTGACCGTCGGCCACCAGTCGGCGTCCGAGCAGCGATCGGTGCGCGGGAAATCCAGCACCAGCATGTTCAGGCCAAAACCGCCCGAGACCATCGCAGAGAAAGTCGCCGTCAGCGCCTCCTGCTTGCCCCAGATATAGGTGTTGTAGTCAAGTGGATTGGCCACAGCGACGAGCGGGCCGAGCGTCTCCTGCACGCGCGCGCCATGCGCCTCAGTCAAAGCCGGGAAATGCACGAGCCGGCCCTCGGCTGTATCGGCCATGACGGATGCCTCTCCGCCGGAACAACTCATGGAGGACAAGGTCGGCTTCTCCAGCGGCCCTACCGCGTGCAGGAGCTTCAGCGTCTCCAGGAAAGACGGAATGGTGTCGACGCGCGGAATGCCGAGCCGCTTGAGGAAAGCATCCGACGCAGCGTCTGAACCCGCAAGCGAGGCAGTGTGCGAGATGGTGGCGGCACGCGCCTGTTCGGAGCGGCCGACCTTCATGGCGACGATCGGTTTCTTCAATTCGCGCGCCCGCGCCGCCAACCGCTCGAAACCGTCGACCTTGTCGAACCCCTCGATATGCAGGCCGAGGCTGGAAACGCGGTCGTCCTCGATGAGGCCAAGCGCCATTTCGGAGAGACCGGTCTGCGCCTGATTGCCCGCCGTCATCAGGAAAGCAACCGGCAGGCCGCGCATCTGCATGGTGAGGTTGCATGCGATGTTGGAGGATTGCGTGATGATGGCGGTGCCCTTCTCGCCTTCCACCAAACGGCGACCGCCATGCTGGTCGGGCCACAACAGCGCGCCGTCGGCATAGTTGATCAACCCGTAGCAGTTCGGGCCGATGATCGGCATGTCGCCGGCAGCTTCGATCAGCGCCTGCTGCAAATCCTGCCCTTCAGCCTCGTAATGCGCGGTCTCGCGAAAACCGGCCGCGAAGCAGATGGCGCCGCCGGCACCGGCCGCGCTCAATTCGCGCACCACGTCGATGGTGAGGTGGCGATTGACGCCGATGAAGGTAGCATCCGGCGCGTGCGGCAGCTCCGCGAGCGAACGATAGGCCTTGACCCCGGCGACCTCGTCCTTTGTCGGGTGGACCGGCCAGATTTCGCCGGCAAAGCCCATCTTCAGCGATTGCTTGACGACGTTGGGCGCAAAGAAGCCGCCGCCGACAACCGCGATGGATTTCGGACGCAGCAAACGGGAAAGGTCGCGGATACGAGGCAATGTCATGGCTTTGCAATCACAGAAATGTTGTCGGCGCCGGATGCCGCCGCGCGGAGATTTTCAAGTTCGGACAGATATTCCGACGTTGCCGTCACACCTTTCGGGCTCAGCGCGTAGATGCCGGCGCTGACGCGCTCGAACCAGCCATAGTGGTTGTCGGTCATCAGGCGGCGGGCATGCGCGACATTCGTCTGGCGAGCGACTTCGGCCGCTTTTGTCGGGCCCTGTTCGTCAAGCAGTTTCAGGCAGCGCAGTGCTTCCTGGCGGTAGCCGGTCACCAGGTTGCGGCGGGTCGCGCCGCCGAGGTTCGGATCGCCGACCAATCTTTCGAATTCGCGCAGCAGCCGCGTTTTGCGTGGCTTCGACTGCCGCGGCTTGTACGGCGCGGGATCGCAATGGATTTCCGTGAAACCATCCGCAAGTCGGACCGTAATCAGGCCAAGACCAAGCCGCCGGCACAGCTTCCTGTTGTCGACCAGCGCCTTCAGCGAAGCCCGGCCTGTTCCACGCGGCACGGCGATGTAGACCGCGTCGCTGATTGTCTGACGCTGGATGGCCTGATGAAACAGGGAAAGCGAGAAGCCGGCCTTCAGTTCGACAATGACCGGATCGTCGCCATCGCGCACCGCCACGATGTCGGCGGCGCCAACCTCGCCCTTGACCATGTAGCCCTGCGTTTCGAGCAGGCGCTTCACAGGCAGATATAGGTCGGTTTCCCTGATGCCGGTCTTCGCCATTTCGCTGGATTATCCCCCAACCGCCCTCAACAGGGCGCGGGAAATGATGTGGCGCTGGATTTCGGACGTGCCTTCCCAGATACGCTCGACACGGGCGTCGCGCCAGATGCGCTCCAGCGGCAGATCGTCCATCAGGCCCATGCCGCCATGGATCTGGATCGCCTCATCGGCGATGAAGGCGAGCACCTCGGTGGCCTTCAGCTTGGCCATCGCCATGTCTTGGTCGGTCACGGTGCCCTGGTCGTACTTCCAGCCGGCTTCGCGGGTCAGGAGTTCGGCCGCCTTCAATTCCATCGCCATATCGGCCAGCTTGAAAGAGACGCCCTGGAACTTGCCGATCTGCTGGCCGAACTGCTCGCGCTGCGCGGCATAGTCGATGGCGTGCTGAAGCGCGCGCTCGGCGCGGCCGAGACAGGTCGAAGCGACCTGCAAGCGGGTGGCGCCGAGCCAGCTGTTGGCAACTTCGAAGCCCTTGTGGACTTCGCCCAGTATCTGCTCCTTGGGGATACGGCAGTCGTCGAATTCCAGGACCGCATTGGTGTAACCGCGGTGCGAGACATTGCGATAGCCGTCGCGCACGGTGAAACCGGGCGTGCCCTTGTCGACGAAGAAAGCGGTGATCTTCTTGCGCTTGCCGCGCGAGCTGTCCTCTTCGCCCGACGCCATGAAACAGATGGCGAAATCGGCTATGTCGGCATGCGAGATGAAATGCTTGGTGCCGTTCAGCACCCAGTCGCCGCCCTTCTCCACCGCGCTCGCCTTCATGCCGCGCAGGTCGGAGCCGGCACCGGGCTCGGTCATGGCCAGGCAATCCCACTTTTCACCGCGGATGCAGGGGAAGAGATATTTCTCCCGCTGCTCCGGCGTACCGGCGAGCAGGATGTTCGAGGGCCTGGCGACACAGGTCCAGTGCAGTGCATAGTTGGCGCGGCCGAGTTCCTTCTCGTAGAGCAGCCAGGTCAGCGTATCGAGGCCGGCGCCGCCGACTTCGGCCGGCATGTTCGCCGCGTAAAGACCAGCGGTGATCGCCTTGGCCTGCAGCTCCTTGACGAGGTCCATGCGCAGATGGCCAGTGCGCTCAACCTCCTGTTCATGCGGGTAGAGCTCGTTCTCGACAAAGGCACGCGTGGTGTCGACGATGAGCTGCTGTTCTTCGGTCAGGCCGAAATCCATGGCTCAGCCCTTCTTTCCGGCGGTCTTTTTGACTGCCTTCTTCACCGGCTTGGACGCCTTGGCTTTCGCTGCGGCGGCCGAAGTCTTCGTCTTCATCGAAGCCAGGTCGGCGAGCTGCTTGGTATAGCTCTTGTGCAGCGCGCCGGCGCCCCAGCCCTTGCCCTTGTTCTGTTTGGACAGGGCATCCATGATCGCGACGAGATTGTCGTCACGGATCTTTTCCAGCTCGCGGATCGACCATTTTTGCGACTGGTCGTCGGACTGGCCGGCGATCAGGTCAACCAGCTCGTCGTTGAATTCCGGCACGTTGGTCAGCTTCGTCCATGGCCATTGCAGGCAGGGGCCGAACTGCGCCATGAAGTGGCGCATGCCAGCCTCGCCGCCGGCGATGCGGTAGACCTGGAACATGCCCATCTGCGCCCAGCGCAGGCCGAAGCCGTAGCGCATGATGTCGTCGAGTTCCTCGACGGTGCAGATGCCGTCCTTGATCAGCCACAGCGCCTCGCGCCAGGCCGCCTCCAGAAGGCGGTCACCCACAAAAGCCTCGATCTCCTTGCGGATGACGACAGGTTTCATACCGATGGACGCGTAGATCTCCTTGGCGACCTCGATCGCTTCCGGGAAGGTCTGCGCGCCGCCGACGATCTCGACGATCGGCAGCAAATAGACCGGATTGAACGGATGGCCGACCACCAGCCGCTCGGGGTGTTTCTTCATCGCCACCTGCATATCGGACGGCTTGATGCCGGAGGTGGACGAGCCAACAATCGCGTTGGCGGGAGCATGCAGGTCGATCTCGGCCAGCACCTTGTGCTTGAGGTCGAGCCGCTCGGGCACGCTTTCCTGGATGAAATCGGCGTCGGCGACCGCCTCGGCAATGGTCTTGGCGAAGGTCAGCTTGCCTTCCTTGGGCAGGCCGCCGGGAACCATCTGCTTGTAGGCGCGACGCGCGCCCTTCATCACCTCGGCGACCTTGCGCGAGGCCTCAGGATCGGGGTCGAAGATCGAAACGTCGATGCCGTTGAGCAAGAGGCGCGCGACCCAGCCCGCGCCGATGACACCGCCTCCGATGGCAGCTGCTTTGACGATTGTGCTCATGCGGGCGCTCCGCTTCTTTCCTTGGCGATTTCGGGGTTGACCAGTGCGACGCGTTCGCCGGCACGGATGACGGAAGGATCGTATGCCTTGCGGGCGAAGACCTCGATGACGAAGGGCCGGAAGAACTCGATCGGAAGGGTTTCGTAGTCGGGATCGAAACTCGACTGGTCCCAGCGTTCGCAGAACTGGTCGCAGTCGTCGTAGTAGGCATGGCCGGTGAACTTATCGCGCGCATGGCGATTACCGCCGAGATGATGGGCGTAATAGAGGCGCTGGAAGTCGCCGTGCTTTTCCACCACCCAGGTGCACTGTTCGCGCACGAACGGTTTCAGGATCGTGGCCGCGTATTCGTCGTGATTGTAGGGCGCGTATATGTCGCCAATATCGTGCAGGAGCGCGCAGGCGATCCAGTCGGTATCGGCGCCGTCACGCCAGGCGCGTGTGGCTGCCTGCAGCGAATGGCCGAGACGGCTGATCTTGTAACCCGACAATCCCTCGTCGAGTTGGACGAGCGCGTCGAGCAGGCGGTCGCCTGTCTTGGCGGCATAGTCGATCTCATGGGCGGTCAGGAACGCATAGTCGTCCTTGTCGCCATCCTTCATCGCGGTGAATTTGACCGTGGTCATGCCGAACTCCTCTCCGTGATCGACACTTTCCGATCACGCCGCGATCGGCGCACGCTTCACGAGGTTGAGCTTCTTGCGCACCTCTTCCGGCCCGATGACCCGGGCGCCCAGATTTTCGACGACAGAAACCGCGCGCTCTACCAGTTGCGCGTTGGTGGCGAGCACGCCCTTGTCCAGCCACAGATTGTCTTCGAGACCGACGCGCACGTTACCGCCGGCAAGCACCGCCGCAGCGGCATAAGCCATCTGGTTGCGGCCGAGCGCGAAGGCCGAGAAGGTCCATTCCTTCGGCACATTGTTGACCATGGCCATGAAGGTGTTGAGGTCGTCCGGCGCACCCCACGGCACGCCCATGCACAACTGCACCAGCGCGTCGGGAGCCAGGATCTTCTCCTCGACCAGTTGCTTGGCGAACCAGAGATGGCCGGTGTCGAAGGCCTCGATCTCCGGCTTGACGCCCATCGCCGTCATCATGCCGCCCATGGCACGCAACATGCCCGGCGTGTTGGTCATGACGTAGTCGGCTTCGTTGAAATTCATCGTGCCGCAGTCGAGCGTGCAGATTTCGGGCAGGCACTGGCGCACATGTTCGACGCGGTTGGAGGCGCCGCCCATGTCGGTGCCCTGCTCCTTCAATGGCAGCGGGCTTTCAACCGGGCCGAACACCATGTCGCCGCCCATGCCGGCGGTGAGGTTCAAGACCACATCGACATTGGCATCGCGGATGCGCTCGGTCACCTCACGGTAGAGATGCACGTCGCGGCGCGGCTTGCCTGTCTCGGGATCGCGGACATGGCAATGGACGATCGCCGCACCCGCCTTGGCCGCCTCGATAGCCGAATCGGCGATCTGCTTGGGCGAGCGCGGCACATGCGGGCTGCGGTCCTGCGTGCCACCGGAACCGGTCACGGCACAGGTAATGAAGACCTCGCGGTTCATCGCAAGCGGCATAGCTTTCCTCCCGAAATGCTTTTCACCGATCATTGCGCCGCTTGCCGAAGTCTGCTTTGCGCTTTACGAAACAAACATGGCCAAATCCGAAAGGCAGACAATCTTTTTTGCCGAGCGCGCGCCGCTCAAGGTGACGCTGCTAGTGTTCTCCGGCTCGTCGATCATGTGCGTGGCCTCCGCCGTCGATCCGCTGCGCGCGGCAAACCGCATCACCGGCGAGACGCTGTTCGACTACCGGCTGGTGTCGATGACGGGCGATGCACCGGTGACGACATGTGGCCTGCCGGTGGCTGTGTCCGGACGCTTCGACCCCGCCGAGGCCGCCGACATGCTGGTGGTGATCGCTGGCTTCGGCACGCAGAACTACGCGACTTCGGCGCTGCTTTCCGGCTTGCGGCGCGCGGCGCGCACGGCACGCGCGGTCGGTGGCGTCGAAGCCGGAACATGGCTGGTTGCGCGTGCGGGACTGCTCGAAGGGCGCAGCGCGACCACGCACTGGGAAGACATGGAGGATTTCACCGCAGCCTTTCCCGGCACCGACGTTCGCCCCGACCGCTATGTCATCGACGGTCCGGTCTTCACCTCGGGCGGCGCCTCGCCAACCTTTGACCTGATGCTACACCTGGTGCGCTCGCGGCTTGGCATGGCTGTGGCGCTCGATGTCGCCTCGGTCTTTATCTACGATCAGGCGCGCGCCGCCACCGACGCGCAACCCCTGGTCTCGCTCGGCCGCCTCGATGGCTACGATCCGCGCCTGGCGCAGGCGATCCGGCTGATGGAAGCGCATGTCGACCAACCGCTGACGATCGCGGCCATCGCCCGACGTGCGGGCATCACTGCCCGCACGCTGGAGAGCATCTTTCGAGCCTCGATCGGCGAAACACCCGGGGCCTACTACCTCAGGCTCAGGCTCGGTGCCGCCAGACGACTGGTGGTGGACACACGCATCGCCATGGCTGACATCGCCGGGCGAACGGGCTTTTCGTCCGCTGCGGCATTCTCAAGAGCGTTTTCAAGAGCTTTCGGCGAGGCGCCGGTCAGGTTGAGACGCGGCTGACGCCGCGCCGATCAGGCAGCGCGGCGGTTGTCTCCACCGTCGATCAGGTCGCGCATCTGCTTGGCCAGGTGTATCTCGAAACGGCCGGCCACGGCGCGATCCCATTCGTTCGATACCTTGGCGTCGTCGTTGGGACGCGGCATCGACATCAACCGGTCGATGATCGAACCGGCATGCTCACGCGACAGAAGGGCGTCGATTTCGTGTTCGATCTGCATTCTTCGCCTCCTTTCGATTCGTGTTGGCGAGGCCTGTATATAGGAAACCTGTGACGGCTTCTTGAAGGCAAGCTCAAGGCGATTGAAAGGCAGATTGAGAAAATTGAGTCACGAAATCGTGCTGGAACGGTGATTTCATTCCGCCAACGACTTATCCGGCTAACCGTTCCTAGAATTTCTTTTCGAACAACACCGTTGTCAATCCGCTCTCCCATTCAAGGTCGGGATAGCGGTCTTTTTCCTCGTAGCCCAGCGCTTTGTAGAAGGCCTGGCTTTGTTGGTTGAAGCTGTCGGTCTCCAGCCGAACCTGGATGTAGCCGGACGCCTCGATGGCTTTCTCGGCCTCCACCATCAGGGCGCGACCGACGCCGAGACGCTGGTGACGCGAACCGACATGCAAGGCATCGATGAAATCGTCCCGCCAGTTGACGAGCCCGGCAACCTCGCCACCGACCAGCGCGACGAGGAAATTACGGCCCTGTTCGTCCACGAAACGGTGGCCGACATTGCCTTCGACATAGTTGCGCGCGGCAGCCGGGGTGATTTCCGGCAGCCAGGTGCTCTCGAAGGTTTCCTGCAGCACACGCTTCAGGCCCGGGAAATCGGCTTCGATCCCGCGCCTGATGGTGATCCCGCCGCGCTTTATGCCAGCGCTGTCAGACATACCGGTTGACGACATTCTCCAGATATTCCTGCCGGCCGGAGCGGGGTTCAGGCTCGATCCCGTCCTTGAGCACCTTCGCCGATAGATCCTCCAGCGTGACGCTGCCCGCAAGAACCTTGCTGGCTTGCGGATTGGCCCAGCCCGCGTAACGCGCCTCGAGCGGAGCCGACAGCGCCTTGTCCTCGATCATGCGCGCGGCGGCCTTGAGCCCACGCGCGCAGCAGTCCATGCCCCCGATATGAGCGATCAGCAGGTCCTGCGGGTCGAGCGACTGACGGCGCAGCTTGGCGTCGAAATTGGTGCCACCGGTGGTGAAGCCGCCGGCCTGAAGCACCTGATAGTAGGCGAGCGCCATTTCCGGCACGTTGTTCGGGAACTGGTCGGTATCCCAGCCCGACTGGTAGTCGTTGCGGTTCATGTCGATGGAACCGAAGATGCCGAGCGCATCGGCCAGCGCCAGCTCATGCTCGAACGAGTGTCCGGCCAGGATGGCGTGACCCTGCTCGATATTGACCTTGACCTCCTTCTCCAGCCCGAAATCCTTGAGGAAACCGTAGACCGTGGCGACGTCGTAATCGTACTGGTGCTTGGTCGGCTCCTGTGGCTTCGGCTCAATCAGGATGGTGCCCTTGAAGCCGATCCTGTGCTTGTAGTCGACCACCATGGACAGGAAGCGGCCGGCCTGCTCGCGCTCGCGCTTGAGATCGGTGTTGAGCAGGGTCTCGTAGCCCTCGCGGCCGCCCCACAGCACATAGTTTTCGCCGCCGAGGCGTTTGGTGACATCGATGCATTTCTTGACCGTGGCAGCTGCGTAATAAAACACTTCCGGGTCGGGATTGGTGGCGGCACCGGCCATGTAGCGGCGGTGAGAGAACAGGTTGGCGGTGCCCCACAGAAGCTTGACGCCGGTCTCGCTCTGCCTGGCTTCGAAGACATCGGCGATCTCGTCGAGCCGCGTAGCGCTTTCGGCGAAGGTTGCGCCCTCCGGCCGAACGTCGGCGTCGTGGAAGCAATAATAAGGCACGCCGAGCAACGACAGCATTTCGAAGGCGACGTCGGCTTTCAGCTTAGCCGCCTGCATCGTGTCGCCGAACCATGGCCGCTCGAAGGTCTGTCCACCGAACGGATCGCCACCCGGCCACGCAAAGGAATGCCAGTAGGCGACGGCGAAGCGCAGATGGTCTTCCAGCCGCTTGCCGAGCACCACCTCGTCCTTGTTGTAGAAACGATAGGCGAGCGGATTGGTCGAATCCGGCCCTTCATAGCCGATCTTGCCAACATCGCCGAAGAAACCGGTGCTCATGCTCTTTCTCCTCTGGAATGCTTTGGACGGGCCCTGCCCGCTATCCGGGACAACGGCCCCATCGACATCGTGCCGATTACCTGCCGCGTAATTGGTTCCGTTTGCGGGACGGGCGAAAAGGCTCGTGTCGAAACCCGAAACAAAGGAAACGGACCATGACCGACCTCGCCGCCATCACCCACAACTACATCGCCGCCTGGAACGAAACCGATGCGGCGCGTCGGGTCGGCCTGCTCGACGCGGCCTTCACCAACGATGTCAGCTACCGCGACCCGATCATGCAGGGCGACGGCCATGCCGGCCTCACCGCGCTGATCGAAGGTGTGCAGCAGCGCTTCCCCGGCTTCCGCTTCTCGCTGCGCGGCACGCCGGACGGTTTCGGCGAGTTCATCCGCTTTTCCTGGAACCTCGGACCGGAGGGCGTGGATTCGGTCATCGAAGGCACCGACATCGGCTTTGTCGAGAACGGCCGGCTGAAGACAGTCACCGGCTTCCTCGACAAAATTCCCGCCCAATAAAGCGAAAGGCGACGGGCACGGGCCCGTCGGCGCAGGCGCAGTCCGGCCGGTCACATCGTCCCCCTGATCGCCGGATAGAGGGCGCCGTACCGCCGATAGGCGTCCTCGAAAGCCGCGGCCAGGGCCTTTTCGGGCTCGACGGTCGCGGCAACGGCCGGGGCCGTGCAGACGGCAAGCGGATCGGCCCCGGTCGCGGCGATCAGCCCGAGCCGCGCCGCGCCAAAGGCAGCGCCGAAATCGCCATCGGCCGGCACATCGACTGGAATACCCAGCGCCGTGGCGATTGCCTTCAGCCAGTAGCGCGAACGCGAGCCACCACCGATTGCCGTGACCCGCTCCAGCGTCGTTCCGGCCTTGCGCAAGGCCTCGAGGCTGTCGCGGAAGGCAAAGGCTACGCCTTCCAGCACTGCTTGGGTGAGCGCCGAACGGCTCGATTCATGCGCCAGGCCGACAAAGGCGCCACGAATGGCGGCATCGTTGTGCGGCGTGCGCTCGCCGGACAGGTAGGGCAGGAAGGAAACGCCGCTCGGCGTTTTCAGCGTATCGCCAAGCTCGGCCGTCAGTTCGCCGGCGCCCTTGCCGGTGATCTCCGACAGCCAGTTGAGCGAATCCGTGGCGGACAGGATCACGCCCATCTGGTGCCATGTCTGCGGCAGAGCGTGGCAGAAGGTGTGCACCGCGCTTTCGGGATTGGGCAGATAGGCGGCATTGGCCGCAAACAGCACGCCCGACGTGCCCAGCGAAACGAAGGCATGACCGGCACCGACCGTACCCATGCCGCAGGCGGAGGCGGCATTGTCTCCCGCGCCGCCGGCGACCGGAATGCCCGGGGTCAAACCCCACTCGGCGGCCAGTTCGGCACGCAACCCGCCCGCCCTGTCGGTGCCCTCGACGAGCGTAGGCATATGGCTTTCATCGAGCTCGGTGGCGGCAAGTAGCTCCGGTGACCAGCGCCGCTTTTCGACATCGAGCCAGGAGGTGCCGGCCGCGTCCGACATTTCCGAAATATGCTCGCCGGTCAGCCAGAGCCTGAGATAGTCCTTCGGCAAAAGCACCTTCGCCACCCGGGCGAAGACGGCCGGCTCATTGGCTTTCACCCAGGCCAGTTTCGGCGCGGTAAAGCCCGGGAAAACGATGTTGCCGGTGAGCTTGCGGAAACGCGGATCGGCGTCCAGCTTGGCCGCTTCGGCAAAGCTGCGCGTATCGTTCCACAAAATGCAGGGGCGCAGCACCGCGTCGCCGGCATCGAGCAGCGTCGCGCCATGCATCTGACCGGACAGGCCGATGCCCTTGATGGCCGCGAATTCGCGAGAATGAGCGGCCTTCAGTTCGGCGATCGCCTGGCGGCAGGCACGGACCCATTCGGCGGGATCCTGTTCCGACCAGCCATGATGCGGACGCGACACGTCCAGCGAGGCATGACCGGAGCCGATGACAGCCTGCCGCCCGTCGATGAGCAGCGCCTTGACGCCGGACGTGCCGAGATCGAGCCCGAGATACATGCCTTCTCCTCCCGTTCGGTCCGCCTGCCTGCGGACCGGCACCAGCTTACCGAGACCCGAAAACCTCCCCAAGACACTTCGAGGCCTGAAAGCCTTTCAGCACTTGCTCATCTTTTTTTCGAGTCTCGAAAAATATAGTCAGGCAGGTTTTACTGTAAGGCTGGCGTCGCGTCAATTCATGTCGAGAGCGGTGGCGCGGCGCGTGAACAAGGCGGACAGCGGGCTCTCCGGGCGGGCGAGCGCGCGTTCGGCGCTCAGCGCCCTTGCCAGCGGCACATCGCCGTCGCGCAGGGCGGCCTCGATCAGCGTCAGATCGATTACGTCGCGCTGCGCATGGCTACCACCGAATGCGGGCGCGACGGCGCGGATCGGCCGCAGCAACCGCACCGTCTCGGCGTAATTGCCATCGCCGAAGGCCTTTACGGCCAGCGTGACCGGATGACCGACATCGCGGGTGAAGGCGGCATTGTCGTCGCTGGCTGACATCGCCTCGCGCTGGGCTTCCAGCAGGGTTTGGGCCGGTGTCTCCAACCCGGCTCCGACAAAGGCCATCATCGCGTGTGCGTCGTTGAAGGCATAGTTGCCGGCCGCCGCCTTTGGCGTCCAGTTGGCGGCGAGCGCCACCCAGCGGTCGCCGACATCGACGCCGCCGAGATGCAGGCGCCACAGGATCGCCGAGGCATCGACCATGTTGAGCGCGAGTGTCGATCGCTTGCCGTAGATCGGCCCGTCGAACAGCGACAGCACCTCGTCCGTCTCGCCGAGATCATAGTGGAACAGCGCGAGGTGCCACCAATTGTGCACCTGGAGAAAGCTCTCCTTCGTCCAGCCGTCTCTATTCGACCGCATCCAGGCGATGCCATCGCGCTGCCGGCTCTGCATCTCCATGACGTGAGCCACCGCGTGCTGAGCCCAGCCATCACGCGGTTCGAGTTCGATCGCTTGGCGGCCGAACCGTTCGGCGCGCTGATAATCGCCCATCTCCTCAAGCCCGAACGCCTGCATGCCGAGAATGGCGTGATAGCCTGGCAAGGCCTTGTTCCAGACCGGCAGTGCACGGCTGATACGGTCCCGCAGCATGCGGGCGTTGCCGGTGAAGAAATCGATCTGGTGGCCGGCCTGCAGGGCAAGCGCATCGAGCGGAAACTCGATGGCGATATCCTCAAGGATACGCGCCGCCTCGTGCCAGCGCCCGGCCGCCAAATGCCCGAGCGCGGCGACATGGCCCTGCTCGCGGGCGCTGGCGGCTAGCGGCAGCGCCGCCTGATGACAGGAGCGGGCAACCGCCATTGCCTCGCGCTCGGTCGACAGGCCGAACAGATACCCCTTCAATACATGCGCCATGACGAAACCAGGCGCTTCGGCGATCGCGGCGTCGGCCGAACCAACGGGATCGCCGACGAAGCGCTGCAACTCGCCAACCCCGCGCAGATAGTGCTGCAGGGCCGTTTCCGAGGTGCCCGAAAGCGCGAGGCCGGTTGTGTCTGTCGTCTTCATCTTGGTTATTCCTAATATTCGCAAATTATAAACCATGGAAACGAACTGTGTTTGGAGGCGCAGGGCAAATCATGGCTTCTTTGTGGCAATCGGCCAGGCGGGGTGACCGGGACGGTCATGGGGTTTCAAGAGTGGAAGGTCGGCGAGCAAGCGTCATTTAAGCGATTTTCGAGGGGAACATATTGATGCAGCAATGTATTTCGGCCGCGGCCAAGCGGGCTAGAACTTCTGCCGCCCGAAAACTGACTTTGCTGGCTTCGACATCACTCCTGCTCGGTATTGCACCGCTCTCGCCGGCGTCAGCCGCCTGCATCCTCTCCTCTTCTCCAGGCAACGACACCGTCATCTGCGACAGCGGCACAACCGTTGGAAACCTCGTCGACACGAGTGGCAACAACACGCTGATTTTTCCGGCCGGCGGCACCGGCCAGATCACCGGCAACGTCACCTATGGCGCCGGCGCCGACCGCATCGAGATGCATTCCGGCACCATCACCGGCACGGTAGATGAGGGCGACGGCCCCGATTCTTTCATCATCAGCGCCGGAACGGTGATCGGCAATGTCCAGCAAGGCGGAGGCATCGACGATTTCCAGATGACCGGCGGCCAAATCGGCTCGCTCAATCAAGGCGACGCACGCGACACTTTCTTCATGTCAGGTGGGCGCATCGTCGATTTCTTCGACGATGGCGACTACGCGATCATGACCGGCGGCCGCATCGGCCGCGTCAACATGAAACTCGACAAGAACTATTTCAACATGTCGGGCGGCATCATCGACCGCAATCTCGTGACCGGCTTCGACGACGACATCATCATCGTTTCGGGCGGCACGATCGGCGGCAACATCAGCACCAGTGGCGGCAATGACAGCGTCACCGTCACCGGCGGCTCGATCGGCGGCGACGTGCTGATGAGCGTCGGCCAGGACACGTTCACCTGGAACAATGGCGGCATCATCTACGGCACGATCGACCTCGGCGGCGACAACGACACCGCCACGCTGAGCAATCTTAACAATGGCAATCTGGGCGCCACCAAAGCGATCAGCGGCGGACTCGGCGTCGATACGCTCACCCTTTCCAATGTCAGCATGACCGGCATCGCCAGGCTGCAGAACTGGGAAACGATCAGCGCCACGAACGACACGCAGCTTGTCTTCGACGGCACGTTGACGCTCGGCGATCCCGGCACGGGAACCGGGACGCTGACGGTCGACGTGGCCAGCACGCTCTACGGTGGCGGCGCCAATGGCGGGGTCTCGGCCTTCACCGCCGGGCAAATGGCCAATGTCATCAATGCCGGGCGCATTGATCTCACCAATGGCGGCAACAGCCTGACCGACACCTTCACCATCGCCGGCAACTACACCGGCAACAACGGTCTGCTCCTGCTGCAAACGGCGCTTGGCGACGATAGTTCCGCCTCCGACAAGCTGGTGGTTTCCGGCGGCAAGGCGAGCGGCGAAACCAGCATCAGCGTCATCAATGTCGGCGGCGCGGGAGCCGCCACCACGCAGAACGGCATCATGGTGGTGCAGGCGGTCAATGGCGGCACCACGGCAAGCAACGCCTTTGCGTTGAACGGGCCGGTAGCGGCCGGCGCCTACGAGTACTTCCTGTTCAGAGGCGGCGTCACCGCCGGCAGCGCGGAGAACTGGTATTTGCGCTCCACCCTCGTGAACACGCCCTCTACCGAACCACCGCCGACAGTAGCGCCCGGTCCAGGCGTGCTGGAGCCTGCACCGCCGCCACCGCAACCGGTGGCGCCCGCGCCGGAGCCGCCGGCTCCGCCACCTGTAACCCCGCCGCCGCCGGTGCCGCCGGAATCGACACCAGCCAATCCGAACCCCGTCGATCCCGCTCCGCCGGTCCAGCCGACCGACGCCGCACCGGTCGCCCCGCCTCCGCCACCGGCAGTTCCGCCAGCTGAACCGCCACCGCCGCCGCCGGAAGTGTCAACGGAGGTTACGCCGCTTCCATCGCCAGGCGTCGCACCGCCCTCACCCGGCGCCACTCCGGTGATCGGCGATGTCGTTCCGCTCTATCGCGTCGAAGTGCCGACCTACGCGGCACTGCCCCCCGCCGGTTACCATCTGATGAGCGCTACGCTCGGCACGTTCCACGAACGGCGCGGCGAGCAATCCCTGCTCGGTGGCGTCGGCATGGTGCCCGCCAGCTGGGGGCGCCTCTTTGGCCAGAACGCGGAAGTCAGTTGGGGCGGCACCGTCTCGCCGACTTTCGACGGACATCTTTTCGGCTTCCAGGCGGGCACCGACCTGATCGGCTGGGAAGGCCCCTCCGGTCACGAGAACCGGGCCGGTCTGTTCATCGGCCATACCCGCATGGATGGCGACATCCGCGGCCAGGCGCTTGGCTGGAACAATCTCAGCGTCGGAAAACTGGACATGGGTGGCACGTCGTTCGGTGCCTACTGGACCCATATCGGCCCCGGCGGCTGGTATCTGGACGGCGTCGCCATGGGCACCTGGTTCAACGGCAAGGCGACGTCGAACCGCGATATCGGCATCAATGTCGACGGTACGGGCGTCACGCTTTCACTCGAGGGCGGCTATCCAATTCCGCTGGACGCCGACTGGTCGCTGGAACCGCAGGCGCAGCTGATCTGGCAGCACCTGTCGCTCGACGGTAAGGCCGACCGCTTCTCGTCCGTCTCCTTCGACAATGACAACAGCCTCACCGGTCGTCTCGGCCTGCGCCTGCAAGGAACCATGCCAGCCGGCAGCGCCGTCGTGCAGCCCTACCTCAAGGCCAATCTCTGGCATGACTTCGGCGGCACCGACCAACTGGACTTCGGCGCGGACCCGATCTCGGCCGAACGCGGCGGCACCTCGCTGGAACTGGGTGGCGGCGTGGTGGCGAAACTGTCGGACACGCTGAGCGTCTTCGCCACCGCCGATTACACCACCAATCTCGGCGGCGACAAACGGCGCGTGTGGGAAGGCAATCTCGGTCTCAGCGTCAAATGGTGAGTGCGGTTGCGGGGCCGGATCTCGGCCCCGCCCGCGGCATCAGTTGCCCGACCGCATCGCCACGGTGGCGATGCCAGCGCCGACCAGCAGCGTGCCGCCGGTGCGGTTGAAAATGCGGATGGCTTTCGGATTGCGCACGATGTTGCGGGCTCGCGAGGCGACCAGCGCGTAACCAAAGGCATTGGCGAAGGCGAGCGTCAGGAAGGTCGCCTCGAAGATCATCATCTGCGTCCAGAAATTGCCGTGCCGGTCAAGGAACTGCGGCAGGAAGGCGACAAAGAAGGTGATGCTCTTGGGATTGAGCGCGGTGACCAGCCAGGCATGGCCCATCATCCTGGCCGCCGAAACGGCGTCGTGGCGCGGCGTGGCTTCCAGCGCACCGCCGGCCCGGAACAGCTTGATGCCGAGATAGACGAGATAGGCGGCGCCGATCACCTTGAGCACGGTGAACACCGTGGCCGAGGCGGCCAACAGAGCGCCGATGCCGAGCATCGACAGCGTCATGGCGGTGAAATCACCCAGCGCCACGCCGACCGCCATGGGCAGCGCCGTGCGCCAGCCTTGTCCCAGCGCGTAGGAAACGACGAGCAGGATGGTTGGCCCGGGAATGAGAAGCAGGATGGAGGACGCGGCGGCGAAGGCCGCCCAATTCTCGAAAGACATGGATCTCTCCTGTTAAAGAAGAGGATAAATCCCTGCCTTCAGGCCGATGTAAAGAGGTTTTTCCAGCAATTTCGAGAAGCGCAGACGGGCGTCAATTCGCGCCGGTCGGCACGCTCGTTGCAGCGATGGCGGCAACGCACGCGATGGCCATGATGGCCGCTGAAAGCAGTGCCATATCGGTCGTTGCGGTCCGCCATGCGAAGGCCCGTTCCAGGTTCGAAATCAACTCTTTAGGATCGGGGAAACGGATAGCCGGGAGCCGTGCCGGCATTGTGACGGAACCGAGGTCTTTTGATGCCTGGCACCTTTCCAAGCGTCCAAAATCACCGGCCACGCTGGCTTGTCTGAAGCGCAAATCCAAGCCACCCAAGGCTTTCACGCTTTTTAAACCATGAATCCTGAAAATGCGCTCTATCGCCGGGCATGTGATCCCGGCTGTTCGTTTGGGGTAAAGAGTGCATGCGTAAACCGCAAGACCTGACGCATTCATCCGGCGTCGCCAGCCCGGAATCCGACCACCTCATCTCGCGCCGCGCCGTGCTTTCAGGCCTCGGCGTGATGACCCTGCTTGGCGCCTCCGGCTGCTCGCAGACCCTCGATATCCCCTCGCTCGGTCCGGTCGGACCGTCGGGCGGCATGCCCCAGCTCGACGACATGTCGACCGGCTCGATCCGCCCGATCCCGCCGATCAGCGTCGACAAGAACATCACCGACAACGGCACCATGTACGCCTCGCTGACCGACAACGGCTTCGTCGTGCCGGCCATTCCCTTCCAGAAGGTCAAGCAGGAGTTTCGCCGCCAGATCGTCGTCGACCCGACCGGCGAGGCACCCGGTACCATCGTCGTGCGGCTTAACGAGCGGCATCTCTACTGGGTGCAGGAAGGTGGCGAGGCCGTGCGCTACGGCGTCGGCATCGGCAAGGCCGGCTTCGAATGGAGCGGCCGCGCCGTGATCCAGTACACCAAGGAATGGCCGACCTGGACGCCGCCCAGGGAAATGATCGCGCGCAAGCCGGAGCTGGTGAAATGGGCGAGCGGCCAGCCGGGCGGCCTCGACAACCCGCTCGGCGCCCGCGCGCACTACATCTACAAGGACGGCCAGGATACCGGCTATCGCGTGCACGGCTCGCCCGAGTGGTGGACCATCGGCACCCAGGCCTCGTCCGGTTGCGTGCGCATGATCAACCAGGACGTCATCGACCTCTATAACCGCGTCCGTGCCTCGCCGACCAAGGTGCCGATTGTGGTTGCATGAGGCAGTCGGCAGTCGGCAGTCGGCAGTCGGCAGTCGGCAGTCGGCAGTCGGCAGTCGGCAGTCGGCAGTCGGCAGTCGGCAGTCGGCAGTCGGCAGTCGGCAGTCGGAGACTGCTCCGTTGCCTTCCCGTCGAGCGCAAGTCGTAAATTCATTGGCAAGTTGCCCAATACAGCTGCAGATCGCCCATTCCCGACTGCCGACTGCCCACCCCCGACTGCCTCCTCCTAATCGATTAAATCTCCCGTTGCGTCACGCCTGAATACAGGCGAAAGTTCTGGCTGAGACGGATCGGGAGGATCGCAGGATGGCCGGAACTTTCATCATCGCCCAGGGCGGCGGCCCTACCGCGGTCATCAACCAGACGGTGGTCGGCGCGGTCCTCGAAATCCGCAAGAACCATCCCGGCGCGCGTGTGCTCGGCTCCCGCCATGGCGTTCGCGGCGTTCGCGACGGCGACTATGTCGACCTCACCGACATGCGCGAGGACCAGCTGCGGCTGATCGGTCGCACGCCGTCGGCGGCACTCGGCTCCACCCGCGACAAGCCGGACGCCGCCTATTGCGAACTGGTGCTGAAGGGGCTGCAGAAGATCGGCGCCGACGCCTTCATCTATATCGGCGGCAACGACACCTCCGGCACGCAGCAGATCCTCACCGACGCGGCGGGCGGCAAGATCGCCTTCGTGCATGCGCCGAAGACCATCGACAACGACCTGGTCGAGAACGACCACACGCCGGGTTTCATCTCGGCGGCGGAGTTCGTCGCCGGCGCCTTCCTGTCGGTGGACCTCGACTTCCGCGCCCTGCCCGGCATCTATGTCGGCATCGTCATGGGCCGCCATGCCGGTTTCCTCACCGCCGCGTCCGCCGCCTGGCGGCTGGACGGGGATAGCGGGCCGCATCTCGTCTATGTGCCCGAGCGCGCCTTTTCGGTGGACCGCTTCATCGACGACGTGAAGGCGACCATGGCCAAGCACAAGCGCTGCATCGTCGCCGTTTCCGAAGGTGTTTCCACCGCGGACGGGCGTTCGCTGGTCGAGACCATTGTCGGTTCCGACAAGGTCGAGCGCGATGCCCACGGCAACGTCAAGCTTTCGGGCAGCGACCTGAACCGCGCCTTCGAACAGGCGCTGGCCGAGAGGCTGCCCGGCAAACGCGCCCGCGTCGACGCGCTGGGCTACATGCCGCGCGGCTATATCGGCGCGGTGAGCCCGGTGGATGCGCAGGAGGCTTTCGATGCCGGCGCCTTCGCGGCGGGCGTCGCCGCCGAGGGCGGCGGCTCGGTGGCTCTGCAATATGATGGCAAGAAGACCGTGTTCAGGAAGGTGCCGCTGAGCAGCGTCGCCGCCAAGACCCGGCACATGCCCGACGATTACCTGCGTAAGGACACCAACGACCTGTCCGATGCCGGCCTTGCCTATCTGCACCGGCTGGTGCCGGCCAAATACCAGGTCGGCAAACCTTTCGTGTGAGGGCGACGATGACCGGCTGGTTCGGCAAACAGGCACTCGACCCGGCGCTGACGCTGATCGCCGAGCCCTTCGTGCATCCTTATATGAGCGCCAATATCTGGCACCTCAAAGGGCGCGACGTCGATCTTCTGGTCGACACCGGCATGGGTATCTGCCCGCTGGCGCCTGAGATCGACACGCCGGCCGGCAAGCCGCTGCTGGTCGTTGCCACCCACATCCATCTCGACCACGTCGGCTCGCTGCACGAATTCGCCGACCGCGCCGGCCCGGCGCAAAGTGCCGCCGAATTCGCCCGCATGGGCGATGCCGCCACCTACGCGCATGAATTCCGCGAACTGGAGGGTGCCGTTTCGCGCCTGCCGCATCCCGGCTGGAGGGCTGAAAGCTACCGCATCGAGCCGGCGCCGCTGACCCGGATTCTTGCCGAAGGCGACAGCGTCGACCTTGGCGACCGGCGCTTCACCGTCCTGCATCTGCCTGGCCACTCGCCGGATTCGATCGCGCTGTTCGACGAACATGACGGGCTCTTCTTCAGCGGCGACGCCATCTATGACGACACGCTGCTCGACGATCTTCCCGATTCCGACCGCGCTGCCTATCGCCACACCATGCGGCGGCTGCTCGAATTGCCGATCAGCACCGGCCATGGCGGCCACGGCCCGAGCTTCGACCGCGACAGGATGCGGGCGATCGCGCAAGCCTATCTTGCGACTGGTAGTTGAGCCTGCAAGCCGACCTGAAATACGAGGCTTCGGTTCTGGCCAGGACGAGGACCGGGCCATGCTCTCGAAGAATGTGACGTGGCGGCATCCTACTCCTTCGTCATTCCGGGCCAGCGAGGCGAAGCCGAGCGCCGACCCGGAACCCATAAAGCAGCACGGCCGGGAATGAGGGTCGCGTTGACGGGAATGAAACACGCGGCGTCGGTTCGGCTGCATGAACGGTCCAGGACGAGGACCGGGCCGGGCTCGACGATGGGCGGCCAATGGGTTCCGGCTCTCGCTGCGCTCGGCCGGAATGACGGCGGTGGAGTTGTCGCCTTCATTCTGTTTCTTGCCATCGGAGGGATGTGACGGAGCGGCATCCCAAGCACTCGTCATTCCGGGCCAGCGAGGCGGAGCCGAGCGCCGACCCGGAACCCATTGAGCAGCACGGCCGGGAACGAAGGTCGCGTCAACGGGAATGAAGCACGCGGCGCCGGTCCGGCTGCGTGAACTGTTCAGAACGAGGACCGGGCCGGGCTCGACGATGGTGCGGCCAATGGGTTCCGGCTCTCGCTGCGCTCGGCCGGAATGACGGAGGCGGTGCAGTCGCGCCGACGCGCGGTTGCGTTGATACACTTCTTCATCGCCACGCTGCGGAAATCCGCCCTGGCCATTGTCAAAAAACACTCCCTTGCGGGAGGTGGGAAGCGGGGCGCCGGGTCGGTGCCTCATGCTATTCTGATACTGGCGCCTTCCGGGCGCCCCGCCGGTGTTCTTGCCCCGGACCGACCTCGCCGTCCTTCGCGACGGCAGACTTCGGACCTCGAAGCCGCCATTTTCGGCGGCCGGGTTTTTCCAGGGCCCGGACTTAGGGCTCGTCACCAGACAGCGCCACCGTTAGCGCTGCCAGTCCGGCACCGGCGCCCTCCCTGATACCCGGTGCGCACCAGGTTCCCGTGAGGGCGATGGGCCGATTGTCGTGCAAACCCCGAACGTGTGGGCAAATCTAGACGTGGTTTCTTGCGCAGTTTTCGGCAAGCGACTGAACAGGCGAGGTTCTTTCTTTGGACTTGCGCGCACCGCCGCGCATTCAATCCACATCCTGCACCGCTCCGGCGCATCGGCGTTCCGGCATGGATTCCCGACACGCTCCGCTCCCTGCGGTCGCTCACGCGGTCGGGAATGACGAATGTTCTGAAACGCTTTCGTCAATCGCCAACGGCTTTGAGAGTAGCTGTCGTTCGCGTCGGTTTCGATGACCGCCGTTGTTCACACCAACGGTTTTAGGGATCGCTGTTGTTCGCAGCGCCCCTGATGCAAAGCCGGGCATGGACAATCGGCGAGACCATCCACGCGTCTCGTCATTCCCGACCGCGTGAGCGACCGCAGGGAGCGGAGCGTGTCGGGAATCCATGCCGGAACGCTGGAGAAACCGCCAGCGACGCAGAACCACATATCGGCCGCGCGGAAACAGCTGCCGACGGCTCAGAACAAACAAAAAGGCGGAACGCGGGCCCGAAGCCGGCGGAACGGTGACGAAGATAGCGGCGGTTCGAGGCCGGCGGGGATACGCAACACGCAGGTCGACGGCGGCTGAGCGCGCGGCTCGACGGCGGCGTGCGGCAACGCGGAGCCCGCCGAAAAGAAAAAGGCGTCGCACCGGGCGACGCCTTTCTTGTTTCGCAGACCTTCGGTCCGCCGTGCGGACGGACTTAACCGACCTGCTCGTCCCAGCCGGAGATGGCCTTGACCTCGAGGAAATCCTCAAGACCCCATTTGCCGCCCTCGCGACCGAGGCCGGACGCCTTGTAGCCGCCGAAGGGGCTGCCATAAGGACGGTCGGCGCCGTTGATCTGCACCATGCCAGCGCGGATGCGGCGTGCAACACGCTGCGCCTTGACCTTGTCCTGGGTCTGCACATAGCCGGAAAGGCCGTAGGGCGTATCGTTGGCGATGGCGATGGCATCGTCTTCGGAATCGAACGGGATCATCGCCAGCACCGGCCCGAAAATCTCCTCGCGGGCGATGGTCATGTCGTTGTTAACGTCGGCGAAGACGGTCGGGCGGACATAATAGCCGCGGTTGAAGCCTTCCGGACGGCCGAGGCCACCGGCGACGACACGCGCGCCTTCCTTGATGCCGGCCTCGATCAGGCTCTGCACCTTGTTGAACTGCACTTCCGAGGAAAGCGGCCCGATATGGTCGCCATCCTCCGCCGGATTGCCGACCTTGACGGTGGCGGCATAGTCGGCGGCGAGGCTGACGGCGCGGTCATAGACCGGGCGCTCGACCAGCATGCGTGTCGGCGCGTTGCAGGACTGGCCGGTGTTCTCGAAGCAATGGGCAAGGCCGCGCGCGATCGCGTCGGGAAGGTCGCTATCGGCGAAGACGATATTGGGCGACTTGCCGCCGAGTTCCAGCGCGACGCGCTTGATGCTTTCCGAGGCCGATTTGGCAACCGCGATGCCGGCGCGCGTCGAGCCGGTGAAGGACATCATGTCGATGCCCGGATGACGCGACATCGCCTCGCCAACCCCGGGGCCGTCGCCATTGACCATGTTGAACACACCGGCCGGGAAGCCGGCGTCCTCCATCATCTCGGCAAAGACGATGGACGAGATCGGCGCGATTTCCGACGGCTTCAGCACCACCGTGCAGCCGGCGGCGATGGCCGGCACCACCTTCAGCGTGACCTGGTTCATCGGCCAGTTCCACGGCGTGATCAGGCCGCAGACGCCGATCGGCTCGTAGACGATGTGCTCCTGCTTGTCGCGCTCGGAGAGCGGCGTCTCGAAATGGAAATCCTTCAGGGTGCGGATGAAGGCCTTGATGTGGCCGGCACCGCAGGCGGCCTGCGATTCCAGCGCCAGCTTGATCGGCGCGCCCATCTCGTCGGAGATGGCCTTGGCCATGTCGTTCATGCGCTTGTTATAGGAAACGAGCAGGCGCTCAAGCGCTGCCAGGCGTTCCTCGCGGCTGGTGCGGCTCCAGCCGTCGAAGGCGCGCCGCGCGGCCGCGACGGCCTTGTCGACATCGGCGGCCGAACCCAGCGAGATGACCGCGAAGGGTTGCTCGTCGGCCGGATTGGTCACCTCCAGCTCCCGCGGCGCCGCCGGCGCGACCCATTTGCCGTCGATGAAGAAATCCGTCTTGCGCAGCATGATGTTCTCCCTGTTGGCGGCCGTTGTAACAGCCGGCCCGCCGGTGGCGGGCGATGAAACCGACCCGTTTTTTAGAGCCTATCGACAAAGTTCTAGCCTTGCCAGACGGGCCTGCTCAAGCCTCAGCGGCGGGAGGCGCGTGAGGCCAGAGGCGGGTAAGGAATGGCCCTTCAAGCCCCGTACAGACGCCTTTTGGGGCACCGGGCGTTGACGATGCGTCTACCAGGCTATGAACGCCGGCTTAGTATTTTTTTCCATATCGCCCAGGCGTGAATTCATCTATCTATTTGAAATTAAAGGATTAAGTAAAAAGGATGGAATCCGACCGCGAAATTTCAAGGGGCGTTTTCTTGATCCACGCGGAACAATTTCGTGATTGGAAAGTCGACTGGGCCGCTCCCAGATATGCCCTGTCCGAACGACGCGAATTCCTCCCAAGAACACGCCGCATGACGGACAGAACTTTGAAATTCGGAGTACGAAAATGAAAAAGATTGCTCTTGCTACTGCTGCTCTCCTGGTTGCCGCTGGTTCGGCTTTCGCTGGCAGCGACAACTTCAACGCCTATGCCGGCTCGAACCCGCATGCCACGGTCGACTCTTCCTACACCGCTTCGGTGAAGGGTGGTTCGGTGTCGCACGACGCCAGCATCAAGGACGTCAAGCCGATCACCGACGGTGCTCCGCGCCTCGGCGGCAACAGCTAAGTTACGGCTGATACGGCCGTCGGCTCGCGCCGACTGCCGGTACCAAAAAGCGGTGGGCTTGCCCGCCGCTTTTTTGCGTCTGGGACATGCCGCCATGAAGCATCCCCGCCGCACGCTTTCCAATCGACATCGCTGCCCTTGCGACGCTCCCTATATAGAGAGTTCCTTAGAGAGCGGCGCGTCCTCCCGAACAGGCACCCACCAGGCCGGATCAGCCGTGCGCTCGGCATGACCGGGCGTCCCTGCCCGTTCTCTAAAAACCGCCCATAAACCCGCAGATTGGTCACCGTTCGTTGACGGTGCGTTCAGACCGTCCTGAACGCCGGCTCATTATGCCGGACCGACCGCCGCGACCGTGACAATGCAAGATATTGAAATTGCTACAAAATAATAAGGTCATATGTCATGCTTACGAAACTTCAAGGGACAATTTCGCATGGCTGATAAACATTCTTGTGATTGGAACCTTTCACCCCCCAAACCCATTTCAGTGTTGTCCGAACGACGCGAGTTACCTCCCAAGACCACGACGCTTGACGGACGCAACATTGAGATTTGGAGTACGAAAATGAAGACGATCGCTCTTACCGCCGCTGCCCTCCTGGTTGCCGCCGGCTCTGCCTTTGCGAATGGCAGCGACCACTATGGTTCGAACTACACCTATTCGAACGTTGACAGCTCCTACACCGCTTCGACCCAGAAGGGTTCGGCTGTTTCCCATGATCTGGGCGCGACCGTGAAGCCGGTCACCGATGGCGCTCCGCGTCTCGGCGGCAACAGCTAATAGCCAAAAGACTGGGCCGTCGGCTTTGCCGACGGCGGTGAAAAAAGCGGTGGGCTTGCCCACCGCTTTTCTCGTTTCAGGACACCCGTGTCCCCGCCCCTTTTTCCGGTTGCCGGCTGCCCCAAACCAAACCGCGAAACAACGTTCAGCCAGCGGCGACACTGCGGTCGGCTCTGGTGAACGCCAGGCGGTATCTTTCGCGAGACGCGACCGCACCACACCCATAACACACTGTAAAATATTGGTTATTTCCGCCTTTCGTATCGGCCCGATCAAATTTCAAGGGGCATTTTCACACGACGCATGAACATTCTTGTGATTGGAACCTTTAGGGGCCCATCGCCATTTCCTTGATATCCGAACGACGCGATTACCTCCCAAGAACCACGCCGATTGACGGATGGAAAACCGAACCTTGGAGTTACGAAAATGAGAACGATTGCCCTTACCGCCGCCGCCCTTCTGGTCACCGCCGGTGCCGCCTTTGCAGGCAGCGACAATTTCGACGCCTATGCCGGTTCGAGCCCCTATGCGGCCACGGCAAAGGTCGACACGCTGCCCACCGCCTCGATCCGCCAGCATGACGCAACGCTGCAGTGGCTGAATGGCGACCGGCAGACCTCCGCCGACAAGGCAGCCCAGGCGGCCATCGACTACCGCGTCAATAATTTTGGCAACCGCTAAGCGCGGCTGACTACGGACTGCGAAAAGCGGCGGGCTTGCCCGCCGCTTTTGATTTTCCACGAGACCGCATAGCCGACTGCCCGCCGGCATCTCCCGCCGTCCGCCAGCCGAGCGCCGGATGCCATTTCCCGGCGACGCTCATCCTCCGAAATATCGACCGTGCAAAAACCGGTTGCAATTTGAAATCTGTCGCTCTATAAACCAGTTGCAAATTGCAATTGGTTTTGGAGGATTTTGCAATGTCCAAGCTGGTCGTGCGCGCATTCTCGATATCGGTCGACGGTTACGGCGCCGGGCCGAACCAGAGCCTGGAAAACCCGCTCGGCGAAAACGGCATGAAACTGCACGAGTGGTTTTTCGACACCCCCACCTTCAAGGCAATTCACGGCGGGAGCGGCGGACAGATGAGTTCCGACGAAGACTTCGCCGCGCGCAGCTTCGACAATCTCGGCGCCTGGATCCTCGGCCGCAACATGTTCGGCCCGGTGCGCGGCCCCTGGCCGGACGAGGACTGGAAAGGCTGGTGGGGCACCAACCCGCCTTATCATGTGCCGGTCTTCGTGCTGACGAACTACGCCCGCGCGCCGCTCACCATGGAAGGCGGCACCGTCTTCCATTTCGTCACCGACGGTTTCGAGGCAGCGCTTGCCAAAGCGAAGGAAGCGGCACAGGGCAAGGACATTCGCGTCGGCGGTGGCGTGTCGACGCTGAAGCAATATCTCAAGGCCCGGCTGATCGACAACCTGCATCTCGCCGTCGCGCCGGTGCTGCTGGGCTCCGGCGAAAACCTGTTCTCGGGCATCGACTTCGCGGCGCTGGGCTACCGCATCACCGAGCGGGTGCCGACGGAAAAGGCGGTGCATCTGACCGTCGTGCGCGACGACTGACTTTCATCGCCGCAACATCAAGGTCTTTCGAAACGAAGAGGGACCGCGAAACAGAAAGAGGGCCTAGCGGCCCTCTTTTTCGTCTCCAGCGGTGCCGTCTCCGGCAGCCTCTTTTGGTATCGTGCCTCAGGCGGCCTTGGCGGTCGCCTCATAATGGGCGAAGGAACGGCCGTCGGCGTCGAAGATATGCAGATCTTCGGCATTGGCGGTGAGCTTCAGCACGCTGCCGCGCTGGACGGCGACGTTGCCCGGCAGCTTGGCGGTCAGCGGCTGGTCGGCGCGGCCGATGTCGATATAGACGAGCTGAACCTCGCCGAGTTGCTCGACATAATCGACCTTGCCTTCGAACAGATAATCGGCGCCGGTGGCGACGAAGAGATCCTCGGGGCGCACGCCGAAGGAGACGGAAGTGCCCTGCGCGCTGGCGGGCGTGGCGATCGGCACCGATGCCTTGCGGCCGCCGAGATGGCTGATCGTGGTCGAGCTGCCCGTCTTGTCCACGGTTCCCGGCAGGATGTTCATGGCCGGAGAGCCGATGAACTGGGCGACGAAAAGATTGCCGGGCTTCCGGTAGAGATCCATCGGCGTGCCGACCTGCTCGATATGCCCGTCCTTCAAAACGACGATGCGATCGGCCAGCGTCATCGCCTCGACCTGGTCGTGGGTGACGTAAATCATCGTGGTGTTGGGCATCGATTCCTTCAGCTTGGCGATCTCGATGCGGGTGGCGACGCGCAGTGCGGCGTCAAGGTTCGACAACGGCTCGTCGAACAGGAAGACCTTGGGATTGCGCACGATGGCGCGGCCGATGGCGACGCGCTGGCGCTGGCCGCCCGACATCGCCTTGGGCAGACGGTCGAGATATTTGGTCAGCTGCAGGATTTCAGCCGCCTGCTTCACGCGGCGGTCGATCTCGGCCTTGTTCTCCTTGGCGATCTTCATGCCGAAGGCCATGTTGTCGTAGACGGTCATGTGCGGATAGAGCGCGTAGGACTGGAAGACCATGGCGATGCCGCGCTTCGAAGGCGGCACGTCGTTGACCCGCTCGCCAGCAATGCTGAGATCGCCCGAGGTGATCTCCTCCAGGCCGGCGATGGAGCGCAGCAAGGTGGACTTGCCGCAACCCGACGGGCCGACGAAAACAATGAACTCGCCCGATTTGATGTCGAGGTCGATGCCATGAAGAATGTGAATGTTGCCGTAGGACTTCTTCACCTGCCTCAGCGTCAGATCGGCCATTATTTCCTCCCGTTCAGTTCATTTCCACTCAGGCGACACGCCCGAACCACGCACCATAGCCGCCGAGGCGAAGCTTGCCGGTTGTTCCAGACTGCGATGAGAAACCATGTCCCGGCAAAGGTTGCAAGGCGCGTCCAGCGCCAAGGTCGACTTCGGTCGGACGACCGCTCAGATTGAAAGCGCAGACGATGCGTTCATTGCCTTCGCGCCGCGCGAACACCACGGTGTCGCCGTCGCTCGGCATGAACTCGATCTCACCCCTGGCCAGCGCCGGATGGGCGCGGCGGAAGGCGAGAAAACGACGGTAGTGCTGCAGCAGCGAAGCCTCGTCGCTTTCCTGCACATTGACCGCCCTGGAAAGATGTTCGCCCGGCACCGGCAGCCAGGGCCTTGTCTTGGAGAAGCCGCCATTGGCGGCAGCCGCATCCCACACCATGGGCGTGCGGCAACCGTCGCGGCCCTTGAATTCCGGCCAGAAGCGAATGCCGTAGGGATCCTGAAGGTCCTCGAAGGCGAGGTTCGCTTCGCTCAAGCCAAGCTCCTCGCCCTGATAGATGCAGACCGAGCCGCGCAGCGAAAACAGCAGCGCCGAGACCACTTTGAGATAAGAAACCGGATCGGCTTCGCCGGCGGCCCAGCGCGAGGCATGGCGCACCACGTCATGATTGGAGAAGGCCCAGCACGACCAGCCATCGCTGGCGACGCGGCCGAATGCTTCGAGCACGGCGCGCACCTTGGCCGCGCTGATCTTTTCAGGCGCCAGGAAATCGAAGGAATAACACATGTGCACGCGCTTGCCGGCAGCAGTGTAGGCCGCGACCACTTCGAGGCCACGCTGTGAATCGCCCACCTCGCCGACTGCGGCTGCGGCCGGATACTCGTCCAGCAGAGCACGGAAGCGTTCGAGGAAGCCGAGGTTTTCCGGGCGGCTCTTGTCGTAGATGTGGTCCTGGTAGTTGTAAGGGTTCACCGAAGGCG
The DNA here is from genome assembly GCF_008727715.1 of Mesorhizobium terrae. Lineage (GTDB taxonomy): Bacteria > Pseudomonadota > Alphaproteobacteria > Rhizobiales > Rhizobiaceae > Mesorhizobium > Mesorhizobium terrae. The sequence continues at coordinate 255,003 of NZ_CP044218.1, forward strand.
CGGTCTGGTCGTTGCGCTCCTCCGGCGGCAGCGCCGGATTGTTCTCCAGGCCCTGGCTGTGGAAATAGAAATTGATGGTGTCGAGGCGGAAACCGTCGACGCCGCGCTCCAGCCAGAAGCGGGTGGCCTCGAGCAGCGCGTCCTGAACCTCAGCGTTGTGGAAGTTGAGGTCAGGCTGCTCGGCCAGGAAGTTGTGCAGGTAATATTGCTGGCGGCGGGTGTCCCACTGCCAGGCGGAACCGCCGAAGATCGACAGCCAGTTGTTGGGCGGCGTGCCGTCCGGCCGGGCGTCGGCCCACACATACCAGTCGGCCTTGGCATTGGAGCGGCTGGAGCGGCTTTCGACGAACCAGGGATGGATGTCGGCGGTGTGCGACAGCACCTCGTCGATCATGACCTTGAGGCCGAGACGATGCGCCTCGGCCACCAGCGCATCGAAATCCGCAAGCGTTCCGAACATCGGATCGACGTCGCAATAGTCGCTGACGTCGTAGCCGAAATCCTTCATCGGCGACTTGAAGAAAGGCGAGATCCAGATCGCGTCGACGCCCAGCGAGGCAATGTAGCCGAGACGGGAGGTGATGCCCTTGAGATCGCCGATGCCGTCGCCGTCGGTGTCCTGGTAGGAGCGCGGATAGACCTGATAGATCACCGCGCCACGCCACCAGTCGCGATCGACCGCCGGTGCCGGCATCTCGGCCATGCGCTGCACTGCCTGCTTCACCATCAACCTCCTTTGACCGAGCCCGCGAGCAGGCCGCGCACGAAGTAGCGCTGCAGCGAGAAGAACACAAACAATGGCACGATGATGGTCACGAAGGCCGATGTCGTCAGGATTTCCCAATTGCCGCCGCGCGAACCGAGCAAGGCGTTGAGCTTGGCGGTCAGCACGATCTGATCGGCGTCGGTGCCGAGGAACACCATCGCCACCAGAAGGTCGTTCCATACCCACAGGAACTGGAAGATGGCGAAGGAAGCAAGCACCGGGAAGGACAGCGGCAGCACGATCTTGACGAAGATCTCGAAGTCGCTGGCGCCGTCGATGCGGGCCGATTCCATGATCTCGCGCGGCAGGCCGGCGATGTAGCTCCTGAGCAGATAGATGGCGAAGGGCAGGCCGAAGCCGGTATGCGCCAGCCAGATGCCGAGATAGGTCTTCGACGGCACGCCGAAGAACAGGCCGACGCCGTTATAGAGCTTCAACAGCGGGATCAGCGACATCTGCAGCGGCACGACAAGCAGGCCGATGATCACCGCGATCAGCAGCGCACGTCCGGGAAAACGCATCCAGGCCAAGGCGTAGGCGGCGAAGGCCGCGATCAGGATCGGGATGATCGTCGCCGGGATCGTCACCGTCAGCGAATTCAGGAACGAACGGCCGATGCCTTCGGAAAACAGGACGTTGCGATAGTTGTCGGTGGTGAACTTCGGCGGCGCCGAGGCTTCGAAATAGACGCGCTGGCCGCGATCGCCCTCGAAGGCCTTGGGCGAGGACAACAAGTAGGAGCCGTCGGCGTTCACCTGCAGGGTCACGCCGTCGCCGAGATCGGCCGGAGCGCCGGCCTGGTATTTGCCGGGTTCCTGCGAACGGGTGCCGAAGGAAGTGACGGTGCCGGCGTCGCCGGCGGCGAGCAAATTGCCGGTGATGATGTATTTGCCGTCCTTCTGCGCCTGGTCCTTGGCGGTGCCGAGGCGGCCGGCCGATGTCTGGCTGGAGGTCGCGAGCGCCGTCCACCAGCCGGACACGACGATCTGATCCTTGTCGCGCAGCGACGAGATCAGGATGCCGAGCGTCGGCACCGTCCACAGGGCGACGAAAAACAGCACGGCAAGGTGGACGCCGAAGCGGCCGATGAAGGATTTTCCGGATGCGCCGGCCATCTCAGTGCCCTCCCGTTTCCCTGTTGGCCTGCCGGATGTTCCAGACCATGATCGGGATGACCGCGATCATGATGATGATGGCGATGGTGGCGCCACGGCCGAAATCGCCGCCGCCGCGGAACATCCAGTCGAACATCAGGTTGGCGAGCACCTGGCTGTTCCATTGACCGTTGGTCATGGTCAGCACGATGTCGAAGACCTTCAAAACCAGGATGGTGATGGTGGTCCACACCACGGCGATGGTGCCCCATATCTGCGGGATCATGATCTTCCAGAAAATCTGGAACGGGTTGGCGCCGTCGATCACGGCGGCCTCGATGGTTTCTTCGGGAATGCCGCGCAGCGCCGAGGACAGGATGACCATGGCAAAGCCGGTCTGGATCCAGATCAGGATGATCATCAGGAAGAAATTGTTCCAGAACGGCAGCGAGATCCACACTTGCGGGTCGCCGCCCAGGCCGGTGACGATGGAGTTGAGGATGCCGATCTGCGTCTGCCCATCGCCGCGAAATTCGTAGATGAACTTCCAGATGACGCTGGCGCCGACGAAGGAGATGGCAAGCGGCAGGAAGATCAGGCTCTTGGCGATGGTGCCCCACCAGATGCGGTCGGTGAGAACGGCGATGATGAGGCCGAGGAAGGTGCAGGCCGCAGGCACCACGGCCAGCCACAAGATGTTGTTGAGGATAGAGTTGCGGAACTCGCGGTCGCCGAGCGCCCACTGATAGTTGGCCAGCCCGACGAAGGAGGTGCCGCCGCGGTCGAGGAAGGAGAGCCTGAGCGTCTCGATGACCGGGTAGATCAGGTAGATGGTGAGGATGATCATGGCCGGGCCGACGAACAGCCAGGGCCGGACCATGCCTTGCCGACGCAGATTGTTGATGGCAGCCGCGCCGGAGACGCCGCGTGAAGGAAAGATGAGGTCGACGAGCTTGTTGGCGCCCCAGAAATAGGCGACACAGCCGCCGACGCCGATCACTATGACGAGAATGGCCGATAAGATCTGAGCCGCCATGGGTTCCTCCCCTCGCTGCGGATCGATGACTTCGCCAGACCTGGGCAGCGCGATGGACGCCACCCGGGCTGATTGCCGGTTCCCCTTCCCAGGCTCCCCGAGCCCGATCCGGGACCTATTCGCCCGGATCGGCCTGCCCTGGGAGGCCGCACTCCTGGATTTTTACTTGATCGCGTCCCAGCTCTTCTGGATGTCGTTGGCGACCGCCTCCGGCGATTTGCCGCCGACCATGTCGACCATGCCGGTCCAGAAGGAACCGGCACCGATCTTGCCGGGCATCATGTCGGACCCGTCGAAGCGGATGGTGGTCGCCTCGGTCAGGATTTCGCCCTGCTTCTTGAGCGCGGCGCTGCCGTAAGTTTCCTTGTTGGCTTCCTTGAGCGGGGTGACGAAGCTCTTCTGTGCCATCCACAATTCGTGAGCGAGCGGCATCTGCAGGAACTTGATGAATTCGCGCGAGGCCTTGGAATCCTTGGTGATCATCACCAGGGTGCCGGCAACCTCGAGCGGCGTGCCAAGTTCAGGCTTGGATGCATAGGCCGGATAATAGAAGAAATCCGCATCCTGGCCGAGCTTGACGCCCTCCGGGAAGAAGGACGGGATGAACGACGCCTGATGGTGAAGGTAGCACTTCGGCGGCACGGCGAAGAGGCCCTTCGGGCTGTCGCGGAAGTCGGTCGCGGCGACAGCGGCGGCACCGCCGTCGACCATTTTGTCGTCGGTGGCGACCTTGGCGAAAATGCTGAGCGCGTTGACGACGCGCGGGTCGTTGAACTTGATCTCGTTGGAGACCCACTTGTCGTAGACGTCCGGCGTCTGCGTGCGCAGCATGATGTCTTCGACCCAGTCGGTCGCCGGCCAGCCGGTGGCGCCGCCGGAGCCGAGCCCGATGCACCAGGGCTTGTGGCCGTCGGCGATGATCTTCTGCTCGAGCGCGGTCAGTTCTTCCTGGGTCTTGGGGACCTTGTAGCCGGCCTCGTCGAAATTGTCCGGCGAATACCAGACCAGACCCTTCACATCGATCTTGTACGGCAGGGCGTAGAAGCCGGGCTTGCCGTCCTTGTCCTTGAAGGTGCCGAGCGCCGCCCAGGAATCGCCGGCGGCATAATTGTCCTTGACCCATTTGGCGGTGTCGTCACCGAGCGGCGACAACAGGCCCTTGGAGGCGAGATCCTGGATCAGGCCGGGCTGCGGCAGAATGGCGACGTTGGGCGGGCTGCCCGCCTGCGTGTCGATGACGATCTGCTGTTCGTAGTTCTCCGACGAGGAGTATTTGACCTCGGCACCGGTGGCGGCGGCAAAATAATCCAGCACCGAACGGGCCAGGGCCTCGTCCTCGCCGCGCCACGGACCGAAAATGGTCAGCGTCTCGCCCTTCAGGTCGACCTTCTTCAGGTCATCGAAATTGGCCCAGTGAAATTTGGAATCCTCGCCGGGCTTGAACTTCAGTTCGGCTGCCCCGGCGGATGCGGCAAAGGCCAGCGCCACAAGCGCCGTACCCAGCAAAAACGTCTTCTTCATTGCAATCCTCCCAATGGATCGAAATACCGACGGAACCTCCATTCCGCCGCCGACATCACCTCGACTGTGCCCGAGCAAGAAAGGGACTGCAACCTTTCGAAACCGGTACTCAAAGCGCTTTGGCTTCCCGCATCTCGCCATCGAATCCGCGAAGAGTCAAGGGCACGGTTAATAAATCGATTTAAATAGGTGAAAGACATGGTGAAAATCGCGGTGCAGCATTATTTTTTGGCAGTGCAGCAGCAAATTTTCTTCAAACCGGACTTTTTCAAGCTTATGCTGATTTTCCCCGACGATGCCGGCGGCAAAGGCCAGCATCGGATTCGAAGCGCTTTGAAGACCGGAGGCGCCTGTGAACCTCAAGCAGCTGTCGCAGATGCTGCAATTGTCCCAGACCACGGTGAGCCGCGCGCTGAACGGTTATCCCGAGGTCAACGAGGACACGCGCCGGCGCGTCGCCGACGCCGCCAAGCGTCACGGCTACCGGCCAAACCCGTCGGCAAGGAGGCTGGCGACCGGCAAGACCGGCATGATCGGCTATGTCATGCCGACAGGGGCGACGGTTGATATCGACCCGCATTTCGTCGAGTTCCTGTCGGGGCTCGGCGATTTCGCGCGCTCGCATGAACTCGACCTGGTGCTGAGCCCGACGGCTGCCGACGAGGAAGAGACGACCTATCGCCGTATCGTCGCCAACAAGCAGGTCGACGCCGTCTATGTCTCGTCGCCATGCCCGGCCGACAAGCGCCTGACGCTGCTCGACCAGCTGCACATTCCCTACATCGTGCACGGCCGCTCCGAGGGGCTGGACTTTGCCTATCCATTCCTCGACATCGACAATGAAGGCGCCTTCCACGAAGCGGCACGGCTATTGATCCAGTTGGGGCACAACCGCATCGCGCTGGTCAACGGCGAAGACTGGAAGACCTTCGCCATCCATCGCGAGCGCGGGGTGCGCAAGGCGCTGAACGCCGGCGGCCTCGCGCTGCCGGACCATCGGCTGATCTCCAACGCGATGACCGACGAGAACGGCTACCGCGCGACGCGGCGGCTGTTCGAGCAGGACGACAAGCCGACGGCGATCATCTGCTCCAGCCTGTTCATGACGCTCGGCGTCATGCGAGCCCTGCGCGACCTCAATTTAGCGGTTCCCGCCGACGTTTCGGTCATTGCGCATGATGACGTCTTTCCCTGGCTGAAACCGGAGAATTTTTCGGTGCCGCTGACGACGACGCGCTCCTCGATCCGCGCCGCTGGAGCGCGGGTGGCCGAGCGGCTGGTGGCGCGGCTTTCGGAACTGGAAGACGGCGCCCGCGGCGAAGTGTGGCCGGTCGACCTGGTGGTGCGAGGCTCGATCGCCGGGGCACCGCCCGGCGCCTGAGCCGGTGGTATCTACCTACCTGGCGGCGGGCCAGATCTCCGCCGGCAGGGTCGTCGCCCGCGCGGCGCGCGCAATCGCTTCCACCTCGCCTGATGTGCCGGCCAGCGCCGCCGCCTGCTTCCTGGCGATCACCAGCCCATGGGCAAGCGGCGACCGCCGGCCGAACAGGCGCCGCAGCAGCGGCTGGCGCGCGCCGCGCGTCGGCGCGAAACGGGCCGGCGTGGAAAGGCGTCCGATATGATCGGCAACGGTATCCGTCCAGCCTTCGACCAGCCTGGCGCCGGGCTCCAAGAGAAGCAGCCAGTCTCCCTTGGCCACGCCGATGCCGGCCTTGATGCCACCGGTTGCCAGATAGCGGCAGCCGGCGTGCTCGGCCACCTTGGCGGTCTGGTCGGTGGAGCCGAGATCGCAAACGATCACTTCGCGCACCATGCCCTCGACGACGCCACCGACGAGCGAGGCGAGCGTGCGCGCAAGCCCTTCCTCGTCGTTGCGGGTTTCGATCAGCACACTGAGCATCTTTGCCGAATAGCGGAAAGCCGCGCCGCGCGCCAGTTTCGAGTTCGATGACGAAAGTTCTTGATTTGTTCTCATGGAGGCAATAGGAATAATTTCATGAGAACAGCGATTCGACGCCCAGCAGACAGCCCTTGGGAAAGAGCCAAAATGGAACAGGTCGTGCGTGCCGACATTGCCGCCTTCGGCGCCGGACGGGCCGAGATGGCCAATGCGATCATGGAACAGAGCGGTATGCGCGTGCGGCCGGATCGCAATCGCGGCCGTTCCGCTGGCATCAATCCGTCGGGCCGCTTCGAACCGGTGAGCCGTCATGTGTTCGACGATGGCTGGGAATCGCTCGAGGAGTTGCCGCCGTTCAAGACCGAAGTGCAGGTGGAGAAGCCGCGCACCATCATCACGCGCAATGAATCGCCCGATATTTCCTTCGACCGTTCGATCAACCCTTATCGCGGCTGCGAGCACGGTTGCGTCTACTGCTTCGCGCGGCCGACGCATAGTTTCATGGGCCTGTCGGCGGGGCTGGATTTCGAGGCCAAGCTGTTTGCCAAGCCGGATGCGGCGCGGCTGCTGGACAAGGAGCTTTCCAAGGAAGGCTATCAGCCGCGCACCATCGCCATTGGCACCAACACCGACCCCTATCAGCCGATCGAGCGGCAATACCGCATCATGCGCGAGATTCTCGAAGTGCTGGAGGCGCGCGGCCATCCGGTCGGCATCGTCACCAAATCGGCGCTGGTGACCCGCGACATCGACATCCTGTCGCGCATGGCCGAACGCGGGCTGGCCAAGGTGGCGCTGTCGGTGACGACGATGGACCGCATGCTGGCCCGCACCATGGAGCCGCGCGCATCGACGCCGACCAAAAGGCTGGAGGCGATCCAGCAGCTTACGGATGCCGGCATCCCGACCTCGGTGATGGTGGCCCCGATCATTCCCGGCCTTACCGATCCGGAGGTCGAGCGCATTCTCGATTCCGCCCGCGCCGCCGGTGCCCGCGAGGCGGGTTACGTGGTGCTGCGGCTGCCTTTGGAAGTCAGCCCGATCTTCAAGGACTGGCTGCTGCGCCACTACCCCGACCGCTACCGGCACGTCATGTCGCTGATCCGGTCGATGCGCGACGGCAAGGACTACGATTCGGAATGGGGCAAACGCATGAAGGGTGCGGGTCCTTATGCCTGGCAGATCGGCCGCCGCTTCGAGATCGCCGCCAAGCGGCTCGGTCTCAACGTCGAGCGCAGGCAACTGAGGACCGACCTGTTCACGCCGGCCACAAGGCCCTTCGAGCAGCTGATGCTGCTGTAGACCGGCGGGCAGGATCGCCCTGCCCCATCGGGCGCCGGCACCATCTCCGGCACTCGACACAAGATCCCGTCCGGCCCTGACCCCGGCCGTCAGACGGTACCCTCCGGCCCGCCGCCCCAGCCGGCCGGGAGGGCTTGCGGAGAATCGGGACCGATGCGAGTTTCGCCGCATTATGGCTCGCGCGCGTTCCGATTCTCCGCTTCTGTTTGAAATCCTCGAGCGGCCGGATTTCTCCATCGAGAGGAAGGCCATCGCCGAAGGGCTGTGGCCGGTGGCCGGCATGGACGAAGCCGGGCGCGGGCCGCTGGCCGGCCCGGTGGTGGCCGCCGCCGTCGTGCTCGATCCCGACAACATCCCCGACGGTCTCGACGATTCCAAACGGCTGACGCTTGCCCAGCGCGAAGCCGTGTTCGAGACGATCCTGGCCAGGGCCCAGGCCGTTTCCATGGCCTCGATCTCGGCGGAAGGCATCGACGACACCAACATCCTGCGCGCCAGCCTGGAGGCTATGCGGCGGGCGCTGTGCGGCCTTTCGCTCGAGCCCAAGCTGGCACTGGCCGACGGCCGCGACGTGCCGCCCGGCCTGCCCTGCGCGGGACGCGCGCTGGTCAAGGGCGACCAGCGCTCGCAGTCGATCGCGGCGGCCTCGATCGTCGCCAAGGTGATGCGTGATCGCATGATGACCGGCTGTGGCCAGTGCCATATCCACTACGGGTTCGAGGTGCATATGGGTTACGCCACCGCCCGCCACCGCTCGGCCATCGCCTCGCACGGACCGCTGCATCGCCTGCATCGCGTGTCCTTCGCGCCGTTCCGCAAGGACAGTGTCGCCTCCGAAGACTAGAACACCGCGCCTCGTTCCGGACGCTCGAGGGACGCCCCGGCATTCTGTTCCGGGCGTGATCCCCCAAACGAAAAAAGCCGCCAGGTTTCCCCGGCGGCTTTCTCAAATCAAACGAAACGCTGCGCTCAGTTGAGCTTGGACTTCACGTCCTGCACGGAGGCCTTGAACAGGTCGGCCGCGGCCTTGGCGTCGACCTTGGAAGCAAGCACGCTGCGGGCGGCCTCGACCGCCAGGTCGACGGCGCTGGCACGAACCTCGGCGATTGCCTCGCGCTCGGCCTGACCGATCTTCTGCTCGGCGACGACGGTGCGGCGCGCGACATAATCCTCGGTCTTCTTGTGCGCTTCCTCGGCAAGGGCCTTGGCTTCGCGCTTGGCGGCCTCGACGATGTCGGCGGCTTCCTTCTCGGCATCCTTGCGCTTCTTCTGGTATTCGACCAGCAGCGCCTGCGCTTCTTCACGCAGCTTGCGGGCTTCATCCAGCTCCGAGCGGATCTTGTCGGCGCGGGCATCGAGCGACTTCGACATCGCGCCCGGCACCTTCAGGTAGATCATCAAGGCGATCAGGATAAAGAGCGCTACCGTCGCCCAGACTGTCGCGAGAGATGTGGCGTCCATAGCGGTCTCCTCAGCGCGCGGCTTTGACGGCAGCGGCCACTTCGCCCTTGTCGGCTTTGCCGACCAGGCTTTCCAGAATGGCGGTGGCGGTCGTTTCAGCGACGGCACCGACATCCTTCATGGCGCTGGCCTTGATCGTGGCGATGCGCGCCTCGGCCTCGACAAGCTTCTTCTCAAGGCCTGCCTCGACATCCTTGCGGGCAGCGTCGGCTTCGGCCTTGGCTTCGTCGCGGGCCTTCTGGCCGATCGAGTTGGCGTTGATCTTGGCCTCGGCCAATTCCTGCTCGTAAGCGGCGACCGCGGTATCCGCCTCGCCCTTCAGCTTGGCTGCCTGGTCAAGGTCCTGCGCGATCCGGTTGGAACGCACGTCGAGAATGGAGGCGATGCGCGGCATCGCCACCTTCTTCAGGAACAGGTAGAACAGGCCGAAAGTGATCGCCAGCCAGACGAGCTGAGAAGAGAAGGTCGCCGGGTCGAAGGGCGGGAAAACGGCTTTACCATGGCCGCCTTCGGCCGGCACGGCGGTGCCAGCAGTCGTCTGCCCCTGCGCGGCGTGGTCGCCGGTAGCAGCAGGCACGGCGTCTTCAGCATAGGCTGATGTCACGAACATCGCGTGCTTCCTGTCATTCTGGCCTTGTCGCGCAGCCGCCCACCATCACGCGGGCGGCTGGCGTAAAGCGGGATCAGCCGAACAGCGCCAGCAGAGCGATGAGCAGCGAGAAGATGCCCAGAGCTTCCGTCACGGCGAAGCCGAAAATCAGGCGGCCGAACTGGCCGTCGGCTGCCGACGGGTTGCGCAGGGCGCCCGCCAGGTAGTTGCCGAAGATGTTGCCGACGCCGATGCCCGCGCCGCCCATGCCAAGGCAAGCGATACCAGCACCGATGTACCTAGCTGCTTCTGCGTCCATTTCACTTAACTCCTTGATGAATCTAAAATGCTTCGGTTGGCCGGCTTGCGCCGGGTAGATTTAGTGTCCGCCGGGGTGAACCGCGTCGTTGAGATACATGCAGGTCAGCATGGCGAAGACATAGGCCTGCAGGGCGGCGACCAGCACTTCCAGCGCCGTAATGGCAACCGCCATGATCAGCGGCAGGATAGCGCCGGCGATGCCGATGGCGCCGAGCGAGCTCAGCGACACGACGAAGCCTGCAAAGACTTTCAGCGTGATGTGGCCGGCCAGCATGTTGGCGAAAAGACGAACCGAGAGGCTGACGGGACGCGACAGGAACGAGATGACCTCGATGAGCACGACCAGCGGCAGCAGATAGACCGGGACGCCGCTCGGCACGAACAGCTTCAGGAAGCCGAAACCGTTCTTGTAGAAGCCGTAGATCACGACCGTGCCGATGACCAGCGCGGCCAGCGCGAAAGTGACGATGATGTGCGCGGTGACGGTGAAGAAATAGGGGAACAGACCGAGGAGGTTCGCCGTCAGCACGAACATGAACAGCGAGAACACCAACGGGAAGAACTTCATGGCGTGCGAGCCGGCGGAATCGCGCAGCATCGAAGCGACGAATTCGTAGGACATTTCGCCAACCGACTGCAGGCGCGACGGAACGAGCGCGCGGCCAGAGGTGGAGAAATAGAGGAATGCCGACGCCAGAACCACGGTCGCGACCATGAACAGCGCGGAATTGGTGAAGGAGATGTCATAACCGCCGATCTCGAGCGGAATGAGCTTGTTGATATGGAACTGATGGATCGGATCGACCTTGTCAGCAGCTGCCACTTTCTAAACCCTCTCCAAAACCGCGAATACGGCTTCTTGCATCTTGTCCCTGACGCCGCCAACGGGCGCCGGATCTCATTCTTTCGGCTCAGGCGGCTTGCCGCCACGCTGGTCCAGCTCCGCGACCGCGCCAACCGAGCGCAGCACGTTCAATATGCCGGCTACGAAGCCCAGCAGCAAGAAGACGATCAGCCCCCAGGGCGATGTGCCCACCAGACGATCGATCGTCCAGCCGATCACCACACCGACAACGATGCCGGCAATGAACTCGCTGGACAACTTGAAAGCCTGGCCATACCCGCTGGCACGTCCGGCTCCCTCAGCCTCTTTCCCCTGGCTCCGGTCCGGGCGCCTTGTCGCAAGAACTGCTCCAAGCTCGCGCCGGCGGCGCTCAAGATCGTCGTCGTGGAAGCCCGGCGTACCTTTGCCGCTTGTCCGTCCGGTTCCGTCTGGCCCGTTCTTGTCGGCCATCGCAACCTCCCTGCCCGGCCAAAACGTCGCCGTTCGCCCGCTTCCAAGTCGCGGGCAACATAGTTAGAGGCCCTTCCCCCGTCAAGCCGAGGGGGAAGCTTTGTCGGCAAGTATTTTTGCCTTATAAATCAATAACTTGAATAAGTGCGACATCGTGCCCGGTGTGGAGCGTGGCGTCAACGGAGAGAATCTCCGCTCTCCGCCCGCCTTCGCGGCGCGTCCGGTGCGTATATCGCCGGCTCAGCTCCAGCCGCCACCATAGGTGCGATAGAAGATGTGCAGACCGATCCTGGTCATCTTCTTCATCGCCCGCGCCCAGCCCGGATTCACATAGGCGGCGTAATAATGGGTCGAGGAGCCGACCTCGGGGATGAAGATCTTGCCGGCGGTGACAGCCATGCCCACGTCCTGCGCGATCTTGTAGCGCGCCGGATCTTCGATGCGCTTGCGGCGACCGTCGCAGGCGAAGGAGAACTGGCAGCGGTTCAGCCAGTCGTCGTTCTGGTAGACGACGCCGCAGATGGAATTGGGATAGGCAGGATTGCGGACGCGGTTGAGGATGACCTGGGCGACGGCTGCCTGGCCACGCAACGATTCGCCCCGCGCCTCGAAATAGATGCCGTTGGCCAGGCATTTCTGTTCCGGCTTGGAGAAGACCGAGGCCGGCAGCGGGTTCTTCATCCAGGCATGATCGCCTTTCGACATCGGCGGGATGAAGCGGCCGCCGCCGGGCTTTTCGTCCTGCAGCAGCGATTCGAACGGAGACGCCTTGGCGTAGTCGGGCGCGGAAGGCGCATAGGCAGTGGCCAGGATGTCGGCGCTGTCATTGTTGACGAGGCTGGCCAGCATGGTCGGCACGCCGGTGTCCGGCTTCTTGTCCTCGCGCAGGTGGAAGGCCGCCGCGATCTGCACTTCCTTGCCCTTGATGTCGGGCTTGGCGAAACCGAGTTTCAGGCCGCTGTCCATGCTTGGGCGTAGCAGCGAGGAGGTGCGCTGGAAGATGGAGCCGGCGGAGAAATTCTTCGGCGGCGCCACCGGTACGATCTTGACGATGCGGTCCTTCTTGCCGGCGCGGGAAACCCTGACCTCGTCCGAGGTCTCGCCGGTCTTGGCCACCCTGCCGCTCAGCGCGACGGTGCCGACGCCAGGCAAGCGCACACCCGAACCGGCGAGCGAGCCGGTGACCGCGTCCTTGTCGACAAAGGGCAGTTCGGCGGCGTGAATCGAGCCGGCAGCCGACTTCTGCACATAGGCGTTCCAGCGGACGGTTGAGGATTCGAGGCCGGAGACCAGACTGGTCATGTCCTGATAGGCGACCGCGGTCGGGAAGCCGATCCAGATGCCAAGACCAACGGCGAGCGGCGAGAGCAAGGAGCGTTTTTGACCACCGGCGGCGGCCACGAGCCGCTTTACGAGACGTCGATGCACTGAACTCTCCAGGACGCTACGGAACCCCATTCTGAAGGGTCACAATGCGGCATTAACCTTGATGGTCGGTTAACGGCATTAACCTTGACGGGAGGTTAACGGCAGCGAGGCTGGTAGCGGTGGCTCAGCTCTTCTTCTTGGCCCGGCCGGCAAAAGGATTGTCGGAGGTGCGCAGCGCCATGCGGATCGGCACGCCCGGCATGTCGAAGGCATCGCGCAAGCTGTTCACCAGATAGCGAACATAGGACTGCGGCATGGCGTCGGGCCGCGAGCACGAGACGACGAAACCCGGCGGACGGGTCTTGGCCTGGGTGACATATTTGATCTTCAACCGGCGACCGGCGACGGCGGGCGGCGGGTGATGCGCCAGAATGCCTTCCAGCCAGCGGTTCAGCTTGCCGGTGGAGACGCGGCTGTTCCAGACCCTGTGCGTCCTGACAATGGCGTCCATCAATTTGTCGAGGCCGCGGCCGGTTTCGGCCGACACGGTGACGGCCTGGATGCCGCGCACCTGGGGCAACAGCCGCGCGGTCTTTTCGCGCAGGTCCGCCAGAACCTCCTGCGGGTGATCGATCAGGTCCCACTTGTTGAAGGCGATGACTGGCGCCCTGCCCTCGCGGACGATGAGGTCGACGATCTGGAGATCCTGTTTTTCGAACGGGATGGTGGCATCGAAGACGATGACGACCACTTCGGCGAAGCGCATGGCGCGCAAGCCGTCGGCGACCGACAGCTTCTCCAGCTTTTCCTGGACCTTGGCCTTGCGGCGCATGCCGGCGGTGTCGAACAGCTTGATGCGCCGGCCGCGCCAGTCCCAGTCGACGGAGATCGAATCGCGGGTGATGCCGGCTTCCGGCCCGGTCAGCAGACGCTCTTCGCCGATCAGCGCGTTGATCAGCGTCGACTTGCCCGCATTGGGCCGACCGACCACGGCGATGCGCAGCGGCTTAGCCTCGTCATAGGCCGGGATTTCCTCGGCGTCCGGATCGGCGATGTCCTCGCCGATCAGCACCTCGGAGGCGGCTATCTCTTCGTCGGCGTCGTCTTCTTCGCCGAACACACGTTTCTCGCCGAGCGCCTCGATGACGGCATCGCGCAGATCCGGCATGCCCTGGCCGTGCTCGGCCGAAACAGGCACGGGTTCGCCGAGGCCCAGTTCCCAGGCCTCCAGCATGCCGCCTTGCGCGCCGCGCGCCTCGGCCTTGTTGGCGACCAGAACCACCGGCTTGCCGGACCGGCGCACGACTTCGGCGAAGGTGCGGTCGTCCGGCATCAAGCCGGCCTTGGCGTCCATCAGGAAGAAAATGAGATCGGCTTCCTCGATGGCGATCTCGGTCTGCAGGCGCATGCGGCCAGGCAGCGACCCAGCCGGCGCGTCTTCGAAGCCGGCCGTGTCGATCACATCGAAAAAGATGTCGTAGAGTTTGGCGGGATGAACGCGGCGGTCGCGGGTGACGCCGGGGGTATCGTCGACAAGAGCCAGCTTGCGACCGGCCAAGCGGTTGAAAAGCGTGGATTTGCCGACGTTAGGCCGGCCGATGATGGCGACTTTGAAGCTCATTGCCCATCACGACGCGTTGCCGGTGCCGCGGATCAGCTCGGCCATCAGCGTGGCGCGATCGCGCACATTGCGCGGCGCGCCTTCGTCGGCGGCGATCTGGTCGAACAGCTTTAAAGCGTCCTGCGACTTGCCTTCCTTCCAGGCGGCCAGTCCGAGCGCCTCGCGTGCTGTATGACGCAGCGCGCTGGTGTCGGCGGTCAATGCCTCGACGCGGCTGGAGACATCGGCGAAAGAGCCGTGGTCGATCAGGATGAGGCCGGCGCGAAGCCGCGCCATGTCACGGATCGAAGCCGGGATCGCGCTGTCGGCGGCGACCTCGTCGAAATCCTTCACGGCGCCGGCGAAATCGCCCTTGTCGGCCTTGACGGTGGCGGCGCGCATGCGCGCCAGTAGCGGATAAGCGCCGTAACCGTCCTTCTCGAGCGCGGCCAAGGCGGCCAGCGCATCGTCCTGCTTGCCGTCATTGGCGAGTTTCAGCGCCTGCGAGAACGCGTCACCCGAACGGTTGGCACGCGAGGTGTCCCAATAACGGTAGCCGACGAAGGCGGCGGTGCCGAGCACGATCAGCACGGCGGCCGCGATCAGCATGGGGCCGTAACGATCCCACAGCGCCCGGGCGCGGTCGCCACGGATCTCTTCATTGACTTCGCGGATAAAACTGTCGTCGGACATCGATCAAACCGTTGCCGCCCAGTCCAAGCGGACCGAGCCTAAAGATGAGCCCCGCCTTGTAGCGAAATTTTGTCGGCATGGAAGGGGGGAGCCGGAAAATCGGCGGGACGGCGCGTTCGCGCACTGGCTTTGGCGACCTATCGGCGCCACATTTGAAGGCTAGCGCGAAGTCCAGTCGCGGTTGCCCGACTGCGGCGTATGGCCTATCTGGCGCCTGTCTGGCCCTGTGAAATCCCGTTTCGATTGTCCGAGAATGTTCCGTTCGTTCCGCGTGCTTGCGTATTCCAGCCTGGCTTTTGCCACGACGACGGCGGCCCTCGCGGACCCGCCGCGGTCGCCCGTGCCGGCCAAGCCGAAGCAGATCGTCATCATCTCCTTCGACAATGCGCGCGACATCGCGCAATGGAAACGCAGCCGCGCGCTGGCGGCGCGCACCGGTGCGCATTTCAGCTATTTCCTGTCCTGCGTCTTCCTTTTGTCGAAGGACACCCGCAAGGACTATGTCACGCCGACCAAGGGCAGCGGCAAGTCGAATATCGGTTTCGCCGCCTCGAAGGACGAGGTGGCCGAGCGGCTGGAACAGATCAACCTGGCGGTCGCCGAGGGCCACGATCTCGGCAGCCATGCCTGCGGCCATTTCGACGGCAAGGACTGGAGCAAGGCCGACTGGCAGGCGGAACTGGCGGCATCGCGGCGCATCCTGGAAAACGCCTATGCGATCAACGGCATCTCGCCCGAGCCGGCCGGCTGGCGCGACCTTGCCAAAGCAGTGACCGGTTTCCGCGCCCCGTATCTGTCGACCGGCAAGGGCCTCTACCAGGCGCTGCCGGAAGCCGGCTTCGCCTATGACGCCAGCGGCGTCTCGCAAGGCCCCGCCGTGCCAACCACGGCCGGCGGCCTGACGCGTTTCTCGCTCCCGCTCATTCCCGAGGGGCCGAAACGGCGGCCGGTGATCGCGATGGACTACAATCTGTTCGTGCGTCATTCCGGCGGCTTCGAGCGGCCGAGCCAGGCCAAGGAATTCGAGGAGCGCACCTATGACGCGTTCCGCGCCGCCTTCGACAAACAATATGCCGGCGAGCGCGTGCCGCTCGAGCTTGGCTTCCACTTCACGCTGATGAACGACGGCACCTACTGGAACGCGCTGGAGCGTTTCGCCGGCGAGGTTTGCGTGAAATCGGACGTCGAGTGCATCAGCTACCGCGACTATCTGGGCAGAGGCAAACCCACCAAGCCCGCCGCCGTGGGCGGCTGAGCCGCCCACCACACGCGCCGGTCAGTGCACCGGCTGGTCCTTGGGCTCCATGCCGGCCTGCTGGCGATCGAGATAATGCTGGTCGATATCCGGCAGCGGTTCGCCTTCCAGCGTCGCCTCGAAGGCGCGCAGGCGCTTATGAATCGACTGCAGCTCGACGATGGTCGACCAAGAATTCAGCAGGAACTGCAGCGAGTTGGCCACTCGGTCAAAGGCGTTCGAAATCTGACTGAATATGCCAAACGTAATCTTACCTGCCACCAACGAAGGTCCCAAGATCAAAAGAGAATAAATGCCATCGGCTTGCAGATAGGTATAACGCACCACATTGAAATAGATGTAGTGGCCATAGAGCCGGAAGTAGTTGCGGCGGACGTTGTTGAACAATTCCTTGGTGGTCAGCGGCTGCGCCCTGTCGGCATGATCCTCGCCATAGACAAGTTCCTTGCGGTAGGCGGCTTCGACACGCTGATTGCGAAACTGCAAGCCGGGCAGCTTAACACCGGCCAGCATCACCACAATGGTACCGAAGAAACACCAGACCAACGCTGCAACAACGAGCGGATGAGCAATGACTCCGACGATCGGCAACTCGGTGATGTGAACCTGCAGCTGGATCAGGACCGGCAGGAACGCAATAAGCGTCATGATCGATCTTACGAAAGTTGCGCCCAAATCCTCCATGATCTGGCAAAAGCGCATCGTGTCTTCTTGAATACGCTGCGAGGCGCCCTCGATATGACGCAGCTTGTCCCAGTTCGCCATGAAATAGTCGTTCATGGCCGTGCGCCAGCGGAAGATCCAATGTTGAACGACAAAGGCGTTGACCACCTGCACGTTCATGCCGAGTAGCGCCAACCAAGCAAAACTGGCGACCCCCCAATAAAATTCGGTGCTGGTCGATTTCCTGGTTCCTGACATAAGGCCTTGCACGTAGTCGTAGAACGGCCCGTACCAGTTATTAACTGCCACGCTGACTTGCACAGTAAAATAGATCAAGAACAAGACAACAGAAGCGACAATAATAGACCAATTTTGCCAAGGGTGCGGAGAGAACCATGCCCAAAATGCATAGAATATCAGTACGCTTGCCGTGTAATAAATATAGAACCAAAGGAACGGGTTCGACCAAAATACGCTAATGCCAATGTTCGGTGGGGCTGCCGGATCAGCCGGTCCGAGACCGAAGACGGAACCGAACTGTTGACCACCGAAGAACCACAGCAGAACGAGGAAGAGACTCCACGCCGCCGCCGAAAGGAAGAACAGCTTCGGCTTCGGGAAGAAGGATACGAACACGGCGGCGAATTCCTTGCTGGCGCGGCATATGCGCGCCGCTGTTGCGATTCGCCTGCATCAAGTCACAGTTTTTGCGGCAAAGGAATGGTGACTGATCCGGCTGCCGAATTACTTTTTCGTCACGTTGCGGCGGCGGCTTCTTCTTGGCCTTACCGCCTGGCGTGTCTGCCGGCCGACCAGACGATCGCTGAGGAGACGACAAGAACGACCGCAGCCGCGATCGACGGCACGAAGAAGCTGCCGCCGGCGCGTTCGGCGAGCGCGCCGGCGACCAGCGGGCCGATGAGCTGACCGAGGCCGAAGGCGGTGGTCATCAGCGCGAAAGCACGCCGCGGCGCCTGCGGTGCCAGCACCCGGCCGGCCTGCAGGCCGAGCGCCGTGATGGCGATGAAGGTGAAGCCGAGGAAGAAACCGCCGAGCAGCGGCCCGAGCGGCGCGCTCATGGCGACACTGGCGGTGACGCCGGCAGCCTCGACCAGGCAGGCCACGGCATAAGCGACATAAAGACCGCTGCGTTGGGCAACCTTCTGCCAGAGCCAGACCGACGGCACCCCGGCGATGCCGGTGACCATCCACACCATCGCCTCGAAGAGCCGGCTGCCACCGCCCTGGCGCACGATGGCGACCAGGAAGGTGGCGGTGATGATGTAGCCGAAACCGAACAGGCCGTAGCCGACGATGACCTTGATGAGCGGCGCGTTCCACGGCAAGGCGGGCTCGCGGGCGGAGGAAACGCTTGCCGCCGGGCCGCGATCGATCATCAGCGCTACGACGGCGAAACCCGCCGCCGACAGCGCCGCCGACCACAGCCAGCCCGCCTGCCAGCCGGCATGAGCCGAAACCAGGATCGCCATCATCAGCGACGAGGCGGCGATGCCGAGGCCGACACCGCCGAAATGCAGCGCCTGCAAGCCGTTGCGGCCGGTAACCGCGAGATGGCTGAAGACGATCGAGGCCAGGAAGACGATGACGAAAGCGCTGGCGACGCCGGCCAGGAAGCGCACCACGAGAAAGACCCAGATGGCGTCGGTGAGGCCCATGAGCCCGGCAAGGACCGCGCTGGCGCCCAAAGCGCCCAGCATGAGCGCCCGCTCGCGACCATGCGCCCAGCCGCCGGCGGCGGCAAAGGCGCCAAACAGATAGCCGAGATAATTGGCCGAGGCGATCAGGCCGGCATCGCCGGGGGAAAGGTGAAGCGCCTCCATCATGCCGGGCAGGATCGGCGTATAGACGAAGCGGCCGATGCCCATGGCGACGGCCATCGCGATCATGCCGGCGAAGGCAAACCGCAGCGGCGATGGCGAGGTCGTGTTCATTGCAGCGCACAATAAAACCGTGCGCTTGCGAAGCAATGCGTTTCGCTTGGGCCAGTTGGCCGGCGCCCGTCAGGCGCCGCAGCAGCGCGGCGTGGTCTCGAACGTGGTGCGCCGCGCGGTCAGCCTGAACGGCATGTCGCCCAATTCGCGTTCCGACATCGTGTCGAGAACGGGATGCGAAAGCGGGTCGCGAACCCAGCCGGCGACGTCACCGTCCGCCAGACGGTACAGCCCGATTTCCCGAAACGGGTTCAGCAAGGAGAAAAGCTTCATGGCCGCAGATCCCTCGATCTGTTTCTGCCGGCGATTTTGCCACTATGCGCTTTGGATTCAATTGAGATTTACGTGCGCACGGTTTAGAAAAACTTCATGGCCCCCTTGAACCGAATCCATCTCAACGGATTGCGCGCCGTCGAAACCGTGGCGCGGCTGGGCTCATTGTCGGCGGCAGCGGCCGAGCTCGGTGTTTCGCCGAGCGCCGTCAGCCAACAGATCAACCGGACGGAGCGGCAGCTCGGGCTCGCACTTTTCGAACGCACGCCGGCCGGGCTGGCGCTGACCGATTTCGGCGACCAGTTCACGACGCGGCTGGGCAAGGGTTTTCGCGAGCTGACGCAGGCGGTGGCACTGGCGGACGAAGCTTCGCGCTGCACGCTGGTGGTGTCGGCTGCCCCAGCCTTTGCCTCGAAATGGCTGATGCCGAGACTGTCGCGTCATTTCACCCGCTTTCCCAACGTGCTTCTGCGCATCGACGCCTCGGTGCGGCTGGTCGATCCCGGCAATTCGGAAGTCGACATCGGCATCCGGCTGGGCAACGGCAAATGGCCGGGGCTGCGCGCCGAATTGCTGATCGAGCAGGAAATCTTCCCGGTCTGCGCGCCGGCGATCGCGGCGAAGCTGAAGACGGTCGCCGACCTCGCCAACGCCTATGCGATCACCGACGAGCGCACGATGATCGCCTGGGAGAGCTGGTTCAGGGCCGCCGGCGTCGAACCGCTGACATTGCTGAAGGGCGCCTCGTTCACCGACCCGATGCTGTGCCTGGAATCGACCATCGCCGGCCACGGCGTCATGCTGGGCTGGCAATTGTTGTGCGCCGACGCGCTGGCCGACGGGCGCCTGGTGGCGCCGTTTGGCGTGCGGGCGCCGAGCGGCCTCGGCTACTGGATGGTAACCGCGACTGAAGACCCCGAGAGCCGCAAGGTGCGCGACTTCAAGGCATGGCTGCGCGAGGAGATCGCGGCGACCATGGCCACCTTCGTCACCCCGACAGAACCGGCCTTCGCCTGACCGAGGACCAATGGCTTGTTGTGGAAAGCCCGGCCCCGGCGGTCTATGTAGAAACAATGTCACCAACAGCCGAGGCCAGACCATGACCAGCCACGCCCGCGATTTTTCCGCAGCCATCGCCCCGGTGAAGCTCGACCGCATGGCCGAGGTCGCGATCAAGGTTGGCCTGCAATTGCAGCCCGGCCAGGACCTGGTGCTGACATCGTCGATCGCGGCACTTCCGCTGACCCGCAAGATCATCGAGCATGCCTACAAGGCCGGGGCCGGACTGGTGACGCCGATCTTCAACGACGACGAGATCACGCTGGCGCGCTTCCGTTATGGCGCCGACGCCGGTTTCGACCGCGCCGCCGGCTGGCTCTATGAAGGCATGGCCAAGGCCTTCGCCAACAATGCGGCGCGGCTTGCGGTGCGCGGCGACGACCCGTCGCTTTTGTCAGCCCAGGACCCCGCCAAGGTTTCGCGCGCCAACAAGGCGAATTCGATTGCCTATCAGCCAGCGCTGGAGAAGATCACCGGCTTCGACATCAACTGGAACATCATCGCCTATCCGGAACTGGCCTGGGCACGCCAAGTGTTTCCGGGCGAGACCGACGATGTCGCGGTGGCCAAGCTGGCGGACGCGATCTTTTCGGCAAGCCGAGTCGACAATGACGATCCGATCGGTGCCTGGAAGGCGCATAATGCGGCGCTGGCCAAACGCACGGCCTGGCTGAACGGTCACAATTTCCATGCCCTGCATTTCAGGGGTCCGGGCACCGACCTCACCGTCGGTCTCGCCGACGGGCACGAATGGATGGGCGGCGCCTCGACCGCCAAGAACGGCATCACCTGCAACCCCAACATCCCGACCGAGGAAGTGTTCACCACGCCGCATGCCATGCGCGTGAGCGGCCACGTGTCCTCGACCAAGCCGCTCTCCTACCAGGGCACGCTGATCGACGAGATTTCGGTGCGGTTCGAGGAAGGACGCATCGTCGAGGCGAAAGCCTCCAGGGGCGAAGACGTGTTGCAGAAGGTGCTGGACACCGATGCTGGCGCGCGCCGGCTGGGCGAAGTGGCGCTGGTGCCGCATTCCTCGCCGATCTCGGCCAGCGGCATCCTGTTCTACAACACGCTGTTCGACGAAAACGCCTCCTGCCACATCGCGCTCGGCCAGTGCTATTCGAAGTGTTTTGTCGGCGGCGACAAACTCAGCCAGGACGAGATCGCGGCGCGCGGCGGCAACAAGAGCTTCATCCATATCGACTGGATGATCGGCTCCGGCAAGGTCGACATCGACGGCGTCAACAAGGATGGTTCGACCGTGCCGGTGATGCGCAAGGGCGAATGGGCCTGACGCGCCGGGCAGCCTGAACGGCAACCGGGCGGTTATGCTGCCCGGTGCCATGGGGAAACGGCCATGGCATTCGATATTGCGGTCAAACGGGTCTATGAGCCGCCGGCGGCTTCCGACGGCCAGCGCGTGCTGGTTGACCGCGTCTGGCCGCGCGGAATGACCAAGGAAAAGGCGGCGCTGACGCTATGGCTGAGGGACATAGCACCGAGCGATGCCCTGCGCAAATGGTTCGACCACAAGCCCGAACGCTGGGATGAATTCCAGGCGCGCTATCATGAAGAATTGTCCGGCAGGCAAGAGCCGCTCAGCGAACTCGCCAGCCTTTTGGAACATGGCCGCGTCACCCTGCTCTACGGCGCCCATGAAGAGCGTTTCAACAATGCGGTCGCGCTTGCGGACTATCTACGAAAGCAGGCCTAGGAAGCTCGCCTCAGCCGAGCTCGCGCTCGTAGACATCCGGCTTGAAGCCGACCAGCAGCCGGTCGCCCAGATCGAGCACCGGGCGCTTGATCATGGTCGGGTTGGCCAGCATCAGCGCCTTGGCTTTCCTGGCGTCGATGCCCTGCTTGTTGTCGTCGGGCAATTCCTTGAAGGTGGTGCTCGCCTTGTTGAGCAGCACTTCCCAGCCGAGCCGGTCGATCCAGCCCTGCAGGCGGTCGGCTTCGAGGCCCGAGGCGCGGTAGTCGTGGAAGGCGTAGGCGACCTTGCGGCCTTCCAGCCAGACGCGCGCCTTCTTGATCGTGTCGCAGTTCGGGATGCCGTACATGGTGATGGTCAAGGCGATGTTCCTCGGTTCGTCCGGAACCGGGTAGCCGATTCGGAGCGATGGCGCTCTCTTCCTTCTCCCCGTTTTACGGGGAGAAGGTGCCCGAAGGGCGGATGAGGGGCGGCGCCAGGCTGGCGAAGATTCGCTCTGCCCCTCTCTGCCCTGCCGGGCATCTCTCCCCGCAAGCGGGCCGAGAAAGGCAGCTTCGACGATGCCCTACTCGCCGTACGGCACCCAGATGTTCTTCACCTGGACGGCACGGGACAGGATCTCCCTGCCCTCGCCTTGGCGTGCGTCATACCAGTCGCGCTGTACGGTCTCCGCCCAGACCTGCTTGAGGTTGCCGGTTGACGCCTTTTCGATCCTGGCTGCGGCTTCGCGGCCGCCGAAATACCAGATGCCGTCGACCTCCTCGTGCTTGGCCAGCTCCAGCGCCAGCGCGTCGCGGTCGCCAGTGACGATGTTGACGACGCCGTCCGGCACATCCGAAGTCTCCAGCACCTGATAGAAGTCGGTGGCGGCCAGCGCTTGACGCGATGACGGCACCACGACGACACGGTTGCCCATGGCGATCGCCGGCGCGAAGGTGGAGACGAAGCCGAGCAGGCCATGCTCTTCCGGGCAGGCGATGCCAAGGATGCCGAGTGGCTCGTTCATGGCGAGTGCAACGCCACGCAGCGGCGGCTTGTGCACCGCGCCCTCGAACTTGTCGGCCCAGGCGCCGTAGGCGAACAGCCGCGAAACCGAGGCGGCGACCTCCCTGGCCGTATCCTGCTTGCGCCGGCCGGTCATGGCGGCGAGACGGTCGGCGAACTCGCCCGATCGGGCATCGAGGTTTTCGGCGATGTAATAGAGGATCTGCGCGCGGCTGTGCTCCGCGGTCGTCGCCCAGCCGGTCGCCTTGCGCGCGGCTTCGACGGCGTTGCGGATATCCTTGCGGTTGCCTTCGCCGACCTCGCCGACCAGCGCGCCGGAGGGCGAGACGACGGGGCGCGAATAACCACCATCCGGCCGCGCCTGCTTGCCGCCGACATAAAGCTTGGCGGTGCGATCGACGAAGCCGGTCGAGACGACGTCGCCATTGGCTTCGACTGTTGGCAAGACGGCAATCGGCTTGGCCTTCGCCAGCCATTTCGGCTTGCAATAAGCGGCCAGCCCCTCACGGCCGCCTTCGCGGCCATAGCCGGATTCCTTGTAACCGCCGAAGCCGACACCGGCGTCGAACATGTTGGTGCCGTTGACCCAGACGACGCCGCATTTCAGCTTCGGGGCGATGTCGAGCGCCAGCGACAGCGTCTCCGACCAGATCGATGCGGCAAGGCCATATTCGGTGTTGTTGGCGAGCTCGATCGCCTCCGCCGGGGTGCGGAAGGTTGTGGCGACCAGCACCGGCCCGAAAATCTCGACACGCGAGACGGTGGCGGCCGGATGCACGCCGGTGAGCAGCGTCGGCGGATAGAAGCAGCCCTTGGCCGGCACTCCCGCCTTGGGCTGATGCAGGATCGCCCCTTCCTTGACGCCGACATCGACCAGTTCGCGGATGCGCGCCAATTGAACCGGGTGCACGATGGCGCCGATGTCGATGGCCTTGTCGAGCGGGTCGCCGACGCGCAGCGTCTCCATGCGGCTCACCAACTTGGCGATGAAGCGCTCCTGCACGCTTTCCTGCACCAGCAGGCGCGAGCCGGCGCAGCAGACCTGGCCCTGGTTGAACCAGATGGCGTCGACCACGCCTTCAACCGCCGCATCGAGATCGGCGTCGTCGAAGACAATGAAAGGCGATTTGCCGCCGAGTTCCAGGGTCAGGCTCTTGCCCGAACCGGCGGTCGCCTCGCGAATGCGGCGGCCGACTTCGGTCGAGCCGGTGAAAGCGATCTTGGCAACGCCCGGATGATTGACGATCGCCTCGCCTGTCGCGCCATCGCCGGTGACGATGTTGACCACGCCTTCGGGCAGGCCGGCCTTCTGGCAGATTTCGGCGAAGAGCAGCGCGGTGAGCGATGTGTATTCGGCGGGCTTCAGAACAACAGTGTTGCCGAGCGCAATGGCTGGCGCGATCTTCCAGGCGAGCATCAGCAACGGGAAGTTCCACGGGATGATCTGGCCGCAGACGCCGAGCGGTTCCTTGTCGGCCAGTTCGCCGTCCATCAGCTGTGCCCAGCCGGCGTGATGGTAGAAATGGCGGGCGACCAGCGGGATATCGATGTCGCGGGTCTCGCGGATCGGCTTGCCGTTGTCGAGCGTTTCGACCACGGCGAACAGGCGGCTGTGGCGCTGGACGAGACGGGCGATCGCATAGAGGTAGCGGGCGCGGACATGCCCGGGAAGTGCCGCCCAGGCTGGCTGGGCCTTGCTTGCTGCCTTGACGGCGGCGTCGATGTCGGCGGCATTGGCCTGCGCCAGCCGTGTCAGCACCTCGCCGTTCGACGGCGACATGGTCTCGAAGCTTTCGCCTGATTTCGCCTTCTTCCAGGCGCCGCCGATGAACAGCTTGGTCTCGCCGCCCAGACCCTTGATCCAGGCACGCGCTTCCTTGTCGCTCTCCGGCGCCGGGCCATATTCCATCGTGTCCAATATCTCAGCAATCGACATGCAGGATCCCCGTCCGGCCCGTTAAGCCATCGCGTGGTGGCTGAAGGCCGCGTAACGGCCGGTGACATAGTGTTCGAGCTGCCGCTCGATGTCGGCAAGCAGCGACGACGCACCGAAGCGGAACAGGTTCGGCTGCAGCCAGTCGTTGCCGAGCTCTTCCTTCATCAGCGCCAGATAGGCCATCGCATCCTTAGCGGTGGAGATGCCGCCGGCCGGCTTGTAGCCGACGACATGGCCGGTCATTTCGCGGTATTCGCGGATGGCGCGGATCATCACCAGCGTGACCGGGAGCGTGGCGTTGATCGCTTCCTTGCCGGTCGAGGTCTTGATGAAATCGGAGCCGGCCATCATCGAAACCCACGAGGCGCGCGCGACATTGCGCAGCGTCTGCAGATCGCCGGTGGCGAGAATGGTCTTCATGTGGGCAGGCCCGCAGGCCTCCTTGCAGGCCTTCACCTCGTCGTAGAGCGCCTGCCAGTTGCCGGTCAGCACATGCTCGCGGGTGATGACGATGTCGATTTCCTCGGCACCGTCGGCGACCGAAGCCTCGATCTCCTTCAGCCGCGTGTCGAGCGGCGACAGCCCCGCCGGGAAACCGGTGGAGACGGCGGCGACCGGAATGCCGGAACCCTGCAATGCCTCGACGGCGGTGGCGACGAAACGGTGGTAGACGCAGACCGCGCCGGTGGTGATGGTGCGCCCGCCAAGGCCGAGCGCCTCCTGCAGGTCGGCGCGCAGCGGCTGACGTGCCTTGGCGCAGAGGCGCTGGACACGGCCGGCGGTGTCGTCACCGCTCAGCGTGGTGAGATCGATGCACTGCAAGGCGCGGACCAGCCAGGCGGCCTGCCATTCCTTCTTGACCGTGCGGCGGCCGGCCAGCGACGCAGTGCGCCGCTCGGCGGCGGAGAGATTGACGCGGACAGCCTCGATCGGGTCGAGCGAGAACGGCACCGGTGGATTGTAGGGGTGCGGCTGGTTGGCAAAGGCGGCAGCGCCGGTGGGCTGGCTACCCCTGTGCTTGTCGACGACGTTCATCTCACACCTCCCATACGCCCGGCCACGATCGCGAAGCGGCAACCGCGCCGAAACGCCCATATTGCGCGAATCGCGAAGCCCGCCAAGGCTCAATCAGCCATGGCGGGCTTTCGTCGGGGCAGAGTTGAACGGGAGATACCGGCCGGCGGCCGGGGTCAGCCTTGCCTGCGTTCCGGGAACAAAGCCGCCAGCCCGTCGCGCGAAGCCTTGGCAACACCGCGTTCGGTGATGAGGCCGGTGACGAGGCGCGCCGGCGTCACGTCGAAGGCGGGATTTCCGGACGGCGACGTCTCCGGCGACACGCGCACCTGGACGATCTCACCGGTAGCGGCCTTGCCTTGAACGTAGGAAACCTCGTCGCCCGAGCGCTCCTCGATCGGGATTTCCGTCAGCCCGTCGGAGACGGTCCAGTCAATGGTCGGTGACGGCAGCGCGACATAGAAGGGGATGTCGTTGTCCTTGGCGGCTAGCGCCTTCAGATAGGTGCCGATCTTGTTGCAGACATCGCCATTGGCGGTGGTGCGGTCGGTGCCGACGATGACCATATCCACCTCGCCATGCTGCATCAGGTGGCCGCCGGCATTGTCGACGATCAAGGTGTGCGGCACGCCATGGCCGGCCATTTCCCAGGCGGTGAGCTGCGCGCCCTGATTGCGCGGGCGCGTTTCGTCGACATAGACGTGGACCGGAATGCCGGCCTCGACCGCCAGATAGATCGGCGCGGTGGCGGTGCCGTAATCGACCGTCGCCAGCCAGCCGGCGTTGCAATGGGTGAGGATGTTGACCCGTTCGCCCGGCTTCTTCCTGGCGGCGATCTGCTTGATGATGGCGAGCCCGTTGCCGCCGATGGAGCGGTTGAGTTCGACATCCTCGTCGGCGATCTCGGCGGCGCGCTTGTAGGCGGCGGCGACGCGCTCGGCCACGGGCAGCGGCTTCAGGAGCTTGCGCATTTCATCCAGCGCCCAGCGCAGGTTGATCGCGGTCGGACGCGTTTCGTTGAGCTTTTCCCAGGCATCGTCGAGGGCGGCGTCGGACGCATCCTGGCGCATCTGGATGGCCATGCCATAGGCGGCGGTGACGCCGATCAACGGCGCGCCGCGCACCCACATGTCGCGAATGGCGACGGCGACATCGTCCACCGTCGACAGGGTGACGACGCGGAACTCATGCGGCAGCCAGCGCTGGTCGATGATGTCGACCGAGCGGCCGTCCTCGTTCAGCCAGATGGTGCGAAAATGCTTGCCGCCAACGTTCACGCGTATGCTCCCTTCTCGATCAGCGCGGCCAGCGCGTTGACCTCTTCAATGCTGTGGATGGCGCGGCGGTTGACCGCGATATGGCGACCGAAGCGCAGTGCCTTGGCCTCGCAGACGGCGCGTTCCGCCTCGTCCTCGATGGTCTCGAAATCGGCATTATGGGCGAGGCCGAGAATGCGGCGATGCGCCTCGACCCCGGCGAAACCAAGCAGATCCTGCCAGAGGTCGTGCAGCACCCCGTCAAGCGCCTGTTCGGCGCCAAGCGCGTCGCCGCGATCCTCGAACAGGCTGCGGGCATAGAGCATGCCGGTGCGCTCGGTGCGCCACAGGCGCGAGAATTCGGCGCGGAAGACGGACCAGATACCGGTGACGGTCTGGAGCAGGTAAGCGCGCATCGCCTCGCGCGAACCATCCTGTTCATGGCCGGACTGCGAGAAATAGGACATCCAGAAATTGGAAAGCAGCATGCCGACGTCAAAGGCCATCGGCCCGTAGAAGGCGAATTCGGGATCGATGACGCGCGTATCGGCGTCTGTCACCATGATCGAGCCGGTATGCAGATCGCCGTGCAGCAAGGTCTCGGCATTGGCGGCGAAGAGGTGCTTCAGACGCTGGGCCTCGACCTTCAGGTCGCGGTCGGCGCGCAATTCGGCAACCAGCGGGTCGAGCGCCGGCGTATGGCGGTTCAGCGTCGCTTCGAAATAGGGATCGGTGAAGACCAGGTTCTCGGTGATGTCGCACAGTTCGACATTGTCGGCGAACAACGCCAGATCGGCTTTGCGTTCCCGCGCGGCCATATGCAGGTCGGAGCCGCGGAACAGGGTGCGCGCCACGAACAGGCCGAGATCCTCGGCGATGCGCGGCGGCTGGCGACCGGCGATCAATTCCTTGCGCAGGATGATGTGCGGCGTCAGGAATTCCATGACGATCAGCGCCTGCGCCTCGTCGAAATGCAGAATGGCTGGCACCGAGCCCTTGCCGGCGCGCACTTCCTGCCTGACCAGCGCATGATATTCGAAGAAGGAACGCTTCAGCGGCAACGGCCAGCTTTCGCCCACCAGCCGGACATAGGGCAAAGCCTGCTTGACGACGACCGAGCCCTTCGCGCCCTCGACGATGAAGACGAGGTTCAGATTGCCATCGCCTACCTCGCGAACGCGCCAGGCCGAAACGTCCTTGCCGAGATGATCGGCCAGGGCCGCAAGGCCGCCGAGCCTCGCGGGCAATGTTTCAACAGTCAGCGCCTCGAAAGAAGCATTTTTTGCCATGTCGGCCTCCCGATCCGCGTCGCCGTTTCTGTTAGCGAACGGTCATGACAGGTAAAAGGCTAGGAGTGGTTCTGTCATTTGTCAATCGTGTTGACAAATGACGAGATTGTTCCTAGCGTCAGGGTCAAGGAGGAGAAAATGGCCGCAGAAGCCGTGTTCCGCATTGCGGATTTGAAGAAATCCTTCGGCTCGATCCAAGTTCTCGGCGGCGTCAGCCTCGACCTGCATCCAGGCGAGGTGACGGTGCTGATGGGCGCCAATGGGGCGGGCAAGTCGACGCTGGTGAAGGTGATCAGCGGCGTGCATTCGCGTGATGGCGGCGCCATGACACTGGGCGCCGCCGACTTCGCGCCGAAGAGCCCGGCGGAGGCGATCCGCGCCGGTGTCGTCACCGTGCACCAGAACATCAACGACGGCGTCGTCGCCGCGCTCGATGTCGGCACCAACCTGACGCTCGACCGGCTGAGCGGCAAGGGCCAGCCTTTGCTCTTCAGCCCGCGCCGCGTGCAACGCGAGGCGCGTGCCGTGGCCGAGCGCATGGGCCTCGACATCGATCTCAGCGCCGCCATCAGCGATCTGACCCTGGCCGACCGCCAGATGGTGGCGATCGCTCGCGCCATGGCGCATGAGCCCAAGGTTCTGATCCTCGACGAGCCGACGTCGTCGCTGTCCAGCGCCGAGGCCAACCGGCTGTTTTCGCTGGTCGACCGGCTGAAGTCGCATGGCGTTGCCATTCTGTATATCTCGCACCGCATGTCGGACATCCGCCGCCTGGCCGACCGCATCGTTTCGCTGCGCGACGGCCAGATCGTCGGCACATTCGACAAGGCGCCGCTCGACTATGAGGGCGCGGTCAACGCCATGCTCGGCCGCAAGGTCCATCAGAACGCCTTCGCCGCCAAATCCGGCGGCAACACGATCTTCTCCGCCGAAAATCTGGTGATCGCCGACGGCGCCAGACCGATCTCGCTGTCGCTCGGCGATGGCGAGATCGTCGCGGTGACCGGCCTGGTCGGTGTCGGCAAGACGGCGCTCGCCGAAACGCTGTTCGGACTGCGCCGGCCGCATCGTGGCGCGATGACCTTGAACGGACGCGCCTATGCCCCGCGTTCGCCGGCCGAGGCGGTCGGCGCCGGTGCCTTCCTGGTAGCCAAGGACCGCGCCGAGAACGGCATCGTCGGCGCCTTCAACATCTTCGAGAATATGAGCCTGCCATTTCTGAAGCGGATTTCGGCTTTTGGCGTGCTGCGCCGAGGCACTGAGCGCGCCATCGCTCGCCGGCAGATCGACGAACTCGGCATCGTCTGCCGCACCGAAAAGGACGAGATGTCGACCTTGTCGGGTGGCAACCAGCAGAAGGTGATGGTGGCGCGCTGGATGGCGCAGCCCTCCGCACTGTTCATGCTGGACGAACCATTCCAGGGCGTGGACATCGCCGCGCGCCGCGACATCGCCGCCAAGCTCAGGGCAAGTGCCGCCGGCCGCGCGACGCTGGTCTTCGTCACCGAAATCGACGAGGCGTTGGAGACGGCGGACCGCATCCTGGTCATGTCCGAGCACACGATCGTCGGCGAACACAAGAACGAACGCGTCGACATGGACCGGCTGCTGGCGGAAGTCGCCGGCCAGACGGTGCGGGGCGCGGCCTGAAATGAACAGTTTGAAGGGGGCGCAAATGGCGCGGCAATCCGGCATGTTTTTTGGCAGCGAAGGTCGCGCCTAGATGAGCCTGCGTGACATTGCCGTGCGCTACGGCTTCCTGGTGCTGTTCGTGGCGCTCGTGGCCTATTTCGCCTCCACCGCCGACGGCTTCGTGTCGCCGCAGAGCGCGGTGTTCATCTTCCAGTCGGTGGCGATCACCGGCATCCTGGCGCTTGGCGTCACCGCAACGCTGGTGGTGGGCGGTTTCGACCTCTCCATCGGCTCGGTGGCAACGAGCTCGATGATGGCTGCCGCCTATGTGATGGTGGTGCTGAACCAGAACGCGCTGGTGGCGGTGCTGGTCTGCCTCGCCATCGGCGTGCTGATCGGCCTGATCAACGGCTTCCTGATCGTCTATATGCGCGTGCCGGATCTTCTGGCGACGCTCGGCATGATGTTCCTGCTGCTTGGCCTGCAGCGCATCCCGACCGAAGGCCGCTCGATTGCCACCGGCATGACCATGCCCGATGGCTCGGTGGCACCCGGCAAATTCAGCGACGCGTTCCTGGCGCTCGGCCGCTACCGCTTCGATTTCTTCGCGCCGAACCTGGTGCCGGTTTCCGTCGTGGTGCTGGTGGTGCTGGCGGTAGCGATCTGGTTCTTCCTCGAATACACGCGTTTCGGACGCATGATGTATGCCGTCGGCTCCAACGAACGGGCGGCCGAACTCGCCGGCGCGCCTGTCAAGGCATACAAGATCTGGGCCTACGTGATTTCCGGCATATTCGCCTCAATCGGCGGGATTTTGCTCGCCGCCCGGCTTGGACGCGGCGACATCGCCTCGGGTAACAATCTGCTGCTCGACGCGGTGGCGGCGGCGCTGATCGGCTTCGCCGTTTTGGGTGCTTCCAAACCCAATGCGTTCGGCACTGCTGTCGGCGCGCTGTTCGTCGGCGTGCTCTTGCAGGGACTGACCATGATGAACGCTCCCTACTACACCCAGGATTTCGTCAAGGGCGGAGTGCTCGTGGTCGCGCTCGTCTTCACTTTCGCCCTGTCGACCAGGGCCAAACGGTAATTGCGGCAATCAACGACTAAAAACCAAGCGGAGGACTTAGATGAAATTTGATCGCAGAACACTCGCCAAGCTGGTCGTCGGCCTGCTCGGCGCCACGGTGCTGGGCTTCTCGCCAGCGCTGGCGCAGGACAAGCCGGCGCCCTTCGACAAGCCGGGCCAGGTCAAGATCGCGCTGGTGCGCTATCTGTCGACCGGCGACTTCTTCCAGGCCTATCTGGCCGGCGTTCAATCGCAGGCCAAGGCGCTCGGCGTCGACCTGCGCGTGCTGGACTCCAAGCAGGACGCAGCCCTGCAGGCCGACATGGTCGACCAGGCCATCGCGCTTGGCGTCAACGGCATCATCATCCAGCACGGCCTGACGGAATCGATGAAGGACGCGGCCCAGCGCGCGGTCGACGCCGGCATCAAGGTGGTGGCCTTCGACGTGAATGTCGAAAACCCGAAGATCCCGCAGATCGAGCAGTCGGACCGCGACCTTGCCCGCCTCGCGCTCGAGCAGGCGATCAAAGACAATGGCGAAAGCTGGAAGTCCGGCTATGTCTATGTCGCCGGCATCGCGCCGCTCGACCGCCGCAACGAGACCTGGGTCGACTTCAAGAAGAAGTATCCGGGCATCAAGGAAGCCGCGCAGTTCGGCACGCTGGACAACCCGATCGCCAATTCGGTGGCCAACCAGGCGCGTTCGGTGCTGTCGGCGAACCCGGACATCAAGGTGATGTTCGCGCCTTACGACGAATTCGCCAAGGGCGTGAAGATCGCGGTTGACGAGGCCGGCCTCTCGAAGGGCGTCAAGATCTACTCGGCCGACATCTCGACCTCGGACATCGCGGCAATGCGCGAGCCCGACAGCGCCTGGGCAGCGACCGCTGCCACCAACCCGGCCGTGGTCGGCCAGGTCTCGGTGCGCGCGCTGGCGCAGCTTCTGGCCGGCGAAGACCCGGGCAAGAGCGTCGTCGTGCCGCCGACACTGATCACCCAGAAGGAGCTGATCGACAAGGACATCAAGAACATGGAAGATCTGTCGGCAAAGCTGCCCCAGTTCGCCCACGCCGATGTCGCCATGCCGAAGTGGATGCCGAACCCGAACGCCAAGTAGGCGCCAGGCAAAGATTTGTTGGACGGCGGCCCGCTTCGGCGGGCCGCTTTTTTTATTGCCGCTCGAAACCCGCATTTCGCACCTCATCGCCAAGTGCCGGCTAGAGGCGGTGCCCGTTCAAGCGATGACGGCGATGCGGTTCCCAAACGCCGTTGACGGAACCGGCCAAAGATATAAACTTACACTTATATAAGTGAAAGCTTGTTACGAGGTTTCCGATGAAATTCGATGTCGAAACCTATCTTGGGGCGGTCACGCGGTCGGTCGAGACGCTGAAGCGCCAAGGCGAGCCCATGCGCGCCGTCACGCTCAGCCGGAGCTACGCCACGACGGCCCAGGACCTTTGGGATGCCATCGTCAACCCCGAACGGTTGCGGCGCTGGTTCCTGCCGATCTCCGGCGACCTGAAGCTTGGCGGACACTATCAGCTCGAGGGCAATGCCGGCGGCACGATCGAACGCTGCGAACCGCCCAGGCATCTTTACGTGACGTGGGAATTCGGTGGCGGGGTAAGCTGGGTCGAGCTTCGACTGGAGCCCAAGGGCCAGGAGGCCGAGCTGACACTCGTCCACATCTGTCCGATCAACGATCATTGGACAAAATTCGGCCCCGGCGCCGTCGGCATAGGCTGGGATCTCGGCCTGCTCGGCCTGGTGGGGTATCTCGCCGGAACACCGTTCGACGAGGCGACGTTTTCGGCCTCCTCCGAAGGCAAGGCCTATATGCGCGGCAGCGCGGAGGGCTGGCGCCGGGCCGATATCGCTTCCGGCGAAGCGGAAAGCCGGGCCACGCACGCGGCGCGGCAGACGGCGGCTTTCTACACCGGCGAGACGGCGGAGGGCACTTGATGCACGCCTTCGACATCCTCGGCGACCCGGTGCGGCGACGCATCCTCGAACTGCTTGCCGAGGGCGAGCGGCGCTCCGGCCAGGTCGTCGAAATCATCCAGGCCGAGTTCGGCATCACCCAGGCCGCGGTGTCGCAACACCTGCGCGTTCTGCGCGAAGGCGGTTTCGCCTCCGTGCGTATCGACGGCGCGCGCCGCCTCTATACGATCGACGCCGCGCCGCTGCGCGACGTCGATGGCTGGCTCGATCGCTTTCGCACCTTCTGGGAGCCGAAGCTCGCGGCGCTCGACACCGAGATCGCGCGCGGCCGCAAGGCGCGCGGCGAACTCGGCGGCGAAGGCTGATTACCTCATCGCGGCCGCGATGTTGCCGCCGTCGACGGTGGTGACGTCGGCGGTGGTGCGCTCGGCCAGTGCCTGGTGCAGGAAGGCCTGGGCGACATCCTCGGCGGTGACTTCCTGGCCGAGCAGATTGCCGGACATGTAGTCCTTTTCCGAAAGCCCGCGCGCGGTGGAGCGGCTGGCGATCATGGCGTCGGTCAACAGGCCGGAGCGGATGCGGTCGGCGTTGACGGCGTTGGAGCGGATGCCGATCGGGCCGTATTCCAGCGCGTATTGGCGCGACAGGAACAGCGTCGCGGCCTTGGGCAGGCCATAGGCGCCGAACTTGGCACCGGGGTTCACGGCCTGCTTGGAGGCGTTGAACAGGAGCACGCCGCCGGTGCCCTGTTCGCGCATGATGCGCACGGCGTTCTGCGCCACGTTCTGGTGCGCGAAGAAGTTGAGTTCGAAGCTCTTGCGCAGCAGCGCATCGTCGATGTCAGCGATCATGCCTTCCCAGGCGGCACCAGCATTCGAGACGACGATGTCGATGCCACCGAAGGTCTTCACCGCCTGGTCGAAGGCCGCCCGCACTTCCGCTGGCTTGGTGATGTCACCGCCTACGCCAATCGAGTTGTTGCCGGCTGCCTTGGCCGCCTCCGCCGCCTTGGCGCCGTCGAGATCGACCACGACGACATGGGCGCCTTCGCGGGCGAAAGCCTTGGCGGTGGCAGCGCCGATGGCGCCAGCGCCGCCGGTGATCAGCACGACCTGGCCGGTCAGCGGCTTCGGCTTGTTGGAGGCGAGCTTGGCCTGTTCCAGCGACCAGTATTCGAGCGGGAAGAGGTCGGACTTGGCGAGCGGTCGGAAGGTGCCGACGCTTGCCGCTCCCCTCACCGCCTCGATCCACATCTCGCCGACATCGGAGGCGATCTTGGCGTCCTTCAGCGTGCGGCCATGGCCGAACATGCCGAGCCCCGGCACCAGCGACAGGCGCGGCATCGGGTCGAGCATGGTGCGCTTGACGTCGTCCAGCGCATCGTTTTCCTCGAAATAGCGGGTGTAGTCGGCCATGTAGGCAGCGACGCGCTTGCCGACCTCGGCCTTGTAGGCGGCGAGATCGCCCGCGTCCGGCGCCGGCAGCACCATCGGCCCGGTCTTGATGCGGATCGACAGGTCCGGCGTCGAGACGCCGGCGGCGGCATAATCGGCGATCGCGGCGGAATTGACGAATTCGAGGATGGCATCAGAGGTGCGGAAATCGCTGACCATGCGGTCGAAGCGGCCCTCGCCCCTGGACACGGCAACGGCGCCGCGCAGCATCGAGGCAATCTCTTCCGGCCTTGCCAGCTTGGCCGGCAGCGCCGCCGGCTTCAGCGGATTTGCGCCGTTCTTCGCGACATAGTCCTCGGCCATGGTCACATAGTGGATCATGAGGTCATAGGCGTGCTTGGCATCGTCGCCGAAGGTGAAGATGCCGTGCTTGTCGAGGATCAGGCCCTCGACGGACGGATCGGCGTCGTAGACGTCGGCGGCCACCTTGGCGAGGTCGAAACCGGGCTTGATGTAGGGCACGAAGCCCATCTTGTTCCCGAACACCTTTTTCGACAGCGCCTCGCTGTCGGCGCCCTGGTCGACGATGGCGAGGATCGCGGTGGAATGGGTGTGGTCGACGAACTTGTGCGGCAGGAAGGCGTGCAGCAGCGTTTCCACCGACGGGTTCGGCGAGGACGGGTCGATGAGGTTGGCGCGCTGCAGGGCGACCATGTCCTCATCGCCCAGGCTGTTCAGCTTGCGCGCTTTAAGCAGCGGCGCCATCTTCACCGCCGGCAGGCCCTGCGGTTCGATCACCGCCATGTCCCAGCCGCTGCCCTTGACGCACAGCACGTCCCATTCGTCGCCGACGAAATCGGTGACCTTGGTCTTCACCGAGGTGTTGCCGCCGCCGTGCAGGACAAGCCGCGGCTCGCCGCCGAGCAGGCGCGTGGTGTAGACCCGTAGCGCCAGATCGCGACCAACGCCCTTGGCTGCATAGGTTTTGACGACGGCTTCGGCTTCGGCGTCATTCCAGAGATTCTTCATCGGGTCGTCCACATTCCGGTTCGAGTTACAGGCATCGGCCGCCGGCGAACATTTCCGCTCGCCGCACGGCCATCGTTTTTCTCTATAGGCTAGGCCGGTCTTGCTTTTGCGACAGGCCGGAGGAGTTGGCATCGAGCAAGCGACGGGCCATGGCGGCGGTGAGCACGAGATGGGAGCAGAGGCTGCCGGCAAGGGCGGCCTGTAGCGGTTCCAGCTTGCTGTCCTCCTGCACCACCATCATGCGCTTGGGGATGGCGCGCATCGAGCCGAGATCGGCCGAGATGACGCGGCGATTGTAGTCGCAGTCGAGCAGGTTGCCGGTGGCGTCGATGAGCTGGCCGGCGATGACGCCCGCCGCACCCTGGTCACGCAGCGCAAACATCTCGGCAGGCGTCAGGGCACCGCATTTGACGATGTGACTTTCGGTATCGATGGTGCCGACCGAAAACAGCGCGAGATCGCAGCCGGCAACCAGCGAAAGCTGCTCGCGGATGACGGGTTCGTCGCGCAACTCGCGCGCCAGCCGTTCGGAGCTGAGCGCCAGCGGGGCATAGAAATTGAGACCCTTGGCGTTGAGACGCCGCGCGATCTCCATCGTGCACTGGTCGGGGCGCTGAGTGTAGGGCGCGCCGAGATTGCCGCACAGCTGCACGACGGTGACATCCTGCAGATCGGCGAAGGACATGACGTCGGCGACCGCATAGACGGTGCGGCCCCAGGCAACACCGACACGGTCGCCCCGGTTGACGAGGCTGACAAAAACGCTGGCGGCGAGAGCCGGCACTTCGGCGCCGGCGTCCAGCGCCTGAAGGTCTAGCGGCACGATCCAGACGGTGTTCAGCCCGAACGCATCCTCGACTTCCCGCGCCAGCGCATCCTCGGTGAAAAGCTGGGTCGACGTAGAGATGTTGACGATGCCGGTCTCGCGCGCCTTGCGCAGATAGGTGGCGACGGACGCACGCGAAATGTCGAGCTTCTTCGCCACTTCGTCCTGACGCAGCCCGTGCGTGTAATAAAGCCACGCCGCCTTGTGTATGATCTGGTCCGCTGCCCTGATCGCCATGGTCGAAATCTCGTTTTCGACATTATTCACGACGACTGACAAAAGTCAAACAGGGCAATCGCACCAGGGATGCGGCCTCGTGCGATGATAGCCGATCCGGCCAGGCCGACAAAGGGGAGAGGCGACGTGGCGGGATTTCAAAACGGCGGGACGGCCCGTCATCGAAACACAGCCGCGGTCTTGCCGACCCGTTCAGCGCGGGTTCATGCTCGGCTTTCTATGACCGGCACCAGACTGGAACAGCGGACTGCCTCGTAAGACAAACGGAAGCGGACCGACCGATGGAAAGGAAAGCAAAATGACCTTGAACCGGCGCAACATGATCGGACTGATGGCGGCGGCCCTCGTCGTGCCCGCAACCTATGCGCAGGCCCGCCCCCGCACGCTCACAGGGACGGTGACCTATCGCGAGCGCATGATGCTGCCGCCGAATTCCACGGTCGAGGTCACGCTGGTGGACATTTCGCTCGCCGACGCGCCGGCGCGCACGCTTGCCCGCCAGGTCATCAAGGGCGCAACGGCCAGCCCGATCCGCTTTCGGCTGAGTTTCGACGACAGCCGCATCCGCAAGGGCAATACCTATGCGTTGCAGGCGCGGATCACGCAGGGCAAACGCCTGCTGTTCATCAACACCACCCGCCACACCGTCTTCGACGGCGGTCCCGACAACACCGAGATCCGCGTCGAGCGGGTCGCGGCGGAGCCGGAAGCCGAAATCGGCCTGACCGGCAAATGGCTGGCCGAGGACATTCGCGGCCGCGGCGTAATCGACAATGCGCAGACCACGCTGGAGATCGATCGCTCCGGCACGGTTTCGGGCAAGGGCGGCTGCAACGGCTATGGCGGCAAGGCGGCGATCGCGGGCAACCGTATTCGCTTTGGTTCGATGATGAGCACGCAAATGGCCTGCACGCCGGCGGTGATGGACCAGGAAACCAAGTTCCTGTCCGCACTTGGCGAGGTGCGCTCGTGGCGCATCGACCGCGCACGCCGCAAGCTGCAGCTGCTCGACAGGCGCGGCCGGCCGGTGGTGATCCTCGCCCGCATGGGGTGAGGACCGGCGCGCCTCAGGCGCGCGGTTCCGCCTTGGAGCGCTGCTCCAGATAGCTGACCAGCCTGACCAGCGGCCACAGGAAGACCAGGTAGATCAACGCCGCGCCGACCAGCGGCGTCGGGTTGGCCATCAATGCCTGGGCGTCGGTGGCCTGCTTCAAGAGGTCCGGCATGGCGACGACGGAAGCGAGCGCGGTATCCTTGAAAATGGAGACCGCGTTGCTGGTCAGCGGCGGCACGACGATGCGCAGCGCCTGCGGCAGGATCACCTTGCGCATCGCGGCCCAGAACGGCAGACCGAGCGCGGCGGCGGCCTCGAACTGTCCCTTCGGGATGTTCTCGATGCCGGCGCGGCAGACTTCCGCCGTGAAGGCGCCCAACACCAGGGACAGCGCCAGCGTCGCCGAGGTGAAGGCCGAAAGGCGGACGCCGACGAAAGGCAGCGCGTAGTAGATCATGATCAACACGACCAGGATCGGCGTTGCGCGAAAGATGTCGATGAAGCCGACGGCCAAGAGGCGCAACGGCTTCGGCGCATAGAGACGCATCAGGCAGACACCAAGGCCGAGCAATCCGCCGAAGATGATGGCAGCGCAGCCGAGCAGCAGCGTGTTGCCGAGCCCCCGCAACAGCATCGGGAAGGCGCGGACCAGAACGTCCCAGTTGAAGAAGGTCTCTAACAATCCCATCGTGACGATCCGCCTGCCTTTATACGGCTGCCGCCGGATCGATCTTCATCCGGCCCGCGCTTGTCGCCGGCATCGGCCGGCCGGGTCATGATTGCGGCCTGCGGGCCGTGCTTGCAATGGTTCCGAAAATGCGATGCCGGCGGCATCCAACGTGTCGCCGGCATCGCTCAAGCCCTGCCCTGATTTATTGTGCTTGTGGGATGGGCAGGATCTTGTTGACCGAGGAATCGGCAGCTGCTTCGCTGCCCAGCCATTTCTTGTGAAGGGTAGCCATGGTGCCGTCCTTCTTGATGGCGTCGATGGCGCCGTTGACCTTTTCGAGCCATGGCGAACCCTTCTTCATCATGATGCCGAACTTGTCGCCGGTCGGAATGGCCGTCACCACGGCCATGTCGGGCATCTTCATGAAGGCGAACTGGAAGCCGGCGATATCGCCGATGGCGCCGTCAAGACGGCCCGACTGCACGTCCAGGATCAGGTTCTGCTGGGTGTCGTAGCCGCGATATTCCTTGATCCCGTACTTTTCGGTGTTGGCCTTGATCCAGGCCTCGCCGACCGACGCCGAGATGGCGCCGACGGTCTTGCCCTTCATGTCGTCCAGCGTCTTCAGCGGCGTGTCCTTCTTGGCGACCAAGGCGATGTCGCTGTCATAATAGCCCTGGGTGAAGGACTGGCTCTTCAGGCGATCGTTGTTGATGGTGATCGACGAGATCGCCAGATCGATGCGCCCCGAGGCGGTGGCCGAGAACAGGGCCTGGAAGCCGAGATCCTGGATTTCGACCTCGGCGCCAAGGCGCTTGCCGACTTCCTTGACCAGATCGACCTCGAAGCCCTGGAACTCGCCGCTCTCCAGCTTGTTCTCCCATGGCGGGTTGGCCGGATAGGCGCCGACGAGCAGCGTTTCGGCATGGGCGGCGCCGGCGACGCCGAGGCCGATCGTCAGCGCCGCGAAGGCGCCCATCAAATTGCGGCGGTTGAGAAGCATTTGGTTCCCCTTATCCTGGTGCGCCGGTTCGGCCGGCTGCGTTTGTCATGGGTCTGTCCGGACGCGACCCTTCGTCATGCAAGTTCTGAAACCATGCGGTCGGCGGCGATGCGGATCTGTTCGGGATCGCGCAACACGCACATTCGGAGGAACGAACGCGAGGCATTGCCGAACAGATAGCCGGGCGAAAGCCCGACGCGGGCCTTCTCGATGACGCGGGCGCAGGCCTCGCGGGAATCCTCCTGCCCTTCAAAGGCGAAGAAGGCGTACATGCCGCCCTTCGGCTTGGAAGGCAGGATGATGCCCGGCAGCTTGACCAGCGCCTCATAGGCGATGTCGAGACCGAGCTTGGCGCGGTCGCGGATCTCCGCCACCAACGGCTCGCCCTGGCGCAGCGCGGCGACGGCGCCGGCCTGGACAAAGGCGGCGGTGCCGCTGTTGGCATATTGCGTCATGGCGGCCAGCTGATCGGCGACGCCGGTCGGATGCGACAGCCAGCCGACGCGCCAGCCGGTCATCGCCCAGGCCTTGGAGAAGCTGTTCACCACTAGGACGCGGTCGTCGTCCTCGGCGATCTGCAGGATGGACGGCGCGACCTTGCCGTCGAAATAGAGACGGCCATAGACCTCGTCGGAGACGATCCAGATGCCGGTGCGCCGCGAGAAATCGAGCAGCGCCTGCAGTTCCTCTCGCGTGGCGGTCCAGCCCAGCGGGTTGCTCGGGGTCGACAGGAAGATGGCGCGGGTGCGCGCGTCGCAACGCGCGAAAACCGCATCGAGATCGAGCCGCCATTCGCCGTCAAAGGCGAGCGCCACCGGCCGCGGCTCGCCACCGACGAAGTGGATGGCATTGTGAATGTTGGGCCATTGCGGCTCGATGTAGACAACGTTGGTGCCGACATCGACCAGGAGTTCCATGGCCAAAAGAACCGCGTGCATGCCACCCGGTGTCACTGTCGACCGGTCGACCGCGATGGGTCGGCCATGAAGTGCTGACTGGTATTCGGATAGCGCCTCGGTCAGCGCACCCATGCCGCGCATGTTGGGAATGTAGAATGTCTGGCCTGCATCGAGCGCGGCCTTTGCCGCATCGTTGATGAAAGCCGGCGTGACCATGTCGCCCTCGCCGTACCAGAGCGGGATGACGTCGCCGAGGCTCTGCGCCTTCGCCGCCAGCTGGGCGATGTTTTCCGTGCGGAGATCCTGGATCTGCGGCCGGATGCCTTCCAGCGGCGGAAAAGGCCGGACATTCGCCGGATAGGCGGATGCACGACGGCTGCTCAAGGTCATGCTCGCGATACCTCCCAGATTCCCGCGCGCCTGTTTGCCGGACGGCAAGCGGCCTCGCTTTCTTGTTGCCTCAGTAACGCATGAAACAGTATACCGTTCAAGCCTAAAATTTTTTATCCGCACGCTTGCGCTTTGATCGGAATGGGGCGTAGTTTCGAAAAACTGCCCTGTTTCTCCATATTGTTCGTATCACGACACGACAGAACGCCGCCGATACGATGATAGATACGCGAGAAACAGTATACCGTATATGCGGAGGTTCCGATGTCCAATGACGTGTCCAGGCCGTTCAAGAATGGCGGCGGCAGCCTGCGCGCGCAGATCTATCAGGACATTCGCGACCGCATTCATCATGGCGGGCTCGGCCCCAACGACCGGCTCGTCGACGTCGAGATCGCGGGCAATCTCGGCGTCTCGCGCATGCCGGTGCGCGAAGCGCTGCTGCAGCTGACCCATGAAGGCTATCTGGTGGGAACCACGCGCGGCTTCATGCTGCCGACGCTGACCCCGACCGATGTCGCCAATATCTTCGAGGTGCGCCGCTGCCTGGAGCCGCGCGCGGCGGCCCACGCAGCCCGCAATCTCGACGCCGCCGGCATGGAAAGGCTGGCTGCTGCGCTTACCGATGCCGAAACGGCGGTTGCCACCGCCGACGCGGACCTGCTGTTCCAGGCCAATGTCAGCTTCCGCCGTTCATGGCTGGAAGCCGTCGACAACGACCGGCTGGCCTCAGCCATCGCCCGCTTCGCCGACCACGTTCAGGTCGTGCGTCTCGGTACCCTCTCGCACCTGCCG
This sequence comes from Mesorhizobium terrae, assembly GCF_008727715.1. GTDB lineage: Bacteria > Pseudomonadota > Alphaproteobacteria > Rhizobiales > Rhizobiaceae > Mesorhizobium > Mesorhizobium terrae. The sequence continues at coordinate 296,303 of NZ_CP044218.1, forward strand.
ACCCAAGCCGTCGTGCTTGCCGGCATGCGCAAGCTCTACGACGCCTTCATCCGCCGCGACGCCATGGCCGCCTTCGACCATATGACCACCTTCATCCAGCACGCCGAAGACAGGTTCGTCGCTCTCAGCAGAGAGTTGGAAAACTCCAGCCAGGACAAGGGCCGCGCCGCCGGCCAGGGACAGCCATGATGTTGAAGCCGCATCCGCTAAAAGGGCCGAACAAGTTCAAGCTTGGCGTCTTTTCGATGAACGCCGATGGCGGGCTGGCGATGACCACCGCGCCGGAACGCTGGCGCGCCCGCTGGGACGACAATCTGAATGCCGCCCGCATCGCCGACCGCGCGGGAATGGAGTTCCTGCTGCCGATCGCGCGCTGGCGCGGTTTCGGCGGCGTCACCCATGCCCGAGAATGGTCGTTCGAGACCTTCACCTGGGCGGCGGGGCTGGCGACGGCGACGGAAAACATCGCCCTGTTCATGACCGTGCACGTGCCTCTGGTGCATCCGCTGCAAGCGGCCAAGGCGCTCGCCACCGTCGACCATATCTCCGGCGGTCGCGCCGGCCTCAACATCGTCTGTGGCTGGAATCCCGACGAGTTCGCCATGTTCGGCCAGACGGTCGGCGAACGCACCTATGACCAGGCCGAGGAGTGGATCACCATCATCGAGCGCGCCTACAAATCGCGTGAGCCGTTCGACTTCGCCGGCGACTTCTATGATCTGAAGGGCGTGGTGAGCCGGCCGGCGAGCCTGCAGGCGCCGCGCCCTGTGACGATGAACGCCGCATTCGGGGCGCCGGGCCGCAACTACGCGGCACGACATTGCGACTATCTGTTTTCGACCTTCTCGGAAATTTCCGAGGGCCGCGCCCATGTCGTCGACATTGCCGGCCGCGCCGCCGAAGTAGGCCGCGATGTCGGCGTCTACACCGTCTGCCACGTGGTGTGCCGCGAGACGCAGCAGGAAGCGGAAGACTACTACCGCCGCTATGCGCTGGAGCTCGCCGACCAGGGCGCCGTCGACGAGCATATGAAGAAGAAGAAGGAATTCGCGCATTCGCATGACGAGAAGGCGTTCACCGAATATCGCCAGCGCTTCGCTGGCGGCGCCGGCACCTATCCGCTGGTCGGTACGCCGGAGAAAATCGTCGACGACCTGATCCGCATCATGGAGCAGGGTTATGCGGGCGCCGCCCTTTCCTTCGTCAACTACACCTACGAATTGCCGTTCTTCTGCGACCGCGTGCTGCCGTTGATGCGGCAGGCCGGCCTGAGGATGAACTGATGGACGCCACGACCACCGCCGGCACGCTGCCAGCGCACGGCACGGTCGATCCGCGCGGCTTCAAGCAAGGCATGCGCGCCATGGCCGGCGCGGTCGCCATATTGGCGGCGGAAGATACCGAGCATGGCTGCTTCGGGTTGACGGCCACCGCCGTCTGTTCGTTCAGCGCCGAGCCGCCGTCGCTTCTGGCCTGCGTGCACAGGAACAGCACCTTCGCCTCGCTGACCAGCCAGGACATGGCCTTTTCGGTCAACCTGCCGGCGGCGGACCAGGAGAATGTCGCGCGGGTTTTCGGCGGCATGACCACTGCCAAGGGCGTCGCCCGGTTTTCGGCGGGCTCGTGGGTGCGTGGAGAAGCCGGTGCGCCATTGCTGGTCGGCGCCCGCGCGGTCTTCGAGTGCCGCGTCGGTGAAATCATCGCGCGCGCCTCGCATCTCATCGTCATCGGCCTGGTCACGGGCGTCACGCTCGACCGCGCCGAGCGGGAGCCGATCTTCTACGCGCATGGGCGCTTCGTCACCTCGAACTTCCAGTAGCGGAGATCAACGGATGTCCATTGTCCTGTCCGGACGGCTGAAGGCACGGCTTGCAGCCAACGAAAAGCTCGGCGTGGTCTGGCTGACGCTCGGTCACGCCTCCATCGTCGAGATGGCCGCGCGAACCGGCACCGACGCCCTCGTCATCGATCTGCAGCATGGGCTGTGGGATCGCCGCTCCCTGGAAACGGCGGTGGGCATCACCGGCGGCGACGTGCCGACGATCGCGCGGGTCGCCGACTGTTCAACGACGGCGATCGGTTCGGCGCTGGACGCCGGATGCGACGGCGTTCTGGTGCCACTGATCGAGACGCGCGAACAGGCCGAACAGGCGGTCGCGGCCTCCCGCTTTCCGCCGCACGGCCATCGTTCCGGTGGTGGCGTCAGGCCGTTGGCAATCGGCTTTGGCACCTATCTCGAACGGGCGGACCGGGTCGCGGTCGGCATCATGATCGAGACCGCCAAGGGCGTCGAGAATGTCGAAGAGATCATGACGGTTCCCGGACTGGACTTTGTGCTGATCGGCACCGGCGATCTCGGCATCTCCTATGCGGCGCGCGGCAAGGACGCCAGCGCCATCGAGGACGCCTGCCGGCTGGTGAAGGATGCCTGCAGCAGGGCCGGCGTGCCCTGCGGTATCTTCACCGGCAGCCTCGACAAGGCGCGGCAGCGGCGGGCGGAAGGCTACAGCCTCGTCGTCCTGGCCAGCGATGTCGACGTCGTGCGCGACGCGTTCGACGGAGCGGTTCGCGGCTTCGCCGAGGCGGCATCGTGAAGGCGCCCTTTCGCCAGCGCCTGGATTTCGACAGCGCCAACGGCCAGGTGCTCGACGAGAGCCGCCGCTACATGCTGATGCGGCCGGAAGCCCTGATGGGCCTGTTCCGCCGCCTCGACGATACGGGGCGACGGAACGCCTTCGAGGCGCTTGCCGCCTCGGTCATCGAGATGGGCGGCGACAGCGCCCGCGCCTACAAGGCGCATGGCGGCGGCGACGCCGACGCGCTGCTCTCGACAGTGGCCGGCACCGCCCCCGATCTCGGCTGGGGTGTCTGGTCGTTCAGCCGCGATGCGGCCGGCATCGAACTGACTGTGCGCAACAGTCCCTTCGCCGCCGGTTACGGTCCTTCATCGCAGCCCGTCTGCCACGCCATCGCCGGCATGGCGACAGCGGTCGGCCGCATGGTGCTTGGCCGCGACGATGTTGTCGCGCGCGAAACCGAATGCGCGGCCTGCGGCGCGCCCGCCTGTCGCTTCGAGACGCGGCAGGCCTGAGACAGGCGCTAGCCTTCCAGCAGGGTTCGGGTCAGCGGGTGCGCGGCATCCGCCAGCCCGTCGATGACATTGAAATGGTGGCGGTCCGGCTCGGCGTAGAAGCCGGTCGCGGCGCCGAGGCCGGTCCAGATGTTGGCGAGCAATTCCGATTGGCGGATGAATTCGGAGCGCTCGCCGCCGCCCACCCAGCAAACCAGGCGCGCACCATCCATCGGCGGCAGCAGAGCCGGGCTCTCGGCGAGGGCCTCGGCCTGATCGATCTTCAGCGTGTCGTTCATCCCCGTCTTCATGATCGGCCGCAGGTCATGCACGCCGGACAAGGAGACGGTGTTGACGATGCGGCGACGGACGCCGTCCGATAGCGGCGATGTCGTGGAAATCATGCGCGTGACCAGATGGCCGCCGGCGGAATGGCCGGTGAGGCGGATGTCGCCGCTCACCAGTTCCGCCGCCTTTTCAATGGCCTTGCCGATCTCAGCGGTGATGTCGGTTATGCGCGCTTGCGGCGCCAGCGTATAGGACGGCATTGTCACCGCATAGCCGCTTTCAACGGCGCCGCGCGCCAGATACGACCAGAAACTCTTGTCGAGCGCCATCCAGTAGCCGCCATGCACGAAGACGACCAGGCCCTTGGGAGCCCCGGCGGGCAGGAACAGGTCGAGGCGGTTGCGTTCGCCTCCGTCATACGCGATGTCGAGTTGCGCGCGGCCAGCGGCCGAGAGTTCCTTGCGATAGGCGGCCGCCGGCGCCACCCAGGCCTCCGGCCACCGATCGCCGCCGGCGATGTTGACACCGTTGGAATAGGCGCCATCCCAATCCTGCACTTTGCGAACGATCATCCGAAGCGTCTCCTGCCCACCACCGGCTGTTTGGCCGATCCCGTCGTGCCGTACAATAGCCACATGGAGGCAGGCTTCAACGATAAACTTTATGCTTGAAATAACCCATGCCCTATGCGAGCGTTCGTCCCGGCGGGATCGATCCGGATCGTGCGGCGAAGGCCGTTCGGGCCAAGAACCGGCACCGCCACGCCGGATATGACCAAAACCCGCATGAAGACGGCCGGCGCACATCATATGGAAGCTGGGAGATCGAACGAGATGCTTGGGCCGACGGCGCATATCGACACGTTCGCGCGCGACAACCTCCCGCCTCCGGATCTTTGGCCCGACTTTCTCCTCGACCGTTTCGATTATCCCGACCGCCTCAATGCCGGCGTCGAGCTGACCGACCGGCTGGTGGAGAAGGGTTTCGGCGACCACACCGCGCTGATCGGCAACGGACGCCGCCGCACCTATAAGGAACTGGCCGACTGGACCAGCCGGCTGGCGCATGCGCTGGTCGAGAATTACGGCGTCAAGCCGGGCAACCGCGTCTTGATCCGTTCGGCGAACAACCCGGCCATGGTGGCCTGCTGGCTGGCGGCGACCAAGGCCGGCGCTGTGGTGGTCAACACCATGCCGATGCTGCGCGCCGGCGAACTCGCCCAGATCGTCGACAAGGCCGAGATCAGCCTGGCGCTGTGCGACACGCGGCTGATGGAAGAAATGGTGGCCTGCGCCAAGCAGAGCCATTTCCTCAAACAGGTCATCGGCTTCGACGGGACCGCCAACCACGACGCCGAACTCGACCGTGTCGCGCTGGACAAGGACGTGCGTTTCGAGGCGGTCAACACCGGGCGCGACGATGTCGCCCTGCTCGGCTTCACCTCGGGAACGACGGGCGAGCCGAAAGCGACGATGCATTTCCATCGTGATCTGCTGATCATCGCCGACGGCTATGCCCAGGAGGTGCTGGGCGTGACGCCGGACGACATCTTTGTCGGGTCGCCGCCGCTCGCCTTCACCTTCGGCCTGGGTGGGCTGGCCATTTTCCCGCTGCGCTTTGGCGCGGCGGCGACGCTGCTTGAAAACGCCTCGCCGCCCAACATGATCGAGATCATCCAGACCTATCGCGCCACCGTCTGCTTCACGGCGCCGACCGCCTATCGCGCCATGCTGGTGGCGATGGACAAGGGCGCGGACCTGTCCTCGCTGCGCGCCGCGGTCTCGGCCGGCGAAACGCTGCCGGCGCCGGTCTACGAAGAATGGATGGAAAAGACCGGCAAGCCGATGCTGGACGGCATCGGCGCCACCGAGATGCTGCACATCTTCATCTCGAACCGCTTCGGCGATTCCAAGCCGGCCTGTACCGGCAAGCCGGTGAGCGGTTACCAGGCAAAGATCGTCGACGACGACATGAACGAAGTGCCGCGCGGCGAGGTCGGCCGGCTGGCCGTACGCGGCCCGACCGGCTGCCGCTATCTTGCCGACGAACGCCAGCGCAAATATGTGCGCGACGGCTGGAACCTGACCGGCGATTCCTTCATCCAGGACGAGGATGGCTATTTCCATTTCGCCGCGCGCTCCGACGACATGATCATTTCCGCCGGCTACAACATCGCGGGCCCGGAAGTGGAAGCGGCGTTGCTTTCGCACCCCGACGTCAAGGAATGCGCGGTGATCGGCGTACCCGATGAGGAGCGCGGGCAGATCGTGCAGGCGCATGTCGTGCTGATGGCGGGAGTGGCGCCGGACGAATTGACCCGCAAACGGCTGCAGGATCACGTCAAGGCGACGATCGCGCCCTACAAATATCCGCGTTCGATGAAGTTCATCGACGCATTGCCGAAAACCCAGACTGGAAAGATCCAGCGCTTCCGCCTGAAAGACGCCCATTGACCATGACCGATTTCGCCAGAACACGCGCCCTATTCCACATGCCGGAAGGCGTCTTCTATCTCGACGGCAACTCGCTGGGGCCGCTGCCGAAAAGTGCCGTCCAGCGCGTGCAGGACATGATGACCGCCCAATGGGGCGAACAGCTGATCCGCGGCTGGAACGCTTCGGGCTGGATGATGCAGCCTCGCAAACTGGGCGACCGCATCGGCAGGCTGATCGGCGCGCCTCAAGGCACCGTCGTCGTCGGCGACACGCTGTCGATCAAGGTCTATCAGGCGCTGGCCTCTGCACTCGATCTCAACCCGTCGCGACGGGTGGTGCTGTCCGACAGCGGCAATTTCCCGTCCGATCTCTACATGGCGCAAGGCCTGCTGGGCTCGCTGGACAAGGGTTACGAGCTGAAGGTGGTGGAACCCGAAGCGGTCGAGGCGTCGATCGATGAAAGCGTCGCCGTCTTGATGATCACCGAAGTGGATTACCGCACCGGCCGCCTGCACGACATGAAGAAGCTGACGGCCAAGGCCCATGCCGCCGGCGTCATCACCGTCTGGGACCTCGCGCATTCGGCCGGCGCGCTCGCCGTCGACCTTGAAGGCACCAAGGCGGACTTCGCCGTTGGCTGCACCTACAAATATCTGAATGGCGGCCCGGGCGCGCCGGCCTTCATCTATGTCGCGCCAAAACACACCGACAAGGTGCGCCCTGCCCTTTCCGGCTGGCTCGGCCATGAAAGCCCCTTCGCCTTCGACCTCGACTACCGCTCAGGTGCCGGCATCGACCGCATGCGCGTTGGCACGCCGGCGGTGATCGCCATGGCAGCACTTGATGCCGCGATGGACGCCTGGGAAGGTGTTTCGATGGCGGATGTCCGCAAGCAGTCGATCGCGCTCGCCGACCTCTTCATCCGCGAGGTCGAGACACGCTGCCCGGAATTGACGCTTGCCTCGCCGCGCAATGGCGCCGAACGCGGTAGCCAGGTTTCGTTCCGGCACCCGGAAGGCTACGCCATCATGCAGGCGCTGATCGCACGCGGCGTCATCGGCGATTTCCGTGCGCCCGACGCGATCCGCTTCGGCTTCACGCCGCTCTATATAGGCGAGCAGGAAGTGCTCGGTGCGGTCGGTGTGCTGGAGGACGTCATGACCAACCGGCGCTGGGACGAACCGCAATACCGCAAGAAGGCCCTGGTGACATGAGCAAGCCTTACGACCCTTCCAAGGAAGGCGCTGAGATGTCGTTCAAGGAGCGTATGTCCTATGGCGACTATCTGCATCTCGAACGCGTGCTGGATGCGCAGGAGCCGCTATCGACCGCGCATGACGAGCTGTTGTTCATCATCCAGCACCAGACGTCCGAACTGTGGATGAAGCTGGCGATCCATGAGATCCGCTCGGCCATGCGCGCGATCCGGGCCGACCGGCCACAGCCTGCCTTCAAGATGCTGACCCGGGTGGCGCGCATCTTCGAACAGCTCAACAATTCCTGGGACGTGCTGCGCACGATGACACCCAGCGAATACACCGAGTTCCGCAATTCGCTCGGCCAGTCGTCGGGTTTCCAGTCCTATCAATACCGGGCCGTCGAATTCCTGGTCGGCAACCGCAATACGGCGATGCTCGGCCCGCACGCCCATGACCCGGAGCTGATCGCCAAGCTTGAGGGCATCTTGGCCGAACCCAGCCTCTATGACGAGGCGCTGCAGCTTTTGTCACGCAACGGCTTCGATATCGGCCCCGATGCGAGCCGCACCGACTGGCGCGAGACCCGCGAAGAGAATCCGCAGGTGCTGGAAGCCTGGAAGGCGGTCTATGCGGCACCGCAGAAATATTGGGATCTCTACGAGCTCGCCGAGAAGCTGGTCGATTTCGAGGATTATTTCCGGCGCTGGCGTTTCAACCACGTCACCACGGTCGAGCGCATCATCGGCCTGAAGCGCGGCACCGGCGGCACAGGCGGCGTCTCCTATCTGCGCAAGATGCTGGAGGTGGTGCTGTTCCCGGAACTTTGGAACGTTCGCACCCGGCTGTAGAACGCTTGAGCTGTTGGCTTAAGCATTGCCAAGATGACGCCGCCCCTCATCTGCCTGCCGGCATCTTCTCCCCGTGAAGAACGGGGAGAAGAGAGATTGGCCGCAACGCCGCCGCCGCCTCTCCCCGTTCTTCACGGGGAGAGGGTAAGGGTGAGGGGCAGCGCCCACGGCCGAGCAAAAAACGTCGAACCTGTTTAGTCTGGCACCACCGCCGTCGCCTGGATTTCCACCAGCGCCTCGTCCTCGACCAGCCCGGAGACCTGGACGACTGCCATGGCAGGGAAATTGCGGCCCATGGTCGCCTTCCAGGCCGCGCCGATCTCCTTCAGCGAAGCCGAATAGGCTTTGCGGTCGAGCACATACCAGGTCATGGTGGTGACGTGTTCGGGGCCGGCGCCGCCCTCGCGCAGGATGGCGACGATGTTTTCCAGCGTCTGCCTGATCTGGCCGGGCAGATCATGCGCCTCGAATTTGCATTGACTGTTCCAGCCGATCTGGCCGCCGACGAAAATGGTGCGGCCGCGTGCTTCCATACCGTTGGCATAGCCGATGGGCTTGGCCCAGCCTTCCGGCTGCAGCACCCGGTGCGGCGTCGTGGCGGCCTTGTGTTCGGGCTTAACGGTCACGTTCATGTCTACTCCAGTCATTTCCCGGCACTTTTCATCAACTCACGGCCGATGATCAGCTTCTGAACTTCGGTGGCGCCCTCATAGATGCGCAGCGCGCGGATTTCGCGGTAAAGGCTCTCGGTGATCTCGCCGACGCGCACGCCGCGACCGCCGAACATCTGCAGCGCCTGGTCGATCACCCATTGCGCGTTCTCAGTGGCGGTCATCTTGGCCATTGCGGCCTCGCGCGTAATCGGCAATTTCTGCACGTCGCGCCGCCAGGCGGTGCGCACGGTGAGCAGCGATGCAGCGTCGATGGCCGTCGCCATCTCGCCCAGCGTGCTTTGCGCGGTCGGCAGGTCGGCCAGCGTCGCCCCGAACATTTTTCGTGATTTGGCATGCGCCACGGCTTCATCCAGCGCGCGGCGGGCGAAACCCAGAGCGGCGGCGGCGACGGACGGGCGGAAGATGTCAAGCGTGCGCATGGCGATCTTGAATCCCTCGCCCGGCTGGCCGAGCAGGTTCGCCGCCGGCACGCGGCAATTGTCGAAGCGGATGCGGGCAAGCGGATGCGGCGCGATGGTTTCGATGCGCTCGGCGATGTGGAAACCCGGCGTGTCGGCGAAAACCACGAAGGCCGAAATGCCGCGCGTGCCCGGCGCCTCGCCGGTGCGGGCAAAGACAGTGTAGACATCGGCGATGCCGCCGTTGGAGATGAACACCTTCTCGCCATTGAGCACGAATTCCTCGCCCCGCCGTTCGGCTGACGTGCTCATCGCCGCAACGTCGGAACCGGCCTCCGGCTCGGTCAATGCAAAGGCCGAGATCAGCTCACCCTTGGCGATTTTCGGCAGGATCGCCTGCTTGATCTGAGGCGAGCCCGACAGGCTGATGGCGCCGGTGCCCAGCCCCTGCATGGCGAAGGCGAAATCCGCCAGCCCGTCGGCATAGGCGAGCGTTTCGCGGATCAGGCAGAGCGAGCGGCTGTCGATCTCCGTCGCGGCGCCGCCAAATTCGGCCGGCACGCAGTGGCGCAGGAAGCCGCCGGCGCCCAGCTTGCGCACCAGGCCCTTGCAGGCGGTATCGGCATCGTGATGGTCGACATGGCCAAGGCCGCCGCCGGCGACAAAACGATCGAGATCGGCGGCCAAGGCCCTGTGACTGTCGGCGAAGAACGGCCAGTCGAGATGGTCGCGCGTCGGGCCGCTGGAACGCTGTTGGCTGTCCATCGTCAGTTTCCTTCGAAGACCGGCTTCGACTTGGCGGCGAAAGCCTCGAAAGCGCGGCGGAAATCGCCGGTGGCCATGCAGATGGCCTGCGCCTGCGCTTCCGATTCGATCAGTTCCTCGATGCCCATCGACCATTCCTGGTCGAGCATCTTCTTGGTCATGGCATGCGCGAACCAGGGGCCGTCGGCGAGATTGCGGGCGAAGCGCTGCGCCTCGGCCAACATCACAGGGCGCTCATGCAGGGCATTGTAGAAACCCCAGGCGTGGCCTTCGGCCGCCGACAGCGAGCGGCCGGTGAACAGAAGCTCCGCCGCGCGGCCCTGGCCGATGATGCGCGGGAGAATGCCGCAGGCGCCCATGTCGGCGCCGGCGAGGCCAACGCGGGTGAACAGGAAGGCGGTCTTGGCCTCGGGCGTGGCGACACGGTAATCGGCGCTCATCGCCAGGATGGCGCCGGCGCCGGCGCAGATGCCGTCGACGGCGGCGATGACAGGCTGCGGGCAGGCGCGGATCTGGCGCACCAGATCGCCGGTCATGCGGGTGAAGGACAAGAGTTCCGGCATCGCCATCCTAGTCAGCGGCTCGATGATCTCGAACACGTCGCCACCCGAGGAGAAATTGTCGCCGGCACCGGTCAACACCACCGTGCGCACATCGCTTGCCTTGTGCAAGGAACGGAACAGGTCGCCCAGTTCCTCGTAGCTTTCGAAGGTCAGCGGGTTCTTGCGCTCCGGCCGGTTGAGCGTGATCGTCGCCACACGACCGTCCTCGTCGGTCTCGAAGAGGAAATGCTTGGCCTTGTGGCCCTTGAACGGGCGCTTCTTGTCCAGCATCGCGTTGGTCATCACTCATCCATCCTTGGCTTGGTTCGGCGAGCCGCAGAGGCGTCGCCCGATTTTTGTCTCGCCGTCAGTCGCTGGCCGACGGCGGCAGGAAATCCACGTCGTGCTCGGCCGAAAGCCTCACCACTTCCTCGACATCGGTCAGCTTGTGCAGCTTCTTGAACAGATCCTCGAGCCTGCCGGCCGGCGAGACCCAGAACAGCGCGCGCGCCGGCTTGTCCGACTTGTTGAAATAACCGTGCGGGATGCCACGCGGCATGCGCACCAGATCGCCGGCCTTTGCCGTGAACCACTTGCCGTCGAGCTTCAATTCCAGCTGCCCCTCCTGCACGAGGATGAATTCCTCCTGCATCGGGTGAATGTGAACCGGCACGAACTGGCCGGGATCGCTGTTGGTCTCGAAGGCAAAGCTGGAAGCGCAGGTCGCCTTTGGAAAATAGCGCTGGCCAAGAATGTTCCATTCGGTGCCGCCGAACCCGGTACCGTGTTCGGTAATGCCCTTTTCCAGTGCCTTGTCGGTCATCCGTTCCTCCCCTTTTGTGATTTATCGTCAGCCGGTCATGACTTCGCCGCCGGCAACCGCGATCGCCTGGCCGGTGATGGCGCTGGCGCCTTCCGACACCAGCCACAGCACGGCGTCGGCGACCTCCTGCGGCGCGACCAGCCTTCCCTGCGGATTGGAGCGTGCCAGATTGGCGCGTGCCTCGTCGGCGGTGCGCCCCGTCTTGCCGACGATGGTCTCGACCGCGCCATCGAGCAGCGGCGTGTCGGTGAAACCGGGGCAGACGGCGTTGACGGTGATGTCGCTGCGCGCCAGTTCCAGCGCCAGCGCCCGGGTCAGCCCGACAACGCCGTGCTTGGAGGCGCAGTAGGCGGAGACGTAAGCGTAACCCGTCAGGCCCGCAGTGCTGGCGACGTTGACGATGCGGCCCTTGCCGGCCTTGCGGATCGACGGCAGCAATGCCTGCGTGACCAGGAACGTGCCGGTCAGGTTGATGCCGATGACGCGGTTCCACAGCGCCGCGTCGGTGCGTTCGAACGGCGCCGACGGCGCCTCGCCGGCGCAATTGACCAGTACCGCCACCTCGCCGCAAGCGGCGATCGCCCTGGCGCTGCCGACGGCAATCGCCGCCGCATCGGTCACGTCGAAACCATCGATCACCACGGACTTGCCGCCCGTCGCCGCGATCTCCCTGGAAACCTCGTCCAGCGGCGCGGCATGACGGCCGGCCAGCGACACGACATGGCCACGGGCCGCCAGGGCCAGCGCGATGGCGCGGCCGATGCCGCTGCCGGCGCCAGTGACAAGGGCGTGACGCGGCTGGCTCATTTGCGGCCCGCCGCCTCGGCCGCCGCGCGCGCCAGATTGGTCTCATATTGCGCGCGGCCCGAATAATACTGCTTCGGCCAGAGCTGCCCGGCATAGCCGATCCTGGCGGCCTCGTGCATGACGAAGGCCGGGTCGGCGAGATGCGGGCGCGCGATGGCGCAGAGGTCGGCGCGACCGGCGGCGATAATCGAGTTGGCGTGGTCGGCCTCCGAGATCGCGCCGACGGCGACGGTCGAAACCTGCACCTCGTTGCGGATCTTGTCGGAGAACGGCGTCTGCCACAGGCGGCCGTAAACCGGCGCCTCCTCCTTGACCACCTGGCCCGACGAGCAGTCGATCAGGTCGGCGCCGGCATCCTTGAACATGCGGGCGAAGATCGCCGCATCCTCCGGCGTGTTGCCGCCGTCGGACCAGTCGTTGGTGGAAAGGCGTACCGAGATCGGCTTCTCTTCCGGCCAGACGGCGCGGATGGCGTGGAACACTTCCAGCGGATATTTCGCCCGCGCCGCATGATCGCCGCCATACTCGTCCTGGCGGCGATTGGTCAGCGGCGACAGGAAGGCGGACAGCAGATAGCCGTGCGCGCAATGCAGTTCGAGGATGTCGAAACCGATCTCGTCGGCCCATTTCGCGGCCCGGACGAAATCGCCCTTGATCCGCTCCATATCCTCGCGCGTGGCCGCGCGCGGCACCTCGGAATGCTTGAGATAGGGAATGGCGGAAGCCGAGATCAGCGGCCAGCCACCCTCGGTCACCGGCTGGTCGATGCCGTCCCAGGCAAGCTTGGTCGCGCCCTTGCGGCCGGCATGGCCAAGCTGGATGCCGATCTTGGCCGGCGTATCGCCGTGAACGAATTCGACCACGCGCTTCCAGGCTTGCTTCTGCTCCTCGTTCCACAGGCCAAGGCAGCCGGGGGTGATGCGCGCGTCGGGAGACACGCAGGTCATTTCCGGGAACACCAGTGCCGCACCGCCCATGGCGCGCGAACCCAGATGAACGAGATGGAAATCGTTCGGCATGCCGTCCTTGGCCGAATACATCGCCATCGGCGAGACGATGACACGGTTGTGCAAGGTCATGCCACGCACCTTGAACGGCGTGAACATCGGCGGCACCGGCCTGCCATTGGGCTGGGCGGGCGCGCCGGCGCGCTCGGCGAACCAGCGCTCATAGCCTTCCAGCCAGTCCTTGTCGCGCAGGCGCAAATTCTCGTGGCTGATGCGCTGCGAGCGCGTCAGCATCGAATACATGAACTGTTCCGGCTCCAGCGTGTCGGCATAACGCGTGCCAACCACCTCGAACCATTCCATGGCGTTGCGCGCCGCGTTCTGGATGCGGGCGACGTCGACGCGGCGCACCTCTTCATAGGCCTCGAGCACGGCCGGGATGTTCTTGGCGTCGTGGCCGGCAATGTTGAACTGGTTGGTCAGTTCGATGGCGTCGTCGATGGCGAGCTTGGTGCCCGAGCCGATGGCGAAATGCGCGGTGTGGGCGCTGTCGCCCATCAAGACGACATGGCTGTTGCCGTTGAAATGGCTCCACTTGCCGCAGATCAGCCGGCCGAAATTCAGCCAGGCCGAGCCGCGCATATGGCGGGCATTGGTCATCAGGCTGTGGCCGTCGAGCGTCTCGGCGAACAGCTTCTCGCAGAAGGCGATCGACTGGTCCTGATCCATCTTGTCGATGCCGTGCGCCTGGAACACCTCGTCGGTGGTCTCGACGATGAAGGTCGAGGTGGTGTCGTCGAAACGGTAGATATGCGCCTGGAACCAGCCATGCTCGGTGCGTTGGAAATCGAAGGTGAAGGCATCGAAGGCCTTGTTGGTGCCGAGCCAGATGAAGCGGTTCGGCCGGACCACCATATCGGGCTTGAAGACGTCGGCATATTTCGCCCGGATGCGCGAATTGACGCCATCCGAGGAGATGATGAGGTCGGCGTCGGGGAATTCCTGATCGCCCGTCACCTCGCGCTCGAACACCATCTCGACGCCGAGTTCGATGCAGCGGTCCTGCAGGATGTTGAGCATCTTCTTGCGGCCGATGCCGACGAAGCCATGGCCGGTGGTGCGGATCTTGCGACCCTTGAACACCAGTTCGATGTCGTCCCAATGATTGAAGGCGTCCTCGATGGTGGCCGCTGTCTCGGGGTCCCATTTGCGCATCGACTGCATGGTGGCGTCGGAGAAGACCACGCCCCAGCCAAAAGTGTCGTAGGGCCGATTGCGCTCGACCACGGTGACTTGATGCTCGGGGTTCTGCTTCTTCATCAGCAGGGCAAAATAGAGCCCGGCCGGTCCGCCGCCGATGCATACGATCTTCATGGCCATCTCCGCTTGCTTCACGGTCCAGCGGACCGCGCGTCAACCATGAGACGAGTGTGGTCTGGATCGAAAGATATTTCAAGCTTAAAGTTATTGGAATGCCGCGATAGTCATCGCCGATGAAGGCTTCCCCACAGGGAAAGGGCGAAACGAAAGCGCAGGCCTTCGGCCCAGGACCTGAAGAGAACGGGGAGCGAACTGCAAAAATCGTGGTGGAAACGCTACGCCGCCTTGCCGGCGTCGACACCTTCGAAGGTGACGAAAGCCTGCAGGGTGAAGGAGATGTGCTCGGTCATCAGCCCGCGGGCGCGTTCGATGTCGCGATCGAAGGCGGCATCCATCAGCGCGGTGTGATGGTCGATGCCCATGGCATCGTGCAAGGCAGCGACCGCCATTTCGAAATTGCCGCCACGGCCGCGCGCGGCGCGCAGCATCGGCGCAAGACTGAGAAAATGCTGGTGGCGGCGCAACTGGTCGTAGACCATCGCCTGGAAACGCAGCAGCCAGGCGGAACTGGCGGCACTGACGAGCGCGGCGTGAAAGGCGGCGTGACGCTCGTCCCACTCCTCGACCGCCGCCTCGGACGGGTCGTCCGGCGTGAACTTGCAACGCGAAAGCCGGTAATGCGCGGTGACCACGGCCGATTCCCATTCGGCCCCGCCCTTCTCGATCGATTCCTGCAGCAGCGGCAGCTCGACCACTTCCCGCGCCCGGATGAGGTCCTCCAGTTCGGCGCGCGACACGGGCGCGACGGCGAAGCCGCGGTTGGAGACGGCGGTGACCAGCTTTTCCGCTTCCAGCCTGGACAGGGCCTCGCGCAGCGGCGTCCAGCCGAAGCCGTAAGCCTGGTTCAGCGCGCCGAGCTTCAGCGGCGAGCCGGGCTCCAGCCGCGTGGTGAGGATGTCACGCCTCAACCGCGAATAGGCCGCTTCCGTCTTGGTCGAAGGCTCCTCACCCCGCATCGCACTTTTCCTCCACGCAAGGATCATATATTTGGCGGACCTATCGGCAAAATAATATATCAAACATCCACAGGGGATAGTTTATATATAAACCTTTTGACAAGGTTTGCCGACCCGTTATGATGCAGTCTGGGGCGCCGGGGAGAGACGGCGGCTTGCCAAATCTGGGAGGAAAACATGATTTTGTCGAAGTCCGGCTGGTTGTCCGGAATAGTACTTGCGGGTTCGCTCATCGCCAGCGTCGTCGCGGCGGCAGCCGACCCTATCCGCATCGGCATCGCCAATTTCGGCGAGCATCCGCAGCTCAACGCCTCGATCGCCGGCTTCAAGAAGGCGCTGGCCGAAAACGGCTTCGTTGAAGGCAAGGATGTGGTGTTCACCGAGAGCCACACCAATTTCGACGCCACGCTGGTACCGCAGATGATCGAAAAGCTGAAGGCCGAGAAGCCGAAGCTGATCTACACCGTCACCACGCCGGTCTCGCAGATCGCCAAGCAGCAGCTTGCCGGCAGCGGCATCAACATCGTCTTCACCGCCGTCACCGATCCGGTCGCGGCCAAGCTGGTCCCGTCGTGGGAAGCCGGCGACACCGGCATCACCGGCTCGTCCGACCTGCAGGACGTGGCGGCCGTGATGGAATTCACCAAGAAGCTTCTGCCGGAAGCCAAGCGTTTCGGCGTGCCCTATAATCCTGGCGAAGCCAATGACGTGGCCGTGCTGGAGAAGATCAAGGAAGCAGCCCCCAAGGCCGGCTTCGAGGTCGTTCCCGTCGGCGTCGACAACGTCAACGACATCCAGCAGCGCATCGCTTCGCTCAAGGGCAAGGCCGACGTAATCTACACGCCGGCTTCGAACCTCTTGCAGCCGGCGATTGCCGCCGTCTCGGCCGCCGCCCGCCAGGCCGGCATCCCGATCGTCAACTCCGACGACGGCGCCGTGCGCAAGGGTGTCGTTCCGGCGAGCTTCGCCGTCAACTACGAGCAGGTCGGCATGGCCGCCGGCAAGATCGCTGCGGAGATCCTGAAGGGCAAGGACCCCAAGGAAATCCCGCCGTTCCGTCCGGCTTATTCGGACCACAGCCCGCTGATCTCGAAGAAGGTCGCCGGCGAATTCGGCATCAAGATCCCGGCCGCGCTCGACGGCTGCAAGTGCTTCGCCGACTGAGTTCGGCAAGGTAAGGACTGCATGGCGGCGCCTGAACTGAACGCTCGGGCGCCGCTTCTTCATAACAACCGGGCGGCGGCCGATCGGGACGGACGACAACGCCTGACAGATTTCATCTGCGCATCGCATCCGGCAATCCAGGACGACTGCCGAAGCCTTGCGCCAGGAGGGCGCGGATGCTGGAAATCAAATCGGCACGCAAGATATTCTTCAAGGGACAGGCTGACGAGAAGATCGCACTCGATGGCTTGAGCCTGTCGCTCAAGACGGGCGATTTCGGCGTCGTCATCGGCTCCAACGGCGCCGGCAAGTCGAGCATGCTCAACGCCATTTCCGGCGCACTAGTGCTCGATTCCGGCCGTGTCCAGATCAACGAGACCGACGTGACGGGAATGCCCGTCCACAAGCGTGCGACCAAGCTCGCCCGGGTTTTCCAGGATCCGATGAAAGGCACCGCCGCCTCGATGACGGTGGCCGAAAACATGCTACTGGCCGATCTGCGCAGCCAGAAGCGCCGGCTGCGCCAGGGCCTCAACGCCACGCGCCTGGCCGCCTACAAGGAGCGTCTCTCGCTGCTCGGCCTCGGCCTCGAGAACCGGCTGGACACGCGCGTCGAACTGCTTTCCGGCGGCCAGCGGCAATCGCTTTCGCTGATCATGGCGGTGGGCGGCGAGCCGGAGCTCCTGCTGCTTGACGAACACACCGCCGCACTCGACCCGCGCACCGCCGACATCGTCATGAAGGCGACCATCCGTGCCGTCGAAGCGCTGAAACTCACCACGCTGATGGTGACACACAACATGCAGCACGCCGTCGACTACGGAAATCGCATCCTCATGCTCGACGCCGGCAAGGTCCGCCTTGAAATCGGCGGCGATGAGAAAAAACAAACCACCGTCGCGGACCTGATCGGCCACTTCGCCGTCAAGAGCGACCGCATGCTGCTGGCGAGCTGACCGATATGGCCATGATCCAGGATATCTTTTCGAGCTTCGTCGCGCTCGTTCCCGTCACGCTGGCGCAGAGCCTCATTCTGGCCTTCGTCGTGCTCGGCATCATGATCCCGTTCAGGATGCTCTCCTTCCCCGACCTGACCAGCGAAGGCGCCTTCCCGCTCGGCGGCTGCGTCGCCGGCGTGCTGCTCGCCGCCGGCCAGTCGCCGCTGACGGCGATCGCCGCCGCGCTGATCGCCGGCTTCATCGCAGGCTGCTGCACCGCCTTCATCCACCTGCGCTTCCGCATCCACACGCTGCTCGCCGGCATCCTGATGATGACGATGCTCTATTCGATCAATCTGCGCATCATGGGCCGCTCGAACCTTTCGGTGTTCGGCATGCCTTCGCTGTTCGAGTGGTCGCCCGTCGGCCAGCCCGGTTTCCCGAGCACCAAGATCGTCATCGCCGGGGCGCTGGGTCTTCTCGTGCTCGTCCTGCTCTATCTGTTCTTCAAGACGGAACGCGGCACCGCCATCCGCGCCGTTGGCGCCAATCCGGACATGGCCGAAGCGCAAGGCATCAATGTGTGGACCGCCACCATCGGCGGCGTCGGCCTGGCCAGCGCGTTTTCGGCGCTCAGCGGCTCGCTGATGGTGCAGAGCCAGGGCTTCGCCGACGTCAATATGGGCCTCGGCATCCTCATTAACGGCCTGGCCGCTTTGATGATCGGTGAGGCGATTACCGGCAAGCAGACAGTGCTGCGGCAGCTCGCGGCGCCCTTCGTCGGCGCCGTCGTCTATTACCAGCTGGTCTCGCTGTGCCTTGCCGCCGGCATGCCGCCGCCCGACCTCAAGCTCGCCACCGGCCTGTTCGTGCTTTTGATGCTGGCGCTGCCCAGCCTGAAGCGCGGCCGAGTGCCCGGTGCCGCCCGCGAGGTGATGCGGGAGTGACAAAGGCGGCCGCGCAGTGAACTGCGCGGCCGTTTTTCATGTCTGGGACGCGGGCGTCATCCGCCAGCGTGTCCAAGATTTCCAGTCAGGCGTCATCCGCCAGCGCGCCGCGGATCGAACCTTTCAGCTTGCCGAGTTCCTTCATCAGCACGTCCCGATCGCGCGCCGACAAATCCTTGAACAGCGCGCCGATCCAGTCGCCGTGGCGGTCGGCCATCTTGCGGAATTCCTTCCTGCCGAACTCGGTCAACGCGATGATCTGGACGCGACGGTCGGTCGGCGAGGTGGTGCGGCTGATATGGCCACTTTCGACCAGTCGCTCGACCAGCGCGGTGAGATTGCCGGCCGAAACCATCATGCGGCGCGAGACCTCGCCCAGCACCAT
The DNA here is from genome assembly GCF_008727715.1 of Mesorhizobium terrae. Taxonomy (GTDB): domain Bacteria; phylum Pseudomonadota; class Alphaproteobacteria; order Rhizobiales; family Rhizobiaceae; genus Mesorhizobium; species Mesorhizobium terrae. The sequence continues at coordinate 314,869 of NZ_CP044218.1, forward strand.
GCCGTCTTCGGCGCGTTCGAGTTGCGCCAGAAGGTCGAAACGCGGCAAGGTGAAGTCGAATTCCTCGCGCAGCTGGCGTCGGATTTCGGCCTCGATCAGCGTCGTGCACGTCAACAGCCGCAGCCATAGCCGCGTCTCGTCGCCATGATCGGCCGGCGCCTCGACCGCCTTGGTCTCGCTGTCGACCCAGCCCTGGATATCCGTTTCAGCCATTGATGAACCGCCCCTGCCGCATGATGCGGGCGTCCTTATCCACTCGTGCGGCCGCGCATCCCGCACGACCAGCGGATGGCCTCGACTCCATCCGCGATGATCAAAGCATAAAGTAACTGCCCGGTCCGTCAATCAGGTCGGCCTCGATGGCGATCAGCCCGCCAGCTTGCCGGGATCGTCGGCGAAGGACCGCACCGTCCTGATGGCGCCGTCGAGCGCCACGCCGTCGGCGTCGGCCAAGGCCGCTTCGCGCAACCGCCTGATCCAGTCGGCGGCGTCGGTGCGCCCGCGCAACATGGGCAGGCAGGCCAGCACCTTGTCGAACTTGGACTGGCCGCGCGCATGCGTGTCGGAATAGCCCTTCACCAGCCGCCGGCATTTCAGCACCTCGACGCCCAGCGCGTAGTCGCCGCTGCGCTCGGTCTCGGCGACATTGAGCCATGCCTGCATATGCGTGGTCTCGACCCTGTGCCTCAACAGTCCGCGCCGCCAGCGGCGCATGCCGGCAACCGTCCACAACATGCCGAAACCGAAGACGCTGTCGGTGCGGATGCGCCGGCCACGGTCGACGAAGCGGTTCAGCGCCTTCATCAGCCTTGGCCGCGCCTCGATGGCGGCGCCGAGGCCGGCGGGCAACGCGCCGCAGATTTCCTCCATGCGCGGGTGGAAATATTCGGTGGTGGCAAGCGTCTGGTTTTTGCGCAGATGCACCTCGTCGCGTACGCGCCGCGAGCGCTCCGACCGGGTCTTCAGGTCGGCGACGCGAATGATGTCGTCATAGACCATGGCGTTGGCAACGTATTTCGCCGCTTCCCGCGCAAACGCGTAGCCGTCGGCCTCGGTGTCGACGGCTACGATGCCTTCAAGCCGATCAAGATATTCATCGCCATAGGCAAGGTCGAGGAAATCGACCACCTTGCGCAGGCCGGGTTCCGCCATTTCACGAACGGGCTGCGGCAACGCCGCGGCGCGCGCGGACAAGGCCTGCCATCCCCGCTCCAGAGACTTGGGCAGAGCGGTGCCTTCGGCTTGCTTCGGTTTCGCGCCAGTCGCGGCAACCGGCGCTTCGACGCCGGTGGCGCGGTCGTAGCCGAGCGCGAAGGCGGCCAGGCTTGCCTCGGTGCCCTTGCCGCCGGCCCGGATCGTCGCCTCGAAGGCCTCGCGGGAGAATGGCAGTTCACCCGAGCCTGCCAGCGCCCCGAACAGGCTCGCCGAAACAACGCTGCCGGCTTTCTTGGCCATCTCTTCCATGTCGAAATGGATCAGCCGCCTGGCGGCCTCGCCGGCGCGACGCGACACCGTGTCGGAATCGGCACGACCATCGCCCGGCACGATCTTTTCCGACACTGCCAGCATGCGGTGGCTGGAGGCGATCAAGGCGGTGCGGTCAGGCGTTACGAAGCCGCGCAGCACAGCCCGGCCCGCCTCGGCAAGCTCGGCGGCGATCAGAATATCGACGTCGCCCGGCGACGGGCTGAGCGACAGCACCGGACGGTCGTTGGGCCGCGCCGGATCGCGCGGCAGCATCTCGACATAATAGATGGTGGCGCCGGTGCGCTGGGCGACGCCGGCCACCGAGGTCGATTGCACATGCCAGCCCGAACGCTGGGCAACGTCAGTCACCCAGCCAGAGAGCACACCGCCGCCCTGCCCGCCCACGGCGAGGATGCAGATCTTGACGATACGGCCGGTGGTATCCGGACCTTCCGGCAAACCGAATTTCATGCCGAGACATCTCCGAAGACGGGCCGCCTGCGCTCGCGCCAGCCTTGCAGCGCCGCGATGACGCGCTGGCGCAGACCGAACCAGAAGCGGTCCCAGCCGGTCGGGTTCGAAACCACGTCAGCCTGATAGAAGGACGGGCAGAGCACAGCGGCGTCCGCCACCTCGCCGCAATTGCCGCAGCCGACGCAATTCTCGTCGATCGCCGCCACCGGGTCGTCGCGCAGCGGATCGTCGAGATGCTTGACCGTCAGCGACGGACAGCCGGACAGGCGCATGCAGGCGTGATCGCCGGTGCAGACGTCTTCGTCGACGCCGAATTTGGTCTTGACCATGCGCTTGCCGTCGGCGATCGCCTTTTTCTTCAGCGGCGCCTCGCGGCGCTGGCGATTGAGCATGCATTCGGACGAGGCGACGATGACCTTCGGTCCCTTCTCCTCCGTCGTCAGTGCCTCCTTCAGCGCCTCGCGCATGGCGCCGACATCGTAGGTGCGCTCGATGTGACGCACCCATTTCACGCCCATGCCCTTGATGGCATCGGTGATCGGATGCTTGGTCGACTTCGTGCGGTTGGAGGCGCGTGACGACAGGATGTCCTGCCCGCCGGTCGCCGCCGAATAATAATTGTCCACCACCACGATGACGCCGTCGTTCTTGTTGAACACGGCATTGCCGATCGAAGACGTCAGGCCATTGTGCCAGAAGCCGCCGTCGCCGACGAAGGAGATGGAGCGGCGCTTGGCGTCGGGCGAATTGAAGGCCGACGCCGAAGCGGGCCCCAGACCATAACCCATCGTCGTTGCCCCCAATTCGAAAGGCGGCATGATCGAGAACAGGTGGCAGCCGATGTCGGAGGCGATGTGATGCTTGCCAAGCTCCTGCTCGGCAAGCTTGGTGGCGGCGAAGATCGGCCGCTCGGGACAGCCGATGCAGAAGCCCGGCGGGCGCATCGGCACTGTCTTGGCGAGATCGTCGAAGATCGGCGGCGCCGGCACGTTGGGCGCGCGGATTTCCGGCGCCAGCATGTCGCCGGCGTGCTTGCGCATGAAGGCACCGATGCCCGACAACATGACGTCGCCGGAATATTCGCCGGCCATCGGCAAAACACCCTTGCCTTCCAGCTTCACCGTGGCGCCGGCCTTGTAGAGCATCGAGCCCAGCGCCTGCTCGATATAGTCGGGCTGGCCCTCCTCGACGATCAGCACCGCGTCCTTGTCGGCGCAGAAGGCGGTGAGGTCGTCCTCGACCAGCGGATAGGTGACGTTGAGCACATGCAGCGGCACTTCCGTCTCGCCATAGACGTCGGCGAGGCCGAGCCGCTGCAGCGCGCGGATGACACCGTTGTACATGCCGCCCTGCATGACGATGCCGACTTTGCCGGAACCGCCAAAAGTCTCGTTCAACCTGTGGCGCTTGACGTAGTCGATCGCCGCCGGCAGGCGTTTGGAGATCTTTTCCTTCTCATGCAGGAAAGAGGCTGGCGGCAGCACGATGCGCTGGGTGTCGCGGCGCGGATTGTCCAGCGCGTCGGCGACCGTCATGGCGGGCCGGACATTGTCCTTAGCCGTGAAGGAACCATGCACGTGGCAGCAGCGGATGCGCACCTGCAGCATGACCGGCGTGTTGGAGGCTTCCGACAGTTCGAAACCATGTTCCACCGCCGCGACGATGGACGGCAGGTTCGGGCGCGGATCGAGCAGCCAGACCTGGCTCTTCATGGCGAAGGCGTGGCTGCGCTCCTGCATGATGGAGGAGCCTTCGCCATAGTCTTCGCCGACGATGATCAGCGCGCCGCCGGTAACGCCGCCAGAGGCCAGATTGGCCAGCGCGTCCGACGCGACATTGGTGCCGACCGTCGACTTGAAAGTGGCGGCACCGCGGATCGGATAATGCACCGAGGCCGCCAGCATGGCGGTCGCGGTGGCTTCCGAGGCGCTCGCCTCGAAATGCACGCCGAGTTCGCCGAGGATTTCCTGCGCGTCGGCCAGCACATCCATCAGATGGCTGATCGGCGCGCCCTGATAGCCGCCGACATAACCGACGCCGCACTGCAGCAGCGCCTTGGTGATGGCGAGAATCCCCTCGCCGGTGAATTCCTCGCCGCCGCCCAGTTTGAGTTTCTGGACTTCCTTGGCGAATGAGCGCTCTGCCATTGGGGTAACCTCTACTTGGCCGGGTCCGTGTTCGACCACAACACCGGGCCGCCATTCTTCTCGTAGGCCATGCCCTTCGGAAACGAGATGGCCTCGAGTTGCAGTCCCCACGGCGCGAAGAAGTAAAGTATCGACTGGCCTGCCGCGGGGCCGTCATTGACGGGCAGCGGCCCCTTCAGCGTGCGAATGCCCTTGGCGGCCAGATACTTCGCGGCAGCGTCGATGTCGTCGACGTAGAAGGCGATGTGGTGTCCGCCATCGTCGGAATTGCGTGGCCGCACCTCCTTCTTGTCGGGTGCGCTGTAGTCGAACAGCTCGATGTTCGAACCTGACGCGCAGCGCAGCAGCGTGATCTGGTTGATCACCGCGCGCGGGTCGACATCGACCAGGTCCTTCATGAATTCGCCCTTGTCGTCGCGGAAGGGGCCGAAGCTCATCGCCTTCTGGCATCCCATCACGTCGACGAAGAAGGCCTCGGCCGCCTTTATGTCCGGCACGGTGAGACCGATGTGGTTGATGCCGCGAACCCCCGGCATCGGCTCGGCGGCAGCATTCGTTACGCAAGCGGCAGAAGCCAGCAAAACGGCGATCAGTAATTGTTTGCCCATGTCGTTCCCCTTGTTGAAGCCACGCGCCAGCAACGGCCGTTTCCGGTTTGCCGCGCCTAGAATTCGTGCTTGCGCACATTCACCAGCATCTTCTGCAGGGTCGCCACGAAGGCTGCCTGCTCGGCCGCGTCGATGCCGGCGAACATATGGTTGTAGGAGTGGCGCATGGTCGGCCACAGCGTCTCGAAGGCGGCACGGCCGGCTTCGGTGATGGAGATGCGCGTGGCGCGGCTGTCTTCGGGATCGACGGTGCGGCGGACCAGCCCGTCGGCCTCGAGCGCATCCAGCGCACGGCTCAATGTCGATTGTTCGACCACCGCGTAGACCGCAAGCCTGCCGATCACCAGATTGTCGATCACCGACAATACGGCCAGCGCGCGCATCTTCGGCGTGGTCAGGCCGAGCTTGGCCAGATCCTCGCGCAGCGAAGCGTTGTAGCGGCCCATGATGCGGTTCATCAGGTAGGGCGCGAATTGCTGCAACCCGATTTCGCCGAGGCGCGGGCCGTCGACGTCGTCGCTGATGGTCGTGCGTTCGTTCACCGGAACTCCTTGGTCACGAGGAAACCCGATCCACCACCGAGACCAGGGCCCGGATGCGTCGAGGCCCCGATATGATACAGCGATTTGATCGCGCTGCGGTGATTGACCGAACCGGCGAACGGCCGCCACACGAAGAATTGGTCGATCGTGCAAGCGCCGCCATAGGGATCGCCGCCGACCAAATTGATGTTCATCGCTTCGAGATCGGCCGGCGAATAGGCGCGTCGCGCCAGCACGGTTTCGCGGAAACCTTCGATATGATTAGCCAGGATCGCCTCGAGGCGGTCGGCGAAGGCCTCGCGCGTCGCCTCGTCCCATGTGCCTTGCGTGGCGATCTGCCCGGCCGCATCGCCCTTGATGGCGCGCGGCGCATCCGGAACCTGGATCCACAGGATCGCCTTGCCTTCCGGGCAGCGCGACGGATCGAGCGAAGCCGGTTGCCCGACACACATGGTCGGCGTTGCCGGTAGCAGGCTGCGGGTCGCCTCGTTGTGCGATTTGGAAACCGCGTCGATGCCGTCGGTGAGATGGATGAGCGCGACCTTTTCCAGACCCTCGGTCCGCCAGCGCGGCGCACGATCCAGCGCATAGTGCAGTTGAAAATTGCCGCGGCCATGACGGTAGGCGCGTGTCGCATCCTTTGCCGGAGATGGAGCATCGGTATCGAGCAGGCGCCCATAGAGCTGGCTCGGCGCGACGGAAGCGATGACGGATTTCGAGGCATCGATTTCCTCTCCGCCGGCCAGCCGAACGCCGGCAGCCTTGCCGCCGCGAACCAGGATGCGCTCGACATCCGCACCGGTCCGGATCACGCCACCCTGTTCCTCGATCAGCGCGCGGAACGCCTCGACCGCCTTGCCGGCACCGCCCTTGACGATAGGCGCGCCAGCCGCCTCCAGGGCAAAGGCGATGACCTTGCCCATCTGGGCGGAATAGGTGTCTTCCGGAGAGAGCCCGCAATGCAGGGCCCACGGCGCGTGCAGGGCCTGTATCCGCGGCGACTTGTAGTTTGTTTCCAGCCAGCCGCGTGCCGGCGCCAGGGCCCCGCCGAAATAGTCGACCAGCCCACGCAACCCGCGCCGCCACGCCTCGCGCGCCAGAAGCTTCGCCGTGGCGAAGCTCCACAGTTGTCCGCCGAGCAAGCCGAACAGCAGTTCGGCGCTGGCCTCGATCGAACCGACATCGACGGCATGGCGGTCGCCGTCGCCGGACGAAAGCGCATTGAAAGCCTTCACATTGGCGGCGCGGTCGGTGGTCAACACCACGCTCGATCCGTCGGGACGCAGCGCCGCCGTCGGATGCGGCGTGTGGCAGAATTCCAGGCCGTGGCGGGCAAGGTCCTGCCCGAGCGCAGCGTGAGCCGGCCCGGTCAGGAACAGAACGAACGTGGCCGCCATCACGTCATGCGTGAAGCCCGGAAGCGTCGCCTCGGTGCTGAACATGCAGCCGCCGAGGCGCTGCTCGCGCTCCAGAAGCAGCACCCGCGCGCCCTGTTTCGACAGCATCGCCGCCGCCACGAGGCCGTTGATGCCGCTGCCGATGATGACGTGATCGTAAGCCACGATGATCGGCCTCTACAATCAGCCCTTCGGCACCAGGGCCATGGCACGCACGGGGCTGCCGGTGCCCTTGACGATCTTGAGCGGCGCGGCGATCAGGATCGCGCCCTTGGCGGGCAACTTGTCGAGATTGCACAGGCTGGCGAGGCCGTAGCGGTTGGCCTTGTGCATCAGATTGTGCGCCGGGTATGGCGGGTTCATGCCGCCGGCGGCACCGGCGTCGGTGCCGATGCACTGCGTGCCCCAGCCGATGGCGCCGCGCTCGATGATGTATTCGATGGCGTCGACCGTCGGTCCCGGCGAATGCGGGCCATTGGCGTCGGCATTCAGGAAGGCGGCCTCCGAACCGTTGCGCTTGTCCCAGTCGGAACGCATCACCACCCACTCACCCTTGCCGATGGCGCCGTGCTTGGCTTCCCAGGCCCTGATGGCGTCGGCGGTGAGCAGATAGTCGTTGTTGGCGGTGGATTCCGCTGCACAATCAATGACATTGACTGGCGCGACATAGTTCTGCACCGAGATGGTGTCGGTATAGCCGTCCGAATATTCCTTGCCGGTGATCCAGTGGTGCGGGGCGTCGAAATGGGTGCCCGAATGCTCGCCGATCTTCAGCCAGTTCCAGGCCCAGAACGGGCCGTTCTTGTCGTATTCGGAGATGGTGTGAATCTCGATCTTGGGCGTGTCGACGGCGAATTCCGGCGGCAGCTTGAGCAAGGGCGTGTCGGGCCCGAGCGGGGCCGAGAGATCGACGACCTCGATCTTTCCACTCAACAAAAGCTCGGCGAAATTGGCGAGCGCGGCGGCTGCGGTCATGGACGGTTCCTCCTGATTGCGTATTCTTGATCTTCTCGACCGGTTGCTCGACAATCGCGCCCAGACCGGCTCTCCCAAGGGGAGGCTAGCGCAGTTTAAATGCGTTTGCAAATATCATTTTAAGGCTAAAATAATTGGCCTCGCAGGCTGCTTTTGCTGCGATGCGGTAGCTTCGTGGCGGCGCCCGCCAATCGGAAACCCGCGTGAAAACATGTGTTTGCATGTATTTTTCCGGCGGCGCCCGTCCCGTGGCGAACCGGATCGCCGCAGTCGTCCGGCGCGCCGGCGACCGCGCGATGTGAACACGAAGCTGGTGGCGGCGCCGGAGTCAAAAAATTTTGGCACGCGCCATCAAGGCTTCGCGGGAAACGGCGTCTGCGAGGCCCCTGTTTTTATTCACAGGCCGCGATCTGCCCTCAAAATGGCCCTCGACTTCTTAACGTCCCGCCGGTTTTCACGAAGAAACATCCATGCCGCGTTGCTGGCCCTATCGCTGGTCCTCGCCATGACGACACGCGCGGTTAAGATGCCGGAATCGCCTTCCGCCCGCCGACCTGTTTTGCCAAGCCAAGCTGTTCGGTAAAGCCGACCCGTTCGGCAAGGCCGACGCCCCAGACCCAGCCGAGGACATCATGAAAATTCGTCTCTTCCGAAACGCCGCGCTGAAGATCGAGGTCGCCGGCAGGACGCTGCTGGTCGACCCCGACCTTGGCGCCAAGCACAGCCGGCCTTCCTTTACCGGTCGTTCGCCCAACCCGATGGTCGACCTGCCGGCCAGCGTCGACGACATCCTCGACGGCGTCGAGTTGCTGATCGTCTCGCATCTGCACGCCGACCATTTCGACACGGTGGCGCAGGCGGTGATCCCAAAAGACCTGCCGCTGATCTGCCAGCCCGGCGACGAGGACAAGATCCGTGGCTTCGGTTTCAAGGACGTCACGCCGCTCACCTCGGAACTCACCTGGAACGGCATCAGGCTGACCCGCCGCGACGGCAGCCACGGGCTGGGGCCGGTGGTGGAGAAGATGGGGCAGGTGATCGGCTTTTCGCTGGAAGCGGCCGGCGAGCCGTCACTCTACTGGGCCGGCGACACGGTGCTTTATCCGCCGGTGGTTGAGACCATCGCCAGGACGAGGCCCGACATCATCGTCACCCATTCCTGCGGCGCGCGCTGGGACGGCGAGCTGATCGTGATGGACGATAGCCAGACCGTCGAGGTGGCGCGTTCGGCGCCGCAGGCCAAGGTGATTGCCGTGCATATGGAAGCGCTCGACCACGCAACGGTGGACCGCGCAACGCTGCGCAGAACCGCCGACGCGGCTGGCATCGGCCCGGAACGGTTGCTGGTCCCGGCCGATGGCGAGACGGTGCGGGTCGATAAAGGCTGAGGGATGTTCTGACGCCCTCATTCCGGGTAAGCCCTCAACCCGTTGGGAAGCATGGCTCGGGGCTGAAACTCGCGCTGACGGCGACAACTCGCCTCCCCTTCTCCCCCTGTGGGAGAAGGTGGCCGAGCCCTGGCGGCGCAGCCGCCTTGGGCGAGGTCGGATGAGGGGTGCTGGAAGAAACGAGACGTTTCAAAATCAGCATCCCCTATCGACACCGCCGTACATTCGCAAAGCAGCGCTCCGTCCAACACCCCTCATCCGTCTCGGCGCTGCGCGCCGATCCACCTTCTCCCGCAAGGGGAGAAGGAAGGCGCGCCGCGCTCGCCTTGATCTCCATGGTGCAATTGGCCTCCCCCACTTCCCCGACGCCACCGGCGCACCATATTGAATGGACACGACCGGCGAAAACCATTCTCATGCGCAGGCAGGAGACGGCGACAAGGCAGATCAATTCCGGAGAACTGAAACGACATTCTACTGATCGCCTTTCAAAGGAAATTTCTTCCTTCGACAAAGAGCGGTCGCTTCTGCGATCAGGACGCATGCCGGACAGCGATCCGGCGACCCCGAGAGGGAGCCCCCCGATGAACACGAAAGTGCAGGCAGAACCGGTCGAGGCGATGAAGCGGCTGCAGCCGCCGGTCGCCTCGGTGTTGGACCTGATCGGCGAGACGCCGGTGGTGGAACTGAAGAAGTTCGACACCGGCAAGTGCCGCCTCTTCATCAAGCTGGAGAGCCAGAACCCCGGCGGCTCGATCAAGGACCGCATCGCCCGCTCGATGATCGACCAGGCAGAGCGCGACGGACGGCTGAAACCCGGCGGCGTCATTATCGAGGCCACCGCCGGCAACACCGGGCTGGGGCTGGCGCAGGTCGGCATTCCGCGCGGCTACCGCATCATCCTGATCGTGCCCGACAAGATGTCGCGCGAGAAGGTGCAGCATCTCAGGGCACTCGGCGCCGAGGTGCGGCTGACCCGCTCCGACGTCGGCAAGGGCCATCCCGAATATTACCAGGACATGGCCGAAAAGCTGGCCGCCGAGATTCCCGGCGCCTTCTATGCCAACCAGTTCTCCAACCCGGCCAACCCGCTGGCGCATGAGATCACCACCGGCCCGGAAATCTGGCGCCAGCTGGATGGCGATGTCGATGCGGTGGTGGTGGGTGTCGGCTCCGGCGGCACGCTGACCGGCCTCGGCCGCTTCTTCGCCGGGGTCTCGCCCAAGACCGAAATGGTGCTGGCCGACCCGGTCGGCTCGGTGCTGGCGCCGCTGGTCAAGACCGGCGAGATGATCGAGGCCGGCAGCTGGACGGTGGAAGGCATCGGCGAGGATTTCGTGCCGCCGAACTGCGATCTTTCGCTGGTGAAGAAGGCCTATTCGATTTCCGACCGGCATTCGATGCTGGCGGTGCGCGACCTCTTGTCCAAGGAAGGCATCCTGGCCGGCTCGTCTTCCGGCACGCTGTTGTCGGCGGCGCTGCGCTATTGCCGCGAGCAGAAGACCGCCAAACGCGTCGTCACCTTCGTGTGCGACAGCGGCAACAAATATCTGTCCAAGGTGTTCGACGATTTCTGGCTGGCCGAACAGGGCCTGGCCGAACGCGAGCAGCATGGCGACCTCTCCGACCTTGTCGCCCGCTCGCACCGCGAGGGCGGCACGGTGTTCGTCGGGCCGGATGACACGCTTTTGACCGCCTATGGCCGCATGCGGCGCGGCGACGTCTCGCAATTGCCGGTGCTGGACGAAGGCCGGCTGGTCGGCATCATCGACGAAAGCGACATACTCACCCAGGTCGACGGCCCCTATGACGGCCGCTGGCAACGTTTCGACCAGCCGGTGCACAGCGCGATGAGCGCCGAACTGCACACGCTGCAGGCCAGCCAGACGCTGGATGCGCTGTTGCCCGTCTTCGACCGCAACGAGGTGGCCATCGTCTTCGACAATGACGAATTCGTCGGCCTCATCACCCGCATCGATCTCATCAACCATCTGAGGCGCAACCGATGACCATACAGGGCCGCAACCGGCTTGCCTTTTCCACCCGCACCATCCATGGCGGGCAGAGCCACGACCCGACGACCGGCGCCGTCATGGTGCCGATCTACGCCACCTCGACCTATGCGCAGCAGTCGCCCGGCGTGCACAAGGGTTTCGAATATGCCCGCAGCCAGAACCCGACCCGCTTCGCCTTCGAGCGCGCGGTGGCGGATCTGGAAAGCGGCACGGCGGCATTCGCCTATGCGTCGGGGCTGGCGGCGATCGCCAACATCTTCGAACTGCTGGACTCCGGCGCCCATATCGTGGCCACCGACGACATTTATGGCGGCACGTTCCGCCTGTTGGAGCGGGTGCGCAAGCGCTCGGCCGGGCTGAAGGTGAGCTTCGTCGATTTCACCGACCTGGCCGCCGTGGAAGCGGCGATCCGGCCGGAGACGAAGATGCTGTGGGTGGAGACGCCGACCAACCCGCTGCTGCGCGTGGTCGACCTTGCCGCCGTCGCCGCTCTCGCCCGCAGGAAGGGGCTGATCGCGGTGGCCGACAACACTTTCTGCAGCCCCTATATCCAGCGGCCGCTGGAGCTCGGCATCGATCTCGTCGTGCATTCGGTGACCAAATATCTCAACGGCCATTCCGATATGGTCGGCGGGGTCGTCGTGGTTGGCGAGAACACCGAACTGCGCGACCAGCTGAAATTCCTGCAGAACGCGGTGGGCGCCATTTCCGGGCCATTCGACAGCTTCCTGGCGCTGCGCGGCCTGAAGACGCTGGCGCTGCGCATGGAGCGGCATTCGGCCAACGGGCTGAAGATCGCGCGCTGGCTGGAGGCGCGCTCCGATGTGCGCCGCGTCATCTATCCCGGCCTCGAAAGCCACCCGCAGCACGCAATCGCCAAGGCGCAGATGAGCGCCTTCGGCGGCATGATCACGGTGGAACTCGACCGCGACCTCGCCGGCACCAAGCGCTTTTTGGAACACACGCGGCTGTTCGCGCTGGCCGAGAGCCTGGGCGGGGTGGAGAGCCTGATCGAGCACCCGGCGCTGATGACACATGGCTCGATCCCGGCCGAGAAGCGCGCCGAAATCGGCATCTCGGATTCGCTGGTCCGGCTTTCGGCCGGCATCGAGGACGCGGATGATTTGATTGCCGATCTGACGCAGGCGCTAGGGGTGTAACGAGCCCGGAGACGGGTGAGCGAACGCGCCTCTATCTCCCCCTCGTGGGGGAGAAAGCGATTTCAGCGTCTTAGCGAGCACGCCCGCAGGGTGGCGCAACTAAGTGCTAGAAATCGCAAGAAAGGGGATGTTCAGCCGCGACCGTCGGCAGCCAGCAAGATCGCCTCGCAGACCGCGTCGAGGTTCCTCTCCACCTCCTCGTTCCAGAAACGTAGGATGCGGAATCCTCGCATCTCGAAATGCCGATCGCGAGCGACATCACCTTGTGAATCTGCATGCTGACTGCCATCGACCTCGATGATCAGCCTGGCCTCGAAACAGGCGAAGTCGAGAATATAGCCGTCGAGCGGCACCTGTCGCTTGAACTTCAAGCCGTTGAGTTGGCGGTTGCGCAAAGCCTGCAAAGCATGGTCGCGTCGGCGCGCATAGAGCGGGCAAAGCCGCGATGTGACGGTCTGACTGGCTGGCGCATTGCCGACAAATCCCCTCTCTTGCGATTTCTAGCACTTAGACTGTGCCGCCCTGCGGGCGTGCTCGCTAAGATGCTGAAATCGCTTTCTCCCCCGCAAGGGGGGAGATAGAGGCGTCGGCACTCATCACTTCAAGGGTCGGTGAAATTCAATTCCGCACCGCCCCCAGCCGCCGCTCCAGCCAGCGGCTGTAGCGGGAGCCGCCGAAGCAGAAGACGAAATAGATGACCGCGACGACGAGATAGGCTTCGTCGTAGAAGCCGAGCCATTTCGGGTCGGTGGTCGAGGCGCGCGCCGCGTTGAGCAGGTCGAGGATGCCGATGACGGCGAGCAGCGAGGTGGCGAGCAGGAAGCCGATGGCGAGGTTGACCAGCCCGGGGATGACCTTGCGCAGCGCCTGCGGCAGCACGATGAGCTGCATGGTGCGCCAGTAGCCGAGGCCGAGCGCCTTGGCCGCCTCCTCCTGGCCATGCGGGATGGCCTGCAGGCCGGCGCGCACCACCTCGGCGACATAGGCCGACCAGAACAGGCTGATCATGACGATGGCGCGCAGCGTCTTGTCGAGGAACTGGCCGCCGGGGATGGCCATCGGCAGGATCAGCATCGCCACATAGAGGATGGCGACCATCGGCGTGCCGCGCATCAGCTCGATGAACAGCACGGAGAGCGTGCGCAGGCCGCCCATCTTCGAGCGCCGCGCCAAAGCGAGCAGCACGGCGAGCGGGACGGACAGGCCAAAACACACCGCCCAGACCAGCAGCGTCACCGGCAGGCCGCCCCACTGGTTCGAGGCGACCGGAGAGCCGGTCAGCGCGCCGGACAGCAGCGCCCAGGCGAGACCGACGCCGAGCGGCCAGGCGATGAGCAATTCGCGCCGCCAGAACCTCGGCTGCGCGGTGACCGCAAGCAGGCCGAGCAGAAGGAGCAACGCCGCCAGCGGCCGCCATTGCAGATCCTGCGGGTAGAAAGCGAAGAGGATGAAACGCATTTTGGCGGTGACGAAGGCCCAGCAGGCACCGGAAGCGGCGGCGCAATCCTGCGCGGTGCCGGTCCAGATGGCGTCGAGCACCAGCCATCTGAGCAGCGGCGGCACGATCCAGGCAAGGAAGGCGAGCGTCAGCAGCGTCAGCGCCGTGTTGAGCTTGGTGCCGAACAGGCCGTTCCACAGAGGCTTGAGATCGACCGGGCGGCGCATCAGCGGCAAGGAAGCGATATCGACCAGGCTCATCGCAGCACTCCGCCGCGCAGGGCGACCTTGCGGTTGTAGATGTTCATGAGGGCCGACACCGACAGGTTCAGGACGAGATAGACGCCGATGAGGATGGCGAGCGCCTCGAAGGACTGGCCGGTGGTGTTGGCGGTGGTGTTGATGATGGAGACGAGGTCGGGATAGCCGATGGCGACCGCGAGGGAAGAATCCTTGGTGAGGTCGAGATAGGACGAGGTGATCATCGGCGTGATGACGCGCAGCGCCTGCGGCAGCACGACAAGCCGCATGATCTGGCCCGGATGCAGGCCGAGCGCGCGGGCCGCCTCCCATTGGCCCGACGGCACCGACTGGATGCCGGCGCGCACGATCTCGGCGATGGCGGCCGAGAACTTGACGGTGAGGCCGACGAGAAGTGCAGCGAATTCCGGCGTCAGGCTGTGGCCGCCACGAATGTTGAAACCGGCGAGAACCGGCAGGTCGAAGCTTATCGCAGCACCGGTGGCCGGCAAAGCGAGACCGGCGGCGACCAGGAGAACCAGCGTTGCAAGCAGGGCGCGGCTCAGGCCGAGGCGACGCTGTCGGCGCGCCGTGTAGAGAAAGAGGCCGTAGGACAGGCCGATGGCGGCCAAAAGCAGCAGGGTCGCGGCGGAAAAACCGTCGACGGCGAGGGCCGGCACGAAGACGCCGCGGTTGGAGAGGAACAGCGCGCCGAAGGCCGACAATGCCTGCCGGGGCGGCGGAAACGCCTTGGCCAGCGCGATCCAGAAGAACAGCTGCAAGAGCAGCGGCGTGTTGCGGATGAGCTCGATGTATCCACGCATCAGCCCGGCCAGAAGCAGGTTGCCGGACAGGCCGGCGACGCCCAGCGCCACGCCGAGGATGGTGGCGAAGACGCAGCCGAGCAGCGCGACCTTCAGCGTGTTCAAGAGGCCGGCGAGGATCGCTTGGACATAGGGATCGCCGGCCTTGAAGGCGATCATCGTCTCGCCGATCTCGAAATTGGCGGAGCGGCCGAGAAAGTCGAAGCCAGGGGTGACGCCGATGCGCCGCATCGTCTCGGCGATGTTGGCGCCGAGCAGCCAGAAAAGCGCGACGACAGCCGCGACGATGGCGAGCTGCAGCCACGGCCGGTCGCCCCACCAGCCGACCAGCCGCCGCAAGGGGCCGGGCCGCCCAGGGCCCGGCACGGTTTCGATCACCGCCATGACGGAGGACGGCTCAGCGGAACGGCGGCGAATAAAGCAGGCCGCCTTGCGTCCACAGATTGTTGTAGCCGCGCTCCCAGCCGAGCGGCTTCAGGTTGCGGTCGAAGATCTCGCCGTAATTGCCCACCGTCTTGATGATGGTGTAGGCCCATTTCGGGTCGAGGCCGGTGGCCTGGGCGAGCGAGGGATCGACGCCGAGGAAACGCTGCACGGCCGGGTCGGGCGACTTCAGGAATTCGTCGACATTCTTGGAGGTGATGCCCCATTCCTCGGCCTGGATGGTCACGTTGACGGTCCAGTTGACCAGTTCCAGCCAGCGGTCGTCGCCACCGGCGACGGCGGGCGCCAGCGGCTCCTTGGACAGGCGCTCGGGCAGGATGACGAAATCGTCCGGCTTCTTCAGCTGGGTGCGCTTGCCGACGAGGTCGGAACTGTCCTGGGTGATGGCGTCGACGCGGCCCGATTCCAGCGCGTTGATGAACTCGCCGGTCTCCTCGATCGTCACCGGCGTGAACTTCTTGCCGGTCTTGCGGAAGAAATCGGCGATGTTGAGCTCGCCGGTGGTGCCACTCTGCACGCCGATGGTGGCGCCGTCGAGTTCGGCGGCCTTGGTCACGCCGAGGTCCTTACGCACCAGGATGCCCTGGCCGTCATAAAACACCGTCGGTCCGAAATGGAAGCCTAGCTGCAGCGCGCGGGCGATCGTCACCGTCACGCCGGAAAGCAGGATGTCGAACTCGCCGGCCTGCAAGGCCGGCAGGCGCTGCTGCGGCGAGGAATTGGTGAACTCGACCTTGTCGGGCGTGCCGAACACGGTGATGGAGAGCGCCTTGCCGTAATCGACGAAGAAGCCCTTCCACTTGCCGGCGTCGTCGGGCGCGAAGAAGCCGGGCGTGGTGCCGACGCCGACCTTGATGGCGCCGCGCTGCTTGATCTTGTCCAGCGTCGGGCCGGCCTCGGCCACGGTGGCGAACGCACCGGTGGCGACGATCAGCGAGGCCGCGACCGCGCGTCGCCAAAGGCTGCCTGGTTGCGATAGAAATGTCATCTCGATAACTCCTGGTTCCCAATCGGGCCGATCCGAAACGATCGCGCTCAGCCCCTTTCGCCGACCCAGGCAGACGGTAACTCTATAAGATTTGTAGACTAAGGAACGGCAATCCAAATTTGCCGTCGTTCGGGAAGCGCTTTGCCGCGAAGGGCCGGGTTTGGAGGTTGAAGGAGCGGAGGGGGTGCGCACCTTCCCTTCTCCCCTTGCGGGAGAAGGAGAAGCCGCGCGGTGGAACCCCGTCATTCCGGGCAAGCGAGCGCCGACCCGGAACCTATTGAGCAGCGCAGCCGGGTCCTCATTTCGCGTGAGCATCGATGAAGCGGGCGGCTTGAGTAGCCCGAACGTGTCAAGATGAGGACCGGGCCGTGCTCGACGCGCCATGACCATTGGGTTCCGGGTCGGCGCTCGCTTTGCTCGCTTGCCCGGAATGACGGGCGTTGGGCGCGAAAAAGAAAGCCGGGCGAACGCCCGGCCGAGAGCAGAGGAACCCTACGGAAAGCTCAGGCCGCGACCGGGGCGAAGCCGCTTTCGATGAGGTCGGAATAATGCCGTTTGGCAACGTCGGGATGCGAGCGCAGCCGGCTTTTCAGGACATTGGTGCCGACATCGCGAAACAGCGGATTTTCGGGATCGCTGGCCGGGCCGCGCGCTTCCGTCGAAAGATGCGGCGGCAGGTCGAGCAGCGGGATGGTGGCATCCAGCCTGGCGCCGAAGAAGAACGGCACCGACAGGCGCTCGACCCCGGCCGGCGGCGTGACCACGCGATGCACGGTGGCGCGCAGATAGCCGTTGGAGGCGAGTTCGAGCAGTTCGCCGATATTGACGACCAGCGTTCCGGGAATGGGATCGACCGGCACCCAGCGCTCGTCATATTCGACCTGCAGACCCTCATGCTGGTCCTGCAATAGCAGGGTCAAGAAGCCGCCATCCTTGTGGGCGCCGACGCCCTGGTCGCCGCCGGTGAGATCGCGGCCGGGATAACGCACGATCTTCATGCGGTGATTAGGCTCGCCGACATGGATGGCGTCGAAGGCGTCTTCCGGCTGTTCAAGCGACAGCGCGAAGGCTCTCAAAAGGCGGATCGCCACCGCGGTCACCTGCGCCTGCCACGACAACAGCGCGGGTTTGAGATCAGGATAAAGCGCCGGCCACTGGTTCGGTCCCTGCAGGCGCGCCCAGGGGGCGAGGCCCGGCCGCTGCGCGATCGCCGGGCGCTCGACGCCGATGTCGAGCTGTTCGCGCCAGTCGGCCCTGCCCCGCGTCAACTCACCGCCGGTGCGGGTGTAGCCACGGAACTGCGGCGAGTTGACCATGGCGATCTTGAGCTTCTCGTCCTCCGGCAATTCGAAGAAGCGTCTGGCGGCGGCCAGAACGCCATCGATCTCGGTGACGGCGATGCCGTGCCCGGCCAGATAGAAAAAGCCGACATCGCGGGCTGCCGAGCGCAGATCGGCCAGGAAGGTGCGCCGCTCGGAAGCACCCTGCTCCAGACGGCTGAGGTCGAGGACGGGTACAATTCTGGTCATGTTCGGGTTCCTCCGATCTGTCCATGCTGTCGTTGCGCCCCCGCCCCCGGATGCACAAAGCCGCTGTGGTCAGGCAGCCTTGAGCTTCTCCTCGCCCACCGCGCCGTCGAGCGCCTGTTCGAGGTCGCGGATGATATCGTCGGGATGCTCGATGCCGACCGACAGCCGCACGTAGCCGGGGGTGACGCCTGAGGCGAGCTGATCTTCCGCCGACAGCTGCGAATGCGTCGTGGTGGACGGGTGGATGGCCAGCGAGCGCGCGTCGCCGATATTGGCGACATGGTAGAACAGCTTCAGCCCGTTGATGAAGCCGCGGCCTGCCTCGCGCCCGTCCTTCAGCTCGAAACCGACCAGCGCGCCATAGCTGCCCGGCTGGAAATAGGCCTCGGCCCGGCGCTTGTCTTCGCCCAGCTGGTACCGCGGGAAGATCACCGATTTCACCTTGGGGTGACCGCGCAGGAATTCGGCCACCTTCAGCGCGTTCTCGTTGTGCTGGCGGATGCGCAGCGGCAGCGTCTCCAGGCCTTGCAGGAGCTGGAAGGCGTTGAACGGGCTGATGGCGGCGCCGACGTCGCGCAGGAGCACGGTGCGGATGCGCAGCACATAGGCGACGGGGCCGAGCGGTTTGGCCGCCTCCACCCAGACCTTGCCGTGATAGCTGGGGTCCGGCTCGTTCAGCGTCGGGAAACGCGCGGTGTGCTCTTCCCAGGGGAAATTGCCGCCATCGATGATGACGCCGCCGATCGAGGTGCCGTGGCCCCCGATATATTTGGTGGCCGAATAGATGACGACGGCCGCGCCATGGTCGAACGGGCGAATGATCAAGGGCGCCGCCGTGTTGTCGACGATCAGCGGCACGCCGAGCGAGCGGCCGATATCGGCCACCTCCCTGATCGGGAAGACCTGCAGCTTCGGATTGGGCAGCGATTCCGCGTAATAGGCGCGCGTGCGCTCGTCCGTCGCCCGGCGGAAATTCTCCGGATCGGCGGGATCGACGAAGCGGACCTCGACGCCGAAATGCTTGAGCGTGGCGGCGAACAGCGCCCAGGTGCCGCCATAGAGGCCGGTGGAGGAGACGATGTTGTCGCCGGCACCGGCAAGGTTCAGCACCGAATAGGCCGAAGCCGCCTGCCCCGACGACAAGAGCAAAGCCGCCGCGCCGCCTTCGAGCGCGGCGATGCGCTGCTCGAAGGCGTCCTGGGTGGGATTGGAAACGCGGGTGTAGATGTGGCCGACCTCGTCCAGCGAAAACAGCCGGTCGGCATGGCCGGTATCCTGAAACTGGTAGGAGGTGGTCTGATAGATCGGCACGGCGACGGCGCCGGTGGACGGGTCGGCGCGCCAGCCGCCGCCATGCAAAGCGAGCGTTTCGGCGGAGAGGTTTTCCAGCGTCATAGCGTTTGCTCCTTCGGTCGATCTCGATGGTTAGGCATGGGAGGGTCGGCGTTTCGGTTCAGGCGACGGGCACGGCCTCGGCGCGCGCCTGCGCGACCAACAGGTCGGCATGGTGGCGGGCGGCGACATCGGGATGCGAGCGCAGGCGGCTCTTCAGCGCGTTCTGGCCGGAATTGCGGAAAAGCGGGTTGTGCGGATCGCGGGTGACGCCGCCGGCCTGTGCCTTGAGATGCGGCGCGAGATCAAGCAACGGCACTTCGGCGTCGAAAGGCGCGCCGAGGAAAAACGCCACCGACAGCCGGTCGGTGCCGGCCGGCGGGGTGACGACGCGGTGCACGGTCGCCTTCAGATAGCCGTCGGTGGCCAGTTCCAGCAATTCGCCGATGTTGACGACGAAGGTGCCGGGCCTGGGTTCGGCCTCGATCCAGCGGCCGTCCTCGGTCTCCACCTCCAGGCCCTTCTGCTTTTCCTGCAGCAACAGCGTGAGGAAACCGCTGTCCTTGTGGGCGCCGACGCCCTGCTCGCTGCCAGTGGCGTCGCGGCCGGGATAGCGGATGATCTTGATGAGCTGGTTGGGCGTGCCGGCATAGATGGTTTCGAAGATGTCGCGGTCCTGCTCCAGCGCCACCGCGAAGGCTTTCAGAAGGCGCGTCGACAATTTGGTCAGCTCGGACTGCCATTCGAGCAGGATCGGCTTCAGCTCCGGCAAGGCGTCGGGCCACAGATTGGGGCCCTGCAGGCGGGTCCAGGCCGGCTGGCCGCCGTCGACGGGAAGTGCCGCCGCCTCCGAGCCGATGTCGATCTGCTCGCGCCAGTCGCGCTGGCCCTTGGTCAGTTCCTGGCCGACGCGGTTGTAGCCGCGGAAATGCGGCGAGTTGACCATCTCGATCTTCAATTTGTCGGCCTCGGGCAGCGAAAAGAAGCGGCGCGACGCCGACAGCACGTCGTCGATGAGGCTTTGCGCGATGCCATGCCCGGTGAGGTAGAAGAAGCCGACGTCGCGGGCGGCCGGCTTGAGCGCGTCCAGAAAGGTTTTCGGATCGGTCTCGAACAAGGAAAAGTCGAGAACGGGAATGGATTGGATGGTGGTCTTGCTCATGGATAGGCCCTTCTGGCTGACATCATCAGCCTCGCAGCGGCCAGGGCGAAAACAAAGGAATGAGCGACCTTTCGAACCAAGCTTCAAGAAAATCCCGCGACGGCGGGCGGGCCGATGGTGTGAATTTTTGCTAATGCCACTAATTTTGTAGACATTGGCGGAGGTCGGTCCTGCTCCCGCTACAGCTTGTCGCCAGCGACGTTCCGGAAACCATTCACCGGCCGGATTTCCGCCGTCGCCCGCCGAAACCGGTTTCGCAAGGCGACGCCATCGGCTAGGTGCAAGGCATGGATCTTCAAGCACTCACCCAGACCGCCGTCGAGTTCATCAGGGCCCATCAGGGCTGGGGCTTCTTCGTCGTCATGCTGCTCGCCTTCGGCGAATCGCTGGCGTTCATTTCGCTGCTGGTGCCGGCCACCGTCATCCTGCTCGGCGTCGGCTTCCTCGTCGGCGAAAGCGGCATCTCGTTCTGGCCGCTCTGGGCGGCGGCGGCGATCGGCGCCTTCTTCGGCGACTGGCTGTCGTTCTGGATCGGCCTGAAGCTGAAGGGCGACGTGGTGCGCTACTGGCCGCTGTCGCGCAATCCTGACCTGCTGCAGCGCGGCCACCGCTTCTTCGAGCGCTGGGGCACGCTCGGCGTCTTCGTCGGCCGCTTTTCCGGGCCGCTGCGCGCCTCCATGCCGCTGGTGGCCGGCATTTGCGACATGTCGCCGATGGCCTTCCAGCTTGCCAACGTGACCTCGGCGATGATCTGGGCGGCCGGCATACTGGCGCCCGGCGCCTTCGGCCTCAAATGGCTGCAAGGCTGGATCTGACCTTTCCACAGCCACGATCACGGAAAGTTCAACAGACCGTGACTTAATCCGGCCAGCCTGCTTCGCGAGAGAAGCTAGAACTGAGGCGCCCGGGGCCTGCGTTGTGCGGTTTCGGCGGTGTGGAGAGGGACCACTAATGGCGAATGCTTGTTCGGAAGGCGTCGACATCGGCTTTGCGACGCTGGGTTACGCGAAGGTCGCGGTGCTCGGCGTGGTGCAGGGCATAACCGAGTTGCTGCCGATCTCGTCGACCGCGCATATGCGCATCGTGCCGGCGCTGCTCGGCTGGCAGGATCCGGGCTCGGCCTTTTCCGCCGCCATGCAGCTGGCAGCACTGGCCGCGGTGATCAGCTATTTCTGGCGCGACGTCACCGGGCTGGTCGGCGGCACGGTGACCGCGGTGCGCACCGGCAACTATTCCAGCCCGACCTGGCGGCTGGCGGTCGGCATCGTGCTGGCGACCATCCCCATCGTCGTTGTCGGCCTCGCGCTGTCGCCGCTGCTCAATCGTTGCGATTCGCCGCTGCGCGGCATCGTGGTGATCGGCGTGTCGATGGTGGCGCTGGCGGTGCTGCTGGGTCTCGCCGAACGCATCGCCAAGCACCGCCGCAGCGTCGAGGACATGCGGCTGCGCGACGCGCTGATCGTTGGCGTGGCCCAGGCCGGCGCACTCATCCCCGGCATCTCGCGCTCCGGCTCGACGCTGACGGCCGCACTGTTCCGCGACCTGAAGCGCGAGGAAGCGGCGCGCTTCTCCTTCCTGATCGGCATTCCGGCGATCGCGCTGGCCGGGCTGCACGAGATCTGGGTGCTGCACAAGGCGCACATCCCTTCGGAAGCCTGGCACGTGCTGATCTTCGGCCTGATCATCGCCAGCCTGTCGGCCTTCGCGGCGATCTGGGGCCTGATGCGGTTCCTGGAGCGGTTCTCGACCTGGCCGTTCGTGTTCTATCGCGCGGCGATCGGCATCCTGCTTCTCGCCGGCGCCGCTGCTGGCTGGCTGGCCTAAGCCAGAATACAGCGCGGCGCTCCAGCGCCGCGCATCCTGCTTGTTACTGCGGGTTCTCCAGGCTGAACAGCTCGGTCTGTTCGTCATAGGCGAACAGCTCGGCGTAACGCGCCCAGGACACCACCGTCTTCAAGGTTTCGTCGGCATAGTCCTCGGTCATGTAGTCTTCCAGCTCGTTGCGGAAGCGGGCGGCGGGCGCGGCGTGCGAGGGACGCTCGTCGAGCACACGGCGGATCAACCCGAAGATCGGCACATAGGCCGAGATGTGTTCGGCAAAGAGCTTCTTGCGTTCGTCGGTTTCCATATGGGCGAAGCGCTTGCCTGCCTCGGTCAGCACGATGTCGCCTTCGCTCAGTTGCGCGAAGCGCAAGAGCTGCAGCGTTTCACCGAGGTGGAAGATCTCGTCGGCCTCCATCTGCAACGCGCCCGCCAGCACCGGCAGGTCGGCCCGCCCGTCATAGGGCGCGCCGGCCAGCGCCTCGATCAGGCCGGCCAGGATGTTGGTGGAGACGTGGTTGAGCACCAGGCCGATGCCGGTGCCGGGAATGCCTTCCATGGCCGGCGTACGGGTTTCGGCGCGCTGCGTCATCAGCGCGTAGATGCTGTCGACCAATTGGCGGAACACCGGGTCGAGACGGTTGCGCGGATGCGGCAGGTCGACCTTCAGTTCGCGGGCGACGCGGCCGGGATTGGAGGAGAAGACGAGGATGCGATCGCACATCAGCACCGCCTCCTCGATGTTGTGGGTGACCATCAGCACCGATTTGATCGGCAGGCGGCCTTCCACCCACAGATCGATCATGTCGGTGCGCAGCGTTTCGGCGGTCAGCACGTCGAGCGCCGAGAACGGCTCGTCCATCAACAGAAGGTCGGGGTGGACGACCAGCGCACGGGCAAAGCCGACGCGCTGGCGCATGCCGCCGGAGAGCTCCTTCGGGAAGGCGCTTTCGAAACCGTCGAGGCCGATCAAGTCGATGGCGGCCAAGGCGCGCGAGCGGCGTTCGGCGCGGTCGACGCCCTGGGCCTCGAGGCCGAGTTCCACATTCTGCAGCACGGTGAGCCAGGGAAACAGCGCGAAGGACTGGAACACCAAAGCGATGCCGGTCGGCGGGCCGTCGATCTCGGCGCCGCGGCATTGCGCGACGCCCGAGGACGGCTCGACGAGGCCGGCGATGATGCGCAGCAGCGTCGACTTGCCGGAACCGGAACGACCGAGCAGGCCGACCAGTTCACCCTCGCGGATGGTCAGGTCGACATTTTCGAGCACCGTCACGTCCTTGCCGCTGCCCTTCGGGAAGGAACGCGACACCTGGCGGATGTCGATGAGCGGCTTCTTTGCGGTGAGATCAAGCATGGCGACGATCTCCTTTGGATCAGGCCAGACGCAGCCGGCGCTCGCCGAACGCATAGAGCGGGCGCCAGACCAGACGGTTGAACAGGGTAACAAAAACGCACATGACGATGATGCCGAGCACGACGCGCGGGAAATCGCCGCTACTGGTGGCCTGGGCGATGTAGGCGCCGAGGCCGCGCGCCGTGAGCTGCTCCGAGCCCCAGCTCGCCACTTCCGCAACGATGCTGGCATTCCACGAACCGCCCGAGGCGGTGATGGCACCGGTGACATAATAGGGGAAGATGCCGGGCAGGATGACTTTCACCCACCAGCGCCAGCCTTCGATATGGAAGGAGCGCGCCGCCTCCTTCAGGTCGCTCGGGAAGGCCGAGGCGCCGGCGATGACATTGAACAGAATGTACCACTGGGTGCCCAGGATCATCAGCGGGGAGAGCCAGATATTCGGGCTGAGGTCGTAGTGCACGATGAGCACGACGAAGATCGGGAAAGCGATGTTGGCCGGGAAGGCAGCGAGGAACTGCACCAGCGGCTGCACCTTTTCGGCAAGCTTCGGCCGCAGGCCGATCCAGACGCCGACCGGAACCCAGATCAGCGTTGCCAGCGTCATCAGCACGATGACGCGCAACAGCGTGATGAAGGCGTCGCCGACGACGACGGGCACGTCCGACCAGCCGATGCCGGTGCGCAGATAGGAGATCGAGACATAGGCGGCGTAGGCGGCGCCGGCGGCGATCAGGCCGATCCACAGCCGGTCGACGAGGCGCGAGCGGGCGGCATCGCTGCCGCCGAGGCCGCCGAGATCGAAGGACGGCAGCGACGGCAAGGAAGGAAGACGCAGGTTCCACACCGTGCGCATCGCCCAGGCGAAGGGTGCGGACAGGACGCGCACGAGGCGGGCCCGGCGCAGAAGGTCGAGCATCCAGGATTCCGGCGCCTCGGCGGAAGCCGTGGTCTCGAAACGGAACTTGTCGGCCCAGGCAACCAACGGCCGGAACAGGAACTGGTCGTAGAGGATGATGACCACCAGCATGGCGATGACCGCATAGGCGATGGCGGCGATGTTCTGCTGCTGGATGGCGAGCGCCACATAGGAGCCGATGCCCGGCAGCGTGACCGTGGTGTTGCCCACCGTGATCGCCTCGGAAGCAACGACGAAGAACCAGCCGCCCGACATCGACATCATGGCGTTCCACACCAGGCCCGGCATGGCGAAAGGCACGTCGAGCCGCCAGAAGCGCTGCCAGCCGCTGAGATGGAAGCTGCGCGTCGCCTCCTCGAGGTCGCCCGGCACATTGCGCATCGACTGGTACATGGAGAAGGTCATGTTCCAGGCCTGGCTGGTGAAGATGGCGAAGACCGAGGCCAGTTCGGCGCCCAGCACGCTGCCGGGGAACAGGTTGAGGAAGAAGGTGACGGTGAAGGTCAGGAAGCCAAGGATCGGCACCGACTGGAGGATATCGAGAATGGGGATCAGCACCATCTCGGCGCGCCGGCTCTTGGCCGCCGCCGCCGCGTAGATGAAGGTGAAGATCAGCGACAGCACGATGGCGAGCAGCATGCGCAGCGTGGTGCGCAAGGCGTAGACCGGCAGATTGGCCGGATCGAGCGACAGCGGCGTGGTATCCAGCGTCGACAGCGGTGCCGTGGTGACTTCCGCGCCATAGGCGATCAGCACGATGACGCCGACCACCAACAAAAGCGCCATCAAATCCCAGACACTCGGCAGGACCGAGCGCCGGATGGCCAGCGGAGCGTGTTTCTGGACTGCCATGCGGGTGCCCCCGGCGCGAAGGGGTAAAGGACGAAGTCGGTTAAAACGCTTCGTCTCACCGTCGAAGCATTACAGCAAGCCATATTTTCAAGCGTGTGTCGCCATTGTGACAGCGCGATCCGGAGTGCGTCGGCGGATCGATCACAAGATCGTGAACAGTGGCGCTATGCCCTTCTTTGCTTTGCGTGTCCCGGCTTCGACCGGTTTTGTCGTCGCCCATGTTCCGGCATGGATTCCCGACACTCTCCGCTCCCTTCGGTCGCTCACGAGGTCGGGAATGACGGAGTTCCACACGGACCGCCGCCCGGCCCTCGGCATAGCCTCGGGCGTTCGAAGCTCGAAAAGCCAAGCAGTTGGCTTTTCGTCCGCTACGCGGACTGCCGCCCCGGCCCTCCGCATAGCCTCGGGCGTTCGAAGCTCGAAAAGCCAAGCAGTTGGCTTTTCGTCCGCTACGCGGACCGCTTCTCACCCCTTGACCGCCGAACTCACGATGGAATCGACGAAGAAACGTTGCAGGAAGACGAACAGGATGAGCGGCGGCAGAACGGCGAGCGTGGCGCCGGCCATGACCAGGCCGGTGTTCATTGCGCCGCGATTGTAGCTCAACAGCCGGCTAAGGCTGATGACGATCGGGTAGCTGTCAGCATTGCCCTGCAGCACGGTGAGCGGCCACAGATAGCTGTTCCAGTGATAGACGAAGGCAAACAGTGCCAGCGCCGCGATGGCCGGCGCCACGGTTGGCGCCACGATCTTGAACAGGATGAGCAGTTCGGAGGCGCCGTCCATGCGGGCGGCGTCGATCAACTCGTCGGGCACGCCGGCGATGAACTGCCGCATCAGGAAGATGCCGAAGGCGTTGGCGAGATTGGGCACGATGATGCCGGCGAGGCTGGCGCCGAGGCCGATGGAGCCGACCATGCGGTAGAGCGGAATGAGCGTGACGATGGGCGGCAGGAACATGGTGGCGATCAGCACCGAGAACAGAAGCGAGCGGCCCGGAAAACTGTATTTGGCGAAGGCGTAGCCGGCCATCAGGCTGGTGATGAGGATGCCGGCCGTGGTGATGGTGGCGATGACCAGCGAATTCCACATCGAGCGCCCGACATTGACCACGCCGGCGACCTTTTCATAAGCCTCGAGGCTCGGCGTGCGCGGCAGCCAAACCGGCGGCACCTGCATGCTCTCGGCGACAGTCTTCAGGCTGGACAGCACCATCCACACCAGCGGGAAGGCGGAGGCGACGGCGACGACAAGCATCATCGTGACCACCAGCGCCTTGCGCCCCGACGGATGGCGGCGCGGCAGCGCGCTGGACGACCCAGCCTGGACGGCGGCGCTCATTCGTCGTCCTTCCGGTTCATGAAGGCAAACAGCGCGCACACCACGACGATGAGGGTGAGCATCAGCATCACCGCCATGGCCGAACCCAGCCCGCCCTGGGCGCGTTCGATGCCGACGCGGCGGATGTGGTAGGTGAGCACATTGGTGGAGCCGACCGGGCCGCCCTGGGTGATGAGCGCCACCGGCTCGAACACCTGGACGGCGTTGATGATGGCGATGACGGCGCTGAACAGAAGCGTGCGCCGCAACAGCGGCAAGGTGATGAAGCGGAACTGCTCGGCGCGGCTGGCGCCGTCGAGCGTCGCGGCCTCGTAGAGGCTGCCGGGGATCTGGGTCAGGCCGGCGATGGCCAGCACCGTGAAATAGCCGACCTGCTGCCAGACATTGAGAAGGACGATCGAGACCAGCGCCGAGCGCGGCGAAGACAGCCAGGGCTGCGGGCCGATGCCGATGAAGCCGAGCATCTGGTTGAACGGCCCCTCGCTCGGCGAATAGAGCTTTGACCAGACCAGCGCCACCGCGATCATCGGCACCATGTAGGTGGAGAAGAGAACGGTCCTGAGCAGCGTGCCACCACCAACGTCGCGTTGATGGACAAGCAGGCCGAACAGGACCGACAGAGGCAGGATGATGGCGACCGACAGGGCGGTGTAGATCGCCGTATTGACCAGAGCGCCCTTGAAATCGCGGCCGACCGAGGTCGACCCGAAAATGTCCTGGAAATTGGCGAGGCCGATGAAACGCGCTGCGGAAAACGGTGTCTGCGTCGACCAGTCCTGGAACGACAGCCAGACGGTGAGCAGCATCGGCACGAGGATGAAGGCGCCGATCAGCGTCACGGCGGGCGCCAGCATGATGCCCGCCGAAGCGCGATAGCCCTTGCTCATCGACCGACTTCCGAAACCCGCCGTCCGCTTGCGGCTGCCATCACTTGGCGGCGCGATCGAGGATCGAGACCGCGTCGGCCTGCGCCTTCGCCTCGGCGTCCTTGGCAGAAATCTGCCCGTATTGCAGCGCTTCCAGCGTCTGTTGCAGCGATTCCGAGAATTCCTGCCCGCCGGCCACCACCGGGAACGGCTTGGCGTCGGCCAGCACGCCGACATAGCCAGCCAGGAACTCGGTGCCGAGTTTTGCCTTGTGCGCCTCGATGTCGGAGCTGCGCGACGGCAGGATGCCCATCGACATCAGGATGTCGGACATGGCGGAGGCACCGTTCTTGCCGGATTTCGGGCTGTTCAGCCAGGCCAGGAAATCCCACGCCGCCTTCTGCTCGGCGGCACCGGCCTTGGCGTTGACCACCGTCATCCACGAATAGGAGATCGAATGCGGCTTGTCGCCGCTCGGGCCGACCGGAATGGGGGCGGTGGCGATGTTGGAGAACTTGGCGCCCATGCCGGTCTTCAGCGCGCTTTCCCACCAGTTGGCCATGATGATCATGCCTGTTTTGCCGGAGACGAAATTGTCGAGGAACGGGCCGGTGGTGTTGGCGTCGGCGGTTGCCATAGACGGATCGCTGGAGCCGTCCTTGATCAGGCTCTCATAGAGCCCGAACGTTTCGCCCGCCTGCTTGCTGTCGAGCGCCGGCTTGCCGCCGGCGACGAGTTCGCCGCCATTGGAAACCAGCAGCGAGGCGAAGGGATGCACGACGCCCGCCGCCCAGGAATTGATCATGCCGAAACCCTGTTGGCCGGCATCCTTGTTGGTGAGTTTCTTCGCCGCCGCGCGGAACTCGTCCCAGGTCTTCGGCGCGGCGGCGATGCCGGCCTGCTTGAACAGGTCCTTGTTGTAGTTCAGCGCATAGACGTCGATCTCGTTGGGAATGCCGTAGGGCGCGCCGCCGACCGAAGCGGCGCTGACGACGCCCGCGGGCCAGGCGCTCTTGACCTCGGCCGCCACCGCGTCCGGCGCCGGCGCCACCAATTTGTCGCGCACCAGTTCCGGCAGCCACAGATCATAGATGCCGCCGATGGTCGGGCCCTCGGCGCTGCCGCCCTGCGAGCGTAGCGTGGTCAACAGGTCGCCGAACGGCACGGCGCGAACGGTTACGGACACATCGGGATTGGTCTTGGCGTAGTCCTTCGCCGCGCTTTCCAGAAGCGCCACCGTCTCCGGCGACCAATGCGTCAGATAGGAGATGTTCACCGCCGCGGCCGAAGCCCAGCCGGGCACAAAAGCGAGGCCCGCGGCCAACGCCAATTTCGAAGTCCAAGCCAACGACATTCACTCCCTCCCATCGTCTGCTAAACCGGCGCGACGTTATGACAAGTTATAACGACGTTGCAAGCGCAATCTTTTCGAGGCGGGGCGAACTGCGCTTTTTCGCATCCCTGCAGAAGCAGCCATTTCTAGATTTATGTATATAAATCAATTAAATAATATCATGTTGAAGAGATGGAAGAGCGCGAACGGCACAAAACAGGCCATCGAAAGGTCTTGCGGTTCGCGACATGTCGTTATAATCACTTGTCCATGCGAGCGGCCATAGGAAACACGGCCGCTTGCCCGAGAGGATGAATGATTTCCACCGCGCGACACCCATGCAGACCGGGCCTTGACCGAGGCGACGGCGACTGCACGACTTGTTTGAGCGACCGCCATCCATGACGCGCACGCTGGCCATCGACCTCGGCGGCACCAATCTGCGCGCCGCCCTGCATGAGGGCGACGTGCGGGCGCTGCGCATGCTGACGCGCGAGGCGGCGCCAGTGACGCTCGATGGTTTCCTCGCCCGGCTCCGCGCGCTGGCCGACGAAGCCGGCGACATCGCCGCGATCGGCTTCGCGGTGCCGGGACTGGTCGACGGCACCACTTGCCGCTGGATTCCCAACCTGCCCTATCTCGACAGTGTCGATCTGCAAGCCAGCTTTCCCGGCCTGACCGTGGCCGTCGGCAACGACGCGCAGATCGCCATGCTGGCGGAAGCGGTGGAAGGCGGCGCAAAGACCCTGACCGACGCGCTGCTGCTTGCCATCGGCACCGGCATCGGCTCGGCGGTGCTGGCCGGCGGCCGCATCGTTGCCGGCGCGCAAGGTGGGGCCTGTTCCTTCGGCTGGGCCTGCGCCGACCTCGACGATGCCGGCGAGGACCGCAGCGGCTGGCTGGAACGCGCCGCGTCGGGCCGGGCGCTGGACGCCATAGCACAGGGCCTCGGGCTAACCGACGGCGCGGCACTGATCGCAGCGGCCAGGGCCGGCGATGCCGGGGCCATTTCGGGGCTCGAAGCGCCGATGCGCAGCCTCGGCACCGCGCTGGCGGGCGCCGTCGCCCTGCTCGATCCGCAGGCGATCCTGATTTCCGGCGGCATTGCCGACGCGCTGGACACGATCCGGCAGCCGCTTCTAGACGCGCTGCGCCGCCAATTGCCGCCGCATCTGCGCGGCATCGACATCAGGCCCGGCGCCTTCGGTTCGCTAGCCGGGCTGGTCGGCGCCGCACTTGCCGGCACGACTGGCCCTCTGTGGAGGCAGATACGATGAGCGAAACCAGTTTTCAGCAACCCGACCGCCGCCGCCCGGAACCGCTGTGGTTCCAGGTGGAAGAAGCGATCCGCGCCATCGTGAAAAGCGGCGAATGGGCGACGGGCGACCAGATCCCGGCCGAGGACCGGCTGTGCGCGCTGTTCGGGGTGAGCCGCATCACGCTGCGCCACGCGCTGCGCAATCTGGAGGAAAGCGGCCTGCTGCGGCGCGAGCACGGCCGCGGCACCTTCGTGCGCTCGACCACGCTGGTGGCCGGCACGCGCGAACTGACCAGCTTCACCCAGGAAATGGGCCATATGGGCGTGGTTGCCGGCTCGCGGCTGCTCGACTGCAGCCTGAGCAAGGCGGACGCCATTGCAGCGGCAGCGCTCGAGATCGAGGAAGGCGACCCGGTGGTGCGCATCCGCCGCCTGAGGCTCGGCAATGACGAGCCGATCGGCATCCAGACGGCCTTGCTTGCCGGCGCGCGCGTGCCGGGTTTCCTCGATTCCGGGCTGCTGCAAGGCTCGCTCTACGAAGCGCTGGAGAAGCGCTACGGCATCGTGCCGGTGGAGGCGCGCGAGAATTATCGCGTCGGCACCGTGGCCGCGGCCGACGCCGAACTGCTCGGCCTTGCCGCCGGCATGCCGGCCTTCGTCGTCGAACGCATCACCACCGACGAGCGCGGCCCCTTCGAATTCACCGTCTCGGTGATGCGCGGCGATCGCTACGAGATCCGCTCGACGCTGCGCGCCGGCCGCGTTGCCGCCAACAATCGAAACTGACACCAGCAGGAGTATCCAAGTGTCCGATTTCTACATCCCCCGCCTCGCCGCCCTCATCGAACAGGCATCGAAAGTAAATAGCGAAGCCTTCGAGCAGGCGGCGAGCCGCTTCGCGGATTCGCTGCAGAATGGCGGGCTCGTGCATCTCTACGGCTCGGGCCATTCCGTGCTGCCCTGCCAGGAGATGTTCCCGCGCTATGGCACCTATGTCGGCTTCAACCCGCTGACCGACCCGCGCGTGATGTGGCACAATGTGCTGGGCGCCGGCGGCGTGCGCGAGCTTTTGTGGCTGGAGCGCACCGAGAACTACGCCGAGAAATTCCTCGACCACCAGCCGCTGAACAAGGGCGATTCCATTATCATCTTCGGCCATAGCGGCCGCAATGCTTCCGGCATCGACACCGCGCTCTATGCCAAGAAGCGCGGCATCTTCGTGGTGGCGGTGACCTCGAAGAACAATCTCGACAAGCCGGCCACGCACTCCTCCGGCAAGCGGCTGGCCGACGCCGCCGACCTGGTGATCGACACCTGCTCGCCGATCGAGGACGCGATCGTGCCGGTGGAGGGCTGGAGCCGCCCGGTTTCGGGCTCATCGACGGTGCTGGCCATGATCCTGGCGCATGAGCTGATCGCCCGCACCGCCGACCAGCTGTCGAAGCGCGGCGTCGAGCTGCCGGTGTTCGCCTCGCCGACCATCGCCGGGGTGACGCTACACGACACCGACGTCATCTACGGCGTCTATCGCGAGCGCATGCTGGAAGCGCAGAAGAAGCACCTGCCGACCTTCCAGGCGACGATGCGGGGCGAGTGACACCGCGCTTACCTTCTCCCCTTGCGGGGTGAGAACCCGGTTCACCGCAGGTGAATTGAAAGGTCCGGTGGACCTTTCAAAGGGTTCGAACGCCCGAGGCTATGCCGAGGGCTTGGACAAAGCTGCGCCCCTGCCCCTCTCAGGGCTCGGGGCGTTCGAAACTCGAAAAGCCAAGCAATTGGCTTTTCGTCCGCTACGCGGACCGTTTCTCACCCCACAAGGGGAGAAGGGAACGAGCCTCGCTACCTTTCCGCCAAACGCCGCCTGACGATAGCGACGTGGAAGCCGGCGCCGTGAAGCAAACCGGCGTCGTTGAAATCATAGGTCGGGTTGTGCAGCGGCGCGGATTTTTCGCCATTGCCGAGGAATACAAAACAGCCCGGAACATGATCGAGAAAACGCGCGAAATCCTCGGAGCCGGTCATCGGCTCGTTCGCGGTGGCGATCGCGTCCGGCCGGTAGATGGTCGCGGCGGCTGCGAACGCCTCCTCGACCAGCGCCGCGTCGTTGACCAGCGGCACGAATTCGCGCGTGTAGGTGACCTCGGCGCCGACATTGTAGGCCTGTGCGGTGCCTTCGGCGATGACGCGCATCTGGCGCTCGATCTCGGCCGAGACTTCCGGGCGGAAGCTGCGGGCATCGCCCAGGATGCGGGCGATGCCCGGCAACGCGTTGCGGGTGCCGTCGGTGATCAGTTCCGTTACCGAAACGACGCCGATGTCGGTTGGGCTCAGGCGACGGGCGACAATGGTCTGCAGGTTCATGACCAGCGCGCAGGCGGCGACCAACACCTCATTGCCCCAGTGCGGCCGGGCGGCATGGCCGCCGACGCCCTTCAGCACGATCTCGAAATTATCCTCGGCCGACATGAAGGCGCCGGCGCGGGTTTCGAAATGGCCGACGGGCAGGCCGGGCATATTGTGCAGCCCGTAGATCTCGTCGAACGGAAAGCGCTGCATCAGGCCATCGTCGAGCATGGCGAGCGCGCCCCTGCCCCATTCCTCGGCCGGCTGGAAGACGAAACGCACGGTGCCGTCGAAACCACCCTCTTCAGCCAACCGCCTAGCGGCGCCGAGCAGCATGGCGGTGTGGCCGTCATGGCCGCAGGCATGCATGGTGCCGGCGATCCGGGAGCGGTAGTCGGCCGTGCCCTGCTCGGCGATGCGCAAGGCATCCATGTCGGCGCGCAGGGCGATGGCACGGTTGCTGGTGCCGCGCTTTAACGTGCCGACGACGCCGGTGCCGCCGACGCCCTCGGTGACATCGTCGAGCCCGAATTCGCGCAGCCTGGCGGCGACGAAGGCGGCGGTGCGCTTCTCCTCGAAGCCAAATTCGGGATGGGCGTGCAGGTCGCGCCGCCACGCCGTCATGTCGCGTTCCAGGGCGGTCAGGTCGGTCATGCGGGCGTAACCTCCATGGTGCGGCGGGCGACCTCGGCCGGGCTGATACCCACCAGCTTTTCGTAGAGGCCGGGATCGGTGGCGCCCTCGGTGTTGATCAGGAGGATGCGGGAGGATGCGCCCAGCCCGAGCGCACGCTTGTGGGCCGGGTCGGCGAGCGCGCGGACCAGGCCGGCGAGGCCGACGCAGCCGCTTTCGCCGGAGACGATCGCCGGATCGGCGCCCAACGGCCCCGCCAGCCGGTTCATGGCGGCGACGGCATCTTCTTCCTCGACCGCCATGAAGGCATCGGCGGCGCGCGCCAGCACCCGCCAGGCGATCATGGACGGCTCGTAGCATTCGAGCATCGCCATCACGGTCGGCTCGTCATGCGCCACCTTGGCCAGGCGGCCTGCGCGCGCCGTGGCCAGAAGACAGGCGGCGCGGGATGGCTCGACGACGATGAAGGTGGGACGGTCGACGCCCAGAGTGAGTGCGAAATGTGCGGCAAGTGCCGCGGCGATACCGCCGACGCCGGCCTGCACGAAGACATGGGTGGGCGGCCGGTCGAGCTGGCGCAAGGCCTCGTGCGCGATCGCCGTGTAGCCCTGCATGACGAGGCCGGGAATACGCTCGTAGGTCGGCCACGACGTGTCCGAAACGATCGTCCAGCCCTCGCGTTCGGCAACGCGCGCGGCTTCCGCGACGGACTCGTCATAGCTGCCTTCGAAACGGACCATTTCGGCACCGAAACGAGCTATGGCGGCGACACGTTCGTCGCTGACGCCGCCATGGACGAAGATGACGGATTTTGCGCCGACCAGCTGGGCGCCCTGCGCGACAGAGCGGCCATGGTTGCCGTCGGTGGCGCAGGCGAAGGTCATCCTGGAAGCAACAGCACGCACGCTCGGGCGGGAAAGATCGGCGAAGCCGACCTCGCAATCGAGGTGCCGCGCGGCTTCTTCCAGCACAAGCCGCATCACCGCATAGGAGCCGCCGAGCGCCTTGAAGGAGCCGAGGCCGAGGCGCTGGCCCTCGTCCTTGACGTGGATGGTGCCGACGCCCAGCGCCTTCGCCAGCGACGGCAGCGCCGGCATCGGCGTCGCGGCGGCATTGTCGCGAAAGGCCAGGAAACGCTCGACCTGTGCGACGCCGGCGGGGCCGAGGCAATCGGCATCGGCCGGCATTAGCGGTGCATTGTGGTCGGGATGGGTGTTCAGCAGAAACATGGCACCTCCGGCAGGTTGGCTGAAACCGTATTGCATCAACGGCGCAAATTGCGCTGTATTCCGGCGGTTAGCGCGCAAGTTTTTTTCGTGAGGCGAGACATGGCCAAGCCTTTACCCCAGATCGATCTCGACAGTTTCGACCTGGCGATCCTCGCCATATTGCAGAAGGACAATGCCACGCCGCAGCGGTTGATCGGCGAAGCGGTCAACCTTTCGGCGCCCGCCGTGCAGCGCCGTATCAAGCGGCTGGAGGAAACCGGCGTGATCCAGGCCAATGTCGCCATCGTCGACCCCACCAAGGTCGGCCAGGCCATCACCATCTTCGTGGAGGTGGAAGTGGTCAGCGAGACGGCGGCGCTGCTCGACGCTGCGAAGCGGGAGTTCTCCGCTGCACCCGAGGTGCAGCAGTGCTACTACGTGACCGGCGAGGCGGATTTCATCCTCGTCATAACCGTGGCCACCATGGCCGATTACGAGGCGCTGACGCGGCGCCTGTTCTTCGCCAACAACAACGTCAAGAAATTCCGCACTTTCGTGGCCATGGACAGGGTCAAGGTGGGGCTTGGCGTGCCGCTGACGACGGCGGTGCCGGCTTAAACAATTTCCCCCGGCCGCGCGGTTCACCCATTTCGCCGGGAAAAGGCGCGAAATGTGAAGCCGCTATTTCTTGATAATCGCAGTCAACAATGATAGGCCGCTCTCGCTCGTATGAGCCGGGATGTCGAACGGACGGCCTTTGGCCGCCAGCTCTCCCGGTTCCACAATCGGGAGACGAGACCTTGCGAGATGCCATGCGCCCCAATGCTGCGAGCCGGACCGGCCGGAAGCCCCCCTTCGGCCGGATGGCCCGTATCGTTGCCCTGGCCGGTTTCGTGGCGGTGATCGTCGGCCCGGCGCTAGCGCAGCAGGCGGCGCCCGCGACCGCTCCCGTCAAAAATACCGCTCCGGCCATGGCTCCCGTCCAGGCCACTGCACCCGTGGCAAAAACCGTCGCCCCCGCGCCGGTCGCCAAGGCGACGCTGCCGCACAATCTGTCGCCCTGGGGCATGTTCATGGCGGCCGACTGGGTGGTGAAGGCGGTGATGATCGGCCTCGCCTTCGCCTCGCTGGTGACGTGGACGGTGTGGCTGGCCAAATCGCTGGAGGTCGCCGGCGCCAAGGCGCGGCTCGGCAAAGCCTTGCGCGTAATAACGGGCGCGCGCCGACTGGAAGACGCCGCGCAAGTGCTCGGCAAGAATGCCGGCATCGGCGGCGTGCTGGTGCGGGCCGCCGTCGAAGAACTGGAACTGTCGCGGCAGGATGACGGGAACGGCGATGTCGCCGACATCAAGGCCGGCATCAAGGAACGCGTCGAATCCCGGCTGATGCGCATCCAGGCGCAGGCCGGCAGGCGGCTCAGCCGCGGCACCGGCGTGCTCGCAACGATCGGTTCCACCGCGCCCTTCGTCGGCCTGTTCGGCACGGTGTGGGGCATCATGAACGCCTTCATCGGCATTTCGGAAGCGCAGACCACCAACCTAGCCGTCGTCGCACCCGGCATCGCCGAAGCGCTGCTTGCAACGGCGGTGGGCCTGGTGGCGGCGATCCCGGCCGTGGTTATCTACAATGTCTTCGCGCGCTCGATCACCGGCTATCGCCAGGGGCTGGCGGATGCGGCGGCCGGCGTGCAGCAGCTGGTGAGCCGCGATCTCGACCGCACCGCGCCGCATGCGCTTATCGAGCGCCTGCCCGTCTCCAAATCGGCCAACGGGCACCACGCCCCGGCAACCGCGGCCTAGGACCGACAGGATGGCCGGCGGCATCAAACAATCGTTCGACGACGACGATCTCCAGGAGAACCACGAGATCAACGTGACGCCGTTCATCGACGTCATGCTGGTGCTGCTCATCATCTTCATGGTGGCGGCGCCGCTGGCGACGGTGGACATCAATGTCGACCTGCCGGCCTCGACGGCGACGCCGGCGCCACGGCCGGAGGAACCGCTCTATGTCACGCTGAAGGACGATCTCAGCCTGGCGATCGGCCAGGAGGCGGTGGCGCGGTCGGCTTTCCAACAGCAGCTGGATGTCATCGCCAAGGGCGACAAGCAGCGGCGCATCTTCCTGCGCGCCGACCGAGGCGTCGTCTATGGCGAGTTGATGGAAGTGATGAACCTGATGCGCGGCGCCGGTTATCTGAAGGTGGCACTGGTCGGGCTGGAGACGGTGCCGGCAGGCGCACCCGCTTTGCCGGGCGCAGCCCAATGACGGCCCTGGCCCTGCCTGGCGGCGTGCTTGGCGGCATCAGCCGCCGCGAGCTGACGCTGTGGTCGGGCGCCGCGCTCGTCGTGGTATCGCTGCACGCTGCCGGCGGCTGGTATCTGGGCCGGCAGGCACCCATCGAGCTTTCGGCGCCGCCGGCGGAGAACGCCATCATGATCGACCTGCCGCCGATGGCCGTGGCGCCGGAGGCCGTGCCGCTCGACGCCGCCGATCTCGTCGATTCCACCGCTTCGGAGACGCCTGAACAGGTCACGGAACAGATAAAGCCCATCGAGCCGGAGGCGGCCGAACCGACCAAAGAGACCGTCGAGGCGACGCCGGAACCGATGGAACGGGTGGCCGAAAACCAGGCGGCGCAGGAGGTCGTGCCGGACCTGGTCGAGCAGCCCTTGCCCGAGGTGGCGATGGCCATTCCGGAACCGCGCCCGGTGGCGGAAAAGCCGAAACCGGTGGCCAAGCCGGTAGAGAAGAAAAAGCCGGTCGAAAAGAAACCCGAACCGGTGAAACAGGCCAAGGCCGAGACGCCGCAGAAGGTTGAAAAGCCGCAAAAGAAGGTGGCGGCCAACAGTGCCGCCGCGCAGAAATCCGCCCAGAACGGCGCCACAGAGCGCAAGGGAGCGGCGCAAAACGGCGGCGGCGCGATATCGCCGAGACAATGGAATGCGCAGGTGGTCGCCCATATCCGGCGCTATCTGAGGATGCCGTCCGGCATCAGGCGCGGCGGCGTCGCCTATGTGCGCTTCGCCGTCAATTCCAGCGGAACGGTGATATCGGCCTCGCTTGCCAGAGGCTCCGGCGACGCGGCGGTCGACGAGGCGGCGGTGGCGCTGGTGCGCCGCGCCTCACCCGTTCCCGCGCCGCCGGCTTCGATCGCCAGCGCGGCCATCAATCTGGACATACCGATCGAGATGCGCCGGCGTTAGGGGCAGCGCCTATAGCTTCGTCCAGGCGCCGTTCTTCTTGGCCGAGCGCACGCAGGCTTCGATGAAAGCCAAGCCCTCGACGCCGTCCTGCACGGTCGGGAACACCACGTCCTTGCCCGGCTTGCCACCCTTCCTGCGGGCGGCGCGGATGGCCCTGGCGGCTTCCTGATAGATGTTGGCAAAGCCTTCGAGATAGCCTTCGGGATGGCCGGACGGCACGCGGGTGACACGGCCGGCAGCCGGCAGCGAACCGACCCCGCCACGCGTCAGCAATTGCTTGGGCTGGCCGAAAGGCGTGTACCAGAGATAGTTCGGATCGGCCTGCACCCATTCGAGACCGCCCTTCGAGCCGTAGACCCTGAGCCGCAGCCCGTTCTCATGGCCCGGCGCCACCTGGCTTGCCCAGATCATGCCCTTGGCGGGGTGTTCCTTGCCCTTCGCCTTGAAACGCAACAGCACATGGGCGTTGTCGTCGAGCAGGCGGCCGGGCACGAAGGCATCGATGTCGGCGGACAGCGTGTCCAGCTCCAGGCCGGAGACGAAACGGGCGAGGTTATAGGCATGGGTGCCGATGTCGCCCAATGCGCCGCCGGCGCCGGACTGCTTCGGGTCAGCGCGCCACGACGCCTGTTTCTGGCCGGTGGCGGCAAGGTCCTCGGTCAGCCAGTCCTGCGGGTATTCGGCCTGGACGAGGCGGATGTCGCCGAGCTGGCCCCTGGCCACCATCTCGCGCGCCTGCCGCACCATCGGATAGCCGGTGTAGTTGTGGGTGAGCACGAAGACCTTGCCGGTCTTCTCGACCAGCGCCTCCAGCTTCCTGGCCTCGGCCAGGGTTGCCGTCAAAGGCTTGTCGCAGATGACGTGGATGCCGGTTTCCAGGAAGGCCTTGGCGGCCGGGAAGTGCACATTGTTGGGCGTGACGATGGCAACGGCCTCGATCCCGTCCGCACGCTTCGCCTCGGCCTTGGCCATTTCGAGATAGGAACCATAGCTGCGCTCTGGATCGAGGCCGAGTTCGGCGGCGGAGACGCGGGCACGCTCGGGGCTGGACGACAGCGCGCCGGCGACGAGCTGGAAATCGCCATCCATGCGGGCGGCGATGCGGTGCACCGCGCCGATGAAGGCGCCCTGCCCGCCGCCGACCATGCCGTAGCGGATGGGGCCGGCCCCCGATTCAATCTTCGTGCCGCTGACCATTTTTGTCCTCCCTGATCGTTGCGCGCCGCCTCTAGGCTCAGAAACCCATCATCTTGCGCAATTGCGCCTTGTCGGTGCCGCCGCCGGCGAAATCGTCGAAAGCCTTTTCGGTGACGCGGATGATGTGATGCTGGATGAAGGGAGCGCCTTCGGCGGCGCCATCCTCGGGATGTTTCAGGCAGCACTCCCATTCCAGCACCGGCCAGCTGTCGTAGCCATATTGCGCCAGCCTGGAGAAGATGCCGCCGAAGTCGACCTGGCCGTCGCCCAGCGAACGGAAGCGCCCGGCCCGGTTCAGCCAGCCCTGATAGCCGGAATAGACGCCCTGGCGGCCGGTAGGGTTGAACTCGGCGTCCTTGACGTGGAAGGCCTTGATGCGCTCGTGATAGATGTCGATGAAGGCGAGATAGTCGAGCTGCTGCAACAGGAAATGCGAGGGATCGTAATTGATGTTGCAGCGCTTGTGGCCGCCGACCGCTTCGAGGAACAACTCGAAGGTGGCGCCGTCGAAAACATCCTCGCCGGGATGGAGCTCATAGCAGAGATCGACGCCATTCTGGTCATAGACGTCGAGGATCGGCTTCCAGCGCCGGCCAAGCTCGGCGAAGGCTTCCTCGATCAGCCCGGCCGGACGCTGCGGCCAGGGATAAAAA
Source organism: Mesorhizobium terrae (assembly GCF_008727715.1). Taxonomy (GTDB): domain Bacteria; phylum Pseudomonadota; class Alphaproteobacteria; order Rhizobiales; family Rhizobiaceae; genus Mesorhizobium; species Mesorhizobium terrae. The sequence goes on from NZ_CP044218.1 coordinate 353,985, forward strand.
TAGGGGAAAGCCAGAGCGCCGGTGAAGGAGACGGAGGCTTTCAGGCCAAGGCTCTTCGAGGCGGCGGCGGCAAGCCGCATCTGCTCGACCGCCCATTCCTGCCGCGCCTTCGGCTTGCCGTGCAGGGCGGCCGGAGCGAAACCGTCGAACTGGCTGTCATAGGCCGGGTGCGCGGCGACGAGCTGCCCCTGCAGATGGGTGGAGAGTTCGGTGATCTCGACGCCGGCGTCGGCGCACATGCCCTTGACCTCGTCGCAATAGGCCTTGGAGGAAGCAGCCCTGGCGAGATCGAACAGGCGCGCGTCCCAAGTCGGGATCTGGATGCCCTTGTAACCGAGGCCGGCGGCCCATTTGGCGATCGGGCCCAATGAATTGAACGGCGCGGCATCGCCCGCGAACTGGGCCAGGAAAATCGCTGGCCCCTTCATGGTCGTCGGCATTCGGCACTCTCCCTGATTCAGCGCCGCAGCATAACCTCGATTTCGGGCGGGGCCAGCCCGGGGCCAAAGGATGACGCGATTTTGCGCCGCCTGGGCAGGGCAACGCCGAAGCGGCGCGGACAGGTGCCCGCGCCGCCGATTTCAGGTTCAGGCGAAGGTGCCCTTCTTCGGCCCGAGCAGGAAGGCGGTGACCGCCGCCAACAGCGTGGCGAGACCGGCATAGCCGAAGGCACTGGCGACGCCGGCATTGTCGACGAGCAGGCCGCCGAAGATGGCGCCCATGGCAATCGCCACCTGGAAGGCGGCAACCATCAGGCCGCCGGCGCTTTCGGCATGATCGGGCGCTGCACGCACCATCCAGGTCTGCACCGCCACCGGGATCGCGCCGAAGGCGAAGCCCCAGGTGGTGACGGCGATGGCCGACATGGCCGGCGAAGCGCCATAGACGAGCAAGAGCAGCGAGGAGATGGCGATCAAGAGCGGCGCCAGGCCGGCGGCGAGCTTCAGACTGCGTTCGACCAGGAAGCCACCGGCAAGATTGCCGAAGAAGCCGCCTATGCCGAAAGCCAGCAGCACCAGCGAGACGTTTTCGACATCGAACACCGGCACCTTTTCGAGGAAGGCGCGGACATAGGTGAAGCCGGCGAAATGCCCCGACGCGATGAGCAGGATGAAGAGCAGGCCGACGCGGATGGCGGGGCGCTTGGCCACGTCCAGCAGCGTGCGCAGTCCGGCGACACCGGCCGGCGGCAGGCTGGGAATGGTGGCCACCTGAACGAGCAGCGTGACGGCGCCGACGATGGCGGCGATCAGGAAGGCGCTGCGCCAGCCCCAGATGTCGCCGACATAGGCGCCGATGGGCGCGGCGCAGACGGTGGCGACCGACACGCCGGCAAGCACGATCGACATGGCGCGCGGCAACAGGTAGGCGGGCACCAGACGCATGGTCATGGCACCCGACATCGCCCAGAAACCGCCCAGCGCGATGCCGAGCACGACGCGCGCGCCCAGAAGCATGGTGAGCGACGAGGCGAAAGCGGCGATGAGGCTTGAAACGATGAGCAGGAGCGTCAATACCCACATCAGGACCTTGCGGTCGAGCCTATGGGTCATGATCGCCATGGAGGGTGCGGCGATGGCGCCGACGATGGCGGTGGCGGTCACCGCCTGGCCGGCGGCACCCTCGCTGACGCCAAGATCATGCGCCATCGGCGTGAGCAGGCTGGCCGGCAGGAATTCGGCGGTCACCAGGCCGAAGACGCCGAGCGCCAGCGAGACGACGGCTCCCCAGGCCGGTGCGGTTCGTTCCTCGGGCAGTGCTGAAGACAGCACGGGCGCGTCCAGCGCCGCTGTCGCGGGGTCGGTCATAGTCAGTCTCCGATTTGGTTGCAGTGCAAAAAATGGAGATGACCGCCTGGAGTTTCCATGCTAGAAACCCCATTATGCTTGACCGTTCGTCCAAAACTCCCCTCGCCGCCTCTTCCCTGACCGGCGATGCGCTAACCGACATCCTGCGCGGCCTGAGGCTCGACGGCGTCCAGTACGGGCGCTGCGAGATGAAGGAGCCGTGGGGGCTGGAATTTCCGAAACAGAGCGCCGCCCGCTTCTATTTCATCGGCCAGAAGGCGTGCTGGATGCGGATGCCGTCGGGCGAATGGGTCGAGATGAAGGCCGGCGACGCGGTGCTGGTGCCGCGCGGCGCGCCGCATGCGCTGGCGAGCGCGCCCGACGTGCCGACGGCACCGCTGCAGGGCTACCAGGTCACCGAAATCTGCAAGAACGTCTATGGCATGAAGAATGAAGGCTGCACGCCGGGCACGCTGTTGTTCTGCGGCACGATGTATTTCAACCTCGACAGCCTGCACCCGTTGCTCGGCATGATGCCCGACGCCATGCGCACGCATGAACTCGAAGCCTACGAGCCCTCCATCCCGCATCTTCTGGAAGCGATGGCGCGCGAGGTGAAGATGGAACGCGTCGGCTCCGGCGGCATCGTGGCGCGGCTGGCCGATGTACTGGCGGCCTCGATCATCCGGTCATGGGTGGAACGCGGCTGCGGCGATTCCAAGGGCTGGATCGCGGCGGTGCGCGACCGCGAGATCGGCAAGGTGCTGGCGGCGATCCACCTGGAACCGAACCGCGACTGGAGCGTGGAAACGCTGGCGCGCACGATGGGCGCCTCGCGCTCCGGTTTCGCCGAACGTTTCGCGACGATCGTCGGCGAGACGCCGGCCAAATATGTGACGCAGGTTCGCATGCACCAGGCCAGGCAATGGCTGGTGCACGACCGCCTCAAGATCGCCGTGGTGGCGAACCGACTGGGTTATGAATCGGAAGCCGCCTTCAGCCGCGCCTTCAAGCGGGTGATCGGCGCGCCGCCCAGCCATTACCGCGGCGACGAGGCAGCCTGAACCGGACTGAGCGAGGTCCAAACGCTGCTCGGATCAGCGTGTGCCGGCCACCTTCATCTCCAGCATGCGGCGCGCGCTTTCCTCGTCGGTGATCAGCACCGTCGGCTGGACGAGATGCATGGCGCCGAGCAGCGCCTCGATCTTCTCCTGCCCGCCGGAGGTGAGGATGCGCAGCGGCGCCCGGCGCAAGCGGTCGACCTCGACCGACATCACCCGGTCGTTGACGGGATCGTCGACGAGGTCGCCATTGCGGTTGAAGAAGTGGAACAGAAGATCGCCGACGGCGCCCCGCGCCACCAGCGCCTCGCGGTCCGCCTCCTTGAGGAAGCCGCCGCGATAGAAGGTGGTGGCCGAGGCGATGCCGCCGATGGACAACAGCACAGCGTCCAGCGCGTCGGCCATCTCGAAGATTTCCTGCAGGCCGCAGCGCTCCACCAGCGCGACCTTGGTTTCGACGCTGTCGACCACCGCCGGCGCCGGGATCAGATAACCGTCGCCCTGGAAGACCTGGGCAAAACGCCAGGCGAACTCGGCCGGATTGTAGCGGCGGGCCACGCCGACGCCGCCAAGCAGCGAGATGACCTTGAAGTCGCTGAGCGACTTGGCGCCGATGAAGGGCAGCGTCGAAAACAGCGTGCGGCCCCAACCGACGCCGACGCGCATGCCGGAGCGCATGGCCTCCGACAGATAGGCACCCGTCTTGGCGGCGATGCCGGGGATGGGGTCTGCGTCGGGGCTGGACAACGGCGCCACCAGCGCCTGTTCGAGGCCGAAGACCTTTTCCAGCGACCGTTCCAGCCGCACGATCTCGGACAAGTCGCTCTCGATGGCGATCTTGACCTCGTTGCGGGCGCGCGCCTCGGCCAGCATGCGCACGACGGTGACACGGCCGACGCCGAGCACATCGGCGATCTCGTTCTGGGTCATCTGCTCGATGAAATACATCCAGGCGGCGCGGATGCGCAGGCGGTCGGCCTTGCTTTCGGCCGCCACTGCTCCGTTTTCGGCTGCCCCGCCAGCCGCCATTCCCGACGCTGCCTGCCGCTGCGGCTTCCTAGCCAATGCAATCCCTCCCCGAATGCGCTGCCGCCGAACCGTTCAGCGATTCGCCATACGGCCACTATCGCCTTTTGACCGGTCCTGCACGATATAAACAATTGGCTCATACGACCATGCCGCCTATACCGGCTTCAGCATAAGGGGCAGAGCACACGATGCTGCGTGAAATCTCCGAAGAGGTCCGTGTCAACCTGAAGGACCGGCTGCGCGACGTGCGCCGCGTCATCCGCAGGCACCGGCACGACAGCCCGGCCCAGCCCGGCCGGCCGGGCGAGGACAGCGCGCGCCAGCCCTTCCCCATCCGCGAGATCGAAGGGCTGCTCGGCCATGCCGCCAGCGCCTTCGACGACATGATGTCGATCGCCGAGACCTTCGTGCCGGGCGAGCGCAGCGGCCGCATGAGCGGGCTGGCGCCAAAGCCGATCGGCACCTATTTCGCGACCGGCGAGGCAGCGCTTGCCGGCGAACGTGCTTTCCGGCGCGACATGTACGCCCTGGCCAAGGCGGTGCTTGCCGAAAAGAAGGCCGACGGCGCCCGGCTGCGCGAGGCGAATTTCGCCGCCGTCCACACCGCCATGGCAAGGCAGCACGCCGAGCTTTTTTCGAGGCTCGCCCGCGAGGACGACTGGGCCGGTCGCGTGGCGCTGGTCGCCGCGTTGAGCGCGGCGCTGCTGATCGAATTCCTGAACCACGACCCGTTGCGGCAGAGCGAGGCGCCGACGGCGGCGGTCGGCCCGGGGCGCAGCTTTGTCATCTCCTGCCTGGCGCCGGTAGCGCTGGCGGTCGGGCTTTCCAGCGTCGACACCGGCGCCAAGCCCGAGCCCGACCTACTGGAGATCGCGCTGCTCGCCACCGATGCCCGGCTCGACCGCATCCTGGCGGCCTGCAACGGCAACGATCCGCTGGACGAGCTGACGACGGTGTTCGCGACGCTGCTGGCGCATCTGCCGTAGGCGCTCTCTCCCTTCTCCCCGTTCACGGGGAGAAGGTGGCCCGAAGGGCCGGATGAGGGGCGGCTCGAAGCGAGCAAAAGCTGGCTCTGCCCCTCACTGTCCTGCCGGACATCTCTCCCCGTAAACAGGGAGAGAGAAGCAGCTTCAACGCAGCGCGACGAAGGCTCTTACGCTTTGCCCAGCTCGACGATGCGCTTCTTGGCGCGCGAGATCGAGGCCGGGCTCATCGACAGTTCGGTCAGGCCCATGCGCAGGAATTCCGGGATCAGGTCCGGCCGGGCGGCGGCCTCGCCGCACATGCCGACCATGATGCCGGCCTCGACGCCGGCCTTCGCCGTCATCGCGATCGCCACCATCACCGCCGGATTGGCGACATCGTTGAGGGCGCCCACCGTCGGGTTCAGGCGGTCTGCGGCCATGACATATTGGGTAAGGTCGTTGGTGCCGATGGAGAAGAACGAGACCTCCCTGGCGAGTGCCGGCGCGATCAGCACCGCCGCCGGCGTCTCGATCATCACGCCGAGCTGGAAACGGGCGAACGGCACGCCGTCGCGCGCAAGCTCGGCCGCGCATTCATCGATCAGCGCCCGCGCCCGCCGCACCTCGGCGATATCCGACACCATCGGCAGCATCACCTTGACGTTGCCGTGCACGGCGGCGCGCAGCAGGGCTCTCAGCTGCGGCTTGAAGATATCCGGGCGGTCGAGGCACATGCGGATGCCGCGCCAGCCGAGGAAGGGGTTCTCCTCCTCGGGGAATTCGATGCCGGCGACCGGCTTGTCGCCGCCGATATCCAGCGTGCGCACGATGACGGGGTGCGGTGCGAAAGCCCGCGCCAGCGCAGCATAGGTTTCGGCCTGCATGTCCTCGGACGGCAGGTGCATATGGCGCATGAACAGGAGCTCGGTGCGGAACAGGCCGACGCCCATTGCACCCGCGGCTAGCGCGGCCTCGATCTCTTCCAGCGAGCCGATATTGGCGGCCACCTCGATGACGGTGCCGTCGGCGCGCTTCGGCGTCACGTCCTTGAACACGTCGAGCGCGTGGCGTTCCTTCGCCGCCTCCTCGATGCGGCTGAGATGCTCGGCCTTCACCGCATCGGCCGGATCGGCGACCACCGTGCCGCCATTGCCGTCGAGGGCGATTTCCTTCGCCGTCCGCAACTCCGAGACGCGGGCGCCAAGCCCGAGCACCGCCGGAATGCCGTGCGAACGAGCGATGATGGCGATGTGGGACGTGGCGCCGCCGTGGCCGCAGACGATGCCGCCGATGCGTTTCAGCGGCGCGCGCGACAGGTCCCAGGCGCCGATGTCGTCGGCGATCAGGATGGCGCCCTGCGGAATGTCCTCAAGGCTGACATCGTCCTGGCCGAGCAGGGCCAGACAAATCTGGCGGCCGACCGCCTGCACGTCGTCGGCGCGGGCGTTGAGATAAGGATCGTCGACCGAACCGAATTCGGCGGCGAGTTTGGCGGCGGTGGCAATGACGGCGGCGACGGCATCGGAGCCGCTGCGGATCATCGCCTCGGCGTCGCCAATCAAGGTGTCGTCGGCGGCAAGGTCACGCAACGCGGCGACAATGCCACGATCGCCACCGGCAAGCCCTTCGCTGGCCAATGCCTTGTCCATGCGCGCCTGCACAACTTTGACGGCATGGCCGAAACGCACGATCTCGGCTTCGGCTTCCTCAGGTGACAGTGTGCGCGCCTGCGGGCGGATTTCGGGTGGGAAATGTGCGAAGGCCTGGCCGACCGCGACGCCCTCGCTGGCGGCAACGCCGCGCAGGCCGCCAGCGGGCGCGGCCACTTGCATCGGGGTGGTGGCAACGACCGGCTTCGCGGCCTCGCCATTCATCTCCTTGTGCTCACTGGTGGCATCGTCCTCGTCAAGTCCGGCGCGCGGGTTTTCCAGATAGCCGATCAGCGCCTCGACGGCTTCGACCGCATCGGCGCCGTTGGCGCGCACGGTGACTTCCTGGTTCTCCTTGACGCCCAGAAGCATCAGCTTGACCGAGCTCTTGGCGCTGACCGCCTTGCCCGCCTTCACGATCTCGACTTCCGATTCGAAGCTCTTGGCGAGCCTGACGAAGCGGGTGGCGGGGCGGGCGTGCAAACCTTCATGCACTCTGACGATGGTCGAGCGTTCCATACGGGCAATCCTATCAGATATTCCGGACCCGGAGCGTTTCACCGAAACGGTGAAACGCGCCTTCTTCTTGTCTTGACGCAATTCCGGACGGAAAACCGCTACACACTTTTCCTGGAATTGCTCCGACCCGGAATGGGCGCGCAGCAAAAGAAAAAGCGCCGCGAGCCCTGCGCAGGCCGCGACGCCAGGCGTATCAGGCGGCGATGGTGATCAGCGCATCCTGCTTCAGGGCCTGGACGAGCGCGCCGGCATCGACGGCACTGGCGCAGATTTCGCCCGGCCGTTCGGCATGTGTCGCACCGTTGAACGAGATGACGACATGGCCGATTTCGCGCACCTTGCTCCACGCGGTGGAGCCAACCGCGGTGATCGTTGCCGACACCGCGCCGATGGCGATCGACGCGCCGACCTGCGGCGCGCCGTCGCTGGGGCCCTGTACGGCCTTATGCATCACCGAAACCTCGGCGAGCTCCGGCGGCGAGCCATCCGCAAACAGGATGACCACGCCGCCCTCGGCGAGATCCGCCACTTCGGGTCCAACTGCGGTTACCCGCGTTTCCAACAGAACCGTCATGATGCGGCGAAACTCCTTCTTTTCGTTACAGGACCAGCAGACTGACTACCCATGCAAGCAGCACGGAAACGGGACCCATGATCTGGCGGCTGATGAGGACCGCCGGCACGCCGATCTCGATCGTCTTGGGCTTGGCCTCGCCGAGCGCCAGACCGACCGGAACGAAGTCGCAGCCGACCTGGGTGTTATAGGCAAACAGCGCCGGCAGCGCCATTGCGGGCGAGATCGTGCCATTGGCGATCTGCGGGCCGATGATGGCGACGCCGATGACCTGGGCGATGACCGCGCCTGGCCCCAGGATGGGCGACAGGAACGGCAGGCCGCAGATGGCCGAGATGATCAGCAGGCCGACGATGTTGTTGGCCAGCGGACCCATCGGTTGCGCCAGAACGTCGCCGATCCCGGTATAGAGGATCAGGCCGATCAACATGGTGACGAAGGCCATGAACGGCAGGACGTTGCGCACCACCTGGTCGATGGTACGGCGGCCGGCATTGAAGAAGATGCCGACGACACGGCCCATGACGCGGCCGATCGAAGAGATCAGCCCGACAAGACCGCCGCCGTTTTCGATCTCGGTGGACCGGGCGGCCGCCGAAGGCGAATTGCTGTTGCTCGAATTCATGGCCGCTGCTCCCCCTGCAGTGGTTACCGCCTCGGAGCCGTCGGCCATGACGATGTTGGCCGGCTTGACGCCCGAAACATAGATGTCTTCCTGGATGAACTGGGCGAGCGGCCCGGACTGGCCGACCGGCGTCAGATTGACGGTCGGAATGCGCTTGCGCGGATAGACGCCGCAGCGCGCGGTGCCGCCGCAATCGACGACGACGACAGCCATTTCGCTTTCGATCGGCGGCGCCTTGAAGCCGTCGACGGCTTCGGCGCCGGTCATCTCGGCGATCTGCTGGGCGATCGGGTGGATGCCGCCGCCGGTGACGGAGACGACCTTGTTGCGCTGCGCGGTCGGCTCGATGACGAGCGGGCCGCCCCAGCCTCCGGAGCCCCTGGAGATTTTTACGGCCTTGTAGGTCTTTGCCATGATGTCCTCCCCGCCGCTTACAGCTCGACGCCCTGGCGGCGTGCCATGATGGCGGTGATGCGCTCGGTCAGCATGCCCTTGAGCAGGATGACGACGAGGCCGACGATGGCGTACCAGATGGCCACCTTGATGTGGTAGCCGGCAACGACGGCGCCCTTCTTCTCAAGCTCGAGCAGGGCGACCAGCACGCCACCCCAGACGAAATATTCGCCCGGATTGATGTGCGGGAAGAGGCCGAGCGGCGGGTGCACGTAAGACACGGCCGCGTCATAGAAGGCGGGCTTGTGCTTCTCTTCGAGGAAGGAGCCGAACGTATAGGCCATCGGGTTGGTGAGGAAGAAGACGGCGAGCAGCGGCAGCACCGTGTAGCGGGTGAGCGCGATGCGACCGGCGCCGCGGGCAAGCCCGTGCACACGCTCTTCGCCGACCAGCTCGGTGACGGCGTAAAAGGCAGTCATCAGCACGACCAGCGTCGGGATGATGCCGGTGACGAAGCCGGCGAAGACCTCGCCGCCCTTCTGGAAGATGCCGATGAAGTACTTGCCGATGGCGGTGAGCCAGCCGAGCTGCTCCTCCTTGGCGACTTCGTTGAGCTTTTCCTTGAACTGCTCGACCGTGATCGGGCCGGCGTCGGCCTGCGCCAGAACGACGAGATTGTCGCTGGCATGGGTAACCGCGAGCTTGCCGTGCAAGGCCGCGTCCTGGACCACAGCACCCGCGACATGCAGGTGCTGGACGGCCATGTCGGCGTGCTGCGCCAACAATGAAATTACAGACATATCTCCTCCTTGGACCGCCTGCCGTCTGTCCCCAACGGCGGTGGTGTTCGCTCTATGCGCTGACTGTCTTCAAGCCGGCGAGACCCGGCTTCCTTCCCGGCTCCGACCGTGCCCGGTCGATCTGTTCGATCGCCCGCTTCACGGCCTCGGCCACACCGGGCTCCCCCTCTCCCTTGATCGCGGGATTGGACCGGATACGGTCGAGGGCAACGCCCTCATATTCTTCATGTCGCTTGAACTTGGCGAACACCGAACGGCCGCTCATGACGAGCAGGCGGCGCACGATCAGGTCGGGCGTCACCACCACCAGAACGATCGTGCCCCTGGCGAAGCGGCCGCGATGGTTGCCGGCGCCGACGAAGCCGTCGGCATATTTCTGGGTGATGCCTTTGAAGACATCCGAATAGTGGCGCATCTGCAGCCATACGCCGAGGGACTGCAGCCCCCATACGAGCGCGAGCGAAAGCAAGGCCCACTGCCAGATTGCCATCAGGACGTCTCCTCCCAAGCCCCTGAAGCCCGCGACTTTCTACGCCGGCGTCAGGATGAAGTTAGAGAACATTTGTTTTCTTTAATGTCAATATGTATGATTTTTCGAGAAAGCATGAAGGCCGGTGATCCACGACATTTGGAGACGCCGGCGCCTGTGCTACTGTCTTTGGCAAAGGACGAACGTGCATGGACCTGCGATTCAAAGACGAACTGGCGCTGATGCCGGACCTCGGCCATCAGCTGCGGCGCTTGCGCTGGTTCAGGGCGACGTTCCGCGCCAACGCGCATTCGGTGGAAGCGACCTATGGCCTGCGTTTCGAGATCGACGAGACCAGGCTGACCAGGGCCTTTCTCGACTGGATCGAGATCATGGACGCGCAGAAGCGCTTCGCCGAGGTGAACCGCGCCGACTTCATCATCTTCGCCGCCGGGCTGGTGCTGCGCGAACTGATCCGCCAGAACCCGGTCAAGGTTGTCGGCGCCGGCGAACGGCCCGACCTGCCGCCGGTCGACGCCGGCATGGCCGAGATCGTGCGGTTCTGGCCGGAAGGTTTCCTCTACACCAACTATTGCGTGTCGGCGATCGCGGCCGTGCACGAGCAGGAGTTCGGGCACGCCCCGACCATCGACCAGTGCGCCGACGATTTGCGCACCTGGTGGTCCTATCGCGAGAACGTGACCGAGATGCCGGCCTATGCGGTGGCCTTCCTCGACCGCTTCCTCGGCGCCGAGCCGAACTGGATCATGCCCGACAGCGCGCAGTCGAGGCAGGCGATGCGCACTGCGCTCGACACGAAAACTAAGCCGGAAATCAGTCGTCGCGCCTGAACGCAAAGCTTGAACATTTGTCTCATTGCCGATAGCGATGTGCCGAAATCATCGGATGCTTAGAGGCACGGCGTGACGGCACAACAGTTGATCATCTTCGATTGCGACGGCGTTCTGGTGGACAGCGAGCCGCTGGCCGCGGAAGCCTATGAGCGCGTCTACGAAAAGCATGGCATGAGCGGCGTCGGCCCCGGCATCATCGCCCAATGCGTCGGCATGAAGCAGGCCGACATCATCATCCGCATCAAGGAACTGACCGGCCATCACCTTAAGCCGGAGCAGGAAATCGACCTGTGGACGGTGACCCGCGACCTGTTCAGCGAAAAGCTCAACCCGACCGACGGCATCGCGCCGTTCCTCGGCACACTGAAGACGGGGCGCTGCGTGGCGTCGTCCTCGTCGCTGGAACGCATTCATCACAGCCTCGACGTGACCAGCCTGGCGCCGCATTTCGGCGACGCGATCTTTTCCTCCTCCATGGTCAAGCGCGGCAAGCCGGCGCCGGACATTTTTCTCCACGCCGCCGAGAAGATGGGCGTGGCCCCGGCCAACTGCGTGGTGATCGAGGATTCGCCCTTCGGCGTGCAGGGCGCGGTGGCTGCCGGCATGATCGCGATCGGCTACACCGGCGGCGGACACACCTTTGCCGGCCATGGCGAGAAGCTGAAGGCGCAAGGCGCGCATGCCGCTTGCGCGAACTGGACTGAAATCGCGCAGACGCTGAACGGGCTGGGTTTCAAGCTTTAGGGTTAGGCGAAGGAATAAGCGCTCTTGCCTTCTCCCCTTGCGGGAGACGGTGGCCGAACCGAAGGTGAGGTCGGATGAGGGGTGCTGGATGGAGTGCAACCTCTCCGAATTTAGGATGGTATCGAGGCGAATTTTGCACCGCCTCGTTTCTTCCAACACCCCTCATCCGTCTCGGCGCTGCGCGCCGAGCCACCTTCTCCCACAAGGGGAGAAGGGAGAGTCGCGCCAATCCTAAACCAGCAACGTCATCGGGTTTTCGATGATGCGCTTGAAGGCACCGAGCAGTTCGGCACCCAGCGCACCGTCGACGGCACGGTGGTCGGTCGACAGCGTCACGGACATCACGGTCGCGATCTTGATCTCGCCGCCCTTGACCACCGCCCGCTCCTCGCCGGCACCCACCGCCAGGATCGTCGCATGCGGCGGGTTGATGACGGCGGCGAAATCCTTGATGCCGAACATGCCGAGGTTCGAAACGGCCGTGGTGCCACCCTGATACTCTTCCGGCTTCAGCTTGCGGTCGCGCGCCCGTTTTGCGAGGTCCTTCATCTCGTTGGAGATGACCGACAGCGTCTTCTGGTCGGCCTTCCTGACGATCGGCGTGATCAGCCCGCCGGGGATCGACACCGCCACGCCGACATCGGCATGCTTGTGCTTGACCATGGCGGTCTCGGTCCATGACGCGTTGGCATCGGGCACCGCAACCAGCGCCTGCGCCATCGCCTTGATGATCATGTCGTTGACCGAGAGCTTGTAGGCGGGCACGTCGCCCTTGTCGGTCTTCTTGATCGGGGCGGCGGCATTGAGCTCGGAGCGCAGCTTCAAGAGCGCGTCGAGTTCGCAATCGAGTGTGAGGTAGAAATGCGGGATGGTCGACTTCGCCTCGACCAGACGCCGGGCGATGGTCTTCCTCATATTGTCGTGCGGGACGAGCTCGTAGGAGCCCTGCTCGAACAGTTTCAGCACCGCCTCGTCCGACATCGGCTTGACAGCCGGTGCGCTGCCAGCGGCAGGTGCTGCGGCCGGAGCAGGTGCTGATGCGGCCTTGGCGACGCCACCGCCGGCAATCGCCGCCTCGACATCCGCCTTCACCACACGACCATGCGGACCGGAACCGGTGACGGCGGACAGGTCAAGCCCCGCCTCCCGCGCCAAGCGGCGCGCCAATGGCGTGGCGCGGACCGCGCCGGCCGGCGCAGGCGTTTCCTGCACGGCGAGCGCGGTCTGCGCGGCCTTGTCCTGGGAGGAGGACATCGGTGTTTCGGCCTTGCCGTTGGCGACAGGCTGCGGCTCGGCCGCAACGGCCGCAGGCGCGGCGGCGGCAACAGCGCCGGCGTCCTCGCCCTCGGCATAAATCCAGGCCACCGGCGCGCCGACCGGAATGTCGACGCCTTCCTTGCCGGTGATGTTGCGCAGCGTGCCGGAAGCCGGCGCGTCGATCTCCATCGCCGCCTTGTCGGTCTCGATCTCGAACAGGACGTCGCCCTGTTTGACGGTGGCGCCTTCCGCGACGAACCAGCGCGAGATCTGCCCGGTCGCCATGTCCATGTCGACCTTGGGAAGGATGACTTCGACCGGCATCGTCAGCGCTTTCCCTTGGCGAGATCGCGCGCCGCCGCGATGATGTCCGGCACCTGCGGCACCGTCGCCTTTTCCAGCTCGGGATTGTAGGGGATCGGCACTTCGGCGCCGCCAAGGCGCACGATCGGTGCATCCAGATAATCGAACGCGTCGCTTTCGGCGACGGCGGCACTGATTTCAGCGCCGATGCCCAGCGTCTTCACCGCCTCGTAGACGCACAGAAGCCGCGAGGTCTTCTTGACGCTGTCGATGATGGTCTGCTTGTCCATCGGCCGCACGGTGCGCAGGTCGATGACCTCGATGTCGATGCCTTCGGCTTCCAGCGCGGCTGCCGCCTCCAGCGCCTTGTGCACCATGATCGAGGTGGCGACGATGGTGAGGTCGCGGCCCTTGCGGCGCACGTCGGCCTTGCCGATCGGCACGGTATAGTGGCCTTCCGGAACCGGGCCCTTCATCTTGTAGAGCAGCTTGTGCTCGAAGATCATGACCGGGTCTGGATCGGCGACAGCGGCAAGCAGCATGCCCTTGACGTCATGCGGCGTCGCCGGCTGGATCACCTTCAGGCCGGGCACGTGGCCGAGCCAGGCTTCCAGGCTCTGGCTGTGCTGCGCGGCGGCACCCGTGCCGGAACCGGCCGGGAAACGCATCACCACCGGAACCGAAACCTCGCCGCCCAGCATGAAGCGCATCTTGGCGGCCTGGTTGACGATCTGCTCCATGGCGAGCGTGGCGAAATCGGAAAACTGGAACTCGAAAATGGGACGCAGGCCGGTCAACGCCGCACCCACGGCGACGCCGGCGCCGCCCAGTTCGGAAATCGGCGTGTCCATGACACGGTCGGTACCGAAACGCTCGACCAGATCGCCGGTGACCTGGAAGGCGCCGCCATAGACGCCGATATCCTCGCCCATCAGGAAGACGCGCTCATCCTGCTCCATGGCGATCGCCATGGCTTCCTGGATGGCCTGGGCATAGCTCAGTTCACGCACTGCGACGTCCATCACGCAACCTCCGTATAGACGTAATTCTCAAGGTCGCGGATTTCGGGGCTCGGGCTCGCCTTGGCGAATTCGATGCCGTCGGCGATCTCTTTTTTCACTGCTTCGCGCACCGCTTCGATGCCGGCGTCGTCGATGATGCCGAATTCCTTCAGCTCGGCCTCGAACAGCGCGATCGGGTCGCGGTTGGCCATCCAGTCCTCGATCTCTTCCTTGGTGCGGTAGCGGTTGCGGTCGCTCTTGGAGTGGCCGCGGTAGCGATAGGTCTTGGACTCGATCAGCGTCGGGCCTTCGCCGGCGCGAGCGCGCTCGACGGCCTCATGCGCAGCCTGCGCCACCTCGGAGAAGTTGTTGCCGTCGACGATGACGCCCGGCATCGCATAGGCGCTGGCGCGGTCGGCGATGTTCTTGACCGCCGTCGAACGCTCGGTCGAGGTCGACATGCCGTAGCCGTTGTTTTCGCACACGAAGATGACCGGCAGTTTCCAGACGGCGGCCATGTTGAGCGCCTCGTGGAAGGCGCCTTCATTGTTGGCGCCGTCGCCGAAGAACGAAATCGCGACCTTGCCGGTCTTGAGCTTCTTGGCTGCAAGGGCGGCACCGACCGCGATCGGGATACCGCCGGCGACGATGCCGTTGGCGCCGAGATTGCCCTTGGTGACGTCGGCGATGTGCATGGAGCCGCCACGGCCCTTGCAGTAGCCGGTGGTCTTGCCGAAGAACTCGGCGAACATGCGCTTCACATCGGCGCCCTTGGCGATGCAATGGCCGTGGCCGCGATGGGTGGAGGTGATCTGGTCCTGATCGGTGAGCGGCATGCAGATGCCCATGGCGCTTGCTTCCTGGCCGATGGACAGGTGCATGGTGCCGTGGATCAGACCGCGCATGTAGGCGTCTTCGGCACCTTCCTCGAAGCGGCGGATGAGATACATCTTGTGCAGCACTTCGCGCAGCTGCTCAGCCGTATACTGGCGGAAGGCGAAAGGCAGGTTGGGTTGCGCCGCGTCGCTGTTGGCGGCTTTCCTGGCGGTGGCCATGATGATGCTTCCTCGATTGCCTTAGTTGCCGTAGACGAGCTTGTCCTGCCGGGCGCGCAGCTCGGCGATCTTGGAGCCAGGCGCCGGAGCGGCGTTGACATAGGTAATGAGCTCGCCCTTCTTGATGGGCGCCGTCACCGAACCGCCCTGCAGCAGGCCGCAGGGGATGGCCTTGGCGGCGCGCGCCTCGGGGGCCGCCATGATCCAGGCGCGGTAGCAATATTCGCCGATGGCATCGAGCTTGTCGCCCGGCTGCATGTCCTTCTTGGCGACGGCGCAGACTTCTGCGACAGGCTTGGCCAGCGGCACCATGTCGGCCTTGCCGTAGAGCACGACGCGGGCGCAAGTAAGCGGCACTTCCAGCGAGGTCAAATGATAAGGCCGGTGGAAGGTGAAATACGGGCCCTTGCCCATCTTCAGGTCTTCCATGCGCTCGGAAACGCGCGGATGCGACATGTCGGCGACGACGAAGACGCCGGGCGCAACGCCCTTGCCGATCGAATAATCGACGACGCCGACCCTGGAGAGCACGCCGCCGTCCTTTTGCGGCACCAGCACCTTGTTCAGTTCGCCCAATGTGGCGGCCGGGCCATGCATGCCGGCCTTGTCGGGCACCAGACCGGTGGCGTTGGCGATCGCCGCCATCTCGACCATGGTCTTGGAGCCGTCGACGAACTCGACCAGCATGCGCACGTTCATGTGGCGGCGCGCGGCCTCTTCCTCATAGGCGGGAGGGGTGGCGTCGATGTTGAGCGGGTTGTTCTTGCCCTTGCCGGCGGCAACGATGGGATGGCCCATGGCCGAGACGAATTCGATCAGCTCCATGCAGGAGGACGGCTCGTCGCCCGCGCCGAGCGAATAGGTGACGCCGAGGCGGTCGGCTTCGCTCTTGAGATAGGCGCCGATGGTGACGTCGGCCTCGACATTCATCATGACGAGATGCTTGCCATGCTCCATGGCGCGCAGGCCGATCTCGGCGCCGACGGCCGGCACGCCGGTGGCGTCGATGACCACGTCGATCAGGTCGTTGTTGATGATCAGGTCGGCATCGTTGGTGACGGCGACCTTGCCGGCTTCCATGGCGGCCGTCATGGCCGAGGCGTTCGATGCTTCCCTGGAATGGCCGCCTTCCTGGAAGGCGATGTCGACGGCCTTGTGGGCATTGGGGATGTTCAGTTCCGAGATCGCGCCGATCTCGATGCCGGACATATGCGCCACGCGGGTGACGATATCGGTACCCATCTCGCCCGAGCCGATGAGGCCGATGCGGATCGGCTTTCCGGACTTGCCGCGTTCCTCAAGATCGCGGGCCAGGCCCGTCAACGCAATATTGGAAGCCATACCGGTCACTCCTCCCACATCAGGCTATTCGAATGCCTGACGGGTATTGAACATATGTATTTCTGTCAAGACTAATGTCCACAGACTTCGGTGTTGAGGGAGGGTTTGTGGAGGGACGGGGATGTGCATTTCCTTCTCCCCTTGTGGGAGAAGGTGGCCGAGCCGGCGGCGCAGCCGCCGCAGGCGAGGTCGGATGAGGGGTGTTGGAAGAAATGAGGCCGCGCGGGAACAAGTGCCGGCTTCACCACGGTCCCAAATCTGTCAGGGTAGCGCTCCGTCCAACACCCCTCATCCGTCTCGGCGCTGCGCGCCGAGCCACCTTCTCCCACAGGGGGAGAAGGGAAGTCAGGCGCTAGCCCGCAACCAATCCGCCAGGGACGGCCGGCGCGCGCCGCCCCTGCCCTCGAAGGCAGGCGAGGCGAGCATGGAGTTCAGCACTGCTTCCTGGGTCGCCTCGGCGGCGGCCTGGAACAGAGCATCGATACGCGTTTCACTCAAAGCCTGAAGAGGCACGACACCGCGCTTCTCGTCGTGATCGACGGGATCCGCGGTCGAGAAGGCAATGGCGATGTCGCCGCTGCCATGGCCCCAGAAAGCACCCAGCCTGGCGATGCCGGCACCGGCGCGGCGGGCGACGCGTTTCAACTGGCGGTGTTCGAGCGGAATGTCGGTCGCCAGCACAATGACCACCGAACCGCTCTCGGCCTCAGTCGGTCGGCGCGGATCGGGGCGGCGGCCATCGGGCAGGACGAGATCGCCGGCGCGGCCGAAATTGGAAAGCACGAGGCTACCCAGATGATAATCGCGGCTGTCGAGCCTGATGCGACGCGACGCCGTGCCGATGCCGCCCTTGAAGCCGAAGCAGGTCATCCCGGTGCCGGCGCCGACGCTGCCCTGCTCGACCGGGCCTTCGCTGGCGGCCTCGATGGCGGCCAGTGCATGCGCCTCGCTCACGACAAGCGCCTGGATGTCGTTGAGCGGGCCGTCATTGCATTCGGCGACGAGCGGATTGACGGTGCCCGTGCGGCGGCCGATGTCCGGGTTCTGGCGAATGGCTTCGCGGATCAGCGCGGTGGCGCAGGTGCCGACCGACAGCGTGTTGGTCAACAGCAATGGCGTCTCGATGGTGCCGAGTTCATCGAGTTGCACGAGGCCGACCGTCTTGCCGAAACCGTTGATGACTTCGGAGGCGGCCCTCGCCTTCCTGCGGAAAAGATTGCCACCATGCGGCAGGATGGCGGTGACGCCGGTGTTGATGTCGCCGTCGCGCAGCGTGACATGGCCGACGCGCACGCCCGGAACGTCGGTGACGGCATTCAACGTGCCGGAAGGCAGCGTGCCGCAGGTCAAACCGAAGTCCTTGATGCCGACGCTCATTGCCTCTCCTCGAACCGCCTTCCGGCGCTGCCGATCAACCATAGCCTTTGGACCAGCGGCTCGGTCTCTCGGTTCGTCATTCCCGACCTCGTGAGGGAGCGTAGCGACCGGAGAGTGTCGGGAATCCATGCCGGAACGTTCATAACGTGGAGCCGATCCGGATTCAAAGCGGGTAGCGGTCAGAAAAGCAGCACGAAATGTTCTGTGCTCAAGATCATACGCGCAATTTTGGACCGGCATGCCACTATCGGCGGTCCGGCATGGATTCCCGACACTCTCCGGTCGCTGCGCTCCCTCACGAGGTCGGGAATGACGAATTAAGATGGTGCGGTTTTTCAACCCAAACGTCCATTGATGTGAAATATATTTCAGTATATGAATTTTATTGACAGTATCATCGTGCGCTGCAATGATCCAGCTGCCGGCTTCGGGAGGAAGTCCGGCTGCAAATCAATCCATGAAGCGGCGTGCCAAGCGCCGCGACGGTTATTGAAGAATGGCTTCGGCCAAGGGAGGAAACTTGCGCAAATTCTTAAGCACGCTCGCCATGGCGGCGGCGGCATCGACCTTTATGAGCCCGGCCCCGGCACTCGCCGAAACCGCCAATCCGTTCAAATGCCAGCCCGGCGAAAAATACGTGATGAACGTCATGGTCTCGGGCGTCGAATACTGGTTCCCGGTCTATGAGATGTTCAAGCAGGCCGGCCAGCAGCTCGGCTGCGAGACCGCCTATACCGGCACGCCGGAATATGACGTGAACAAGCAGATCGCCAGCTTCGACCAGGCGCTGGCCCAGAAGCCGGCCGGCATCCTGGTGCACCCGATGAACTCCGATCCGTTCATCGAGCCGATCAACCGCGCCGTCGACCAGGGCACCGCCGTGGTGACCTTCGCGGCCGACTCGCCCAATTCCAAACGCGTCTCCTTCATCACCTCGGACAATCTCGCGGAAGGCACCTACGCCGCCGACGCCGTTGCCGGCGCGATGGGCGGCAAGGGCGAATACGCCGTTCTCGAAAACCCCGGCCAGGACAATCACGACAAGCGTGTCTCGGCCTTCGTCAAGCGCATGGAAACCAAGTGGCCGGATATGAAGCTAGTCGGCCGCGCCGCGTCCAACCAGGACCCGACCAAGGCTTATCAGGCGGTGCTGAGCCTTGCCCAGGCGCATCCCGACCTCGGCGCCGTGTTCATGCCGGAAGCCAACTCGGCGATCGGCGCCGCGCAGGCGGCCAAGGAAGGCGGCGGCAAGATCAAGGTGATGCTGGCCGACGTCAACGCCAAGATCCTCGACATGATCAAGGCCGGCGAGATCTATGGTTCGGTCAACCCCAACCAGGGCATGCAGGGCTATATGGGCTTCATGCTTCTGTGGCTGGCCAAGCATCCCGAGCTGATCGACCCGATGAACGACGCCAAGCGCGCCGGTTCCAATGCGATGAAGGTGCCGTTCGTCGACAACGGCTTCTCGATCGTGACCAAGGACAACGCCGACGATTTCTATTGGGACAAGTATCTCAAGCGGCGTGGCACCAAGGGCATCGAAGAGTAAGCTTCGGCCCACAATCGCTCTCGCTGGAAGGGGCTTTCCCTTCCAGCACTTTTTCAGAACCTTTCGCAGGAGCATGGCGTGACCGACGCGCCCGTCCTTCAGATCCGCAACCTTTCCAAGGCGTTCGGGCCGGTCCAGGCGCTGAGCGGCGTCGCCTTCGAACTGCGCCGCGGCGAGGTGCACGCGCTGTGCGGCGAGAACGGCGCCGGCAAATCGACGCTGATGAACATGATCGGCGGCGTGCTGCAGGCCGACGAAGGCGAAATCCTGATCGACGGCAAGCCCGTGACCATCGCCTCGCCGGCGGCGGCACAGAAGCTCGGCATCGCACTGGTGCATCAGGAAATCGCGCTCTGCCAGGACGCGACGGTTGCCGAAAACATCTGCATGGCTGCGATCAATACCCGGCGCGCGCCGCTGATGAATTACGCGGAAGTCTATGCGCAGGCCGAGAAGGCGATGAACCAGCTTGCGCCCATTCCGGTGCGCAGCAAAGTCGCCGACCTTTCCATTTCCAGCCAGCAGCTGGTCGAGATCGCCAAGGCGCTGACGCTCGACTGCAAGGTGCTGATCCTCGACGAGCCGACCGCGGCGCTGACCGAGACGGAAGCGCAGCGCCTGTTCTCCATCGTGCGCGGCCTGAAAGCGCGCGGCATCTCGGTCATCTATATCAGCCATCGCATGGCCGAAATCTTTTCGCTGTGCGACCGCGTCACCGTCTTTCGCGACGGGCGCTATGTCGCGACCGAGGCCATCGCGGCGACCTCGCCCGACGATGTCGTGCGCAAGATGGTCGGCCGCGAGATCACCCAGCTTTATCCCGACAAGCTCCCCGCCGACGCGGTACCGGGACGGTCCCTGCTCTCTGTTAGCGGCCTGTCGGACGGCAGCCGTTTCGTCGATGTCGATCTCGACCTGAAAGCCGGCGAAATCCTCGGCATTGGCGGCTTGATCGGTGCCGGACGCAGCGAGATCGCGCAGACGATCTGCGGACTAAGGCAGGCCAGCGCCGGCAGTGTCGCGCTGGACGGCAAGCCGCTTGCCATCCGCTCTTATGCCGACGCCGTGCGTGCCGGCCTCGTCTATCTCTCGGAGGACCGCAAGGGCTCGGGCGTGTTCCTCGATCTGTCGATCGCCGCCAATGTCTCGGCGCTCGACCTCGGCAAGCTCACCGGGCGCCTTGGCCTGCTCGACCGCCGCGCGGAAGCCAATCAGGCAACACACCTCGCCAAGCGGCTCGGCGTGCGCATGGCCGGCATCGACGTTGCCGTATCGACGCTTTCCGGCGGCAACCAGCAGAAGGTGGCGATCGCCAAGCAGCTTTCGGTTTCGCCCAAGGTCATCATCATGGACGAGCCGACGCGCGGCATCGATGTCGGCGCCAAGGTCGAGATCCATCGCCTGTTGCGCGACCTCGCCAACCAGGGCGTCGGCATCGTCGTCATTTCCTCGGAACTGCCCGAACTGATCGGCCTGTGCGACCGCGTGCTGGTCGTGCGCGAAGGCGCCATCGCCGGCGAACTCGGCGCGGGCGAACTCGACGAGGAAACCATCATCATGCTCGCGTCGGGCGTTAAGCCGGCGCAAACGAGCCAAGGACAGGCCCACAATGTCGCTTGAGAGTGGAGAAACCGTCATGCATGCCGAGATCAGGGCCACGGGCGCCGGCCGTTCCAGCTTCGCCCGGCTCGCCTCGATGCGCGAGGCCGGCCTGATCGTGATCATCCTGGCGCTGTGCATCGCCATGAGCTTCGCTTCGCCGCACTTCCTGACCTGGGGCAATTTCCGCGCCATGCTGATGAGCTTCTCGATCGAAGGCATCGTCGTGGTCGGCATGACGATCCTTTTGATCGTCGGCGGCATCGACCTGTCGGTCGGCTCGGTGGTCTGCTTCTCGATGGTGGTTTCAGGCGCGCTGTTCCTGATGGGGCTGGACCCATGGACCGCCAGCCTGATCGGCATCGCAGTGAGCGCACTGATCGGCGCGGTGATGGGTTTCTTCGTGACGGTGGTGGGACTGAACCATTTCATCACCTCGCTGGCGGCGATGGTGATCGTGCGCGGGCTGTGCCTGGTCATCACCAAGGGCACGCCGCTGTCTTTGTTCACGCTGCCGCCGGAATTCAAGGCGATCGGCCAGGGCAGCTTCCAGGGCGTGCCTTATGTCATCATCATCTTCGTGGTGGTGGTGGCGATCTTCGATTTCCTGCTCAGGCGCGCCACCGCGTTCCGCAAGGTGTTCTATACCGGTTCGAATGAGAAGGCAGCGCAGTTCTCCGGCATCAAGACCAACCAGGTGAAATTCTGGGTGACGGTGCTGTGCGCGACGCTGTCGGGCGTCGCCGGCGTCATCTACATGGCCCGCTTCGGCGCCGCCACGCCGACCTTCGGCGCCGGCATGGAGCTCAACATCATCGCCGCGGCGGTCATCGGCGGCGCCTCGCTGAAGGGCGGCTCGGGCACGATCTTCGGCGCCATCCTCGGCATCGCGCTGCTCTCGGTGGTGACCAGTTCGCTGATCCTACTCGACATCTCGGTCTACTGGCAGGACATGATCAAGGGCTGCATCCTCCTGGCCGCCGTGTCGGCCGACCACTTCCTGCATCGCCAGAAATCCTGAGATCGAGGCGCGGCACGATGGCACCCCCCAACACTCGCGACGACATCTCGACCGTGCGCCAGATGCACCAGGCGCTCGTCCTCCACTATGTGGAAGGCAAGACGCAGGCCGAGATCGCCAAGGAGCTCGGCATCTCGCATGCCACCGTCAACCGGCTGATCAAGCGCGGCCATCAGCTCGGCCTGGTCGAGATCAAGATCAAGTCGCCGATCGATCATCTGGTCGACCTCGAGGCGCGGCTTGTCGCGCTCGGCGGCATCGAGCGCGCGGTGGTGGTGCCGACGGTCTCGGAAAACCCGCAGACGGCCTTGCAGCGCGTCGGCGAAGCGGCAGCCAATCTTTTGCTCGAAACCATCAAGGACGGCGACACCATCTCGATCACCGGCGGCAAGGGTGTCAGCGCGCTGGTCGCGGGGTTGAAGCCAGGCCGCCGCTATGACGTCGAGGTCATCCCCGCCACCGGGCTGGTGCAGGGCAAGCACTATACCGACGTCAATCACGTCGCCTCGCTGATGGCCGACAGGCTGGGCGGCCGCGCCTACCAGATCCACGCGCCGCTGTTTGCCGACACGCCGGAACAGCGCGAGATGCTGATGGGGGTGCGCGCGGTGGCCGATGTGTTCCGCCGGGCGCGCGAAGCCACGGTCGCTGTGGTCGGCATCGGTTCGATCCTGACCGACGATTCTTCCTATTACGACCTGCACCCCTCTTCCAGCGCCGACCGCCAGGCGATCGAGCGTTCCGGTGCATCGGGCGAATTGCTGGCGCATCTGATCGACCGGGATGGCAAGCTCAGCGACTACACGCTGAACCGCTCGCTGGTCTCGCTGACGCTGGACGAGTTCGCCACCATTCCGCGCTCGATCGGCATTGCCAGCGGGCCGAGCAAGATCGCGCCGATCCTGTCGGCGATGCGCGGCAACCAT
This sequence comes from Mesorhizobium terrae, assembly GCF_008727715.1. Lineage (GTDB taxonomy): Bacteria > Pseudomonadota > Alphaproteobacteria > Rhizobiales > Rhizobiaceae > Mesorhizobium > Mesorhizobium terrae. The sequence continues at coordinate 376,886 of NZ_CP044218.1, forward strand.
CTCGACATCATCGTCACCGACGAGGCCACCGGCCTCGGTATCCTCGACCTTGCCGAAAGAGAAGCAGCATGAGTTCCAGACAGATCCAACGCCCCATCGGCGCATCCGGCATCCAGGCGTCCGGTGTCGGTCTCGGCACCTGGGCAATCGGCGGCTGGATGTGGGGCGGCACCGACGAGCAGGCCTCGATCCGCGCCATCGAAGCCTCTATCGACGCCGGCGTCAGCCTGATCGACACCGCGCCCGCCTACGGGCTTGGCCGCAGCGAGGAGATCGTCGGCAAGGCGATCAAGGGCAAGCGCGATAAGGTGGTGATCGCCACCAAATGCGGGCTGAACTGGCATTCCGGCAAAGGCAACCATTTCTTCGACCAGGACGACAAACCGGTGCACCGCTATCTCGGCGCCGACGGCATCACCTATGAGCTGGAGCAGAGCCTGAGGCGGCTCGGCACCGACCATATCGACCTCTACATCACCCACTGGCAGGACCCGACGACGCCGATCGCCGAAACGATGGCCGCGCTGGAGAAACTGAAGACGGCGGGAAAAATCCGCGCGATCGGCGCCAGCAATATCAGCGCGGACGACCTCGAGCAGTATGTGGCAGCCGGCCAGCTCGACGCCATCCAGGAACGCTATTCGATGATCGATCGCGAGATCGAAGGCACGCTTTTGCCGATCGCGCGGAAGCACGATGTGGCGACGCTCAGCTATTCCTCGCTGGCGCTCGGTTTGCTGACCGGCACCATCGACCCCGGCCGGGCCTTCTCCGGCGACGATCAGCGCAAGGACAATCCGCGCTTCTCGGCATCCAACCGACAGAAGGTGGCGGCGCTGAAAAAAGCGATCCAGCCGATCAGCGAACAGCACAAGGCATCCATGGCGCAGATCGTCATCGCCTGGACGCTGGCGCAGCCGGGCATCACCTTCGCGCTGTGCGGCGCCCGCAATCCCGAGCAGGCGATCGACAATGCGCGCGCCGGCGAGATCAGGCTGGGTTCCGACGAACTCGCCGTCATAGACAAAGCGATAGCCATGCATCTCACCCAGATGGATGCCTGAGTAACCCCGAGGCATTTCCAAAATGACGCGCAACGAAACACTCGCCGCGCTGCGAGAGCGGCCGGACATTGCCGTGCTCATCATCGGCGGCGGCATCAACGGCATCTCGGTCTTCCGCGAGCTCGCCTTGCAGGGCGTCGACGTGTTGCTGGCCGAGAAAGGCGACTATTGCGGCGGGGCGAGCGCAGCACTGTCGCGCATGGTGCACGGCGGCCTGCGCTATCTGGAGAACGGCGAATTCAAGCTGGTGAAGGAATCGCTTCTGGAGCGCGACCGGCTGTTGCGCAACGCCCCACATTATGTCGCGCCGCTGCCGACGACCGTGCCGATCTTCGATATTTTCTCCGGCATCGCCAATGGCGCGGTGCGCTTCCTCGGCCTCACCCGGCGGCCCAGCCGGCGCGGCGCGGTGGTGATCAAGGCGGGGCTGACGCTCTATGACGTCTTCACCGCCTCGCGCCGGCTGATGCCCGTGCATCGTTTTCGCGGTGCCAGAGAAACGCTGAAGACATGGCCGGCGATCAACCCGGCAACGCGCAGCTCGGCCACCTATTACGACGCCTGGGTGAGCCGGCCGGAGCGGCTCGGGCTTGAAATGCTGAACGATGCGATGGCGGCGTCGCCTTCGGCGCAGGCGCTCAACTACGTACAGGTCGGTTCCAACGCGGACGGCCTCATCCTGACCGACACGATCTCGGGCGAGACGCTGCCGGTGCGCCCTCGCCTCGTCATCAACGCCACCGGCGGCTGGATCGACCTGACGAATGCGGCGATCGGCGCCGCGGCACCACGCATGATGGGCGGCACCAAGGGTTCGCACATCATCGTCGACAACCGGGAGCTTTACGACGCGCTCGCCGGCCAGATGATCTATTACGAGAACGAGGATGGCCGTATCTGCATCCTGTTCCCCTATCTCGGCAAGGTGCTGATCGGCTCGACGGATATCCGCGTCGACGATCCGGACCAGGTGCGCTGCGAGGACGACGAGCTGCAATACATCCTGCAGTCGCTCGCCTTCGTCTTCCCGTCGATCGAGATCGCCCCTGAAGAGATCGTCTTCCGCTTCGCCGGCGTGCGGCCGCTGCCGGCCAGCGACGACAGTTTCACCGGACGCATTCCACGCGACCATTTCTGCGAATTCGTCGAGGCCAGCGGGCACCTGCCGGCGACGCTGTGCATGATCGGCGGCAAATGGACGACCTTCCGCTCGTTCGGCGCGCTGGCCGCCGACATGTCGCTGGAACGGCTTGGGCTTTCCCGCAAAGTCGGCACCGAAGACATGGCGATCGGTGGCGGGCGGAACTTTCCGCCTGATACAGTTGTGTGGTGCGCGGAGCTGGCAGCCGAACACAAGATCAGCGAGGCGCGCGCGCAGGTGCTTCTGGAGCGCTACGGCACTTCCGCGCGCGATGTTGCAGCCGGCTTGTCCGTAGCCTCCGATGCAATGCTGCCGGGCTGCGACTACAGCGAAGGCGAAATCCGGCTGATCGTGGAGCGCGAACAGGTCGAGACATTGGCCGACATCTTCCTGCGCCGCACCACCATCGCGATTACCGGCGACCTGACGAGCGAGCTTGTCGATGCCGTGCTCGATCTCCTCGCCACCCGCAAGAACTGGGACGCCGGGCAAGCCTCGCGGGAACGCGCGGCGTTCCTGGCATTGCTCAAGCACCAGCACGGCGTCGACCTTTCCAACCCTTCCAAGACCGACAAGAAAAGGAGCGCGATATGCGCGTGAACAAAAAAGCCCGCATGAACCGGCTGTTCGGCAATGGCCGCTGCCTGGACGTCGCCATCGACCATGGCGTGTGCAACGAGCCGAGCTTCCTGGTCGGGCTGGAGGACATGGCCGGCGTGGTCGACAGACTGGTGAAGGCCGGCCCCGACGCCATCCAGATGAATTACGGCCAGGCCGACCTGCTGCAGGACGTTCCCGGCAAGGACAAGCCGGCGCTGGTGATGCGTCTCGACATGGGCAACCCCTACAACAAGATCCGCCACCGGGCTATGTGGGCTTTGCTGCAGAACGAGGCCGAACCGCTGATCGGCGCCATCGAGATGGACGCCGCCTGCGTGGTGGTGAACCTGTTCATGCTGCCCGACGAGCCGGACCTGTTCAAACAGTGCGTGCAGAACATTTCCCGCGTGCGCGCCGATTGCGAGAAATACGGCATGCCGCTGATGATCGAACCGCTGGCCATGCTGCCGGTCTCGGAACATGGCGGCTACATGGTCGACGGCGACGTCGAGAAAATCGTGACGCTGACCCGGCTGGCGCGCGAGATGGGCGCCGACGTCGTCAAGGCCGACCCGACCACGAATGCAGAAGACTTCCACCGCGTGGTCGAGGCGGCGCGCTGCCCGGTGCTGGTGCGCGGCGGCGGCAAGGAGGATCTGCGCGCGGTGTTCGACAAATCGGCGGCGCTGATGCGCCAAGGCGCGCTCGGCATGGTCTATGGCCGCAACATCTACCAGCACGCCAATCCGAGCGCGGTGGTGCGCGGCCTGATGGCGATCATCCATGACGGCGCTGATGGCGCCAAGGCCTTCGACCTGTACAACCAGGCGTAAGATGACTGATGCCATCCCTTCTCCCCTTGAGGGAGAAGGTGGCCGAGCTCGGCGGCACAGCCGCCGTAAGCGAGGTCGGATGAGGGGTGCTGGACGGAGTGCGATCCTTCCGGACTTCGAATGAGGTTAAGACAGGGGACACCCTTGAAACGCCTCATTTCTTCCAACACCCCTCATCCGTCTCGACGCTGCGCGCCGATCCACCTTCTCCCGCAAGGGGAGAAGGGAACACAGCGCGAAGCGGCCGGTAAGGGAAAACGTCGGACGTTAGTGTCCTCGGCACACTTCGGGAGGAGATTGATGGGTAATTACATACTGGGCCTCGATGCCGGCAATACCGTCATCAAGGCCATCATCTTCGACACGGCCGGGCGGGAGCTGGCGATGGCCGCGCTCGACGGCCGCTCGTCGATGCCGAAACCCGGCCATGTCGAGCGCGATCTCAACGAACTCTGGGCCAATGCCGTCACGGTGATCCGCCGCTGCATCGATGAAGCAGGCATCGACGCCGGCGATATCGCCGCGATCGGCTGCGCCGGACACGGCAACGGGCTCTACGCGCTGGACCGCGACGGCGCGCCGCTGATCGGCATCCAGTCGCTCGACACACGCGGCGTCGGCATCGTCGCCGAATGGGCCGGCGAAAATGTCGGCGACCGCACCTATCCCTACTGCCTGCAGCAGCCATGGGCGGCGCAAACGCCGACGCTGCTCGCCTGGATCAAGCGCTTCGAACCGGACCTGTTCGACCGGATCGGCACCGTGTTCCTGTGCAAGGATTTCGTCGTCAACCGGTTGACCGGAGCGCGGTCGAGCGACACCACCGACATGTCCGGCTGCGGGCTCTTGTCGATGCCGGCACGTCGTTATGAGCAGGAGCTGCTGGCCGCCTATGGCCTCAACGACTGCATGGACCTTTTGCCGCCGGCGCTGGAATCCGCCGAGATCGCCGGCCATATCACGCCGGAGGTCGCAGCACTGACCGGTCTGAAGGCGGGTACGCCCGTGGTGGCCGGCCTGTTCGACGTGGTGGCCAGCGCCGTCGGCTCGGGCGTGACGCGCACCGGTGCCGCATCGATCATTGCCGGCACCTGGAGCATCAACCAGGTCATCACTGATGAGCCGATCCGCGATCCGTCGATCTTCATGCTGTCGACCTTCGATCCCAAGCGCTATCTGGCAATCGAATCCAGCGCCACCTCGGCCGCCAATCTCGAATGGATCGCGCGCGAATTCCTCGAACACGAGGCCGGCCACGGAAAATCCCCATTCGAACACGCCAGCGAACTGGTCGCCTCGGTCGATCCGGCCGGCGATGTGCCGATCTACCACCCGTTCCTCTACGGCTCGCAGAAAAACGGGCGGGCCCGTGCCGGCTTCTACGGCATCGCCGGCTGGCACGGGCGCGCGCATATGCTGCGAGCGCTGTTCGAAGGCGTCGTCTTCGAGCACAAACGCCATATCGAGACGCTCACCCGCGCCGGTGCAGGCTTCGATGAGGCAGTGCTTTCCGGCGGCGGCTCGCGCAGCGCCGTATGGGCACAGATCTTCGCCGATGTGCTGGGCGTGCCCGTGACCGTGGCACGAAGCCGCGAAACCGGCGCCCTGGGCGCGGCCATCGCGGCCGGAACCGGTGTCGGCATCTTCCCTGACTTTGCCGCCGGTGCCACGGCGATGACGTCGGCGGCGCGCCGCTATGCGCCTAATGGCGCGATTGCCCAAGCCTATGCCGCGCGCTACCAACTCTATGGCGAGATCAACCAGGCGATGAGCCCGATGTGGGAACGGATCGCTCAGATGCAGGCGCAGTCGTGACCAGCCCCGCTCCGTTCGGCGAATTCGACTATGTGATCGTCGGCGCCGGTTCGGCCGGCTGCGTGCTGGCCAACCGTCTGTCGGCCGACCCGCGTAACAAGGTGCTTTTGCTCGAGGCCGGCGGCAGCGACCGCTACCACTGGGTCGATATCCCGATCGGCTATCTCTATTGCATGGGCAATCCGCGCACCGACTGGCTGATGAAGACCGAGCCGGACGCCGGCCTCAACGGACGCAGCCTCAACTATCCGCGCGGCAAGGTGCTGGGCGGCTGCTCTTCCATCAACGGCATGATCTACATGCGCGGCCAGGCGGCCGACTATGACGGCTGGCGCCAGGCAGGCAATGCCGGCTGGGGTTGGGACGATGTGGTGCCCTATTTCCGCAAGTCGGAGGACTATCATGGCGGCGCCGGCGCGATGCACGGCGCCGGCGGTGAGTGGCGGGTGGAAAAGCAGCGCCTGTCATGGCCGATCCTCGACGCCTTCCGCGACGGTGCGGAAGAACTCGGCATTCCGCGCACCGAGGATTTCAACGCCGGTACCAATGAGGGCTCCGGCTATTTCGAGGTCAACCAGAAGAAGGGTGTGCGCTGGAATACCTCCAAGGCGTTCCTGAGCGGCATCGCCAATCGCCCTAATCTGCGCGTACTGACCGGCGCCGAAACCGAGAGGCTGGAGTTCGACGGCCGCCGGGTGACCGGCGTCGTCTTCCGCCATGAAGGCGGCCTGCATGTCGCGAAAGCCGGCGAGACCCTGCTTGCCGCCGGCGCCATCAACTCGCCAAAAATCCTCGAACTGTCCGGCGTCGGCCAGCCGGAGCTTTTGTCGCGGCTGGGGATCGAGGTTCGACACGCGCTGCCCGGCGTCGGCGAGAACCTGCAAGACCATCTGCAGATCCGCACCGTGTTCAAGGTGAAGAACGCCGACACGCTGAACCAGCGCTACCACAACCTCCTGCGCCGCGCGGCCATGGGCGCGGAATACGCGCTGTGGCGCAGCGGGCCGCTGTCGATGGCGCCGAGCCAGCTTGGCATCTTCGCGCGCTCTGATGCGCGGCTGGCGACGCCGGATCTCGAATATCACGTGCAGCCGCTCTCGACCGACCGGCTGGGCGAACCGCTGCACCGCTTCCCGGCCGTGACGGTCTCTGTCTGCAATCTGAGGCCCGAAAGCCGGGGCACGGTCCACATGGAAAGCGCCGACGCCAGGGAGATGGCGAAGATACGCCCGAACTATCTCTCGACCGAGGGCGACCGGCACGTGGCGGTCGCTTCGATAGAGCATGCGCGGCGCCTGATGCGGACAAAGGCCATTGCCCGTTTCGAACCGGAAGAAATGCTGCCCGGTCCGCAATTCACCGGCCATGAGGACCTGGTGCGCAAGGTGGGCGACATCGCCACAACGATCTTCCACCCGGTCGGCACAGCCAAGATGGGCTCGGACGCGATGGCGGTGGTCGACGCCAGGCTGCGCGTGCACGGCCTGACCAGCCTGCGCGTCGTCGATGCCTCGATCATGCCGACCATCGTGTCGGGCAACACCAATTCGCCCGTCGTCATGATCGCCGAAAAAGCGTCGGAAATGATCCTGCGGGATCGTTGAAGCCGGCCGCCGCCCCTTCAGGACGCCAGAGACAACCGGCTGACGATGATCGAGACCAGCGCCTCGCCGGCGAGGTGAAGCTCGGCGCTGTTGTCGATGGTGATGTCCTGGCCGTAGGCGCCGAGCTTCAGGCCGCGCTCGACGCGGCGCTGAATGTCCTCGGCGGTCTCGCGTCCACGCGACGCAAGCCGGGCCGCGATGATTTCCGGCCGGGCGGTCAGGCCCGCCACGATGACATTGGCAAAGGCGGCGCGGATGTCGTCGAGCGCTCCACGCGAGCCGTTGGCGACGGCGGTGCCGCCGCGTTCGACATGGTCGAGCACGGTACGCGGCAACGCATAGCTCAGCCCGTTCGCCTGCCAGCTGACAGCAAAGCGCCCTGCCCGCGCGGCTTCCGCGAAATCGGTCTCGTTCAGGCTGTCATGGTCCTCGGCGTCGGCGGTCGCCGGGCGCGTAACGATGCGGCGGACGAACAGGATGTCGCTTCGCTCAGTCAGGCGCTCGCGGGCATAGCCAAGAACGCTGTCCTTGCCGGAGCCGCTCGGGCCGACGACGATAATGAGCCTGCCGGGCGAACCCCGGGAACCCGACACGGGATCAGGCAACGCGCCGGCCCTCGCGCCAGACCGAGCGCACCACCGGCACGCCCTTGTTGTGGCGCACGCGCACGACATCGCCGCGCAGACCGGGCGCGATGCGGCCACGGTCGGTCAGGCCCACCGTGCGCGCCGGGGCCGCCGTGACGAGACGGACCGTTTCGTTGAGGGGCCTGCCCTGCGGGCCGTCGGCCAGGATGAACGGCGCCTGCATGAGGCTGAACGGCACATAGTCGGACGAGAGCACGTCGAGCACGCCGGCCTCGGCCAATTCGCGCGCCGCAATATTGCCGGAATGCGACTTGCCACGCACGATGTTGGGCGCGCCCATCATCACCGAAATGCCAGCCTCATGCGATGCCCTGGCCGCTTCCATGCTGGTCGGGAATTCGGCCAGCTTTACACCGAAGGCAATCGATTCCTCGACATGTTCGACAGTAGCGTCGTCATGGCTGGCGATGGCGATGCCGCGTCCGGCGCAGGCATCGGCAATCGTCTTGCGATGCGCGGCGGAATACTTCTGCGAGGCGGCGACGCGCTTGGCCATGAAGCGCTCGAAGGCCGCGTCGTCCAGCCCGCGCTTGGTCTTGTAGTAGAGCGCGTACTGCTCGAGCGTCTGGAACTGGCGCTGGCCCGGCGCATGGTCCATCAACGAGGCGAGCCGCACGAAATTGTCGGTGTCGAAATCCTCGAACTGGTCGAGCACATCGGCCGCCGAAACCTCGCAGCGCAGGTGGATCAGATGGCTGGCGCGCAGCCTGTCCTCGGCGACTGCCACCTCGATGGCGTCGGCGATGACACGCATCTCGCCCTTCTGGAAACCGCCATCCTCGTCGGAACCGAGACGCAGGCAGTCGAAGACAGTGGTGATGCCGGAAGCCACCACCTGCGCGTCATGCGCCTGGAGGGCGGCGATCGAGTCCCAGCGCACGCCGGGGCGCGGCGAATAATGGGATTCGAGATGATCGGTATGGAGTTCGACCAGGCCTGGGATCACATAGTCGCCTTCGCAATCCTCGCCCGCCGAGACGATACCGGTATCGATCGACGCGATCTTGCCGCCGCGCAGCACAAGCGCCCCGTTGACGATCTCGTCTTCGAGGACGATGCGCGCATTCTTCAAAACGATCTCTTGGGACATCTCAGGCGGACTTTCTGGTTTCGAGCGGCCGCAGCCGCCGGTAGGAATGCACGGTGAAGGGCGCGCCGGGCTCCGGCTCCACGAACAGTGCCAAGCCCTCCACGGGGAACGGGCGCGCGGTGAAGGGCGTGAAATGGCTTTCCAGAACCGGCAACACGCGCGACAGCGTCTCGGCCGGCAGCCGCTCGGTCAGCGTCATGTGGAAGCGGAATTCGTCCATCACATAGGGATAGCCATGGCGCCTGAGATAGGCGGCCTGGCGCGGGGTGAGGCCCGATGGATTGCGCCGCTCGATCTCGGCTTCCGACAGCGGCGCCCTGACCGACGCGAAATGCAGGACAGCGTCGGCGGCGAAGGCCGCGAGCTGGTATTCCGGCGCCGTCGGCAACAGCGCCAGGAACGACCCCAATTGCCCGACCCGAAGCCTCTCGATGCTGAAGGGTGCCGTCTGCCGGCAGAAACGCTCGAAGCTGAGCTCGAGCTCAGCCAGGCCAACTCCATCGGCCAGCTGAAACGGCGCCACGATGGTGCCGTGGAAACCGTAGCGGCACGGGTCGCCGACGAGCCCGGCGATTTCGTGAGCCGGCAAACCGTTGAATGAGGGTGTCTCGCGCTTTTCGCCTGAAAACGCGTCGCGTCCCAGCCAGTCGCCGGCGGTTTGCGTCAGTGCATCGTCCTGCGGAGGGGTGAAATAGACGGCGTAGCGCATCACAGGAACAACTTGCGCAGCTGCTGCGAGATGACGTCGATCAGCGACACCGTGACCAGCATGATGATGAGCATGGCGGCCGCTTCGGGATAGTAGAAGCCGCGGATGGATTCAAAGAGCACCTGGCCGATGCCGCCAGCGCCGATGACGCCGAGCACGGTGGCTGCCCGCACGTTGGATTCGAAGCGATAGAGCGCAAAGGACAGCCACAGCGGCAGAACCTGCGGCACCACGCCGAAGACCACTTCCTGCAGGCGCGTGGCGCCGGTGGCGCGGATGGCCTCGACCGGACGCGGATCGATCGCCTCGACGGCTTCCGAAAACAGCTTTGCGAGGATGCCGGTGGTGTGGATGAACAGCGCCATGACGCCGGCGAACGGGCCGAGGCCGACGGCGACCACGAACAGCACCGCATAAACGAGCTCGTGGATCGAACGGAACATATCCATCAGGCGCCGAACCGGCTGGACGATGTACCAGGGCGCCATGTTGGAAGCGGACAGGATGCCGAAGGGAACCGCCAGCACCGCCGCGAGGAAGGTGCCCCACAGCGCGATCTGGATGGTGACCAGCATTTCCTGGAAATAGTAGCGCCATTCGCCGAAATTCGGCCGTGCGAAGCCTGAGGCGTATTGCGCCATGTTGCCGGCGTCGGTGAAAAGATAGGTCCAACGGGACATCTCGGCCGGCGCCCAGCTCCAGATCAGGAGCAAGGCCAGGCTGATCCAGGTGACGGCGGTCCAGGCGTCGCGGGTCCAGTCACGCCCGACCTCGGGACGTGGTTTGGTGGCTTCGCCAATATGGGTCGATTGCGTCATCGTGGTACTCGCTGGGCACGCCGGCCGATGAGCCGGCCGGCGTTGGGGTTGAGGCTATCGACGGCCCTGAGGCCGATCAGCTCTGGCCGTTGGCCTTGATCTTGGCTTCGTAGCCGGCCTTCTCGGCTTCGATCTTCGCGATCTTGGCCTTCTTGTCGGCTTCGGAGAGATTGGCGTCGGCTTCGACCTTGGCCTTGGCCTTGGTCAGTTCCATCACGCGGATCGGCAGGAGCTGGTCGTTGGTCGAGGCGTGGAACGGCGCCCACTGCAGGCCGGCCAGAACCGCCTTCTCCTTGGCGACGTCGCCCTTCGACTTGTCGGTGCCGTAGGTCAGGATGAAGTTCTTGATCTTGTCCTTGGCTTCCTTGGGCAGGTCCTTGCGCCAGACCAGCGGATCGGACGGGATCAGCGGCGACTTCCAGATGATCTTGATCTTCTTGAAGGCTTCCGGCTGGTTCTTCTCGATGAGGGCCATGTTCTCGGTGTTGTTGGCGGCAGCGTCGAGCTGGCCGTTGGCAACGGCCATGGCGTTGGTTTCATGGTTGGCGTTGGTCAGCGTCTTGAAGCAGGCCTTCGGGTCGATCTTGTTGGCGGCGAACACGAAGGTGGTCGGCACCAGGAAGCCGGAGGTCGAGTTCGGGTCGCCGAGGCCGAAGTTCAGCGTCTTGTCGCACTTCAACAGGTCTTCGACCGTGTTCAGCTTGCTGTCCTTCGGCGCCAGGATCAGCGACCAGTAGCCGGGATTGCCGTCGACGGAGACGGTCTGGGCGAAGATCTCGCCGTCGGCGCGATCGACGGCTTCCATGGCCGACTTGTTGCCGTACCAGGCCATCTGCACCTTGCCGAAGCGCATGCCTTCGATGACGCCGGCATAGTCGGACGCGAAGAACGGCTTCACGTCGAGGCCGGTTTCCTTCTTCATGTCGGCGAGGAAGGGTTCCCATTTCGGCTTGAGGTTCTGCTGGGACTCGGTCGAGATGATGCCGAAATTGACTTCCTCGGCATAGGCGGCACAGGTCAGAGTGAAGGCGATCGCCGTGGCGGCGATGGCCTTGAGCACAATGTTCATGTCAACGTCTCCTGTTGGGTTCTTGTCAGGCGAAGGCCGGCGCCAGGTCCGGGCTCTTGGCGGTTGCAGGTTCCGGCTGGGTGTAGTCGGGCACGAAGTCCGGAACAGCTTCGGGCAGGATCAACTCTTCGGAGTTCGAGCCGTAGAGTTCGACCAGCGTCTTGTGGGTGAGCATGGTGGATGGGCCATCGAACACGACGCGGCCGTCCTTCAGCGCAATGGTGCGCGGGCAATAGCGGCGCGCATATTCAACCTGATGCAGCGATACCACGCAGGTGATGCCGTTCTCGCGGTTGACGCCGGCCAGCACTTCCATGACACGGCGGGCCGAGGACGGGTCGAGCGAAGCGATCGGCTCGTCGGCGAGCAGGATGTTCGCGCGCTGCACCAGAGTGCGGGCGATTGCCGCACGCTGCTGCTGGCCGCCGGACAATGTCGAGGCGCGCTGCCAAGCGACTTCCGGAATGCCGACCTTGGCCAACGCCTCGCGAGCCAGCCGCTTTTCCTCGGAAGAGAACAGGCCGAGCGTGCCGCGCCAGACCGGAATGCGGCCGAGATTGCCGACCAGCACATTGGACAGGACCGACAGCCGGCCGACCAGATTGAACTGCTGGAAGATGACGCCGATGTTGCGCCGAAGGTCACGCGCGCCGTTCGACAGGCGGCCGTTGGCCTGCAGGCCCGCGCCGAAGATCTCGATAGTGCTCGAGCCCGACTGGCCGGTCTCCAGCCCGCAGATGTGACGCAGCAGCGTCGACTTGCCGGAGCCGGAAGCGCCGATCAGCGCCACCATCTCGCCCTTGGCGATGTCGATGGAGACATTGTCGAGCGCGCGCTTCTTGCCGAAGGCTTTCGACAGGTTGCGTACGGAAATGGCGTTCATGAAATCGCTCCTGCTTCGGGCCTCGGCCCTGGAGTGGTCGTCGATGCACGCATGTTGCTTGCCGTGGCTCAGCCTCCGGCCTGCGGCCGAAGGCGCGCCCAAATTCGTTATCCGGTTACCGCTTCTCGATGACGGTCGGATGTACCGTTCATGTCAGCTCCATGACCATTCACGGATATCTGGTGGCCGGACCGGCCTTCATACCGGTCGAGGAACGCCTCGGCGCTGAGATCACGGAAATCGTCGAGCGCGGCGCGCAGCGCGGCATGGTCCCAGTCCCACCAGGCCAAAGCCTGCATGCGCCGAGCGACGTCGACGGGAAAACGCTCGCGGATAAGCTTAGCCGGCACGCCGCCGACGATCGTGTAAGGCGCGACATCCCTGGTGACGACGGCTCCGGAGCCGACCACCGCACCATCGCCGATGGTGACGCCCGGCAGGATGGTGGCGCCATGGCCGATCCAGGTGTCGTGGCCGATCGTCACCCGGCGGGCGCGGCGGGCGGCAAAGAAGTCGTCCTCGTGCGCGGCATCCTCGAAATAGTCGCCGGCGCGGTAGGTGATGTGATGCAGCGTGGCGCGCGACATCGGATGATGGGTGGCGTTGATGCGCACAGAGGCGGCGATGTTGGCGAACTTGCCGATCGTCACGCACCAGGTCTGGCCGTTCGGCATGATGTAGGAGTAGTCGCCGATCTCGGTCTCGACTAGACGGCAGCCCTCCGCCACTTCGGTGTAGCGGCCGAGCGTGCAGTTCTCCAGCTGCGCGGTCGGGTCGATCAGCGGCGTTTCCGACAGGCGAGTCATGGTCAGGCGGCCTTTTTGTCGGGCGCGAAACCGGTCACGTCGATGATGACGTCGGCCACGGCATTGCGCACGTCGGTGTCGTGGAAGATGCCAAGCAAGGCCACTCCGGCCTGCTTCTTCTCCGCGATCATGTCGACGACCACGGCGCGGTTGGTCGCGTCGAGCGATGCAGTCGGTTCATCGAGCAGCAGCACCGGGTGCCCGATGATGAAGCCGCGTGCGATGTTGACGCGCTGCTGCTCGCCGCCGGAGAAGGTTGCGGGCGGCAGAGCCCACAGGCGTTCCGGCAAATTGAGACGGCTCAGCAATTCGCCTGCCCTGTCGGCGGCCTTGCGGCGATCGGTGCCGCGTTCCACCATCGGTTCGGCGACGATGTCGAGCGCGCTGACCCGTGGCACGACACGCAGGAACTGGCTGACATAGCCGATGGTTTCGCGGCGAATTTCGAGCACGGTGCGCGGCGCGGCCGATGCCAGATCGACGATTTGGCCGCGATGCAGGATCTCGATGCCGCCTTCGTTCACGGCGTAGTTGCCGTAAAGCATTTTGAGGATCGAGCTCTTGCCGGCGCCGGACGGGCCGCCGAGCACGGCGCATTTGCCGCCTTCCAGCACAAATGCCGCGTCCGCGATCACCGGCAGCTCGATGCCGCCGCGCAGATGCATGATGAAGGTCTTGCCGAGACCGGAAACGGTAAGCACAGGAGCCATGATCGCGCCTCAGACTTGCAGGATCGAAGAAACGAGCAGTTGCGTGTAGGGCGCCTGCGGATCGTCGAGCAGACGGTCGGTGAGACCATGTTCGACGACGCGGCCGTCCTTCATCACCATCATGCGATGCGACAAAAGGCGGGCGACGGCGAGGTCGTGCGTGACGATAATGACGGCGAGACCGAGATCGTGGACGAGGCCGCGCAACAGGTCGAGCAGGCGCGCCTGCACCGAAACGTCGAGGCCGCCGGTCGGCTCGTCCATGAAGACCAGGCGCGGCGCGGTGACCAGATTGCGCGCGATCTGCAGTCGCTGGCGCATGCCGCCGGAGAAGGCGCGCGGCTGGTCGTCGATGCGGTCGGCATCGATCTCGACGCGGCCGAGCCAGTCGGTGGCGGTGGCGCGGATATTGCCATAGTGGCGGTCGCCGACCGCCATCAGCCGCTCGCCGACATTGGCGCCGGCCGAAACCGTCATGCGCAGTCCGTCGGCCGGGTTCTGATGCACGAAGCCCCAGTCGGTGCGCAAAAGCAGGCGCCGCTCCGCTTCACCCAGCCCATAGAGGTCGCGCATCTCACCATCGCGCATGCGGTAGGACACTGTGCCAGCGCTTGGCGGCAGGCGGGTCGAGATGCAATTGAGCAGTGTCGTCTTGCCGGAGCCGGACTCGCCGACGATGGCCAGAACCTCACCCGGCCAGATATCAAAATTGACATCCGCGCAGCCGATGCGGGCGCCGTAGTGCTTGCTGACCGACCTGACCGACATCAGCGGCAGGTCGCCGACCTCGACATTCGGCTGGTCGATATTCACAGCGACGTTCATGACAGGGCCTCACCGGAGAGTTCGCCGCGATGGCCGTCGGCCCGGCGGCTTTCGCAATGGTCGGTGTCGGAGCAGACGAACATGCGTCCGCCGCGATCGTCGAGCACGACTTCGTCGAGATAGACCTGCTCGGCGCCGCACAGCGCGCAGGGCTTGTCGAAACGCTGAACCTCGAAGGGATGATCCTCGAAGTCGAGGCTGACCACCTCGGTGTAAGGCGGCACGGCGTAGATGCGCTTCTCGCGACCAGCGCCGAACAGCTGCAACGCTTCCGACATATGCATCTTGGGATTGTCGAATTTCGGCGTCGGCGACGGGTCCATCACATAGCGGCCCTCGACCTTGACCGGATAGGCATAAGTGGTGGCGATATGGCCATTCTTGGCGATGTCCTCGTAGAGCTTCACATGCATGAGGCCGTATTCTTCCAGCGCATGCATCTTGCGGGTTTCGGTCTCGCGCGGTTCGAGGAAACGCAGCGGTTCCGGGATCGGCACCTGGTAGACCAGCACCTGGCCTTCCTTCAGCGGGGCTTCCGGAATGCGGTGGCGGGTCTGGATGATGGTGGCATCGCCGGTGCTGGTCGTCGTCTCGACGCCCGCGACCTTCTCGAAGAACTTGCGGATGGAGACGGCGTTGGTGGTGTCGTCGGCGCCCTGGTCGATGACCTTCAGCACATCGTCGGGGCCAAGGATCGACGCCGTCACCTGCACGCCGCCAGTGCCCCAGCCATAAGGCATCGGCATTTCGCGACTGGCGAACGGCACCTGGTAGCCTGGCACGGCGATCGCCTTCAAGATGGCGCGCCGGATCATGCGCTTAGTCTGCTCGTCGAGATAGGCGAAGTTGTAGTTGGATGCCTGGGTGTGCGCGTTCATTCGGCGGCCTCCCTTGTTTCAAGAGCCGCCTCGCGCTGCTCGTATTCGGCGCGCATGGTGCGAACCAGACCGAGCTCGGCCTGGAAGTCGACATAGTGCGGCAGTTTCAGATGTTCGACGAAGCCGGTGGCCTGGACGTTGTCGCAATGCGACAGCACGAATTCCTGGTCCTGCGGCGGCGCGACGATGTCCTCGCCCAGTTCCTCGGCGCGCAGCGCGCGGTCACACAGCGACATCGCCATCGCCTTGCGCTCGGATTGCCCGAAGACGAGGCCGTAGCCGCGCGTGAACTGCGGCGGCGCCTTGGCCGAACCCTTGAATTGGTTGACCATCTGGCATTCGGTGACCTGGACGCGGCCGACCGGCACGGCGAAACCGAGCTCGGGCATGAACATTTCGACATCGACCTCGCCGATGCGAATTTCACCGGCAAAGGGATGGCTGCGGGCATAGCCGCGCTGGGTCGAATAGCCGAGCGCGAGAAGGAAGCCCTCGTCGCCGCGCGACAGCGACTGCAACCGCATGGCGCGCGACATCGGGAATTCGGTCGGGGTCTGGTTGATGTCGCCGGGCTCCAGCGCCGCATCAAGGACATCGTCCTCCTCGATCAGGCCTTCCTGTCCCAGAATGTCGGCGACGCGCGCGATGGGCTCGGCGGCCCCGGTGCGCAGGATGCCGCTTTCGATTTCGGGATCGCCTTCCAGCTCTTCATCGAGCAGACGGTGCGTGTAATCGAAGGTGGGCCCAAGCAGTTGTCCGCCCGGCAAATCCTTGTAGCAGGCCGACACGCGCCGCTCGACCAGCATGGCGCCGGTGTCGACCGGTTCGCTGTGGCCGAAGCGCGGCAGCGTGGTGCGGTAGGCGCGCACCAGGAAGATCGCCTCGATGAGGTCGCCACGCGCCTGCTTGACGGCGAGCGCTGCCAGGCGGCGATCGTAGAGCGAACCTTCACTCATCACCCGGTCGACGCCGATGGTCAGCTGTTCGGCGATCTGGTCGAGCGTAAGCGCGGGCACGGTCCTGTCGCCACGGCGGCGGTCGGCCAACAGGCGATGGGCATTGTCGATGGCAACTTCGCCGCCCTTGACTGCAACATACATCGATCAGCCCTCCATCTCGACGAGGCGCGCCGAGCGCGGCAGGCAGGCGATGGCATCGCCCGCGGTGAGGATCAGGTCGACGCCGCGCGGGAAACGCTTGCGATTGGCGCTCCACTGATGGGCGAAGTCCTTTGGCAGGCCGCGCGGCGCGAGCGTTACGCGGTCGCGGATGCCCGGCCCTTCGAAGGTTAGCGGCGCGCCACCTTCGAGGCTCGGCAATTGCAGGATCAGCGTCGCCGAACGGTCCGGATATTCCTGGCTGCCTTGGGCGAAACGCTCCAGGGCCGGCATGGTGGTGGGAGCGCCGACGAGGGCGAAAGCGACGTCGTCGCACGTCGCCATCTCACGGGCGCCGGTGTGGAAGGCGAGCCAGGAGCGCAGGGCCGCGCTTTCGGCCAGCGCGGCATCCAGCCAGAACGGCGTGTCGGCATCGATCAGCGCGCAGGCGATGGCGCCGGCCGCACGGCCGAGCGGCGAAGGCGGTGTCACCACGGCATCCACCTTGACGATGGTGGCGGGTCGCGCCATCGCATCCATCACGGCGCGAAAGACGGACTGGGCATTGAGGACCGGATCGGAGAACCCGCCTTCGAGGGCGATCGCTTCGCTCAACATCAGTCTTCTCCGCGAACCATGGTGAAAAAATCGACGCGGGTCGCCGCCGTCTCGAGACGACGCGTCTCGTCGGCGGCGTCGAGTTCGCGCCGCATCGGAGCGATCAATTCGGCATCGATACGCGCGGCCGTTGCCGCGTTGCGGCAGAGCGCGTCGATGATCGCCGAAAGCCTGGCCTTCGTCGGATCGCGGCCTAACGCCATGGCATGGCCGACCGAGCCGTCCTCCAGCTTGATGCTGGCGCGGGTGACGGTCGCCTCGCCGACATTGAAGGGCTCGCCGGTGCCGCCGACGCGGCCACGCAGCATGACCAGGCCGGCTTCCGGCCCACGCAACGGCGTATGGACCGGCTGCAGCCCGAGTGTCGCCCACAGCGCGTTCAGCCTTGTCGTGCTGCAGCGCGCCAGCACCGCCATGCGGTCCCGTCTCGCGGCTTGATCGGCATCCATTTTCATAGCGACCTCAAATTTGTCTATTGATCTAGACAACTAGATATCTTAACTTGTCTTAGCTCCGTTGGATGACGGGCAGATGACAGCAATCGCAATGGAGGGGGATTTGGCGAAATCAGCGCTTCACCGCGGCGTCGGCGTGGCGCTGTGGCGGCAGATCGGCGACGAGATCCGACGCGGCATCGGCGCTGGCCTCGAAGACGAAAACGGGCGCTTGCCGCCCGAGGCCGAACTCGCGGCCCGCTTCGGGGTGAACCGACACACGGTGCGCGCGGCCATCGCCGCCCTCATCCACGAAGGCGTACTCCGGAGCGAGCAGGGTCGCGGCACCTATGTGCGGCGGCAGAAGCGGCTCACCTATCCGATCGGCGCAAGGACGCGCTTTTCCGCTGGGCTGGAGGGCCAGGTGCGCGAGCGGCAGATCGAACTTCTCGGCCATACCCATGAACCGGCCACGGCAACCATCGCCACGGCGCTCGACCTTCGACCCAGCGAGGACGTCATTCGCCTGGAAATGCGCGGCCTGGCCGACGGGGTGCCGGTATCGCGCTCCACCGCCTGGTTTCCCGCCGCGCGGTTTCCCGACATCGCCTCATACTTCGCGGAAAAACACTCGATCACCGAGGCGCTCGCGCTGTCCGGCATCAACGACTATCGCCGCGCCTCGACGACGATCGAGGCAAGGCACGCCGACGACACCGACACACGCGACCTCAAGCTTTCGCCCGGCGCCATCGTGCTGGTCGCGCGCGGCATCAATGTCGACGGCGACGGCAGGCCGATCCAGTATTCGCAGACCCGTTTCTCGGCCGACCGCGTCGAGCTGACGGTAAGCGCCGGGTGAGACCGGCCGGTCAGCGATCCGCATGGTGCGACAACACCGTCGACCGCCGTCTCAGCCCTTGACGGCGCCGGCGGTCATCGAGCCGCTGATCTGCCGGTACATAACCAGGCCGAGCAGCACCGGCGGCAGCGCACCGACGACCATGACGGCGGAGGCCACGCCCCATTGCACGCCGCCGCCGCTGGCGGCGAAGAAGAAGGAGGCGCCGACGGTGATCGGGACGGCTTTCGAGGTGGTGAGCATCAGTCCGAACAGGAATTCGTTCCAGGCCGTGATGAAACCAAAGATCAGGCTGGTGACGATGGCGGGACGGCAGACCGGCGCCAGGATGCGCAACAGGATCTGCGTGCGGCTGGCGCCGTCCATCAACGCGGCTTCGTCAAGCTCGGCCGGTATGTCGCGAATGGCGTTGACCAGGATGACGAGAGCCAGCGGCAGGTTGACGATGGCCAGGATCAACCCGAGGCCCAGCCGCGTGTCGAGCAGCGCCAGCCACTGGAACATCATGTAGAGCGGGATGGCGAAGATGATGAGCGGCACGGCGCGCAGATTGACGATGAGCGGCAAAAGCGTGCGCTCGCCGACCTTACCCCGGGCAATCGCGTAGGCGGCCGGCAGGGCCAGCGCCACGGCAAGCCCGGTGCCCAGCAGGGCGACCGCCATGCTGTTTGCCAGGTAGAGGAAGATGTTCAGCCGCTCCGACACGTGGAAGACGGTGAGGTAGTTGTCGAATGTCGGCGCGCGGACCCACAGACCCGGATTGGTGGAGAGTTCGCGGGCGCTCTTGAACGAGGTGACCAGCGTGACCAGGATCGGAAAGTTCATGGCAAGCGCGGCGATCGCGAAAACGATCCAGCGAAGGGCGGCGATCATCGGGCGGCTCCCTTCCGGCGTCCGGCAAAGGCGTTCAAGCCATAGAGGACAGCGAACGACACGACAAACAGGATGACCGACGCAGCGACCGCCTTGCCGATGGCGCCTTGCTTGAAGAAGGCCTCGTAGATGTAGATCGACAGCGAGGCCGTGGAACCGCCCGGTCCGCTGCCGGTCAGCACATAGACATTGTCGAAGACGCGGAAGCCGTCGATGAAGCGAATGAGCAGCGCGACAGCGATGGTGGGCAGCATCAGCGGCAGCTCGATATACCACAACCGCTCCAGCCGGTTGGTGCCGTCCATGGCGGCCGCTTCGACGACATCGGTCGGGATGGCCTGATAGGCCATGTAGAACAACAAAAGCGCGAACGGCGTCCACTGCAGCGTTTCGACGACGATCAGCATCCAGAAGGCCGAGCCCGGTCCCAGGAAGGAAAAACTCGCGCCGAAATAGGCCCACAGATAATAGGGCACCGGACCGACGAACTCGTGCAGCACCAGCCGGTACATCAGGCCGACGAGCGCCGGCGCCACCATCAGCGGCAGCATCAGGATGGCGAGGAGCCAGCTGCGCTTTTCGATGAGCGGCGAAAGAAAGATAGCGAGGAACAGGCCGAGCGCGCATTCGAGCAGAGCGGTCAACAGGCCGAAGCGCAGCGAAAACCAGGTCGCCCGCCAGAAGGCGCCGTCGCTCCACACAGAGACGAAGTTGGAGAAGCCGGTGAGGCGCGGCTGGCGCAGAGTTTCGAAGGAAACCTCGGACAGCGAATAGACGAGGTTGACGACGGCGGGGAAGCCCAGGAACACGAGCAGGAACAGCACCAGCGGGGTCGCCAGCAGCTTGAATTCCGAGGATTGGGCGCGTTGCGTGAGCGTGGTCATCGAACCGGTTTGTCCCGGCGACGGCGGCGGACGGGCCGCCGCCATCGGCCCTGTTTATTTGAGGAGTTCGGCCATGCCCTTCTCGGCATTCTTCAGCGCATCGTCGATGCTCTGCTGGCCGGACCAGTAGCCGGTGAATTCCTTGGCCTGCAGTTCATAGACCGTGAGCGCCTTCGCCGAGGTTCCGCCGGTCATGACGTAGCCGTACTTGCCGGCATAGTCGCCGAGCTTGACGAGATCGGGACGCTCCTTGGCCACTTCGGAAACCACTTCCGGGGTCAGCGCCGGCGCGCCGCTGTTCCTGGCGTAGATGAGTGCTGCTTCCTTGGACGACAGCCATTTCAGGAACGCCCTGGCACCGTCCTTGTTCTCGGCATTCTTGTTGAGGCCGAAGCCGAGGCCGTGAATGTGGGTGAAGCGCCCGGCGGGCCCGGTAGGCGGCGCGATGGTTTCGGTCGCCTCGGCGACGGCCGGCGACTTCTCCTTGCTGGTCAGATCGCCGGCGGCTGCGTTCCACTGCAGCATCGCCGCCACCTGGCCGGAGGCATAGGCGGCATTGGCCTCCGCGAATTCATAGGAGAGCGAATCGCGCGGCGTGGCGCCGTTGTCGTAGAGCAGCTTGTAGATCTCCAACCCCTTGCGATAGGCGTCGGAATTGACAGTGATCTTGCCGCTGGCGTCCATCCAGTCGCCACCATAGGCACGCGGCACCGACTGCCAGATCATGATGTTGAACAGGAGGTTCTTCAGCTGCAGGACAGTGCCGTAGCGGGTCGGGCTGTCGGGGTTCACGGCCTGGGTGAAGTAGAGCGCTGTCGCGGCGTAGTCGTCCCAGTTCCACTCGTCCGGAGCCTTGGGTTGCAGTTTCTTGCCCAGCAGCTTTTCGGAAATCTCGCCATATCTGGCCTTGGCGGCATCGTCCTTCAGCAAGGCGTCGATCAGGTCCTTGCGATAATACATGAAGTGCAGCGACAGGTCGGTGGGCACGCCAAACTGCTTGCCGTCGAACTGCATCGTCTTCAGCACGGCGTCGCCATAGACCGACTTCGCCTCCCCGGAGAGTTCGACCGGCTCCATGAAGGGCGCGTAGCGGCCGATCGAGTAGGTGGCGAGCAGATTGACGTCGAAAGCCTTGGAGCCGGCGGCAAGGTCTGCCTGCAGCTTGTCCCAGAAGCCGTCGCGGTTGAAGAACAGAAGTTCGACCTTGTCCTTGTCGGCGACGCCGGCCTTGGCATTGTAGGCGTCGGCCGCGGCGCGCAGCGCGGTCTCCTCGGGACCGCCTGGCCAGCCCAGCACGGTCACCTTGGCGAAGGCCGGGCTTGCCAGCAGGCTGGCGACGAGGGCCGCCAGAAGGCCGCCCTTTCTGATGGTTGCGAATGTCATTTCAGTTTCCTCCCGATTGGTCTTCTTGGTTTGAAAGGCTGGCGATGCCGACGACACCCGCGCTTTCGCCGAGCGTGGCGGCATGGAGCTGCGGCATCAGCCGCAGCGGCAGGCTGGAAAGTGCCGCGCGCACGGCTTCCAGATAGCCGGGCGCCAGCCCGATGCCGCCGCCGATGACGATGCGCCTTGGGTCGAGCGCGACCTGGAGGTTGCGGCACAGGACCGCGGTGCGGCCGGCCGAGGTGGTAACAATGCTCTTTGCCCAGTCGTGGGTGCCTGCCGCCTCGAAGACGTCGCGCGCCGTGGCGCCCGGCAGATAAGCCGCCGCCTCGGCCGCCATCCAGCGGCCGGTCACGCTGTCCTCCAGCGTGCCTGCCGCCTCGTCCAGGCCGCGGAACTGGCCAAAATTTCCGGCCATGCCTCCGAGCAGGCGGCCATTGACGACGATGCCGCCGCCGATGCCGGTCGAAATGGTGAGGAACACCATATCGACGCCCTGCCCTGCTCCGTATGAATACTCGCCCCAGGCGGCAGCCTGGGCGTCGTTGGCGGCCAGCACCGCGTCGCGGCCGCTGAGGCGCCTGACGGATGCGACCAGCGGGAAGCGGTCGGGGATGTCGAGGGTGCGGCGATTGAGCGGCGACCAGAGCCCGTCATCGACAACGCCGCTGACGGCGACGCCGACCTTGCGATAGCGCCCCCGCCATGCCGAGATTTCGCCGAACAGCGCGGCAAGCCATTCGTCCGGATTGCCGCCGGCCGGTGTCGGCATTCTTGACGTTTCGACGACCTCGCGGCCCGCGACAAGCGCGGCCAGCATCTTGGTGCCGCCGATGTCGAGCGCCAGGACCGTCTCGGCTTCGCTCACGGCCATCGGGCACCCGCCTTGGCGACGGTTTCATCGAGGGCGGCGCGGAACCAACCGGTGACATGCTCAGGCCGGGTGATGGCCGAGCCGACGACCACCATCGAGGCGCCAGCGACCAGCGCCTGCGAGGCCTGTTTCGGGGTGCGGATGTTGCCTTCGGCAACCACATAGGGGGTCAAGCGGCGCATCGCACCGATCAGCGCGAAATCGGGTTCGGTCGGCTCGACCGAGCCGGTATAGCCGGCAAGGGTGGAACCAACGATGTCGGCACCTTCCGCCAGCGCCTGCTCAGCGTCGGCGATGATGGAACAATCGGCCATGGCCAGCCGACCCCGCGCATGAATGGCGTCGACCAGTACCCTGGTGGCAACCGGGCGCGGGCGTTGGGTGGCGTCATAGGCAATGATGTCGGCGCCGGCGGCTGCCAGCGCCTCGACATCTTCCAGCCATGGCGTGATGCGCACCGAGCTGTCGTCAAGGTCGCGCTTGATAAGGCCGATGATCGGCCGCGGCGTCGCCTTGCGCACGGCGGCGACATAATCGGCGGATTCGACACGCAGACCGGCGGCGCCGCCGTCGATGGCAGCGAGCGCAAAGCCGACGACCATCACCGCATTGTCCATCGCACCGCCCTTTACCGGCTGGCACGAGACGATCAACCCGCTCTTCAGGGCCTGGATATCAATCGGCACGCTGGCACTCCCTCGATGGGAACACGGTAGCAATATAAGACCAGATTGCAACAGGCTTTAAACTGGTATTATCGCGTCAGCTCGATGACGAAATCGTAGACGTCGCCGCGGTACTTGGTCTGGGTGAATTCGACGATCTGGCCGTCGGCAAGGAAACAGCGGCGCTCCATGATCAACAGACTGGCGTCCTCGGGAATTGCCAGCAGCCGGCGCTCCTCTTCGCTGGCGGGCTTCGCCTGCATGCGCTGGAGCGCGCGCATCGGACGCGCGCCATTGGCTTCGAGATAATCGTAGAGCGAGGCCTGGATCGCGAGCGGATCCGGCACGAAGCGCGCCGGCAATGTCGCCGTCTCGATGGCGATGGGGGTGTTGTCGGCGGTGCGCAGACGGGTCAGCCGCACCACCTTCTCGCCGGCCGAAATGCCCAGCGCCATCATTTCCACCGGCGAAGGCCGCGAAATCACACGCGAAATCCACACGCAACCGGGCTCGAGCCCACGCGAACGCATATCCTCCGAGAAGCTGGTCATGGTCGCCAGCGACTTCTCCACCCGCGAGGCGACGACGGTCTTGGCGCCCTGGCGTCGGTCGAGCAGGCCGTCGGCGACGAGGCCGTCGATCGCCTTGCGCACGGTGACGCGCGAAATGCCGAGCGCATCGCAAAGCACGCGCTCGCTGGGAGTGACGGCCCCGCGCTTGAGGCGGGCCGCGCCAATCGCTTGTTTGAAGGCATCTTCGAGCCGGCGGTAGAGCGGTTCGCCGCTCTCACCCGCCAGTGCAGCAGCCAGAAAATCGAGGATCGCCTGATCGCCCATCGGAACCATCCACTTCGAGACAGCACCTTTATGCAGAATTTTTTTCAGGTGTTAAACTGGTATTGTTCTTATCCGACCGTAATTTGCGAACGGACCGCGTGAAAGGCACGTGGCCTGCCGAGCTGGCTTCAAGCAAACGGGTGATGGACGTCATGGCGGCGCCGACGAGAATAGCGGCAGCGCCGGCGAACCTGCCCGTCAGCCGCCCCGGGCACGGGCGGCGTCGTTGATGCCTTCGGCATCGGGGGCCAGGCCATAACTCATCTTGCGCATCTGCTCGATCACGCGGGCCATCTCGTCGTCGGGCAAGACGGGCGGCTCGCCCAGGGTCAGCACCTGGACATACATGCGCGACAGGGTTTCAACCTCGATGGCCAGCCACAGCGCCGCCTCCAGCGTCGCGCCCAGCGATATCTGGCCGTGCTGGCCGAGCAGGCAGGCAAGCCTCCCCTCAAGCGCCACCAGCGCATGGTCGGACAAGGCCTGCGTGCCGAACGTCGCGTATTTGGCGCAGCGGATCGTCGAGCCGCCGGCAACGCCGGTCATGTAGTGGAAGGCCGGGATGGTCTTGTAGTGGCAGGCCAGCGTGGTGGCGTAGACCGAATGGCAATGCAACACGACGTTGATATCGCCGCGCGTCTTCAGGATATCGCGGTGGAAGCGCCATTCCGATGACGGCCGGCGCCCGGCATAGGTGCCGTCGAAATCCATTTCGACAATGTCTTCGGGCACCATGGTTTCATAAGGCATGCCCGACGGGGTGACGAGAAAGCCGTCACCAGCGCGCAGCGAAAGATTGCCGGCCGTGCCCTGGTTGATGCCGGCGGCATTCATCCGACGGCAGATTGCCACCATCTCCTTGCGCAGCGCTGCATCCTTCATCGTATCGGCCTTTCATTTTCTGCTGTCGGCACCGGAAAGACTTCGCGGCATCGGCCTTCGTTGTTGTGGTCGCGGCATGCAGGCACCCCGCGGTGGTTTCGACACGCTCTCACGCCATGTGGAAGACGTTGTCGAGCGGCACGACGACGGGCTGATTGCGCGCGTCGTAGAGCATGATGTCGGCCATGAAATCCCACCAGCGGCGGTTGATCTCGGTCTCGGGCAACTTGTCCATGGTGTTGTTGTCGGCCAGCAAAAGCGTCGCGAAGAGATGGTTGGTTTTCGGGATCGAGCCAGATCGAATAGTCCGAGATGCCGGCGTCGCGCAGCGCCTTGGCGAGTTCCGGCCAGATCTCGTCATGCCGCTTCTTGTATTCGGCCGCCTGCCCGGGATTGAGCACCATCCGGAAGGCGATGCGCTTGGACATGATCAGGCTCCCGATCGAGATTTCGCATACAAAGACACCCCGCGGCCGCCGCGTCAGACGATGCCCCCACCGCCAGACGCGACGGCCGGCCGCTCCACCGCCGCCTTGCGGCGGTAGCCGCTGGCGCGGTAGGCAGCGACGGGGTCGATGGCCCCGCCACGGTTGAAACGAGCCATGGCGAGGATCGGCTCGACATCGGTGCGGTAGGCGGCTTTCAGCGTCTGCGTGGCCATCAAGGCGTCGTTGCCGTCCTGGAACGCCGCCAGCGCCTTGCGGTCGACCAGCAGCGCCGCCGCATAGGCGCGCTGCACCTCGACCGCCGACAGCATCAGGCTCTCGATCGGATCGGTGACGTTGTGGCTCTGGTCGAGCATATGCGCGGGGTTGAACCCGTCGACGCCGGAGAGTTCGGCTTCGACCAGTTCGTTGAAGACGAGAAACAGCCGGTAGGGATCGATCGAACCGGCGTCGAGATCGTCATCGCCATATTTGCTGTCGTTGAAATGAAAGCCGCCCAGTTTGCCGAACTGGATTAGCCTGGACACGATCATCTCGATGTTGACGTTGGGCGCATGGTGACCGAGGTCGACCAGACAGAAAGCCTTCGGCCCGAGTTCGCGGGCGATGATGTAGTTGGTGCCCCAATCCTGCACGACGGTGGAATAGAAAGCCGGCTCGTACATCTTGTGTTCGGTGAACAGGCGCCAGTCCGGCGGCAGCTGCGCGTAGATCGCCTTCATCGAATCCAGATAGCGCGTGAAGGCCTGGGCGAAATTCACCTGGCCTGGAAAGTTGGAGCCGTCGCCGATCCACACCGTCAGCGCCTTCGAACCGATTTCCCTGCCGATCTCGATGCATTCGATGTTGTGGTCGACCGCCTGCCGGCGAACGGCCGCGTCGGCATGCGACAGCGAGCCGAACTTGTAGGAAAGCTTCTGGTCGGCGGTGTCCGAGAAGGTGTTGGAGTTCATAGCGTCGAAGCCGAGGCCGAAGCGCGAGGCCGCCTGTTTCAGGCGCCGCGGATCGGCCTTGTCCCACGGAATGTGCAGCGAAACGGTGGGGGTAGCGCGGGTGAGCTGCTGGATGACGGCGCAATCCTCGATCTTGTCGAAGACGTCGCGCGGCTCGCCTTCGCCCGGAAAGCGCGCGAAACGCGTGCCGCCGGTGCCGACGCCCCAGGACGGGATGGCAACCGCGAAGGCCTCGGCCTTGTCCAAAATTTCGGCGATGGCGATGCCGCGGCGGTCGAGCTGCTCGCCAAGCGCGGCATAATCGGCGCGCAAGGCCCGCTCACGCGCGGCATTGCTCGCCTCGACCGCATCGGCGTCGATCATCATTTCCATGCCATCCTCCTCGATCACCGCTTGCAGGCCGGTTAGAGCGCCGCGCGTCCAATTGGACGCGCAAAGGACGCTCTGGCACTTTTTATCTGCTGCATCGTGCCTACCGAAAATCGATTCCGATTTTCTGGCCGATGCAGTAACCGCGCCGGCCTGAAGCCGGCGCGGAAGGGGGGCTATCGTCCCCGCTCAACCTCAGAAGTCGAAGTTGTTGATGTTGTCCTTGGTGAACACGGTGGGCGCGCCAAGCAGGATTTCGGAGCCGTTGATAACCGAGAGATCACCCAACTTGCCCGCTTTCACCGAGGTGGCGCCTGCGGCCAAGGTACCGTCGGCCGTCGCGCGCAGCACATAGGCGGCCGCATAACCGAGATCGACCGGGTTCCACAGCACCACCGACTTCACGCAGCCGGTCGAGACATAGGGCTTCATCGCATTTGGCGTGGCGAGACCGACCACGGCAACCTTGCCGCACTTCTTGGCCTGGGTGACCGCGTCGGCGGCGGCAGGCGTCGCAACGCTGGTCATGCCGAAGACGCCCTTGAGCTCATCGCCATATTTGTTGAGCAGCGTGTTGGTCTGGTTGAAGGAGAGGATGTTGTCCTCCTGTGCCTCAACGGTTTCCAGCCACTTCATCTTCGGATGGCACTTGGCCTGATAGGCCGCCATTTCGGAAATCCAGCGCGCCTGGTTCGGCGTGGTGAAGGTGGAAGTGACGATGGCGAAGGCACCATCCTCGCCGGCTTCCTTGGCCATGGAATCGACCATCGCCTTGGCGATGCCGTTGAACTCGGCCTGGTTGACGAACCACTGGCGGGCGTCCGGCGTCGAATTGGCGTCGTAGCCGACGACATTGATGCCGGCGGCGAGCGCCTTCTTCAGCACCGGGGCGATGGCGACCGGGTCGTTGGCGGCAAACAGGATGCCGTCGACG
Organism: Mesorhizobium terrae; assembly: GCF_008727715.1. Taxonomy (GTDB): domain Bacteria; phylum Pseudomonadota; class Alphaproteobacteria; order Rhizobiales; family Rhizobiaceae; genus Mesorhizobium; species Mesorhizobium terrae. The sequence continues at coordinate 404,488 of NZ_CP044218.1, forward strand.
CCGGAGGTGATGTAGTTGTCGATCAGCGTGATCTGGTCGTCGATATTGGCCTTGCTCGGACCGTCGGTCTTGGCCTCCATCGAGCCCATTTCCTTGGCCGCGTCGGCGATGCCTTTCGACGTGGCGTTGAAGTAGCCGATGCCGACGAGTTTCGGCACATCCACAACTTTCAGCGTCTTGCCCTTGCGGTCCGGCGCATTGGTCGGTTTGCCGCCATCGTAAGGCTTGGAAGCCACCTTTGCCGGCGTTGCATCGCAGGCGAGAGGGTTGGTCGGCAATTCGTCGCCGCCGGTCCACGGCGACTGGGCATGGCTGAGGCTTGTCGAGAAGGACAGAGCCAGGAGTGCGGGAAGCACTATTTTACGCATTTCATCCTCCAATTGTTCGTCCGGACACTGATGAGCGGCAGTGAAGGACGCTTCTCCCTTGTTTTATCGAGTGCCGCTCCTCTCGAAGAGGTTGCTGGCGAGGATCGCCAGGATGAGTACCGCGCCGATGAGCATGATGGTGCCGTCGCCCTTGACGCCGGCGAGCGACAGACCGTTCTTCAACGCCTGGATCAGGCAGAGGCCGATCATGGTGCCGACGACGGTGCCGCGACCGCCGAAGATCGAGGTGCCGCCAAGCACGACGGCGGTGATGGCATCGAGCTCGATGCCGGTGCCCATATCGGAGCGCGTGGTCGAGACGCGCGACACGAAGATCACCCCGGCGACGGCGGCGGCGAAACCCGAGGCGGTGTAGAGCGCGAGCTTCGTCCTCTCCACCGAAAGGCCGGAAAACCGGCTGGCGACTTCGTTGGAGCCAATGGCGTAGACCGTGCGGCCCCAGCGCGTATAGGCCAAGATGATGGAAGCGACGACCGCTGCCGCAGCCAGGATCCAGAGCTGGGTCGGAACGCTCAGCACCTCGCCCTGACCAAGAACATAGAACCAGTCCGGATAACCGCGAACCGAGCGCGCCTGGCTGATGCCTTCCGCAAGACCACGATAGAGCGCCAATGTCGCCAGCGTCGCGATCAACGGCGGCACGCCGAAACGGGTGATGATGGCACCATTGACGAAACCGGCCAGCGTGCCGACCGCGATCGCGGCCGCAGCAGCGGCAGGCAGCGGCATGCCGACATTCTGCCAGAAGACGCCGGTCAGGATCGCGGTCAGCCCAAGGATCGAGCCGACCGAAAGATCGATCCCACCGGTTGCGATGACGAAGGTCATGGCGATCGCGATCAACCCGATCTCGGTCATCAGCCGGCCCTGGTTGAGCAGGTTGGAGACGGTGAAGAAACGGTCCGACTGGAACGACAAGACGATCAGCACGACGACCAGTAGCAAAGCCAGGAACGTTTCGTGACGGATCAGGGATCTGAGGTTCATCCGGCCATCCTCATATCCGGCTACGACGGCGCAGCATGTCGGCAAGCACGGTTGCCAGGATCAGCAGGCCGATCACCGCGCGCAGCCAATAGGCCGAAACATTGACGAAGATCAGCGCCGAGCCGATCGTGGCGAACAGGATCGTTGCCAGCGTCGAACCGATGACGGTTCCGGAGCCACCGAGGATCGACACGCCGCCGATGACGGCGGCGGTGATGACGGTGAGTTCGAGATTGGGCGGCACGGTGGACTGGATCACCTGCAGCTGCGTGGCGAACAGGATCGTGGCCAGCCCGGCAAAGGCGCCATGGATGACGAACACCGCAACGGTGCGGCGCTCGACCGGGATGCCGGTGGCGAGCGCTGCTTCCGCATTGCCGCCAATGGCATAGAGCGAACGCCCGAAGGCCGAGAAGCGCATCCACAGGGCGGCGAGAACAGTGAGGACGACCATGGTGACGAGCGGGACCGGCAGGCCGAACACATCTTTCTGCGCGATCAGGAAATCGGGTGGCAGGTTGGTGATCCAGGTGCCGCCGGTCACGCTGATCAAACCGCCGCGCAGGATCGACAGCGCGCCCAACGTCACCACGATGGATGGGATGCGCGCATAGGCGACCAGGACGCCGATGATCGCGTTGACGGCCATGCCGACCAAGACGGGTGCCAGCCATGCCACCCAGACAGGATAGCCGGCGACGGCAAGCGTGCCGGAAATAGTCGCCAGCACGCCGATGAGCGCACCTACCGACACGTCGATATGGCCGGTGACGATGACCATTGCCATGCCGATGGCGGCGACGGCGATATAGGCGTTGCCGGAAAAGATCGTGGTCAGATTGTTGGCGCTGACAAAGCGCGGATTGACCAGCGTCACCACCGCGAACAGCGCGACAATGGCACCGAGCACGACCAGTTCCTGGCCATAGTCCGAGAACAGGCGCCTGAGGAACCCGGGTCTCTGCACGCCAGAGACCGGCCGGGTCGGCGGAAGGTCGACGGCGGTTGTCATCATGCCGCCTCTCCAGCCCGGTGCGCGGTCATCGCCATGCCGACCCGTTCCGGCGTGGCGTCGGCCCGGGCGATCTCGCCGGTGATGCAGCCGCCGCTGATCACCAGGACGCGGTCGCTCATGCCGAGCACTTCCGGCAGTTCGCTCGAGATCATCAGGATCGCCACCCCCTGCTTCACCAGCTCGCCCATGATGGTGTGGATTTCCGCCTTGGCGCCGACATCGACACCGCGCGTCGGCTCATCCAGGATCAGCACCTTGGGACTGGTCTCCAGCCACTTGGCGATCACCACCTTCTGCTGATTGCCGCCGGACAATTCGCCAACCGCCTGGCCGATGTTGCGGCAGCGGACACTGAAGCGCTTCACAGCCGCGAGCGCACGCTGCGCTTCCTCGCCGGCCTTGATGAAGATGCCTGTCGAAAAGTGCTCGATCAACGCCATCGAGACGTTCTTGCGGATGGCCATCTGCTTCACCAGCCCTTGCTGGCCGCGGTCCTCCGGCACATAGGCGATGCCAAGGTCGCGCGCCTGGCGCGGCGACGTGATGCGCACCGCCTTGCCCTCAAGGGTGATTTCGCCCGAGGTCGCCGGCGTCATGCCGAACAGGGTGAGCGCGAGTTCCGTGCGGCCGCTGCCGACCAGGCCGGCGACGCCGAGGATTTCGCCGCGCCGCAGGGAAAAGGAAATGTCGCGGACATGCCGGCCATGATTGAGGTTCCTCACCTCCAGCACAGTGTCGCCGATGGCGGCTTCGGCCTTGGGGAACAGGCTGTCGATCGGCCGACCGACCATCATGGAAACCAGTTTGGCTTCGTCGACCTCGCCGATGTCCCTGGTGCCGACAAAGCCGCCGTCGCGCAGCACGGTGACGCGGTCGGCCAAAGCGAAAATCTCGGACATGCGATGGCTGACATAGACGATGCCGACGCCGCGCTCGCGCAATTGGCGCACCACCGTCATGAGGCGCTGCACATCCGATTCCACCAGCGAGGCGGTCGGCTCGTCCATGATCAGGATGCGCGCGTTCTTGGAGAGCGCCTTGGCGATCTCGACACGCTGGCGCTGCGCCACCGATAGCGTGAGCACCTTGGCGTCGACGTCGAGGTCGAACGTATCGAGCTGGTCGAGCAGCGCGCGCGTGCGCGCCCTCACCTCGCCCCAGTCGATCCAGCCACCCGGCCGGCGCGGATAATTGCCGAGGAAGACATTCTCAGCGACCGTCAGTTCGGGAAACAGCAACAGCTCCTGATAGACGGTGGCGATGCCGGCGGCCGACGCGTCGCGCGTGGAGGCGAATTTCACCTGCCTGCCGTCGACCGTGATGGTGCCGGCATCGGGCGCATAGAGGCCCGACATCATCTTGATCAAGGTCGACTTGCCGGCACCGTTCTCGCCGAGAAGCGCATGCACTTCACCCGGACGCACGTCGAAGGAGACATCCTTCAGCGCTTTAATGCCGACGAAGGATTTCGACATGCCGGCGAGGCTGACATAAGGGGCGGCCGCGTTCATGCGCCAACTCCTGCCACACCATTGGCGCTTCGTAGCTCTGCCCGCGCGGCCGCGCGGGCCCGGTCGGCCAGTTCGCGCCAGCGGTCGCGATAGGTTTCGAGGCCGGATACCTCGCTTGCCGCGATGGGGACAGTCTCGTCCCGGAACGGCGACCGCCCGAGCGCCTTGAAGGCGAGTGCGGCGGCACCCGTGGCGGAGCCCTCGCTCGTCGTTGAATGAACGACCGTCTGCCGGTGGCGCAACTGAGCCAACATGGCGGTGAGCAGATCGATCTTGGCCAGACCGCCGTCGACGACAAGCAGATTGTCGGAATGGATCAGATCGAGCGACAGGTCCGTCATCATCAGCACATAGAGTGCTGCCACCGCGGCACGTTCCTCTCCTTCCACCTCGCCGCCGACGATGTGGCCCCTGATCTCAGGAAACGGTCCGCCTGCTGCCCAGGACGGCATGGCGAAGATGCCGCGCGCCATGACACGCTCGACCGCCTCCTGCGAGATCGGCCGATTCCAGCCGTCGCTGATCAGATCATATTCCCTGCCGCCCATGAAACGCAGCGAAGGCGCCGGTTCGCCGTCGACCGTGACGTTGGCGATCATGTCGCGCTCGCGGTCGAGGGCGCCCAGCGGACAGTCGAGATTGATGATGATGACCCAGGTGCCGGTCGAGACCAGGGTGAAACCCGTCAGTCCGGTCATGCGGTAGTAGGCGAGCGCGGCGTTGGAATCGTGCACGCCGTTGTGAACTGAGATCGACCGGCTTGTGCCATCGGCCAGCTCGATCCTGGCCTCGCCGATGACGGCGCCGGCCGGCGCGATCTCGGAGAATTTCTCGCGCCAGCCCAACCGGTCAACCAGCGAGGAGAAGTCGCGTTTCAAGGGCGCCCATAGCTGGCTATGCGCACCGAGATAGGACCATTCCGCCAGCGGACGACCGGCGAAGCGCCAGCCCCAATATTGCGGATAGCAGAGGATCGCCTCGGTGGCGGCAAATGTCTGCGGCTCTTCCGTCGCCAGCCAGTAGATGTGGCGGGCGATGGAAAAACCCAGCGGCAGCCAGGGCGTGTAGGTCTCCGAATAATCCGGCAGCATCGGATCGATGATTTTGGCGGTCGGCTGCGGGATTTCCTGCTCATAGTCCAGGATCGGGTGCAAAAGCTCGGTGCCGCGCACGAGCGCGAAGGCGCAGCCATGCGCCGAGACCGTCATGCCGCCAACATCGTGCGCGGCGACGACTTCGGCGAGTTCCGTTCTCATCCAGGAAAACAGGCGATCGTCGTCGAGCACATTGCGTCCGCGAAACGGCTTCCACACCGGCTTGGTGCGCCGCTCATCCAGCAGCGTGCCATCGGGCGCGAACACGAAGAGTTTCGAGTTGGTCTTGCCAAGGTCAAAAACCGCAAGCGCTCCGCTCATGCAAGCCACCCATTCGGGGCGATGCGCAGCGCGATGCCCGCCGCGTCCAGCATCTTGGCGTGCTGGTCCGACAAACCGTCGTCGGTGATCAGCATGCCGACGCGCGACAAAGGCAGCGCGACATGACGGGCATGGATGGAAAACTTGCGGCTGTCGGCCAGCACGATGACCTGGTCGACATTGTGGCTCAGTTCCTGGATGGCCCGTACCATCAGCGGATGCGATTCCAGCAGACCGTCGGCACTGACCCCTTGCGCGCCGACAAACAATTTCGACGCGAAGAAATTCGCCGGCTGCGACGGTGAATAGATCACGCCCGGTTCGCGGTGGAGTTCACCGCCGGCGATGGTCAGGCTGCATTTGCCGTGCTCGCCGAGATAGGCGGCGAGCGGCATGGAACTGGTGAAGAGACGGATGTTGCGGTCGGCAAGCTTGACGCCGAGGTGATAACAGGTCGAGCCGCCATTGACGATGACGGTGTCGCCATCGACGACCAGGGTCGCGGCGAGATCGGCGATCTGGCGCTTTGCATCGACGGCAAGGTCGCGATTCTCATCATAGGGACGCGCAAACGCCGGCGCCTGGGCGGAACCGTCCAACGCGGAGACGCCGCCATAAACCTTGCGCGCTCCGCCGGACAGGTCGATCTTGTCGATGTCGCGCCGCACCGTCGCGGCCGACACGCCGAGACGCTCCTGCAGCTCGCGCACCGACGCAAAGGGCCGATCACGCAAAAGCTCGATGATCTGCCGCTGGCGGACCAAATCGTTCAAGCCAAATCCTCCCGTGACACCAGAAACTAGGTGTCATGAGCTAAGTTACGCAAAACAGACAATCACGCAAGCGGTTTGTGGAAAATATCAATCATATTGCGCTGCACATACGTCATATTGCAATGCACTGTGATTTAGTTTGATCTTTTGCGATTGACAAAGTGCACGTCGTGGCTTGAATTGATGCACAAAGTATCGCGCCCGAGGCGGCGCGGCGGGAGGATCCGAGATGCCCGACAAACAGTCCGCACGGCTCGCCAATCTGTGGGACGATCGCAAGGCTGCCGCGATGACGGAGCCGGAACGGCTCGTCTACCGGTCGAACCTTTTGGGATCCGACAAACGGGTCACCAATTATGGTGGCGGCAACACTTCATCCAAAGTCCTGCAGAAGGACCCGCTGACCGGCGAGGATGCCGAGGTGCTCTGGGTTAAAGGCTCGGGCGGCGACAGCGCGTCGATCAAGCTCGACGGCTTCGCCACCCTCTATATGGACAAGCTGCGTGCGCTGAAGGGGCTCTATCGCGGTCTCGCGCATGAAGACGAGATGGTCGGCTATCTGCCGCACTGCACCTTCAACCTCAATCCGCGCGCGGCCTCCATCGACACGCCGCTGCATGCCTATGTGCCGAAGCCCTTTGTCGACCACATGCACCCCGACGCCATCATCGCGCTGGCCGCCGCGCGGGATTCACGCGAGCTGACCAGAAAGGTCTTCGGTGAGGCGATCGGCTGGTTGCCGTGGAAACGGCCGGGCTTCGAACTCGGACTTTGGCTGGAAAAGTTCTGCCAGGAAAACCCGGCGGCCAAGGGCGCGGTTCTGGAAAGCCACGGCCTGTTCACCTGGGGCGACACGCCGGAGGCCTGCTACACGACCACGATCGACACGATCAACCAGGCGATCGAGTGGTTCGAACACGAGACCAAGGGCAAGCCGGCCTTTGGCGGCGCCGTGGTCGCGCCGCTTGGCGTACAGGAACGCCGTGCCATCGCGGCGCGGCTGATGCCCCGGATCCGGGGCATGATTTCATCGTCTGGCATGCGCAAGATTGGTCATTTCGACGACTCTCAAGCAGTGCTGGAATTCGTCAATTCCCGCGAACTCGACGCGCTGGCGGCACTCGGAACATCCTGCCCCGACCATTTCCTGCGCACGAAGATCAGGCCGCTGGTCATTGGCTTCGACCCGGCCAAGCCCGACATCGATGCCGTGACCGATGCCCTGCCCGCCGCTATCGAAGCGTATCGTGTCGGTTATCAAGCCTACTACGACGGCTGCAAGCATCCGGATTCACCCGCCATGCGCGACCCTAACGCCGTCGTCTATCTGATGCCGGGCGTCGGCATGTTCACCTTCGCCGCCGACAAGGCGACGGCACGCGTCTCGGCTGAATTCTACGTCAATGCCATCAATGTCATGCGCGGCGCTTCCGCCGTGTCGTCCTATGTCGGCTTGCCGGCGCAGGAAGCCTTCGACATCGAATACTGGCCGCTGGAAGAAGCGAAGTTGCAGCGCCTGCCGAAGCCGAAATCGCTGGCCGGCCAGATCGCCTTCGTCACCGGCGGCGCCGGCGGCATCGGCAAGGCGACGGCGATACGGCTGTTGCGGGAAGGCGCCTGCGTGGTGCTTGCCGACATCGACGAGGCGGCGCTCACCGCCACGCATGAAGAACTGGGCCACGCCTTCGGCAAGGATTTCGTGCGCGCTGCCAGGCTCGACGTGACGGACGAGAGCGGCGTCGCGGCCGCCTATGCCGACAGCGCGGTGGAATTCGGCGGCGTCGACATCCTGGTTTCCAATGCGGGCATCTCATCCTCGGCACCGATCGAAGATACGGAACTGTCGATGTGGAACCGCAACATGGACATCCTCGCCAAGGGGTATTTCCTGGTTTCGCGCGAGGCTTTCCGCACCTTCAAGCAACAGAAGCTCGGCGGCAACATCGTCTTCATCGCTTCGAAAAACGGCCTGGCCGCCTCACCCAACGCCGCAGCCTATTGCACGGCCAAGGCCGCTGAAATCCACCTTGCGCGCTGTCTTGCACTGGAGGGCGCGGAGCACCAGATCCGCGTCAACACGGTCAATCCCGACGCGGTGTTGCGCGGCTCCAAGATCTGGACCGGCGAATGGCGCGAACAACGCGCCGCCGCCTATGCGATGCAGCCGGACGATCTGGAGGAACATTACCGCAAGCGTTCGATGCTGAAACGTTCGGTGTTTCCCGAAGACATCGCCGAAGCGGTCTATTTCCTGGCTTCCGACATGTCGGCCAAATCGACCGGCAACATCATCAATGTCGACGCGGGCAACGCCCAAAGCTTCACGCGATAAAACCGGCAGACGGGACAGTGAAGATCTAGGAAACCCCGCTCCTTCATTGCAGAAACGGCGGCCTGAGGGCCGCCGTTTTCATTTCGTCTGAACGCCAGTAGCGATGATGCCGTTACCTCACCAGCGCAAGCCGACCTTGGCCTTTCCAGACAGGTTCTGGACATTGCCGGAGAACTCGCCCTGGAGAGAGAGCCCAGCGAAGAAACCAGATGCGGTGCTGTATTCGGCACCGGCATCGACCAGCGCTGAATAGTGGTCCGGATTTGCCCCCTCGATGGAGAAGGAAGTACCGGCCAACGCCGGGAAGCCGGCCGTGAAGCCGATGCTGTCGCCGCCATTGATGGCGAGCGCGAGACGTCCCGAAAGCGCCAAGGCTGCACCGTTCTCGAGGCCGACCGTACGGTCCAGCCGGGCGCCGAGCTCGGTGCGGGTGACGGTCGTGGTGTTGCCCTTGTAGGCGAGCCCGAAGCTGCCGAGGCCGGTCTCCGCATAACCCGGTATCCGGTAGGCGATCGCCTGGAAGGCCGCGTAAGGCGTGAGCGTCGCAACCGGCGTCTCGATGCCATAACCGGCCTCGACGCGTCCGGAGAAGGCGTGTGCGTTGAAATCGCCCGAGAGCGAATTGCCAAGCACGGTCCGGCTGGTTTCGACATCATAGAATGTATAGGCGGCAGCCGCCGCAACATAGGCGTCGCCGAAGTCGTGCCTTGCGAATGCGCCGGCATTGAAGAAGCGCGCCTGACCGCCACCCAGTTTGTCGGCGAGGTGGAAGTCGGATGAGCCGCCGCCAAGCGCGATGCCGAGCACGCCGTCGTTCCACCGCCTGGCGATGCCGCCGGCAAGCCCGAACGTGTTCAGGTCCGTATCATGCGAGCCGGCGGCCGCGTCTCCGCCGATCTCGGCCGAGCCGCCATAGGCCGCACCCCAGCTCTGCCAGCGGCTGTCGAATATCCTGGCAAGAGGATCGGCGACACGACCGGATTTGCCGCCGAGAGCGGCAAGTTCGGTTTGCGCCTTCCCATCGGTCGGCTCTTCGGCATAGGCGGCCGTACCGCTTCCAGCGGAAGCGGCCGGCGCGGCGCGACCCGTCAACGCCTCGCCCGCCAGCAGGCCGAGGAACTGATCCGTGCTCTGGATGCCAGCGCTGATCGCACCCGCCGTTGCCTCGCCGGACACAAGCGAGAGACCGGTTTGGTCAAGAGCGCCGAATTCCGCCGGCAGACCGCCCTTGGCGTCGAAATAGCCGACGATGGTGTTGGCGACAGAGCGCTGGTTGCGGTTGAGCGGATCGAAGCTTGGCCCACCAGGATTGCCTGGGTTGCCCGGCCCGCCGGGATTTCCAGGCTCGCGTATGTCGAGGTCGAGCACGAGATAGGCGTTGGTGCCGTCATAGGCGAGCTTCTGGGTGAAGCCGGTCGGCGTCGTCCCGGTCAGCCCGGCGAATGTGGTGCCGCCGAGCCCGCCCAACGCGTTGAGAATGGTGTAGGTCTTCTGGATGTAGGTCGCCGTGGCGTAACTGGTCGCAACGGTGCCACCCGACAGATTGGCGGTGCCGGTGACATTGGTGCGGTCGGCAGCAGCGGGATCGACTTCGACCGCATAGGTCGAGCCAGCACCGAACGCCAGATTGCCGGCGACGTTGACCGTACCGATCGAATTGCCCGGCGCCAGCGTGCCGCCACTGTTGACGGTGACCGAAGACACCGTGCCGGTGCCGCCGAGCGTGCCGCCAGCGTCCACCGTGATGCCCGACGACGATGCGATCGAGCCGTTCACCGACAGGGTGCCCTGCTTGACGAAGGTCTGGCCGGTGTAGGTGCTCGTTCCCGACAGCATCAGCTTGCTAGCGCCGGTCTTGGTGAAGCTTCCGCCGCCGGAGATGCCGCCGGAGAAGGTGGAATTGCTGGTCTCGTTCACGGTCAGGGCACCGCTACCCATGGCGACGGAGCCGGCACCGGACAGCGTGCCGATGACCTGGTCGAGACCGCCGAGATCGAGGCGCGCGCCGCTCGCCACCGAAACCGCGCTGTGGGACGAGAAGGCGTTGGCCTTGCTCGCGGTGAGCGCGCCTTCCGAAACCGTGGTCTGGCCGGTGTAGTTGTTGGTGCCGGACAGCACCAATGAGCCGGTGCCGGTCTTGGTCAGTCCGCCCGAACCGACAATGTTTGATGCAACGCCCGCGGTGAAGCCATTGCTGTCGAAAGTGCCGCCGCCATTGCCGAGCGTAACCGTACGCGTAGCGGCGAGATCGAACGCCGCGTCGTAGCGCAACGTACCGCCATCGAAGGTAAGCCCTCCAGCCGCGTTGCCAAGATTGGCGTCGTTGGAGACAGCGACAACGCCCTTGTTGAGGAAAGTGCCGCCCGAATAGCTGTTCGTGCCGGTCAGTTTCACGACACCGGTACCATTCTGCACGACCTGGCCGTGGCTGCCCGCCATGTCCGAGATGACGCCGGAGGAGGTGTAGGCGTCGGAGCGATTGAAGGCGAGGATACCGCCGAGTTCGACGTTGCCCAGGATCGAGCCGGTGGTGCCACCGTTGCCGAGCTGCAGCGTGCCGGCCTTGACGACCGTGCCGTCGCCATAGGTGTTGGCATTGGTCAGCACCAGCGTGCCAGCGCCGATCTTGTGCAGGGTGCCCGGATCGCCGTTGTCGGCGATAACGCCGGCAATCGTCATGGTGTGGCCGTTGGTGTCGATCGTGCCGTAGCTCGGACTGACCGCGAAGCGGTTGTTGAAGGTCAGCCCGTCAGCGCCCGCCTTGAAGATACCCGCCGCGTTCAAGAGGACGCGACCGGTGCCGACCGCCTGATTGTTGGTCACCACCAGCGTCGTGCTTTCCGGCGCTCCGAAATAACCCACCGTAGTGCCACCGCTGTAGGTGTTGGCGCCCGTCAGCGTCAGCGTGCCACCTGCGAGCACGAGGCCGCCGCCGGTCGAACCGGCGTAGCAGTCCGTACCCGTCGCGCCGCAATCGCTGATCACGCCGGAAAAAGTGCCGCCGGCGTTGGCGATGGTGAGATCCCGGCCGCCGAGATAGACGGCTCCGCCGCCGGTCAGCGATTTGATGCCCGGGCCGGAGCCCGTACTCTGATCGGAAATGTCGAAGACACCGTTGGCAACGACGCCGCTGGAGGTAAACACGCTGCCGTCGCCGGAAAGCTGCAGGGTACCGCCGGCATCGACAGTGGTCGAACCGGCATACGTGTTGACGCCGGAGAACATCTGCGTGGCGCCGTTGGCGATCACCACATTGCCAGCCGAGCCGCCCGCGATGCCGCCATCGCGGATCGAACCGCCGAACACGGAACCGTTGGTGATGGTCAGCGTCTTCGAGCCAAGCGCAACGATGCCGGTCCCCGTCGTGCTGGCAAGGCCACGGACACTGGCGCCGGTCGTCGTCTGCGAAATATCCAGCGTGCCACCGAGCGCGAAGCCGACATAGGCGGAAGTGGCGATCGAACCCGCTCCCTTCAGCGCCAATTTGGCGCCGTTATCAATCTGGGTGGCGTTGGTGTAGGTGTTGACGCCGGACAAGGTCTGCGTGCCACCGGCGATTTCCAGTCCGCCATTGCCCTTGATCGAACCGGCAAACTCGGTCGAGCCGTTTCCAATGACCAGCCCCTTCGTGCCGAGCTGGACCGTTCCCGAGGAGGTTCCGGCAAGGCTGGTTATCGCGGGGAACGGCAAGGTCGTTGCCGAAATGTCGAATGTGCCGTCTTCCACCGCCACGACACTGGATTGCGCGATGCTGCCCTTGCCGGCCAGCGCCAGCGTGCCCGCCTTGATCGTCGTGGCGCCGGTATAGGTGCTGGCGCCAGTCAATGTCAGTGTGCCGCTGCCGTATTTGTCGATGCCGATGCCGGCGGCACCGGTGATCACCGACTCGATCTCCGCATTCGCACCACCTGCAATAGTGATGAAACTTGCGGCCGTATTGCCGGCGCTGTCGCCGCTCAGGATCAGGTCGTCGCCGGCGATCTTGTAACCGTCTTGCGTGAACTGGATGCCTTCGAACGCGACCGGCCCACTGACCGAAACCAGGCCGCCGGTGCCGGAAAACACGCCGACAGAGCCGTGCCACTGGTCGTTGAAATTAGCGGCGCCGGGTGCGCCCGTCCAATTGGTGCCACCCGCGCTCCAGGTCCCCGCGCCGCCGTCGACCGAGCCATTGCCGGCGCTGTCCGCGCCGTCCCAGAATTGCACGATCTGGCCCGCATGCTGGATGAAGAGGTTCACCTGGTTGGGGATCGCGGTCTGCACGCTGGCGTCCGTCGGCACGCTGGAATAGTCGCCGGAGACGGTGCCATCGACGTTGAAGAGCCGGTAGTAACCGGAGACGGCAGCCGGCGTCTGCAAGGTGCCGCCGAGCGTGAGGTTGCCGGTGACATAGACAAGATCGTTTAGCGGCCCGCCCACGATGCCGGGCGCACCGAGTTCGAACAGGCTGGTGGAGCTTGCCCCAAGGGTCAGGTCGCCATCGACGGTCAGCTTGCCCGGGCTGTTGCCGATCGCAAGCGTGCCGTTGACGATCGTATTCGACAGTTTTCCGGTGCCGCCGATCGTGGCGCCCGTGTCGACCGTGACGGTCGACTTGATCGAACCGTTGACCAGCAGCTTGCCGTCACTCACCGTCGTTGGCCCGGTATAGTCGCTATCGCCGGAAAGCGTCAGGGTCCCAAGACCCGTCTTGGTCAATCCGCCGGTGCCGGTGATGCCTTGCGATATCTCAGTGCCAAAGCTGTTGGTGTCGATCGTGCCGCCGGCGGCGGCGAGCGTGATCTGGCGCGTCGCGGCGAGATTGAACGCGGCGCCGAGTTTGAGCGCTCCACCGTTGAAGGTCAGGGCGCCGGAGGCTGCGCCCAGATTGGCGTCCCTCGAAGCCTGCACGGCGCCCCCCAGCAGCGTCGTGCCACCGGTGTAGGTGTTGTCGCCTGAAAGCGTCAGCGTTCCGGCACCGGTCTTGGCGAGCGAACCGCCGGTGCCAGCAATGGCGCCGCCGTCATTGTCGGCTATGACGCCATCGACTTCGGTCGACTGGTGGTTGCCGCCGACGGTCAGCGTCTTCGAACCGAGATAATATGCGCCGGCGCCTTCGATCGAACCCGCGGTCGTGCCGGTCCCGGTCAGGCTGGAAATGTTGAAGAGGCCGCCGGCTTTGGTGATGAAGCGTGCGGTGCCGCCGTTGCTGCTGCCCTGGAAGCGGGTGGCGCCGCCGGCGTCGGTGGTCACGGTGGCACTGTATGCCGTGGCATTGCCGGTAAAGTTCAAGACGGCATTGTTGGTAATGGCCGCGGCGCTTGCCGTGCTGTTGCCCTGGAACGTCAGGCTGTTGTTGTTTGTAATGATGGCGTTTGCGGCGCTCGCGTCGGCAGAGAATGTCGCGGTGCCATCATTGGTGATGTTGGCGCCCCCGGCGTTGCTCGTGTCGTTGAAATCCAGCGTCGCGCCGCTTTTGTTGGTGATGATGGAATCGCCCGCCGTGGCGAAATTGTTGAAACTGAGCCCCGTGTTGTTTTCGATGTTGGCACGACCGGCGCTGCTGGTGTCGTTGAAGGCGACGGTGGCGGAGTTGATGATGGTCGCGCTGCCACCCAGGCTCGTGCCGTTGAAATTCAGCGTACCGCCGAGATTGGTGATGACGGCGCTGTCGGCCGAGCTGTTGTTGCTGAACGCGAAACTGCTGTGGTTGGTGATGCCAGCGGTTCCAGCCTTGCTATCGCCGCTGAAGGTCAACGAACCGAAGGTGTTCATGATGGTGGCGGCACCGGCATTGCTGGTGTCGTTGAACGCCAGCGAACCGTTGGAGACGCTGGTGATCGTGGCGCTGCCGCCCTTGCTATCGTTGTTGAAGGCAACGCTGCCACCATGAGTGGTGATGTTGGCCGTACCTGCCGTACTGGTATCGTGGAAGGCGAGGGTCGCGCCCGCATCGTTGGTAATCTGAGCGGTACCAGCGTTTGCCGCATTGCGGAAATTCGTGGTGCCGGCGTTCTCGACGTTGCCGATGGCGCTCATATTGGCATTGACGACGTCCAATGTGCCGCCGCCCCACACCTTCACGGGGCCGGCGATGGTGGTGGTCGTGCCGGCATCGCCAAGCTGCAGCGTGCCGCCGTGGATCGATGTGAGGCCGCTATAGCTGTGCGTGCCGGTCAGGATCGTCCTGCCGGTGCCGATCTGCTCGACTACCCCGCTTCCCGAGATGTTGCCGGCATATGTGGAGGTATCCGACCGATTGAACTGGAGCACGGAGTTGTCGATGATGTTCCCAGCCATCGAACCGCTGGTGCCGCCGTCTCCAATGCGCAATGCCCCGGTGCCGCTGATCGTGGTGTCACCGGTATGGGCATTGGCGCCGGTCAATGTCAGCGCGCCGCCGCCGCTCTTGGTGAGGGTGCCTCCACCCGAGGTAGCACCGGCGAAGGTGGTGTTCGTCGCTTGATCGACGGTGAGATTGCCCAAACCGAGCGCCACGGTGCCGCCGGTACCCGACAGCGATGACATGGTGAGATTGTAGTTGTTAAGGTCGAGCGTGCCGCCATTGACCGTGTAAGCCGTGTTGGCCACAAAGGCACCCGCCGATCCCGCCCGCAACGTGCCGTCGTTCACGGTCGTGCCACCGCTATAGCTGCCGGTACCCAGCAGCGCGAGTATGCCGGTTCCGCTTTTGGTGAGCGCACCCGTCCCGGTAATCCCACCGGCAAAGGTCGTATTGATAGCCTGGTCGACGGTAAGATTGGCCGCGCCGAGCGCCACCGCACCGCCGCTGCCCGAGAGGCTCGACATGGTGAGGTCGTAGCCGTTGAGGTCAAGCGTGCCACCGGTGAGCGTGTAATCGGTGTTCGCCACGAACCCTGTGGCCGAACCGGCACGCAATGTGCCACCCGACACCGTGGTGCCGCCCCAATAGGTGTTGGGACCGGTGAGGACGAATGTCCCCGAACCGCTCTTGGCCAAGCTGCCGCTGCCGGTGATCGCGCCGGCGTAGGTGGTGTTCGCAGTTTGGTTGACGGTGAGAGCGGCCGAGCCAAGCGCGACAATTCCGCCGGTGCCCGATAGCGACGACATCGTGAGCCCGAAGCTGCTTAGATTGAGCACGCCGTTGGTATTGACCGTATAGGCCGTGTTGCCCACGAAAGCGCCCGCCGATCCGGCCATCAACATGCCGACATTGACCGTCGTACCGCCGGTATAGCTGTTGGCACCCGTCAGGACCATCGTGCCGGGCGCACCTTTGAGCAGATAAGCCGTGCCGGTCAGCTTCGCGTCGATCGTACCGGTATTCGAGATATTGAACGAATTTGCGGCTTCGATCGTGCCTGTTCCGGTAACGCTGCCGCCATTGAGGTTGAGGATTTGCAGGCTGAGCTTGCGGCCCGCGCCGACATTGATGGTCGCCGTGTCCGAATTTTCCAAGGTGGAGACATTGAACATGTCGCCGCCGGTGAGCGACAGCATGCCGTTGTTCTGGTTGTTGATGGGGCTCATCTGCACGTTGACGTCGCCGCCGACGACATTGATGGTGCCGCTATTGTTGACGGCGTATCCGGCTCCGGGAGAAAGTATCGCCGTACCGCCCGGACCATTAAAATTGATGAAGCCGCCGGGATTGTTGTTGATGTTACCATTGTCCATCACGATGCCGTTGGTGCCGACATTGATGGTACCGCCGTTGTTCAGCGTATTGCCGGTGCCGAAAAGCACTGCTGCGTCAGCCAGGCTGATCGTCCCAGCATTGCCGATGGTGGCCGCCGACAGGGTACGGCCGCTTCCGACCGAGATGGTCCCGTAGTTCGTCAGCGTCGTGATGCCGGAAACGTCACCCGACGCGTCTGCCCCGGTGACGGTCACGGTGACGCCGCCATTGACCTGGACCGTATTGTTGAAGATGCCCGCCAGCTTCGTATTACCGCCGAGCTCGATCGCGCCGATGTTGCTGCCCGCGAGCGCGGTGATGCTGTTGGTGCCGCCGGTGATGACGATCGCGGTGTTGAGGCTGCCAGACAGGCCGCCCGCGCCCCCGCGCGCGCCGCCCAGGATCGTGCCGCTGTTGTTGATGGTCAGGTTCTGGCCGATGATGCCGTAGCCGCCGGCTTGCGGGCGATAGGGCTGGTAATTCAGGAAGTCTGTTCCGCCGCCCCCGCCCCGGATCGTACCGGAATTGGTGATCGTCAGCCCACTGGAAATCGTTGCGGTGATGCCGTTGCCGCCGTTGCCGCCTGCGCCGTTGCCGTACGGATTTGCGAAGCCGTCGCCAGCGCCCGGGCCGACGCCCCCGGCCCCGCCGCCGCCGCCACCGCCCGTAATCGTTCCGGAATTGGTAAGATTCGCGCCTGTCGTGACGATGATGCCGGAGCCTCCGCCACCGCCTCCTCCTCCTCCACCAACGTTGTACGATTGGTTGTATAGTGAAGCGCCGGACCCGCCATTGCCGCCATTGCCGCCGGCGATCGTGGCGTTGTTGGTAAGGCCCGTGGTCAGTGTGAGCCCGGCGCCGCCGGCGCCGCCGCCGCCGCCGCCCGACCCGTAACCTTTGCCTTGGCCGCCGCCGCCGCCGCTGTCCGAACCGCCGCCGCCGCCGCCATTGCCGGAACCGCCCGTAGCTCCCCAGCCACCGCCCGTACCCGTCGTCGAACTGTCCCCGGCGGGGCCAGCCCCGCCGCCGGAGCCCGCCGTCGAGGAATTCGGCGCATTGCCGCCATTCCCGCCGTTCTGGCCGATGCTGTCGGCCAGCGCTGGTCCCGCTGCCACGATCAGCGCCAGCGGTGCGACGGAGGCCGTCAGCGCGGCTGTCAACGAGGCGATGACGATACGCAGCGCGGACCGATTGGCCGGCGTCGTGGAAATTCCTACAGCACTCACGATTATGCTCCGCATGCTTCAATGTCGGCGGTAAAAGGGGGCCTCAGCGGCGCACGCGCCGCGCAAAGCCGATGCACCCGAAAAAAGTCGGGGCTCGGCGATCTCGGCTGTGGGGCGCATGGGGTATGCGCAACCTCGCCACTACGGACAGGCTTCTGTCCGGATGCCTTTGATTTCAATACTATTCCCCCGCGCGAACTGCCCTGCCCTGAAACGGCATCTGCGGCATTTCATGTCATCAGGCGGGCTGGGCTGTCCTGAACGGGTGTCGATGACTTTCTGAAGATTTTCTGATATTTGAACGGGTCTTGGCACGGTTCCGGATTGTGGGGGTTGGGGTGCTCCGGTTTGCCGGATTTGAGCTTGATCAGCGACGTATCGAACTCCGCGCGCCTGGCGGCGAGCCAATCCGGCTGCGCCCGAAATCCTTCGACATGCTGCGCCTGTTCGCCGCCAATGCCGGGCGCGTCGTCAGCAAACAGGAACTGATGGAGGCTATCTGGCCGAACATCCATGTCGGCGAAGACAGCCTGTTCCAGTGCATTCGCGAAATCAGGACAGCGCTCGGCGACGAAGGACGCCAGCTGATCAAGGTCGTCTCCGGCCGCGGCTATCTGTTCGATGCCGAGGTGTCGGGCGATCCGGCCAGTTTTGCCGCGTCTGCCGGGCTTTCGTCCGCTTCGGAGCAGGAGGGGTTGGCACAACAAGCCGGTGGCCACGCTGCAGCTACAGTCGCCGGCCCGGCAAAGAAACGGCAGTTCTCGTTCGGCCTGCGTAGCCGCGTCGCTGCGGTCATCGCCGTTCTTTGCGCGGTCATCGGTTTTGCCGTCGCCGCGCCGATGTTCGCGCCAGGCGTCGTTGCCCCTGAGAACACGCCGACGATCACCGTGATGCCCTTCGTCGATGGAGGCAGCGACCCGCAAGCGACATCGATGGCGACGAACGTCACGGACCGCCTTGCCGACGGCCTTGCCAAGATCGATACGATCCGCGTGGTGACGCCACGGTCGGATGTAACAACCGCTTCACTCGCCAACGCGCCAACACGCCCGGCGGACACCGACTTCGTGGTGAGCGGCGAATTGCAGCGGAGCGCAAACAGCTGGACGCTGGAAGCGCGCATGACCAATGCCGCGACCGGCGAGGTCAAGTGGACCACCTCTGTGGCGGTCGACACGGAAAACACAGACCTGGCGCTCCAGCAATCCCGGCTCGCCGCCGGCGTCGGACACGAACTCGCCGTCCGCATCAACGCCGTACTTTATCCGAGAGCTGGCGTGGCCAGCCCACTGACAGGCAGCACAAAGGTCGTGGTCGAGCAGGCGCTCGCCTCGATCAACCAGACGACGCGCGAGCGCTTCACGGCCGCGCAGACGATGCTGGAAAGCGCGCTCGCCAACGCGCCCGACAATCTCGACCTGCAGGTCACGCTGTCCGCGTTGCAGACACGCGGGATTCAGATGAACTGGTACAGCGCCGCCGAGAGTACGGCGGCGGAGAGCGCCGCCAGATCACGGCTGGAGCGTGCGCTGCAGGCCAAGCCCAACTACCTGCCGGGGCTGGAAGCCTATTGCCGTTTCCTCACCGCCACCAACAATTTCGTCGAAAGCCTGGTGGCCTGCGCAAAGGTGCTGAGCCTCGATCCATGGAACGGGTCGGCGCTCTATCAACTGGGCCTTACCCAGATTCAGCTCGGGCGCTTTGATGACGCGCTGGCAAACTTCAAACAGGCGGATCGCTTCGACACGCCAGCAGTCTCGCGCTGGACCTGGCTGCTCGGAATAGGCTGGGCCAATCTGCTTCTCGGCCACAGTGAGGAAGCGGTGCCGTGGCTGCAGAAGTCGATCGCCATCACGCCGGCATCGGGGCGGCCCTATATGGTGCTGGCCGTCGCGCTGCAGGGTTCCGGACGGACGGACGAGGCAAAGGCGGCGCTGGCGAAAGCCATGGTTTTGCGACCCGGTTCGACGGCACTCAATGTCGCGCCGCCGAAGCGAAACGCCAGTCCGGTCTTTCTCGAAGCGGGCCAGCGTTTCATCCGGACGCTGGTCGAGCTCGGGTTACCAGCCGGCTAGGCAGAGATCGATCCGGGCAACCGGCTGTTCCAGAAGATCGGTTGATCGCCGGCTCTCGCGACCAAATCGCTCAGCTCAGCGCCAGTCTCAGCACCTCTTCCACCGACATGCGCGAAATTTCACCGACCTCTCTGGCGCTCATGGCTTTCAGCATGGGCGAGAAGACTTCCGCGCCGACCTGGTTGAGGCCACCGGTCTCGGTGAGGACGCGCACGATCTCGACATTGGGGAACTGACCGTCGCCGGGGAATTTGCGGTCGTAGCAATCGTCCTTGATGGTCACGCCAGCCGGCAGTTCGAGCGGGCCGTCATTGAGCTGGACGCAATGGATTTTGTCGCCGGGGATCTTGCGCAGGTCGGCGAGGTTCGACTTGCCCCGCACGCAATGCCATGTGTCAAAGACCAGCCCGCCGTTTTTGGCGCCGGCGCCCTCAACGACCTGCCAGGCCATGGCGAGCGTCGGCACGCCCCATAGCGGAATGAATTCCAGCGAACAGTCGAGATCGAAGCGCGCCGAGGCGGCGCATATTTTGGCGTAGTCCTCGATGATCGCGTCCATCGGCATCGAGCCTAGCGGAAACGTCGCGTTGAGGCTGATCGACCGGCAGCCGAGTTCGGCGCAGAGCGCGAACACCCGCTCCTGCCTGGTGTCGACGGTAGCAATGTAGGCGTCGTCCATATTGTCGGGCAGCCAGACACGCGACCAGGTGTTCAGCGGATCAAGCCGCAGGATGCGCATGCCCGCATCGTCGGCACGCCGGCGCACTTCCTTCGGCGAAATACCGGCGACCTCAAGCTGATCCACTTCGTAGGGCATCAGGGAAAGCGCATCGTAACCGGCAATGCGCGTGGCCTCGAATTTCTCGGCCAGCGGCAGATGCGCCACGTTGGAGAACGGCATCAGATAGCTGTTCACGGTCTTCGACATCGATGTCTCCATTGTCTGCACGGATGCCGGTGCCGGCATAAAAAAGGAAAGCCGCTTCCGTCCAAACGTCGAGGGAAGGACGAAAGCGGCAGCACAAAGTTCAGCCTGGCGGCCTCGCGGCCGTCTTCTTGTTGTCTCGTGCAGACGGGCTGCTACTGGCGCAGGCGCGTCCAGATCAGGTCGTATTTCTTGGTGGCCTCTGCAGAGCAGACCGGGCTGACCACCTTCTTGTAGTCGGCGGGAACCTGAACCTCGGGCGCCGTGGCGATCTCCTTCGGCAGCATCGGCTCGGTGCCGTTGACGCCAGTCGGGTAGCCGACATCCTTCTGCTGCAGGGCCGCGTTGGCGGGGTCCATCAGGAAGGAGATGAATTTCTTGGCAAGGTCGGGCCTGGCTGCAGAAGCCGGCACCACGACATTGTCGATCCAGGCGACGCCGCCTTCCTTGGCGAAGACGAATTTCAGCGACGGCTTCTGCTGCCTGGCGGTCAGCGCTTCGCCATTGGCGACCTGCGAAATGGCTGTTTCGCCGGAAACCAGGCGCCCCATGACGCCCGACGAGTCATAGATTTTCACGAACGGTTTCTGTGCCTGCAGCAGCGCGTCCACTGCCTTGAGCTTTTCGGGATCGGTGGTGCAAGGCTCGATGTCCAGACTGCGCATCGCCAGCGCGATCACCTCAGTCGGCGAGGAGAACATGCCGATCTTGCCCTGCAATTCCGCAGGCGGATTGAAAAGCAACGACAGGCTGTCGGTTGGTCCCTTGTAGATTGTGGTATCGACGGCATAGGAGGTGACGCCCCAGAAATATGGGATCGAATAGACGTTGCCCGGATCCCAGGCGGATTTCTTCCACTGCCCGTCGAGATGGTCGTAGTTCGGCAGCTCGGAAATGTTCACCGGCTGGATCATCCGCTCCGACTTCATGATCGGAATGAAATCGGTCGAGGCGATCGCGATGTCGTAGCCGGCGGAACCGCTGCGCAGCTTCGAAAGCAAAGTCTCGTTGTTGTCGTAGGTGTCGAGCGCGACGGCGACGCCGGTTTCGGCGGTGAACTTGGTCAGCATCGCCTGCGAGATGTAGCCGTTCCAGTTGTAGATATGCAGCGTGTCGGCGGCGTGGGCGACACCTGCAAAGGCGGCGATGCCGGCGGCCAGGACGAGTTTCAATGTTCGAAGCATGGTTTTCCCCTGTCTGTTTCTGATGGCTATTTGTTTTTGCTCATGCCTTGCAGGCGCAAGGCAATGAGGACGATCACCACGGACGACACCAGAAGCAGCGTCGAGACCGCGTTGACCTCTGGCGACACACCGAGGCGGAGCATTCCGTAGATGTAGACGGGCAGAGTGGTTTGGCCGGCATCCGCCAGCAGCATGCTGATGAGGAAGTCGTCGAGCGAGGAGGCAAAGGCAAGCATCGCGCCGGAAAGGATCGCCGGCAAAAGCAACGGCAAGGTGACGCGTCGAAAGACCTGCCATTCGTCGGAATAGAGGTCGCGGGCAGCATCCTCCACCGCGGAGCCCATATCGGCCAGCCGCGCCTGGATCGGCAAGTAGGCGAAGGGCACGCAGAACACGGTGTGGGCGATGATGAGGTTGCCGAGGCCGAGCTTCAGGCCGATGCCGGAAAAGAAGACCAGCGTCGCCACCGCCACCATGATCTCCGGTACCACCAGCGGCATCAGGATCAGGCCGAGCGTAATCTTGGCGCCGGCCCCCATCCTCGCCTGTCGCAGGCTGAGCGCGGCGGTGACGGCGAGCAATGTCGAGAGGATCATCGAGGCGACGGCGACGATCAGGCTGTTCGACAGGGCAACGCCGATGTCGCGGTTCTGGAACACCCGGACATACCAGTCGAAGCTGAAGCCTTCCCAGATCGTCGCCTGGCGGCCGACATTGAAGCTGTAGATGACGATGACCAGAAGCGGCGCATAGAGGAAAAGATAGACGATCCAGGTGAGCGAGCTCAGCCCTGGCGTCGTCTTCCAGTCGAAGGGCTTGGCGCTCATCGTGCGGGCACCTTGTTGACGGTCTTGCGCACGACCAGGAACAGCGCCGCCAGGATGGCCACCGAGACGACGGTGGCGAGTGCCGCGCCGAAGGACCAGTTGCGCGAACTGCTGAATTGCAGCTGGATCAGGCTGCCGATCATCAGGCGGCGGCCGCCGCCGAGCAGGTCCGGTGCAAGGAAGCTGCCCAGCGCCGGCGCAAAGACCAGCAGGCTGCCGGCTACCGCGCCTGGCTTCGCCAGCGGCCATACGACGCGGCGGAAGGTGCTCCAGCGCCCGGCATAAAGATCGTGCGAGGCCTCGATAACGTCGCCGTTGAGCCGCTCGAGCACGGCGTAGATGGGCAGCACCATGAAGGGCAGATAGGTGTAGACCATGCCCAGAAGAATCGCGACGTCGTTGTAGAGGAACTGGACGTGACCCTCGACCAGGCCGATGCGGCGCAGACCATTGTTCAAGAGGCCCTCGTCGCGCAGGATCAGCACCCAGCAATAGGTGCGGATCAGGGTGTTGATCCAGAACGGCAAGGTGATGAGCAACAGAAGCCGGGCGCGCTTTGCCGGCGCGCTGCACGCCATGTGCCAGGCCAACGGCAAGCCGATGGCGAGGCTGATGGCCACGGTCAGCGCGGCCAGAAGCACGGAACGCCAGAGAATGGCGAGATATCCGGTAGAGAAGACGAGATTGCCGTCGAAATCTTCCTGGAACAGCAACTGCCGATAGGCCTGCGCGGTGAACGGCATGGTCACGCCGCCATAGGCGCCGTTGGTCATGAAGGAATAGACCACCGCCAGCCCCATTGGGGCCAGCATGAACAGCACCATGGTCACCAGGACCGGGGAACGCAAAAGGATCGTGGCCAGCCGGTCGTTCATGCGTCGAGCATCCATTCGTTTGCCCGATCCCAGGAAAATTCGGCCCGCTCGCCGACCGAAATACCCGAGACGGCGCCGCGCAGGCGTGCGCGGATGGAAATGTCACCCGTGCAGCGCGCCTCGATCAGCGTATCCGCGCCAAGAAAGGTCACACCGGTGACTGTGGCGGCGATGCCGCGATGTCCGGCGGCGGGTCTTGGATCGACCGAAATCTGCTCCGGGCGGATCGAGATGGTCCTGCCCTCGGGCCGACCGACAAGACCGGACGGGATGAGGTTCGCCTCGCCAATGAAATCGGCGACAAAACAGGTCGAGGGACGCGCGTAGATTTCGGCGGGCGCGGCCACCTGCAGCACCTTGCCCTTGTTCATCACCGCGATGCGGTCCGACAGGGCCAGCGCCTCCTCCTGGTCGTGGGTGACCATGACGAAGGTGAGCGAGGTTTCCTTCTGCAGCCGCTTCAATTCGCCCTGCATCGCCTTGCGCAGCTTGAGGTCGAGCGCCGACAGCGGTTCGTCGAGGAGCAGCACCCGCGGACGCGGCGCCAGTGCGCGAGCCAGCGCGATACGCTGCTGCTGGCCACCCGACATCTGCGTGGTGCGGCGGTCGGCAAAGGCCGGCATCTGCACCAGTTCGAGCACCTCGTCGACGCGGCGTTTGATGTCCGCCGGTTTCCAGCGGAGCATTTCGAGCCCATAGGCGATGTTCTGGCGCACGTTCAGATGCGGGAAGAGCGCATAGCTCTGGAACATGGTGTTGACCGGCCGCTTGAACGGCGGCTCGTGGCCAATATCGCGACCGTCGAGCAGCACCCGCCCCGAGGTCGGATGCTCGAAGCCGGCAATGATGCGCAACAGCGTGGTCTTTCCGCAGCCGGAGGGGCCGAGCAAGGTGAAGAACTCATTGTCACGGATTTCAAAGGTGGCATCGTCCAGCGCGGCGATCTGGCCCGCGCCGAAACCGAAACGCTTGTCGACGTGATCGATACCAAGCAGGACAGCGCCTGCCCCGCTGACACGAGCCCCGGCCGGCGACATTTCCGCGATCCGATACAGCCCTCCGTCGTCCACGATGTTAGCCTCCCGTCCTTGTCCCGCTCGATGCCAGGTCGCCACTACACCCGACCGAGACCGCGCTCCAGAGCCACCTCGGAAATGGCTTGGCGGAGAAGACGCGTGCAAAGTGCCAGATCATCACGTGTGGCTATGAGCGCCGGCGCGATCTCGATGGCGGTGCCGATGGGACCGACGATGACGCCGAGTTCCCGCGCGCGCCGGGCGATCGCCACGACGGTGTCGTCGGTGAAAGCGGCGCGGCTTGCCTTGTCCGCTGTGAAGTCGACGGCCTGCCAGAAGCCGCGGCCGCGAATGTCGCCGACGATCGGGTGATCGCCGAAAGCGTCCTTCATGCCCTGCTGCCATTCACGACCGAGCACATCCGAATTCTCGACCAGCTTTTCACGCTCCATGATCTCGATCACCTTTAGCGAGGCCGCGCAGCAGATGGCGTGGCCGCTATAGGTGTGGACGTGGCGGAAATGGCTGATGCCTTCGGCGATTTCGTCGCGAGTGACGACGGCACCGATCGGGGCGTAACCGGCGCCCATCGACTTGGCCATGTTGAGGATATCGGGCTCGATGCCGAGCTGTTCGGTGGCGAACCAGGTGCCAGCGCGACCGAAGCCGGTGATGACTTCGTCCATGATCAGCACGATGCCGTATTTATCGCAAAGCGCGCGGACCTTTTTCCAGTAGCTCGGCATCGGGATCTGCACGCCATTGGCCTGCTGGAACGGCTCGCCGATGAAGGCAGCGACCAGTTCGGGGTCCTCGAGCAGGATCTGGCGTTCGAGATGGGCAATGCAGATGTCGGAATAGGTCTCTTCGTCCAGCCCGTAGGGATTGCGGTAACGCATCGGATTGGCAACGAAGGAATGGCCCGGCACGCGCGGATCCGGCACGTCGCGCACCGCCAGCCAGTCGGTGCAGGACAAGGCACCCATGGTCGCGCCATGATAGGCGCTCCAGCGCGAGATGACCTTGAAGGCACGCGGCTTCCTGCCGCTCTGCTGAAGATACTGCTTGGCGATCTTCAGCGCGGTTTCCGTCGCCTCCGAGCCGCCGGAGGTGAAGGTCACCCGGTTCAGCCGGCCGGGCGTGATTTCGGCCAGCTTCCGCGCCAGCTCGGCGGCAGCGGCGTTTGTGTTACGCCCGGCGCCGGAATAATGCATAGTGACCGCCTGGTCGTACATCGCCTGAGCGATTTCGCGGTTGCCGTAGCCCAGCGAGCCGGCACGTGTCGTGGCGCTCATCATGTCGAGCAGCGTGGTGCCGTGCTGGTCGGTGACACGGACACCGCTGCCCGACATCAGGATGCTCGGGCCATGGGCATCCATATCCTCGCGCGGCACCAGCGGGAAGATCAGGTGCCTGGCGCTCGCCTCGGCGTCGTGAGCGGAATTTCTCAGCATTTGCGTGTTCATGAACCGACGGGCTTCCAGCTTGACTTTGGTCTTGAGGCCACAACGATAGGAGACTACTGAATGGGCCAAAATCGCCAGAAATGTACAAAATGGGGATACCAGTTTGAGCGAACCGATCCGCGACATCGCCATCGACTCGACGGTAATCGATCCGCTGGACGCGGTGCCGATCTTCCAGCAGCTGTACCGGCAGATCCGCGACCAGATCGTTTCCGGCATCCTGAAGGACGGTGCCCGCCTGCCGTCGACGCGCGCGCTGGCCGCCGATCTCAGCCTGTCGCGCACCACTACCATCGCCGCCTTCGAGCAACTGGAGGCAGAGGGTTATATCGAGACACGCAAGGGCGCGCGCGCCAGGGTGCTGCCGCTGCCTTTCCTCGACCAAGGCCGCGACGTCGAGCGGCTGCCGACACTTCAGGATAATCTCTCGCAACGCGGCCAGACGCTGGTGACGCTGCGCCACGAAACCGGGTTTCCGGGCAGCTATACCCTGCAACCGGGTCTGCCCGACGCACTCAGCTTTCCCTTCACCATCTGGCGCCGCCTGATGTCGAAGCATACACGCCATGCCGCCGGCGAGACCTTCGGCTATCACAGCTATGGGGGCCATCAGGGACTTCGCGAGGTGATCGCGCAATACATGCAATCCTCGCGCGGGGTGAAGTGCCTGCCCGACCAGATCATGGTGACCGCCGGTGCGCAGAGCGCGTTCCAGCTGCTGGCGCATCTTTTGATCGACGCCGGCGACCCGGTGATGATCGAGGAACCGGGCTATACGGGCGCGCATGGCGCCTTCGTGGCGGCCGGCGCGCGCATCGAACCCCTTGCGGTCGACGGACGCAACTGGGACCTGAAGACAATCGCCACGGTGCGACCGAAGCTGATCTACCTCACCCCGTCCTGCCAGTTTCCGCTCGGCTCGACGATGCGGATCGAGCAACGGCTGCGCATACTGCAACTGGCGGCCGAGACTGGCGCCTGGGTGATCGAGGACGATTTCGACAGCGAGTTCCGGTTCAGCGGCAGTCGTGTGCCGACGCTCCAGTCACAGGACGTCGACCATCGCACGATCTATGTCGGCTCCTTCGCCAAGACCATGCTGCCGGATTTGCGCCTGGGCTTCATCATCTTCCCGGGCGCCGTAGTGCGGCCGGTGCGCAAGGCGAATTTCCTGATGGGGACAGCTGCCCCGCTGGTAACGCAGGCGGCGCTAGCGGATTTTATCCGCAACGGCGATTTCGCGCGACACACACGGCGCATGAAGCGGCTTTACGCAGTGAAGCGGGCGTTGCTGGTGGCGCAAGCCGAGGCATTGTTCGGCGATGTCATGGAACAGCTCGACGAAGGCAACGGCCTGCAAACCACCTGGCGGTTCCGGCGTGAAGCGGACGACGTCGCGATCGCCCAGAGCGCGCTGAAGGCCGGCGTCAACACCACCCCTTTGTCGGCGCATTACATTCACGGCAAAGCCGAACAGGGGTTGATGATCGGCTATGCGGCGACCGAGGAAAAACAGATCCCGCGCGCGCTGCAAAAGCTCAACCAGGCCATCCGCCAGCATCTGGATTAGCGGACGGGTTAGGCGGCGCGCAGCATCCGCTTCAGCACATTCCGCGTCATTGTCGCTACGGTGTTGTCGTAGCCATTGTGCGAAAGGGCACTGAACCACTGCATGGAGCCGACCGAGAAGACGAGACCGCCTTGCGCGGTTTCGAAACAGACGATGTCGGACCGCACCAGCGGGTTGTCCGGAAGCGTCGAAGCCTCATTGATGTCGCGGCGCTCGTCGATCACCAGCTGATAATCCGCCGAGAAGCCCGTTGCCGTGGCCAGAACCAACGCATGCGCGGGCGTTCCAAGCACCGGGTCGGCGCGGTCGACCTCATCGCCGGCAGCTCCGACGCCAAGGCCCAAGGTCTGGAAATCGCCGATCATTTCGTCTTCGACGATATTTGCGAGCAAGGCCGCCGCCAACGGATGCTTTCGGTCGGCCACCTGTCGGTACGGGCGCGGCAGGCCGCAGACGTCATGCGAGGTCCAGCCCTGGGCGGTGAAGCCGACACCGACAAGGCGCTGGGGCGCGCGGCCGCGAGACCGCCACAGACCACCGATCTCGCCGGTCAGCGCGTGCCGTGCCTCGCCGGGATTGGAGATCCAGGGCCGCGTGCCATTGGGCCGGCGCACCTCGATGGTGTTGCCGTCTTCCGACAACGAGGTGACGCTGTAAAACCCGTTGCCACCGAGATAAGCGAGGCTGCCGCCGGCGCCGAGATAGGTTTCGAACGCATCCAGCATCCGCCCCGACACATATTCGGGATGCGAGCCGGTCATGACTGCCTTGTAAGGCTTCAGCAGTGCCTCGCCTTCGCGGTGAAGGTCGTGGTCGGTGATGATGTCGACCGGTTGGTCAATGGCGTCGAGCCAATCGACGGCATATAGGTCGGCGCACAGATGACGGCCGAAATGTTCGCCGGCTACTGATTTCAGCAGTCCTCGACCCGGTCGAAACGTCTTGATTGGGTGGCGCAGCGAGGCGAACGGCACGCCTGCGCCGTCGACATAGCGGTCATAGGCGCAGTTCAGCCCATAATCTCTCCACATCTCGTTGCCATAGGCGACATAGGTGAAGGTCGGCACCAGCAGTGCCAGCGGCGCCGTCGCTTGCCCATTGCGCGGACAGACGAGGAAAGGAAGATCGTCGGTCTCGCCGCCCGCCTTCAGCCGCGCCGTGTAGACACCGCTCGGCAGATCGCTGGGCACGGCAAAGGCAAAACTCTCGCTCCAGTTCGCGTCGGACAGCGAATCCTCATGGAAATGGATGGCCGAATAACCGCGAGGGTCGGCCATGGGATCGTCGTTTTCGCCGCTCCAATGCGGACCGGTCATGAGGCGGACCGGCGATTGATGGGTGGTGCCGTGCAGTCCGCGCCCGCCAATGTCACGAACCTCGGTGCCATCGCTTCCGACGTTGAAATCCCAGGCCGCGATCAAGGGCTGCGGCAAAGCCGAAAAATCCGCAGCCGACACGAACCCGGCAAGCTCGGCATCGCCCAGGCATTTTCCGAAGATGCAGGGATCGGCGATCTTGCCGTTGAAGAACAGGCCGGGACGCCCGCCTGCCATCGACGCGGCAATCAGAAGTGCGGTATCCGAACCGGCGGCGCGTGGCAAATGGCCTGCCGCTCCGGGCTCGCCGGCGATCGACAGGTCGCGCGGATGCAATCCGGCCGACAGCCGGGCCGACCCGCTAGCGGCATCATAGCGCGCGGCGATCCAGTGCCAGCGGCGCTCGGC
Organism: Mesorhizobium terrae; assembly: GCF_008727715.1. Classification (GTDB taxonomy): domain Bacteria; phylum Pseudomonadota; class Alphaproteobacteria; order Rhizobiales; family Rhizobiaceae; genus Mesorhizobium; species Mesorhizobium terrae. Next base: position 433,437 of record NZ_CP044218.1, read on the forward strand.
GACAGGTTCCTCGCCTTCGATCCGTGAGGGGCCGAGGCGCAGAAACAGCCTGCCGGTGTCAGTGAGGCCGAGCGCATAACCGGTTTCGTCTTCTCCTTCCTTGGACAGGATGACCTGTTCGCCGTGGCCGGGGCGCGTCGGATAAATCCAGGCAAACAGGGTGAAGTCGTCGGTCAGTCGCAGATCGGCGTGGTCCGGCACGACGACACAGGAGCCGGGAAACAGCGGCTGTTCCATGCCGGGATATTCGCCATTTGCGGGGCTTTCGATCGGCACTTCGCGGCGACCCGGCCCGCGCGGATCGGCATCGCCATGCAGCAGGCGCACGATCTCGGCCTTGAACACCGGAGCATCCGTGCTGACCATGAAGGACAGCGTTTCGCCCGGACGGACACTCAGGCGGTCGGTGTACCCAGTCAGCATCGTGCCCCTCAAAATCCCAAGGCTGCCATTCCTATTCGACAGCGACGCCATAGGGAACATTCTTCCCGCCGTAACGCCGGACACGAATGTTGGCCTGTTCGGCGTGGCCGACAAACCCTTCCATGATGCAGAGGCGCGAGCAATGTTCACCGATCACGGCAGAGGCCTCGTCGGTCAATATGCGCTGGTAGGTGCAGGTCTTGAGGAACTTGCCGACCCACAGGCCGCCGGTGTAGCGCGCGGCCTTTTTTGTGGGCAGCGTGTGATTGGTGCCGATCACCTTGTCGCCATAGGCAACCGTCGTGCGCGCGCCGAGGAACAAAGCGCCGTAGTTTTTCATCTTGTGCAGGAAATAGTCGGGTTCGGCGGTCATCACCTGCACATGTTCGGAGGCGATGCGGTCGGCTTCCTTGACCATCTCGTCCACCGTGTCGCAGACGATCACCTCGCCGTAATCGTCCCATGCCTTGCGCGCGATCTCGGCGGTCGGCAGGATTTTCAGCAGGCGCTCGATTTCCGCAAGTGTGTCCCGGGCGAGTTTTTCCGAGTTGGTCAGCAGGACAGCGGGCGAGTTGATACCATGTTCCGCCTGGCCGAGCAGATCGGTGGCGCAGAGTTCGCCATCGACCGTGCCGTCCGCAATGACCAGCGTTTCGGTCGGGCCGGCGAAGAGATCAATGCCGACGCGGCCGAACAGCAGGCGCTTGGCTTCGGCGACATAAGCATTGCCGGGACCGGCCAGCATGTCGACCGGCGCAATCGTTTCGGTGCCAAAGGCCATCGCAGCGATCGCCTGCACTCCGCCGAGGCAATAAATCTCGTCTGCGCCGGCCAGATGCTGGGCGGCGACGATCAGCGGTGCAATCTCGCCCTGGAATGGCGGTGCGCAGGTGATGACGCGCTCGCAGCCGGCGACCTTGGCGGTGAGCACCGACATGTGCGCGGAAGCGAGTAACGGATATTTGCCGCCGGGCACATAACAGCCGACATTGGCGATGGGGATGTTCTTGTGGCCGAGCACGACGCCCGGAAGCGTTTCGACCTCGATGTCGCGTAGCGCATCCTTCTGAGCCTGGGCGAAATTGCGGACCTGCACCTGCGCGAACTCGATATCGGTGCGCTGGCGGCTGGTGAGGCCGTCGACGCAGCGTTTGATCTCCGCGTCCGTCAGCCGGTAGGACTTGCGGTCTAGGCCGTCGAACTTGACCGACAGCGCACGCACGGCCTGATCGCCGCCCTTTTCGACCTCGGCCAACAGAGCCTCGACGGCTTTGGTCAAGGCCGCCGCCTGAGCAGCCTCGCCTGTGAGCCGCGATGCCTTCAAGTGTCGTATCATGGGATTGGCCTTTCCGGATCACAGGCAGACCGGCCGCCACGGTAAGGCCGCGGCGCCGGTTGGTTCATCGGGATGTCGGTGGCCGCTGCATTGCGACCGCACACACTTACATGTGCTGTTCCAGCGCACGGCCTTCGGCGTAGGCTTCCTGTTCCTTGCCGTAATATTCGGGCGACGGGAAATCCCACCAGCCGGTGACGAAAGGACCAGCAGCATCGCGAGAGGTCGTCACCTCGACCAGCGCCGGCGCGCCGCAATCGAGCGCCGCCCTCAGCGTCTTTTCGAGCTGGTCGGATTCCTCGACCTTCCAGGCCTGCATGCCGAAGTTTTTCGCCACTTCGGAGATGTTGGCCGTGTAAGGCTCGCCATTGCCCTTGTGATGGTTGAATTCGCTGGCGACGTGGCGGCCCATGAATTTGCGCTGACCGCCGCGGATCGACATGTAGCCACGGTTGTTCTGGACGAGGAAGACGGCCGGGATGTCGTTCATGACGGCTGTGCCCATTTCAGGCAGCGACATCATGAAATCGCCATCGCCGACGACCGCGACCACCTGCCTGTCCGGCATGGCGAGTTTGGCGCCGAGGGCTGCCGGCACCGCCCAGCCCATCGGCGAGAAGGAGCCCGAGGTCAGGTGAGTGCGCGGCTCATAGACCGGGAAGGTCTGCTTGACCGCGCCTTGCGTGTTGCCGGAGCCGGCGAGGATGATGCCGTCGCGCGCCATGACGTTGCGCAGCGCGCCGAGCGGGCGCTGCGAGGTGAACGGACTTTCGTGGGAATCGCGGCGCGGTGCCAACATTTCCTCCCACTCGACCTTGGCGGCATGGATGTCGCCGAGATAGCGCTCGCGGCGGTTCATCGCCTTCGCCGCCTGCTGATCGGATATCGCCGCCAGTATGGCCTCCAGCGTGGCTCGAGCATCGGCGACGATGCCGACCTCGGTGGCGTAGTTCTTGCCGATCTCGTGGTGATCAAGATCGATATGGATCAGCTTGCCCGGAGGGATCGAGATCGAGGCGCCCTTGCGGTAGCTCGACGCCGACCAGTCGGTGAAGCGGCAGCCCACCGACATGACGACATCGGCACTGGCGGTGATCTTGTTGCCACAGGAGGTGCCGGTCTGGCCGATGGCGCCGATCGACAGCGGATGGTCTTCAGAAATCGCGCCCTTGCCGTTCCAGGTTGTGGAGACCGCCGCGCCGATTTTTTCGGCGAGCGCAGTGAGGGCCAGCGAGGCATTGGCGCTGATGGCACCGCCGCCGGCCAGAATGACCGGCCGTTCGGCCGACAGCAGCAACGCAGCCGCTCGCTCGACGGCGACCGGGTCGGGATAAGCGACGCCGACCGCCATGCGCTTGGCCAATGGATGGATGGTGACATCGGCGGCTTCGGTCTGGATATCCATCGGCACTTCGACATGGACCGGGCCAGGACGCCCCGACAGCATGGTGTTGAAGGCGCGGTGCATGATGAACGGCAATTCGTCGACGCGGCCGGCCTTATAGGCGCGTTTGGTCACCTGTTCGGTGATGCGCGGAAAGGCGTTTTCCTGCTGGCGTTCCAGTTCCTGCATGACGCCGTGGCCCTTCATATGGGTTGCCGGGCCGCCCGACACATAAAAGGCCGGGATGGAATCCGTGTAGCAGGTGGCGAGCCCGATGATGGTGTTGGTGGCGCCCGGCCCGATCGAGGTGGAGCAGGCCATCGGCTTGCCACTGGCGCGGAAATAGCCATCGGCCATATGGACGGCACTCTGCTCGTGCATGACCTGGATGAAAGGGATTTGCGAGCCTTCGGCGAGAAAGGCGTCGAACAGCGACCAGATGCCATGACCGGGCACGCCGGCGACATAGTCGACGCCGTATTCCTTCAGTGCTCTCGCCACGATCTGGCCGCCTGTCAGTCTCATCTCGCTCGTCCCTCTTTGTCTCTCTGTGACGGGCGGAAAGAAAACATCGACAGCAGTCCAGAAAAAGCACCAGAAATGCGCAATCTGGAGATACCAGTTCGATAATGTCAGATGCTTGCAGCTGGCGCGCTGTCCGCGTCATGCACCGCTTTCGGGCTTAGGCGCGGTGCCTGGAAACTCGTCCCCGGATGTTGAGCTATCGGCCGCCGCCGTGATCGTCGTTTGCCCGGGCGCGCAGAAGCGTTTCGTGATCACGGAAGCGGGCGGCCGCCTCGGTGCGGTTGTGGGTGCCAAGCTTGCGGATGATGTTGTGGAGGTGGATCTTGACCGTATTTTCCGAGAGGCGGACCTCGGCCGCGATCTGCTTGTTCTGCAGTCCGCGCGAAACGAGTTCCAGCACCTGCATCTCGCGCGGGGAGAGGTCGGTTATGCGCATCATGTTGCCGGGATGAGCCATCGTCGGCGGTTCGGCGTCGGCTTTCCTGACCTGGGACTGAAGCAGGCTGGCTGGAAAATATTCGCCGCCGCGCAACATCAGCCGCACGATGGACAGCCAGATGTCGAGCCTCAAATTCATCGGCAGGACGCCCCTGACCAGCTGGGACCCGACGATCTGCGGGAGGTCGTAGACTGAGTTTCGAGCATCCGGCTCGATCATCGCCACCAGGGCAAACGGATGTCGGCGGAGGATGTCGGCGGAGATCTTCTCGAACTCCTGCAAACGCTCGCAATCGACCAGGATCAATGCAACCGGGTGGATGAACTCCTCGCAGGCTACATCGATCCGATCCATCCAGGCGACAACCAGTTCGGGAAACTCCCGTTCGAGCGCAAAGACCAGGCTGGGAGAAACCACCCCTGGCGCTGTCACCAAAAGAAGCATCCGCCGCGCTTCCAGCATTCTCTCCGCGTTGTCGGCCCCGTTGGTCAACGCCAAGCCCTGTGTTTCCACGTTTCACACCCGATCTTGTTGGCGGGTTTTCAGTACAAGCTACGCACCGCCAATCCGGAAAGCGGCAGAGCAAAGCATAAATCGATCCGGCGACAATCGGCACAACCCAATAGGATAGGCTGTAACCATCCATTTGGCGCGGTCAGGGCCAGGGCAAGTTTCCACACACCCAAATGGATTAGCACCGCCGGCTTTGATGCCCCGCGCTCGTCGGCAGCGCCCGTTGCAATCTGTTTGGAGGACGAGGCGCCGGCCGCACAACCTTAAGGATGAGCCGCCCTCTCCCGACGAGAGCCTAGTCAGTTTTGGACGTTCTGGCACATTGCCGGACGGATTGCTTGTCGATCCGAAACAGACTGCCGCCGATGCAAGCTGAGTACGCTTTTGTTCGGCAAAACATGGCTTGGTTCGTACGCATGAAACCTAACGCGCATCGGCGGCACAGTTCACCAAACACGGCGGATGGTTTTCGCCGGAGGCTCGGCACACGCCTTCGCGGCGGATTGGCAATCGCCCTGCTTGCCTGCTCTGCCGCGGCATTGCCCACATCGGCCCTTGCCGATGGCACCCCACTGCCGCCGCAGACCCGACTTCGTGTCACGGTGCTGCAATGGATGCCGGTCAAAGGCGTCTACGAGAACTGGACCGCGCTTGGCGGCGAGTTCGTTGTGTCCGACGCCGGAACCATCACCCTGCCCGTGGTCGGGACGATCCCGGTCCAAGACCTGGACAATGCCGCGCTGGCCGATGAAGTTGCCGACCGCATCCAGAAGAAGACCGGCCTGGTCAACAAACCGGACACCACCGTGGAGGTGGTCGAGTTTCCCCCGATCTACGTGGTTGGCGGCGTCAACAAGCCGGGAGAATACAAATTCCGCACCGGGCTGACCGTGCTGCAGGCTGTGGCGCTGGGTGGCGGGCAGGTGCAACCCAGCCCCGACGCCTCGAAGAACGAGATTCAGCTCGTCGGGACCCTGCAAGGAATCCAGGTCGAAATGCTGCGCTCGGAGGCGCGCATCGCCAGATTGCAGGCGGAGACGATAGGCGCGACGACGATCGACTTTCCGGCAATGCATGCCGGCGTCGACAGCGCCCTTGCGGCGCAGGTCTACGGCCAGGAAAAAATCATCTTCGCGGCCCGTGCCAACGAGCTCGACCGGCAGACCAAGTCGCTGTCCGACCTGCGCGAGCTTTTCACGGCGGAAATCAACGTGCTCGAAGAAAAGAACAAGTCAGCAGACCTCGGCATTGCCGCCGCCGAAAGGGAGCTCAACAACGTCAAGACGCTTGTCGACAAGGGCCTGGCTATTGCGTCGCGGCAGTCGGACCTCGAACGCGCGCTGGCGGATTATCGCGGGCAGCGCCTCGACCAGGTGACGGCCATCATGCGGGCCCGGCAGAACATCACCGAGGCGACACGCAGTCTCGAGGGCCTGCATGACAAGCAAAAAACGGACGTGGCGTCGGAGATGCAGAGCGAGCAGGCCAATCTCGACCAGTTGAAGCTGAAGCGCGACACGTCGCAGAGGCTTCTGCTCGACCAGCTTGCCCAGAAGAACAGGCCGCCCCCCGCCGGCGATGCCGGCCAAGTCACCTACACGATCAAGAGACACGATCAGGGATCGGAAAATGTCTTCGATGCGGCGGAATCGACATTGCTGATGCCAAGCGACGTGGTCGAGGTGCACCTGCCAAAAGCACCCGTGCCGGCCGGCCTGTCGGACGCATCGAACGATGCCGTGCCGGAGAAGACCAGCGCCACCGAGGCCAGCCAATGAACCGAGTTCAGCGGTTCGGAAACAGTCACCGGCAAGACCGAGCCGCAGCATAGGGGCCAACACATTGGGCGCCATGAAGGGGATCATCCTGGCAGGAGGCAACGGCACGCGGCTTTATCCGCTGACGATCGCCATCTCGAAACAGATCCTGCCCGTCTACGACAAGCCGATGGTGTATTACCCGCTGAGCGTGCTGATGCTGGCGGGGATACGCGAAATCCTCATCATCTCCACCGAACGCGACCTGCCGAGTTTCAAGGCTTTGCTCGGCGATGGGTCGACATTCGGCCTGTCGCTTTCCTATGTCGAGCAGGCGCATCCCAACGGACTTGCCGAGGCCTTCATCCTGGGACGTGATTTCATCGGCGACGGCAGCGTCGCCATGATCCTGGGCGACAACATCTTCTTCGGGCACGGGCTGTCCGACGTGCTGCGCAACGCTGCGGCCCGCGAAAGCGGGGCCACTGTCTTCGCCTATCATGTCGACGAACCGGAACGCTATGGCGTGGTCGATTTCGACAGCAGCACCGGCAAGGCTACCGGCATCGAGGAAAAACCGGCAAGACCGAAATCCAACTGGGCCGTCACCGGGCTCTACTTCTACGACAATGCCGTCGTGGACATCGCAGCGTCGGTGCGGCCTTCGGCGCGAGGCGAACTCGAGATCACCTCGGTCAACAACACCTATCTCGAACGCGATGCACTGCATGTGTGCAGGCTCGGCCGTGGCTACGCATGGCTCGACACCGGAACCTGCGACAGCCTGCATGACGCATCGTCCTTCGTGCGCACCATAGAACGACGGCAAGGCGTTCTGATCGCCTGTCCGGAGGAAATCGCGCTGGAAAAGGGCTGGCTCGAACCATGCCGGGTTCTCGCCCGTGCCAACGAACTCGGCAACACGGCCTACGCCGCCTATCTGCGCAGCTGCGTGTCGGAGGTAGCCGCATGACCTTCACCGTTACACCGCTCGGACTTGCCGGCCTGTTGGAGATACGACCGCACAGGATCAGCGACGAGCGCGGCTTCTTTTCCGAGACGTGGAGTTCCGAGCGGTTTCGCGAGGCAGGCCTTTCGCTCGCCTTCGTGCAGGACAACCATTCCCTGTCGGTGGCGAAGGGAACGCTGCGCGGACTTCACTATCAGGCTCCTCCGCGCGAACAGGACAAGCTGGTGCGGGTGGCGCGTGGCGCGATCTTCGACGTGGCGGTCGATATCCGGCCGGGGTCGGCGACCTTCGCGAAATGGTTCGGCATCGAGGTTTCGGCGCGGGAGTGGAACCAGATCTTCATCCCCAGGGGATTTGCCCACGGTTTCCTGACGCTCGAGCCCGATACCGAGGTCATCTACAAGACGACGGACCACTATTCGCCCGCGCACGACCGATCGATCCGCTTCGACGATCCCGACATCGGTATCTCCTGGCCGAAGATGGCGACCCGGTTCGTCCTTTCGGAGAAGGACCGCCGCGCCCCCGGGCTGGCGCAAATGAAGATGCTCGAACCGTCATGACGAGGCTGCGGCCATGAACATACTGGTAACCGGCGGTGCCGGCTTCATAGGATCGGCTCTTTGCCGGCATCTCGCTGCAGACCCGCGCAACCGGGTCATCAATCTCGACAAGCTGACCTATGCCGGCAACCTGGCCTCGTTGCGCGCGGTCGAGGCCGCGCCCAACTACCGGTTCGTGCGCGGCGACATCGCCAATGAGGCATTGGTCGGCGCACTGCTGCGCGAAGAGAAGATCGACCGGGTGATGCATCTGGCCGCCGAGACCCATGTCGACCGTTCGATCGACGGGCCTGGCGCCTTTGTCGAAACCAACATCGTCGGCACCTTCCATCTCCTGAAAGCGGTGCTCGGCTACTGGCGATGCCTGGACGCCGAGGCGGCGCGTGCCTTCCGTTTCCAACATATCTCCACCGACGAGGTGTTCGGCGACCTGCCGCTCGACGCCGGCCTGTTCAGCGAGGAAACCCCTTACGCGCCGTCCTCGCCTTATTCAGCATCCAAGGCTGCATCCGACCATCTGGTGCGCGCCTGGCACCAGACATTCGGGCTGCCGGTGCTGCTGACCAACTGTTCGAACAATTACGGCCCGTTCCATTTCCCCGAAAAACTCATTCCGCTGACCATCCTCAACGCGATCGAAGACAAGCCGCTGCCGATCTATGGCCATGGCAGCAATGTCCGCGACTGGCTGCATGTCGAGGACCATGTGCGCGCGCTGGTCGAGGTGGGCCGATGCGGCCGCGTCGGCGAGAGCTACAACATTGGCGGGCGGGCCGAACGCACCAACCTTGAAGTCGTCGAAACCGTCTGCGAAATCCTCGACCGCCGCCGGCAGCGCGCGAACGGCGCGCGCCATCGCGACCTCATTGTTTTCGTCACCGACCGCCCCGGTCACGACCGGCGTTATGCGATGGACATATCCAAGATCGAGCGCGAGCTTGGCTGGAACCCCGCCGAAAGTTTCGAAGCAGGCCTTGCCCGCACGGTAGACTGGTATCTGGAGAATGAGTGGTGGTGGGCGCCCATCCGCAGCGGCGCCTATCGCGGCGAACGCCTCGGCACGCTGGTGGCGGCACAGTGAAGGTTCTCGTCACAGGCCGGACGGGGCAAGTGGCCACGAGCCTGGCCGAAGCGGCCGCGCAATGGCCGGATATCGGGCTGGTCGCCGTCGGCCGGCCGCAGTTCGACCTTGCCGACAGCGCCACCATCCTCGGTTCGATAACCGAAGTGCGGCCCGATGTCGTGGTTTCGGCCGCTGCCTATACCGCCGTGGACAAGGCCGAGGACGAGCCGGAACTGGTCTACGCGATCAACGCGCAAGGGCCAGCCGCAGTAGCCGCCGCAGCGCGAGCTTTAGGCGTGCCGATCATCCATCTGTCGACCGACTACGTCTTTTCGGGAGACGGCGGCGAACCCTATACGGAGACATGTGCGACCGGACCGCGCACGGTCTACGGTCAGAGTAAGCTCGCGGGAGAAAAAGCCGTCGCGCGCGCCAACCCGCGCCACATCATCCTGCGCACAAGCTGGGTCTACAGTCCGTTCGGGACCAATTTCGTCAAGACGATGCTGGCCTTGGCCCCAACGCGCGACCGGGTAAGCGTGGTCTGCGACCAATGGGGCAACCCGACGTCGGCGTTGGACGTCGCCCGTGCCATCCTGACGATCGCGCGGCAAGCGCGCGAGGCACCGCCCGGCATCTACCACTATGCCGGTGCAGGCGAGACCAATTGGGCCGGTTTCGCCCGCCATGTCTTCGACGCAAGCAAGGCCAATGGGGGTCCGTTCGCGGAAGTCATCGATATCGCATCCACCGACTATCCGGCCAAGGCCCGGCGTCCACGCAATTCGCGGCTTTCCTGCGCGAAGGCGCAAACAACCTTCAAGCTGACCACAGCCGACTGGCGCGCCAGCACCGAGACGGTGGTGCGGCGGCTGCTTACTGCCCAGGCCGGATGAGGCTCGTATCATGACGGACAACCCAACCATGTCTGCCCCTGCGATGTCCGCTCCCGCCCCGGCCAGAAGGCAGACCTACACCCAAATCCTGAAATCGACCGCGATGATCGGCGGCTCCTCGGTCGTCAACATCGGTTTTTCTATCATCCGCAACAAGGCCATGGCGCTGCTTCTGGGGCCTGAAGGCGTCGGACTGATGGGGCTCTACACTTCCATCGCCGATCTCACCCAGACGCTGGCCGGGCTCGGCATTCAGGTGAGCGGCGTGCGCCAGATCGCCGAGGCGGCCGGAGCCGAGGATAGCGAGCGGATCGTCCGGACGGCGACAGTGCTGCGGCGCATCTCCATCGTGCTGGGGTTGGCGGGCGCGGTGCTGCTCGCCGCACTCGCCATGCCGGTGGCGCAATTCACCTTCGGCGACCGCAGCCACACAATGGGTGTGGCGCTGCTTGCCGTCGCCGTGCTGCTCCGGCTGATTTCGGCGGGACAGATAGCGCTCGTGCAAGGCATGCGGCACATCGCCGATCTTGCCCGCATCAACATGCTGGCCGCCCTGTTCAGCACGGCCATCGGTATCCCGATGGTCTACCGGTTTGGTCAAGCCGGGATAGTGCCGGCGCTCGTCGCCATGGCGGCGATGTCGATCCTCACCTCCTGGTGGTATGCCCGCAAGATCAAGGTCGAAGCCACGGCGATATCGACAAGCCAGGTTTTCGAAGAGTCGGCCGCCCTGCTCAAGCTCGGCGTGGTGTTCATGGCAAGTGGCTTCCTCACCGTGGGTGCGGCCTATGCGGTGAGGATCATCGTCATGCGCCAGGAGGGCTTCGAGGCGGCTGGCCTCTACCAGGCGGCCTGGACGCTGGGCGGCCTCTATGCCGGCTTCATCCTGCAGGCGATGGGCACGGACTTCTACCCGCGGCTGACCGCCGTGGCCGACGACGACGACGAATGCAACCGCCTGGTGAACGAACAGACGCAGATAAGCATCCTGTTGGCCGGCCCGGGGCTGATCGCCACGCTGACCATCGCACCTCTGGTGATGACGCTGTTCTATTCGCCGGCGTTTCATCCCGCGGTCGACGTGCTGCGCTGGATCTGCCTCGGCATGATGCTGCGCATCGTGTCATGGCCAATGGGGTTCATCGTGCTGGCCAAGGGCGACCGCAACACCTTCTTCTGGACCGAGGTGGCGGCGACGGTCGTCAATGTCGGCCTGGCCTGGCTCCTGGTGCCACGCGTCGGCCTGGTCGGCGCCGGCATGGCCTTCTTTGGCCTCTATATCTGGCACGGCATCTTGATCTATGTACTGGTGAACCGGATGAGCGGTTTCCGCTGGTCCACCTCCAACCTGCGGCTCGGCCTGATCTTCCTGCCGGCAACCGTCATCGTCTTCGGCGTCGTGTTCCTGCTGCCGGTCTGGCCAGCGGCGGCCGTGGGCGTGGCCTTGACGCTGATCACCGGCCTCTATTCGCTGCGGATGCTGGCGACATTGCTGCCGGAAGAGACGCTTCCTGCCTTCATCCGGCCGTGGCTGATGAAAGCGGCCTGACGGGAGCCACCGCGCGCAGCAGCGGGATCAATGCCAGGACGTGCTCGAGCGCCTCGGTGACCCGGAAGACTTCCTGTTCGGACATCTGCGCGTAGAGCGGCAAGATGATCGAACCGGTCTGTGCCCGCTCGCTGTGCCGCAGCGTCGAAGAGCGCCGGCAAGCACCCGGTTCCGCATAGGCGCCTTCCAGGTGAATGTTCATGATGCCGCGCCGCGTGGAGATACCGCGATCGAGCAGCAACTGCATGACCTGGCGCTGGTCGGCGCGTTCCGGCAAGGCTACGCAATAGCTTTGCCAGTTGGAACGGCACCAGTCCGGTTCGGCCGGCGTGCGCAGGCCGGGGATGTGGCGAAGACGCTGTCCGTACAGGGTGGCGATCCGCCGGCGTCGCGCCACGATCCCGGGTAGCTTGCGCAGCTGCTCACGCCCGATCGCCGCCTGCATGTCGGTCATGCGGTAGTTGTAGCCGAGTTCGGGATAGCTCTCGTAGATGACGGCGTTCGAACTGTGGCGCACCGTGTCGGCCACGCTCATCGCATGCTGGCGCCAGAGCCTGAATTTCGCGTCGTAATCTGGATTGGCCGTCGTCAGCATGCCGCCGTCGCCGGTGGTCACCACCTTGCGGGGATGGAACGAGAAACAGGCAATGTCGCCATGCGGCTTGCCGATCGGCTCCCATTTGCCGTTCCAGAATATCTCGCTACCGATCGCGCAAGCGGCATCCTCGACAAGCGGAATCGCATGGCGCCTGGCGATATCAATGAGCCGCGACAGATCGCAGGGCATGCCCATCTGATGGACGCACAGGATTGCCTTGGTGCGCGGCGTGATCGCGGCGGCGACCAGATCAGGATCGATGTTGTAGTCGCCGGCGGTGGTGTCGACAAACACGGGCAGCGCGCCGCAATAACGCACGGCATTGGCGGTGGCGATGAAGGAATGGCTGACGGTGATCACCTCGTCGCCCGGTCCAACACCGACGGCCTTCAAGGCAAGATGCAGCGCGGTCGTGCAATTGGAGACAGCACAAGCATGTGGTGCGCCGACAAGGGCTGCGAACTCGCGTTCGAAGGCCGCGACTTCCGGCCCCTGCGTCACCCAGCCCGACAGGATCACGCGCCGCGCCGCGTCGGCCTCGCTCTCATCAAGCATCGGCTTAGCGACCGGTATCTGTGCCAGGGCCGCGCTCATTCTGCCGCGACCTTGGCTTGCGCCTGTTCCTGGCGCCACCAGGAAACGAGGTCGCGCAACCCGCTGTCCAGCGAAATGTTCGTTTCGAAGCCGAGGCGCGTGCGTGCCTTGCTGGTGTCGGCAAGCCGGCGCGTCACGCCGTTCACGGCGCGCGCCGGAACGTGTACAGGCTGCAGCGTCGAGCCCATGACCGTGCACAGCATGCGGGCGAGCTGGAGCAGGCTGACCTCGGTTCCGCTCGCCACGTTAAACACCTCGTCCGTGATTTCGGATTTCGCAGCCAGGAGATTGGCGCGGGCGATGTCGTGGACATGAATGAAATCCATCGTCTGCGTGCCGTCGCCATGGATGACTGGCGCCTCACCAGCAGCGATGCGCTCCATCCAGCGGATCAGCACCTCTGTGTAGGCGCCGTGGATATCCATGCGCGGGCCGTAAACGTTGAAATAACGCAGCGCGACGTAGTGGAGGCTGCGCATCTCGGCAAAGGACCGCAACAGCCCTTCGTTGAAGGCCTTCGCGGCGCCATAGATGGTGCGGTTGTTGTAGGGATGGTGATCCTCAGTCGTCGGGAAAGTGTCAGCGAGGCCGAGGACCGAGGCGGACGAGGCGGCGACAATCTTGGACACGCCCGCCTCCACCGCGGCCTCGATCACGTTCAGCGTGCCGCCGGCCAGGACGTCGAAAGCCAGTCGCGGCTCCTCGGCGCATTGGGTGATGCGGATCGCTGCCTGGTGGAACACCACATCGACGCCGGCAAACAAACGGGCGAGCAAGGCGCGGTTGCGGATGTCGCCCTCGACGATGGTGAGCGGAAACGCCGCCATGGCCTGGCGCAGATTTTCGTGCCGCCCGCGTACGAAATTGTCGAGGATAATGATCTCGCGCGGCTGCTCCTGCACGACCAGATCGGCGATGTGGGAGCCGATGAGGCCGGCACCGCCGGTGATCAGTACACGCTTGTCTTTCATCACCTGTCCGCTCCCTCGGGCTTGATGCGCATCGTTTCGACACCTTCCCGCCAGCGCAGAAACCGCGCCGGCACACCCGCCACGATCGCGAATGGCGGCACGTCGGCAGCGACCATCGCGCCCGCCCCGACAATGGCGCCCTTGCCTATCGTGATGCCGGGAAGGATGGTGGCACCGGTGCCGATATCGGCCCAGTCGCCCACCCGCACCGGCCGGATCTCAAGATCGGTACGGATGATCGGCTGGTCGATCGGCAGCCCGCTATGTTCGGACCCCAGCACCTTCGAGCCCGGTCCGAAGCCGACGGATTCGCCGATGATCAGATCACGCGCGTCGAGGAAGACGTGCGGGCCGATCCAGCTGTTGTCGCCGATGATGCAGGTGCCGTCGTGCCGCCCCTGGATGATGGCCATCGCACCGATGAACACGCCGGCGCCGATCCGGAATGTACCGGCATGCCTGAATGACGCGCCGGCGCCGACCTGAAGCCCGGGACCACAGTGCATCGCCAGAGCATACCAAATCGTCTTGCGCATGGTCGCGTCGATGAAGCCGTCTCCCACCGCGAAACGCGCATAGAGATCCTCCAGCCCCTTGTCGCCATAGGCCTCGATCAGCGCTTCGGCGAAACCGCTCGCGAAATTCGGGTCCGAAGGTTCGAGCCGGCGCCCATGTACAGCCGGAACGACCCTGCCATGCGGTTCGGACCTAGCCGACATGGGCCACCCGCACTTCGCTCGAAGCCATGGTCGCTGCCCGGATCACCGAGACGACCTCGGCCACCTGGCCGGCCGTCATCTCGGGATAGAGCGGCAGCGACAGGACCTCGTTGGCTGCCTTCTCGGAAACCGGAAAATCGCCAACGCGGTGGCCAAGATCGGCGTGCGCCGGCTGCAGATGAACCGGTATCGGATAGTGCAGTCCGGTCTGGATGCCGGCAACGTCAAGGCTTCGCCGCAGACTGTCCCGGTCGACCGAGCGTATGGCATAGACATGGTAGACATGCCTCCCGTCGGCAGGGTTCGCCGGCGAGCGGATCGTCTCGATGTCGGCCAAAAGGGCATCGTAGAGCCTGGCATGCGAGCGCCGGGCCGCCGTCCAGTGTTCGAGGTGGCGAAGCTTGACGCGCAGGACCGCACCCTGGATGCCGTCCATGCGGAAATTGAAGCCCTTGAGCCGATGGTGATAGCGCTGCTCCTGTCCCCAGTCGCGCAGCGTCGCCACCATGGCGGCGGTAGCAGCATCGTTGGTGACGACGATGCCACCTTCGCCACAGGCGCCGAGGTTCTTGCCCGGATAGAAGGAGAAGCAGCCGGAATGGCCGATGCTGCCGGCACGTTTGTCGCGGAAATCGGCGCCATGCGCCTGGCATGCATCTTCGATCACCGGCAGGCCGTGGCGGTCGGCGATCTCCATGATCGGCGCCATGTCGGCCATGCGCCCGTAGAGATGGACCGGCACGATGGCCTTGGTGCGCGGCGTGATCGCCGCCTCAAGCTGCGCGGGATCCATGGTCAATGCATGCGGATCGATGTCCACGAACACCGGATGCGCGCCCGTGTAGCGGATGGCCGCAACGCTGGCGACGAATGTGAAGGGCACGGTGATGACCTCGTCGCCCGGTCCGATGCCCGCCGCCAGCAAAGCCAGATGCAATGCGCTGGTTCCGGTGTTGACCGCGACGGCATGGCTAGTGCCGCAATAGGCGGCGAACTCGCGCTCGAAACCGGCCACTTCCTCGCCAAGCACATATTGCCCGGACGCCAGAACGCGAAGCACCGCGTCGTCGAGTTCGGGCTTGATGGAAGCGTATTGCGCCCTGAGATCGAGGAACGGGATCATGCGACGCGCCTCGCGGGTTCGAGTTCGACGACGCGGCCGCGCTGGCAAAGCGACGCGCTTGCCGCTTCGAGGATGCGAACGACCCGCAGGCCGGCGTGCCCGTCGGCGACCGGGGTGCCGCCTGTCTCGATGCAGCCGACGAACTCCTTGAGTTCGGTCGCGAGCGCCTCGGCGATATCGAGATGCGGCGCCCACATATCGCCGCTGCGGTAGCCGATCAGGGCCTGCCGCACCGCTTCGCCATTGGCCTGAAACTCGCCCTTGAGGGTGATGCCCTTGTCGTAGACCTTGATCTTCTCGCTCGGCTCCAGATCGTCATAGACGACCATCTTGCGGCTACCGCCGATCAACGTGCGGCGCACCTTGACCGGCGCCAGCCAGTTGACGTGGACATGCGCGATCAGCTTGCTGTCGAAGTGGAGGTTGAGATAGGCGATGTTCTCGGGCTCGCCGGGGAAATGGCTCATGCCCATCGCGGAGACCGCCACCGGTCGCGCTGGCAGCACGTAATCCATGATCGAGAGATCATGCACGGCCAGATCCCAGATCACGCTGACATCGTGCTGGAAAAGGCCGAGATTCACGCGCACGGAATCGTAATAGTAGATTTCGCCAAGCCCTCCCTCGACCAACTCGCGCATCTTGCGCACGGCGCTGGTGTGGACAAATGTGTGGTCGACCGCCAACACCAATCCACGGCGCTCGGCCTCTTCGATCAGCCGTTCGGCTTCCTCGGAAGAAGGAGCGATGGGCTTCTCCAGAAACACGTGCTTGCCCGCCATCAAGGCACTCATGGCAAGCCTGAAGTGCGTCGACACCGGCGTAGCGATGGCAATCGCGGCGATGCGCGGGTCACGCAGGATCGCCTCGTAATCGTCGGTGACCGCGACGCTCGGATAGCGGCCGCGCACGGCTGCAAGCCGGTCCAGATTAAGGTCGCAGACCGCGATGAGTTCGGTGCCGGCTGCCTCGGAAAGATTGCGAACGAGGTTGGGGCCCCAATAACCATAGCCCACCACGGCGACGCCGATCATCGTGCTTCTCCCACGGCCCTGGCGCGGACAGGCGCGCCCTCCACCTTGCCGACGACGGCCGCCGGCACGCCGGCGACGATGGAAAAGTCCGGCACGTCGCGGGTAACGACGGCACCGGCGCCGACTAGCGCGCCTTCGCCAATCACGATGCCGGCCAGAATGGTGGCGTTGGAGCCGATCGAGGCATGTCGTTTGACGGTGGTGGGAGTGACGGTCCAATCGGCGTCGGACTGCAGCGCGCCGTTTGGCGTGACGGCGCGCGGATAGAGGTCGTTGGTGAACATGACCCCATGACCTATGAAGACGCCGTCCTCGAGCGTGACGCCCTCGCAGATGAAACTGTGACTGGAAATCTTGCAGTTTTTGCCGACGACGGCGTTGCGCTGAATCTCAACGAAGGCGCCGATGCGAGAGCCCGCGCCGATGCTGCATCCGTAGAGGTTGACCAGGTCCGGTTGGTGGATGACGACACCCTCGGACAGGATGACGGAAGAAGAAATCATGCTGCCCCGGCTCTCCTGTTGCCAGCACCGTTGCCCTGGATGGCGCCGCCTGCGACCTGACGGGTGCACGGCGGTTTCATGCGAAGTGGGACGAAACCCCGCTGACAACGAGATGGCTTTTCGGGCCCTGAGTAAATTGAAGAAAACGCGGTAGCGTCATCCCACAAAGGAGTAGACGCCCTGTCGGAAGCCGCATGCGCGACCGCATTTGTGATGACGCGGCAGGGGCCGTGGAATGGATCTGTCGACCTGGTGCCATCGTACGATCAGAAACGACGCGAGAAGCTCGACTTCGCCGAACTCATGGCCTGCCATCCCGCCTGGCCGATCAACCGTTTGCTTGCCAGTTTGGCCCACGGCCATGACTTGCGAATTCCGGGACATACGTCTTGCGCGAAGGCCGAGATAGCATCGACCGCATCAAGATCGCCCGCGTTGAAGGCGGCACTCGCCCGCCCGATGGCCTGTCGCGCCAACCCTTCGGAAAGCGTCGATCGCACCGCCGGGTCGGCGGCCAGCGTCCCACCAGCTTCGGTCAGGAAAGCCATGATCGCCTTGTGACGTTCCTTGAGGTCGGCCAGCATGTGGCCGGCACTGTAGGCCAGCGACATGTTGGCGTCGTGCCTGCGGTAGACGCCCTGATCCTCGTTGATAAACCCTACCTGCGCATGCGATGCCAGTCTTAGCCACATCTCCATGTCGCCGCTGTGCGGCAACTCCAGCCGATACCCACCAAGGCGCTTCTGCAATTTGGTACGCACCACAGCCGTCGGCGTCGGCACGATGTTGCTGCCGCCGGAGACCTTCACGAATTCCGCGCCGGTCATGACCAGCGACTTTGCCGTTCCCGCCTTCCTGCCGAGCGGCCGAACCTGTTCTTCCGTGCCGTCCGAGTGCCTTGTGATGGCGTTGCCGAACACGAAGCCCACTTCGGGCGCATCCGCCATGAGCCGGCAGGCCCGGCTCAACGCCTGCGGAAGGATGTAGTCGTCAGCCGAAAGCAGGAGCAGACATTCAGCCGATACCCATTCGATCCCCTCATTGAAGGTGGGTATGTGCCCCCGATTGGTCTGATGCCTTCGAAAGGTCACCCGGCTATCACTGTCGGCAAGCCCCATTCCTATCTCTTCGGTGTTGTCCGGTGAGGCATCGTCAATAATAAGAACGCGAACATCCACACCTCTCTGCTCCAAAATAGTTTCAACACACCCCTGAAGAAAGTGCGCGTATCGGTAACATGGCACAATCACATCGACAGAAATAGACAATTTGTTCTCCTATCTAACGTTGTTTCTTGATTATTTCCTGCACGGTTTTGACACTTTCACCTTGATATTGTTTATCACCTCCAACTGCTGTTTTCTATTTTTGTATTTTCAGCGTCGCTTTCGCTTGCTGAGCTCGCGGAAACAACACCTCATCCGGAGTGACCGATGGAGCCTCGGCGCTATTCCGCCCTGATCCGCACCTTCAATTCCCGTGCGACCCTGCCGGCGACGATCCAGTCGCTGTCAGCGCAGAACTGGCGGCCGCTTCGCTATGTTTTCGTGGATTCGGGATCGACCGACGGGACACTCGATATCGTTCCGGCCGGCTCGGTCGTGCATCGCTATGTCGGCGAGGAATTCAGCTATTCAGGATCGCTGAACCAGGGCATAGACTATCTGGATACAGACTATGTGCTGATCGTTTCCTCGCACACGGTTCTGACCAATCCCGATGCCGTGGCTTATGCGATAACCCTGCTTGCCGAAAATGACGGCATCGGCGCCGCCTATTTCTGCGCGGAGGATGAAGGTTGCCTGTCCCACATCCTGATCGACCAGACCAACTTCACCGGTTTCAACGGCGTGTGGAACACATGCGCGGTGGTCAAGACGGCGCTGCTGAAGAAGCGGCGCTTCCGGCCGGAAGTGTTTTCCGCCGAGGACCAGGAATGGTCGGCATGGCTGTTCAAAGTCGAGCGCAAATCCGTGGCGCGCATTTCCGGTGGAGGCATGGGTTACCGGAACCCTCGCAAACATCCCATGCGCAAGCGCTTGAACGAGAACATCGCGGTGGCGCTCTATGTGAAGCCGGAGATGCTCGGCCTGCCCTATCTAGCCCGCGTGATCTACAGGGTGTTCAGGCCGGTTTCCGCGTGGCGGGAACGCGTATTCAATGCACGGCTGCTTGTCAGCCTTGTTCGATGCCAGTTCTCCCAGCCGAAGCTGAAGTCCCGCTATTTCTAGCCGGCTTGTCGTCGCTCGCGGGCTGAAGACGTTGCAATATTCCCGTATAAAGCCTGACCACTTCTTCGCGTTCCCGTTCGACGGAATATTCGCTGCGGATGAAGTGCGACGCCACAAGGCCCCGGTCGCGGCACCAGTCGGGGTCGGCGCGCTCACTAGCGATGGCCGCTTCCACCGCCTCGACGAACCCGACCACATCGCCGCTTTCCACCGTGGCGCTGAACTCCGGCCGGAAGAATTCGCTGCCGCCAAAACCATGGTTGCCGACGACATAATTGCCGCAAGCCATCGCCTCCGCCGCGGGCAAGCCGAACCCCTCGTGCTGGGTGAATGCGAGGAAGATGCGCGTCGTGCGCAGATAAGCGGCCACTTCGGCATGGGACAGGCCGTCGAGCGGCAGCAATTCCCAGTCGCGGAGGCTGCCCCGCGCGCGCAATATCTCGATCACCTGCCGGGCGCTCTCGTGGCCGCGACGCGGCATATAGGCGATGCTACGCGTGCGAGGGCGTCCGCCAGGATGAAACAACGCGCCGTCGATGGAAAGATGGATGCGTTCGACCAACCCCTCGCCGAACGCCATTTCCAGCATGCGCTGGTTGTGACGGGAAACCGTGACGGTACGGATCAGGCCGGAGCCGGGCCGATAACAGCACGCGATCCGCTCCGGCGCGTGCCGCCAAGTCAAATGGCTGTTCTGGTTGAAGATGACATAGGCGAGCGGTTTGGGCAGGTTTGAGAGCAGGTCGACATCGATTTCGGCAACGACGAGCAGATCGCCTTGTCTTATCTTGGCGTGAACGCAGTCCGTTACCTTGGTGGCGTTGTCGAACCAGCTGCAGCGGAAGCCGGGGCGCCAATGAAGGACAAAGGCGTCTATGCCCGCGGCATTGAGGATATCGACGTGACGGTAGATGACGCGGATGCCACCCGAAGGCTCGGGATGATCCGGTGTCAGGAAATAGACAGCGGGTTGGCTGCTGCGCCCCTCGCCGATCGGGATCCTCAACCTCTCCCGGCGATAGCGGTCTCCGAAGGTGGCCATGTTCCGATAGAGCGACCGCGCCATGCCCTCGACCGACATCGAAATGTCCTCGTCTCGATCTTGCCCGAAACCGGCCGGCATCCATGTGCGAAACCGACCGAACCGTCGAGCCTTCAGCCAGGTTCCAGCGGTCCATCAAAAAATACGCCGCACCGCAGGTTAGACAATATAGCCGCCCCTACATCAAAGTGAGTAATCCCACGCCGCGCGGATTGACTCTAGGCTCTCCGGCGCCCTTGGTCGAATTCGAGGGCGGGGGCGTGTCATGCGCAAGCGAGAAACCTACCCCATCGGACCAGACGGGGCTGTCGCGAACGGCCTGGCAGACCCTGCGTTCGGCGCGAGGCCTGGCCGGCGCGGTTCCGCTTCGAGCCGCCTGGCGTCCGGCAAGCAGGACATAGTGGCATCCAGGCCCCTGTCTTGGCCGATATTCCTCTTCCTGATCTCACTGCTTGTCCCATGGATCATCAATATCGGTCCGATGCGTCTGTCGGTTTATCGCCTGGTGCTGCTGGCGTGGTTGTTCCCGTGCCTGGTAATGTGGCTGAGCGGAAAGGCAGGCCGGATACGCCTCGCCGACATCTCGTTGCTGCTCTACTGCCTGTGGTGCTTTCTCGCCATCTCGATGGTGCACGGTTTCGGCTACGCCGTGCAGCCGTCGGGCATGATCTTCATCGAGACGATGGGCACCTATCTGCTCGCCCGCTGCTTCATCCGCGACGCTGACGACTTCCATGCCATGGTGTCGCTGTTCTTCAAGCTGGTCGCCTTCCTGCTGCCCTTCGCCGTGATCGAGGCCTGGACAGGCCGCAATTGGCTGTTGAGCGCTTTTTCGTCGATCAGCCGGACTTTCCCCGACGACTACCTCCAACCGCGCTGGGGGCTTCGCCGTGTCCAGAGCCTGTTCGAACATCCGATCCTGTATGGTGTCGTCTGCGCCAGCATTCTGGCGCCAACGCATCTGGTTCTTGGCTATGGCAAGACATTGGCGCGCCGCTGGAGTGCGACGATCGTCGTAGCTGCCGCAACGCTTTTGTCGCTGTCGTCCGGCCCGCTGACCGCGCTGACTTGCCAGGCGCTGCTGCTCTTCTGGTACTGGCTGTTTGGAAGCATAACGAGCCGCTGGAAGATTCTGTGCGGCCTGCTTTTCCTCATGGCTGCTTCCATCGAGGTCTTGTCCAACCGCGCGGTTCCCGTCGTCTTCATGTCGTATTTCTCATTCGACGAAAGCTCGGCCTATATGCGCGTGCTGATCTGGCGCTACGGCACAGCCTCAATCCTCAACCACCCGCTGTTCGGCATCGGGTTCAATCCGTGGAACCGGCCAGACTGGATGACCACGAGCATCGACATGTACTGGATCGTCGACGCCGTGAGGCACGGCATACCGGCCGGCTTCTTCGTGATGTTCACCTTCTTTTCGACCTACCTGCCGGTCGCCTACAGATCCGGGCTGGACGAAAGAACGCAGGTTTATCGTACGGCCTATCTGATGGCGCTGACCGGTTTTTTCCTGGTTGGGTGGACGGTCTATTTCTGGAACGCGACCTACGTCGTTTTCATCTTCGCGCTGGGTAGCGGGGCCTGGATTCTCGACACGCCGCAGCTGAGCAAGCCTGCGCGCGCGGCAAGGCCGGGTGCCACGCGTGCGATCGGCGCGATGCTGCCAGAGCGTCCAAACTGATGGAAGGTTTCGCCCCGAGCGGCCTCGATACGTCCAATTGCCGAACGGGCTCAATCTTTTGCTCCCTCGGTGCTGGATGGTCGACGCACCGGCCCTCGGCTAGCCTCTGGGCAACGCAACGGCCGCCTCCCCTTTCAAGCCATCGCGGTCAGGGACATTGTCGATGAGCGCTGTGTCGCTATCCAGCCAGACCGGGGCCGTCGCCATGCGTGACGACATCGCAACGGTGGCAACAACCCTGGAACAGGTCGAAGCCTTGCGTCCTGCCTGGAACACCTTGCCCGTAGTCGATATCGATTCCGACATCGACTACTTCATGACCGTGGTAAAGCATGCCAAGCAGGTCGTCAGGCCCCATGTCGTGCATATCCGGCGCGATGACGGGTCCAGCCTGATCGCCGTGGCGCGGCTCGAAAACCTGCCGGTGGCGTTCCGCTTCGGCTATCGCACGCTTGGCCGCGTAACGTTGCGGGCGATTGTTGTAACATTCGACGGCATTCTGGGTGCGCGAACGCGAGAGGACGAAGCGCTCGTCATGCGGCATCTGACAGACGCCTTCAAGAGCGGGAAGGCGGACCTGCTGCTGATGCGCAATGTCGATATCGAAAGCACGCTCTATCAGGAAGCCACTGCAGCGACCGGAACGGCGCGCCGCGCCCATGGGCAGCCGGCGGCGCCACGATGGGTGGCCTGCATGGCGGGTTCGCTGGAACAATTCCTGGAAAGCCGTTCGGTGAAGACCCGCGAAACGCTGCGCCGGCACGATCGGCGGCTGACCGACAAATTTGGCGACCGTCTACGATTGCACAGATGGAGGAGCCTGGAAGACCTGCCTCGCATCTGCAGCGACATGGAAACGGTGGCCGCCAAGAGTTATCAACGCGGGCTCGGTGTCGGCTATCTGGGCGACCCGATGCAAAGGGGGCTCATCGAACTCGGCCTGGAGCGAGGATGGCACCGGACCTGGATGCTCTCCATCGACGAACAGCCCGTCGCGTTCTGGACCGGTCTGGCTTATGCAGGAACCTTCTTTGCCGGCACACCCGGCTTCGATCCGGAATATGGCAAATACTCGGTGGGTCGCCTGACCATGTTGCGCATGATCGAGGACCTTTGCGCGGACCCGGACATCAAGTGTCTGGATTTCGGCCACGGCGATGCCGAATACAAATCCGCCTATGCGCAACGCATCCGCATGGAGAGCGACGTGATGCTGGCTGCCCGCCGCCCCTGGCCGATGCTCGTGGTGCTGGCGGTGTCCGCTCTTGCGATGATCAACAAACAGGCCCGGCGCTTCGCCGAAAACACCGAACTGGGGCGACGCCTCAAGGCGGGTTGGCGGCATGGCAAGGCACAAGGCGGCTGATCATGCTCAAACTGCTCCTGGTCGCGCCGACCTGCAACGGCGAGGATGTCGGCGAAGCCTGGGTGGCGCATCAATGGGCGCGCCGTCTCGGCGAGCGCCACGACGTCACCTTGCTCACCTATCACAAGCGGGGCGCCAGACCGGCAGCAGAACAACTTTCGGGCCTGCGCGTCGTCGAGTGGGTAGAGCCGCCGCTGCTCGGCCGGGCCGAGCGGCTGAACAGCATGCTCAAACCCGCCTATGTTCCGTTCTATATCCACGCCCGGCGCTGGATCCGGCAGGAACTGGCCAACGGACAGCACTTCGACATCGCGCACCAGCCGGTGCCGGTCGCCATGCGCTACCCTTCGCCGCTGGCCGGCCTCGGCATTCCCTTCGTCATCGGACCGGTCGGTGGTGGTCTCTCGACGCCAGCGGGATTTTCCGCGGACGACGGGCGTCAACAATGGTTTGTCGCGCTGCGCGGCCTCGACCGCTACAGGCGCATGTGGGACCCGATGCTGCGCCAGACCTATCGCAGCGCCGACTGCGTACTCGGCATCGCCAGCTATGTCGAAGCCCAGCTCGCCGAAATCCCACTGCGCCGTTTCGAAGTGATGAGCGAGACGGGGCTCGACGAAATTCCGGCGCCGATCGACCGTCGCGGCAGGTCGGAGCCGCTGCGCCTGCTTCATGTCGGGCGTCTCGTCAGGACGAAGGGTGCGCGCGACATCCTTCGCGCCATGGCGCTCACCGCCGATCTTCCGGTCAGGCTCGACATCGTCGGCGAAGGCCCTGACCGCGCCGCCTGCGAAGCATTGGCCGCCGCCAACGGGCTTACCGACCGGGTGACCTTCCATGGTTGGCGATCCAAGGCGGAAGTCGCCGATTTCTACCGGGCAGCCGACATCTTCGTGTTTCCAAGTTATCGCGAGCCCGGTGGAAACGTGGCGCTGGAGGCGATGGGCTATTCGCTGCCGCTGATCGTCGTCGACCGCGGCGGCCCCGGCAGCGCCACATCCGATGCCTGCGCCATCAAACTCCCGGTCAGCACGCCGGAGGTGCTGGCCGGGGATATCGCCGCGGCTATCCGCAAGCTCGCCACCGATCCGGCCTTGCGCCTCAAGATGGGTGCGGCCGCCCATACGCATGTCGAGAAGACCGCGCTGTGGTCGGCGAAGCTCGATCGCATGGATTCCATCTATGCCGAATTGCTGGGCGCCAAGGTCGGGCCGACGCTCAGGGCTGACGCAGCGGCGTAACCGCTGCTCGCAAAGCCGCTCGATGCCCGGGGCCGAGCGGGGCCCGCATCATTTCGCCGACAATGATGCTTAGCCGGAACAAAGCCGTCGACAGCAGACCGTGATGCCGGCGGAAATAACGGATCCTGTTGGCTGTCATCATCGCCGAAAGATAGGGGTTATTCTGATATTCCCCGCCGATGTGCACGGCGCGCGCCTCGGGAACATAGGTCACGGCAAGCCCTGACCGCCGCACGCGTTTCATGTAGTCGACCTCCTCACTGTAGAGGAAGAAGCTCTCGTCCCAGTCGCCGACCATGCGCCTAGCCCGGGCGGAAACCGCCAGAATGGCGCCTGTCGCCCATTCCGCACTTCCGCCCTTGGCATAGAGACCGGGATCGTCGACGATTTCACCCGCTCTCAGTCGTGCCGCCAGCCCCGTGCCGAGGAGAGCATCGGACCATCCGGTCCTGACCGACGGTTCGCGGCGCAATGAACGCGACACCGCGCCGGATTCGGTCAGCACCTGCGGCACCGCGACACCGACCGATAGGTCGCAGAGTTTGAGGCGCAGGGCGCGTACGGCGCCGGGTTGAAGGCGGATATCGGGATTGAGGACCAGCAAATCCGCCTGCGGCCCTACCGATGCCGCCGCTGCGTTTATGGCCGCCGCATAACCGGCATTGCGGCCCATGCGAATGACGCGCGGGCGCGTCGGATGGGTCAGCGCTATGTCGACGGAGGCGTCGGCGGAATCATTGTCGGCCACGATGATCTCGACGCTTCCGGCGCCTTCGCACCCAGCCGGCAACGAGGCCAGCAGGCCAGGCAGAACATCGGCGCTGTTGTAGGTGACGATGATGACGGCGAGCGGAGGCCACGCCCCGGCAATCATCGCATCGGCAGAATCCATCCGTTTCGCCCCGCACGAATTTGGGTGACTGTTGAAGGCAGATTCACCTGCCGGATCGGGCAGCGAAAGAGTGCCTTTCGTATGCGGCTTAGTCCTATCGGCGTAGCCAGCAACAGCGCCGTCGACGGCCAACGCGACCGCGTAATCCTTTCTGGTCAATGGAATGCGGCACGGGATTTCTCGTATCTTTTGTGGCGGGTCGCACGAAACGCCGACCGTTCGAAAACGGCGGTTTGGCGGCGGCAAAGTCACCGCACTGTCTGCGAGCCGAAGCGGGAGAGAGCATTTGACAGCGATGGCCTTTTCACGGGCGGACAGCCCTAGACCGAATGGCGCAGGCGCGACCCGCCTGCCGGTGATCGATCGGCTCGACGCACTTGAAGCCGCCTCTCCGATCACGCGGGCGCGATTGGGAGAGTTGATCGCACTGGCCAAGAACGGCCTGCCGCAAATGTACAGGAAAGGCGCCTTCGTCCATACCGTGCGCGGCAGCGAGACGCAGCCGGACGCCCCCGTTCGGCCGGAGGGCGACAGCCTTCGTTATGCGATCAACGTGGCGCTGGGACTTTCCTTCATCGATGTAGAAGAGCAGTGCGGCATTCTGAATGGCGCCACCGCCGCCGACCTCATCCAGACGACAGCCACGCGGGCGGAATTTTCCCACGATCCCGGTGCGGTCGCGCTGGCGGCATGGACCGCAGCGGAGGCTGGCGGCCTCTATGCCGCGCCGCTTTTCGCCGGCCTGACCGTACTTCTTGCATCGGGAGTGCCAGTCGCGACCGTCGACTGTTCATGGATGCTGCTGGCCGGGCTCGCCGGCCGACACCTTGGCGACACCAGCCGGTTGACGGCCATGGCCCGCGACAGGCTGATCGGCGCGCAGAGCAAATCCGGCCTGTTCCCTCACAGACTGCCCGCCTCGTCCAACGGACGCTTGCGCGCCCATGTCGGTTGTTTCGCCGACCAGGTCTATTCGACGCAAGGTCTGGCGCGATTGTCCGTCGCTCAATTCGATCCGCAGGCGCTGGTGGCCGCAGAAGCCTGCGCGGCGCGCATCTGCGCCCTGCAGGGACCCGCCGGCCAATGGTGGTGGCACTACGATGTGCGCGACGGCAGCATCGTCGAGGGCTATCCAGTCTACTCCGTTCACCAGCATGCGATGGCGCCGATGGCGCTGCTTGACCTGCGCGAAGCCGGCGGCACCGACCATCTCGACGCATTGGTGAAAGGCCTGGCCTGGCTCGACCATCATCCCGAGATGGAGGCGCCGCTCATCAGCCAGAGCCACGGCGTGATTTGGCGCAAGGCGGCACGGCGCGAGCCGATGAAGGCCGCGCGTGCGATCTCAGCCGCCACGACGGCGCTCCGGCCCGGACTGCACATTCCTGGCCTGGATACGCTCTTTCCGCCCGGCCAGATCGACTACGAATGCCGGCCCTACGAACTGGGCTGGCTGCTTTACGCCTGGCTGTGTGGCGGCACGGTGGAGCGCCTGCGCGGCATGCCGGCCCATGGAGCCGCCGCCAAATCCTGAGGAGTTATCGATGAGCGCGGATCGACAATTGCTGTTCGGAGTCTATTTCGACGCCCTGCGCATGGAAGACGTGATCGCCCGCTGCCGCACCGCCTTGGTCACCCGCAGCCGCATGCTGCTGGGCGTGTTGAACGCCGCCAAGGTCGTTCATATGCGAAACGACCCGCTGCTGCGGAATTCGCTGATCGATTGCGACCTCCTGCTGGCCGACGGACAATCGATCATATGGGCGAGCCGGCTGCTTCGGCGTCCCTTGCCGGAACGCATCGCCGGCATCGACGTGTTCGAAGGCCTGCTTACCCTGGCGCATCGCGAAGGGCGCTCGATCTATCTGCTCGGCGCGCGCGCCGAGGTGTTAGCAAAATTGCAGGATCGTCTATCGGAACGATTTCCGGGGCTGCGCATCGTCGGCAGCCATCACGGCTATTTCCAAGCTTCCGAAAGTGCAGCGATCGCCGATGATATCCGCGCCTCCGGCGCAGACATGCTGTTCCTGGGCATTACCTCGCCGAAAAAGGAAATCTTCCTCAGCGCGTATGGGGGATCGCTCGGAGTACCGATCCTGCACGGTGTGGGTGGTTCCTTCGACATCATGGCGGGCTTGACCAAACGCGCTCCGCTCCGCTGGCAGCGTTGGGGGATGGAATGGGCGTATCGGCTGCTGCAGGAGCCACGCCGCCTTTTGGGGCGTTATCTGGTCACCAACAGCGTCTTCATCCTTTTGACGGCGCGGGAGGTCATCGCGCCGGCCCGTGCCTTTCAGTCGACGAAAATCGCCACTCATCCCACTCCAATCGGGAGTCTCCGGCATTGAACATCGTGGTCACGCAAGATGGCGGCACCGCCATCAACACCCCCGCCACTCACCGCAACGAGAGCTTGAGTGGCCCCATGAATGCACCGTTCAGCGGCAAGCTGGCCATTCTCGGCATGGGCTACATAGGATTGCCGACAGCCGTGGCACTGGCGACGCGCGGCATCGAGGTGATCGGCGTCGATGTCAATCGCGACATCGTGGCGGCCGTATCGCGCGGCGAGGTGCCGTTCGTCGAACCTGATCTGGCAATCAGCGTCAGCGGCGCGGTGGCGATGGGCAGGCTGACCGCGACGACCGAAACCCCGGAAGCCGATGCCTACATCATTGCAGTTCCAACACCTTTCAACGGCGATCATACGGCCGATCTTTCCTTCGTACAGGCAGCTGTCGAACAGGTCGCGCCGAAGCTGCGACCCGGCAACATCGTCGTTTTGGAATCCACGTCGCCCCCCGGCACCACCCAAAAGCTGGCGGAGTGGATTTCCGCGCAGCGGCCGGACCTGAGGATGCCGGACGACAGCGAGCCGAACGCCGACATATTCATTGCCCATTGCCCGGAGCGCGTGCTGCCCGGCCGGATCATGATCGAGATTATCACCAATGACCGCGTCGTCGGCGGTCTGACACCGCGCTGCGCCGAGCGCGCGGCCTCAATCTACCGTGTCTTCGCCCAGGGCGAGATATTGCTCACCGACGCTGCCAGCGCCGAAATGGCCAAGCTGGTCGAAAACGCCTATCGCGACGTCAACATCGCGTTTGCCAACGAACTTTCGCTCATCGCCGAGTCGCTGCATATCGACATCTGGGAGGTTATCAGGCTGGCGAACCGGCATCCACGTGTCAAAATCCTAAGCCCGGGCCCCGGTGTCGGAGGTCACTGCATTCCGGTCGACCCCTGGTTCATCGTATCGGCCGCACCGCTGCTGTCGACATTGATCCGCACCGCCCGCGAGGTCAACGATCGCCGGCCGCATCACGTCGCGGAGCAGGTCGTGGCCAAGGCACAACGCTTCCGTTCGCCAACGATCGCCTGCCTCGGGCTGACCTTCAAGGCGAATGTCGACGACATCCGGGAAAGCCCGGCCATCGAGGTTGTGGGGCTGATCGCTGCCGCCCTGCCGGAGGTCGATATCCTGGTTTGCGATCCTTATGTCGACCACGTTCCAGCAGCGTTGTCGGGCTACGCCAATGTGAGGCTGGAAAATGCCCATGCGGCGGTAGAGCGCGCCGACATCGTTGTTCTGCTCGTCGAGCACGAGCCGTTCAAGGCGATGCGCCACACCCGCCTAGGCGGCAAAGTCGCCTATGATACGCGTGGCGTCTGGCGCTGAGTTGCGGTCGCGCACCGAACGCCAGCAATCGAACTCGGCGGCCAGTTCTCCCAGACCGAAGAAGTGCTCGATGGCGCGTACCGCGCGCCATGCAGCACGGCCGTCGCCGTAGGGGTTAACCGCCCGCGCCATCGCGTCATAGGCGACGGCATCGACAAGCAGTCGGGTCGTGTCCCTGACGATCCGCTCGTCGTCGGTTCCCACAAGCCTGACGGTGCCGGCGGTCACCGCCTCGGGACGTTCTGTGGTGTCGCGAAGCACAAGCACCGGCTTTCCGAAAGTGGGCGCCTCCTCCTGCACGCCTCCGCTGTC
Source organism: Mesorhizobium terrae (assembly GCF_008727715.1). Classification (GTDB taxonomy): domain Bacteria; phylum Pseudomonadota; class Alphaproteobacteria; order Rhizobiales; family Rhizobiaceae; genus Mesorhizobium; species Mesorhizobium terrae. The sequence continues at coordinate 462,847 of NZ_CP044218.1, forward strand.
GGTCAGCACCAGCGCGCAGTCATGCATCGAGCGCACGAAATCGCTGTAATCGAGCGGCGCGGTGATCAGCACATTGTCGTGCCCCGCCAAAGGCGGCAACAACACGTCGCGCACGGCCGGGTTTAGATGTGCGGGCAGAAGAAAGACCGTGTCCGGGAAGGCCTTGGCCAGACGCGCTATCGCGCAAGCCGCCCGGGCCATCGGCTCGCCCCAGGATTCGCGTCGGTGCATGGTCACCAGCACGCTGCGCCGCCCGCAAATCCTCAAGATATCCGGATTTCTGACGGGAATGTTTCGTCCGACGACATCCAGCAAGGCATCAATCACCGAATTGCCGGTGACGGTGATGGCATCCTCGTCGACGCCGTCATGCAATAGGTTTGCCTTGGAGCTTGGGGTGGGTGCCAGATGGATCGCTGCGAGCCTTGTCGTCAGCCGACGGTTCGCCTCTTCGGGGAATGGATTGTAGAGATTGCCGGTTCGCAGTCCCGCCTCCAGATGCACCACCGGAACCTGCCGGTAGAACGCCGCGAGTGCAGCCGCGAAACAGGTCGTCGTATCGCCCTGCACCAGGACCGCGTCGGGTTCTTCCTGAGCGATGATATCGGAAACGCCACCGAGGACGCGGCTGGTGACGTCCTCCAGGCGCTGTCGTTGGGTGATGATGTTGAGATCGTAAGCCGGCTCCACTCCGAACAGGGCATTCACTTGATCCAGCATCGCCCGGTGCTGTCCCGTCACCGCCACCACGGCCTGAAGATGGTCGGAGCGGTCGATCTCGGCAACGAGCGGCGCCATCTTGATGGCTTCGGGACGGGTGCCGTAGACGATGAGTATCTTGCGCATGCCGAACTCCTTTTTGAGGCCACCGCCAGCCAGCGCTTACGACTCCGGCCTTACAGGCCAGCGGGCATGGCCGAGGCGGTTGGGAACGGGGTCTTGCGGTCGACGAGGACCTGCCGGATCAGATCCGCATCGACCGTCGCGCGGTCGTCCGCAAAGGCGTAGACAAGCGCGTAGTCGCAGATCTGGTTGATGACGCGGGGCAGCCCGCGACTGACCGAATAGACGAGGTCGCAAGCCGCCGGCGAAAATATCTGGCGGTCGGCGCCTGCCACCCTCAGCCGGTGGGCGACATATTGCTCCACCGCTTCGGCGGGCATCCCTGTGAGATGGAAGCGCGCCGAAACCCGTTGCGCGAACTGCAGCATCGACGGGCGGTCGATGGTACGATTGAGCTCGGGTTGACCGGTCAGCACGATCTGCAGCAGCTCGTCGCTTTCGTCGTTCAGATTGGACAGGCAGCGCAGCTCCTCCAGCATCTTCACCGAGAGGTTCTGTGCCTCGTCGATGATCAGAACGGTGTGGCGCCCCCTGGCCTTCTCGCCGCGCAGCAGCATCTCGAAATGCGAAAACCGCTGGACATGGGGAATCCGCCCCTCGAGAGGCTCCTGTAACGACAAAAGCGCCCAGTGAAGCAGGCTTCCCCGCCCTGCGATCGCATTGGAGACCAGACCGATGCGCAGGTTGGTGCCGGCCGTATTCAGCAGATGGCGCACGAGGGTGGTCTTTCCCGCGCCGATCTCGCCGGTGATCATGATGATCGGCGCGAAGGTCGCCAGCCCATATTCCAGCATGGCATAGGCGCGGGCGTGAACCGCCGACCAGAAGACAAAATTCGGGTCGGGCAACAGGCTGAACGGCCTTCCGTTCAGGCCGAAATGCCTGGAATAGATCGGAAACCGGCCATTGTCCGGCGGTTCACCGCCATCGTCGCAAAATGGGCCGCCCCTGGTTACGGACGATTGTGGTGCGAAGGCTTGCGGATCGTGCAACGGCGTAGCTCCGCGTCAATAACCGTATTTTTCGGGTGCATAACGGCATTTGTTGAGGACGACGCCGAGCAGATTGGTCTTCTGCGACAGCTCGCGCTCGCACAGGTCGACCTCAGCCCGCGTCGTCTGCTCCGCGGCAACGACCAGGATGGCGCAATCCACATTCGGTAGGAATGCCGCGACGTCGTCATTGGCGAGCATCGGCGGCAGGTCGAAGATGACGACATCGGGCGCCAACTTCGGCTTCAGGCTTCTCACGGCCCGTGTGGCTCCGGGGCTTTGCAGCAATTCGGCCGCCAGGGTGACGGGCCGCCCGTTGGGCGCTATGGCGATGTTTTCGCCATAGCGCCGAAACGCTTGTTCGGCGCCAATGCGCTCGGCAAGAAAATCCTCGAGCGGGGGAGCGTCGCGGACCCCGAGCAACGCGCCGATCTGCGGGCGATGCAGGTCGAGGTCGACGAGAAGGGTGCGGCAATCCTTCTGGTTGGCGAGGCTGAACGCCAGATTCAGGCTGACCAGCGTCTTGCCGCATTGCGGTGTGGGCGAGGTGATGAGGACGGTGTCCCATTTGTTCTGGCGCAGAAGCTGGAGAACCTTCGTGCGCAGCATGTCGAACGCAACATAGGCCGGGTCCGACCGCGTGGTGGTGACGATGCGGTTGCGGTTTAGCTGACGGGCATCCGGCTCACAAATCGGCAGAGTGGACCAGAGCGATGTCGGGAACCGGTCGCGTGGGGGCAGTGGCGCTACCTTCTCGGCGACGGGCACGGAACCGAATTCTTCGCTGGCGGGTGCCGGGCCGAATTCTTCGCGAGCCTTGCGCAAGGCCGTCTGAATCCGCCCAACGCCACCGTCGGACTGCGCATGTTCGGGAAAAGCCGGGATGATGGTTTCCTGTTTCATGGTCACGTCACACCGCCCGCCGCGTGAATGGGTTGCCCAAGCCGGTTCGGCGCAGCCATGAAGAGGCCGACGTCTGGATCAATCCGGCCAGGCGCATCATCTGTGTGAAGCCCGGAAGCTGGTTCCAGATCTCGCTCGGCCCTTCATTGTCGCGGGGGATGTAGGCGATCGTCGCCAGCGGCTGGGTTTGCAGCAACTCGGCCAGCTCGTTCGGCCGGCGGATGGTCTTGTTCAGCAATTCGAGCAGGACGACTAGACCGAGACCGGCGCCGATGCCCGCAGCCAGCCCGACGCCCGCGATGCGGCGACGGTTCGGTTGGAAGGCTTTCTCCGGCACGACGGCCGGCTCGATCATCGACAGGCGTCCGCCCTTGGAACGGATTTCGATCTGCTCGCCGGTCGAGGCCTGCGCCAGCATCGCGGTGGCGGTATTATACTGTTCCTGGATATTGGCGCGGTTGCGGTTGAGCGAGTTCAGCGTCGTCTCGTTGGCCGGCGTCGCCGCGATGGACTTCGCCAGATCCGCGAGGTTTTTGGTGATCGAAGCCTTTTCCTGGGTGATGAAACGCAGCCGCTCGTCGATGTCCGACAGCTGGACATCCAGTTCGGTCGGCCCGGCCTTGCCGCCAGCGGCATTGGCAGCCTGAGCGTCTTTCAGGCTCTTTTGCACCGCTGCGATGCGGGCGCGCAGCGCAACGACGTTGGGACTGTTTTCCGCGAAGACGGTGAGCTGATCGGCCAGAGCCCTGTTCATGTCCTGCAGCATCTGTTCTTCGGGGCTGAGGGGACCCGCGCTGGCAACACGGCCGGTGTTGGCGAACAGCGAGACGAGATTGTCGCGCCGGCTGTGCAGCGCCGCCTCGTCACGCTCCAGCTGCGCGAGCCTTTCCTGCTGCGCACCCTGCTGGCTGCGCCTGAAATCGAGGCTGTCGGGCAATGCATCCTTGTTGGCGTTCTTGAACTTGAGGATGTCAGCCTCGATGCGGGTCAACTCGACGCCCAGCCTTTTGTTTTCCTGATCGAAGAACTGCATGGTGTCGCTGGCCCGTCCGGTGCGCATGCTGAGGTTCTTGCTCAGCATCGTCTCGACCAGATCGTTGGCGACCTTTGCCGCGAGATCGGGATCCTTCGCGTCGAAGGAAATGCTGAAGACTGTCGTGTTCTGAGGATCCCTGGTCGTGCTCAGCTCGACCGGCTCAAAATGGATGCGGTCGCGCATGTCGTCGGCCATTTCGAGCCCTGTGAGCCCTTCACCCTTGTTGGGGTAAACGTTCTGACGCTGGGCGAGCGCAACGAGATTATCCTGCGTGACGATTTCCTGCTCGATGAGCGCGAACTGGTCGGCAGCGCTGATCGGTACTGTCGTGCGCGCCATCTCGGCGGGAATTTGCGGGGCCTCGACGAGTATCTTGGCACTGGCGCGATAGAGCGGCGGCAACAGCAATGCCAAGACGATGCCGCCGATCGTAAAGGCGGCAACAATCCCCACCAGGTAAGGCAACCGCCTGAGGAGAATGGAGAGATAAAAACGGATGTCCAGGTCGTCCATCGCGAGGTCGCTCGGCCCGATGTGTATCCGGCCATATTCGAGGACCGGCAGGCCCGGCGATAGACAGCCTATAGGTGCTGTCCCGCCGGTGTGTGGCGTTGCTGGCGTTCATCCTTTTTGCGGGGCGCATCCCCCCTACGCATTACGGTCGCCTTCGACGGGACCTCTGGTCTCGCCATCTCGGCCTGAGCGCGAGGAGATTTCGATGTTGTGGGTGCGCGCGAACTGTATGGTTTCCACGCGAAGACCTTCGATGAAGGCTATTTCATCCTGCAGGAACAATATCCGCTGCATGGCTTGCGTCATCGCATTGGTCAGGTCGTCGACCTTGCCGGAAATGGCCTTGCCACCTTCATTTTCAAGCGCCTGCATCGAAAAGGCAGCGCGCTCCGCCGCCTGTCGATATCGTACCTGCAGACCCTTGCGCTCGCGGTCGATCTTCGTGCCAACGACTTTCAGTGTGTCCACCAGCTGGCGCAAAAGCGCGGCGTCGTTTTCGCGATCGCGTACGTGGTTTCGAACCCCGAAACTGAACAACGCCATTGGTCCCTTCTCCTCCTTAGACTGTGGCCGCGGCCCGGTCCGCTACTACGGACTCGACTGCCCCACATCGCGCCCGATCAGATCGGAACGGTTCGCATCGACGGCCTCTTTGCGACGACGCCGGCGACTTGCGAGCTGAGCCTGCGCAGATAGGAATCGCCCAGCCACAGAGCCAGTTTCATGATCGTGAAGGTCGGGTTGGCGCTGCCCGCCGTCGGAAACACCGACGCGCTGAGCGCGGCCACATTGGGCACTTCGTGACACCACAAATCAGGGTCGACAACAGAATCCTCAACCACCGTACCCATTCTGGTCGAGCCGGACGGATGCGCGCACGCTTCGGCCCGGTCGATGATTTGCGCCGCTCCCTCTCCTCGCGCCACCAACCAGGTCAACGGGCATATCCGGTCGAAACCGGCCTGGGTCCAGTACGCGCCGATGCGCGCGACACAGGATTGGAAAGTTTGCTCTTCCGTTTCCGTTGGTCCCCATTCGAACAGCGCCTTGGGCATGCCGAAGCGGTCGCGCTTCTCGGCAAGGCTGATGCGGTTGGCCCGGTGCGGCAATTGCTCGACACAGACCAGCAGCCGCAAGTCAACGGAAGCGGGAATGTAGAGCTGGTTGCGCATGATGCGCCACCAGGCGGCACGCGATACAAGGCCGAGGTTCCTGGACACGCGCCATATGTCGCCGGGATCGACGCGCCCCCGCTGCAATCCCTGCGCCAGACGCTTGATGTCGGCCAGTGGGCTTTCGGCGATGTCCATGGCGACATAGGCAAAGGCACTGGCGACCGCATCGTCATGCTGTGCTGATTTCGACAGTTCCAGATGCAGGTCTCGGCGCACGGAATTGACGAAGCGGTAGCCGAAAAGCCGGTTGGTGGCCGACGGATCACCGCGGCCGATCGTGGCGACTTCCGCCTTGAGATGATCCTGGAAATAGCGGCCGAGCACCCGGCAACGGCGGAAGGCATGTCCTTCCGAAATCCGATCCAGCAGCAAAAGCAGCCGCGTCGTTTCGATGGTGCCGGCGGCGATGACGAAATCGTTCGCGCGAACCGTAAGTGTCTTACCACCCAGGCTTCGAGCAGTGATGGCACTCAAGCACCCCGCGGCCCTATCCAGCTCGAAATCGCAGACGGTCGCGCCCAGCCAGATTTCCACTCCCGGCAGGTTTCTCAGGTCGTCGGCTAGCACCGTTGCGATGTTACATTGCTTGAAGGTCGGACACTTCGCCCAGCGCGGCGTCAAGGTCGTGTCGAAAGCGGGAAACATGGCTACGTCCGGCCGGTCGCCCGAAATATGCTCGTAGGAATCATGTCCCGTACCAAACAGGCTCTCGATCTCATGATGATATGCCTCGAGCTCGCCGAGCTGCAACGGCCATCGGGATTGCGAAATATAGGGGCGTGCACTGCTTTCGTGCGCGCTGATCGGGATCATCCGCCCGCCCCAACGGGTTGAGGAGCCGCCAAGACCGCGATAGCGCCCGGTCAAGGCCCGCGTATAGCGCGTAGCCGGGTCCTCGATTTCGTTCAGGCGATGGATTTCGTCATCAAAGCCTTCGATGCCGCTCTCGACGACAACGACCTTCCGCCCGCCTTGGGCGAGCCGGCGTGCAAACAGGAGTCCGCCAATGCCGGCACCGATCACGCATATCTGCGCGTCAATAAACCTCGAGCTTTCTTCGATTTCATCTAGTAATATCTTTGCCATATCTAACTTCTTTTCTTATAAATACGATTGCTTACTTTAATGTTTTTCTTTAAAACTGTAAATATATCCAATATTAATTATTGACTTTACAATTTATACGTGCCTTACTTATCGGCAATCGACAGGAGAGCATATGTCTTCGCATCCTCGCCTGAGCATTGTCATTCCTCACCTGAACGAACCTGACAGTTTGCAACGCTGCCTGGCGGCATTGAACGCACAGAGGAATCCGAACATTCCGTTCGAGATCATTGTGGTCGACAACGGGTCGCGGATACCGCCGCGCGCCGCTTGCGCGGCGGTTCCGGGGGTTAGGCTCGAAAGAGAATCCATTCCCGGTCCGGGCCCGGCCCGGAACCGCGGCGCAGCGGTAGCGAATGCGGATCTGCTCGCCTTCATCGACGCCGACTGTGTCGCGGCACCAGGATGGGTCCAGTCGATCGTTGCATTCATGGACAGCCAACCCGACATCGCCTTCCTCGGCGGGGATATCGGAATCTTGCCCACGCGCCCTGAGCGGTTGACAGCCATCGAAGCCTATGAATGCGTCTTCAGCTATCGCGCCAAACTCTATGTCGAACGGTATGGATTTGCCGCTACCGGCAACATGGCGGTGCGGGCCGATGTATTTCGCGCTGTGGGGCCGTTCGGCGGCATTGCGACGATGGAAGACACCGAATGGGGCCAGCGCGCCAGCGGCCGCGGATTGCGCATCGCTTATCTGCCGGAAGCCAAGGTGCTCACGCCTTCCTGCAAGTCCTTCGCGGAATTGAAACGTCGGTGGGACAGGCACATTTCGCATGAATTCGGAAAGGTCGGTCGTCATCCCGCGCGTGTCCTTTCATGGCTCGCGGAAAGCACGCTGGTCGCAGCCTCCCCGCCGATCGGCCTTGTTTCGATCCTCCGATCGAACCGTGTCGCCGGGTTGCGAGAGCGGTGCCTGGCGTTTGCTTGTCTGACCCGGGTTCGCCTCTACCGCGCCCGGCGCATGCTCAGCCTGGCATTCCACAACAATACCGCAGTCGTGGTCGGGTCATGGAATAGGGAAAAGTCGTAGGGGACACTCCAACTGGCGTAGCCCAGCAGCATCAAAGATGCGGTCGAGGGCGGCGCACCGCCTCCCATCTCCACCGAAAGCTCATCGCTATCATCAGTTTCAAGATTGCCGCAGCCTGCCGGGGCGTACGCAGCGTATCTTCGGATGACCGCACTCGACGCGTCGGGATTGGGCGATACCGATTTCATCCAACAAGACAGCGCGTCCGATATCAGAAATACTACTTACCGTTGCCATTTTCTATTTTTCGAACCGAACTAGATCAATACTTTAAATTCATGGATAGATAGAAGCTATACGTATCTAGATACAATTGAATATTGAAACAAATATCAGAATACAAGACCATAATAGTTACAATATATATGTGAAACGGCGGAACATTCACACCCGCCGAGCATAATTTACTGCGCGACTGCTTGCAGCCGCTCCCTTTGTCAAAAATCACGGTGTCATGAATGCTGGACGATCCGCCCAGAGCGTATCCGCTTGGCCTTCCGCTCGACATGATCCCTGCCGGTCAGGGCTTATGGCCGAGGAAAGTCTATTTCCGTGCAAAGCGCATGTTCGATTGCGTCGCCGTACTGGCGGCCGCACCACTGGTGCTGCCTGTGATAGGCACGCTCGCATTTTTCGTGCGCCGGGACGGCGAGAAGGCATTCTATTGCCAGGACCGCGTCGGCAGAAACGGCAAGACGTTCAAGCTCTGGAAGCTGCGCTCGATGATACCGAACGCGGAGGCTGTTCTGGAGCAATATCTTTGCGAAAATCCCGCTGCGCGAGCCGAATGGGACGCCAATCAGAAGCTCAGAAACGACCCCAGGATCACCAGACTCGGCCGCTATCTGCGCAAATACTCGATCGACGAGCTGCCGCAGTTGCTCAACGTGCTGCTCGGCGACATGAGCCTTGTCGGCCCACGCCCGATGTGCCCTGAACAGCAGCCATATTATCCCGGCACCGCCTATTTCTTTCTGCGCCCGGGCCTGACCGGCCCCTGGCAAATCAGCGACCGCAACGGATGCCCGTTCGCGGAGCGCGCGACTTATGACACGCGCTATTTTCACACCATGTCATTCAGTACGGACATGCGGATCATCCTGCGGACGGCTGGGGTGCTGGTCCGAGGAACAGGCCTCTGACCGATGCAAGATCATGCTGACACCCCCAGCCGGCGATGAAGCGGACCTATTTGTGAGAATAGGCCTCCAGATGCCTGGCGCTGAAATCGTCCGGGAACATATCGTTGATCTTGAAGGCCACTTCCGTTCGGTTGGTGGCTCTCAACTTCTTCATGATATTTCGAATATGCACCTTCACCGTGCTCTCGCGCAGATGAAGCTCGTAAGCGATGATCTTGTTTGCCTTTCCACGCCTCAAGGCCTCGGCGACCTCTGTCTGGCGTAGAGTGAACATGCCCGCCATCGGGTGAATGGTTTCGCCGCCCGCTTCGAGTGCCTTGCGCATCGCAAGCACGCTGCTTGCCGGCACAAAGACACCGCCGGCGAGCGCAAGGCTAATGGCCTCGACGCATATGCCAATGTTTACCGACGATGGGATGTAGCCGCGTGCGCCGCATTCCAAGGCCTTCAGGATTTGCGGCAATTCATCAGAATCCGCCATGACGATGACCGGCGTATCCTGGAATTCGGTGGTCAGCCCGCGAAGTTCCTCGGCGACCGAGGATTCACTCATTTTCCGGCCACCTATATTGAAGAGAATGGCCGATATGTTCGGATGAAGACTGCGCTTCGACTTCCACTCCTCTATCGAGGCGAAAGCCCGAACTTCCAGCCCAGTATTCTGCGCGGCAATACTCTGGGCAAAACATTCCCGGCCGAGCATGCGGGTGTCGATCATTGCCACGGCGCGTATGGTCGGATGCGGTAGCGCAATGGCATTCTCGCCAGCAATTGTTGACCGCTCCGGGTGGAAATGCACTGGATCAAGACTACTGCTATTTTCAACTGTCAGACTCATGGCTCTGAACTCCTTTAGGGATATCCGGCACGATGTCGGAACATGCCCGCTACCGCTTTTCAGAGCTTTCGTGGTGGCTGATGCAACCCCCATCAACTCCCCGTCGGCAGCGCGAACGCTGAATATTTGCACGAAACCCATTCGGCGTAATTAATTTGGATTAACCGATTGTTCACCACGTCGCGGCCGCTACTCCCATAGCTCTATGAATTTTACCACAACGCATATCTTCTAAAATTAAATATACTAATCCATATGATCAATCGTGCGAGAATTTACACAATCATACGCCAAAGCAATCTCAAGCACATATGAAGGCTAGACCGTTTTGGAAGACTAGATCAATGGATATCAACCATCATAACATGTCGATATGAATGCAAGATTTCGGTGCGCGTCGATGGAGAAGTATGTTGGTATCATGAAGACCGCCGCGATAAACTCGAAGCCGCCGCTGAGCACCGAACGGGCCGATCTTGTTGGCTGCAGGCATTCCGCACATGATGGCAGAAACGTTATTATGTTTCCTCGACCGACATGAACGCCTTTCAGGCTCAATGACAGAACCGGCAAAGCAATGGCGTAAAGTGCAATTGAAAATATTTCCGACAACCGCGAGAGTCCGCAACTGTTCCAGATCTGATCTGAAAACCGATTAACCCGCTAGCGGAAGTTGGAACCAGAACAACAACGGTAACCTGTTTGGTCACAGCATCTAACCCTTCCAAACTAATGGACGCCATCACTCTCAAGCTTGGCGCCTTTCTCACGCTTGGGCCGCGGGAAAAAACGATGCTTGAGGCGCTGCAGGAAACCGCCATCACCCTCAAGCCGGGTAGAGACCTCATCCAGGAAGGGGAGCACCATCACGCCGCGTACATCCTGCGCAACGGATGGGCTTGCTCCCACAAGCAAATGCGGGACGGCGGGCGGCAGATCATCGACATCCAGATTCCCGGCGACTTCATCGGGCTGCGCAGCTTGCTGTTGCGGACCTCGGACCAGGGCTTTACCACGCTGACCGACGTCGAACTGGCCAAGATCGGTACGGAAAAGATCTGGGACATGTTTCGCGTTACCCCGCGTCTGGCCGTGGCCCTGTTGTGGGTTGCCTCATGCGACCAGGCCGTGGTGGTGGAGCACCTGGTCAATATCGGCAAGCGCGATGCTCTGGCACGTACGGCTCACTTCCTGCTGGAGCTCGGGTCGAGGTTGAGCCTGGTCGGTCACGGCGAGGCCGACAGCTATGCCTGCCCGTTATCCCAGAGTATCCTCGCCGACGCGCTGGGCGTCACCGCCATTCACCTCAACCGTGTTCTTCGCCAGTTGCGCGAAGCAAAACTGCTTGTGTTCAAGGATGGTGTCATCACCATCCTGGACAGAAAGCGGCTTGCTGAAATGGCCGGGTTCGATTCCATCTACCTTGACCACCAACCACCGGTTCGCGACTGATCGAACCGGTGGCTCCGGCCGTTTCCCGATCCATCACCACGAGCCAGCGCTTGCCGAATGGCCGCCGGCTAAGGAGATGGCACCGGCCGTCCCGTGGTGCGAGCCTCCCGCCTCAGAACGATCCGACGGATCACGACATAAAAGACCGGCGTCAGGATCAATCCGAAAAGCGTGACGCCAAGCATGCCGGCGAACACCGCGATGCCCATGGCATGACGCATCTCGGCGCCCGCGCCTGTCGCAATGACGAGGGGCACCACGCCCGCGATGAAGGCAAGCGATGTCATCAGGATCGGCCTCAGACGCAGGCGCGCGGCTTCGAGTACCGCCGCGAGCGGATCCCTGCCCTTCTTTTCCTCTTCGTGGGCAAACTCCACAATCAAGATGGCGTTCTTGGCCGCGAGACCCACCAGCACGACGAAAGCAATCTGGGTGAAGATGTTGTTGTCACCGCTGGAAAACCAGACCCCGGCGATGGCGGAGAGCAGCGCCAACGGCGCGATGAGCAGCACCGCGAAAGGCAGAGACCAGCTGTTATACTGAGCGGCCAGGATCAGGAACGCCAACAGCACCGCCAGGGGGAACACGATCATTGCCGTGTTGCCGGCTAATTTCTCCTGATAGGTCAGGTCGGTCCACTCAAAGGCCATGCCAGCCGGCAGCGTTTCGTTCAGAATACGTTCGATCGCCGCCGTAGCCTGCCCCGACGAATACCCCGGAGCCGGACCTCCGGTGATGTCGACCGACGGATAGCCGTTGTAATGCATCACTCGATCCGGCCCCGAACTGGTAGCGATGGTTGCAAGGGCTGCGAGCGGCAGCATCTCGCCCGCCGCATTGCGAACCTTGAGGCGCGCTATGTCGTCGACCTGAGCGCGGAACGGCTCGTCGGCCTGAACGATGACGCGGTAGGTACGCCCGAAACGATTGAAGTCGTTGGCGTACAGGGACCCCAGATTGACCTGCAACGTGTCGAAGACCGCCGTCAGCGGAACGCCCTGAGCCTTGGCTTTCACGCGGTCGAGATCGACCTGGACCTGCGGCGCGTTCACCTGGAAACTCGCCATCATGCCGGCAAGCTCCGGTGCCTGCATGGCCCTCGCCATGATCTCGCCCTGCGCCTTGGCAAGGGCTTCAAGGCCCGCCCCTGAGCGATCCTCGATCTGAAGTTTGAACCCACCGGTCGTGCCAAGCCCCGGCACCGGCGGCGGCGGGAATATGCCGACGAAGCCATCCGGAATCTGACTGTATTTGCCCATCAATCGCCCGGCGATGGCATTGGCGCCAAGTGCGGGATCCTTGCGCTGTTCGAACGGATCGAGCATGGCGAAGATGACGGCGGCGTTTGGCAGGTTGACGAAACCGTTGACCGACAAACCGGGGAAGGCCACCACGCTTTCAACGCCGGGCTCAGCCAGTGCGATCCTGGACATCTCCTTGACGACGGCTTCGGTCCGGTCGAGCGAGGCACCGGATGGCAACTGCGCGATACCGACAAGATAATATTTGTCCTGCGCGGGTACGAAACCCGTCGGGATGCTCTGGAACCCCATCCAGGTTGCCCCCAGCAACCCCGCATAGACCACCAAGACAACGCCGCTGACGCGAACCGCGCGCCGCGCCGCGCCGACATAGGCATTCGACGCGCTGTCGAAGAAACGATTGAACAGGCGGAAGAACCAGCCGAACGCGAAGTCGATGCCGCGGGTCAGCCAATCGCGGCCATGCCCGGCGTGGTGCGATTTCAAGAGCAGACCAGCCAGCGCCGGCGACAGGGTCAGGGAGTTGATCGCCGACAGAACCGTCGAGATGGCGATGGTAACCGCGAACTGGCGATAGAATTCGCCTTGCAGGCCGGACAGGAATGCCGAAGGGATGAAGACCGCGGCAAGAACCGATGTGATCGCGATGATCGGCGCGGTCACCTCATCCATCGCCTTGCGAGCCGCTTCTTTCGGCGTTTCACCAAGCCCGATATGTCGTTCGACGTTCTCGACGACCACGATGGCATCGTCGACCACGATGCCGATCGACAACACCAGGCCGAACAGGGACAAGGTGTTGAGCGAGAAGCCCAGCAGATACATCACCGCGAGCGTGCCGATGAGCGATATCGGAACGGCGACGAGCGGGATGACGGAGGCGCGCCAGGTTTGCAGGAACAGGACAACGACGATCACCACCAGAATGATCGCTTCGACCAGCGTCTGCACCACCGCCGCCAGGGACGCCCGCACGAACACGGTTGGATCATAAGCGATCCGGTATTCGAGGCCCTCCGGGAAGTTGCGCTTCAACTGCTCCATCTCGGCGCGAACCGCGCTTGAAACATCGAGCGCGTTTGCCCCGGGACGCTGAATGATCTGCATTGCGACGGCCGGCTCGCCGTCAAGCAGGCTGCGCAGCGCATAAGCATCGGCGCCTAGCCCAATGCGCGCGACATCGCGCAGGCGCACGGTCTGCCCGTCTTCACCTGTCTTGATGATGATGTCGCCGAACTGTTCTTCGCTGGATAGCCGCCCAAGCGTGCTGACGGTGACCTGATAGCTTGCCGCCTGCGACGGCTGCTGGCCAACCGAACCAGCGGCCACCTGGACGTTCTGCTCGCGAATGGCCGCGATGACATCGCTTGCTGTCAGACCACGCGCGGCAACCTTGGCTGGGTCCAGCCAGATGCGCATGGCATATTCGCCCGCGCCCCATACGATGGCATCGCCGACCCCAGGCAGACGCGCGATCGTGTCTCGAACCTGAAGCGTGGCAAAGTTGGAGATATAGAGCGGATCGTAGCGTTTGTCGGGCGAGACGAGGTGAACCACCATGAGAATGTCGGGCGACGTCTTCTGCGTCACGACACCGATGCGCTGAACCTCCTCGGGCAGACGCGGCAGCGCGCGCGAGACGCGGTTCTGCACCTGGATCTGCGCCATGTCCGGATCGGTGCCCTGGGCGAAGGTCACCGTCAGCGTCATCCTGCCGTCGGTCGCCGCCTGCGAGCTCATATAGAGCATGCCTTCGACACCGTTGATCGACTGTTCGAGCGGGGCGGCCACGGTTTCGGCAATGACTTCAGGGCTGGCGCCGGGATAGCTCGCCGTCACCTGCACCGTTGGCGGGGTGACGGCCGGGTATTCGCTCAAGGGAAGCCGGAACAGCGTGATCACGCCGGCAATCAGCATCAGTGCCGAAAGGACGACGGCGAAGATCGGGCGGTCGATGAAAAAGCGAGGCAGGTTCATTGACGCGCCTCCTGTGTTTCACCGCTGATTACGCCCTCGGCGGAGCGTTGACTCGGCGCCATCGCGATCCGGTTCGGGGTCACCTGCATGCCAGGTCTAACCAGACCCTTGATGATGATCGTTTCCTTGGGCCCGAGACCGCTTGCAACGACACGCAGTCCCTCGTTCATCGGACCAAGCTCGACAGGCCGGTATTCGACCTTGTCGCCAGCACCGAGCACGAGCACGTAGCGACGCCCCTGGTCGGTGCCGATTGCCTGATCATCGATCAGGACGGTCTCGCGCGGAGTGCTGGTGGCAAGCTTCACCCGCGCAAACAGGCCGGGAATGAGTCGGCCGTCGGGATTGGCGAGCACCGCGCGGGCGCGGATCGTGCCGGTGGCGCGATCGATGCGGTTGCCTACAAAATCCAGTCTGCCGGAATGCGGATGGCCGTTCTCGGTCGCAAGGCCAACGCTGACCGGAAGCGAGCCGCCCTTTTGATCGACTGTTTCGGGTCGTGCCTGGCTGAGGAAATCCAGATAGGTCGGCTCGTCGATATCGAAATAGACCTGCACGGGATCGACTGAAACGATCGTGGTGAGCAGCGTCGCGGACGCCCCTGACGCGCCGGTGACGAGATTGCCTTCCGTCACCAGCACCCGATCGACGCGCCCGTCGATCGGCGCGGTGACGCGCGAATACGAAAGATCGAGCCGGGCTGCGGCGACCGCGGCCGTCGCCTCCAGTACCTGCGCCTGCCGCTCCCGTTTCCTGGACAAGGCATCGTCGTAAGTCTTCCTGGAGATGGCACCGCTTGGAGCCAGCCGCTGCGAGCGATCGAGGTCGGTCTCAGCCTGGGACAAGAGGATCTCGGCCCGCTGCAATTGCGCTTCAGCATTCTGGAGCGCGACCTCGAACGGCCTGGGATCAATCTGGAAAAGCAGCTGCCCACGTTCGACAAGCCCCCCTTCCGGTACGTCGACGGTCTCGATCGTGCCGCCAATGCGCGACCTCAGCTCAACCATCTTGGCCGCCTCCACCACGCCGGTAAACTCCGACGACGTCGCCATAACGCGCGTGACGACCTCGGCCACGGGAACTTGAGGCGGCGGGGGAACAGATGCGGCCTCACTTGCTTCACCTGACGCGGATGCCCGGCCAATATAGGTCGGCACACCATTGAGATAGGCAAGCAAAGCGCCGCCGCTCAACGCCACCGCCACAAACAGAAACGTTCTCGATTTCAGAACCAATTGCACCGCCTCGCCGCTTCAGCGAGCGCCGTTTCCGGCGACACCGCTTGATGATTTGCGGCGACGGTACGGGTTCCAATGATTGGAAGGTCAACAGGGTTTTGCGGGTTGTGGTTCGGGCATCATCGAGTTGGGATTTGGGCATTGACGTCGACGATGTGAGATCGCGTTGCAATGCCCCTGGGTGCCTAGCTTGATCGATACGCCCTAAACACGTCAGTGTGGCATAATTTCATGCAGCCTCTTCTACTTGAGGTTTTTCGACGTCATTTTATTTTGTCGCTCCAAGCGCTCGATCACCCGGTTGCGTCGTTGTAGCTTCGTATGACGCTGCGTATTGCCTCCAGCACCAGCGCCCGCGCCGCTGCTTCCACCTTGCCGGCCGCGACGGCCGGGTAGAGCGCGCCGAGATACTGGCTGATCAGCGTTTCAGGCAGGATGCGACCTTCGAGCCGCTTGAACAGCGCATCGACGAGGGCAGTTGCCTGCGGATGTGGCCAGTAATATCGGATGCGGTCGCTGTAGGAGAAGTGGCGCTGGAGGCGAAGGTCGGCAGCCGCGCCGTGATAATACTTCTCCCAATTCTTGGGCTCGGCGAGCAGCAGTGCCTCCATGCCAGGGCGAATGGTCTCGGGTCCGCCATCAAGGAAGGCGGCGATCTGGTCGAGGCCGTAGAGCGCTTCGCGCAGCGCGAAGGTGAGGCCCGGGCCAACCTTCAGGATGGCAAAGCCGTCTTCCACGAGCGCCCGTAAAGCCGACACCGGCTGATAGTCAGTCGAATGCGCCTCGAAGACGAATTGCGGCATTTGGCGCAGGACGCCGCTGAGATCGCGGGCGGCGGCACGGTCGTAGACCACGACGTTCTCATTGCCGAACTCCACGCCCGGCTGCACCACGGCGCCGATGGCGCGGGCGAAGGCATCCTCGAGACCGAGTGCGCCGAATGCCTTGCGATGGACCTCCACGGTTTCGAGGGCAGCAGCCGGCGTTGTCAGTTCCAGATGATCGAGCGCCTCCATGGCGCCGCCGGGGATCGGCACTTCCGTGCCAATGATATAGACGGGCAGATCGTAGCCTGATTCTGCCGCCGCACGCTCGGCAACCAGCGCAAGGCGCGCGGCACGCGCGGCGGTCTCGGCATCCGACAGCGCCACCGGCTCTCCGGCACAGCCCATCGAGGTGTCGAGGTGGATCTTCGTGAAGCCGGCGCGCACGAAGGCATCCATCATCGCCTCGGAGCGCTGCATCGCGTCTTCCGCCGGCAGGTGCTTCCACGGATTGGGGCCGAGATGGTCGCCGCCAAGGATGAGGCGGCGCGTATTGAAGCCGACACGGACGGCGATCTCTTCCACGAAGCGGCGAAACTCGGCAGGCGTCATGCCGGTATAGCCACCCTCCTGGTTCACTTGGTTGCAGGTGGCCTCGATCAGGACGTCCTTTTCGACCGAGAGGCTTTCGAGGAAGGCGGCCTCGATCACCAATGGGTGGGCCGAACAAATGGAGGAGATGCCTCGCCGTTCGCCAGCCGCATAGCGGGCGGGAAGATCGGCGAGTGTGCTGGTGGCGCTCATGCCGCACCTCCCTGATTGTGCAAGAATGTTTCGATCTCGGCCATGGTGGAGGTGCCCTCCATCGGCCCCTTCACACCCACGGCGCGTGCACCGGTGGCATTGGCGATGGTCAGCGCCTTGCGAGATTCCATCCCGCGCAGCCAGCAGGTGACGAAGGCTGCGCCAAAACTGTCGCCCGCGCCGGTCGGATCGATTTCGTCCACCTCGAACGCAGGGACGAAAACCTCGCCGGCGGCATCGAAATAGCTGGCGCCGTCCGCCCCGCGCTTGATGACCACGACCTTGATGCCACGCGCGAGCAGCTCTGCGACGGCCAGTTTTTCTTCCATCGCTTCGGTGAAAAGAAAGATCTCCGCGCCGCTCGGCATGAACAGGTCGGTGTTTTCCAGAGCGTGGGAGAGTGCTGCGCGCATGCCGGGCAGCTCCAGCATCTCCTTGCGGATGTTGGGATCGAAGGAGACGGTGCCGCCCTTGGCCTTGATGCGCGACGTCGCTTCGAAGATGGCCGACACGATGCCGTCGAAGAACAGCGCCGAGCCCATGATGTGCAGGTGGTTAGCGCCGTCGATCAGCTTCTCCGCCTCGGGCGTCAAGCCGATAGCGCTGCAAGCGCTATGCCGGATGTTGTAGATGAAATCGCGGTTGCCGTCCGGCCGGTAGCGCACGAAGGCGCTGCCGGTGGCCGCAGTGGGATGGACGCCGATGGCGGACACATCGGCGCCGTCCCGGGCGAGGCGTTCGACATTGAGCACGCCGAAATCGTCATTGCCGACGGCGCTGACGATGCCGCAGGGCTGGCCGAGCTTCGCCACTTGGTCGATGAAGATCGCCGGCGCACCAGACGCGAAGGGACCGACAAGCGGAATGGCGGTGGTGAAACCGTGCCCCGGCTCAACGGCCATGATCTCGACGACGATCTCGCCGATGGTGATGATCTTTTTCATGATTGCTTACCGAGGATTGCTTGCCGGTCAGGCCCGGGCGGATTTGCTGCGCACGTCGAGCCAGACGGCGACGAGGATGACGACGCCCTTGACGATGAGCTGGTAGAAATAGGGCACCGACAGCATGTTCATGCCGTTGTTGATGACGCCGATGATGAGCGCGCCGAGGATGGTGCCGACGATGGTGCCGACACCACCGGCGAGCGAGGTGCCGCCGAGAACCACGGCCGCGATGGCGTCGAGTTCGTATCCCATGCCGGCATTGGTCTGTGCCGACGACAGGCGCGAGGACAAAAGCATGCCGCTGATCGCGGCCATCATGCCGGAGATGGTGAAGACAATGATCTTGATCCGGTCCACGCGGATGCCCGAATAGACCGCCGCCTCCCGGTTGCCGCCGGTGAGATAGACCTGCCGCCCGAAGATCGTCTTGGACAGGACGATGTGGTTGACCACGAACAGCACGGCCATGATCCAGATGATGATCGGGATGCCAAGCCAGCTTTCGGCGCCGATGGCGAGCCAGGTCTCGTTCTCGATCATCGCCGGCGCGCCGTTGGTAGGCAGGCTGACCGCGCCGCGATAGATGCCCATCGTCGCCACCGTCACGATGAAGGATGGCAACATCAGCTTCGCCGACAGCGTGCCGTTGAGCGCGCCCATGAGCGCGCCCGCCGCCAGCGTCAGCGCCACGACCGGGACGAAACCGAAACCCATGGCGAAGGCCTGCGCCGCCACCATGCCGGAGACGGCGATGATGGAGCCGATCGACAGGTCGATGTCGCCGAGCAGGATGACATAGGTCATGCCGTAGGCGGCGACCGCGATGACCGCCACCTGCTGCATGATGTTCATGAAGTTGTTCAAGGCCAGGAAGCGCGGGCTCATCACCGAGAACACGACGCACAGCACGGCCAGCGAAATGATGATGCCGCTATATTGGCGCACCGTCGGCGAGGCCAGGAACGAGCCGCGAACCTCGGTGTCTGCGGCCTTCTTCTGGATGTCCTGCACGTTGCTCATGCGTTTATCCCCGCTGCATGGGTCATGACGGTTTCGGGTGTGAGGCCGTCGGCTTCCAACACGGCGGCGATGGACTTGTCGTGCATCACCACCACGCGGTCGCTGAGGCCCAGAACCTCCGGAAGCTCGGAGGAGACCATCAGGATCGCGGTGCCGTTGGCGGCGAGTTCGCGGATGATGCAGTAGATCTCGAACTTGGCGCCGACGTCGACGCCGCGGGTCGGCTCGTCCAGGATCAGCACGCGCGGCTTGATCCGGAGCCACTTGGCCAGCACGATCTTCTGCTGGTTGCCGCCGCTCAGCGAACCGGCCCTGGTGTCGATCGAGGCGGTCTTGATGGCCAGGCGCTTCACCTCGGCCCGGGCCGCCTTGCGCTCCGCCGCGCCGCGCATCAGGCCGAGCGGTGCGGAAAGCTGGCCGAGCGCGACCATGTTGATGTTGCGCTCCACGCTGTGGGGTAGCACCAGGCCTTCTTCCTTGCGATTCTCGGTGACGAAGGCGATGCCGGCGCGAATGGCCTGCGCCGACGAGGCGAACGCGACCGGCCTGCCGTCGAGCAGGATTTCGCCGTGCGGCGCATACATGCCGAACAGCGCCTTCATCACGTCGGAGCGGCCCGACCCGACGAGGCCGAACAGGCCGACGACCTCGCCCGGCTTCACGTCGATCGAGACGTCGCGAAACTTGCCGGCAAGGGTGAGTTGCTTCGTCGCCAGAACCGGCGGCGTATTGGGCGACGGACGCGGCGCCTCGCGCGGCGGGTAGATGTCGTTCATCGCGCGGCCGACCATCAGCGTGATCAGCTTGTCGATGCTGGTCTCACTCTTCTCGGTGGTGGTGACGTATTCGCCGTCGCGCATGACGGTGATGTCGTCGGAGAGCCGCATGATCTCTTCCATGCGATGAGAGATGTAGATCACCGCCTTGCCCTGGCCCTTAAGCCGCTCGACGATGGTGAACAGGATTTCGGCCTCGCTGTCGGACAGCGACGATGTCGGCTCGTCGAGGATGATCACGTCGGCCGGCAGGCTGAGGCCCTTGGCGATCTCGACCAGCTGGCGCTGGGCGATCGACAGATCACCGACCTTGGCGCGCACGTCGACCGGCAGGCCTAGTTCACGGATCAGGCGCTCGGCGGCGGCATTGAGTTCGCGGTCGCGGATGAAGCCGAAACGGCTGGGCTCATGGCTGGCGAAGATGTTCTCGGCCACCGACAGGTTGCGGCAGAGGCTGAGTTCCTGGAACACGATGGAAATGCCGTGCGCGCGGGCGTCGCGCGGATTGCGCGGCGTGTAGGCGCTGCCCTTCAGCACGATGTTGCCCGCCGTCGGCGTGAAGACGCCGGCGAGGATCTTCATCAAAGTGGACTTGCCGGCGCCGTTTTCCCCCAGCAGCGTGTGAACGCGCCCACGCCGCACGGTGAGGTTCATGCGCTTGAGCGCCACCACCGGCCCGAACGACTTCGCGATGTCGCGGATTTCGAGCACCACGTCGCCCGCGGCCTGCGGGGCATCGGGATGAGTGGTTTGGCTGGTGGCTGTCACGGATCGCTCCTCGATAACCAGACGGCTCGCCCGCCGACGGCGCGGCGCGCGAAACGCTTCCTTTGTGCGGGGCATGCGTGAGTGTCGGCGCCCGGCCGGGCGGGCGCCAGGAGAAAGGACAGCGGCGGTTCCCGCCGCCGTCCCCAGTTGGGCTTACTTGGTCTCGCCGTCCTTGGTGACGACGCCCGGAACGATCGGCTGCTTGGCCGCGACTGTCTCGCCCTTGATGACCTTGGCCGCGGTCTCCACCGCAACCTTGCCCATCTCGCCCGGATACTGGGCGATGACGCCCACCATCACCGGGTCGTTCTTGACCGCGTTGCGGGCTTCTTCCATGCCGTCGAAGCCGATCACCTTGACCTGGGCGTCGAGCTTGGCGGCCTTGACCGCAGCGGCGGCGGCAAGTGCCGCGTCGTCGCCGAAGCCGAAGATGCCGACGATGTCGGGATTGGCCTGCAGGATGTTCTGCGCGGCGGCCAGCGCCTCGGGGCGGGTGATGCCCGGCTGGATCGCGACGATCTTGACGTCCGGATGCTTTTCCAGGCCCTTCTTGAAGCCTTCGACGCGGTCGACCACCGACTGCACCGTCGGATAATCGATGACCGCGACGTTGCCCTTGCCGCCGATCGACTTGGCCATCAGCTCGGCCGCCTTTTCGCCGCCGGCGAAATTGTCGGTGCCGACGAAGGAGGTGACGTCGACGCCGTTCGCCGGGATGTCGACGGTGATGACCTTGATGCCGGCCTTTTCGGCCTTGGCAATGGCGGCCTTCACGCCCTTCGAATCCACCGGCGAGATGATGATGACGCTCACACCCTTGGTGATGAAGTCCTCGACATCGGCGAGTTGCTTGGAGAGATCCTGGTTGGCGATGGCGATTTCGAGCGGCACCTTCTCGGCCTCGGCCTCCTTCTTCATCGCGTCAGCGAGCGAAATGTAGAAGGGATGCTGCTGGGTCAGCAGTGATGCGCCGATGCCTTCGGCCGAAGCGACGCCCGCCATCATGGCAAGGGCCGCGCCCGACAGAAGAATGCGGCCAAGCGTTTTGCGAAACATGAGTTCCTCCATGGGCCGGCGCCGGCCAGCCGGTTGATGATTAGAACGCGAACGAAGCGTCTCCCGCCCTTGCGGACCATCGTCGGCCGCTACCTCCGGGGCAGGAACTTCAGCCCGGAAACCGAGCCGCCATTCAGATGCCGCATTATCTCCTACGTGTCAATTTATTTTTTTACACGTGATAAAATCTGACTCAGTCGAATAATCCTTGAACTACAGCATCTATCGCGGCGTCTCTAACAGGAGAGCATCGTTTTCGGACCTGCGGCGGCTTGCCTCGGTCAAAAAATAAATTTACGCATGGAAACAAATCGATTTATCCCGTTCGCGGCGTGCCCGCAGGCCAGGAAGCCGAGCATGAACGAGCAAAAGATCCGGACCATGGAGGAGTTCGCGGCGGCAACCGGCCTGTCGCGTCCGACGGTCTCGAAATATTTCGACAACCCCGACAACGTGAAACCGTCCACCCGGGCGCGCATCGAAAAAGCGCTCAAGGACTATGACTACCGGCCCAACATCTTCGCGGTCAGCCTCAACCGCAAGCAGCCGAAGAATATCGGCGTGATCGTGCCCCACATCTCCGACCCCTTCTATGCCGAGGTCGTCCGCCAGATCGAAATGCGCTGCCTCGCCGAGGGCTATTGGGCGATCGTTCTTTCCTCGCATGGCGAACGCAAGCTAGAAGCCCGCGCGATGCGCACCTTGATGTCGCTGAACATTGCGGGGGTGCTGATGGCGCCGCTGGGGTTCGAGACCGACGCCACTTTGCTGGCCAGCCTCGTCAGCACAATGCCGATCATCTTCCTCGACAATCGGGTCAACACCGACCAGTCCTTCGTGGGCACGGATAACCGGCAAAGCATCGGCATGATCACCGAATATCTGTGCCGCACCGGCGAGCACCCTTGCTTCCTCGAAATGCCGGCGGTCAACCAGAACGCGCTGGAGCGCCGCGCGGCCTATATCGCCACCATGGAGCGGCTCGGTTTCGAGCCCATCGTATTGCCGACCTCGGCCAAGGGCTGGGAGTTCGAGGAACTCGGCTACCGCGAAGCTGGCCGCATCCTGGACGGCGGCAGCTTTCCGACCCGGACCGTACTCTGCGCCAATGACCGCCTTGCCTTCGGGGTGATAGCCGCTGCCTTCGAGCGCAAGCTGCCGGTGGGACGGGATGACGGCTGCGAGTTGCGCGTTGCCGGCCATGACGACCACCCGTTAAGCCGCTTCACTTGCCCGCCGCTGACGACGGTGGCGCAGGATTATCAGGGCATCGCCGCAACTGGCGTCGACATGCTGTTCACGCGCATTGCCGGCGGCCCGGAAACGCAGGCCGCCAAACCGGAGATCAAGCGGCTGGAAGCCAAGCTGATCATGCGCGGTTCGGCGTAAAATTCGGCACTCAAGAAAACCCGCATGGACCTAGTTTTCGTTATTCAGATACCGAATCTTACTTCTCATCACATCTAGAAACAGATCCACCTTGCGGGATCTGTGACGCTTCTGCGGAAAGACCGCATAGATGCCGCCATCGGGCAGCGCCCATTCGGGTAGAACCCGCAACAAGCGTCCCGCGGTGACGTCTTCGGCAACCTGGTAGTCCGGGAGAACGGCAAGGCCACCGCCCGCCATGACAGCGGCGCGTACGGCGCTTGTCGTCGATGCCGACAGGCGATGATCGAACCGGATTTTTTGAACCTTCCCGTCGGGATCGGTGAAGGACCAGTTTTCCGCGCGTTCGAGAATGGACAGTTCGACGAACGGCCAGTCCATCAGGTTTTGCGGCCTCTGGATGCGGGCGAGGCGATCGGACCAGGACGGTGGTGCGACCAGCCATTGCGCGAAGGAGCCAAGCAATGTCGCGGTATAGCTGCTGTCGCGCGGCCAGCCCAGGCGGATGGCGACATCGATGCCTTCGCCAACAAGATCGAGGACCCGATCCGAGGCGATCAGATCAACCTTCAAACCGGGAAACTGGTTGACCAACGAAACCAGCACCGGCGTCACGACGGTTGCCCCGAAATCCACTGAAGTCGTCACGCGCAGCAGCCCGCGAATGTCGAGGTTTTCGCGATCAAGAGCGGCGACCGCATCGTCCACCTGGCGCAGTATCGCCGTACAAGCTTCGAAGAATTGCCGCCCGGCGACGGTCAATCCCAGATTGCGGGGATTGCGCAGCAAGAGCGCCGCGCCGACTTCGGCCTCGAGCCGCGACAGATGCGTGCTGATCACGGATTTGGCCAAACCGGTGCGCCTTGCCGCCTCCGACAGAGACCCTGCCTCGATCACCGCAACGAAAATCGAGAGGCGGTTGAGATTGATGTTGCGCAGATCAGCCATCGTTCGCTTTGGTAGAACAATATGTATAAGCCGTCACGGCTTTTGTCTCCAAAGAACCGGACATATTGTTCGATCACAGACAGTCCATTGAGGCGGAGAGATCGGCCCCGAGGCCGACGGCATGTCGATGCGCAGTGTGAACGGCAACGGCATGATGCCGGCTCAATCCGGGCTCTCGCTCAAGGGAACACGACACCCGTCGATGCCCTGCGATGGCCATCGCCAACATGATTGGAGCAACCGTGCAAAACACTTCCCCGAGCGCCGTATTGCAGGCCTATGTCGACGGATCGCGGGACCTGGACTGCACCAAGCTGGTCAAATGTTTCCATCCCAAGGCGATCATGACCGGCATTCTGGTCGATAAGCCGATTGCGGGGACACCGGAACTCTATCTGGCCGACATCGACAGGATGGCCTCGCAAGGCGTGTCCAATGAGGGCTACGAGGCTCGCATCGAGAGCCTGATCGTCAAAGGCTCGGTCGCCAGTGCCACTGTCATCATGTCCGGGCTGGCGGGCCTGAACTTCAACGACTTCATGCACCTTGTCGAAGAAGACGGCCATTGGAGCATCATCTCCAAACTCTTCACCACCGTTTGACCCGCCGGTCGTGGCAAGCGCGGCAGCATGCCTGTCGACCGGCCAACAGCGCGGTTTTCACTATCTCAGGAAGCAGACATGACCTCCACGAACGGCGCCGCGACGGATTGGGCAAAGCGAGACGCCCGCGTCGTCCAACATCCGCATGGCAATCCACAAGATCCCGAACGCCTGGTTCTGGTTCGGGGCAAGGGATCGACGCTTTGGGATGCGGAAGGGCGGGAATATATCGATGCCCACGCCGGTGCGTGGCTGACGCAAGTCGGACACGGACGAGAGGAATTGGCGAAAGTGGCAGCCGAGCAGATGTCGACGCTCGCCCATTTCACCATCATGGCCGATTTCGCCAACACTCCGACGATCGAATTCTGCGAAAGGCTTGTCGAGCGCGCGCCCAGGAACATCGCGAAAGTCCGTCTGATGAGCAGCGGCTCGGAAGCCGACGACGAGGCGTTGCAGCTTGTGCGGCTCTATCATCACCGGCGCGGCCAGCCGCAACGAACCAAGGTGCTGGTGCTGCGCGGCTCGTTCCACGGCCGCACCTATGGCGGGGCCGAGCTTGCAGGAGGGCGGCCGGGAATCGGTGATGTTCCCGACAATGCAATCACGCTGACGCCGCCATGGCCGTATCACACCGAGCTTTTCGGCGGCGAGAACCTGACCGATTTCTGCGTGCGCGAACTTGAAGAGACGATTGCGCGGGTGGGCGCCAAGAACATCGCGGCCATGTTCGGCGAACTGGTGATGGGACCGGCGGGGATGATCCCCGCCCCAGACGACTATTGGCCACGCATGGTCTCGGTGCTGAAGGCGCACGGCATCCTGTTTGTCGCGGACGAGGTGGTGACCGGTTTTGGTCGCGCCGGCGCCTGGTACAGCTCGCTCGACTACAATCTGGCGCCCGATATCATCGTTCTCGCCAAGGGTATCGCCAGCGGCTACATGCCACTCGGAGCGCTGTTGCTTGACGCAAATGTCGCCGATGTCCTCGACGGCGCCGGTGGCGGCGGATCTTATGCGGGCCACCTTGTGGCGGCAGCAGTCGCCTCGGCCAATATCGATATCATCGAGCGGGAGAACCCGCTCGAAGCGTCGAGAGAACGTGGTCGGCAGTTCCTCGACGAGCTTGGCGAGCTGATCAACCTGCCAGTTGTCGGCGACGTGCGCGGCCGCGGCCTGATGGTCGGCGTCGAACTGGTGTCCGACAAGGCGACCCGTGAGCCCCTGTTCGGACGCTTCCCCAGCCTGAGGAAAGACATCGACCGGTTCTTGCGCACGAAACATGGCGTCATCGTCGGCATTCACGGTGGAACGATTGCGCTGACACCGCCGCTGGTTATCACAGCACGGGAAGTAAGCCATGTCGTCGACGCAGTGGGAGATGCCCTGGCGAGGGTCAATATCCACACCGGCCGAATTGACTGAGGCGCGACCGGAACTCACCTTCCCTTAAAATCGGAAGCCGCCGGCGGATAACCGCCGGCGGCTTTTCTTTTGCGACCTTGCCTCAGACCTTCGCCTTGTAGGTCGGATCCAGAGACAGAGCGTGGAAGAGGAAGGGGCGCTTCACATAATGGAAGCCGAGCGGGCAGTGCCGGACACCGGCCGGGATATAGATCGAGCCCGATTTGTTGATGATGCGGCGCTCGCCCTCGATGTCGATGTAGAGTTCGGCACCAAGATCCTGTGGGTTGTCAGGATCGTTACCGGTCCAGATCAGGACTTCGTCATAATCGTGCACATGTTCGGAAACCCAGTGCAGGTGGCGGTCGAACGGCGTGATCCACACATGGGTCATGTGAATCTTCGAACCGGGCTGTACCAGCGTGCCGACCAATTCGAACCCACCTGTGTTCGGCGGATTTTCCAGGTCAGCCAGCGCGCCCTCGGCGGTAAAATCCACCTGCAGCAATGGCAGCGTGTCGTTGAGCAGACCGTCAAAATGGCTCGTCATCATCTTCTCCTCTTGATGAACGGAAGTTCTGGAATTCACCGCGAACCGGTCGCGGACTGCCTCGGCGCGATAGCCGGCATGTCGAAACCGGTTGCGTCGGTGGGCAGTTGCAACGTGTTGGCGAGCAACGATTGTGTGTAGGGATGGCTCGGAGCGCTGAGTACCGCGCGAGCCTCGCCCTGTTCGACGACCCGTCCGGCGCTGAGCACCGCGACCGTGTCCGCGATGTTGCGCACCACGGCGAGGTCATGCGTGACAAAGAGCATGCCGAGACCGTCGGCGAGCAGGCTGCGCAGCAATTCGATCACTGAGGCCTGCACCGAGACGTCGAGCGACGACGTCACCTCGTCGCACAGCAGCACGGCCGGCTTGGCGACCAGGGCGCGGGCGATGGCGACACGCTGGCGCTGGCCGCCGGACAGTTCAGCCGGATAGCGCGTGGCAAGGTCGGGCGAGATGCCCACTCTTTCAAGCGCCTCGGCGATGATGGCGTCGGAGCGGCCGCCGCCGGCTTCCGGCCTGTTGGCCAGCGCCGCAACCAGGCTGGCCCCGATCGTGCGTCGGGGATTGAGCGAGGCGTTGGGATTCTGGAAGATGTATTGCAGTCGCTGGCGAGCATTCTGATCGCGCTCACCGACAGTCAGCGGCATGGGCTTGCCGTCGAGGCTGAGTTGACCGGTGACGTTGTTGTGCAGTCCGATCAGGCATCGCGACAAGGTCGACTTGCCGCTGCCCGACTCGCCTACCACCGCAAGGCATCGACCCGGCTCCACCTTGAGGCTGACGTCAAACAGGATCTGCCGATGGCCGTAGAAAGCATCGACGCCGTCTGCCTGCAGCACGGCCGGCGCGCTGGCCGCCGGCCTGTCGGAACGGTCGATGGCTTCCGAACGCGCCTCGAATACCCGGACCAATTCGGGACGCACGCAGCGCACGAGAGTGCCGCCCACCACCTCCAGCCTTGGCCGGGTGTTGCAGGCTTCGACAGTGTAATCGCAGCGGTCCGAGAAGATGCAGCCACTCGGCGCTTCGCCGACCGCCGGCACGCGCCCGCGGATCGGCCGCAGCAGCTGCCGCGCCTGCAGCGAAGGCACGGCGTCGAGCAAAGCACGCGTATAGGGATGGCGCGGCTTCGCCAGAACCTCCTGCATGCGGCCCTGTTCGACGACCTGGCCACCATACATTACCGTCACATGGTCGGCGACATTGGCAATCACCGCGAGGTCATGGCTGACATAGATCGCGGTCAGATTATCCGAGACGCAGAGCTGGCGGATCAGATCCAGCACCTTGGCGCGGGTCGAGACATCGAGCCCGGTCGTCGGCTCGTCGAGAATGATCAGCTTGGGCTTCGCGATCACCGCCATGGCGATTGCGATGCGCTGTTGCTGCCCGCCAGAAAGCTGGCGCGGACGGCGATGCAGGAAGGCCTCGTCGTCAGGCAAGCCGACCTTGCGCAGGATTTCGCGCGCGCGGGCGATTTTCTCTGCCTTGCTGCCGGCGAGCCCCTCGGTCAGCAAGGTGCCAAGCGACAGCATCGGGTTCAGGGCGGCACCGGGGTCCTGAGCGACATAGGCCACAACTTCGCGCCGTGCTTTCCGCAGACCGGCCGTATCAAGTTCGAGCATGTCGGTGCCGGCCACGCGAACCGCGCCGCCCGCGATCCGCACACCGCGCCGCGCATAGGCAAGCAGCGCCAGCGCCAGCGTCGACTTGCCCGATCCGGACTCGCCGACAATGCCCATCACCTCGCCCTTATCGAGGCTCAGCGAGACATCCTCGATGATTGGGGCGCCGTCCGCGCGTTCGACGGTGAGCCCCGTGGCCTTCAACACCGTCATCATGCCTTGCCTTCCGTCCGCGCCATCACGCGCGCCGCGCCTTCAGCGATCAGACCACCACCGATTGTGTAGAGGATGATCATCGCGATCGGCGCCAACACAGCAAAAGGCTGAGTGCCGAGGCCGGTGCCGTTTTCGCTCACCATCAGCCCCCAGTCGGCGGCCGGTGGCTGGATGCCGTAGCCGATGAAACTCATCGACGAGAGAATGCCGACCGACCAGCTCAATCGCAGGCCCAGTTCAACCAGCAGCGGGGAAGAGACATTGGGCAGAAGTTCGCGCAGGATGATGACCGGTCCGGGCGTGCCGACGGCCTTCGCCCACAGCACATATTCCCGGTCGAGAAGCGGCAGGGCCGCACCGCGGATCACACGGGCAACGCCCGGCATCAAGGTGAGAACGACAAGGCCGACCAGGAGAACAGGCCGCGGCCCGAACACCGAAACGCACAGCAGCGTCAGGAGAACGCCGGGGAAAGCGAGCAGGACATCAAGCGACCGCTTCAGGACGAGATCTGTCCAGCCGCGATAATAGGCGGTCACCAGGGCAATGGCAGCGCCGGTCACGACACTGAGAAGGGCTGAAACCGGTGCCATCCAGGCGAGATAGACCCCGCCCGCAAGCACGCGGGACAGAACATCGCGTCCGAGATTATCGGTGCCCAGCCAGGCTACCGCCGATGGCGCGGCATAAGGTTTGCCCACGGGTGCGGCGGGATCATAGGGAGCCAGGAACGGGCCAATGACGACCAGCGCGGTCATGGCGACCAGCAGAATGACGCCCCAGCGAACTTGCGCGGACGCCCAAAGCCGCCACCAGCCACTGGCGGCGCGCGGGCGAACCCGCCGATGTGTCGTCAGGGTCATTTCTACGCCGGTGCTCACGCCTTGGACCGCCCTTGCGCGCCCGAAGCCTCATCGCGTTGGGCAAGCGAGTCTGCGATGAGGTTGAAGATGAAATAGGCAGAGGCGATCACCAGCACATTGGCCTGGATGACCGGCAGGTCGCGGTTGGTGACGGCATCGACAAGAGCGCTGCCGACACCGGGATAGGCGAACAGATATTCCACCACGACCACTCCGCCGACAGTGAATGCCGCCACGAGGCTGGCCGCCGGGATGATCGGGGCCACCGCGTTCGGAAGAGCGTGCCGGAACAGGACCCGGCTCGGCGACAGGCCTTTCAGCTCGGCGGTCTGGATGTATTCGGTTGCCATCACGTCGATGACCGCCACCCGCACCAGCCGGGCGAGATACATCACGCCGGGGATGATCACGGTCGTGGCCGGCAGCACCAGCGCGTCGGGATAGGAAAAAGGCGAGTCTCCCGGCGGGATGAACGAAACCGCCGGCAGCACATGCAGGACCGTCGTTGCGAAGAGCGCGACCAACACCGTCCCGGTGACGAAGTCGGGCACGGCATTGGCGACCATCGACATGCCGAGAAAGACCTTGTCGACGAGCCCGTCGCGAAACTGGGCGGCAATCACGCCGACAAGCAGGGAGAGCGGCAGCATGACCGCGAGCGCCACTCCGCTCAGCGTCGCGGAATTGCGAACCCCCAGCGCAAGCAGATCCGCCACCGGCTGCCCATTGGACAGCGAGGTTCCCCAGTCGCCATGCAAAATGCCGCCCAGCCAGGTGAGGTATTGCCACCACAGCGGCTGATCGAGACCAAGCTGGGCACGCAGCGAAACCAACTGCTCCTGCGTCGCGCTTTGGCCGAGGATCATGTTGGCGACATCGCCGGGCAAGGCCCTGGCCGCCAGGAAGATCAACAACGACACGGCGAGCAGGGTCAGCGTCCCTTGCAACAGCCTCACAAGGAACGGCTGCAGCCAGGCGAAGACTCCAATCGCCGCATTGTCATTGTGGTTATCGACCGTCATCGAACACCCTTCCTAGCGACAAGACTGGCTACTTGTTGACGGTGACGCCACCGAACTGGATCGCGGTGCGACCGTAGAGGTCGGGCGTCAGTCCGTTCACCGTATCGCGGTAGACAGTGATGTTTTCGGGATAGGCGGCGACGATGTGGCCGCTGCGCTTGTATTCGATCGCCTGCAACTGGGTGATCAGCTTGCATTGCTCCGCCAGATCGCCGGTGCTCTGCAGCTTCTTGGCGAGATCGTTGTATTCCGCATCGTTGAAATGCGTTGCGTTCTCACCCTGCTCCGGCAGCAGCGCTGCGAGCGTGGCCGTTTCATAAGGCCCGCTGGTCAGGCTGATCAGAAACGGCCATTCCCTCCAGCGGTTGAGGAAGGAAGCGGGATCAAGCCGGCGAACCTTGATGGTGATGCCTGCTTGCGCGGCCTGCTGCGCGAAGAGTTGCGCCATTTCCATCATGCCGGCGAAGGCACCGTCGGTCACCAGTTCGAGCTTGAGGTTGCTTTTCCCGGCCTCGGCCAGCAATTGCTTTGCCTTGGCGATGTCCTGCACGCGTTGCGGCTCGGCTGGTGCTGGGCAGGCCGTGTTGTTGCCCAGATAGTCGTTGGCGATCATGCCAAAGCCACCGAACGCATTGTCGACGATCTGCTGGCGGTCGACCACCAGCTTGAGCGCTTCCAGAACCTTTTGGTCGTTGAATGGCGGTGTATCCACCCGCACGGCTATCATTGGATAGGTTGTCGTGCCGCTGACCACGGTTTTCAGCTTTGGGTCCTTGGTCAACGCCGGAACGTCCGTGTACGGCACTGAATAGGCAACGTCGATCTGTCCGCCGCGCAACGCATTGGTGACCGCCTGTTGGTCCCTGAACCCGATGATGCGGAGCTTGTCGAAGCCGGGCTTTTCGCCCCAATAATCGTCGAAACGGGTCAGGCGCGCTTCCTGGCCCGGGGTGAAGGAATCGAGCTTGAACGGGCCCGTGCCGACCACCGATCCGTCGTCGGCAATGGCGCGCATCCTGAAATCATTGTCCGCGAAGGCATTGGCAAAAAGACCGAAGGGACGCTTGAGCGTGAATTCCATCGTCAGGTCGTCGACCTTGCGTATCTTGGCGGGATCGACGAAATCGATCTGGCTCGAGACGACGAAATTGTTCGCCGGGTCCATCATGTATTTGATGCTGGCGATCACGTCGGCGGCGGTGAACGGCTTACCGTCATGGCGCTTGACGTTCGGACGAAGTTTGACGGTCCAGGCGTCCAGGGTGGCGTTGGGTGTCATGGACTCGGCGAGTTCCATCACCACCGCGCCCTTGGAATCATACGCCGTCAGCCCGTCATAAAGTTGGTTGTACAGCGAGCCGGCAGATGCCGAGCTGGTCGGCGTATAGGGCTGCACCATGTCCTTGCTGTTGCCGATGACGCCAAGCACCAGCTCTTGCGCACGCGCAAGAGTGTGGGTCGTCAGGGCCGTCGTGGCAGTCAGCAGAGCGACCGCGATAGCGCGGCTGAATTTCACCGGAACCATATGTTTCGTTCTCCTCCAGATGTGCGGTCCGCGCCCCTGCCCCGATCTTGGGACGGGTTCTTTTTGCAACCGCGTCGGCACAAACCAACACGTCCCGCCAAGACCTGTCTTGGAGCGAAACGAAACCCGGACGGACTTGAACGTAAAATTGAGGTGGAGGTTTTGGCCGAGCGAAGGCTCTCAGCGCTATCGTCCCTGGCTGCGGAGCCCCGGTCGAGAAATGCCTACTTATGCGGCTTCAGCAATGGCTCTCGATGTCGAAAAAGAGCACGGCGGAGGCCAGGAGCTAGTGCATCTTTCCTCGCGATACCGGCCTCAAGAGGTCACTCGGCGCGCAGGCAAACAATTCTTTGAAACAGCGGTTGAAATAGGACAGGTCGTTGAAGCCAACGGAATAGGCGACATCCGCTATGGTCTGTGTGCCGGGCTGGAATTGGAGCTGCCTGATCTTCTCGCGCGCGAAACGCAAGCGCTTGTCGCGAATGAAGGTGGTGCAAGTCATGCCGAGATCCTGAAAATGCAATTGCAGGATCCGCATCGAAACGCCCATGCGCTTTGCCAGCCATTGCGCGGAAAGACGAGGATTTGTCAGATGCTGATCGATCAGAACATCGACCAGTCGCAGTCGCCGGGATGCCAGGTCGCTGAGCGATTCGAACGAAAGTACGCCTTCCACGTCGGACACAAAGGCCTGACGGGTCGCGTCGAGCATCAATTGGCGCAGGTTCGCAGCGTGAGCATCGTTCTCGGCCGTTGCGAGAACTTTGGCCACAAGAGCCCGCAGCGTGACGGCCATCGGATCGGCCGCATCCAGCGTGCGCGCTATATCGAGCTTGTCGCCACCGTGGAAATAGATGAGTTGCCTGGGCAGGTTGAGAGATAGATGGTTGCTGAACTTGCCGCCGAAATGGAATGTCGTCGGCTTGGTGGAATCGACCAGAATGCAGTCGCCCACATTCAGTGCGCTTTGCCGGCCGCCGTGCTCCACACCGCACCCACCTTCGAGTTGCACAAGCAGGAAAAGCTGTTCGATGGCATCGCGCCGAACATCGTCCCAGTCATGATCGACGCGGTCGAGATCGTTGGAGATGTGCGAAAATTCCATGCCGCAGGCATTGATGCGGCGGGCCTCGCCACGAATGTGGAGACTTGTATCCATGGCGCGGGGTCGGAAACTCCCGCAAGTGGAGTGCAGATCGTCGACCCAGCGGCTGAAAGGCGTCCGTATCCGGTCCTTGTGGAGCAATTCCGCAGAGCTCAATAGGTCCAACGCTGCCTCACGCCTTCGCACGACATGTCATTTATCATGTTAAGTAACAGGTTTCGATTTTTGCAACAAGCGCGGCTCTTCGCTCGCACCTGGCACATCCGCACCGCGAGGGATGCAATCGACCGATCAGATTGGCGGAAGGGCTTCGCTAGTCCCGGCGCCGGCTGCCCGATCAACCCTGCTCGCGGCCCCTCGAGCAAAGGGCGCAAAGATACCACTGTGTGTGGACATATCTTTAAGCCAAGCTGCCGGTGATAGCCTGCAGTCGATGGGTTGACGCGAGACGCGCTGAATATCGCTACGATCCGAACTACAACTACCGTTGCGCATGGCTGCAACGATGTACAAGCGGAATATGCTCATACTCCTTCGTGGTAACAAAAAATCTTTACTGCTAATCTTAGTAATAATCGGAACAAATTTCCAAAATTACTGAAATATTTATCAATGTGTACTTAAAAATCACATTAATAAGAAATTACAATCTTACTTCTATAGCGGAAACGCCTTACGCGCTACCGTCGTGAAACGCTAAAATCCTAACGTTCGGATTTCATCACTTACGATCATCCTCAGAACTTTTTAGTTCCGGATTTTTCGACGACCACTTCTTCTCAGGAGTTATCAACCCGCCTTCAAGCCGGATGCTGGAGCATGCTGAGGCCGCCGTCGATGACGAGGCAGGCTGCGTTCATGAACGGACATTCGTCGGAAATCATGAAAACGGCGGCTTTGGCGATTTCGCTTGGTGTGGCTATGCGATTGCCTGGATGCAGAGCGAGCGTCTTTGCCTGCGCCGCCTCCGGATCGGGAAACGAGTTCCAGTAGTCCACCGCCTTCTGCGTCTCGACATAACCCGGTGCCAGCGCATTCACGCGCACACCTTGCGCGGCATATTCCAGCGCCAGCGCCTTGGTCATGCCGAGCAGCGCATGCTTGGCGAGCGGGTAAGGAAAAGTGTGCGGGATGATGGTGAACGCATGTGTCGAGGCGATGTTGAGAATGACGCCGCCGCCGGCCGCTATCATTCCTGGCAGGGCCGCCTTGCAGCAATTCCAGGCCCCTTTCAGATTGACATCGAAACAACGATCCCATTCCGCGCCGCTGGTTTCAAGCGGTGCGTGAAAGACATTAATACCGGCATTGTTGATGACCGCGTTGACGGCTCCGATGGCCACGCAAGCATCGGCCATGGCGGCCTCGATTGCTTGCCCGTCGGTGATATCGACCGTCGCGAAGCCGAATGATCCGCTCGGCGCTTCGAGGGTTTTGGCGGTGCTGGCGAGCAGGTCGCCGTCGCGGTCGACGAGAAAAACGCGCGCGCCTTCCGCCAGACATTGCCTGGCGATGGCTTCGCCTATACCTTGCGCTGCTCCGGTGAGAAAAATGCGCTTGCCTGCCAGCCGCTCACCCATCATGTCCATCTCAGTTCTTGATCGTCATCGTGAGGCCGCCTGTAGAGCAGGCAGACCATCGGTAACAGTAAGGCCTGCCACTCGTAGAAAGCGCCTTTGTGTTGGCAAAGCTTATCCGACGGAAGCCCCTCCGCGCGGACTTGTGCCGACTTCGCCACCCTGTTGTGTCGCAGAAGCCTGTCTGCCATGGATGTTTAACGGCGGCCGAGGGCGGATGAACGCAGATTGTCGAGCAGTACCGCGATGAGCAGGATCACGCCGCGGACGATATATTGGTAGAAGGCCGGAATGTTGAGCAGGTTCATGACGTTCTCGGCGATGCCCATTATGAGTACGCCAACGATCACGCCCGACATGGTGGCGCGGCCGCCGTCCAGTGAAACGCCCCCCAGCACGCACGCGGAGATCACCGAGAGTTCCAGTCCGACCGCAGCGTTGGGCTGCCCCGAGGTGATGCGGGAGGCCAGCAATATGCCGGCCACCGCGCAGGTGAGGCCCTGAAGGGCGAAAATCCAGATGCGCGTCATGTCAACATTGACGCCCGCAAGCCTCGACGCCTCGGGGTTGCCGCCGACGGCCAGCGTATTCTTGCCGAAAACGGTGCGATTGAGCCCGAAGCCGAAAGCGACAAACAGCAGGATCAACACCCAGATTGGCGTCGGCACACCCAGGAGTTTCGATAAGGCAAGCTGGTAGAAATTGGGATCGTTGATGCCCACCGCGCGCCCGTCCGATGCGATGAGCGCCAGGCCGCGCACAATCTGCATGGTGGCGAGCGTGGTGATCAGCGCGTTGATGCGAAACTTGGCGATGACCACGCCGTTGGCGGCGCCGACGACGGCGCCGCAGGCCAAGGCGGCCAGGAGCCCGAGCAGGATCGATCCCGTCGCATTGGAGGCCATGACCGCGACCATGCCGGCAAACGCCACGTTGGAACCGACCGACAGGTCGAAATCCCGCGCCGCCAGACAGAACATCATGGTGCAGGCGACGATGCCGACCGTGACCACCGATTGCAGCAGGCCAAGCATGTTGCGCTCGGTCAGAAAGTTCGGGACGAGCAGCGAAACCAGCGCGAAGGCAAGCACGAAGATGACCACCAGACCCTGTTCGCCGAGGAGGACTTTCTTGAGCGATGTATGCATGAACAAGCTCCTCAGGATGCGATTGCCGCCGGAACGCTCTTGTCCGGCAAGGCGGCGGCCAGGATTTCGCGTTCGTTGAAACGGTCGCGTGTCAATTCCGCCCGGATGCGCCCTTCGCACATGACGTGGATGCGGTCGCAGATGCCCATGACCTCGGGCAGTTCGCTGGAGATGACGACGATCGCCATGCCGCTTTCGGCAAGCTGGTACAGGATTTCGTAGATCTCGGATTTCGCGCCGACATCGATGCCGCGGGTCGGCTCATCGACGATCAGGGTGCCGATGCCCTGCTCGGCTAGCCAGCGCGCCAGGATGACCTTCTGCTGGTTGCCGCCGGACAGGTTGACAACATCCTGCTTACGCGAAGGCGTGCGGATCTTGAGCTTGCGGATGAAGGTTTCCGCCGTGTCCGCTTCCTGTTTCCGGTCGAGCAGCCCGAGGCGTGCATTGTGCCGACGCGAGGAGATGTTGATGTTTTCCTCGATCGAGCGACCCTGGATGATGCCGTCATACTTCCGGTCTTCCGAACACAGTACGACGCCGGAGCGTATGGCGTGATGCGGATCGGAAGCCGCGACAGCCTTGCCATCGACATGCACCGTGCCTGCCCAGCGTGGGTCGGCGCCGAATACCAGCCGCATCAATTCGGATCGACCGGCGCCGATCAGGCCGAAGAAGCCCAGTATCTCACCGGCACGCGCCTCGAAGCCTGCCGGCAGGCGCAGCTTGTCGCCGGCGACGCCTTCGACTTTCAGGCGCACTTCGCCGGCCGGTCGGCCGCGCCAGCCCCAGACGTTGGAAATTTCGCGCCCGACCATTTCAGCCACGACCTGATCGCGCGTAACACCCGCCAGATGCGGGTGATGGGCCGCAAGCTTGCCGTCGCGCAGCACCGTCAGGCTGTCGCAAAGGCGAAAGACCTCGTCCATGCGATGGGAGATGTAGAGGATGACTTTGCCCTCGGCCCGAAGCCGGTCGATCAGCGAGAAGAGGATTTCGCTCTCGCGGGACGAAAGCGAGGATGTCGGCTCGTCCAGCGCGATGACACGCGCGTCGAGCATCATCGCCTTGGCGATCTCCACCATCTGCCGTTCGCCGATGGAGAGTGTCTTGATCTTGCGCCCGGGGTCGATATCGATGCCGGCCGCCTTCAGTTTGTCGCCGACATCGGCGAACATCCGCCTGGCCTGAATGACGCCGCCATTGCTGGGGAAGCGGCCCAGCCGCAGGTTTTCAGCGACGGTCAATTCGGGAACCAGTTGCAGTTCCTGATGGATGACGATGACGCCGGCATGAAAGGCGTCGCGCGTCGAATGATAATGCTGAGCGCGATCGTCGATCCTGATTTCTCCGGAATCGGCGTTCTGATCGCCGGAAAGAATGCGGATCAGCGTCGACTTTCCGGCCCCATTCTCTCCCATGAGGCCATGCACGGCGCCCTTCTCGACACCGAAGGATACGCCGGACAGCGCCCGTACGCCGGGATAGGATTTGGAAATTTCGGAGAATTCGAGAAAGGACATCGGCAAGCCCCTGAGAGGGGCGGCGGGCGAAAACCCGCCGCCATTCCACCTGTTTACTCGAACCTATTCGAGACCGAGGTCCTTGCGAACTTTCTGGTAGTCGTCGCGCTTGGCAAGGGAGCCTGATGTCAGGATCAGCTTTTCCGGCTCCTTGTTGTCGGCGATCCAGCCATACATGTTGAGCGACGTCTCGTAGCCATGGCGTTTGGGCGAGATGATGACGCTGCCGACGAAGCCGGTAGGCTGCGGCTTCTTGAATTCGTTGATCGCCGAATCCGCGCCACCGATGCCGACGCCGATCATGTTGGTGGCCGGAATGCCGACGCTCTCCGAGGCACGAACCGCACCGAGCGCAGCTTCGTCGTTGAGGCCGAAGGCAACCCATTTCTTGATATTCGGATGGGCGTTAAGCACGACGGTCGCGGCATTCAGCGCAGCTTCCGTGTCGGTCTTGGCCTGCGGTGCGTCGAAGATGTTCGAAGCCTTGAAGCCGTTCTTCTTGAGGACCGAGATCGCGCCTTCGACACGGTCCACTGCGGTCGGCAGCTGGTCGTAGGAAACGCGGATCGCGCCGACCTCGTCGGCATTCCAGCCGCGCGCCTTCATCTCGTCGACGATCGCCTGCCCTACGGCCTCGCCGATCTTGGTGGCGGAAATGCCCATATGCGGAACGTCTTCCAGCGGCTTGCCGTCGGCGCCGACCAGTCGATCGTCGACCGTCATCAGCTTGAGATTGTTCGCCGCAGCCTTGGCGACGATACCCGGGCCGAGCTTGACGTCGGGTGTGCAGACCACAAAACCCTGAACGCCCTGGGCGCCCAGATTGTCGATCGCCGACATGAGTTTCTCGCCGTCTTCGGCCCCGATCTTCACAAGCGTGAAGCCTTTTTCCTTCGCAGCCTGGTCAGCGAACTTCCATTCGTCCTGGAACCAGGGCTCCTCCGGCTGCTTGACAACGAAACCGATCTTCACGTCCGCCGCATAGGCTGATGCGCTCATGACAATGGCAGTCACGGCAAATGCGCTGGCGACGAGCGCCTTCTTCAGAAATCGCATGGTTTCCTCCCAGAACGCGACTTGGGCTGCATGCCCTGGTTGCACCAATATTTGATATCATCATACCAGTCAATTGTCTTGGTATGATAAATGAGATAACAGAATACGAATTAGGAAGATTGCGGTAACCGCTGTCCCCAGTAGTCTCGGCAAGGGAATCACGAGATTGCCCGTGGAGGGAGGAATAAATGGCTGACACCTCGCAGGGACTGCGGGAGAAGGAGCGAAAGGTGCAGCGGCCTCGCGTGATGTCAGACACCACGCAGGCGATCGCGTCCGACATATTTTCGGGCCGCTACCAGCCGGGCACCTTCCTGCCGACCGAAAACGATCTGGGTGCCGAGCATGGCGTCAGCAGAACGGTGATCCGCGAAGCTTTGAAGGTATTGGCAGCCAAGGGACTGGTCCTGAGTCGCCCCAGGGTGGGTACGATCGTCTGCGACGAAGACAACTGGAACATCATCGATTCCCAGGTGCTCGCCTGGCATGCTCCGCATGCGCTGGACGACAAATTGTTCGACGCCATCCTCGAAACTCGGCGTGCGATAGAGCCGCTGGTGGCGGAACTTGCCGCCACACGAGCAACGTTGCGCGAAATCGCCGATCTGGAAACGGCCTGGGAGGGAATGGCCAACGCCGGCGAGGACATCGTCAAGTTCTCGCGATCGGACATCACCTTTCACCAGACCCTCTACCGGGCAAGCCATAATCCGATCTTCCGGCAGATCGGCGGGATGATCGATACGGCGCTGAAGTTTTCATTGGAAGCAACCGCCGTGATCTCGCTCGATCGGCGCGCCGAGGCCGTGAAGGCCCACCAGGAAGTTGTGGAGGCGTTGCGGCTGCGCAACGGCGACGCGGCGAGGAAGGCGGCCAACCATATTCTCGATCTCGCGGCCCGTGACCTGGTGAGCGCCAAGCAAATCAAGAACAGCTGAGCCGGACCCGACAAGATGAAGATCACCGCCCTCACCACCTATATCGTGCCGCCGCGCTGGCTGTTCCTGAAGATCGAAACCGATGAAGGTATCTGCGGCTGGGGCGAACCCGTCGTGGAGGGACGCGCCCTGACGGTCGAGGCAGCGGTGAAGGAACTGGCGGACTATCTTGTCGGCAAGGATCCGCGGCTGATCGAGGACCATTGGTCCGTCATGCATCGCGGCGGCTTCTATCGCGGTGGGCCTATCCTGATGAGTGCCATCGCTGGCATCGATCAGGCGCTTTGGGATATCAAGGGCAAGGCGCTTGGCGTGCCCGTCCACGAGCTTCTTGGCGGCCGCTGCCGCGACCGCATCAAAGTCTACTCCTGGATAGGCGGCGATCGTCCGTCGGAGGTCGCCGAGGGCGCAAGGCAGGTCGTGGCGCGCGGTTTCACCGCGCTGAAGATGAACGGCACCGAGGAACTGCAGATCGTCGACAGCCACGACCGCATCGATGCCGCCGTCGAGCGCGTGGCGACCGTGCGCGAGGCCGTCGGGCCGCATATCGGCATTGCCGTCGACTTCCACGGCCGCGTACATCGCCCCATGGCAAAGGCTCTCGTCAAGGAGCTGGAACCGTATCGGCTCATGTTCATCGAAGAACCCGTGCTGAGCGAAAACCGCGAGGCGCTGAAGGAAATCGCCGCCATGTCGTCCGCCCCCATCGCTTTGGGCGAGCGTCTCTACAGCCGCTGGGATTTCAAGCACGTGTTCGAGGAAGGCGCCGTCGATATCATCCAGCCAGACCTTTCGCATGCCGGCGGTATCACCGAATGCCGCAAGATCGCCGCAATGGCCGAAGCCTACGACATTGCGGTGGCTCCCCATTGTCCGCTCGGGCCGATCGCGCTGGCCGCCTGCCTGCAACTCGACGCAGTGAGCTACAACTGCTTCATCCAGGAGCAGAGCCTCGGCATCCACTACAATACGGGCAACGACCTGCTCGACTATGCGAAGAACAAGGACGTCTTCCGCTATGAAGACGGCTTCGTGGCCATTCCCGACGGCCCGGGGCTGGGGGTCGAAATCGACGAGGATTATGTCAAGGAGCAGGCGCGGAAGGGTCATCGCTGGCGCAATCCCATCTGGCGCCATGCGGACGGATCCTTCGCCGAGTGGTGAACGGGCGAAGTTCGTCTGCGCGGCTCTAGCGCTGGGCCGCGTGGATCAGGCCGGCGGCCTTGTGGGCAATCGCCATGGCCGGCGCATTGGTGTTGCCGCTGACGATCGTCGGCATCACCGAACAGTCGATCACATGCAACCCCTCCAGTCCGCGGACCGACATGGATTTCGGGTCGACCACCGCCGACGGGTCGCCGTCCGGCCCCATCCGGCAGGTGCCTACCGGATGATAATTTGTCTTGACCATTCGTTTGGCGTGAACGCGCAAAGCCTCATCGTCAGCGGCCGTGCCGCCCGGTACGATCTCTTCTTCGAGCAGACCGGTTAGCGGCTGCTGGCGCGCGAAGGAACGCGCCGTCTTCAGCCCCTTGATGATCGTTTCCACGTCATGCGGATCGCGTAGAAAGCCACCGTCGATGAGCGGCATGTCGTCAGGCCGGTTTGAGCGCAGCGTGACCTTGCCACGCGAACGCGGGCGCAGCAGGCAACAGGTCATCGTCAGGCCGTCGCAGGCTTCGACGCCGGAGATATCGCGGTCCACATAGACGGTTGGAACACAGTAGATCTTGAGCGTGGCATCGGCCTTAGCATCGTCGGGATTGACGAAAGCACAGGCCTCAACGCCGATCGACGTGACGGGCCCGGATCTGAAAAGCAGATATTGCAGTCCGTTGCGAAGCATCCGCCAACCGCGATCTTCGCCGAAATAACCATACCGTCCATTGCTCTTGAAGATCACGGGCACCTCGCAGTGATCCTGCAAATTCCGTCCGACACCGGGTAGGTCGCAGACCGGAGCAATCTCCAGCGATCGCAGATGATCGGCATCGCCGATCCCCGACAGCATCAAGAGCTTGGGAGTGATGTAGGTGCCGGAAGCGAGGATGACGCCGGAGCCGGCATAGAGACGCTCGACCCGGCCGTTGCGGCGGAACTCGACACCCTTGGCCCGGCCCGCCTCGACCAGAACCCGGTCGACCGTGGTTTGCGTGCGCAGTTCCAGCCTGGGATCGTCCAGCACCCGCGACAGGAAAGCATCGGAGGCGCTGCAACGACGGCGATCCGGCCCGATCGTCGATTGCATGTAACCGACACCGCGCTGGCGGCCGCCATTGAAATCCGGGGTGAAGACTTCGCCAGCATTCTGGACGGCGGCCACGAAAGCGTCGGTCATCGCGCAGCGGTGAAAAGGTGCGGACACGTTAAGCGGACCGGCATTGCCATGGGCGGGCGCGCCCAGGTGATCGTTGTTTTCGAGTACCTTGAAGTGCTCGAGCATGTCGGCCCACGACCAGTCGTGACCGGTGCCCAGCATGTCGGCCCAATTGTCGTAGTCGGCCGCTTGTCCGCGCATGTAGACCATGGCGTTCACTGACGAACCGCCGCCGAGACCCCTGGCCTGCGGCACGATCGTGCTTCTGCCGTCCAGTTGTGGCTGCGGCACCATGTGATGCATGTCGAGATAGGTATCGCGCCCCAGATATTTCATGTAGCCGGCGGGCATATGCATGAGCGGGCTCATGCGGCGTGCTCCTGCCTCCAGGAGCAGGACCCGGGCGCCGAATTCCTCGACCAGGCGCCAGGCCGCCACGCAGCCCGAACTACCGCCGCCAACGATGATATAGTCGTAATCCTTCATGGGTTGATTCAAGCCGGCCGCAGGCGCTTGTCGTTTGCCGTATCAAAGAAAAAGATGCGGCTGCGATCGAGTTTGAGAAAGACCGTCTCGCCGATCGTTACCTTCCGATTGGCGTCGGCTACCGCGCAGAAGAGGTCGTCGCCAGCCTTGATCGAAACCAGGGTGCTTTGACCGACGAACTCGGTGGCAAAGACCGTGGCGACGATGTCTGCGCCGTCCGGCCCCGGCACGAGCGCGACATCGTCGGGGCGGATACCCAGCGTGACGCTTCCGCCAAGCGATGCCGGTAGCGAGGCTATTTCAAATCCGGCGCCGCGGAAGGCTCCAATAGACATCGTCCCACGTAGCAGGTTCATCGGTGGCGAACCGATGAAAGCGGCGACGAACAGCTCGGAAGGGTCCTTGTAGATGTTTTCGGGCGTGTCGAGCTGGACGATGCGGCCACCATGCATGACGGCAACGCGGGTTGCCAGCGTCATGGCCTCGATCTGATCGTGCGTGACATAGATCGTGGTCGTCCTCATCTCATGATGCAGGTGCTTGAGTTCCGCGCGCATCGAAACCCGCAGCTTGGCATCGAGGTTGGAAAGCGGCTCATCGAGCATGAACAGGCGCGGAGTGCGCACGATTGCCCGGGCCAGTGCAACCCGCTGACGTTGCCCGCCCGATAGGGCACGCGGCTTGCGCTCGAGTAGATCTTCGAGATGAACCTTGCGGGCAGCGGATTTGACGCGCTCCCGCCGCTCGTCGACCTGGACTTTGCGTAGCCGCAGCGGATAGCCGATATTGTCGGCCACGCTCATGTGCGGGTAGAGCCCATAGTTCTGGAAAACCATGGCGATGTCGCGCTCGCGTGCGAGTTTGCCCACGACCGACTGGCCACCGATGCGTATGTCGCCCGAGGTGACGTCCTCGAGACCGGCGATCATGCGCATCGTCGTGGTCTTGCCGCAGCCCGACGGGCCGAGCAACACTAGGAACTCCTCGTCCTTCACATGAAT
This sequence comes from Mesorhizobium terrae, assembly GCF_008727715.1. Taxonomy (GTDB): domain Bacteria; phylum Pseudomonadota; class Alphaproteobacteria; order Rhizobiales; family Rhizobiaceae; genus Mesorhizobium; species Mesorhizobium terrae. Next base: position 505,794 of record NZ_CP044218.1, read on the forward strand.
ATCCAGGTTGCGGATGACCTGCACCGCACCCCAGCTTTTTCCCACACTGGACAGTTCGACGTCGACCAAATGTCCTCTCCTTCATTCCGTCTTGACCATCAATAACTCCGATAATATGAGTATTCAAGATGCGAGTTGATCTTGTTGTCCGGCATGGCGCCGGCTCCGTGGGAGGATGTGATGGACAAGGTGAAAATGCCGACGGGAGGACTGCACCTTGCAGTGGACCGTCGTTCGTTCCTGCGTGCGACTTCGATATTGGCTGCGGGCGGTGTGATCGCCCTCCACTCAGGGCTACCGGTCTATGCGCAGGAGAACAGCACCGAACTGCTCAAGCTCTATGCCGGCGCGAAAGTCGACTGGCAAAGATACAAGGGGCAAACGATCGTGCTGGGCGGGCTGGAACACGTCTGGATGCACGCGATCGTGCCGCTGATCTCGCTTTTCACGCAGCTGACCGGGATCGAGGTCAAGGTCGAGAAGCAATCCGAGACGGAGTTCGCCGCCTCCATGCCGGTAAAGCTGGGCGGCGGCAGCGCCACGCCGGACATCTTCATGATCTGGGCGCTTGGCCAAGCGATTTCTGCCAAATGGCTGCAGCCGCTCGATGCATACCGCAACGACGCATCGTTGTTCGATGCCGCCTGGTACGACGACGCTGATATTTTTTCCTCTGCGCGCAGTTTCGAAAAATGGAGTGACGGCGCCTCCTACGGCCTGGCCATCACCGCGGAAGCGCAGACCCTGTTCATGAACAAGTCGATGCTGGACGCGAAGGGTTTCTCCGCTCCGGCCTCGATGGACGAACTGTTCAAACTCGCCAAAACGCTGAAGAGCGAGGAAGTTGCCGGCATCGCCATGCGGGCAAAGCCGACGGGCGACGCCGCCCCTTGGACGCTGGCGGGTTTCGTTTTCTCTTATGGCGGCGCCTATGTGACGAAGGACGGCAAGTCCGGCCTCACGATGCCGGAATCGATCGCCGGGCTCGACATGTATGGCCGGCTGCTTCGCGAGGCAGGTCCCGTCGGCATCGCCGGTTATCACTGGATGGAATGCCTGAACGACTTCATGCAGGGCGCGGTCGCCATCGGCTGCGATTCTTCAAACTTCGCCACCGACATCGAAGACAAGTCCAAGAGCACCGTCGCCGGAAACACCCTTTTCGGTGTCTTACCGGCTCCTGCGAACAAGTCGGCCAAGCCCAACATGTGGCATTGGATGACTGGCATCAATGCCAAGTCGGCAAACAAGGAGGCTGCCTGGCTGTTCTTGATGTGGGCGACTTCCAAGCCGACATCGGCACTCACCGCCGCCGCCGGACTTGCAACACCACGCAGCTCGGCCTGGCAGACATCGGCATTTCGCGATCGCTTCGGCGCTCAAGCCGCCGATGCCGCGCTGAAGAACCTGCAGGTCGCCGATGGCGATCTGTTCAAAGCCGCCTGGTTCCATCCCAAGGCGCCCGAAATCCTCGATGCGGTCGGAATTGCCGTCAACGAGGTCGTCACCGGCAGCAAGGATGCGACCCAAGCCTTCGGCGATGCCGACGGCAAGGTTCGGCAGGTCCTGAGTATGTGAGGCCAGGAACTTGCACAGGAAATCGTTCGATAAGAGTTGCGCCACTACGACGGCGCAACTTCCAAAAAAGGGCGTGATCTAGAAATGGACGCGCGCACACGCTTCATCATTCTCATGCTGGCGCCAACGACAGTGCTGTTGTTCGGCCTAACCATCTTTCCCTTCATCGCGTCCGTGGCGATGAGCCTCAGCAACTATTCGCTGGTGACACCGGATTCGCTCGCGTTTGCCGGATTGCAGAACTACTTCAACCTATTGCGGTCGGAAGAGTTCTGGACGGCGTTGCGCGCGACGGCATTGTTCACCGTGCTTGCAGTCGCAATCCAGCTCATGCTCGGCGTGGCCATAGCCACGTTTTTGCACCACGAGACACGCGCCGTTCCGCTGCTGCGGGCGATCTATCTTCTTCCCATGGCGATCACGCCCGTCGCCGCCGTCTTCACCTTCCGCATGATGCTCAACCCGTCACTCGGCGTGTTCAACTATCTGCTGAAGCTCGTTGGCCTGCCGCCGCAGGATTGGCTTGGCACGGCAGCGATGGCCATGACGTCACTGCTCGTCGTCGACACCTGGCAGTGGGCGCCTTTCATCCTGTTGATCGCGGCGGGCGGGCTTGCGGCGATGGATGAGGAGCCGTTGCAGGCCGCCAGGATGGATGGCGCGACCGAGACCCAAGTGTTCTTCCATCACACCTTGCCGGCGCTTCTGCCCTATCTCGGTGTGGCCATCGTCTTTCGCGCTATCGACGCCTTCAAGACCTTCGACATCATCTTCGTGCTGACGGGCGGCGGTCCGGGCATCGCGACCAGAACGCTCAATCTCCTGGCTTACAAACAGGGCATCGAGTTCCTTTCGATGGGTTATGCCGCCGCCATCGCGATCGTCATGCTGGTCATCACCATCGTCGCCGCGCAGATGTTCCTGCGTCGGATGCGCATGTTCGTGCCGAGGGCGGCTCTATGAAAGCGCTGCGCATCCTGACGCCTTTCGCCCGCCGCCTGTCACTGTGGGCTTTTGCTCTCTGGTGCCTATTTCCGATCTACTGGCTGGCGATGATGTCGTTGAAGACGGAAGTCGATGCCATGGCGCGCCGGCCCAAATTCCTGTTCGCTCCGATCCTCGACAACTACCTCAAGGTTCTCTCCGATCCGACGATCTGGACCTATTTCGCCAACAGTGCCGTTGTAGCGCTCGCCTCGACGGCGCTTGCCTTGCTGATCGGCCTTCCCGCCGCCTATGTGCTGGCACGCTACCGTTTTCGCGGCAATGCCGACTACGGTTTCTGGATTTTGACCACCCGCATGACACCGCCGGTCGCCGTGCTGATCCCGTTCTTCGTGATGTATGTGAAGGCCGGCCTGATCGGCACGCATGCCGGCCTGATCATCGCTCATGTCGCGATCAACCTTTCCATTGTCGTCTGGCTCATGAAAGGTTTCTTCGAGGACCTGCCAGGCGAACTGGAAGAGGCCGCGGCTATTGACGGCGCGACCTATTTCCAGGCCTTCGCCCACATCTGCCTTCCCGTCGTCCTGCCGGGAATCGCGGCCGTGGCGATCCTGGCATTCCTGTTTTCCTGGAACGAGTTCCTGTTTGCGCTGGTTCTCGGCGGCAATGATGTGCGGACCGTGCCGCTCGGGCTCTATGCCTTTGTCGGATACCAGCAGGTGCGCTGGGGCGAACTGTCGGCAGCCTCGATCGTATTGCTGGTCCCGGTGCTGCTGTTTGTCCTGGTTTTCCAGAAACAATTGATCCGCGGCCTGACCATGGGAGCCGTCAAATGACCGCAAGCCCGATGCACGGAAACTGGAGTTGGTAAGGTGACGAAACGGCGCTCGCAGCACTGGTTCGGTGGACACGGCAAAGACGCCTTCATCCACCGCAGCTGGATGAAGAACAATGGCCTGCCGGACGATGCCTTCGATGGCCGGCCGGTGATCGGCATCTGCAACACCTTCTCCGAATTCACCCCCTGCAACGCGCATTTCCGGGGGCTTGTCGAACATATCAAGGCTGGCGTGCTCGAGGCCGGCGGGCTGCCGCTGGAGTTTCCCGTCTTCTCCTGCGGAGAATCCAATCTGCGCCCTACCGCCATGCTCTTCCGCAATCTCGCTTCCATGGACGTCGAGGAATCGATCCGCGGCAACCCGATGGACGGCGTGGTGCTAATGGCCGGCTGCGACAAGACCACGCCGGCTCTCGTCATGGGCGCCGCGTCCTGCGACCTGCCCTCCATCGTCGTCTCGGGCGGTCCGATGTTGAATGGACGCTTTCAGGGCCGGGAGATTGGCTCTGGGACGGACGTGTGGAAGTTTTCCGAGGACGTCCGCGCCGGGGTCATGACCGAACGAGAATTCGCCCAGGCCGAAAGTGCGATGTCGCGCTCACCCGGTCACTGCATGACGATGGGCACGGCCTCGACAATGGCCTCGATGGTGGAGGCGCTCGGCATCGCCCTGCCCGGCAACGCGGCCTACCCCGCAGTGGATGCCCACCGCGCACGGCTGGCGCGGATGAGCGGCCGTCGCATCGTCGAAATGGTCAGGGAGGACCTTCGGTTGTCGGCGATCCTGAAAAAGGAAGCCTTCGCCAACGCGATCCGCGTCAACGGAGCAATCGGCGGGTCGACCAATGCCGTTGTGCATCTTCTGGCGATTGCGGGACGCATCGGTGTGGAACTGACGCTCGACGACTGGGACGAGCTTGGGCGCAACATACCCACCATTGTCGATCTGATGCCTTCAGGACGCTTTCTGATGGAGGATTTCTGCTACGCCGGCGGCATTCCCGCCGTCATGAAGGAGATCGCCAACCTCCTCGACCTCGACGCCTTGACGGTGACTGGCAGAACCCTGCGCGAAGAACTCGCCGGGGCGATGAACTACAATCCACAAGTCATCCGGCCGAGGCAACAAGCGCTGACACCGCATGGCGGGATTGCCGTCCTGCGCGGCAATCTGGCTCCGGGTGGAGCAATCATCAAACCTTCCGCCGCTTCGCCCGAACTGATGCGCCACCGGGGTCGGGCGGTCGTGTTCGAGGACATCGATCACTACAAAGCCGCCGTCGATGATCCGACGCTCGACATAGACGAAAGCTGCATCATGGTGCTGAAGAACTGCGGCCCGAAGGGTTATCCCGGCATGGCCGAGGTCGGCAACATGGCGCTGCCGCAGAAGCTTCTCAAGAAAGGCGTGCGCGATATGGTGCGGATATCGGATGCGCGTATGTCCGGCACCGCCTTTGGCACGGTTGTGCTGCATACGGCGCCGGAAGCCGCCATTGGCGGACCGTTTGCACTCGTGCGCGGCGGCGACATCATCGAGCTCGACGTGGATGCGCGCAAGCTCCATCTCGACGTTACCGATGAAGAACTGGAGCGGCGGCGGCTCGAATGGGAAGCGCCGGTCCCCACCATGCAGGGTGGCTATCAAGGCCTCTATGTCGAGCACGTATTGCAAGCGGATCGCGGTGCCGATCTCGACTTCCTCGTTGGTTGCCGCGGCCACGCCATTCCCCGCGAAAGCCATTGAGGCATCATATGAACAAGTTCGAAACGGTCGACTTCCACGGCATCCATGCCATTGTCTATGCGCTGTTCGATGGCGAGGAACGACTGGATCGCGCCGCCATTCGAAGGCAGGTGGAACTTTGCCTTGCAGCCGGGGTACACGGCATGGCGGCGCTCGGCCTCGCCACCGAGGTCTCGAAGCTGACGGGGGCTGAACGTCGCACGCTGATGGACTGGGTGGCGGAAGACACCGGTGCCAGGGTACCGCTGGCTTTCACCATCTTCGGTGCCTCCGTCGCCGAGCAGATCGGCCAGATCCGTCATGCCGAAAGCGTCGGCGCGGATTGGGTAATCCTCCAACCGCCGCCGGTCGGCACTTATGGAGCGGCCGAGTATATCCGCTTCTTCGGGCGCGTTGCCGGGGCAACCGATCTGCCGGTGGCCATTCAGAATGCTCCGGCCTTCTTCGGACGTGGGCTGACAGCGGATGAAATACGCGATCTCGCTAGGCAGCACCCCAACATCAGTCTGATCAAGGGTGAAGGACCTGTTGTCGACATAGCCGGCCTGATTACCCGCACCGACAATCGTGTACCGATATTCAACGGTCGCGGCGGACTGGAATTGATCGACAATTTCCGCATTGGCTGTCGGGGCATGATCCTTGCCCCCGACTGTATCGACCATGCGGTGCGCGCCTATAATGCCTTCCACGCCGGCGATGAAGACGGTGCGGAAGCCGAGTACCGGGCCATGTTGCCGGCGGCCGTTTTCGTCATGCAAGGCATCGAGAACCTGATCTGCTACGGCAAGCGCCTATTCGGCGCCCGCTCGGGCATTCCAATCCACGATCGTGGCCCCGCGCTACGCCCCGACAAGATCGGGCTTGAGATGGTGGAGCGTTTCGCGGCACAACTCGGCCCGCTGGCGGTTGAATAGGCGGGCCGCTACGGGAGGACGGCTGCAGATGACGAGATCGAACAGGCTGATATCGGCGAACGAGACGATAGGATCCGTGCCGGCTGCCGAACGCGGTCTACCCGCGCAGATCGCCGCCCGCATGGGGCGCAGCATATTGCGCGGCGAACTGCGACCCGGTGACAAGCTGCCGAAGGAAACCGACCTGCTCGACCAGCTTCAAGTCAGCCGCACGACGCTGCGCGAAGCGCTCACCATCCTGACCAGTAAGGGTTTCATTGAGGCGAAGCAGCGGATCGGCACGAGCGTGCGCGCGCCAAGTGCCTGGAACACACTCGATCCCATGGTCATGTCATGGCACGACGACGAGGACGAACAGGCCCTCGCCCAGGAATTGTTCGAGATCAGATCGGCGATCGAACCTCTCGCGGCCAGGCTGGCGGCCGCGCGCGCCACCGAGGCAGACCTTGCCCAGCTTCGTGCCGCGCTCGCGACGATGGCCGAAGACAATTCCAATCCGCGGCTTGCCATGGAAGCCGACATCGCCTTCCACCTCGGCATCATCCAGGCCGCGCATAATCGCTTCCTCGCACCCGTCGGTTCCGTCATCCGCGCGGCCCTTACCATCAGCGTTCCAAAGACCTTCGCCAAATTCGGCGGCATGAGCCACGCGCTTGGCATGCACGAGGCAATCGTGAAGGCCATTGAACAACGCGCCCCCACCAAAGCCGCCAAGGCGGCTGAAAAGCTCATTGCCGACACCTATGAGCGGAACTTCGGTTGAGCGGGAAAGAACCGTGCTCTGCAGGTGGACGAAACACGTTAGTTTCTTGACGGGTTGCAGGTTCAAGGCAACAAGAGCCGATATCGGATATTCGCACCCATACTCCATGGCCGGCGAAACACGCGCCTCAGGACGAGGACATGCGGCTCATCCCGGTCGTTGTAGTGCATGGTGTCGGCGATGCTTCCACTTGCGGCGATTGATTTCCGTTGTGGCAAAATCTCCGCGGTATGGTTGTCGGCACGCACGAGGACCGCGAACAGCTTGTTGGTCTCTTAGCCCACCCAGCCCCCGATGCCGCCGCAGGATAGGTCCACATACAGCGGGCGTTACTATGGAGCAGGTCGAACACGAAGAAGAATGCCCTCCGCTCCACGCCACCGACCACCATCAGGGCCTCGCCGAAGTCGGCCTGCACGCGAGCATCCGGATGCGACAATGGAACGAACATCCTGACGGCAACGCTTCGGCCAAGCCCTGCATGCCGCTCGCGCACCTGTCTCGCCGCGATAATGGACCTAATGTCGGACCATGCCTGCATCGACGTTGAGCGTCTGGCCGGTGATCCAGCGCGCGTCGTCCGAGGCGAGGAATGAGACGACGTCGGCGATGTGCTCGGGCTGGCCCTTGCCTTTCATGGCCTGCAGCATTTCGACAAAACCGAACGCCTCGTTATGCGGGCTCGCCTTGACGCCGTCGCTCTCGATCAGGCCCGGCGTCACCGCATTGGCGGTGATGTTGTATTTGCCGAGCTCCGTTGCCAGCGCCCGGGTGAAACCGATGACGCCGCCCTTGGCAGCGACATAGGCCGCCATGTTGGGCGTGCCGGCGAAGAAGGTGTTGGAGGCGATGCTGATCACGCGTCCGACCTTGTTCGCCGCGCGCATCTGGTCGGTCGCCGCGCGCGAGACGATGAAGGTACCGGTCAGGTTGACGTCGATGATCTTGCGCCAATGGTCGAGGTCGACGTCGTCCCAGGCGATGAACGGCACGATGCTGGCGTTGTTGACGAGGATGTCGATGCCACCGGATTGCGCCTGAATCTCGGCAAACAGCGCCTTGACCGACGCCGGATCGGAAATGTCGGCGGCAATAGCCTTCGCGTTGCCGCCGATCGATGCGGCTGCGGCCTTAGCGCCTTCGGCGTTGATGTCGCTGACGATGACGGTCGCGCCATCGGCCGCCAGCCGCGCCGCAATCGCCTTGCCAATGCCCTGTGCGGCGCCCGTCACCAGCGCCGTCTTTCCCGCAAGCCGTTCAGTCATGAAATCTCTCCCTTAATGCGTAATCCGATGAGGTGTGTTCAGGCGTCGGCGTCGATGACGGCCAGCGCCGCGTCGATGCCCTTGCCGACGGCAAGCTTCTGGCCGGCAGCATTCATCGCGCCACCCAGCGCCGTCAGCGCGGCAATCGCATAGATCGGCTGCGCCGTCGGGCCCATGTGGCCGATGCGCGTCAGCCTGCCCAGCGTTTCGCCGCGCCCCGACGAAAACACCACGCCGTAGCGGGCGCGCGCGGCCTGGCGCAGCGCCTTCTCGTCGACGCCTTCGGGCGTACGCACGGCGGTTGTGGTCGGCGACGCGATCTTTTCGTTGGCGGCCCAGATCGACAGCCCCATGGCGGCGACGCCGGCACGCATGGCCTTTGCCGTCAGCGCGTGACGCGCCCACACCGCTTCTGGTCCTTCGCTGAGATAGAGGTCGAGCGCCACGTCGAGCCCGTTGATCTCCGAGACCGATGGCGTGAACGGGAACGGGCTTTCGCGCGACCAGGCGTTTTCCCAGTCGACGATGCTCAGCATCGATGCGCGCGGTGCTGCCTCATTGGCCTTCATCTTGGCCCAGGCGCGCTCACTCACCCCCATTATGGTCAAGCCGGGAGGGGCTCCCAGGCATTTGTTGGGGCCGGTGACATAGATGTCGGCGTTGCAATCCTCCGGATGCGTTTTCATGCCGCCGAAGGACGAGACGGCATCGACGATCAGATAGCCGCCATGAGCCGACACCAGCGCGCCGATGGCATCGATCGGATTGATGGTGCCCGACGGCGTATCGTGATGGCAGATCGAAACGATGGTGATTTCGGGATGCTTCTTCAGCATTTCGGCGACCGCCTGCGGGTCGATCGCCTCGTTGTAGGGCACTTCGATTTCGAGCAGGTTGGGCGAATAGCGTTTTGCCCAGTAGCCGAAGCCCTTGCCGTAAACGCCCGAGGCGAGGTTCAGCACGACGTCGTCGGGCGTGATCAGCGATGCCGCAGCAGCTTCCAGGCCGAGAACCGGCTCGCCGTGTAGGATGACCGGCTTGTTCGGCAGACGCATCGCTTTCTGCGCCTTATCGACGACCTTCTCGTAGAAGAGCTGGAACGCCGGATCGTAGTCGTAGAGCACCGTGCGGCCGAGGCCGCGCAGCACTTGTGCATAGGCGTCCACCGGCCCCGCGGTCAGGGTGATGACCGGATCGGCATGATCGGAATAGCGCATGGTCTTGGTCTCCAGAATGGCGGCGGTCAGCCGTAGAACTGCGTGCCGGTTTTGTAGGTTTTGAAGTTGTCCATGTCGTGCGAGTACATCAGCTCGGCGCCGTGATCCTCGGCCAGCTTCTGCACTTTGCGCATCGAATTGACACCCGCGACCGGGTCGATATGGAAGGCCGCCTGGCAGAGCGTTTCGAGGCTCTTCTGCGTATAGGCGGCGTCAATCGTGAACATGATCGGCTTGCGCCTGGGGAACTCGACCAGCAGGCTGTAGTGGCCGATCGAATGGCCGGGCGTCGAGATCAGCTTGACACCCTTGGCGAGCTCAATGTCGCCGTCGATGCCCTCGAAGGTCGAGTTGGCGCGCGTCGTGCCTTCCAGCAATTGCGAGGTCGCGCCGCGCGCCTCTGCCGCCTCTGCCGAGAAGCTCAGATCCGAGTAGCCGAGATGCTCGAAGGGCTGCGGATTGCAAGCCTGCGGCACCTCCGAACGGTGGCAGATCTTCTTGGCATGCGGAAAATATTTGTTGCCGCCGCAATGGTCGAAGTGGAAGTGCGAGTTGACGACGACGTCGATGTCCTTCGGCTCAAGCCCGAGAAGTGCCAGCGCGCCGGGAATGGTCTGGTGCTTTTCCTGGATCGGCTTCTCGAAGGGCAGCACCTTCATGACGTGATCGTAGTCATAGCCGGTGTCGATGAGGAAACGGCCCTCGGCATGCTCGATCAGGATAGAATAGACCGGAAAGCGGACTTCGCCGCCCGGGCCGCGATTCCAGAACACGTGATAGCCGTCGAGGACGAGCGAGCCGCCGTCGAGCAGGTAAACCTTGGTATCCGACATTCTTGCCTCCTGTTTTGGCGCGGGTCCCATCCGCGCATCCGTTGTTGTCAGCGCGCGCCGCGCTCGTAGGGAATACCAAGCGCGGCCGGCAGGCTGGCCCGCCGTCCGAACAGCACCAGCATGATCATCACCGCCAGGAACGGCAGCATCTGGATGATGTCGGTCGGTATGTTGATGCCCGCCACCTGCATGGCGGTGGTCAAAGACAAACAGACGCCGAACAGAAGAGCGCCGAACAGCACCCAGATCGGCCGGCCACGCGCAAGCATGGCCAGCACGATGCCGAGGAAGCCGGCGCCGTTGGTGATGAACGGAATGAACAGACCTGCCCCGACATTGGCGAGATAGGCGCCGCCGAGCCCTGCCAACGCGCCGGTTGACAGCACGGCGATGGTGCGGGTTCGGATGACATCGATGCCGGCGACGTCGAGCGCGGCCGGCTTGTCGCCGGCGGCCTGCAAATTGAGGCCGAGCTGCGTGCGCCGGTAGAGGTAGCCCATGCCGAACACCAGCGCGACCGCCAGATAGACGATCAGATGATGCTTGAAGAAGGCCGGCCCGATTACCGGAATGTCCGACAGCAGCGGGATGACGGTGGCGTTCGGCGCCGGCAGGCGCGGGTAGCTGCGCGAGAACTGGAAGTGATGGAGAAGCGCCGTCAGGCCTTCGAGGCCTAGTGTCAGCGCGATGCCGATGACGATCTGGTTCAGTCCGATGCGCACGCACAGGAGTGCCATGATCAACGCCACCGCAACGCCGCCGGCGATGCCGGTGAGGAAACCCAGCCACAAAGAACCGGAATAGAAGGCGCCGACGAAACCGAGATAGGCGCCGGCCAGCATCATGCCTTCGATGCCGATGTTGAGCACGCCGGCCTTTTCCGACATCTGCTCGCCAAGCCCGGCGAGCAAAAGCGGGATCGCCGCGGTGATCGCGCCAAACAGAAGCGCGCTGAGAAAGACTTCGCTGAAGAGCCCGGTCATGCTTCAGGCCTTTCTCGACTGGTTGTAGCGGTGGTCGACATATTCGGCGAGTGCGAGCACGATCAGCACGATGGAGACCAGCACGAGCGTGAAATGATTGGGCACGCCAAGGCGCCGCGCCGCGCTCTCGCCGCCGATCGACAGCACCGAAAGCAGGAACACGAAGCCAATTGCGGCGAAGCCGTTCATGCGGGCGAGGAACACGGCGGGGATGACCGCCAGCCCATAGGCGGGGTTCCAGTCGGCGCGGACATTGCCCTGCACGCCGATGATGTCGACAGCGCCGGCAAGGCCCGCGAGCCCGGCTGAAATGGCGAAGACGGCGATGGTCAGGCCGGGCACGGCCAAGCCGGCATGGATAGCCGCGCGCGGATTGGCTCCGACGATCCTCAATTTCAGTCCGAATGCCGTCCTGGTCATCACAAGATGCACGATGATGATCGCCGCCAGACCGAACAGCAGTCCGCTGGTGACGGTCGTATCGAGCAGGCGCGGCAGCCTGTCTTCCACCGGCAAGGTGCGAGTCTGCGGCACGGTCGTGCCGGGATCGCGGAACACCAGCTTGACCAGCACATTGGCGAGCGAGGTGCCGAGGAACGTCATCATCAGCGTGGTGATGATCTCGTTGACGCCCTGATAGGCGCGCAGCAGCGCCGGCACCAGCGACCAGATCATGGCGGCAACCGTGGCGACGACGAATGCGCAGAACAATGCCAGCCAGGCCGGCATGATCTGCACGAACACGGGGGCACAAGCCGCCGCCGTGACCGCGCCGAGCAGGAACTGGCCGTCGCCACCGAGGTTCCACATGCCAGCGCGAAAAGCCACGATCAGGCCGGCGGCAAGGAACAGAAGCGGCGCCATGCGCGTCAGCGTTTGCTGGATGCCGAGCGGCGAGAACAGCCCTTTCTCCAGCACGTAGCCATAATAGGCGAGTGGATCGACGCCGACGGCAAGCAGGATGCAGCCGGCGATGACGAGAGCGGCGAGGATCGGGCCAAGTGTCATGACCAGCCTGCGCAGGATGTCGCGGCGCGTGGCGACGCTGCTGGCGGCATCGAGTGCGGTGGCGCTGACGGTGGGGGCGGTGTCGATGCTCATGCGGCTAGTCCGATCATCAGGCGGCCGACCTTGGTACGGGCATCGTCGGCATTCGCGACCGTGCCGACCAGCGATCCGTTGGCCATGACGGCGATGCGGTTGCACATGCTGAGCAACTCCTCGAGATCGGTGGAGATCAGCAGCACGGCGATACCGCGCGCGGCGGTCTCGCGGATGCGTTGCCGCGATGCCAGCGTGTTGGCGAGGTCGAGCCCGTAGGTGGGCTTATTGAAGATCACCACCTTCGCGCCTTCGGCCAGTTCACGGGCCAAAAGTACCTTCTGGATGTTGCCTCCCGAGAGCCGCGCAACGGGCGTCTTCAGGCTTGGCGTGCGCACATCGTATTCGCGCGTGAGCTCAGCGGCGCGCCTGTCGATCTCGGCGCGCTGTTCGACGCCGTTGCGCCAGAACGGCGCTGCGCCGACCTGCTTGAGGAAGAAGTTGATCGAGACCGGGAAAGTGCCGACCGTGCCTTCGCCCAGCCGATCGTCCGTCAGGTAGCGAAGACCGAGCTGGCTGCGTTCGCCGACGCTCAGCGCCTCGATCGCGATCCCCTCGAGCCGTACCGAACCGCTGTTCGCCGCGCGCTGGCCAGACAATGCCTCCGCCAGTTGTTTCTGGCCGTTGCCATCGATGCCGGCGATACCAAGTATCTCGCCCGGACGAATGTCGAAGGAGATCGACGACAGGCTGGGCGCGTTGTCGGTGGAAGCTACCTCCAGATCGGTGACCTGAAGCAGTGGAGCGGCTTCGGCGTGGACGACGTGAACGGGAAGCTCGGCCGCTTCCGGATCGTCCTTTTGCTTGCCGAACATCAACTCCACGATCTCGGAGATGATCTCCTGTTCGCCGAGCGCGCGAAAACGCTCGGGTGGAATCTCACCGACCTTGCGGCCGAGCTTCAGCACCGAGATGCGGTCACCGAAAGCGGCCGCTTCCTTGAGCTTGTGGGTGATGAAGACGATCGCCAGACCTTGCCCAACGAGGCGGCGCATCAGCGCGCCAAGTTCGTCAATGCCCTTCGGCGTCAGCATCGAGGTGGATTCGTCGAGGATCAGCACCCGGCTGTTGCGCACCATGGCGCGCAGGATCTCGACCTGCTGCTGCTCGCCGAGCGAAAGCTCCGAAACCTTGGCATGCAACTTCACCACGATGCCGAGGCTTTCGGTGATCTCGGCGACGCGTGCCTCAAGCTCCTCGGTCCTGGGGCGCTGCCACCAGGGGCCGCCGAGCAACAGGTTTTCAGCCACGGTCAGCGTCGGCACCAGCATCATGTGCTGGAAGACCGTTCCGATACCGAGCGCCAGTGCCCGGCGCGGCGAGGTGATCGGCGTCGGCTTGCCGTCAACCAGAATGCGTCCTTCATCCGGCTGCTGCAGGCCGGACAGCATGCCGATCAAGGTGGATTTTCCCGCCCCGTTCTCGCCGAGTAGCACATGCACTTCGCCCGGCCGGATCGACAGGTCGATGCTGTCATTGGCAACGATGCCGGGAAAGCGTTTGGTCACGCCTTCGAGTGCGACGATGTCGCGCCTGTCAACGGGCGATGAAGAAGGATTGCTCATGAAAGCCCAGCACTGAAAAAGGGGAAGCGTCCGAAGGGGCGACCCGACCGCCCCTTCGGCAACTGACTTTTGATCGCCTTACTTGGCGACGCTTGTCATCAACGCCCTGACGGCGGCCGCGTCATAGACCGGCTCGACCTTGATCTTGCCGGAGATGACGTCCTCGCGCACCGCCTGGATCTCGGACCAGACCTTGTCCGGGATGGCGGCCGTCTTCAGCAGTTTCACGGAATCGTCCTTGAGGCCGATGCCGTAATGCTTGGTGCCGAAAGTGTCGGCCTTGAGATCGGCGATCATCGCGGCGTAGACCGGCTCGATGTTCCACACCACCGACGACAGCAGGAAGCCCTTGTCGATCGGCGACTTGTCACCGATGACGTCGATGAAATAGACCTTGCCGCCATCCGCGGCCTTGGTCGTCTCGACCGCCTGCAGCATGCCGAAACTCGAACCGTTGCCCTGGCCGAAAATGATATCGGCGCCCGAGGCGATGACGCTTTCGGCGACGCGCTTGCCGCCTGCCGCATCGCTGTAGGCGGCTGGCCCGATCACCGCATAGGTGATCTTGACGTCCTTGCTCTCCGCCTTCACGCCCTGCGCGAAAGCCGCCGACTGCGAGTTCCATGACGGAGGTTCGCCGGAGACCACGATGCCGACCGACTTCGAGCGCGACATCTTGGCGGCGAGACGACCGGCGAGATAGGCACCTTCGTGACCGCTCAGCGTGTAGTCGGCGACGAGGCCTTTCTCCAACCCGTTCGGCGTGTCCACGATCGCCACCGGAACCTTCGTTTCCTTGGCGATTTCAGGCGCCGAGGTGTTGTAGCCGCTGGCGTGCGCGATCAGCAGGCTGGCGCCGTCGGAAGCGAGTTCCCGCAGCGTCGGACGAACGTCGCCATAGCCGAGGCCCTGGGCGACGACCACTTCGATGCCGGCTGCCTTGCCGGCCGCCTTGGCAGCGTCGATGCCTTGCTGGTTCCAGCCATAGTCCGTGCCTTCTTCAGGCGTCAGGATGGCGATCGACTTGACTTCTCCGGCGAACGCGCCGCCGAGCAAGACGCCGCTCAGTATAATTGCACTTACACTGCTTTTAAGGAGCTTTATCATGTTACCCTCTTTTGTTGATTTTCGATCATTATTCTTATTGTTATTGCGCGTTTGCGAGATAGACTGCCTGATCAAATAAGTATGGAGCTCAGGCAAAGTGAAAATCGGTTATGTCCTCCCGGTGGTTTTGGCGTTTACATCGCTCGCCAATGCGGTTGAGTTGCACCAGGTGATCGTCCGCATCGGCACCGATGGGCTCGACATGGTGCCGTTAACGATTTCGAACTCCGGCAAGGACGGCCTGTCCTGCAATGCCGACTTCGCCCACTGGTATTCGGGCGGGGTCGCGACGGTCGAACCGGGCAAGAGCGCCCACGTCGAACTCTGGTTCGATCCTAAGACCGGCACCTTCACCATCCTCAATGACAAGCGCGAAAACCTGCCGGTCGAGCGCCTCTGGTGTGGGCTGTCGGGCCGCGCATACGCGACCCGCGTGCAAATCGCGCTTGACCGCACTGATGTAGCCAAGGGCATGCGCGCCGTGTCCTGCGGCATGGAGCAGGGCAGCCTGGCGTGCCGGTAGGCGCTCATCGATCCACGCCCCTTGAGCACCGCGCCTATTCCTTGGCCAGGAATTTGTCGGTGAAGACATCGTCCGCCGACAGCGCTGTCTTGAGCACGCCCTGATCGGTGAGCGTCTTCAGGGTTTCCTCCCATTGCGCCTTCGCCATCCAGCCGAGACCGTGTTCCTTGGTTTCGGGGCTGGTGAACGTCGAGGCGATGTCGGCGTTGATCTGTGCCAGCAGCACGGCCTTCTTGTCCGCGTAGCCGGGTGCCGCCTTGGCCGTGATCTCGGCGGCCTCTTCCGGATGGGCAACGACATAGTCGAAGGCTTCCCGGTAGGCCTTGACGAAGCGGCGCACGACATCGGGCTTGTCCTTGATCATCTTCTCCGAGGTGAACAGGCCGGAGCCGTAAGCCTTCCAGCCATGGTCGGCGCCCATCATGATGCTGAGCGAACCCGGACCGCCTGCCTTGGCTTCCAGTTCGGGAACCTCCGCATCGACATAGCCGACCACAGTCTGGACCCGCCCCAGGAGCAGGTAGCTTTCATAGGGCGGCGACACGCTGTTCAGCGTCATGTCCTTCTCGGTCAGACCGTTGGCGGCCAGAAAGCCCTTGAAGAAGATGTAGGTCGACCCGGCTGGATGAATGCCGATGGTGAGGCCCTTGAGATCGGCCGGCTTGGTGAGCTTCACCGTCTTGGCGAGCGAGATGATCGCCAGCGGCGAATGCTGGTTGACGGCTGCCACCGCCACGACCGGGACATTCTGCGACCGGGCGACGGTGAGCGTGGGAAGATCGCCGAAGCCGAAATCCGCGTTCTCATTGCCGACCAGCCGCATGGCGTCTGGCGAACCAGAACCCTTGCGGATATCGGCCAGGTCGATGTCGTTCTTGGCGAAGAAGCCTTTTTCCTTGCCCACGAAGAACATGGCGTGGTTGCCGCGCACCACCCAGTCGAGCTGGACATTGACCTTGTCCGCCGCCTGCGCCGCGCCGGAGAAGCCAAGCGCACCGGCAAACGCCACAAGCGTGGCTGCTTTGATAAAAGAGCGTCTTAGCATTGTTCGATCCTTCCCTGACTTTGACTGCCCAGAAACCTAGGCGTGGCTGAATTTGGGTGCCCATGGCACCACGATGCGTTCGAGAATCTCGGCCGCGTAATAGAAGGCGATGCCGAGCACGGAGACGAGCAGCAGCGCCGCGAAGACCAATGGGGTGTCGAGCTGGGTCGAGGCGAACTGGATGACGTAGCCCAGCCCATCCGAGGCGCCGGCGAATTCACCGACGATGGCGCCGATGACGCTCAGCGTGGCCGCGATCTTGGTTCCCGCCATCAGGTTCGGCAGCGAGTGTGGAACCCGGATCTTGAACAGGATCTGCGTGCGGCTAGCGCCAACCGAATTCATCAACGACAGCAGCGAGCGGTCCACCGACTGCAAGCCCGCCAGCATCGACAACGTCACCGGGAAGAAGGCGATGACCAGGATCAGGCCGATCTTGGGTGCGAGCCCATAGCCGAACCACAGAATGAAGATCGGTGCCAGCGCCACCTTGGGCACGTTCTGGAACAGCACCACCAGGGGATAGAGCGCCCGGCCGAGCCAGTCGAAACGCACGATGACGAGCGCAATGGCAACGCCGACGACGACCGAGACAACAAAGCCGAGCAGGATCTCGGCCGCCGTCACCAGCGTGGCCTGCATCAGCGTTCCCCATTGCGCGACCAGCGATTGTGCGATCTGCGATGGGGCCGGAATGATGAAGGTCGATATGGCAAAGATCCGCACCGCGGCTTCCCAGGCCACGATCGTGACTAACAGCAGAATGACCGACGGCAGCCAGCTGCTTGTCGCGGCGGCGAAACTGGAGGTCAGCCGAGGCTCGGAAACACTGCTGATGGGTTGCTCGCTCACGACGCGTCTCCCGGTTGATGGCTGGCGCGCAGCATCGTGCGAAGCTGGACCACCAACCTGACGAATTCCGGGTCTTCCGTTACCGCCAGGTCGCGCGGATAGGGCAGGCCGATATCGATGCTGCCGGTGATCCGACCGGGCTTGATGCCCAGGGCGTGCACATGGCGCGAGAGGTGAATGGCCTCGTCGATCGAATGGGTCACGAGCACGATCGTCTTGCCGGTGCGCTGCCAGATCTCCAGCAGCGACTGGCCCATCGAGTCGCGGGTGATGGCGTCGAGCGCGCCGAAGGGCTCGTCCATCAAAAGCACGGCTGGGTCGAGCGCCAGGGCCCGAGCGATGGCCACCCGCTGCCGCATGCCACCCGACAATTCGTTCGGACGCTTGTGGGCGGAATCGCCAAGCCCCACCAGTTCCAGCATCTCCTGGCCGCGTGCCCGAAGCTCGGCGCGCGAAAGCGATTTGTCGGCGATGCCGAGCAGCATGGACGCATTGTCGACGGCGTTCTTCCACGGCAACAGGTTGGCGTCCTGGAAGACAACGCCGATCATGCGCTTGCGCGCCGCCTCGACCGGCGAAAGCCCGGCGATCGAAACGCTACCGCTTGTCGGCTCCACCAGCCCGGCCAGCACCTTGAGCAAGGTGCTCTTGCCGCAACCGGAAGGGCCGATCAGCGAGACGAACGATCCCTTCGGCACCGAAAGATCGATGTTCTGGAGCACCAGCTGCCGGGCGTAGACCACGGACACGCCCTTGACGGCGATAAGGTCGTCATGGCGGAAGTGAGCCGGCCTGTCGCCGGCGGCCCGGATCGTGTCAATGCGCATGGCTTGTACCTCCTCGCGCCGCCGCGTGATCCCCGATCCTGCCTGTTCCCTGCTGCGTGTTGTGAGCCATCGGCTACTCCCGGCCTTCCAGGATGCGCCGCACCGCGACGAGCTTGCGCGCCCGGTCGGCTTGCAGGGCCTTTGTCTGCTCTGGCGTGTAGGAGAACATGCCTTCGCCCGACTTGATGCCGAGCTTCGAAGCGCCGGTTTTCTCCAGCACCATCGGCGCCACGTCGTCGCGATTGGAAAGGTCGGCGTTCAGGAAGGACGAGACGGATTTGTAGATATCCAGCCCCGCCATATCGAGCAGCGCCATCGGACCGACGACGGCGATCTTGTAGCCGATGCCCCAGGAGACGCAGGTGTCGAGATCTTCCGGTTCGATGACGCCGCGTTCGACGAGGTCGACCGCCTCGCGCAACAGCGCGTAGAGTACGCGGTTCTCGACGAAGCCCGGAACGTCTTTCTTCACCACCACCGGCAGCAGGCCGATCGAGCGGATCAGGTCGCGGATCGTCGCCACGGTCTGCGGCGCCGTCTTCTCGCCGGCGATGACCTCGATCATCGGGATGATGTGCGGCGGGTTCGACCAATGCATCCCCACCATGCGCTCTGGATGCGAGATATGCGCCTGTAGTTGGGTGATCGGAATGCCCGAGGTGTCCGATGCAACGATCGTGTCCGATGCGATCAGGCCGTCGATGGCGCGATAGACATCGGCCTTGACCACAATGTTTTCGGGAACGTTTTCGATGATAAGGTCGGCGCCTGAGACTGCCTCGCCGAGATCGTCGGTGAACCGAACCGTTCCAACGCCTGCCGGCGGCGGCGCGATGCCCAGGGCGTCGAGAACGCCCTCCGCAGTGCCCAGCATGGCGCGTGCGCGCTCGATCGCTGCCGGGGCCACATCATAGGCGGTCACCTGAAGGTCGCCTCTGGCGAGCCGGGCGGCCATGCCTGGTCCCATAGTACCCAGACCGATGATGGCGATACGCTGGATCATCACGCTGCCCTGCTTTCCGTTGTTGCTTTTGATGCCGCGATGAGGTCCGCGGCTTTCTCGGCAATCATGATGACCGCCGCATTGATGTTTCCGCAGACCAGGTCGGGCATGACGGAGGCGTCCACCACGCGAAGGCCGCTGACGCCGCGAAGACGCAGTTCGGGGTCGACCACCGAGGCTGCGTCGGCGCCCATCCGGCAAGTGCCGGCCGGATGATGCACGGTGATGGAGGTCTTGCGGATGTGCTCGTCGATCTCGTCGTCGCTCTGGCACTTGGGACCGGGGAAGAACTCCGCCTCGATGAAGGGCTGCATGGAGGGCTGGGCCGCAAGGTCCCTTGCCACCCGGAAGCCGGCGCGCAGCGATTGCCAGTCCTTCGGCGAGGCGAGGAAGTTCTGGTGGATCAGCGGCGCGGCGGAAGGGTCGGCCGAGGCCAGCTTCACCGTCCCCCGGCTCTCTGGCTGCGTCGCCACGATCCGCGTCGCGAAACCATCGGCGAACGGCGCTTTGAACGGCTTGAAATACGGCCAAGCGGCGAGCGGAGCCGCCGTGAACAGCAGTTGGACGTCCGGCAGCGGCCGCTCGGGACCGCTTTTCAGGAATGCAACGACCCCGCCGGGCACATCTGCCGAAAAGCCTTGGCCGGTGAGATAGGTCTTGGCGAAATCCAGCCCGATCCGGTCCGCGCGCATGTTGCGCAGGAACGGACCCGGTGTCTTGCGCCGGTACATCAGAATGACCGAGACGTGATCCTGCAGGTTCTTGCCGACTGCCGGCAGATTGACCCGTGTCTGGATACCATGCGCCGCCAGCTCGTCCGGTGCCCCGATGCCAGACAGCATCAACAGTTGCGGCGTGTTGATCACGCCGCCCGAGAGCAGGACTTCCCTGCGGGCGACGACCGTCCGTTCGCGGCCCTGATGATTGATCGTCACCCCGGCGGCACGCGTGCCTTCGAGGACGATCTTCGTCGCCATCGCTCCGGTCAGCACGGTCAGATTCGGCCGCTTCATGGCCGGCCTCAGATAGGCGGAAGCAGTCGAGCTGCGTCGACCTTTCGAGATGGTCATCTGGAGGCGGCCGAAACCTTCCTGCCGCTCGCCATTGTAGTCGTCGGTCTGGGCATAGCCTGCCTGCACACTGGCTTGCGCAAAGGCGTCGATCAGCGTGTCCTTGTAGCGGCAGAACTGGGTGTTGAGCGGGCCTGAGCCACCACGAAAGCGGTCCTCGCCACCTTCCCAACGTTCCTGCTTCCGGAAATATGGCAGGACTTTATCGTATGACCAGTCGCTGAGCCCGCTAGAAGCCCATCGGTCGTAGTCGCCTCTATTGCCACGCACATAGGCCATGGCGTTGGTCGACGACGACCCGCCAATGACCTTGCCGCGCGCGCACTCAACCCTGCGTCCGCCGACATTGTCCTCCGGTTCGCAGAAATACATCCAGTCATGGCGGCGCTCGGTCAAGATCTTGCCCCATCCAAGCGGGATGTGGATCATCGGGTCGCGATCCCAGCCGCCGGCCTCGAGCAGCAACACCGAACATCGCGGGTCGGTGCTCAACCGGTCGGCGAGCACGCAACCGGCCGATCCGGCCCCAACGATAACGTAATCGTAGCTTTCCGCGTGCGGCATGGTTTCATTGCCTTCGCCCGACGCCATGGCGTCAGAGAATTATTGAGGTTGGGCTGGAAGCCTTGGCAGAGACCAAGCTTTTCCAGGTAGTGCTCAAAAGCCCGTGGACGCTAGCCCAGGCCCGCTTGCCTGAGGCGCTCCGACCAGTGATCCCATCCTCGATCGATCTGGGCGCCGACCAGGTTTCCCGCTGCCTTGATCTCGCCCGGCGACAGATACTTGATCGTGCCGATCCGCAGGCCGGCGGTCTGTGCCGCGGCCTCTTGCTCGAGATAGAAAGCCCGGAACACCACCTGCCGGACAGAAGTGCCGACATTGACGACGCCGTGCCGCGCCATCAGGACCACGGGCCGGTCGCTGAGGCTTTCGGCGATATCCCGGCAGACGCTCGGGCTGCCCCCGAAAAGATCCGTGGCGTCACCTTGCTTGTCGCGAATTTCGTAGACCGGAACTCTCTCGCCGAGAAATGCACCCATATGGGTCACCGGACGCAGCGGCTGATCCGTGAAGCAATAGGGCAAGACGGCCGGGGAATGGCTGTGGAGCACGCACTGAACGTCCGGCCGCGCCTTGTAGATCTCGCTGTGGATATAGCGCTCCAGATAGGACGGCCGATTGTCCGAGGTCTCGCCGTCGAGATTGAAACGCTGGATGTCGGCTGTCGTTATCAGGCTCGGAGCAAGTTTCTGAGCTAGGAAGAAACTTTCAGGATCCTCTGGGTCACGGGCACTGATGTGCCCGAACGTGTCCAGAATGCCTTCGTTCAACAGGATCTTCGTCGCTGTAACCAGTTCCTCGAAAACCTTCCGGCGAGCGGGACTGCTGTCTTTCATATCCAAATTCTCCCATTAAGCGGCGGTCTCGATCTTTCTTCTTGTTTTTGACCGCCGAGACCGCGCCGTTCATTAATTTTGGTAGATGCCGACGATCCGGTTTTGCTCGATGATGTTTCCGGCATATTTCTGGAGGAATTCCTCCCGGCTGGGCATCCCTTCGACCTTCGTGTCCAGGGCATAGACCCAGAAGTAGTAATGGTGCGGGCCATGGCCAGCGGGCGGCTGCGGCCCGTAGTAGAACGCGTTGCCGGCGCCGTTGGGTGCCACACGGAACTTTTCCTGCACGTTCGAAAGATCGGTGGTCGACGGATCGATGCCGTAGACGACCCAATGCGTGAAACCGTTGGGCAAGGGGGCGTCCGGATCGTGGCAGATGACCGCAAGTTCTTTCGCGCCCGCCGGGACGCCGCTGACGGTCAGCCTCGGCAACACGTTGCCCTTGTCGCCGGCATGCTCGTCGCGCAATTTCCCGAGTGGCTGGAAATCCGCCGAGGTAATCTTGAGGTCCTTGATGTTCAGGGGCATAAAAATTGTCCTTTAAGCAATATCGATCGAGCTAGACGGCGGTCTCGAGGTCGGCGACGGTTTTGCCCCCGACACGCTGATGCACGCGCGGACCCGATGCGACGGCGACGCAGATCAGAAGCTCATCGGGGCGCGGACCATCCGGCACCGAAAAGGTGACGGCGTCGTAGTGGGAGCGGATGTAGAGCTCATCCTTGTGGGCGAGCGGAATATCGATGGCCGTGCCGGCGGAACCGACCTTGCTGACCGACGATATCCAGGCTTCGCCGCCGCCGACCTGCTCGCGCAGGGGATTTCCGAACACTGTGGTGATGCACGCCACGACGTGTTCCTGCTCACCCGCCGTGCCTGCGATACCGCCCTTGCCATAGCTCTCGACCTTGCGGCCGCCGAGCAACGCGGCCGCTCGTTCGCCGAGCGCATGGCCGATGACGGGGCTCGGGTCCGTCAGATCGGACAACTGAGCAACAAATTTGCCGGCAAAAGGATTGCGGATGACAACCCCCACCACGGCCTTGACGAGAACATCGCCCGGCTCTCCGCCGTCATGCCGGATCTCGTGGACGGTGGAATACCAGCCCCGCACCTCGTAGTGTTTTTCAACTTCTACCGAATAGTTCATTTCCATCTCCTGGGGAGAGCGCAGTTTCCGCCGCGCCAAGTCATTTGTTGATCAGCCTGTCAGGTCCTACTGCGGCCACGAATAGACGCGGCGCAGCGGGTCGTAGCGGGCTGCTTCCAGGGCTGCCGGCGTGAACATGTTCCCCTTCGAGAGCGAGCGGTTCGCCGCATAGTCGCCTGAAAGGGCCTGGCAGCGATCGGTGGTCGGGCGAATGCGTTTCTCCCAATCGAGGAGCGCGTCTTCGACGGAGGAGCCTGTCTCCAGGTCTTGCGACAAGCTGAAGGCATTGACCATCGCGCAACCGGCGCCCTGGGCAAGAGCCGGGCACATTGCATGCGCGGCGTCTCCCACAAGAGCGACCTTGCCTCTTGTCCAGCTGTCCAGCTTGGTGGTCTCGTATTTGTCGTAGCGGGCGGTTTTCAGCTTCGCCGCCTCGATCAGGCACGGCTCCAGGAAGGGGAACATCTCAACCCAGACTTCGAGGTCGATCGGGACCGCTGATCCGCGCGGATCGGCGGCCGGAGCCATGAGGCCCAGATAGAGCTCGTTCTCATTGCAGGGCGAGTAGAGGATACGTTGGACGCGCGGCCAGAAATTCCACATGTCGATGGTGTTGTCCCATTCGCCATGACCGAGTTCCTTCTTCTTGCGAGGAACAATCAGTCGGATCAGACCGTCTTTCGAAACCCATCGATCCTGCTTGAAGCCGATGGAGTCCCGGACCTTGGAGCCAACGCCGTCGGCGCCGACGATCAGGTCTGCTTCGAGAACTTCGCCGGTCTGAAGGGTCAGGCGGCCTTGCGGATCGGCGGCGACCGCTTCGGAGTTGGCTCGTATGTCGACACCCACGGCGCGGGCGCGCTTGACCAACGCATCATGCAAATGGCTCCGGGTCATGATGCGCCAGGGAAGACCGTTGAACGTCTCCTTGGAAACCGACTTGTTGTGCATCCAGGTTTCGTAGGTCGGCGGTGTGTGCGAGCCCTGGAGAACATCATCCAGGGCGCCCAGTCCCTCGAGTACGCGAAGGCCATTGTGCCAGAGATAGATGCCCGCGCCGAAGGCCCTGAGTTCCGAGCTCTTTTCGTGCAGCCTGACATCCCAGCCGTTCTGCCTCAGAGCGATGGCAGCCGTCAGGCCGGCAAAGCCGCCGCCGGCGACCTCGGCACGACGAGCCTTTCCCGGAGTTTTGTTTACATTGGCCATTTTCTATCCTGATCCTGCGTACAAGAAGACGGCTTATTCGGCCGTCAGGCATCGATGAAATTGGTGATGGCTTTCAGGGTGATCTCGGGAGACACCTCATTGACGTAGTGGTCGGCGCCCGGGACGACGACGACCGGCAGATCGGGCCGCAGCCGACTTGTCTTCGCCAGCGCGGCCGCCGACACCAGCTTGCTGAGTTCGCCACGAACGATAAGGACAGGCTTTTTCACTTCCCGATAGGCCGGAGTCAGGTCTGCCCGCAGGCCCTTGGCGGTCTGAGCCATGGCCGGGGGCGACGCCAATGGGCGCAATCCGCCATCGACCGCATGATAGCCGCTTTTGGCCCTAATCTTGATCGCCTCGACGGGGACGTTCGGGTAGCGACCGGCAAGATAAGCTTCGACGGCAGCGACATCTTTGAAAAGCTGGTTTCCGGCGTTCACCCGGGCTTCCAACGCATCCAGTGCCTCGGTCTCGATATAGGGCGTGAAATCGATTGCGATGACCGACCGCACCAGATCGGGATATCTCGCTGCGGCCGTGACGGAATTTCTCGCGCCGAGCGAATGACCGACGAGGATGGCAGGACCCCGGTCGAGCGTGCGGATCAGGCTGGCGATATCGTCCGCGTAGTCATTGGCCTCGTAGCCGCTTTCCGGCTTGTCGCTGAGGCCGTGCCCCCTCTGGTCAACCGCCATGGTCGTGAAGCGATCCGAGAGCCGCGCCATCAGGGGCGTGAAAACGGCGGAGTTGGACGTGATGCCATGGAAGAACAGCAGCGACGGGCCGCTGCCTGTCTCGCGTACATTCAAAACGATGCGACCCGTATCGATACGTCGCAAGCCTGGCTGGTCGGAAGGTGTGTCTGCCGCCATGTTTATAACCCTTTTTGTTGCGGCCCGTCTCAGGCAAGAGGATCATATTAGCAAAGACCCGTCAACAAGATTGTCTGACATTCTTGCAATCTTGAGAATTGACAATCTGACCGCTCCTGCTGTCCAATATTGATGGCGTCGCATATGATGCGCCGGACTGTGACCTGGAGCCGATGAGTCGTAACCAATGCCGCCAGATCTGAATTTGCGGATTTCGCCACGAACGGTTCAGCAGGAGACCGTCGACAAGTTGCGGCTCGCCATCCTGTCCGGTCTGTTCCAGCCGGGAAGCCGCCTTGTCGAAAGCCAGCTGTGCGCGCAGCTCGGCATCAGCCGCCCCTCGCTAAGAGAGGCATTGCGGAGTCTCGAGGCCGAACGCCTGATTGAGATCGTACCCAATCGCGGGCCGTCGGTGCCAGCGCTTTCGTGGGAAGAGGCAACCGCCATCTACGAGGTTCGAGAGCTTTTGGAAGTCGAGGCGGCGGGACGATGCGCGTCACGAATTCCAGCGGAACAGCTGCGTGAACTCGAGAAGTCCCTTTCCGCATTCGAGGAGGCGGCAGCCAGCCATGACAGCCTGGCGCAGGTTGCGACCGCCGCGGACTTCTATTCGATCATACTGGCGAACTGCGGCAATCCCATCCTAGAGGAAGTCCATCGTGGCCTGGTGGCCAGGATCAGCTTCTTCCGGGGACGGTCGATGTCCCTTGAGGGCAGAGCACAAAGCAGCCTGGCGGAGATGAGGGAGATATATGAATCCATCGCCGCCGGCGATGAGAAGGCCGCTCGCAAAGCTTCGAAGAAACACCTTCTGAAGGCAAAGGCGGCGGCAAAGATATCCATGGATAGTGCGGGCTGAGTTTTACCGGAAGGTGGCACTGCCGTCTGAAGTCTCGAAATCCTTCCTGACGTCGCGGATTGCGTATCCGCTCAACAGAGATCGGCGCGCCGGGGGCTTGCCGTGGCGATGCCGGACATGCCGGCTATCGGAGCCAGCACGCGCAATAGGGAGTGGCAATGACCAACGCGGCTGTTGAGCGCAAACTGTATGCCGATGTCGTCATCGTCGGTGGCGGCTCGGCCGGCGCGTTGTTGGCCGCGCGCTTGAGTGAGGAGCCTGCCCGTCGTGTCCTGCTGATCGAAGCCGGCGAAGAAGCGAAGGACCCGGATATCTGGAACCCTGCCGCTTGGCCGGCGCTTCAGGGCCGCAGCTATGATTGGGATTATCGCACGGAGCCGCAAGCCGGGACTGCGGGCCGGGTACATCATTGGGCGCGCGGGCGGTTGGTCGGCGGCTCGAGCTGCCTGCACGCGATGGGCTATATGCGTGGCCATCCTTCGGATTTTCAGACATGGGTCGACGCGACTGGCGATCGCCGGTGGAGTTGGGACGGACTGCTGTCCGCCTTCCAAGCCGTCGAAGATCACCCTCGCGGAGGCAACGGCCTTTACGGCAAGGGCGGGCCGATGCCCGTACATTTGCCGACGAACGAGATAAGCTCGGTCGCGCGCGCGTTCATCGAAGCCGGCGCTTCACTCGGCCTGCCGCGCCTTGAAGGCCACAACAGCGGACAGATGATTGGCGTCACGCCGAACTCGCTGAACATTCACGACGGGAAGCGGGTAACCGTGGCCGATGCCTGGCTCACGCCGGCTGTTCGAAGCCGCGAAAACCTGACCATCCTGACGGGATCGCTGGTGCGGCGGCTTACCCTGGACGGCAATCAGGTGCGTAGCCTCGAAGTCGTGGGGCGGCAGGGTAGCCCTTTCGAAGTCTCTGCGGATCAGGTGGTGCTGTGCGCCGGGGCGCTGGAAAGTCCGGCCTTGCTGATGCGCTCGGGCATCGGCCCGCACGACATACTCCAGGCCGCCGGCGTTGATTGCTTGATCGACATGCCGGAAATCGGTCGCAACCTTCAGGACCATCTTTTGGGCGCCGGAAATCTCTATGCCGCCCGCAAGCCTGTCCCGCCATCGCGACTGCAACATTCCGAATCGATGGCCTATATGCGCGCCGGCAATTTCACCGCCGGCGGGCAGCCCGAAATCGTCGTCGGTTGCGGCGTTGCGCCGATCGTATCCGAACGCTTCCAGGCGCCTGCCGCCGGCACAGCCTACTCACTGCTGTTCGGCATCACCCATCCGACCAGCCGCGGCAGCCTGCGCATCAGTGGGCCGGAACTCGGCGACCGGTTGATCATCGACCCAGCGTATCTGCAAACTGACCGGGATCGGGCATTGTTTCGCCAGGCTCTAGAAGCGGCAAGAGAGATCGGCCATCGGGACGAACTCGCCGAATGGCGCGAGCACGAACTTCTGCCGACGTCCCTGAACGACGAAGCCGAGATCGACAATTTTATAGCGCGGGCGGTGATCACCCATCATCATCCCTGCGGCACCTTGAGGATGGGCAAGGATACCGATGCCGTCGTCGACGCGGACCTGCTGCTCAAAGCGCTCGACAATCTTTTTGTCGTCGATGCTTCAGTGATGCCCGGTCTCACTGCGGGGCCGATCCACGCCGCCGTTCTGGCAATCGCCGAGACCTTCGCCCGGACGATGAACGCAGGAGGGTGATACGAGGGTGTCTCTCGACTGTCAGGCTGACAGTCTCTGCTGCATGGAAAGACGCTGAAGTCACAGACATCCAGTTTTCGGGCGATCTTTCGGCAACGCTACTCGATCGTCGCTTCGTCAGAGTGCTCAGTGTGCTCGTACAACAATTGTTCAGCCTGCACGCAGAGGAGATTACCTGCCAAGCAGAGGCCCAATTTTTCTATGCTTGCCCAGAGGTCGGCGCTGCGAACCAGCCAAATCAGCGATACGCTCCGACGACTGTCTTGAAACGAACCTACGACCGGCGCCACTTTGCCGGACCCGTATCATGGATGGATCGACCGCTGGCATCGACAGCGACGATGACCGGCATATCCTTTACTTCGAATTCGTGGATCGCCTCCATCCCCAGGTCTTCGAATGCCACGACCCTTGCGGAACGAATGGATTTCGAGATCAGGTAGGCCGCACCGCCGACAGCGATCAACGAGGCGGCGCCATTCTTCTGGATCGCCTCTATGGCACCGGGTCCACGCTCTCCCTTGCCGATCGTAGCGAAAGCCCCGCCCGCACCGAGGACCGTACCCATGAACGGGTCCATCCGGTTTGCGGTCGTCGGCCCGGCCGGGCCTATGATCTCGTCTCCTGCGGCGTCCACCGGTCCGACGTAGTAGATCACCCGCCCTGCAAGTGGAACCGGAAGCGGGTCTCCAGAACTGAGAAGTCTGGTAATCCGGTGGTGGGCGGCATCACGGGCAGTCAGCAGCTTTCCTGAAAACAGCAGGGTTTGGCCTGCGCGCCACGACTGCACGTCTTCGCGGGAGAGTGTGTCCAGGTCGACCTGTCGAGAAACAATCCCGGTTTGGTCGAGGACGACCTGCGGCCAGTCATCCGCGCATGGTGCTTCAAGCTCCGCGGGTCCAGATCCGTCCAGAACAAAATGAACATGTCTGTGCGCCGCGCAGTTGGGAATCAGCGCGATGGGGAGGGAAGCAGCATGAGTGGGCTGCGTAAGGATTTTGACGTCCAGTACCGTGGTATTTCCACCAAGACCCTGAGCCCCGATACCGAGAGCGTTCACGCGGTTATATATTTCAAGGCGCATCTCATCGAGCCGATCCGCAGCTCCCCTTGCCACGAGCTCATGCATGTCAAGTGGGCTGAGCAGCGCCTTTTTCGCCATGAGCATGGCGCGTTCGACGTTGCCGCCTATGCCAATTCCGAGCACGCCTGGCGGACACCAGCCAGCTCCCATGTGCGAAACTTGATCCACTATCCAGGAAATAACGTCATCACGCGGCAGCAGCACGGCGAACTTTGTCTTGTTCTCAGAGCCGGCCCCCTTCGCCACGGCAAAAACCTCAACCGTGTCGCCGGGAACCAGCTCCACGTGAACAATTGCAGGCGTGTTGTCGTGCGTGTTGCTTCTGCCGAAGAGCGGATCATCGACTATGGAAGAACGCAACGGATTTGCATCGTCGCAATAGGCAGCCCGTACACCGTCGTTGATGATGTCTTCGAGCGCGCGGGTTGTATCGATGCGGACATTCATGCCGACGCGCAAGAAGACGCTGGCAACACCCGTATCCTGGCAAATGGGCCTCCGGCCTAGGAGTGCCATTCGAGAATTGACCAGGATTTGGCCCATCGCACTCTTGGCGAGTGGACTTTCTTCACGCTCCCATGCCGCGGCGAGATGACGGACGAAATCCCTTGGATGGGCAAACGAGATCAGTTGGAAGGCATCCCTGATACTCTGGCGGAGGTCGTTTTCGCGAATGACGATCATCTGCCTGTTCCGCAAAGCGCGCGACTTTGTGTAGACCCTGCCAATTCCAGAATTCGAAAGGCGCGAGCAGCGACGGGCCAGTCGATCATGGTGCCGTTGTAGGCTACGGCGCCATGGCCGTTCCGATTCCCAGTTTCGAAATGGCGTATTATGTTTCTTGCGTGCTCAACTTCCTCCTCACTTGGAGCAAAAACTTCGTTGAGGACCGCGGCCTGGGCCGGATGTATGCAAAACGCACCTGTCATTCCCCACGACCGTGCCGCCATCGCACCAGCGCGGAACACTTGAAGATCGCCAAACTGCGTGATGCTGGCCCCGAGCCCAAGCGGCTGGCAACCAGCTTCAGCCGCAGCAACAATCAGCATATGCTTGTAGGTCGCCAGGGTGCTGGACTCGACTGAACAGCCAAGTGCCAGCGCCAAATCCTCATCACCGAATGCAATGGCCGCCACGCGGGCTGCTGCGGCGATCTCCCGCAAGCGGAACAGGCCGCCGGGTGTTTCAACCAAGGGTACGAGAACGGTAGCACCGCTGGCACGGCCGCACCCCTTTTCCGCTTTGCCGAGCAAATCGGAAAAACGGTTGAGGCTGTCAGCATCTTCCGCCTTGGGAACGACGATACCGTTTGCACCGGCCTGGATCGCCGCCATCACATCTGCTTCACACCGATCCGGGAGGTTGTTTATTCGAACGAGCAGGTCGCAATCATGCCATTCGTTCCGGGCGAGCGCGGCAGCGAACCCATCGCGCGCTGTGCTTTTTTGAGCTTCGGGAACGCTGTCTTCGAGATCGACAACGACAGCATCGGCACCTCTCTTTGCCGCGCCGGCAAGCAGGCGAGCCTGGTTGCCCGGCACGAACAACAGCGACCGCCATGCGCGGCGCACTTGCACATTCCCTGTCATGCGCTCAACGCCGTCGCGAACTCGCGTCGCACCGCCGCCGTATGTTCGCCGAGTGGCGGGACCGGACGGGCATGGAACGCGATGGCGTCCTCGATGGCAGCCGGCGCTATGACGCGGATTTCGCCAGTCTCCGTAGCCACCTCGACAAACCGCAGGTGGGGATGGGCAGACGCCTCGTGAAGATCGTTCAATCGGCCATAGGCAATGCCTGTGTCTTCAAGGCGCTGAACGGCCACATCAACATCGAGCAGCGAGAAGCGCTCCGCAATCAGTTGGTCGAGTTCAGGGCGATTGGCTACCCTGCTGCTGTTATCTCTGAACCGGGGATCGCGCGCGAGGTCCGGCAGTTCCAGGAATTGCTCACACAGCAGTCGCCATTCCCGCTCGTTCTGAATGGAGAAGATGACTTGGGAGCCGTCGCTGCAGGCGAATGCTCCGTAAGGTGCGATGCTTGGATGAGCGACACCGCTCCGCGAGCTCACCTGGCCGCCATAGAGGTACTGCAATATTGGAACATTCATCCAGTCGGCAATGCTATCGAACAGCGACACCTGGATCGAACGCCCCCTGCCGGTACGGTTCCGGGCAACCAGCGCCTGGAGGATTGCCGCATGGGCTGTCATTCCGGCAGATATATCACAAACCGATACCCCCACGCGGGCCGGCCCCGCGACGGTTCCGGTTATGGCGCATAGGCCGCTCTCTGCCTGTACGATAAGGTCGTAGGCCTTGAGGCCGGCGCGTGGCCCTTCGGTGCCAAATCCGGTAATATCGCAGGTAATCAAGCGGGGGTTCTCGGCGCGGAGCGAAGCGGAACGAAGACCAAGTTTATCGAGCGCACCGGGCTTGAGGTTCTGGATGAAGACATCCGCCGACAGGATCATCGTCTTCAGCAGCGCCGCGTCGGCCGGGGACTTCAGGTCAAGACAGACCGATTCCTTGCCCCTGTTGAGCCAGATGAAGTATGCGCTTTGCCCTTCGACCAATCGATCGTAGTGGCGAGCAAAGTCGCCGCCATCCGGCCGCTCGATCTTTATGACCCGTGCGCCGGCATCCGCGAGGCGACATGTCGCATAAGGTGCCGCGACCGCCTGTTCGATCGCTACGACAGTCAAGCCTTTGAGATCATCCTGCATCAGTGATCCTGCCCTCTAACGTTAGCTGCCTCTTTCCGTGTCAGTTCAGCGAGAAGGCGCGATTGTTCGTTGCCGACGATCGAGATCGCCTCGTCGACACCCATGCCTGGCTTGGCAAGGATCATGTCGGCGCCGGTCGCTACTGCGATGTGGACTGCTATGCGGGCCGAAAGATCGGTTTCGACGCAGCTTCCTCCCAGATAGGCGCCGATGCCGTGGCGCTTGCAAAGCAGCACGGCCTCTGCGCTGTCGGCGATACTGCCCACATCCGGCATCTTGATCTGGATGAGGTGAGCGGCACCGGCCGAAGTGAAGGCTCTGACGTCATCGAGCGTATTGCACCATTCGTCGGCGACGATCTTCGCTCGACATCCTTTTCGAGCAAGCGCTTCCATAATCATGATGAAGCCGTCGATCTGACCTTGGCGGCTGCCGAAGTCGGCAGGGCTTTCAATTTGGAGATCGAAGGGCGCCGCGCGCTCCGCGGCTTGCGCCATGAAATCCGCGATCCGATCGACATCGAGCCCGAGCCCGAGCCCCACCCATCCGTAGACGTCGAAATGGAGTACCGGCTTGTACGCAGGTTGGCCGAGCCGCTCGACGCGTCGCGCGACCCAGTCCACATATTCAAGGAACACTTCTCCCCGCTCGCCAAACTTGGAGCGGGAATTGATAAGGCCATGCGGCAGAATATCGACTGATTTCAGGATCATCTTGTCGACGTTGTTGCGCCGATCGTCGCCGCTTTGTGCGTAAATCGGGACCCGCCTCGCGACGACTGGACAGGAGAATTCCGCCGCCACGACTTCGGCCATCGTCACCTTGCGCGCCGCTGCAGCAGCAGCCAACAGCGCCTGGCTTGCGCCATATTCGATCGAAAGTGGCAGGCGCTTTCCGCCGGGAAGAGCGGCCAAAACGACCCGGCAGGCAGCCCGAAAGTCCGTGACGTCCAAACCGTTCAGCCGCGGAAGTAGAACCTCTTCACACAATCGTTGGGCGGTGACGGGATCGAACAACGGGTCGCGCCCGCCTGCTCCGGCGTACTGAACGCTCATCATGTCGCCCCAAGCCGTCGTGCCCTGGCCGAGTACAAGCCCTATGCCAAGCGAGGTGCCAGGCTTGCGGACAGTGTCGAACCCCGGGGTGATCGGCGCGCCAAGGTAGACGAAGCCGTCTGTGTCACGACCCGCGCGGATGGCGGCCTGGTCATCGTAGAAGAATGCGCCCATGCCTGGCGCGAAGATAACGTCCTTGACTATCATGCGTGTTGCCTATTTTCGATCTGATCCTGTCGTGTGCTCGTCCGTGGCGGATCCGAGAAGAGGTCGGGTACATCGAGGTGCCAGTCCGTGAGGGTCTGGAACAGCATGCCGATTTCGATGAGACGAGCCTCCGAGAACGGACGGCCGACGATCTGCATTCCAACGGGCATTCCATTGCGGTCGCGCCCACACGGCACTGTCAAAGCAGGCACGCCGAGATAATTGAGCCAGCGGGTCCATCGGGTCATACGGCCGACGAGATCAGGCATTGCGCCCAGCAATTCCTCGTCGGTTTCCTCGACAGTCGGAACGGCAACCCCGACAGTCGGCACAATCAAGGCATCGACCTTCGCAAGCGTCTCCTCGACAAATCGCTGGAGCCACAATTCCCGCTGCGACAGAGCGTCAATGTAGGTCGCGGCGGACACGAAGTAGCCAGGTTCGATCCTCCGGCGAATATGGGGCGTATAGTCAGCGCCGCGCTCCGAGAGGCGCCCGCGATGGACGGCGGCGGACTCGGCCTTCTGGATAACGTCTGCGAGCTTGTGCAAATGACTGACATCGGTAAGTTCGACATCGTCGATCGCAACGCCAGCTCGTTCGAGATCGAGCGTGGCGCCCGTGAGCGCGATCAGCACGTCGCTATCTACATCGCTGACATCCTTCGGAAAACCAAGCCGAAGTTTGCCCGGGTCGGCCGCGCGGCCATCAAAAACACCATTGCCCGCGAATGCGCCCGAAAGCGCAGTGGGATCGCGGAGATCGCGACCTGAAGCGGCCGCCATCAGTATTCCGCAGTCCTCGGCGCTGCGGGCTAGTGTCCCGACGCAATCAAGTGATGGTGAAAGCAACATCGCACCGGCACGGCTGAGCTGTGCCTGTGTAGGCTTTAGCCCCGTAATGCCATTGACCGATGCCGGGATGCGCACCGAACCACCGGTGTCAGATCCGAGTGACGCCGGCACGATACCGGCACCCACTGCGGCTCCAGATCCTGCCGATGAGCCTCCGCTGATCCGCTCGGGATCGCGCGCGTTGCGGCAGTGTCGAAAGGGAGTGTTGTGTCCGGTGGGACCAAGTGCGAACTCGGCCATCGAGAGAAACCCGACCGTAACCGTTCCCGCCGCTTCAAGGCGATCAACTACGGTCGCCGCGGTTTTGGCCGGGACCTCTTGTGGTATGCGAGATCCATAAGAGGAACGATGCCCCGGATAGTCGAACATGTCTTTGTGAGCGAGAGGCACCCCGCAAAGAGGCTTTGTCGCTTTCTCCTCGCTGGCATTGTCGATCTGCCTGGCGAGCAGGGCCGCGGACTCAGGGTAAGTCGCACGGAAAGCATTCAAACGAGGCTGCCATTTATCAGCGGCGCCGAGTGCACGGCCGACGGCTTCTTCCGAAGAAATCCTGCGTGTCTTGATGGCGTATGAAAGTTCCGCGAGCGTCTTCATTGACCGACCTTGGAAGCGTAAAACGTCATTGCGCGCAGAAAGGACGAAGGTTCGGCATGAGGGGGAAGCGGCGTTCTCGATACTGCTGCCGAGAGCTCCGATGCCTCCCTGCTCATAGCCTCGATCCGGTTCGGTGACAGACGTGACAGGATTTCCCCGTCGACGGCGACACCCGCAATGTTGTTGTCGTGCTGCTCTGACATTTGGCTTTCGCTCGCCTGCTGCTGTTCCAGGACCGGGGTTGTCTAAATGCGGTATCGGATTGTTGATCTGGTTTTGGCGTTTAGCCCTTCGCGGGCACCAGCCCCGCTGGCCGGAATCGCATCACCAGGAGAAGTACCAGGCCCACGATCGGCAATCGCGTCTGCACCGCCGCGTCGAGCAGATGCTGCTTCAGCGGTCCATCATCCAGCAACGCGGTTGCGGTTCTGAATAGTGCGGGACCAAGACTTTCCGCCTCGTCCCAAACGAGCATGACAATCAGTGCTCCCAGCACGGAACCCCAGTTGTTCCCAGAACCGCCCAGGATCACCATGGCCCAGATCAGGAAGGTGTAACGAAGGGGATCGTTGTAGCTCGTGGGGGAAAGCAACCCGTGCAGCGTCACATACAGCGCACCCGCAACGCCGATCACCGCCGAGCCCAGTATGAAAACCTGCAAGTGTCGGCGCTTAACGTCTTTGCCCATCGCCTCAGCCGCGACCTCATTGTCCCGGATCGCCCGCATCATGCGACCCCAGGGCGACTTCAGTGAAAGCTCGGCGAACGTAAGTACGATGATGAGCACAGCCGTGAAAAGTCCCGCGAAACACAGTCCGACAAAGACCGTGGAACCGGCGCGGACATCCATGCCCACCGATTGAGCGAGTGAGGCGAACCACGGCTGTTGTTGCAAAGCGACTTCTTCGGGCACTGGCCATCGGCCAATATTGGTGACGTTCTTCACGCCGCGATCTAGCCAGTCCTCATTCATCATGATCGCGATGACGATCTGGCTGATGCCGAGCGTCACGATGGCGAGATAATCGGAGCGTAGCCCCAATGCGATTTTTCCGACTGCGAAAGCGGCGGCTGCCGCAAGCACTCCTGCAAAGAGCCAGGACATAGGGATCGGAAGACCCATACCGCCGATATTGCCGGTAGATGCAGGCGTGATCGCTTCGACCGAAATTACCGCCGGATCGAAGATGGTGCGAAACGCGACCAAGCCGACAAGCAACACTGCAATCATCGCACCAATGCGCTTAGGGCCTCGGGCCATCCGGCTGCGGATTTGGGTGGCGATGAAGATGCCGACAGCCCCGAGAACCAGCGCAAGCAGAATGGCAGGCGTGCCTGCTGACCAGGCGGCGGCATCAAACGGCTTCGAGACCAGTATGACCGCAAGTCCGCCCAAAGCAAAAAAGCCTGCTACGCCGACGTTGAAGAGGCCAGCATATCCCCACTGCATGTTCACGCCGAGCGCCATGATTGCAACGATCAGACTATCGTTGAGGATGGTTATGGCCAAAGACCAGCTCTGGAAAATACCCGCAAGCAAGTAGAGCGCGGCGACAGCCAGGAAAAAGAGGGTCGAACGAAACGTCGAACTCATAGCGATTTCCCCCTAAATAGCCCCGTCGGTCGAAGCAGAAGCACAATCACCAAGATCGCGAAGGAGACCGCGAACTTGTATTCGGTGGCCAGAAGCTGGACGAGCCCGTGCGGGGCCAGGTCCGCCGGCAGCATGTAGCCGAGTACCTTGCGCCATGCGTAGGTGAGCGTGACTTCGGAGAACGCGACGACGAAACCGCCGGCGATCGCACCAACCGGATTGCCGAGCCCTCCGACGACCGCAGAGGCAAATATCGGCAGTAGAAGCTGGAAGTAGGTAAAGGGCGCAAACGACTTGTCGAGTCCGTAGAGCACGCCGGCAACGGTGGCGAGTGCCGCGACGATCAGCCAGGTAACCATCACCACGCGTTCGGGATTGATGCCTGACAGGAGGGCGAGGTCTTCATTGTCGGAGAACGCACGCATCGACTTGCCGGTACGAGTGCGGTTCAAGAACCAAAACAGGAGCGCGACCACGACGACAGCCGTGACAAAGGTAATCACGCTGGTCGTGCGCAGCGCCAATCCCTCCTTGAGGCCGGTCATCTCGCGGAACTGGATCGTGTCGATGATAAATCGCTGCCCATCGGCGAAATTGCGGTCCTGCACGCCAATAATGAAGCGGGTCACCCCGTTCATAATGAACATGACCCCCATGGACACGATGACCAGCACCACCGGAGCGGTCTTCTTCTCACGGTAGAAACGATAGACAGCGCGGTCGGTGAACAGGAGAAGCGTCGCCGTGATGAGAATTCCAAAGGGAAGTGCCAGCAGTGCCGTCGGCAGTGGGCCTAAGCCAATTCCCTTCGACTGAAGCCACCACGTTATCAGGACTGTAATCGCAGTCCCGAAAGCCATGGTGTCGCCATGCGCGAAATTCGAGAAGCGCAGTATTCCGTAGATCAGCGTCACACCGAGCGCACCCAGAGCCAGTTGCGATCCGTAGGACGTCGCCGGGATGACTACGAAATTTAACAACGCAACCAGAGAGTTGAGGAAATTCATGTCGCTCAGCCCCCCAGGAAGGTCTTGCGGACATCCGGATCGGCGAGCAGCGCTTCTCCGGTGTCGGTGTAGCGATTGGCTCCCTGGACGAGCACATAACCCTTGTCGGCGATGTTGAGCGCTTGGCGCGCGTTTTGCTCTACCATCAGAATAGAAATGCCCGTACGGGACACTTCGATGATGCGATCGAAGAGTTCGTCCATAACGATAGGCGATACGCCCGCCGTCGGCTCATCGAGCATCAACACCTTGGGTTGTGTCATCAACGCGCGGCCAACCGCAACCTGCTGGCGCTGTCCCCCTGAGAGTTCTCCAGCCGGCTGGTGACGCTTGTTCTTGAGTGCCGGGAACAGCTCGTAGATCTGGTCCATCGTCGACTGGATTGCATCGCGACGCAGGAAGGCACCCATTTCAAGGTTCTCTTCGACCGTCATCGACGTAAAAATGTTTGACGTCTGCGGAACAAAAGCCATGCCCTTGGCAACCCGATCCTGTGGCGACAGGCCGGAGATGTCCTCGCCATTGAGCTTCACCTGGCCGGCGCGAAGCTTGAGCATGCCGAAGAGAGCTTTCATGGCGGTCGACTTGCCGGCACCGTTCGGTCCCACGATCACCGCCACCTGGCCCTTATTCACCGAAATGCTGCAGCCTTGGAGAATGTCGACTGTGCCGTAACCGCCTGTCATCGCAGAGCCAACGAGGAATGGCGCACTGGCACCACCTCCACTCTCGGCCGCACCCGTCGGTTGACCGAGACCGGGGGTAGAGTGTTGATCAGCGCGCAACTGCGAAGATCCGCTATCAGATGTCATGGCCTTCGTTCGGTCAGAAATTGACATCAGACGCCAAAACATTCCGGAAACGAGCGAGCGCTGCTTTACCTCGCCGGGCTTCGAAAGGACGGTCGCGTCAAGCATGGGCTTTGACCTTGTTCTTCAGGCCCCGGCCGAGATAAGCCTCAATGACTGCGTCATTCTCCATGATGTGCGCGGCAGATCCTTTGGCGAGCACCTTACCTTCGGCCATGACGATGACGGGGTCGCAGAGCCGGGCGATAAAATCCATGTCGTGCTCGATGATGCAGAATGTGTAACCGCGCTCCTTGTTGAGCCGCACGATCGCATCGGCGATGGTGTTCAGAAGACTGCGATTGACGCCTGCGCCGACCTCGTCGAGAAAGACGACCTTGGCGTCGACCATCATGGTGCGTCCGAGTTCGAGCAGCTTTTTCTGCCCGCCCGAGATGTTCGCGGCCTTTTGATGCGCCAGGTGCGAGATAGTCAGGAAGTCGAGCACCGCATCGGCCTTCTCCGCAAGCGCGCGTTCCTCTTTGGCGATCTCGCGTCGGCGGAACCAGGTGTTCCACAGTGTCTCGCCCTTCTGGTTGCTCGGGACCATCATCAGGTTTTCGCGCACTGTCATCGCGCCGAACTCATGCGCGATCTGAAAGGTCCGCAGCAAACCGCTGTGGAAGAGCTCGTGAGGCGACAACCCGGTGATGTCCTCACCGTCCATGAAGACGCGGCCGGAGGACGGAGGCAGCCTTCCAGCGATAACGTTGAAAAGCGTGGTCTTGCCCGCGCCATTCGGCCCGATCAGACCGGTGATCGAGCCTTTGGCGATCTCCAGCGAGGCCCCACGCACGGCTTGGAACCCGCCAAAGTTTTTGTGCAAGTCTTCGACGATAATCATGCGGACTACTTTCCTTCCGGTCCCTCGCTTCTCGCCGGCAAGGCGGCAAGCGGGGCCAATTGGCAGGTGAACGGCCGACATGCGGCCGTTCAAACGACACCAGGTTAAGCACCTATTGCGCGTAGTAGTCCGTGACTTGCTTGCCGTCTTTGATCGAATAGACGCGGTAGCTTCCCGCGGATTCGCCAGGCTCGACGAGCTTGACGCCCGTCGCGCCTTCGTAGTCGATTGGCTTTCCCTCGGACAGAAGCTTCAGCCCTTTTGCGATTTCACCGGGGTAGATTTTCTCGCCGGGGCCGTTCGCGACCGACATCACCTTGTCCTTGAAGTCGGCAGACTTCGGCGATTTTGCCGCCTGCATGGCAAGAAGAATGAGTGCCATCGCATCATAAGTCTCGCCGGTATATGACGAGGTACCGTCGAAACCCGCAGCCTTGGTCATCTCCAGGAACTTTGCATGACCAGGGCTGTCGATACCCGGCACATCCCCAAAGGAGCCGTTCATCGGCTTGCCGATCGCCTTCAGAAGGCTATCGCCATACATGCCATCGGGCAGATAGAATTTGTCGAAGGCTCCCGCGTCGAGAGCGCCCTGGATCACACCCTTGCCGCCCTTGTCGACATAGCCTGCGACTACCAGCATGTCGCCTCCGGCGGATGCAAGCGTGCCAACCTCGGCCGAATAGTCGGCCTTGCTGTCCTCGTGAGGCACGGTGATCGTTACCTTGCCACCTGCTTTTTCATAAGCAGCCTTGAAGCTGTCGGCGAGACCCTTGCCGTAGTCGTTGTTGGTGTAGGTCAGTGCAACCGACTTGACGCCGCGCTTGAGAATTACGCTGGCCATGACTTCGCCCTGCCGCGCATCGGACGGCGCGGTGCGGAAGAACAAGCCGTCGTCCGGAGCGGTGGTCAGGGCGGGGGAAGTGGCATCGGGCGAGATCATGACGATGCCGTTGGGACGAGCAACCGATTGCAGAACGGCTCCCGTCACCCCCGAGCAGTCCGGGCCAACGATCGCGGCCACGCGCTCCGACGTTATCAGCCGCTGAGCGGCCGCGATTGCCGCGGCGCTATCGATGCAGGTTGAATCGCCAGTGACGATTTTGACAGGTGTCCCGGCGAGAAACGTCTTCGAGTTATTCGCCTCCACAACCGCCATCTGTGCCGATTTCTCCATCGAAGGCACGATCGATTCCAGCGGGCCCGTGAAGCCCAGTTCGACACCAATTTTAACCTCCTCGGCGCTCGCAATCGTAGCTGTTGCGAGCGTGCCGACGGCAACAAGACTGATAAGTGCTTCTTTCATTTAGTCCTCCCACGGTTATTGATTTTGTTCCGCTGGCCTTGCAACCAGCGTCGCTATCGCCCGAACTGAG
The DNA here is from genome assembly GCF_008727715.1 of Mesorhizobium terrae. Lineage (GTDB taxonomy): Bacteria > Pseudomonadota > Alphaproteobacteria > Rhizobiales > Rhizobiaceae > Mesorhizobium > Mesorhizobium terrae. The sequence goes on from NZ_CP044218.1 coordinate 545,369, forward strand.
CGCGCGTTAAGGCTCGACCCCACCAAAACACCCGCATGCGCCTTGGCTCGGGTAAATTCACGTTCTTGTCGTCGTGTTTCGCGATACCTAATATTGATGCATCTACAGACGCAAATAGCGTTTCGCGTAGGCGCCCATCTTGAATCGATATGGCAAATGTGGTTGCTCGGCGCACTGAGTGCTGCTGCGAGGTTAGGGATGGACATTCGCCAGTTGCGGTATTTTGTCGGGGTGGCGGAGGCGGCGAGTTTCTCGCGAGCAGCGCTAAGGATGAATGTGGCCCAGAGCGCGCTCAGCCTTCACATTCGGCGCATCGAGGAGGATCTCGGTGTCGACCTTTTCATTCGAGAACCGAAGGGGGTCAGGCTGACGTCGGCTGGCGTGAAGCTGCTCGATCACGCCAATATCATCCTGCGCCAGCTCGCTTTGGCGCAGGACGAGCTAAAAGCGGACAGGGGAATGCCAGCCGGAACGGTCGCCATCGGCGTTCCCTCGGGCGCAAGCCGCATTCTCGTCAATCCGCTCCTCGAGGCGGTTCACAGCAACCTGCCCCGCGTCACGATTCGTATCGTGGAGGCAATGACGGGCTACCTGCGTGATTGGCTGAGCATGGGCCGGCTGCACATGGCGGTCACCTACGCCAGGTCCGATGCCGAGGGTGCCGAACCGATCCTGGCCCAGGAGGATCTGCATCTTGTTACGCCGACAAACTTCGAGCATCCGGCCGCCACGATCACGCTGGACGAGATCGCGAAACTGCCGCTACTGCTTCCCACTGGCAGTCATAGTCCGGCAAGCATCATAGGCGAAGTGGCGCACAGTCTCGGTGTGACGATCAAGATCGAACTCGAAATCGATTCGCTCTGGAGCATCCTCGACCAGGTCGCAAACGGTCACGGGTTTTCCATTCTTGCACCTTCGGCGTTTCTGCCGGAATGGTCTGCCGGACGCGTACGCGGACTGCCAATTGTCCAGCCGATCATTTCCCGCACGGCAAGACTAACTGTCGCGCACAAATTTGCCGACGACGCGGCGACGCAAGCCGTCGCCCGCCAGATTGCCCAGACGTGTAGTCAACTTGTGCAGTCCGGAGATTGGCCAAGGCGTCTGCCGAACAATGACCGTCGTGGTTAATTTACCTCCTAACAAATCCAGATTGTTTCAATCTAGGAACAATATTTGTAGCGGCGACAAGCCTATGTGGGCCTCATCTCCCAGACCCGTTGAGTGTTGATATCCTGCGTGGCATTCGCAAGAGCGCTTCGATTAAGTAGCCAAACTGAAAGAAGCCCGCCCTCGATCGGCTCGCTAGAAACTGACATTCAAATCGGCTCTGACGCCATGGTCGCGAGCGTTGGCGGCGAGCTGGCCCTGGTATGAGATGCCGAGGGTGGCTGTCGGTGTCAGCGCGACGTCGAGACCTGCCTCCAGTGCGGTGCTGTCACGGGCGATCGGCACGCCGGCGATGGTGAAGGCGCTTGAGCCGGCGAAGGCCTGCGTGATCGTCGGCGTGACATCGCCGAAACCATGGCGCCAGCCGAACATGCCGCGTGCTGTCGTCTTGACGGCGCCGAGGTCGAAGTCGGTCGAGGCGCGAATGCCGAAGGTGGTGAAGGTGACGGCGTTGGAGCCGCCACGGACGGCGAGTGCCGCGGCACCGCCCTTCTCGGTGAAGCCGCTGGTATGGACATTGACATAGGCAAGGTTGGCGAAGGGCTCGAAGGCGACGTTGCCTGCCTTCATGCCATAGCCGAGTTCGCCGAAGATCTGCGTGGTGCCGGCGCGATGGCTGGAGGAGAGGCTGTCGGTGAAACCGGGCAAGGATACCTGGCGGCCGCTGTCGATATTGCTCCACGTATAAGCAAGGCCGGAGCGCAAGGAGAGCGCACCCCATTGCGTGCCGCCGTAGGCGCCGAGATGGTAGTTGTCGCTGGAGGCAGATGACCGTCTGTCATCGACTTTGAACGAAGAATGGCTGTAGCCGGCGAGGAAACCCAGCCGCCAATCGTCGGTGACGAGACCGTCGATGCCGGTGACGAAGCCGCCGGTCGAGCGCGACAGTTTGGCGGCATTGCCGTCGCTGTCGCTCGAACCCCATGAACCGAAGGCCGAACTCCAGGCGCCGTAGCGTTCACCGGAACTAGCAGACGCCGTCGCCGAACCCGCTGGCGCGATCGAAGCCGTTGCCTCCAGCGCGGCATTGCCCTCTGCCGCCTCGCCATAACCCATCAAAGGCAGCGGTGCGGCACCAACCGTCTCGAACGCCGAACGGAGCCGATCGTTGATCGCATCGCGTATCAGGCGGCTGTCTTCGATCAGCCCAGTCACCGTCGAGGCATGCACCTCACCCGACAGGCCATCGAAGGCGGAACGGGCTTCATTGGCCGACAGCGGAAGCAGTTTGTTGTAGAGCGCCAAGGACGGCCCGCTCTGCTCCAGGCTGTCCAGCGCGCCTGCCGCCTGCTTGCGATTGAAGGTGTCGGCCACAGTGCCGAACACCAACTTACCACCTGGATCGCCCCCAGGATTACCACCTGGATCACCGCCAGGGCTGCCGCCCGGGTCGCCACCTGGATTGCCGCCGGGGTCGCCACCTGGATCACCGCCAGGGCTCCCACCTGGGTTGCCACCGGGATTTGAACCCTTGAGGGCGATCTTCAGATCGGCCGTATTCGGCTTTTCCACGACGGTGGCATCGAGGAAGGCTGAATGCGACAAAACCGTCGGATCGAACTTGCCGGTGACACCACCGGCAGCGGTCAGGATCGTATAGGTCTGGCCGTTCTTGTAGCTGGTCTCGGGATCGAGCGCGGTGACTTCGACCTTGGCGCCGTCGACAGAGGCCAGTCCGCTCGTCACGATGCGGTCGCTGGCGCCGTTGCCGGCGATCTCGACCAGATAGGTCGACCCGGGCGCAAGCGAAAGGTCGCCGGCGACGGTGAGTGTGCCGATCGAATTGCCGGGCGAAATTGTCGCCCCGGAATCGAGATAGGTCGAGCTGACGGAACCGGTACCCGCGAGCGTCGCGCCGGCGTTGACCGTGACACGGCTGGACGAGGCGATGGAGCCGTTGACCGATAGTGTGCCGGCGCTGACGACGGTGCTTGCCGTGTAGGCGGCAACGTCGCTGAAGATGAGCTTCCCTGCGCCAGTTTTGTGAATGCCGAACGCACCGCCGTCTTCGACGATCATGCCCGCATGTTCGGCCGATCCCGACGCGACCAGGAATTTCGCGACGCCGGTCAGATTGACGGTGTTGCGCAGTTCGATCCCAGAGGCGAAGTCGAGCGTCGTGGCGTCCGCCATGGTTACTGTGCCGGTGCCCAGCGCATTTGCGTTCTCGATGCGGATGACGCCCCCTCGGAAATCGGTGCCGCCGCTATAGGTGCTGGCGCCCGACAGGGTCAGCGTGCCGACGCCCTGTTTGATCAACTCGACCCGGCCCGCGCTGTCTTCGATATGACCTGTGAAATCTCCACGGCTGCGTACCACCACTTGCGACGTCGTTTCCGCCGCGCTGTTGGTGATTGTTCCGGCCCCATCAAGGACCAGCGCCGTGACGCCATCGTTCCCATTCAGGTCGTAACGCCCGGAGTCATAGAGATACAACCGACCACGCGACGTCGACGTTCCAAAACCGCTGTTGCGTCCAAGCCGGAGCGTCGAGTTGTATATCGCCGTGAGGGAGTTTTCGCCGACGAACGCAGCGGCGTCGATTTCGATGGTACCTCCGCCGCTGAATCTCAACGAGCTGTCGTGACCGGCGCCGACGCGGCCCATGAACCCGCCACTATCGGCAATGAGATGCAATGTCTCGTTCGGCATCACCGAGACGATGGAAGTGCCCGCATTGTCGGCCTGCGTCAGGCTCTGAAGATGAAGTTCGCCGCCCTTGAGGAACAGGATACCTCCTCCATCGGCGAAAGAGAGGCTGCCGGAGCCCAGCGCCTGAGGCGTTGCCAGCTGAAGCTGCCCCCACCCGCGGACGCGCGTCTCCCCGGTATAGGTATTGATGCCCGATAGAAGCAGTTGCCCGAAGCCGATTTTCTCGATTCCGTTCGAACCTGTGATGGGGCCGGACTGGACAGCAATTGTGCTGTTGGAAGCATCGAGCACGACATTGCCCGCATTGGTATCGATGGGGGCCGATCGGACCTCTCCCGACGAATAGGTGATGGTTTCGGCATACGCCTGCAGGCACATGCCCATACTCGCTGCCGCCAGCGCCGTTGAAGCCAGAAGATATCCGGCGATCTTGTTTGGTCCGATCAATGCAATCCCCGCGCTGTGCTTTCCACGAGGCGCAACACGGCTCATCCGCTCGCGCACAAGCGCGAGCAGGGGTCGGGTTGAACCTTGCGGCGGTGAGCCTCTTGAAGAGGTCCGAATTCCCTAGCGAAAACAGGGCGCGGGGTGCAGCCGCGATTAGTTGCAATTTTTCGGTTATCTCGCCTGCACGGTGGCTGGCCGGCTAAACTGCCGGTGTCAGACCTTGGCGGGTGGAGCAAAGACGAAGCCGTGCTGGCGCGCTATGTCCGCGCGGGCCTGCAGGAATGTGCGGCCGATTTCTGCCAGCCGCTCGGTCGGCACCAGCAGCAAGCGGCGGCGGTCGTTCTCGTCGGGCAGCCGGCACAAGGTGCCGGAGGCTTCCATGTCGTCGATATGGCGACTCACCGTTGCCTCCGTGGTGAACAGCTGGAAATGCGTCGCCAGTTCCTTCAGCGTGATGGGGTCGCCTTGCAGCCAGCGAATGGCCACCATGGAGAAGATCATGTCGGCCTCGAACACGCTGCGCCAGGGATGTTTCAGCATGCCTTCCTTGATCATGCGCCGGCGAAACTCGCTGCGCCACGCCAGCCAAGCGACATCGACGGCAAGCGCTGCGCGCTGTTCTTCGGTCAGCACGCGCGAGGGTTCTTCGGTCAGAGCCGCGTCCAGCAGTTGAGCAGCCCCTTCCGACGAAGATTTGGACGCCGTAGCGATCGATGCCATTTGGGACTGGTCTTTGTTGCGGGTGTTCATGAAGACTTACTAACGCTGCAAGGACCCGGTTTCTTTGCCCACAGGGACACGCAATCTTGCGCAGAGTGACATCGGGATGTTTCTTGCCTGAGCGACGTTCCGCGCAAAACCTTCCGGTCAACCGAAGAATGCTCGCATGGTGAAACCTGACGATACCGGGCCGGTTCGGTTGCGCACCGACGACTTGCCGGAGCGGGATCGTTTCGCCACATGGCGCGAGGTCTATGGTCGCGTCATCCATCAGGTGGAGATCGAGCCACTGGGTGGATCGGTGTTCCAGGCAGATCTGACGCTGCGGTCGATGCACGGGGTCGCAGTCGCAAGCGGTGTCTCGTCAGCGGCGCGGTATCAATCGACACCACCCTTGATCGCCCAAAGCACCGACAGCATCGGCCTGCCCATTGTGCTTTCCGGGTCGGGGCTCATCGATCAATTCGGGAAGGAGACGCAAGTCGGCCCGGGCGAAACGGTCGTGAGCTCGACCGTCGATCCGGGATCATGGTCCTTGCCGCAGGGCGGCGCGTTTACGGTGCTGCGCGTCGCCAGGGAGTTGCTGGCGCCCCTGGTGCCCAATTTGGGCTCGGCTCTAGGACGGCGGCTTCCTGCCGATACCGCTGCACTGAGGCTCCTTGTCGACTATGTGAAGATGTTCCGCACATCCGAGCTGATTGACGATCCGGTGCTGCGCCACATCGTGACCACACATATTGTGGACCTGGCGGCCCTGGCGATTGGCGCCGGCCAAGATGCGTCCGAAATTGCCGAGCAGCGCGGTGCAAGAGCCGCAAGATTGCTGACCGTCAAGGCCGATATCGTGGAAAATACCGGACGGTTCGACATGTCGATTGCCGCGCTTGCCGTCCGACACAAGCTCAGCCCACGCCATCTGCACAGGCTCTTTGAGCATGAAGCCGTCAGCTTGTCGGAGTTCGTGACCGACCAACGGCTTTCGCTGACACATCGGATGCTCAGCGACCCACGGTTGGCGCATCTACGCATCAGCGACATCGCCTTCGATGCTGGCTTCGAAGATCTATCCGCCTTCAACAGGCTGTTCAGGAAGCGATTTGACGGCACGCCCTCCGAAGTCAGGAATAGACGTCGGGCAGCGGCAACCTCTTCCGGAACGCCCCCCTTCGAAGTCAATCCTGAACGAATTGCCACGTGACAGCTGCGGAGACAGGCGCAGTCGTCGAACCCGAATTGTGAGAAACGCTTCCGGCATTTGCGATGCGGCCTGCGCCCTGCCACGATTTTTTGCCGGGTTCGATTTTCTGGTCGCGGAGTTCGAGTTCCTTTTGCCCCTCTCGGAACGGAACCGAGGTCTCATTCGTGAAGGCTTGCCCGCTCAATCGTACGGCAACAGGTATGGCTCCGGCGGGGATTCTCAAGCTCGCAAGACCGGACTGACGATCGACGGTCACAATCGCCCTGCAAACCTGTTCCATGATGGCAGCGTCTGCTGGCAACGACAATTTTCCAGCGCGATGGAAGCGATACGGTGCGGCAGGCGAAGGCGGTGCAATGTTAACGCCAGCCCCTTCATCGGAAACTGAAATCGTTCCGGCTGCGCAGTCCTCGCCCTGCTTTGCGGTCCAGTTTGCAAATCGGGTTTCATCGAGTTTCAGGGCACCGAGCGAAGCTGGATCACCCTTCAGTTGAAGGCCGATAGCGAGCATGGCCTTTGCCTGGCAAGCCTCGTCTTCTCCACAGGCCTCCATGGCTTCGGCAATCGTCTGAATGCCTTTCGGCGCGCGGATATGGTTGTTGGACGTGCCCCCGACTTCCACCACCGGGGCCGTGTTGATCGCCGATAGTTCCATGGCGAAGGTCACGTTCAGTTTGCGCTCCACATCCAGCCGAGACCATTCGACCTTGTTCGGAAGAACATGGCGGCCCGAGCCCTTCAACATGAGCGAGATCGTAAGACGACCTGTTCGTGAGAATTCGCGAGCTGATTGTGCATTCGCGTGCGTCATTGGGAAATCTACTCCCAGCAACATCAGGCTCACCACAGCAAGAACCGAAGCCCGAAATCTGCTCGCCCGCAGAAAGCCGAAACGCACGTCTGGTCGAATCCAGGAAATAATATTCATGGGAGCGTCCTCGAATTGATGTTTCGAAGATCTCTTTTGAACATCATCGCATCGATGAGCGAGCCAAATCGATTGCAATTTTGTGGCTGTTTTTGGTTCTGTAGTTGACCCGCTGTTTTTCCTTCGATATCTCGACTCTGCCCCCAACATCGGAGAGCTGAGTTTCGCTTCTACGGCTAGAGTTTCCGTCTGGTCGATATTCGGAGTTGAAACCTCATACCCAGGACAGCCAAAGCGGTCTTGCGGTTTTCTCGGATGGCCGAGTGGGCTCTCGTATAAACGCTAGACTGCTCACTCCAAGCTCGGAGTTAGTCCCAAGCGAGCACATGTCATTTCAACCCACTCAGCGGAGTGGTCGTCGAGAAAGGCAGTGGAATGGCGGCGAAGATCGCCGTCGAAGTCACACTTTTCACCGCCCTCCTCCTACTCCCACCCGATTGCTTTGAATTACACCAACGCATTGAACTTACTAACAAAAATTGCTCTCAAATGCTACTGACCTGACAGCCAACAGACAACCGCACTTTTGATTTTACCAAATAGTTTTTTGCAACGCAGCGAATGACTTTATCGGCTACTATCGCTCGTCGAGATGCACGTCCAAACCTGACAGGGAGGTCGGCAATGCTTTCAAAACTATCGTCGGCGTCCCATCGTCAGCATCCAACCTACGCAGCGGACCAACCGGTGATCGTACTTGGCGGCAGGCCGTTGGCGAGGCCGAGCGGCAAATTCCAGGAGAACTCTATTCGAAAGAGTAGGTAAATCCCTTCGCCGAGGCACCGACGATGACTTTTGTCATCTTCTCGCCCTCGAGCGAGCGATTGAGCACGCCGCGGCTCAACTCCGGCAACAGCGTGTTGGTGAGGATGGCGTCGATCATGCGCCCGCCGGATTCGATCTCGGTGCAACGCGCCTTGATAAGATCCATGACGCCGTCGCCGATCACCAGCTCGGCATCGTTGGTTGCCTTGAGACGGCGCGCGATCTTGCCGAATTGATGCCTGGTGATCGCCTCGATCATCGCATCCGAGAGCGGATAGTAGGGAATGGTCACCACACGGCCGAGGAAGGCGGCGGGAAACACTTTCAGCAGTGGTGGGCGCAAGGCGATGTCCAGGTCGTCGATGCCGGTGCGCACGGCGCCGTTCCTCGTCCGATCCATGATGACCTCCGAGCCGACATTCGAGGTGAGCAGGATCAGCGTGTTCTTGAAATCGATCCGACGGCCTTCGCTGTCGTCCATCATGCCTTTGTCGAAGACCTGGAAAAAGATCTCATGTACGTCTGGATGCGCCTTCTCGACCTCGTCGAGCAGGATCACCGAATAGGGTTTGCGCCGTACGGCCTCCGTCAGAATGCCGCCCTTGCCGTAACCGACATAGCCGGGCGGTGCGCCTTTCAGCGTCGAGACGGTATGCGCCTCCTGGAATTCGGACATGTTGATCGAGATCAGGTTCTGCTCGCCGCCGTAAAGCGTCTCGGCCAACGCCAGCGCGGTCTCGGTCTTACCGACACCCGAAGGCCCGCAAAGCAGGAACACGCCGACCGGCTTCTCCGGCGCGCCCAAGCCGGCGCGACTGGTCTGCACGCGTTTGGCGATCATCTCCATCGCGTGGTCCTGACCGACGACGCGCTCTGACAGCGTGGCGGCGAGTTTCAGCGCCTTCTCGGTCTGGCTGGAGAGCATCCTTCCGGTCGGGATGCCTGTCCAGTCCTGCACCACGGCCGCGACCGCGTTGCGGTCGACCGAGGGCAGGATCAGCGGCGTCTCGCCCTGCGCCTCGGCAAGTTCGGCCATCAATTCGCGCAACCGCGACAAGTCCGCCGCGGAATCTTGCGCCAGCGCGACATCTCCGGTAGCGGCTGCCTCCGCCTTGGCCGCTTTAACCTTCGCGACCTTGGTCTTGGGGACCTTAGTTTCTGCCGTTTTGGCTTCAGGCGCCTTGGTTTCGGGCGTCTTCGTCTCGGACGCTTCGTTACCTGCCGCTACGCCTGTCCCTTCACCGGCAACGGCTTCCTCGCCCTCCACCGCGTCGAGCGGCATGCCCTCGCCACGCAGTTTGGCGCGCAGGTCGAGAATCTCGGTCACAAGCGCCTTTTCCCGATCCCAGCGTGCTTGCGCTGCCGCAAGCGTGGTCTCGGTTTCCGCCAACCCGGCTTCCACGCGGACCTGCCGGTCGGCTACGTCGATGCCGATCGCCGCCTCGCGGCCGATGATGCCTTGCTCGACTTCCAACGCCTGGCGGCGGCGCAATATGTCCTCGACCTCCGCCGGCGTGGCATGTTGCGAAACCGCGACGCGGGCGCAGGCGGTGTCGAGGAGGCTGACTGCCTTGTCCGGCAGTTGCCTGGCCGGGATGTAGCGGTGCGAAAGGGAAACCGCGGCCTCGATCGCTTCGTCCAGTATCTGCACCTTGTGGTGCTGTTCCAGCACGCCGGCGACACCGCGCAGCATCAGCACGGCTACCGCCTCCGACGGCTCGTCGATCTTGACCACCTGGAAACGGCGGGTCAGCGCCGGATCCTTCTCGATGTGCTGCTTGTATTCGGCCCAGGTGGTGGCGGCGATGGTGCGCAGTTCGCCACGCGCCAACGCCGGCTTGAGCAGATTGGCGGCATCGCCAGTGCCCGCCGCACCGCCTGCGCCGATCAGCGTATGCGCCTCGTCGATGAACAGGATGATCGGCACCTCCGAAGCCTGGACCTCGTCGATGACCGCCTTCAGTCGCTTCTCGAACTCGCCCTTGACGCTGGCCCCCGCCTGCATCAACCCGACATCGAGCATGCGCACACTGACGTTCTGGAGCGTCGGCGGCACGTCACCCTGAGCGATGCGCAATGCAAAGCCCTCGACCGCCGCCGTCTTGCCGACACCGGCCTCGCCGGTCAGGATCGGATTGTTCTGCCGGCGCCGCATTAGGATGTCGACGATCTGGCGGATCTCCGGATCGCGACCGACGACCGGATCGATCTTGCCATCGCGGGCGCGCTGGGTGAGGTCGGTGGCGTATCTGGCCAGCGCCGAATCCCCGCCAGGGCCGCGTTTTATCGGTGTCTCGGCGGCAGCCGCGGCGGAGGGCGAGCCTTGCTCGAGCGACCCTTCGGTGACATTGGCGAAGCGGGAAATGACCCCGTCCGCATCGATCTTGTCGAATTCGGCGCTGATCTTCGCAACAAGGCCTTCCAGCACCGGCGTCTTCAGGCAGGCGAGAAGAATATGAGCGCTGCGCACTTCCTCGACACCGAACTCCAAGGTGGCCAGGTTCCAGCCTTCCTGGATGGCGTGGAAGATGTGGTCCGAGAATTCCTCAACTGAAGTGGCGCCGTAGGGCAGCTTGTCGATGGCGCGGGTCATGTCCGCCGTCAGCCGGCTGGCATCGATGCCGGCGTCGGCGAGGATCATCTGCACGTCCGAGCGTTCGGACAGAACCAACTGCTGAATGAAATGGACGAGCTCAACATAGGGGTTGCCGCGCAGCTTGGCGGTGTCGGCAGCGGCCTTGAAGGCGCGCACGCCCGTGGGATTGAGCTTTGCAACGAGTTCCTTACGCTTGAAGCTCTGCGACAACCGGCGCTGTTCCATGCGAACCTGCCCCCGAAATCTGCTGACCGTACCCTGCCACATAAGCGGCTGCCTGACAAAGCCGCATGACGGGAAGGGCCTCCGGACCCCGCTCGAACGACAGCTCGCGGTTACACAAGCCTTGCAAACTCATGCAACAAACCCGGAATGCGGTCCGAACTATGCGAGCCATTTCACATACCCGGTCCGCCAATCGCGCAATGGATTTCGCCAAAAGATAACTGAGGCGTTTAGCTGCTGTTGGTTTTTGAGCATGTGCTCAATTGTCGCGGCATTGGGCCAGTGATAACGTAACGTCACATAGCCGGTTGCTGGGGGTAAGTGTGATTGATCTCGCACTCTGGCAGAATCCTCTGGACGGTGCGAATCCGTCGGGAGAGGATTTGCGCAATGACCCGGCTTTTCACGAGTTGGAGCGGCTGACGGAGGCCCAGCTCAAGGTTATCCACGACGGCGGCAACAAGACTTCGCAATCCACCATTCCTGTCGACTGGCCCGCGGTTTTGGAAAAGGCGGAGGAATTGCGGCTGCGGGGCCGGGACCTGCGGTTGTTGGTCATCGTCACCCGCGCGCTTGCCAATGAAGACGGGCTGGCCGGCCTCACCCAGGGGCTGACGCTGATTGCGCAGACCTTCGAGCAATACTGGGACACCATGCACCCGTCACTGCGGACGGGCGCGCCGCGTGAAGCCGCCTTGCGCCGCATCAATGCGCTGCTCGATCTGCAGAACGGCCAGGAAGGCTTGCTGGCGAACCTCAGGCAGACCGTCTTCTTCTCACCGCGCCCCATCGGGCCGATCAGCGGACGTGACTTGGAACAGGCAGCGCTCGATGAGCGTGTCATGCTCCAGGAAGCGGCCTCCGGCCTCGGCACTGCAGAGAAGGCTGCGCTGACGAGCGCCCACAGCCAGTTGCTAAACCGGGTGCGTGCAGGATGCACCGCGCAGGTCGATCAGGCGGCGGACGCGATGACGACGCTGTTGACGGATGCGCGCACCTCGATTTCAGCGCTGGAGACGTTGGATACCGCGCTCAATGCCCGCATCGACGGCAATGGCGCCGCCGTGCCGGAATTGAAGAAATTCCTGCAGCGCTTGCTGACGACGCTGGAACGGAATTCCAGTGCCGGCGCCGCTGCCAACGATGCGGCAAAGCCTGCCCCGCAGGCGGCGGAACCGGCAGCGACGCCCGTCCGGAACGGTCATGGAGGCGAGACGATGGCAAGTATGGCGAGCCATTCGGAAGCGAGCGACGGCCTGCCTGACCGGATCAACTCGCGCGACGAGGTCGTCAAATGCCTCGATCTGGTGGTCGCCTTCTACGACCGCACCGAACCCTCAAGTCCGATCCCGCATCTGGCACGCCGCGTGCGCCGGATGGTGCACATGGATTTCGTGGAACTGATGGAAGATCTCGCCCCGTCAGGGCTGAAGGAATTCCGGCTGCTTGCCGGGGTCCCCGATCCCAAGAAGCCGGTCCAGAAGGATGAAAGGTAACAAGCATGCCAGCAGAGAGCAAAGCGAAGGTCATCGAAAGAAACCGCGCCCCGCGCGTGCAGATCGCCTATGACGTCGAGACCTATGGCAGCCCGACGACGATCGAACTGCCGTTTGTCATGGCCGTGATGGCCGACCTTTCGGGCGATTCACAGACCAAGGAAGCCTCGAAGTCGGTCCTTGACCGTAACTTCGTTGAAACCGACGCCAACCGCTTCCCCAAATTCATGGAGGCGATGGGGCCACGCGTAAAGGCTCGGGTGAAAAACACGTTGCCGCAAGCCGAGGGCCAGGAGCGGGACGAAGAACTCGCGGTCGATCTCACCTTCTCGAAAATGGGCGATTTCGCGCCGGACAAAGTTGCCGAGCAGGTCCCGCAGCTGGCCGAAATCCTGAAGATGCGCCGCCAGCTCGAGGAGCTGCTGGGCTTCATGGACGGCCGCGTCGATGCCGAAAAGCGCATCGCGCAGCTTCTGAACAACGAGCCGCTGCTGAGCAAGATCGCCGGCCAGGCGATGGATGACGGCAAGGGCGAGGAGTAAGTCATGGCTGAACAGCAAAAGACCGCGCCCGCCCCCGCCGAGGCTCAAGCCATCGATCTCGGTGAATTCAGCGGACTCCTTGAAAAGGATTTCAAGGTCAAGAAGGACGACAGCGAAAAGCTGCAGCAACTGGTGCGCAACCTGGCGCTTGCAGCACAATCTCGCTCCGAGACCACGACAATCTCGTCCAACGCGATCAAGTCGATCAAGTCGCTGATCGCCGGCATCGACAAGATGCTGACGACGCAGGTTAACGAGATCCTGCACGCCCCCGAAGTCCGCGAGATGGAAGGCACCTGGCGCGGCCTGTGGTATCTGATCAACAACACCGAGACGGATACCAAGCTCAAGATCCGGGTGATGAACATCTCCAAGGAGCAGCTGGCCGACACCCTCGAAGACTATGAAGGCCAGATGTGGGACCAGAGCCCGATCTTCAAGAAGGTGTACACGGACGAGTATTCTATGCTGGGCGGCGAGCCGGTCGGCTGCATCGTCGGCGCCTATGAATTCTCGAACCATCCGCGCGACGTCGGCCTGCTGCGCAACATTTCGGGCGTCTGCGCTTCGGCGCACACACCATTCATCGCGGCCGCGTCGCCGCGGCTGTTCCGCATGGATAGCTGGCAGGAACTGCCGAACCCACAAGACCTGCAGATGATCGTGAACAACCCGGCTTATGCCTCGTGGCAGTCGCTGCGCGAAAGCGAGGACGCCCGCTACATCGGGCTTACCATGCCGCGTGTTCTCGCACGCCTGCCATACGGGTCGGAAACCGTTCCGGTGAAGGGCTTCACCTTCGAGGAAGAGGTGGGAGGCGACCACAACAAATATGTCTGGATGAACGCCGCTTTCCCGATGGGCGTGAACATCAACCGCAGCCACAAGCTCTATGGCTGGGGAACCCAGATCCGCGGCGTCGAGAACGGTGGCACGGTGCTTAATCTACCGGTCCATGCCTTCCCGACCGACGACGGGTCGATCGCAATGAAGTGCCCCACCGAGGTCGCCATCGACGATCGGCGCGAGGCGGAGCTGGCCAAGCTCGGCCTGATGCCGATCCTGCATCGCAAGAACACCGACCTGGCGGCCTTCATCGGCGCGCATTCGCTGCAGGATGACGAGACGCGCGCCGGGCGGCTGGTCGATCCCGACGCGCAGGCCAATGAACGGCTCTCGGCGAACCTGCCCTACCTGTTCCCTGTGTCGCGCTTCGCGCATTACCTGAAGGCGATCGCGCGCGACAAGATCGGTTCGTTCAAGGAACGCACTGACATGGAGATCTGGTTGACCGAATGGATCAACCGGTACGTGCTGGCCAATCCGGCCTTTGCCGACGACAAGGCGCGCGCCAAGCGCCCGCTTGCCGCGGCCGAAGTCCAGGTCGACAGCGTCGAAGGCCGGCCCGGTTACTACAATGCCCGTTTCTATCTGCGTCCGCATTACCAGCTGGAAGGCATCAACGCCTCGCTTCGGCTGGTGTCGGAATTGCCGTCAGTCAAGGGCTGAAATGAAAAGCAAAGTCATCTTGTTTCGTTTGAAAGCGGTGGAGAAGGACAATGCCAGACAGAACCGATGCGCCTTCGATGAAGATCGACGGCTTCTTGAAAGTTCCGGATATCAAAGGCCCGAGCAAGCGCGACGGCCATGAAGACGAAATCGAGGTGCATGGCGTCGATTACAAGATGATCGCGCCCTACGACCCCAATTCGCTGTCGCGGCGCGGTCGTGTGTCGATGGGAATGATCAAATTTTCCAAGCACTACGACAAGTCGTCGCCCTACCTGAAGAAAGCGTTGTTCGAAAACAAGGCGCTTGACGAAGTGGTGTTTTCGGCACGTCGCACCATTGACGGCGAGACCAGCGACTATCTGGTCGTGACGCTCACCGACGCATCGGTCATGGAATACGATATGCGGCAAGCCGCCGACGAGGCGGACCTGATCCAGGAAGAAGTCAGCTTCGCCTACAAGAAGATCAAGTTCGTCTACAACAAGGACGACGAGATCGAAATGGACGTCTATGTCGGCAAGTGAGGCCAAGCGGCCTGGCGCAAAAGCGCAGCTTGCCGGCAGCTCCCAGGCAAAGCGCGAAGCGGTCCAACCCTCCCTCTGGGACCGCCTCGTCAACGATCTGCCCGGGCTGACGTCGGAGATCGATGGGCTGCGCCGCCTGCTGGAAGAAGAACTCGGCGCCGAGCGCGTCGAGGCACTTCTTGCCGGCAGCGCGCGTGCCATCGATGCCGACGCCGAACTGACGCCCGAGCAGAAACGGCGACTGCACAGGCTGGTCTTCCAGACTGAGCATCGCGCCGAGATCGAAAGCCGTGGCGTGGTCGTGTCGGCGCGGGTGCTGAGGGAAGCCGTCCGGCGCGACATAGAGGCATTGTTCAACACAGAGCGTTTCGAGTCCGTGCCGATGCTCACCGACGCCGAACATGAACAGCCCTTGGACGAGTTGCCGCCGCTCGCCGACTTTCCGGAAGTGCGGCGCAGCGTCGTCAATTATGGCGTGCCGTCCTTTTCGGGCCGCTCGTCGCGGGATTTCGACCGCGATACCTTGGCCCGCGAGATCCGTGCGGTGCTCGCCACCTTCGAGCCGCGCCTCAAGGAAAGCGCCACGACTGTCAATGTCACGCTCGGCGACAAAAACGTCGGCCTCAAAATCGAGATAGACGCCGTACTGATCATGACGCCGACGCCGGAACGCATGCGGCTTCGCACCACGATCAATCTCGACAACGGCCTGGCGCGAACCGAATTGCGGGAGACCTGAGATGGATCGGGTCTTCGTAGAGTATTACGAAGAGGAACTTACCCATATCCGCGCGCTGGCCGCGGAATTCGCCGACATGCATCCGGCGGTCGCCCGCAATCTTTCCCTCGACACGGTCCCTTGCCCCGACCCTTATGTCGAACGGCTGCTCGACGGCGTGGCCTTTCTTGCCGCGCGCACGCGGCTGAAGGTCGACGCGGAGCGCTCGCGCTTTTCGCGCGCCGTGCTGGATGTGCTTTATCCGGATCTGGTGACGCCGGCGCCGGCGACGGCGATGGCTGCGCTGAAACCCGGCCAGCAGGTGCACTCGATGATCGCCGGCCACGCCGTCGCGCGCGGCACGCGACTGGTCTCCGGCCTGCATCCAGGGCTTTCGACGCGCTCCACCTTCACCACGGCGCAGGAGGTGACGTTGTGGCCGATCGCGATCACCTCGGTCAGCTATTTCCAGGATCGCAGCGCGCTGGCCGCCGCCGGAATCGCGCCGATCGGCGGCGTGCGCGGCGAGGCGGCATTCCGCATTGCGTTTGCCCGGACGGGAAAAGGCAAGCTCAACGAATTGTCGCTTGACCGTCTCGACCTCTATTTCGCCGGACGCGCGAAAGCGCCGTTGCTGTTCGATGCGATCTTCGGCGCCAGCTCAGCCGTCGGCGCGCGGGCGGAAGGCAAGACCAATCCGCTTACGACACTACCCGAGCCCGAAATGATCGGCATCCGCGACGACGAGGCGCTGATGCCGCGCACCCGCCCGACCTTCGAGGGATATAGGCTGCTGCGCGAGTATTTCATGATCCCCGAACGCTTCCATTTTGTGCGCGTCGCCGGCCTGCAGCCCGTGGTGCGCAAATGCGATGTCGGCATGGAGATCATCTTCCTGTTCCAGCGTCCGGTACCCGAGCTCGCCGATGTCACCGTTACCGATTTCGAGCTTTTTGTTACACCGGTCATCAATCTGTTCGAACGCGAATGCAACGTCATCGAGATCGATCAGCGCAAAACGCGCCAGGTGCTGCACGCCGATCGCACACGGGCACGGGACTTCGAGATTTTCAGGGTCACCCGGGTCGAGGATGCCGACGTGGAGGGCAACGAGGCCGAAATCCCGGAACTGTTCAGCCTGGGGCAGAACCGTGGCAGCGGGTGGGTCTATTCGACGGAGCGTCGTCCGCGCCGGGCCACCGAGGATGAACGGCGCGACGGCCTGACCCGCACCTCCTATACGGGTGACGATGTCTTTCTTGCAGTCTCACGCCCGGCGGGAAGCCCGGTCGCCCGGCCGCTCAAGCGCCTCGACATCATGGCGCTCTGCACGAACCGAGACCTGCCCATCTTGGACGACACGCCGACGCTGACGCTGGAGACCGCCGATCCGGTCGAAGCGGTGCGTTTGCTCGGGGCGCTGCGGCCGCCGCAGCCAGCGATTCCGGCGTCACTGCCGGCCGGCGCCGAGGGCGAATCCCGTGCCGACAATCTCGCCTGGCGGCTGGTGGCGCAGCTTTCGCTGAATTTCCTCAGCCTGGCCAAGGAAGGCCGCGGCGTCGATCCGCTGCATGCTTTGCTCGACCTCTATGCCGACCGCGGCGACCCGAGCCTTGCCCGCAACGTGCATTCGATCGTGCGCATCGATTCACGCCCGGTGATCGAGCGGCTTCGGATCGACGGGCCAATGTGTTTCGGACGCGGTACCGAGGTGACGCTGCATGTCGACCAGTCCGTTCTGGCGGGTCAAAGCTCGCTGCTGCTTTCGGCCCTGCTTTCGCGGCTGTTCGCCCGCCATGCAGGAATAAACGGATTTGTGCGGACGCGTACGCGATTGCTGCAGAAGCAGGAGGATGTGCCATGGCCGATGACGCCCGGCAATCGCTACCTGATCTAGCAGAGCGCGCAACGGACAAAGCCGAAGCTCTGTGGGAAGGTTTCGACTTTTTCGAGCTGCTGCGGCGCCTGGAGCAGCGCCGTGGATTGTTCGGTCATTCCGGCCAGGCCGACCGTGAGCCGGCAAGGATCGGCCAGCACGTGCGCCTGAGCTTCTCGGCCAGGGACGTGGTCAAATTCCAGGACGCCAAGGACAAGGCTCCGGCGCGGGTGACGGTCGCTAATCTTGGACTGCTCGGACCGGAAGGGCCGATGCCGTTGCATCTGACGCGCTGGGTGCTCGACCGGCTGTCGCAGCGCTGGTTCACTGGCGCCGATGCCGAGCAGACCAGCGACACGACCTTCGTCGATTTCGTCAACATCCTGCAGCATCGCATGATCGCGCTCTATTACCGTGCCTGGGCCGACGCGCATCCGGCGGTGCAGGTCGAACGTTCCGTCGGCGGGCGCGTTCGCGCCATGCTGGAGGCAATGTCCGGGATCGGCCTTCCCGGAACGCAGGATGCGGAACTCGACACGGTGCGGTTGCGCCAGGCTGGATCGCTCGCAAGCCAGGTCGACGGTGCCGAGCGGCTGACGCTGTTTCTCGCCACGGCCTTCAAGGTGCCGGTGCGGCTCAAGGAATTCGTCGCCGCCTGGATTACCATCCCAACGCCGCTGCAAACCCGTATCGGCAAGGCCTATGCGGCGCTCGGCAGCGGGGCAACGATTGGCCCGCGCGTCTTCAGCCGCCAAAGCAGGATCGAACTGCGCGTCGGTCCGCTCAACCTCGACGACTTCAAGTCGTTCCTGCCCGGCGAACGGCGTCTCGCTTTGTTCAAGAAGGCGGTGCGCGACATGATCGGCGAGGCGCTCGATGTCGATTTGCGCGTCGTGCTGGCGCGCGACGCCGTGCCGCCGCCACGGATGGGAGCCATCCAGCTCGGCCGAACCTCGTGGCTCTCACGTCCCGCAGAAAAGGGCGACGCCGACGATCTCAGGTTGCGCACCATCGTCGGCTGGCGGCCGGAAATGGCGGAGGCAGCCGCATGAGCCTGCTTCTGACGCTGGAACAAGGTCCGCGCTCGCAGGTGGTCAGGCAGACCCGGCTGGACGAGGGCGATTTGGTGATCGGCCGCAGCGCGGATGCCGGCTGGCAGATCGACGATCCGGACATGTTCGTCTCACGCGCGCATTGCAAGATCAGCGGCGGCCGGGATGGCTATTTCGTCACCGACACGTCGAGCAGCGGATTGTTCATCGACGATTCCGACAGTCCGCTCGGCCCGGGAAAGTCGGCACGCCTGCAGAGCGGCATGCGTCTTCGACTGGGTGACTATGTGCTCTATGTCGAAGTCCAGCCAAGCGCCGGCCACACCTCGATCGGTCAGGCGCCGATCGCCAACCATTCCGCACCCGCGAGGCCGTCGCCACAACCGCGGACGCCCCCTAGCATCGGCGGTGACGACTTCTTTTCGGCCAAGGTCGAGGAAGAACCGCGGCCCCCGCGCCCATCCGATCTGCCGAACCCGTTCGAGCAACCCATTCCCGGAGCCTATGATCGCGCCTCGGGTCAACGCAGCTCTGCTGCCTTCGATGACCCGTTCAGCCTGGACCCGGTGGCGACGCCGGATTCCAGCAGCGCCGCGGTGCCCCATCGGCCGGACGCATTCGGATTCGGCGAAATGCCATCTCGTGCGGGCTCGGCGGAGACGTCGGCGAAACCATCCAGCTTCGATGACGATTTCGGCTTCGGGCCGGCCGGAGCGCCAGCCTCGACCAACAGCGCCGAGGCAATTGGCCATGCTGCGCGCCCGGCCGAAAAGCCGCAGGCCGCCCGGCCATGGGAAATACCGGTGCAGGCGACCGAGCCCCCTGCACCACCGCCGCGCCCTGTTCCCTCGCCCAAAGCATCGCGTCCGACGCTATCGGCGCCCAGCGACATGGCGCTGCGCGCCGCGTTCCTGCGCGGCATGGGCGTCGAGGAGGCCGATTTTCCCGGCCGCGACGCGATCGGCGAAATGGAAAAATTCGGGCGTGAATACCGGCAGATGCTGGAAGGCCTGATGCAGCTTCTGCGCAAACGCGCTGAAGAAAAGGGAAGCGCGCGCGTCGCCCAGACGATGGTCGGCGCCTCCGAGGTCAACCCGCTCAAATTCCTGCCGACGGTCGAGGATGTCATCGTCACCATCATCGCGGAACGCAGTCCGGGCTTTCTCTCCGGCGAGGCGGCGATCGGCGACGCGGTGAAAGATCTCGCGCAGCATCACGTACGCGCCTGGCGCGGCGTGCAGGCGGCGCTGCGGCGCATGATCGACCGCTTCGATCCGGCCGCGATCGAGGAAGAGCTCAAATCGAATTCCGCGATCGGCAATCTGCTCGCCGGCGGGCGCAACGCCAAATTGTGGGAGCTTTACCAGAAACGCCATCGCGACATCGCCCAGAGCGCGGAATCGAGCTTCCTGGGCGAGATCGGCGCAGACTTCAGAGACGCATATGAAGAGGAGTAGGGCATGATCGACAGACGCGAATTCATCGTTGCCATCGGCGCGACAGGACTGCTTGCGGCTTGCCAGAGTGGCCCGCCGAAACCATCGGTCATCTCGGTCAATGTGACTGGCGGCGCCGGCATGAATCCGGGACCGGGTGGAGGCGACCGGCCGGTGACCGTGCTGGTGATGCGGCTCGCCAGCACCGGCAAATTCAATTCGGCCGACTATTTCGCGCTGCAGGGCGATGCGAGTTCGGCGCTCGGTGCCGACCTCATCGGCTCGGACGCGATCTCGGTCGCACCTGGCAAGACGGCGACCAAGACCATCACCGTCGAGCCGAACGCGACGGCGCTCGGCTTCGTGGCGCTGATCCGCGAGCCTGGCGGGCGCAACTGGCGCACGACCAAGTCGGTTTCGGCGGGTTCGAATTTCACTGTCAACGTCAGCCTCGGCAAAGGTGGCATCTCCGCCTAGCGACCGAGCAGCAGATGGTTCCGTGCAGAGAGTAGTGGCATGAGCGACGCAAACAGGGTGCTGTGGTCGGAGGGCCTGTTTCTCAGGACCCAGCACTTCCAGCAGCAGGATCGGTTCTTCGAGGGTATGGTGCGCGGCGCGTTGCAGGCCGGTCAGCTCCATACCTTCGGCTTCCAGCAGTTGACGCTCGACCAGTCGCTGCTCGATGCCGGCCAAGTCTCGATCGTGTCCGCCCGGGGTATCTTTCCGGACGGCACGCCCTTCTCCATCCCGGAACTGATGGATGCGCCGAAACCCCTGCCGGTCACGGCCGACACCGGCGCCGGGCCGGTGCTGGTCGCGCTGCCGCTCGAGCCGCCCGGTGGCGTCGGGTTCGATCCGGCGCATGGGGCATCGACCGGCGCGCGCTACCATGGCAAGGTCGTTTCAGTGCGCGATGCGGTGCAGAGCAGCGCCGATCCGGAAGAGATCGAAATCGCCCGCCCGCAGGCGGTCCTCCTTGCCCCCGGCAAATCGGTCGGCGGTTATACCGCCTTGCCCGTCGCCGACATCAAGGGTGTACGCGCCGACAACGGCATCTCGCTAGACGAGACGTTCCTGCCGCCGACACTGATCACCGGTGCTGTCCACTGGTACCGGCAATTGCTGCAGGAGGTCGTCACCGGCCTCGACCAGATCGCCGAAGCGCATGGCAAGATGGTGATGGGTGGGGCTGGCCGCAGCGTCGAAGACCTTTTGATGCTGCACCTTGCCAATGCCGCGCGGCCACGGCTCGCCCATATGCTTGCGCAGGATGTCTTTCATCCGGCCGAGCTCTATCTCGAACTTGCCGGTCTCGCCGGCGAGATGGCCACCTATGGCTCGAGCTCGCGGCGGCTTGGCGAATTGCCGGCCTACGACCATATGGCGCCCGGCCCCGCCTATATGGCGCTGGCCGATGCCTTGCGCTCGCTCATCCTCAGCCTCCGCTACATCGAGCCGAAATCGCGCGCGCTGCCGGTCATGCGGCACTCGACCAATGTCTGGAAAGTGCGCATCGACAACCCGAAGCTTTTGGTCGCCAGCCGCATTGTCGTCCGCGTCGGATCGGAACTGTCGGAAGACGCGCTGCGCAAGATCTTCGTCAACCAGGCAACCGTCGGCGCCGCCGACCAGTTCGAAGGGCTTTGGAAGTCGCGCTTGCCAGGCATTCCACTGAAACCGCTTCATTCGCAGCCGCGCGAGATCCCCTATGACGGCGACCGGCTGTGCCTGGAGCTCGACCAGAAGAGCGAGCATTGGGCCTCGCTGCTCGACGCCCCCGGCTTCGTCATTGGCGTTTCCGGTGTGCTGCCGAGCGAGCCGCAGGTCGACTGCTATTCGGTGAACAGGTGAGGCCATGAGCCGAGATGATCCTTTCGGACTGTCGGAGGATCGCGAGCGCACACGCATCAGGCTGACGGGCGCTACGCCCCGACCGCTGGCGCCGGGCGCGCCGGTCAAGAGGGCGCGCGCCCACCCCAATCGGCTCATCAATATCTTCGCACCGCTGCTCGAATTCGCGCCCGAGCTCGAAAGCGCGCTGGCGCCGGAGAACCCGGAGGTGATGCGCACGCGCCTGCTGGACGAGCTGGTGCGGGCACGCGATGCCGAGGTGGCGGCGGGCTCCTCGCTGGAGCGCGCCGACCAGGCAGCCTGGGCGGTGGCAGCGACGCTCGACGACCTCGCCCTCAACACGCCGTGGGGCGGTGCCAGCGCCTGGCCGCGCCAGCCGCTGGTGGTCATGCTGCGCGGCGATGTCGATGCCGGCACGCAGTTCTTCACGCGCCTTGACGAGCTGGAGCGCCATCCGAACCGCGACCGCGAAATGCTGGAGCTGCAGTATTACTGTCTGGCGCTCGGCTTCCGTGGCAAGTATCGGGTGCCCGGCCGCGCGGGCGACCGTTCGCTCAACGCGGTGCGCGTGTCGGCGGCGCGCTTCCTGCGCAATGCGGACGCCGAGGACGCGCCACTGTCGCCGAACTGGAAAGGCGTGATCGCCTCCGACGAACCGCAGCGCTTCATCGTCCCGATCTGGGTGATGGCGCTGGCTGCGGTCGCCGTCGCCGCCGCCGCTTATGTCGGCCTGTCGATGGGGCTGAGCAGCCAGGCCGTCGAACTCTCGGCGCTCGTGCGCACGCTGCCGCCCGCTTCGCGCGGCGAAGTTACCCGCGCAGCGCCGAAGCAAGATGCTCCCGCACCCGAACCGCCGCAGCCGGTCGATTTCGCGCTGCTGCCCGAGTTCAAGGCCGAAGCGCCGGCGAGCCTGAAGAGCGTGCTGAGCGGCAGCGAGAGCGTCTCGCTGGCCAAGCTGATCATCCAGTCCTCCAGCCCCGAGCTGTTCCAGTCTTCACGGGCGACACTAACGCAAGGCTACGAGCCGCTGGTGGAGTCGATCGCCAAGGTGATCCTCGCCAATCAGGAGCTGATCGGAAACATCACGGTCGTCGGCCACACCGACAATGTGCGCCTGCAGAAGTCCAACCCGCTTGCGAGCAACCAGCGCCTTTCGGAAGCGCGCGCCGAGACAATCGCCAAGCTTCTGGTGCAAGCCGGCGTGCCGCAGGAGCGCATCCATTCCGAAGGCCGCGCCGAGACCGATCCGGTGGCCGACAACTCGACCCGGGAAGGCCGCGCGCTCAACCGGCGCGTCGAGGTGCTGGTTGAGAAGAGGCTCTGAGATGTTCATCCTGCGCTTCCTCTGGGCCGTCATCACCTCGCGTTTTCTGTGGACGCTGATCGGCATCGCGCTGCTTTCGCTGTTGATCTGGGTGTTCGGCCCGATCGTCCAAGTCGGCCCTTACGCACCGTTCGAATCCGACAATGTGCGCATCGCCATCATCGCGGGACTGATCATCCTGTGGCTGATCTGGCTGATCATCGCGCAGCGCCGCGCGATCCGCGCCAACCGCATGTTCGTCGCCGAGATCGCGACACCAGTGGCCGAAAAGCAGCTTACCCCCGGCGAGGAGAGCGTCGCCGCGGTCGGCGCCAAGTTCGGCGAGGTGATGGCGGAGCTAAAGCGGCGCAAGCTCGGTGGCCGCAAGTTCCTGCGCGAGATGCCGTGGTATGTCATCGTCGGACCGCCGGCCACCGGCAAGACCACGGCATTGCGCCAGTCGGGTCTCAATTTCCCGATCGACCTCACCGATGACCTGCAGGGCGTCGGCGGCACGCGTAACTGCGATTGGTTCTTCTCCGAGAACGCGGTGCTGATCGACACTGCGGGCCGCTACGTCCAGCAGGAAAGCCAGCCGGATGTCGACGCAGCGGAATGGCTTGGCTTCCTCGACCTCTTGAAGAAGCACCGGGGCCGCCGTGCGCTCAACGGCGTCATCGTCGCACTGTCGATCGACGCGCTCTCCGAGGGCGACGAAGCGATCAAAGCCCATGGCCGCAAGATCCGCCGCCGACTGGCGGAGCTGAACGACCGGCTCGAGATCCGCCTGCCTGTCTACCTCATGCTGACCAAGGCAGACCTGATCAAAGGGTTCGAAGCCTTCTTCGGCGGCTTGTCGACCACGGCGCGCGAGCAGGTGTGGGGAACCACTTTTCCGCTCGATGCCCGCGTCAACGCCGGTACGATCCAGACCGAACTCACCCGGCTTGCCAGCGAGCTGGAGCGGCGGCTGGTGCCGCGCCTAGAAGACGAAGACAAACTCGGCTCGCGTGCCGAGATCTTCCGCTTCCCGGCCCAGCTGGCCAGCCTTTCCGAACCGATCCAGGTGCTGATCGAGGCAATGTTCGGCGAAAGCCGCTACGAGGAGGCCGCCTGGCTGCGCGGTCTCTATCTGACGTCGGCGACGCAGGAAGGCGCGCCCATCGACCGGCTGACGGCGGCGTTGTCGTCCTCCTTCGGGCTGCCGCCACGCCGCGCCATACCGGTGGCGCGTGTCGAGAAGCGCAGCTTCTTCCTCAGGAACCTTCTCACCGAAGTGATCTTCAAGGAGGCCGGCCTCGGCACCTTCGATCCGCTGGCACAGCGGCGCCGCGCCTGGATCTGGCGTGGTGCCGCTGCCGCCTGCGCGCTCGCAGCTTTGCTGGCCGGCGGACTGTTCACCTGGTCCTATCTCGACAACCGCAATGCCATCGCCGAACAGGCCAACCAATTCGAAGCGCTTCAGGCGCCACTCACGACTGTCGCCGCCATGCCGGCCGCGGTCGAGCAGCCGACCATGGATCGTGCGCTGGCGGCGATGGATGCGGTGGCGACCGCGCGCACCGCGCCACCGGATGCCGTCCACAATCTGCTCGGCCCGACGGCTTCGGCGGAACTGGTGCGCGCCCAGACCGACACTTACGACCATGCACTGCGCAATGTGCTGGAGCCGCATATGGTCGCCCTGCTGGAGGCGACGATGTGGCGGCAGATCCGCGATCCGGACTTCATGCTCGGCGCGCTGAAGACCTACCGGATGATGACCGGCCTGTCGCAGATGGACACCGATTTCGTCCAGAACTGGTGGATGAACAGCCTGCCGCAATTCGCGCCGGCGGCGCCCTTCCCGACCGCCGATGCGGAAGCACATCAGCTTGCCGCAATCCGCCGCATGGCGGTCGACGACAGCTACATCGCGCCGGACAAAGAGCTGGTCGCCGAGGCGCTGAAGACGGTGTGTACGATCTCGCTGCCGGAGCGGGCCTACAAGCAGCTTCTGGCCGACCCGGAAGTGGCGGCTGTCAAGGAATGGCTGCCTGCCAATTTCGCCGGGCCGAACGGCGCCAAGGTGTTCGCGCGGCGCTCCGACAAGACGCTGCGCGTCGGCGTGCCCGGCCCTTATACCTATGCCGGCTTCCATGACGCGATCCTCGACCGGCTCGAGGACGTCGCCGGCCAGGCCGCGCTCGACCGCGCCGTGTTCGCCGGCGGCTGCTCGGAAAATTCCGAGACCTCGGTGTCGGCGCTGTCGGAAGACATATTGAAGCTCTACTATGACGACTATATCGCGCAGTGGGACAGTTTCCTGCGCGACATGCGGCTGGCGCCGCTGACCGACCTCAATGTCGCCAGCGAGAACCTGAAAGACCTTTCCAGCGCCGACTCCGCGCTGAAGCGGCTGTTGACGGCGGTGGTGCAGGAAACGGATCTGACCCGTTCCGACGAAGCGCCGGCCGACGACAAGAGCGGCGCTGCCAAGACCGGCTCGCAATTGCTGAGCAAGCTCGGCAAGCTGGGCAAGGTGGTGAAGACGGGCGCAAAGCTTCTGCCACGCGCCGGTTCGGCCGATCAGGTCGACATGACCGGCAGCCTGGTTGCCGATCACTTCAAGCCGCTCAAGGGCACGATCGCCCAGGTCGACGGCCAGCCGCCGGCGCTCGACGCCGCCGTTGTGGCGTTGACGGCGCTGTCCAACGTGCTGCAGACGGTGACCGCAAATCCCGACCCGCAGGACGCGATCAAGAAGCAGGGCGGCCTGGCCGAACTGACAGGCGCGGTCGCCAGGCAGGCGCAGATCCTGCCTTCGCCGATCAACGACTGGCTGGGCGGTATTGCAGGCGACACCAGCGGCCTGTCGCAGAAGGCCGTGACCAACGAGCTCAACGCCATCTGGCGCGCCGACATCCTGCCCTTCTGCCAAGCGGCGCTCAACAACCGCTACCCGTTCAGCCCCGACAGCGCTGTCGACGTCAATGTGCGCGACTTCCAGCGTCTGTTCGGACCGACCGGCCTGATCAACGCCTTCACCAACGACCATCTGATCAACTATGTCGACACTGCCAGCGAACCGTGGAAATGGCGTGCCGATTTCGGCCTTGACCCGGCAGCGCTCGCCGCGTTCGAGCAGGCAAGGCATATCCGCGACGATCTCTTTCCCGGCGGCACCGGCCCGGTGATGAACTTCACGCTGGAACCCAAGGACCTTTCGCCCAACGTGGCGCGAGTGACGCTCAACCTCGATGGCCAGAACCTCGTCTACTACAACAATGCGACCAGGCCGCAGCCGATGACATGGCCGGGCAAGGACGGCACCGGGGTGATTTCGCTCGCCTTCCAGCCGGTCGACGGCTCGCCTGAGGTGATGCTCAACGAGACCGGCAGCTGGGCATGGCTGAGAATGCTGCGCGGCGGCAAGTTTGTCGCGACCAAACTCACCGACGTCTACAGCCTGCGGCTGGGTACGAAGGGCATGTGGGCCGATTTCGAACTCAAGGCCGCCAGCGTCGAGAACCCCTACACACTCGAAATGTTCAAGAAATTCACATGTCCGCCGCAGATCTGAACGTGCCCGGCTTCTACGGCAAAATGCCCGCCACCGGCGATTTCGTGACGCGGCGGCTGCCGGGGGATTTTGTGCGTGTCTGGGACCGGTGGCTCGCGCAGCACATCGTGCCGCTGTTAGGCACGGAAGCTTGGCCGGAGAGCACGGCACTGCGTTTCCTCGCCGGCCCCACTTCCTTCGGCACCTCGGCGGGCATCGTGCTGCAAAGCGCCGACAGGATTGGCCGGCGATTTCCTTTGAGTGTCGTAGCGCGCCTCTCGGAGGCGCGCCTCAAGCTGGCTTATGCGGATGCCTGGTTCGACAACATCGAGAATGCCGCCTTCGCTGCGCAACGGGGCGAACTAGCGCCTGACGACCTGGATGCGGCCTTGACTGCCCTTCCCGTGCCGCCAGTCGAACCGGTTGGCGATACGATCGACGACCTCGTCATGTGGACCGCGCGGACGGATATTTTCGACGTCGATCCGCAGGCGCCGCAACCAATGCTGGAGCAGATCTTCGCCGCGAGTTGGGAGACCAGCTGATGCAGATCTGGAACCAAATGGGCTATCTCCACCAGTTCACCATGGGCATGGACAAGGCTGGCCATGAGTGGATCGTCGTCGTGGTGAAGGGCACATTCGATTTTCCGGAGAAGCCCGGCGGGCTGGCGCAGAAATCGGCAGAGCAGGTGCCGTTTGTCATGGCCGACACACAAACCGGCGCGCCCGGCTATTCGGCGACGTTGTGGGAAACCGACTTCGCCTTCCGCAAGCCGAGCTGCGATATCATCGCCAATGGCTGCGCCTACGCGCCCGGAGGACGCCCGGCTGAGCGCGTACCCGTCGGCATCAAGGTCGGCAACTGGTCGAAACTGTTCGAAGTCGTCGGCCATCGTGAATGGCGCGCCATCGGACCGGTGTTCATAGCGACTGCACCGCGGCCTTTCTTGAAGCTGCCGATCTCCTATGACGTCGCCTGGGGCGGCGTCGACAGGCTCGACCCGGAGGATAAACTTCCCGCTTGCTACAAATACAACCCCGTCGGCACTGGGTGGTCGCGAACGAAGAACCAGCGTCTCATTCCAGGCCTGCGGCTTCCGAACACACAAGCGGTTGGGGAAGAAATCCTCTCGCCATTCGGCGATTACAAGCCGATGAGTTTCGGACCGACGGGCCGCGGTTGGCCCGGCCGCATAGAATTTGGCGGCACCTACGACCAGAACTGGGTCGACAATATTGCGCCCTTCTTGCCGGCTGATTTCGACGAGCGCTATTTCCAGATGGCGCCGCCCGACCAGCAGATCGATCATCCAGGGGGCGGCGAGGATGTGCAGTTGATCAACCTCACGCCGGCCGGAAGGGAAAGCTTCCGTCTGCCGCCAGCGCTGTTACCGCTAACGCTTTTTATCGGCCGCGAAAAAGTATTCGAGAAGAAGGTCGCGCCCGATACGGTGCTATTGGATACCGAAAACAGACGCTTCAGCCTGGTGTGGCGGATCCAGCAGCGCATCCGCCGAACTATACTCGATTTCACTGAGTGCTGGATCGGCCCGCCGACCCAATCCATGCTCAGGGCCCGCGAAACCGGTCGCCGCTATATTCGTGCAAACGGGATAGCTCCTGAAGAAGAGAGCGAGGATGCATGAGTGCCTCGCTCGACATCGTCGCCGTCGGAATGGTGACTGCCGTCGGTCTCGACGCGCCGTCCTCGTGCGCCGCGATGCGGGCGGGGATCGACGGTTTCGGGGAAACGCGCTTCACCATCCCCGGCGGCGGCTGGCTGATCGGGGCGCCGGTTCCACTGCCGCGCGCCTGGGTGGGCGAGAAGCGCATGGCCCATCTCGCGGGTGGAGCGATTTGCGAGGTATTCGATGCGCTGCCCAAGGCGCGCGGTCGGACTGTGCTGATGCTGTGCGTACCGGAGGAAGGGCGGCCGGGCAGACCAATGCGCGACTATGCGTTGTTGTTGCGCCGCATCGCCGAGATCGTTGAAGTCGAGGCCCATTCCCGCTCGCGCGTGATCGCTCATGGCCGGCCATCGGGTATTGTGGCGCTGGATCATGCAAGACGGCTACTCGCGGCAGACGAGGCCGAATACGTCATGCTTGTCGGGGTCGATAGCTACCTGACGCCGCATACGGTAACACACTACCTCAACGAGAGGCGGCTGCTCACGAGCGACAATCCCAATGGCTTCATTGCGGGGGAAGCGGCGGCAGCGGTGCTGTTAGCGAAGCCAAGCCGCGGCGGCTTTGGGCTGCATGGCATCGGCCTCGCCCGGGAGACTGCTTTCATCTACAACCCGCAGGATCTGCCCCTGCGGGGCGAAGGCATGATCTCCGCCTATCGGGCAGCGCTCAAGGAAGCGGGTGCACAGATGCACCAGGTCGGATATCGTATCGCCGACCTGATCGGTGAACACTACTGGTTCAAGCAAAGTACGCTTGCGGTGAGCCGTGTGACACGCACCGTGCGGGAATTTATGGACATCTGGTCGCCGACGGAATCCGTCGGCAATGTCGGTGCGGCAGTCGTGCCGCTGATGCTGGGTATGGCCTATACAGCGGCGCATAAGGGCTATGCCGGCGGAAACAGTGTGCTCATCGAAGCCTCCAGCGATGCCGGCGCCTGCGGCACGGCGATCTTCGGGGGGTAGGCGATGGCAGTCTACGCCAACGGCCTGGAGATCTCCTGCAAAGCCCAATCCGACAAGGTGATCGCTGCCTTCCCCGATGTCTGTTTCACGCCGCCGGAAAATCCGGCGACGCCACCGGGCGTGCCGATCCCCTACCCGACATTTGGCTTCGATTCCGACACGGACAAGGGGACTGGCACGGTCAAGATCGGCGATGAGACCGTCAATCAGAAGAACAAATCCTATTATACCAAGACAACTGGCACCGAGGCCGGCTGCGCTGCGAAGAAGGGCATTATCAACTCCAAGAATACCGGCAAGAAATATTGCCGTGCCTGGTCCTCCAATGTGAAAGCCGACAAGGAGCCGGTTACCCGTTTCTCCGATATCACGACCAACAACCATGCTTCGACCGATCCGCCGAATGCGCCAACACCGCAGCCACAAGTCGGCGGAGTTGGCCCCGGCGGCGAGGCCGACACGAAATGCATCGTCGGGAAATACGACGACATCGTCGAGAAATGCCGCGCGTCGGGCCTCGACAAGCCGGAAAAGCATCATATCGTCCCGGACCGCGTCTATCGTATCGGCGGCGGCGACAGAATTCCCGGAGCGCCGCGCTATGGCGACGGTATCAATATCTGCTTGTCGCGGAGCAACCACCGGGGAAGTCTCGCGGACAATCCGAAATCAGTGCACGGCAACCTCGACAACGCCCTTGAGCAGTTCGGCGCGACAGCGAATCCCGGCAGAACGCCAAACGCTCCCACCGACTGCGAGGCGATCGAGAAAATTCGCTTCGGATGCCTAGCGGCGCTCTTCAAGCTGGTGCCTGACCCCGTTTCGCAGGACTGCTTCGATCTCGCCGTCAAGATGGTGACCGAGCAGACCGATCCTATTAAGGACAAGCTCGGCCGGACCAAGAAGATGCCGATAACCGACACGTCCACGCAGAACGTACTACGAAATCAAGGATGACTGGCCATGGACCTGTTGATGGGGACGACTGCGACGGGCGGGAAACTTTGCCTTCTGCTGAGGCAGCCCGAGGGGGTTGAGGGGCGATCCACCGTCGTCACTTACCTGCCCGACGCACGGCCTCAATGGCTTCAACAGACTTTCGACGGAGAATTTGTTGCCTTGTGCCCAGCTCCCGCGAATTCCCGTGGCGCGGATTTCCTCGCACTGACTGGTGAGGGGCTGGTTTACTTTCTCAGGAGCGGTACAAGTGTGCAAATACCGGGAGCAGGCTTCAACCGGCCGGGATCGCGCAATCTCGGTCGCATGGACAACCTCATGCTCCTCGGCACCGAATTAGTCGCTACCGGTTATGGCGGCCAGGCTTATCGAGCCACCGACGGGGAGAATTGGGCGCCGGCCGCTCCGACATTTCCGATTCCACCCGTTTCCCAGGATACGATTCGGTTCGGCTGGGCAGCTTTGCAGTCGGCGCGATTCCGTTATGTCTTCGGCGGGGAGGTGGTTACCGGCCTGTCAATCCCGACAGACTTCGGCGGCCTGGGTGGCGCAACCAACATCGCTGCCATGATCAGGGCGCAGGCACGTCGCGACTACGGAACACTCTGGCTGCTGCAGGACGGCAGGTGGCAGGATGTCGAACTGCCTACCAACAGCACGCTGGATCAGATCGTCACCGCCGATGGCAAGATCGTCTATCTGCGGTTTCGCCCCGGTGTGGTGTACTCGACCACAGACTTCGCGGATATGACCGAGGTTGCAGTCAACGATGCAGGACTTTCGGCGCTGGGCGTTCACCAGGGCA
Organism: Mesorhizobium terrae; assembly: GCF_008727715.1. Lineage (GTDB taxonomy): Bacteria > Pseudomonadota > Alphaproteobacteria > Rhizobiales > Rhizobiaceae > Mesorhizobium > Mesorhizobium terrae. The sequence continues at coordinate 576,344 of NZ_CP044218.1, forward strand.
GTGCGCTGCTGGCCGACGAAGCCTCGCTTTTTACACTAGCGCCAGACGGAACCGCTCCATTCGAACCGCCCTTGCCGCCAATGACGGACCGGATGCTTGAACTGTCCAGTTCCGACGGCATTCTTCATGTCATCCGCGAGTCGAGCGTATGGCGCCTGGTCGCAGGGACCTGGGAAGAGATTGCCATCCCCCCAGACGTAGTCGCGCTGCCGCGATAATGGGCCGGGCCACGATAGCTATGGATTCCCGGCGATCGTCTTGAGCGTCACCTTGATAAAGCGGCGGACCTGATCGAGATCCAGTTCGGTGATGGCAACGGGTTTCTTCGCCGTCATCATGCGCAGCACGAACAGTTCCCCGGCTTCGGGAAACTCATCGTAGAGCCGCTTCGCGATCTCAAGACCCTCCCTGCCGGCGATGCGCAATCCGTCGAGATGCGCCTCCAGCCGCTCGACCAGGCGGGCCAGGCGCTCCGCGTCCATGTCCGGATTCTCGCCGGGATTGAGCAAGTGACGGTCGTAGATATTCCACAGATGCGCCGCCATCTCGGCATGCTGGCGTACGATCTCGGGAAGGATCGGGGCTGACATCAGTTCAGGTTCACCGAGCCGCCCCGCACCCGGTTCGTGGCACTGGCGTGGCTTGTCACATAAGTGCCGCGAATCAGGATGCGGCCGTCCTTCTCCATGACGATCCGCGCTTTGCCGCAGCGAAGCTCGATGCGCTCGTTGCCGACGATGAGTACGTTTTCGCCGTCTCGGACCACCTGCGGCGGCGCGTTCTTGCGGGTCGGCTCGACAATGCGCCCCACGATCAATGGCCGAGCTGGGTCGCCTTCTTGAAACAGCAGCGCTACCTCCGCTCCCACCATCGCCGATGTCAGTTCGGTAAGACTGCGCGCTGCAATCGCTTCTTCCCGGGGGTTGCCTGGGAAGATCACCAGCGGAGCGGTGTCGTCGAAGCCGAGAAAGACGCCGATCACCACACCTTCTATGCGCTCCAGTGTATCCGCCATCGCCTTACACCTTCAGTTCTGGGTAATCTTGCTGCCCTTGAGCGACATGTCGCCCGATGCCTTCGCATTGATCTTGCCGGAGGCATTGATCGACACATCCTTGCCCTTGATGACGATCTCGCCGTTCTTTTTCATGGTGATGACGGCATCGCCGCATTTTAGCTGGATCTCATCTTTCGCCTCAAGCGTCAGGGTCTTACCTACAGAAATGCCGGAATCCTCACCGACCTGGATGAGGCTCTTCTTGCCGATCTTGAGTTCATGAGCGCCGCTGATTTGGGTCGAGTTGTCCTCGCCCACCTTAACAATCCACGTCTTAGCGATCTCCGAATTCTGCGCGCCGCCGATCTTGATGCCCTGATCGGCAGCGATTTGGACACTCTGGCTGGCGCCGATGTCCCAGCTATCCGCAGCGCCAATGCTGTGGCTTTGGCTGATGCCAACGCTCACCGTCCGTGTCGCTCCGATGGTATTCACTTGCGCTGCGCCCACGGTCCGCGCTTCAGCGGCACCAACCGTATCCACACGCGCCGCACCCACTGTGACCGTCTGAACCAACCCAACCGTCTGCGAATGGTTGGCGTCGATATTTTCCGTAGAATTGGCGACGACGTGGATCGTCTCGTTGGCCTGGACCGTCAGCGAGCGGTTTGCGCCTACCGTCTCGGTGTCGTTGCTGCCGATGTTGGTGGTCTGGTTGACGCCGACCTTGACGGTCTTGTTGTTGCCGACGTCCTCGTCGAGGTTGTGACCGACAGAGTGCTTGGCATCGTGGTCGATGCGGTCGGACTGGTCGTGCTGCACCGTCTTGTTACGGTCATGCTTGATCAGCAGGTGGTGGTCCTTCTGGGCCTGGAAATTGACCAGTTCGGAACCCGCCTTGTCCTCGAACATAAGCTCGTTGTAACCACCGCCGCCTTTCGAGGAATTGGACTTCCAGCCCGATTGCGTGGCATTGGCAGGCAAGCCGTAGGGCGGCATCTCAGCGGCGTTGTAGACCCGGCCGGTGATGATCGGCAGGTCCGGGTCGCCCTCGATGAAGTCGACGATGACCTCCTGGCCGATGCGCGGGATCTGGATGAAGCCCCAGCCGCTGCCGGCCCAGGTCTGCGACACGCGCACGAAGCAGGAAGAGTTTTGGTCCTTCTTGCCGAGGCGATCCCAATGAAATTGCACCTTCACCCGTGCGTACTTGTCGGTGAAGATTTCTTCGCCCGAAGGCCCTACCACCGTCGCCGTCTGTGGCCCGCGCATGACCGGCCGCGGCGTGATGCGCGGCGGGCGGTAAGGCAATTTGGTCGGCGCAACGCCGAGCACCACTTTGAAGTTTTCGTTATGGGCCTCGTTCTGTGTCCGGTAACCCGGATCGAACAGCCGGTATTCGGCGCTGACCACCAGATAGTCCTGGTTCTGGTCGTCGCGCGGAAAACTTTCGAGCTTGAATTTGCAACCGGAAAAGAGACCGCGCACGGTACCCACCGCCGTGCTGTGCCGATGCACCGCCTGTAACTCCTCGCGGCGAATTCCAGCAATCGTGTCGCCCCGGCCGACATCGAGATGCGCTCCGGGTTGGCGATAGTTTTCGCCCGAGGCCTCCTTATGGCCGAACGGTTGGGCGGACTTCGCCATCAGATCCGCGCCGGGCTTTTCGAAATCATAGTCCGTATGGGCATATGCACCCGGCCGCACCGCACTGCCTGGAATCCATTCGGTGATGTATTCAACGTCGCGCCGCGAGCCCTGACCCTCGAAGTTATAGAGCACTTTGTCGTAGCCTGGCGCTGGCTTCAGCTTGCTCATCGCATCGCACAGCACCAGCGTGTGTTTGCCTTCGTCGTGCTCGAAGAAATAGAAAATGCCTTCGTGCTCGAGCAACCGTTGGACGAAATCGAGATCGCTCTCGTCATATTGGACGCAATATTCTCGCGAGGGGTAGGAACCCTGCAGCCGCTTCTCGAATTTGGCTATGCCATATTTCGAGAAGATCTTTTCGACGATCTCCACCGCCGTCATGTTCTGGAAGATACGGCAATCGGTGGTGTTGCCGAGGAACCAGAGCCACGGTCTGATCACCGCTTCGTAAAAGGCCAGCCTGTCTTCAATACGGGTAAGCCTGAACTCCGACACGAGACCGCTGAACCAGCGCTTCGGGTCGGATTCACCCTCGACCGAAACGACACCGCCCAGCATCTTCAACGGGTCGACGTCACGGCTCTTGCTGACGAACCCAACGGTATAGGAAAAACAACGGCTGACCTCATCGCGGCCGATGAGATGGGTGAAGGTCAGCAGGTCAGCGCCCACCGGCGTTTGCACAACCGTGGCGCGTTCATTCGGCATGGTTCGTGCCTCTCCTGGACGCGGCCGCCAGTGTGATGAATCGAAGCCCTCGTTCTATTAACTGCGTCACGTTCGGGAACTTCATAGCCACCGCACCGAAGCCCGATAAGCCTAGCACATGTTTGATGGAGGCTAAATAACGGTGTGGCTGAACTGCTCCCGGCGCCTTCATGTGAAACGCGCCTCGCCCGCTGCCCCTGCAAGCTGCTAGAATAGCCTGGATATTGGGCGTGCCGGCGGTTGCGGATGTTCATCTCGCTACAGATCAGCAATCTTGACAGGCTGCCGGCAGGCATCGCGACGAGCTATGCCGCCCGCGACCGCAGCTTCGAAATCGGGCGCGAAAATTGCGACTGGACACTGGCCGACCCCGACAAGTTCATTTCCGGCCGACATTGCGAAATCCGCTATCAGGCGGGTTCGTTCTGGCTCTATGACGTCTCGCGCAACGGTACTTTCGTCAACGGTTCAGGCCAGCGCATTGGCGCGCCGCATCGGCTGGCCCAAGGCGACCGACTGCTGATCGGCTGTTACGTCGTCGCCGTTTCGATCGACGAAGAGCGTGTTGCTACCGGTCATCCGCAAGAAAGGACCGGTTCGACGCAACGCGAACTGCCGTCGTCAACGGGAAGGCCGCAGGAATTCGGTAATGCGCCATCCCTCAATCCGGCGCAGCAGCGCCCTGGCGAGACGGCACAGGTATCGACGTCTTCGGCACTGCGGCCCAGCCCAGCTGTCCCTGCCAATCGGCCGGCGGAAGCGGACGCGATGTTGCGGGAGATCGCCAAAGCAGCCGGCATTGCACCGGAGTTGCTGCAATCGCGCGACCCGCATGACGTGGCTGCCGAGATCGGCGCGGTGCTGAGAACCACGGTCGAGCAATTGTCCTTGCTGCTCAAGGCACGCGCCGCAGCCAAAGTACTCGCCAAGAGCGCGGATCGCACGATGATCGGCGCGGAGGACAACAACCCGCTGAAATTCGTGCCGGGCACCGACGACATAATGGAGATCATGTTCGCCAAACGCAGGGCCGGCTATCTTGATGCCAAGCATAGCGTTGAGGACGCGTTCCGCGACCTGAAGGCCCACGAAATCGCCACCTACGCTGCCATGCAGGTCGCGCTTTCGAGGCTGCTAGACGACCTGTCGCCGGAGGCTATCGCCAAAAGAATTCCACCTGCTTCCTTTTCGTCCAGGAAAAGCCAGGCCTGGGATGCGCTTGTTGCGACGTGGCGGATGATGGAGGACAAGCACGAAAACGGTATGCTGGATGTCTTCCTCGCCTATTTCGCCGAAGCCTACACCAAGGCGGCTAAGCAAAAATAGCCGGGCAGGTAGCAGGCCTCAGCGGCGCTGATGCGCTCTGTGTGACGGGCCTCATAGAAGAAGTCGTCTCTTTGATCATCCTGCTTTCCGATTTCCATCGGCTTCCCGTGCGATTAGGATAACGCATGGGAGCTTGCCCGGCGGGCAATGCGGCCGTGGCTTGGGGCGTGTGCAGGAATGTCATGTTTCCGCAAGATCAGCCTTTTCATCCGGTCCGCAGCGAAGATTGAGCCCGGCCCAGGCCTCCCTTCCCGCCCTAGAAATGCTCGTTGCAACTCGACACGGGTGCGCCGATGAGCTCGAAGGACGACCCCTCCGAACCACCGGAAAAAACCATCATCCGCGCGTCACGGCCAGGAAAAAAGCCGCTTGGCGCTCCCGATGGCTCCGGTCCGCAAAGCGTGCAACGTGCTCCGACACCCGCCAGAGAAACGACGATCTTCGACCCCGGCGTCGGCCGGCAGATGCCGCTCGGCTGGTCGTCCGGAACCGTGGTCGTTCAGGAAGCCACGCCAGGAGCAGCCCCTGCCCCGATACTCGCGTTGCAGCAGGACGTTCTGCTCAACGCCACCGCCGGCGTGAAGTATGCAGCGGCAAATCCTATCCTTGCCGCCGCGGCCCCTTTGCTGATGCTCTTCGGACAGTTGCGGCTCATACCGGTCGAACGACAAGCGGCGGCCTTGGCGGAGCATATCGCCGACGCCGTCGAGACTTTCGACCGCACAATCGCCAAGGCCGCTATTGGCGAAGAGGATGCCCGCATCGCGAAATTCGCCCTTTGCGAAACCGCTGACGACCTTGTCGGCAACCTGCCCTGGCCGAGCAAGGAAACCTGGCTTCAGCACAGCCTGGTGGCGCAGTTCTTCCACACGAAGCCAACAGGCGTCGGCTTTTACGACGCGCTGAACAGTATCCTCGCCAAGCCCGAAGCGCATTACGACCTGCTCGAACTGATGCATGCCTGCCTGTCGCTGGGTTTCGAAGGCCAGTACCGAGGCCTGCCGGGCGAACGGAATACACTCGAACGTGTCCGGCGCGACGTCTACGACACGTTGCGTTACTTCAGGCCACGCGCCGCCGGCGACATCTCACCCCGGTGGCAAGGCATAGCGGCGCCGATGTCCAAGCCACGCGGACGGCTACCGCTCTGGGCGGTCGCAGCCGCCGCGGCGACCCTGGTGACAGCGGCCTTCTTCGGGCTGCGGATATTGATCACCGACGAAGGCGACGCGACCGCCGGCGCGTTGCTGGCACTCAATCCTTCGACCCCAATTATCATCGAACGTGCCAGCGTGGCGGCACCCGGCGAACCGGCGGAAGCCAGCCCGCCGCCACCGACGGTCCCCGATACCACTCAGGTCGACCGCATCCGCACCGCACTCGCCAAGGAGATCACCGGCGGCGGACTGAGTGTCGGCACGAAGGGTGATTTCATCGTTGTCGAGATCAGCAACCAGCTTTCGTTCGCTTCCGGCCAGGCAGAGACGAAGGCGCAGTTCCAGCCGATCGCAGCCGACATCGCCACGGCGCTCGATGCCGAGCCAGGACCGATCAGGATCGTCGGGCACACCGACAATGTGAAGCCGAAGAACACGAGCACATTCAAATCGAATTTCGACCTTTCCGTCGCCCGCGCCAAAGCAGTGGAGGCGATGCTTACCAAGCAGTTGAAGGACCCGTCGCGGCTCAGCACAGACGGCAAGGGCGAGGACGAACCGATCGCCGACAATCAAACGGCGGACGGTCGCGCCAAGAACCGCCGCGTTGACATCATGATCCCCAAACAGGAAACTTTACAAGCCGGCTCAGCGGAGAACGGCAACTGATGCGCTGGTTGCCGCGGATATTCAACATGATCGCCCTGGCGGGCTTCTCGGCCGCCGTCTGGTATGCCGGACCGCTGATCCGCTTCGCCGATACCCGCCCGCTTGGCCCCATGTGGCTCAGGGCGACAATCATCGGCGTCACCGTTGCGGTGCTTGCGCTGTTCTACGGCATCCGCTTCTGGCAGCAACGCAAGGCGCAAAAAGCGCTCGAAACGGCCATTGTGCGCAGCGACGAGCCAAACGACGATTCGCAGGCGCTCGAAGCGCGCATGGGCGAAGCCATCGCCACGCTGAAGCGGACGAGCGGCAAGCGCAATTTCCTCTATGACATCCCCTGGTACGTCATCATCGGCCCGCCCGGGGCCGGCAAGACGACGGCGCTGGTCAATTCCGGGCTGAAGTTTCCGCTTGCCAGTTCCGGCAGCGCACAGCCGGTGGCCGGCGTCGGCGGCACGCGCTTATGCGACTGGTGGTTCACGGACGAGGCAGTGCTGATCGACACGGCCGGCCGCTACACGACCCAGGGGTCGGACCGTGAGCGCGACAAGGCGAGTTGGCTCGCTTTCCTGCGATTGCTCAAGAAATACCGCACCAGGCAACCGATCAACGGTGTGATCCTCGCCATCAGCCTTGCCGATCTGATCGGCTTCGACGACCAGCAGCTAGACGCGCATGTCACCGAAATCAGAAGCCGCCTGCGCGAACTGCACGAGACGTTGAAAATCCAGTTCCCGGTCTATCTGCTCTTCACCAAGGCCGATCTCGTCGCTGGCTTCATGGACTATTTCGGCGATTTCGACGAGGCACGCAGGCGCAAGGTGTGGGGCGCGACCTTTCAGACCGCCGACCGCACCAAAAATATGGCTGGCGAGGCGCCGGCGGAATTCGACGGACTTGCGAGGCGGCTCGCCGAGGAAATTGCCGACCGTCTGCAGGACGAGACCGATCCGGTGGCGCGGATCGCACTCTTCGGTTTTCCGGCTCAGTTCGGCGCGCTCAGGAACCGGATAACGCAGTTCATCGGCAGCCTGTTCGATGCATCTCGATCACAGGTGAATGTCAGCCTGCGTGGGCTCTATTTCTCGTCCGGCACCCAGGAGGGGACACCCTTCGACCAGGTGCTGGGCGCGATCGGCCGCAGCTTCGGCAGCACCCCGCAAGCGTATCTTTCCGGCACCGGCAAGAGCTTCTTCCTGCACGACCTCCTGACCAAGGTGATCTTCCCGGAATCGGGCTGGGTATCTTTCGACCGGGTGGCTGAACGGCGCGCCAGCTTGACCAGGTTTGGCGGCTTGGCGGCGATCGGGCTGGGGGCTTTGGCGGCACTTGGGGTGCTTGGCCTCAGCTTCTTCGCCAACAAATCGTTGATCGCCTCCACCCGGCAAGCGATGGCGCAGTATCGCGACAGCGCGGATTCGCTGCTCAAAAGCACGGCTGTGACCGACGTCGATCTGGAGAACGTCATCGGCCCGCTCGATCAGTTGCGCAGCCTGCCGGCCGGTTTCGAAAGCGGAGCCCAAGGCAAGCCAATTGAGGAAGCCTTCGGATTGAGCCAGCGGGAGAGGCTGCAGTCCGCCTCCAAGACGGCCTATCGACAGGCGCTTGAACGAACCTTCCGCTCCCGGCTCCTGGTTCAGGCAGAGCGGACGATCCAGGCCAGGATGGCCGATCCGGCTGCGCTCTACCAGCCGCTGAAGATCTACCTGATGCTGGGCGGCAAGGCGCCGAAGGTCGATGACGAGTTGATCGTCTCATGGATGAAGCAGGACTGGGAAGAAAACCGTTATCCAGGTGAGAACAACCGCGAAGGCCGCGTCCAGATCGAAAAACATCTGCGCGCCATGCTTGCCCTCGATGACGCTTATGATCCAGTCTTCGAACTCAACCAACCCCTGATCGAGGCCGCGCAACGCTCGCTCGGGCGCATGAGCTTGGCTGACCGCGCATCGGCGCTGATCAAGTCAGCGGTCTACGCCGCAACGCTGAGCGACTTCTCCGTCGCAACCAAAGCCGGCCCCGAGGCGCAGCTTTTGTTCGAACGCATGGATGGCGGCGACCTCGCCGATCTTCATGTTCCCGGTCTTTACACCCGCGCCGGATTCAACAGCTTCTTCCTGCCGCAGCTTTCACGCATCGCGCAGATGCTTGTCGACGAGCGATGGGTGCTCGGCGGTGGCGGCGAACAAGGCGGCATCGATCAAGATCTGCCCAAACTCGGCCCCGAACTCGTCGACCGCTACGGCAAGGAATTCGCCGCCGCGTGGAAAGGCACGCTCGATCAGCTGAAGTTCAAGGCGATGCTGAAGGACAAACCGCAATATATCGCGCTCTCGGCGGCCGCTTCGCCGGACTCACCGCTCGACCAGCTGTTTACGGCGATCGCCGATGAGACCGCGCTGACGAAAGACAACACCGCCTCAGAGGGCGAGACCGGAATTGCGCTGAAGGACCCGGCTGGGATGGCCAAAGGCCTGGCCCGCATCGGCTTGCAAATCGCCGGGGGCAAATCGCAAAGCCGCGCGGGCACAAGCTCAGCTCTGGCGCAAAATGCCGGCGCCAGCGTCGAGGCGCAGTTCCGGTCTTTCCAGACGCTGGTCAGCGGCACTGCCGGGCACAGGCCGCTCGATGCGCTGACGCAGAACTTTCGCGATATCTTCCAGAGCTTGAAGCTCTCGGCCGATGTCCCCTCGCAGACCGAACGTGTCAACGCGAACCTGCGGCTACAGATATCGACACTACGCGCCAATGTCTCGCGCCTGCCCAAGCCGCTCGCGCGCATGGTGACGGCCACGGCGGACGAGTTTGAAGGCAATGTCGCCGAGACTTCCGTGGCCAACCTCAACCAGAACCTCGATCAGTCCGTCACGCGCGCCTGCGAGGCGGTGGTCAATGGCCACTATCCTTTCGCTGGAGACGGCACGGAAGACATCTCGATCGCGGATTTCGCCAAGCTGTTCGCGCCTGGCGGCCTGATGGATCGCTTCTTTGCACAGAACCTTGCGCCGCTGATCGACATGACGGGCCAGGAATGGACCTGGAAACAGGATGCCCGTTCCGGCCGCGGCCTCGCCAAATCGACCTTGAAGGCATTCCAGTCCGCCGCGGAGATCCGCAGCGCCTTTTTTCCTTCCGGCGGCTCGGTGCCGTCGGTCAACATTACATTCACGCCTTTTTCGCTCAACGGCGATGCCGACAGCGCGGTCCTGAACATCGACGGCCAGATCGTCCAAAGCAGTCAAGCAGGGAACACGCCGAGCACAGTGACATGGCCGAACAGCGCGGCTTCCGCCTCTGCCAGCCTCAGCCTTGCGCCGGAAATGCCGGGCCGCGAGTCCGCACTCAAATTCGAAGGGCCGTGGGCGTTGAAGCGGCTGCTAGACAAGGCGACGCTGACCAGCAATGGCGGCAACACCGAAGCGCGTTTCGTCATCGGTGGACGCGACGTTGCCTACACGATCCAGACAGACCCGGGAGCCAACCCCTTTCTGTTGCCGGCTTTGTCCAGTTTCAGTTGTCCGAAGGCTTTCTGAGATGGTTCCCGACAGATCAGCGCCAACTTCGACCGTCATTTCGATACTCTAATGTACGTGCTTGTGGCAAAATGGTCTGGGTACGCAGCCCATCGTTCGTCACAGAGGACGCTCGCAAAGCGCTTGGTGGCAATTTGAGCACTGTCGCCCTTCCCGTCGAAAGCTTCGGCGTGAGCCACAAGGGCTGCGTGCGCGACCACAACGAGGACAATTACCTCGTCGAACCGCAGACCGGCCTATGGGTGGTAGCCGACGGGATGGGCGGGCATGAAGCCGGTGAACTCGCCTCCGCCAGCATCGTTGATCATCTGGCGACGATCGGTATCGCCAGCTCGGCGCCGGATCTTCGCGCCCGTTTCGAGGATCGGCTGAGCCGCGCCAACGCTGAAATCCGCGACATATCACGATCGCGCGGCATCACGATCGGTTCCACTTTCGCGGCCTTGCTTGCCATGGACGGCCGCTTTGCCTGTCTGTGGGCCGGAGACAGCCGCATCTACCTGGTTCGCAACAGCTTGATCAACCAGGTCTCGAAAGATCACTCGGAGGTCCAGGAACTCCTCGACCGCGGCGCGATCAGTGCGGAAGAAGCACTCACCTGGCCGCGCCGTAACGTGATCACGCACGCAGTCGGCGTCAGCGACCAGCTCAAGATCGATTTCCGGCAAGGTGAGTTGATGCCAGGCGACGTTTTTGTTCTGAACACCGACGGGCTGACCGCGCATGTCAGCGACGCCGAGATCGAGGCAGCGGTCAAGTCCGCCACGCCGCAGGCTGCGTGCCGGAATCTGCTGGAGACCGTTCTGGCGCGTGGCGGAACCGACAATGTCACCATTGTCCTCGTGAAGATGGGCGACGAGCGCGACGGGAGGTTCGATCCGGAGCAGAGGGCCTCGCAAAATGAGCGATGACGACAAGACACGGATATCGACGAACATCACCTATGCGGGTGTGGGCACGCAACTTAGCGCCATTTACGAGCTCGATGAGAGGATCGCATCCGGCGGCATGGGGGAGGTCTATCGCGGTCACAACATCCAGACCGGCGACCAAGTCGCGATCAAGATCGTGCTGCCAGAATTCGCGCGCGATCAGACCATCTTGTCCCTGTTTCGCAAGGAAGCGTCGATCCTCAATCACCTGTCGCATGACGCCGTCGTACGCTACCACGTCTTCACCATCGATCCGGGGATCGGCCGTCCCTACCTCGCGATGGAATTCGTGGACGGCCCTTCGCTGTTCGACATCTTCCGGCTCGGCGCCATGCCACCGCAAGATGTGCGCCGGCTCTGCCATCGCCTCGCTTCGGGACTGAGTGCCGTGCATCAGGCTGGCGCTATCCACCGCGACCTGTCGCCTGACAACATCATCCTGCCAGGTAGCCGGGTCGAGCGCGCCAAGATCATCGATTTTGGCATAGCGCGCTCGGCGACCGTCGGGGGAGAGACGCTGATCGGCGGAAAATTCGCCGGAAAATACAACTATGTTTCGCCGGAACAGCTCGGCCTCTATGGCGGCGAAGTCAGCGAGCAATCCGATATTTACAGCCTTGGACTGGTGCTGGCCGCAGCGCTTCGCGGAAAGCCGCTGGATATGAGCGGTTCGCAATATGAGGTTATCGAAAAGCGCCGTACGGTGCCGGACCTGTCGGACATTGACCCCGATTTCCGCGATCTCATCGAAGCGATGCTTCAGCCGGATCCACGCGACCGCCCGGCCAGCATGGCAGAAATCGCCAGGGCGACCCGCGACGACGACGCCGATGCGACATCGCCACCGGCATCGTTTGGCGCACGCGAGCGCTCCGGACTGCCGCACGCCGGCTGGACTGCACCTCCCGGCGCCCGACCGCCCTCGCTGCCACCCTTAGGCGAGCAGCGCTTCGTTCAGCATGTGCGGCCGGCGCATCTGTCGGAACCGGCGCCGGCAGCCGCTGCGGCCAGCCCCCCCACACCGACCACGCCACCAAAGCCCACGCGGATGCCGGTGATCGCAAGTGGCGCCATAACCTTGGCTGTTCTGGCCACTGCGGGTCTCTATGTCAGCGGCGTCCTGGCCCCCTCGCCTCCTGTGGAGAAGGCAGCGCCACTCACGCCGAAACCCGCTGTGGAAGCGCCGCCCGCTGTTCAACCTGAGAAGGTTGCCAACAACAACCAGACGCAAGGCCCACAGCCAGCCGAAGCCCAGCCTACGCAACCTTCGACCGAGAATTCGCCGACGACCGCACCCGTGCCGAAGACGGCCGAAAGCCAGAAGCCGGCGCTGCCGGCCAGCGAACCGCCCGCAGCCGACGCACCCCAACCGAACCGCGCGGAAACTGAAAGCAAGCCGTCGCCGGATACAAAGCCGATAGAAACCAAGCCCGGCGTACCGAACCCTGTCGACGTGCTGCCCAAGGCCAATGCCTCATCCTCTCCTTCTGCGAAAAGCCAGGAACCAGCGCAGTCGACACCCCCACCGAAAGAGCCAGAAGCGGCAGGCCCGACAGCCCAGCAACTGGAAACAGCGAACACGCCGACACAGTCACCGCCGCAGCCGCCAGCCGCCAAGCAGCCCGGAAATACCGATGTCGCAATCAATCTACCCAAGCCGGAAGTTCCATCGGCGAAGAAAGCCGACGAAACGGCGCAGCGCGCGTCGTGGGTGCGTGACTTCAGCGGCGGGGATTGTTTCTACGCGTCACTGACGTCGGCAACGGACAATGCGGCAGCCATCGAAGGTTTCGGAACGGCCGTGCGGCCATTCGAGCAGATGCTCGGCGATTTCCGGTCGAGGTTCCATATCGAGCCGGACATCGGCGTTCGGCTTATCTCTCAACCGCAATGCGAGGTGACCAGTTTCCTGCACTTCTTCGATCGCAGCAGCGCTGAACGGCCGCAACTGGTCCTCGACCGGACATCGGTGCCGGATGACACGCCGATCGGCGGCACGCTGGTTACGCGTGGTGGGCTTGTGTCGAATGTGATGCTGATCGACCACAAGGGCATTGCCTTCAATCTCGACGACCGCATGGTCGCGCAGACCGACAAGGCGGCGTTCAGCATCCCGATCGGTCTTGGCGCCGCCGACAAGGCAGCCGGCAAGGCCGTTCCGCAGATCATGCTGGTGATCACCGGACCCCGCGACATCCGGGCGGCGGTTTTTTCGAGACCGACACCAGCCTCCGAGCTTCTGCCCAAGATTCTCGAGGAGATCGGAGCCGACGGTTCGCAGTTTTCCGCCACCGCCAAGTATTTTCAACTTGGCGGATAAATATGGATGCCGATGGACCTCCGCTACTCGCGTTTGTTCCAGCCGTCATCGCCCAGGCGGTATGGCTGGTTTCGAATATGGCCTGAGTTCTCCGGCCGCATGACGGCCGCCGCTGTGGTCGGCGCAACGCTGCTCTCGATCCTGTCGATTGACCAGGCCCATGCAGAATTCACGGTGTGCAACCAGACGCTCGACGTCGTTAATCTCGCCGTCGGACAGAAGGTCGACAATGCCGACCAGACTGACGGCTGGTGGACCATCGGCGCCAACCAGTGCGTGAACGTCATCCGTGAGGAGTTGGCCAACCGCTACATCTATCTCTACGCAACGGATGTCTTCGGCCACGCGATCCTCAACGGATCGGTCGAAATGTGCATCGACCGACGCCGCTTCTTGATACGCGGTATTGAAAAGTGTTGGCAGCACGGCCACATCGCGGCGCGTTTCGTCGAGGTCGACACGCTAGAGCAGGTGCGCTGGACCTATTTCCTGACCGGAAATAGCCCGTGACGCACAGCATCGACACGAGCTTCAAACGCAAGAAGCAGGCGCGACTGACTGAGCGCCGGCGCAAACTTTGGCGCAGAGCCTTTGCCGGCCTCGCAACGCTCGCCATCGTTGCGGTCGCCACCGGCTTCTATCTTACCAGGGACTACTGGTCGTTCGGTGACGAGGACGAGGAACTGCATCCTGTCGAGGGCATGGAAGACGTACCACCCGATGCGTCGGTCTACGTGCCTGCGATCATCGGTCTCGCCGGGGACCCGATGTGGATCACGCTTGCGCCCGACGCCGACACCGAAACGAAAGGCCGCGCAATCGCGCGCCCGGCCGAGCTCGACAGTTCCGGCGCGTCGCCACAGATCGAGATCCTCTCCGACGTGATGCTGAGCGCCAGCGAAAAATTCATGACGACGATCCCGTCGACGCAGGAGGATTTCGCATTCTTCCAGGCACAGCGGCAGACCGCTCCAAAGCCTTCGGCAACGGCGCCGAACGCCCAGCAACCGGCTTCGTCGGCTGTGGTCGCGCCGCCCGCCGATCAACAGGGCGATCTGGAAAACGATCTCCAGCCTGCGCCTGACAATGGCGACGCGGCTTCCAGTTCGGTTCCCAAGGCCGACGCAGACGATCCTGAAGCCGGCTGGGGCGAAACGATCGACCAAGGCGAGGCAGCCCTGCCCGCGTTCAAGAAAACCGCGATCGAAAACACCACCACCGTCACGACAGTCACGAACGAATATCGACGCTTCGAGGCGACCAAAGACACTTTCGTAAAGATCTTCAATGATCGTAGCCTGGATAGCGTGGTGCTCGATGCTCATTTCTCCGCCGATGACGCAAAGGCATCAGGCGAGGCGTTGAAGACGTTGTTCAACCGCGACGGATTAGAGGCAGGGTTTGTCGTCGCGATGCGCGGGTTCCGTCCGGCCCGCGAGACGACGACCATGTCGCTCATGCAGATTTCGGTCTACGCCAAGAATATCTATGTCGGCACTTTGACGCGCAATACGGCGGGAGCCTTCGTTTCGGGCGTCGATCCGTGGGTCAGCGAGGATCTCTTCAACTATTCCGGAGCCTCCGATCAGGGTGGGCCCAAACGACAGTATCGTCTGCTCGACGCGATCTATTCGACGGCAGCACGCAACAAGGTCCCGACAAGCGTTATCGGCGAGGCGATCATGTATCTGTCGCGGGGACAGGACCTGGATGCCTTCGCAAGCGAAGACCAGCGTCTGGTGCTGATCTACTCGCAGGCGCCGCGCGGCCAGGACGAGACCTCCGGAAGGGTTCTCTATGTTGGCGTATCGGGTACCGAGAAGAGCCTCGACTGTTTCGTCTTCCAGCAGAGTGACGGCCAGTATGCATGCGTCACGGGCAACGATGAGGTTCGTTCGCTGACCGTGACGAACGGCATGGTCACGCCAGTCAGTGGGGTGATGACCTCGACCTTCGGTCCGCGCAAGCATCCGATCCTCGGCACGGTTCGAATCCACAAAGGTGTCGACTGGGCCGCTCCGATCGGCACACCGATCGTGGCCGCCTTCGACGGCGAGATCACCTTCCAGGGCGATGGCGGCAGCTACGGCAACCTGGTGAAGATAGCGCATGCCAACGGGCGCGAGACCCGCTATGCCCACATGCAGAAATTCGCCATCGCAAGCGGCAGCGGCACCAAGGTGAAGGCTGGCGACGTCATCGGGTATGTCGGGACCACAGGGCTTTCGACCGGCCCGCATCTCCATTTCGAGCTCTATCAGAACGGCGAGGCCATCGATTCCTTGGGGACAGTCACCACGGTTGCCACCGGCAATTCCGGTGGCTCATCCGATACGGCTGTCGAGACCCTGACCGAGCGGATCGTTCATGTCGAAAGCGGAGGCAGCGCTCGCGCCAAGAATCCAAACTCGTCTGCAACCGGCGCCGGCCAGTTCATCACTAAGACCTGGATCCGGATGATGAACGCCTATCGCCCCGATCTTGCCAGAACGCTATCGACCGCCGACCTGCTCGCGCTTCGTTATGACGCCACGCTCTCGCGTGAGATGGTGCGCAACCTGGCGCGCGAAGGCGAAGCGTATCTGCGCGGACGCGGCCACCAGATCACAGCTGGGCGCCTTTATCTGTGCCATTTTCTCGGCATGGAAGGCGCGCATCAGGTGCTGGCCGCACAGGGCTCGTCACAGCTGAGCGCAGTGCTGGGATCAGCCGTTATTCAGGCCAACCCGTTTCTCACAGGCAAGACCGCCGGCTACGTGATCGACTGGGCCGAGCGAAAGATGGGGCAGAAAGTGACGCGTGTAGCCGCCGATCAGACCCAGCCGACGGCGACAACGCAAATTCGGCAGACATCGCCGGAGTTCGAAAAATACAAGCAGGCAATAACGGCGCTGCTCGACTCGATCCAAAACCCGCTTAAGCCAGGCTAGTCAAAGCCGCCGACAACATCGGAACAGTCGCCAGGTTGATTGGTTTTCAGGCGGACGGGTGGTATATTAGAGCACATTTGCAGAGGCTTTTTGGCGCCCTGTGAACCTAAAATGTGACAGGGGTCACATACGCCCAGAGCCCTTTCTGGCAGAAGCGACTTTGTCGCTGACGAAATTGCGAATGCGTGGACATCGATAACGCGCCCCAACGGGGTGGAGGGCTGATCCATGAAAGCGTTCACCGTCCTCTTGACTGGATTCATTCTCGTGATCCTGGCCGCGTTCTGCGTCCAGGCTGCCACGCCCGGCAGCAAGCGCGTCGCGCTGGTCATCGGCAACAGCAAATATGTTAATGCCGTCGCCTTGCCCAATCCAGCGAACGATGCCCGCCTTATTGCGTCCACGCTGCGCAATGCCGGCTTCGAGGTTGTCGAAGGCATTGACCAGGACAATGCCGGCATGCACGCCCTGATCGGTAAGTTCACCGAAGAGTCCTACAACGCGGACCTTGCCGTCATTTTTTACGCCGGGCACGGCATGCAGGTCGACGGCAAGAATTATCTCATCCCGGTGGATGCCGAACTGTCATCTCCCGCCTATCTCAAGACCCGCACCGTGCAGATCGATGAGTTCATGGCGGCACTGCCGGCCGATCCCGCTGTCGGCATCATCATCCTCGATGCATGCCGCGACAATCCGCTGGCACGCACGCTGGCTGCGTCCTTGCCGAAGAGCCGCTCGTTGGGCGCCGGCCTTGCTCCGGTGGATGCAAAAGCCGACGGCATCGGCACCGGCGGCGTGCTGATCGCCTATGCGACGGACCCCGGCGCCATCGCTTTCGACGGCAACGGTGTGGACAGTCCCTATTCGCTGGCGCTCGCCAAGCACCTGACCGAACCCGGCGTCGAAATCCAGAGCGCGCTGACACGCGTCCGCGGCGAGGTAACGGAGGCCACGCAAGGCCGGCAGCGGCCATGGCATAATGCTTCGCTGGGGCGCGAGGTTTTCCTGGGCAAGCCTGTGGCGCAGGCAGCCGCGCCAGTCGCGGCCCCAGTAGCCGACGCAGCCAAGACGACGGACGCACCCGCGCCGGCGGTCGGCACGCCACCATCCTGGGAGGTCGAGCAGCGCCTCTGGGATGAAGCATCAAAGAAGAATGCTGTTCCCTTCTATGAGGCCTATCTCGAACAGTTCCCGACCGGCCGTTTCGCCACGGTGGCAAAGCTCAACATCGATCAATTGAACGACCTGAAGGCCGACAGCAAGCAGGTCGCGTCGCTCAATGCGAACGAAGCAAAAGCCAATTCGGGCTCGGCCGTGCGCACCACAGTCGGTATCACCGATGAGATGAAGCGGACGCCGGGCACCGAGCTGACTGAAAACGCCATCGGGCTCGACCGCAACGGACGCATCGATCTGCAATTGCGCATGGAAGCGTTGGGCAATGAGCTTGGCCAGGCCGACGGCAATCTTGGTCCGAGGACACGCCAGGCAATCGGTGTCTGGCAGGGTAAAAACGGGCTGCCGCAGACCAGTTATCTGACACGCGAGCAACTGGCGTTCCTGGCGATCCAGACCGACCCGATAATGGATACGATACGCGCCAAGAAGGCCGTCAATAAGGTCGGCAAGGCGCCGGCCAAGAAACAGGTCGTACAGAAAACCCGCACGCTCAAGCAGGTGGCGGAACAAAAGCCGCGCAAGAAGCAGCAAGTTGTCCAGCGGAGGCACAACAGCGGGACCGACGTCCGCGACGAGCCGCCGCCCCGGAGAGACGACGGCGATTTCCTGACCAAGGCGCTGATCTTCGGTACCGGTATTGCCGTGGGTGGCGCGCTCAAGAACTGATCAGAGACGATTGAAGAGGACCCGTGCCAGTTACGCAGGGTCCATTGGATTGTTGTCACTATGGATGGGGTCAGCGGAGCGCGGTCGCCTCACTCGGTCTTGATCCGCATTTCCACCCGGCGGTTGATCGGATCGTAGGGATTGGCAACGCGCGGGTGTGACTTGCCCAGGCCCACCGCTTCGAGCCGGGCGGGCTGAACGCCGTTCGCGGTCAGGAACGCCGCCACCGATTGCGCCCTTCGCTGCGAAAGGTCCTGATTGTAGAGATCAGAGCCTGTCGCATCGGTATGACCTTCGACGACAAAACTGAATCTGCTCAGCCGGTTGTCCTCCAGCGCCTTGGCGAATTCGTCGAGCTCGCTACGGGCAGTCTGGTCGAGTTGAGCCGAATCCAGGGCGAAATTGATCATCATATCGAGGCCGGTCTTTTGCGTTGGCGCCCCAGCCTTATCGGCCTTGCTCTTACACTCTTCCTCGGTCCCGACGCAGATTCCGCGCGACGCACCAAGGCTGCCCGGACCGGTGAAGAACTTCACGATGTCTTCCGATTTCTGAAGCGGATCGGCGGAAACGTGCGTTGAAAAAAGAATGGCCGCCAATACCGAGGCTAAGCTGCCCCACCGCATAATCATCACTCCTGTTTGAGCGGATTTCGCTGGTGCAGACTATATCAAATCGCACAGCAACTGTCTGTGAACAAAGCCACGCTGCCACCCACCGCCGCCTGCTAAAGCTGAGGCTTGACCTGCGCTCAGCCGCAGGCTTGAGTGCTATGCTGCTCCTGCTCGGGGTGTGACGGCCATGGCCAATGAACTCGGATACAGATCGGCAAGAGATCTTTTCCTCGCCTGTCCCGCCATCGCCAGGGACATGAAATCGCCTGCCGCCGATCGACCCCCGCTCGAGTTTTGCCGTACCTTGCTCGCTGGGCGCGTGCCGGAAGAGGCAGTCACGTTCTGTGCCTATCTCCTTCCCGACCAGGCCGCGGTCTGGTGGGGCCATGAATGCCTGAGCCATCTCGCCGAACTCCTTGCCGAGCGGGATCTGCGGTTGCTGGCCATTGTTCACGATTGGGTCCGCGAGCCGGACAATCCTCATCACCGAGCGGCCTTAAGCGACGTGACGGATGTTTCGCCAGCAACCCCGGCTGCCTGGATTGTGCTTGCGGCGGCATGGCGCGACCCCACCTTCAACATGGCGTCGACAGGATTTCCTGCCGCCCATGCCGTCAACGCGGGAATCCTGACGGGGCTGGCGAGCGTCTCGCTGGCGGACCGCTTTGCCGTGCTCTCGGCCTTCGTCGAAATGGGCATCCAGATCGTGGAAATGGAAGCGCAGCGGCTATCGGCCGCCGCCTATTAGAGCGCCGCGTGTCCAATTGGACGCGCAAAGGACGCTCTAACACTTTGTATCTGCTGCATCGTGTCTACCGAAAATCGATTCCGATTTTCTGGCCGATGCAGCAGGCTTTCCAATTTCAGGCCGAGTCCCGTCGGCCCAAATCCGATATCATTGGCAGCCGCCTTGTGCCCATCTGGCCAGCGCCACCTTGAAACGCGTGCCTAGCGGATGCTGCAGGCGCATGACGGAGACGTCGTTGGCGGCGAAATTCTTTGCCTGCTCGCAAAGACGGGCTTCGTTCCACTCATGGCAGCCGTCGCAGTGTTTTCCCTGCCACATGGACTTATCGAGGCCTTCGACCGGGCTGAAGAGCGGCTGACTCTTGATCAATTGGGCAATGCTCTTGCCGTCGATTGCCGGATCACCGAATTTGATCGGCCGATCGAAGAAGATCGGCCCTTCCGTTGCCAGTTTCGGGATTTTCTGACGCAGCACATCAAGCGCAAGCTGGTCGTCGGTCTGGCCGGTCGACGTGCCGGTATTGCGCGTCCCGGAGCCGGCTTCGTCTTGCGGCGGGCGCGCCTCCCCGACAATCAGCGGCGCGTTGAGGTCGACCTTGTGTAGCATGACTTCGGTGGTCAGCGAGACGTTGGTCCAGGGCCGCTGCTTGCCGTTGGTCGCCTTGAAGACGTCGCTGGTCACCCTGTTCACGGCTTCGGTGATGGAGATGTTGGTTTCGCCGATATGTTGCAGCAGTGCTTTGGTGAAGGGCGAGTGTTCGCCCGATCCATCATAGGCCAGTTGGTTCGGACTGGCGGCGAAGGCAACCAGCGTGCCGGCGCCGCCGTTTTCGATCGGTATCTCGGCAAGACCGCTGCTTACACCCTTGACGCCAGCGGTCTTTGCCAGAACTTCAGCAAGCGGATTGTCTCGACAGGCGTCCAGAAACACCAGCCTTATGCTGGTTTCGCGCGACATCTGGCGCAGAACGAAATCGATCGACACAGCCTCGAAATCGAGCGAGGTCTCGTCGTCGAGCGCGGCATCAACCGGAAGCAGGTAGTTCTTGCCCGATACCTGCAGACCATGGCCGGCGTAGAAGAAAAGCGCGACATCAGCGCCGCGAACCTGCTTGGCAAACTGGGCGACTGTGGCCTGCGTCTGCTGCTTTGTGAGGTCGAAGCCGGAAACCACTTCGAAGCCGAGGCCCCGCAGTCGCTCGGCCATGGCTTGGGCATCGCGCACCGGGTTGGGGAGCGCCGCAGCGTGTCGATACTGCGAATTGCCGAGCACCAGCGCGACGCGACGTTCGGCACTGGCAGCCGCAACGGTCAAAAGCAGGGCAAGCGCCACAAGTCCGGCGACACGAAGCATGCCACCGCAAAAGGCGATCCCAGCGGAACCCACGACGACCTCAGTTGCCGAGCTTGCTGGTGGAGAATTCGATCCGCCGGTTGAGCGCCTTGTTCTTGGGCGTATCATTGGCGGCAACAGGCCGCTCCTCTCCATAGCCGGCAGCGCTGATCTGGTTACGTGGCACGCCGTCGACAACCAACGCGTCTGCGACTGCCTGAGCCCGCCGCTCCGACAGCAGCTTGTTTGCTTCTGGCGATCCGTCGGAATCAGTGTACCCGGACACCTCGACCTTGAGGCTCGGACACTTGCCGACGACGCCTACGACCTCCGTCAGCAGGGGACGGCTCTTGGCATCAAGCCTGGCGCTCGCGGAGCGAAAATAGATGGCGCCGGTGCGCGACAGCACAGCAAACCTGTTGAGACATTCCTCGTCGCTGAAGTTGGCCTTCGCGGCATCGGTAGCAACGGGACCAACCGCGCCTGCCGCGACAGTCTGAACCGCGACCGGCTTGCTGCCTTCGGCGGCAAAGACGAAATCAAAGGATACCGACGCGGTGGGCACGATGTTCGTCACGTTGGCCGCCTGTTGCAGCTTGTCGATGTTCGGCAGCAGGCCAAAATCCTCGACATGGACCGCGACCGGCGCCTCGGAGGCGACGGAGACCTGGGTATCGCCGATCATGGTGACGACAACGCTCGCCTCCAAATCCTTGCCAAGGCCATGCAGGTTCAGGCGGAACGGCAAGGTGGTCTTCACCCTGCGCTTGGTTGCGAGATCGGCGAATGCGGCGGGGTTCACCTTCGCTGTCACCTCCGCCGTCGGGTAATTGAACGTCTCGAAGAACAGGAAGCGCATGCGGACGTTGCGAAGATCGACGCCCGTATCGACGGAATTAAGGTCGAAGCTGATCTTGGCGTCGCCGGCGGAACTCAGCGTGCCGGTGATGTTCCTGATCTTGTTGGTCTCGACGATCGTATTCTTCTTGACCGACTGATAGGTGAGCACCGAAGCGGATGGATCAAGCGTCCAGTTCGGCGCGGCGCTCGCCGTTTGCAATCCGCAGATCAGCAAGCCCGGCAGCGCGGCAACGATCAAGCTAAATGCTGCGGCCTTCGCTGGCGCTTTTCGCCAGAACGCAACGACTTCGAACATGGAACGCCCCCACCAGGACAACCCGATCTCGATACCGGCACGATGCGGGAGCATAGAGCACTTGCTCTTGCTTGGCGAGCGGTTCCAGCAGGCTGCGGAAACGATGGCAGCCGCGTACCGGAAGAACCGCGCGTCGCGGCCTTGTCATCGTCCGCCGCCGGCACCATCGCCTCCCAGTGGCTTTGTCCTGGCAGAGACCTGAACGGCTTGAATCGCGGCTATTCCCGTGGACGGAGCCAGCCTTGGTCAGTGCCAAGCAGACGATCGGCCATGTCACGTTCCCAACGATCCGACCATCTGCCACTCACATCCAACGGGCATCGGACCAGGTGACTTGCGCCCCGTCGCAACAAGGCGTCGATGACATGAAACCTTTGGCGCAGGCCTGTGCGCAATCGCTCGAGCTTCGTCGTCGTTGGACGGTTGCAAGGCGGCGCACCTTCTGCTCGGCCTTTAGCCCCTGATTGGTTCACCGCGAATCCGCCGTTTGGCGCGGTTCGTTGAATGATGCTTCCAGCGGCCGTGGCACACGCAGGCGCAGCAATGCCAGGCCCATCTCGGCGATCGCGAAGGCCAGCACGGCGCCGAGAAAACCGGCGGTACCGACAGTGACGATCAGCCAGCCGCCAAGAAGCGGAAACCCGAAGACACCCAGAAAATAGGCGATCGCAAACCAGGTCAGTGCGGCGTTGCGCTGTTCTGCGGGACCGTCATTGACGGCCTGTGTCTGGATGACCGCATAGACCAGGCCGTAGCCGAGGCCAAGCAATATGGCGCTCGCGATCTGGATCAGCACGCCATAGCGAAGAGCGAAGGCGACCACCACGCCAAGGATCATCACCGACAGGAGCACAATGGTGGCGCGATCGCCGTTGGCCCGGCTGACAAGCGGAGCAAGCACGAAACGGGACACCACCACTGTAATGGCATAAGCGGCGAAGAAGGTGCTCGCCTGCAGGCCCGTGCCGCGAACCAGAGATGTCTGGAACGTCAAGACGCCGCTGAACACGCAGGCGCCGAGACCCACCATCAGAATGGGGTAAATGGCTTTCGTACGGGCGATGTCCGGCAGCTTGCGCACCCAGCCGTCGCTGGACGGTCGCGGGGTCGTGGCAGCCGGCCTCGGCGACAGGTTTTCGAACATCCACAAGAGCAGCGCTGCCAGAACGCAGGCCGCCGCGACGACGCAGAAGGCCATCGCCGTGGAAAGGCCTAGGCTTCCCGTGAGCGCGCCTGCTGCAACTGGGCTGGCGCCGATGCCGGCCATCAGGAACGCGCCGAAGCGCGTAAACCAGAAACCGCGCTCGCGATCGGTCACACGTTCCGACAACGACATCGGCGCGGCGAGATAGAAGATTCCCCATCCGAGCCCGATGAGGAAGCCGGCCCCGCCAATCACGGGAGAAAGCGTGTGCAGCGAGGCGAGAGCAAGATAGCCGGCACACACCGACAGCGCCCCGAGCGCGGCCATCCGCGCCGCGCCGAAGCGGCCGGCGAACCAACCGACCAGTGGCACGCCAATTACCGTGCCAAGCATGGCACCGCCAAGCGTGATGCCGGTCTCGATCTCGCTGCCGCCGAGGGCGCGGAAATGCTCGGTCAGAAGGAAGGTGGCGCCGTAACCGGCTGCTGTCAGAAAGCTTCCGACAAACAGGCAATAGGCATGTGATGCGCGCATGATGTTTTGACTCTCGGTATAATTGGCCCAAATATTTGGCCGACAGGATCAAAATCACAGGTCCACTTGGATTTGCTTCCGGGGACCACTCTTGCGGAGGCTAAGGTGACAGTCGAGATTTCTCGAAGGCGCGAAGGCACGGCGCATCTGGTCGACATCGAGGTCGACAGGGCATCGCCCGTACCGCTTGCCCGGCAGCTTTATCTTGCGTTGCGCCAAGGGATCGTCGGTGGCCGTATGCCGCCGGGGGCGCGACTTCCATCCACCCGCGCGGCGTCACGCCTGTGGGGCGTGTCTCGTGGCCTCGTTACCGAGGCCTACGAAACGCTGTTGAGCGAAGGCTATGCGATCGGCCGCACCGGCTCCGGCACCTATGTCTCGAAGGATGTGCCGGAGCGCGCCGGGCGCCCTGGTGGGACGGGATGGGAGCGGCCTGAACCCGGCCGCCTGCTCTCGCGCGCCGCGCGCGCCGTCAGCGCGCCCTCGCCCCAGGTGTCCGAGCCCCCCTTGCAGATACCCTTCGTCATGGGTCGGACACCGCCGGACGCAAGAACACGCGCCGTTCTGACCCGCATCGCCCATCGCCATCTCGGTGCCATGTCGAACCACTACCGAGATCCCCAGGGGGAGGAGGTGCTGCGCGAAGCAGTGGCCGCCTATCTCCTGGCGGCGCGCGGCGTGCGCTGTATGCCCGGCCGCATCTTCATCACGGCGGGCGCGCAGCAGGCGATCGATCTGGCGATCCGCACGCTGATCGATCCCGGCGATTTCGTCGCCGTCGAAGAGCCCTGCTATCCACCGGCCCGACTTGCCTTGACGGTCCATGGCGCAATACTGGCGCCCGTGCCGGTCGACGACGATGGCCTGAATGTCAACGCGCTCGGAGCACTCGCCGCCAAGCCGCGGGCTGTCTATGTGACGCCCTCGCATCAATACCCCACCGGAGCGGTTCTCTCGATGGCGCGGCGCCTGGCGCTCCTCGACTGGGCTGCCGCCACGGGAGCCTGGGTCATCGAAGACGATTACGACAGCGAATTCCGCTATGACGGCCGGCCGCTGGCGGCTTTGCAGGGCGTTGATGAGCATCATTGCGTCATCTATGTCGGCACCTTCAGCAAGGCCCTCCTGCCGGGCCTGCGCCTCGGCTATCTGGTGGTGCCGGAGGATCTGGTGCCGGCGTTTCGGGTGATGCGGACACTGCTCGATCGTTTCCCCGCGCCGTTCCAGCAATTGGTGGTCGCCGACTTTCTGGCCGAGGGGCATTTCTCCAGCCATCTGCGACGGCTGCGCGAGGCCTATCGCGCGTCGCGCGACGTACTGGTGTCATTGTTGCGCGCGCGTTTGTCCGATCATCTTGAGGTGAACTCCCCACACCAGGGCGTCCATCTTCTGGCTCGGCCCGGCGCGCAACACAACGACGTCGCGTTGGCGCAAGCGGCGCATCGGCACGGCGTCGCGGTTCTGCCAATTTCGCCAATGCATGTGGCGCCCATGCCTCGTCACGGCCTCCTGTTTGGCTTCTCGGGCTTGACGCATGCCGAGGCCGATCTCGGCACGAAGCGCCTAGCGGCCATGTTCGCGGCTCTCAAATGAGCGCGCCGAACAGCGCGATGGCTCCTCAACAACGATGGCCGCCGATCTCTCACTGGTCAGGAACATGACATGGATGCGATCAATCTGGCGGACGCCAAAGCCCGTCTGAGCGAGTTGGTCGACCGGGTCGAGGCGGGCGATTCGATCGACATCACCCGTCGCGGCAAGACGGTCGCACGGCTTACCGCCGTGGCCAGGCCGCGCAAGCCGATCGATGCCGCGCTGCTCCAATCGCTGACGGCAGCGACGCCGCCCCAGTCCCAGAGCGCCGCTGATCTCGTGCGGTCGATGCGGGACGGCGATCGCTACTGATGCTCTATCTCGATACGTCGCTGATCGTCGCGGCGCTCTCCAACGAAGCAATGACGCCGCGTGTTCAGGCCTGGCTGGCGGAGCAGGATCCGGCGCAGCTTCTGATCAGCGATTGGACCGTCACCGAAATGTCGTCCGCCATGGCGATCAAGCTACGGACCGGGCAGACCGGCCTGGAGCAGCGCGCGGCCGCACTTGCCATGTTCAACAAGCTGATCGCCGAAAGCTTCACCGTGCTGCCAGTGACCGGCGGGCAGTTTCGGGCGGCCGCAAGGTTCGCCGATCAGCATGCCCTCGGGCTTCGTGCGGGCGATGCACTGCGCCTCGCTATCGCGTCGGAGCATGGCGCCACGGTACATGCGCTCGACTGGCGGCTGGCCGACGCCGGGCCGGCAATCGGTGTGCCGGCACAGTTACTGGCATGATCCGGGCCTTCTCCAGATTGGTTGATCAACTTCGGAGCCGTCATGTCTGGTGACTGGTCCGACGAGCAGAACGATGCAATCGTGGCGGACTATTTCGCGATGCTCGCGGACGACATCGCGGGGCAGCCCTATAGCAAGGCTGAGCATACCTGGAACAGGCCGTGACCGAGCTGAAGCAGAAATGCGTCGAAGAAAAGCGGCCGTTCACACGCGCCGATCTTCACCAGGCAATCATGCTGGGCGCGGTGGAGCGCGTGAGGCCCAAGATCATGACGGTCGTCGCGATTATGGTCGGGCTGGTTCCCATCCTGTGGAGCACGGGGGCCGGTTCCGAGGTGATGCAGCGCATCGCCGTGCCGATGATCGGCGGCATGATATCGTCAACCGTCCTGACGCTGATCGTCATTCCGGCCATCTACGGTTTGGTGAAAGCTCGGTGTCTGGTTTCATTACTTCGGATGACCAAACATGCGTCGCGATCCGAACCAGTTCGACTAAATGCTGGCTAAGGCAAACGGCGACAGGTCGATCCTGGCAGTGACACCTCCCACAGCGGCGGCACGACGATCGAGACGCGAAGTCGTTCATCGGACGATCACCAGTTCAAAGTTCTCACGTTCACCTTCTCCAGCTATCTAGCGATTTCAATAGCTTATAGTATCTCAAATTCTGCATCCTTTTTGGCTATAGCTGTTCACGATTTGACAGGATCGAGGGAGATTCCGGATTTCTGTCAGCTTTATGATTCGAGACACAGGCTGGAGTGGGATCCAGCGTCTGATCACCCGATCTCTTTCCAATGCTCTTCGCGAACGGATTGTAGCGACGGTTTTGAGTGGCGAGTCGTCGATCAGCCGCCAAACAGTTCGGTATTGCGATTTCGACGGTAGTAAAGTTGTTGCAGCGCCATCGGATGGCCGGGTCGGTTGCGCCGGGCAAGGTGAGCGGACATCGTAAGAGAGCGCTGGAGCCGCACCGTGCTTTCATCAAGGCCCGTATGCGTGAGACGCCGCATCTGACGCTGTACAGTCCGAAGGATGAGTTGGCCGGTCGCTGAGTCAAGGCCTAGCACAACGCGTCCGCGGCTGTTCCTGCGCAGCGAAGACCTGAGCTTCAAAATACTCTGTTCGCCCTTGAGCCGGCGCGTGCCGATATTGCCCGCAGGGCCAACGATGGCGATCCCAGTAGGTCGATCCAGATCCGCAGCGACTGGTCTTCGTCGATGAGAACTGGGTCAAGGCCAACGTGGCTCGTCTGCGCGATTGGGGCCCGAGGGGCAAGTGGCAGCACACCTTTGCTGCACATGGCCACTGGCGCACGCTGACCTTCCTCGGTGCGCAGTGCTGGGATCAACTCACAGCACCTTGCGTCTTCGACGGACCAATCAACGACTAATGCTTTCGCGCTCATGGCGAGCAGCAGCTCATCACCGAGCTGAAGCCCAGCGACATCGTTGTCATGGACGATCTTGGAGGTCATAAACAGCGGCCATCAGGCGGTTGATCAAGGTTGCTGGCGCCAGACTTTGGTACCTGCCTCCCTACTCGTCAGACCTCAATCCAATCGAGCAGGCCTTCGCCAAGATCAACCACTGGATGCGCCAAACTCAGAAACGGACCGTCGAGGATACTTGGCGCCATATCGTTCAACTTGACGAAGCGATCGAGGCAACACAATGCGACAACTACTCCACAAGCGTAGGATATGAATCCGCCAAAACGCGAAAAGCTCGAGCCGGATCAAGCCGTCAAAATAGTGAAGTCGGCTCCAACTAGCCTAGCGAAACCAAGATGCCCTCAATTCGGCAGTAGCGTCTTGTCGTCAGCAGTTAGCGGCCGGACGCATGCCACCGGAGCACAAAGCCCCTTCCGGCCTGCGCCAAGCGATGCTTTCGCTGCCATCATAACCAGTCGGCTTCTTGGATTTTGCCGCATTTCCGACTATCGGCACTCGTCGCTTCAGCGGGACTGCTTGCCGGCAATCAACTTATTGAGCCAGATTTCGAGATTGCCGACGATGGCGGCAACAAGTGCATTTTTAGTGTCGAGGACATTGGTCTTGACCGCTTCGATCGGATGGAATTCGCACTATGAACCTACTTCAGCGCAGATATCACGAATTGCGGTTTTGGCGGCTCGTGATCGAAATCGTGTGGCCTTCCCGACCAATAGAGGTTAGCTGAACAACCCGGTTCTTCACCATGCCTGTCTGCACTCCCGAGACGAAACCGGAACTACCTCGTCCCAAAATCAGGATCGAGAGGGCAAATATGGCGTTGGTGGGATGGAAGACGCTGCCCCATGTCATCATAAGCCAGACGATTGCCGAGGTTGCCGAGACGGCCCAGATGTCATTCGCCTTGATGTGGCTGTAGCACCTTTCGACGATGAACCAGAAAAACGCCAGCGCCGGCAGACCATAGGTGGCAAGCAGGCGCGTGGGCAGGGAAACAGAGTCTGATCGTGCCTGCCCCACATTGAGTATGGAAGACGCCGCGTCTCTCGCCAGATTGCTACCCTGCCCCATCCAGAAAACACTCTTCAGGAACAGTTGCATATGTTGCTGCCAGATCCATGGACGGTAGAGTTGCCTGTAGATGTCGTCGACCGTGAGATGAGTCTGCCCGCGCAATAGAAGGCGCGATATCGGGCCAATATCCTGAAGGAAGTAAAGCGCGTAAGGCGCCAATACCGTTATGACGACGGCGCCGCCGACCAACAGCGCGGCAAATATCATGCGGAATCTGCTCCGACTCGGAAGTGCGCGAAGGTTAACTTGTGCGAGGCAAAAAAGGCAAAAGCCGATCAACGCCGAGCGTACGAAGGACAGGAAAAGAAAATAGCCACTGACCACGATGGAAACGAGCTTCAGGCCTCTCCAAGCCAGTGGGCTCAATGCCAGCATCATTGCAAACAGCGAGATCGTCCCCGATGCAGCAATGTTGGGGGTAACTGAAATGCGCCATGGGCCGTAGGTTGGCGCGGTTTCACCGGGCAGGATGCCCCAGCCATTCAGATTCAGCCCGTCACGGACTTGGTCTGGCTCGAATACTGGTGGCGGCTTGCGCGCGGGCTCATTCTCGGCGACTGGTGACGGCGCGGGGATGGTGTCCGGTGGCGCGTCAGCTGTATTCTGCGCGCTGTTGGGCGGGGCCTTGAATGCTTGAGCCTCACCTGCGAATTTAGTGTTGAGCCAGGTAACTTCGTTGATCGGCGGTTGGGTGTAAAATCGGACAACGCCGGCTGTGTAGAATGTCAGAAACACTGCCAGCAGTAGATTCAAGTTGACCTTTGCCTCCGAACGGAGAACCCACCCTGAAACCCATACGATGATGACAAGCGGAGGGATGACCGAATAGTCGCCGCCAATAATGGACCAGGCACACCCCAAAAAACCGAGTACCGCAAAGGGCCTGGCCAGGCCAAATACTAGGCTATCGAGAGTTTGCCGCAGACGAAGAAGAGGAAATACGATGGCGGGAGTCACGAGCAGCCAATAGGTCAGACCACTCCGGTTAACGATCTGATCTTGTCCAATGAACAGCGAGAAAAATAGCGAAAGTGCTATAAATATCGCGGTGTCGCCGCCGCCTTTAAACCATCTGGCAGCCGCCAAAATTCGAGTTTCTAGCGTATTCATCGCCCCACATGCTTCTGAATTGAATTCTAGATATCGCACGGCGGTCAGATATCACAAAATTGAGACGGTTACGTAATGCTATTCATGCCAATGGCAGAATTAGATCACGCGGCAACGTGTCTTTCTCAAGATCAATCGTTGCCCCATTGCGGCTATTGGACAGATGGGCGGCGATGAGTGTCCGCATTGTCTGCAAACCGTTCTCGCCAGTGGGGTAATTCACACCGGCTAACAGCGCTTTGACAACAGCTAGCGTAGGAGCCACTGCATCCGCCGGAGTGATGGACTGCACCACCTTGGTGCTCGGCATGCCGTAGCGTGTGGTGGGGAGATCGCGATATTCAGCCTCTCGGGCCACGTATTCGAGACTGCCATCAAGTTCATCGACGCTGATCCGCCCATAACGGCAATTATAGGTCACGTGCAGTCCGAGGCCTTGGTCTCCTGAACAGTCCATGAAGAACCTTTTGCCGGACGGGGTCTGCAGGCGAACGGAGCCCGAGGCATCCTTGAACTGCGCTCCGCGGGGGTTGGGCACGTCGACATCGCCAAACCACGCATTCACAAACGCCGGATTTTCGTCCGTCATCAGACGGAACATCTCGAAATAGTGGGTCCCGTTCATGGCGACGCCAAAATTTCCGGCGCTCACAACAACGCTACCCAGCCCGCCAAGCTCAGGGGAGGCCGCCATCCGCATGGGGATCGTATATTGTTCCATGAAGCGCATCTGGTGATTGATCGCCAGATCGACACCGGCTGCCTTGCAGACGCTGATCATGTTCTCGCATTCGGCGAGACTGGTCGCCATCGGCTTCTCGCATAGAATTTTGCGCGCGCCATTGGCCGCGGCAGTGACGACGAGGTCATGGTGACTAGGGGCCGTCGTGGCGATGACGACCAGTTCAGGCCGCACCTGCTTCAGCATGTCGATGGCCGACAAGTAGCGATGTTTTTCCTCGACGCCGTATTCCTGGCCGACCTTGTTGCAAGTCTCGCGATTGATATCGCTGATCGCTCCCAGAGGCAGTTCGACCTCCCTGAGAACCGACGCGTGTCGCACGCCCATACGTCCAAGTCCAATCAGAGCTGTTCTCAAGGTGTGCAATCCATTGTCAGTGTTCGATGGGTGTTCAGGAGGCACCGGCTGACGACTAAGCCAGTCCCACCTAGTGGTCGATCAGCTTGGCGCTTCCCCAGATCTCGCAGAACTCGGAACGGGGAGATTTTTCAGAAGTCTGGAAAATTGACCGCCAAAATCCGGTTCGAAGAAATAGCGCGACGTGGTTTGCGGCACTACCCCAAACTCGCGCCGAGCGACGATTCGCGCAAGGTCGGATGGCGTCTCGATCAACATGGCGCCCTCCGCCTTCGACACTTCAACCACTGATTCGTAGGTCTCAAGCTGCAATATCCCTGTCGGCGTTCCTAGGCCAAGCGCATCGAAGTGACAGGCCGAAGAAATGCTAACATGGAAATCCGCGCTGGCGATCAGGCTATGGGTGCTGACCGACGATGTTCCGGACTGGATATGGACTCGGTTATCCGCGCAAAAGGCGCTCTCATAGAACATCGTGTCGGCATCGTAAGCGGGGTGCAATCTTACGATCAACTCGAAGTCGGCTGGGCATTCGCGCAGAAATTGGGCGATGAAATCTCGCAGTGCCTGACGCCCGATCCCCTGAGTAGTCAGTGCGATACGCGGAACTTTGTTAGGGAATTTGTTCACTGCGAGCGCGCGAAAGCCCGAAAGCAATGGCGCCCCAACCAGTTCGATACGCCCGTTGACCGCGAGCCAGGTGTCCTTCAGCTGCTCCGCCGCAAAGGCGCCATAGACTGCGAGTTTCGACGGCAATAGCAGTCCCCTGACTTCCTCCGGGGATAGGTCGGAGGGCAGAGCGTTCGGATGAGCTCCACTGAAAACCCCATGCTGCATTTCGACGAAGGAAATTCCCCTGAGCTCGGCAGCGCGGATCAAAGCGAACTGTCCGTTATCTGGACACATTACCGCGCGTGCACCAAACCTTGCCAGAACGATGCGGTAGAGCGTGACCCGCCAAACGAAGACATTGTACAGCCGCGAGAGCACGTGCGGGGAGTAGTGTTCCAGCCCGAGCTCGTTCCGGATCGCTTCGGACAGCTGGTCGAAAGCGGCGTGGCTGCGAACTCTGGGCAGGATGCGCCCGAGTATGGCGCTCAGGGCGATGACGCTGGTATCGTCAAAAGCCGGAGGTGTCGCTGCGTTGTCGACATTGGCCTCGTAACCGGGCGCATCGCAGGACGACATCGTCGAAAAGCGCGAAACAGCGGATCTTAGCTCTTCAAAGTAGACGTCTTCGAAACCGTTTTTCCCCTGCCTGCGGAAGGCGGAATCAAATGTCTTCCCGACATACTCGGCCTTCGGTAGCCATAGGAACTGCCACAAGCCCTTCAATATCCCCGCAACGAGGCGCTGACGTCCGATGCCCGCCCGCTCTAGATTGAGGGCCTGCAATCGCATCGAAACCTCGAACCGAACCAGTTGCCAGAGCGGGATACCGTGAACGCGCTTTTCAAAGGCCTGCGTTCGCTTTTCGAATGCCCTTATGGAGGCGGCGACCTGCATCTCTGTTGGATTGGCTGACATTTAGTCGGTCGTCCTGACCCTTGTGGGAAACAGGGCAGCGAACCAGGGCAAGGGCCGCAGATGCTGCGCGAAGAGAAGGGCTCCAGTAAACATCGTCGCCTGCGCGATCAACTGCGCCACGGCAGCACCGACCAGGCCAAATATGTGCAGGAACAGATAAGACAGGACAGCGCCCAATATTCCGCAACTGATCGTTATGACCGATAGGAATGCTGTCTTTTCTTGATAGAAAATGACATTGGCGACAATCAGGTACATGCCGGCAAAGGCTTGGGCGATCGCGGTTATCCAGATCAATTTGGCGGCCCCACCAAACGCCGGACCAACCACAAGCGGCAATGCCCAGATGGAACCGATGCCGACCGCTATCGCCGAGCACATCAGAAACAGGAAATAGAGCAATGTGTAGCGGGTGATACGGATGTCCTTGGCGGGATCAGCCATCTTGAGGGTTTCGATGAGCCAGGGCGAAATGGCGCGATTGCAGGCATCGGCAATCAGGTAAATTCCCAGACTGATCTGCACCGCGACCAAATAGACGCCTGTCTGGGATATACCGATCACATTGGCGATGAAAATACGATCCACTGACGTCAGCAGCATACCGCCGACGACATGGGGTACCAGTGGCACGCCAAACTTGAGCAGCCCGGCAATGTATTTCCGATCCGGTTCAAGTTTGACCCAGCCGCCGACCGCGAGGGAAACGCTAGCCACGATTCCCAACAGCACAATGGCGGCCGACTGGCCAATCAGTCTGCCTTCCCACGCCAAGGCCAAACCGAGCACCAGAACGATCGACAATCCGGCATCAACCAGGGCTTGGGAAATACGAAAGGTGGCGAAGGAGCCCGCTTGTTTCGCCGACTGATACACCGACAAGCGAATAAGTAGGACGAATTGGAGGGCGGAAACTCCTACACCGATCAACAGCCATTTGCGGGGTAATTGAGTGAGCTCTTCAAGTGGACCCGCCGCCAACAGGACGATGGCGAACACACATGTACTCGTCACGAACAGCAAGATCATCGCATTCCCGATATATCGAGGATAGTCGATCTCCGTACGGTCGAAATATCGCATCCCGACCGCACCATGAGCCGACAGGCCCGTCAGGGCACCGAAAGCGGTGATAACGAGGGCATACATGGCCACCAGGCCGTAGTCGGCGGCCGTCAATACGCGCGTCAGGATCGGTAGCAGCAGCAGGGGAATAGCCGCCGCAAGGATGTTTGTTCCCGAGAACAAGGCGACGGATTTGACCACTTGATGGCGCACGGTTTTCAACGAACTCTATAATTGACCAAGGGTGGCGACTGACACCCGATACCACGACAATCACAGCACACGTAGCCCAAGACGTTCAATTGGCTTCCTACTTGCTCAACAGTCCCAGCGATGTCAGTTGCCTGCCCATCGCCTCGACCAGAAATCGGCCACCCTTGCGGCTTAGGTGGTCCGTATCGGTGTATAACAATTCGCCGTCTGATGCGGTGCGGCAACGGTTGTTCTTGGGGTCGCAAAACGTCTGGTCCGGATAGACAACTGTCAGTCCCGGGCGCCCCGAAAGCGTATCCAATACCTTGAACAGTCCCCGATGGCGCTCGAAGTATCGTGTGCGACTTGTGGTTATGGGTATGGAACCACGGGCGGCCAAGCGCGCCGCGACACGCGGCACATGCCAGCCAACTTCGGGAACCGGTGCGATGTATATTACCCGTATTCCACGATCGAGAAGGCCGGTGATGGTGCCTGTGAACAACGCCTCGACCTCTGCGATGCGTGTCGGTTCACCTAGGTCTTTCTGGCCCACCGGACGCACTGGGAAAGGCTTGCCGGGCTCGACACCTCCTTCGCCGTTGTCGAATCTCGTCCCTTGGATATAGGCAGTTGTCCGATCCTGTATAATCACGGTCTCAATGTGATCTTTCAGGAGGGTTTCCATGACGTCTTTGGCGAAGCTGGCACATGCTTCATTGGTGTACACTGGCTCTATTCCGACGATGAACGGGCACCCTGGATAGGTCAGCACTTCTCCGGCCAAACCGTTGCGTGCCAACAGTTCCGACACTGAGTCGGACAAGGTCTCGGCATGACTGTCACCCAGCAAGGCCCAGGTGATCGGCGCCGCGGGATCGCCGATGCGGCAGGGTTTGGATACGGTGCTCGTCTTGCAATTCTGTCCTTCGAGCACGGTCGTGCCACGTTGTGCGGAGGCCGCCAGGAGTTTCAACTGTTCCGAATTATACCGTTGCGGCACGCCATGCAGTGCCATTAGGCACAGCGACGTCACGATCAGCGCCACGCTGACCGGCAGCGATAGACGCCACGTCTGCCCAAGCGACATGCCCTGGCGGATGGGGCGTTCGACAAAAAACCATGTCGCGGCGGCGAGAATTATGCACAGCACGACGAGGGACAGACGCGATGCGAGATCAAGATCGGAGAGGAAATAACTACCGGCGAAAGCCAGGACGGGCTGGTGCCAGAGATATAGCGGATACGAAATGAGCCCGAGAAAAACCGCCGGTGGCCATGCCAGCACTCGCGTAGGCCAAGCCTGCTGCCGGGCCGTGCCGAGGACGAGCATGGCACCCAGAACACTGGCCAGGTTGGCCGTATAGTTGCCGCCGAGAATAAATGCCAGGCCGATCAGGACGAGTCCGATCGGGGGCAGAATATCAGTCCATCTCGGCAGATCGAGGCCGTCCCGCCGCCGCTCGTGCCAGAGGCCGACCAGCGCACCAGCCAGCAGTTCCCAGGCGCGAAAGACCGACAGGTAAAACACCTCGGGGCTGGCCGCTGGCAACCTCAAAGCCGCGGCCAGTGACGCTATCATCAGGACGGGGACGGCAAGTGCGAACCATTTTGGCCGCCCGGCCAGAAGGAGCAGCAAGGCAGGATAGAAGAGATAGAACTGCTCCTCGACCGACAGCGACCAGAGATGGATCAGCGGCGTGAGCGACGCGGCTTCCGACCAATAATCCGTGGTGAGGTAGAAGTAGATGTTTGAGACGAAGGCGATACCGGCAATCGCGGATCGGGCAAGCTTGATGAGAGCTTCGGGCGGCAGGACATAGAGGCCGAGTGCCAGTGAACTGGCACAGACCAGATAGAGCGCTGGAAGCAAGCGGCGGACGCGCCGGAAATAGAAGTCCGGCAGGGCGCCGAGGCTGAGGTCCTTGAGCAATATCCGCGTGATCAGATAGCCAGATATGACGAAGAAGACGTCGACGCCGAGATATCCTCCACGCAACCAGATTTTTCCAGCGGTGGCGAGTTCAAAGTGAAATGCCACGACTCCCAATACAGAAATAGCGCGCAGGCCGTCGATTTCAGGACGATAGCGCACGCAGTTAGCCGATCCGAGGACGAATCGTGTTCGCCAGCCGCCTGGCCGGCTCGGATAGACTATGGTTGGTCTTGTAACCCCCGAAGGTCTTGTTAGGGGAGGCAATGATACCTTCCATCTCCTCGGGTTTCAGTCCCGGCTTCTTGGTCACATAGTCGTAGTCTTCCTCGATGAGGTTTTTCGGATGGGCCGCCCCCTGCATCGCGCTCAGCGCCTCGTCATCCGTCATCTGCCCCCAAAGCACGAGATTAGAGTAATATTCCTTGCGCTTGTCGAGTTTGAACTTATTTTGCAAATAGAGTGACTGATAGAATCGTGTATAGATCGGATAGTAGTTCTTGATTCTATAATAGACTCGGGTCGGTCCATTCCGGAGTATATCCATCGTTGCCTTCTTATTGCAGTCTATGAGGTTCAAAATGGATGGGATCTTTATCTTTCGGTCTAAAATGCAGTAAGTTAGACCGATCGGTGAGAAATGCGGATAGCTCTTGGAGCCCAAACAGCCGAAGCGCTTGTACACATTCCTGATGTAAATCCAGCCAAAATAGCCGTAGCCCCATTTCTCCAGCAGGATTGCCTCGGTCACCGAGTTCGTGTCCGTGATGTCATGCCGCAAGCCGTGCTTGGCCGCCTGCGTATAGAGCAACGCGAAAATCGCAAGGTCGGTCGGAATTTCCCCATCGGGCGTGGCGGCTTTGAGGCAAGATAGCTGAAGATCACGAAATTCAATCCAGTCGATGACGTGGGTGCGCAAATCTATGCTCAGCTTCTCCAGCGTCTTCTGGATATTAGCCACCGTGAGTTCGAAATTCCACCCATTGTCGAGATGGATCGCAAAGGGGCGCAGGCCGAGTTTATTGACGATATGGGCGACATGGGTGGTGTCGATGCCACCACTGACGCCGATCACACAATCAAAGGGCTTCCCTTCGCCGACGGCCTTGATCTCGGTCACCAGCGACGCGAACTTCCTGCTCCGCCCTTCAAGCGGCGCGAGGCGCTGTCCGGCTACCCGGTTGTAACGATGGCGGTGGCTGCACACTCCACCGACATCGAAAACGATGTCGGGATCGGTCGTGTCCATGATGCAGCGCGTGCAGGTCCGATATGGCATAGAATTCACAGTGCCCGTTCCCCAGCGCCGCCCCTTTTTGACGATCTTTCACGGTCCCGGGCTCGTAGCGAACGCGATCCAGCTCGAAAGTTGCAGCAGCTGTCCTGATAGCGCGCGCCGTCCTTCAAGCATAGAGTCACCGACGTGTTCGCATCAGATTACCACTTTGAGGTCCGCTTATGACGAATGGGTGATCAAAACGGCACGATGTTGGTCATGGAACATGAACATCGCTCCCGCGTCTACGGCATCAGCACATGGACAACGGCGGAGCCGAAATCGGTCAGCTTGCCTGCCCCACGATTAGCGATCAATGGAATGCTGACGCTGCGCCCGATGTCCTGGATCAGGTTCAGATCGTAACCCTTCATAGTTCCTCCGCACTCGATCAAAGTCGACATGATCTCGCCGCACCCCTGTCCAGCGCATTGCTCGCCTCGGTGGCCGGATTGTGCCTGGTGCCATTGGTGCCCGAATGGCTGCGCGCCTCATATATGCCGAACAGGGTCTCCTTGACGTCGATGGGCCCCACCACCGCGCGACGAGATCGAGCAGATGACTGCTATCGCGCGCTGGGTCGCGCCAGCGAGGAGCGCAACCTCACCCACGAGCGTGCCAGTCTGCCCACCGCCGGCCAGACCGATCTCGCCGAGCGCATCCACTGGGTGTCGCATGTCGATGGTAATGGCGCCTGCTATGACATTCTGAACTTCGATACGGATGGCAGCGATCGGCTGGTCGAGGTGAAGACGACCAATGGATGGGAGCGCGCACCGTTTCACGTCACGCACAGTGAACTGGCGGTTGCCGAGGACCGACGCAGCGATTCGCGATTAGTGCGATTATGGAATTTCGCAAGGGAGCCGCGAGTATTGGAACTGCGGCTACCGTTGGAGGCACATGTTTCGCTGACGGCCGCCAGCTATCAAGCGAGTCTCCTATAGGGGCCGGAACCAGATTGCCGGCACCTGTGCCGACTATTCGAAATAGCCGACATCGGGTCCCTCCGGGCAGTCCATGATCGCGCTGTTCATGTGCTAGGGTTAACGTCGGAATGTCAGGTGGATGACACCGCTCTCCGCTGTTTCCGACGCCACCGTGTAGCCGGATTCCAGCCCACGCAGGTTGTCCCAGAGGCGGATGCCGCGTCCGAGCAGGATCGGGACGATGGCGACATGGAGGCGGTCGACGAGCCCCGCCTTGAGGAAATCGCGGACGGTGCTGGCGCCGCCGCCGACCC
This sequence comes from Mesorhizobium terrae, assembly GCF_008727715.1. Classification (GTDB taxonomy): domain Bacteria; phylum Pseudomonadota; class Alphaproteobacteria; order Rhizobiales; family Rhizobiaceae; genus Mesorhizobium; species Mesorhizobium terrae. The sequence continues at coordinate 614,243 of NZ_CP044218.1, forward strand.
GCACATCCTTGCCGCCCGCGACGGCGACGGCCTGCCGCAGCGCTTCGGCCGGCGTGGTCTCGATGAAATGGAATGTCGTGCCGCCAGCCATTTCGATCGAGGGCCGCTTTCTGTGGGTCAGCACGAAGACCGGGCAGTGGAATGGTGGCTCGTCGCCCCACCAGCCCTTCCAGGTCGGATCGTTGGGGAAATTGTGCAGCCCGAACATGCCGGCGCCCATGATCTCCGCACCGATATTGTCGAAATACGCGCGGGCATACTGGTCGTCGATGCCGGTTGTGCCTTGACCGCTGGTGTCCTTGAACAGGCGCTCGCGGAAAGTCCTTGTCGCGATATAGGCGCCGACGAGGCGCATCCAGTCCTCGCCCATCGGCTGCTCGGGCGTCTGGTCCGTCGTTGTCGCGAAACCGTCGAGCGAGATGTTGAGATCGACACGAACTGCCACGGGGGCCTCCTTGCGTGTACTTGCCCGGTGCGGGCTTGATACTAAGGTATGTACCTTTATGTCGAAACGCAAACACTAAGGCAAGTACCTTTTTGTCGTTGACCGATGGCTCCGACCATCTTACGCATACACATGCCTTACCATTCGACCCCTCTCGACCTTGCCTTTCACGCGCTCAGCGACCCGACCCGCCGCGCGGTGGTGTCGCGGCTGGCCGAGGGCGAGGTGCCGGTCAGCATTCTGGCCGAACCGTTCGACATGGCGCTGCCCTCCTTCGCCCAGCATCTCAGGGTGCTGGAGGAGTGCGGGCTGATCGCCAGCGAGAAGCGCGGGCGCAGCCGCTGGTGCCGGCTGGTGAAGGCGCGCTTCGACGAGGCGGCGAACTGGATGGAAGCGGAGCGCCGGAACTGGGCCATGCGGCTGGAGCGGCTGGAAGTCTACCTGGACACGACGGACGAGGGATGAATGAAAGACGTGGCAAGCCCGTTCGAGAGCTGGTCGCTCGATCGCGAGATCGTACTGGTCAAGCTGCTGAACCACCCGCGCAGCAAAGTGTTTGCCGCCTGGATGAGGCCTGAGGCGCTCGCCCAATGGTTTGGCCCGACCGCCGTCAAGATCGAGAGCCACGAAGCCGATATCCGCGAAGGCGGGATCTGGCGTTTCGACATGGTGGGCACATTCGAGGGCAAGCAGCAGCGCTTCCCCAATCTCATGCGCTTTCTGGAAATCGTGCCGAACGAGCGGATCGTGATGGATCATGGCACGCCCGACCCCGACGACCCCAACCGGTTCCGCGTCACGGTGACCTTCGACGAACAGGCCGACGGCAAGACGGTGCTGACCATGCGCCAGCTCCACCCCAGCCGCGAACGGCGTCAGGTGGTCATCGGCTTCGGCGCGGTGGAATACGGGCTGCAGACGCTGGACGGCCTCGCAGCCTGGCTGGATGGGTGAGCCATTGGCGACCCCGATGGTCGGCACTCATTGAGGGCGCACATCCAGCGAAGAGGTTAACCCGTCTGGATCTCTGGCCAATGCAGCCTAAGTGGTAGCTGCAAACACCGATTCCGAGACGATCTCGCGCCCAATATCACCGCCACGCATGTGGCTTTGTCGCTGATCAGCGCGGTCAGATTGCAATCTACGATCCCACACGCACCGCTTGTTCCGAACAGCCCCACACCTGTCCGTCCCGTTGTCCTGCAAATACCGAGCAAGCCCTTTCCGCCTCGATGCTCCCGCCCGCGATGCCATCAACGGGCCACGCAACGTTGCAGGAGCGGTCTTTCCAGCAAGCACGCCGACTACTACCTAACAGTGCAACGCCGCGAGCGGCCAACCCGTATTGACGTCTCCTTAATTTCGCGTTACACAACGTAACATCAAATAAGGGGCGACTTGATGTCTCCGCGAGCCTATCGTCAATCAGCGCGCGCCGAAGCGGTCCAGGATACCGAGCAGCAGATTGTCGAGGCCTTGACCGCGCTCCTCGCAGAGCGCTGGTTCGACGAGATCACTCTCGACGACATCGCCGCAACGGCCGGCACCACTCGCCAAACCGTGATACGGCGTTTCGGCAGCAAGACCGGCGTGCTCAGCGCCATGGCGGCACAGATGGACGTCTCGATCCAAGACCAACGCTGGAGCACTCCGGCCCAAAGCGTGGCGGATATCGTCACCCTCCTGATGGACGACTACGAGCGCACCGGCGACATCATCGTGCGAACGCTGAGCCAGGAAGTGCGCATTCCCGAATTCGCTGCCGTCCTCGATCGTGGACGCAGGGGTCATCGCGAATGGATCGAGGACATGTTCAAGGCCTGGCTCGATAAACTCGACGCCCAGGCTCGCGGAGATAGGCTCGCGCAGTTGCTGGTCCAGACCGATGTTTGGGTCTGGCATCTGCTGCGCCGGGCGCAAGGACATTCGGCCGCAGAGACACACCGCCTCATGACGCAGGCGATTGAGCGTCTGCTGCGTGAGGACAAGACAAACTGATCCGGTCTCTTTCGAGAAAGGACCAAGGCAATGATGAACGCGACAGATGCGAGGTCCAACCTGCGCATCTTGGCGGTCTGCTGGGAAGGCGGCGGCAACGTGCCGCCGACACTCGGAGCTGTACGCGCGCTCGCCGGCCGGGGGCACAACGTCCGTCTGATTGCCGACGACACGATGCGAGCGGAGGTGATCGACGCAGGCGCCCGGTTCCTGCCATGGAAGCGCGCGCCGAACCGTTCTGATCGCTCACCCGAAAGCTGTTATGTGCGTGATTGGGAAACCTCCGATCCGTTGGCCGGCTTCCAAAGAGCATGCGAAAGGGTATTCGTCGGACCGGCGCAATTCCACGCCGAGGATATTCTCGAAGCATTGGCAACAGAGCCGGCCGATATCCTTCTCGGCGCGGATATGCTGTTCGGCAGCATGCTCGCGGGTGAAATCGCGAAAGTTCCGACGGCTCTGCTCGCGAGCAACATCTCGCTCTGGCCTCTTCCGGGACATCCGCCGTTCGGTCCAGGCTTTCAGCCTGCCCGGTCGGTTGCGGACAGAACACGCGATGCCGAGGTTTCAGCGACGGCCGAGCGGCAATGGGACGGCTTCCTGCCTTGCCTCAACGCGACGCGTGCTCATTTCGGGCTTGCGCCGCTGTTCCATGTCCGCGAACAGCCCTTGAGCGCTGGTCGCCATCTTCTTGCTACCAGCAGAAGCTTCGATTTTCCCACCGAACACCTGCCGGACCATGTACGCTATGTGGGGCCGCTGCTGGAGATGCCGAGCTGGGCCCACGAACGCTGGACGAGCCTGCCTGCGCGCGAGATGCGGCCCCTCGTGCTCGTTTCGTTCAGCACCACCAATCAGGGGCAGGCGGACGTACTCCAGCGGGCGATATCCGGTTTGGCCGGAGAGCCGGTCGACGTGGTCGTCACCCTCGGCAAGGCCCTCGAGGGGCTTCGTCTTCGATCGCCTGCGAACGCTACTATTCTTCCCAATGCAGCGCATGACGAAATCCTGACCAAAGCCAGCGTCGTCGTTACTCACGGCGGGCACGGCACGGTCTTGCGATCACTGAGCCACGGCGTTCCCCTCGTTGTTCTCCCGATGGGACGTGATCAGAACGACAATGCCGCGCGTGTGGACTATCACGGTGTGGGCCTGCGCCTCGATCCTTCGGCATCCCCGCAAATGCTTGGCGAGGCCGTGCGGCGCATCCTTTCAGAATCGAGCTTTTCCGAGCGGGCGTCGGCCCTTAGGCGCGCTATCGCCGAGGAAGGCCCGGGGCCTGCACGGCTTGTCGCGGAAATCGAGGACTTCGTCTTGAGATATTCACAAGGAGCCCTGTCGGCCGCGTGATCGGCCTCAGCATTTGCAAGCAGGAACACCGACCGGACTAACTCAAAACCCGTTTTCCCTACCGACGCCGTTGCCTTCCGCACTGGCGAACGGGGAGCTGTTGTCAATTCGCCCGACGGAGCCCCGAAAAACGGCATCGGAATCTCGAAAACGGTTCGATCAAAGGAACCCGAAGGATGACGTACGTCTCTCCAAGCGAAAATGGAATGATCCTGACATCCAGCCAATTGGATACCTATCTCGCCAAGATCGGGGTTGACCGGCCGGCGTCTCTCGACATCGAAAGTCTGTCGAGACTTCACCGCGCCCATCTGATGGCCTTCACCTGGGAGGCAATGGATGCCTTCATGGGATGGCCGTGCACGATCGCACCGGCTGCCGCCTTCGCCAAAATGGTTGAGGGCAAGCGCGGTGGCTGGTGCTACGAGATGAACGGTTTGTTCGGCGCGGCACTCGCCGCGCTCGGTTTCACTGTCACCCGTCTTTGCAGCGGCGTCGATCGCGAAATCATGGGCGACCTCGTCATCGGCAATCATCTGGCCCTGCGCGTCGATCTCGACCGGCCGTATATTGCGGACGTCGGCCTGGGCGACGCCATAGTCGAACCTGTGCCGCTTGCCGTTGGACCGATCAGCCAACGCGGTTTCGAATTTTCGATCGCGCCGGCGAACGACGGCTGGCTGCGCTTCAAGAACCATGCGCGCGGCATGGCGCACAGCTTCGATTTCCGGCCCGATTACAGCGACGAGGCCGCCATGGCCGCGACGCTTGGCTGGCTGACGCAAGATCCCGGCTCGCCGTTCACAAACGCGCTGGCGCTCATTCTGCATACTGCGGATGGCTATGTCGCCCTGAAGAACGATTGCCTGCGCAGCGTGACGGCAGACAGCGTCAGCGAACAGTCCATCACGAGCGCGGATCATCTCGCCGATACGTTCAAGACGGTTTTCAACATCGAGGTTCCCGAGTCTGGACGCGTCTGGGAAAAAATCCAGGCCGTCGGCCGCGAGATGGCGATCTGAACTCAAAATAATCGTCCGTGCGAACTTCAACTGGAAGTTTTGACGTCTTCCAGCAGGAGAAGCTCCAACAAAGCTGGCTCCGGTACAAGAAGCCGCTTTGCTTCGCTCGGCGGGCCCACAAATCGAAGGAGCGAGTTTCAAGAGGGAAGCCAAGCCGCTCAACGAGAGTGAGGAACAGACGAAATGACAGCGGCGCAGCAGCGCAAATCGCCGCCGAACCTACGCTGTTGCCGCTGTTATGCCCGTCATTCCCATTCGATTATTTAGATATCCTATAAGGCACTGAAATCATTGTCAAATATTTCTCGATATGCTTCCAATTCCGACATAAAAGCCGTCAAAAAATCACGCTATTGATTTTAAAGAGAAAATTGTCACAAAAAAATTTTTGAGGTTTCAGCAACTATCGGTGCCAATCGGCTGATTTTCGCTCTGACGGTGTTCGGTCGCACAATCGACTCGATCGCAAAAAGTACCGTCAGTTCAATCTATCACGCCCCGCTGGAGCGATCCATCCATCGCAAACCAAAAGAGCTGGCCTGCTCCATTGGCACTTGGTCACGCCATCATTCATGCAAGCCCCAGTTTCGATCAGGGTCGTTGCGTCGATTGTCGGCCTCCGGCGGGACCGTCTCGGAGTGCTGGGGCTGACCATCCGATCCTGTCCAGTCAAACCGAACGCGCCAACCGGTGCTCTTCCCGCTATTGCTTTGGTAGCCGATGACTTGCTTGGGCACCGTGATGCCCGCTAATACCATCGAACCTGATCCGGTGCCAATGTTAGCAATAAACACGCTGTCGATCAGGCGATGATCCGTGAGATCGCGCTCTAGAATGAGCGATGGGCTTTTTGATCGCTTGCTCCCTCCTCCTTCTCTCCGCGAGTTGCTCCCTAAGTTTGTCCCCTTCGGCAAGATAAGCCTCTGCTTCCGGTGCATTCGTTGGCGTACAGCCTCTCTTCATCGGAAGGCGTCCCTTCTGGTAGGCTGAGAGGATCGCCGCCGCCGCATCAGGACCAACCTCAAGAACAAGATCGAGCCAATTCCTTTCGCGTGTGTAGATGTCGGCGCGCTCAGCTTTCGACAGAACCCCTCCTTCAAGGACGAGCCTTCTCGTCTTAATGGGCATGATGCCAGGCAGGCCAGCAAGGAAGTCCGTAAGAGAGCGCATCGCCGATTCCTATTGAGTCATTCCTGGGCCACTAGAGCAGCCGATGTCTTACTGCTGTCGATCGTACAAGATCGCGTCAGCCTTCGCCCCCAGTGTCAGGCTCGTCCAATCCGGAAAACTGCCACGCTGAAGGATGGCCTGCATGACACGGACAACAAGCTGATCGGCGAGATCGAGATCGACCTTGGACTTTGGCGGAAGCACACCCGAGTGGACCGCGTCTGACCGAGCCTTGTATAGATGCTTCATCTCATCGAAGATCTTGGTCCGCTCGACGGCACCCTCACCCAAGAGCCAGGCGGCGCGACTGCCAATCTTATAGGTGATTTCGGTATTCGACGTTCCGAGATCGTGCATCAGCACGATTTCCGCCGCCATGCCCAAATCGAGAGCGCGATCGACAGGATGAATTGCCAGCCGCGAGCGCCCGAGCCGGTCGATTGCACGGGGAAGGCTGTCTCCCTCGGTTAATGCCGCTAGCTGCCCGAAGGCGGTCTTGATCGTCGCCAAATCCGCTGGGAAAGCCACGAGCGGGTGAGCCGCAAACGGGCGGCCTGACATCGTGCCATCAGCCGACAGCAAAGCGCGGCGATCCGACAGAATTACCGACATCGGCAACTCGACCCCGCCACTGGAGCCAAGCAAACAGGCGAGCCGAAAACGACGGCGGATTGCATCACGCGCCGATGAGGCGGGCTGTGTTATGCTGGTCCCGGCTGGCCCATTTGCTTCAGACGGGTGTTGTTCGAAGGCTGGCGTTACCTTGTAGGACTGGACGAGGAAGCCGGTTCCGGTGGGCATGCTCGGCCACGAATATCGCCAGGGGTAGTCGAACGCGCTGAAGATGTCGGCCGCCGGCGGCACAAGGCGAACACCATCGCCCAATTCACAGGGCTCGTTGATTTCGATGCCAAGCACCGGCGAAACTTCCTCGTAGACTGCGGCATTCCGCGACACTTCGTTCGTGAAGAGTGCAACGATATCTTCCGGCGCTATTTTTTCGACGAGCCGGTCAATCGCCCATTCACCGAAGCGGCCTCCGACGAGAGAGCCGCCGCCGTCGCCACTGAACACCCAACACGTCGCGAAATCGGAGAACGGCTCTGCGCGGGAGAGATATTGATCGACACGATGCTTCGCCTCGTCGCGCCAGAGTGAATAGTCGCTGCCGCGGTGAATCTCGGCGAGTTCTCCAGCTATCCCACGCAGGAAGGCTACCGCGTCGGATGCAGTGTCCGCTCTGCTCATTCCTTGTCCCACCGACCGAGGTTCACGTCGACGAAGCCGACCGGGTAGCCCCGAGCCAAGACGCCGAAGCTGGGCTCGCCTTCGCTATGAACGGCGAGGACATGCTCGGGACCGAGCGGCTGATGTGTGTAGAGGTCGAACGCATGTTTGTCCGGCCGGCAGCCGAGCAACCGGCCAAAGGTGGCAACCACTGCCTCAGCCGCCGAATAACCATGGCGGGAATGGACGAGCGGCATGGCAATCTCCAGAACGCGCGGCCGACCGATCTGCTTCAGCATGTCCTGAAGTACCGCGTCTCGCTGCCAGAAATAGGCCGACTCGCCGCCCCAGCTCTCGAGGAGCAATTCAACGCCGCTGTCTTCGACGTTGACGGGATGCGAGACCATCCAGAACTTGTTGGAGCGGGCGTCGAGTTGATCGCTTTGGTACGGGCTGTCGGCGAACAAGCGATCTGCGACCTCTTGGCTGAAGGCGCCAGCAGCGACTTGCGCCGCGAAGCGTGATCGGATGGTGTCGAGGCTGGATGGATAAATGCCGCCTTGCCGGAGAATGTCGACTTCTGCGTCGGTCAAGCGGGTATAGTGCCAGGCGCGGATCGTGCGAACTTCCATCAGCCGCATGATATGCTCCTTCACCCAAATGAACTCGCCCGCGTAAGGATTTTCGGGATGGGGCATGGTGTGATCGGAGGTCTCACGCTCCAGCCATTGGCGGCGCGAGGTGAGCATGTAGTTGCGGATGACATCGGCGTGGGCGTCGAGGTCGCCGCGCAACTCGCGGTCGAAGGTTTCGACGTCCCAGACGTCAATGATGGCGACGCCGTCAGTCATGCCTCATTCCCGTTTCTTGCTACGATCCGCGCGCATGACGGGCCGACCAACTCCCAAACCCCTTCGATGATCGATTCCAGCGAAACAGCGTCGAGTTCGAGCGACGCGGCGTAAGCACGCCATTGCCGTTGCTTCCCTTCGTCGCCAAACATGTCGACCGAGAGTCCTGGTGGACGCTCTGTCGGGATCGGCGTTCGACGGCGTTCGAACGTCGCGCGAATGGCCGCGTCTAGATCATCAGCGGAAATGTCGATCGCGCGCGGTATCGCCCATAGGTCGTAATAATCCTTCATGCGTCCGTTTAGGACGCCAAGCGCCACCATCGCCTGGAATTTCTCGGCAATCACTGTGGCGGGCGGATAGGAACGAACCTGCGGAGCGGGAAAATCCAGCAAGGCCGGATAGTCGAGCCGCTGCGTCGCATCGGCCATGGCGTCCCCGACGCCGATGTCGATTGTGACGGGGATGCGCGTTCTTTCGAGATAGGCAGCGGTCTTGAGGCGAATGCCGCCGTATTCCATCTCCTCTCGAATGACGGTCGCAGCGAGCGCATCGACGTCGAAGACGAGTCCATCGTCGCTCTTAGCCGCCATGATCTCCCCGAAGTCGGCGATCAGGCGGCCCGGATCGGCGTCCCCGAGCCCGAGAAAGTCCGCATCCCGCGTCACCCGGTTGTCGTCCGTCACCCAGACCGTGACCAGCATGCCGCCTTTTAGGACAAAACGGTCCTGATGCGCCGAGATCGACAGGCGGTAGAGCAGCCGTTCGAGTGCGAACCGCACCAGCAGGATATCGAATACGCGGCCTTCCTTGCGGGCGATATTCAGCAGCCGGTCCTTGACCGACTTCGCCATATTCGTCGGTGCTTTAGCCATTGGAGGTGAGCGCCTCGATATAGGGTTGCATCACCTTCCAGGCGCCGCCGGCCTTCGCGGCCTGGGCGATTGCGCTCGGAGTTGCCTTGCGTTGCTGAAGAGCAGCGCGCAGGCCCTCTACAGCGACTGATCGATCGACCAGTTTGGGGTTTCGGAACAGGTCGGCAAGGGTCTTCGGGATCGAATAGACCGGGACATCGAGTCCGGCGATAGCATGATGCTCGATGCCCTGTCGCAGATAAGGCGCCGTGAAGCGGACCATACGCAGCGGCGGATAGGACTGCACGGGCGCCCAATCGCTCGTCCCGATCGCCACCCAAACGCGCCGTGGCATCTGGTCGGTCAGTTCATGGAAGGCGAGCGCCGACACCAGTGCAATCACGCCTTTGGGGACGCGCATGATGGCTTCAGCGAGGATCTGGTTCTCTTCGACTTCCGCACCACGCTTCTGATAAACTCCGCGCGAGATACGCTCGACTTCCCCGCTCTCGACGGCGCGCGCTATCGTTTGCGCGCTGATGCCAGCCTCACGCAGTTCATGCGCATGCATCATGCTGCGCGCATCGAGCATGCTTCTGAGCTTCGCCTTTTGTGAATCTTGCGCCGAGGGCATGTTACAAATCCTCCAATCGACCGCAATCTTATCAGAGGTTTTGTCACGCGCCATCCCTGAGACGCCGATCGCCCACCGACGCACAACATGAATTTCTCAGCCGCGAGCCGCTTTGCCTGATGCTTCGGGCAAGCCAGACCCGACAGGTTCAATGCGAGCAACATAAACGAGGGCGAAAGCCTTCCTCTGCGCCCGAGCCAAAGTCTCTGCCACCCCCTTCTGCGAGGAGACCCCGCAACGCCAAGAGAGTGAGAGTGCAGGCCGGGTTTGCCGTGACGGTTTCACCCCCGCCGATTTCCTGGACGTCGCCGCGCACCGCCGTCGATCAACTGCAGCCAATGGCTCCGAATTATGTTTCATTTCTGGTTCGTCGTCAGTGGTGGAAAAGTGCTGGATGGCATCTAAAAAAGCGAACCACCTATCATTCGATCACTTGTGGAAATAGACCGGCGCGCACCTGCTACGGACTGGCGAAGCGAAGCAATAGCCTTCCGAGTTGACGTGATGGACAATGATGTGGTCCGCAACCGGCCCGCCTGTTCGTCCGGCTGGTTCCGAAGTTTGGAAATGGATACGGTACTGAGTTCACCCAACTCATCGGGAACCTAGTCGGTGACTTTCGCATCAGGGTTCGTGCCAATCACCACGGAATCGAGACCCTGGTTTTTGCGCAAAGGGGACTTGGTTGAAAGTGTTGCAGGGCACGTCGGGTGGTGGGCCTTCTTGGTCTAACTGATTTCAAGAAATTCTTGTTGATAGTTTGTCGAACGTCTCCGATACTGGCGTGACACGAACATTAGGGTGCCATCAATTGACCATATCGGCTGAACGGGCCGGTTGCTGGCGTTGAATTGAATTCCGGTACCGGCAGGAAGTGTATCGTCGCCCGCGACAGCTCTCTCACCAGCACCTGATCTGTTTCAAAAAAAGCGCATCCACTCACATAGACTTTATGCCGACGTATTGTGACTTCTCGATTGAGAGGGTCGAATGTCTGGAGAAAAGTCCCCCGCGGCGACGCCATTTGAAGCCGTCGTACCACCGGCCATTACCTTACCGAAGGGTGGCGGTGCCGTTCGCGGCATCGGCGAGAAATTTGCCGCCAACCCGGTAACCGGTATCGGTGCGATGTCGGTGCCGATCGCGACGAGCCCGGGACGCACGGGATTTGGCCCCTCGTTGTCGCTTTCCTACGATTCCAGCTCGGGCAACGGTCCGTTTGGCTTCGGCTGGAGTCTTTCTCTTCCGTCGATCACCCGCAAGACCGACAAAGGGCTGCCGCGGTATCTGGACGGCCACGACAACACGAAGGATTCCGACATATTCCTTCTGTCGGGTGCTGAGGACCTCGTCGCTGCCTATCAGCAGGATATGGCGGGCCGCTGGTCACGCGATCAGCAGGGCCATATTCTCCTTGATGACCAGGAGATCGACGGCTACCGCGTGCGCCGCTACCGCCCGCGCATCGAAGGGCAATTTGCCCGCATCGAGCGCTGGACGCTGCTTTCCGATCAGCAGGACGTCCACTGGCGGTCCATCACCCGCGACAACATTCTCACTCTCTACGGTCGCGATGCCAACTCCCGCATCTTCGATCCGGAGAATGGCGCTCGCATCTTTTCCTGGCTGATCTGCGAGACTCGTGACGACAAGGGCAATGCGGTTCTCTATCGCTACAAGGCCGAGGACGGCGAAAGGGTCGATTACGGCAGGACCTGCGAACGCAACCGCGGCAGACCCAACGACCGGCGCCGCACTGCCAACCGCTATCTGAAGCACATCTATTACGGCAACCGCGTGCCGCTGCTGGAGGAGGAAGGGCGTCGCCCCCGCTTTCTCGACAAGGCCAAGATCGATGACCTGATTGCCCAGGGCGGCTTCCTGTTCGAAATGGTCTTCGACTACGGCGAACACGACGGTGACGCACCCAAGCCGGACGATGCGGGGACATGGGATTACCGGGCGGACGCATTTTCCAGTTACCGGCCTGGCTTCGAGTTGCGCACGACGCGCCTTTGCCGCCGCGCGCTGATGTTCCATCATTTTCCGGAAGACGATGAGGTCGGCAGAAACTGCCTGGTTCGCTCCACAGATCTTGGCCATGACGGTCAGCATGGCCCTGATGTTATTTCCGGCCCGGTCTACGCCTTTCTCACCTCTGTCAGGCAGATGTCCTATCGGCGCAACGCCACCGGTTACGACCGCCGAGGTACACCGCCGGTCACATTCGAATACACGCAACCTGTCGTGGAAGAAACCGTCCACGACATTGATGCCAAGAGCCTGGAAAACCTGCCGAACGGGCTCGACACCGCCTCTTACCGATGGCTGGACCTGCATGGCGAGGGCATTCCCGGCATCTTGACTGAACAGGCCGCTGGCTGGTTCTACAAGCGCAATCTCAGTCCTCTGGGCTGGCGGCAGCCCGCATTTGCACCGTCCGAGCTCGTCGCGCAGAAGCCCAACCTTTCGCTCGTCGGCGACGCGGCCGAATTCATGGATCTCGCAGGCGACGGCCAGCCGGATCTTGTGGTTCTCGACGGCCCCGTTCCCGGCTTCTACGAGCATGATGAGGACGAAAGTTGGCTGCCCTTCCGCCCCTTCTCCTCCTCTGTAAGACGCACCGTGCACGACCCCAATACCCGGCTTATCGATCTTGACGGTGACGGACACGCCGACATCCTGATCACCGAAGATGATACCTTCGTCTGGCACCTCTCCTTGGGAGAGGACGGCTTCGGTGCGGCGGAACGATCTTGGCAGGGGCGGGACGAGGAGTTGGGGCCACAACTGGTTTTCTCGGACGCCTCCCAGTCCATCTATCTTGCCGATATGAGTGGCGATGGCCTGACCGATCTGGTGCGCATCCGCAGTGGCGAGGTCTGCTACTGGCCTAATCTGGGCTATAGCCGTTTCGGCGCCAAGGTCACGATGGAGAGGTCGCCGGACTTCGATAGTCTCGACCAGTTCCGCCAGAGCCGCGTGCGTCTGGCCGATATCGACGGCAGCGGCACGACGGACATCATCTATCTGCACCGCGAAGGTGTCCGCCTCTATTTCAATCTCTCCGGCAACGGCTGGAGTCTGCCTCAGACGGTCGCCGCCTTTCCACGCATCGACGACCTGGTGTCGGTCGTGCCGATCGATCTCTTCGGCAACGGCACGGCTTGCCTCGTCTGGTCGTCGCCGCATCTCGGCGACGGTGGTGGGGTGCAGATGCGCTATGTCGACCTGATGGGCGGAAGGAAGCCGCATCTGCTTGTCAGGGTCGCCAACAATCTTGGTGCGGAGACGCGGATAGATTACGCTTCCTCCACCAAATTCTATTTGCAGGACCGGCTCAACGGCACGCCCTGGGTTACCCGTCTGTCCTTTCCCGTGCATGTGGTCGAGAAAGTCACCATCACAGACAAATGGCGCAACACCAGTTTTGCCTCGGCCTACTCGTATCATCACGGCTATTTCGACGGCGACGAGCGGGAATTTCGCGGCTTCGGCCGAGTGGAGCAGGTCGACACCGAATCCTATGGCGAGTTCACCGCCGGCAACGCCACCAGTCCGTATATCACAGAGGATCGAGCGCTCCACCAGCCGCCTGTCAAGACCGTCACCTGGTATCATACTGGCGCTTTCCTGGATCGCGAACGCATCCTTACGCAGTTTGCGCACGAATATTTTCCAAACTGGCTGAGGGCTCCTCTGCCGGCGGGTTTCGCGGAGAAATCGTTGCCTGCACCCGATCTTGGGAACGAAGAGCTTAGCACGGTGGAATGGCGCGAAGCGCTTCGCGCTTGCAAGGGCTTTGTGCTGCGACAGGAGGTCTATGAGCTCGATCTCGACGCCCTGGAACGCCCTGGCGATCCTCGGCATATCCCTGTCAAGCTGTTCTCCACCGCCTATCACAACTGTCGCATCAGCCGGCTTCAGCCGCACGAGGCCAACGCCTATGCGGTCTTCCTCGTAACGGAGAGCGAGGCTGTTACCTATCACTACGAACTGCCCCTGATGCCCGCTGGCGTGCGCCCCGACCCGCGCGTCGCCCACACGCTGAACCTGCGCCACGACGGGTACGGCAACGTGCTTCAGACGGTTGACATCGTCTATCCGCGCGTCGGTCTGTTTGAAGAGGATGCCCTTAACGCCGGCACGCTGGCGGCGATCCGCAGTGTCCAGAAGCAACGCCACCTCGTCTACAAGGAGACGCGCTACACCAAGGACCATCTCGACATCGACGCGCAACGCTTGCGAGTGCCATGCGAGACGATGACCTATGAACTTGCCATTCCGGACGGCAGAGGTGGCGATTACCTCACCATCGGCGAACTGGCGAAATGGGCGCTGAGCACTTACTATCCTCCGACGGTGCCAGTTGCCGATGTCGTTGCAGTGGCCGACATCCCCTACCATTCAATTCCCGACGGGGTCAGCTGGCAGAAGCGCCTCATCGAGCACCAACGAACGCTCTATTTCTCGGCTGATCTCGCAAATCCGGCTCCGTTCGGCGAACCTGGACCGCTCGGCCTGGTTTTCGAACACTATCAGTTGGCGCTTACAGACAGCCTGCTGGAAGCGGTCTTCAAGAACGCCGACGGCACCGGCAAGCTCGATCAGGTCATAGACGGCCCGCGCAACGCCCGCGATCTGCTCGACAACCCCGGAACCAGCGGCTACCTCAGCGGCGCAGCCCTTGCTGTACGCTTCGCCTCGATCCCACCTGCCCAGCTGGCCGGGCAATACTGGGTCCGATCCGGCATCGCCGGCTTTGCAGGGGACGCCGCCACACACTTCTATCTTCCAGTCCGCTATGCCGATGCCTTCGGCAATGTCACGAGCGTGACCTATGATGGTTGCGATCTGTTTGTTGCGGCGAGCACCGACGCGCTCGACAACACCGCTCGCGTCGCCCGGTTCGACTACCGCGTGCTCGCTCCGCGGGAGATGCGCGACGTCAACGACAATCTCTCCGAAGTCTTCTTCGACGTGCTTGGCTTTCCAACAGCTATGGCGCTGAAGGGAAAGGGTGACGAGGCCGACGATCTCTCCGGATTTGATGCCAGTGTCGCCAATCTTGCTCGCGCGCAGCCACCGCTGATGGCGCTGCGGGCCTTCTTCGACGGTGTCAATCTCGATGAGGCGCAGGCACGTGACTGGCTCGCCAACGCGACAGTCCGCCACATCTACGATTTTGGCGAGATCGAACAGCTGCTTGCTGACGGCACGCGGACGACCCAGTGGGCGGAGCACCCGGCTTGCGCCTGCACCATCCTGCGCGAGCAGCACGTCCGTGAGCTTGCCGCAGGCGCGGCAAGTCCGTTGCAGGTAGCCTTAGAATATTCGGACGGCCTCGGAACCGCGATCGTCAGGAAAATTCAGGCCGAGCCAGAAGTGGCTGGCCAGCCTCTGCGTTGGGTAGCCACCGGCAAGGTCATCTTCAACAACAAGGGTAATCCGGTCAAACAATACGAGCCCTATTTCAGTGCTGCTGCCATCGGGCATCGTTTTGAGGAGCCTGAGGCAGCAGGAGTGGCAACGGTCGTCTACTACGATGCCATCGGCAGGATCGTGCGTCGGGAAATGCCGGACGGTAGTTTTGAGCGCGACGAGTTCTCGCCTTGGCATGTGCGCAGTTTCGATCGCAACGACACAGTGCTGGAGCCCGGCAACAGCTGGTATGCGAGGAAGACGGCCGGTGCTGCCACGGCGGAGGAGAAACGCGCGGCGCAACTGGCAACCGATCATGCTGGCACACCGACCCTAACCGTTCTTGATAGTCTCGGCCGCGCGGTGATCGCCATCGCGCACAACCGCGTAAAGACTGGGGCGGGTGCCGTCGAAGACAGGATGTACCCGACATTCACACGGCTCGATGCCGAAGGGAAGGCGCTTTGGATCCGAGACGCTCGCGGCAATCTGGCGATGCAATACATCCTGCCGGCGGCTCCAGACGGCCAGGTTGATAACCCAACGAACTTCGCGCCCGGTTACGATATTGCAGGCAATCTTCTCTTTGAGCATAACGCCGATGCTGGCGACCGCTGGACGCTGAACGACGCCGCGGGCAAGCCGATGGTGGCGTGGGACAGTCGCGGCCACATGTTCCACGTCGCCTATGATCCCCTGCACCGCCCTGCGGCATCCTATGTCAAGGGCGCCGATCCAGCCGATCAAAACAAGGTCGTCCAGTTCGAAAGAGTGCTTTACGGCGACACACCAGGCAACGGCTTGCCGGACACCCCCGCCAACGACCAGACCCGCAAGCTGAACCTGCGCGGACGGGTCTACAGGCACTACGACAAGGCCGGCCTTGGGACCAGTGCCGGGACCATTCCGGCGACTGGTGACGCGGAGGCCTTCGACTTCAAGGGCAATGCGTTGCGCAGCACGCGTCAGTTGCTGCAAGACTACAAGCAGTTTCCCGACTGGTCGCGGGCGCCTCCACTGAATGCGGAAATCTTCAGCCAGAGCACCCGTTACGACGCGCTCAACAGGCAAGTCCAGCACGTCGCCCCGTACAGCAACCGACCGGGCGCGACGCTTGACGTCATCCGCCCGGGCTACAACGCAGCCAACCTGCTCGAGCGTGTCGATGTCTGGCTGGAGCTTGCCGGCGAGCCACCCAATTTGCTGGATCCTGCCACTGCAACGCTGCACGCTGTCGCCAATATCGACTACAACGCCAAGGGCCAGCGCATCCTCGCCGAGCAGAACGAAGCGGAGCACCGCATCGTCATCCGCTATACTTATGAGCCGGACACCTTCCGGCTGAGCCGCCTTGAGAGCATGCGTCCTGGGCATCAACAGGCCGACAGGCGGATGCTGCAGGACTTACTCTACAGCTATGATCCGGTCGGTAACATCACCGCCATCCGCGACGACGCGCAGCAAACGGTCTTCTTCGACAATTCCACCATCGCGCCAAGCAACGCCTATATCTACGATCCGCTCTACAGACTGATCCGGGCCGAAGGGCGGGAGCATGCCGCGCAAAACAACGCTCAGCGCGATGCCGCGTCGTTTGCGCCCGTAGTCGGCATACCTTTTCCCAACAGCCCAGAGGCACTGCAGCGCTACAGCGAGGATTACGAATACGATCCAGTCGGCAACATCATGAGCCTGCGCCATGCCGGCGGGGCGATCCTACGCTGGACGCGCCGCTACCAATATACGCCCGCCGGCAACCGCCTTGTCGCCACCCGGCTGCCAGCCGATCCCGACAATCTGCCGGACTATCCGGCCGCGCCTGGGTACACCGCCCGGTACGGTTACGACGCGCGTGGCAATATGACTTCCATGCCGCACCTGTCGGTGATGGAGTGGGATTTCCAGGACCAGCTGAGCGCCACCCAACGGCGGCTCAACAATGGCGGAGCAGCGGAAAAGACCTGGTATGTCTATGACGCGACCGGCGAGCGCGTGCGCAAGATCACCGATGCGGCGAACGGCAAGCCGAGGGAAGAGCGCATTTACCTCGGCAACATCGAAATCTATCGCGCTTATGAGGCCGACGGCCAAACGGTCAAACTGGAGCGCGAGACGTTGCATGTCATGGACGACAAACGACGTGTCGCACTTGTCGAAACACGAACGCGCCTTGCCGGCGCGGATCCGGCACCGCGCCAGCTCATACGGTTCCAACTCGGCAATCACCTAGGCTCGGCGGTGCTCGAAGTCGATGGCGAGGCGCAGGTGATTTCCTACGAGGAATATCACCCTTACGGCACCACCGCCTACCAGTCCGCCCGCAGTCAAGCCGAAACGCCAAAGCGCTACCGTTTTACCGGCAAGGAACGGGACGAGGAGACCGCCCTCTGCTGCCACGGCGAGCGATACTACTCACCGTGGATGGGAAGATGGATTTCGTGTGATCCGATCGGAATCTCAGGAGGCTTGAATCTCTACCTGTACGCCGGGGCATGTCCGACTTGTTTCGTCGACCCATCCGGATTGGACCCACAGCACCCGGAAGACACCGATATTCACCAGATTTGGCGCGAAGGACCACCCGCTCAGAACACCAGTACCGACAAACGGGCCACGATGTCAGGGCCACCGCCGAGCCAACCTCCCGGCAGCGCCCCCCCCACAAGCAGTCAGCCCCCTAGCAGTCAGCCCCCTAGCAGCCAGCCCCCTAGCGACGAACCCGACGATTTCGACGCTGATCCTTCACGCAAAGGTGAGGGCTACAAGCGAGGTCAAGGTCAACAGCGACAGAGGAGCATCGAGGACCGGATCAAACGCCTTCAGGAAGGTCGCCCGTCAACGAAAGGTGAGGATTCCGATTGGGCGAAAAGACCAAAGCAAAGCGGAATCCAGAGCGGAAAGAAGACGCAGCAGAACGCCGACTTTGAACGCCGGCCCGGCACGCGCAGAAAGAAAGATTCGCTGCCCCAGCCAGATGCACGCACGGCACCACACAACCAGCCCAAGCCTTTGCTGCCGCGACGCCCGACACCGCTTGAGCCTCCGAAACAAGACGTACTGAAGCCCGATCCCGCGCCGTTACCTCCGTCGACCCCAGCCCATCCGACACCGGTATCGCCCCAACCTGCGTTGCCGCACCCGGCCGAGCAACGCACACCGAGCGGCTTGACCCCCGAGCAACTTCGTCGCCTCGAAGAAGCCGATAAGCCACTTGAGCAGGGTGCCATCGACTGGGTGGCGATGCTCACCCTTGGCTTCATTGTATCTCGCGCACTGGGTCCCTCATTGCGTTTGGGCACAGCTGGCGCCACCACCGGCGCTGCCACCGGTGGCGGAACGTTGATGCCCGCGTTTCCATAGGGAATAGCAAGCGCAGGTGGGGTGATGGGAGCCAGAGCACGAGCATGAGCAAGGGCAAAATAACAAGCTTCGACAATCCCGAGATCCTCGAACGAAAGGAGCAGCGCAGCCATGAAGCCGATTGCAAATCCTCCGCCGCCTGCCATCGGCCCCGGCACTGCGGCCGATGCGGTTGCCAACGTGCAAGATGCCCTGTTGCTGCTGATCGACAAGCAGCGCATTCGCCTGCCTGACGATCGGCGCGACGATCTCGAGGCGGGCCTGCGCCGTGACCGGGATGCCGGGATCTACAGTACCGGCACCGGCAATGTCATTGTCACCGTCCGGCAGCAGTTCCAGCTGTCACCAGGCGAGGTCGTCGACCAGCCGACCGCCGACGTCCTCAACCGGTTGCTGCAGGAACTGGGCGCGCTCGACGCGCCGCAGCCGGAATGGGTCGTGCGCGGCCAGATCATCGACGCCGGCGGGCCGGTCAACGGTATTGCCGTCAGCGTCTACGACCGCGACCTGTTCTTTCGCCGCGACAGCCCGCTGACAGGCCAGCTTCTTGGCAGTGACGCCACCAAAAGCCGCGGCGACGGCAAGACCGGCTGGTTCGAGCTGGCATACAAGACAGCCGATTTTGCGGCTGGTGATATTCCCGCCAGCGGGACCCTCATTCCCGATCTGATCTTCGCTCTTGGCCGTGACGGCCGCTCGGTCGACGCGCTCCGGATCGTCCGGCTTCCGGACGGCAAGGATATTACCGAGGAAATGCCAGTATCCGATGACGATCTGATCATGGGGATCGAGGCCCGCCGGGTCGAGGAGGTGCGGATCGTGATCGCCGGCGGCGTGCAAATGCCGCCGCCTTCGGAATACGAGCAACTGATCCTCGCGCTGGTACCGCTCGTACCGGAAGCCATACCGGACAATGCCGACTTTGCGCGGCAGGAGGCGCTCGTCGGCGCCATGCTTCAGCGCTTCGATGAGGACAATCATCGCGACATCTCTTTCGCCGCGCGCGAAACCGGCCTGGAACGTTCCCGCATAGCTACGCTTGTGGCCGCCTTCCGGCTTGCGCGCGACCCGTTTGAAAACAGCGTCGGCGCCGCCGTCTTCTATGGCCTCGCCCGTTCCGGGGTCGGGACCGATGTGATCGCGCTCGCTCGTGCAAGCACAGATGATCTGCGCGGCGCGCTCAAGAGAGCCAGTACCGGCATGCCTCTGATCATCGCTCCCTTCTCGCCGGAGGCACGTCTTGAGGAGAGCGTCCGAGCCATCAGCGACCGGCTTGCCCGCATCCTTCCAAACTATCATGCAGGCGAAAGAGCGCCGTCGCTCGCGGATCTGATCGGCACCGATCTGCCGGATGCCGGCGAGCAGGCAACCTTGTGGCGCACTTTCTCCGACCATGTCGGAACCACCGCCGAATTCTGGCAGAAGCTCGCGACCCTGCCCGGTTTCGGCGACCCACAAAAAATCGCCAAGGTGAAATACGGGCTTCAGCTCGGAGCCCTGACGCAGAACAACATCGCGCTGGTCGGCGCTGTTCGTGCCAGGCACCCCGACATCGGCAATATCGGCGAACTCGCCTTCGCGCTTGACACTCAGGACAAATGGAAAGCGCTGATCGACAATGAGGAAATCTCAATTCCCGATGACGTTCCGGGCAACCCGGAAGAACGAAGGGCCAATTATGCGGCAAGTCTTGCCTCCGCGGTGCAGATAGCCCATCCGACGGCAGCGCTTGCCAATCTCGTAGCCACTCTGCCGGCGACAGCGTTCGCCGATACCCAACCCGCCGTTACCCAGTTCCTGTCGGACGCCGTGCGCAAGGCACAGTTCGATCTCGTCGAGGGCCGGATCAATGATCTGCTGGCTGCGCATGGTGACGACCTTTTGAAAGACATTCAGGCTGAGCAACGGCCGCTGGTGATCGCGCAGGTCAAGCGTCTGCAGCGACTGTTCCGTCTCAGCTCCAGCCCGCTGTCGGTGAAGGCACTGGTGCAAGCGGGATTCAATTCGGCGCGCGACATCGCCGAACTGCCACCAGACGTCGCGCTCGACATTCTGACGCCTCTGACGGGCGAAGCCGAAGCGCGGATGGTGATCAACCGCGCGACCAACATCAGCGCCGCCGCGGTTCATCAGTACGTGCTTTTCAACAACGCGATGAACAGCGACGTTCCAGGAGGCGCATTGTGAGCGACCAGGACAAACTCGATGACGTCATCTCGCAGAACAGGCCGGACTATTCTTCACTGTTCGGCTCAGCCGAATTCTGTGACTGTCCGCAATGCCGCTCGGTCCATAGCCCGGCCGCCTACCTCGTCGATCTGCTGCAGTTTCTCGGGCCGGACATCCCCGGCATAACACCACTCGACGTCCTGATCGGCAACGCCAAGAAGACCTGGGCAGACGGAACGCCGATCATCGGCCGCCGGCCGGACCTGGCCTATATTCAGCTCTCCTGCGAAAACACCAACACGACCATGCCCTATGTCGACCTCGTCAACGAGGTGCTGGAGAGCTACGTTGCGTTCAGGCAGTCGCTGCCGTTGAAGGCCGACGCTGATGGTAATGTCGCTGTGCCGGCCGTGCCGGCGCCGAACGAGAGCTCGCCGGGCGTGACGGCCGCCGAACTCGGCGCCAATCCTGAAAACATCCGCGACACCGCCTACGATCGGCTGGAGGGCGCCGTCTACCCCTTCACCCTCCCGTTTCATCAACCGATCACCTCCCTGCGCCTGACTTTGAAGCAGATGGGTACGAGCCGGCACGAGGTGATGTCGGTCTTCCGCAAGGACAAGAGTGCAGCCTTCGATACCGCGCTCGATGTCGAAGCGCTTTCGATGACCGAGCACGAATATACTATTCTCACTGGCGCCCGCTTCGACGGCACGCCGCCGGTTCCGCCCTTGCCACCGGTTTCCGGGTTCTACGGCTTCAACGCACCGCCGGCCCCCGCAGACATCGCCTGGGTCTCGGGCGGACTGCCAGTTGGCGCCGTCCAGCATGTTCTCGGCGACGCCTGGGCCTTCGCGCCCTTCGCGCCGCCGCCTCCGTCGGGAGCAAACACACACGCCTCCGCACTTAACCCAGGCCTCCACCAGCATTTTTTCGACAGCGTCGCCGATCCGAACGGGCTGAAGGTCGCCGCGGATGACTTTCTTTTTGCCGAGGTCTTTCTCGACCCGGCCAACCCGCCGCGGATGCTCATGCTGCAGTTCTTCGACGGGACCTGGTCGCATCGCGCCTACTGGGGCGAGAGCAAGTTCGATTGGGGCGTCGAGGCGACCGCGAGCCGCCGCTATATGGGCCCGATGCCGGCGACAGGCGCTTGGGTCAGGCTCGAGGTTCCAGCCCGTCACGTCGGACTGGGGGGCGCGAGCCTGGCGGGCATGGCTTTCACGCTTTTCAGCGGCGACGCCACCTGGGGTGCCGCAGGAGTGCGCTCGTCTTCCTGGGTCGAGCGGTTGACGCAGGTTCCCACTCTCCTGGCTCGCACCGGCGTGGCCTACCTCGATCTCATCGCCCTCATTGGCACACGCTATCTCAATCCTTCGCGGCCGCATGGAGCGGCTCTGGAGGCATTCGAGCGCATTCCGATAGGCTTCGGCACACTTGCCCGGCTGGTCGCGAACAATTTCGCCAATCCCGATCCTCCGACGCTGTCGGCACTGGCCAGCGCCGGAATGACAATCGCCGAGTTGCAGACCTGGGCCGCAGAGCAATTCGCCACAATCAGCAAGATGCTGGTGCTCGATGCGCCTGATTCGGCTTGCGACCTCAGCCTAACTCGCCTTCTGCATCTGGATGGCACGTCGCTCGACGATGTTGAACTCGCGCGGTTGCACCGATTCATCCGCCTTTGGCGAAAGACCGGCTGGACCATTGTCGATCTGGACCGCACTATGACCGCGCTTCAGGCTGCGGACATCACAGCGAAGTTTCTGCGACAGCTAGGACAGATCACACAACTGCAAGGCGAGCTAGACCTGCCGTTGCAGAAACTCTTGAGCCTCTGGGGAAACATTCCGGTCAACGGTGACGACGCCCTTTACAACTCCCTGTTCCTCAACCGGGCCGTCAGGAATGTCGATCCGGATTTTCAGCCTGTCGATGGCGGTTACCTGACGGCGGCAGGCTTGAGGCTCGTCGATCATCTGCCGGCGCTGTTGGCGGGCTTGCGCACGCGAGCAACCGACCTCACGCTGATCCGCCAGCATGCGCGCTGGACGTCGGCGCCGGGGGTGCCGGCGACAACGACCTCCTTTGCCGACGACAATACTCCGCTGACGCTGGCGACGGCGACCGTGCTCTATCGCTATGCGACGCTGGCGCGGGCACTGCATATGGCCATCAAGGATGTCATCACGCTTGAGATACTGGCAGGCAAGAGCCCATTCAGCAGGCTGTCGCAGAGCAACCAGGATTTCGACGAGGCCGACATCGATCCGGCACGAACGCTCGATTTCGTCAGACTTGCCAATAATTTGGCCAAAACGTCATTCAAGCCGGCGACACTTGACTATCTGTTCGGCGGCACGGCTGACGCCTTTCCCTCCATTGCACCAGCAGGCGAGACGATCGGGCAGCAACTGGCCATCATTCGTGATGGGCTCGTGAGTATCGCCAATGACAACATCGCTTCCGACGATCCGAACGGCGAGCTGACGCGCGCCAAGCTGGCGCAGCTCTTCGAACCGCACATCGTCGAGCAGCTCGCCGGTCTCATAGCCGGCACGGCAGTCTACAGCGCCCCGCTGGCTGTATTGCCGGCCGGCGTTGTCTTGCCGGCGGGTTCTGTCAGCTACAACGGAAAGAGCCGCTTGCTGATGTCATCTGGCTGGCTTACCGACGCCGCCAAGGCCGTGCTCCTAGGCCTGTCGGGCGTGAACGACTATCGGATGGCGGTGCAGTCGCTCTACGATCAGCCCCGCAGCCTGCTGACGCAGACGCTGGTCGCTCGGCTGGAATGGCCGACAGCGGAGAAAGACCTGCGGACCGCTGTTCTCGAGGCTCCAACTCTCAGCGCGGACGGAAGTGTCGACCCGACGCGCGTTGCCGCTAAATTCAAGGCCTTTCTTGCCGCCGCGCTGCCCAAGTTTCGCATTGCCCTCAGTCGAGCTCTGATCAAACAGACACTCGCCGGTGCCCTCGGTCTCGATCCGTCGGTGACGGCTTTGCTCCTGGAAGGGAACGGTAGCGTGCTGCCGCTTGGCACGGACGCAGACAAGACCGTGCCCGCCATCTCGGATTTTCTCGCGCTGAGCGGCGACGGCCTGACTGGCGAATATTTCGCCGACAAAACGCTGACCGCTCCTGCGGTCAGGATCGTTGTGGACCCAATCGTTTCGTTCGGGTGGGATCCGGGCGTCGCGCTCGGCGCCCGCTGGACCGGCAAACTCGTCTCCGAAAAAACGCAGACCTATCAATTCCATTTACGGGCAGGCGGTGGCGTGCGCCTGACGATCGACGGCGCGTTGTTGATCGACCGGTGGAACGACGGGCCGCCCACCGAATATACCGTCTCCAGCGACCTCGAAGCAGGTCGATCCTACGATCTGAAGCTCGAATATTTCAATCTCGCCTCGGCAGACCCGAACGAAGTCCCGGCGCTGCTCGAGCTGCGCTGGAGCAGCGCCTCGTCGCCAGCTGAAATCATTCCCACAGGCCAGCTCTATTCCGCGACACGCGGCGATGTCGAGGCATTCGCGCGCCATACCTACATACGCATGCACAAGGCCAGCCTGCTGATTGGAGGTTTCGGGCTCTCCGTGCCGGAAACCGCGCTGCTGACGGACCCGGTGCGGGCGGGATCGATGAACCTGAACCTGTTGCCGGTCGACGCACTCCGAGCCACCCCGGCGCAGCTCTTTGCCGCGTGGTCAAGCTTGAACGAATTCGTCGCGCTGCGAAACCTGGCGATTGCCGATCCGCAATCGCTGAACGAGGTCTTCGATGCGCCGAACGCGGCGCTGGCGCTGGAAAGGCTGCAGCAAGCAACCGGGTTCGAAGCGACAACGCTTGCGGGCCTCGCGGGCGCCGCGGGGTTCGATTTACGGGACGCGGACTATCGCGACGTCGCGAAACTTCTCGCTTTTGCCAAGGCGATGCGGCTGGTCGGATCGCTCGCCGCTCCCACCACGCAACTTTTTTCCTGGGCGGCCGCCGTGCCTGACATGAAGCAGGCGCGCACGGCCGCCCAGGAGGCCAAACGCGCCTACAAGGCGCGATACGATGATCAATCCTGGCTGGAGGCCGCCCATTTGGTAGCGGACCCCTTGCGCGAGGCGCAGCGCGCCGCACTCGTAGCTTACCTTCTACCTCGTCTTGGATACACGGATCCCGGCCAACTTTTCGAGCATTTCCTGATCGACGTCGAGATGAGTCCCTGCATCCGCACCTCGCGCATCAAGCAGGCGATCTCGTCCGTGCAACTGTTCATTCAGCGCTGCCGTCTCAATCTGGAAATGCCACATGTCTCTCCCCGAATGATCGACAGCGACCGCTGGACGTGGATGCAGAACTACCGGGTATGGGAAGCCAATCTCAAGATATTCCTTTTTCCCGAGAACTGGATTGAGGCCGAGCTTCGTGACGACAAGAGTCCGTTCTTCAAGGAGCTGGAATCCGATCTGTTGCAAGCGGAACTGACCGCTGATGCCGCGGAAATCGCCCTGGGCAGCTATCTCGAAAAACTCGATACCGTGTCGCAGCTCGAGATTTGCGGCCTCTACGAACAGCGGGATTTCTTAGCCGATGAGAAACGGCAAAGCGTGCTGCATGTGTTCGGCCGCAGCTTCGCGACGCCGCGGATCTTCTACTACCGGCAGTTCGTGACGGTCAATCCGACCTATACCTACTGGACTGCATGGGAAAAGGTGCCGCTCGACATTCAAGCTGACGAAGTCTCGCCGGTTATCTGGAACCGACGCCTCTATCTCTTCTGGACGGTGACCATCGAAAAGGCCAACCTCGCCACGAACAACCGATACACGGCGTATGGCCTTGCTTGGAGCGAATATCATCAAGGAAAATGGAGTTCGAAACAGACTACGCCCGCCACCGTCGCCGTTGCTATCGCCAATCCTAGCGTTCGGCTGAACATAGAAAAAGTCGGCGACAAGCTGAATTTCGTCTTCGCCCTACCAGCCGGCGGGATCGGCATGGCCTATCCCTTCGGGCCGGGGGGCTTCCTAACAGGCGGCGGGCCGGAATACGCGGCCATCTCTAAGCAACTGGGCACAATAACGCTTCAGACTTACAATGGCATTGCTTCCTCGAACGACAAGAATTCAAACATAACCTACCATTCCGGTTTCCTGGCGGCTAGCGCTGGCGACATGGAGTTCCTGCCGGTTGCGGATCCAGATGCGGCGATCCCGGTCTTCGCACGAACGCCCGACCTCATTTCCTTCTACGCCCCCGGCACAAAGCCTTATACGCTCAACGACCATTTCTTCGTGCAGGAGGGGCCGCGAACCTATCTTGTCAACCCGTCGAGTTCGGCTCCTAGCGACATCTCCCCCTACCTGGCCGACGGTATCAAGCCGTATCTCGTTGGCAGCTATGCGGCGAAGGCCGCCTCTTATGAGACGACCTCTGTGGCGCAGCTGGAGCCGCAGTTCAAACTGCTGAGCGTCAAGGCGAATCCTTGGCAGTCGGGTCCAGCTGGCATAGCCGCGGCCCAAGCGCAGTTCCTGACCTCAACGGCAGCGACGAGTGCGTCCATCAGCGCGACTGCGCTTTCTTTGGAAAGTCAGATCTTTCACTACGGCGTCATCAAGCCCTCGGACTTATTCGTCGCCAAGTACTCGGCCGATTTCACTTTCGAGACGTTCTTCCACCCCTATGCGGCGGAATATCGACGGCGGCTCAACCGCTACGGCGTCGCCGGCCTGCTAACGATCGGCAGCCAGCGTCCAGCCGACCTACCCAAGGTCCTCAGCTTTGCCGACGCCTACGGCCCCTCATGGTCGACGGTCAACACGCCCTGGCCCCAGCACATCGTGGATTTCTCTTTCACCGGTGCCTACAGCCTTTACAATTGGGAGCTGTTTTTCCACGTACCCCTGCTGATCGCCACACGGCTCAGCCAGAACCAGCGCTTCGAGGAAGCGATGACCTGGTTCCACTACATCTTCAACCCGACCGTCGGCGATGGCTCCGATCCCGTGCCACAGCGCTACTGGAACGTGCTGCCCTTGCGCGAGAACCAGCCGCAGCGACTTGATGACCTGCTGAAGGCATTGAACGCAGGAGACAAGGACGCGATCGCGCAATGGGAGGATCTCCAAGCCCATCCTTTCCAGCCGCATCGCGTCGCTCGTCTGCGCCTTGTTGCCTATCAAAAGACCGTGGTGATGAAATATATCGACAACCTGATCGCTTGGGGTGACCAGCTGTTCCGGCAGGACACGATCGAAACGATAAATCAGGCGACACAGCTCTATGTGCTGGCCGCGATTCTGCTTGGCCCGAGGGCGCAGCGGGTGCCGGCGCGCGGCCAGGGCGAGGCAAAGACCTACGCCGAGCTGCGAGCCGCCAAGCTGGATGCCTTCAACCAGACGCTCGTCGAATTTGAAAACGATCTCCCCTTCAGCAACCGTGCCACGACGAACGCCGGTGCCACGCAAAACCGGGCATTACTCGGGATCGGTCGCAGCTTCTACTTCTGCCTCCCGCAGAACGACAAGCTGCTGGCCTATTGGGACACGGTCGCCAACCGGCTGTTCAACATCCGCCATTGCATGAATATCGAAGGCGTCGTGCGGGAATTGCCGCTGTTCGAACCGCCCATCGACCCAGCGCTTTTGGTCCGGGCTGTGGCACAGGGCATCGACATCGGCAGCGTGCTGAGCGATCTGAGCGCTCCGCTACCCTATTACCGCTTCAACGTGCTGCTCGCCAAGGCGATGGAGATGGCGGCAGAATTGCGCACGCTCGGAAGCGCGCTGCTGGCGGCGCTCGAAAAGCGAGATGCTGAACATCTCTCCAACCTGCGAACCGCACATGAGGCAGAGCTGCTGTCCCTCACGAAGCAGCTCAAGCAGCAGCAGCTCGCCGAGGCGCAGGCCTCTGAGATCGCCCTTCAGAAGACGCGCGACGTGACGCAGGCGCGTTTCGACTTCTACAACCAGCTTCAGCAGCGTATCGGCGAGGAAACCAATCAACTGAACGAACTGGCCCAGGCCCAGGCCAGCCAGGAGGACGCTCAGTCGGAGGAGAGAACAACGGCCGATATCGCCTCCTACTCCACAGACATCTCTGTGGGTGCTTCGTTCGGCATGTCGCCATCCGTTAGCATTTCCGCGGCCTTTGGCCGTGGCAACGTCCTCCCGGCTCATGAGGCGAAGAGCCGCGAGAAAGGGTACAAGGCCTCACTTCATACCTACCATGCCAATCTCTCTTCCATACTCGGTGGCTGGCAGCGCCGGT
The DNA here is from genome assembly GCF_008727715.1 of Mesorhizobium terrae. Taxonomy (GTDB): domain Bacteria; phylum Pseudomonadota; class Alphaproteobacteria; order Rhizobiales; family Rhizobiaceae; genus Mesorhizobium; species Mesorhizobium terrae. The sequence goes on from NZ_CP044218.1 coordinate 642,001, forward strand.
CGGACGAATGGAAATTGCAGAAGGATCTGGCCTCCAAGGAACTCGTCCAGATCGACAAGCAGATTGTAGCCGCCGGTATCCGCGTCGCTTGCGCCCAGCAGGATCTCGACAATACAACGCGGCAGATCGAGCAGTGCCAGGAAGTTCAGGAATTTCTGCGCAACAAGTTCACCGGCGAGGAACTTTACAGCTGGATGGCCGGCGACATTTCGACGATCTTCTTTCAGTCCTACCAGATGGCATATGACCTGGCCAAGAAGGCGGAACGTTGTCACCGTTTCGAACTAGGCCTGACCAGTTCGAACTTCATCCAGTTCGGGGCATGGGACAGCATGCGCAAGGGCCTGATGTCCGGCGAACGACTGTATCTCCAGCTCAAGCAGATGGAACGCGCCTATTTTGATGGAAACCGGCGCGACTACGAACTAACCAAACACTTCTCACTGGTGATGAACGCTCCTCTGGAGCTGATCAAGCTCAAGGAACTGGGCTGGTGCGAGATAGAACTGCCAGAGGCGGTGTTCGACGTCGATTTCCCTGGCCATTACATGCGCCGCATCAAGAGCGTCGGCATCAGCGTCCCGGCCGTGGTCGGCCCCTATACCGGAATAAACTGCACGCTCACGCTACTGCGCGACAAGACGCGGATCAAGAATACACCGGCCGACGGCTATGCCGAGCGGGACGGGGGAGAGGATGACCGTTTCCTCACCAGTTGGACGCGGATGCAGTCAGTCGCTACCAGCAACGCGCAAAACGACAGTGGCCTGTTCGAACTCAATTTCCGCGACGAACGCTATCTGCCATTCGAAGGCGCCGGCGCGATCTCCCGTTGGCGGATCGAGCTTCCAAGGACTTTCCGTCAATTCGACTACGACACAATATCCGACGTGGTGCTGCACGTCAGATATACCGCCCGGGACGGCGGCACGCCGCTGAGAGGCGCTGCCGTCGCTAGTTTGACGCAGCAGTTGAAGGATGAGGCTGTACAGCCGCAGACTCGTCTCTTCAGCCTTCGGCACGAATTCCCGAGCGAATGGCACCGGCTTTGCAACGTCGCCGACGCCGCGGGGGATCACAGCCAGACGATTTCGCTTGCCAAGCAGCGCTTCCCGCTTTTGTTCCAGGGCGGCACGATCACTATCAACAGCGTGGAGATTTTCGGCGCCCCGAGGAACCGGTCGCCCGACGCCGCCCCGGATATGAAAATGTCACTGGCCGGCCCGCCGGGTACGCCCGACCTCCCAGCAATCGAGAACGCCGCCAATATCGGCTCGCTGGTCCACAAGATCGTCAACGACGCGGCGATAGATGTGAAAAACGCAAGCGACACCGGCAAGGAGGCTGACTGGACCATCCGTGTACTTAAGGCCGATGTCGCCACTGTGCTCGAGCGCTTGGAGGACATCATGCTACTTTGCCACTACACGGTGACGATGCCGAAGGAATAGGCGGATCAGAGAGGAACCCGATGGGAGCAGTGTGCGACCTGCCGCAACTGGAGAGGACTGCGGCCGCTTTTGCACGCATCGGGGTGACGCAAACGCGACCTTAGCCACGCACGCTTCTCCCGCACTTACGATATTGAGAATGGTCGACCAGAGCTGCGTTCAGGCAAGAACAACGATCACCTCTGTGGCCATTTGACGGCGTAAACTCCGCTTTGTGAACGCTATTCTACGCCAGAGCACTCCGATCCATCGAAGCGGCTAAGGCAGTTGCGGTTGGAAAAGATGTCTGCATCATGGGCGGCGCCAATGTTGGGCAGCAATTCATACGTGCTGGCCGTGTAGATGAGTTGTCTCTTCACATCGCCCCATCCTGCTAGGCGGAGGAACGCGGATGTTTGAGGACGTCACCGGCAAGTGCCTCGAACTCACAGTCAAATCCGTCGTCAATTCACCGAGCGCGACCCACGCTCGCTACGCGCTTTCGCGATAAAAACTACCTCCCCTCGACCCACGATCGGGTCGAAAGGTCTGCGCCGTATCATGACGTCACGGCGCGCAAAAATTCGAGCAAACCAAACCGGCGAAAATAATGGAAAACATCTATTCCTCTGTCCGTCGTCAGATGATTTGAGACCGCTTCCGGCAGCTGCTCCAAGAAAATCTCGAAGACAGCTCGCATTTTTGTCTCTCAGGACCTTGATCCTTACAGCCTGGTTTCGATCAGCTCATCGAAGCATTCCGCGATAGACGCCAAGGTCGGAATTGAGGATGGGGGTTGCGCCAACCGTGCGTTCATAGAATGCCGCTGGTCCAACATCACCGATAATGGCGTAGCCATACCCCGCAGTCTTCAAATCAAGCAGTGTCACAAGCAGCAACGCGTGTCCGATGCCCTTGCCACGCTCTGCCTCGTCCACTCCAGTTGGGCCAAAGAAGCCACGCGCAGTGGTGTCGTAGCACGCAAAGCCAATGAGTCTTTCATCGGCGGTTGCCAGGAAACAGGATGGCGGCTGGCGAGACATCGCAATCGCCGTTTCACTCGACCAGCGCGTCTGGAATTCCCGCCGCACCCAATCGGTCACCAATTCCAATTCCGGAGCCAGCGCACGTCGGATCGTTATGCCTGCTTTCTCCATGCGGGTCGCCAGCGCAGGGTCGGGATGAACCTGCGAAAGATTGACGAGGTAGTCCATGCGAACCTCCCTGGAGCTTTCATAATTTTCTGAGCGGGCGGATGATGTGGTTCGGCCTGTACGACAAACGGTTTGACATAGCTGATTGCCACATTTGAAGAGCCGCCCAGAGGCATCCCGCTAGTGATTAGACTCGTGAGGAATGCGGCCAGGAAAGAGTATATGATGCCAGCTCCACACACACGTGCTGAAAGAGCGCGCGTCAATCCAAATAGCAGAGCAGATAAGCCCATCACCACGCTAGGTCTAAGTTCGGCTTGCGCTTGCCTTGTTGCCGAGTAAGCCTGCTCGATGCCAAGAACATCTATTTTCATTTCGTCGATCCGATCTACTCGCGAATATCTTCGAATTTCCGATCAGTCGGTCGTCAGTGATCCCTATTTTGCTCGCTTCCACATGACAGGAACCGTTTCGAGCGATGTTATAGAGTTAATCTCAAACCCGTTTCAGCATCGAACAGATGCAACTTGTCGGGATCTGGCAGGAGCGCAAGCAAGTCACCGGGCGCAACGTCGATCCGCTCGCGCAGCGTACACACGACGTCGTCACTTCCCATGCGAGCGAATAGCTGTGTTTCAGACCCGGTTGGTTCGACGACCATGACTTCGGCCTGTGTCCCGTGCTCGGCAAGTTTCAGATGTTCCGGGCGAATTCCCAGCACTACCTCGGCGCCACGCGACACCTTCAGACCAGACGGTAACGATAGACGCGCTCCACCATTGCCAATGAATTCCAGTTGTTCCGACGTGCCAATCCGACCCCGAATAAGGTTCATGCCAGGAGAGCCGATGAAGCCAGCAACAAAGAGGTTCACCGGGCAATCATAGAGTTCCAGCGGAGAGCCAATCTGTTCCACAACACCGTCATGCATGACCACGATGCGGTCGGCCATGGTCATGGCCTCGATCTGATCATGGGTGACGTAGACGGTAGTCGTCTTCAGCCGCTGATGAAGTTGCTTGATCTCCGATCGCATCTGCACACGCAGCTTCGCGTCAAGGTTGGACAAGGGCTCGTCGAACAGGAAGACCTGTGGTTGCCGCACGATGGCGCGCCCCATGGCCACGCGCTGACGTTGGCCACCGGAAAGATGGCGAGGATGACGGTCCAGCAGCTTTTCGAGCCCCAGTATCTGCGCGGCGTCCCGCACGCGCCGATCAATCTGCTCCTTCGGCGCCTTGGCGAGCTGGAGCGAGAAGCCCATATTTGCTTCCACAGTCATGTGGGGATAAAGCGCATAAGACTGGAATACCATGGCGATATCACGGTTCTTTGGAGCGACGTCATTGACGATGCGTCCGCCAATGGCAATGTCGCCGCTACTTATCCCCTCCAGTCCGGCAATCATGCGCAACAGGGTCGATTTCCCGCAGCCGGAAGGACCGACGAGGATGACGAATTCGCCATCCTTGATGTCGATATCGACGCCATGCAGAACCTCGAGCTCTCCGTAGTTCTTGCGAACATTCACAATGCTTACCGATGCCATGCCATTCTCCGGTCGGGCTTATCGTTGATCGAGCCACACGTTTTGGTTTGGATTCCGTACATGACGATCATCGACTGTGCCGTCCAGAACAGGTCGCCGCTCTATAGGGCGCCAGCGCTTCCTGAATTGCGGCCAGGCAAAGTTCGCGAGGACGCGGCATCACCTTTCCCGTGACCACGCGAGAATGGAGACGACTGAGATACTGGCTTACAAGCGTTTCAGGGATGTCTCGATCGAAGCGTGCAAACAATTGCTCGACTGCTACTCGCGCGCGTGCATCCGGCCAATAGTATCGGATACGATCGCTGTAACTAAAATGCCGCAGCAAGCGCTGTTCTTTTCTGTCGCCCGGATAGTGAGACGCCCAGTGGCCGGGATTTTCCAGCATGACGGCTTCCATCGTTGTCGCCAGAGAGCCTTTTGGCGCGGTATCGCTGAGCACGTCCGCAATTATGTCGAGGCCATAGAGCGCTTCGCGCAACGCGAAGGTGAGCCCCGGCCCCACTTTGAGGATAGCGAAACCGTCATCTACTAAGGCCGAAAGCGCCTCAGTTGGTTGGTAATCAGTCGAGTGAGCTTCGAAGACCAAACCCGGCATGGATTGTAGCGCGGCGCTGAGCTGGCGCGCATGCTCAGGGCGATAAACGGCGACACCCGCATTATCGAACTCGACTCCAGGCTGAACAACAATGCCAATCATGCGCTCAACGGCAGTATCTATGCCAGCCTTGACGAAGGCAGCTTTGTGAACGGACAGCGTCTGCAGCGCCGCCTGCGGCCGGGTCACCTCAATGGAAGAGAGATCGTGGGTCGCGCCACCAGGAGGTGGTACTTCCGTTCCCACGATGTAGAGTGGTCGTCTGACACCAGCACGCGCCGCGGCCTCTTCCGCGACCGCAGCCAGCCGGGCAGCGCGTGTTGCGGTCACATCATCAGGCAGAGCCGTAGGTTCACCAGCGCAGCCCATCGATGTGTCGAGGTGGATTTTCTCGAACCCAGCGGCCACATAGGCGGCAACCATGGCTTCTGCCTTCTCCAACGCTTTCTCGGCTGGCAGTGCCTTCCAAGGGTTGGGGCCGAGATGATCGCCCCCGAAGATGATATTGCCCACTGCAAAGCCAACGCTGCCTGCGATCTTCTCGACGAATTCGCGAAAACTGGCTGGCGTCATTCCCGTGTAGCCGCCCTCATGGTTGACCTGATTACAGGTCGCCTCGATGAGAATTGGCGTGTTTTCGGCAAGGCCATTCCTCAGCACCGCTTCAATGACCAAAGGATGCGCCGAGCATACCGACGCAATCCCCCGTGGCAGCGACGTAATCCGGTCGTCGTTCAGTCGGGCCAGCGCACTTTCCCTGTTTCGCTGGATGAAAATGCTCATGCCAGCTTCACGACCTTGGTCAGATGGCGCGGCGCGACTGTGTCGATCTTCCGGGCTTGCGCGACGCGCTCACCCAGTATCTGCAAGGCAGGCAACATACAGAGCCCCGCAAGCGCCGGCGCGCAGTCGATATTGAATTCGACATCGCCCGGACCGCCAAGGCCTATCACCACGGCCCCCTTTTCTTGCAACTCCGCGACAAGTTTCGCTTCCGCGGGCTTCTGATCTGCGCTGTAAAGCATGATGGCGGCCGTGCTGCGATCGACCAGGCTGATTGGTCCATGACGATACTCCAGCGGGTGAAAGGCCTGTGTGAATGTCTGGCTCATCTCCATCAGTTTCAACGCGCCTTCCAGGGCCAGCCCGTAAAGGGGACCACCGCCTAGAAAAACGAAATGTGAGCGATCGGCGGTCAGGCGAGGCAGAACCGCATCGACATCTTCAGCCAGACGTTGCGCTGAGCCGACCAATTCGCGGGGCATTTCCTGCCCGATCATTTCCAGGCAAAGCAACAGCATGAGGCTTGCCGATACGGTCATGACGATGCCTTCGCTGGGATGAGTTGCGGCCTTGACCAATCGGTCGCAATTCTTCGCCAAGGAACTGTCTTGTTCCACCGTCACAGCCGTTACAAACGCGCCTGCCGTGCGGCTCGCCTTGATTGCCGCCACCGTCTCCGTGGTTTCGCCGCTTCTGGAGAGTGCAATCACGTGCGTGCGCTCCCAGCGCGGCCAGAATGCAGCCGGCTTGTTGAGCCATTCCCCACCCGGAACCGCGATAGCCGGGCGGCCGAAAATATTTGCTTGAGCAGCAAGCGACAGCGCGAGGTTGTAGGAGGTGCCGCAGCCCAGAAAGACGGTCAGCTCAGCCGCGTGCGGGGCAGATATCGAGCCGATCGCCTTTTCCCAGTAAGGAAACTGCTCGAATATCACTCGTTCTGTAATGCTCATAAATATCTCCGATTTCATTTGACCGAACCAGCCAGCAAGCCACTGACGAGGTAGCGATTTAGGAAAATGACAACGAGTGCGGGGATGACGATGGCGATGGACCCGCTCGCCGTGATCAACCCGTAGTCGATGAAATTCTTGGTGACGAATTCCGGGATCAGCACCGTCAGCGGTTTTGTCGCTTCAGGGGAAAAGATCAGAGGGACGAGGTACTGCCCCCATGCGCCAAGGAAAGTAAGGATGGCTGCCGCCGTCAGACCAGGCCCCGCCAGCGGCAACACGATCCTAAAAAAGATGTAGAGCTTACCTGCTCCATCAATCTGCGCAGCTTCTTCCAGGGCGATCGGCAGCGCTTCGAAAACGCTGCGGAGGAGCCACAGCGAAAGCGGCAGATAAGCCGACACATAAATCAACGCAACCCCGAGATATGTGTCCACAAGATGCAGGCGGATCATGATCTGATAGAGCGGGATCAGTACCGCATAGGCGGGAATTGCAAGAGTAGCCACGACGGCCGCGAAGAGCATGCGACGTCCGGGAAATTCCAGTCGTGTGAATGCATAAGCGCCGAGCGCCGAAATCGCGACACAAAGCAGGGTGGCGGCGACAGAAGTGACGATGCTGTTGACCAACGCCGCGCGAAACTGCGCCCATACCTCAACACCGCCGATGCGCGCGATATTGATGCCGAGCAGGCGCGAAAAATGATCCAGTGTGAAGTGCTGCGGGAAGAAGTGGATCGGCCGTGCCGAAAAATCCTCGGTAGGTGTGACGGCGCTCACCAGCGTCCAGTAGATCGGACCGAGGGACCAAACCAGTAGGGTCGCTACGCCCACCCAAACAACAATGCGGTTGCCAAATGTCTGTTTCATCAGTCGAACCGAGTGTTACGATAGACGCGCAGCACATAGACGAGCGAGATCAGCAGCGAGACGAGCGTGATCACGAGCGAAAGCGCCATGCCGTATGAGAAGCGAAGGTTTTGGAAAGTTTCGAGGTAGATCTGGACCAAAACGGGCCGCGTCTCCAAACTGGAGCCCGCCAGAACCCAAGCTTCGTCGAACAGATTGAAGGCGTTGACCGTTGCGTTGGTCATTGCGACTGCAATCGCGCTGCGCACTAACGGCAGGGTAATACGCAGAAACATTTGCGTTTGCGTGGCGCCGTCAATACGAGCGGCCTCGTAGAGATGTGCTGGAATACCTTGCATGGCCGCCAAGACGATTACGACCGTCAACGGCATCATCCGCCAGACGTGAACCACCGTAACGGCGATGATCGCACTTGCGCGATCGTTGAACCAAACGTGGTTCTCGAACGGCAAGCCGAATGCGGTGAGTATTCCGTTCAGGAGACCAGCCCCCGGCTGGAATATCCAGAGCCAGATGACGGCGTTAACAACGCCGGGCAGCGCCCACGGCAGAATAACGGCAGCGAGAAGCCATTGCCGCCCGACACGAACCTGGTTGATGAGCGCAGCGGCGAGAACACCGAAAACCGTCTCAGCCAACACCGCCAGCAAAACATAGAGAAACGTATTGATCCACGCAGATCCAAGCTGGCCGTCGGAAAACATGCGGGCGTAGTTTTCCAGGCCGACGAAAGGCGTTCCCGCTTGCATCGGATTGACCCGATGCAAGCTGTCCCACACCGTCCTGCCCATCGGGGCAAAGACCAATGCCGCCATGGTGATCAGGATCGGAGCGACCAGCAGGAAGCCGAGCATGGCGTCGCCGTTGCCGCCGACGCCATGTTTTTTGCCTCCCGAACTAAGCGAGGCTGCCAATGTCATTGAGCCTTGGCCTGCTTGGTGGCCTCGGCGATGCTCTGCACAGCCTGCTCGACGGTCATCTGGCCCTTGGCGGCGCTGTTGATCGCCGTGTTCACCGCGCTCGAGAATTGCGGATACCAGGTCGGCGTGCCCTGCGGGAACAATGCCTCGACCGTCTTTGACTGCGTAACCAGGGCGCTGCCGCTGCGCAACTTACCCGCATCATTCAGCTCGGCAAGAACGGACGTGCGAGTGGGCAATATGCCGTTGGCGGTATAGTTCTGCGTCTGGAATTTCTTGGCCGTGAACCATTTGATGAATTCGATCGCGGCTTCCTTGTTCTGCGACACGTTTGGAATGCCGATTGCTTCCGGCAAGCCAAAGCTGCGGGTATTCCCGCTTGATGTCGCAACCGGGATCGCCTCGACTTGGCCAGCGACCTTGGATTGCGCCGGGTCATTCATTTGACCGAGACGGCCAGGCTCTCCCGAAATCATGATGCTGGTCAGACCCTGTGCGAACTGGCCTTCATTGATCTGGCTGTCTTTCAGATTGGTCGAAGCTGGATCGACAAGTCCGTCTTTCAGAAGCTTCAGTTCGAACTCCAGAGCTTTGTATCCAGCCGAATCCGGCTTGGTGAACAGGGGCTCGAAATTCGCGTCGAACAAATCGCCACCGAAGGCTTTCGTCAAAAGGTACCAGCTCGTCGAAGCCCCTTCGGTAGGCGACAAGGGTAGGCCAATTGGATAGTTGACGATGCCTTTTTCCTTGATCTTCTTCGCTGCCGCGGCAAGTTCGTCCAGTGTTTTCGGCATCTCGGCGATGCCGGCATCCTTGAAATGCTTCTTGTTTACCAGCATCACACGGAAATCGTTGCTGTAGGGAATACCAAGCAACTTGCCGTCGACGGTGAAGATGCCGGAAACACCGATATCCTTTAGCGCCTCGGCGTTGATCGCGTCGTTCAATGGTGCGTACCAGCCAGCCGCACTAAACTGTCCGGTCCATGACCAATCGATCTCGGTGACATCTGCGGGGGTCGTGCCAGCAATCAGCGCCGTAACCAGCTTGGGTCGGATATCGTCCCAGGCAAGCGTCTGCATGTTCACGTGGATGCCGGTCTCCGCCTCGAAATCGGCGGCGATATTGGACGCCTGCGGCGACGGCACGAGCACCGTAATGGTCTTACCCGCGAGCGGCTTCTTGTCATCGCTGTGTGCCGGTCCAGCTACAGCCAAAGCAGCCATCACTGCCAGAGGTTGCATCAATTTACGCATGTTCCCTTCTCTCCTTATTATTGAGGCCTGCTTCACCTGTTTGTTCCGTCGCGCTGTTTGCGACAGCAGCAAGTTGCCCGATCCAGCTATCATCGATGAGCCAGCCGAGAAGTTGGGCGGCTGCCAAGAGGGCGCCGCCGATGGGAGGAAGCTTGGGAGCAGTCAAAGGGCGGTCGATGCGAGCACACAGCGCATCGAGCAACCGGCGGCTGGCAAAAGTGCCGCCGGCATAGGTCCACCCCAAGGCCGAACCGTTGTGACCAGCTGTTGCGGAGATGGCGGCAAAATGCTTCGCCAATTCATCAGCGGCTCGTTCGATCAGATCGAGGGCGCCCGCATCACCGTCCCCTGCAGCGCGATCCACCAGGGTCGATAGCGCAGCTATGCCGGATCGTGGATTGGCAAGACCCGTCACCCAGCCGCCGAGCGCGTTCATCGGGTCGGACCGATCGATCTGCAAATGTTCAAACATCATGTCCGCCAGGGCCGTAGGCCTGGCACGCCCGTCGATACTCTGGCTTACGAGGTTGAGCGCAGCGCGTCCGATCCAGTATCCACTGCCCTCGTCACCGATCGCATCACCCCACCCGCCAACGCGAAACGAGACGCCAGTCGCGTCTCGTGCCCAAGCCATGGAACCGGTTCCCGAAAGGAGGAGGATGCCAGCGCCTCCCGCGAATGCGCCAAGATGGGCCGCTTCGACATCATTCAAGATGCGCTGTGGCACATCGCCAAACGCGCAGGAAATCGCGTCGCGCTGCATTTCGGAGAGCCTCTTCACCTCGCTATAGGCGGGAAGTGCGGCTGCGACGGCACCGATACGCGGGTCGCCGACGAAGGGAGCAAGCTGCGCGTCGAGTTCCTGACGCCAACCTGGATTGTCCATCGGATTGACGCCACCACCCCGAGATAAGCGTAAGAGCCGCCCCGATCTATCGGCGAGAGCGACAAGGATCTTGCTGCCGCCACCATCTATGCCGAGGATCAGATCGCGCTTCACGCCTCTACCCCGGCGCTCACAATAGTCGCCTTGACGCCAAGCTCACCAAGCTGGTTGCGCCATTGCGCGGTCAGGTTCGCATCGGTGATGACCTGGGTCTCGGCTAAGGGCGCGACCTTATAGGTCGCCATGGTTCCGAACTTCGAAGCATCGGCCAGTAAGAAGCGGTGAGCGGATCGGCTAAGCATACATCTGTTGAGGCTCGCTTCCGCGCTGTCGACACTGTAGATCGCAGCATCAGGACTGATCGCGCTTGCGCCCAGGAAAAGCTGATCGAACCAGATGGTTTCCAACATTGCTTCAGCTTGGGGGCCAACGAGCGAAGCGTTTTCGCTACGCAATTGACCGCCCAAAAGCACAACATCCAGATTGGGAATGTTGAGGAATTCCTGGGCGACCGTGAGCCCATTGGTAAAGATGCGTAGCGGCAATGGGTTGATGCGAATGAGCCGCGCCAGTTGGAACACCGTCGTTCCAGCGTCGAGAAAAATCGCGGTGCGCGGTGAGAGCAACTCATAAGCAGTTGTCGCGATGGCGCGCTTGGCGGAAAGGTTGCGCTTCGCCCGTTCCTGAAACGCAAGCTCGACCGAGGAGCCTTCAGCAATCTGGGCCCCGCCATGGACCCGATCGATTGCCCCTTCTCGTTCAAGGATTTGCAAGTCCCGGCGAACCGTCGCCAACGAAGCGCCAATTGAGTCTGCCAGCTGCTGAATGGTGGAGAAGCCGTTCGCGTAAAGATGGCTGCGAATAGCATCGAGGCGCTCCGGCTTCATCCCTCCAGCCTGACTCACCGGCACATCCTCCCCTACACGACTTCTCTTTGTTTCAATCAGAATTCCACCACATTCAATCAGTGTCAATCATAATTCTGATTTTTTTTGATCTATTCGCGCGAATGCCCTGAACAAGAAAATAGCGCGCTTCCGAGCAAGGAAGCGCGCTATTTCAAATAGTTAGAGATTTTCGATTATATGAAGCAGAGCGAGTTAGTGGTAGTTCGGCAGGAGACTACCGTGCGCCTCGATCATCTCGTCGACGAGCTGCCAGATCTCGTCGGGCGACAATTCCGCCGATGTGTGAGGGTCGAGCAATGCGGCTTGATAGATGCGGTCGCGCTTTTTGGTCAGCGCCGCCTCGACGGTCAATTCCTGCACCGAGACACTCAGTTGCATTGTCGCGGCGAGCTGAGATGGAATCCGACCAATACGAACGGGTTGCACCCCGTTGCGGTCGACATGGCAAGGCACCTCAACGACGCATGCGTGAGGCAGATTTTCGATCAACCCGCCATTCGGCACGTTGCCGTAGATCAGCGCTGGTTGCCCCGTCACCACGGCATGGATGATGCCCGCGGCATATTCGTTGCTGCGGCATACCTCGATCGGATTGCCGCCTTCGAGGGACTTCTTCAATTCCTGCCATTCGGCGATCTGCACTTCGCAGCGCCGGATGTATTCATCAAGCGGGATGTTAAGGGTCTCAATCAGATCACTTCTGCCATTTTTGATATACCACGACGTGTATTCGGAGAAGTGCTCGCTCGATTCCGTTACAAAATGGCCGAGCCGCTTCAACACGTCGAAACGCACCTTGTCGTTCTGCGGCGCGCGCCCTTCCTGCACCAGCGCCTTGAGACGCGGGTAAAGGTCCACGCGCGCGCCGTCGGCGAGCCGCTTTTCATATTGGAGGAAGAAAGCGACGTGATTGATGCCTGCCGACACATAGTTGATATCAGCGATGTTTTCGCCAAGACAATCAGAGAGATGGGCTGCCGTGTGTTGTACGCTGTGGCACAGGCCGACTGTTTTGATGTCTGGTGCGATTTCCTTGATCGCCCAGCAGTTGATCGCCATCGGATTGACGTACTGCATCAGAAGCGCGCCCGGGCAGAGGTCTTCCATATCGCGACAGATTTCCTCTAACACAGGGATGGTCCGCAACCCGCGGAAGATGCCGCCGATACCCAGAGTGTCACCGATGGTTTGTCGCAACGCGTAACGCCTGGGAACCTCAAAATCGGTGATCGTCGCCGGCCGATAGCCCCCCACCTGCATCATCAGGATAACGAAATCGGAACCCTTGAGCGCTGCGCGCCGGTCAAGCGTAGCCTCGATGCGAACCGCCTCCAGCTTCAACGCCTCGCAGATGCGCCGGGCGACAATCTCCGATGTCCTCAATCGCTCGGGATCAATGTCGAAGAGGCTGATCACATAGTCGGCATTACCCGAATTGGAGAGTACATCCCCGAGAATGTTCTGGGCAAAGACCGTGCTGCCGGCGCCCACGAGGCAAATCTTCGTCATTACGTGCTCCAGTTGGGATTTTTCGGGAACTGGCTCCTAGTCTATCCTTTCAAACAGGATTTTCCTCCTGCTATGAACCATCACATTCCTGAATCCGCGCAAGCGAGAAACCCATCATGACGAAGAGCCTGCGCTTTCGAGGTGAAAAAGCGTTCAGCGTTCCCGGAGAGGAATTTTTGATCGAACGCCATATCGCCGACACGATGGCCATTGCGCACTGGCACAACCATGTTGAGATCAACCTCCTCATGAAAGGCAGAATGAACTACCTTTTCAACGGAAGGCAGGAGGAGGTCGAGGCTGGAAAGTTGGTCCTGTTCTGGGCGGCAATTCCGCACAGAACTATCGATGTTTCGAAAAATGCGCCGCTGATTTGCATTTATTTGCCACTGGTCGATTTCTTGGGTCTGTCAATCGATCGCCGCATTAGACAGGATATCATGCAGGGTAGATTCCTGACTGATCCGAGGCCTGCTTGGGCAGATACTGCGCAGATGTCGCGATGGGCGCAGGAATGGGAAGAGGGCAAACCGACCCGGCGTCGATTGGCGGCCGATGAAGTGCGGCTGCGGGTCAAGCGCCTCGTCCTCGACACGCTGGAAACGCCACATATCGAGCACCGACCGACGGTCGCCCCAATCAACAGCGCGGCGGTGCAACGCGCCGAAGCGTTGACCGAGTTGATCGGCGCGCGTCATGCCGGTTCACTGTCATTGACAAAATTGGCCAAACTATCCGGCATTCATCCAAGTACCGCCAACAGGACTTTCCGCGAAGTGCTGGGTGTCTCGGTCAATGAATACCTGATACGCTATCGGCTGGCCCAAGCTATCCAGCGCCTCGCCGATACCAACGATCCGGTCCTGCAGATCGCCTATGATTGTGGCTTCGGCTCAAGCAGCCGTTTCTACGATCTCTTCAAACATCGCACCGGCATGACCCCCAAAGTCTTCCGCGCCCGGGTCGGCAGGGCCGGCGCACCGGACGTTGATCACGATTGAAATATGTCTGCTTCTTCGAAAAAACCGCTATCCCTGCAACTTTGAGACGTTTTTCGGTAACGAGTTCATTCTCTCAGCAGTAAACGGCATCGATAAACACGACAGGGAACTCAAATATTTGTCGGGTGAGCAATTGCAGTTCCATCGCGTGTCACAAGGCATCTTAATCGCGCCAGCATAAGTCTGACCAGGACATCCCGATCGGGCGCATGCTCTGCGACCATGGTCTGGCGGAAATGCCAATAGAACCCGCCACCGATGAAACGCGTCATCGATGGCATTCGATAGCTGTAGAAACGTTCGAGCAGCGCTGCGCGCTTCGCCGGGTCGGATGGCACGCCTTTGCCCCAGCCAAATTCGCCGATTCCAAGCAAAGCGTTGGGAAAGCGGCTAGCCAACGCCCCGAAGACCCGATCGAATTCCGCATGTGAAAGCTGATGGCCGCCGTTCTCATCTTCGTAGTAGCTGACAAAGACATAGTCTAGGCCAGCCCGCATGCGATGGTTGAAGGGAATATTTGCGTCGACCCAACCGATCATCTCCGCGGACGACTCAGGCACAGGCTCGTAGTAGAGCGTCAATGCGGTGAGGTGCTGGGCAGCTTTGGCTGCATCGTACATGATTTCTATTTTCTGCAGCGTGTCCTCGCCTACCCAGTCGCCGTTGACTTCGTTGCCGATCTCCCAGATGCGAACAATCGCGCCGAGCTTTGCGATATAGGCTGCCATCCGCATCTCAACTTCCTTCGGCTTCAAGCTCGCCATAGTGTGAGAATCGACGGCAAGGCCCATAACATCAGCAACGGAAGCCGTCGCTTTGATACAAGGCAGATAGTCATCCGGATTGGGCCCTCCATCCTTGGGCGGATCGAAAACAGTCCGGACTGTCGAACGCCTGGGCAGATGCGCGAGCGCTTTGATCTGCTGTTCGGTCCGCTCCATGCAATTGTCGCTCGTCAGGCCCCATAGATAGGGTTGCTGAGCGATGGCCGTATCGCTGCCGCCAACGATAGAGACCGCGAACCAGAGAACGAGTTCCGAGATGACGCGCGCAGCGACCCACATAGTTGCGATCCGCCCCCTAAGCCGCTCGATATTTTCAGTCTCGATCCATCAGTGCACGCAGCAGCGGCTGACGCCATCGACCACGATCCGCGTCATAGGCACCGAACACGGAGCAGAACTCCCAGTAGGCCCAGGCAAAGCCATTGCTTTCGGCTTCCTCGGCGACCGCGCGCGTCCACCGCTGCCGTGACGGCATGTCGGCAACGCGATGACTGCCGAATTCTCCGAGGTAGATTGGCCGATTGTGCTGCATGCTCCACGCCGCCACCTTGGCAAAATCGTCGTGCAGTGCCCGCCTATCCCGAACGCTTCCAGCCCATCTCGTTCCGAGCCAAGCTGCGCTGCCTTCGACCCAATCAGCTCCCTGATGTGTGAAGTGCGCCGGCTCGTAGTAGTGAAACGTGACAATCAGATTATCGTCTTTCGCTGGAAGGTTGAGCCGATCCAATCCCTTAAGATCATATTGCTGGCCCGGCCCGACAATCACCATGCGCCGCGGGTTGCTCTGGCGTATCGTCTGAAGCAACATCGGAACCAATTTCGCCCAACGCGCATCGGTCAGCTCACCTTCAGGCTCGTTTAACAATTCGAAGCTGAGCGTCGAAGGCCATGTTTGATAATGACGTGCCACCTCGCCCCACAACGTTATAAAACGAGCCTGCTCCTCCCCGGGACGCGTACTCATCTCCTCGTAGTGATGAAAATCGACAACAACGAAGAGCCCCTGCGATAGGGCTTGTTCGATCGCCCAATCCACCCGATCGAGAAAGGCGCGATCGACGGCGTAAGGAGGATTGCCGTCAGCGTGGGCTGACCAGCGGACAGGAATACGGACGGCGTTGAATCCAGCTGCCTTGATGGTTTTGAAATAGCCAGCTTCCAACGTAACTCCCCAGAGACCTTCCTCCGGCGCATCCAGAGCATTGCCCAGGTTGATGCCTCGAGCGAGACGCAGGACATAGCGAAACGCCTCTCCTCTACCAGTCTCCGCAACAGCCTTGTCCGGTGAGATGTTCCACACAAAGAACAGAACGAGGTTGATAAACATGTACAAAGCAAATCGGCACATGACGACCTCGACGGCTCGTGACTGCGATCTATCTGTTTGCGATGCTTTGAAAAACTGCAGCATCATACGAGCCTTGGATTGATCCTGGGCGCGAATGAGGGAATGCAACCTCCGGGAAACAGGATTGGTCCGTGTCCTCGATCCTATCTCTGCATCTGAACCAACCGCTTTGATCTATTGGTTCACTATGTTGGAGAAGCGTGGATATTGGATGGATAATTCATGGAGGCAATCTCTGACGACTCGACGTCGCAAGTTCACCATGTCATCGGGTAGGCGATGACAAACAGCCCGACCAATCCCCTCGTGCTGATCGCGGAAGACGATGCGGAGATCGCTGAAATCCTCGGCGCCTATCTAACACGCGAGGGTTTTCGCGTAGTACGTGTTGCCGATGGTCGTGCGGCGCTCGACCTGCATATGGCACTAAAACCCAATCTTATACTTCTAGATGTGACTATGCCGCGTCTCGATGGCTGGGAAGTATTGGCTGAAGTGCGCCGCAGAGGCGGCACTCCTGTCATAATGATTACGGCTTTGGATACCGATATCGACCGTTTGCAAGGCCTGCGCATTGGCGCCGACGACTATGTCGTCAAGCCGTTCAATCCGATCGAGGTCGTAGCGCGCGCAAAAGCAGTGCTTCGTCGCACCGGGCAAGCGGTGGAAAGCGGTACGCTGCGCGTTGATCAGCTTGTTATTTATCTCGATAGCTATTTAGCAAAAATAGAAACTGGAACCGAGACACGTACGCTACAGCTAACACTCACGGAATTCCGGATACTCTCCCATATGGCTCGTGCGCCGACCAAAGTATTCTCACGAAGCGAACTGGTCGACGCCTGCCTTCCAGGTGGCGATGCTCTAGATCGAACTGTTGACAGTCACGTCAGCAATTTGCGTAAAAAACTCGAGCAAGCAGATGTAGCCGGGATGCTGGCGGTGGTCCGAGGAGTCGGCTACCGACTAAGGGCTGGCTAGTTATGCGCCGCAGCCCAGGCCGACGATAGTTTTGTCGATGATCGTCGTTGCGATTGTCGTCGCTCTTTCGGTGTTCGCCGGTTTCTATTTCCCGTATTCGCTCATTGCTATTTTTCTCCTCGACATCCTACGAGGACTGGCACCCCCGGGGACAGAGTTGCTCGCGCTCGCGACTTCCGCCATCGTAACGTTGCTCCTTGCAGGCACGCTGGCAAAAAACTGACCCAACGAATTCTGACACGTCTGAAATTCGTTCACTGAAAGCGTCAGGCCTATCGGCAGCGGCTATCTTCGCTTGATCGACAGATGCCAGATTAGGCCTACTTCCATGCGGCCCAGCCAATCCCGATTGCGATATGATAGAGGCGGGAATCCACGTGCCAAGTCCAGCCAGTTTGTTCACACAAACGCAGCCACCTCTGCCGCCGTCATCTTCTGGTACCGATCAATGAATCCTGAGCCTGGATAAGGAGCAACACTTGAGCGCAGAATGTAAGAGGATGCGGAGGTGCCTGGTGTTGAGCCTTGTTGTGGGGCTTGGAACCACGGCATCGGCGGAGCCGTCGACATGCGGTTCACATTTTGAGTTTGTGTCGCCTACGGCGCATGCCCGACCGGCGAGAAGCTTCTCAGGAATCTCGGCCTCTATGTCAGTAATGGAAATCGTTAAGCGTATCGGTCCCGCGATGCGAGATGTTGGTTCGGGGCTCCACGTCTTGCAATGGGATGTCACAGATGGGCGAACGTTTTTCGTCTCTGCGCCGAGCTTCTGCGGGAAACCTGTAGGCATGGGCTTCCGTAAGCGTTGGCCTTAGCTGGGCAATCGTGCCAATCTAGCCTTGATTGGGCGAACAACTTTTCCTGGCTCCGCCTAAGCGATTTTTCTCATTGAAAAATCGAGTAAAATTACTGCAAAAACCTATCCGCGCACAGGTCCTCTAGGTTCGAGCCACTTGAGCACGCGGCAAATGTATCTCGAAGATCGCACCTGTGGGATTTGCTGCGCGCGCAAGAGCGACGCCGCCATGCGCCTGCGCAATGGCCTGCACAACGGCAAGCCCCAAGCCGCTGCCGCCTTTTGCGCGTGAGCGCGATTCATCCGCGCGCCAAAATGGCTCAAACACCAGGCGTTCGGCGCCAAGAGGTAGACCGGGGCCATCGTCGCAGAAACGCAGAATCCCTGTTTCGCGCGTTGCACGCATTTCGATGCGGAGAAGGCCAGGGGCGGCATATCTTCGGGCATTTTCAAGAATGGCAAGAATTGCCTGCCTTACCCGCGCACTATCGGCCATAACTTGAACGCTCCCCCCCAAATCGAACAAGAGGTTTATGCCGGCGTCTTGGAGCTCTGGGGTCACAAAGGACGCCACCTTGGCGACCTCCTCTGCAAGGTCGACGGGTTCGAGCTGAAGCTCGAGCCGACCACTTTGTGCAAGTGTGAAAACTTTTAGGTCCTCAACAATGCGTGTAAGGCTATCGACTTGGGCAACTAGCCCCTCAAATGATATCGTTTCCGACGCAAAGACGCCATCGACGATCCCCTGAAGGCGCCCCTTCAGAATTGTAAGCGGTGTTCTTAGTTCATGCGCGATTGCCACATTCCAAGCGCGCATTTCAACTTCTGCCTGCCTCAATTGGTCGGCCATCGCATTAAAATCGTCGACAAGTTGGCGCGTCTCGTCAAACATCGCGCCTTGTGGAGCGGCGCGGGCTGTCAGGTCACCAAGCGCGATACGCTGTGCTGCCGAGCCGACTGCTTCAAGAGGTCGGATAATACGACGCGTAAAATACGCAGCAGCAGCACTCGCACCGACCATGCCTAGTGCCCAAAAAGTGATAAAAGCCCCCCATTCGAGCGGTTGTGGCCAGTTTGAGTTCCAATCCTTCCGCCAGAACGCTGGGTCTATGTATTCAACGAGTGCGTAGAACAGAACCATGCCGGCAATCATCGCCGCGAGTGCGACGCCGGTGACAGCTGCCATCCAAATCACGAGATGACGATTAAGCCCCGTTGCCGATTTCATGGAAATTCCGTCAATCTATCTCCAACGTCGTGTACGCCCGGTAGGAAGCTCCGCGGTCAGGCGACGTAACACACTGGAAGCCGCACAATTGCCCGTGAGCTCAAAGCAGCGCTTACAAAATTGAATGGTCACTCCGGTGCATCAACGATGGAATGCTTACCCCAAAACATTCCATCGTTGATGCGAAATCTGCTTTAGCAAATGGATGGGTTAGTGCGCCTCGTCGATTGGCCTGCGAATCGTCACCTTGGCAGACTGCGGCCGTCTTGATGTGCAAATCGAGTGTGTTGCGCTGGCCAAGGACATCAAAAGATCGCCAATGCGTCGAACCGTCCCTCGCGGGAGCAGGATTTTCACCGGACCTTGCTGTGATTGACATTGTCGCCGTGACCGATCCGATGCGGATCCGGCAGGCGCGCCTGCACTTTTGAACGACGTACAACGCGCCCGGGCGCATCGAAATCGCCATACTAGAATCCGCCAGCTCTATGGCTCCCCGCGTTGAAGATTCTGATCCCAGGCTGCAACCAGAACTCCTTCCGGGGTATTTCGACCCGTTCATGCGCGTGGAGGAAACGCTTTCACCTCTCTAGAAGGGTGTGGATCTCGGACTGTTGGTTGTTCGGTCAATTGCTGAAGCTAACGGCTGACAGGCTGCTTGCCGAAGTCCTTCCTCCCGTGGCGCGATCTTCGAAAATTCTCTTCCGTTGGAGCCCACGATTGTCATGGCACAACCAGCCCTGAATTGCTCCCTGACAATGGAATAATCTCGTTAACATCAATGAATGCTTCGTCTTGCTGTTAGTCTATATATTTCTGAATATTTTTCAGCAGCCGAACTCCAACTCATTTGACTTGCTAAAATTTTTCCATTACTTGAAAGAGTTTCATACAATTCAGGATCGTTTAATAAACGCGCGATGGCACCGGCTGCTTCTTCCTCATTTGATGGATCTGCAACCACAATCGCGTTCTCTTCATTTTTGAGGAAATGAGTGAAGCCACAATAGCTGGGCGGGCTTATTATTACCGGGCAGCCGAACGCCATAGCCTCAAGCGGCACCATGCCAAACGCGTCATTGTGGGTAAGAAATACGCATATATCCGCGGCAAGATAGAAGACACTCACCTCTCGACATGCCGGCCAGTAGTGTATTCTACCGAGCACACCGGCACTTCTCGCTGCTGCAAATACTTTCTGTCGAGTCCCCGCAAATCCTCCGACAATGATAAGATGTGTTGATGGGCAAAGGAGCCGCAAAGCCCTGAGGATGGTCTCCAACCCCTTGGCCATTGGTCTATTGGCTATTAACAAAATATATCGGCGGTCCAGTGGCAAGTTAAGACTTCTGCGGACATCCTGCCGATTATGTTCTCGAGAAGGCATATTCACTCCAGGCGGAACCAGGCTGATGGGGGGACAGGATGGATAGGCTAGCTCGATCTGGCTCTGAGTAAGCGGCGACACTGCTACGACCAGCTTGCCCTTCCTGCCTCGATAGCGACCAGTCTCCATAGCGAGGTATGTTAGAAACCGAGGGCTGATGTATGTTCCTAATTGACGCCAAAATTGCCTTATGTGGTGAAACCGCATGAAGCGGATCGGCATGGAATGAACGGTATGCAAATCTCCGATCCAGATGTTTTCATGAGTATGAATGATGTCGAAATCAGAAATTAGCCTTTTGCAACAGTAAGTAAATATTACAATGTTTATCCAATTTGAAATTCCCGTGAAGCAAGGCAAAATAGTATGATCGACAGATAGTTCGCTTTCCCATTTTTGACAAAAAATATGAATATCATATTCATCTTTAAGTTCGCTAACTATATTTTCCACATAGGCCTCGCGACCACCGAATTGCTTTCCAAAACGGCAAACAACAAAGGCAATTCGCATCTTGCGACGACCAATCACACCGCAATTCTCCTGCACTCAACGGACAAACATTTTTCGCGCAAGCATCAGAAAGCTTGTGGAGCGCGCGACAGAAATTCGGGGTAAACTGTGCCTATCGCTGCTTAAGCGGACATGGCCCGGATCTGTCGTGACGGCGCTTGTGAAACCCGCTTCCCGGACCATGTCCACATGCTCCAGTCGGTAGCGTCCGTATGGGTAGCAAAAGGCAAGAACTTCATCGCCGATGATGTTCTCGAGTAACTTTCGACTGCCCCGTACCTGCGCGCGGGCGCGCTCTTGCTCAAGGCAGGTTAGATCCGCGTGGTCGATCGTATGCGCACCAATCTCATGACCGAGCGCAGTCCATTCGCGAAGCTCGGTGCCGTTCATCAGGCGGGAGGTTGGGACACCTTTTTCCTCATCCCAGAAATTCGCACCTCCGACATGGCCAGCAACAATGTAGTTCGTTGCCGTAAAGTTCAGGTCTCCGAGAATTGGAGCCGCGTTTCTGAGCACATTTTGAAATCCGTCATCAAACGTCAGACCGAAAACTTTCCCTTCTCGTTCGCCCAGAATGTATGGAGCAAGGTCTCGAATGGAGAGCCCCCGGTAGCCTAATCTGGCAAGCCAACGCATATGGCGGCTAAATATCAGAGGATGAACACGCAGGCCTCTAAATGGCGTGCCATGGCGAGAGGGGACGGCAATTTGGTGATAGGCTAGAATTGGCAACCGTAGGTCGGGCATCGCCTTTGGCGTGCTTATAATCTCCCTGCTGGGCGGCTCCAGCGATTGTAAAACCGAATTACCGCGCAACCCCTAGTCTCCACATTTCCGATCGCAGGCTCACATGCACGCGGCGCAATCTCCAACCGACGGTTGGTTAGCAGCGGACATCACGAAAACCGTGGACGGACTGTGGAGATTTGATCGAGCCTAACGACGGTTTTCAACAATGGGCTCCGCGGCGTCGAGCTCAGGCATTCCCAATGGCCTAGGGTCCGTACGCAATAGGGTTGCGTTGGTTTTGTTTGGCTGATCAAGGTCTCCATGTTTGGAGGACTTGATGAAGCGGAAGCTGACCTGGCTGAGCGATGTGGAGTGGTCCAGGATCGAGCCGCTGCTTCCACGCGGACGCAAGGGCGCGCATCGTGTTGATGATCGTCGCGTCATCTCGGGCATCGTGCACATGCTGGAGAGCGGTGCGCGTTGGCGTGATTGCCCGCTCCAGTACAGCCCCTATACGACGGTCTATAACCGCTTCAACCGCTGGAGGCGTCAGGGCATCTGGCTGGGGTTGTTCGAGGCCTTGACCGGCCATAGCGGTGTCTCGGGGACAGTCGCCATCGACGCTACCCATATCAAGGTGCGCCGCTCGGCCGGTGGCGCAAAAGGGGGCCTTCGCACAAGCCATCGGCATCTCGTGCGGCGGCCGGACCAGCAAGCTCCACGGATTGACCGATGCGCAGGGCCGACCGCGCCTGCTCATCGTGTCGGCCGGCAACATCAATGACATGACGATGGCGGCAACCCTGATCGAGGCCGCTGCCGACCGCTTCGACAGGCTCGTCGCCGATCGCGGCTAGGCGTCGCGCTTTTCATAAAGACCGACGCGCTCCAGCAACCGCAACCCATTGTCGACCGCCTGCTCGCGCTCGACACCGAGCGCATGAACGGGCGCCTCGATGACGTTCTCCAGCAGCGTCATGTGGCTCCACTGTTGATTGCCACTGAGAACTGACCCGTCGCAAATTGGGCGCGGTCAATCGCGCACAGGCCGTCGCGCGTCTTGCGTATTCCGGCCTTTTGGACGCCGGCCTGTCGTCACCTCAAAAGACCCGGGGCTAACCACCCCAGCGTATCGGCGGAGCGGGCCCGGTCCGCTGTGCGAACCGAGCCCAGCGCCATTGATCGGCGCGACGCTAAAGTGTCACGCTGCCGATCAGCGCTATCTACTTCTTCTTTTTCTTGGACGTGGTCTTCTTCTGCTTCTGCTGTGCGACTTTGGTGCTATCGGCCGGCTTAGCCACGGACGTGGCGGCACTGACCGCCTTGGGAGCCGCCGCAACAGGTGCTGCTGCGCTAGCTGCCGATGCCATGGTCGGCAGGGTTGCTGCCGAAATGACGGTGAAAGCCACGGCGGATGCGGTGAGAATGGATTTGCGGAGTTTCATATATCTAATCCCTTTCCAGGAATGAGATCGGTCAGCGTCAGTGCTGCCCGATTGGTCATCGCCCTAAAAACGATCGGCGATGGCGAGCTACCTAAGGAGCAGTCGCGCAGACTTCGTGGAGAGATCGTATGAAAAGGGATGAAACTTCGTGACGTTTCTGCGACCGGCGCTGATTGAACATACCGACGCTCGATGTCCTGACCAGTCAGCGATCGCTGGTATAGTCAGCAGCAAATGCAGATCGCATTTGCTTCCAGCGATTTGGCCATCGCGTTGGATAGCCCTTCCTTCCGCCAAATCACAACGTGCTGATAGATCGCCTCGGTGATCTCCCCCTCAGGCGAGCGAGGTCTTGCCGGGTGCGGTCGGCACGCTCTTGGTCGCGATCGTGCGCTAGTCCGCCGGCCCGGCCACCGCGCTTTTGCGGCGGCAGCAAGGCTTGACGGCCTTAATCCCGCTGCATGGGTTTAGGCTGATTTGAGTTCGTCGACGGCACGCCAACCCTGGTCGATGGCTTCGGTGAAAAAAGCAACCCATCCGGCATCGGAGTTGGCAATCGTTACTTTTCCAAAGCGGGCGCGCGCCACTTCAAAGGGTTGAGGGCCATCAACTGGCTTATCGAACAACGAATTGACCCCGCGCGCATAACCGTGCGGCCAGCGGTTTACGGTGATTGCGGCGATGTCACGCTTCGAATTGAAGCCACCTTGGCCGAGCATCCTGTCGAGTTGATCCGTCACTTTCTTTTCGAAATCCTCAAAGGTCATTTCCAGCAATTTCTGTCGGCCAACGCGATTCTGGTCGATGTTGCTTAGGCCTGGTTCGGTTGGAACGTGGACCAAGTGTAGCACCATAGGCTCATCAGGATTTCGTGGATTGGAATAGCCGCCAAGTGCGACGGGATAATCGAGCTTCGTCAGCGGAAAAAAGGCTGCAGGACTGTAGATCTGCTGAACCCCGAGTTTGACGAATGATTGCCAGTTACGAATAGCGACATTCACGTAAACCAATGGAGCCTTGACGCTTTCCGCCAGAGCTTCCTTTTGTTTCTGTGGCAAGTCAGGCATCAGGTACGGAATAATCATGTTGTAGCACGCGAGCACACAATGCTTCGACTGAACACGATGTAAGGTGTCGGCTTGAACGTAGCCGATGTCGATGAGGTCTTTGCCGTCCTTTGGATTGCGAACACCCACGGCGGCACTGCGTAGACGGATACGGACAGGTTGGTCCGGTTGGTCAAGTTTCGAATAATCGAAATCTGCCAGGACGATGTCTTCCATCGTTGATCCCGGTGCAACGCCGGGAACAAGGTTGCGTACGAGAAGCCGCGCAATTGAGGCGTTGCCATCGGGAAAATGATATATGTAAGGCTCCTTGTCGGCCCCTTGCTTGGGAAGCAGGCCCGCGAAACCCGGATATCCGGAAAACATGGCGGAGGCCGCAGGCACCGCGTCTGTTCCGAGCGCGAAATAGTCGTGGGTCATATCCTCGAAGTACTTCACCGCCTCGTCGCCAAGGCCAGCATCGATCTTGAGATAATCGCGATAGCTGGTGGTCTGCAGATGCTCCAGTTTCTCCGTGAGCGACATGTTGGCCAAATAATCCTTCGAGTCAGCGAAAAACTTGATCAATCGCTTTTTCGCGTCATCCGACATTGGGAACTCGCCGACGAATTCCGCAATGGTCTTGGCCTTGGCGGTGTTTCCGGGCGTTGGGTCAGCGCCATTGGTGACCGGATTGCCAGCCACCAGGCGGTCGACACCGAATGTCTCCCGGTCAAAGAACACGCCATGCGTCAATCCCAGGTCGCCATAGATTCCCAAATCGTATGCGGTATCGAAGCGCGCGGGTTTGACGCCCAGGCTCTCCATCAAGCGCGCGACGGTCTTACTGAAATTTGCTTTCGGTGATTCAATCGACTCGCTGCCGCCATATCCAATTAGCAGCGGGTGTCCGTCCACGCTGAATTCGTTGCGTTTGGCGTGGCCGCCGAAATCGTCGTGATTTTCGAGAATGAGGATCCTGGATTTTTCGCCGAACGCCTCGCGATAGAACCAAGCTGCGGCAAGTCCGCTGATGCCTCCGCCAATGACAACCAGATCGTAGGTTTCCTCGACGGCACCTTGGCTGAAATCGAAAGTCTCTCCTTCCCGGGCCAGCCTGTGTACAGTTTCGAAGGAGCCGGGGTGGCTGCCCCGTAGACCGGTGAGTGCTGGAGGATAGTAGCGTTGCGTTTCGGCACGAAGCTGATGCGACGGGGTTAAGCCCGCGGCAATGGCGAGAGCGGTGCCACCAAGAAAGTCACGTCGTGTGATGGCCATTGGCTTTTTTCCTGTTGTGTGAGGACAAGAAGGTTCAGGCGATGCTTTCGCCGCCATCGACGACCAGGGCCTGGCCAGTCATGAAGGACGAGCGATCGGAGACGAGGAACAGTATTGTTTCGGCGATCTCTTCCGCGGTTGCCCAACGCCCCATGGGGATCTTGTCGCGGACATAAGTCTCGATCGCATCGCGCCCCCCCTTCTGGGTGATGAAGGGCTCGTTGAATGGGGTATCGACCCAACCTGGGCAAAGTGCATTTACGCGGACATTGTGCATGGCGTAGTCGATCGCCATCTGCCGCGTCATGGCCACGACGGCGTGTTTGGAGGTTGTATAGGCGATCATCCCGCGATCATAAAACACGCCCGAATTGGAGGCCGTGTTCAGGATGACGCCACCGCCTTGCCTGATCATCGTAGGCATGGCCAATCGCGCAGCGACGAAATGCGCTCTCACATTGATATGCCAGGACGCGTCCATGCCGCCTTGTTCGACCTCGGTCAGCGCACCGCTCACCTGGATGCCGGCATGGTTGTGCAGGATATCGATACGTCCGAATTCCTTGCATGTGCCCTCGATCAACCGCTCGAGCTGAACATCGTCGCCGACATCCGTGGCGACCGCGGCGGCTTGGCCGCCGGCGTTGCGGATCTCGGCGGCTGTGACTTCGCCTTTGGCTGCCTCCCGGTCGGCGACAACGACGACGGCCCCTTCCTGTGCCATCTTGAGTGCACCTGCGCGCCCGATGCCGGAGCCGGCACCTGTGACAACGGCGATACGGTCCTTAAGGATCATGTCTTGTCCTTCAAGCGGATGGTTTTTGGCGCTGTCGCAGCAGCACTTGCGAAAGCACCACAATCAGCACCGAAGCCAAGAGCACGATCGTGGCGATGGCGTTGATTTCCGGCGTAACGCCGCGACGGATCGAAGCAAAGACGTAGATGGGCAGTGTCGTTTTCGAGCCCGCCACGAAGAAGGCGATGATGAAATCGTCAAAGGAAAAGGTGAAGGCAAGCAGGAAGCCCGCCAGCACCGCTGGCATGATTTGCGGAAGAACTATGGAGCGGAAGGTGGTCAGCGGTGTCGCGTAGAGATCCCCCGACGCTTCAACCAGGCTTCGGTCGAGGCTCGCGAGCCGGGTGCGTACGATCATGGTCACCAGGGCCATGGAAAACAGTCCATGCGCGGCAATGATCGACCCGTAACCGAGTGCGAGTTTCGGGGGTTGTTCGCCAGGCCACAGTGAGGCGACCACGGGATTGAGCACAGCGAAAAGCTGAACCAGGGCGACCAGAGTAGCGATCCCGATGACAACCCCTGGAACAACGATCGCAGCGCCCAGCAGTGCGTCGAATATCGCTCTGGTGCGCGGCGCGACGCGGGTCAGTCCAAGTGCTGCTGCCGTGCCAGAGATCGCCGCGAGCAGTGCGCTGAAGGTCGCGACAAACAGGCTGTTCTTCAGCGCTTCGGTCAAAAACGGATTGGACAGCGCTAAGCCGTACCACTGGGTTGAAAACCCGGTGAAATCGCTGGCGTGTCGGCCTGCGTTAAACGAAAACAGCACCACCAGCACGATCGGCAGGTAAAGGAAGGCAAAAACGGCGATGACGAAGGCACGCATCAGATCAAATCCACCTGGCGGGAGCCGGCAAGCCGATTGGAGACACGACCGGCGATCGCCAGTACTGCGACCGAGACAAGGACCAGGGTTACCGCAATTGCCGAACCGAACGGCCAGTTGCGCGATTGCAGGAAGAGATCGACCAACGCATTACCGATGAAAAAGACCTTGCCGCCACCGAGCAACGTCGGAATGAGGTACTCTCCCAGCAGCAGGATCATCACCAGGGAGAAGCCGGTGGTGACGCCGGGCAATGACAAGCGAAGCGTTACGCCGACAAAGGTGGAGAGGGGCGTCGCGCCCAGATCAGAGGAGGCCTCGAGCAGCCGCTTGTCGAGACGCTCCAGGCTGACATAGATCGGCAGGATCATCAGCGGCAGATAACCGTAAACAATACCGAGCAGCACTGCGCCTGGCGTGTTGATCAGCCGGACATCCTCGATCCCCACAAGTGACAGCAGCGCCGGTATCCCTCGCCCGCCCAGAATGTACATCCAGGCGTAAGTGCGCATCAAAAGGCTTGTCCAGAATGGGATGACAATCAGGGCAAGCAGCACCAGCCGCCAGCGCTGAGATGCGCGCATGGCAAGATAATAGGCGACCGGATAGGCAACCACGAGGCAGGCAAAAGCGCCGACCGGGGCAAGGATCATCGTGTTCCAGAAGGCAGTGGCGCGAGCCGGCAGGTTCGCATACTGGGCAAGCGTAAAGGCGGCTTGATACCCACCTTCCGGAGCCCGTTCGCCAAGGCTGAAGACCACGATGGCGACAAAGGGCAGAACCAGAAAGATGAATAGCCACAAGGCACTCGGCGCCAGCAGCGTCGCAGTGACAAGATTTTGGCGAGCCGTGCTTGCTTGCATCCCAACAGTTCCCTCTCCCGGCGGGGCGCACCTTTGCCGAGAGTACACCGCCTCGTTGGCGTGGCTGGACTACGCTGCCTTGAAACGCGCCATGACTTCGGCGCGGCTAGGATCTGTGAGGGTTACCGCTGCTCCGAATTCAAGCGGAGTGAGCGAGGCTTCTTCCGGATAGACAATCTTGTTGGAGGTGACATTGGTCGGCAGCAGGGCGAGCACGCGGCTGTCCGTAGCCGGCGCGCCATTGGCGGTGTGCTCCTTTGCAGCGTTGGCCGGGTCCATCAGATAGTTGAGCAGCGCATAGCCGGCAGCCTTGTTGGGCGCGTCCTTGGGAATGGCGTAGTAATCTGTCCAAATCTCGCCACCGTCCTTGCCCAGCACATAGGCCAGTTCCGGCATATCGCGGTTGAGTTGTGCACCGTCGTTTGTCCAGCACATGCTGATCCAGGCATCGGTTGCGCGCATCGCCGGCTGATAGTCGCTGTTGATCGCGAAGAGGTGCGGCTTGACCTTGATCAGCAGTTCTTCGGCCTTGGCGAGTTCGTCCGGCTTGATGGAATTGAAATCATAGCCAAGCGAAACCAGGGCGCTGCCGATCGTCGTCAGTTGATAGTCATGCACCATGCCGCGCCCGTCGGCCTCGTTCTGCAGGACGTCAAAGAAGTCCTTCCAGCTGGCCAGCGGCTTTGTGATTTTCTTGGTGTTGACCGAAAAACCTGTCGTCCCCCAATTCTTGGGCACGGCATAGGTCTTGCCGGCGATCTGCCCTTCCTTGGTGAAACGCGGGCTCTCGGACGCGGCGGAGAAATTGGGTAGCATTGACATGTCGAGTTCTTCGATCAGTCCAAGCTTGTTGTAGGTCGAAATGGTGTAGTTGGTCGGCACGAACAGGCTCCAGCCCGAGCCGCCGGCCTGCAGTTTGGCCAGCATTTCTTCATTGGAGCCGAACACGTTGACTTCGACGGCAACGCCAGTCTTGGCTTTGAAATTCTCAAAAGTGGCTGGGTCGTGATAATTCGGCCAGGTGGCGATCGACATGCGGTCGCCGAGATTTTCGGCGTGCGCATGAGATGCCAACAAACCAAGCTTTTGTCCCATGACCGCGGTCGCCAGGCCGAGGCCGGTCACGCCAAGGAAATGGCGGCGGCTGATGGAACCGCGCCTGAGGCGCATCAACTGATCAACGAATTCTTCGGCTTTAATCGGCAGGCCGTCCCGATATGATTTCGGCATGGTTGCGTTCCCTCTGTGTGATTTCGTTGTTTTTAGTGCCCGCAAACGCCATCGGCGCATTGGGATTAAAGGCGATGGAGGCGATCTGACCCGGCGCGAACAAGGCGTCGCCGCTGTGACTGGCGCTCGCAAGAAGTATGCCGATGCCTGGCACCTGGATGGCGTATTCGATCGTCGAGCCGAGGAAGATGCGATTGGCGATGGTCCCCTCGAGACCGTCCTGTCGCGGTGGTACGAGGCGCACGGCCTCGGGACGCACGCTCACAGAGACGGCTTCACCCATCGCCAGCGGCGTGTTCTTTCGCGCAGGGATCACCGTGCCGTTGGCAAGAACCACGTCGACGGCGTCGACGAAATTGCCCGCCACCTTGCCCGAAAGCAGGTTCGTCTTGCCGACAAACCCTGCGACGAACAGATCGGCGGGTTCATTGTAGATCGCGTTCGGCTGCCCCAGTTGAACGATACGCCCACCATTCATGACGCAGACGAGATCGCTCATTGAAAGTGCTTCCTCCTGGTCGTGGGTGACCAGGACAAAGGTGATGCCAAGCTCGCGCTGCAGGTTCTGCAACTCGATCTGCATGTCCGTGCGCAGTTTCTTGTCGAGCGCAGCCAATGGCTCGTCGAGCAGCAGGACTGTTGGCTTGTTGACGATTGCCCTTGCCAGCGCGACGCGTTGCTGCTGGCCGCCCGAAAGTTCATGAACCTTGCGTTGGCCATAGCCAGCGAGCCGAACCATGGCGAGTGCCTCGTCGGCCCTGAAATGGATGTCGCGTGCGGCAAGCCGCGGCCGTGCCTGGCGCAGCCCGTAGCTGATGTTTTCTTCGACATTCAAGTGGGGGAAAAGAGCGTAGTGCTGGAACACCATATTGACTGGACGCCGATAGGGCTGAACGCCTGCCATATCGGCGCCACGGATCAGCACCTGGCCCTCGCTCGGCTGCTCGAAGCCGCCGATCATCCGCAGGCAGGTCGTCTTGCCGCATCCGGATGGGCCAAGAAGGGCTACGAAAGCAGCAGGCGGCACCGCAAGGTCAATACCGCTTACTGCCGTCACGCTGCCGTAGCGTTTGGTCACATTGCGAAATTGGACATCAGAAACCGGCGTTGCAACCAATGGGCAATCTCCGGACAACATTTGCTTTTCGAAGGCTAGCAAAGCCAATCCTTGTTCGTATATACCTCGCTGGTGGTATGTACCTGCGATTTTCTCCATTCGAGGGGTATATGATTGGCAGAATCTTCTTCCCGCAGCGGGGACTTTCATTATCTCGCCCAGGTCGTGGATGCCGCCCGGCAAGCTGAAGCGCCCTGTTTCGGCCAAGCCGCCGTCAATTGGTTGGGGCGCCACGTCCGCTTTGACCATTGCGTGATTTTTGGCTACCGCGGGTCGACACGACCGCCTGCGCTGTATGAGACCTTTTCCCCCGCAGAGAGCCACATCTTCGTGACGCTCTATCAAGCGGGCCCCTACCTTCTGGATCCGTTTCACCATGCAGCGGTGGAGCGGAAGGAAGGCTTTTGGCGGATGCGAGAACTCGCCCCCGACCGGTTCTACACCAGTGAGTATTACAGGTCCTATTACAGCCAGACGAAACTGGCCGAGGAAGTCGGCTTTTTCGTTCCACTTGCTGACAAGGAGGCACTTGTTCTGTCCCTGATGCGGCTGCGTTCATCCGGACCGTTTGGCACGGCCGATACCCGTCTGCTGCGAGATATGGCCCCAGCGGTGATCAGCCTATGCCGCCTGCGATGGCCGCAACTTCCCTCCATCCGGTCCACTCATGAAAAAGCAAAGGGAGGAGCAGTCCAGCGCTCCGACGAGTTTGAGCGCGCCGATATCTGGAAGAGCCTTTCGCTCACGTCCCGCGAAAAACAGGTCGTCGATCTGGTCCTTCAAGGTTATTCCACGGAGTCGGCCGCGCGCATGATGCGTGTTGCCCCGGGAACGGTTAAGGTCCATCGACGCAACATCTACCGCAAGTTGGGCATCAAATCACAAGCTGGCCTGTTTGCGCGCTTCGCCGAAATTGTCGGTTTGAGGCCAGGATGACCTCACCGGAAAATCACTGGCCCGGCAATTCGGACTTGCTTCCGGAACGCGAAAGAGGACACCGCAACCGCCTAGCAGCTTGGTGCGACGCTACCCTTTTTATGAGAGGGTTACGGGCAAACCGCAAAGCACGCGACGGCCTCGCCTTCCAGTATTCGCGATTCTAGCCATCGCGGTCGCTCAGTCTGTATCCCACACCGCGGACACCATCCAACAACCAGTTGACACCGGCTAGGGAAAGTTTGCGTCGAAGGTTGCTGATGTGGCTGTCAACGGTGCGTTCCAGTGCCTCTCCCTCCGGCAGACAGGCATCAACCAGTTCAGAACGCTCGAACACGCGGTTCGGAGAACCAGCCATGTGAGCGAGCAGCCTGAATTCAGTGCGCGTCAATTCCAATACTGTCGAACCCGACGAGCGTTCGATCAATGCCCGATATGCGCAGGGATCTATCGTCAAGGGGCCAACGCGGAACAGTTGGCGCGTATCGCGGCCCTTCGTTCGCCGAAGGACAGCCTTGGCGCGGGCGACAACCTCCAACGGATTGAAGGGTTTGACGACATAGTCATCGGCGCCAATCCTCAGGGCCTGCAGTTTGTCCAGGTCTTCGGCAAGCGCGGTGACCATGATGACCGGCGTGTCGCTATGCCGACGGACGGCCGCGAGAACCTCGTAGCCATCCTGACCGGGCAACTTGACGTCAAGAACAATGAGATCGGGCTTGAGGCGATGGTAGTGGGCAAGGCCGATGGTGCCGTCGCCGGCACCGATGGTACGAAAACCTTCACGAACAAAGTACGTCTCGAGTATTTCAGTGATTTCCGACTCGTCCTCGATAATGAGGATCAGCGCGTTGTCCATAACGGTTTCCCGACTCCAATCCGTTCTAGAGACGTTCAGCCATCGGGAAGGTCAAGGGCATGCTTGGTAGCTCAACGAAACCTCAACACGATCTGCACTGGCTATCAACAAAGACGCACAGAAACTCATTTGACCATTCAGCAGGGCCAGTGACCGCAAACCTTCCAGATACGAATCATAGAGCATCGCTGACCACGATCATGATCGTTTAGACTACCCGTCGGGTCTTGCGCGGAGGTCCCGCAACGAGATCGGTGTTGGCACTCGCTCCTTTCGCTTTGCAGACTCCACCAGCGCGGAAAACATGAGGGCAAAAGCACAGATGCAAAGGCAGATGATGGTAAAATGGCGGGCGAACATGTTTGTCTCTTGCTTGAGGTAAATGCCCCTCGCTGAGCTTATCGGCATCTTGCGTTCGCCAACCGCGCAGATTGCGCGCAGCTTGTATCAAGACATCCGATCTCCTGTTGACTTAAAATGAAGGAGTCTTCAGTTGAGAACCGAGGCGGGAAAGAATGCGCGGCACAATGTCTGGCCCTCACCTTCGATGACGAATAGGAAAAAGGGTCATCAGGCACCGACTTGCGCGAGAAAGCATCCCAACTGTCAGACTAAGCATTTCGATGTTTAGGCGTTCGATTACGTGGCCGATCGTGAATTCAGCCGTGCGCGGGCAAACCGGCTATTTTGATCGGCGTTGCAGGACATCGGATACAAATTTGAGGAATGGTCGTGGCCAGCAGTCTGAACCGTCAGTTGTTTCGCGCGATGAGCGCGCTGACACTCGGGGCTTTCGCTGTGATGTTTTTTGGCTGGATCGCTTACTATTGGCTATACGACTGGCTGTTTCCCGCAGAGGCCATGACCGACAAGTTGCAGATGAGCGACCTTGTCGTGCTCGGACTGATTTTGGCCGTCGGTGTCAGTTCAGCTGCGATCGTTGGATGGCTCCAAGCGCAGAGAATCGTATCGCCGCTGAAATCAGTTGCGACGACGGTTCGCTCGATCGCAAACGGTGATTTTTCCGCGCGCGCGGAAGGCACCAAGAGAGCGTTCAGTGAGGCGGAGAGCCTGATCACGGACTTCAATGCTATGGCTGAACGATTGGAAAACGCCGAGGCCGAGCTTCGATATTCAAATTCCGCGATTGCGCATGAACTGCGCACACCCTTGACCATTCTGCGAGGCCGTCTCCAAGGTCTTTCAGATGGCGCTTACGAACCGAGTCCCGAATTCTATGGTCGCTTGATTGCTCACGTCGACGACCTTGCGCGGATCGTCGAAGATTTGAGAACTCTCGGGCTTTCGAGTGCAGGCAGGCTTGAACTCAAGCTTGCCGAAATCGATCTTGCGAAGGAAGCCGATATTGCGACGACTTCGATCGAGCAAGAGTTGGCAAACGCCGGAATTACGGTCAAACGCGATCTCGGGCGCGCGATCGTCTTCGCCGATCAGGCCAGAATCCGGCAAGCTCTGCTTGCGATCCTGGATAATGCGCGCCGCTATGCCCCAGGCAGTGTCTTGGTGGTCGAGACACGCGCGACGAAGGATCGAGGGCTCATCCGGTGTAGCGACAACGGCCCGGGACTACCTGCCTCGTCAAAAAAGCGTGTCTTCGAGCGCTTCTGGCGGGGTGATGATTCAAGGGCACGATCAAGCGGGGGATCGGGACTTGGCCTTCCGATTGTGAAAGCCATTGCCAATGCACATGGCGGCGATGCCGTCGTGTCGGACGATCGCGAGATAGGTCTGTCGATCGAGATTTGGCTTCCAAAAACTCGACACGCCTAGTCTACGATCAACCCACACACGCCAAGCCCCGCGCCGTCAGTTTCGCTTCGGCATTGGGCCCCGACGCGGCCAGAACCCGCCTCAATGCGTGGACCGATTGTTTCCTATACCTTGATAGCCGGCTGAAATAAGCTGAAAAAGGTTCTTTTCTAGATTTTCAAGAGATTCGCGTTCATCCATGACATAGCGCCGGAAGCATTCGCGGCCTATGGCGTAAAATAGCGTTGCGGCGGCATGGCTGTCTGTCTCAGAGGGGACAGCCCGTTTGAGTTTGAGTTGATCGATTGCTGGAGAGGCCGTTCCCTCTCCGGGCTCATTTGCCAGCGCCCCGAGGAGAAACCGACGCGTTAATTCCGCGAGCCTTTGGCCTTCAGGCGACCTTTGCGGTTCCTTTGCGGACCATGGCGTCCACATCGGTGATCAGCAGATGGCCCGGAGATGCGGTGATGGCTATCGCCAGTTCCGCCTGCTTCAGAGCTTCCTGCGCCGTCACGCTGCTTGCCCAGAATACGGGAACTTCCTCGTCACTCAGGTCGATAGCAGCGCCCCAATCGGGCGAGTCGAGATCGGTTATGCCTAGGATGGAAGGATCCCCAATATGAAAGGGGGAACCATGAGCGTTGGGAAAGCGCGCGGTTATCGCCCGCACCTTGTCGACGTCGCAGCGCCTGATGGCGCGCATCGCGACGACCAGCTTGCCGCCAAACGGGCCGATCGCGCGGCTTCTGATCCCGGTGCGGTATTTCGGCACCGGTCCGCTGATGCCTCCGTGGCGCAGCCGCACCCCCTTCTCCACCAGCGTCGGCTCGAAATTCAGGGAGCTGCCAAGCGCGAAAGCAGAGAAATCCTGTCGCCACAGATCGACGATGTGGGTGGCATGGTGCATGAACTCGCCGTAGCAGAAGATACTGTATTGCGGGGCATCGGTGCGGATGTCGATGTTGCCGAGCGCCGGAACAAACGGGCTGCCTGCACGACCGAGCCCGACCAGCGGACACGCCTTCGGGTTGGCGAGGCAGAACTTGTGAAAATCGCCGGCGAAACGTTGCGGCACGATCACGACATTCGCCTGCAGCTTGCCGCGCGCCAGTCCACTTGTTGTGCCTCGATAGGCTCCGACCCTCACCAGTCGGCGCAACCGGTCGGGCTCGACCAGCCGTAAATCTTCAACGATTGAGCCGGTCAGACGTCCCATGCTTCGAGGCAGTCCGCGTTGCTTAAGACTTTCAGGAAGCACTAAATCATGGCCGGCAACGCCGATTGTCAAATTGCCAGAATTTTCTCCTGACAATAAATTGCGTTTATTAGCCGACGCATCGTGGCTTTCATCGGCACTCCAAACAGCTGAGCAATTTGATCTGCCGTATCGCCTCATGCAGGAAGCCGAGATCGCGGTTCATGTAGGATAAAAGAAAGGCCGCGTAGAGGACGAAGACGAAGCAGAAGACCAGCGTCTTTACGATCAGCGACAGGCTGAAGACATTGAAATGCGGCGAGGCGCGCGCCAGAAAGGCCAGCACGATATCGGACAGCAACATGCTGACGATGAGAGGAAACGCCAGCGTCAGCGCCATTTTCAGAAGTTGGTTCAACAGACCAAGGAAAATTCCGGCGGCACCCCCGCTGAACACCGGCATCAGCCGTTCGACCGGCCAGAGACCGTAACTGTCGTAGACGGCATTCAACGACAGTTCCAGCCCGCCTGCCGCTAGATAGATCGCGATCATGATGATGGCGAGCAGCGTGCCGGTGGCGCTGGTCTCGTGCGTCATCATCGGGTCGATCAAGGTTCCCATGGACGAACCGCGCTGCAGGTCGAGGATATCGCCTGCTGCTTCCGCGGCCCAGAAGGGCACGCCCATCGCCAACCCCAGTGCCATGCCAACCAGGAGCTCCTTGAGGATGTAGATTACGATCATCGCGCCGGCGATCGGTTGCCCTGCCAGCGTGTGCACGAGCATCGGCAGGATCGGGACCGCAAGCGCCAGCGCAACGCCGTTGCGCAACAGTCCCGACAGCGGTACGCGCGAGAACAACGGCATCATCAGCATGAAGCCGCCGAGGCGCGCCAACACGAAGGCTCCCGCCAGAAGATAGAGCTGCAGGTCCCTGAGCGATGCGAAGAGCGGTTCGACCTGCATGGTGCGGCATCACCGGGTCGCGGACGGAAATTCGTCAAACACCGCCGAGGCCTGTTCGGCGATCTGCTGGGCAATCAGCGGGCCGACGACGATGATGACCACGAGGATCACGACCAGCTTGATCGTCTGCGGCAGAGACTGATCCTGGATCTGCGTCAAAGCCTGGGCGAGTCCGACCAAAAGCCCGACGGCCAAGGCTGCTATGATGGCCGGACTGGAGGCGAGCAGCACCGTTATCAGCGCATTCTGGACTTTCGCGAGGATGAAATCGCTGTTCACGCGCCGCCCCTGCGTCAGCTGTAACTGAGAATGAGGCCGTGCATCAGCCGCGACCAGCCGTCTATGGCGACGAAAAGCAGTAGTTTCAGTGGGATCGAGATCAGCACCGGCGAAACCATGATCATGCCGAGCGTCATGAGGATGTTGGCAACGACGATGTCGATGATCAGGAAGGGTATGTAGAGCAGGAACCCGATCTCGAAGGCCCGGGTAAGCTCCGAAGCGACAAAGGCCGGAACCAGGATGGAAAGGTCGTCGTCCTTGACATTCTGGCGCGCCTGCTCGGGCCACAGGCGCGCGGTTCCGTCGAGAAAGAACTGGCGTTCGCGCGGTTGGGTGAATTTGATCAGGTGCTGCTGCAGAGGCTGTTTTACCAACTGCGCGGCGCGGGCAAGATCGTCCGTGGTCTGGAACTGCACTTGCCCTTCCTGCAGCCTTGTCCCCATTTCACTGATCAGCGGGGTGGTGACATAGACCGTCAGCACCAGCGCGATCCCATAAAGCACGAGATTCGGGGGCATCTGCTGCACGCCAAGGGCATTGCGGATGAGAAACAGCACCACCGAAATCTTCAGGAATCCCGTCATGGTGACGACGGCGAGCGGCAGCAGGCCGACAAAGCCGACCGCAACCAGAATTCCGAGGAGATTTGGCGAAGCTTCAAGCATTGTCGAACATGCGGGTGACCCGCACGCCAAGGCTTTCGCCTATCCTGACCATTTCGCCCTGCCCGACCCGCTTGCCATTGGCCAGGATGTCCACGCCCTGTCCGGTTGCGTCCAACTGCACGATGGCGCCGGCGCTCAGTTTTCGGATGTCGCCAAGCGGCATTGCCTTGCGGCCGACCTCGAACGCCAGCGCAACCGGCAGATCGTCGAGTGTCGCATCGTCCAGCGCCTGGCTTGCGGTTCCAGTGTCCTGACCCATCATCCACTCCCATTTCGATCCGGCAATAACGGCTGGTGCGGCAGACAGCTGTGTCCCTGACGCGCTTATGCTGACGGGCGCGATCAGCCTGTCGCCGATGACAAGCACTGCCTCCGCTTGTTCGGCAAACAACACGACATCGCCTGGCTCCAACTCCCTCACTTCGCCGAGGCTGGTGGCGAGAACATCGCACCACAGGCGAACCGGCACAGGCAGCGCGGCCGGAAACGAAGCTTCGCTGCGGTCTGTTTCGTCCAGAAGTTTGCTAAGCCTTGAAAGCAACTCGCCGTCATTCAGTCGCAGGGCGCACTTCGCCGGTTGTTCGCCGACAGACAAAACAAAGCCGAATGGCGCCGCCTCAGCCGGCGGCTCTCGCTTTTCGACTGTGGCGAGTTCTATCGGAGCCTGCAGCTTCGCTTCGAACCAGTCGAGTTGGTCGGCCATGGCAGTTTCCAGAAGGAGAGCCGCGTGTTGAGGCAAAAGGGTCCCTAGCCTTGCCGTCTTGTCCACCGTGGCCAGCAACTGCTCGGTGAGCGAGAGCGGCACGGAAAGCTCGGCGGAATGTTCTCCGATCTTGAAGCGCAGCGTGCATGATGGCTGATCATCGGATTGGGCGGCCGACCAGTCGGTTACGATCTTCGCCGGCTGTCCGGCCAGGGTGATGTCGGCCGCGCGACGGTGTTTATAGAAGGTGTTCAGGGCCACGACCTGTTCCGCCGAAACCCTTGCCAGATCCAGAGCATCGGTGATGAGAGCGCCGTTGAGATTTCGCCCAGCGGGTTTGCGCCGCGTGGCAGCCTTCGCTGTCGTCAGGGCTCGAGACATCGAACTGCCACCTGCACGATCATCGAACATCATTGTTTGCGCGCGGCATGCGGTCCTCATCGAGGAGCTCGGCTTCGGCGGCACGACGCACGGCCGCTCGCTTGTCAAGTTGATCCGCCAGTTTCTCCAGCTTCATCAGGGCTTTCCGGCTCTGCAGGTATCGGTGCCGGGCCGCGGCCAATCCCGCTTCGCGTTCGCGCTGGACGAGGGTTGCCGTCTCGCCCCGCGCTTTGATTTGGCCGGCTTTCGCGAACGATGCCTCGTAGCGGCTCTGCGCCAAATGGAGCTCGGCTGCCTTCACCACCCGATTGGCGAGCCCCGAGACGGCCGCGTTCTGCTCGTCAATTGCCCTTCGCATGTGCTCGGCGAGCATTTGCGACGCCATTTCAACATCTTGTCTGGCTTCGTCGACGCCGACCCGATGAGCGGAAACGATGTCGCGCGCATGGTCTTCCCGGCGCTGCCTGAGTTTGCGCAATTGGGCGATCATCTCACTTTTATCCACCGACGATCTCCCGCATGCGCTGGCGCGTTGCCTCCATGTTTTCGTTCTGCACCGAGGCCTGCTGCAGAAAGCCATTGATGGCGTCGATCTTGCTCATGGCTTCATCGGCCAGCGCATCGCTGCCGGCTTTGTACTCGCCAACACGCACCAGCAGCTCGATATCGGCGTAGCGTGCCATGAGCTGCCTGAGTCGCGCGGCGTCCGCCCTGTGCTGGCCAGGCGCGACCGTTTCCATCAATCGGCTGCGGCTGCGCAGCACGTCGACTGCCGGAAAATGGTTGCGCTGCGCCAGCTCGCTGGACAGGAAGATATGACCATCGAGCAAGGCCTGTACCTCCTCGGCCACGGGATCGAAGGTCCCATCGCCTTCCAGAAGAACGCTGTAGAGGCCGGTGATCGAGCCGATCTGGCCGGGACCCGACCGTTCAAGCAGGCGCGGCAAAGCTGCAAACAGCGACGACGGAAAGCCGCGGCGTGTCGGCGGCTCGCCCGACGCCAGGCCGATCTCGCGTTGCGCGCGCGCAAAACGGGTAATGTTGTCCATGGCCAGCAGCACATGCTTGCCCTGATCGCGGAAATATTCAGCAATCGTGGTGGCGACATAGGCCGCCTTGACGCGCTCGATAGCGGGCCGATCGGATGTCGCAACCACAACGACCGCGCGCGCCAATCCTTCCGCTCCGAGCTGCCGCTCGACGAATTCGCGAACCTCACGCCCGCGTTCGCCGACGAGGGCAACCACTGCGACATCGGCATCGGTGGCGGAGACGATATTCGACAGCAGGATCGATTTGCCGACGCCGGGTTCGCCGAAAATGCCGATGCGTTGCCCCCTTGCACACATCAACATGCCATCGATGGCACGGATGCCGAGCTGGATCGGCTCCGATATCAGCCCGCGCTGCAGCGGCGGTGGCGGATAGGCATGAACGGGATACGCGCCGTCCAGCGAAAGCGGCTTTCCGTCGAGCGGTTCGCCGAACGCGTTGATGACCCTGCCCAGCAAGCCGGGGCCAACCGGCACCTGTTGATCCCTTCTGGTGGGCACGACCTCGGTCAAGCCCGACAAACCGGCCAGATCACCGAGCGGAACGAGGATGGCAGCCTCTTCGAGAAGTCCGACCACCTCCGCCTTCATGGTTCGGCCGGTTCTGCGATCCACCAATTCGCAGATCTCGCCGATCCTGGCTTCCACGACAGAGGCGTGGATGACCGTGCCGATGACACGTTGCACGCGCCCCTTTTTCGGCCGGCTGGCATCCTCGACCAGCCCCGAGCGCAAGCCGGGCATGATTGAAGCCAGGCGATCTTCGACGGCTGCACGTTCCCCTGTCACGAAGCCTCCCGCGATTTGGAGGCTATCGCAGCGGAGATCGCTTCAAGCTGCGCCTCGATGCCAGCATCGATCACGGCGATGTCCGTGGAAAGAATGCATGCTCCCAATGCCAATGTGTCGTCGGCGTCGATTTCCACCGACATGGCAAGGTCACTGTCCCGCAGAACGGCATTCAACTCGTCACGCAACCGGGCGAGGTTCTGCGGGTGGACGCGAAACTTCAGGTATTTGGCGCGCCGGACTTCCGAAATTGCCTGCATCGCCGCGCGGGCGACCAGCGTGCCAACGTCGAATTCCCCAAGCACGCGGCGCACAACGTCCAGTGCGAGACCTGCGACTTCCGCCTCAAGGCCTGCCAGATAGCGATCGACCTTGGCGGAAGTGCCGGCGACCAGCCGCGTGGCGTCGACCTCGCCCTGTGCCTTGCCGTCCTTGTAGCCCTGGGCGTATTCGGCGGCATAGGCGCGCTTGGCGGCATCGCTCAGCTTTCGTGCTTCCGCCTTGGCCGTTTCGACAAACGCATGGCCGTCCTGCCAAGCGCGCACTTCCTCCGCGCGCAAAATGCGCGCGCGCGGCCGTGGCAATGTGGTCCAGGTGGCGTCCGCACTCGACATCTGGGGCTATTCCATCGCGCGGCGCAGGATGCGCGCGCCGAGTTCCGCGACTTGCCTGGCGTCACCCAGACCGGGCAGCCCGTTCGCGAGCTTCAAACGCACCCGTTTGGCGAGCTGTGGTGACACCTCCTGTAGCCATGATTCGAGGCAGCTCAAGCCGTCGGCAAAAAACCTGCCGCTTAAATCGTCCAGCGGTTCCAGTGGCCTGACCGGACCTGAGATATCGCGGTTGGCCACGGCAAGAGCGCAAAGTTCGGGGCCAAGAGCCGCCTGGATCGCGCCGGCCTGACGCCCGTCGATAACTGCGGCAAGGCTGTTCGCCCAATAAATGGCACCGGCGCGCAAGGCGAGCCTTTCGAGTTCGTCGCCCGAAGCAAGCGCGATTTGCCGATCGGTTTGCTCCGGCAGCCGAGGCAAGTCCTTCAGCGTCAAGTCGTGGCGTTCGGCCAGGAGTTTCGACAGCCTCGCCTTTAGCCGCGGTGTCTCGAGCATGCGCTCGCATGCGTCGAAACCGATCTGGCCGTCGAAACATTCGGACAACCAGCCGGCATCGGCATAGCTGGCGGGATTCGACCAGAATTCCCGCCAATCCGACCGGACGGTTTCCTCTCGCACGGTCAACGGCGTCACGCTTTCTTAGCCGGCGCCGCCGGCACTTCGAGCGCGTAAACGCCAGGCCGCCGGTACCACCGCTGATAGACCAGCCATCCCGCAAGGGCGGCAATGACAGCCATCATCCCGTAGAACAGCCACTGCGCCGCCGCCACGCTGTCGGGGTGAAGCCATAGACCCAGGAACGAGGTGAAGCCGGTTTCGCCCGTTGGTGGCTCCGGCGATGCTGCTACCGGCACCAGCGTCACCGATACATTGTCATAGGTGAGCCCAGCGACACCCTTGGCTACCAGCATCTTCACCTGCGGGATCAGTTCGTTCATCGACACGGAGGCGCGGTGACGGATGAAGACCGACGCCGATGACGGCACCATTCCTTGCTTGAGTGGATCGTTTTCGGGGAGCACCAGATGAACGCGTGCCGACAGCACGCCGTCGATTTCCGATATCGTGCGCGAAAGCTCCTGGCTCAGGCCATAGATCATCGTCGCCCGCTCTTCAGCGGGAGACGAGACGATACCGCTGCGCTTGAAGACATCGCCGAGCGTCTGGAATTCCTGTTTGGGCAGGCCGCTCTCGTCCAGGAGCGCCATCGCTTCGGCGAAACGATCCTTCTCGACGAGGACGGTCATCGTTCCGTCCTTGCCGGCCTCGCGCTGGGCAGGAATGCCGTGACGGATCAAGGTCGCGACGATCTCGTTTGCCTGCCGCTGATTGAGCCCGGAATAGAGTTCCACGGAACAGGCCTGCAGAACGAGCATGGCTGAAACAGCCAGCATCGCGCGCAGCCACTTCCCGAAACGATGCGGCGCAAACGGGTGCAAGAGCGACGATATCAACTTCCCGACCACCGCGAATGCCTATTGCTGCTTGATAAGGGTACTCGTGGACGACGTGACGGCCGTCACGCTGCTGGTCACCACTTCGAGATTGGCGGCGGCCCACATGATCGAGATCGAACGGCTCAGCAGCTGCTCGGCGCTTTTGGCGGGCGCGTCGTTTTCCTCGCCTTCCGCGGCTCCGGCCACGTCTTGATTGCCATCCGTCTTACCATCCGCGCGGACGCCGGCCTCCTTGAGAGCCGCCTGCACTCTCTGCATCGTCCCTTCCAGTGATTTCACGGCGGAGCCGAGCAGAGCGGACGTGTCGGAACCCTGCCCGCCCCCCGA
Source organism: Mesorhizobium terrae (assembly GCF_008727715.1). Lineage (GTDB taxonomy): Bacteria > Pseudomonadota > Alphaproteobacteria > Rhizobiales > Rhizobiaceae > Mesorhizobium > Mesorhizobium terrae. The sequence goes on from NZ_CP044218.1 coordinate 684,179, forward strand.
TTTTTCCACCTGGGTCAGATATTCGAACAGCCTGTGCTCGCTGGTCGCATCGATCGGCTCCAGATTTTGCTGCCGCGCAGCTGTCGATGCGGCGGTCAGCGGCGCATCCTGCGCCACCTGCTGGCTGATGCCTGTCGCGGTACCCGCCTGCTCGGATTTCTTTGCTTTCAGAACCTGCGATTTTGGGTCCGCGGCATTCGAGCCATTGCCCGGCCGCGTGCTCGAACCAGCCGCAACCTGCTGCTGCAGGTTGATACCCGTGGACATGTTTGAAAGCGCGACTTCCAGCGCTCCAATCGGTGCAATTTGCATCAGCGTGCCTCCTGCCCTTGTTTCGGCTTTTCAGCGGAAAAGGTCTGGGATTCCGCCTGCCTGCCTCGAAAAACCCGAACCGGGACAATTTTTTGCGCGCTTTGTTTCGCGTGGTTCGAGATGCCGAGCGTCTTCTTGACGAGGTCGATGTAGGAAGGCGGGCCAGCCACCTGAACCACATCGTCCTGCTGCGAAACCTTCAATGAAAAGCGCGGATCGATGACGCCAAGCCTGGTGAGCTTTTCTTCCGCTCCCGCAGCCGCATTGGCATCGAGCGGGATCGTCTCGTGGCGAACCTCGGCCTCGGTCGCCACGTTCAGGACAAGGCCGTCGAAATGCCAGACAAGGCCGTAGCGATTGCACAACTCATCGAGAAACGTCTTTGCGGTGCCAGTCGGCATGGTCCCACTCAGGCGCCCTTTCACCTGGTCGCTGACCCGGACAGTCACACCCATGTTGCGTCCCAGTTCGATCAGCGCATCCCGCACCGACTGGTCGACGGTGATGTATTTGTATGGACCATCCGGCCAGCGCGGTTCGGCCGCCGAGGCGGGAACAGCGGAAATGCCAAGAATGACAAGGCCAGCGACGCCTGCCGATTTCAAAACGGCGGCGGTGAAAGACAGTCGATCCGAATTGCAGGAAACGAGTCCCGTCAACATTGACCCTACCGAGAAAAGACCAGCTCTCGCCAAACTGGCCCATACAACATTCACCCGCCGCTTCACTCTATCGCGCAGGCGTCGAAATGGGAAGTCCAATTGGATTGCGAATGAATAATCAGTTCCAAATGTTGCGCGCCCTGGCAGAAACGATATGGTGCGCTCCAATCGTGGATCACGAGATGGTGATCGTGGCCACAACGGACATTCGATGACGACAAGACTCGCCCCCCCTGCCTGCTCGCGTTCCGTGGCGGTCCGGATAAAGACTGGAACGCGGTCAGCGCTTCGGATGCGAAGAAGGTTTGTGTTGTTCGCGGCTTTCGCGTTCGTCGCGGCCTCTGCCGCCGCGCAGACCCGTTCCGGTTACGATCCGCGCAGTTGGACCTACGACGAAGCTGCCAATGCGGTGATCCCACCCTCATCGCTCGGCCAGGCCGATGACACTGAGGAGGATGAAGGTCCGCCGCCATCATGGTCGCCCGTTCCGAAACAGGTCGTGCGTTACAGTGACCTGCAGCCGGCCGGATCGATCATCGTCAACACGGGCGAACGGCGGCTCTACTATGTGCTCGGCAATGGCAAGGCGCTGCGCTATGCGATTGGCGTGGGCAAGGAAGGCTTCGCGTGGGCCGGCCGCGACAAGATCTCCGACAAGAAGGAATGGCCGGACTGGCGGCCACCACGGGAGATGCGCAGCCGTGTCGCGGCAACCGGAAAATCGTTACCCGCTCACGTTGCTGGAGGCCCGAACAATCCGCTCGGGGCCAGAGCCCTTTACATCGGCAATACACTTTATCGTATCCATGGTACCAACCAGCCCTGGACCGTCGGCAATGCGAATTCCTCAGGATGCATTCGCTTGACCAATGAGGACATCATCGACCTTTACGCTCGCGCGCAGGTTGGCGCGCAAGTTATCGTGAGACAATGAGGCCCCGCCAACGAGCCACCTTTTCAGCGGCACAGAATGTTTGATCGATACAATGATCCCTTTCAATATCAAGCAATTAGAAACATTTCTTCTGGTTGCCGCTTTCGGCAGCTTCCGCAAGGCCGCCGAGCGGCTGAACACCACACAGCCCGCCGTCTCGACGCGCATCGCCAGCCTTGAAGAAGCGCTGGGCACGAGGTTGTTCGAGCGCCAGGCAAGCGCCGTGCGATTGACCGCCCAGGGCCAGCAGCTGCTTCCTTCAGCGCAGGGCGTGCTCAAGGTGGCCGAGCGGCTTCAGCTGATTGCCCAATCGCTTTCGGAAACCACCGGCGTGCTGCGGCTCGGGGTGTCTGAAACCATCGTCCACACCTGGCTGCCCGATTTCCTCAAACAGCTGCAGGCGCATTGTCCGCTCGTCGATGCGGATATCCTGGTCGATTCATCGGCAACGTTGCGCAGCGAGCTGATGTCGCACCGCATCGATCTTGCGTTGCTGGCAGGTCCGGTCACGGAGTATGCGATAGAGAACATCGATATGCCACCGTTTCCGCTCGTCTGGGTCTGTGCTCCCGACCTGGATCTGCCGAAGGGCCGGAAACTCCCCTTGAACGAGCTGACGCGTTTCCCCATCATCAGCTACGCCCGCACCACGCGGCCCTACACCGAACTCTACCGTAAGTTCAGCCGCGATCTCGAAGAGATGCCGCGCATTTTCCCAGCCAATTCGATCGCGGCCGCGCTGAAGATGGCAATGACCGGGATCGGCATCGCCTCGTTGCCGCACGATGTCGTCACCGAGCACGCGATGGCCGCGAAACTGCGCATCGTGGATTGCGACTGGCATCCGCCCGATCTGGAGTTCACGGCGTCCTATTCGTCCGAGCCGTCCAATCCGCTGGCCGAACAGGCAGCGCAACTGGCCGCCTGTACCGCCCATACCTATGCGGTTCGCGCCGGCAGGGCGCGAGCTCAGTAGCGCCTTACCCCGATCAGCCGACCGTTGCGGTCGGAAGATAGATGCGGTCGCCGGCAAAGATTATGTCCGGGCTCAGGATATGATCCATGTTAAGCACCACGGTATCGGCGACGTTCGTCGAATTGGTCGTGGCAATGAGTCGGATGCTGTCGCCGCTTTTCACGTCCACCCAGCGGTAACCGCTCTGCTCCAGTTTGGGATTGGTGCGGCCATCTGGAGTGCTGGCGCCATCGGGATGAGCCTTCACCAGATCGCCTGAAACCCAGCCGGTATGCATCTTGCCGTCAGGTCCGTAACCTTCAACGGGAAGCCACGTCGTTCCTGTACTGTCGGTCGACGGCTTTGCAGTCTGCTCGACGAAGCTGCCCGGCTGCAGCACGGTTACAACCGCGGCGCTGCCGCTTGGCTGGGCACGCAGGTTCAGACCATCATCGGCGAGAACGACAAGCTGTGGGAAGGTCTGCGGCGGTTCCTTTGTTCCAGGATCCGGCTTGTCGGTGCCATCACCGGGCTGCTTGCCGTCTACCCCTGATTTGTCGTCCGATTTTTCCGGATCGGGGATCGGAGGGGGCTTCGCGGCATTCCACGGTTCGCCAAGCAGGGCATCCAGCGAGAAGAGCAGCATGCCGACGCCGAAGGTGATGCCAAGGGTCCACCGGTCCCACGCGGCCCACTTCTTGTCGGATTTTTCCGCCGCCGCGGTTTCCGCATCGGCGCGCGGCACCGAACGGCTGTTGACCCGATCCGTCCTGATCGCCGATGCCCAGAACTCGGCGCAGCCGAATGTGAACATCGTCCCGGCTACGGTCGCGATCGGTGCCGGCCAGGAGTTGACCGTATAGACGGCGCAGCCAAGCACATATCCCGGGCCAGCCAGATATTCGGCCAGATTCCGGATCACTGGCCTGCCGGTGAAGGACTGCAGCATCGACTTGGTGCCGTAGACCATATTGCCCAGCGTGAAAGTGCTGTTGACGACAAGATCCTTACCCTGCACCAGGCCAGTCGCTGCACCTGGTGCCGCGGCAATGAATGTGGCCCCGCCCAGCGCGTTGAGGAACCGCCCGAATGGTTTGTGGGCCGCGGTCGCGTTGGGGAATACGGCTTGCGTTCCGAAAACAAGGCCGCGCACGCCGAACGAGACGGCTCCCGCCGTCGCGGTCCACGTCGGCGGCAACGTGCTCCACAAGGTGTAGGATGTGCTAGCCATGGCGCCGAAAGTCTCGAGAGCGGTCTTGTATTCCTTGGTTCGTGAATAAGCCAACGCGCTGTCGACGAGGACGCGCTGCTCCGGTGTCATCGACTTCTTGTGGGTCGCTCGGAACGTCGTCAGCTGCAGGACCGAGAGCGCATTGGTCTGGTCAACGCCCATCCACTCGAACTGCTCGAGCGTGAACTTGCGGAACTGGCCGGGGCTCATTTCCTCGAACTGCTTGGCCGTCACCGCTTCAATCTGCGGCTGTGTCAATGCTTCGGTATGATGAATGGTGAAACCGCCCCACTGATCGCGGGTCAGCGCCGGAATCTGCTTTTCGGTAAGCCACGGCACCTGTTTCGGATCGAATTTTGTCATATTCAGGAAGCCGACCATCGTCTCGGGGATAGCCTGAACCTGGCGCTCGCCGAGATTCTTCAACAATCCTGTTTCTCCCAGCCTTTCGAATTGCGGCGACGTGAATTTCGCAACCTGGCCTGGCTTGAACCACTGGATCTGGCGGTTCTCCAGCGTGGACACATCGACGAATTCGATCGTGTCCCCCTTTATCGCCTGCACCTGCGGCTTGATCAGGTGATGCGTAAGGCCAGCGACGCCTAGATCCACGAACTGCTGCCCGGTCATGTTGCTGACCTGACCTTTGGTTACCCATGGAATCTGTCTTTCGTCGAGACCTGCGATATTCAGGAAGCTTGTCTTCGCCTTCGGGATCCCCCGCAACTGGCTCTTGGTCAGGTACGGGAGCAAGCCAGCCCGATCCAGGTTGTGGAACTGCTGTTCGGTCAACGCGGCTACCTGCTCAGGCTTCAGCCAGGGAATCTGCGTTGGCTGGAACTCCGCCATGTTGAGATTCTGGACCTGCTCGAGCGGGATCGCCCGCACAGCGTCTCGGCTATGCGGTCCGCTGTTCGAAGCGGACCCGGGGGGCGGTGACTGGGTACCATCCGGCACGTGTTCTTCCGAGGCGCCGCGAATCCAGGGCAGGACAACGGGTTCGCCACTGTCGGGGTCGTAAACCAGGATATGCGTCTTGCTGAGGGTTTCGGGAGCATCGGCCGCCAGTCGCGGCCCGTCGACCGGCGGTATGTAGACCTGCTCTGGGCCTCTGGGTTCGGTCCCCAGCATGGCCGCAACGATGACTTCGCCGTCCTTGTCCTTGAGTTCGATGGTTCGAGGCGTTTCGACGGCTGCTGCTGGTTTGTTGTGCCCGAAGATGTTGCCGACGATGCCGGCTTGATCCAGCGCGCCCTGGAGTTCCGCCGAAGGCGGCGCATCGAGGAAAACCCAGCGCGGCTGGTACTTCGGGTTCTCGTTGCGCAGCGCCACGTCCTTGTTGATCTGCTCCTGCAACTTCGGTGTCAAAGGCACCTCGCGCATCTGCGCGACACCCTTGATGGTGGTCCAACGGTGGTACGTCTTGACTTCGATCGCCTCGATGACGTCCGGGTTCTTGAAAACGGGGGCATCCACATACCGGCCGCCGTCGCCGAAGACGGGGTGCGGCCCGGTTGGATTGGCCTGGACGGGGAAATGTACCTCACCGAGCGAGCCGTTCAGTTCGCGCGTGTAGACTTCGCCTGCCTTCCATTTCTCCGGCTGCCGCATATTGCGGATCTGCTGCAATGAGAAGGTGGTCGGCGGTGCGGCCTCCAGCGCCTTCCTGGCCGGCGCAGCCTCAGGCGGCATCGCCTCCCCTTCAGGCCGTCCCGTGCCGCTCGGAACATGGTCCTCCGAAGCGCCGCGCGTCCAGGGCAGGACATAGGCTTCGCCGGTTTCCGGATCGCGGAAGAAGATATGCGACTTGTGCATCAAGTCCGGCTCGTCGCCGCGCGCCTGCGGACCGTCCGCCGGTGGCACATAGACGCTCTCGGCACTCTTTGGCAGCGGCCCGAAGCGGGTCGCCGTGATAAAGTGACCGTTCTCGTCCCGGATCTGCATCGGGCCGCTGTTGCGTCGTCCGACCTGCGAGGAAAGCAGCGTCATGAGGCCGTCGGCAACATTCTGGCGCATGAAACCGCCGTCGACGATGGATCGACCGAATTCGCCACGGAATTGCGCTATCGCCGCCATTTGATCGGGGCGCGCTGTCGTTTCCAGTTGGTCGAGGAACTGATCGAGGGATTTCTTCCCGCCCTTCGGAATGCCGGTAGCAGCGCCGTCGCGCGACGGCTCGACGGCGCGAGCGATCCAGGCTGGTACGGTCAGTTCCTCGCTCTGCCCGTCGGCAGTTTTGAATGTCACCTGAGCCGTTTCGTCCTTCGCGATGGAACGCGCGGCCTTGGGCGAGCTCGACTTGTACTGGAACCTGACTTCGGCGCTGAATGCCAGTGCCCCCGCCGGCAACTGCGGTGTCGAGAGCGAAACGGTGTACCGTGTCGCCGGCGTGCCATCCGCCCCATAGAGGTTCTTGTAGATGTTTCCGGCACTCGGCATGTAGCGTGGCTGTGGTGTGCCGTCCGGCCGGACGCGAGCCGGCAGCCACGATTTGACCGTCGATTTCACCTTGTAGGTCAGCGAGGTCGCGATTTTGTCGGGATTTGTCCCGAGCACCCCGGGCAGCCCGTTTCGATCGTTGAAGATGATATCGACCAGCATCGCTTCCGGATTGAGAACCCGCACCTTCTCGCCGGTCAGAAGGACGATGTCAGCACTAGGAGTCTTGCCCGGAACGGCAGAGAGCCGCAGCCCGCTTATCGTCGGTTCGTCGGCGTATGAAACCGTGTTGGAAGGGTCGATCTGGCCGGCCTTGACAAGATCGCGGATCGCCTGAATGCCGTTGCCTTGCCCAACCGCGGTGACGAGCTCGCCGGCTTTCGCCGGATCCTTGACCACGAACTGGATCTTCAAGACCGTCGATCCGAGGGCTGACTGGATTTGGTCATAGGTCTGTTTGGAGACGATATCGCCTTTTTGTAGCGTGTCCTTGACCGGTAGTTCCGGTCGCATCTCGATGCCGACGCGTGGAAATTTATCGACCATGCCGACATGATTTGCGACGATCGGCAGCCGCAGGCCGGCTTTGGTCTCCGTCATCACGCGGCCGAAGGGCAATGCGCCCTCCAATCTGACGTGGCCGGCATTGTTTTCGGCGGGCACACCGAAGAAGTCGTGCTGGCCAGGTGCAAGCGTCACCTCTGTCCCCTTGAGCGATGGGGAGTAAGTCATTTCAATGACCGTGCCCTCGCCGTCCGGTGTCTTTCCGACGATGGCGGCATCGAACGGCTTGGCCTCATAGCCGGCCTTGTCGTTGAAAATGCCCTCGCTTGCCTTGCCCGAGAGATCGCTGGCGCGAACCGGCAGGGCCGTTTGCTTGGAGACCGGCCAGACACCGGCCTGCAGCGCGGTGATGTTCCTGTATTCGCGGGCGCGGTAGGAAACGACGCCCTGCGTGCTCAAGGCATCCTTGAGCGGCGTGAGACTACGCTGACTGAAACTGTCGACGATCGACCAGCCAATGGCGCCGAAATCCGTCTTGGTGCCAACACCAAAACCGATGGCGGCTACGGTCGGTGAACCGATACCGAACGCCTGTCCGGTATTGAGGCGTGTGCGGAACGTCACCCCGACACGCAGGTCCGGCAATACGTCCCGGATCGGAGTCCGCGGCACATAGACGCCATCCGGTCCGTAGCGGTCAGCCATTTCGCGGCTCGAATAGTAGCTTTTTTCGGTCTCGTACCGATGCAGCAGTTGCTCGTTGGTCAGGCCATCGAGATAGGCTGATGGCGTCCGCTCGTCCTTGCCGCTGGTATAGGTGTAACCGCCGGTGTCCCTTTCCGGCATGCCGCTAAAGCTGCGCGTTTCCGGATTCCATACCAGATGCACCGGACCATCCGTGGTGACCGGCTTGTTCGGCACGATGATCGGATCGCCACCGGCTGGCCCTTTCGTCGGCTTGCCGACCGGATCGACCGGGTCTTTGGCGGTAACGGTCGGCTGCGATTCGTGTGGAGTGCGGCCTGCCCCTGTCGTCGAGGCGTCTCCTCGAGTCTTCTTTGGCGGAACCACTTCCCCGGGGATCACAGGATGGCTTGGGTCGTGGAAAACCTGCTCGCCCGTCGGTCGATAGACTCCGTCCGCGCCCATTTCATGGACGTTCATCGGTTTTCCGGACGGACCTGCCTCCAGCGCGGGTGGCGATTGACGCGGCCCGCCACCACCGCCCCACGGCGGTGGCTGATTGGCACCACCGCCCCGCGGCGGTGGCTGATTGGCACCACCGTTTGTGTTGAAACCTTGATCCGTGCCGGGTCGCAGGGTGCGCAGGCCATGTAGGCCGAGGCCCGTGCCGACGACACCGGTGAAGAAACCAGTCAGCGCGTTCGCGCGCTGGAGGTCCGTCATCTGATTCCAGTTGGTGAGAAGGTCGTAGCCCGACGTTGCGAGAAGTGGCGTGCCCACGACCACCGCTCCCACATCCATGCCCCAGGCGGTCTTGTTGAGACCGGAAGAGGTTTGCATGAAGGAACGGGTTTCCGCCGAGATCGCGGAGCCTGACCGGGTTGCACCGATACTGCCGCGGAAGGCTTGCATGGCGGTCAATTCCTTCCCGGCCATGCCGACCGTGCGAAGACCACTGGAGGCCATCGGCAAAACGGTGGTCGCAACACTGGCGATGTTAATGAGCGATTCCGTATCGCCCCATTCGCCGCCATGATCCAGATGGTTCACCTGATTGATGACTGCTCTGGTGCCGAGATAGGCTGCACCCGCGTAAGCGAGAGGGGCGGCCACCGGGGCGGCGGGCGTGAATGACAAGATTGTGGCGATGCCAGTCCCGATACCGACAAGCGGATCGACTGCCTTTTCCCAGACCGAGAAGTTACGCGACTTGACGACCTCGAGCTCGAACTTGCCGTCGCTGCCGGGTTTCATTTGCAGGTTCTTCGGCGCGACGAGCTTGCCGTCTTCGCCGAACTGCGCGTTGTTGTCCTGGAAGTCGCCAAGATTGGCGAACGACTTACCCGTCACGTCGACATAACGCGTGCCCCCACCTTCTTGGACGGCAAAAAGGATGACCTGCTGTGTGCCGACCTTGTCATCGACATAGAACAGCGGCACCGCGCGTACTTTTGGGGTGTCTCCGCCGATATCGCGGATTTCTTTCGTGATCTTGCTGACAGCGTCGCGACCTTCCTTCGTGGAGCGGTCGATGCCCAAGCTATTGGCCACCGTGTCATCCAGCCCGGAACCGCGCCGTTCGTGGAATGTGTTGTCAAAACCTTTTGCGAATAATTGTTGGAATTTCGGCTGATAGTTACCGTCGAGCGCCTCCTGCTGGTGCTTGTCGAGATAGCTACGGTCGATCCCGGTGTTGCGATCCACCATCAGCGAAGGATCGCTGAGGCGCATATTGTGATAGTCGCTGAAGCCCTCAACCTGACGGCGCAGTTCCTCGGCCTGAGTCTTTTGCTGTTGCGTCGCTTCAAGGACCAATTTGGCAACGGCCAAGCTGGGATCAACCCAACGTCCGCTTGCTTCCTTGTCGCTGGTGTCGAGATCGATCCAGACCGCTTTGCCGCTTTGGGTGAGTGCGTCCAAGCCGACTTTATCGAACTGTGCGGCAACTTCCGGCGCGACCTTGATCTTACGCCCGCCGCCGAGGTCGATCTCGACAGGCTGTACGCCATCCGGCAAGGTTCCGGCGGGAACATCGACGGACCCAGGCCCGTGTTGCTTGAATAGATTGTCGAAGTTTGTCTGCAGCGTGGTCAGCTTGGTACCAAGATCCTTGATGCTGTCGCCTAACTGCTTGTTGAGAATATCGTTCAGATTTTTTGCCGCCTCGGCCTCGCTTACCTTCAGCGACTGCAACCCGTTTGCCGTGCACATCGGGACGTCGAAGTTGTTGCCGGAAAGAAGCTGCTGCCAATCCTTGTTGAGCTGCCGATTTTTGTATTTGCTGCGAACGTTCTTGTTGCCGAGCTCAAAAGTGAGCTGCTGCTCGGTCGTACCTTTTTCGAAATGGTTGACGACCCAAAGCTGACCATCTCGAACCTGTAACTCCTGTGACTGGTAAAGGCCGAGATAGTCTCCATTGATTCGGCTATGCTTTTTCCCTGGCTCAAAAAGATACTGGTTGTTGCTGCCATATTCGGCAAGCAGCCGTTGTTCGAGATCGGTCTGCCGAGCTCCCACATCCATCGCTCTCGCATGAGCGTCGAAATAACCTTGATAGGCCCCTGCCAGCTCGAACTGTTTATCGGCTGTTCCCTGTAATGTTTTGAGATCTTTGTATTGTTGCGAATCTTTCGGCATACCGTTCAGATCCGCTTGACCGACCAGGAAGTCGATCGTCAGCTTGTCGCCCTTGCTTAGATGCAGTCCGGCCTCTCCGAACAATTTATCGACAGCCGCGTGAGCGGCAATGCCTTCGGCATATTCGGTCTGGCGGTTGGGGCTTGGCTGACCCAGAGCGGACGCGGCGGGCGCATTCGGGTCGCTGATCGGTTTCAGCTGGCTCTGGTCATTGATTGCCTGTGTGAGAATTTGTCCGGCGCGCTCGTATTCGCCACGGGCGTCCTGCGCGTTCTTGAGCAGATTGTTGGCCTGCGTCAGCTTGTTTTGCGCATCGGCAAGCGTGCCTTCCGGCTTCTCGGGCGTCCATTCGAGACCGTAAGGAGCCAGCGCCTCGTTGATGATGCCCTGCGCACCCTTGACCGCGTCCTTGTAGGCAGGATCAAGCATGTAGACGTTGAACTGTGACATGCCCTGGCCGGCCAGGGCGCGCGTCTCCGTGATGCGGGACAGCGCGATGTTCTCCTTGATGATGGCCTGGGCAACCTGCGGGTCGACCCACGTCCACGCGCCGTCAACCTTCATCGGTACCCAATTGCCACCGGAGGGAGCCTTGCCGCGGGGCGGGTCGCCAAACGGGTCGACAACACGGTTCTGACCGTCGAGCTTTGGAGACGCGAGGATGCCAGCCCCGTACGTTTTCATCAGCGCGGCCTTGTCTAATCCGGCCTGTTTGGCGTCCTCGATGAGGCTGGGCAACGTCTGTCCAGCCAATATACCTTCGACAAAGGATTTGACGACCTGACCTTCCTTCGCCTCCGCTGGATCGCTGCTGTTCGGGTTCACGGCCAACAGGGTACGAGCCAGTGCCTCCTGTGTGGTTCCAACGTCGATCTTCAGGTCCGTTCCGGTGGTGTTGTTGTGCAGGGTCACGCTGCCGTCTGGCTTCGTGGTCAGCGTATAGCCATTGGCCGTAACCTCCACGGTCGTGCGCGTGCCATTCTCGATCCTGATCTTTTCGCCGGGACGGACGAGGTTCGGATCGCGGGACGTATCGAAAAGCTCCGGATTGGTTTTCCTCAGCTCATCCAGCGTCACGCCATGTTTCTGCGCGATAAGGGTGAGGTTGTCGTCCGGCTTGACTTCGTAGTCGATCGGCTTGCCATCATTGACCTTTTCGGTGGTCGTCTTGGTGACGCGGCCATCCTTGTCGGTAACGATCTTGATCTCTGTTCCAGCCTTCGGGTCGACGATGGTCGTTGTGGCCTCACCCGTCTTGGTGTGGCGGGTGGTATTGCTCGTCTTGCCATTGCCGTCTTCCGATACCGTGGTTTCGGTGTCGCCTTTCGTGGTGACGACAGTGCGTGCGTCGTGCTGATAGTCGTTGTAATAAACGATCTTCTCACCCGTATGCGGATCGGCAAGTTCCACCGACTGGACGTCGCCATTGTCGCTCTTTGGATCTCCGGTCTTGACCTGATAACCGGCCCCCTGCAATTCGGCGATCACCTGTTCCTTGGTCAGGCCCCGGTCTTTCGCGATCTGGTCGATGCTCTTGCCCTTGGCGAGATCGTCCTGAATGCCTTTTGTGGTGGCACCTCCGGGATCCTGGGTTGGCGCAAGAACGGTCTTCTTCCCGTCAGGTCCGGTCACGGTGGTGACAGGCAGAGCAGACCCACCCTTCGGCGTCACCGTTTCTACCGACGCGCCATTTGGAAGCGATGTCCGTTCCGTGACGACGCCGGAACCGAGATCGTCTTCGTAGCGGGTGGTCATCGCCCCCGTTTTGGGATCGTAGTCGCTGGTCTGCTTGCGGCCGAGGCCGTCCCTGACCGGCGTTTCCGCAGGCGCGGCCGACCCATCCTGCACGGCCGCGTAGTAGGTGTCGTGCTGATAGTCGTAATGGAGCGTGACTGTCTTTTGGTTCCTGGGATCGCTGGTGTCCCTGATCACCGTCGTCTGGACATCGCCATTGTTGCTGGTCGGATCGGTGACAGTGACTTCCAGGTTGTTACCCGCCCTTATCGCGGCAAGCACCTGCTCGTTCGTCATCCCTCGTTCTGACGCGATCTTGTTGATGCTTTTGCCCTTTTTCACATCGTCGATGATGCTGTGGGCCGTCATATCCGCGGCGGGATCCTTTTCGGGCGTGCCGGTGTTCAACTTGACGGGAGCAAAGGCCAAAGTCGTCGGCTGAGTGTAGAGCGCAGGCTGAGCGCCTGCGCCATTGCTCGGTGTTCCAGCATTGGCGGGAACGTTTCCGTTGGCAGGCGTCGCATCGGGTTGCTGCAAGGCATCGAGCTTGCCGGTGACCTGATCAAGCTCCTGGCGCGCGCTGGCCGCCCATTCACGCTCGCCCATCTTGTTGGCAAGCCTGATCTGTTCTCTGAGCTGGGCGGCCTGGGCTTCCAACTGCGCGATCTGCGCTGCATTGGCTTTAGGATCGACCCTTGGCGCGGGGTTCAGCTTCGGCATTATCGGACGAACCACGTGAACGACCTCCGCAATGTGCTTCGCCCTTTGGGGGCTGGCCGAAGGTCCGTCCGATAAGCACCCAGGAAGAATGCTAGCGAGCGGCCTTCCAATAGACGCCGAAGGCAGCGAGCTGCTCTTGCGACTGTTTGAATTTCTCGACGGCGTCGACATCGGTCAGCGGGGTGGCCAGAGCGACCAGGATTTCAACCGCGGCGAATGCCGGCACCATGCTTGGGAAAAACGAACTTGAATTCGATGTCACCACGATTGTCTCGCGCGCCATGCGCGCCAGCGGAGAGACGCTGCTGTCGGTAATGGCCAGTACCGCCGCGCCCTGGCTTGCGGACTGACGGGCAAAATCGATGGTAGCGCGTTCGTAGGGCGCGGACCCGACGACGAGCACGACATCGCCAACCTTGGCATCCAGCAGTGCCTCGGCGCCAGCCACGAGCACGGCCTTGCGGTCCTCGCCGAGGAGCGGCGAAATCGTCTGCACGAAATGGCTGGCGACCGAACGCGAGGGTCCGAAGCCCAAACCAAAAATGGTCGTCGACCCGGCAATCAGCTTGGCGGCTGCCAGAAACTGCATGGCACTGCCATATTCGCCGAGACTGGCGATCTGAGCGGCGAGCGTATCCGCCGCGATACCAGCCGCCGGGTAATCCGGATCCTGTTGCGGCAACGGGTTGGCGCGCGCGCCCTCGCCTGCACCGCGCTCACGCAGGGCGCGAGCGTACAGGCTGCGTATATCCTCGTAGCCGTCGAGGCCAAGCCAGCGCGCCAGCCGCATCATGGTGCTGTGCGATACACCCGCCTGACTGGCCTGCTTGCGCATGGACATCAAGGCGACGCCCTGAGGGTCGTCAAGCACAAAACGTGCCGCAACCTGCAGCTGCGGCGGCATCGTTTCGAATCGCTCCACGAGCAGTTCCGACAAAGGACCTTTTTCCATTTCCTAAACCCCAATTTGCCCGGTTCGAATTTTACCTGCAGCCCGCCGACAATGCAACAGTTGGAATTTTCGTGATTTACGCATTCCAAATGGACTTTCTATTTCCGCGGCGCTGCACTAAGTTTGAGCGGCAATCTAAAGAGAGTCCATTACGCCGGGCTGTCACGATTGCGTGGAATGGTTCCTCAAGGAGACAGTCATGACCACTACCCCTCCCGTCAACGGCGGAAGTCCGGAGCAGAACCTGGACAAGATGATCAAGCAGCAGGAGCGGATGTTCGGCCTGGAGATCAACAAAGAGATCGCCAAGTCCCAGCACGACATGTTGATGAGCACCGCCAGGACGCTTGGCCAGTCGGCCGAAAAGGCCTGAGGCGCAAGGTTTATCGCCTATTCCGCGCCGCCGGAGGTTGCCGGCGGCGTGCTGTTTCCCGGCGCGTGACTATCGTGCCGGCCGAAATGTGAAATCGTTTTGGCAGGAGGTTGAAAAGCATGAGCGCTCACTCGACCCGAAAGCTTGAAGGTGGCGCAGGCAAGCTTGCGTTGCGTGCCGTTGCGAGCGGTGCCACAAGCCTGGTCCCTGACAAACCCGCGACGCTGGCCGTCACCCGCGGTTTCCACAATGGGGCCAGCCTGGAATTGACCGAACCATCCTATGTGATCGGCTCGGACGGCGCTTCGGATATCGTCCTCAGGGATCCAGGAATCGCAGCGCTCCACGCCAGGCTTCACCGCAAGGGTAACCTGGTTGAAATCGAAGCCATCGGCGGCGACCTGGAACTTGCCGGCGGCGAAACCATCTGGAAGGGTCAGGGTTGCCGGCGCCGCCTGCCGCTCGGCATTTCGCTGGGCGACGCACAGTTACGCCTCACGGGACCTGCTCCCACAAAGAGCCGATGGTCGCTGCCGCGACGCCCGTTGCTAGCAGGGGGTGTTCTCATCGCCGCGGTTTTTGCGATTTCCATCGCAGCCAATGGCCTGTCCATCGCAAAGACCGATGACAAGCCAGCCAGCCTCGCGCTCGCCGACGGCGAAGTAACGGGCAGCGTTCCCGGAAACGGCGCCGACGCGGAACATCTGGCGGCAGCGCAGGCTGAATTGACAGCGCGCCTCGCACAATCTGGTCTGGAGACCGTTGCCGTCGGACGCTCGTCTGAACGTCTTGTCGTATCGGGCACGATACCCAATGCGCAATCAGGTACCTGGACCGAAGTCCGTTTGTGGTTCGACCAGAAATTCGGTCAAGTGCCGCTTGTTTCGAACATCGCCGTTGGCGATGCCGCGCAACCGCCGCGCCTCACCTTGCAGGCAATCTGGTACGGCGAACGGCCCTATGTAATCGCCGGGGATGGAACACGGTATCACGAAGGCGCTTTCACGAATGACGGCTGGACGATCAAGGAGATCGGCCAGACCGCGCTTGTGCTGACCAAGGGCGGCGCCACGGTCGCGCTGAAATACCAGTGAGCCGCCGCGTTGATGGGCCACGTTTCGACGCAAGACCGGAATCGATCGGCCGGGATGCGGACGCGTCGCCCGCACAACCGATCGAACGCCGGCGTCTGAATGGCATCAACCGGCGCAAGGCGAAGGGCGCAAACTCCACCTCCGGTGCCGAAGGGCTTGAAACAGAGGCTTTCAACGGACCATCGGCAGGTACCGGCGGCAAATCGCTCGATGAAATTCTCGCCGAGTTCGTCATGCCGGAAATCCCCGAGCCGGCGATCCTGCGGCGTTCGGTTCCCATACTGCACCATTTCATCACGGAGATTGTACCCGATCTTGAGGGCGGAGAGCCGCTGAGAGCGCTCGCCAGGACGTTGATGGAAGACGAGATCGAGCGGCATCGGGAACTGCTCGGACGTCTGCAAGGAGGGACTGGAATCTGACCGGGCCGCATGAGGCTGCACATCTGCTGCATGTCCTTGGCCATCTCTACGGATGTCACGGCCAGGCCAGGCGGGGTGCGGTCTATCTGTTGATTGCGGCACAGCTTTCGCCGGAAGACTCCGGCGTACTGAGAACATTGGCACACCTGCTCATATTGGACGGAGAAGCCGACAAGGCGCTCGCCACGATCGCCAGGTTGGAGACATTGGAAGGAATGCAACACCCCACCCTTCACCTCCTAAAGAGCCGCGCTCTGCTTGTGGCCGGGCGCAAGACGGAAGCGCGCGAAGCCTTCCAGCGCTTTCTGGCAAAAAGGCAGGTGCAATGACCTTTTCGCAACGGCTGCTGCAACTGCTCGGCAAAGCCTCCCAACGCGGCGATCTGGTCATTGCCGTGCTGATGCTGGTGGCCGTGGTGATGATGTTGATCCCGCTGCCGACCTTCCTGGTCGACACGCTGATCACCGCCAACATCGCGCTCAGCGTCCTCATCCTGCTGGTCGCCTTTTATGTCTCGCATCCGCTTGAATTTTCGTCGCTGCCTTCCGTCATCCTGATCGCGACGCTGTTTCGCCTGGCAATCACCATCACGACGACCCGCCTGATTCTGCTGCAGGCCGATGCCGGCGAGATCATCTCGGCCTTCGGCAATTTCGTCGTCGGCGGCAGCATCGCGGTGGGGCTGGTGGTTTTCCTCATCATCACCGTGGCGCAGTTCATCGTCATCGCGCGCGGTGCCGAGCGTGTTGCCGAAGTGGCCGCGCGCTTTACGCTCGACGCGTTACCCGGCAAGCAGATGAGCATCGACGCCGAGCTCAGGAACGGCGACATCGACCAGGTCGAAGCCAGACACCTGCGCCGGCAGCTCGAGCGCGAAAGCCAGCTTTTCGGTGCGATGGACGGCGCCATGAAATTCGTCAAGGGCGACGTCATCGCCGGCATCGTCATCATCCTTGTGAACCTCATCGGCGGTTTTACCGTTGGCACGTTGCAGCACGGCATGTCGATCGGCAAGGCGGCGTCGACCTATTCGCTGCTCACGGTCGGCGACGGCCTTGTGGCGCAGATCCCTGCCCTGCTCGTCGCGATCGCGGCCGGCACGATGGTGACGCGTGTCGGCGGCGCCGACGGTACGGAGGATCTCGGCAGGCAGATCAGCTTCCAGTTGCTGCGCGATCCGCGCGCCCTCGGCCTTGCCGCGCTGATCATGATGGGACTGGCGCTGGTGCCGGGTTTTCCCAGCCTTGTCTTCGTCGCGCTCGGCATCGCCTTCGGTGCAGGCGCCTTCATGATCCATCGTAATACACGTCGCGAAGACGAACCGGCGGAAACCCTGCCCGCAACGACACGGCAAGAGCCCGAAAATGCGACCGCGCTCGCGGAGAACGCCAGGCCGCTGCTCGGCTCCAGCCGCATCGTGGTCAGGCTTGGAAAGGCGCTGGCTACCGAAGTGGCAGAGCCGCAATTTCGCCAGCGGACCGAAGCGATGGGTCGAAAGATATTCGAGGATCTCGGTGTCGAGATTCCACCCATCGGGGTTGACGTCAACGAGACGATCGCGCCGCGCAACATCCGCATCGACCTCGAAGGTGTGCCGATCGTGGAAGCCGAGATTCCGGCCGACCAGGTGCTCGTCGAAACCGAGGCAAGCCATCTCGAACTGCTCAGCCTCAGTTATGAGGAAGGTGCTGCGCTCGTCGGCCAGCGCAAATTCTCCTGGGTCGATCGGGACGGCGTTTCCGCGCTCGAAGAGGCACAATTGCCTTATTTGGAACCGCTCGACATCGCTTCCAAATGGACCGCGCATGCGCTCCAGCTCTATTGCGGCCATTTCGTCGGCATCCAGGAAACGCGCAAGCTGCTCTCCGAAATGGAGACGGATTATGCCGACCTGGTGCGGCAGGCCGTCGAGATCGTACCGTTGCAGAAGATCGCCGACGTGCTGAGGCGGCTGGTGGCTGAAAACGTGCCGATCCGCAATCTGCGGCTCGTGCTGGAAGCACTGGTCGAGGCGGGACAGCGCGACCAGGATGTTGTCCAGCTTACCGAGCATGTGCGAACGGCGTTGCGGCGGCAGATCAGTTTCCGCGTTGCCGACCGCAACAACATCATCTCCGCCTATGTGTTGCAACGCTCTGCCGAGGATATCCTGCGCGAAGCGGTACAGACGACATCGACCGGAGCCTTTCTCAACACAGCCGACGCCGCCGTGCAGGCGCTGGCCGCGGAGATCGAGCGTCACCTTTCGCGGGCAGCCGCCAGTGTTTCGCCCGTGATCGTGACGGCGGCCGATATACGCCGCCACTTGCGCGCGCTTCTGGTGCAGAACGGCATCGAACTGCCGGTTCTTTCCTTTCCGGAACTCGCGCCTGAATTCAACGTCCAGCCGCTGGCAACGATCTCGGGAAATTCGGGGCGATCCAGAACCCCATCGCTGCCTTCGGCCGGCGCGTTGGGTGGGCAAAACACCGCCGGATGAACAGGGACGAAAAGCAACGGCATCGGGGACCAACGAATGCCGGCCATGATCGAGAGAGGGACTGCATGCCTAGCCGCCATACCACGAGAGCCGAACGACGATACAGCTGTTCGGCCCTGATGAAAATGTCGCGGCTGGCGCTCGCCCTTACGGTTTTCCTGATGGGTCTTATTTCAACACTGACGAACCTCGGAGCGCAGGAGATTTCGGGTTTGCCAGCGCAGCCGACGGTGGACCTGCCCGTTGGGCAGGGACGTCTGTTGCGCTTCAGCGAACCGGTCGAATCCGTGCTGATCGCCGATACGACGATCGCCGACCTGCAGATCGTCTCACCGGGGCTGGTCTATGTCTTCGGCCTGAAGCCCGGCCTGACCAATCTCATCGCGATTACCGCCGACGAACGCATCAAGGCGACGGCCCAGTTTCGTGTGACCGCCGATATCTCTTCAGCCAATCAGGCCAAAAAGGCGATGCGCCCGAATTCGGCGACCAATCTCGCCATTTTCGGCAACCGCATCGTCACGACCGGGGAAGCCCGTGGCGTCGAGGAGGCGACCGACATGGACAACATTGCCCGCACCTTCTCCCCGCCAGAACAGCCGCCGATCAACAACATGACGGTGGGCGGCTCGCAGCAGGTCAACATCCGGGTGCGTTTCGCCGAGGTTTCGCGCACGGAACTGCAATCCTACGGCGTGGATTGGAACGTCGGCTACAAGAGCGCCGGCTTCGAATTCAACATGTTTCAGAACAATGGCGTACCGAGCGGCAACAATGGAAACTTCGGCCTCAACCTGAGCCAGGACCACGGCATAAACTTCGATATTCTCATCGAGGCGCTCCAGCGCAACGGTATCGTCAAGATCCTGGCTGAGCCGAACCTGACGGCCGTGACCGGCCAGACGGCGAAATTCCTGGCTGGCGGCGAAATCCCTATACCCATTCCTCAAGGCAACAACGTCGTCACGGTGCAATACAAGCAATTCGGCGTGTCGCTGGGGTTTACGCCGACGCTGATCGGTCGCAACCGGATCGCTCTCAACGTGCAGCCGGAGGTCAGCTCATTGTCCGACAGTGGCGCCACCGTTGGTGCCAACGGCTTCCAGTTGCCGAGCTTCGTCGTGCGCCGTGCCGACACCACCGTCGAGGTGGCAAGTGGTCAGACCTTCGCCATCGCTGGCCTGTTCCAGCAACGCACCGCGCGCAATGTCGAGAAATTCCCGGTGCTTGGCGACGTGCCGGTGCTTGGACCACTGTTTCAGTCGCAGCGTTTCCAACGTGAGGAAACCGAACTCGTCATCCTGATCACACCCTATCTGGTCGAGCCGGTGCGCGACGGCCTCGCTACCCCTCAGGACCGTCCGGCGAAACGCGCAAAGCGCAAGGCCAAGGGTGGCTCGTCCGTTGGCCTGATCGTCAAATAGGAGAAGCGCGATGAACGTGTCGAGCACCTTTTATGCTGTCATCCCGGCTATCCTCTTGTGCGGCTGTGTCGGCAACACCAGACCCGAGCAGGACTATTCGCCGGGTTACAGCTACGTGGCGACCGGCACCGGCGGCTCTGACAAGAGCGTGTCCGGCTCGGTTCTGGCGCCTGACGCCTGCCTGAACGAACCGGCCGACGACGACAATCCACCGGCCGCCTCATCGGCCAGCCTGACGCGGGTTTCCGGCGTCGGCTCGCACCTGCCGCCGGGCTGCTCCAATGCCTACAACCTGCAGCGCATGGTCGAGAGTCAACGCGACCTGGTCGAAGGTCGCCGCATGGGGCCCGCCGCAGCAGGTCCGACGGCGCGCGCCGCGCGTCGTTATCTCGACGGCGAGAAGCCGGAGCCGTCTGCCGAGACCCCTAACATGACGACCAATTAGCCAATGGCGCCGTCTCCAGGACGGCGCGGCCGTGATGAGTTCGCAAACCGACGATAGAAGGTGAACGGGGAGAGATGGATATGCGTGTCGTTTTCCTGCCGGCTTTGGCGATCCTGACGCTGGCGGCCTGCCAGACAGGGACCCAAAGCGCCGTCAATCAAAAGAGTGCTGCCCCGGCCTCGCCGTCGGAGCGCCTGATCAAGCTCGCCGACGACATTGCAAAGCGCGGCGACAGCGATACGGCGATCGCACTCTACCAGAAGGCCGCGGCCTTGCCCGATGCGCGTCCAAGCGCTTATGTCAAAACCGGTGACGCCTACATGCGTGCCGGCGAACCGGACCAGGCCGCCAAGGCCTATCAAGCGGCACTGGCCAAGGCGCCGAACAATGGCGAAGCGATGCTTGGCCTCGGTTCAGCGATGATGGATGCCGGCGACTACAATGCGGGTATGCGGGCGCTTGCCCAGGCGGCACCGCTGGTCAACACAAGCAGTTCCTATAACCGGCTCGGCGTGGCGCAGACGCTTTCAGGCCACACGCAGGAAGCACAGGTCACCTTTGGCCAGGCACTCAAGATGGCGCCTGGCGACCTCGATATCGAGACCAACATGGCTCTGGCGGCCGGGCTTGAAGGCAATGCCGGCGTGGCGCTGCCATTGGCGCAAAAGCTCGTCAGCGCCTCCAATGCACAATTGCATCACAAGCGCGACGCCGTCATCGTCTACGGCCTGCTGGGTCAGGGCGATCAGCTTCGCGCCGCCCCGCCGGTCGGCCTGCCAACGCAGGAGATCAACAAGCTGTTGTCTCAGGCGCAGTCCATCCGCGCCAAGGGCAGCACGCAGGCCAGGGCCCAGGCGCTAGGCTCCGTCCTAGGTTAGCAACAGGACCCGGCAGGCTGGCGACATGGCCGAAGAAGCTGAGGAAAAAAGACTACCGGCATCCGACAAGAAGCTGCGCGATGCCAAACGCAAGGGCCAGGCCTCGCAAAGCCGCGACTTTGTTTCAGGCTTCGGCCTGTGCGCTGCCCTTGCCTATATCTATCTCGTCTGGCCGAGCGCCTTGGCGCATTTTTCCGAACTGGTCGACACGATAACCGACTACAACGTCCCGTTCGGCGAAATTTTGCTACGCAGCGGCCGTCACGCCTTTTTCCTGCTTATGTTCGTCACCGTCCCGTTGGCTGGGATCGTGGTCGTGACCACGATCGTCTTCGGCATGCTGGCGACGTTCGGCCCGGTCTTTTCCTTCGAAACCGTCAAACCGCAATTCGACCACATCAATCCGGCGAAGGGCCTGCAGAAGATCATGTCTGTGCGCAATGTCGTCGAGTTCGCGAAGGGCTTGGCCAAGCTGACATTCCTGTCCGCCCTGTTCGTCGTGATCCTGGTGCAGTGGCTGCAACCGCTTTTCGACGCGCCGGGATGCGGCATGTCCTGCATGACGCCAATGCTGTGGGGCGTGATGGTTCCAGTCGGCGTTTCGGCAGCCCTTGCCTTCCTCGCCATCGGCATTCTCGACGTGCCGCTGCAGCGTTGGCTGTTCCTGCGCGACATGCGCATGACCACGACCGAGTACAAGCGCGAACAGAAGGACATGGAAGGCGATCCGCTCATACGCCAGGAACAGCGACGCCAGCGGCGGGAAGCCGTGCAGCGGCCGGCACGACTGGGTGTCCAGAACGCCGTCATCGTGTTCGCCGGAGACGAACTGGCGGTGGGGTTGCGCTACATCAAAGGCGAAACGCCGGTTCCGACAATCGTGGCCAAGGGACAGGGCCGCGCGGCGCTTGATATGATTTCCCAGTCTCGGGCAGCCGGCATCCCCGTCGTGCAAGACGCCGCCCTAGCCCAGGATCTTTTTGAAAAGACCAATATCGGGAATTACGTCGGCCAGGCCATGTTCTCGCCGATCGTGCGTCATCTCGTCCGTCACAGGCTAACCTGATCCTCGCCACAACAGGGCGAATTATTGGGCACGCCACTTGCATATCAAGCAGTTCCATTATCATTGGCCATTAGACGATCGCGATCACAATCCCCCGACATCCCTCTTTCAAGACGCCTTGATCCGAAAATTCTGGTAGTCGGATTTCGCTTGCAATAACCGCAGAATACTCTCACGCGAACCGCGGACATGGGCGCGTGCCAAAGCACCGGCCCGCTCAGAATTGCCGGCGCAAATCGCTTCGACAATCTCAGCATGTTCATCGCGAGCGATCTTCCATTCATCCAACCACAGCAGTTCGGTCCAGATATAGTGCTGGCATTTGTCCAGAATACCGCACAGCATCTCATGCAGCATGACATTGCCGCTGATCTCGGCGATGACACGATGGAGGTCTATACCAACCTCGAGTTCCTGGAATTTTTCCTGTGTGGTGCGATCGGGAATGGCTGCCAGTTGCTCGGCTTCCGCAAGCATGGCGCGCAGCCGGGCTTTGTCCTGAACAGTCGCGGCAACGGCAGCCAGTTCGGTCGCGTGGCCGTCGAGCAATTCGCGGATGTCAAACGCTTCGCGAAACATGTTGATGTCGAATTCGGTGACGGCGTAGCCCTGGCGCGGCCGACCGGTGACCAAGCCGTCGCGCTCCAGGCGATTGAACGCTTCACGCACCGGCGTGCGGCTGACTTTGAGTTTCGCTGCGATGTCACTCTCGGTGACGCGCGATCCGGGTGGAACCTGACCGGTTACAATCATTGCTTTGAGGGCGGAGTAGACGGAATCGCGTAAGGTATTTTTGGTTTTTTTGGCCAAGGCTGGTTCCAGTTCTCCGGCCGTTTCGCCGGCGGTCTTAACGCTTCTCGCATAGCTGTATGCAAATTCGGCCCTGTTTGTCACGACCGATACGCCGTGGTGCGGCTCTGGAATTGGGCTAGTCCTCAGCCGCTGTTGACATTGCAAACCCTCCAGGTACATTTAATTGTATACAAAATCGCATGCGAATGCAAAGCGATGGGAACACTGGCTGGAGCGTTGAAAATGAACAGAACCAAAGGCGTTACGGTTTTTGCAGCGGCAGGCTTGATGGCGGCGGTCGCGGCGCCAGCCGTGGCGGGCGATACTATCACCGTCGCCTCCTGGGGCGGCACGTATCAAGAGGCGCAGACAAAGGCCTTCTTCAGGCCGACGGCTGAAGCGCTAGGCATCACAATCAAGGAAGACACCACCAACGGCCTGGATGATGTGCGCCTTCAGGTCACCGGCAACGCGGTCAAATGGGACATTACAGAGTTGGGCGCAGATGAATGCGCGCGGGGATCCAAGGAGGGCCTGTTCGAGAAGCTCGACTACGATGTCATCGACAAGAGCGGCATCAATCCAAAGCTCGTCCATGACGACTGGATCGGCATTTCCTACACCTCGGTCGTGCTGATCTACCGAACGGATGTTTTTGGCGACAAGGGACCGAAGACCTGGGCGGATTTCTGGGATGTCAAGAAATTCCCAGGCCGCCGTGCGCTTTCGGGCAGCCAGCAGACTGAAACGCTGAGTGTCGCGGCACTGGCCAAGGGCATTCCAATCGACAAGGTCTATCCGGTCGATATCGACGGCGCGCTGCAGTCTGTAGACAAGATCCGCAACCATGTCGACGCATGGTGGACCTCCGGCGCGCAGGCCATGCAACTGGTCAAGGACGGCGAAGTTGACATGGCCAGCATCTGGAATGGCCGCGCAGGCACCTTGAGGAAAGAGGGTGCGCCCGTCAGCTTCTCCTTCGACCAGGGGGTGCTTACTGCCGATTGCATGGTCATCCCGAAGGGATCAAAGAACAAGGACCTCGCCATGAAGGCGCTGGCCAAGTTCGTCAGCCCCGACCTCCAGGCCAACCTGCCGCTCTATGTCGACAATGGACCAGCAAACGAAAAGGCCTTCGAGACCGGCAAGATACCGCCGGAGCGCATCAAGGATATCAACTCCGCGCCCGAGAACGTCAAGAAGCAGGTCCTGCAGGATCCGCAGTTCTGGCGCGACAATCTGGTCGAAGCGACCGAGAAATTCAACAACCTGATCCAGCAATAGCTGCTGTCGGAGTGGCGCACGGCCACTCCGTTCCGCTTCGCCGACAAAAGACCCGGAGTTGAAGGAGATGCTCTTGTCCCTCGCGCCGTCCGCGCTCCCCATCGGCATACATCATATCGAGAAGCGCTTTGGTGCTTTGTCCATTCTCAGCGATCTCAGCCTTGATGTCGCGGCGGGCGAATTCCTCACGCTGCTTGGTCCGTCCGGCTCAGGCAAGACGACGCTGCTGATGATCCTGGCTGGCTTCGTGCGAGCCAATGCCGGCAGCATCAAGGTGGGCAATGAAGAGATCATCACCATGGCGCCCCACAAGCGCGACATCGGCATGGTGTTCCAGAACTACGCGCTGTTTCCGCACATGAACGTGTTCCACAACGTCGCCTTCCCGTTGAAACAGCGGCGCGTCTCGGCGGCCGACACCAAGCAACGCGTGGATCGCGCGCTCGAACTCGTGCGCTTGCAGGGGCTGGGCGAGCGACGCGTCGACCAGCTCTCCGGGGGGCAGCGCCAGCGCGTCGCCCTCGCCCGCGCCATCGTCTTCGAGCCTCGCATTGTTTTGATGGATGAGCCGCTGTCGGCGCTCGACAAGGGACTGCGCGAGCACATGCAGATTGAATTGCGGAACCTTCACCGCAGGCTTGGCATGACGACCGTCTACGTTACTCATGATCAGCGCGAGGCAATCACCATGTCGGACCGCATTGCGGTCATGAATGCCGGGCGGATCGAGCAGATCGACCAACCCGAGACCATCTACGCCAGGCCGAAGACGAAGTTCGTTGCCGAGTTCATTGGCGAATCCAACTTCATTCCGGTGGAAAGCCGCAATGGCAGTATCTGGTACGAAGACAGAAGGCTGCGCCTCGACGGTCCTGCACCATCGGCAGGTCGGCATCTGATGGTGGTACGCCCGGAAAAGCTGCGGCTTCTGATCAGCACGGAAAAGGCAGAAGACCTCAACGTGCTGACAGCCACCGTAGGCGACGTTATCTATCAGGGCGACAGTTTCAGCTGCTACGCAACGCTGAAGGATGGTCGCCAGGTCACGTTGCGCGAGTTTTGCCGTTCCGACGTGTTGGCGAGATTGCCAGCGCCTGGCGAGCCCATCGCGCTCGGCATCGATGCGTCGGACATCGTACTCGTGGCAGATCAATGAGCGCCGTATCCGCAAGTCATGAGCACGCGGCACGGCCAGACGACGCGTTGAACGTTGCGGCGCTGCGCGCCGACACGCGGCGCCAGGCGCTGGGTTTTCTGGCGTTGCTGTCGCCGGGTCTGTTCCTGGTCTTCGCTGTCATCATCGTGCCAGTTGGCTGGTTGTTCTGGCTTTCGCTCTTCGATGAGACCGGTGCGCCAAGCGTTGCCAATTATGCACGCTTCTTCGAACAGGCATCCTATATCAGAACTTTCACGACCACTTTCAAAGTCGCCTTTGCGGTCACCGGGGCCTGTGTGCTGCTCGGCTATCCGCTTGCCTACCTGTTGTCGCAATTGCCGCGCCGCGCAGCCTCGATCTGCCTCGTATTCGTCATCTTGCCGTTCTGGACTTCGGTCCTGGTTCGCACCTACGCGTGGCTGGTGATCCTTCAGCGCAAGGGTCTGGTCAACAGTTGGCTGATCGACCACGGCTTGATCAGCCAACCCCTGCAACTGGCCAACAACTTCACCGGTGTCGTCATCGGCATGATCCACATCATGCTGCCATTCCTGGTTCTGCCGCTCTATGCCTCGATGAAATCCATCGATATCGACTGTCTGCGCGCGGGCATGAATCTCGGAGCCAGCCCGGCTGCCACTTTCCGGCAGATCTTCTTGCCGCTTTCGCTGCCGGGCCTCGCTTCCGGTGTTGTCATCGTCTTTGTGCTGTGCCTCGGCTTCTTCGTCACCCCAGCCCTGATGGGCGGCGGCAAGGTCATCATGTGGGCAATGCGCATGGAGCAGGCCGCCAGCCTCTATTCCAACTGGGGCGCCGGCGCGGCACTTGGTGTCGTATTGCTTGCCGTCACCTTAGCGCTGCTCGGTCTCTTCCGCTGGTTGCTCGGCGCGCGCGCGACGGGCGCCTGGAGTGCGCGATGAACGCGGAAAGCAACCTTCCAATCTCGCACTGGCAACGCCTTTGGCTCTACCTGCTCGGCGGACTTGTCATGCTGTTCCTGATCGCCCCGTCGGTGATCATCGTCATCATGTCGTTCTCCGGTTCGACGCTGCTTGAGTTTCCACCTCAGCAATGGTCGCTGCGCTGGTATCAAAGCTATTTCGGATCGGTGGAATGGCGCGATGCCACCATCGTCTCGGTCAAGGTTGCGATAATGACGGCGATCGTGGCAACGCCGCTTGGCACGGCCGCCGCCTACGCCGTCAACGCGGGTACGCTGAGACTGACAGGCACAATCAATGCGGTGCTCACGGCATCGCTGATCATTCCGGTCATCCTGATCGGCATCGGCACCTTCTTCCTCTATGCCCGCATCGGCCTCAACAACACATTGACCGGCCTCGTCATCGCTCACACCGTGCAGGCTCTGCCGCTGGTCGTGTTGACCGTGCTTTCCGGCCTGAGATCCTATGACATGAACCAGGAGATGGTGGCGCGCAGCCTCGGAGCTGGGCGTTTCGCGGCCTTCTTCCAGGTGACCATGCCACAACTGCGCTTCTCGATCGTGTCGGGTGCGCTGTTTGCCTTCATCACCTCCTTCGACGAGGTGGTCGTCTCGCTCTTCATCTCGGGCGGCGAGACGACGACGCTGACGCGGCGCATGTTCAATGCGCTGCGCGACCAGATCGACCCAACGATTGCCGCCATTTCGACATGCCTGATCGTGCTGTCGATCATCTTGTTGTCCGCTGCCCAGCTCCTTGGCCGCGGGCGCTGAATGCAGGGACCAGAACAACATGCGTGATTTCCAGCTTCCGGGCCGCTCCCCTGCCCGCGCCACCGAAGCGATGGCCGCGACGTCGCATCCGTTTTCGACACTGGCCGCGCTCGACATGTTGCGTTCCGGCGGCAACGCCATGGATGCGGCCGTTTGCGCAGCGGCCGTGCAAGCGGTGGTAGAACCGCAATCCACTGGTATCGGTGGCGATTGCTTTGTTCTCTATTGCCCCAAAGGCGAAGGCAACGTGCTCGCTTTCAACGGTTCTGGCCGCGCACCCCAGGCAGCGACAGTCGACTGGTACCTCGACCGCGGGTTTAGCGAATTGCCCATAGAAGGCGCACACGCCGTCACCGTACCTGGTGCAATCGATGCCTGGTGTCGGCTTCTGGACGACCATGGTCGCAAGGGCATCGCCGACGCACTCGCACCAGCCATCCACTACGCGGAAAACGGCTACGTCGTGCATGATCGCGTTGCCTTCGACTGGAAGGATCCAGAAATCGATCTTTCGGCCGATGAGGTTGCAGCCCGCTTGTTCCTGCCCGGCGGCAAGCCACCCAGAGCTGGAGACGTGCATTTTCAGCCAGAGCTGGCTCAGGCGTTGCGCCTCATCGCAAAACATGGCCGCTCCGGCTTCTACGAGGGATACGTCGCGGAGGACTTGGTCGGGCGGCTTCGCCACCTCGGCGGCCTCCATACGCTCGACGATTTCGCTGCAACGAGGGGCGACTACGAGTCAGCGGTCTCCACGTCTTACAAAGGCTATGACGTTCACCAGATGCCGCCCAACAATCAGGGTCTGACCGCACTCTTGATGCTGAACGTGCTCTCTGGCTTCGATCTGAGCGCTCTCGACCCCAACGGCGCCGCGCGATTGCATCTGGAGATCGAAGCCGGGCGGCTGGCCTACCGCGATCGCGACAACCTGTTTGCCGACCCGGACCATGTCGCGGTTCCTGTGAAGGAGTTGCTTTCAACTTCCCATGCCGACCGGTTGCGTGCCGCGATCGATCGCGAACATGCCATGACCGATCTGCCGCGCATCGATCTGCCAGGGAGCGATACGGTCTATATTTCCGTGGTCGACCGCGATCGCAATGCCGTCAGTTTCATCAACTCGACCTACTACTCTTTCGGCAGCGGTGTCGTTGGTGCGAAAACGGGCATCGTGCTGCAAAATCGCGGCACCAGCTTCCGCCTTGACCCCAATCATCCCAATTGTATCGCGCCCCGCAAACGACCGATGCACACGATCATGCCGGGCATGATGACGAGGGATGGCCGCGCGGTGATGCCATTTGGTGTGATGGGTGGCGGCTACCAGCCCTTCGGCCATGTCCATCTGCTGACCAACATGATCGATTTCGACATGGACCCACAGGAAGCGCTCGACGCCGCCCGTGTATTTTACAACCACGATGTCGTCGAAGCCGAGCGAGGCGTTCAGCCCCAAGCAATCCAAGGCCTGCGTCGGCGCGGACACAGGGTGGCGGAGGCCGATCATCCGCTCGGTGGTGGACAAGCCGTGCTGATCGATTGGAGGAAAGGCACGCTGACGGGGGCGTCCGACCCGCGCAAGGACGGGCTGGCGCTTGGGTATTGATCTCCTGTTGACCTTTAACGACCGTCCGCCTGGTGAGATGACATGACCACAAACGGAAACTTAGCCGATCTCACCCTCCGTCTTGTTGCTGGAGCCGAAGATGCTCCCGCGATCATGGCTCCGGGCCGACAGGCTCTCTCGCATGGCGAATTGCGTCGGCTGATCCTAAACACGGCGGTTCGACTCAACGCGCTGGGTCTTGGCCGCAACGACCGGATCGCCATCGTGCTGTCCAACGGTCCGGAAATGGCTGCCGCTTTCATCGCGTTGGCTGCAAGTGCGTCAACAGCACCACTCAATCCAGCCTACCGAGCTGACGAGTTCGAGTTCTATCTCAGCGATATAGAAGCCAAGGCCATTCTTGTCGCGGAGAATGAGGATGGTCCAGCAGTCGCCGTGGCTGGACGGCTCGGCATCGGCGTGCTGAGGCTCGTCGCACAGCCCGATGCGCCTGCCGGTCGCTTTGCGATTTCCGGCGAACCAGTCGGTTCGCCAGCCAGTCCGGGTCTGGCAGAGCAAGACGATATCGCGCTGCTCTTGCATACTTCGGGCACAACATCACGCCCCAAACTGGTGCCGCTCAGCCATGCCAACCTCGCCGCTTCGGCCGCGCATATCGGCGCCACCCTCGGTCTGTCCGCGAACGATCGCTGCCTCAACATCATGCCGCTCTTCCATATCCATGGACTGATCGCCGCGGTACTTTCCTCGCTCGCGGCAGGCGGTGGCGTCTTCTGCACGCCGGGCTTCAACGCGTTGCGCTTTTTCCAGTGGCTGAACGAGGCGCACCCAAGCTGGTACACGGCAGTACCGACGATGCATCAAGCGATCTTGCTCAGAGCGGCACGCAACGCCGATGGGCTTGCAGCGGCGAAATTGCGCTTCATCCGTTCGTGCTCCGCGTCCCTCCCGCCGCAAGTCATGGCGGAATTGGAAACGACCTTCGGTTGCCCTGTCATCGAATCCTACGGCATGACGGAGGCCACACACCAGATGGCATCCAACCCACTGCCGCCCAGCAAGCGTAAGCCAGGCAGCGTCGGTATCGCTGCAGGTCCAGAAATAGCCATCATGGCCTTGGACGGACAATTGCTGCCGCAAGGTGAAGTAGGAGAGATTGTCATTCGTGGCCCGAACGTAACCCTAGGCTACGAAAAGAACCAGGATGCCAATGCCAGCGCTTTCGCTCATGGGTGGTTTCACACTGGCGATCAGGGTGTGCTGGACGGTGAGAATTATCTGCGCGTCACCGGGCGTCTCAAGGAAATCATCAACCGCGGCGGGGAAAAAATCTCCCCGCTGGAGGTGGACAGCGTGCTGATGGACCATCCTGCGGTAGCTCAAGTCGTGACTTTCGCCGTGCCACACGAGAGGCTCGGCGAGGAGGTCGCGGCGGCGATAGTCTTACGCGAGGGGCAGAACGCAAACGAGGCTGATATTCGGGCTTTCGCCATGACGCGACTTGCCGACTTCAAGGTGCCGAGCAAGGTCATTATCCTGGAGGAAATCCCGAAGGGAGCGACCGGCAAGCTGCAGCGCATCGGTCTCGCCAGTAAGCTCGGTCTCGACTGATGCGTGTCACCGTGTTCGGCGCTGGCGCGATAGGCGGCTATGTTGCCGCCAAGCTCGGGATTACAGGCGCGGTCGACCTTTCGATCGTGGCGCGCGGAGCGCATCTTGACGCGATCAGGGACAGCGGTCTTCGCTTAATCGAGGCCGGCAAGGAAACGAGCACGCAGGTTAGGGCGGCGGCACAGGCAGAAGAACTCGGCGTTCAGGACTACGTCGTACTGGCGCTGAAGGCTCATTCCCTGGCGCCGGCTCTTGACCAGATCGCGCCACTGCTCGGACCCAACACCGCCGTCGTCACCATGCAGAACGGCGTGCCTTGGTGGTATTTTTACAAGTGCGGTGAAACGCTCGAAGGTACAAGGATCGATGCCGTCGACCCAGGTGGCATGATCTGGCGCGGTATCGGTCCGGAACGTGTGATCGGCTCAGTCGTCTATCCCGCTGTCGAGGTGGAGGCGCCGGGCCTGATCCGCCATGTCGAAGGCACCCGCTTCTCACTTGGCGAGCCTTCAGGTGAGAAGAGCGATCGCGTCATCCGCCTCGCCGCTGAATTGGTGAAAGCCGGGCTGCAGTCACCAGTCCGCGACGACATACGCAGCGAGATCTGGGTCAAGCTCTGGGGCAATCTCTCCTTCAATCCGATCTCGGCACTCACCGGCAGTACACTTGCAACCATCGTCGGCGACGACGCAACACGCGCCCTTGCCCGTACCATGATGTTGGAAGCGCGGGCGATCGGGGAAAGCCTGGGAGTTCGTTTTCCCGTGTCGGTCGATCGGCGCATCAAAGGCGCTGGTGATGTTGGCGAGCACAAGACCTCGATGCTGCAGGACCTGGAGCGCGGCCGACCGTTGGAAATCGATGCCCTGGTAACGGCGGTGCAAGAGCTTGGCCGTCTGACTGGCCATTCAACGCCGACCATCGATATCGTTCTGGCTCTTGTGCGACGCCTTGCCCGCGAACGCGGATGTTATTCCTGATCAAGGTGGCGATGCCGCACTCGTAGCACCAGCGACGTTCCGACACGACCTGGCGTCGCAAAACAAGATCTTGGTGGCACCCAAAAAGTTGCACCGCGTCCGCTCGCGGGCGCTGATGGCGTTCCGCCGGGCATTTCACCTAAGATGGCCAGGCTCGCTTGTCGTTTCTGACCGCACGCTCGCGAGCACGGAGTTATCGGTCTTCCCACTCGACCAGGTATCTTGCAACCGGCGATCGGCATCGAGCCCGCAATCAAGCTGCCGGTCGTAAATCCTCAAATTGCTTTCATGACCGTCGCCCCAGGTGTTGGACCGTACGACGCTTTCCTCGTAGCCAGCAGCCTTGTTCGGCCTAGCGAGCCATAATATCCTAGTCGAAGGGTTGCGGCATCCTGTTCGTTCAGTCGCTTCTGCGCGGGGAACGGGACGAAAATATCCGATCGAGGCGGCGGGTGATCGATGCCTGAGAACTGGCGTCTTCAATCGCCACACGCCGAAGCGGCGAAGGTTGACAGGATCGCCTCCAGAGAAATCTTCAGAGCATCCGGGAACACCCGGCCTTTCTGCCAGATCGCGACGTAGTGATAGAGCGCCGAGGGTTCCACGGGCCGTGCCTGCAGGCCGAATGCCGCATATTCGCGCGCCAGGATTTCGTTGCTGATCGAAACCCCAAGTCCTGCCGAAACGAAACCCGCTTCGTGGCCGCTGGAATCGTATTCGACCAGTATGTCCGGCTCGATGCCTTCGAAGCGCAGCGCGTTCATGTTCATCTGATGCGATGCGAAGCGTGGATCGATGTCCACGATCGTTTCGCCCGCCAGGTCGTTTGTCTCGACGCGCTCCTGTCTCGAGAAACGATGGCCCGGATGAAACACGCAGACATTACGCGCCGATCCGAGCGGCGCCCAATCGAACAGCCGCGGGTCGACGGGGAGCCGCGATATTCCGAGATCGGCGCGACCGGCGAGGATGTGCTCGCCGATCTGGTCGTAGGTCCCTGAGATCGTCCGGACATTCGAGCTGGTTTTCGCGCGGATGATCGCAACCACCTTGGGGAGGGTGACAAAACCGAAAACGGCGGGGGTGGCGATGGCGATGCGCTGGCGGCCGTCATTCTTCATCGCGAAGATCGACGCTTCCAGCCGTTCGAGGGAGTTCAGCGCCAGCTCGACGTTGCGCAGCAATTCCCATGCTGTGGGCAAAGGCTGGATGCGATTGGTCGAGCGTTCGAACAGGGCAATGCCAAGCGTGGCCTCCAGCTGCTTGACGTGCTGGCTGATCGCCGGCTGACTGACGCCAAGCGCGGCTGCGGCGCGTCTGGTCGAGCCGGCACGCAGCACTTCGCGAAAGACCTGCAGCTGCCGCAGCTTCAATCCGTTGTGCAACAACTCCATTTCGCGCGTTCCTGAGAAACCGGCCCGGTCGGGCGTCGATCCGCCGACGACCCAGCATGGAAGCTGTAACCTGCTGGAAACAATCTCGAATCCCTCACACTATAGTCATTATAGTGACTGGTAAAGTCCACCGTTTGCTTATCGCTATGCGCGCATGCGGCTGGTGGAGATATTCGGAGCAAATGTGCGCAGGGTCCGTCTGCAGCGCAAAATGACTCTCGAAGCGCTCGCCGCCGAAGCCGACCTCGCCTACAGCTATATGGGCGGGATCGAGCGAGGGCAGCGCAACCCCAGCCTGAGCGTTGTCGAGCGGATCGCCCAGGTGCTGGAAACCGACCCACAGACACTGATGCTCGAGCGTTCCAGGGATTGAACCGGCCCTCGGCAACACAAGTGGGGGCCTAACGGCACACAGCCGGCATCGCCCAGAGACTGGCCTGCGCCTCGCAGGCATCCGCGCCAAAGCCGGGCCGGCCGCGAAGACATCTCCAAATATCCATAGATACTCTCCAATTATATAATCGCTCGTTATAGTGCAAATAGTTGAATTTATAGATTGAATTGCGATCTCCAGGCGATATCGTGACCTGATGAGGCAAAGTTAATCTTAAGGTAATACAATTAAGAACTGCAACCTCAGATTGGCGATCAAGCAATCCAGACCGTGATCTGGGTTCATTCGAAAAAAGAACAGCAACAGAGGCAGGTAATGAGCGGCTTCGCGAGCCAGTTCTTTGGCGCGTTCGCGATCACGGTTGGGCTGGCTCTGGTCAGCGGGGTCGTGGGGACTACGCTTGGACTGGCGCTGGCCATTGCGAAGACCAGCGCCGACTCCCGGGTGGCCGCCCCGATCACGGTCTACACGACCGTCGTCCGTGGCGTCCCGGAACTCGTCATCATCCTGCTTATCTTCTTCGGCGGGACGGCGCTCGCCAGCGCGGTCACCGGCCAGTATGTCGAGGTCAATGCATTCAGTGCCGGCATTGTCGCACTCTCGGTCGTCTTCAGCGGCTACGTCACCGAAGTGTTCCGAGGCGCCATTGCGGCGATCCCCGCCGGCCAGGCCGAGGCGGCGAAGTCTCTCGGGCTCAGCGCCTGGCAGCGATGGCTTCTGGTGATCACGCCACAGATGTGGCGGCTCGCCCTGCCCGCCTACGGCAATCTCTGGATCTCGCTGTTCAAGGACACCGCCCTGGTTTCGGTCATCGGACTGACGGACGTCATGCGCGTCGCCTTTGTCGGCGCGGGCTCGATGCGGGCTCCCCTCGCCTTCTATCTCGCGGCATCGGCGCTCTATCTCAGCCTGACGACGGCAACGCTGCTGTCGGTCCGCCTGGCCGAGCGGCGCTACCCAGCCCTTGATCGATAGGGAGGAGCCATCATGGACCTCAGTATGATGATCGAGGCCGTCGTGGTTCTGTCTTCCGGCCTGAGGCTCACGCTCACCCTGACGATCCTGGCGCTGGCGACGGGCTTTGTAATCTCTGTGCCGCTCGCCTTCGTGCGTGCTTTCGCCCGCCCTGCCCTGTCGCTCAGCGTGCTCGCCTACACCTACGTCTTCCGTGGCACGCCGATGCTGGTGCAGCTGTTCCTCGTCTATTACGGCCTCGGCCAGATCGAGGCGGTGCGGACAAGCATCTTCTGGGTCGTCCTGCGAGACCCGTTCTGGTGCGCGCTGCTGACCTTTTCGTTGAACAGCGCGGCGCACACCACCGAGATCCTGTGCCGCGGTCTCCAGTCGGTGCCCAAGGGGATGACGGAAGCGGCTGCGACGCTCGGCCTGAAACGCTTCCAGATCGCCCGTCTCGTCACCTTTCCAATTGCGTTGCGGATCTCGCTGCCGGCCTACGGCAACGAGGTGGTGAGCATGATCAAGGGCTCGTCGCTTGCCAGCACCGTAACGCTGCTGGAAGTCACCGGCATGGCGCGGCAGATGGTGTCCACGACCTTCGCGCCCTACGAGATCTTCATCGTCGCCGGCGCCATCTACCTTTTGCTGACATCGGTTGTCGTGAAGGCAATCCGGTTCCTCGAACGCCATCTCGCCACTGACGGCAGTCGCCGACAAAGACGCGGCTCGCGCCTGGCGCCCGCCCTGCCCGATGCCGGGGTCACGACGCCGTGATCCCAAGCTTTCCTGATTTCCAACGAAACGAAGAGGGGTGCCCTATGCGCATGGTTTTGGCCGGTACGGTGTTTGTCGCTTGCATGATGCCGGCATTGACCGCCCGAGCGGAGGATCCACGGGTGATCACGATTGCCACCGAGGGCGCGTCGCCGCCCTGGGACGGAACCAATGAGAAAGGTGAGCTCTACGGCTACGACATCGATGTCGGCCGCGAACTGTGCCGCCGCATCAAGGCCGAATGCAGGTTCGTTGCCCAGGACTGGGACGGCATCATCCCTGCCCTGCTCGTGGGCAAATACGATGTGATCATGTCCGGCATGGCGATCACGGAAAAACGCAAGAAGTCGATCGCATTCTCCAACCCCTACGCCGCCGGCTACAACCAGCTGGTCATCCGCAAGGAACTGCAACTCGATCCGGGCGACATCAAACAGAGGCTCAACCTGTCCGCCGTCGACGATAAGGGAAAGGCCACCATCGAACGGCTGCACGCAACGCTGAGCGGAAAGACGATGGGCGTGCTGCGCTCTTCGAATTCGGAGGCGGTGCTGAAGGAGCTCTTCGGCGATGTCGTCACACTCCGCAGCTATGACAGCCTGGACAACCTCAAGCTCGATCTGGCGGCCGGCAGGGTCGACGGCGGCCTGGCCGACTATTTCACATGGCGTGATTTCCTGGAGACGCCCGAGGGTGCCGGTGTGACCTTCTTCGGTCCGCAGGTGAATGGCGGCCTGTGGGGTCCAGGCGTCGGTGCCGGCATACGCAAAGACGACGGCAAACTGCTCGCCAGGTTCAACACGGCGATCGACGGTGCGGTCAGGGATGGAACGATCAAGGCGTTGAGCCAGAAATGGTTCAAGACCGATATCGCACCGGCCATATCGCAATAGCCCGCCATCGACCGCCGCATCGGCACGCGCCGCTGAACATCGCGGCGTCCCTCACCTCATCCATGACAAGGCTGGTTCAATGAAGGATTCCTTCTGCGTGGCTGTGACAGGCCAATCGCTGATCAAGACGGACGTGTCTGATATCCGGGACGGGCGGTTCCTGGAGGTCCTGGACTTCCTTGAGCAAGGCGATGTCGTCTTCACCAATTTTGAATCGACCATCCTCGGGCAATATGGCGGGTGGCCGACCAAGGGGAGGTATTTCGACTATTCCAGGCCGCAGGTTCTGGACGCGTTGCAAACGATGGGTTTCAACACGCTCGCCCTGGCGAACAACCACGCCTTCGATCTCGGACCGGCCGGCGTTCTTTCCACATTGGGGGATGTCTGGGCGCGCGGCTTCCTCCATGCCGGAATCGGAACCGACGAAACGGACGCCATGAAGCCGGGGCGCCAGCGTCTGGGCGGCCGGGACGTGACGCTTTTTGCGATCGATGCCGGACCTGGACCAGCCAATATGTATGCGGGAAACCGGACGGCCGCGCGTCCCGCGCGCCCAGGCGTGAACCGGCTCAAGGCCTCGCGCAAGATCGGGGTGACGGACGACGAGTTCGACTGGCTGGCGATGCTGGGCAGGCAGCTCCAGATGTCCGCGCTGGAACTGGCCAATTACGCGCAGCCAGACGATCCGATGGTGGCCGATGACAGCGAGCTCAATTTCTACGGCACGATCTTCAAGCGAGCCACGAGCCGCGGCCGGGTCATCGAGATCGACCGGGAGAGTGCCGACAGCCATCTCGCCGCGATCCGGCTCGCGGCAGCGCGTGGCGACTTCGTCATGGCCTATCTGCATCACCACCATTGGGAACCGGGTTGGCAGGAGGTTCCGCACTGGGTGCAGGGTTTTGCGCGCCTCTGCATAGACGCCGGCGCCAGCCTGTTTGTCAGCCACGGGGCGCCGGTGCTTCAGGCCGTGGAACTCTATAACGGCGCACCGCTCTTCTACGGTCTTGGAAATTTCCTGTTCCACGTGCCGCCTGAGGAAACGGAGTGGAGCGCGCCGGAAGTCTGGCAAAGCCTTGTCGCGGCCTGCCATTACGACAGCAACGGAAATCTCGACAGTATCGACCTGCTGCCCGTCGTGATCGGCGATGATAACGCGCCGCGCACATCGAGCCGCCTGGTTCCACTGACTGCTACGGGCGATACCGCGAGAGAGATTCTGCAGGGCTTTGCGGCGCGCTCGCGTGCCTTCGGCACGGAGATTGCGATCTCGGGAACATCAGCCCGGATCGCGCTCGCCGCAGCGCGAAAGTTCGGCTGATCAAGACCGAAGAGCCCTTACTGACATGACACGCCAAGGGTGGGTGCGCTAGCTTTCCCGCAGCCCCGCAGCGATCTCTTCGCCCAACGCGGCAATCAATGACGACACGCGGCCGCGCACGCGCGGCGGCAGTTGCATGAGCCCCTCGATCAGGCGCCGCCCCTCCGCGCTGGCGATGAACTCCAGCCGCTCGTCGACCGGCAGAGGCGCAGCCGCGGCAGTGGCCTCGCCATTGCCAGGCAGGCCCTGGAAGAAGCGGCCGGCGGGAACATCCAGCGACCTGCCGATCTCGTAGAGCATGGAAGCGCTGACCCGGTTGCGCGCATTCTCGTATTTCTGAAGCTGCTGGAAGCTGATGCCGATGGAGCGGGCGAGCTGCGCCTGCGAGATATCCGACTGAACGCGGACCGTCGCGATCTGCCTGCCGACATGCTGGTCGGCAGGATGCGGCCCGCTTCCAGCGTTGATCTGCGCTCCAGCCTGGAAACGGCCAAGGCGTTTGGGTTTCGGCAAGGCCCGTCTTTGCTCCAACAGTCCCTCCCCGACCAAGGCCTTAATCGTTAGCCACTCATCCCAAGCGCCAGTTATTACACCTTAAGAGGATGAAAATAACCCTATATGTGGCGAAGACTCTCGGCCTGTCGATTGTGGCGACATGGTCAGTCCACGACAGATTCGAGCCGCGCGGGCTTTGCTTGGTTGGTCGCAGCAGGAGCTCGCAGACAAGGCGATCGTTTCGGTCAACGCCCTCGCCCGGCTGGAGAACGGCAAGGTCGATTCACGCATCAGCACCTTGCAATCGATCGAGTCGGCTCTGATGAAAGCCGGCGTCGAATTCCTGTCCGTCGGTCAAAAAGGCGAAGGTGTCCGGCTCCTGGACCCGAGGGCCTGACCCTCCTGCCAAGCGGGCCATGTCATGCCGAACTGCCTATTCCTGCCTGCCGCGCCGCTCCGTCCGAAAACTGCGGCTCACCCAGCCGGCCGATGCGAATGAGGTCTTCAAGGGCCGATCGTAACTGCGGCCAGGGAAACTCGGCATCGCCCCCACAGGGCTCTCCTTCGCTAAGCACCGCATCCAGTTTGGCCGCGACACCGGCAAGCGACGCAGCCGGCGTCTCGGACAACGCTCCGAGCAGGTCCATCGCATGCTCACCAGCCTCGCTCTCGGCCCGTAACGCTGCCGCGTAGTCACTATCGTCCCCTGCCCCGGAATTCCGATCAGCCTCGAGGCGCTGCTGATGCCGGCAGAGCCGACCAGCCTCCGTGTGAGCCGCGCGCCATTTCCTCCACACGACAGCAGCGGGATCGGACGATTGCTCAACCGCCAAATTGTTGCACAAGAGCGCCGTAGCCGCCCATCCCGCGCTTGCCTTCCTGCGGGTGACGAGAGACAAAGTCGTGGTATTGTCGGAATCGGCCATGATCCGAGCTCCAGACGGCTTGGGGTGGTTAGGCTGAGCGGCGTGATGCAAGCACGTCGTTCGGCTGTAACTGCGAACCATAAATTACGTACATACCGTACATTACGGACAAACTGTTGTCAAACGTGCCAAATTCAAGTGAGTCCAAAACGGAGCGTTTTGAGCTGCGGTTGTCGACCGAACTGCTCGTGCGCATAGACGAGTGGCGTCGGATGCAACCTGATCTTCCCAGTAGATCGGAAGCATTCCGTCGATTGGTCGAAGCAGGTCTTATGACGGATGATCGGAAGTGAACCTAGGATAGTTATCTGAATTGGGCCGTCCCCCTATGAGGCCCGCGTTGCAGAAATGCGGATGGACTCGGCATGTAGATCGCTTCGCGTGTCCCACGAGGTACGCGGGCAATGGCTAGTCCATACTGATCAGCCCATAAATCAGCATTTGTATTCGCCAGAGCAGTAGAGACGAGTGCCGCCGGAAGGGCGGCAATAGAGAATGCAGCGCATAAAGCGTAGAAGTCCCGACATCCGCGGCTGCAATTCAGCTGGCGGGGCTTCGAAGCAAATTCGCGTCCGCGAGATCGGTTCAACAAGGCGGTCTAAGGAGCGTCAGTACGCGACTACGAAGCCGGGACGCGGGGCTGTCCGCCTCCGACGAGCGGTCATTATCGCCTTCCAATTCCTCTCATTCGCTCAGAAAACTTCCCGAACTCAAGCTCGCGATCTTGTCCATCTTGCCAGACCACCCGTCTCAAGTGTGCATAGGAATCCGCGCAACGACCGAGCTGTTGTCCGCAACGGGGCCGCCAGCGGACCGTCGGGTATTGGCCGACGTTGGCGACAAGCTGCCGTTCTGCAGCCAACTTTATTGGCGGAAATTGCCGGCTATCGCTCGCTAAGGGGAGTAGGAACGTTGACCTGCGTTACATCATCTCCCGTCTTCGGTATTCCCCGCGCCGCCCAAATGAACCACATGATAGGTCGGTGAAAGCGTGGCCGTCAGTGTTTCTGCGGGCATCGTGCGGCAACGTGATCAGATGCTCTTCCCATTCCGACTACATGTTTTCTGCGATCGCCATACGGGCTCCGTCCCTATCGCAGCAACGTGTCGATCAGATCGCTGACTCGTCGAAATATGGTGCCGTTTGAGGCCGCTTGTCTGGCTTTCTCGGCGATCACGCGGTCCAGTGGAATCGCATGTTGCAGCGCTTCATAAATGTCGCGGCCATCCATACAGACGATCTTCTTTCCGCGACCGAAAGCAAAGAGTCCGTTTTCCGTAAATCCGCTGTAGCTGATCATAAGGCCTCGACCCCAGGCCGCCTTCTCCTCAACCTTTCCGTGAAACGCTCGCAGTGCGGCAGCATCGGCACACTCGTTCTGCCATTTAGCCTCGAGGAGATAGGTTGACCCTTCAAGCTGGAAACTACCGTCGATCTGTTCGCCCCGGATGCGGAACGGATCCCTGGCCTCCATGCCGTAGGTGTTGAAGAGATCGCGCAGGAACGTTTCGAATGCATATCCCCTTCGCTGGACGTCAGTCATAGCCATGAGCGCCGTAAACCTGGATATCAGACCTGAAATAATCTCAGAAGGAACCGCCACAGCCGCAGAAAACTTCGACGATGAACTGGGTTTACCGTGTTTCCACGTAGATCCGATCGACTGCATGAGAGCAGCCATTTTGGTATGGACGTCGGAGATCGATTCCTTCACGCCGTCACGCTCCATCGCTGCTATGCGATAGTCCCATAGCGTATTGAGAGCCTGGGCAACCTGAGACCTCGGCGCCGTCTGCAGGAAGCACCGCATCCTCTTTCCTTTGGAGCCGCCCTGGACCGACCACAAGGGATCGTCGATGTCGAGTTCGAGCTCCTCCCGGAAGAATTCCGCAAAAGTTCGGTCCGAGAACTTCAGGACATAGCCTCCTCCCATCCAGAGCAGGTCGTCGAGGAGTTGCATCTGCAGTGATTTGAAGTTTGCCATCCGTGCGTAATACCGCGCCGAGCAAAGTTTAGAATTAATGAGGCCGCTACTTCAAGAGGTTGGCAAGAATGGCTGAAGCGCCGAAATCCAGCAACATCGGAATGAAGCGCGGCCGTGTCATTGCGAACCTGTCCGGCGAGGGGCAAGTCGATTTCATAGCCGAAGGAATACCGATCCGGATCCGCCTTTTGTTGACCTCCACAGCCTCTTCCGAAAATATCTCCGAGAGGGGGATGCAGATGGTGCAATTCAACGATTGGTGCGCTTCAGCCGACGGACAGGTCGGCAATCATTTTCGACGAGTGATGACCGGGCAGGTGCCCCAGCTTGTAACCGGCATTCAGGCAACAGCGGCGGTTGTCCCAAGCCACTACGCTTCCGAAGAGCATATGGCGCGTGCGCTTCGACGACTTGGGAAGCCTGCAGCGGCCTCGTTGATCGAGGGCAAACTCCCAACGACGAAAGCCATACGTTCGGGCGATCTTGGCGAGATTTATGCCACCGAATGGATCGATGCCCATAGCGGCGGCTATCACGCACCTATCAAGCGGCTGCGCTGGAAGGATCATCGCAACATGGCGATGCGTGGCGAAGATGTGATTGGCATCCTGCAAGATCCGCAAACACAGCTATTGCGCTTCCTGAAAACCGAGGCCAAGAGCCGGGCAACCCTCACCGCCCAGGTCGTGGCTGAAGCTCGAGCCAATTTGGAGAAGGATGGCGGACTACCTTCTGGGCACGCGCTGTCATACATCTCCGCGCGCTTGCTTGAACTCGGCAATCTCCCGTTGGCAGACGCAATTGACGATGCGTTGCTCAAACACGGAATCCCGACGGCGAGCGTGAGGCACCTGCTTTTCACGTTCTCCGGGAATTCTCCGGAAGCGATGCTCACGGCCTCACTTCAAGCTTATCCGGGCGCCGTCAACCAATGGGGAGTCGGCCTTCGCGTCGACGGCCATGCCGCATTCATCGGTGCCGTGTACGATCAGGTGATCGCCAATGCCAACCACGCCTGATGCTATTGTCGCAGACATCAATTTAGCCGCGTCCGCAGGCTTCCGTGGGCGCCTCATCGCGCGCGGACAAGCGCGGGCGATCATTTGGCGCGATGGTGTCTTGCCACCGGACGCGCCTCCCTTCGCACCCCAGCTCAGCCACGACCTCCATTCTTATGGCTACGCGCTCCTTGGGCTCGGGCTTCGCCTCCGTGAACTCGGAGGTGACGCCGCCCAGGCGCGAACCGCTTTCGAGCAGGCCGCCACGGCACTGGAAGCGGTCATCGCCAAGGGCAACCGTGATGAAGTCGATCGCGACTTCCACTTCGTAATGGCAGCAGCGAGTTATCACCTGGCTCACCTCTCCGCTCGCGCCTACTCGCTGCTTGCGATTGTCGAAGCTGATGAAAACTTCTCGCCGATCGAGCGGGTGCTCGCACAGTTAATGCGGCGGAATTTCGCGGCTCTCAATGCCAGCATCCTCGACTACCGGGTTTCCGGCCAAGGAAGCGATGCCCGGATCGCTGCAGCAATCCAGGCCAACCTCGATGAGATCGAAGCAGCGGCCGATCCAAATGACGAAGGCAATGACTTCGTCTTTGCCGGGCTGGACACGGCGCTTACCGATGCCTTTCTGGCGTCGATGTCCCTGTTCGTTCTGGCCCTAGAACGGGGTGAGCGGGGCCTTGTCGATCAGGCATTGGAGCGACTTCAAGTGAGTCTCTCCATCTGCAGCGAGCTGAATTTGCTGCCGCAATGGTGGGCACATCGCATTGCGATCCACCTTCTTTCGGATCTTTGGTCGAGCACCTTCCATGAGAAGGTCCCACTCCAGTCCGCCGGCGGCGAGGCGGCCGATTGGCCCCGGCTTCGCGAACTGTTCATTGCGCTGTTGCAAAGGCGTCCAAAAGCGGAGGTCGATCTTTGGCCGTCGCAGGTCGAGGCCGCAGCCCGCGCCGTCGATCAATCCGACGATCTAGTGGTCTCGCTGCCGACAAGCGCAGGCAAGACCCGCGTTGCGGAATTGTGCATCCTGCGCTGCCTGGCCGGCGGCCGGCGCGTCGTGTTCGTCACGCCGCTCCGCGCCCTCTCCGCCCAGACGGAAACCACGCTGCAGCGGACCTTCGGCCCGCTCGGGAAGACGATCTCGGCGCTGTACGGCAGCATTGGTGTCAGTGGCTTCGACGAAGACGCAATCCGAGAGCGAGACATAGTGGTGGCGACGCCGGAGAAACTCGACTTCGCTCTGCGCAACGATCCGTCCCTTCTCGACGACGTCGGGCTGCTCGTTTTCGACGAAGGCCACATGATCGGCCTGAATGAGCGCGAGGTGCGCTACGAAGTACAGATCCAACGGCTGCTTCGCCGCCCCGATGCGCACGAGCGGCGGATTGTATGCCTCTCGGCGATCCTACCTGACGGTGATCAGCTCGACGATTTCGCGGCATGGCTGCGCCGCGATCATCCCGGCGGATTGATCAAGAATGACTGGCGTCCGACACGGTTGCGGTTTGGGGAGGTTGTGTGGACATCGCCCACTGCGCGGTTAAACCTTCGCGTTGGCGACGAACGCCCCTGGGTACAGCGCTTCCTCACTGGCGAAGCGCCGCCGAACTGGATTCCGCCGAAGCGTCGCCGAACACGCCTCTTTCCCGACAACCAACGCGAACTCTGCCTGGCGACGGCGTGGCGGCTGAACGAGGACGGGCAGACGGTCTTGATCTTTTGTCCCGAGCGGCGAAGCGTTGAGCCGTTCGCCGACGTGATCGTTGATCTTCATGAACGCGGGGCGTTGCGCTCGCTGCTCGAAGCCGATCCTGCCGTTCTCAACACCGCAATCGCACTGGGCGAGGAATGGTTAGGGCCGAACAGCGCGATCCTCAAATGCCTTCGCCTTGGCGTTGCACTGCATCACGGCGCGTTGCCGACCGCGTACCGCAAGGAGGTGGAACGTCTGCTACGCGATAATGTGCTCAAGGTAACGATCTCCTCGCCGACCCTGGCGCAGGGTCTGAACCTCTCGGCCACGGCCGTCGTGATGCACTCCCTCCATCGCAATGGCCAGAAGATTGAAATCTCTGAATTCAAGAATGTCATCGGCCGGGCGGGCCGTGCCTATGTCGATGTCGAAGGTATTGTGCTTTTTCCGATGTTTGACGACATCGCGAAGAAGCGGCGCAACTGGGAAGAGCTCATCAATGATCTCGGCGCACGGAACATGGAAAGCGGGCTGGCGCTTCTGGTTTGGACGCTTTTGTCCCGCATGCACGCTCGGATCGGAGGCGATCTCAATCAACTCATCGACTACGTCGTCAACAACGCCGCGGCCTGGACTTTCCCTGAGGTTGCGAACGAGGAGCCTGAAGATCGCGAGCGCGCTCTTGCCGATTGGGAGAGGCATGTGGCAACGCTCGACACTGCTATCCTCAGCTTAATCGGCGAAAATGACATCCCTGACGAGGGGATTGAGGCCGCGCTGGACGACATCCTTCAGTCTTCCCTCTGGCAACGGCGCCTACTCCGTCAGAACGAGCAGGTGAGACAGGCCCTCACGGCGGGACTTGTATCCCGCAGCCGGCTTATCTGGGGCCAGTCAACGGCAGCGCGTCGGCGGGGGTATTTTCTGGCTGGAGTCGGGCTCACGACTGGACATGCGCTCGACGCGATCGCCGCAGAGGCAAACCTTCTCCTGATTCAGGCAAACGGGGCTATTTCTGAGGGTAACGCCGAGCCTGCGATCGTCGCAATCACGGCGCTGGCTGAGCGGGTCTTCACCTTCTACCCTTTCACGCCGGACCCCATGCCCGCAAATTGGCGAGACATCTTGCGCGCATGGCTCCTTGGTCAACCGCTTGCCGGCATCGCTGCCGGTCAAGAATCGGAGACGCTGCAGTTCATCGAGGGAGGTCTGGTTTATCGCCTTCCCTGGGCCATGGAGGCGATCCGCGTCCGCGCATCCGCAAATGCCGACACAGTCGGTGTTTTCGATCTTCCCCTCGAGGACCATGAGCTTGGTCTCGCCGTTCCGGCCGTCGAAACCGGCACGCTAAACCGTTCCGCGTCGATCCTCATTCAAGCTGGCTTCAATTCCAGGCTCGCCGCAATCAAGGCTGTCACCGACACAGGCGCTGCTTTCCAGACTGGGCAGGAGCTTCGACTGTGGCTCAATTCGGAAGCCGTAACGGCGCGGAGCGCGCAGCCGGATTGGCCGACCGCGGAGACCAAAGCCATGTGGACGGATTTCGTGCAGAGCTTCACGCCTCCCGAGAATCGTACCTGGGCAGATCGTCGATACTGGGCAAACGTCACATGGCTCGTTGCGCCGCCGCCTTCGGGCACATTGGTGCAGGTTCATCATTGGGGTGGTCAGCCGCGAGTGCTCGCTGCGGACGGCGCACTGCTAGGCACTGTGCAAGCCGCGCTCAACCCGGGAAGGATTGGGCTGTTGCGCGCCCAGGTGGCTCAGGACGTAGGAAGGATCGACATCACCTATCTGGGGCCG
The DNA here is from genome assembly GCF_008727715.1 of Mesorhizobium terrae. GTDB lineage: Bacteria > Pseudomonadota > Alphaproteobacteria > Rhizobiales > Rhizobiaceae > Mesorhizobium > Mesorhizobium terrae. Next base: position 728,873 of record NZ_CP044218.1, read on the forward strand.
GCGGACTTATCCGGCGCATGAAGCGCTACCATTTTTCCGTCGACTGTTCGCAGTGCAAAAGAGGACAAAGATCTTGGAGCGCAGAAGGCGCTCTGCGGGCGGTTTAACAGCCCAACCTGCCGCCACTGGCACCCCACGATACTAAGAGGTAAATCTTCCGGTCGTTTTCGGAGCGCTCGCGGTTCTTTACGCGTGGCGTTAAGGCCATGGCCGCTTTTGGGAATTTGCCAAGCTGCTCCGAATGGCTGGAATGAGGGCGCAAAGCAGACGCGCCTTTGTGTACGCTGCTCTACGCTATAGCCCCCTTTCCCTTGAGACGCCTTTACTTCACCGAACGTGATCGCAAATCAGACTCGCCAGATTGGAGATGGAGGATGCCAGTTCGGTGGAAAGTGAGTTTGCAGCGCGCCCCAGCGGACGCGCGTCCTCGATTTAACGACGAAGACACCAAAAGTGGATTGCGATACTCCTCTTTAATGACTAAAGCGATGCCAGTATTCATGCGGAGGGCATTGCGATGGCGAACGCACCAAGGATGGCACCTCTTTTCGGCCTGCTGGCCGTGGTACTGGCTGGCCCCGCCGGTGCGCAGGACGCCAAGACCCTGACCGTAACCGACGATCGCGGAGTCACTGTGCAGGTTCCGGCTCAGCCGAAGCGCATCGCCTCCATTTCCTATTTCGCGGATGACGTAGCGCTCGCTCTCGGCATCAAGCCTGTGGCGAGCACCTATATGACGGCCGGACGTGAGCCCGATTTCCTGCTCGGCCTGACCAAGGACATGAAGCAGATCGGCCAACGCGCCAAACCGAACCTCGAACTCCTCTCGGAGGCAAAGCCCGATCTGATCGTTGCCATCCGCCGCTACACCGTCGGCAATGCACCCCAACTCGGAAAGATCGCGCCGTACGTTGCCTATAATATGGAGCTCTTGGACGGCAGCGACCGCGAGATCGCCGAACTGTCGAAAATCCTCGGCAATCCTGAGCGCGGCATTCAGTTGAACAAGGAATTTCGCGCTCACCTGGCGGACTTCACCGCCAAAGCGCCGAAGGACACGCATCCGCGCTTCGCGATCATGTGGGGCGGCCAGACACCCTTCGCCTTCCACACCGAAAATACCGCTGCATCCATCGTCGCAGCGATCGGCGGCGACAACATTGCCGGGAAGATGACGCCCGGCCGCGAGTTCGGCATCGATCTGAGCCTCGAGACCATGCTCGAAAAGGACCCGCAAGTCCTCTTCATCTACGATTCCGGTCCCGACCGGCCACACGAGAACAATCCGATCTGGCAGGAGCTCTCCGCGGTCAAGAACAAGCGGGTCTTCTACGTCGGCGATCAATGGGTGGAGACGAACGGTCCGATCGCTCGTGAGATCGTGCTGCGCGAAGCTGCCCACTATCTCTATCCAGATGTGTTCCCGGCGGTCGACGTGAAGGCGGAAGCCGCCAGGATCATCCCGGCCGAGGCTCAGAAGTAACGCGCCGAACCCAACGACGATGGACGCACGGAAATCCTCCATAGCCATCGGCTTCATCGTCGTCGTGACCCTGTCGATCATCCTTCTCGGCCTGATGCCTGGCGCTAGGATGTTGTCGTTCGACGATGTCGTGCGCGTACTCTGGGCACCCGATGGCAAGATCGAATCCATCCTCGTTTGGACCTTGAGGCTGCCCCGAAGCCTCGCCGCCGCGGTTGCAGGTGCGGGTCTGGCCGTCTCGGGCTATCTCCTACAGGCGCTGACCCGCAATCCGCTCGCCGATCCTGGAATCACGGGCGTAACCGCGGGAGCCATCGCCCCGATCGTGGCGTGCTTTGTTTTCCTGCCCTGGTTTTCGTCCGCCTGGTACCCCTTCGTTGGCCTGGTTGGCGGCCTTACCGCCGCGGCGGTAACCTTCTGGGTGGCGCGCGGCGGCAACGGACGCCCGCTGCATCTTGCACTCGGCGGCATCAGCGTTTCGCTGTTCCTCGGTGCCATCACGATCTACGTCCTGCTGCTGGCTGGGCCGCAATCCACAGCCCTTCTGTTCTGGTTGTCGGGCGGCTTTCAAGGGCGGACCTGGGCACATCTCCTCCATATGGTGCCATGGGTGACGCTTGGCGTGGCAGGCGCTCTGTCGCTGCACAGGGTGATCGCCATGTTTGCGCTGAGCGACCATGCCGCCGCGGGCATGGGGCTCCAGCTCAACATTTGGAAACCCGTGCTGCTCATCCTCGCGATCCTGCCTGTGGCCGGCGTTGCCCCGATCGCAGGTCCTGTTGCCTTTGTCGGCCTTGCGGCCCCGCACATGACCCGGCTGCTCGCCCCAAAAGGAACGGCTTGGGAAATCGCGCTCGCGGCAGCCATCGGAGCGCTGGTCGTCACCTGCGCCGACCTGGTCGGCCGCACCGTCGTCATTCCAAAGGAACTGCCCGTCGGCATCATAACGGCACTGCTGGGCGGACCGATCTTCATCTACCTCATCCAGCGCGGCCGGCTCGACTTCAAGGCGCAGCACCCATGACGGGCGTCTCCAGGCTGCCGACCAGATCAAATCTCTGGCTGCTACCGGCCGCCGTCGCATCGGTTCTGTTGTCGCTGGTGGCCGCGGTGTTGCTCGGCGTAGTAGACATTCCCGCCGCGGACGTCATCTCGGTGCTGACGGGCAGCGGTTCGTCGGAGGCACATTCCATCATCTTTGAAATCAGGCTGCCGCGCATCTTCACGGGCATGCTTGCCGGAATCCAGCTGGCGGTTGCCGGCCTGATCCTGCAGACGATCACGCGCAACCCGCTCGCGGACCCTTCGCTGATCGGGGTTTCGCAGGGTGCAACGCTGACGGTGACCCTGTTCCTGCTTTTCACCGTCTATATCTTCAGTCCGGGCTCGAACACTGTGGCCGAACTACCCGTAGCTTGGCTGCCGCTGGCCGGAATGGTGGGCGGCATGGTGGCCGGAGGCATCATCTACCTGCTTGCCTTCCGGCTCGAACTCAGCCCACTACGGATCACGCTGTGCGGCATCGCCATCGGCGCGGTGCTTCACGCCATCGCCATCGGATTGATAGCAGGTTGGGGATCGGCGCGCATCGAGATCATCCTCGAATGGATCTCGGGCAGCCTCTATGCACGCACGTGGGATCATGCGCTTTTCCTGCTGCCTTTCACAGTCGCAGGCCTGGCTGTCCTGCCCTTGATCTATCGCCCGCTGGTGCTGCTGCAATTCGATGCTCCTGTCGCCCGCTCGTTCGGCCTTGCATATCGCCGGCAGTTTTCCGTTCTGCTCCTAGTGTCATGCGCGCTTGCGGCAAGCGCCGTCGGCGTCGTCGGGCCCATCGTCTTCGTGGGGCTGGTCGTGCCGCATCTGGCGCGGTTCCTGGCCGGACGGCATTTCCCGCTGGTTCTTCCCATGACGGTCGCTCTTGGCGCCGTTGTCGTCACGCTGGGCGACCTCGTCGGCCGCCTGCTTGGTGGTGCCGAGGAAGTGCCGATCGGCGTCGTCACGGCACTGGTCGGCGTGCCGGTGCTGCTCGCCCTGCTCCGCAAAGCTCCGTGAGAAAAGCGCATGCCTTTGACCTGCTCGCAATTGTCGGTTCGGTATGGCCAGCGCCAGGCGCTGAGCAGTTTCGAGCTGTCCTTGCAGAAAGGCGAAATCCGGGCGCTGATCGGCCCGAACGGTTCAGGCAAAAGCACGGCCCTGCAAGCGCTTGCCGGCCTCATAACGCCTGCCGACGGACACGCGGCGATCAAGGGTATGCCGGTGGCGTCGATGTCGCGTCGTGCCATAGCCAGGAAGCTCGCCTTCTTGCCGCAGCAACCTTCCGCTCCCGGCGAGATGACGATCGCGCAACTCGTGCGGCAGGGCCGCTTTTCCCATGTTGGGCTCTTCCGGTCCTACGTGCGTCGTGATGAGGAGGCCATCGAATGGGCTCTGGAAAGCACCGGCCTGACCAGTCTGGCGGACCGAACGCTCCAGGAGCTCTCCGGCGGCGAAAGGCAGCGCGCCTGGATATCCGCAGCCCTCGCGCAGGAGGCAGGCATTCTGCTGCTCGACGAACCGACGTCGTTCCTGGATATCGGATATCAGGTGGAGGTCCTGGATCTTGTTCACCGCCTCAGCCGGGAGAAGGGTGTGACGGTCGTCATGGCGATCCACGACATCAACCAGGCGATTGCCGTCAGCGACCGCATCTCCCTGCTCGAGAAAGGAGAACTACGCTTCGACGGCAAGCCAAGGGCGCTGGCCGAGAGCGGCCTGATCGAAAAGACATTCAGGGTGAAAGGGCAGTTCGTCGAGGTCGGCCCCGACAAGCCGCCGCATTTCGACGTCGAACTTGCCCGAGCGCTCAGCCCAGGCGTTTGACGAGACGAAAGATAATCTTTGTCTGGGTGTAGTAGTCGAGGGCGTCGGCGAAATCCGGCGTCCAGCCATCCTCGACGAAGGGGATGAACCCATCATATTCCAGCTTCCGGCCGGAAACCTCGAAACCCGCCTTGGCGAACGTTCGGCCGTAGTCGGAAATCGACCGATCCTGCACGACGGTATTCGTCCGCTTTGCCACCAGTTCGCGCCATTTCGGCCAGAGCGGATTGTCGGTGTGGCAGCCGGTGACAGCGTAGTAGACGCCGCCGGGCTTCAGGGCTTTGAAGATATCCGCGGCATGGGTGTCGATATCCTCGACGAGGTAGATAACCTCGTGGCTTATCGCGAGATCGAATTCCTCGACCCAGCCCTCGACCGTTCCCCCGACGGCGTACTGGATAGGAAGATTCCCTTTGAGGGCCTCGGCCCTGGCTATCGACTGTTCCGCGATGTCGACACCAAGCGCCTTGCGGAACGGCCTGATGGCATGGAGATGGCGCAGCAGACCGCCCTGATTGCAGCCGAAATCGAGGACGCTCTTTTCTGACAGATCGCGTTCGACCATCACGTCGATGAGATGGCGCCAGATCGGCGCATGGCCGTCCGACATGCGGTTTTCCGCGTCGGGGTCAACGTACCAGGTGGTTATGGTTTTCTGGACGCTATCACCCATCTCCGGTCACTCCGATGCGATTCACCAAGTCCATTCTCTTAGGGTGGCCGGAACGATGTGGATAGGTGAAATCAAAGCGATGCCGCCAGCGGAAGCTCCCTTCGGCACTCTGACTTCGAATGTCGTCGTCTGACGCTGCCTCTAGCTCCTTACCGGGAAGGTTCCGTCCGGCAGAGGCCTCGCTGGCGGACATCCGACGCAGGACTGCTCGCTGTTCTGGAGCCAGAAGCGGAACGGCGGCAAAGAGCCTGGAAGCGGACTGGCTTGCCGGCTGCCCGCTGACATATTCGCCAGGTCTGGCCCGAGCACGGCAGCGCTCGTCCCCTCTGCGGACTGTTAATCGTGGTCGCCGCTGGCTATTCTCGCCCGAAAGCCTCGCACCGCAAGCGGAGGAAGACATGTCGCGTGGAAAGGTACCACGACAAGACGGCAATACCTCCGCGACCATGACGCTGCTTTATATGGCGGCCGGAGGTTGGATCGGCCAAGCGGTGCATGTCGCGGCCAAGCTTGGTATTGCGGACGTCCTGGAAGGCGGGCCGAAAACCCCATCCGAGATCGCGACGGTCACGGGGGCCCATCCCGAGGCTCTTCATAGGCTGTTGCGGATGCTGGCAGGCCTGGGCGTCTTCGCGGAGGATACAGAGGGCCGTTTCGGCCTCACGCCGCTCGCCGATGGATTGCGCTCAACGGCACCCGTCTCCCTGCGCGCCTTCGCGGTCATGCTCGGCGACGAGATGCTCTGGCGCCCATGGGGAGAGCTTCTCCACGCGGTGCAAACCGGTGAAGCGGCCTTCCCTTATGTTTTTGGCGCAGGACTCTACGACTACTTAAGCACGCACCCTGAAGCCGCCGCGATCTTCGATGCCGCAATCACCGATCGTGCCCGGCAGGAGAACAAGGTAGTCGTCGATGCCTACGATTGGTGGCCGGACACGATCGTCGATGTCGGCGGCGGGCAGGGTTCGCTGCTCACCGCGATCCTGGCTCACGCCCCGAATGCCCGTGGCGTGCTCTTCGAGACGCCTCACGTCGCCGAAAGCGCGAAGACGATGATCGAGCGCGCCGGCCTAGCGACGAGGTGTTCTGTTGTCGGCGGCGACTTCTTCCGGAGCGTGCCTGCGCGGGGCGATCTTTACCTAATGCGGCGCGTCATGCACGGCTGGGGCGATCAAGACGCAATCGCCATCCTGCGAAACTGCAGGAAAGCCATCGGGCAAAATGGCCGGCTTCTGATCATCGAGCATATTCTTGCCCCGGGAAATGCGCCGTCGTGGGGCAAGATGCTGGACGTGCAGCAACTCGTGCTGACCAACGGGGGACGCGAGCGGTCCGAAGAGGAATATGCCAGCCTGCTTACCGCGGCGGGGTTCAAGCTGAGACGCGTGATCCTAACGTCCTCAACGGCAAGCCTCATCGAGGCGTTCCCTGTCGCAGAATCCAGTTGATCCCGTCGCTGCCATTAGTGTCCAAGCTCCACCTCGTGCAGTTGATGAAGTCCTCGTTGGGCCGAACGGCGGTGGCAGCGAGGTGGAACTCGTCGCGCGGCTGTTGGGGCCTCGTCGTCGGAACAGATCCAGCTTGAGGTGCGCAAACAGCGGTTCTACTTTCTTGCGCTACCACTGAGACGGTCGCTCTTTGTTGGATTTAGCGATGTCGCGTAACACCTCGCGTGGCAAGCGAGGAACCTTCCGGGGTCGACTTGTTGAACACGGTCACATGCGGCGCGACGCAATGCTCTCAGCCTGGTCCGCAGTCGAAGCATCCAACTTGCAACTTGAAACGCTGATCAACAACATGTATACATCTTGCCTATGAGTGATCGGCGTCAATCAGAACGCTCTTCCGCCGGGCAACGCGGTGATGCTGCGCAGGACGTGGTCTACCGTTGGCTAAAGCAGCATGTGCTCACCTTGCCCAGCCGCGAGGGCACGTTCCTTACCGAGGCGGAGGTCTGCCGCGAAACGGGAACGTCGCGGACCCCGGTGCGCGAAGCACTCTTGCGGCTTGAGGCCGACGGCCTCGTGCAGATCGTGCCAAAGAAGGGCGCCTACGTGCCGCCGATTGCTGAGGCCGAGATTGAAGCGGTCATGCAGGCTCGCGGCCTGGTGGAAGAGTGGTGCGCGCGGCAGGCGGCAGGCTTTGGCGAGCTGCTGGCCGGAGAGCTCGACAGGCTGATCGCCCAGCAACTCGAAGTGCAGCATGACCCGGTTGCCTTTTTCGGATGCGATCGAGATTTTCATCGCACCATCGTGCGCGCGGCAGGCAATCCGGTACTTGCCAACTTCTACGAGAGCTTGCGGGACCGACAGTTGCGAATGGGCGTGCATGCCATCTCGATGTCTGGCGGACGCGCCGAAAGCGTGCTCGCCGAGCATGCCGCGATCGTCGAGGGCATACGCAGCGGGCAGCCCGAACAAGCCGCCGCCGCCGTTGCCGAACATCTGGCGCAGACCCTCGTCGCCTTGCGGCTGCCGATGGCGGTGGGCTGGGGCGCCGCGTTCGACAGCCGTACGCAGGCCCGCGGCCACAGGCCATAGAAACGAGGCGGCAAGTGCGCGGCGTGGAACGGACTTTGGTGAGTTGATTCGGTGACTTAACAGATCGGTGCGGAAGGTGCCGGACATGATCATCGAACAGGAAGCGGCTTTCGACGGGCGTGCCTTCAGGCAGGCACTGGGGCAGTTTCCGACCGGCGTCTGCGTCGTCACCTGTCTGGCAGACGGCGAGCAACTCGGCATGACGATGAGTTCGTTCAACTCGCTGTCTCTGGATCCGCCCCTCGTCCTGTTCAGCATCGATCGCCGTTCGGCAAGCCTATCGCTATGGGAGATAGCGGCCAGCTACGCGATCAATGTTATTGCCGAAAACCAGAAGGACATCTCCAACCGTTTCGCGCGACCGCTTTCCAACAAATGGGAGGGCGTGCGGTTCGAGCACGGCCGCTCGGGCGCCCCGGTGCTGCCCGGCGCGGCGGCATTGTTTGACTGCGAGCCATGGGCCAGGCACGCCGCTGGCGACCATGTCCTGTTCATTGCCAGGGTGACGCATTTCCGTCGCTTCGCCGACCGGCAGCCGTTGGTTTTCAGCAAGGGGCGCTACGCATCGCTGCAGCCAACCGAGTTCACGGCGCCGCTTTGGCCACTGGACATTCACTACTGATTATTGAGCACCACCTATCGCGGAGGGTAAGATGATCAAGACCGGGGCACAGCATATCGAGATGCTGAGAGACGGCAGGCAGGTCTACATCAACGGCCAACCGGCCGGCGACGTCAGCGTGCACCCCGCCTTTCGGCGCACGATCCAGTCGATCGGCGCGCTCTATGATTTCCAGGCACGATCTGACAACCGGGACCTGATGACATTCGAGATACCCGAAAAGGCCATTTATCGAACCCGCTTCGAAGCGACGCAACAAGCCAATCGCTCAAACGCCTCCGCCATCAGAAGGGCCACTGGCGCGGATGGCCGCAACACACGAGATCCGAGACCAAGCGGACCGCCCCGTCCTATCGTAGCGAGGTACAAGAAGGGGGCGTCACGCCTCTGGCACGGCTTCTCGGCAATGACCGAAGAGACCACGCCGATCACGATGTCGCCGCACGTGCCATGCGTCTTGAGAGCGCCGCCTGATTATTCGAACAGAGCGGACAGGTAATTAGATTTACAATTTGATATTTCAAATTTTATGCTTATTGACCACGAATTTTACTAAGATAATACTTGGCCATTTTCCCTCAAATAAACGCGCTTCTGGCACAGTCCTCCGTGCGGTGAAGGCGCGGCAACAAAGTGACGCTGGGCAGCATCGCTCGCATTAACTCTTGATGTGGCGGTACCGGTGATGTTGCGCTCGCTTGCTATTCTGGCCGCCTCGTTTCTCGTCGGCTTTGTATCGCTGACATATGCCGGTTCTCTCGAACGAACGGCAGCCACCGAGGCGCGGTACCCCTCGCTCAGGCCATCGGCGACCCTCCTGAGGATGGCGCCAACGAACAGACCAGTCGTTGACGCCAGCTTTGCCCCTGTCGGAGGGGCTACCAGCATTCCCTATGGCTGGGTCGATTTCTGCGGCCGCCGGCCGGAAGAATGCAAGGTGCCAGCCCTGCCGGCCGTGGCCCTCAAGCTGACCGCGCAGAACCTGCGCACCCTTGAGCGGATAAACCGCAAGGCCAACAACTACATCGTGCCCATCAGCAATTTCGAGCATTGGGGCACGATGATGGACCATTGGGATTATCCGGTGGACGGCAAGGGCGACTGCAAGATCTATGCGCTCTACAAGCGCAAGCTTCTCATGGAAGCAGGTTTCCCCCGGCAGGCGCTGCTGATGACGATCGTGCGCGACCTGAACAACGAGGGCCACACGATCCTGACGGTCAAGACCGACAAGGGCGACCTCATCCTCGACAATCTGGTCAATGCGATCAGGCCCTGGAACGCGACCGGTTACTATTTTCTGAAACGCCAGTCGCAGCAGGACCCGAACACTTGGCTGTCGATCAGCCGACGCGGAGGTGTACCAACAACCTCCGTGGACATCGCCGGGCTGATAAACTGAGCCCCTTCGTCTGCCTCACGAAGTTTGAACGATCCTCTTCATTCTCAATTGGGTCCATTAGTCGGCTAGATTTTATGGTTGGCGCACGTCGTGGCACGGAGCCAACGCCGCGAGCGTTGCCAGGCACGTGCAAAGGCCTTGAACGTTTGGCGGCGGCATTAGCCTACTGTAACGTCTATTCCCCTCTTTGGCCGGCGGTAACAGCCTCATCCGTCATTTTTGTGCTTTCAGGACCAAGGCTGCCGCGGCTAACGCCGCCAATCCCGCGGCGCAGACACCCGGAATTACGCCACGAAATAGCGCCGAGCTCTGCTCGGTCACCAACTCGGTTTGCCAAGAGGCCGATTTTGCTTCGTTCATCTGGCGCGAGAAATTCCCACGAACGCCCGAATTGACTACGCCTCAAACCATGAGGCTACAATTTTAAGGAAGCACGTCACGGGATAGAAATCCAAAATATTGGCTCGCGCCGTCATCAAATCTCAGCGCGAAGTTCCATGAGCACCTCGCCCGCTTGATTAAGCCACTACCATTGTGCCCGATTCCCCAAAACGGTTCACGGGCGAATCCTCTACAAACGTGGCATCTTCCGCTCCACGAAGCGCTCCCAGCAGCCAGGGGTGCTGATTGAATTTTGCACGATCGGCTCGTCGCATAAAATCCAGTTTGATGAGCGACCAGGAACTGAATTTGGCGCCAGCATAGCCCCTTCACTCGTCAATATGTGCCAGCGCACGCCAAAAGGACGTCGCGGCGTTGCGCAATATGGACGATCTCGACGCCGGGCTGCCAGTGATGCGCGCGGCGGACTTAACAAGGTCGGGGAACTCGGACTCCAAAAATCGCCCCTGAACGATGTCATTGACCAATTGACACCGGGAGGCTGCCCCACGCTGACGGATGTCGAAGACCCCTTCCTGGGCCTCCTCGACCAGCTCGTCGAGACGCTCAAGATCTCCATCGCAGCGCTTGAGAATCTCTTCCTGGACGCGTTGCGTGTAGCCGGAGATCTCGTTGTACGCATCAAACTCTGGCTGCGGACGGCGACCCCACCACGTGGTATCTAGCGTGCCAGCAAACTAACATCTGGACATTCTATTAGCCTAGGTGCTAATTGTTGATGTCCATTTTTGAAGGAGGCTGTGGTATGACCGAGCATGAGCATCGCGCTAGGCTGCGGGAAAATCCCGATGCGCCTGTAATCAACATAGTCACTTACGTTCCGCGCAAAGGCAAAGAAGCTGAGCTTCTGGAGTTGGTGAAGCGACATGAAAGCGCTCTCCGTAAGTCGGGCTTAGTTACTTCGGAACCATTCAAGGTGTGGAAGGCGTATGACATACGCAAGGAGCGAGAGCAGTACATCGAGTATTTCGTCTGGATTAACGGCGGTGCTAGCGATGTCGCTCATCAAACCCCGGAAGTTATGTCTGTGTGGGAACCGATGGGGCCAGTTCTAGAGGATATGACGATTTGTGAGGTTGAGCTGCTTTGACATTTGATGCAGCGGCAAGGCTAGCGGCTCTCGATGTCGTGGTCACGGCACTTGCGCATCCTGCACGTCGGCAAATTCTGATGACCATACATTTTCGCGATCAAGCAACGGCTGGCGAGATTGCCGGCCGCTTCGCACACACCTGGCCCACCACTACAAGACACCTTCGCGTGCTAGAGGACGCTGGCCTGATTCAGCATAACCGCAGCGGCAGAACGCGAGTGTATTCTGTTAATAGGGAACGACTTGCAATGGTTAGCGAGTGGCTCTCGTGGTTTAACCTCCCCAAAGTGGCCTCTACCTATACGTCTGAATCCCAAGATGAGGCTGAATTGAAATATGAACTGACGAAATCTGGAAATGCTTGACGCCATTGAATCCGGCGTGGACGATCTGAACAACGAGGCCCTGAAAGAGCGCATAGCGGCCCTCAAGGCAATTCGCGATCAGGCGAAGGCCGACGCCGAGCGCGCCCAGGCCGCGCTTGATAGTATCGGTAATCAGGCTGTCAGCCTCGATATGGTCGAAACCTTCGCCCGTGCGGCGCGCCAGCCGTATGCGGTTGGAAAACGGCGGCTACCGCCGCGATCACCTACACGCACTGGCTCAGCGTGCCGAAGTTGCCGACGACGAGGTGCGTATCATGGGATCGAAGTCGGAACTGCTGCGAACTCTTGTTGCCGCTTCTAGCGTACAATCGGCGGTTTTCGGCGTTTATACTTCTACAGTGAAATGGCGCACCACGAGAGATTCGAATAGTGCGACTATTCACACCGGAGATGTCCGGTTTTGGGAAACAATTTGGACCGTACAAATGACCGAAATGAGAACGCAACACTGCCAGTGCATTGTGCGCGTTCCGAGATTTGAAACGCATTAGGCCCTGTTGGGTTCGCACTTCGCCCCCGCCAAGCCCTCACCCCTCCACCCATACCTTCTCGAAGTGTTGTTCCAACGCCTGGTGCTGCTCGCAATTGTGCACGCCGTTGCGGAAGCTGCGATAGACAGAGCGCCAGTAGGGCTGGATGATGATGCCGGCATCGCGCAAGTTTTGTTCGATCTTGCCCATGATCCCCTGCCGCTCCTTGGCGTCCGGCATGGCCAGTGCCTTGTCGAGCAGTTCGTCGAACGCCTTGTTTGAATAGGCGCTTTCGTTCCAGGCGGCCCCGGTCTTGTAAGCGAGCGCCAGCACCTGAACGCCAAGCGGCCGTCCGAGCCATTCCGTGCAGGAGAACGGATATTTGCTCCAGTCGTTCCAGAAGGTGGCGGCCGGCAGTACAGTGCGTTTCACCTTCAACCCCGCCTCGCGCATCTGGGCTGCAATCGCGTCGCCGGTCGATTTCTGCCACTCGACATCGACCGAGATCAGGTCGAACTCATGGTCGGTCTTGCTGGCCTCCTTGAGCAGCGTCTGGGATTCGGCCACCTTGCGCTCGGCCGGACCGACATCGGCATACTCAGGATGGATCGGCGCGACATGGTGGTTCTCGCCCGGTTTGCCGCGGTCGTCGAGCGCGATCTTCAGAACAGCGCCATTGTCGACGGCAAGCTGCGCCGCGCGCCTTACCTTGACGTCGTCATAGGGTGCGTTGTTGACGTTGAAACGCGCCACGATGGTCGAGCCGGTGGCGATTTCCGACTGGCCGAGCCTGATCGCCTCGGTCTGAGAGAGAATGTCAGCAGAGGTCTCGTGGTTGGTGTCAATCTCGCCGGATTCGAAGGCCGACAGCATCGCGTTCGGGTCCGAGCCGTAGTCCACCCATTTGATGCCGTCGAGATAGACCTCGCCCTTCCACCATTTATCCTTGCGCTTGACCTCGGCGCCGGTTTCAGCGTCCCAGTTCATCAGTTCGAACGGACCCGTTGTGATGGCCAACGCCTTTTTCGGATCACCATCCCCCTGATAGGAGCGATGCATGATCAACGCCGGATAATCGGCCATGCTGGCGATCAGCGAAATGTCCGGTTTCGGCAAGTTGAGGCGAATGGTGTGGTCGTCCACCCGCTCTATTCCGCCAGCAACCGCTTTCTTGGAATTGGCATCAACCAGCGCGCCCATGCGCGTGGCTAGCGAATTGCCGGCGACATCGGCCTCGCACCAGCGGTTCAGATTGTGAATGACGTCGTCAGCATTGAAAGCATCGCCGTTCGACCATGAGATGCCCTTGCGCACCTTCAGCGTCAGCGTCTTGGCATCGTTGCTCATCTCCCAGGCTTCCAATAGCCAGGGCTCGAAGCTGAAGTCGCGGTTCCAGCGTACGAGATATTCGTTACAATGGCGCGCAACGTTCGACATTTCGACACCGTCGAAGGTACGCGGGTCCTTGAACCCCTTGACGTTCATGGCAACTCTGAGCACGCCGCCCTTTTTTGGTTCTTCGGCGCGGGCAGGTGTCGGTGCGATACCGCCTATTGCAAAGGCGCCGGCCGCACTCACGCCAAGTGCAGCCATAGTGGCGAGATATTCGCGCCGATTCATCAGGCCTGTCTTGAAGTCACGCGCTGTCGGTTTTGCGAGTGGGTGCAGCGGCCTTTCGGTCAACATTAGCTTGATCATGGCTTTCCCCTGCCTGACCCCGGCTTGTTGATGGCTTTGGTGGCTGCCGGGCGTTCTTGGTAGGAGCGAAGCATAAGTCCGGAGCCCGATCGGGAATGTTCCGATTTCCGTAAATCTTGTGCGCTGTTCCGTAGTTCATCAGATCGCACTCTCAGCCACGCGCAACCGCGAGGAGATCAGTACGGCCAGCGGCCCTCCCCCAGTGCCACAAGAGCCGCAACGATATCAGCCATCGCCTCGCCTGCGCGCAAAGTGCTTTTGCGAGCGCGCAAGAAGCTGTGCGTGAGGCGCCTTTCGTTGAGCCAGGCCGCTGTGCCGCCAGCGGCAAGAATGCGGTTCCGATAAATTTCGCCATCCAACGACAGCGGATCGCATTCGGCGGCAACGATCACTGTTGTCGGCAATCCTGTGAAGTCACTGTCCCACAGCGGTTCCAGTGTCGCGTCATCCCCTCGTGGCGTATGCGCTGTGCGCACCTGCTTGTAAAAGGCGAGGTCGGCGGTCGACAACAACGGCGCCTCGGCATGTTCGATATAGGACCCAGCCGAAGGGTCGCCGCCAAGGCTCGGATAGATCAAGACCTGGCCAACGGCCGGTCTCGCTCTGCCGCGTGTGGCGTGTGCCACCGCGGCGGCCAGATTGCCGCCCGCGCTCTCGCCGCACAGCACGATCGGAAGTTCGGTCTCCGCCACAAGCCAGTCGAAAGCAGCCACAGCATCTTCGAAAGCTGCGGGATGCAAATATTCCGGTGCCAGGCGATAATCTATGGAGATCACCGCAAAGCCGGTCTCGCCACAGAGGTCGGCGCAGATGTCATCATGACTATCCAGTCCGCCAAACACAAAACCACCGCCATGAAAATAGAGGATGGCCGCCCGCGGCGAGCGGCCATCCAGCCGATAACGGCGAAACGGGATTGCGCGATCCGCCAACGTGATCGCACCGTCCTCGGTCTCGACGCCGGCAGGGCGGCCGGTATGAAAGGCGGCCGCCATTTCGTCATAGAGGGCACGTTCCTGTTCCACGGGCATGCCAGCGTTCGCGGAGAAATGCCGTGCATTCACCGCGTCGATGTAGGCCCAGTACTCCGGATCGAGCAGCTGCGCGTATTTCCCGCGATCCATCGTCCCTCGAGATCCAGTCGGAATTTCCGGCGGTTCCGCTCCCGTCGGCATTTCAAAGCGATTGGTAGAGTTCCGCAGCATTTTCGTAGGTAAAGCGCATCGGCACCGAACCCTCGATCTGCCATGTGGCCACCACTTCGCCAGCCATCAGCCGGCAGGCAGTACCGGTATCGGTCACCGCGCCGCCATAAAGGCGGTTGGCAAGATTCAGGATCGCTGTTTGGTGCATGGCAGCGCTTCCGCTGCCGCAGGCATCCTTGACGAGAAGTACGCGAAAACCGGCGGTCACCGCGTCGCGCACCGTGGCGTCGACGCAGGCCTCGGTCCAGACCCCGGCAACGATCAGCCACTCGATGCCGCGCGCCCTGAGAAGTTCGACAGCCTCCGGTGCGCGGAAAGCGCTGGCGTGCGCCTTGACCAGCAATGTTTCGCCTTCGATTGGTGCCACTTCGGCGCAGATCGCCGTCAGCGGATCGTCCTTGCTGGAAAATGCCGATTTGCCGTTGCCATCGAGCGGATGGAATGGGCGCTCCTGCGTATCGAGATCAACGACATAGGCCCAATGAAAGAGCGGCACGCCGTTCGCCCGTGCCGCCGCCTGCAGCCGCTGCACATTGGCGAGCAAGTCGGAAAACCCCTCGACCAGATAGCGGCTGTCCTTGCGGTGTTCTTCCTGCAGGTCGATGAAAATGGCGGCCGCCGCACCACGGGGGATAGAAACAGGCGCCTTCATCATGCATGCCCTTCTAGGAATTCATCCTCATAGGGAAAGCGCGAAAGCAATTCCGTCCCCGTTTCGGTGATCAAAACCTCGTCCTCCAGCTTAACGCCCTCGCGCCCGCCCTTCTCGCCGATATAGCTTTCCACGGAAACCACCATGCCAGGCTGCATGATGCCGTCGCGACCATAGGTTTCGTAGTCCATGGAATGGGCAATGAAAGGCGTTTCGCCGTGCATGCCCACCCCGTGCATGACGGAAGTGTAGCGTTGGTCGACAAAACGGTCGGGAATTTTCCATGCCTTTTCCGCGATCTCACGGAACGCCATGCCTGGCTTCACAATCGAAATGTTGTGCTGCACCTGGTCGTAGGCCATGCCGTAAAGCATCTTCTGATAGTCGCTCGGCTTGCCTGGACCGCAGCGGAAGGTGCGGGAGAAATCCGAATAATAGCCATAACAGCCGATCGTATCGGTATCGAGCGCCACCAGTTCGCCAGGCCGCACCTTGCGACCGCTCGCTTCGTTGAACCATGGATTGGTGCGCTGGCCAGAAGTCAAAAGCCGCGTCTCGATGAACTCGCCGCCTTGCCGGATCACCTCGTGATACATGATGGCGAAGAGTTCGTTCTCGGCGACGCCTGGCTTGATTGCTTCTCGCACCGCCGCCACCGCGGACTCTGCGCCAGCCATCGAAGCGACGAGACATTTCACTTCCTGCGGCGTCTTTATCGCGCGCACGGCCAGTATCTCGCCCTGGCAATCCTTCACGTCGCAGCCGCGTTTTTGCAGCGCCAGCGCTTGCAGGTGGCTGCAGCGGTCCAGCCCAAGCTTCATCGAGCCGCCGCCATGGGTCTTCAAGAGATCAGCGATTTCGTCGGCGAAAGGCCCGGCCGTCTCGTCGTCTCGGCCGGAGACCGAAGACCACACCAGTTTCGAAGGCCTGGCCTCGTCGACTGTGTCGAGCACCATGGAGACATGGTAGCTCTGTGGATACTCGAACAGCACGATCGGCCCTTCGGTGGGGATGAAGAAGTAGCGTGTCGAATTGCGCAGGAAATAGCCGAACATGTTGCGTGAGCCGGTGGCGTAGCGCTGGTTGTAGGGATCGAACAAAACTACGGCGCCATAGCCTGTCTCGCGCATCCAACTGCGCAGCCGCTCAAGCCGTTCTTTTCTCAGCGCAACTGCGTCAATGAAGGAAGGCTCAGTGTCGGAAAGCCACATGCCGCCGGCAGGATCTGCTGTCGCCGGGTGGCGCATACGATCCCTGAAATCGACGTCTTCGGTGCTGTCGGGGTTAAAAACCACAATGCTCATGTCCGCCTCCTGAGGCTTTGGACAATGGGGCAAACCGTCCGTTTCAATTGTGCAGAATACCGCAGGGATCGCTCAACAATCCGCCACACTAACTTCGTCGTGCCGCCTTCGGCGTACGGCCATATTGTTCACGAAATGCCCGCGCGAAGCTCGACATGGAAGCGAAGCCGCAAGCCAACGAAACGTCGCGCACGGCAAGTGTCGAATGCGCCAGCAGATCGGCGGCACGCTTCAGGCGCAGCCGGCGATAGTAGCTGTTGGGTGGAATGGAAAGTTCAGCACGAAAGCTGCGCTCCAGTCGATCCGGTGAGACGCCGAGGCGCGCCGCCAGATCGGACATGGCGAGCCGTTCCTCCACTGCATCCTCCATGATGGCGATGGCCGACAGCACCAGCTCGTTCTGCACGCCTGTGCGTAGCCGGAGCGGCATCAGCTTGCGGTCGACGCTGGAGCGCAGTGGGCTGTGCACGAACCATTCCGCCACGCCGGCCGCCAGTTCCGAACCGTAGTCCTCCGTGATGATCTCCAGCATCATGTCGAGCCCGCCGACGCCGCCGGCGGAGGTGAAGCGTCGCCGGTCGATAACATAGAGGTCGCGCCGCAGCTCAATCTCCGGAAACGCTTCGGTGAAGGCGGCCTGGCTGGTCCAGTGCAGGGTGCAGGCGTACCCGTCGAGCAGGCCTGCGCGGGCCAGGAAGAAAGCAGCGTCAGCCACCGCGCCGAGATGCGTGCCACCGCGCAAGCTCTTGCGGATCCAGGCGACGGCATCGTCGGCGACCAGGTGGTCGGCATTACCGCCAGAACACACGACGATGCGGTCGGCGTTCGGATTGGCGGCGGCGGCGAAGCCCGGCTGGATGACGACGCCGTTGGAGGCTGCGACCGGGCCGCCATCCGGCCCGACGATGAGCCAGCGGTAACACTCTTTCTTCGCCAATGCGTTGGCGGCGCGCAGCGGCTCGATGATCGAGGAAAACGCCATCATTGGAAACTGCGGAAAAATCAGGACGGCGAAAGTGATGGGCGCGTTTCTTGGCGCGCCAAGGCGGCTTTCGGGTTTCGATGCCACGGCGCGCCCGCTCCCGGAGCCTATGGTGAATCTATGGTCGCTCACGATATCCCAGCCATTCATTCCCAGAAGCCGGCTTTGCGCTGTGCGGCACCAGGAATGCGACGTCTCCATTCACTCCAAACCCATCCCCTCGGTCACCGCCCGAACATTTTCGAATGTCGGTTAAGGCGATCTCGAGCAAGAATAGTCCAACGCCTTCGTTGCTAGCCATTGAGGCCAGAACACGCGCGCAGGCGATCCCCCCGCCTTGTGTTGTGCGGATTGTCCTAGTCTTCCGGCGCGAAATAGAAGCGAAGAGGCTTTTTTGTCATTTCTCCTCTTTTCCGAGGAGAGACAATTCGACCTCAAGACCGCATGTTTTTCCACAATTCTTGGGAGAGTCGGTCGGGGGCGAATGGCGATCTGTTATTTTTGCAACGGCTCTGGACGGTGCGCCGGTTGCGGCGGGACCGGAGTGCAGGCCGATGGTCGCACCTGTGCGCTCTGCGGCGGCGACGGACGCTGCCAGCACTGCACCGGCGGCGTGATGCGTGCTGGGGTGGGCGACCAATTGCATTGGGGGTATCAGCGGACTTCGGAGCAGCACCGGAGATCAGCGCGTAGAGCGGGGCGGAGCGAACGGAAGCGGTCGGCTTCCGTCGCCCGCGTGCTTGCGGCAACGCTGGGCACTGCCCTGCCGGGATTGGTCGCGGGTGGCGCGGCCCATGCGCAGAGTTTGCCAACTTACACGCCGATTAACCAACGAGTTTGCTCCGTCTTCGATCCTCAGTGTCCAGGTGGTGCCGGTGGCAATAGTGCCCAGAGCACCTCGAGCGAGGAAAAGGTCGTGTTCAACACGCCCACCACGCGGACGACCAACACGACAATTTACGCGACCGAGATCATTGGCAGGCTCAATGGCGGTACGCCGCTCTACGATCACACCTTCTCGGTGCCGTACAGCGATGCTGCCGCACAGGGCGGGGTGGTGGCTGCGCGCGCGGCGATCACCACGGCGGGCGGGCCGGGAGTCATCATCGGTGCGCCAGTTCTCACTGCATCGAGCACGACCACCGCAACCAGTTCGACAACGCTCTACAGTCTTGCCGGTACGTCGACATCGACTGCAGCCGTGGTCACCGTCGGTCCCAGCCAGTCGCCCATCCAGATCGGTACGCGCAGCACCTGCACGGGCATTTCGGGTCTGCCGGGCACGACGGCCCCGAGCTGCACCGCCGTCGCGCCAGTTGCACAATACACGGCGTCCCTGCCGGGTTTTAACATCAACTTTCGCCAATCGGGCAACCTGGCACCAAATGGGGCGCTGATCCTAAACGGCAACAACCAGATCGTCTTTCAGGATCCGACTGCGGTAAAGCTGACTGTCTCGGGCGGTGTAATTCTGACCAACTTCGACATTGTGACCACCTACACGATCGACCAAGCCACGACGACGACCAGCACCACGACGCAGTTCGAGCAATACACATTGTTTGGCGTCGTGCGCGCGATCGGCACGGCGCATCCGGCGATGCAGGTGGTGGCGCTCGACGCCAGCGACATCTTCCTGTCGCGGCTGCTCGGACCGGGCAAGGCCGCCATCGGCGCGCCGGTGATGGTGGACGGCAAGCCTTCGCGGTGGTCCGTCTTTCTGGAAGGGACAGGCTATTGGGGCCGGATCGGCGCGACGGCCTCGCTGCCCGGATCGACCTACAGCTTCGGCGGCGTGCGCGGCGGCTTGGGCTATACCGTCACACCGGACCTCTCAGTCGGCTTCGCCGCTGAAGGCGGCCGCACGACCTGGTCGATGAGTGACGCCACTTCGCGCGACAGCGCCTCTGGCGATGGATTCCGCGCCGGCGCGTTCGCGCTTTACTCACCCGGCGCCTGGCGCTTCTCGGCCGCCGCCTTCGCCGGCCGCCAGCATTTCGATACGAACAGCTCATGGGTTGGCATTTCCGACGCGACGACCGCGAGCTTCGATGCCACGACCTATGGCGCCGGCGTCACCGCCGGCTATGCCTTCAACCTCGGCGGGGTGACGCTCACGCCGCGCGCCGGTCTGTCCTGGCTTGGCTGGAATTCGCCATCTTACGCCGAGAGCGGCGGCTTGCTGCCGCTGTCGGTGGAATCGGCGACGCGCAATCAGGTCCGGCCAAGTCTCGGCCTCACGGCCGAGCACAGCTTCGCCATCGACAACGGCCAGGCGCTGAGCCTCGGCGCGAGCGTCAAGGGGTTCGCCGTGCTGGGCGACCACGACGGATCGGTCCGGGCGACGGCCGCCGGCTTCTCCTCGCCGGGCTCCTTCGGGATCGAGGCGCCAGGCCTTGGCCGCTATGGCGTCGAGCTGGGCGGCTACGGCGCGCTGGCGCTCAGCGCCACGACCGCGCTCACCGCGTCCTATAGCGGCCGCATCATGGGGCACGGCGGCATTACCCACGGCGGACAGATCGGCCTCAAGGTCGCCTTCTGACATGCGCGGACCGGTGCGCCAGTCGGCCTGCAACTCGATGTTGAGCGTGTTGGCGATCTGGCGCGGATGCGGCAAAGGTCATCGACGACGGCAAAACCAGGCAATTCGTTTACGTCATACCACTCCCTTAAGCATCGGTCGCGGGCGGCTGCGGATTGGCGCTTTCGGATTTGACGCCCAGTCGCCGCGTCATGCCTTCACGGCATCGCGCCTGAAGCTGCAAGAGCCGAGTTCAGGATGGCATGACCAATGAAGTCGTTGAGCGTTTCTTGCATCATCTTCCCCTGCCGCCGAAGTGTGGCGACCCGCGATTGGCGACGAACCGAGCTGGTTTGCCCCTTCCGGTTGAACTGCCGGTCCGGCATGATGCGGTAGGATGAGAGAACGGTATGCCCGCCAGCACATCTTCGAATTCTGACTAATTGCGCAATTCATATGAACGTACGGGGGGGTGATGATTGGAGAATTCTCTGCCGTGCTTGAGGAGTGCACGACGATCGAGGCTGTCAGGACCCTGTTCAAGGAGCGTATTGCATCCTTCGGCTACACGGCCAGCGCCTGCGGCGCGTTTCTGCCGACCGACAAGGGACCGGAAACGCATTTCTTCTTTCAGGACTGGCCGCCGGATTGGATAGAACTCTATGCTCGGCGCAATTTCGTCGCCGCCGACTATGTCGTCGCCGAGGCCAGACGGCGCATCGCGCCCTTCACCTGGCTTGAAGCGAAGGCCGAGCGCATCTTGTCGCGCGCCGAACAGGACATTTGGGATACCGCCGCCGAATGGGGTTGGACGGATGGGTTCTCGGTGCCGATCCATGGGCCCGGCGGCTACTTCGGACTTGTCGCAATGGCGGGCAAGGAACGGCCGGTGCCATCCGCGCTGCGCCGCGAATTGCACCAGCTTTCATTTCTGACACATGAACGCTGCCGCACTTTGACCGGCGTTGCGCCGGTTGCCGACCCGCAGGCGACCCTCACACATCGCGAGCTTGAATGCGCGCGCTGGGTGGCGGCCGGCAAGACCGATGCGGCCATCGCCACGTTGCTCGGCGTATCGCAAACCACGGTACGAAGTCACATCGATCAGGCTCGCCGCAAGCTCGGGGCCAGAACACGCGCGCAGGCGATCGCCCGCCTTGTGTTTAGCGGGTTGTCCTAGTCTTTTAGAGACTTTTTTGTCATCTCTCCTCTTTTCCGAGGAGAGACAATTCGACCTCAAGACCGCATGTTTTTCCCCAATTCTTGGGAGAATCGGTCGGGGGCGAATAGCGCATGGAGAAGAACAAGTTTGTTTTCAGATGCCGAGCAATGGCGGGCATCTCAACCTTGGCATTGGTGGCATCGGGTGTGCTGGTGCCAGCACAGGCGCAAACAGCGACGACGCCCCTCAATTTGGGCACGCTCGGCGGCAGTTTTTCCGGCGCATTTGCGCTCAGTTCCGATGGCTCGGTGGTTGTCGGCGACTCCTCTCCATCGTCGTCTCCATCATCGACCCACGCCTTTCGCTGGACACAGGCCGGCGGCATGATCGACCTTGGCACATTCGGAGGCGTGGAATCATACGCGCGCGGGGTGAGCGCCGACGGATCAGTCGTCGTCGGGGACTCAAGCAACAGCGCGGGCGTTTTCCATGCATTCCGCTGGACACAGGCAGCGGGACTGGTGGACATCGGATCGTTGGGCGGCAATCAGCTCTACACCTATGGCACGAGTTCCGATGGTTCGGTCATTGTCGGTCGCGCCAACCCCACCGGCAGCAGTTTCTATCGCGCATTTCGATGGACTCAGGTCGATGGCATGACCAATCTTGGTACGCTTGGGGGAAATTCTTCTGTCGCATACGCCGTCAGTTCGAACGGCCTCGTCATCGTCGGAAACTCGGCCACGACTGGAAATACTGCCCAGCACGCATTCCGCTGGACCCAAGGCAGCGGAATGACAGACATAGGCACGCTCGGCGGCACAATTGCCACAGCATACGGAACGAATGCCGACGGCTTGGTGGCGGTAGGCAATTCAACGACGACCGGAGACGCGACCTTCCATGCCTTCCGCTGGGCGCAGGGCAGTGGCATGGCCGATCTTGGCACGCTTGGAGGAAATACTTCTGTCGCCTATGGCGTGAGCGCCAACGGTTCCATCGTCGTTGGCTATTCCGCTCTAGCTGGCAGTGGCGTGCATGCCTTTCGCTGGACGCAAGCGACCGGCATGGCCGACCTCAATACGCTCCTTGCAAATGCGGGGGTCAACATGACCGGTATCACGCTGGCGAATGCGCAAGCGATATCCGGCGACGGACAATTCATTGTCGGCAACGGGACGTTCAGCCCCTCGTTAAATTCGCACGCCTATGTAGTGCGTTATGTCGAGCAGACGACCCCGCCGGTGACGCCGCCTGTAACCCCACCGGTCAATCCACCTGTAACTCCGCCAGTCAATCCGCCTGTCACGCCTCCAGTCAGTCCGCCCGTCACGCCGCCTGTGGTGATCTCGCCGATCGCGGGCATAACCACCCGCGCCGCCGTGCAGGGCTCGATCGACGATCTCGCCCTCTCCCGCGCCCGTCTCGCCATCCACCAGCATGGCCTGGTTGCGCCTCTGCTCGGTGCCAACCTGCCGATCGGCGCGCCCTCGGAGATCGGCCTCTATGCCGCCGCCGGTTCGGCCGCTGGCGGCGCCTTCAGCCGCATCGCCTTCGGCAACGGCCTGACCCTGCTCGGTGGCATCGCCTATCAGAAAGAGAACTATCGCAACGCCAGCCTAAAGAGCGCTGTCACTGTGGCCGCTGCGGTGCGCTACGTCGCCCCGCCGATTTCCGGTTGGGTCAGCCCCTATGTCGAGGCCGGCGGCTGGATCGCTCCCGACGCCAGTCTGCGCTTTAGCCGCAGCTACGCTAACGGCGCGGGGATCGCCACCGGCGAAGGCGGCGGCAGTGGCGCGCTCGGCTATGTCTATGGCCGGCTCGGCGCCGTGGTTTTCGCCACGCCGGCCGATGAGGTCGCGATCTCCGGCGAACTCGGCCGGCAATGGCTGAAGGTGAACGCGTACGGGGAACCGCTCTCCAGCGGCAATCCGTTCGAAGCGACAGTGTTCAAGGGCACTGACAGCGCCGATGTCGTCAAGCTACGCGGTCAGGTGACGCATGCCTTCACCGCCGACGTCGACGCCACCTTATGGCTGGCCGGCGCCCATGGTTTCGGCGCCAAGTCCAGCTTGAAGGCTGGGGTGCCCGGTATCGGTGTGCTCGCCGGCGGGGCTGTCAACGCCAATTGGCTCGAATATGGCGCACGGCTTGGCTACCGCTTCACCAAGCAGGCCTCCGTCGACGTGTTCGCCAACGGCATCTCAGGCGACAAGGCCATCGGCAACAGCGTGCATGTCGGCCTCGACCTGCGCTACCGCTTCTGAAGCGAGAGGACCGCCTCATGGATCTCTCGTTTCTGCACGACAATGCAGCACGAACCAGAACCAGTCTCTCTTGTAATCTATCGGTAGTGTCGACCGTCAAGAGCGATATCAAAACTGGTTCGATCACTCGCGGGAGTACGCTGTCTGACTGGAATGAGACGTGCGCGCCTATTTTATCGCATGGTCGGTCACAGGCCCTCAAAACGGAGGCGCGACCTCAGACTACCGCACTGACAGCTTTTGGGACTGCTGTTGCGATCATCTCATTGATAGCATTCCCGAGCGCCAGCCACGCCGACGATGTCAACATAACGACAAACACCAACAACGGTATCAATCTCGATGGATACGTTGGTACGACGGTTGGAGTTTCGCCGGGCGTTGCCGTCACCAACACCACGGCCACCTTAACCTGCAGTTCATTTGCTTCGCTTTGCGCCACCACTCACGCCTGGACCTTGACCAATCAAGGCACGATCGGACCCGGCAATTCCGGAGATGGAGTCAAATTCAAGGCTGGTGGTAGCGTCATCAACATGGGCGCCATCGACGGCGGCAACCTCGGCAATGGCATCTGGGTCGAGGGAGCGCCGGGCACCGTGGACAACCGGGCTGGCGCGACGATCCACGGTACAAACGGCGGTGTCGTGTTCAAGATCGGCGGCCCTGCCGGCACGGTAACCAATGCTGGGACGATCACGGCCGAGAGCCTTGGCGCGGCCGTGAGCTTGGGCGGCGGTGGTATCTTCACCAATCTTGCCGGAGGTGTTGTCCAAAGCCACGGCGGTTCCAACGCCGTCTCGATCATCCTCGGGACCAGCCGTACGGTGATCAACAGCGGCCTGATCAAAAGCAACGACAGCGGCTTTGCCACCGGCGTCGCGATTCAGAACGGCGTGCTCACCAACAATGCCGGCGGACAGATCCTCGGTGCCTATAATGGCGTCTGGGCCAACGGCTCGAGCGCCACCTCGATCACCAATGCCGGCCTGATTGAAGCTTCGAAAGCTCAGGGCGGCGGTTCGGCGATCGAGGTCGATGGCGGCGGAACCGTCGTCAACTCAGGCACCATCAGGTCCCTGACGAGCAATGGCGCCACGACGGATGCTGGCATAAGCTTCACCGGCGCGGGAACGATCACCAACAGCGGCACGATCGCGAGTGCCACCGGCGGCCTCGCGATCCGGTTCAAGGGCAGCGCCACGCACAACTTGACCTTGGACACGGGCTCGATCCTCGGGGGCAATGTCCAGGGCGGCACCGGTACGGACAGTCTCACCTTGCAAGGCACCAGCACTGAATCGGTCGCCAAGTTCCTCAGCTTCGAGAACCTGTCCATGCAAGGCTCCGACTGGACATTGACAGGAAACGGTACCTTCGCGACTGCGACGACCGTGCAAGCCGGCATCTTGCGCGTCAACGGCCAGCTGACCAGTCCGTCGGTTGCGGTCGCCTCGGGCGGGACGCTTACGGGCGCGGGTACCATCGTCGGTGCGGTGACGGTCGCTGACGGTGGAACGCTGTCGGGGCGCAATGGGCAGACGCTGACCATGAGTTCGCTTGCGCTGGACCGTGGCTCAATCGTGGCTGCGGCGCTGGGCGCGCCGGGGACGACAGGGTTGTTTAACATCACCGGCAACTTGACGCTCGCCGGCACACTCAACGTTACCAATGCGGGCGGCTATAGCTCCGGCGTCTATCGCCTGTTCGACTATGGCGGCACGCTGACCGACTACGGCCTTGCGGTCGGCTTCATTCCTGGCGGTACGAGGGGCATGGTGCAGACGGCCGTCGCCAACCAGGTCAATCTGGTGGTCAACCCAGGTGCGGTTCAGTTTTGGAACGGTACAACCACCGCGCCGACCGGCGCGATCGTCGGTGGCCCAGGCACATGGACGGCAGGGCCCCTGACTAACTGGACCGACGCCAACGGCTCTTACTCGGATCGCTGGGGCGGGCAGTTCGCTGTGTTTCAGGGAGCGCGTGGGGGCACGAACGGCCCGGTGCAAGTCGATGCCGGCGCTGGTGCTGTATCCGCGACGGGCATGCAGTTCATCGGTACGGGCTGGAGCGTGAGGGGCGACCCGATCACGTTGGCGGGCACGGGTGGTGCGACCGTGATCCGGGTGGGCGACGGATCGCCAGCGAGCGCAAGCGACGTGGCCAATATCGGCTCCGTGCTTACGGGCAGCAGCCGTTTGGTCAAGGACGATCTCGGCACGCTGATCCTGCAGGGCGCCAACGCCTATACCGGCGGCACCGTCATCAACGCCGGCACGCTGCAACTCGGCAGTGGCACCAGCGGCTCGATCGCTGGCAATGTCGCGAACAACGGCACGCTGGCATTCAACCGCTCGGATGCCGTCACCTTTGGTGGCGCCATCTCCGGAAACGGCTCCGTGCAGCAGAATGGTTCCGGCACCACCACGCTGACCGCCACCAACACCTATGCCGGCGGCACCGCCATCAACGCCGGCACGCTGCAACTCGGCAGTGGTGGCACCAGCGGCTCGATCGCTGGCAATGTCGCGAACAACGGCACGCTGGCATTCAACCGCTCGGATGCCGTCACCTTTGGTGGCGCCATCTCCGGAAGCGGCTCCGTGCAGGAGAATGGTTCCGGCACCACCACGCTGACTGCCACCAACACCTATGCCGGCGGCACCGTCATCAACGCCGGCACGCTGCAACTCGGCAGTGGTGGCACCAGCGGCTCGATCGCTGGCAATGTCGCGAACAACGGCACGCTGGCATTTAACCGCTCGGATGCCGTCACCTTTGGTGGCACCATCTCCGGAAACGGCTCCGTGCAGCAGAATGGTTCCGGCACCGCCATACTGACGGCCACCAACACCTATATCGGCGACACCGTCATCAACGCCGGCAGTTTGATCGTGAACGGCTCGATCGCGAATTCGAGCATGACGATCGTAAACGCTGGAGCGACGCTTGGCGGCGCCGGTACGGTCGGCGAAACAATGGTGAACGGCGGCGGCACGATCGCGCCAGGAAATTCGATCGGTACGCTCAACATCAGCGGCAACATCGCGTTCGCGAGGGGCTCGATCTATCAGGTCGAAGCCAACGCAGCGAGCCAGGCCGACAAGGTGGTCGCCACGGGAACGGCGACGATCAATGGCGGCACCGTCCAGGTGCTCGCGGGAGCCGGCAACTATGCGCCGGCTACGACATATACCATCCTGACCGCCAATGGCGGCCGGTCCGGTTCGTTCAGCAGCGTGACCTCGAACTTCGCCTTCCTCAATCCGTCGCTCACCTATGATCCTAACAACGTCTATCTGACGCTGACGCGCAACAGCATTGACTTCGCTGCAATCGGAGGCACGCGCAACCAGCGCGCGGCAGGCGGCGGGGTCGAGACGCTCGGCTGGGGCCATCCAATCTATAACGCGGTGCTGCAGCTTGACGCGTCGCCCGCGCGCGCTGCCTTCGATGCGGTGTCGGGTGAGATCCATGCTTCGGCCAAGACGGCGCTGATCGAGGATAGCCGCTTCGTGCGCAATGCCGCTATCGACCGGATACGCACCGCCTTCGACGCAGTAGGCGCAGTATCGACGCCGGTGATGGCCTATGCCGACGACAAATCCGTCCCGGCGCTCGCAACCGCTGATCGCCTTGCGGTCTGGGGCCAAGGCTTCGGCTCCTGGGGGCAGACTGACAGCGACGGCAACGCCGCCCGGGTATCACGCTCCACCGGGGGCTTCCTGATCGGTGGTGATGCTCTCGTCTTTGACAACTGGCGGCTCGGTCTTCTCGGCGGCTACAGCCGCACCGATTTCGACGTCAACGATCGCCGCTCGTCTGGCGTCAGCGACGATTATCATCTCGGCCTCTATGGCGGCACGCAGTGGGGGGCTCTCGCCTTCCGGACCGGTCTGGCCCATACGTGGCACGACATCTCGATCAATCGTAATGTCGCTTTCCCTGGTTTTGCAGACAGCGTGAGGAGCGACTACAAAGCCGGAACAACGCAGGTCTTCGGTGAACTCGGCTACGGGATCAAGGCCGGCCGGTTTGGCTTCGAGCCCTTCGCCAACCTTGCCTATGTCAACCTCCATACCGATGGCTTCCGGGAGAAGGGCGGCGCAGCGACGCTGTCGAGCGCTGGCACGACGACCGACACCACCTTCTCGACACTGGGTCTGCGGGCCTCGACCGATTTTGAGCTTGGCGGCATGATCGCAACGGCGAAAGGCACGCTCGGCTGGCGTCACGCCTTTGGCGACACCACGCCACTTGCGGCATTCGAATTCGCCGGTGGCAATGCCTTCACCATCGCCGGCGCGCCAATCGCCAGGGATGCAGCCGTGGTTGAGGCCGGGCTCGATCTTGCCATCGGCCCGGCCGCGGCTCTTGGCGTCTTCTACAGTGGTCAGTTCGCTTCTCGCGCCTCCGACCAGAGCATTCACGCTAACTTCAGTGTCAAGTTTTGATGGGGTTTTGAGCAGCACTAGATGGTGGGTGGATGCGCTCGACGAGCTACGCTCCGACCAACTGGCCAGCACATCGTGTTGGTGCAGGACGCGTCCGAAGGCCGGAAGCCCGCAGAAACGCACGCCTGAGGCACCGAGGAAGCCGAGTGCGGACCAGAGACGCAGGCTGTTGTCGTAGCTTGAGGAAAACACCCCGACGAGCAGCATGATCTTGATATAGACCAGTGGGTTCAGCCGGGTTGCGACCAGCATCGATACGACGGCCTGTCCGCGGGTTTCGCCACCATTTCGTGCTCATTTCGGCCGGCTCGCACTACCGGCGGACCTCAGTGCCTTGACCGCGCACCATAGGACGAAGGCGATACCTGCCGCCTGCA
Organism: Mesorhizobium terrae; assembly: GCF_008727715.1. Taxonomy (GTDB): domain Bacteria; phylum Pseudomonadota; class Alphaproteobacteria; order Rhizobiales; family Rhizobiaceae; genus Mesorhizobium; species Mesorhizobium terrae. The sequence goes on from NZ_CP044218.1 coordinate 757,428, forward strand.
TGACAGTCCGGATCGAAGGCATTATCTGCAAGAAAGCACCGACACCGGAGACACCGGCGATCACGATGAGGATCTCGGAAAGGTATCCGTCGCCGCCACCACGGCAGGATTCTTGTCCAATGCCGAGAGCGGCAATCGAGGAGGTGCAAAGAGAAGCTTTCTGGGTCGCCATAGGGGAACCTCGCCGCGTCGAGCTTCAATCCGTCGCGGGTCCGCGACGGATCTGCTTTCGGAAATCGCGCGGCAGCCTCCCTCAGACTTGACGTTGAAGTTTGCCTTGACGGAACGGTCGGAGACACCGGATTCGAACCGACCACCATAGGTGACGCCGAGCGTGGCGGCGGACGTCAGCGCGAAGTCGAGGCCAGCCTCGATCACGGCTGCATCCCTGGCGATTGGCGCGCCGCCGACGGTGAAGGCACGCTGCCGGTGGAGCCAGCAGAATAGCCGACCCATGTCGACGACCTGGTCTCGATCGAACCGCCAGGAGACTGACTGCGCTTTTTTGGCGGGACACGGCGGTAAGCGCCATCGGCCTACGCGATGGTAACATAGCCAGAAAGGGAAAGCTCATTCCTTCCTAATTGTCGCGCGTTACCGCTTGCTTGATCCGTTCGACCGCCAGCGCAAGCACTCCGGTGCGGAGAATACCGGAGCCGACACCAGAGGAAAGACATGCCCAACAACCACGACACTAAGGAAGCGACACTCCTCAATAAGGTCCCCGAGGTCACGATCTATTTCTGGATCATCAAGATCCTTGCAACGACCGTCGGCGAAACAGCGGCCGACCTTCTGGCTGTTCGACTTGACTGGGGTCTCACGATGACGTCCTGGATCATGAGCGGGGCATTCATCATCGCGCTGATCGCCCAGTTGCGAGCGAAGCGTTATATTCCAGTACCGTATTGGCTCACCGTTGTGCTCATCAGCGTTGTTGGCACTTTGATTTCGGACAACCTCGTCGATGGCATGGGGGTCAGTCTGGTGACGACCACGGTTGCATTTGCTGCTGCTCTCATTGCAGCATTCGCGCTTTGGTATCGCAGCGAGCGAACGCTTTCCATTCACACGATCATCACCCGCCGGCGGGAACTTTATTACTGGGCTGCGATCCTCTTCACCTTCGCGCTCGGCACCTCCGCAGGGGATCTCATGGCCGAGAAGTTCGACCTTGGCTATGGCCTGTCGGCGATCGTGTTCGCTGCGATGATCGCGGTCACTTACGCCACCTATCTGTTTGCCAACATCAGCCCGATTCTGGCGTTCTGGATCGCCTATATCCTGACCCGCCCGGTTGGCGCTTCGATCGGCGATTTCCTTGCCAAACCGGTCATCGCGGGTGGCTTGGGCTGGGGAACGATCAACACGAGTCTTCTCTTTCTCGGCGGCATCTTCGCGCTCGTTGCCTTCCTGACGGTTAGCAAAGTTGACCGCATCGAGAGCGCCCCGAGCGAGGCCTGACCCCTTAATCAGGGCCTGGAGACCGGAGCCGCTCCGATCCTATCTCTCGTCCGAGATGGCATTCGTTGGATCGACAAAGAGGAGAAGTCCATGGCGAGTGGCTGCGGCACCATGGGAGCGGCGAGAGCATGAGGCCGCTCCTTACATGGCCTCTTTGGCGGAAAATGCTCACGGTCTTTCTTGCCACTATCGGGATGATCGCTGCAGGAGCGGGCAGTTGGGCCGGCTATCTCCGCGTCACTGGTAACATTCACGAGGTCGAAGCCGGCAAGGTTTACAGATCCGGCCAATTATCGCCGTCGCAACTTGCTTCCCTTCTAAGGGAAAAGCGTATCCGGACCGTCCTCAATCTTCGCGGCGAGAAGCCAGGCCACTCCTGGTACGACGAAGAAATCCAAGTGACGCGGAAGGCGGGCGCTCGACACATCAGTCTGCCAATGTCTGCCAACGTCGAACCGAACGAGGCTCTACTGACCTCGCTCATCGAAGCGCTCGCCTCGTCCGAACAACCGATACTGATCCACTGCGAGGGGGGAGCTGATCGATCGGGCCTTGCATCCGCGCTCTATGCGTTTCTAAAGGGCGGAAAATCCGCCGACGAGGCCAACGGGCACCTTTCGTTCCGCTATGGGCATTTTCCGTGGCTGACCAGTCGAACCGAAGCAATGGATCGGACATTCTGGCGTGTTGTGAGTGACTGGGGCCGTAGACCAGCCGCGGCTCTGAAAACGCCGTTGAGTTCAGGGCCAAAAAGCAACAACGAGGGCGACGCCCTCTCGTCGTTCGGCGGCATCATCGCGCTCGTTCTCTTCCCGCCAGCCAACAAAGTCAACCGGATCGAGAACGCCTCGCCCCCGGGTCTAATCACGCCAATCGGGGCTGGGAGACCGGCGCCACTCCAGCCCTGAAGCTCATACGAGCATCACACTCCATTGGCCCAGAAACAGGAGAAACTCCATGACTTATCCGATGTTCAAGGCTTTGCTGCTGACCGCCGCGATCGGAATTGCCGCTACCACTGCGGCGCGGGCTGACTGCGAAGCCGACCTCATTCAACTCGAAAAGGCGTTTGCGACGCCGAACCTGACAGCGCCCGCCAAGACCGCTCTGGAAGAAGCGAAGGTCAAAGCCCTGGCCGCACTCAAGAAGGACGACGATAAAACCTGCAACACCGCAATCACCGATGGTCTGAGCAAGGCAGGCATCAAGACGAAATAAACCTGAACGCCTCGAAGGCAGTTCGTGGACCGAGATCGCGCGGCGCAGGACTTTTCCATCCTTAGCGCAAGCGGTCTCGGTTTGGCTAGCGATGGCCTACGCAGTCAAGCAACCGATCCCCAATCCGTCTGCGCGACCTTGCTACGGACCTGACCGAAAGGGTCTACAGCTTTCCTTTTTGACGTCCTCAGGCAAACGCAAGAGCCGAGAGGCGACCTCATTCCGTACTCATTTTCGCGGGTTAGCGCTTCTGCATCGCACAAATCGTTCCGCGACGAACGGGAGATAACCATGACATCTCTACCACTGACCAGGCGGAGCCTGCACGCGATTGGGTTGGCGCTGATCATCGCACCGGTTCTGGGAATGGCCCTTCCGGCCGCGGCGCAGGAAAAAGCTGTGGCGCCGGAAATCAATCCACCTGGCGACATCCCGGACAATCAACAATTCATTACTTTCGAGGCAGCGCAGGGCGTCGCCATGAAGGTGCCGGAGGGCTGGGCCCGCACCGACACGAAAGACGGTGCGACCTTCGCGGACAAATACGGCCGCATCGAACTCAGCATCCAACAATCGGCCTCGGCGATCACGGTTGACACTCTACGTGCGCAGCAGGTTGCCGATCTGGAAAGAAACGGCCGGGCGGTCAAGGTTCTCAAGATCGAGCAGGTGAAGCTGCCTGCGGGCCCAGCGGTCAAAGTGGTCTTCACATCGAATTCGAACCCGAACCCGGTGACGAACAAGCAGATTCGCCTTGAGAGCGAGCGCTTCTACATGCAGCGCAACGGCAAGCTCGCCGAACTTACCTTTTCGGCGCCGGCGGGCGCCGACAATGTCGATCAGTGGGTTTTGATGAGCAAATCGTTCCGGTGGAAGTGACATGACGCTGCTCGTAGCGGATGATCTCTACCGCTTCTTTCATGTGGATGGAGCTGAAGTTCGGGCTCTGCGCGGCGCTAGCCTTCTCGTCGGCCGCGGCGAGACAGTTGCTCTGGTTGGCGCATCCGGAAGCGGTAAGTCGACTCTGATGGCCTGCATCGCCGGTCTCGACGATCCCGACGGCGGTCTGGTCACGATCGACGGCGTGCGGATGACGCGCCGCCCCGAAGACGAACGGGCCGCGCTGCGGGCGCACTCAATCGGCTATCTGGCTCAGTCGCGCAACCTGTTCAGTCATCTGAGCGTCTCCGAGAATATCCGCCTGCAACTGAAACTCGGAGGCGCCAGTCATGTTGAAGAGCGGATCGACGAACTTCTGGCTCTTGTAGGTTTGTCAAATCACCGCGATGCGCCGCCACAAACGCTGTCGGGCGGCGAGGCCGCGCGCGCCGGGCTTGCCGTCGCTCTCGCCAACGATCCGATTCTGTTGCTGGCGGACGAGCCGACGGCGGAAGTCGATGAGGAAACGGAACGCATGATTCTCGATGCGCTCGAACAGCGCCGTCGCGATGGCGCCGCCGCCTTGATCGCCACACACAGCCGAACGATCGCAGCCCGCGCGAGCCGGATCGTCGGAATTGTGGATGGGCGAATTGTCGCGAAGGAGCCATCCGTGAGTACGAAGGGGTCTCGTCAGACCGAGCCGACGAGCGAGAAACAACGCGACGGCCGGATCATACTTTCAGCGCACGACCTCTCGCGCAAGTTCACGTCGGGGAGACGAAGCGTTGCGGCGGTCACCTCCATCGATTTCAACATTCGAGGGGGGCAACGCATAGCGCTGGTGGGGCGATCTGGCAGCGGCAAGTCAACATTGCTGAGCCTCATGGCAGGTCTAATCGACCCGGACCGTTCCGGATCGATCGAATGGTCCGGATTCGACGAAACGCGCCCTTTGCAGCCACATCAGATCGGCATGGTCTTTCAATCTCCGTCGCTCCTGCCGACGTTGAACGTAATCGAGAATGTTCGCCTCCCGATCGAGTTGATCGGTGGCGATGCGTCTGATTGTTTCGATCCGATGCAGGCCTTGCGGTGTCTGTCGATCGCCGAACTCGCCGAAAAGCTGCCAGACCAGCTTTCGGGCGGGCAGATGCAACGAGTCGCCATCGCCCGTGCGCTTGTCACACGCCCCAAATTGCTGTTGGCCGACGAACCGACCGGCCAGCTTGATCAGGCGACCGCGCATGACGTGGTTGTCGCTTTGCTGACTGCGGTCGCCTCAACCGGAGCGGCACTCGTTGTAGCGACGCATGATTGGATCGTCGCCGAGAAGATGGACGAACAGTGGGCGATTGATCGCGGCCGCCTCGTGGCGCGCGCCAACGACCGAGGTGCGATATGATGGCGCTTTGGCTGAAGGGCATTGTCGCCACGCGCTGGCGCCATTTGATGGCTGTCGGGGCTGGAATCATGTGCGCCACCGCGCTCATTGGCCTGATCGGCGTGTTTGGCCTGTCCAGTGCAGGGACGATGACCCGGCGCGCAATCTCCGCCGTTCCCGTCGACTGGCAGGTCGCCCTCGCGCCGGGAGCCACCCCTATGGAATTGACGAAGAAGCTACGCGATAGCGCGCCAGTCCGCGCGGTGGCCACGGTTGGCTATGCCGACGCCACGGCGTTGAGCCTCAACACCGGCGACACGACACAAACCACGGGATCAGGCCAGATTGTCGGTTTGTCGCCAGACTATCAGTCGCTGTTCCCCGGGCAGATTCGCCTCTTGCTGGGCGGGACCAGCGGCGCGCTACTCGCTCAGCAGACAGCGGCCAATTTGCATGCGACTGTGGGTAGTGTCGTCACTGTCACGCCGGTCGGTGCCGCTCCGTTCGACGTTACCGTAGCCGGCATCGTCGATCTTCCGAACGCCGATGCGTTGTTTCAGATCATCGGCCCGCAGCGGGGAGCGTCTCCGGTCGCTCCTCCAGACAATGTCCTCATCCTCTCCGAAGCCGACTGGCGGACGCATTTCGGCGAGGCAACCCATCGGCCGGCCGGCGGCGCCCGGTTTCAGCTTCACGTCGGCCTTGACCACAACCCGCTGCCCTCCGCGCCCGAAGTCGCGTTTTCGACGACGACCGGCATGGCGAAGAATTTTGAAGTGCGCGCGGCCGGCGAAGCCATTGTCGGCGACAACATTTCCGCGCGTTTGGATGCCGTGCGGCAGGATGCGTTGTTCGCGCGCATTCTGCTCCTGTTCCTTGGGTTGCCGGGAGCGATATTGGGGATCCTTCTGGCGATCTCGGTGGTGCGCTCCGACGCAGCCCGTCGCCGTCAGGAATTTGCACTGTTGTCATTGCGGGGCGCGAGCGCAACGCAGATCATGTCGCTGGTGATGGCAGAGGCACTGACCTTGTCGCTGTTGGCGGTGTCCTTCGGCGTCGCAGCATCCACCGTGCTGGCGCGATCCGCATTGCATGCCGATGTCACGTCATATGATGCGATGGTTTGGCTCGCCGCGACTGCACTTGGGGGCGTCATCGTATCCTGTCTTGCCGTCATCGTTCCTGTGAGGGCTGATTTTCGACAGTCGACCGTTTCGGCGCGACGGATGTGGCTCTCTCGTGAAAGAGTGGCCGGGTGGGAGCGTGGCAAAGTCGACATTGTCTTCCTGGTGCTAGCGGCGCTGACCCATTGGCGCTCGGCCTCCACGGGGTATCAGCTCGTCTTGGCGCCGGAAGGCGTCGCCTCTACGGCCGTTGACTATACCGCCTTTCTTGCGCCGCTTCTTTTCTGGCTCGGCGCGGGCCTTCTGACGATACGGCTCGGTCGCCTACTGTTGCGATCTTCAGGCTCTTTGCTGCCGCCAATGCTGTCTCCGCTGTCCGGTCGCCTGGCGACGTTGGTTGGTTCAGCCCTCATCAGGCAGCGGAGCCGGCTTGCCTCCGGTATGGCGCTGGTTGCGGTAGCCGCTTCATTTGCCGTGGCGACGACGGTCTTCAATTCGACCTATCATATGCAGCAACTTGTAGACGCGAGGTTGACGACGGGCGCCGATGTGGCTGTGACCGGATCGGCAACGATGCCCGCGGGGACGGCGTTGAACCGCATAGCGGTCGTTGAGGGCGTCCTTGCGGCGGAGCCGATGCAGCATCGTTTTGCCTACGTTGGAAAGGATCTCCAGGATCTGTTCGGCATCGATCCCGTCAGAATCACAAACGCGACCGATATCGTCGACGGATACTTCACCAATATCGGCGCGCGCGAGGCGCTGGCGCGGCTAGCGCGCCAGCCCGACGGCATCCTCGTGTCACAGGAGACGGTCAACGATTTTCAACTCGCTATCGGGGATTTGCTCAATCTGCGTATGCGTGCGGCGGACGGCTCGGAAAAAACGGTCGCGTTTCATCTCGTGGGCGTCGTCAAGGAATTTCCGACTGCGCCGCGTGACAGCTTTCTGGTCGCCAACGCCAGCTACGTCGCAGCACAAACGGGTGCAGGCCAAGCGGAAACCGTCTTGATCAGAGCCGGCGGCTCCATGGCCGCCCTGGCTCAGCGCGTTCGGGACGCGCTGGGGCCGTCCTCGCAGCTCAAGGTCACGGACGTCTCTCAGGCTGCTCATCTCATTGGGTCGAGTCTGACTGCTGTGGATTTGGCTGCTATCGGATCGGTGGAGCGTGGCTTCGCTGTGCTGTTCGTGGCGATGGCGACCGGGCTCATTCTCTGGCTCGGACAGTCCGAACGGGCGAGGTCGAACGCGATCTTGCTTTCCCTCGGCGCGTCCCGCCGAGAGGTTCGCTCCTTTATCTGGAGCGAAGCGCTGATCGTCGCCGGTATCGGCCTTCTGGCGGGCACGCTCATCGGCCTCATCGATGCCTGGATGCTCGTGAGACTGCTGAGCGGGGTCTTCGATCCACCGCCCGATTATCTGAACCTCCCGTGGATGTCCCTGAGTTTCATACTCATAGGCGCGATCGCCGCGATCATACTTTCTGTCTTGGCTCAAAGCGCCTGGACAAGAGACGAGACAGCCCAGGAATTACGAGGGTAAGCGAACATCGCTGGGAAAACCGCGCATAAAACAGAAATGCGACATTTGCGCTATTTCGGGCACTATGGAGGCGCTTTCCTTACCCAAGCTGGGAAGGAGTTCATGCGGCATGTGCGGGAGGTGTTTCGGCAAATCGGCCATCGTGCGAAGGATGTGGCCGCGATCCGTCGCTCTGAAGACGGTCCGTCCAGATCGGAATCTTCTCTTCGCTCACCTCGGGTTTCCTCGCGAACTTGCTGCGCGCTTACGACAAACATCGCGCGCAGATTCGCATCGGGCTTTTCGATGGCGACCCTACGCATCATGTCTCTGCAATTCGGCAGTCTCGCCTAGACCTCGTTATCCGGTACTTGTCCATCGAGTTTGGTGACAAGCACCACCATCTCGATCCTGTTTAGGCGACTTTAGGCGAACAAACAGCAAATATCCGCAGTCCGAAAATTCTTGCATATTTCTGACGTGGCCACGGTCGAATCCGATACCGATATTCACTCACGCGTACTCGCACGGATCAATTGCAAACCCGACGCCCGGATGCACCACATGTCCTTGCGCCACAGCTTGAGATCGTTCTCGGCCAGGCGCCGTCGCACGGTCTCGCCCGACAGTTGCTCAACCTCCGCTTTATGTTGCCGAGCTGAATGAATGTGGAAACAGCAGCTATTTCAGTTGCCACGGTTACCCGCCGTCGAACAGGTCGAGCCGGCGATGCCGGCAGTACAGGAGCGATCCACAGCCATGAATCCGGCCTAGAACTGCCCGTGGCCGGAAACGACCTACCCCGTCATTCCATCCGGCCTTGTTCGAAGCACGAGCCATCGTGAAGTGCTGGCGGCGGACCGCTCATCAGGCACGCTTCGAAGCAAGGTCCGCGGCGCCGAGAAAGAAGGCCTGCTCCGGTCCTGTTCAGGAACTGGCCGGTTCCTTACCCCGCTGGGCGACAACACTGAGCAAAGCCAGCAGGCCCGAGACAATCATCAGGAAAAGCGACACGGCATTCAGCACCGGCGTCGAACCGGCCTTCACCATGCGATCATACATGGTGATCGTCAGTGGCGAGTCGGATCCCACAAGCATGAGTGTCGTGTTGAAGTTCTCGAACGACACCAGGAACGCCACCACGAAGGCGGAGAATAGTGCCGGCAGCAGATAGGGCAGCGTCACCGTCGCCAGCACGCGCACACGCGACGCGCCAAGATTCAAGGCGGCTTCCTCCAGCGCCACGTCGAACTTGCGCAAGCGCGCCGCGATCACCAACGAGGTAATGGTCACCAGGAAGGAGAACTGCCCAAGCACGACAAGGAGAGTGCCGGGCCGCAGGAAATCCATGTCCCAGCCTGTCGAGTCTTCCACGCCGTTCGCGATCGCGCTGGCAAAGACCAGGATCGAAATGCCAAGGATGACGCCGGGAATGACCAGCGGCACGATCATCAGCACGTAGAGCAGGCTCTTACCGGGGAAATGCTTGCGCTCGAACAGGAACGCATTGCAGGTGCCGGCCGCCACGGAAAGTATCGAGACGATGATGCCGATATAGAGGGAGTTCCACAGGCCCTCCATCAAGCGCCGATCGTTGAACATGCCAAGCTTGGGTTCGGTGGTGCCGAAAAACCAATCGAGCGTGAAGCCCTTCCAGGGCAGCGCCGGAAACAGCGAATCGTTGAAGGCGAATACCCCCGCTGCCACGAGCGGTGCGGCAAGGTAGAGGAAGAAGGCAAGCATATAGCAGCCGTAAACCATGCGAAGGAAGGTCGACTGCGGAGCGGCGACGTTCATGGCTAGTCCTTCGCCACGGTGGAGGCCAGACTCTGGCCGGTGAGACGCAGACCGAGCCAAACCACGAGCGAGGTGAAGGCCAGCAGCAGCACGCCGAAGGTGGCGCCCGACTCCCAATTGTAGCGGGTGACGAACTGTTCATAGATCTGCTCGGTGAACCACATGCTGTTCTTGCCGCCGAGCAGGATCGGCGTCAGGTAGCTGCCAGCGGTGAGCATGAAGACGATGATGCAGCCGGCAACGATGCCGGGCATTGCATAGGGAACGACGATGCGCCGGAACACCGTGAAACGACTGCCACCCAGATTGTAGCCCGCCTCGATCATCGCATCGTCCATGCCGTCGAGCGTCGAGACAAGCGGCACGATCATGAACAGCACGACGGTGTAGACGAGGCCGATCACCACTGTCAGGTCACTGTACAAGAGTTCGACAGGGCCATTGATCAGCCCGATCCACTGCAGAAAACCCGAGATCAAGCCGGTTTCGCGCAGCAGCACGATCCAGCCGAAGGCGCGGACGAGATCGCTGACCCAGAGCGGGATGAGACACATCAGGAACAGCGCGGCGCGCGAACGCTGGCGGGCGATCTTGGCGATGTAGTAGGCGACCGGAAAGCCAACGAAGAGCGCAAGGATCGTCACCAGGATCGACATCCACGCCGTGCGCAGCAGCGTGTTCCAGTAGATGGGTTCGCGGATGAAATCGACGTAGTTGGCAAAACCGAACGTGTACTCGCCAGGCCCCAGTTTCTCGCGCAGCGACAGATAGCCGATGCCGATCTGCGGCAGCAGGATCAGCAAGACCAGCCATAAGGCAAAGGGCGTGAACAGCAGGATCAGCGACAGTTTGCCGGCGTCGGAGCGGGCCATGATCTATCCCGCCACGACAAAGCACAGGGCATGCTTGCGCGCCCAGGAGATCTCGGTGCTGTCGCCGGGCTTGATGGCGGATGCCCCCTCCGTCGCGACGTGGCCGACCTCTACCAGATTGCCGCCGCCGATCCGCACCAGGACGCGGCTGCTGGCGCCGTTGAACAGCAAGCTGTCGACCGTACCGGTCATGACGTTGGCGTCCTTGGTCGCGCCGAGCGAAATCACTTCTGGCCGCACGAAGACCTCGACATTGGCCCCCGCCCTCACATTGCCATCCCCGACCGCGGCGATGACTACCCCGCCACTTTGGAGTTCCACGCGCGCCTCGCCCCTCTCGACGGCGGTCACACGACCCTGCCATCGGTTGCTGTCGCCGACGAAGCCGGCAACGAAACCGGTCCTGGGATTGTTGTAGAGCTCCTGCGGTGAACCGATCTGCTCGAAACGGCCGGCATTCATGACGGCGACGTTGTCGGACATGACCAGCGCTTCGGACTGGTCGTGCGTGATGTAGAGGAAAGTGGTGCCGAACTGATGCTGCAGGAGCTTCAGCTCGATCTTCATGCGTTCGCGCAACTTCAGATCAAGAGCGCCGAGGGGTTCGTCGAGCAGCAGGACGTCCGGCTCGAGCACCATGCAGCGCGCGATGGCGATGCGTTGCTTCTGGCCCCCGGACAATTGCGACACCTGTTTTCCGGCGACACCTGGCAGGCCGACGCGATCAAGAACGGCGGCCACCTTGCGGCCGATATCGGCCTTGCTTTCACCCCGGCAGCGCAGGCCATAGGCGATGTTCTCGCCGACATTCATCATCGGGAACAGGGCCAGGTGCTGGAACACCATCTTGACGCTGCGCTTGTTGGGCGGTGTCGAGACGACCGAGGCGCCCTTGATGCGGATGTCGCCGCTGGAAGGCGACTCGAAGCCGGCTATCATGCGCATCAAGGTCGTCTTGCCGCAGCCCGACGGGCCGAGGATCGAGAAGAATGAACCGCGCGGCACGTCGAAGGAAACGCCGTTGACCGCAACAAAGGGACCAAACCGCTTGATAAGGTCCTGGCACTGAAGATCATGCATAAGGGGTTCGCCAAGAAAGCCGATGCTGCCGGTCCGCAGGGATAACATCGCGGACCGGCAGTTGATTGGATCAGTTCGAAGTCGCGGCCTTGATACGCTCCAGCGCCTTGCCTTCCATATCTTCCAGGCCCGGCGGGATATTGGCGAAGAATTTCAGATTGGCCATGGCCTTGTCGTCGAACGCGACTTTGACCGCCGCCTTCTTGTCGTCCGGCAGCAGATCGACGCCGCCCTTGACCGCCGAGATGGCGCCGGTGGAGTCCGACATCAGCTTGACGATGTCGGGACGCAGCACAAAGTTGATCCATTTATAGGCGGCATCGTCAGCCTTACCCTTGCGCGGAATGGCAAACGTGTCGATCCAGGCCAATGCGCCGGTAGCCGGCGGGACGTAGACCAAGTTCTTGTTCTGCCCGTACAGCTTGAAGGCCGTCGAATCCCAGGTTTCGGACGCGATCACCTCGCCCGAGAGCAACAGAGTGGAGAGATCATCGCCGCCGTTCCAGTAGGTCTTCACATTGCTCTTGCAGGCGATCAGCTTGTCGGTCACCTCATCGAGCATCTTCTGGTAGCCTGCCTTGTCGGCATAGAGCGCGAACGGGTCCTTGCCCAGGGAGAAGGCGGTGCCGAGCAGGATGGTGCGCTTCAGGCGCATCGAGGTGCGGCCCTTGTATTGCGGATCGCACAGATCGCCCCAGCCCTTGACGTTCGGCGCCTTGCTGATGTCGGCAATCAGGCCGGACGTGCCCCACTGATGCGGCACGGCGTAGACCTTGCCGTCGATGGTGGTATTGGCCTTGACCGCTTCGAGAAGGTTGTCCTGCATCGTCGCCGTATTGATCTTCGTCAGATCCATCGGCTTGTAGATGTCGTATTCCTTCTGCGCGGCGAGGATGCGGTCGTGGCTCGGCTGCGCGAGGTCGAAACCAGCACCGCCGGTGGCGCGCAGCTTGGCGATGATTTCTTCATTGTTGGAGAGTGTCACCTCGACGTTGATATCGGGGTTTTCCTTCTCGAAAAGCTGCACGACATTGTCAGGTGCATAGCCACCCCAGGTCAAAAGCCGCAGCTTCTCGGCATGGGCCGCGCCCGAGATCGTCATCAGCGCCGCGGCGCCGATCAACCCTGCCGCCAGTTTCCTCAAAATCATTGATTTCTCCCATTGTTGGCCCGCTTCTGATTTCGATCAGGCTCATTATTTCCAGACAACCATGCGAGGGGCGGTCCTGGTGAAAAAGGTCCACTTTCGATGAAAGATCATACCGCTTGGGCAAGAGCTTTCATCAGAGGCGGATCGTCACTGCCTTGGTCTTGCAATAGCTGGCAACGGCGATAAGCCCCTTTTCCCGGCCGATGCCGGAACGGCGGTTGCCGCCGAAGGGTGTCTCGATGCCGCCGGCAAAATATTCGTTCACATAGACCTGGCCGGCATCGACATCCCTGGCGATACGATGCGCCTTCGAAAGATCGCGGGTGAAAAGACCAGCGACCAGGGCGAAGTCGGTGCAGTTTGCCGCGGCGATCGCCTCCTCCGCGCTGTCGACGACCTGGACGGCAAGCACCGGTCCGAAAATCTCTTCCTGCACGACCGGATCGTCCCACCTGACGCGATCGAGGACGGTCGGTTCGAAGAACCAACCTTTACCGGTAGCGGGATCGGTTGTGACGTTGCCGCCAACGGTGACTTCGACGCCGCGCGCCTTGGCGTCCACCACATAAGAGGACACCTTGCGCAGATGCTCGGCCGAATTGATCGCGCCGAAATTGACGCCTTCCGACAGACCATGGCCGATGCGCAGGGCGCGGGCACGGGCGACGAGTTTCTCGATGAACTCGGCGTGGATGGAGCGTTCGATCACCAGACGCGAACCGGCGGAGCAGATCTGGCCGGCATTCTCGAAAATCGCGCCGACGACATTGTCGAGCGCCACACCGAGATCGGCGTCGGCCAACACGATGTTGGGTGATTTGCCGCCCAGTTCGAGCGTCACGGAGGCGACGTTCTGGGCTGCCATCTTCATCACATGGATGCCCGTCGCCGTGGACCCCGTGAAAGTCACATGCCGGACATCGGGGTGGGACACCAGCGGCGCGCCCGCAGCGGCGCCGGTTCCGGTCACGACATTGCAGACGCCAGGCGGCAGGCCGGCCTGAACCAGGATCTCCGCCAGAAGCAGCGCCGTCATCGGCGTCTGTTCGGCCGGCTTGACGACAGCCGTACAACCAGCGGCGAGCGCCGGCGCGACCGAGCGGCAGGCGGTCGATAGCGGATAGTTCCACGGCACGATATGCGCGGTGACGCCAACCGGCTCCTCGATCGAATAGGACGTGTAGTCCGGGCCAAGCGGGTAGGCCTTGCCCTCATGCTTGTCGGCGGCCCCGGCATAATAGTCGAAGGCTCGGGCGGAGCCCCGGACGTCGCCACGCGCCTCGGCAAGCGTCTTGCCACTGTCGAGGACCTCCGCCACGGCCAGACGTTCGGCATTCTCGCGGATCAGGGCGGCGGCTTTCGCCAGGATACGCCCCCGCCCAGTGGGTGACAGCTTGCGCCATTCGCCCTGCCCCGCCTGCTTGGCGCTGGCGACGGCATCAATCACATCGTCGGCGCCGCCGGCGGCGAATTCCGCATGGATCTCGGCGCGGCCGGGATCGAATGTCGGCATCGTCGCCCTCGAATGCGACGCCCGCCATTCGCCATCGATGAAATGGCGCGATGGCAGGAGACCCGAAGCTGGGCTGTTCGTCGCGGGCAAGGTGGCCATCACGCGGCCTCGCTCATCTGATAGCTCGATTTGGCAAGCCATTCGGGATCGACCTCGATGCCCCATCCCGGTTCGTCCGAAACGGCGACCATGCCGTTTTCCACCGTATAGGGCGATTTGACGAACAGCCCTTCCTGCCAGGGATAGTAATCGGGCCCCTCGATCGAGAACTCAAGATATTTGCCGGCGCCCTCGATAGCGCGCAGGAGATGCATGGTGAACAGCGTCACCAGCCCCAGATTTGCACTATGCGGTGTCACTGGTAGGCCTGCGGCCCTCGCCATGGCGCATACACGTAGGGTGCGGCTGATGCCGCCGAGATAGAGTATGTCCGGCTGCACGATGTCGACGGCGCGCATCTCGATCATGCGGCGCCAGGTCTGGATCTCGCAGTCCTGTTCGCCGCCGGTCACGGCAATGTCGAGCGCATCCGTGACCTCTTTGGTCTGCTCGAGTTCCCAGTAGAGGCACGGCTCCTCGAAATGCTCGATGCCATTGTCCTTCAACAGGGCGCCGACTTCGATCGCGCGCCGGGGCGAAAAGCCGCTATTGGCGTCGACGAGAAGTGCCGCCTTGTCGCCCAGCGCCTTGCGGATGGTTGGAATAATGTCCTCGGTCCGTCCCGGCCATTCGTCGACGTCATGACCGTATTCGGCAGCGACGCGGAATTTGAAGGCGTCGAAGCCGAACTGGCCTTGCAGCCGCCTGAAACGCTCAGCCTCGGCGGCCGGCGTGATATCGCGCTTCATGGACGAGGCGTAGGCCCGCAATTTGCCGGGCGTGCCGCCAAGCAGGGAGACGACCGGCTGGCCTGCCAGCTTGCCGCGCAAATCCCAGATGGCGGTGTCCAGGCCGCCCAGCGCCCGCTTCATGTAGGAGCCGGGGAATTTGTGCTCGCGCTCGATGACCCGATCGGTCAGCACATCGATATCGTCGAACGGCACGCCAAGCACATAGGGCGCGACCTGCCTGTGCAACACGCTCGACGTGATGTCGGAATTGTAGGTCGACACCTGGCCGGTGCCCTGCCTGCCTTCTTCATCCGTTATGCGAACGAAGCCGACATATTGCGTGGTGAACGTCTCGATGCGTTTGATCTTCAAGTCGGACCTCGGAAAACGTGCTGGTATCGTCTGGAACTATGAAATCGCAATGACATCCCCGGTAAGGTCCACTTTCGAAAAATCCGAAAGCCGGTTATCCCCGACGGATGTAAATGGCGGCTCTCAAACCGAGGCGATGGTCAGATGGTGAAACGGTCCGCCGGTGAGTTGCTATTCGCGATCGCCGTCGACCGTTCGCTCGACAAGTCGATCACCACGCAGGTCTACGCCGCCGTGCGGCAGTTGATCACCTCGGGCGCCTTGCCGAGCGGCAAGCGGCTGCCTTCGAGCCGCACACTCGCCAAGGAACTTGATATTTCGCGCACCACGGCATTGTCCGTGTTCGAGCGCCTGACGGCCGAAGGCCTCATCGTCTCGCGAACCGGCTCGGGTTCCTATGTCTCGAACCTCGCTGAAACCAGCAAACCCGAGCGGTCGCTGACGGTACCGCCGCCGTCAGCACCCCCATCGACAAGGCTTGCCGATATCATCGCCGACGCCT
This sequence comes from Mesorhizobium terrae, assembly GCF_008727715.1. Taxonomy (GTDB): domain Bacteria; phylum Pseudomonadota; class Alphaproteobacteria; order Rhizobiales; family Rhizobiaceae; genus Mesorhizobium; species Mesorhizobium terrae. The sequence goes on from NZ_CP044218.1 coordinate 773,134, forward strand.
CACCGCGCTTTTTCCAGCGGTTGTCCCATCCGCACAAGCCGCGCGCCTTCATCACCGGCCTGCCTGACTACGACGCCTTTCCGCTGGCGATCTGGGCGCGGCTAACCGCCAAGCACTGGCGTGAGCCACGCGATCAGGTCATGGGTTATTCCGACGCCCACGGTCATCCCCGGCTCCGCGCGGCGATTGCCGAGCACCTTCGCGCAAATCGCGGCGTGTCCTGCGACACTGAGCAGATCTTCATCGTGAATGGCGCCCAGCAAGCGTTTGACCTCATCGGCCGCGTGCTCCTCAATCCCGGCGATCCGGTATGGTTCGAGAATCCAGGCGCCATCGGCGCGCGCAACAGCCTGATTGCCTGCGGAGCCCGTATGGTGCCGGTACCGGTCGACCGGGAAGGCATATCAGTCGAGGCCGGGCTTCGCCTGGCGCCGGATTTTCGCCTCGCCTTCGTGACGCCGTCGCACCAGCATCCGATGGGCGTCGAGATGAGCCTTCGACGGCGCGGTGAATTGCTGACCGCCGCCAACGAGGGGGGCGCCTGGATCATCGAGGATGACTACGATGGTGAGTTCCGCTACGACGGACGACCATTGCCGACCCTGAAGAGCGCAGATACAGCCGAACGCGTCATCTATGTCGGTACATTCGCGAAGACCATGTTCCCAGCGCTGCGGCTGGGATTCTACATCGCACCGAAGCCACTCGTCTCGACCTTCCAGCGCATTTCCGGCGCCTTCCTGCAGGGCGTTCCTTCGAGCATCCAGGCCGTTCTCGCCGCCTTCATCGAGGACGGCCATTTCGCCACGCATCTGCGCCGCATGCGCGACATCTATGCCGGACGGCACGCCGCCTTCCACGAAGCGGCGGGCAAGCATCTGTCGGGCCTGCTCGACGTGCGCAACTCGGTCGCCGGTTTTCATCTCGTCGGCACTTTTGGTTCGCCCACGATGAACGAAGACAAGGTCTGCGCCGACGCTGACGCCGCCGGGCTGGCCGTTTCGCCAATCGGGCGGTTCTGCATCGAAAGATCAAACGTCGACAAAGGGCTTGTGCTGGGTGTCGCCGCGATCGATCAGCGCACCATTCGCAAGGGCGTGGAGACGCTCGCTTCCGTTCTGGAGAAAAACTGGGGCTAGCCAGCGATCAGCGAGCGTCCTCGAGGATCATCGCTGCGCCTTTTTCCGCCACCATGATGGTCGGCGCGTTGATATTGCCGGATGTCACGTTCGGGAAAACCGAGGCGTCGACGACGCGCAGCCCTTGCAGGCCATGCACGCGCAGCCGCGCGTCGACCACATTGCGCCCGTCATCAGGGCCCATGCGGCAGGTGCACGAAGCATGAAACACACTGCCGGACCGGGCGCGGATATCCGCGATCAACGCGTCCTCGTCTTGCGTCGCCATGCCGGGCTTCATCTCCTCGACGATGACAGCACGCATGGCGGGCGCCTCGGCGATCCGGCGTATCAGCCGGACGCCGGCAAGCATCTGCTCCATATCCCCCGGCGCCGAAAGGTAATTCGGCTCGATGACCGGGCCGGCCTTGACATCGGGCGATTCAATCTCGATCGAGCCGCGGCTCGCCGGCCGGCAGGGCTGAATGCCGATGAAGAAACCGGGAAACGGATCAGGCAATGTGAGCCGCCGCACACCGGGCGTCGGCTTGCTGTAGCTGACCGGCGAGAAATAGAGCTGGGTATCGACCCGATCGAGCCCGGTGCTGGATTTGACGAAGCCGCCGGCCTGGTTGACGCTCAGCGACAGCGGCCCATTGCGAAACAAGACGTAGCGGGCGCCGAGCAGGAGCCGTCCCCACCAGGGACGCAGTTGCGAATTGAGCGTGCCCACGCGCGAGTGGTAAAGATAGTCGATACCCAGATGGTCCTGCAGGTTCCGACCTACCCCCGGCATGTCCTTCACCAAGAGCTTGCCGAACCTCTGCAGCAGAGCGCCGGGACCAACACCCGAATGCTGCAGCAGAACCGGTGAATGCACCGCTCCGGCGGACAGGATGATTTCCCGCCTGGCGTTCGCGATCTGGCGCACCCCATTGATTTCATACTCGACGCCGACCGCACGGGAGCCGTCGAAAAGGATCCGGGTCGCGAATGCACCAGTGACGACCTTCAGGTTCGGACGGCCCGTGACAGGGTGCAGAAAGGCTGTTGAGGAAGAAGCGCGAAATCCCTTTTTCGTACTGATCTGATAGACTGAAACTCCTTCCTGCTGCTCGCTATTATAGTCAGGCGTTTTGCGAAAACCGGCCTGCTCGGCAGCCAGCAGCCAGTCCCGGCACAGGGGGTGCACCGAAGGAGCCATGTCGGTGACATGCAACTCGCCATTGCCGCCCCGCATGATGTCGCCACCCCGCTCGAAGGTCTCTATCGACCTGAAGAAGGGCAGGACATCATCCCAGCCCCAACCGGGATTGCCGGCTTGTTTCCAATCGTCAAAGTCGTGCCGCTGGCCGCGCACAAAGACCATGGCGTTGATGGAGGACGACCCGCCGAGCACCTTGCCGCGTGGCCAATAGCTGCGGCGCCCGGCAAGCGCTTCCTGCGGCCCGGTCTCGAATTTCCAGTTCACCTTGGGATTATAGAAACTGTGGCCATAGCCGATGGGCATGCGGATCATGAAGCGGCGATCGCTACCGCCGGCCTCAAGCAACAGGACTCGATATTTACCCGACCGGGTCAAACGATTGGCAAGCACACAGCCCGCCGAGCCAGCGCCAACGACAATGAAATCAAACTCGGCCAATGTCCGCCCTCTGCAACCAGATCCGTTTCTACAGGAGCGAAACGCGCGACAAAGGAGCCATTTCAAGAAGAGTTCACAGCCAATTCGGCGATCGGCAAAGGCAACCGGGCGGTGATACTGGCGCTCGAACTGTCGCCCAAGCAACAAGGGTTCGTCGCCTCCAATACCGGGTCTTTGGCCGAGGTATGGCAGGATTACGAGGCGATCATCTATCGTTTCATGATCGATCGCCGCTAACAAGGCAAAGACCTTGGCCGCGCCGCGGTCGCCTAGGCGCTGCAGGAGATGGCGCGCCTTAGCCACATCCGCTGCGTTTCGATCTGCTACAACCGGAGAACGAGGCGGCATGTCCCTTTATGCCAGTTTCGATTTCGTCGAGCAGGGATTGGACGAGGACGACGAGCTGATGCCGTGCTCGAGTTGAGCCGGTAACGCCTTGCGCGGCCGGCCGGAAAGCACCCGCCTGCGATCGAGGCTGCCGTGGATCGGGCACTGCCGCCCTCGCGCCGCCCGGCTGCCGTCGCATTCAAGCGGGGACGAACAGGATCTTCTGCCGTCGGACAGCGCCTCCATCGCCACGCGCGAAAAGGGGGCGCGCCGCCAGCGGAGCGGGGCGCCACATCGTGCATGAATTGCCGCGATGTATAGGGCTCGCGGACCTCGCCGTATTGCGGGGTCACCCAGGAGACCCTATCTAGCCGGCGGCTATCGTCGGTTCAATTGCACATGACGACGAGATGGCCGTAGCGGTCGCCGCGCGGTCCGGCCTGTCCTACATGGCTTTGAATGGCTGAGAGCATCATCTGATCTGTTCCAACTCGCCGTTGTCATCAGGGCCGAGTTCTTCTTCTGCCGCGGATGCGTCTATGAATCCGCACATAGGCCGGGTAGAACGGACAAGAGGTCGGGGTGCAGGCTGATCTCGAATCGTCTTCCAGTGGCGTGAGCGCCTTGGAAACCGGCAGATTCGCCGATCACTGGCCTATTCACCGGTACCCCGTTCAAGCCACTGATCCTGTGTTTCGTGGACTGGGACTAACCCGTATCAATCGACCACAAGGCCCCGCCAGCAAAATCCTTGAGGAGACGTAGGTTGGAGTGCTCGGGGCCTAATTTGCGGCTAATTCGGGTGATCCAGAGCTGCGTCGATGACTTAACAGTTGAAGGAATCGACATGATTGCCGCCATCAAGATGCAGGGCACCTCAGGCGGCATCACGCTCCTCGCTCGCAATCCGGTTCCCAATGCGGCGGTCCGCAGCAGTTCGGCCACCATCGCGCAATGGCTGTTGGAACGTGGGAACTGACAGCTTTGGCGACATGCGACGAGCGGGTGTCGGCCCTGCCTGTCCGGCTCTACGAGGGCGGCGTCCAACTTCTCAGGCCGAGATGCTGGCACCTCACCCCGCGCAACAATGCCCGAATTGGGAATAGGACGCCATATTCAAATGGGGAAATTGGATGCGCGTCCTATTGATCGAAGATGACAGGATGATCGGGGCCGGCCTGTCGACGGCTCTGGCCCGTCAAGGCATGAGTGTCGACTGGGTGCGCACCGGTCCAGACGGTTCCGAAGCACTGGCCTGCGGCGGTTACACGCTTGTGCTTCTCGATCTTAGTCTCCCTGGTCATTCTGGCATCGACGTTCTGAAATCAGCCCGACGTGCCGGAATCCATACGCCTGTTCTGATCATTACGGCGCGAGACGGGTTGGATGATCGTGTCGCCGGTCTTGATGTAGGTGCCGACGACTACATCGTAAAACCATTTGAGACACGCGAGTTGCTAGCGCGAATGCGGGCGGTCCTGCGACGTCACAACGGCGCGGCGCAGTCGTTGCTGGTCGCCGGCGAAACGACGCTCGATATTGCCAGCCATGAAGTGAGCTATCTCGGAGCAACCATCATGTTGCCGGCGCGGGAGTTCGCGCTAATGAACGCTCTTGTGGAGCGGCCTGGCGCGATCTTGTCGCGTTCACAAATCGAGGAACGGATTTACGGCTGGGGCGAAGAGGTCGAGAGCAACGCAGTCGACGTTCTCATTCATTCCATTCGCAAGAAATTCGATAGGAACATTATCCGCAATGTGCGCGGCGCCGGCTGGATGGTGCCAAAGAGCCGATCATGACATCGCTGCGACGCTCGGCGCTCATTTGGATTTCCATCCTGCTGACTGGGGTCGGCCTGATCGCATTCGCCGTGTCTTACGAAATGGCCCGCCGTGAGGCCGACGATTTTCTCGACGGCCAGTTGCGTCAGATCGCGCTGAATGCTGGCGAAGGCATTTCGGACACGACGGCCTCACCTGGCTCTCATGATCGAGAAGACGAATTCGTCATCGAGATTTGGTCGCTCGCGGGGGAATTGGTCCGTAAAACCCCGTTCGTTCCGGAGATCCCGCGTATCGACCGTCCTGGATATGCCACCATCGAGGCCCGGGGGGAAGCCTGGCGCGTCTATCTCGCGCGCGATGCCCAGCGGTCGGTGCAAGTCGCTCAACGCGTCAGGGTGCGGCAGGAAATGGCGGAACTTGCCGGGCTCCAGGCCGGCGTGCCGATCCTCATTCTCATGCCGTTGACGTGGCTGTTGTTCAGTTGGTTGCTCGGGCGGTTGACGGGACGTCTGCAACAACTCGCAGAAGCCATTGCCAAACGTAGCCTCGACAGTCGTGATCCCGTGCCGGCCGCCGAGGTGCCGGCTGAGGTTCTGCCGCTTGTCCAAGGAATGAATGTGCTGACCGGGCGCCTGCAGGATGCGCTCGACAAACAGAAGCGCTTCGTCGCGGATGCCGCGCACGAACTGCGCACGCCACTGGCGGCCTTGCAGATTCAGCTCGACAATTTGAGCACGACGACACACCAAATGGCAGCGATCGGCGAACTTCATTCCGGGCTGGACCGCGCCCGGAAACTGGTTGAGCAGTTGCTGCGCCTTGCCCGCACCGAAGACGCGTCCGGCGCCCAGACTTGGGAAATGATCGACCTTTCCGCGTTCATCACGCAATGTGTCGCGGACTTCATCCCCTTCGCCGAGGAAAAGGTGATCGATCTCGGTATGGTCAAAGCCGACCCAACGACAATATCGGGCTCACGCGCCGAACTTGCATTGCTGTTCGGCAATTTGATCGACAATGCGATCCGCTACACATCTCCTGGTGGTTCGGTCGATGTGTCCGTGATCCGCACGGCTTCTGGTTTTTCGGTAGAAGTGGCCGATACAGGCTGCGGTGTGGCCGAAGCCGACATCCCCCGGCTGTTCGACCGCTTTTTTCGCGCCGCCCCGCCCGATGTCGATGGCAGCGGGCTTGGTCTTTCGATCGCTGCGGCTGTCGCAAGGCGTCATGCTCTGTCCGTCGACATCGCAAACCGGAAAGATACCAACGGACTGGTTGTGCGTGTCAGCAAAAAGACGAGCGAAGCGGGTCCCGCTCATTCCTAGGTCTCTAGCACTATAGCGCTGTTCTTCGCCGCGCGGCGAATAGCTGCCCCGCCGCAGAACGCCAGGGTGCCGCTGCGAGCGTCACAGTCTCTCGATCGAAATCCCGAACGCGGTGGCGACGGGGGCTGATCGCGCGCGTCGGCCACGAGCTCGGCGAAATCGCGCTCACTTACCCCTAAGTCTGAATCAATAGGCCTTCGCTGGTCGATCGCGGGCAGACGGCTTTCCCGCCGCGCAATACTTGGGGGCGGCGGTCTCAAGCCGGAATCTGCAGATCGACCGGTCGCGGCATTGTTTGCCGCGACCGTCAGCGACCCCGACTTAGCTTTCGCAAGGAGAATTATGATGAACACATGGAATGGATCGAAACTTGCTGCTGCGACGGCCATCGCCTTCTCGCTCATCGCAGGTCCCGCTGCCGCCGAAGAGAATGCGTCCGACAAGGCGCAGATCATGTCCTCGGCCAAGATTTCGATAGCCGAAGCCATCGCCGCCGCCGAGAAGGAAACCGGCGGGAAAGCTGTCGAAACCGACATAAGGAACAGGGACGGCAACGCGCACTTCGAAATCACCATCCAGAAAGGCATGGAACGACAGGAAGTTCTCGTCGACGGTCAGACCGGGCAGGTCGTGAAAACCGTCGCGAACGACGGCGACGAAAACGACGAAGGCTGATCAAACCAAGGAGAATGACTTGACCCGGCGCGGCCAGGAGACTGGTCGCGCTTTTTTGTGGGACACGACAACAAACGCCGTCAATCAGTGCCACGGCAACAATCAAGTCGGGCAAGCTCACTCCCTCCTAAGTGTCTCGTGGTACCGCTTGCTTGATCCGCTCGGCCACGGAGCAAGCGCCCCGGTACAGCAGGTACCGAAGCCGACACCAGAAGAACGATATGCCCACCATCAGCCTGACCCTGGCGTTCTTGATCGCCTATGTCCTGATCCGTCTGGTTGGAGCCTCGATCGGCGACTTCCTCGCCAAACCTGTCATCGCGGGCGGACCTGGCCAGGTGATGTCTCCGTCCCTTCCTTCAGCGGTCGCATATGAGCGTAGCGGAGAACAATGACGATGCCTTTGACGGAAGATCTGACCATCATTGTGTCGCTCGTGATGGCGGCCCTCGCAATGGCCTACCTCGTTGCCTTGCGCTCTATCGATGCCCTGGCGAACGCGGCTGCTCGGATTATTGAAGCCGATCGTTCCACCGTCTCCAGGTTGTCTCGACGCATTAAAGCTTGGCTGCGTGCAAAACGTCCGCGTCTGTATGGATATCTCGCCCGCCGGCTCGATCCGCGCGTCTTCTTGGGCTTGCCTTTGACGCTGACTGTACTTGCCGCGCTCTATATCGCGGCTATCTTCGGCGGATTGGTCGAAGGCGTGCTTGAAAGCGACGGCGTCGTGCGCTTCGATCAAACGGTCAATACCGCACTTACACCCTGGCGTATCTCGCCACTGATCGATGTGTTTCGCTGGGTGACCATGCTCGGTGATGGACCAGTCATCATCACCATCGCGATTGTGTTGACAGCAATTCTGTCAATTACGCTGCGTTCCGCCTTCATTGTCCCTTTGTGGGTAGTGCTGGTCAGTGCGCAGGCGACAACTTGGTTGGGTAAACAGATAGTTGCGCGCCCCAGGCCTGAGTTTATCCAGGGGGTCGTCGAGACTTCATCGTCCTTTCCAAGCGGTCACGCCACCGCCATTACGGCGCTGTTCGGCTTCCTGGCCTATGCGTTCGCTCGCGATCTGCAGTCTCTCCGCAAACGGTTCGAGATCGTCTTCTGGACGGCTGTGCTGATCCTCGCGATCGACGTAAGTCGCGTCTTCTTATCGGTCCACTACCTATCCGACGTTCTCGCCGGCAACCTCGTTGGCTGCTTTTGGCTGCTTGTGGGCTTCGCTCTCACCGAGTGGAGGCGAGCTCGCAAGCAAGGTGTGTTTGGACAGCACGCTGCCATCAAGAAAGTCGCGGCTCAAGACGGTGCCCCCCGATCATGACCGAGTGCGATCGAAACGAACGATGGACGCTTGAACGAAAGACGGATTTCGACAATGCGCGCGCCCGGGCGAACCCATCAAGCGATTGGCAATCCACCGTTGAGGCCCTCGGCAAAATTGAAGCGCGCAGCGTTTGGACAAGTCTCGCGGTGGTGGCCACCCTGCTTATCGTTGCCCTGGCTATCGCCGCGCTGTAACTCCAGCCTCAAAATGATCGCATGGTCGGACGTACAGGCAACGATCTCCGGCGCGGCGCCGGTAAACCTCGCCAGTGCCGTGCTCCTCAAGCCAGGTCCTACGTTGCCTTCATCGGACATGATCTTTTGGCCTTGCACCATCTCGGTGAGCGGCGCGTGGGACTGACCACTGCGGTCGGCCGCCTTTCTTAGCCACACATTCACCTATACGCTTGGGTTCGACTTCCTGGCGAGCGGCGCAATTCGCATACTCGTCTACTCCTCAGTCGACATGGAACCGCGGTGGTGATCGCGTCGGCGCAGGCACATTCTGGTTAGGGTTGGAGCAGTGGACAGCGGCATCCGTTTGGTCGAGCTTGGGATGCGTTAAGGGCCGATGGCGGTGCCATCATGAGCTACGCCGTGGCAATCGCGCTCTCGGATCACGTTCTATCGTCGCCAATGTTAGCTGGCTTACCACGGCCCCACTTGGCGGCCGGACAACGTCCGGCGCGCCTTCGCGAATCCGCGATCGGTTGCAACGAAGCGCCCCAGCATCGGAACGATGAGTTTCCGCAGGCGCCACAGGCTCGCCACAAGAGATTCGAACAGCGCGACTATTGACACCGGAGATGTCCGCTTTTGGGAAACAATTTGGACCGTACGAATGACCGACATAAGGGCGAAAGCAGAGCCGCGGCTACCTCGAGCCCGATGAAACTGGCGCCAAGCACGACCGCGCGGCGCGCAGTGGCAGCGCGGCTCAAGGGCGACGACGGCGTTGAAGGTGACGCGGCGCAGGCCGTCGAAGTCGTCGAGGCGAGCTTTCACAAGCGGCTCAGCAGGTAACCGCTGAGCCCGCTCTCCCGAACTACGGTCTGGTCACTCGGCAAGTGAGGAAATCAACCACTGAAAAGGCTTGAGGGTCGCGCCGGCTCTCGAGATGATTGCTGGTTCAAATAGCCCTCGTTGGATTTCGGTGTCGGCCGCGCACCGCGTGCGCTGTTGGGGCCAAGGGTTTGTTCGACGCCTCGAACAGTCTGGCCAGTTTGTTTGCAATGGGAGTGCCAATGCCGGTGCACGGGTCTGGGCCGATGCGGGCGCGGTAGTAGCCGTTGTCGCCCTTGGTGATGTCGTTGAAGCAGGTCTGGTTGAGCCAGAGCTTCGGCGTCACCATGCCGAGTTTGCGCCCGAAGGCCGCGAACAGCCCGGCATAAAGCGGCGCCACGGCGCTGGTGCCGCCAATCACCTCCTGCTGGCCGTGCACGAAGACATTGTAGCCCGTATAGGGATCGGCATTGGCGGAGACGTCGGGCACCATGCGGCCCGGCCCGTGCGGCGCCCCGGCCTGCCAGGCCGGCATGGGCTGGAACAGTTCCGAGAAGCCACCACCGGTGCCGGAACCTCTCGGGTTGCCGGGGTCGTCGTTCCAGACGGTTTCCTCCGCATTGGCGCCGTGCGGCTTCATGGTGCCGCCGCAACCCACGGAGAATGGGCTCGAAGAAGGCAGATCGACATTGGCCGGGTCCGCGCCGCCGTCTGAGGAATCATTGTCGCCCGATGCGGCGAAGACGATCATGCCCGCCTTGGCCGCCGCCTCGGCCGCCGCATTCAGCCTGCCCGGGTAGTCGACGCCGGACGCCGTGGCCGCCGCCCTCCAGTTGGCCTCGTCGGAACCCCACGAGATCGAGCAGACATCGCAGCCGTCGGCCGCGGCGGCAGTGATGGCGGTCGCCATCGCATTCCAGTCGGTGGCATCGGCCCAGTAGACGCGGATGCTCGCAGCTTCGCCTGTAGCCACGGAATAGGCAGCGGCGGCAACTTGGATGTCGAGCGCGACCTCGCGGTCGGGATCGGAGGCCTGGTTGCCTGAATGTTTGTTCGGGTCGTTGCGGCCGGGGCCGACCGGTACGTCGATGATGGTCGGCGCGGGCAGGCCGGTCGAGCGGAAATAGGTGTCCATGTCCTTCTGCACCCAGCCGCCGCCGAGCTCGATGATGGCGATAACACCGCCACCGACGAGCCCTGTCGGCCACGAGTAGGCCTTGCACAGATCAGGCACGCTCCATGGTTCGGCGCCGGCGGCGGCTGGACGAAAGGCGCCAGCGCCACCGCCCGGCAACTTGAAATAAGGCCGGACGACGTTGGGCACCTCGCGCATCAGAGCCGCCCTCGCAAGAAGGCTTGCACGGCGCACGGAGACGGCCTGGTCGTACATGACTGCCAGGTCGGCTTTCATGGCCGTTCGCGAGCCGCCGTCGAGATAGATCATGTGGCCGGAAGGGTAGTTCCTGATGGTCAGGTTGCCGCGCACCTTGACGTCCGCGAGCGGCATGGCGTCCAGCGTCAGCCGGGTCTGGAAGAAGGGCGTCACCGAATCGTAATAGCCGTTTGCCGAGAGCACCAGCAGGCTCGGATTGGCGGCCATGGTGGCGGCGAGGTCGCCCGCCGTATAGAGCGTCGGGTTGCCCTGACCGTCAGGCTTCTGCACCGCGCCCGTCGGGTCGGTGTGGCTGAAATCCCAGAACTGGAACGCCTGGTCGTTGAGGTCGACGAAGTTCGAGGTGGCGGTAAACTTCAGATCGTTGTTGAGATAGCTGTTCCACATGGTGGTGTAGACGCCGCTCACCGCCACCATGGTGGGGTCGTTCATGCCGCCGTCCGGCGACACGATGGCCGCGATCCCTGTGTCTATACCCGTCACCCGCCCGTCATAGGCGCCCAGCGCCACGCCCTGGTCGCGCAGCAGTTCGATCAGGAAAGCGGAATGGCCGAGCCGGTCGGCCGCCTCGACATTCAGCCTCCAGGCGTCGAGCATGCCGGCGGGAAGGCCTAGATAGCGCCTCAACGTCTCCACAGCCGCAGAGTCCGCCTTGGGAAAAGCCTGCAGCGCCTGGGTGTAGGGACCCTGCGCGAACTGCGTTACGGTTTCCATGAATGAAGCGAGGTCCGGCGGCTGCGGCTCGATGCCGGTCTTCTTGTGAAACCACGCGTCGGCGGCAAACGTAGGCATCAGTCCGGCCGCGTTGGAGAAATTGGCGGGATAGTCGAGCACACTGGACTGCAGCGTGATGCCGTTGAGGTCGATGCCATCCTCGTGCAGTAGCCAGGCAAGCACGCAACTGCGGGTTGTGCCGTAGGATTCGCCGAACAGAAACCGCGGCGAGTTCCAGCGGTTGAAGGCGCTCAGATAACGCTTGATGAACTGCTTGATTGAGACGGCGTCCTGGTCGACGCCCCAGAAGTCGCGGTTCTTGAACGGTGCGATCGCCGCGGAATAGCCGGTGCCCACCGGGTTTATGTAGACGAGGTCGCTGCGGTCGATCAGGCTGTCGGGATTGTCCTCCATGGCGTAGGGCGGAGGCGGCGTGAAGCCCGGCATGCTGGTTCTGATGCGCCTGGGCGCGAAGGAGCCGAGCAGCAGGAACACCGACGACGAGCCAGGCCCGCCATTGTAGAAGAATGTCACCGGACGGGTGGTGGCATTCATACCGTCCGCCGTGAAGGCCACGTAGAAGAACTTTGCGGCGGGCTTCGAGCTCGACGGATCGACGGTGACGAGATGACCGGCAATGGCGGTATAGGGAACGGCAATCCCGTTCACCATGGCCACGTGGTGGGTGATTGCGGCGTTCTCGGTCGCGTCTGCAAGCGCGTCATCCGGCCCGGCCCCGTAGGCGGTGATGTCGAGGAACGGCTGATCTGGCTCAGGCTGGCCAATGCCCAAGCCGTTGTTGATCGTCTTCGCCATCGCCGGCCTCCAGAACCTCGAGTTCACATCCGCCGACACCGCTCGGCTGCCCCTCCCCCAGGCCAATGTCCTTCCGGCCAAATTTGTTAAATTCTTTTTCTATACTTCCACAATTTATTGAAACTGACGCAATACTCTACGCTTGTTTAGAAAGACCGACAAGTCTTGAACTCGGAAGTGGCCCAGTCAGTTCGACCCCACGTTTGCCAAGGAGCACGGGGCGCCCACCAAGCGAAGCGTGAATTTGAACACCTACGACGGTTCGGTTCATTCCAGGGCGGCTCATCATAAACGCATTCGCGAATATGAGATTGCCTTGGTTGTCAGCCTTCAACGGCCCTGTCGATGCATGTTTGGCTAGGAGGCAAAAATGGAACAGCTTCACAAGCTGCGGGGCATTTCCGACGAGGAGTCGCTGAAAACTGTCACCGACAAGCGCGCCGCCCAGCACCGGAAATCAGTACCGACCATCTTCGCGAGGCGCAGTGGGAAAGGTACGACCAACCTTTGATCCCCGGCTCGCCATGGCTGAAGTCTGCTTATGAGGAGTGCCAAAGGCACCTCGAATGTTGAAATGAAGGCGCAAAGCCGGCATGTGCAACTCAACGCTCCAGTTGGGGCTTGAATTCACCCTCTAACTAAACCTGCAAAAAATCGTATGGTGCGCGGGTTGCGATAGCCTGGAGGATAGCAGGCAAAATGGAGAGCCAATCCACGGACGGCAACTGGTGAGCTCGCCGAGGCCGAGGATTTCTTTGTTCACCTGAGCCTGGAGGCTGGTCATCCAGGACAGCTCAAGAAATTGGGGCAATTCCCAGGGCCTGGCGCGGCGTTTCCGATCCGCCGCACCGTCAGGCGAGAGCCCACTGCGGGTCTGCGGCGGCAAGTTTCTCAGCTTCCAACCGCCTCCAAAGGTCTCGCCACGATAGGTCCCGGACGAAACCGCTCATGCCTCCGCACGCTTCGGTCAGGGCAATGTTCCCCAGACGCTCGAGTATAGCTCCAATGCTTGTGGTACCAGCAGCCTTGAATAGATCGAACAGTTCCTCATTTCGTTCGATGACGCGATGTCCCCAGGCACCCGGCACATCATCCGTGGCAAGCGAATGCTGGAGGTCGGCGTCAATACCCGCCGCCTCGCTCGCGCGGGAGACAACATACCGTATCAGCGGGTAGTAGATTGGCTGGCGGCTGCCTCCGAGCACGCGCACACCGGGAAGGATGGCCAACACCAGAAACGCAAGAACCATGTTGGGGATGAGGCTGCGGTTCAACAACCCTCCGATGATTTCCGAAGCCGTGAAACGAACCACGGCTGCGCCACCGGCATGATGGACCAAATCCTCTCCCGACAGCCGAAGCGGCATCCGCTTTCCGTTTTCATAGAACCAGAAGAAGTCTGTCCCGCGCGCGAGCCAACCAGCCCAGGGCCCGGCAGCCAAATGATCGATTCCCTCCAGAATTCCCGATGCGACCTTTGGATTTCCCAGCAGACGCCTATGCAGCCAGGAAGTTTCGTCGGACAGGTGGTCGACGACCAGATCGGCGACATCCTCGTCATCGATCTGGAGAAAAGCACAATTGTTGCCGAACATTTTCGGCCAAAGAGCAATGTTTGCGGCCTTGATCGCACGTGCCGGTTTTTCGAACTGCGTCGGTGGAAGAAGATCACGGAGTTGTGCAAGCGCCTCGCTGGATGCCTCCGGCTCTACCGGTACAAGCTCGAACCGATAGGGCCCGAGTGCCGTGAGCAGGCCATAGCCGATCATCCGGCTTCGGCTGAGGCCAAAGATGTTGACCGCCTTTCCATCGACCGTTAGCCACCCCGGTCCCTTACGAGAACTTTCGACAAGGCTCACCGTCGAAACCGCATAGGAAACATAGGTCGAGCACCCATGCGCAGCGAGCCCAAGCAGACTGAAGGCATGTGTGTAACAGGCTTCCGGCTCAAGTATGAGGAGCAAGTGCGGGCCGGTCTGCAAGACGCGGCGATTTTCAAAATCCCGACAGATTTGAGCTACCGTTTCATCTGGCAGTCGATTGCGAATTGCCGCCTTGCGGATGACGTGGAGGAGCTTGTTGAAAGCGACAACCCGGCAGTCCGGCAGCGCTTTCGAAACAGGCGGGTCGAAAAGACGACAGGCATAATCGCGAACCGGCCGGGAGAAAAAAGGTTGCATCCACGGATATAGCACGGCCAGCGCCCGAAGGACCGCCTGTTTCCCCTCAGCGTTGTTTGCCAGACGGTCCACCTCTCAACTTGTCCCTCATCGATGTTCCGCACTCACCAATGGATATGCCGTGCCCCGTCGTTTTCTGCGTTCAATATCGTAACGGGATTTGCAATTCCTTGCGCCAAACCGCTTCGCCAGAAGCTAGAGCCGGCATTGGCGGCGGAAATCGGTTGGCGTGGTTCCGAACGCCCGCTTGAAAGCTGTCGTAAAGTGGCTGGAACTGCCGAAGCCGCACTCCATCGCGATTTCGGTCAATGACCGTCCGCTGCTGCGAAGCAGATCGCAAGATTTCTCCAGCCGGCGTTTCGCCCTGAATGCGTACGGCGTTATGCCGGTCGACTGCTTGAATGCCCGCCAGAGGTGGAAACGGCTAAGCCCTATCTCTCTTGCAAGATCGGGCAACGCCCACGCTTTGTCCAAGGTTTCCAGAACCTCCAGCACCTGCTTCAGGTCGAATGGCGACAAACCGCCCTTTGCCAGTTCGTGGGGCGCGCCATTCGCCCTGACCATCCGCCCGAGCAGTTGTATAGCCTGGGACTCCACCATGGCCAGGCCGAGAGGATCGGGCTGCCTGAGCTCGATGGCGATCCGCTGCAGCGCCAGCTCCACGATGCTGTCTCGAAACCCTATCGCGGGCGGCAGGTCTGCCAGACAATGGCGCACCGTTTCGCCAAACGTCTCCTCGGCGAACTGTCGTTCGACCGATACGAGAAGGTAGGACGCGGTCGCGTCGCCCTCGTCCCACCCGCTCCATCTCGTGCCGGCAGGAAGGCAGATCAACGAGCCGGCGCGCCGCGGCGAGAAGGAAATGCGGCGCCCGTCGATGAAATCCTCACCACGGAACGCTGCCCCCCTGAGGTTCAGGATGAATACATGGGCGGAGCAGGCGAGGTCTGTTTCCTGCCTCTCCAGGCCGGTTCGTTTGATCAAGTCCGCGCGCACGCGTCCCCAGCTCTGATACTGATGGACCAGGGTCTGGCACCGACACCGCCGGATGGTGCACGGATCACCGCAAAACACTTCTCCCACAGGAAAATACTCCCGCTTAAGTGGCAGCGTATTCCTGCGTCTCTACGAACCCTGAGTTATGACTTCATCCAGAAATAATTCATGGTTGGTGAAAGATGTGACTTTTATGAAAAAAAATCATTCCACTGAAAGCGATCAATCCCGCGCCAGCCTATTGGCGACTTCGACCTATACTCGACCCAGGTGAAACACTGCTTCGTTGATCATGAAGTTTCCCTCCGTCCTGTTGCGGCATCTCACCGAACGAGCGACTGTGGGAGGCATCTTGCATGCGAGGCCTCAAGGACTTCCTGGCCGAGTGCGATCTTGGGCCAAGAATCAACGAACTCAGCGGCTTCTTTGCAGCAACCGCCGCTGGCACGAGCGGCATGCCGGTGCGCAGGCCAATCGCTGATACACGCCTTCTCCCAAGCGAGGATCTCCTGCTCGCCATGGTGAAACTGCATGCCGCACGGCAAGGTTTCTTCGACCAGCACTATCACGGCAGCATCCCCTACAGGCTGGAGGAGGAGTGCCGTATGGCCTATGCAGTCCTCAATTGCGCGCGGCAGCGGGAGACTCCTTTTTTACTTTACAGCCTTGGAACGGCGGAAGGGACGATGGCGAGAACGCTGTCGGAGATGGCGAACGGCCAGATCCGGACGCTGTCATGCAGCCCCAACCCGGAAAATTATCGATGCTTCCTGGGTTATGGAGAGCCCCCGCACGCGGAGTTCTTCGTTGCACCTTTTCACAAGCTGACCAAGGACGTCATCAGTTCGGATAGCCGACTTGCGAGGTTCGCCGGCGGCTTCGATCTCATCCTGGAGGACACCACCTTCCAGATGTACTCCCCGAGCCGGGCGAAGCAGATCGAGTATGTCGCCCAGCACCTCAAGGCGGACGGCATATTCGTCTTTGTCGAGAAGTTCCGGGCGCGTGACGCGCAAGACTACCAACGCCGCGAGGAGCAAAAGGATTTCGGCTTCAAGGCGCGCTACTTTCCGAGAGACGACATCGAA
This sequence comes from Mesorhizobium terrae, assembly GCF_008727715.1. Taxonomy (GTDB): domain Bacteria; phylum Pseudomonadota; class Alphaproteobacteria; order Rhizobiales; family Rhizobiaceae; genus Mesorhizobium; species Mesorhizobium terrae. The sequence goes on from NZ_CP044218.1 coordinate 789,526, forward strand.
AAAAAGAAAACTGCCGTCCTCGGCACCATGCACGACAATGAGGTAACGCTGTCGGAGATGTGTGACGCGATACATGCGCAATTCAGGCATTGCGTGATGACGTGGAACAGCGGCAACTTCTACAGCCTCGCGGCGAGCAACGCCCGGGAAAACCTGGACCTCTATCTGTCCCGGATGGCGCCTGCCGCGATCCCGCACGAATATGTCTACGACACCGGTCTGCCCCGCGAGCTCGATGAATGCCCCACGGAGCAGAACTGATAGGGCAGGCACGTTCGTGTCGGTGGAACCGGTTGAAGCCCGGCCTACCGAACCATCGCCGTCAGGCACCCTGCCCTTAACCTGGGTTTGAGTGGTGACGGACGCTCAAACATCAGCCTGCTCAACTTTCGCAAGGGCATGAGCGGTGAGAAACACCAAGAACGCGCTCCGCCGGCTGGACTATGTTTTCACGGCCGTTGACCAGGGCAGCTTCAGACAGGCCGCAAGGGTGCTGCATGTGAGGGAATCCAGCGTGAGCCGCAACGTCGTCGCACTCGAGCAATTTCTCGACATGCAGCTGTTCGAACGGAGCGCGCATGGCGTCCGTCCCACCGGAGCCGGCCGAGCCTGGATCGACGTCGCCAGAACACATTATGAGGGATTGCATCAAGCCCTGGCCGAAGGTGCGGGTGAGCCGCGCCGCCGCAACGCGCTCAGCATCGGCATATCCGGGCTGGTCGGACGCGCCTTCCTGACGCGCCTGATCCATCGTTTCCGCGACCTGTATCCGGAGGTTGGTCTCGTCATCGAGGATATTTCGCATGGACAGTGCCTGGCGGCGATACGGCGACGGCGTCTCGACGTCGTCTTCGTAAGAGGGGCCCAGGCCGACACGTCATGCTGCAGCGAAACGTTCGGTCACGAGCGCCTGTTCGTTCTCCTGCCGGTTCACCATCCCCTGGCGAACGAGGCCGCCATTACATGGGCAGATCTCGCGGACGAACGCTTGTTGATGCCCGCATGTCCGGAAACACCGTCTGCGCGTCCGCGGATGGCCGACCACATTACCGCCGAAGGCGCGGTCGTTCAGACATGCGGTAGCGCCAGCGAGATGACGGCGATCCTCAAGGTACAGCTTGGTCAGGGCGTGATCCTGGCGGGCGAATGCTTTGCCCGGTCAGTCGCCATCGATGCAACGACGTGGCTGCCACTCTGGGGCGAGAACAGTGTCTGTCCGATCAAAGCCCTGTGGCTGGGATCGAACCCGAAGAGGGCGCTGCTGCGACTGCTCGGGATTGCTAGAAATGTCGCAGGCCCGGTCTCGGACGAGCGTGGTTCCTCGCGGCACCAGAGTGGATAGCCAACCAGCCATCACCTGGTGGCATGAGGGTGTTCGTCATCCCCGTTTCAAGCCACCGATGAACGCTTCGCCTTGGAGAAACCTCGATCTGTCGCAATGAACTTTTCCAACATCGGCGCGATGAGACGGGCCGGCTCGGCCGGCGGACGGCCAGATTCCTGGCCGAGCAGGCTGGCATAGGCTGCGAGATCCCGGTGCAGTGCCGCCGGCAGCTCGATGGTGACCCTGACGGGCCTGTCGTCGGCAATCAGTCCAAGTTTCAGCTTTGTCATGGTCACTCCGTGTAGGGTTCGAGGACAAGATCGCGGGTCACGACGACGCGAACGGGGAAGCCAGGGCGAATGGTGAGCGTCGGTGGAACCTGCAATTGGCTGCGCACGATCTGCTGTCCAGCGTCGTTGATGGTCTCTTGCATGCCACGCCGGATGGCCGCGACCAGACGGCCGTCCTCGCTGACAGCCAGTTCGGTGCCGACCGCGAGCAAGGTTGAGAGCCCGGCGGCCTTGGCAAGGTCCCACCAATGATGGTCAACGCCATCCTGGAGACCGGCATAGCCCTGTGCGTCGGCGCCAGGCTGACGCTCGAGCACGACCGATCGGCCGTTCGGGAATATCAGGCGATTCCAGACCAAAAGGATCCTGCGTTGCCCGAACTGTGTGCCGTTGTCGTATTGGCCGACCATGCGTGCGCCCTGCGGAACGAGCAGGGACCGACCCGTCAAGCTGTCGTAGACGTTCTCTGTCACCTGCGCCGTGATCTGGCCGGGAAGGTCGGAGCGAATACCGGTTATGAGCGCAGCCGGGATGACCGCGCCTGCCTGAAGCACGAAAGGCGACGCTGGTTGCGTGACGCGATCCGCCGACGTGGTGCGTCGGTCGACGGGCGCGTCGAGGAAGGCCAGTTGCCTGTCCTGGATTGTCTGTTGACCCCGCAGACCGGCCGGATCGGGACCGCCGAGGCTCGGTGGAAGCGCGCCCGCCGGCCCCGCAGTCGCAACGCCAGGAGATGCCTGGAAGAAGATGCGGCTGGTGCGGGCTGCTTCCTCGTCCTGGCGGCGGCGTTGTTCCGCCTCGTCCACCGCCGGCGCCGTGATGACTGGCGGCGTCGCCGGCTGCCCCTTGTTCTGCGCCTCGAGGATCGGCCGGCCGAGGTCGCCGGGCAGCGGCGGGCCAAGCACCGGACCGGTGTAATCCCGCGGCAGGCCGGCCAGACCATCGGCGGGCTGTCTGTTGGTGGTCGAATAAAGCTCCTCGCCGGCATCTCCCGACATCGGCGTCCGCAGCGCGTAGATCAATGCACCGCCAAGGCCGAGCGAGGCGACGAGAGCAACGCTGGCGAGCGCCTTGCGCGACAGGCGGGTGACGCGCGGCGGCTCGGCTCGGAGCCGCATCGCCGAAGCAGCGCCGGCTTCTTTCTTCTCACTCATGACGGCCTCCCATCGGTGCGCCCGATCCTGACGGTCTGCTGTGTCCTGCCGCTGCCAAGGCGCAGTTCGGCAGCGCCGAAGAGCCGGTCGACGATCAGCAGGTTGCGGTGAATCCGGCAGTTGGCGATCTGCGCTTCCCCCTCGGGGCCGATCACGAAGATCGGCGGCATCTCGCCCTGCACGATGCCACGTGGAAACTCGACATAGACGCGCCGGCCATCGTCATAGACCGCTACCGGCTTCCATGGCGGGTTGTCGCCGCTCAGCCCATAGCGATAGTTGCGAGCCGCCATAGCCTGGATGAGGGGCGTCGCAGCGGTACTGTCCTTGCTCCCCGGAACTCTCGGATAGGCCCAGGACACGGCCGGCATGTAAGATTTCTGGCCCGAGCGCAGTTCAAGCATGTAGGTCCGCCGATCCGTGGTGATGATCAGGTTGGTCGTGATATCGGGACGCGAGGGCTTCACCAGCACATGGACACGGCGGGTCATTCCGGAACCCGATTCCGTGTCGCCGATGATCCATCTGGCGGTGTCGCCCGCCGCGATCGGCCCCGCACCGGCCAGGCTTTCGCCCAGCTCGAGGGCGATGTCGGTGATCTGCCCTGGCGCGGCGTAAACCTGGTAGAGTGCACCTTCCGACCACGGATAGACTTGGATTGCATTGTAATAACCCTGGCGGCGGGGTTCGACGCGGGCTGCCGCATTGGCGTTTTCGACCCGTGCCGCGGGCGCGCCTGCCGCTGCACCACCCCGGGCGGGAGACCAGGCCGGGGGAACATGCAGGGGCTTCGGTCGATCATCGCTGACGGACGTGGCAAGAACCGGCAAGGGCGGAACGTCGCGGTCATACAGGATCTGCGGCGGCTTCTGGGGCGTGGCACAGCCAACAAGCATTGCTGCCGAAACCAGCAGGAACAGCAGGGCAGATCTCGAAAGAGCCGAGGCGAGGACGGGATGGCGTTGAGCATTTCGATCCTTGCGGACCAGCAACCGGTTCATTGGCTCATCTCCCGCGACCACGAGATTGCGTTGACGTAGATGCCAAGCGGATTGGCCCGAAGCTGGTCTGCGTCGCGCGGCGGCTCGACAACGATGGTCAGGATCGCCGTCCACCGCTCGGTCGTGGAGAGCTGGCCGTTTTCGTATTGCCTTTCGGTCCAGGCGACGCGGAAGCTGTCCGGCGACGCGCGAATGACCGATGAGACTTCGACGGAAATCTGCCGCTTGCCGAGCTTTGCGAACGGATCGTTGGCGCGGGCGTAGTCGTTGAGCGCGGCCGCACCCCGATCGCTCGTCCACTCATAGGCGCGAAGCCAGTTCTGGCGCACGATGACGGGATCGGCCGGGATCGCGCGAACCTGCTCGACGAAGCGAGCCAGATGCCACGCGACCTGCGGATCGGTTGGCCGGTAGCTCCCAGTCGCCGGCGCGATCGCCTGAGCCTGGCCGAGGACGTCCACCTGGACCACCCAGGGCACCACGGTTCCGCGCGCCGACTGCCACACGAAGGCGGCGGCAAGGCCGGTGGAGAGGATCAGCGACCCGAATGCCATGTAGCGCCAGTTGCTGGCCTGGACGCGGGCCGAGCCGATGCGCTCATCCCAGACCTGCGCGGCGCGCTGGTAGGGCGTTTCCGGCTGAGGGGTCTTTCCATAGTGGGTGGCGGGTCGCTTGAACGGGTTCACGAGTTGTCCCTTTCGGAAAGGTTGACGGATGTACCGGGGCCGTGGCTGTCGCCGGATCGGACCGCATGCACTGCGGCGTCGACGCCGTGGCCGATGTGTCTGCCGCGTCTCATGCGCTGCGCCCAGGCCGGCGGCCCTTCGTCGGTTGCAATCGAGGAGGTATGGGATGAAGGCTCCGACGCGCCGCCGGTACCGGTGCCCGCCTTGCTGACGAACGCGCCGCCAGTGGCACTCACCGCGTTCCGGCTACCTTGTTCGAAACCATCCTTGATGCCGTCAGCGGCGGAAACCAGCGTCCGCCGAAGGGGTGAAAGAGCCGCGTTCGCCGCCGCGACGGCGACACCGCCAACCCCTCCGGTGACGCTGCTCTTGCCGCTCCCGTCCATCGCGCCCAGTTGGTAGGCCCCCGACATTGCTCCCGCTGCCGTCGCTCCAGCGCGGACAGCAGCGGCACCACCCGATAGCGCCGCGGTCCCACCCCTGGCGGCGAGGAACGCTCCCCCGCCGGCGCCAAGAACCGCTCCACCGGCTGCCAGGCCGGTGCCGGCGGCGGCACCCGCGCCGAGTTGCGGGCCACCGCTGACCAGGCCGGATGCGATGCCGGGACCGAAAATGCCCAGCCCAAGCAGCGACAGCGCGGCCAGCACCACCGCCATGGCGTCGTCGACGGTCGGCGTTCGCCCGCCGAAACCTTGCGTGAACTGGCCAAACAGGGTCGAACCGATGCCAATGACGACGGCGAGCACCAGGACCTTGATGCCCGAGGAAATGACGTTGCCGAGGACGCGTTCGGCCATGAACGCGGTCTTGCCGAAAAGGCCGAAGGGGATCAGGACGAAACCCGCCAGCGTCGTCAGTTTGAATTCAATCAGTGTCACGAACAGTTGAATGCTGAGAATGAAGAAGGCGAGAATGACCAGCGCCCAGGCGAAGAGCAGGCAGGCGATCTGGATGAAATTCTCGAAGAACGCCACCCAGCCCATCAGGTCGGAGATGGACTCCAGCAACGGCCGCGCGGCGTCCAGCCCTGTCTGCGCCACCTTTCCCGGACGCATCAGATCCTGCACGGTGAAGCCCGTTCCGCTCGCCTTGAGGCCGAGGCCGGCGAAACTGTTGAAGACGATCCTTGCGAGATCGCTCCAGTTGGAGATCAGATAGGCGAAGACGCCGACGAACAGCGTCTTCCTGACCAGTCGCGCGACGATGTCCTCCTCCGCGCCCCAACTCCAAAACAGCGCGGCCAGGGTCACGTCGATGGCAATCAGCGTCGAGGCGATGAAACTGACCTCGCCACCAAGCAGGCCAAAGCCGGAATCGATGTAACGGGCGAAGACTGCAAGGAAATTGTCGATGACGCCGGTACCGCCCATGGATCAGTGCCCCGTACCTGTGGTCTGCGGCTTTGGGTCTGTCCTGCCGAGAAAGCGGTCGCGGGTTTCGGCCCAGACGCGCAGGCATCCGGCATCGTCCGACGCTTTCTGTCCAAGGCGCTGGCAGCGGCGCTGGCCTTCACGCAGGGCGTTGTGATCGGACTGGATGACTGGCCTGGACGCCAGCGGGACTGGCTCCATGTTACCGGCCAGCCCGAGCGCCACCGCCGTGACGACGATGGCGGCCACCACAATTGTGGCCGTTCGGGCAAGCATCCTGCGGTTCATAGAGCCGTCCTCACTTGCGGTTGAACATCTGCGCATTGCCGGGCTGGTAGCCGCTGCCTGGCGCGAGGAAACGACGGCGTTGCTCGCGTCCCTGCGTCACCGCCGCGGCGCGCTCCGCTTCGGTCAGCGCACCGGCGCGGCCGTTGGCAGCGAGCAGCGCAACGAGATCGGAAAGCTGTTGCGACTGAAGGGCGAGGAGCTGGTTACCGGCCTGGGCTGCCTGAAGCGCGCCTGTAGCGCCCTGGCTCTGACCGACGAGCTCGGACATTTGAGTGCGGTTGGCGTCGATGTTGCCAACGACACTGGCCTGCACGCGCATCGCGTCCTGTAAGCCGCCGACCGTATTGCGCCAGCGCGATCGTGCATCGGCGACGAGACGCTGGTCCGTCGCCGACATTGATGCTTCGCCATATTGCTGCCGGAAGGCTTGATCGATCTGCTGCACGTCGAAGGCGATGTTGTGTGCTTGCTGCAGCAGTTGCTGCGTCCGCTGCGTCGCTTTCTGAAGCTGCTGCAGTGCTGAGAAAGGCAGGCTCGCGAGATTGCGCGCCTGGTTCATCAGCATCTGAGCCTCGTTCTGAAGCGAGGTGATCTGGTGACTGATCTGTTCCAGGGAACGCGCGGCCGTGAGCACGTTCTGGGCGTAGTTGCTGGGATCGAAAACAAGCCGCCAAGCATGCGCCTGTGGGGCCAGGACAGGCGAAAGCGCAAGTGGCGCGGTGAGCACCGCCACGGCCAGCAGTTGGGCGCGCGCGTTGAAACGGGTCATGGGCGGACCTCCTTTTGGTTTTCAGGGATGGGGGCGTGGAATTTGGGAAGAAGATCGGCCGCCCAGTTCACACCGCGGGCCCTGAACCAGGCGTCGAGGAAGCCTTCGCGGCCGTTCTCTTCGAGAACACGGGCAATGAGCGCCTGATCGGACTTGGCGGATGCGGCGCAAAGCGCGAGACCGACTTCCGACAGCCCCAGCTCGAACAGACGATTTCCCTGGCGGCTTTGGCAGTAGTAATCCCGTTTCGGTGTCGCCCGGGCGAGGATCTCGATCTGCCGGTCGTTCAGGCCAAAACGCCTGTAGATTGCCGTGATCTGTGGCTCTATCGCTCGCTCATTCGGCAAGAGGAGCCGCGTAGGACAGCTCTCGATAATGGCCGGCGCAATGACGGACCTGTCGATGTCGCTGAGAGACTGGGTGGCGAAAACAACCGATGCATTCTTCTTGCGCAGCGTCTTCAGCCAGGCGCGAAGCTGATCGGAGAACCCCTCGTCATCCAGCGCAAGCCAGCCCTCATCGATGATGAGCAACGTCGGCCGGCCATCGAGCCGGACGCCGATGCGGTGGAAGAGGTAGGCGAGCACCGCCGGTGCCGCTCCGGTTCCGACCAGACCTTCGATCTCGAATGCCAGGACCTGCGAATTGCCAAGAAGCTCGGCCTCGGCGTCAAGCAAGCGGCCATACGCACCGCCGACGCAATAGGGGCGCAATGCCTGCTTCAGATCGTTGGACTGCAGCAGCACGCTGAAACCGGTAATGGTCCGCTCTTCGATGGGTGCGGAAGCAAGCGAGACCAGTGCCGTCCAGATGTGCTCCTTTGCCTGCGGGGTTACGGGGACACCTTCACGCATGAGGATCGCTGCGATCCAGTCGCCGGCCCAGGCGCGCTCATGGGGATCATGGACGTGCGCAAGCGGCTGCAGGGAGACCGATGCGTCCGACCCGTCGGTCAGGCCGCCGAGATCATGCCAGTCGCCGCCCATCGCAAGCACGGCCGCCCGGATCGAGCCGCCGAAATCGAAGGCGAAGACGCGCCCCTGCTCGTAACGGCGGAACTGAAGTGCCATCAAGGCAAGCAGCACGGACTTGCCCGCGCCGGTCGGGCCGACCACCAGCGTGTGGCCGACGTCTCCGACATGTAGGGAAAACCGGAACGGGGTCGAGCCTTCGGTCCTGCCGTAAAGCAGCGGCGGCGCGTCGAAGTGCTCGTCCCGTTCCGGCCCCGCCCACACGGCACTGAGGGGGATCATGTGGGCGAGATTCAAGGTGCTGACCGGAGGCTGACGGACATTGGCGTAGGCATGTCCCGGCAGGGAACCAAGCCACGCGTCGACCGCGTTGACGGTTTCGACCATCGCGGTGAAATCGCGCCCCTGGATCACCTTCTCGGCCAGCCGCAGCTTCTCGTCGGCACGGCGCGGATCGGCGTCCCAGACTGTGATCGTCGCGGTGACATAGGCCATGCCGGTGACGTCGGCGCCGAGTTCCTGCAGGGCGGTGTCGGCGTCGGCCGCCTTGTTGGCCGCATCGGTGTCCACGAGCACGGATTGCTCGCTGGTCATCACCTCCTTCAGGATCGCGGCGATCGATTTGCGCTTGGCGAACCATTGCCGCCTGATCTTGGTCAGCAGCCGGGCCGCGTCGGTCTTGTCGAGCAGGATGGCGCGGGTCGACCAGCGATAGGGAAAGGCCAGCCGGTTGAGATCGTCGAGCAGGCCGGGCGTCGTCGCTGTCGGGAAACCGACAATGGTCAGGATGCGAAGATGCTGGTCACCCAGGCGCGGCTCCAGCCCGCCGGTCAGGGGCTGATCGGCCAGCAGCGCGTCGAGATAGACGGGTGTTTCCGGGACCCGGATGCGCTGGCGATGTGTCGAGACGCAGGAATGCAGGTAGCTCAGCGTTTCGCTGTCGTCCAGCCATGCGCATTCCGGCATCATGCCTTCAAGCAGCGCCAGCACGCGCGCTGTCCGATCGGCGAAGGCACGCACCACCTCGCGCGGATCGAGTTGAGACCGTTCGCGCCCCTCATAGAGCCAGATTTCGGCGCGCGCTGCCTCCTCGGCCGGCGGCAGGTAGAGGAAGGTGAGCAGGTATTGCGATTCAAAATGCGCGCCGGCTTCCTCGAAGCCGGCCTTGCGCTCGGCGTCGAGCATGGCAGATGCCGGATCGGGAAAAATGCTGTCGGGATAGATCGAGGCCTCGCGCCGCTGCGCCTCCACGAAGATGCTCCAGCCGGAGCCGAGCCGGCGAAAGGCGTTGTTGATGCGGCTGGCGGCAGCGACCAGTTCTGCCGCTACGACGGAATCGAGATCCGGGCCGCGAAACCTGGCGCTGCGCTGCAGGCTACCGTCCTTGTTGAGCACGATGCCTTCGCCAACGAGCGCCGCCCAGGGCAGATAGTCGGCGAGGCGGCTGGCGCTGCGGCGATATTCAGCGAGGTTCATCATCGGGACTGCCCTCACACCGCAAGGTGAGCGGGCATGCGCAGATGCCGGCGGCCCACCTCGACAAACAGCGGATCACGCTTCGCCGCCCAGACCGCCGCGAAATGCCCGATCGCCCCGATGACGAGCCCGAGCAGCCAGAGCCGGAGGCCAAGGCCGATCGCACCGGCGACGGTGCCGTTCACGATGGCGATGGAGCGCGGTGCGCCGCCGAGCAAGATGCGCTCGGTCAGCGCGCGATGGACCGGCACCGAAAACCCCGGTACCGCGTCGAGCTGTTCGAAAGCGGCCGCCATCAGATGAGCGCTCCGCCGCCGAAGGAAAAGAAGGACAGGAAGAAGCTCGACGCCGCGAAAGCGATGGACAGACCGAACACGATCTGGATGAGACGGCGGAAACCGCCGCTGGAATCGCCGAAGGCCAGGGTAAGACCGGTGACGATGATGATGATCACGGCGATGATCTTGGAGACCGGCCCTTCGACCGACTGCAGGATTTTTTGCAACGGCTGCTCCCACGGCATGGAGGAGCCCGCGGCGTGGGCGGCCGTCGCAAGCATGAGGGTATTGGCGGACATGGCGGCGATGGTCGTCACCGCGCGACTGGCACGCAGGAGTTTTCGAGTCATGCGGGGTCTCCTGGGTTCGATGTGAGTTGGACGATGCGGTAGTCGTCGTGCGGGCCGAGGCCATCGACACGTGCGAGTTCGATGAGCCGCCGCTGCGAGCCCCGACCCGACAGCACGGCAACGACATCGATGGTCTCGGCGATCAAAGCGCGCGGGACGGTGACGACTGCTTCCTGGATGAGTTGCTCGAGACGGCGCAGCGCGCCGATGACACTGCCGGCATGGATCGTTCCGATCCCGCCCGGATGGCCCGTGCCCCATGCCTTGAGCAGGTCGAGGGCTTCCGCGCCGCGAACCTCGCCGATCGGGATACGGTCGGGCCGCAGGCGCAGCGAAGAGCGGACCAGATCGGCAAGCGTGGCGACGCCGTCCTTGGTGCGCATGGCGACGAGATTGGCCGCGGCACATTGCAGCTCGCGTGTGTCCTCGATGAGGACGACGCGATCGGCGCCCGTCGCAACCTCGGCCAAAAGCGCGTTGGTCAAGGTCGTCTTGCCGGTCGAGGTGCCGCCGGCGACAAGAATGTTAGCGCGCGTCTGGACGGCCGACCGCAACGCTTCAGCCTGTGGACCGCTCATGATGCCGGCATCGACATAGTCACCAAGACTGAACACCGCGACGGCCGGCTTGCGGATCGCGAAGGCCGGAGCGGTGACGACCGGCGGTAACAGGCCTTCGAAGCGCTCGCCGGTTTCAGGCAGCTCCGCGGAGACGCGCGGGCGGCCGGCATGCACTTCGGCACCGACATGGTGGGCAACCAGGCGGACGATACGCTCGCCATCGGCGACAGACATCATCAGCCCCGTGTCGGCGAGCCCGGCGGAGAGCCGGTCCACCCAGATACGGCCATCCGGGTTCAGCATCACCTCGACTACGGCGGGCTCTTCCAGCAGGCGGGCAATGGCGGGACCGAGTGCCGTGCGCATCATGCGTGCGCCCCGCTGGATAGCTTCCTGCCTGTAGTGGATGGACGACATTGCGGCCTCGTTTTCGACGGGGCCTCAACAGGTCGTTCCCCGATTGGGGATGACTAAAAGAGCCGCAAGGCGGCCAGGTTCAACAAGTTTCGATTGTCGTAGTGTCGTGGCGTGCAAATACAAAGGAACGGCGCTGTCGCCTCGGGGACGGGACAAGCGTGGAGGTCTAACCTTGCCAGTCCGCCCCAGCCGGATGTTGAGCATCGGTTTCGGAGACAGCCACGTCTTCCGCTATTTCCTGTCGCAGGTTTGGTCCTTTCGCCAGACGCCTGCCGAGTGCGGTGATGAAGTTCTCGTATCGTTCAGCGGCCTTTGCGCGGGCGGCCTGGGCGGCAGGCTCCGGCAAGGCGGGCGTCGTGGCGAGCCAGAAACGGATGAACAGCGCCAGTGTCTCGATCGCGATGCCGACGTCGCGCTCAAGCCGCGTCATGCGCCGGTCGAGCTGATCGAGCCGCTTGCCGATCGCCGCCTCGCGTCGCTCGGCGTCATCCGGGGACAGGAACGAAGCGATGGCGGCTTCCGCCACCATCGACTGGGACAGGTTCCGGCGCGCGGCATAGTCCGCCAGCATCGTCATGACATCCGGGTCGACATAGACAGAGACCTTGGTCTTCTTGCCTCGGACAGCCATCTGCTCAAAGCTCCATGCCGTCTTCCGGATCGAGCGCCACCTGCCGCGCGACGCCTTGCATGAGCTTCGTCAGCTGACGGTTGGCCACCGCATCGTCGTCTGCGTCGTCGCCCGGGTCGAGCTCGAATTCGTTCGCGACCGGCTCCTTGTTTGCTACCGGCTTCACGCGATCGAGCTCGGGCTGATGACGGCGTTCCGCCCCGGTCGGATCATCGTCATCATGCTGTTGCGCCAGCGAGGCAGTGCCAGCCAACTGCGCGAGTGCCGGCAACCTGCTCCAGTTGTCGTCGAGCAATTCTTCGGTGCCAGGCAATTCCGGAGGCGGCAGGATACGCTCCGAAAAGCGGTTGTCTTCATAATAGCGCGCCTTCCGCGCCCGGATCGGCGCTGTGCCCGCAAGCATGACGATCTCGTCCGCAGGCGGAAGCTGCATCACCTCGCCCGGTGTCAGCAGCGCGCGCGCCGTTTCCTGCCGGGATACCATGAGGTGTCCCAGCCACGGTGAAAGGCGATGTCCCGCATAGTTCTTCATCGCACGCATCTCGGTTGCCGTGCCGAGAGCGTCGCTGACCCTTTTTGCCGTCCGCTCATCGTTTGTGGCGAAGCTGACGCGGACATGGCAGTTGTCGAGAATGGAGTTGTTCGGGCCATAAGCCTTCTCGATCTGGTTCAGGCTTTGAGCAATGAGGAAGCTCTTCAGGCCGTAGCCCGCCATGAAGGCGAGCGCGGTCTCGAAGAAGTCGAGGCGTCCCAGCGCAGGAAACTCATCGAGCATCAGGAGCAGCCGGTGACGGCCGGCGCGCGAATGCAGGTCCTCGGTCAGGCGGCGGCCGATCTGGTTGAGAAGCAGGCGGATGAGCGGCTTGGTTCGGTTGATGTCGCTCGGCGGCACAACGAGATAGAGCGTCGTCGGCCTCTCACAGCCCACGATGTCGTCGATGCGCCAGTCGCAGCGCCTTGTCACTTCCGCGACGACGGGATCCCGGTAGAGCCCCAGGAACGACATGGCGGTCGAAAGCACGCCGGAGCGCTCATTGTCGGACTTGTTGAGCAGTTCGCGCGCCGCACTGGCCACGACAGGATGCGGCCCGGCCTCACCAAGATGGGCGGTTTTCATCATCGCAAGGAGAGTGGATTCGATCGGCCGCTTCGGATCCGACAGAAAGCTGGCGACGCCGGCGAGCGTCTTGTTGTTTTCCGCATAGAGGACATGCAGGACCGCGCCGACCAGCAGACTGTGGCTGGTCTTCTCCCAATGATTGCGCTTGTCGAGACTGCCTTCGGGATCGACAAGGATGTCAGCGATGTTCTGGACGTCGCGCACCTCCCGCTCGCCACGGCGAACCTCGAGCAACGGATTGTAGGCGCAGGATTTCGGATTTGTCGGGTCAAACAGCAGCACGCGGCCGTGCTTCGCGCGAAACCCGGAGGTGAGCTGCCAGTTCTCGCCCTTGATGTCGTGGACGATGGCGGAACCCGACCAGGTCAGCAACGTCGGGATAACCAGGCCAACGCCCTTGCCGGATCGTGTCGGCGCAAAACACAGCACATGCTCTGGCCCATCGTGGCGGAGATAGTCTCGCTCCAAACAGCCGATTACGACACCGTCGGGCCCCAGCAGGCCCGCTGCCTTGATCTCGCTCTTGTCGGCCCAGCGCGCCGAACCATAGGTGGCGGCATGTTTTGCTTCCCGGGCCCGCCACACCGACATGCCGATCGCCGCGGCGATGGCGACGAACCCCCCTGAGGCGGAGAGCAGCCCGCCCTCGAGGAAGATGTCCGGCGCGTAGGCGTCATAGAAATACCACCACCAGAAGATGGACGGGGGATAATAGACCGGCCAGCCGGCGAGATCGAACCAGGCCGGGCCGAGTTGTGGCTGAAAGCCGAGTCGCCACGCCGTCCATTGCGTCGCGCCCCACGTCGTCACCAGCACGATGGCAAGCACGCACAGGATCTGCCCCCAGAGGATTTTCGTAGCGGACATCACGGTTCTCCTTGCTGATGAGGCCTAGAGGCCGAGCCCCCGCCTGCGACCAAAGCTCCAGTCGATGCCGCCGTCGATGCGGGCCACGCCGGATACATGGCGGCCGAGCTCTCTCTCAAGCGTCGGTGACCAGGGCACGAGCTGGAAGCCCAGACCATCGTCGATCATGGCGAAGCGGCCGGTCGCGAGGTCGAACCGCCGACGATAGATGCCGGCGACGAACTCACCGCTGCCGCCACGGTGGAAGGGCAACACTGTCTCGGCGGCGAGCTTGTCCCCAAGGGCAGCGAGTTCGCGATCGCGCAAGGTATCGAGCAGCCGGCGCGCGAACACGACACGCCCACCCTTGTCGCGATTGGCCAGACCTTCGCCGATGAGGTGATCGGCGCGTTGCTCGAGCGCCTTCCTGACGTCGGCACCGAAGCCACTGTCAGCGAGCGCCACGGGCTCGCGCGCGACAGTATGCCGATCGAGCCAGGTCGCGCCCGAAGCCCTCACCTGTGCCTTGATGTCGAGATCGGAACGGACGGCGATCGCCACGCGCCGGTCGCCGCGCGCGTCATCATAAGTGCGGAGTTCGACGATGGAGCCCGGCGCACTGTCTCCCGCAGCCGCCAGGTGGGACAGACGGACATGATGGGTGCGACCATCGACGCCGTCGACCACGGCATAGGCGGTGCCGGTCAGCTCATCATCGAGGCCGCGCTCGACCAGCCGCCCGATGACCGGGACAGCGAGCTTTTCCGCCGCCAGCACATAACGATCCGCCGCGCGTTCAATGCCGACTTCCGAGAGCGCGCGGTGCATGCGCCTTATGATATCGCCGCGCTCGCCGAGTTGGCGAAGCACCACCTTGGCTTCGGGCTCGATGCACCATTGCGCTTGACCGACCTGTCTGGCCGCGCCGAGAACTTCGAGAAAGCGGAGCCGGCCGATCTTCAGTGCGTGAAACTCGTCTGGCTGGCGGCCGGCGCGCGGGGCAAGATCGATGAAGCCTGTCGTGGCAGCCTCGCGCATGAGTTGCCGGTCGAGTTGCGTCCAGCGTTCCGCCTCGATCTGCCTTTCGAGGTTGCGGCGGATATCGAGGTCGGTCCGTGGCCCCAACTCCTGGGTGATGAGATCGCGAGCGCGATCCCGCATTCCCTCCTTGATGTAACTGCGCGCGATGACCAGGTCCTCCCCGTCGTCGCGGACGCCGCGCACGATCAGATGGATATGCGGGTGCCCGGTGTTCCAGTGATCGACGGCAATCCAGTCGAGGCGCGTCCCGAGATCCTTTTGCATGCGACCAACGAGATCGCCGGTGAAGGATCTAAGATCGGCCATCTCCCGGGCGTCCTCGGGCGAGACGATGAAGCGGAAATGATGACGGTCTTCCGCGCAGCGCCCGGCAAAGACGCGACCGTCCGCGGGCTGCGTTCCCGGTCCGAACAGCCGTCCCTTTTCACCCTCCCTGGTGACACCGTCGCGGCGCAGATAATCGAGATGTGTTCCGAGCTGTGCGCCGAACGCCGTATGACGAACCACACGCGCCTTGACGACGGCGCCGCGGCTGCGCGACGTGATCAGCCTGTTGGCCTGGATGCTTGCGCGCTGGCCAAGACCGAAGCGCGAGCGGGCACCGCGCACAACGTGACCGGATCGCGGAATGCCACCGCCCGCCTTCCTCGCCGCCACCAACGCCTGGGCGATGAAGGGCCGCCCATGCTGCGCGCGGGTTGAGCGGATGCGGCCCGGACGGATGCGGAATTCGCGCTCACCGGACATGGCGTGACCACGCAACGTGCAAAACAAGACGCGAAATCAGAGATATAGACCGAAAGCACACGGTGCACAGATACGCTGCACCGTGCAAAACCCGACAGAAAGCTGAACAAAAACAACCGTCCGACCCAAGCGCACCGTGCGCGCTTTTATCTTGCCGTCGCTCGGCCGCGGCACCGCGCACCACAGCAATCCTTCGCCATGACACATCAACACGCGCAAGCGCACGCCAAGCCGCAACGCTGGTCATGGCCGTCCGGCATGCCCGTTGCGGATGACGAAAATCTCCTCTCGCCGACCTACCCCTGAACTATCCTGTGTCGCCGTGGAAGCTGATCGCGGAGAGTTCCGGAAGCGATCAGGAGACGGCTGATGGGAAACGGAGGCGCTAATAGTCCGCTCGATGAACATCGCCGCTTCGCGCCAATCCGGCGGACGAGGCGCTTCCAGCGCGATCTTGGAAGGGCGTTCGCCACCCAGCATCGCTGCAAGCGAGGCGACATAGGCACGTGTTTGCGCAGGCAGTGGACGGCCGGACGCCAGGTGCCGATCATAGCGCGCCGGCCCGGCATTGTAAGCGGCGAGCATGGCGTTAACGTCGCCATACCTGTCCCACATCTCACGCAGATAGGCCGTGCCGGCGAGAATGTTGTCATGCGGATCGTAGGGGTCGCGGCCGAGCCGGTGGCGGGTACGCAGTTCAGCCCAGGTGTGCGGCATGATCTGCATCAGACCTATCGCGCCCGCCGGTGACAGGGCTCGTTCCTTTCCGGCGCTTTCGGCGTGGAGCACCGCACGAATCCAGCGCTGCGGAATACCGAACCGCCGCGACGCGTGCGCGATGTGCGCGGCATTACGATCGACGGCCGTGGCGCGTGCGACCGGTGCGGAATGCGCGAGCGCCAGGTCCACTGAGCAGCCGGGCGAGAGCAGACCGGCCGCCACGAGAATGGCGTGCCGTACGTACTTACCTTTCCCGCAGACCCGCAAGCCTGCCAGCGTGCTCGCTGCGGTCAAGGGTGCGCGCAAAGCGCCGGCGGGACGCCGCCCCTGACCTGCGCTGCGCGCGCTGACCGGATCGTGCTCGAGCGGGACGAGGGGATGAAGCGGCTTTTTCGCGAACAAAGGGATGAGAATCTGGATCGTCAGGACCGCGCGGGACCGCATGGCGTCAGCTCCGCGCTTTTCGCGGCTTCGGGCGATTCCAGTGGAGAGACCATGCATCATCATTGTCATCGGACCGGAAGAGGTTGGCACGGATCGGCTGGGCGAAGGCCGGGTCGTCGATCTGGAACGACAGATAGTCACCGGCCCTGTCGCCGGTCTCCTTCCACGCGGCTCCGATCTCCGGACCTTTTTCGTCGTCGCGGCGGATGCGGAAGTCCGGCGTGTTGTCGGCGTCAGTCTTGTTCGCGGGGATGAGTACGACGTCAGCATCGAGGACGAGCGTACGGATGCGGCCGCTATAGCCGGTCCTGGTCTGCTGGAATGCGCCGATATTGGTCATGGCAACCTCCGTTTGTTGCAGGGTGTCGGTAGGAGTGAGCGCGCGTTCAAGGTGTTTGCCGCCACCGGAAACGGCCGCTGCCGTCGTCGGTCCACAACGGCACGGCGGCGCCAAGCAGCAGGTCCGTGGTCGTCGGCCCGAAGTAACGGCCATCGAAGCTGTCGCGGACCTGCCGGTTCATCAGGAACACTTCGCCGCTGTGGATGCGGCGGCAACCCTGCCAGGCGGGCAGATCGCGGCCAGCGCGATCGCGCGCGAGCGCAGAACCGACCTCGGCACCATCCACGGTGATCGCCAGGTTGGTGCGGCAGACGAGTTGTCCGGGCATGGCAAGCACGCGCTTCAGAAGCGACAGGCCATCCGGCAGATAACCGCGTTCCGCCAGAAAGCTCGCGAGCGGTTCCGATGGAACGAAAGCGACAACATCCGCTACGTCCAGCGGCGTGTTAGCGACGACCGTATAGAGCCCGACCGGCACGCTGGCGGAGGCGTTCCATATGAGCTTGACCGGCATCGGTGCAAGGCACGCAAATCCGACACCAAGCGTGCCGAAGACGCAGATGAGAAGGCCGCCGGCGCGCATCACTGCTTCGTCCTTCGGCGCATCAGCCACGCCTCATGACGCGAGAGCGTATAGGAGGACGGCGTTTCGCCGGCGCGCAGGCGGTTGTGGACATGGCGCCAATGAGCCGGATCCACCTCGACGGGATCGATGCCCAATGCTTCGATGGCATCGATGCGCTGAAGCACGCGCTCGACGCTCGACCAGCTTTCGGCTTTCAGCAGAATGTCGCCTCCAGGCCGGACGAAGGGCAATGTCTGGAAAGGCTCGCCGCGTCCGACGGCGCGCACGATGTCGATGCGCGAAACGATGGTGCCATAGTCGTTGGCGGCCCATCGCACGAAGGCGAAGATGCTGTCCGGTGCGAAACCGGCGAGGCTGCGGTGACGGTCGAGGATCTGCTGGTAGCTTTTGCGGCCGAACCTGATCCAGTGTTCGATCCGCCGTTGGCGCCAGGTCAGGTCGACGAGCGTCGTGAAAGGTTTCGGACCGTCCGGCAGCGGACGGGCGCGCATACGGCGATTCGCATCCCCGGTCATGAGGCGTCTCCTTCGGTCGGGAGGTCGAAGGTGGGACATGCGGGCCTGGTGGCGTTGCCGTGATCGGCTGCCGCTGAAGCCTTGTCCGGACACATGCTTTCTGCGTCGTTCACGCCGCGACGGCGCCGCTTACGGTTAGATTCTGAGTTAGAGTCTAAGTTAGGGAGACGATTTCCCGTTGTCTTTCCAGCGCTTAAGGCCTTCCCGGGTTCCCGATAGCACGACCCGGCGGTTCCCGATGGCACGATGGTTCGGGTTCCTGATGGCACGACGCCGTCCCCCTCCCGCGCGGAGGATGGCTCGAAAGCGAGCAGCACGCGCCCGCCAATATCGATCTCGAGAAACAGGCAGTAGCCGGGAAAAGGCTGGCGACGAACGATATCGCGCATTTCGAAGGCGAAGCGCTTGAACGGCGACAGGCTTCCGGACTTCTGGTGGAGATGGCGGAAGTCGAAGCGCCAGCCGGCCTGCTGCCGGCCGCCATGTTTACGCACAAGGCGATAGAGCCAGCGGTCAAGCCCGCCCGTCAGATCGAAATATGCCCTGTCGATGGTGAGCACCAGCGCGTCATCCAGCACGGCCTGGTAGAACCAGTCCGGTACGATCAGCTCGATGCCGGCAGGCCTGCCGTGGCGATCGGTCCGCTCCTGCCATTCGTTGATCCAGGAAAAGCGATGGCGCCGCCCTTCGACCGTCTGGCGGATCGATGTGCACACGGTGGTCGACTGGAGACGATCCAGCGCTGCCTTCAGGCGCCGGTAATCCCGCTGCGACGTGCCACGACCGACAAAGGTCAGGATTTCGTAGGGCGTGGCGGCCATCAGCCGGGAAGTGGCTATTCCGTCATCGCGCGCTTCGACGATCTGGCTCGCCGCCCAGATCAGGATATCGGCGTCCCAGATGGTCGCCATGCCGTGATCCGGCACGGCCTCGACACGGATCGAGACATCACCGCCGCGAAAGTCGATCGGCGCGACGCGGTGGGACTTGGAGAGTGAAAAGAAGGGATAGGCCATGAGGTCCTGCGCATCTCTGGCTGCGAAATCGCCGGGGAGTGCCCTGAACAGGTCGAACTGCCCGCGCTCGGAAAGGGACTGGCTCCGCGCCACCATGAAGAGTTTCACCAACGATCAGCGTGTGCATCGATCGATGCAGGGCGGCTGGCCGGCTGCGTGACGTTTCGCCGGCAGGACCGAACCGCGCGGATCGGATGTCGAGGTGACCGCTCCGTGATCGGCCCAGGCCTTGAGGTCGTCGACGGCATAGACGACGCGACCGCCGAGTTTGCGGTAGGCCGGGCCGGTGCCGTAGGTGCGGTGCTTTTCCAGCGTCCGAGCCGACAGGCTCAGGAACTGAGCCGCCTCCTTGGTGCGCAGAAAGCGCGGGGGTAAGATAGCGCGTTCGGACTGCATGGAGCGTGTCTCCGTGGATTGTTAGGCGACCGCTGGCGTCCAGCGGCGGATGACAACCATGGTGGCGTAGCGAACGGGGCACGGGGGATGGGGAAGTTGGGGGAGACAAAAATCCCCACCCGAGGGCGCCTAGGGTCGGCGGCGGTGGCGAAGGAGCTGGAGGTAGCCACCGGCGATCATGGAGCTCCCACCTTTGACAAGTCCGATCACCGTGTCGCGAAGCGCCGACGTCTTCCAGGGTTCGGAGGCGACGCGAGGCTCACCGTAGATCGACCTGGCGATCTCGCGATAACTCGCCGCGCTCCTGCGACCATCTGCGGCCCGCAGCATCAGCCGCAGCCGGGCGCGGCGCTGCGGCGTTATGCGCGTATCCGCAGGTATCGTTTGCCTTTGCCAGGAGCGCCAGAACCGGGTGAGTGCTTCGATCCTTCCCAACGCATCGGCGTCGAGCGGGATCAGGGCGGCTACGACACCGCCGGGTTTCGCGCCAGGACGAAGGATAAACTGCGTGGCGGCAGGACCGTCATGGAGAGCGTGACGTCCTTCGGGACTTTCACGGTATACGCTGGAGCCTTCCAATGGCGGAGGCCGGGTCGTCGACAGGAAATGCGGGGCGGCGACAAGGGTGACCACGGCAGGGTTCGCGGACGGGGTCCAAAGTACAGTCTGCGACAGGGCGGACAGGTCTGGCCGGGCCGGGAAATCGCAACCCCCAACGCCGTTGCGCATCGAGGTTCAAGGGCGCGGCCTCCGCACCGGCAGACACCAGCTCGTGATATTGTCTGTAATAGTCTTCGCAGCGACGAAGACATTCCCAGGCAAGGCCTTCGACAGAAAGCGCATCGAAAAAGGCGTAGCTGTCAGGATCGCGCCATTGAGATGCTTCGGGCCTCATGCAGCAGTTCCCACAGACGATGCGCTTTCGGAGTGGGCAGAATTGCTGGCCGCAACGGCCCGGGGAAGGCCCTCATTGGGCATCGGGCGATGCCCTGGTCGCATCACCTATGCATCAGGCCTGCGTCAGTCTGGGGATCCGCGCAAAAGAAGAAGATAGCCCTTCCGCGCCATCCAGCGCGCTCTGGCCAGATGGCCTTGATGGACAGTGGCCGCCCGCCGGGGCTCCCGCGCTGGATCGATTCCAAAGACGATCCTGACGATTTCCCGCCAGTCGGCGCCATCGCTGTCGGCGTCGAGCAGACGCGCATACAGTTTGAGATGGGCCTGGTCGTAAGCGGTGAGGTCGTCGCCGGTCGGAGCGGCATCGTCATAAGGCTCGATCATGGGGCAAGAAGCCTTCTTGTCAGCATCCAGGACCGCATTTTATCGGGAAAGGCCTTCTGTCGGAGCACGGTTTCCAGGCATCACGCGATGCACATATCGCATCGGGTTTCGTCGTGCTGCAGATGGAAGCTCCGGATGCCGGAGCCTCACCGGAGAGGCCCCCGCGCCGGAGCGGTGCGGGGGCCCGGTCTTGCCGATCAGTCGGCCGGGTTCCAGATGATGGCGTAGGTTTCGTCGTCATCGTGGCCGGCGGCGCGGCCGAGATTGGCGTAGAGCTTGCGCGGGCCGAACTCGGGGGCGGCGATCGACAGGCTCACATAGTCCTTTCCGGAAGCCTCGCCGGTCCGGACCCAGCCGGCGCCCACTTCGACGCCCTGCGCCAGCACCCGGAAGTCGGGATGGTTGTCGGCGCTCTTGGCCTGGTTGGGCACGATGTCGATGTCGGCGCGGAGGCTGAGTGTCTTGAGCTGGCCTTTGTAGGCGCCGTTTTCCTGCTTGGTGACGTAACCGATCGCGGTCATTTGAAGTCTCCTTTGGGTATTCGCCGGGGACCATTCCCCTGCGATGGCGGACCGTGATGGGCGCGTCCGGACGGCCCGAATCCGGCAGGGCCGCAGCGGCAGCGGAGGACCCGAGCGGGCGGCTTTTTTGGAGCGAAGCGGCGCGAGGAAGCCGCCGCAGGCGGCGGGGAAAAAAGTCGTCAGTCGAGGGTTTCGGGCGGGCCGGATCCGCCCATAGGTCAACAAGCCAGCCGCAGGGAAATGGTCCTTGCCAAGGCAGTTGGAGATTTCACGGCAACGCGCGCGCGCAGAGCCTGGATGCAACGGAGGCTATAGGAATAGCGGGATCATTCGACGCGGCACCTGGCGCAATCCTGCCCAAAAAAGCTCGTGCGCTCCAACACCATTTGCATGTGGGAGTGAAGCAATCAGCGGCGATGCCAGCACCCGAAAATGGAGCGGCCAGTGCTTACGGCGGCAGCGCCTGAGCCAATCGATCTGAACTTGAGATTGGGGCGAGCGGCGGCAATCCAATCTGCCGCCACTCGCCATGTGACGGTCACTCGGACCCGGCCAGCGCCTTGACCTCAGCCCACTGATCGGCAGTGCGGAAACCGCCGCGCTCGGTGTAGCTCTCAACGGGGAATTTCATCCAGCGCGGCAGCCAGCCATCGACTTTCTGCCTGCCGTTTTGGCCAGAAATGAAGTCGCGGATGATGGTCTTCTGCGTCTTCACCTTCTCCGAAACATTGCCGTCAGCGACCTCATTGCCACCGATCTCGGCAAGTATGGCGTTGACGACTTCCCTGTCACGCAGCAGGTCGAAGAAAGCGTCGTCCGGCTTCCAGCAAGTTGCCATATCAACGTTGAGATGCGCGCCGAGAAGCTCGACGACTGCCGTTCCGGCGCAAAGCGTTTCCGCCATGACAAAAGCCAGCACCCGCGCGACATCCTCGTCAGTCAACGCAAGCAGTTGGACGAAGATAGTGGCGAGGGTAACGTCATCGCCGTACCCTCCCGCAATGGTCGTGTCGTCATCCAGCCGACCAAGCAAGGTCAGAACCTCGCGCAGTTTTCCGGCGAAAACAGCTTCCGCTTTGCTTGCGGCGATGCTTTCCGCGATGGCCTGATTTGCAGCGCGTTGCGGTTCCAGCCGTACTTGCCACAGGTGTGAGCCGGCAATCGCATGCGCCACCATCAATCGGAGCGCGACACCCGGATGATCGAACAGCGCGGCGCGCACCGCTGCATGCCGATGCAGATCGACATAGTTCTGCATCGGCCCGGTGAGTTCTGCGCGAGACATCTTTACCGGTGTCTCGACTTGCTCGCCGTCTTGTTCATCGAAGCGGAGACGGCGTGCTTCCTTGCGCGTCAGCCAGCCCTCATGAAACTCGACCTCGCCGCGCTGCGAGACAGCGATGATCACCTTGCCGCCCTTTTTCTTCGGCGTCTTCTCGTGATCGTAAGAGTGGAAATATTGGCCGGGTTCCAGCACCGCCACGTCGCGCCAACCGGCTTCGAGATAGGCATCACGCTTAGCCGCGATTGCCTCGTTCTGCTTGCGCCAGAACAGATCGACATCGGCGAAATAGCAGTCCTCGCCAAACAGGTCGGAGACGATCAAGCCGCCGTAATCCTCGACGGCAAACAGCGCCACCTTTGTGGAAATCGACTGGCCGCCGAACAGCCATTGCTTCAGCTGCCTGCCATGCGGCGCGTACTGATCGGGATCGGCAAGGAGCTCCAGCCAATGCTTTTGCTGATCCTTGGAGGCCATGGTGAGGTGACGCACCGTCTCGGCGTCGATCTCGTCCTTGCGGTAGGCTTCGCGGATCTTGGGCAGCAGACGCCCGAGCGCCAGAATGCGCCTCACCTGAAGCTCGGTGATGCCGAATGTCGCGGCAACATCGCTGATCGTGCGGCCCTGCCCGATCAGGCGCGTGAACGTCTCCCATTGTGAAACCTCATCGGGATCGAGGCGGGCGATGTTCTCGATCAACGACGCCTCAAGCGCGGCGGCGTCGTCGCCGTCTTCCATGATGGCGCAGGGCAAGGCTTCGACCTCGCCGCGCTCCCCGGCGACTGTCTTTGCCGCGAAATAGCGCCGCCGTCCGGCGACGATCTCGAAGCTCTCCGGTGTGCCGTTCGGCCTGACCAGCAGCGGCACCAACACGCCGCGCGCCCTGACGGAGGGCAAGATATCGGAGATATCCGGCGCGCGTTTCGAATGCCGCATGTTGGCGATGGAGACACTCAATCTATCGATAGGAATGTGAGCAAGCTGCATGATTTCTTCTCCTTTGGCTCTGGTTGCGTTTGGTTGCCGCGAGGCCGGAGGCCGAGCAGCGGACCGGCTTTGCATCTAGCGGCGCTTGTCATCCGCCTCGTCGGGCGGAAGCTCGAAATGGGAAAGTGCCAGCGCCTCTGCGGCATGCCGCAAAAGCTGCTCCGCCTCGGCAATACGGCCAGCGACGCGCGCGGCCTCGGCATAAACCGTGAGTGGAAAGTGAGGCGCGAAGTAAAGATCGCGCTCTATGCCAAGACCGAGAGGGCCTTTCACGGCTTCCAGTTCGGCAAGGCTGATGCTGCCAAGTTCAGGGAAGCCAAAGCCAAGATCGCAAAGCCCGAATAGCGTGTCGCCGTCCTTGTCGAGCTCGGTCAAAAGCCATGTCGCTGCCCCAACCGGATTGAACAGTTTCACAACCGGGACATGGTTGGTTCCAGTCTCGGCTGCGCCGTTGGCGAGCAGCCGTGTGCGCAGTTCGTCCGTGATCAGGATCATGGCGAAGTTCCTTGGTGG
Organism: Mesorhizobium terrae; assembly: GCF_008727715.1. Taxonomy (GTDB): domain Bacteria; phylum Pseudomonadota; class Alphaproteobacteria; order Rhizobiales; family Rhizobiaceae; genus Mesorhizobium; species Mesorhizobium terrae. The sequence goes on from NZ_CP044218.1 coordinate 813,446, forward strand.
GAATGATCGGGTTGAGTGCAATCGCGCCGGCGCTCAAGCTGCGATGCCCGCCTCAGCATCGCCTGCCACGCCATTGTTGAAGGCGAGCAGGAAATTGGCGGCTTTCGAGGCGAGGCTGGCCGCGCGAAAAATCGCGCGATTGTCCTCGCGCAACGCCGTGAGCCACGAGCCGATATAGTCGGAGTGGCGCACCGTCGGCGCGATGCCGAGCGCCGAGCAGACGAAGGCCGCAGCCATCTCGGCTATCAGTTCTTCACGGGCATAGGTTTTGGAGCCGAATGCCCCGGTGAGATCACGGGCCAGACGCGTCGGATGCCCGGTCCAGTGACCGAGTTCATGAAAACAGGTTCGGTAGTAGTTGATCTGCTCGAAAAATGCGGGCTGCGGTGGCACCTGGATGCAATCGTTGGCGGGCATGTAGAAAGCGCTGTCACCGCCGATGCGGATATCCGCGCCGGTAGCCCGCATCAGGGCCTCGGCGTGCGGGATGATTTCCCGCTCGGGCAGCGGCTCGGTTACGCTCGTGACATGCTCGGGCAAGCCGTCGCACTGCGCGACATTGAAGACGGTGAACCGCTTCAGATAGGGGATTGCCTGCGGCTCGGTGTCTTGGGCCTCGGCGCGTTCCTTCTCATCCTTCGGAACGAACCGATCCGCGTGCACGATGGTCGTGCCGTGCTCGCCCTTCCTGACTGAACCACCAAGCGAAAGTGCCTGCCGGAAGGTCAGCCAGTTCTGGCTTGGATAAGCGTGTTCGATCACCGCGCCCCACAGGATGAGGATGTTGATCCCGGAATAGCCGCGTCCGGTGGCGGCATTCTTCGGCAGACCAATGGCCGCCTTCGCCCTGCCCCAAGGCTTGACCCAAGGCACGCAGCCCCGTTCGAGATCGGCGATGATGCGGTCCGTGATTTCTGAATAGAGGCTGGCCTGCGGTTGCTGGTTGCCTTTTGCACCACCCCCGCCTCGGGCTGAACGCTTGCCGGTCCTGCGCATGATCTGATCTCCGCTCGCAATCTCGCTGCGCCCTCCCCCGGAAGCGGGGTGGGCGGCGAAAACGACCGGAAAGGCCCGCCGTCAGAGGTGGCAGGCATCCGAAGGACCGGAACGAAGTGGAGGACCCGAAGCAGCAAGCGAAGGGTTGCGGGCTGCCGCGGCGGGGCTAGAAGGGAGAGCCGCCCACCCCGCGCCACCGGGAGCCCAAACAAAGCAACTTCGCCACCCGGAAAGGGTGGCGGCCGCTGCAACTGTCTACGCCGAGGGGACGAAGTCGCCGGAGACGATCAACCTAAACCGGGACCATCTTGCTGCAAGGACGATACTGGACGGTCAGGCAAAGCTAAGTTTGGGTGAAGCGGAGGACACCACGATTTGACATTGTCGCCCACGCAATGCACGCATAACGAGAACACCAACGTCGTCAATTCGAGAGATAGGAATTCGCGGGCTTTCGATCGGCGCTGAGCAGGAAAGCCAGAACCGAGACGAATATGATCAACCCACCGAGTATGGTGGATTGTGCCGGCACCTCATGGAAAGCAAGCCAGACCCAGATCGGTGCGATCGGGGTCTCGACGGCACCGATAAGCGCGGCGTCGCGCGCCGGCAGATAGCGCAAGCTCAGTCCGAAAGTAAGAAATCCGAGCGTCATCTGCACAAGCCCGAATGAAGCCAGCCAAGCCAGGTCCTTCGACGCGACGGCCAGCGGGCTTGAGAACGGCAACACAGCCACCGCGCACAATATGTTGGAAAGGATCAAAGTCTCGGCCACGGGGAATTGGTCGTTTCCGCGCATGGCTATGGCCATGAGTGCCATCAGCAGGGTCATGATTAACGCGAGAACATCACCCGTAAAACCACCTCCCGAGAGCGCCGACGCACCCACCGTCAAAACGGCGCCCGCTATGGCTGCGACGCCGGCTATAAGCGCAACCGACGGCGGCCTGTCGCCGAGCAAAGCCCAGGAGAGGGCCGCAACGATCAGCGGCGCCCCGGCATGAATGACCGCGACATTGGCGACCGTCGTGTTCCGCAACGCGAATATGAACGCGACCATTGCCGTCGACGACATGCCTGCAACCAGCCATGCCGCGGGCGTGAGCCTTCCGACAATGCCGCTCAGTGACTCTCGAAGCACCAGCGTCAAGAACATCAGCACAAAAAGGGCACTGAAGGTGCTGCGCCAAAACAGCAGCGTCCAGCTGTCGACAGCGATCAAGCGCGAGAACAATCCTCCCGTGCTCCAGAAAACCGCCGCAAGGACGGCCAGGGCCACACCTGCGTTTCGATTGCTGATGGAGAACATGCCTAGACGCCACCAAGCGCTACGCGGTCGCCGGTTGAATGGTAAAAGCCCAGCGTTTCCGGCGCCGGATGCCGCTGGCGCCATACGATCAATTCGGCTTCCTCGCTGCCGTCTTGCCGATGGCGCTTCAGACACCCAGAACCCAGACGCATCACGATCTCCTGAGCATTGACGCCGATCTCGGCGGCAAGGTCGCCGACGTCAAATTCGTCATGCAGGAACTGCGCCCAGGTGCCGGGACCACAGAGTTCAGGCGGCACGTCCGTCACGTCGACCGTGACGTATTCCATCGATATGCACCCCACCACGGGAGCGGAATGCGCGCCGAGGCGGACAGAGATCCTGCCCGCGCACGCCCAAGGCAGCCCCTGGGCATAGCCGATGCCGACGATGGCGATCCGGCTGTTGCGGCGGGCGCGGAATGTCGCTCCATAACCTACGGCTTCATGTGCGGAAACCTCGCGAACGGCAAGGACGCGGGCACGCAGGCTAAGGACGGGACACAGCGGATTGGGACGGATACCGGCATTGTTGAGCCCGAACAGCGCTGACCCAATGCGGGCAAGATTGAAGTGGAACGAAGTGTCGAGCCACGCGCCGGCGGAAGCCACCAGGCTGCTGGCCATGGGTCGGATCGATGCGCGCAAAGATTCAAATCGCAGCTTCTGGACTTCATTCATCGCGTCCGATGAATGGTCGCTGCAGGCCAGATGACTGACCAGGATTCGGGGCGGGTGCCTGAAAAACCATTCCTTGTTGGAAAAATCCGAAACCTCCGACGAGGATAGGCCGAGGCGCGAGAAGCCTGTGTCGACATTGAGCAGGTACGGATCGGTCGCCGCTGTCCGGAAATGGAAATCCAACTCCTCTGGCGTGTTGATTACCGGCTGGATGTCTTCCAGCCGGTAAATTCGCCTAAAGCGGACATAGTCGTCATGGAAGACCGCGATCCTGGCGAAAGGGCAGACGGCGCGCAGTCTCAATGCTTCTTCCAGATTGGCAACGAAGAAGGACGTGCAGCCCACGTCCCACAGCGTTCGGGCAAGTGGTTCCAGGCCGAGTCCGTAAGCATCACTTTTGACGACCGCGGCAGTGGTGACATCGCGGCCGAGAATACCGGTCATCGTGATGTAGTTGGCGCGCACCGCATCCAGATCGACCTCCAGGACCGCGCTGTCCAATGGCAGATATCGCGCAACGTTAGCGACCTGGTTCATTCCTTGCTCTCCACCTTGCCGCCCCATTTTGGCGATGCGCCGACAGATGGTGGCGAAGTTATCGAGCGTGGATGACAAGCATCTTTCAGATGAGTGACAGCCATCGGATTTTAAGATGTATCGATCTCAAAGGTGAGAGGTATGTACCGTCCTAAAAGGTGCTGTCACAAACGGCTGCCATTGTCCGGAGCGTTGAACCAACCATTAACTCAGACGCGAGGCGCAAAATGGCTCTCGAAACGGGCGATCATCCTACCAGGATTTTGATACTCGGCTGCGGCGTGCTCGGCGGCGGCGTTCTTGATTTTCTGAGCCAGAGCGGCTGCGGCTACGACATCCACATAGCGGCACGCGATAACCAGAAAGTATCGCTGCGCGCGAACCTGGCGCGCTACACGGCGGCCAATCTCGGCCACCACGCCAGCATCCAGGTCGCCGCCGTCGACCTGATGAATGTCGACGAGACGGCCGCCTATCTCACCGCGCTTCGGCCGGACATCATCTTCAACGCAACGACGCTGCATTCATGGTGGGTAATCACCCAGCTGCCGCAAGCCGCCTTCCAGCGCCTGGACCAGGCGCGCGGCGGCGTCTGGGCAGCCATGCATCTGGTTCTGGTGCGCCGCCTGATGCAGGCCGTCCGCCTGGCCGGCCTGCAGGCCAAGGTCGTCAACGCGTCCTATCCCGACGTGACCAATGCGGCGCTCGCAGCCGAAAACGCCGCCCCCTTGATCGGCATCGGCAACATCGCCAATGCCGTTCCGGGGATCCAGCTGGCGGCGGCCCATCTTCTCGGCTGCGACGTCAGGCGCATCGCCGTGCGTTTCTTTGCGCATCACTTCCTGAGCTACCGGATGCCGAGCTCAGGCGGGACGGACGGTGCACCCTACCATCTGAGTTTCTACCTCGACGGCGAGGTCCTGCCGACCGAGGCAATCGATCACGACGCGGTGTTTGCCACCGTCGCCGGGCGCTTCCGCCGCGTCAAGGGTCTGGCCGGGCAATCGGTGACCGCCTCCTCGGCGACGGCCGTGCTGCGGTCGCTAGCCGACGGCGTTGACCGCGTCGTTCATGCGCCAGGGCCCCTGGGTCTAGTCGGCGGCTATCCCGTCAGGATTTCACCAGACGGAATATCCATCGACCTGCCGGAGGGATTGTCGATCGGCGAAGCTGTCGCCATCAACCGCGCCTGCCAGAAATTCGACGGTATCGAGTCCGTCGACGCGGATGGCACCATCCGTTTCACGACGGATTCCGCCGCGATCATCCGCGAAGAAATCGGCTTCGACTGCCCAGCTGTGCGTCTCGCGGATTGCGAGGAGATCGCGAATGAACTTGCGGCAAGGTTTGCTGAATATCGGCACGCACAACTGGCGAAGTCGGATCTGAGTGCCGCCTGACCGAGACGCGGTCGCGAGCCGGAAGGCCGTGCGCAACGAACGCGCCCGCGCAGGGAAGACCGAGGCAGACATGGATCACCCCTGCCGTGGGATCGCACACGATCGAACACGCGGTCTCGGTCGCTTCCTCGCGCGAGAAGCTCTTTGCAACGGCATTGGGCGCTCCGGTCCGATCGCGCAGGACGCGCTTGGCGTCGGCTACATAGCGCATGGACCCGGCTGCACCGGCAAGCGAGGCATATCGGTCATATGTCGACGGATAGATCTGCTGCAGCAGGGCACGGTTCTCGACGGCCTTCGTCTCGCTCAACAGTGCGTGGTTGGTGTGGATGAGCGGACCGGCGCCGGCAAGGGCTTTCACGCCGGCTGCCGGCGACACCTCGACCGCGGCTATCCGTCCGGAGGCATCGCCAAGCAGGTAACTTCGCCCGCCCATATGCGGCAACCGATGCAGAAGACGAAGTGCGCTCGGCACATCCGGCTCGGACAGGACCATGCGACGCACCACCTGGCTGGGCAGGCCTGCCGTCCTTGTGTCGAGCATCAGATCATTGGTCGTCAGACAGAGACCGTGGCCATTCTGGCCGAGCCAGCCCAGCGTGCCCCTGGAAGCGACGGTGGCCAATTGAAAGCCGTCCGGGTCCAAGTGCACGAAAAGCACCAGGCCGGATTTCGCGCCGTGCGGTGCATCCCAATTCTGGCCAACAACCGCGCCGCGCTCGCCCTTGAAGGCGAACGCACTGCAGCCGGTCGGCGCCGGCTCCCCGAAAAACTCGAAGCCGCTGTTGAGGAAGATATCCTCGGCCGCACAATGCGCGCCGTCGGCGATTCCCTCGATTTCGGCGGCTATGGCAGGCGCGAGCAAATTCAGGGTTCGCCAAGACGCCTCCGCCTCGCGTCGTGTCCTGACCAGGACGCGCGCTGGAACAGACCTGGCAAGCCGGTCCAGGTCAGAGACGATATCACGCTGGAAAGCGGTTCCATGCTGATGGCCGCGCTCATAGGGCGCGCCTTGCAGGACCACAACCGGAAAAGGGGCTCGCGCCATTGGCCCTCACCTGGCCAGAGGCGCCAGGCGCGCCCGCCGCCTGGGCGCTCGCAAGCGCTGCGGTTGCGGGCAGCGATGGTTGTTCGTCCGCCGCTCGATCGCGCGTGCGAGCAGCGAAGCCGGCCAGCCGAGCGCAAGGTAGAAAAGGCCTGCGAGCAGGAAGACATGCAGCGGCATGAAGCTCTCGGACATGATCGCCCGGGAGGTCAATGTCAGCTCGTTGACGCCGATCAGGGCGCAGACGGAGCTGTCCTTGAGCACGCAGATCAAGGCAACGATCAGTGGTCCGGACATATGGCGCACGGCCTGGGGAATGACGACCAGCCGCAGGCTGAGGAGACGAGACAGTCCAACGGCGCGCGCGGCTTCCCATTGACCCTGCTCCACGGCCTGCATGCCGGCGCGCAGCACCTCGGCCAGATAGGCGCCGTGCACAAGGACAAGGCCGAGCGTGCCCGCCAGGAAAGGCGACAGCGTCAAGCCGAAGCCGGGCAGGACGAAGTAAAGCACGTAGAGAACGATCAGCAGCGGTATGGCGCGCAAGACCCAGACATACGAGTTGACGAGACCGCGCAGTCTCGCGCTGCGCGACGTCCTCAGGGCTTCCAGGCCAAGGCCGACCAGGGACGCGCCGCAAAAGCCTGCCGCGGTCAACAGCAGCGTGAGCGACGCAGCCTCGAAAAGGCGCGGGCCCCAGTCCGCAAGATACAAGGCAATGCCTTCCATCATTGGCTCGCCACCTGTTCAAAGCGCTTTGTCAGGCGGAAAAGGATGAAGGCGACGCCGAGATAGATGCATGCCGCCAGCCCATAGATCAGTCCCGTCTCGAACGTGCGGTTCACCAACGCGCGCGCCTGGAACATGAGCTCCGGCGCAGCGATTGCCGCGGCCAGCGTCGTGTCCTTGACGAGGGCGAGCGCATAGTTGCCGAGCGGCGGCAGGCTTATTCGCCAGGAATTGGGGACGATCACCAGCCTGAAGGCCAGGAGGCGGGAAAGGCCCAGCGCAAGCGCCGGCTCGCTCTGTTTTGCCGCCACCGACCGGAATGCCGTGGCAAAAACCTCCACAAGCATCGCCGACCCTATGATGCCCAGTCCTGCCGTGGCTGCCGGCACCGGCGGGAGCCTGATCCCGATGTGAGCCAGGCCAAAATACACCAGAAGCAGCCAGATCAGGCTGGGAATGGTGTGCAGGATCCCGGCATAGATCGCAATGAGAGTGTCGACGAGACGGGATCGGAGCAGGAAACTGGCGGAAGCCAGAGAAAAGCCGAGTGCAATCGCCAGGACCAGCGCGCCCAAGGCGATGATGACGGTGATCCTTGCACCGTCCAGCAGGATCAACAGGACAACGCCGAGGTCGATCACCGCTCACCCCCGCTCGCTATTGCCGACAACGCGGTGCGGCCCAGTCGGCTGGTCTGTCGACGCCGGCGCGGAAATTGTCCGCCGAGGGCACGAAGTTCGTGTCGCTCAACAGGCCATAATGCTTGCCGATCAGCCTGACCTCGCAATCCGACCACAGCAGCCTGATCTCGCGGCTCAGGTCATCGGCGAGCGCCTGATTGTTCTTGGAGAGACCAAAGACATATTGCCGGCCGGTGCTCGTCAACAAGGGGAAGTCAGGATTGTTGTCGATGAAGGGGACCGTGTGCAGCTTCCAGTCCGGATTGCGCGAAATCGCGTAGTCGATGGCCGGCGGGTCGCCGATCATGGCGTCGATCCTACCGATGACCAGGTCACGCATTGCCGCGTCCGGCGTGTCGTAGAGCATGAGCTGCAGGCCGGGCAGCCTGCGCAGTTCAACCAGAAAGCCAAAGCCGATCATCGAGCCGACCTTCTTGTTCTCAAGATCCGCCAGGCTGTTCCAGTTCTGCCCGATCTTCTGGGTAATGCCGTTCTGGAAGTAGGCTGTGGGATCGGTCATGGTCAGCACGTCGGCCCGCTGCCGCGTCCAGGCGACGTTGCCGCCGATGATGTCAACCTGGCCGGACTGGGTCGCAGCGATCGCGCCGTACCATTCCATCGGAACCGGCCTTATCTTGAGGCCAAGCCGCGTCGCCGCCATCTGGAGGATTTCACCGTCGTAGCCCGACAGCTTGCCATCGAGCGCGACAAGACCCGGCATGTCGCCGGTAATCGCAACGCTCAGCGTTCCCGGCACGCTCAACTGGTATCGTTCCAATGCAAGGGCGGCTTTCGAAAGCAACACGGCCATCAGCACGCAGAGCGCGATACCCAGGCAGGTTCCAGTCGCATGCCGATCGCAAACCATCTGCCCCAACACTCCATACGAAAGGGGAATCCAGCCTACCGATATCCATAATATGAGTGAACTCTAAACCTTGCCGGCTTACTTGTAAACGTGCGCGAAGCGTCACGAATTGCGACGTCGCAGGGGCTTCGGCGTTCATCTGGCCGGGCGTTGCCGGAACATGATCTCCAGCGGATTGATCTGCTCTTCAAGCTGCTGCACTTCCCGTCTGACCAATGGAAGCAACTGTTCGAACCGGTCTTGGGACAGTCTGGCGCTGGTCATGTTCACGGCGATTGCCACGCCGCTCGGCCTTTGCCCGGGGCTGATCGCGACGGCGAACGCCGAGATCCCGGCCACCAGATCGCCCCTGTCGAGGGCGTACCCTTCCTGGCGTATTGCCGGCAGCAAGCTGCGGACGCGGCCTGCTGTCAGACCATGATGCTGCGGATAGAGTGGCGAGTTCGCCTCGATGATGGCGTCAGCCTCCGGCGGCGGCAATGAAGCCAGGATCGCCAGGCTGGCCGAACCGACGCCGAGCGGTATCTGCCCGCCTATTCCGCCGGTGAGGCTGTCAATCATATAGCTGCCCTGGTGGCGATCCACGCAGATCGCGCTGACCCCCGAGCGTGCCATCAGGAAGACGGTGTCGCCGGTGGCCGCGCCGATGCGCGTTAGCGCCGGCTGTGCCAGCGTGCGCAGGCCGGACTCGTCAGCGGCACGGACACCCAGCACAAAAAGCCCCAGCCCGAGCCTATAGCGCTTCGTGAGGCTGTCGCGATCGATCAAGCGATGACGTTCGAGGGCGACGGCAATCCGATGCGCGGTCGGTTGTTTGAGATTCAGCCCCTCACTGATGTCGGCGATACTGGCGCCGCCCGACCGCGCCGCCTGGCCGACGAAATTCAGCACCGCCACCGCGCGGTCCAGGAGTTGCGCCCCGCTCGCCAGTTCCGTCTCGTTGACTGTCTTTGGCATCCGCAGCGTGTATCTCAGAACCCAGTTATCTCCCCAATGCCTCATACCGCCTGGCTTGACAAGTCTATGCCAACGATCCCGTAGCCGGCTAAAAGAGCAATCCATAATCTGGATATTTTTTGAATTGACAACCATAATATGGTGTGAATAACGTATGACAGTTCGGTGACGCTCAAGCGAATTGTGGCGCTTCCCAATCAGTGGGCCCCTGACAAGGCCGCAGAAACGCCTCATGCTTGAGTTGTCGGCACGAACGGCAGTGCACCTCATCTGGGAGCGAGCAGCGATGTCGTACGTTGGAGAATCCGGCCTTTCAACCACAGCCGTTTCGGCAGCAGCCAGGCCAAGCCTGCGCGGAATAATCCAGGCCAATACGCTCGGTTTCATCATGGAAGCGCATGACGCGCTTTCAGCAACCATCGCGGAACGCGCGGGCTTCAAGGGCCTCTGGGCTTCCGGCCTATCGATTGCCTCGAGCCTCGGTTACCGCGATGCCAATGAAGCATCCTGGACACAGCTCGTCGAAGTCGTCGAGCGGATGGCCGATGCAGCCTCAATCCCCATCCTGGTGGATGGAGACAGCGGCTTCGGCAATTTCAACAATGCCAGGCTCGCGGCCAGGAAGCTCTTCCAGCACGGCGCGGCCGGTGTCTGCCTCGAGGACAAGGGCTTCCCCAAGATGAACTCCTTTGTCGGTGACCGTCACCCGCTGGCGGAAATCAGTGAGTTCTGCGGACGGCTGCGCGCGGTGAAGGACACGCTTGGTTCCGAGGACTTTGTTCTGGTCGCACGCGTCGAGGCGCTGATCGCGGGTTACGACCAACAGGAAGCGCTGATGCGTGCGCATGCCTATGCGGACGCCGGCGCCGATGCGATCCTCATCCACTCGCGTAAGTCGGACGCCGGCGAGATCCTGGCCTTCGCCCGGGAATGGAGCAATCGCCTGCCCCTCGTGATCGTCCCGACCAAATACTACCGCACGCCCGTCGATGAGTACCGTGCGGCCAAGATCTCGACGGTGATCTGGGCCAACCACAACATGCGCGCGGCCGTCTCGGCCATGCGCCAGGTCTGCGAACGCATCCTTCGCGAAGGAACGATCGCCGGCATCGAAAACGAGGTCGCCACGCTGGACGATGTGTTCGACCTGCTCAACTACCGCGAACTGGCGGAGGCCGAGACGCGCTACCTTCCTTCGGTCGCGGTCGCGGCCGAGTAGCACTGGGCCGGTTCCGCCCACCATCAGTCACAACAACTCACGAGGGCCGACAATGTTGGCACAGCGTACGAAGCTTTTTGCGTCGTCGGGGACGGCTGCCGCGCGCGCAGCCGCCAAGGCGGCATCCGATGCCGGCAAGGAGGTCATCGACCTCACCGCAGGAGAAATATGGTCCGATCTCGCGCCGAGCGTCCGCGAGGGCGCGCTGGCCGCCATTGAACGCGGCGAGAACCGCTATACCGACACCGTCGGGCTTCGCGAACTGCGTGAAGCGCTCGCCGCAAAGGTCGCCCGCGAAACCGGGCAGGTTTGGCATGGCGAAGAGATCGCCGTCACGAACGGTGCCAAACAAGCGCTTTTCAACGCCGCGATGGTCCTGCTGGACCCGGGCGACGAAGTCATCATCCCAAGTCCATATTGGACGACCTTCCCGGCGCAGGTGCTGATTGCCGGCGGGCGGCCGGTGCATGTCGACACGCGCGACCACGGCTATGTTCCAAGAGCCGAGGATATCGAAGGCGCCATCACGCCGAAGACGCGCGCGATCGTGGTCAACACGCCCAGCAATCCGACGGGCGTCGTTTATGACCAGAGCACTTTGGAACAGATCGCCGACCTGGCAATCCGCCGCGATCTCTGGATCATCTTTGACGAATGCTACGGCGCATTCGCGCATGCACCGCACGCCCATCATCCAATTGTCTCGCTCGTGCCGGAAGCGCGCTCGCGCACCATCATCATCAATGCGTTTTCCAAGACGCTTGCTTTGACGGGCTGGCGAATTGGCTACCTGGCCGCTCCAAAAAGCGTGATCGACGCCGTCAAAGCACTCCAGTCCCACACGACATCGAACCCGAATGTGATCGCCCAGCATGCCGTCCTGGAACACCTGCGACGCGGCGACGGCAGTTATGAAAGACATCTCTCCGAGCAGTTGACCCAGGCCCGGCGGCTCGGACTGGACATCCTGTCGCGCCAGGCGATTGCCCCGCTGCCGAAGGCACAGGGCGGGTTCTACTTCTATCTCGACCTCCGGGAGCTCGCTGACAGTGGCGCAATTTCCACCGCCCCACGAACCGCGGACGATGTCGTCAATGCTCTCCTCGCCCAGGCCGGAGTGGCAGGGGTGTCGGGCAGCGCCTTCGGAGACCCGATGGGGCTGCGTCTCTCTTACGGAATTGACCACGACAAGCTCGCGCTCGGGCTGGAGAGGCTCGTCGGAGTTTTTGACGCGTGGACCGGAGCAACTCGCAACGTAGCTTAAGGAAAGTTGTCATGTTCAGGACTGAAGTACCCCAAAGCGCTGTTATCCTGGCTGCAGGTATGGGTTCGCGGCTGCGCCCCCTGACCGACTTCCGACCGAAACCCCTGGTGGAGGTCCTCGGCGTCTCGATCATCCATAACGCCCTGCGCCATCTTGGCGCGATGGGGGTCAGATCGGCCACCATCGTCGTCGGCTACAGGAAGGATGCAATCGAATACGCCTGCGGTGACCGGTTTGCGGGCGTCGACATCGACTATGTCGAATCTACTGTCTACGACCGCACCGGCAGCGCCTATTCGCTCTGGCTGGCGCGTCATACCCTGCTGAGCGGTGACATTTTCCTGCTCGAAGGAGATGTCTTCTTCGAGCGGCAGGCATTGGTCTCGTTGATGGCCGCCGGCGCCGGTGACGTCGCCGCGGTCGCACCTTTCACCGAAGAAATGGAAGGCTCCGCCGTCGTTCTTGGCCCCGCCGGGACAATTGCGGAAGTCCGCATGAAGCAGACCGCCGCAAATCTGAATGAGGCAGGCGCCCCTCGCCTCTTCAAGACCCTCAATCTGTTCCGGTTCTCGCGCGCAACCCTGTCGACGGTCATCGTGCCTGCCCTCGACGATCTGATCGGCATCGGTGCCGGCACGACCTACACCGAGCAGGTGCTGGCGCAGCTGATAGGCCGCGGCCTGAAGATCGCGGCGGCGCGCTGCGACACCGTCAAATGGTACGAGATCGACAACCAGGCCGATCTGCGCATGGCGGAAAACCTCTTCGCCACGCCGCCTGAAGTAACGCTCTTGTCGCAGGCTGTTTGACCCCTAGCCAGGGCTGAGGAGTAACGCACATGCTTCGTCAACTTGCCGATCCTGCAAACGCCATCACCGGGGCAGGTCTCGCCTTGTCCGTTGTCGGCATCAGCTTCGCACTTGCGGGCCATCCGGAAGCGGGTGTCGCGGTCACGCTCTGGGCCTTGCTGGCCGATCATCTAGACGGCGTGGTTGCCAAGCGCACCTTGGGCCGAGCACCCGAGACGGGAGAGGTTGGAAAAAACCTTGATTCCCTGGCAGACCTGGTGAGCGCAGGTATCTTTCCGGCTGTCACCTTGATCGTCGTGGGACAAGGATCGCTCCTCTCGATTCTTGCTGCAGCGACGTTGGTTTTGGCCAGCGCTCTGCGGCTGAGTTACTTCAATGTGTTCGGTTCTCCCGGTGGGCGCTTCGTTGGTGTGCCGACGACCTATGCGGTTCCTCTGACAGCGGTTCTCTTCCTGCTTCGCCCGGTGATTGCCGAGCAAATCTTTCCATCACTGTTCGCCGCTGCACTTGTCGCGCTGGCTTTGCTCCACATCGCGCCTTTGAGCGTCCCGAAAACACAAGGCGCGATGTACGTCGTCGTGACCGCCTTTTGCGTCGCCTCATCGTTGCTGCTTGCCTCGAGGACACTGGGATGAACTCGCATTCGACACTCAAGCAAGCATCGGTCAACGCTTCGTCTGCAGGCGCGGTCTTCCGGGCACTAGGCGTGGAGCCCATCGTTCAATGCGCGGGGGTGCGCACCATCTATGGCGCCAGCAACCCTTCGGATGAAGTCATCGCGGCCATGAACGCAGCAGCCGGCGCATTCGTGGACATGGATGAGTTGGCCCAAGGCGCGGGCCAGCGGCTGGCCGAGTTGACCGGCGCCGAATGGGGCGTGGTAACGGCAGGGACTGCCGCAAGCCTGGCGCTTGCAACGGCAGCCTGCATAGCCGGAAACAATCCCGAACTCATGCTGCGGCTGCCCGACACGTCCGGACTGCGCAACAAGGTCCTGATCCCCGCCGATCAGCGGTTCGCGTATGAGCAGGCCATGCGCATCGCCGGCGGTGAGATCGTCGACGTTGCGACCTATGAAGAGCTGGACAAGGCAATCGGCGAGGCTGCAATGATCTGCCTGGTTGGTCGCCTTGACGGGTCGACCACCCTCCCCCTCCAGTCCATCTTGCCGGTGGCAAAGGCACATGATGTGCCGATCCTCGTCGATGCGGCCGGTCTTTCTCCCGGCAAGCCGGATCGTTGGATCGATAGTGGAGCTGACCTGGTCGTTTATGCCGGCGGCAAATATCTGCGCGCGCCGCAATCGACGGCGATCGTCATCGGGAAAAAGACCCTCTGCCAGGCGATCTGGTGGAATGGTGCACCGCATCAGGCTTTCGGCCGATCCATGAAGATCGGAAAGGAGGAAATGGTTGGCGCGGTCGTCGCCATCGACCGTTGGATCAATCACCGATCTGCCAGGGAAGAACGAAGCCAGTGGGTGCCGCGCCTGGAGCGGATCCGATCATATCTGTCCGCCATCCCCGGCGTGTCGACCGAGATCAAAACCTGGCCAGGCTCGGTGACCGCAACCCGGCTCAAGGTTTCATGGGATTTCGACCACATCCCCTTCGACAGCGAGGAATTGCGGCTTGCGCTGCTGAGCCAGCGACCGCGCATCCTCATCCACGACTTCTGGTCAACGAGGACCTCCACAATCCTGGACCCAATCAACCTGTCCGACAAGGAAGCCGAAATCGTCGGCGCCGCTCTGGCTGCCGCTTTTGCCGATCCCGCCAGCATCGCCCCTCCAAAATCCGAGGTCATCCCCGAAATGGATGTGTCGGGTGCCTGGCATGTCGACATCGGGTTTCTTCGTGGAACGGCCAAACACCGCCTGCAGCTTCGGCAGGTTGGCCGTTCAGTGGTTGGCACGCATCACACGGAGAACCGAACCGGCGTCGTCAGCGGCGAAGTCCATGGACGCTTCCTGCGCCTGGAAGCGGCGCATGAACAGGTCCCGATCTGGCTGTTCTATGGCTTTGAGGGCGAACTGACCGAAGACGGGTCTTTCGTAGGAAAACTCAAGTTGGGCGGCACCGCCAAAGAGCATCTCGGGCCGGTGTTCAAAGGACAGTATGGCGACGCGACCTGGCGCGCGCGACGGGCGGACGCCAATCCGGCAGCACCAAAGGAGAAGGCATCATGACCGTTCACCAATCCGAGTTGCAGGTCGAAACGGCGTTCGGCCTGAAGGGCAAGGTCGCGCTCGTGGTCGGCGGCTATGGCGCGATTGGAACCAGCATCTCGCAAGCTTTGGCTGTTGCCGGCGCGACCAGCATCGTGGCCGGACGCGACGGCGAGCGCGCCGATATGCTTGCAGGCAGGCTCCGTGACGAGGGCTGGACCGCCGAGGGCATCGGCCTCGATGCCTGCGACACTGCAGACATTCGCAAGCAAGTGGCGTCTGTAGCTCAGTTGCATGGATCGGTCGACATTCTCGTCAACTGCCTGGGTTTCAACAAGGAACAGAAGCTGCTCGAGGTGACGGAGGAAGCCTTCGACGAGGTCTATTCCAGGACGCTGCGGCCAGCGATGTTTCTGTCGCAAGCGGTCGCCACCCAGCAGGTGGCCAGTGGCCGAGGCGGCAGTCACATCCACCTGCTTTCGGTGCGCTCGGCGCTCGGCTTCCGGGGCCGGGGGTACAGCGCCTTCTGCGCGGCCAAAGGGGGGCTGGCGACCCTGCTGAAACAGCAGGCGATCGAGCTTGCGCAGCACAACATCACCGTAAACGGGGTCGCGCCCGGTGCTGTCCGCACGCACAAGAACGACAAGGCGCTGGAAGATCCCGAAACCTTTCGACGAGCAGTGGCGGACATTCCCATCGGCCGACTGGCGACACCGGCGGATGTCGCCGGAGCCGTGCATTTCCTGGCCTCCCGGCAAGCGCGATTTGTGACCGGACAGATCCTTTATGTGGACGGCGGACTGACAGCCAGCGCGTGAGGCGGTGAGCTTCTATTCTCGGAGAAGGCCGATGAAAATTGGTGTTGTCGGAGCAGGAATCGTAGGCGCCTCCATCGCCTACCATCTGGCGAAGCAAGGAGCGAAGGTTTCGATCTTCGATCCCCTCCCTCCGGGAAGCGCGGTCTCCGGATCGTCTTTTGCCTGTCTTAACGCTTTTGGCCGATCCGGCGAGGATCTTGCCTTTCGCTTGCAGGCCATCCGTTACCATCGCGCACTGGCACGCGAGATTGGGTCGGAACACCTCCTGCACCTATGCGGCACAGCGCGTATAGCATCGGCCGGCGATCCCGCAGCCAAACTCGCCAGGGATGCGACCACCTTCGCATCTGCCGGGGGCGAAGTCCGTTCCGTAGCTGCCAAGGAGATGATCGATCTCGAGCCTCGGATCCATGCCCGCTTCGCCACGGAACGATTTCTTGTCGCAGAAGAAGGCTGGGTCGACTCAGGCGCGTTGTGCAAGCAGCTTGTGAAGACCGCCGTTGAACGTTTCGGCGCGCAATTTCGCAGCGCGCGCGTAGCGGGGATCCAGGCGTCAGACCGATGGGTGAGGTTAAGTTGGCAATCGGACCTCGAAACCTTCGATCGGGTCGTGCTTGCGGTGGGCAATGACACCAACTCACTGCTCAAACTGGCCGGTCTGCGGGAACTGCCGATCAAGACGCTGCCTGGCCCGCTCCTCGTGCTCACCACGCAAGACACAAGTGTGATCAGGCATGTCGTCTATGCGGACGGATTCCATATCCGGCCCGGTCAGGGCGGATATATAGCTGGAGTGTCAGCGCTACCGGGTGAACTCGAACCATTGAAACGCCTCGAAGGGGAACGCCTGGACCTGTTGGCGGCCGGCGCGCGCTGGCTCGACGGTTTCCTCCATGTGCCGAGAAGCTGGACGACCTGCCCGCGGCCTGTACCCGCCAGCGATCATCCAATCGTAGGGCCACGAGAGGAATGCGCCGCGATCTCCGTGGCTGCCATGCATGGTGGCGTCACGCTTGCCCCATTGATCGGGAAGATTGCGGCATCTGAGATCGTCGCGGCGCTGGGCTGGCCCCGGAGCATCGGAAGACCGCCAACACATTCCTCGCATCTGTTGAGCGAACGCGAACAGTTGCCCTCAGCCTGGCTGGCTGCAAGCGTTTGAATCCCAAAGGACCACGCACATGCAAACATCGATTAGGCATGAACTGCAAACGGCAATTGAACCCATTAGCCTTATCCGCAGCACGCCACCCACGCCCCCATGGGTCGGCGAAGCATTGATCAGGGCGTTCGGGGAGATCAGTCGAAGCGCGAAGATCGAAAGTCTCATGCGATATCACACCTTCCGTGGCAGCGAGGAGGATCGGGATATTGCCCGCCGCTGGTTGAGCGAGCGCCTTGGCCCAGCTGTCGAGACTGATCGCATCATCATGACCAACGGCACCCAAAGCGCGCTTTTTCTGGCGCTTCGATCGGTCGTCGGCATTGGGGACCACCTGCTGACCGAGGATATCAGCTACTACGGGCTACGACGTCTGGCGGCATTGCTTGGCATCACGGTCAGCGGCATCGCCATGGACGCTGATGGGGCGCTTCCCGATGCTTTTGACGAGGCCTGTCGTGACCGCCGGCCGCGTGCGCTTTTCCTGCAGCCAACCCTGCACAATCCAACATCGATTGTCATGTCACGAACGCGACGCCTTGAGCTTGCCGACGTCGCACGCAAGTACGGCGTTCCGATCATAGAAGATGATGTCTACGGAAGCTTGCCGTCGATTGCGCCAGAGCCAATTGCTTCACTTGCGCCTGATATCTGCTGGTTCGCTACCGGCCCGGCCAAATGCATGGGGCCTGGGCTTCGACTGGGTTACCTTGTCGCGCCATTCAGCGCCGACGCAGGCAAGGCTGCGGCGGCCTTCGACACGATTTCAACCTGGCACGCAAACCCGCTATCGGCAGCAATCATGTCGCGCTGGGTGATGGACGGCACGCTTGTTGGCATTCGCGATGCCGTCCGTGCTGAGATCGTTGCCCGGCAAGCGATCGCCCGCGGATGCTTGTCTGGCTTCCCCCTCGCCACCCACCCTGAGTCCGTCTTCCTCTGGATGGAACTTGCCGCCACAACCAACCAGGATCGCCTTCTCCAGCAGCTTGCCGATGTCGGCGTGATCCTACGCCCTGGCCACATGTTCTTCGTCGATCCCCACAAGTCCCACAACAGCATTCGGATCGTGATCGGCAGTCCCGACACACAGGATGAACTGTTCACGGCACTCACCAGATTGGCAAAGACGGTCAGATCGTAAACGGTCAAAGACGATGCAAACGAGCACGCCAATTTACATTGTCATGGAGATGGCATGCTTCGTGCTTATCGCCACGCTCTTGCGCATCTCGAGTGCAGAAATATCGATCTACCAGCTTACATTCCTGCGGTACGGCTCAAGCTTTCTGTTGCTGTTGCCATTTTCATTTAAATTGTGCCCGCGCATGGAAATCACGGATGTTAAGAGGCACGCACCGAGATCCCTTCTAATCTATATTTCCGCGCTCGCCTGGACGTATGCGATACACTCCATAGACGTGGGTTTGGCGCAGGCTCTCCTCTACACAAAGACGATATTGCTTGGAGCCTTAGCGGGCCGGCTCGGATCTGCCGCACCATCCCGCGTCGAGTGGATTTGCATTACCACCGGCGTCGCAGGCGTAATTCTTGCCGTGAGCCCGTCCCTCAACTCGGCACCAGTGCCGGGCGCCGCCGCCGCGTTGTTGTCCGCCCTGACGGCTTCTGTGATTGCAAGTCAGACCAGGCTCATTGGCGCCTTCCAGGCTCCCATCATGGCGACCTTGATAACGAGCGCGTTGACATGTGCGTTCGCATTGCCGCTGGCCGCAATCTCATGGCGTCCGCTGAACCTGGATGAGGTAATCCTCGTCTGCGCCATCGGGCTGCTCACGACGATCTCCCAGGCACTGCTTTTCCGGGTATTCCCAAGATCCGGATTGCCAAGAATTGCAATAATCGATCTGGGAAGAATTATATTGGCGACACTTGCGGGAGTAATATTCTTCAAGAACGCCGTTACACCAAGCTACATAGTGGGAATATTGATTATTTCACTAAGTATATTTTCTGCAATCCGGTTTTCGTGACGAAACCCGGCCCGACAGGTCGACAGTGTTGGAAGGAGATGTGCCATGAATGTACTGCAGAGCGTCGGGGCAACCCGACAGTCGCAATCCAGCAGCATATTTCGACAGGTTGCCGGCCACTATAGATACCGGCCACGCTATCCGCGCGCCCTCATAGCACACGTATCGGGCCTCTCGTCGTCCCTCGACCACAGCCTTCCTGCGGTTGACGTCGGCGCAGGAACAGGTCTTTTCACGTTCGCGCTTGCGCAGTTTCTGGTTCCACAGCGTCAGGTGGTGGGTGTCGAGCCCAGTGCAGACATGAGAGCAAACGCCGTCGCGGTTTCCCCCGCATCCGGCAGCAACGTGACGTTCGTGGACGGCTCATCCACGCATCTTCCATTTGCCGACAGGTCGCTTGCCCTGGTCACAGCCGCCTGCGCCTATCATCGGTTCTCGCGCCAGAAGTTCCTGAACGAATGCGCCAGGGTTCTCTGCCCGCAGGGACTTCTCGCAATTGTCGACTACCAACTGGTGAGTCCGCCCGGTTCCGCTGGAGACGAGATATTCTGTCTCCTCGAGAAATTCGCCCCGGTCTTCGTTCGTGGCCACAGAACCAATGAACACGGCCAGTATGAGAGCATCGACATCTCCCGGGAGGTTCTTTCCTGCCGGTCATTTTCTTCCGGCCACGCAGCACATTGGTGCAACGAGCTGGAATTTTCCGAAAATGAATTCATTGGGTATGTGAGCACCTTGTCGCCCACGCTGATCGGGATGCGCCGATTAGGACGACCCGCGGTGGAGTCTCTGTTGCGGTCTATATTCCACAGCCATGAAAGCAGTGGGCGTGTCGCAATGTCGTTCGACACGCTGGGCGTTTTCTGCGTGAACGGTGCTTGAACATCAGGCGCTGTTCAGGCGCCGGCCGTTTCACGGATGGCGCTCAGCGCCCGCCTGAGTTCCTCTCGCGTTTCCGGGCTTCCCAAGACAATGCGGATCGCGTCGACGGGCCTGTCCGGATGAAAGGCAAACATCGAACCGGGTCGAAGGATGACGCCGGCCTTGGCAGCTGCATCGATGAAAGAATCCTGGTCGTGTTGAACAGGCAGCGTCAGCCAAAGATGCAGACCGTTTGGGTGGGCCGCGTATTGGCTGCCTGCCAGGATCTCGCGCGCAATCTCCTGCCGGCCCGATGCTTCGGCGCGTACGGCGTCGAGAATACGCTTTGCGGTCCCTCCGCTTATCCACTTATCTGCCAACGCCGATGAAAGCGGCGACATATGCCAGGTCGAGGTGACCTGAAAACGCTCGAAGACGGATGCAGCGTGACTTGTGGAGGGCGCAACGAGATAGCCAGCCTTCAGCCCAGGCGAGACACATTTTGCCAGACCGGTCGCAAACCAGCAGATATCGGGTGCCAGTGCCGCGATCGGTGGTGGCGCGTCGTGCGGCAGCGCGCCATAGACGTCGTCCTCGATAATTGCAACGCCGTACTTTCTCGCAATATCGATGATCTCTCTGCGCCGTTCGAGCGACATCACCAGCGTCGTTGGATTGTGGATGGTTGGCGTCAGGAAGAGCGCCTTCGGCGATCGCGTCCGGCAAGCGTCTTCAAACGCGTCCGGCAGCGCTCCATCCCGATCCATCTCAATGCAGTCGACTTCGACATTCAGAAAACCGGCCAGACGGCGAAAGCCATAGTAGCTGAACGCCTCGACGAGGACCAAGCCACCACTGCCAACAACGGCTGCGAGCGTCAGCATCAGGGCATTCTGTGTGCCGTTGGTCGCGATGATGCGACCGATCTCAAGCCCCCCACCCATGCGATCCGACATCCAGGACGCCCCCACCTCCCGGTCTCGTTCGGTACCCGCGAACCGGTGGTATCTAAGGAGCGTGGACAGGTCATGCGCCTGGGAAATCTCCAGGAGCGCATTTTTGATCTCGTCACCGATCCAGCCCGGCGTCGGCGGAGTCGTACGAATGAGACTGATGGGTTCTGCCACCGAGAAATCTCTTTGATTGATCGTCATTGCAAGCGACCTTCAAGCTGGAGTGACAAGCTTACCGGGAGTCGACAGCAGGCTCACATCAGCCCCTGGACGGCACTTGTTATCTGATCGAGGGCATCCTTTGGCTCGGTTTCCTGGAACAGGACCTTGCGCATCGCATCTTCGATCACGGGAGTAACTTTCAGGGAATTTTCGCCGGGAAACGAGAACCAGCTCGTCATGCTCGGCAACTGGCCAACGGCCACCATCAGGTTGGGTTCGCTCTTATAGTAGTTGCCGAGGAGGCCGGGATCCTTGATCGCCAGGGTGTTGACCGGAATATAGGACGTTGATTTCGCCATCTGCGTCTGCGCGTCTGGTCCGGTGAAGAACTTGACGAAGTCCCAGGCCACCTTCTGCTTCTCGGGGTCTTTCGTGTGGATCATGATGGCGCTGCCGCCGGCCGGCAGGATTCCATTCGGCTGTGTCGAGGGAAAAGGCGCGACGCGCATTTCGAAATGCCCGGCGGCTTGCTTGGTGTAGAGGGTGATGTCCGAGCTGGATGTAACGAAAATGCCGAGCGAACCGCCGGCGAATGCCTGCTTGGCCTGATCGCGCGTCATGTCCTTCATTCCGGAACGGCCAATCTCCTTCAGGGTTTTGAAGGCCTCCAGCCCCTCGGGACCATTGAAAGCCACCTGCTTCTCGTCCGGCGTCATCATGTGGCCGCCTTGAGATTGCACCAGCGCGATGAATGTCCAGTTGGCTGTCGGGGTATAGTCGAAGAAGATGCTTCCGCTGGGAGCATCGATCTTTTTTGCCAGGTCGGAAATTCCCTGCCACGTTGTCGGCAGCTTGTCCGGATCGCCCCCGGCCTTCCTGACGAGGTCGATGTTGAAATAGACGATCGGCACAGACAGTTGGTATGGAATGCCGATTGTCTCTTCGCCCTTTTTGGCCATGCTCATCACGGATTGCGAATATCCGCGGTTCTCCCAACCGTTTTCTTGCGCGATGAAACCCTGAAGCGGCACAGCCAGGCCGCGCTCGGCGAACAACCTTACGAAACTCAGCCCCTGGAACCCGACATCCGGTACATCTCCCGTCAGAGATGACCGCAACATCAACTGCGTCATTTCGGTGTAATTCTTGACGACATCAAGCTTTACCGCAGTGCCTTTGTTCTGCTCTTCGAAAAGCTGGACCAGCTTCTCCATCGAGTCTTTGTTCACATAGGCATTGGAGTAAAGAACCCTGAGCGTGGTTTCGGAAAACGCCGGGCTCGCGCCCATGGTGGCAACGAACAGCGCCAATGCGCACTTAGAGATAGACGGGATCCTCATTTAACTCTCCAAGATGATCGAGTATGTCCTAGGGCCGTGCGGTGACGCCTCTGGTCAAGCAGTCAGGCGTGCTCAACCCCTTTGTGATCAGTCCGATCGGCCGCCCCGCAATCAGCCGTCCAACAGCTTTGAACGCTCATAGGCAGCGATCGGCTTTTCTTCGCCTGCAGCGATGTGAACAACGACCCGCTCTTGGCCGCTGTCCCAGCCCTCCCGATTGTGAAGAACCGCCCGATTGTCGAAAATGACAAGATCTTCGGCTTCCAGCGCGATGCTGAATTGTTCGCCACCGCGGAACACCTCGGCCCACAGCCGCTCCATCAGGTTCCGGCTTTCTTCCGGTGATTTGCCTTCAATCAGGGCATCGCGGCGCCGCGGCAGATAAAGCAGTGGGCGGCGCGTCTCGGAGTGCAATCTCACCAGCGGATGCGATGTTCCCTCCGCGCGCCGTTCCACGCTCACCGAAGGTCCTTCCCAGAAGTCCCAGAGTCCCTGGGAACGGTTGTGGAGACTGTGGATGGCACGCAAGGGCGCAATCTCTCGCCGTAACTCCGCAGTGAGCGACTCGTACACATGGTATGCACTCAAGAAACCCGTTCTGGGCGGGTTCGCCGGCGCCTTCTTGCAATAGAGGATGGAGTAATTCATCGGCGCCGGTTTGAACGATCCATCCGTATGCCAGATCTGGGCGACTGCGCCCTTGTCGCCGATCGGAAGACCGTCGGGTCCTACGGCGTTGGACAGGACCTTCAGCTCTGCGGGTCCCGATTGGCTCGACTTGGGTTCTTGATGATTGTGGCGGTCGTTCTGCAGGGGGCCGAAGAGCTGGGCAAATGCGACAAGCTGGTTATCGTCCATCTGCATGTTACGGAAGCGCAGGACGAGATATTGGTTCAAGGCGCGCTTGAGGGATTCAGCAATCCAAGGATTGCCCGGGTCCAAAACGTCACCGGCAGATATGCCCTGCACATCGCCTCCGATCATCTCTGGCCCTGTGACGATTTCAAATGGCCTTTCAACATCCGCTCTCAACCTGGCCGGCATTGCATTGCTCCCTGAACTGATGATGTCTGCTTCATTTGATGGCTCCGCCGGTCAGGCCTTCGACGAACCAGCGCTGGGCGGCCAGAAAAGCGATTATGAGAGGCGCGACGACGAGGGTCGACGCCGCCATGAGCGGGCCGTAATCGCTGCCGGCCTCTTCGTTCTTGAACGTCATGATGCCCAAAGGCGGCGGCATCATTTCTTCGGAACGAACGGCAATCAGCGGCCAGAACAGGTCGTTCCAATGGCTGACGACCGAGAAGATGGAAAAGGCAATGATTGCCGGCAGGGCCATCGGCACCATGACGCGCCAGACGATGGCAAACTCCGAAAGTCCATCGAGCCGTGCCGCGTGGACCACATCGTCCGGTATTGTCTTGAAGAACTGCCGCATCAGGAAGATGCCGAATGGCGATACGATGAATGGGAAGATCAGCGCAGCATAGGTGTTCAAGATGCCGAGTTGGTATCCCATGATGAATTGCGGCAGCGCCAACACCTGGTGGGGGATCAAGAGACCGATCAGCACCAGCCCGAACAGCAGATTGCGGCCCTTGAATTGGAGTTTGGCGAGTGCGTAGGCGGGCGGCGCGCACACCAGAATCTGCAGTACCAAGATAGCCAGACAAATGCCGACGCCGTTCAGCATGAATTTCGGCAGTGGAGATGCCGTCAGTGCCCGACCATAGTTCTCAACCAGATTCCAGTGTCGAGGCAGCAGAGAGAAGGAGCCACGAAAAATCTCGCCCGGCGACTTCACGGACAAGGATACCATCCAGACAAAGGGCACCGACACGAGGGCGGCCGTCGTCAGCAAAATAACGTGGCGGGCAATCGCGCCGGGCCAATCTGTTCTCATGAGTAGTGCACCCGCCTGTCCATGACGCGAGC
The DNA here is from genome assembly GCF_008727715.1 of Mesorhizobium terrae. GTDB lineage: Bacteria > Pseudomonadota > Alphaproteobacteria > Rhizobiales > Rhizobiaceae > Mesorhizobium > Mesorhizobium terrae. The sequence continues at coordinate 837,328 of NZ_CP044218.1, forward strand.
CTGAATAAGCGTGAGTGCGATCACGATGGTCAGAAAGACGATGGTGACCGCGGCCCCATAGCCGGTGCGCAGATATTCGAAGCTTTCGCGATAGAGCGTGTAGAGCAGAACTTCTGAAGCGTTGCCTGGTCCGCCCTTGGTGAGGATCTGGACGGTATCGAATGCTTCGAAGGCACGCAGTGCGACGACGATGACGACAAACATCGTTACTGGCCCGAGCATCGGCAAGGTAACGGTGCGCAGCCGGTCGAGCCAGCTGTCTGCACCATCAATGTCCGCGGCGTCGTAGAGATCGCGCGGGATGGACTTCAGCCCGGCAAGGAAAAGTACCATGGCAAAGCCAAGGTTCTGCCAGATGGCGATCACGGCCAGAACCGGCAGAACGGTCTTCTCGTCGCGCAACCAGTTGGCAGTCGGAAGACCGAGTGCTGAAAGCGTCTGGTTGACGAGGCCGATCGTGGGATGCAGCAGCGCTTCCCAGGCAATCGCCATGGCAGCCAGCGTCGCCATGAAGGGTATGAAATGGATGGCGCGGTAAAAGGCGCGAAGCGATTTTCCGCTTTCGATCAACAGGGCGATGAAAAGCCCCAGGAAAACGGATCCCGGCACCACCATCAACACGTAGAGGATTGTGTTGGCAAGCGACGCGCGAAAGGCCTTGTCGGAGAAAAGTTCGGAAAAGTTGCGTGTCCCCACGAAGGACATGGTGCGCGCGCCGAATTGCCAGTCTGTCACGGCAATGACCAACACGCCTCCAATTGGAAGGACAAAAAGGCAGAGCAGCAAAAAGGCAGCCGGCCCCGCCAGGCAATAAGCGGACAGAGCCTCGCCAACCGCAGAAGCGGGTTTGGGCACGGGCCGAGCGCTCGGGAAGACCTCGACACTGGCCGTCATCAGGCAATCTCCCTCAGGGGCGTTACGCTGGCGGCGGGCAGCAGGCGTTCACCGCCCTTATCGAAGACCAGAAACCGGTCAGGGCGCACGCTGAGATTGACGAGTTGGCCGTGGGCAAGATGCGGAGCCCGCTCGGCCAGAAGGCGTGCCACAAGTGGCTCGCCGGCGTTCAGCGCGAGATGCACAAACAGGTCGGAACCCATATGTTCGATCAGCCGGATGGTTCCGGCGATCGCTCCTGGTTCGTTGCGGTCGCAAAGATGAAAGGCTTCCGGCCGAATGCCCAGCGTGACCTCAGCACCAATGTCGAGAGCGACATTGGTGGCGAAGCTGACTCCACCCGCCTCGATATGACCGCGCTGGCGAACCACGCCGTCGAGCATGCTGATCTTGGGACTGCCCACGAATTCGGCGACCCGGCGATCGGTCGGATTGGCATAGATTTGCTGGGGCGGAGCCACCTGCAGCAATTCGCCGTCGAGCATCACCGCGACCCGATCCGAAAGCGTCATCGCCTCGGATTGATCATGGGTAACATAGATGAAGGTGACGCCCAGCCGCCGATGCAGTTCCTTTATTTCGGAGCGCATCTGGACGCGCAGTTTTGCGTCCAGATTGGATAGAGGTTCATCCATCAGGAAGACCGCGGGATGGCGCACCATGGCGCGACCTACCGCCACGCGCTGTCGCTGGCCACCGGAAAGCTGGCCGGGCTTGCGGGTCAGGAGATGATCAATTCCAACCGCGCCGGCTGCCTGCTGGACCTCTTCCTCGATTGCAGCTTTCGCCTGTGCCGTTCCCGGAAGAAAGCGCCCAAGCAGCGGCAGGCGCTGCAAGGATGACAGTCGCCGCATCTTGAGCGGCAGACCGATGTTTTCGGCGACGGTCATATGCGGATAGAGCGCATAGGACTGGAACACCATCGCGATGTCGCGCTGCTTTGCACGCAAACCGTCGACAACGCGCCCGCCGATCGAAACGCTGCCTTTATCTTGAGGCTCCAGACCTGCCAGTATGCGCAGGAGGGTCGACTTGCCGCAGCCCGACGGCCCGAGCAAAGTGAGGAATTCACCGTCTTCGACAGCAAGGCTCAGATTGCACAGAACCTGGCTGGTTCCATATGATTTCGAGATGTCGGTGAACAGCACGCCAGACATCATGCCACCTCTGTCGTTTTGATCACGCCGGCACCGGCAGCCTCAGCCCATCCGCCATCCAGGTAGACTGCCGATCCCACCTGCGTCCGCTGAATACGCTGCAGGAGGCCGCCGGACCGGATTTCGGAAACCTGAGTGACACTCGCCAAGAGAGGCGCGACAGCCGATCGCCGAGCTAGCACTTCCGAAAGCACGCGCCCCGTCATGCTCGAAGGTGGCTGCATATCGAGAGCCTCAAGGATGGTAGGGACGACGTCGCAAATACCGGACGGCACTTTGGAGACGTGTCCACCGGCCAGGAACTTTGACCCCGCGACAATGCCGACCGAGGCCAGTTCCTTGGAGTGCAAGCCGCCATGGACGCCAAGGCCAGGCATCCTCGCATTGTCGTAGAACGTCCCGCCTACGAGACCGAACCGATCCCTGCGGTCGTCCGCGCGAAAGGCAAAATAGACATCAGGGGCCCGTTCGTGGTTCGCCATGACCAGGCTGCTTGCAAAGGTTCCCGGGACGACCCCCTCGATTTCGTTTCCGGGCGCCGTGAACACTGGACCGACCCAGGGAAATTCGCTCAGCGCGCCGACGAGCCGTGTCAGCTGTTCGCTGCTGCGGTCGGCAAGGTAGAGAGCGCCGACCTGTCCGGGCACGACAACGACGTCAACGTCCGGCGCTGGCGCGGTTCCCGGATTGAAGCCGACGTCGGAAAGACAATCGGCAACGGAGACGCGTGTATGTGCGGTAATGTGGCCATGGTCCGACAGCGCGATGATCTGTACGCCTGCGGCCCGTCCCTCGGCTTCCCACCAGTCCAGAATACGCCCAAATTCAGCATCACAGTGTTTGATCACCCGGCGGGTCGCGGCAGCACCCGTACCATTGTGGTGAGAACAGGTATCCGGCTCGCCATAGGACAGAATGGTCACGTCCGGAGTCCGCTCGGGCCACAGGTAGTCGAGAAAGATCGTGGTGATCAGCGTCTGCGCATCGAGGTCCGGCTCCCCGACAGGAGGGACCGGCGGCAGGGGCCCGTAACGTGTAACAACATCGTCTAGGACATGTTTGGGCGTGCAGGCTTCGGGAAAATGGCCGGACAAACGGACATGGCCGAAGGCCTCGGCTTTGTGGTGGAAGAGCCGCGTCGTGCCGGGCGTGTTGGAGGCTAGGACCGCAAGGCTTCGACCGGCGCGCCCAAGCAGCTCGCCCAAAGTAGGTGCGCTCATAAGCTGGCCGCCGCTTTCCCGATCCAGCCGATCCAGCAGGACCGCATCAGCCGTGTCTATATAGCGTTGCGGGTTGACGCTGCGATCGACGTATTTGTTGCCGACCATCCCATGAACGGCTGCTGTGCTTCCGGTCACGAAACTTGGGAAAGCAGTCCTGGTTTCACTTGGATAGATCGTTCGCTGCGCCGCGAGCGTCGTGCCAAGCTTCTTGAGCCGGACGAGATTTGGTGTCTGCTGATCGTCGATCAGATCCGGCCGCAGCCCATCAAAACTGACGATTACGAATTTGGTTTCTGGCATCGGCCCGAGCCTGGTTGATGGAATTTGGGCTACCGGGCCGCTGTTACGCTCCTGTGACAATCATCGAATAATTCGAACCAAATCCGTCCCAATGTGATCCCCCCGTTTTTTAGAAAGGGAACTGTTTTGCCCGAGGGACATGAATCGCTGCCGCTCAACTCTGTGCGGGCCTTCGCCGTGATCGCGCGTGAGAAGAGCGTCACGCGAGCCGCAGTCGTATTGGGCATCGCGCAAAGCGCGGTGAGCCGGCACCTGGCCGTCCTCGAAGACTATCTCGGCTCGAAACTTGTCGAGCGGCGGGGACGCAACTCCGAACTCACCGCGTTCGGGAGGCTCTTCGCCACCGCCGTCAGCGAGCCGCTCGACACCATTTATTTTACAGCGCAGCGCATGAAGCGCAGGCAGACGGATCTGAACCGAATTCTCGTCAGGACATCGCTGCCGACCTTCGCCTCGACGCTTCTCATCCCGAACATCCAGGCGTTTTCGACCGAGGCCGGCGGCGCGGTGGTCGACGTTGTCACCACGCTCTCCCAACCGACGTCAGCCGACAATTTCGACGTGCTGATTACGCGCGATCTAGCCTTGGCCGAACCTTCCGACAGATGGGTTCTGCTCAACGAGGACTTGGTTTGCGTCGGCTCTCCGCGACAAGTTGCCGGCAAGGAGATCGATATCGTGACACGCGTTCCGATCGTCTCCATCACCTCTCGTCCAGATACTCTTCCAACCTGGTTGCGGGGGATGGACATCCGCCAGGAAGACATCAAGCTGGGCGCTCGATACGACCATCACTATCTGGCGCTTCCCGCGATAGCGCACGGAAGAAGCCTTCTGGTGACCCCGGAGGTCCTTGTCCGGGATCTGATCAAGCAGGGATTGCTGGAAATCGTCAAAGGTACCCGTACGCCGAGCGGTATGCAGTATCACGCCCATGCAGTCGACCGCAGTCAAAATCTGGATCTGGCGCGAATGTTCTGCCGATGGCTCGTGCGCTTGTGCAAGGAAGACCAACCCAAGTCCAAATTGCTGGGCGCCGCATCGAAATAGTCGATGAATGGCATTCAGTTGCTAGATGGCCCAAGTTGATGGGTAAAAACAAAATGCGCAGACCGGCCTCGATATGAAGTCGAGGTCTTTGCAATGACGATACTTTCAAACCGGCTCCAGCTTGTCCGCCCATCCGAAACAAAGGCGATGACTGCGCGCGCCGCGGCTCTGAGAACCAGCGGAGTCAATGTCATTGTTCTCAGTCAGGGCGAGCCCGATTTCCCGACACCGGCGGCAATTTGCGACGCTGGAGTGCGTGCCATTGGCAAGGGTCTGACGCGCTATACTGCCGTTGCCGGCGCCACGCAGCTGCGCGAGGCAATCTGCGCCAAACTAAAGCGCGATTATGGGGTGGATTATCGTGCCGACGATGTGACTGTTGGTTGTGGCGCCAAGCAGGTCATCTTCAACGCGCTCTATGCCAGCCTTGATGCCGGTGATGAAACCATCATCCCAACTCCGTGCTGGGTTTCGTATCCGGATATGGTCGCTCTGGCGGGCGGGACTGCGGTGCTGGTACCGTGCGAGCCGGAACGCGGTTTCAAGCTCACTGCAGAAGCTCTGGCCGGCGCTATCACCGAGCGCACGAAATGGCTGATGTTGAATTCGCCATGCAACCCGACCGGCGCAGTCTATTCTTCTGATGAGCTTTCAGCGTTGGCGCAAGTCCTGCGAGACCATCCGCAGGTGCACGTGCTTTCGGACGATATTTACGAAAAACTTGTCTACGAGGTTCCTTTCGCCTCGATTCTTACAGTCGCCCCAGACCTGTTCGAGCGGACTGTGATCGTCAACGGCGTCTCGAAGGCAAGCGCGATGACGGGTTGGCGCGTCGGTTATGCCGCCGGGCCGACGCACCTTATCAAGGCCATGAACACGATCCAGGGCCAGACCTCATCGCACACAAGCTCGATCTCGCAATACGCAGCGGTCGAGGCCGTCGGCGGAGATCAGCACTATGTCGCGGATTTCGTGGCCGAGTTCCGAAAGCGCCGGGACCTTGTCGTCGGCCTGCTCGCGCGGGCGCCTGGCCTGAGCTGTTCTGTTCCGGACGGTGCCTTCTATGCCTTTCCCTCATGTGCGGGGTTGATTGGCAAGCGGACACCTCAAGGCAAGATCATTGCCAGCGACGTCGATTTCACGGACTACCTTCTCGACCAGTTCGGCGTCGCAGCCGTACCGGGATCGGCATTCCTGGCACCATCGTTTCTGCGGATCTCATATGCGTCGTCACAGACGGAACTCGATCTGGCCTGCAAACGGATAATCTATGCGTGCGAGGCACTGACGTGAGGATCCCACGATGACCAAAGCGACACGTCTACGCCGCGCAATGGCCGAGAAGGGGCTGGTCCATGTCATGGCGACCCACAGTCCGTTGTCGGCGATCCTCGCCGAGCAAGCCGGGTTCGACGGATTATGGGCATCAGGCTTCGAGCTATCGGCGCTTTATGGCCTTCCCGACATGAGCCTAATCTCGATGACCCAACATCTCGATATGCTTCGGGCCGTTGCCGGCAGAACCTCCTTGCCGATCGTCGCCGACGTCGACACCGGATACGGCAACGCGATCAACGTCATTCACACGGTCCGGGAATATGAGCGATCCGGCTCAAGCGCGATCGTCATTGAAGACAAGTCGTTCCCAAAGGTGACGAGCCTCGCGGTCGACGGCCATCACAACCTAGTGCGTGTCGAAGAATTCCAGGGCAAGATCGAAGCCGCCCTGGCGACGCGATCGGATCCTGACTTCCTGGTCATTGCACGCACAGAGGCGCTGATCGCCGGACTGGGTGAGGATGAAGCGTTGGCGCGTGCCCACGCCTATGAGCAGGCTGGTGCCGACATGATCCTTATCCACTCGAAGAGGAAAGATCCCGGCGAGATCGAGAGCTTCTCAAAAGCGTGGAACGGCGCCGCCCCGTTGGTCATTGTGCCAAACGCCTACCCTGAGCTCAATGCGGCTGACATACGTGTGCTGGGAAACATCCGCATGATAATCTATGGAAATTACGCGATCCGCGCCGCTGCCACCGCAATGAAAGAAACCTTTCTGCGCGTCATAGCGGATGGCGGCGTCCAGCAAGTCCATCGCGACTTGCTGCCCGTAGAAGATGTTTTTCACTTGCAAGGAATGGAAAGCGTTCGTTCCGATGAGCGTCGCTACCTACGCTAGCCTGGCCGCGCCGCGACGACAGAGATCTCGACCAACGTGCCGGCCGACAGCGTCGCTCCGATACACATGCGCTGCGGCCAATGTCCGGGATTGTCCCCAACCCAGCTCAGCCATTCGATATCGAAAGCCTTCTTGTCATCCAGGTTTGCCAGGAAGACCGTAACGGACAGCAAATTCCGACGGTCTGTGCCCAGTTCGCCCAACACCCGGTCTATCTTTGCGAAAGCTGCTGCGACCTGACCTTTGAGGTCGAGACTCTTGTCGTCGGAAGTCGCAACCGCCCAAACGAGATTGCCGAAGCCCGAACCGGAACTCCTGCCTGCGGCAACACCCTTCGATCGATCGATGATCAGCGCTTCACTCATCTGATTGGCTCCTGCTGGCATAGGTTCGAACTGCATCTCCGAATATCGTATCGCCAGCAACGAGCCGGTGTCCAACCAGTCTTTGGACGACACGCGTTCACCGATATCAAACTTGCCGGCTTGCCTGAGGATCCATGCGGAACGACTTGCAGGAGCCTTGAGCCAACACGTCTCCCTGGGAAGCGGTTCCAATTGGTGAGTGTGCTTTCGATAACCCGCCGATTTACACGCTTCACTGCGCTGTTCTCACACGATCCCTGCTGACCCCTTTCAATTTTCAGGAACGATCACTTTACTTGAGAGGCGTTGAACGATGGGAGGCAGAGCATGGCGAACGCATCTGGCGAGTTCACGCTGCAGCGGACCATCCGACGCCAACAGTTGCGGGAGATAGTCCCGCTAGCCGATAGCACCATCTATGAAATGGAGCGGCGTGGAGAATTTCCGCGACGCTTCGCCTTAACTCCAAGATGCGTGGTCTGGGATCTTGGCGAAATTCAAGCGTGGCTCGCGGCGCGGCGCGCAAAGCCCATTCTCAAAGCGCTCTGTCCAGACGTGAGGCAGCGGAGAATCCGTCCTGTCAAAGGTCAGGATCGAGTTGCAGGATCCACTTCGAAGGCGAAATGAACGCCAGATCAGTTTTCCGCGGCATAATTCCATCGACCATCAAGCGAATGCCCTCGGCATCACCGGGATCTTGCCAACGTCCAAGCTCGGCAAAAGCACCGTCGTCCGCTCCATCCAAACGGACCAGGCATCCTGACGTTCGCCATGGAACACCCGATGGGTCAAAGCGATGGGTCAAGCTCAAGCAGCGTCGTGGCGGGGGGCGCGAGTATCGGACCGCGTTTCTTCCCCTCAACCCAGGCATCGACGATATCTGCCCATTCCTGCAACATATGGCGGCGTTGAACCTCATATTCCGCCTTGTTGTAAACTCCGCGGGATGACCGTCCATCCTCATGGGCGAGGCACTTCTCGATCCAATCACTGTTGAAGCCGAGCTCATTCAAGAGGGTAGAACCGGTGCGCCTCAGGTCGTGAACCGTAAACGGTTCCAGAGGTAGTCCGTTCTTCTTGGCATGCTCGACTACAGAATAAGTCACTCTGTTGAAGGTCGCTCGCGACATCGGCGCGTCAGCATCGTATCGCGACGGCAAAAGATATCTCGAATTCCCCGCGCAGGTCTTAAGGGCGATCAGAATGTCCATGACTTGGCGCGAGAGATAGACATTGTGAGGCCTCGAACGCTTCATCCGCTCTTTTGGAATGGTCCAGACCGCATTCTCGAAATCCACCTCCTCCCACACCGCATCCTGAAGTTCGCTTTTCCGGACCATTGTCAGAAGGTAGAGCTTCATACCTAGCCGAATGGTCGGCAGAGTAGGAACGTGTTCGAGTTGCTTGAGCGTGATACGAATTTCGGCCGGCGATAGGGCGCGATCCCTCGGCACGAACGTCGCGATCGCGGCGGGTCCAACCTCATCCGCTGGGTTGGGCACCTTCTCTCCATGCAGGATCGCGAAGCCGTAGATCTGCTTCAGGATATCCCGCACGTGGATTGCAGTGGCTGGAGCGCCGCGCTCGACGATCTTGGCGCAGTGCGCTCGCAGGTCGTCTGGCGTGATTTCCGCAAGCAGGCGATTGCGCCACACGGGGAGGAGCTCACGTTCGAATATGGCGCGGCGCATGGCTCTGGTGCTGTCCGCCATCGAAGCATTCATCAACCATTTCTCGCCGAACTCGCCGAAGCTCTTGGCCTCTTTCAGGCGGTGTTTCTCGCGCTGCTTCTCGATTGCTGGTGAACGTCCCTCTCTGACCGCCCGCCGTGCATCCAGGCACAACTCGCGCGCCCGCGCGAGAGTGATACCATCACGCCCATACTTGCCGAGATAGACCGTCTCGCGTCGGCCATTCATCCGGTAGTCCAGCCGGAAAGATATGGCTCCAGACGGCATGACGCGGACATACATGCCGTCGCGATCGGCGACCTTGTAAATTTTTTCGCTTGGTTTCAGGGCCTTAATTGCGGCATCCGTCAGCATTGCCGTGCCACCTCCGAAAAGTACCGTCATGCGGTTTTTGGGGGCCAGTGCTGAAAAAATGCGCGTGTTCGCAATGGCTTAGGCCAAAATAAGTACCGTCACCGGCCTCATTTCCCGTGACGGTACTTTCAAAATCGGCAGCAATCAATATAGGCAAGGGCCGTCAGCTGTGACGGTACATGCGAACTATGCCCACCGATAGGTATCGATAGGCACAATCGACAAAACTATTATATTTCAGTGCGTTAAATCGAACTCCGGCGTAAAATCGGCGGCTTCCGGATAGGCCTGAATCATTCCCATTCGATGGTTCCCGGCGGCTTGCTGGTCACGTCGTAGACGACGCGATTGATGCCGCGCACTTCGTTGATGATACGGGTCGCGGCGCGGCCGAGGAATTCCATGTCATAGTGGTAGAAGTCGGCCGTCATGCCGTCGACAGAGGTTACGGCGCGCAGCGCGCAGACGAATTCGTAGGTACGGCCATCGCCCATCACGCCCACCGTCTGCACCGGCAACAGCACGGCGAAGGCCTGCCAGATGGCGTCGTAGAGGCCTGCCTTGCGGATCTCGTCCAGATAGATCGCGTCGGCCTCGCGCAGGATCTCCAGTTTTTCACGGGTAATGCCGCCCGGACAACGAATGGCCAACCCTGGCCCTGGGAACGGATGGCGGCCGATGAAGCTTTCCGGCAAGCCTAGCTCCTTGCCCAGGATGCGCACTTCGTCCTTGAACAGCTCGCGCAGCGGCTCGACAAGTTGCATCTTCATGCGATCCGGCAGGCCGCCGACATTGTGGTGCGACTTGATGGTGGACGAGGTGGCACCCGTGAAGGACACGCTCTCGATGACGTCGGGATAAAGCGTGCCCTGGGCAAGGAAATCGGCACCACCCAGCTTCTTCGCCTCTTCCTCGAACACTTCGATGAACAGGCGGCCGATGGTCTTGCGTTTCTTTTCCGGGTCGGACTCGCCTTCCAGCGCCGAGATGAAACGGTCGGATGCGTCGACCAGGATCAGAGGCAGATTGTAATGCTCGCGGAACATGGCGACGACGTCGGCCGCCTCGTTTTTTCGCATCAGGCCGTGGTCGACCAGGATACAGGTCAGCTGGTCGCCAACCGCCTCATGGATCAGCAGAGCGGCGACGGAAGAATCGACGCCGCCCGACAGTGCGCAGATGACCTTACCCTTGCCGACCTGCTTGCGGATCGCCTCGACGGCATGTTCGCGATAGGCCTTCATGGTCCAGTCGCCGGTAAGGCCGGCGATCTTGTTGACGAAGTTGCGCAACAGCTTGGCGCCGTCGGGCGTGTGCACGACTTCGGGATGGAATTGCACGGCATAGAATTTGCGCCCTTCGTCGGCGATCGCCGCGAAGGGAGCACCGGTCGATGTGCCGACAACCTTGAAGCCCGGCGGTAGCGCGGTGACGCGGTCGCCATGGCTCATCCACACCTGATGGCGGGTACCCTTGGCCCAGACGCCGTCAAACAGCGCGCATTCCTGCTCAACCTCTAGGAAGGCGCGGCCGAACTCGCGATGATGGCCGCTTTCCACCTTGCCGCCGAGCTGGGCGCACATGGTCTGTTCGCCATAGCAGATGCCGAGTACCGGAATGCCGGCGGAAAAGACCGCGTCCGGCGCGCGCGGGCTGCCGATATCGACGGTGGAATGCGGGCTGCCCGAGAGGATGACCGCCTTGGGGCGGATGCGTTTGAAGGCCTCGTCGGCCGACTGGAACGGCACGATTTCGCAATAGATGCCGGCTTCGCGCACGCGCCTGGCGATCAGCTGCGTGACCTGGCTGCCGAAGTCGATGATGAGAACGGTGTCGGGATGTGTCGTCATGGCGAGCCTTTAAAGAAAGAAGCAGTCCGGCGCAATGGGGTGCCGCGTCGCAGCCCAGTCGCGACGACCAGGCAAACCAGACCGCCTCGATCTAAAGAGTGTTCGAGCGGAGCGCGGTCTCCAGAAGCCTCACCGCATCGGCCAGCTTCTCGTCGATGACGTGAAGGTATTCGGTCCAGTCGCCGACATTCTTGAGTTCGGCGGCACCGTCCGAAATGCCGCGCAATGCTATCAGCGGAACGCCGAACAACTGGCAGGCGCGCAGGCAGGCAAAGGTCTCCATGTCGGCCATGTCCTCGGCGATCGCGTCATAGGCCGCGCCCGAGACGATGTTTGCGCCGGTCGACAGCGAGGCGCCGGCAATTCCCGGAATTTGATGCGGCAATTGCAAAACAGCCGGCAGATCCAGGAACGGCGTGATGCCCTTCGGAAAGCCGAGCGCCGAGGCGTCCATGTCGCGATAGGCGACCGAAGTTGCCTGGTAGATGCCGGTCTGCTCCAGCCGGCGCGAACCGGCCGAGCCAAGCGAGACGACAAAATCCGGCAACATCGCTTCCGCCTTCAATCGGGCGAGTTCGGCACCAAGACGGACACCGGCCTCGACCGGTCCGACACCGGTCATGTACGGCGTGAACAGACGCTTGAGATGCGGGCCATATTCGGCATCGGCAGCCATGACGAACAGGACACGCCGACCACCGAGCTTGACGGACAAGTCTGCGGATTTCTCGCTCAAGACGTTTCACCACCCTCAAGGCCAAAGAGGCCGCGACCTCGCAACGCCCCGTGTCAGTAACCTCTCGTCGTGTCAGCGGCACGACGAATTCGCTTCGGGAATCGGCTGCTCACCCTTCGATCCCCTCGCGCCCAGTCACCGTCATCATGGTGCCGGTCATGGTGGCGATCAGCCTGGCCTCGCCGTCGGCGGCGAAGGCATAGGCCTGGCCGTCTGCCACGATGATGGTGCGACCGGGCTTGGTGACGGAACCGCGAAACAGGAACCGTTCGCCCTTGCCAGGCGCCAGCAGATTCACCTTGAACTCGATGGTCAGCACGCCCGAGTTTTCCGGCATCAGCGAATAGGCCGCATAACCGCAGGCCGAATCCAACGCCGTCGAGATCACGCCGGCATGGAGGAAGCCGTGCTGCTGGGTGAGAGCCGCCGAATAAGGCATCTCGATCTCGATGATGCCGGGTGTCACCAGCGTCAGTTCGGCGCCGATGGTGGCCATGGCCTGCTGGCGCGCGAAGGAGGTCCTGACGCGCTCTTCATAATTCGGGGCGGGGACGATCTTGGCGCTCATGACAACAGCCCTGGAGACCGAAGGAATTCGGCATAGCCGGCTTATCGCAGAGGCCAGGCTCCCAGGCAATGGTTGTGCTGCATCGCAGCAAACCGATGAATGGTCAACCTGCCTTGCGCAGCGCGCAGAAATAGAAGCCGTCCGTGCCGCTCAATGCCGGCGACAGCGAGATGCCGCCCCCTACGGCAATGCGGGCCGACGCGGCATGCCCTGGGAAGCGAGACTGCCAAAGCACCGTGTGATCGATCGGCGCGAATGTGTTGTCGCGACCCAGGAAGTTCGTGACCTGCTCGTCATTCTCCTCGGGAAAGACCGAGCAGGTGACATAGACCAGCAGCCCACCCGGCTTCACGAAGGCCTTCGCGGTATCGAGGATGGCCGACTGCTCAGCCTTGCGCGCGTCGAGCTGGCGGCGCGTCAGCCGCCATTTGGCATCCGGCCGCCGCCGCCAGGTGCCGCTGCCGGTGCAGGGCGCATCGATCAACACGATGTCCATGTGGCCGGTCAGAGGCGCCAGTTCCTGCTCGCGAGCGACCACCTGAACGTTGCGGTTGTCGGAACGGCGGATGCGGTCGAAGATCGGTGCCAGCCGCTGCTTTTCGGCATCATGCGCGAAAATCTGCCCCTTGTTCTCCATCGCCGCCGACAGCGCCAACGATTTGCCGCCGGCGCCGGCGCAATAGTCGAGCACCTGCATGCCCGGCTTGGCGTCGGTCAGCTCGGCCGCGATCTGCGAGCCTTCGTCCTGCACCTCGAACCAGCCCTTCTGGAAAGCCGGCTCTGCCTGGACGTTCGGATGCCGGCCGTCGCCAGCAATCGGTGCGATGCGGATGCCTTCGGTGGCGAGATGCGCCGGTTCGGCACCTGTTTCGGCGAGCTCGGCCAGAACCTTGGCGCGCTCGGCCTTCAGCGTGTTCACCCTGAGATCGAGCGGTGGTCGCGCGGCAAGTGCCGCCCCCTCCTCCACCCAGGCCTCGCCGAAGGCTGTCTCGAGCAGCGGCACGCTCCAATCAGGACAATCGGCTCTCACCTCGCCCGGGGCATCAGCCAGCCTGCGCGCGGCGATGGTCTCAAGCTCGGCGTCGCTCAGCAGCGAAGGCGCGAACTTGTCACCCTCAAGCGCGGCATTGAGCGATTGCGCGGTCTGTCCCCATTCCAGCAGCAGCGCGCCGAAACCGGTGGCGCGCGGCGTGTCGTCGCCCAGCAGCCAGCCGGCGCTGCGCCTGCGGCGCAGGGCGTCGTAAACGATGTTGCCGATGGCCGCGCGGTCGCCGCCGCCGGCGAAGCGGTGCGACAGGCCCCAGTCCCGCAAGGCATCCGCCGCCGGGCGATGCCTGCGGCCAATATCCTCCAGCACTTCTATGGCTGCCGCCAGCCGCCCGCCCAGTCGCATTCGTCCTGCCGCAAATGATTGATTTCAACCCTGCTGTAACCGGCGCAACCCGAATGCACAAGCCGGCGAACTGGCGCAACCGGCGACGCTTTTCAACGCATCGACTTGGACATAGGCTTTCGCTTGCGATTCGCGGCTCTTGTCCACGGTTGGCAAGGGCCATTCGAGGAGGGGACTATGAAATCTTACTTGGCTGAAGTTCTGGGTACATTTCTGTTGGTGTTTATCGGCACGGCCTCGGTCGTGACCGGTGGTTTCGGTGGCGCGCTGCCGCTCGGGCAGGAAGGCATTGGACTGGCTTTCGGCATCGGCCTCATCGCCGCGGCCTATGCGATCGGACCAATCTCGGGCGCGCATCTCAACCCGGCGGTGACGCTTGGCGTATTCCTCGCTGGCCGCATGCCGGCAAAAGACGTGATCCCCTATTGGATTGCCCAGATCATCGGCGCCATCATCGCTTCGCTGGCGCTGTGGCTCATCGTTTCGGGACAAGTCGGCGGCCATACCGGCGGCTTCGGCGCCAACGGATGGGACGAGACGAAATGGGGCATCCGCTCGGCATTCCTTTGGGAGCTTATCGGAACCTTCACCTTCGTGACGGTCATTCTAGGGGTCACCAGCGGCAAGCACACGACGGCCTTCGCCGGCCTAGTCATCGGCCTGACGCTGGCGGGTCTGCATTTCGCCATCATCCCGGTGACGGGAACCTCGCTCAACCCAGCGCGCTCGATCGGCCCGGCGCTGTTCACCGGCGGCGCGGCTATCAGCCAGCTCTGGCTGTTCATCGTCGCTCCGCTGATCGGCGGCGCCATTGCTGGTATCGTCGCCAAGACCGGAATGTTCGAGAAAGACTGAAAGCAGGGCAAGCACGGCGCCTAACGGGCGCCGTCGCCAACTTTCCAAAAACAAAACAGGCGCGGAGCGATCCGCGCCTGTTCTTTTTTGTATAGCCGGCTCAGACGAGGTCGAAGCGGTCGGCGTTCATCACCTTGTTCCAGGCCGCCACGAAATCCTTCACGAACGTCCCCTTCGCGTCGGCGCTGCCGTAGACTTCGGCGAGCGCGCGCAACTGCGCGTGCGAACCGAAGATCAGGTCGACGCGCGTGCCCGTCCACCGGGCCTCGCCGGTGCCGCGGTCGCGCCCCTCGAACACGCCGTCCGTGGCAGAGGGCCGCCACTCGGTACGCATGTCGAGCAGGTTGACAAAGAAGTCATTGCTCAGCGTCTCCGGCCGTTCGGTGAACACGCCATGCGTGGACTGCCCGACATTGGCGCCGAGGACACGCAGGCCGCCGAGCAGCACGGTCATCTCCGGAGCCGTCAGGTTCAACAGCTGCGCCTTATCGACCAGCAGCGTCTCCGCCGAGAGGCGGTGAGCGCCCCGGCTGTAGTTGCGGAAACCATCGGCGACCGGTTCGAGCGGCGCGAAGGAGTGGACGTCGGTTTCATCCTGCGATGCGTCCATGCGGCCGGGCGTGAACGGCACAGTGACCGCCTGGCCCGCATCCTTGGCCGCCTTCTCGACCGCGGCGGCACCGCCGAGCACGATCAGGTCGGCGAGCGACACTTTCTTGCCGCCGGACTGCGCGGCATTGAACTCCGCCTGGATCGCTTCCAGCTTCTGCAGCACCGCGTTCAGTTCGCTCGGCTGATTGACCGCCCAGTCCTTCTGCGGCGCAAGCCGGATGCGTGCACCGTTGGCGCCACCGCGCTTGTCGGAGCCGCGGAAGGTCGAGGCCGATGCCCAAGCGGTCGACACCAGCTGCGACACCGACAGGCCGGACGCCAGGAGTTTGGCCTTTAGCGCGGCGATATCAGCTTCGTCGACCAGCGCATGATCGACCGCCGGGATCGGATCCTGCCAGGCCAGCACTTCCTTCGGCACGAGCCGGCCGAGATAACGGGCGCGGGGACCCATGTCGCGGTGCGTCAGCTTGTACCAGGCGCGTGCGAAGGCATCGGCGAACGCGTCCGGATCCTCGTAGAAGCGCCGCGAGATCTTCTCGTAGGCCGGGTCGAAACGCAGCGCGAGGTCGGTGGTCAGCATCGACGGTGCGTGGCGCTTCCCCTTGTCGTGCGCGTCCGGCACGGTGCCGGCGCCCATGCCATGCTTCGGCGTCCACTGGTGTGCGCCGGCCGGGCTCTTGGTCAGTTCCCACTCGTAGCCGAACAGGTTCCAGAAGAAGTTGTTGGTCCATTTGGTCGGCGTCGTCGTCCAGATGACTTCCAGGCCGCTGCCGATGGCGTCGCCACCCTTGCCGGTGCCGAAAGCGTTGGCCCAGCCCAGACCCTGCTGCTCGATGCCGGCGGCTTCCGGCTCCGGTCCAACCAGCTTCGCATCGCCGGCGCCGTGCGTCTTGCCGAAGGTGTGGCCGCCGGCGATCAGCGCGACGGTCTCCTCGTCATTCATCGCCATGCGCGCGAAGGTTTCGCGGATGTCCCGCGCTGCGGCCAGCGGGTCCGGCTTGCCGTTCGGCCCTTCCGGATTCACATAGATCAGGCCCATCTGCACGGCGCCGAGCGGGTTCTGCAAGTCGCGATCGCCGGAGTAACGCTCGTCGGCGAGCCAGGCGCCTTCGGGACCCCAGTAGAGCTCTTCCGGTTCCCAGACGTCGGCCCGGCCACCGGCGAAACCGAAGGTCTTGAAGCCCATAGATTCCAGCGCAACGTTACCGGCCAGGATCAAAAGGTCGGCCCAGGAGAGCTTGCGACCGTATTTCTGCTTGATCGGCCAAAGCAGCCGGCGCGCCTTGTCGAGGTTGACGTTGTCCGGCCATGAATTCAGCGGGGCAAAACGCTGCTGCCCGGCGCCGGCGCCGCCACGGCCATCGCCGATGCGGTAGGTGCCGGCGCTGTGCCAGGCCATGCGGATGAACAGCGGTCCATAGTGGCCGAAGTCGGCCGGCCACCAATCCTGCGAATCCGTCATCAGGGCCTTCACATCCGCAATGACTGCATCGAGGTCGAGGCTCTCGAATTCCTTGGCGTAGTCGAACGTCTCACCCATCGGGTCGGACAGGTTGGAATGCCGATGCAGGATCTGGATGTCCAACTGGTTCGGCCACCAGTCGTTGTTCTTCGGTCCATGGCCGCTGAACGGGCATTTGCCTGCGCTTTTGTCGTCGGTCTTCGCGTCCATTTCTTTCTCCAATCGTGAATTTCAAACGAGGCCAGGCCACAAGCCCTTTCGCGGGGCGCACGGCAGATTTCGATCTGGAGAGAGGCTGACGATGGCTGCCTCCCTCGAACTGGGTGGGTTGCCGAAGAGCTGCCGCGAGGCGCCCGCCGAATTGTGGAACGCAGGCAACCTAAGTGCTTCATTCTATAAAAGCAAATTGCCTTTTGTGTTTTTTCCGATAGGTTTTTCTTATGATAAAACTCACTCTGCGGCAGATGCAGTATTTCGAGACACTGGTCCAGACGCTGCATTTCGGGCGTGCCGCCGTCCTGTGCGGCATCAGCCAGCCGGCGCTTTCCGCGCAGATTGCCGACATGGAGGAAAAGCTCGGCTGCAAACTCTTCGACCGCTCCGGCCGCAACGCCATCCTGACGCCGGAAGCGCTTACGCTGTTGCCGCTGATCGCGCGGGCACTGGCGGCCACGCGCGACGTGGAAGAAGCTGCCATGGCGGGGCGCAAGGCGCTGGAAGGCCGCTTCCGGCTCGGCATCATCCCGACGGTGGCGCCCTATCTCCTGCCTTCGGTACTTCCGCAACTGCGGCAGCGCTATCCCGACCTGCGGCTCGAACTGCGCGAGGCGGTAACCGACACGCTGGCCGAGGAAACCGCGCTGGGCAGCCTCGACGCTTTCATCGCGGCGCTGCCGCTCGACCAGCCAGGGTTGACGGCCGAGGCGCTATTCGAGGACCGCTTCTTCCTGGCGGTACCGCGCGCGGAGCCCGATCTGGTGGCGCCGCCGGTACCGCCAGAGAGCCCGGTGCTGGAACGGCTGATGCTGCTGGAAGAAGGCCATTGCCTGCGCGATCAAGCGCTGCAACTGTGCGGCAGCGTGCGCCCCACCGCCATGGCCAACTATGGCGCAACCAGCCTGACCACGCTTCTGCAGATGGTCGGACATGGCTTCGGCGTGACACTGGTGCCGGAGATGGCGGTGGCGCCGACCGCAGCGCTGCCCGATCTTCGCGTCGTGCCCTTCACCGAGCCTATGCCGTCACGCACCGTAGCGCTGGCCTGGCGCCGCAACGGGCACCGCCAGGCGGAATGCAAGGCCTTGGCCCAAGTGCTGAAAAGCGTGCGCGAAGAACCAACGCATGTCCACCAAGTCAGCAGCTCATCTCAGGTCGCCGTCTCATAAAGCGCATCCAGATTTTGGCTGAAGCGAGTTTGACACCATGATCATGGTGCGCCGGCACGACGCCTGCCCCGGAAAGTTTCACGGCTACGCCTGACGCGCCGAAGCGCCTACACTTCAACGATTTCGCTGATCTGCACTATGGGCGCGATGTCTGTATAGTTGGCGACGTCCGCGGCGATCTCCGTGCGGTGGGGACCGAGCGCCTGTTGGAATACCCCCAGGCTCGGCGAGTAGACGTGACACACCGCGACAAACTTCGGCTCGCTTCCAGGTTCGCGACCCGCAAGGCCCTTGTCGATCTCGTAGCGCAGGCAGGCATCGCCGAGCCGTTCCCGCAGCAGCGGCATGTGGGTGGTGCGGTAGTAGTCGTGATCGAACTTCGAGCCGCCATCGGCCGGATAGTAGACGCTCATCTTGATCATGGTCAGGCTCCTGCATGAACGCCGCTCCGAGCGTCCGAGGGGGGCTTTCTAGCTCACGGACTCGCAAAGCGCATCCGGATTTTGGCTGAAGCGAGTTTGACGGGAGCGAGGTGGTTTTCGCTGTGCTTTTCGAAGCGGATTGCGGCACCGATAGAGGAAAGCGCTGAACGGCGGACGACGTCAGTCTATGAGTGCGTGACCTCGACATGGCCGCGCCGCGACAACCGCGGCTTCCCGTCAAATGACCGCTATCGCATCAACCTCTATGAGGTAGCCCGGAGACATGATCGCCACCCCCACGATCACATTCGCCGGCTTGTGATTTCCGAACAACGAAATCTGCGCCTCCTCGATGATCGGAACATGTACATCGCGGTTGTAGTCGACGATATAGATCGTGATCTTGCCGACCTGCTCAGGCCGTGCGCCCGCGGCCCGGAGCGCCCGGCCGAGATTGTCGAATGTCAGGCGAGCCTGCGCCGCAAAATCACCATGCCCCACGAGCTTGCCGTCTCTGCTCTCGGGCTGCTGGCCTGAGACGAACACCATCCTGGTCCCGGTTGCGATGACAACCTGCGTGTACATCTCGGGAACAGGCAGATCATCCGGATTGATGAGTTCGAGCGACATCAGCAACCTCCTGTTTCTTCCGACTGAAACTAGAGCGTTTCCGTTTTTCACTGAACCGCGGAAACGCTCTAACTCTTTGTTTTTACGCAATTCCAGACAGAAGACCGCTACGCACTTTTCCTGGAATTGCTCTAGGCGACAACGCCTTCCTTAGCGCCCGCCCTCAGCAGCATGCCGAACAGGTCGCGCGGCTCGTCGGGATCGGCCAGCAGGTCGAGCTCCTCATAGAGGCCGGTCGCCTGCAATTGGTCGCGCACATAACGCAGCGCCGAGAAATCCTCGGTGGCGAAACCGACGGAATCGAACAGCGTGATCTGCTTGTCACTGGAGCGACCGGCGACCTTGCCGGCCATCACCTGCCACAGCTCTATCACGGGATGGTCAGGGTCCAATTGCTGGATTTCGCCCTCGATGCGGGTCTGCGGCGGGAACTCCACGAAGATGTCGGAGCGCAGCAGGATATCACGATGCAGCTCCGTCTTGCCGGGGCAATCGCCGCCGACGGCGTTGATGTGCACGCCGGAGCCGACCATGTTGTCGGTCAGGATCGTCGCATACTGCTTGTCGGCGGTCACCGTGGTGATGACCTCGGCGCCTTCCACCGCTTCCTGGCCCGAGGAACAGATGGTGATGCCGAAACCCATGCCGGCAAGGTTCTTGGCGCAGCGGCGCGAGGCCGACGGATCGATGTCGTAGAGACGCAGCCTGTCGATACCGGTGATCGCCTTGAAGGCGATGGCCTGGAATTCCGACTGCGCGCCATTGCCGATGATGGCCATGGTGCGGGCGCCATTCGGCGCCAGATATTTGGCCGCGACCGCCGAGGTGGCGGCGGTGCGCAACGCGGTCAGGATGGTCATTTCGGTGAGCAGCATCGGATAGCCCGAGCCGACATCGGCCAGCACGCCGAAAGCGGTCACCGTCTGCAGGCCCTCACGCGTATTCTTCGGGTGGCCGTTGACGTATTTGAAGCCATAGAGCCTGCCGTCGCTGGTCGGCATCAGCTCGATGACGCCGTCATGGCTGTGCGAGGCAATACGCGGCGTCTTGTCGAACAGCTCCCAGCGACGAAAATCCTCTTCGATGTAGGCGGCTAGCTCGGTGAGAAACCGCTCGACGCCGATGGCCAGCACCAGCTTCATCATGGAATCGACGCTGACAAAGGGAACGATGTTGAGCTTGGCTGCGGTCGTCATCAGAAGCTCCTCGTCGGACGGTCCATGATGCGACGGCCCATCAGGCTCGCCGTCAGGTCGACCATCAAGGTGGCGGTACGGCCGCGTTCATCGAGGAAGGGATTGAGTTCGACGAGATCGAGGCTGGTGACCAGTCCGCTGTCGGACAACATCTCCATCACCAGATGCGCCTCACGCAAGGTAGCGCCGCCGGGCACCGTGGTGCCGACAGCCGGCGCGATCGACGGATCGAGGAAATCGACGTCGAGGCTGACATGCAGAAGGCCGTTTTCGGCAGCGACACGCGCGAGGAAGGCGCGCAGGAGCGGCGCGATACCGTGCTCGTCGATGGCGCGCATGTCGTGTACCGTCACGCCGGCCTCGTTGAGCGCCTGGCGCTCAGCCGCATCGACGCTGCGCAGGCCGAGCGTGCAGATACGCGTGGGCTCCACCCGCACGGTCAGATCCGGGAAGACGCCGGTAAAGCCAGGCAGGCCGCAGGCATAGGCAAGCGGCACGCCGTGCAGATTGCCGCTGGCGGTGGTGTCGAGCGTGTGGAAATCGGGATGCGCGTCGAGCCACAGGACAAAGAGAGGCCGGCCGGTCTCAGCGGCACGGCGGGCGATACCGGACAGCGTGCCGGCGGAGATGGCATGATCGCCGCCAAGGAAGATCGGCATCGCGTCCTTGCTGGCCTGATAGGCAGCCTCGGCAATCGCTGCCGTCCAGGCAACGATCTCCGGCAGCGCCTTCAACGCGGGATTGCGGTGAGTGATCGGCTGGGTCGCGGTAGGCTGCACCGTCCCCAGGTCTTCGACCTCATGGCCAAGCTCGATCAACGCCGGGATCAGTCCGGCCGTACGCAATGCGCTTGGCCCCATCTCGCATCCCAGAACTCCGGCGCCATCCTGCTCCGGCGCACCCAATATCCTGCAACGCATGATGTTCCTTCCCTGTTTAGATCTTTTGCGGCAATTGAAGCGCAAACGACTGGCGGAATGAACAATCTGAATTGGCAAATATTGCCCAATGCCTTATCATTTCGGCAGTATCGATTACCAATATGGTCAAACATGGATGCGCTGGACGAAAGACTGGTGACGCTGCTGCGCC
This sequence comes from Mesorhizobium terrae, assembly GCF_008727715.1. Classification (GTDB taxonomy): domain Bacteria; phylum Pseudomonadota; class Alphaproteobacteria; order Rhizobiales; family Rhizobiaceae; genus Mesorhizobium; species Mesorhizobium terrae. The sequence goes on from NZ_CP044218.1 coordinate 858,739, forward strand.
ATGACGGCCGCCGCTCCATCTCCGACCTTGCCGTCGATCTCGGCGTGTCTCGCGCCACCGTTCGCGCCCGCATCGAACGGCTGGAGCGCCAGGGCGAAATCCTCGGCTACACCGTCATCCTGCGGGCGGATGCGCTGGAACAGCGCGTGCGCGGCATCATGATGATCGAGGTGGAAGGCCATGCCGCCGACCGCGTGGTGCGGGCTCTCGGCGGCTTCCCGGAAATCTCGGCGGTGCACACCACCAACGGCCGCTGGGACCTGGTCGTGGAGCTCAACACCGAAACGCTGACGCAGCTCGACGCGGTGCTGCGCAAGGTGCGGCTCATTCCAGCCATCACCGGTTCCGAAACGACGCTGCTGCTGGCCACCCCGCGCTCGACGCGGGCACGGCTGTAAGCTCGATTGCGATCAGGACTTGAGGCCCAGTTCCTCGACCATGGCGTCGCGCATGATGAACTTCTGCGCCTTGCCGGTCACGGTCATCGGCAGGCTGTCCTTGAAGCGGATGTAACGCGGTACCTTGTAGTGCGAGATCTGCCCGGCGCAGAAGGCCTTCACATCCTCCTCGCTCATGGTCTCACCCGGCTTCACCACGATCCAGGCGGCGATCTCCTCGCCATATTTGGCATCCGGCACGCCGAAGACCTGCACCTCCTTCACCTTGGGATGCCGGTAAAGGAACTCCTCGACCTCGCGTGGATAGACGTTCTCGCCGCCGCGAATGACCAAATCCTTCACGCGCCCGACGATGTTGCAGAACCCCTCCTCGTCGATGGTGGCAAGGTCGCCGGTATGCATCCAGCCGTCCGGGTCGATCGCCTCTGCGGTCTTTTCCGGGTCTTCCCAATAACCCTTCATCACCGAATAGCCGCGCGTGCACAGTTCGCCGCGCTCGCCGACCGGCACCGTGCCGCCTTCGGCATCCACCACCTTGACCTCGACATGGGGATGGATGCGGCCGACCGTCGAAACACGCTTCTCCAACGGGTCGTCGACGCCGCTCTGGAAGGAAACCGGGCTCGTCTCGGTCATGCCGTAGGCGATCGTCACCTCCGACATATGCATGAGCGCGATGACCTTCTTCATCACCTCGATCGGACAGGGCGAACCGGCCATGATGCCGGTGCGCAGCGACGACAGGTCGAAGCTCTTGAAATCCGGATGGTCGAGCATGGCGACGAACATGGTCGGCACGCCGTAGAGGCCGGTGCAGCGTTCGTCGGATATTGCTTTCAGCGTCACGCCGGGATCGAAACCCTCGCCCGGGAACACCATGGTCGCGCCCTTCGACACACAGCCCATCGACCCCATCGACATGCCGAAGCAGTGGTAGAAGGGCACGGGAATGCAGAGCCGGTCATTCGCGGTCAGCCGGATGGCGGCGGTGACGAAATTGCCGTTGTTGATGATGTTGGCATGGGTGAGTGTAGCGCCCTTCGGCGCGCCTGTGGTGCCGGACGTGAACTGGATGTTGATGGCATCGTCGGGCGTCAGCGTCGCACTGATACGATCCAGCGCCGCCCGGTCGGCACCGGCGCCCATCGCCAGAACGTCGCCGAAGTTGAACATGCCGGGCGATGTCTCCTCACCCATGCGGATGACGATCTCAAGCGCCGGCAGTTTCGCCGCCGCCAGCTTGCCTGGCACGGCGACATCGATCTCGGGCGCCAGCGTCCGGATCATGCCGAGATAGTCCGAGGTCTTGAACTGCGCGGCCGTGACCAGAGCCCTGCAACCGACCCTGTTCAGCGCATATTCGAGTTCGGCCAGCCGGTAGGCCGGGTTGATGTTGACGAGGACAAGCCCGATGCGCGCGGTGGCGAACTGCGTGACCAGCCATTCCCAGCGGTTGGGCGACCAGATGCCGACACGCTCGCCCTTTCCCAGACCGAGTTTCGCCAGACCGGCGGCGAATGTGTCGACCGTCTGCGCCAGCTCATCCCAGGAAAAGCGCTTGCCCTGGCTCGGAAAAACAGCGGCATCGCGCGGACCATGAGCCCGCACCGTATCGCCCAGCAATTGCGGGATGGTCTTGTCGAGCAACGGCACGAGGCGTTCGCCCGACACATGCGAAAGCCCGTCTCGGGGCGCGATGAACACAGCACCGGCCTGCGCGGCGCGATCGAATGTCGGGCGCGTGCCTTTCAGTTCGTCGGGATTGATCGCCATGGCCACCTCCTGCGCTAGCCGGCAGAGGCTATCAGCCGGTCAACCGACAGAACATCCAGTCAAAAGTCTGATGGCGCAAGCGGCCGCGTGTCGCTGCTATGCGAGCGAGGCCGCGACCTTGGCGGTGATGTCGGCGACAAGGGCTGCATCGGCCGGCTTGCGTTCCTTCTTCGAGGCCACGAGGCAGGCCTGCGATTTCAGCACGATGCCGTCCGACAGGATTTTCAGATGGTTCGCCTTTAGCGTCGAGCCGGTCGTGGTGATGTCGACGATGATGTCAGCCGAGCCTGCTGCCGGCGCGCCTTCGGTGGCGCCCAGGCTCTCGACGATGCGATAGACCTGGATACCGTGCTTGGCGGTGAAGAATTGCTGCGTCAGCCGCCAGTATTTGGTGGCGATGCGCAGCCTGCGGCCATGGCGCTGGCGGAAGTCGGCGGCGACATCGTCGAGGTCGGCCATGGTGTCGACGTCCAACCAGATGTCCGGCACCGCCACGACCACATCGGCGTGGCCAAAGCCCAGCCGGGCCGCGATCTCGGCGCGCGATTGCCAGTCGGCCAGGTTCTCGCGCAAAAGGTCTTCGCCGGTGATGCCGAGGTCGACGGCGCCCTGTCCGATCTCGCCGGCGATTTCGGATGCCGACAGGAACGCCACCTCGATATCGTCGCGGCCGGCGATACGCGCGTGATATTTGCGGTCGTCCTCCGGCAGGCTGACGGCAAGCCCGGCCTTCGCCAGAACCTCAAGCGCCTGTTCCTTCAGCCGCCCCTTGGACGGGATCGCCAGCGTCACGGTCATGATGCGTCACCCCGTAGCGCCTCGATGCGGTCGAGCCAGACCGAGAAACCGACACCGGGAATCTGGCTTTTGGCGCCGAGCAGCGTCAGCAGGCGGTCGTAGCGCCCGCCGCCGGCCAATGGACGCTCGCCATCGGCGGAGGCTATTTCGAAGACGAGGCCGGTGTAATAATCCAGCGGACGACCGAAAGCGGCATCGTAGCGGACCGCTTCTGACGGCAGGCCATGGCCGGCGACCGCGTCCGCGCGGGCAGCGAACGTGTCGAGCGCGGCGCCCAGCGCCAGGCCAGCATCGGCGGCGAAGCGCTCCAGCGCCGCGGCCGCCTGCGCCAGCGGCACATGGATGGCCAGGAATGCCTTCAATGCCGCAAACGCCTCGTCGGACAAACGCACGGAACGCAGCTGCGCCTTCTCGACCAGCCGGCGCGCGATGTCCGCCGGTGTGCGGCCGGCGGAGGCCGAGAGACCGACCGTTTCCATGCCGCCGGCGATGTGCGCCATCAGCCCGTCGAGATCGGCGTCCAGCGCCAGCGTGGCGATAGGCGCCGGCAATTGGCCGTTGCGCGGCGGGTTGGCGAGATCGGCAAGCGCGGCTTCCAGCATCTCCTTCGAACCGAAAGCGCGGGCGAGCCGCATGCGCCAGCCGCGCGGCAGGCCGAGCGCGGCCAACACCGCTTCGAAGATAGCCTGATCGCCCAGCGTGACCGACAAGACGCGATCCGGCAGCGCCAGCGACAGCAAGGCATGGGCATCGGCAATGTTGCGGGCGTCGGCGGCGGCGGTGTCGGTATCGCCAAGGTCCTCGATGCCGGCCTGGAAAAATTCGTTACCGCCTTCGCGCCGCTGGCGGAAAACCTCGCCGAGATAGCCGTAGCGGCGCGGCGTGCCCGCCTGGCTGGCGATGTGGTCGAGGCAAACCGGAATGGTGAATTCGGGACGCAGGCAAAGCGTCTGGCCGGTCTCGCTTTCGGTCAGGAAGATGCGGCGGCGCAGATCCTCGCCGGCCATATCGAGGAACGGATCGGCCGGCTGCAGCACCGCCACTTCGACGAGACCGGCGCCGCGCCGTTCGAGCAGCGCAGCGACTTCGCCGGCGAAAGCTGGGGGCCGCGCGCTTCTCACGAGGACACTTTCTGCATCAGCTCGATGCGGTTGCCGAACGGATCGTAGATGTGGATGCGCACATAACCCGCCAGCGGCACATCGGTCGCCACGCGATAGCCGGCGTTTGTCACCGCCGCCTCCAACGCCTTCACATCGTCAACCAAGAAGGCAGGATGCGCCTTGCCGGCCGCATGAAAGTCGGGGTCGACGCCGAGATGCACTTTCACCGCGCCGCTTTCGAACCAGCAGCCACCACGCGCTGCGAGACTGTCGGGCTTCGCCAGCTCGATCAGGCCTAGAATGCCGGCATAGAAGGCGCGAGCGTCGGCCTCGCGCCCCCCCGGCATGGCAAGCTGGACATGATCGATGGCGAGCAGCGTCATTGGCGATCGGCTGCCTGCGCGGCCAGAATCTTCTTCACCTCGGCCACCAGATCGGCCTCCGGCACAGTCACTTGGCCCGGGCGCGCTTCCTTGTATTCGGCGTGGTCGGCGATCGCCGCCGCCTGCCGGGCGCCCTCGATCAGGTCCTTCAGCTGCACTTCGCCTGCATCGCGCTCGCTTGACCCCTGGATGACCGCGACGGGAGAGCCGCGGCGGTCGGCATATTTCAGCTGCGCCTTCATGCCGGCCCCGCCGAGATAGAGCTCGGCGCGAATGCCGGCCTGGCGCAACTGCGAGACCATCTTCTGGTAACGGCCGAGGCTTTCCGTGTCCCGGTCCATGACCAGCACGACGACGGGCTGGACGATGTCGGACATGTCGAGCTTGCCGAGGTTCTTCAGCGCCGTCATCAAGCGCGAGACGCCGATGGAGAAGCCGGTGGCCGGCACGGGCTCGCCACGGAAACGCGAGATCAGCCCATCATAACGACCGCCGCCGCCGACCGAGCCGAAGCGCACGATCTTGCCTTCGTCATTGGGGATTTCGGCGAGCAATTCGGCCTCGTAGACCGGGCCGGTGTAATATTCGAGGCCACGGACGATGGAGGGGTCGATCTTGACGCGGCCATCCTCATAGCCAGCGGCGGCAATCATCGCGCCGATATCTTGCAGTTCCTGCACGCCCTCTGCCCCACGTTCCGAGCCGGAGACCGCGGCCCGCATCTTGACCAGCGTATCGGTGAGATCGCCAGTGCTTGGTGCCGTCAGAAGCAGCACACGATCGGCCTGTGCATCATCCAACCCAGCGCCCTTGGTGAAATCGCCGCTTTCGTCGAGGCGGCCCTTGCCAAGCAAAGCGCGCACGCCGTCCGGCCCGACCTTGTCGAGCTTGTCGATGGCGCGCAGCACGATCAGACGGCGGCCGGCATTGTCATCGCCGCCGAGGCCGATGGCCTCCAGCACGCCGTCCAGCACCTTGCGGTTATTGACGCGGATGACATAGTCGCCGCGCGCAATACCCAGCGCTTCCATCACGTCGGCCATCATCATCGCCATTTCGGCATCCGCCGCCACGCCGGGCGTGCCGATCGTGTCGGCGTCGAACTGCATGAACTGGCGGAAGCGTCCCGGACCCGGCTTCTCGTTGCGGAACACCCAGCCGGAGCGGTAGCTGCGATAGGGTTTCGGCAGGCGGTCGTAATTCTCGGCGACGAAACGCGCCGTCGGCGCGGTCAGGTCGTAGCGCAGCGACAGCCACTGCTCATCGTCGTCCTGGAAGGAGAAGACGCCCTCGTTCGGGCGATCCTGGTCGGGCAGGAACTTGCCGAGCGCATCCGTATATTCGATCAGCGGCTGCTCGACCGGCTCGAAGCCATAGAGCTCGTAGACGCCGCGAATGGTCGCCATCATCTTGTCGACGGCGCGGATATCCTCGGCGCTGCGGTCGGCAAACCCGCGCGGCAGCCGCGCCTTCATCTTTTCCGGTTTGTCGGCCATGGCCTCAATGCTCGCTGTCAGTGGTGTCCGCGGACGGGAAATGCACCGCTTTCGCGGCGCGGTTGTCCTAGCCGATGCGGCATGGAGCGGCAAGAAGTTTGCCAAAACGGCAATGTCCCGTCGGCATGGCTGTCTTCAGCAGACGACGACGCTCAACCACCTGCCCCAGTTCGACCTCGTTCAGCACTCGTCAACCATTGCGGCACAAGGCGCCGAAAACGAACCAATTCGGCCATTATCGCGGCATCGTGCCGACATAATCCCCGCCGATAAGCAGCTGGAAACCAAGGATTTGCACCCGAAATGGCTACCGCGCGGAAAATCGACTTCCTGGACGAACCGACAATGACCGCGCAGGTAATCCCGTTGCGTCGTCCGGAGGCAATTGCGCCCGCGATCAGCCAGCACGCGGGGCCGTTCGAGGTTCCGGTAGAGGAGCGCAACAATTCCAGCGTCGGCGATGTTCTCGTCACCGGGCTGCTCGTCATCTATCCGGCACTCGCCACCATCACCGCGATCGTCATCGGCCTGATGCTGTCGCGCGGCTGACCCTCGCCTATTTCGGGCGCCGCAGCGCCTTTCGTTCAGCCTCGACCTCGGCGCGGCAATAACAACCCTCGATATGGTCGTTGACCATGCCCATCGCCTGCATGAAGGCGTAGACCGTGGTCGGACCGACGAAGCTCCAGCCGCGCTTCTTCAATTCCTTCGAAATGCGTGTCGAGACCGCGGTCGTCGGATTGGCGCGCACATGGACGATGTCGACCACCGCCGGCCGCTCTTCCGGCGCCGGCTCGAACTTCCAGAACCAGGCGGCCAGCGAGCCCGCCTCGTCGGCCAATGCGCGGGCGCGCTTGGCGTTGTTGATGGTGGAAACGATCTTGCCGCGGTGGCGGACGATGCCGGCATTGCCAAGCAGCCGTTCGACATCGGCATCGGTGAAACGCGCCACGCGGTCGAAGTCGAACCCGTCGAAGGCTTCGCGGAAGGCCTCGCGCTTGCGCAGTATGGTGAGCCAGGAGAGGCCCGACTGGAAACCTTCCAGGCAGATCTTCTCGAACAGCCGGCGATCTTCGGTGACGGGACGTCCCCATTCGCGGTCGTGATAGTGCTGGTAGTCCGGCAGGTTGCCATGCCAGGCACAGCGGGTCAGGCCGTCGGCCCCTTTGATCAGGCCATTGTTGTCGCTCATCGCAAATCCGTTCGTTAACGCGCTTTCGGCCTGCTTTACCGGCGCTTTACCAGATTCCTGAACCCACCGGTAACCACACCAAAAGGTTTACTGACAAAGCAGCATTTTAAGCAGTCCGATTCACTTTTCGCTTGCCGCCTCCAGCCAACATGTCGGTCGAAGCCGGAAGGGACACCCGATTCCGGCCAAGTGTGACGATCGAGTTGAGAGTGCGTCCATGAGAAAACTGCTTTTGCCATTGTTCGGCGCCATTGGGGCGCTGGCGGCGGCCTCCAGCCCTACCCTTGCCAGCGACCGCTACGCCGAACGACCGCCGGTGATGGTCAGCCCCGATCTTTCGGCGCCATGGGTATTGCAGCTCGGCCGTGCGCCGGGCGCGGCTCGGCAGGCCCAGGCCTATGCCGTCCAGCCGTCCATGGATCAGCCGCAGGTACGCTACCGACAGGGTCAGCCGCGCGTGCAGTATCGCCAGGTTCAACCGCAGGCGCAGCCGGACCGCATGCGCACCGCCGCCGTTCCGGCGCAGGCGGCGCGCCGCGCGGTCGCCCGCCCGCAGATCAACCCGATCTACCTGCCGCAGCAGGTCGCCTATGATGGCAAGGAGAAGACCGGCACCATCATCATCGATACCAAGCAGAACTTCCTCTATCTGGTGCAGGATGGCGGCAAGGCCCGCCGCTATGGCGTTGGCACCGGCAAGCCGGGCTTCGAATGGGCCGGCACGCACAAGGTCAGCCAGAAGCGCGAATGGCCCGACTGGCGCCCGCCGACCGAGATGATCTCGCGCGAGAAAGCCAAGGGCCGCTATCTGCCCACTTTCCTCGCCGGCGGCATGGAGAACCCGCTCGGCGCCCGCGCGCTCTATCTCGGTTCGACGCTCTACCGCATCCACGGCACCAACCAGCCCTGGACGATCGGCGGCGCGGTCTCATCGGGCTGCATCCGCATGCGCAACGAAGACGTTGTCGACCTCTACGACCGGGTGAAGGTAGGCACGACGGTCGTCGTGATGTAATATTTTCGAGTTGAGTCGGCCGAGGATACGTTTTCGGCCGCAACGGAATAACGGGGGACGGGCCTTGTGGGGACATGGCCAGTCCGGAAAGGGCAGCCGGCATTGCCGCGCTGCCCTTTCTGTTGGCGCTTTCGCTGAAAGCAGCGCGCATACGGCGCAAACCCAGGAGCCAACGGCCACAATCGACTAAGGCACGACGGAATCAGCCTCCCCCCAACGGCATTCTCCTGCTATGCCGCCCGGAAAACGCAGAAACCGGAAGTTTGCCAATGTCCACCTCCGACAGCCGCTATCTGAGGGGCGGCCCCGTTGCCCAGCGCATCATCGACAGCGTGCGCGTCGCCGCTGCCGAGGCGCGCAACGAGGGTTTTCCTCCGAAGCTGGTCTCCATCACCGTCGGCGATGTCGACGCCGTCGACGTCTATGTGCGCAACCAGCGTGCCAAGGCTGGCCTCGCCGGCATCGATTTCGAGGAGCGTCGTTTTCCGGCCGATGTCACCGCCCGCGAACTCGAGGCTGCGATCCACGGCATGAATGCCGACCCGCGGGTGACCGGCATCATCATCCAGCGCCCGGTGCCGTCGCACATACCGGTCAAGGCGCTGCAGAGCGCCGTGCATCCGCTGAAAGACGTCGAAGGCATGCACCCGGCCTCGATCGGCAACATCGTCTACAACCAGCTCGACCTCGCGCCCTGTACGGCGGCCGCCTCCGTCGAATTGCTCAAGGAGACCGGTCTCGACCTCAAGGGTCTCGAAGTCGTCGTCGTCGGCCATTCCGAGATCGTCGGCAAGCCAATCGCCTTCCTGTTGATGAGCGAAGGCGCCACCGTCACCGTCTGCCACCACATGACGCGTTCGCTGGCCGTGCATGCACGACGTGCCGACGCGCTATTCGTGGCGGTCGGCAAGCCGAGGCTGATCAAGGCCGACATGGTGAAGCCTGGCGCCGCTGTCATCGACATCGGCATCAATGCCGAGACCTTGCCCGACGGCACCAGCCGCATCGTCGGCGATGTCGACACCGAAAGCGTGAAGGAAGTCGCCTCCTGGATCACCCCGGTGCCGGGCGGCGTCGGCCCGATCACGGTGGCGATCCTGTTGCGCAACACCATGGTGGCACTCAACCGGCAGCGCGAACTCTACCGCGCCTCCTATGCCGTCGGCGACCAGCCGCAGGGCCGGATCGCGGCGGAATAAGGCAGATGGCCGCTTGCGCGGCCACCGACTTCACCGCGCCAAGAAGGACACCATCAGGTCGGGCATGCCAGCCGTAAGCACGGCCGGCGGCTGATCCTTGCGCAGCTCGACATAAAGTTGCAGCGCGCTCATCAACGCGTTCGCTACCGATTGCCTGTCGTGCACCGCGACCACGGGCAAAAGGGCAGCAACAGCATCCTCATCCTGCTCGATCCTGCGAACGCCGCGCTGCGGTTTCCCCGATCTGCGGTTGAGCATGGGGCCGAGCACCTGCTCGCGGAAGAAGGCAATCAAGCCCAGCGCTTCGAACAATTCGCCGCGTTGCAGTTTCGTCGCGCCATAGTGCAGCCATACCCAGGCACGCTCCTCGAACCATTCGGGCGAGCAGTTCGGCCACACGATTGTCGCCGCGTCCAATGCCTTGGAGACCTTGTCCTCGTGCCGCGCCCATAGAATTTTCGGCCGCTCCACGAGTGCCTTGAGATCGGAGAGGACGACGAACTTCAGATCGACATGAAGCAGCTTCGGCCCGTACAGGCAGATGATCAAACGCGGCTCGCCCACATGCTCGCCGGTAAAGGCGGAAATCAGATTTCCCAGGCCAGCGGCGATGTCGCGCCGTTCGGCCATCACCTGCGGATAAAGATCGTCCCGTACCACAGGCACGAGATCGATGTCGGAATGCTCGTCCAGGCCGCCATGAACCAGCGAGCCGCCGGCAAGCAGCGCGTCGAAGCGTTGGTCCTGCTTGAGTTCACGGAGGAGGTTTTCGAGAAAGGAAGCGTGTGTTGAAGGTAGGGTGCTGGTCATATGTTTCTCCAAGCCAGCACCCCAGAATACGTCACACCAGTCCTTCCACATTGAGCCACGACTTCAACCAAGGCGGTCCACCGCTGTTCCGAAACACCTCTCTCTATGCGGAGCGATTCTGACAGCTGAACCGGGCCGCCCGCTGGAACGGCCAGTCGCTCTCCAGCGGCGAACCGGTAAAGGTCTATGTTTCACCGACCTCGATGGATCGCGGCCCAACGCCACCGGCTATCGCTAGGCTGCCTTGCCCCGACGCAGTTCAGCCGGCTTTTCGCCGCCATAGGCCCAGTCGAGCAGCTTGACCGTGTGCACCACGGGCAGTTTCGCCGCCGAACCGATCTGGGCGATGCAGCCGATATTGCCGGTGGCGACCACTTCGGCACCGGTGGCGGCGATGTTCTTCACCTTGCGTTCGAGCAACCGGGCCGAGATTTCCGGTTGCAGGATGTTGTAGGTGCCGGCCGAGCCGCAGCACAGATGCCCTTCGCGCGGCTCTTTCACGACAAAGCCGGCGCGGGTGAGCAGGTCCTTCGGCTGGCGGGTGATCTTCTGGCCGTGCTGCATCGAACAGGCGGAATGATAGGCAACCACCGTACCCGGCTTGCGCGTTGGTTCAGGCAAATCAAGCATCGCCAGATATTCGGTGACATCCTTGGCCAATGCCGAAACGCGCGCTGCCTTCTCGGCATAGGCCGGATCGAGCCTCAGCATGAAGCCGTAATCCTTGATCGTCGTGCCGCAACCGGACGCGGTGACGACGATGGCATCGAGCCCCTCGCCTTCGATCTCGCGCGTCCATGCATCGATATTCTGCCGTGCGGAGGCGAGCGCCGCCTCCTCGTGGCCCATGTGGTGGACGAGCGAGCCGCAACAGCCTTCGCCTTTGGGCGTCACCGTCTCGACGCCGAGGCGGTTGAGCAGCGAAACCGTTGCCTCGTTGATACCCGGTTCCAGCACCTGCTGCGCGCAGCCGGCCAGCAGCGCGACTCGCCCTCGCTTCTCACTCGTCGGCACTTTCCGCGCGCCTGGCCGCGCCAGCGGCGTGGGCACCGAAGCCGGTGCCAGCTTCAGCATGGCCGCCAGCGGCTTCAATGCCTTGCTGTTTTCGAACAGGCCGGCGAAGGGCCTGCCGAACTTCGCCAGCTTCAGTGCGAAACGAAACCGCGCGGGATGAGGCAGAACAAATGCCAGCATCGAGCGGATCAGCCGCTCGGCCAGCGGACGTCGGTAGGTCTTTTCGATATGGGCGCGCGCGTGATCGACCAGATGCATGTAGTTCACGCCCGACGGACAGGTCGTCATGCAGGCGAGACAGGACAGGCAGCGGTCGACGTGAGTGACGATCTCCTTGTCGGCCGGGCGCCCGTTCTCCAGCATGTCTTTGATCAGGTAGATGCGACCGCGCGGGCTGTCGAGCTCGTTGCCCAACGTCACATAGGTCGGACAGGTGGCGGTGCAGAAACCGCAATGCACGCATTTGCGCAGGATCTTTTCCGATTCCGCGACATGCGGATCGGCGAGCTGGGCGGGCGAGAAATGGGTCTGCACGTCTTTTCTTCCTCGTGTTCCTAGCCGCCCAGCAGCCAGCTTTCGGGGTTCTTGACGGCCTCGCCCCGCTGCAGCGCCTGCAGGCCGAGAACGCAGCGCGCGATGAACCACACCAGCACGACGAACATCAGCAGCACGCCGATGAAGACGAAGAACAGCACCACGGAGATCAGCCCATACAGCAGGCCGATCCAGAAGGTTCGGATCAGGAACGTGTAGTGACTTTCCACGAACCCGCCGGTCTTGCCGCGATTGATATAGGCAAGCACGACACCGACGATCATGGTGACGCCGACGACGAGGCTGGCGAGATAGAGAATGTAGATCACCTGCGCGTTGGTCTGCCCCGGCTCCAGCCAACGATCGGTCTGACGGGGTGGGCTCTGCTGCGGCTGGCTGTCGCTCATGATATAGCTCCCTCTGCTGAGGCGGATACATTAGCAGACGCTGTTGCAGGCGCCATGCGACCGGGATTGAGGATGCCCTTCGGGTCGAACTCGGCCTTCAGCCGCGCCGACAGCGCCGCGAGCGCCGGCTGCTGCGGCTGGAACACCGGCACGGCCGCGCGGATAGCGGGCGCGGCACGGACCAGCGTGGCGTGACCGCCGCCGAAATGCCTCACCGCCGCCCGCACCAGCTCGGCTTCCGCCTCGCCCATTTCCATGCTGAGCCAGATCAGGCCGCCCTGCCAGTCGTAGAACACTTCCACCGCAGATTGCATGCGCAGCGCCATCACCATGGCATGGCTGTCGGCGGGGGCCATCGACACGCGCCAGAGCGGCTTGTCGGAACCGGCGAACGGCACACAGTCGCGTATGTCGCGCCACACAAGAAGCGACGCCTCGCCGCCGATCTCCTGCAAGGGTCCGGCTTTTCTCAGCAAGGTCTTCAGCGCTTCAACGCGATAAGCGACCGACGGGCCGAAACCCTCGACACGTAGCAGCGTCGCAGCCTCGCTGCCTAAGGTACCGTCGGCGACCCGCGCGGCAATGCGTTCGGGCAGATGCGCCGCGCTGGAGACCTCGGCACTGGAGCCGAGTGCCATCGACATGGCGGCGGCGGCGTTGTCGTCCAAAAGACCGCGCACGGCCAGCGTCACCTCAGTCTCAGCGGCCGGCAACACCTTGAAAGTGACGTCGGTCAGCACCGCCAGCGTGCCCCACGAACCGGCCATCGCCTTGGAAAGATCGTAGCCGGTGACGTTCTTGACCACCCGTCCGCCGGATTTGAAGGCCTCGCCCCGCCCCGATACGGCATGGATGCCGAGTACATGGTCGCGCGCCGCGCCTGCCTTCAGCCGGCGCGGACCGGAGAGGTTGGCGGCCAGCACGCCGCCGATCGTGCCCTTGCCCGGCTCGCCGCCGAGCAATCGACCGTAGTCCATCGGCTCGAAGGCAAGCTGCTGGCCGTTTTCAGCGAGCAGATTTTCGATCTCGGCCAATGATGTGCCGGCACGGGCCGACAGAACCAGTTCGGCCGGCTCGTACAATGTGACACCAGTGAGCTTCGACAGATCGAGCGTATGTTCGGTCTGCAACGGCCGGCCGATGCCGCGCTTGGAGCCATGACCGACGATTTCCAGCGGCGCATCCTCGGCGGCAGCCCATTGCACGGAGGAAAGCACTTCGGCGGACGAGGTTGGGGCGAAGGTGGTCATGTTGCGCTATAGCCCCCTCTCTGTCGCCGCTTCGCGGCGCCACCTCTCCCCCATTGCATGGGGGAGAGGAACCCAAGCTGGAGAAGCGCCGACGTTCCGGCAGTGATTCCTCGCCCCCGCAAAGCGGGGGAGAGGTGGCACCGCGAAGCGGTGACGGAGAGGGGGAATCTTACAGTCACTTGCATTCCCTTCCCGATTGCTCTGTCCGCGCGAAAACGAACTTGAGATCGGTGGAGACAATATCTCCAATTAGCCGGCCATCCAGAACCGCGAGAATTGTTTCACAGACGGCGCCAATGTTCTTCAGCGCGTCGCCGCTCCAGAACCTGAGAACGGAATATCCGCTAGCCCGCATAAATTCATCGCGACACTTGTCGTAACCACTGTCGACATGTTGGCTGCCATCGAGCTCGATAACCAGCTTGGCCTGCCGGCAGACAAAGTCAGCATAATAAGGCCCAAGCGGCACCTGCCTGCTGAACTTGTGGCCACCAAGTTTCTTGGCCTTCAGCTCATTCCAAAGCACAGCTTCGGCCACGTTGCCGCCGTGCCGCAACCGACGTGCCCGTGCTACGTGGTTCGGGGAGCGGCGGGGCGGGATTTGTGAAGTCCCCCTCTCCGTCTCGGGCTGCGCCCGAGCCACCTCTCCCCCGCTTTGCGGGGGCGAGGAACCCACATCCTGATGGCGGGTCGTCTCCGGAGAGGTCGTCACAGCCGGTGCTCCCGCAGCTTTTCCAGAACCGCTTCACCGCGCGGCGAAAGCCTGTAGCCGATCTCGAGGCTTTCGGTCAGGCCGAGTTCCTTCAGCTTGCGCACGTCCTGCTTGAATTTCAGCTTTTCGGCGCCGGCCGCCTGGGCCAACTCGGCAGCGGGCGTGCCCGGGCCAGTGCCGATCGCCTGCAGGATCGACGGGAAATAACCAGGCTTCGTCCGATCCCAACGCTCGAACCGCGCGGCGAGGTCGTGCCACTCTTCTTCCGATACTTCAGCTTCGCCTCGCAGGGCAACGCGCTGGTCGGGTTCGATGCCGTCGAGGGCGATCCGATAAAGCATGCGATCGCCATCCGAGCGCAGATCGACCAGCAGCCCTGCGCGGTCGACAAAGCCGGCAGCCTTTGCATCGGCGTCGGTCAGATCTCTCTCAGCTACCGGCTCGACCGCGCTGATACGCACCACGCCAATCGCCGTGCGCAGACCGGTGCCGGCTTTCACCGTCGGACGTTGCCAACGGCGGAAGGCCAGCGTGATGTCGCCGCGCGCGATCCCTTCGAGGATGGATTGCTTGAACAGCACGCCTCAAAACCTCGGAATATCGGGAAAGGCCACCTGACCGCGATGGACATGCATGCGCCCAAGCTCGGCGCAGCGGCGCAATTGCGGAAACACCTTGCCGGGGTTGAGCAAATGGTTCGGGTCGAAGGCGCATTTCACCCGCATCTGCTGGTCGAGATCGGCCTCGTTGAACATCTCCGGCATCAGGTCGCGTTTTTCGACACCGACGCCATGCTCCCCGGTCAGGACGCCACCCACCTTGACGCAGAGCCGCAATATGTCGGCGCCAAACGCTTCGGCCTTGTGCAACTCGCCTTCCTTGTTGGCGTCATAAAGGATCAGCGGGTGCAGATTGCCGTCGCCGGCATGGAAGACGTTGGCGACGCGCAGGCCATAGGTTTCGGAGAGATCGCGCATGCCGGCCAGCACCCGCGGCAATTCCTTGCGCGGAATGGTGCCGTCCATGCAGTAATAGTCCGGCGAGATGCGCCCCACCGCCGGGAAAGCCGCCTTGCGGCCGGCCCAGAAGCGCAGGCGCTCTTCTTCCGAAGTCGAAATGCGGCAGGTGGTGGAGCCGTTTTGAATGGCGATCGCCTCGACCGCGCCGATCAGGTGATCGACCTCCACCGCCGGTCCGTCGAGTTCGACAATCAGCAGCGCCTCGCATTCCAGCGGGTAGCCAGCCTGGACGAAATCTTCAGCCGCGTGGATCGCCGGGCGGTCCATCATCTCCATGCCGCCCGGAATGATGCCGGCGCCGATAATGTCGGCCACACACTGGCCGCCCTGTTCGCTGGTCGGGAAGCCGATCAGCAGGGCACGCGCAGTCTCCGGCTTCTTCAGGATGCGCACCGTCACTTCGGTGACGACGCCAAGCAGCCCCTCCGAGCCGGTCATCAGGCCAAGCAGATCGTAGCCTTCCGCGTCGAGATGCTTGCCGCCGAGGCGCACCACCTCGCCGTTCATCAGCACCATTTCGATGCCCAGCACATTGTTGGCGGTCAGCCCGTATTTCAGGCAGTGCACGCCGCCGGAATTCTCCGCGACATTGCCGCCGATCGAGCAGGCGATCTGCGAGGACGGGTCCGGCGCGTAGTAGAAGCCCTCCTGCTCCACCGCATGGGTGATGCCGAGATTGGTTACGCCCGGCTGCGCGGTCACCGTGCGGTTGGGATAGTCGATGCCGAGGATGCGATTGAAGCGGCTCATGACCAGCAAAACCGCGTCTTCCAGCGGCAGCGCGCCGCCCGACAGCGAAGTGCCGGCACCGCGCGGCACGACGCGGATGTTGCGCTCGTTGCAATATTTGAGCACCCGCGAAACCTGCGCCACCGTTTCCGGCAAAACCACGACCAGCGGCAATTGGCGATAGGCGGTCAGCCCGTCGCTTTCGAAGGCCCGCATCTCGTTGACGGCTTCGACGACGCCCTCGCCCGGCACGATCGCCTTGAGGTCGGCGATGATCGTAACGCGTCGGCCAAGCGTCGCCTCGTCCGGTTTGGGCATGGCCAGGGTGGACAAAGCGCGCTCCTTTCGCTCACTGGTAAAAGCTTTTTACCAATTCGACCGGCTGCTTGCAAATCATGCTTTGGGTCAAGGCAAGTGCCGTCGAGCCGACAGCGTTCCGCGCGGCAATCTGACGCTGGCAGAAAGGACCGGAATCGAGACGCACTATTCGCCGGCGTGGCTCGCCGGCTCGCCATGCAGGCGCTGCACGCGACGCACGCCCCACCACACCAGAAGGATCGCGACCGGCACCGAGGCGGCGGTGACCACCTCGGGCGCGAAGGCGTGACCGAAGAAGGATGCACCCTTGGCGAGATAGCCGATCAGCCCGACGACATAGTAAGAGACGGCCGCCACCGACAGGCCTTCCACGGTCTGCTGCAGGCGCAGTTGCAGCCGGGCGCGGTTGTTCATTGAGGCGAGCAAGTCGCGGTTCTGCCTTTCCACCTCGACATCGACCCAGGTGCGCAGAAGCGTGGTGGCGCGTGTGAGCTTGCGCGACAGATTGGCCTGGCGTTCCTCGACCGAGCGGCAGGTGCGCATGGCCGGCGCAACGCGGCGCTGCAGGAACCCGCCCCAGGTGTCGTAACCGGGCACCACTTCCTCGTCGAGCGCTTCGAGCCGCTCGCCCACGATGCCGTCATAGGCGCGGCTGGCGCCGAAGCGGTAGAGGCTGGAGGCCGCGTCGGCTTCCAGTTCCGCCGCCAGTTCGGTGAGGTCCGCCAACAGGGTCTGGCTGTCCCGCGTTTCGGAAACCTTCATCTCGCGCGTGATGATTGCCAGCCGGTCCTCGATGCGACGCACGCGCGCCGACAGCGACAACGCCAAAGGCAGGCCGAGCATGGCCAGCGTCCTGTAGGTTTCAATGTCGAGCAGGCGCTGCGACAAAGCACCGGTGCTGGCCGGGGTCAGCGCGCGGTTGAGCACAAGGATGCGGGTCAACCCGTCGCCGTCCTGGCGGAAGTCGGTGACGATGGCAGCCGCGCCGCGTTCGACCAGCGAGAAGCACAGGCTGGCCGGATCGAATTCATCGACCAGCTTTTCGTTGGCCGCGGTCCAGTTGCGGATTTCCAGCCGGATGCCGGAAATCACCGTGCCGGGCGGCGAAAAGCCGTTACCGAAGGGCGTGTCCTCATGCGAGCGGCCGGTCTCGTCGAGCGGACCTTCCCACAGATAGGTCGAGAACTCGGTGTGCCGTTCCCAGCGCAGCGAACCCTTGCCCCATTTCATGGCATGGTGGCGCGCCTGGCTGCCGGGCGCCGCGATGCCCAGACGGCGCGACAATTCCGAAAGCACGGCGTGGTCGACGCTGGTGCCACCCTCGGTCATGAAGGAGAGCTGCAGGAGAACGCGCGGTGTTTCGACCAGCGGGTGCGGGCGGGCGTGAACCTCGCCGAGTGCGCTGGGACGGCCTTCATGCGCGGGAAACCCCAGGACGCTGCCGATGGCGCGCGGCCTGAATTCGAGATTGGACGGATCGTCCGACACGGCAGTCCCCCAGGGTCAGGACCCTATCTTTCATGGTGCTCTAGGGGCAATCGCGGCCTTAGGCAACGAAAAGTGCCAGGGCGAGCGGACGGCGCCGCCACGGCAAGCGTTTGCGTGAATGCCATAAATTGGCTAGATTAATTGACCAGTTGGCTTGAATGCTCCTATTCTGCGCGGCAAAGGCTTTTTCTCGGGCATTTCCTTGAGCGACATCTTCTCCCGGATCGATCATTCGCGCACCGCCGACGAAGTGGTGGGGCAGATCGAGGCCTTGATCCTGGAAGGCGTGCTGCGCCCGGGCGACCGGTTGCCGGGAGAGCGTGACCTCGCGCGGCAGTTCGAAGTGTCGCGGCCGATCCTGCGCGATGCGTTGAAAGCGCTGGAGATGCGGGGCCTGCTCACCACCCGGCATGGCGGCGGCACCCATGTCGCCGACGTCATCGGCCAGGTTTTCTCCAAGCCGGTGATGGAGTTGATCTCGACGCATCGCAAGGCGGCGGCGGACTACCTCGAATACCGCCGCGAGATCGAAGGCGTCGCCGCCGAGTACGCCGCACGGCGCGCCACGCCCGACGACCTCGCGCTGCTCGATCGCATCATGGCGCGCATGGAGGAGGCGCATGGGTCCGGCGACTTCCAGCACGAAGCCGATATCGACGTCGAGTTCCACAACGCGGTCGGCGAATGCGCACACAACATCATCCTGTTGCACACGCTGCGCTCCTGTTACCGGCTGCTCTCCGACGGTGTTTTCCAGAACCGGCTGCTGGTGTTCACCCTGCCCGGCGCCCGCGAGGATCTGCTTGCCCAGCACCGCGCCATCCATGCGGCCGTGAAAGCCGGCGACCCCGCCGCCGCGCGCAAGGCGGCGATGGACCACATCACCTATGTCGAGCGCGCCATGGCGCAGGCCGAACGCAGCGGCGATTGGCAACGCGTGTCGCGGCTCAGATTGAAACAGCGCGCCGGCGAGCAGGAGACCGCCCGCAGGCGCGGCCAGAACGAGACGGGCGCGGCAACGCGCGAAAGCGGAAAGACGACCCCATGAGCATGCTTCTCACCATCGACGACCTCAAGCAGCAGGCGCGGCGGCGCGTGCCGAAGATGTTCTTCGATTATGCCGATTCAGGCTCGTGGACGGAGAGCACCTACCGAGCCAACGAGGAGGATTTCGGCAAGATCAAACTGCGCCAGCGTGTGCTGGTCGACATGGACAACCGCTCGCTCGCCTCGACCATGATCGGTGAGGCTGTGTCGATGCCGGTGGCGTTGGCGCCGACGGGCTCGACCGGCATGCAGCATGCCGACGGCGAGATGCTGGCGGCGCAGGCGGCGGAAGAATTCGGCGTGCCGTTCACGCTGTCGACCATGAGCATCTGCTCGATCGAGGATGTCGCCTCGGTGACGAAGAAGCCGTTCTGGTTCCAGCTCTATGTCATGCGCGACAAGGATTTCGTGCTCAATCTGATCGACCGCGCCAAGGCGGCGAAATGTTCGGCGCTGGTTCTGACGCTCGACCTGCAGATCCTCGCCCAGCGCCACAAGGATCTGCGCAACGGTCTGTCGGCGCCGCCCAAGATGACGCTGCCCAACATAATCGACATGGCGATCCGGCCAGGCTGGTGCCTGGGCATGCTGCGCACCAAGCGCCGCACCTTCCGCAACATCGCCGGCCACGCCAAGGGCGTCGGCGACCTCTCCTCGCTGATATCGTGGACCCACGAGCAGTTCGATCCGCGCCTGTCCTGGGCCGACGTCGAATGGATCAGGCAGCGTTGGGGCGGCAAGCTGATCCTGAAAGGCATCCTCGACAAGGAAGATGCCATCCTCGCCGCCAAGACCGGCGCCGACGCCATCATCGTTTCCAACCATGGCGGCCGGCAGCTCGATGGCGCCCCATCCTCCATCTCCGTCCTGGAAAAGATCGTCGATGCCGTCGGCGACCAGATCGAGGTGCATATGGATGGCGGCATCCGCTCGGGTCAGGATGTGCTGAAGGCGCTCTGCCTCGGCGCCAAGGGCACCTATATCGGCAGGCCGTTCCTCTACGGGTTGGGCGCCGCCGGCAAGGCGGGCGTGACCCAGGCTCTTGAAATCATCCGCAAGGAGCTGGATATGACGCTGGCGCTTTGCGGCAAGCGCGATATCAAGGATGCCAGCAGGGACATGCTTCACCGCTAAGCTCGCCATTCCAGACACCCACTCGATTTGAAAGCATCTCCTTTTTTGACCGAAGGCATTCATTTCCTCGACGCCCGCGCACCGGACGGCATGCGCCTCTACGCCATCGGCGACGTGCACGGGCGGCTTGACCTGCTCACCGCCATGCACGAACGCATCGCAGCCGAACTCGAGCGCGACCGGCCCGCCGACTGGCGCATCGTCCATCTCGGCGACTATGTCGACCGCGGCCCGGATTCGAAGGGTGTGATCGATTTCCTGATCGCCGCGCAGCAGCGCGACCCGCGCATGATCGCACTTGCCGGCAACCACGACATCGGTTTCCTCGATTTTCTTGCCATGCCCGACGCGGAAGGCTTGTTCGCGCGTTATGGCGGCCGCGAGACTGCGCTGTCCTATGGCGTCGCCATCGACTTCAGCGACCCGGCCTCGGTCGAGCAAGGCTGGAAAGATCTGGTCCGTGCCGTGTCGCCCGAACAGAGGCGGTTCCTGCACGAACTACCTTATTCGGCCTCATTCGGCGATTTCTTCTTCTGCCATGCCGGCGTAAGGCCGGGCATCGCGTTGGAACGACAGGCCCATGACGATCTGATCTGGATCCGCACCGCCTTCCACAATCATCCGGGGCTCTACGAAAAGATCATCGTGCACGGCCATACACCGCAGCCGGAAGCCGAGCTGATGCCCAACCGCGTCAATGTCGATACCGGCGCCTGGCAGACGGGCATTCTGACGGCGCTCGTCGTCGACGGCGTAGAAAAACGGGTCCTGACCGCGACGGGATAAGGTTAGCGCCGCGCCCGGCTTAGTTTGTCGAAGACATGGTCCTTGCCCCTGGCCACAGCCGTCTCAAGATCGTCGCCGAGGCCGAGGCGGGCGGCGATCGCGCTGGCCAGCATGCAGCCGGTGCCACGCATCTGGACATCGAGGCGTGGCGCCTCGAACGGCAAGGGCTGCCGGCCAATGCGGACCAGCAGATCGGCCGAGCGATCGCCATCGGCATGGCCGCCCTTGACCAATAAGGCAGGTCCGCCGGCCTCCGCCAGTTCCCGGGCGTGATGGATGATCTCGCCTTCATTCGTCGTCAGTGAAACGCCACTCAGCAAGGCGAGTTCCGGCAGATTGGGCGTCACGAGACTGCACAGCGGCATCAGCTTGCGCTTGAGACAAGCGACCGCATCGGCCGCCAGCAAGGCGCGTCCCGAACTCGATGCCAGCACCGGATCGAGCACCACGGGCAATGGCGGCCGGCTGGCAAGCACGGAGGCGACCGCATTTATGGCATCGACGGTGCCCAGCATGCCGATCTTGACCGCGACGATCGCATTGGCGGCGAAAGCCGCCCGCATCTGCGCGGCGATGAGATCGGGCGGCATCTGTTCCACCCGCTCGACGGCGTGATGCGTCTGCACGGTCACCGCCGTCACCGCGAGACAGGAACGCAGGCCGAAAGCCGAGACGGTCTCGACATCGCGGGCGATGCCGGCACCGCCGCTCGAATCCGAACCGGCGACGATCAGCACATGCTTCTCGACACTCATCGCCATCGCGCCGTCGCCGCAAGCCATTCGCGCGTGCGCGCCTCGGGGTCGGCGTTCAGCGTGATATCGGTCACCACCGCCGCGCTGTCGGCGCCTTGCGCAAAGACGCCGTCGATACGCGCGACGTTCAGCCCGCCAATGGCAACCAGCGGCAACCTGCCCGCGCGGCGCTTCCATTCCGCGATGCGATCAAGCCCCTGCGGCGCCCATTTCATCGCCTTCAGGATGGTCGGATAGACCGGCCCCAGCGCGACATAGTCCGGCTCGGCGGCGAGTGCCGTTTCCAGCTCGTCATGGTCATGGGTGCTGAGGCCCAGCTTCAGCCCGGCGCGGCGGATCGCAGCAACATCCGCGTCCGCCAGATCTTCCTGGCCGAGGTGAATGAAGTCGCAGCCCTCGTCGATGGCAAGCCGCCAGTGGTCGTTGACGATGAGCTGGCAATCGTGGCGTTCGCAGACGGCCCTGGCGGCGCGGATTTCGCCGCGCAGCGACGGCTCGGTTCCTTCCTTGACGCGCAGCTGAACCAGCTTCACGCCGAGCGGCACCAGCCGCTCAATCCAGGTGGCGGAGGGAACGATGAGGTAGAACGGGTCGAGTTTCATGAGAAGACCGCCATGCCGATAACGGGAGTGGATGGAACCGCCATATCGCGCGGTTCGAGCAGGCCAGCGAGTAATGCCTCGCGTCCTGCCTCGACGGCTTTGGCGAAGGCTCTTGCCATGGCAACCGGGTCGCCAGCCTTGGCCACCGCCGTGTTGAGCAGCACCGCGTCGTAGCCGAGCTCCATCACCGCTGCAGCGTGGGAAGGACGACCGATGCCGGCATCGACGATCAAGGGAACATCGGGAAAATGCCCGCGCAGCGAACGCAAGGTGTCAATATTCTGCGGGCCACGCGCCGAGCCGATCGGCGCGCACCACGGCATCAGCAATTTGCAGCCGGCCTCCAGCAGGCGCTCGGCGACGACAAGGTCATCGGTGGTGTAAGGGAACACCTCGAAACCTTCCTGAACCAGGATACGCGCCGCTTCGACCAGGCCGAACACATCCGGCTGCAGCGTGTCGTGATTGCCGATGATTTCGAGTTTGATCCAGCTGGTGCCGAACACGTCGCGCGCCATCCGCGCGGTGGTGATGGCTTCCTTGACGGAGTGGCAGCCGGCGGTGTTGGGCAAGACGCGGGCGCCGAGCGCCTGGATCAGCTCCCAGAATTGCCCGCCCGACTTGCCGCCCGCCGCTTCGCGCCGCAACGACACGGTGACCACCTGCGTGCCTGACGCCTTGACCGCCCCGGCCATGATCGACGGCGACGGATAAAGCGCGGTACCGAGCAGCAGGCGGGACGAGACTTCCGCGTCATAGAGTTTCAACATGGTCAGCCTCCCTTCATCGGTGACAGGATTTCGATGCGGTCGCCCTCGGCGAGCCGGCAACCGGAGCGCTCCCTGGCAGGTACTACCTCGCCATTGAGCGCGGTGGCGAGCCAGCCACCCTCATAGTCGAGTTCGGCAAGCAGCCCCGCGAGCGTGACGGCGGTAACCTCGTGGGTCTCGCCATTAACGGTGAGCTTCATGGACGAGCTCCCTTGCTGTCGGATTGTCCAGGATCACGTCGGCGGCTTGCTTGGCCATCGCCGGCGCCAGCAGGAAGCCGTGGCGGTAGAGCCCGTTGATGCTCACGCGGTTTCCGTCGCGGCTGACACGCGGCAGATTATCGGCGAAGGCCGGACGCACGCCCGCGCCGGCCTCGACCAACTCTGCCTCGCCAAAGGCCGGATGCAGCGCATAGGCGGCGCCCAGCAATTCCATGGTCGAGCGCGCGCTGACGGGCCCGTCGGCGGCGCTCTCGACCATCGTTGCGCCGACCATGAACATGTGATCCGCACGCGGAACCACATAAACCGGAAAGCGTGGATGCAGCAGCCGCACCGGGCGCGCCAACGCAACGTCGCGCGTGCGCAGCAAAAGCATCTCGCCACGCACGCCGCGCAGACCAGACGCGGATGAGCCCATGCCCGTACAATCCGCCTCGAAATCGAAGGCGCCGGGCGCTAGCACCGCGCCGTAGCCGAACTCGAAGCGTACGCCCATGCCGACCAGTTTTCCGGTTAGCGCCACCAGGGCCTTGCGCGGATCGAGATGGGCTTCGCCGGCGAAGAGCAGTCCGCGCCGAAACCGACCGGCGAGATCGGGTTCGAGCGCGGCGATCGCATCCCCATCGACGACGGAGAAGCCGCTGGTGCGCTGCACGAAACGATCGAGTTCCACCGTGTCCCGCGCAGGCGCCACCACCAGCGTGCCGGTGCGCACGACATGGCCGGGCAGCGCGGCATCCCACCAGTCGGCCGCGCCCTTCCCCAATGTCAGCACCGGCTCCTCGGCGCTTTCGCGCTCGCACCACGGCGCCAGCATGCCGCCGGCCTGCCAGGAGGCGCTGCCGGCAATGGCCCGGCGCCGTTCGACCACGATCACGCTGGCGCCGCGTAACGCCAGTTCATGCGCCAGCGTCAACCCGGCGACGCCGGCGCCGCGGACCAGCACTTTCATGGCCGGTTCGCCGGTTCCGTTTCGGCGACCTCGGCCTGATCGAGAGGCATGTAAAGCTCGCCGCCAATACGGAATTTTTCCGCCATGGCCGCCAGGCCTTCCTTTTGTGCCTCAGCGCGGATGTCGTG
Organism: Mesorhizobium terrae; assembly: GCF_008727715.1. Classification (GTDB taxonomy): domain Bacteria; phylum Pseudomonadota; class Alphaproteobacteria; order Rhizobiales; family Rhizobiaceae; genus Mesorhizobium; species Mesorhizobium terrae. Next base: position 882,772 of record NZ_CP044218.1, read on the forward strand.
CGAGATGCGCATCGAGCAGAATTTCGGCCCGCACATGGAGCAGAAATGCGCCACCTTGTGCGCCTCCTTGGGCAAGGTCTCGTCGTGGAAGGCGCGCGCGGTGTCGGGGTCCAGCGACAGGTTGAACTGGTCCTCCCAGCGGAACTCGAAACGTGCCCGCGATAGCGCGTCGTCCCTCACCTTGGCCGCCGGATGGCCCTTGGCGAGATCGGCGGCGTGCGCGGCGATCTTGTAGGTGATGACGCCGATCTTGACGTCGTTGCGGTCTGGCAGGCCGAGATGTTCCTTGGGCGTGACGTAGCAGAGCATGGCCGTGCCAAACCAGCCGATCATGGCGGCGCCGATGCCGCTGGTGATGTGGTCGTAGCCCGGCGCGATGTCGGTGGTGAGTGGCCCAAGCGTGTAGAACGGCGCCTCGCCGCAGACTGCGAGCTGCTTGTCCATATTGGCCTTGATCTTGTGCATCGGCACATGGCCGGGCCCTTCGATCATCACCTGGCAGTCCTTCGCCCAGGCGATTTTCGTCAGCTCGCCCAGCGTCTCCAGCTCGGCGAATTGCGCGGCATCGTTGGCATCGGCGATCGAGCCCGGGCGCAGACCGTCGCCCAGCGAGAACGACACGTCGTAGGCGCGGCAGATGTCGCAGATCTCCTCGAAATGCTCGTAGAGGAAGCTTTCCCGGTGATGGTAGAGGCACCATTTGGCCATGATCGAGCCGCCACGGCTGACGATGCCGGTGACGCGATCGACGGTGAGCGGGATGTAGGGCAGCCGCACGCCGGCGTGGATGGTGAAATAGTCGACGCCCTGCTCGGCCTGTTCGACCAGCGTGTCGCGGAACACCTCCCAGGACAGGTCCTCGGCGACGCCGCCGACCTTCTCCAGCGCCTGGTAAAGCGGCACCGTGCCGATCGGCACCGGCGCGTTGCGGATGATCCAGTCGCGGATGTTGTGGATGTTGCGGCCGGTCGACAGGTCCATGACCGTATCGGCGCCCCAGCGGATCGCCCAGACCATCTTTTCCACCTCCTCGGCCATGGACGAGGTGACGGCGGAGTTGCCGATGTTGGCGTTGATCTTGACCAGGAAATTGCGGCCGATGATCATCGGCTCGCTCTCGGGGTGATTGATGTTGGCGGGGATGATGGCGCGGCCGAGCGCCACTTCGTCGCGCACGAATTCCGGCGTGACATAGTCCGGAATCGCCGCGCCGAAACTTTCGCCGTCGCGTTCCAACCTGACGCGCAGCGCCTCGCGGCCGAGATTTTCGCGGATGGCGACGAACTCCATTTCCGGCGTGACGATGCCGGCGCGGGCATAGGCAAGCTGGGTGACGGCGCGTCCCGCTTTCGCTCTAAGTGGCTGGTTTCGCACCGGAAACTCCGGCGTCAGCCGATCGCCGGAGACGAAGCCGTTGTCTTCCGGCCTGATCAGCCGGCCCTCGTAACGCTCGACATCGCCGCGCGCCTCAACCCATTCCTGGCGCAGCCTGGACAGGCCGCGCTCGATGCTCGTTTCGACGCCGGCATCGGTGTAGGGACCGGAGGAATCATAGACGGTGACCGGCGGTTCGCCGGCACTCGGATGCACGGAAATCTCGCGCATCGGCACACGCAGACCGGTGTGAAGCGTGCCCGGTTTGTAGATTTTGCGCGACGCCGGCAACGCGCCGACGGTGACTTTCGGGGTGTGGATATTCATGAGTGAGCCTCCTTGCTCGAATGCAACGGAGACCCAGTCCATGCGATGAGGAGGAAGTGATGCTTCGCTGAAGGGAGTTCGGGCATCTGCCCGACCGCCAAAGCCGAAAAACGCCGGCCCGCGAAGCTTCCCACCGTCCCTACGCCAGTATGAACTGGATCAGGTTCAACGGGTCACTGCGCGTTCAGCAGTATCTCAGCCCCTTGTCGGGACCCCCCTGGTGAGCCTCAAGGGTGAACGACAAGCCGCATGATTGTCAACAGGGATGTGGAAAGGCGACGGCAAGCGCGCCGAGAGTCAAATAACTTCGTGGTGCAGGATCAATAGCTTACGGAAAAACGGGTGCCAGACGCCGCGAAACGAATTCACAAGGGTCCGTTCGCGCGCATTTTAAGGCCTTTCCCGTTCAAACGACCGGCTTTTCAGCACGTTTCGCGTTCTGCGTTTTGGCACCGGCCATCGTCCTAGAACCTGACATTCAAATCGGCCCTGACGCCATGGTCGCGGGCGTTGGCGGCGAGCTGGCCCTGGTAGGAGATGCCGAGTGTGGTGGTCGGTGTCAGCGCGACGTCGAAGCCCGCCTCGAGTGCTGCGCTTTCGCGTGCGATCGGCGCGCCGGCGATGGTGAAGGCATTGCTGCCGGCGAAGGCCTGGGTGACATTGGGCGTGACATCGCCGAAACCATGGCGCCAGCCGATCATGCCGCGCGCCGTCGCCTTGACCGCGCCGAGGTCGAAGTCGGTAGATGCCCGTAGGCCAAAGGTGGTGAAGGTGATGGCGTTGGAGCTGCTGCGGACCGTCAGCGCCGCCGCCCCGCCTTTCTCACTGAAAGCATTGGTGTGGACATTGACGTAAGCCAGGTTGGCGAAGGGCTCGAAGGCGAGATTGCCGGCCTTCATGCCATAACCGAGTTCGCCGAAGATCTGCGTGGTGCCGGTACGATAGCTGGACGACAGCGCGTCGGTGAAACCGGGGAAAGACACGGATCGACCGCTGTCGATGTCGCTCCAGGTGTAGGCAAGGCCGGAGCGCAAGGAGAGCGCACCCCATTGCGTGCCGCCATAGGCGCCGAGATGATAGTTGTCGCTGGAGGCAGATGACCGTCTGTCATCCACCTTGAACGAAGAATGGCTGTAGCCGGCAAGGAAACCGAGCCGCCAGTCGTCGGTGACGAGGCCGTCGATGCCGGTGACAAAACCGCCGGTCGAGCGCGACAGCTTTGCCGCATTGCCATCGCTGTCGGTCCAGCCCCATGAACCGAAGGCCGAACCCCAGACGCCGTAACGTTCGGCAGCCGATGCTGTCGCTGGACTCGCCGACGCGATCGAAGCCGTCGCCTCCAGCGCGGCATTGCCGCCCGCCGCTTCGTCATAACCCATCAAAGGCAGCGGCGCGGCACCAACCGTCTCGAAGGCAGAACGGAGCCGGTCATTCATCGCCGCGCGTATCAGGCGGCTATCTTCGATCAATGCCGTCACCGTCGAGGCATGCACCTCACCCGACAGGCCATCGAAGGCGGAACGAGCCTGATCGATAGACAGCGATGCGACGGCGCCGATCAGGGGATTGTCCAGGCTCATGCCGTCCAGCGCCGAAGCCGTGGCGATCTGGTTCGGCGTCTGGCCGACCGAGGCGAAGGCGAGCCCGCTGCGGACGACATCGAGATAGGCGGAATTCGGATCGTAGGCCAGCGCCGGTGCCAGGAACGGAGAACTGGTAGCAGCCGACAGGCCGGCGAAGGTGCCGGCAACGCCGCCACCGGCGGTCAGGATGGTGTAGCGATGGCCAAGCTGGAGCGGGCCCGAAATCGAGACGGTACCGCCGGCAAGCGTCGCCGTGCCGGTCACCGCGATGCGATCGGACTGACCGGCCGCATTGGTTTCGACCGCGTAGGTCGAGCCCGGATCGAAGGCGATGTTGCCCGCCACGTTCAACGTCCCGATCGAATTGCCAGGCGCGACGGTGCCGGCAACAGTGACGGAGCCGACCTGTCCTCCTCCTTCCAGCCGGCCGGCAGTGCCGACCAGGAGAGTGCCGCCAAGCTTGCTGTCAACGGAAAGCGCGCCGCCCAGAACCACAGTCTCACCGGTGAAAAGGCTTGCGTCGGAGGTGAGCACCGTTCGCCCGGCGAGTACGTTGATCAAGCCATTGCCGACGATCGATTGGGAAAACAGATAGTTCGAGGCGGTGTGGTTGAAATTGATTTCGCCCGTTCCGTCGCCGAACTCGATGCCGAGGGCAGCGTCGACAAACCCCGGTGCCATCGCCGTCTCGCCTTTATCCGCACCGATGTTGAGAACTCCGCTCGAACCGGGCTTAACGGCGATGTCGAGGACGGAAGCCAGGGCAATCCGCCCCCCGTCGGTGACGGTCACCGTACCATTGCCGAAGTTGCCGACGAGCAACGCACTGTTTTGCCAAAGCGAGCCGGCTCCCGTGACGATCGCGGCGCCACCACTGCCCACCGCAACGCCGATGATCGTTTCCTCTCCGGTTGAGCGGACGACGGCGCCGTCCGCGACGGTCAGGCTCCCGGCCCCCCCATAACCGAGGCCAATTCCATGAGCCGTTTCCAGCAGCGATCCGGCACCGGAGACAAAGATCCGGCCGCTTGCCCCATTCTCCGACCCCGAAAAAAGGTAATCCGCCGTGACCTTGCCGCCATTGGTTATCTCCAATTCCCCGGCGCCGGCGAAGCCGAGACCAATGCCCTCGGTGACCGCCCATGCCGAGCCGCTGCCGTCGACCCTGACGAAGCCGGTCGACGTCGATTGCGCGCCAACGACAGCCGTCAGACTGACAGCAACGCCACCATTTTCCAAAGATAGCCGCCCGGTTCCTTGCGAACCGACGAGCAGTTCGTTGTCTGTGAGCCAAGATGAGCCTGCGCCGGTCACAGTCACCTGCCCCAGAGAACCCAGCTGCCGACCAATAGTCGAACTGTTGTTGGTCAAGACTTGACCGGAATCGGCGACGGTAAGGTGTCCTTCGCCGTTTTGACCAATCGTGAGATTGTCTTCGTTGAACCACATCGATCCGGCGCCGCTGACCGTTGCAAAACCAACCCCGCCGGCGAAGTAGCCCAGCACGGCTGCTTCATTTTGCAATCGGGCACCACCTTCGACGGTGAGCGTGCCGACACCCAGTTCGCCCACGTAAAGGCCGTTGTTGACATCAAAGGTCGAATTCGCGCCGCGGACGCGCACCGACCCGTTCGCCCCCGGCAGGCTGCCGATCGCCCCATAGTCGGCGACTTTAAGTTCGCCCTCCGATATCTCCAGAGAACCTTGTGCCAATCGGCCGACAAGCAAACTCTGAATATCGATGGAAGAACCCGGTGCGTTGAAGACGGTGCCGTTGGGCGCCACGACATCGATGGTCACCGGGTCGAGAGCGGTGGGTGCGGCGCCGCCATTCCAATTGGCCCCATCGAACCAATTCGCGGACGTGCTTCCATTCCAGACCGCTTGCGCCACGGCCTGGCCGAGCCAGGCCGCCAACAGGACACAGGTGGCAAAGCCCAGCCGGCCCAGCGGCCATCGCGCGTCAAATCCCCCCATCGGCAGTCGTCTCTCCGCTGAATCGCGATCGATGACGGACGATAATCGCAGCACCGACTGCGCGCTTGGGCTGGCGCGAAGCGAAATCCGGCCTGGGGCGAAGTGCTACTAGCCGTCGTTATTTTCCCGCGCGGCGGCGGCGCGGATCTCGGACGGCGTGGCGCCGTAGCGGCGGCGAAAGACACGATTGAAATAGGAAAGATCGCCGAAGCCCGCATCGAGGGCGATGACGCCGATGGGCAGCTTGTCCAGGCGCGGGTCGGTCAACAGGCGATGGATACGCGCCAGGCGTTGCTCGAGCACGAATTCCGAAAAAGTGGTTCCTTCCGCATCGAACAGCATCTGCAGGTAGCGCGGGCTGATGGATTGCCTGGCCGCGACCTGGCGCACGCCGAGATCGGGACGCGTGAGGTTTTCGGCGATATAGGCGCGGACCGCAGCCAGCCGGGCGGCGCGCAGGCCGCGACGGCGCGCCAGGTCGGCGGTATCGGCATCGGCGCCCAGGGTCAGCGCCACCAGGTCACGAATATGGGTGGCGAACATGAGCCGCGCCTCGGGCGCCGTGCGGTCCAGCGTGAGGCGCAAGGCGGCGACATAGCCGGCAAGCACGGCCAGCGCCTTGCCGCGCCGATCCAACGGGCGCATGACGGCGCCCTCGACATCGCGGACCATAGTCTGCAGCCCCCGCGCCGGCAGCTTCAACTGGGTGAGCGAATAGTTCTGGCTGCAGCGGAAACGGCCGGGGACACCGTTCGCCCAAAGCACCGCGCCGCCCGGTTCAAGCTGCAACTCCCTGCCGCATTGTTGGCCCGTCGCTTGCCCGGCCAGGGACAGGATCAGGATAAGATCGTCGTCGCCATCGGCGACGAGGCCGGGCGGGCGCTCTATGCGCAGGCTGGAGCTGCTGCCCCAGGTGATCGACAGGCCCGGCAAGTGCTGCAACGCCATCCGCGCGTGGAATGGCTCGTCCTGGTTGACGGGGGTGACGTCGCTTTTCAGCACGGCGCGGCTGAACACCTCACGCCAGGCGTCGAGGCGCTTTTGTCCGGGCAGCCGTTCGGACGAGAACTGCAAAAGATGCGCGGCGTTCAACCTTTTCCCCCGGTCGGTCGACGCATGCCGGGCGACGCAAGCGTCGCCGCGAGCCCTGATGACAGGCTCATCCTAGCGCCAGAACAGGCGCGGCGTCGAGTTTCGAGGGTGGGACGGATCGATCCGCGAGCGCCACAAGGTCGCTCGTCGGCAGATGCCGGCGGTTTCGCGCCATTGGAAACCGGTGCGAACGGCAGCTGTCAAAAAGATCAGTGCGAGGCGGAGACCACGCCATAGCCGTCAACGGCGATGTGGTTGTTGGCGGCGTCGGCCGCGTAGATGCCCAGGCCGCATACGACAATGGCGGACAGCATTACAAAGGACAGAAGCGCTGCTTTCACGGACGTCATCTCTGGTTGAGCCTTCTGTATTGTCCTGCGACCGACTGGTTACGAATGTGTTGAAACTCACAGTTCGTCTCAAATTCTCGTCGAATTCGGACGCCTTGCGCGTCTTCTTTGCGGGCCGTGTGACGCTTGTGCCACAGTGGCACAGCGCGCCGGCAAGCCAGCTGCCGCCTTCTAGGAAATGAGCCGGACACAGACCAAGCACGAAAAGCGCCGTCCACAGCGGTTTTCAGCCGGCGTGCCAAATTTGCCACGCGAACGCAACGGAAGGTCGCTTCGACGGGCGGGACTGGAGCTAGATCGTGGCGACCCAGGCGCGTGCGATGGCAAGACCCGACTGGTCGGCCAGCGCGCCGTTGCGCGCGGTCTCGGCCTCCAACCGTTGCGGCCAGTCGGGCCAGCGCGCCGCAACCGTTTCGGCGAAGGCGGTCGACCAGTGGTTGACCACGGCGCGATCCGCCTCGAAATGGAACTGGAAGGCGTAGACGGCGCGGCCGAGGCGGAAGGCCTGGTTTTCGGCAACCATGCTGCCGGCCAGGCGCACGGCGCCCGGCGGCAGCGAGAACGTGTCGTCGTGCCACTGGAAGATCGGGAAAGCCACCGGCATGGCGCCGAGCACCGCATCCGATTTCGCCGCTTCGGTGAGGGTGACACCGCACCAGCCGAATTCGGTGGCGCCGCCAACCTGGTTGGTGCCGCCGAAGGCGCGCGCCAGAAGCTGGCTGCCGAGGCAGATGCCGAGCACGGAACGATCCCTGGCTTCGAAATCGCGGATCAGGTCGAGCAACGCCGGGAAATAGGGATGGGTGTCGTCGGCCAGCGCATTCTGGCCGCCGCCGAACATGACCAGCGCGTCGTGCTGGCTGGCATCGCTGGGCAATTCCTCGCCAAGATAGGGCCGGCGGACATCGAGTTCGGCCTTGGCTTCGGCAAGGGCGGCGCCGACATTGCCGAGGCCGGTGTTCTGATAATTCTCGACGACAAGGACCCGCATGACCATCCTGACAGGAATGAACCCCGCGACGGGGTAACATGGCGGCATCGTGCCGGCCAAGCGCCGGCGGCTGACAGCGAGGGAAAAAGCCTATGCCACTGCAGAACCGGGTCGATCCCTTCGGCGCCATCCATGCCGTGGCCGAGCGCGGACTGTTCACCGGCAACCGCGGCATCATCCACGATCCGGCGACGAAGACGCTCTTGAACAAGCGCTGGGCGCTGCCGGCCTGGATCATTTGCCTCTGCGACTATCAGGGCCGCAAGCGCGAGCCGATGGGGCGCAACCGACCGGGTGGCAAACCGGGCTGGACCGAGCTGTTCTTCCTCGACGAGCCGACCGCGCTCGCCGCCGGGCACCGGCCCTGCTTCTTCTGCCAGCGGGCGCGGGCCAGCGAGTTCCTCGGCCGGTTCGGCCAGGCGTTCGGCATCGCCGAGCCGCGCGCGCCGCAGGTGGATGCGCGCCTGCATAACGAGCGTTTCGCCTCGTCGCGCAAGCCGCTGCCGTCGATCCGGGCCGAAGAAACCGCACAGCTGCCCGATGGCGCGATGGTCGCCATCGGCGGCGTGCCTTTTGCCGTACGCAGCGGCGAATTGCTACGCTGGAGCTTTGCCGGGTACGAAAAGCCGGTCGGCGTCGAGACGGCAACAAGAGGCGGAACGTCGCTCGCGCTGATCACGCCGCCAACGACGATCGCGGTGCTGAAAGCCGGCTTCGCGCCCGTCTGGCACGCGAGCGCGGGGCCGGCTTAGAGTGGATCAGCGCCTCGCCGAGACGACGACCCGCTCTGCTTGTTCGGCGCAATTCCAGACGGAAATCGGCCGCTCACCTTTTTCCGGGATTGTTCAACCCAGGTGGACGACCGAGGTCGCGGCGCCAGCCGGTGCCTTGCCAGGCAGGAACAGCGCAACGAGCACGCCGATCCCCGCCAGGACGGCACAGGCCAGGAAACCGGCCTGGTAGCCCGTGGTCAGGGCGGCGACCGTATCCGATCCGCCACTCCAGGACACAGCGACGGTCGCCACGACCGCGACGCCCAATGCACCGCCGAGCTGGAAGGCCGCGCTGTTGATGCCCGATGCCAGGCCGGAATCGCCCTCGGCGACATCCGACAGGGCGGCAATGGAACCCGACACGACCGCCGCGCCGATGCCGGGGCCGAAGATGACGAGCCCGGGCAATATGTCGATCCAGTAGTTGCCGCCTGCCCTGGCAAGCAACAGGCAGCCCGCTGCCATCAATGCCATGGCGATGACGGCGAGCGGGCGGGCGCCGATGCGGCTCGCGATCGGTCCCGAAGAGTAGGACATGACGATCGCGATAGCGGAATAGATCATCGTGCTGACGCCGACTTGCAACGCCGAATAACCCAGCACTTTCTGCAGATAGAGCGACAGCACCAGGATCATGCCGAAGACGATCATGCCGGCGAGCAGCACGACCAGATTGCCGCCGACCAGGCGCACCGAACGGAAGATGCGCAACGGCACCAAAGGCGAGGCTGAACGTGCCTCGATGACCACAAACAGCAGAAGCAGCAAGGCCGAAGCGCCGAAGGCGGCAAGGGTGTTAACATGGGTCCAACCCAGTTGCGGCACCTCGACGATGGCATAGACAAACGCCATCAGCCCGGCCGTGACGGTGACCGCACCCGCGACGTCGAAGCCGCGGCCATGCGAGGTGTCGCGGCTCTCCTTGAGCAGAAACGGGCTGAACGCCAGCAGGGCGAGGCAGACGGGAACATTGATGAAGAAAACCCACTGCCAGCCCAGCCAGTCGTTGAGCGGACCGCCGACGACAAGTGCCGCCGTGGCGCCGCTCGCGCCCATTGCCGACCAGAAGCCGAGCGCCTTGTTGCGCTCATGCCCTTCCTCGAACGTGGTCATCAGGATCGACAGCGCAGTCGGCGTCATGATCGCCGCGGCGATGCCCTGGAGAATGCGCATCGCAACCAGGAACTCGGGCGCGCGGGCAAGGCCGCAAAGCAGCGAGGCGGCGAGGAACAGGGCTGTGCCGGCGATGAACATGCGCCGCCGGCCGAGCAGGTCCGCCATGCGGCCACCGAGCAGAAGCAGGCCACCCAGCGTCAGCATATAGGCGCTCATCACCCATTGAACGCCGGCAACGGTGAAGCCCAGTTGCCGTTCGATCGACGGCAGCGCCAGAATGACGATCTGCCCGTCCAGGCAGACCATGAAATAGGTTGCGCAGAGCAGCGCCAGCGCTTGCCAGCGCCTCGGGTCGGGCGCGGTGGCCGGCCGCCCGGCGGCGGGATGCTGTTGGTCGGACATGACTGTCTCCTCGAATGGTGCGCGGCCGACTGGCCGATCGCGTCGAGGGGCGGAAATTATGCATGCCGCGCCGACATGCAATTACTGACAATGATGTTAGCGCTGACTGGAATGTAAGCGCCTACCTTGCGGTAAGCGGCTGCCATTCATGCGCGCAGGCGGATCAGCGGACGCGGTTTTTCCGCGACGACGACCGGGTGCAGAACCATGCGGCGCTCCTGCGCCTTGCCCCAGGCCGACATCACGCCGACCGCCTCGTTGAGGGTGCGGCCGACATCCGTCACCGAATATTCGACCTTCTGCACCGCACCGGGAAACACCTGGCGCCAGACCAGGCCATCGGCTTCCATCTCGCGAAGCTGCTGGGCCAGAACCTTTTCGCTGACGCCTGGCAACAGCCGCCGCAAAGCGCCGAACCGGCGCGGCGCAAGCGTGACCTCCCACAGGATCTCCAGCTTCCATTTGCCGCCGATGGCATTCAGCGCGGTAGCGAAACCGCATTCGTCGGTATCGAGACGTTTCATGTTTCCCTCCGCTTCCGAGCCGGGGCGGCACTTACTTCAAAGTGCGTAATTTACCCTCGGTCCGGGGTCGACCTATCACCACGATCAGCTTCAACGAGAGGTACGGGCACAGGCCCGTTGCGGCAAGGCGCAGAAAGCGACCGGCCCGAAACCTCCTGACGGGATGGCGGCAGGAATGGACAGTGTGAAACCAGCGGAACAATCGGCAAAGACCAAAACCAGGACCGCGCAATGCGGCTGCGGCGGGCTCGGCATCACCGTTTCCGGGGAGCCGCGCAGCGTCTACGCCTGTGCCTGCCTGGAATGCCAGCGCGCAACCGGCACCGCCTTTTCCTACCGGGCCGTGTTCGTCGACGAAGCGGTGGTGCAAATTGAAGGGGAGCGGCGCAGCTGGCGGCGAACGGGCGGTCCGGGGCGCTGGGTGGAACAGACCTTCTGCCCGACCTGCGGGGCGCTGGTGTTCATGACCGGCGAGGGCCTGCCGGGCGCGGTCTCGGTTTCGGTCGGCTGCTTTGCCGAACCGGATTTCGCGCCACCGGCGACCTTGTTCCGCGCCCGCCGCAAGCACCACTGGTTCGAACCAGGGCCGGCAACGCGCATCAGCGACTGAGCGCTATTTCAACGTCGCCTGCTCGATCGAGGGCACGTCCGGCAGATCGTAATAATCGCCGGCGGATTCGGGATAGAGCTGGCTTTCCATCCTGAGGCCGGTCGGTCCGTCGATGGTGCCCGCCCACACCGACAGCCGGTCGCTGCCGAATTTGCGCCAGAACAGGTTGGAACCGCAGACCGAACAGAAGCCGCGCTCGGCGATGTCCGACGAGCGGAACCAGGTCAGTGTGTCGCCGGTGATGACGGCTTCGTCGGCGGCGACCTGGGTTGCCGCCACATAGTGGCCGGAGGTCTTGCGGCATTGCACGCAATGACAGGCTACGACCGGACGCCGCTCGCCGCGCAATTCGTAGGCGGTGCCGCCGCACAGGCAGCCGCCGCGCAATATGCCGGTCATGCTCGTCTCTCCTCCGCTTGTGCATCGGCCCGAAAACCGGAATCGGTTTTCGGCAAGCACGATGCGCAAATTCAAAGTGCTCGAGCGTCCGAGACTATGGCCGCCGCGCCCGCCGGGCAGCGGCGAAAGCGACGTCGCGGCGTCGCTGGCGGTGGCTTGACCTTGGGGGCCGGCTGCCGCATTGCTCGGCCATGCGCGCCAACTACAAAATGCAACGGCTGTTCGTGCCCGACGACCTTTCCGCCGGTGCCGAATTCGAGCCCACCCCACAGCAGAGCCATTATCTCATGCATGTGCTGAGGCTTTCCGAAGGCGCGGAAATCCTGGTCTTCAACGGTCGCGACGGCGAATGGACGGCGGCGCTCACGGCGAAGTCGAAGAAGGCGGTGCGGCTGACCGGCAGGGAACTGCAGCGGCCGCAACCGCCACTGCCGGACCTCGTCTACTGCTTCGCGCCGCTGAAGGTCGGCCGGCTCGACTATCTGGTGCAGAAGGCGGTCGAAATGGGCGCCGGCATCCTGCAGCCGGTGATGACCCAGCACACGCAAGGCAAGATCACGGCCGAGCGCATGCAGGCCAATGCCGTCGAGGCGGCCGAGCAATGCGGCATCCTGGCGGTGCCTGAGGTGCGCGAGGCGCAGAAGCTGGAGCGGCTGCTTGGCGACTGGGACAAGGAACGGCGGCTGGTGTTCTGCGACGAGGACGCCTCGACCAACAATCCCCTGCCCGCACTTCAGAAAATTTCGGAAAAAAAGCTGGCGCTGCTGGTCGGCCCCGAGGGCGGCTTCTCCGACGACGAGCGCCGGTTGCTGCGCGCGCTGCCCTTCGTCACCGCCATTCCGCTCGGACCCCGCATCCTGCGCGCCGACACGGCCGCCGTTGCGGCCCTTGCGGTGATGCAGGCGGCGATAGGGGATTGGTAGCTTCTCCTTCTCCCCTTGCGGGAGAAGGTGGCCGAGCCGAAGGCGAGGTCGGATGAGGGGTGCTGGACGGAGTGCGCCGCTCCACATTCGGGAATGGTGTCACGGAAGCCGTTTGCTCAGCCTCATTTCTTGCAACACCCCTCATCCGTCTCGGCGCTAGAGCGCCGATCCACCTTCTCCCACAAGGGGAGAAGGGAAAAGGGGGCCTCAGGCTTCCGGCCTCGACTGAAGCGAAGTCGTTGACGGCCCCATGAGAGGCCGAAAGAGCCGATCGCCCGCGCGACCCGCCTCAGATCACCTGGCCGACATCGATGCGGTTTCCGTCCGGGTCCTCGAACACGAAAGCCCGCAAGCCGTAGTCCTTGTCCTGCAGGCTCTTGATGATCCTCACCCCGTGCTGCTTGCAAACGGCGTGGAGAGCGTCAACGTCGTCGACCAGCAGATGGGCGACATTGAAAACAGCAGCCTTGTGGGTTGGCTGCAGGGTCAGATGCAGTTCCCCCTGATCGCGCTCCAGGATTATGAAACCGACGGGATTGCCGTTCTCGAAGGTCTTCGTGAACCCGAGGACCCTGGTGTAAAAATCGAGCGCCCTGCCGATGTCCTTTACGGGCACCATGGGAGCAATGCGTCCGAAGCGGACGCCGTGATCGGCGATATCGTTCATCGTGGAACCTCTGCTTGCGAAGCCGCTTCCACACTCCGGACGGTGCCGGTCGATGCAGCGCGCTTCGTTGTCTGGATCAGCAGGACGGTGCCCACGAAACGCAATCTATCCTGCCGCGGCCTTCAGGAAAACAGGCATCGAAGACACTCCGTTCTTTTTCGCCCGCAACGGTGCAGGGCAGCGGCAAACAGGCCTCAATCTCCGACGACCTCCTTGTCCGGCCAGGGATTGATGCCGTCGCGCAGCCACAACAGCGTATCCAGCCAGAAGCCATTGGCGTGGCGGCTGTGGAACAGGCTGAAATGGCCGACCGCATCCTGGCCGAGATCGGCCGGGTCAAGCAGCACCTGTGTGCGCTGCGCGCCGCGATAACGCTCGAGCACGGCGCGGATCGCCGGCACGGTGGCGATCGCGTCGTCGGACAGGGTGACCGCAAGGATCGGCGCCGTCACCGCATCGAAGCGCCTGAGGATCATTTCACGCTCCGCTTCCGGATAATTGTCTTCGAGGCGCGACCGGCGGAAACTCCATTCATAGGCGACGCCGGCCGGCAGATCCTCCAGCCAGCCGAGCCGACGGCCGGGGAAATAGCCGCACAGTACGGTGAGCGCCGGCATGGCGACATGCCATTTCAGGAAAAGTCGCGTGCGGTGCGCCGGCGCGTAGTGACGCCAGCAACCGAACTGGCCGCCGACCGAGAGCAGGCGACGAATATTCGAGGCGCCGCGCGCCAGCCCCGGCAAGGCGCCGCCGACGCTGTGGCCGACAACGAAGACGGGTGCCGAGGCGTCCCGCGCCCGCACCCAGGCCAGCGCCGCCTCGAAATCCTTCTCACCCCAATCGCGCCAGCGATAGGCACAGCCGCCGAGGCTCGCCGGACGCGAGGCGCCGATGCCGCGATAATCGTAGGTGACGACATCGAAGCCGTGGGCGGCGAGAAAGCGGGCGTAATGATGATAGTAACGGGCGAGCACGCCGGTGGCCGGATTGACAATGACGGTGCCGGCCGGCGCCCCGCGCACCCTTTGCCAAAAATGACCGCCTAGAACGACGCCGTCGGCGCAGGCGATCTCCAGCGGCCGGGCTTCCTGGACGGGCGCGATGATGGACATTGCCGATCCTTTCGGGACGCGAAATACGTGGATCCTGCATAGACCGGAGCGGCTTGTTGTTACACTCACTAGTCGGTATACATCGACCATGAAACCGACCGCCAACACCACCCGCGAGCGCATCGTCGCCGCCGCATCCAAACTGTTCTACGGCCAGGGCATTCGCGCCGTCTCGGTCGATGCCGTGGCCGAGAAGGCCGGACTGACCAAGCGCACGCTCTATTACCATTTCGCCAGCAAGGACGACCTCATCGCCGCCTATCTGGAGCGGCGCGACCAGCCCAATCTCGGGCTGTTCAGGCACTGGTTCACCGAGAGCGAGGGCCAACTCGCCGACAAGGTCGCCGCGATCTTCCAGCATCTGGCGGCGGCGGCGCGGCGCCCGGCCTGGAAGGGCTGCGGCTTCCTGCGCACCGCCGCCGAACTCGCCGACATGCCGGGCCACCCGGCGATCCGCATCGGCATTGCCCACAAGAAGAACTTCGAAGCCTGGCTGAAGACGGTTTTCGAGGCCGAGGGCATCGAAGCCGCGGAACAGACGGCGCGGCAGGTGCTGCTGCTACTCGACGGTTCCTTCGCCACCGTGCTTTTGAACCGCGACCCCTCCTATATGGAGACCGCCGGCATGGCCGCCGCCTCGCTGGTGCGGGCTGCGCAAGGGCCGGTCCTGGCGCCTGCCGGGCCATGAATCGCGGCCGATCAAATCCTGTTGACGATTGGCTCAGGATTTTTTGCTTGCTCCCCTACTGACATTTCGTTCATTCAAGCCGCGCGGCGATCCTGCGATCAAAGCCAGAAAGGGCGACATGGCACGCGACACCACCGATTCACAGCCCATCGAGGGTCTTGGCGAACTCGCCGCCTACCTTGCCAAGGGCAACAAGCCGCGCGCCGACTGGCGCATCGGCACCGAGCACGAAAAGTTCCCCTTCTATGTCGATGGCCACGCGCCTGTGCCTTATGGCGGCGAGCGCGGCATCCGCGCCATCCTGGAAGGCATGCAGACCAAGCTCGGCTGGGATCCGATCCTGGACGAGGGCCGCATCATCGGCCTGGTCGAGCCGACCGGACAGGGCGCCATCAGCCTGGAGCCGGGCGGCCAGTTCGAGCTTTCCGGCGCGCCGCTGGAGACGATCCACCAGACTTGTCGCGAGGGCAACGCGCATCTGGCGCAAGTGCGCGAGATCGCCGAGCCGATGGGCATCCGTTTCCTCGGCCTTGGCGGCAGTCCGAAATGGACGCTGGCCGAAACGCCGAAAATGCCGAAATCGCGCTATGACATCATGACCCGCTACATGCCCAAGGTCGGCACCAAGGGCCTGGACATGATGTACCGCACCTGCACGATCCAGGTGAATCTCGACTTCGAGAGCGAGGCGGACATGCGCCGCAAGATGCAGGTGTCGCTGAAGCTGCAGCCGCTGTCGACGGCGCTGTTCGCCAATTCGCCCTTCACCGAAGGACGGCCGAACGGGCTGCAGAGCTGGCGCGGCGACATCTGGCGCGACACCGACAACCAGCGCTCGGGCCTGCTCGAATTCTGCTTCTCGCCCGAATTCGGCTTTGCCGACTATGTCGAATGGGCGCTCGACGTGCCAATGTATTTCGTCATCCGCGACGGCCGCTACCACGACATGACGCACATCACCTTCCGCCAGTTCATGGCGGGGGCGGCGCGCAAGGAAGTGCCGGACGGCATGCCGACCATGGGCGACTGGGCGAACCACCTGTCGACCCTGTTCCCGGATGTGCGCCTGAAGCGGTTCCTGGAAATGCGCGGCGCCGATGGTGGGCCATGGCGGCGCATCTGCGCGCTGCCGGCCTTCTGGGTCGGCCTGCTCTATGACGGCGCCGCGCTCGACGCCGCCGAGGCGCTGACGCGCGACTGGAGCTATGCGGAAGTCAAGGCGATGCGCGACGCCGTGCCCGAGCAAGGCATCGGCGCGCCGTTCCGCTCTACGACGCTGCGAGAGGTGGCGCGAGAGGTGCTGGCGATCTCCCGGCAGGGCCTGAAGAACCGCAACAAGTTGAATCGCGACGGCTTCGACGAAACCTCGTTCCTGTCGACGCTGGACGAAGTGGTGGCGCGCGGCACCACCAGCGCCGAAGAGATGCTTTCGGCCTACCACACGCGCTGGGGCGGCTCGATCGAGCCGGCTTTCCTGGAGTATGCGTACTGAAGCAAGGCGCCCTTATCTCCCCCTTGCGGGGGAGAATGGATTTTCACGATCTTAGCCGGAGCAGGCCGAAGGCCGTCGCGAGGCTAAGTCGTAGAAAATCCAAGAGAGGGGATTTTCAGCCGAGAGGCCACTTGCTCTCTCGAATGGGGGAAGCCGAAATCCAGTTCGGCGAGGATTGGGGTGGAAATCCCCTCTCTTGCGATTTCTAGCACTTAGACTGCGCCGCCCTGCGGGCGTGCTCGCTAAGATGCTGAAATCGCTTTCTCCCCCGCAAGGGGGGAGATAACGGTGCGGCGGCAAAAGTCCACTTCAACCGGCGGTTAAAACGAACTACGCTCCGCAACGGCGAATGGCCGCCGCGGAGGACCCCATGCTCAATCTGTTCGACATGCTCAACCAGTCGCAGAACGGCAACGGCATGGAGGCGCTGGCGCGCCAGTTCAATCTGAGCCAGCAGCAGACACAGGCGGCGGTGGAGGCGCTGTTGCCGGCTTTCAGCCAGGGGCTGAAGCGCAACACGGCGGACCCGTATGGGGTCGGCAATTTCATGAGCGCCATGGCCACCGGCCAATATGGCCAGTATTTCGACAATGCCGCGCAGGCCTTCTCGCCGCAGGGCGTGCAGCAAGGCAACGATGTGCTGGGGCAGTTGTTCGGCTCCAAGGACCTGTCGCGCGCGGTGGCGGCGCAGGCGGCGCAGGCCAGCGGCGTCGGCCAGCAGGTGCTGCAGCAGATGCTTCCCGTGCTGGCGTCGATGGTGATGGGCGGGCTGTTCAAGCAGACCACCAACCAGATGCAGGCCGGCGGCTTCAGCGGTGGTGGCGGCATCAGCGGCAACCCGCTCGGCCAGATCATCGAGGAGATGATGCGGCAAGGTGGCGGAATGGGCGGCGGCATGATGGGTGGCCAGCCGCAGCAGCGGCAGGCGCCGCAGAGTCAAAATCCGTTCGGCAACAATCCGCTGGGCGACAATCCGCTCGGCAAGGTGCTGCAGGACATGTTCGGCGGCGGCGCGCCGCAGCAGGCGCCGCAGCAGCCGCAACCGCAGAACCCGTTTGGCGACAACAATCCCTGGGGCAAGATCCTGCAGGACATGCTGGGTGGCGGGCAGCCGATTGGGACCCCCGATCCAGCCCCGCAACGCGCGCCGGAACCCGAGCCGAACCCGAGCGGGCGGCCGCGCAATCCCTATGACGACATCTTCGGCAAGATGTTCGACACCGGCCGCCAGCAACGCGACGACTACCAGCAGGGCGTGGAAACGATCTTCGACCAGTTCCTGAAAGGGATGAACCGGCGGTAGGCGAGCGGCGCGGCGCCCTTATCTCCCCCCTTGTGGGGGAGAAAGCGATTTCAGCATCTTAGCGAGCACGCCCGCAGGGCGGCGCAGCTAAGTGCTAGAAATCGCAAGAGAGGGGATTTTCAGCCCAATCCTCGCCGAGCTGAATTTCGACTTCGCCATTCGAGGGAGCAAGTGGCCCCTCAGCTGAAAATCCCCTCTCTTGGATTTTCTACGACTTAGCCTCGCGACGGCCTTTGGCCTGCTCCGGCTAAGATCGTGAAAATCCATTCTCCCCCGCAAGGGGGGAGATAGAGTGTTGTGAACTCACCTCACAAATCCTGTGCCTTTCGCCACGCTGGTTCATGAAATGACGGGCCTCTATCTAGCCATCATCGACAGATGGAGAGACATTTCATGGAATACCGCAATCTCGGCAAATCCGGCCTCAGGGTTCCCGTCCTGAGTTTTGGAGCCGGCACTTTCGCCGGCGCCGGCCCGCTGTTCAGCGCCTGGGGCAACACCGGCGTCGAGGAAGCCCGCCGGCTGGTCGACATCTGCCTGGAGGCCGGCGTCAATCTGTTCGACACCGCCGACGTCTATTCCGACGGCGCCTCCGAAACGGTGCTTGGCGAGGCGATCAAGGGACGGCGCAACGAGGTGCTGATCTCGACCAAGGCCAGCCTGCCTCTGGGCGACGGCCCCAATCAATGGGGTTCGTCGCGTTCCCGGCTGATCGAAGCGGTGGACCAGGCCCTTGGCCGGCTGGGCACCGACCATATCGACATCTTCCAGCTGCATGCCTTCGACGCGCATACCCCGGTCGAGGAGGTGCTTGCCACGCTGGACGGCTTGGTTCGCGCCGGCAAGCTGCGTTATGTCGGCGTCTCCAACTTCTCCGGCTGGCAGATCATGAAATCGCTGGCTGTCGCCGAGCGCCATGGCTGGCCACGTTATGTCGCCAACCAGGTCTATTATTCGCTGCTCGGCCGCGACTATGAATGGGACCTGATGCCGTTGGGCGAGGACCAGGGCCTCGGCGCGCTGGTGTGGAGCCCGCTGGGCTGGGGCCGGCTGACCGGCAAGATCGGCCGCGGCAATCCCATTCCGGCAGGCAGCCGCCTGCACCAGACCGCGGAGTTCGGGCCGCCGGTGGAGGACGAGCATCTCTACCGCGTCGTCGACGCCCTCGAAGCGGTCGCCGGGGAAACCGGCAAAAGCGTGCCGCAGATCGCCATCAACTGGCTGCTGCAGCGGCCGACGGTTTCGTCCGTCATCATCGGGGCGCGCAACGAGGAGCAACTGCGCCAGAACCTCGGCGCCGTCGGCTGGTCGCTGACGCCCGAACAGGTGGCGACGCTCGATGCGGCCAGCACGGTGACGGCGCCCTACCCGCATTTCCCCTACCACCGCCAGGAAGGTTTCGCCCGGCTCAACCCGCCGGTGGTGTGAAACTCCAGATGCGAAACTCCCCTTCTCCCCTTGCGGGAGAAGGTGGCTCGGCGCAAAGCGCCGAGACGGATGAGGGGGTGAGAAACGGTCCGCGTAGCGGACGAAAAGCCAATTGCTTGGCTTTTCGAGTTTCGAACGCCCCCGAGCCAGCGAGGGGCAGGATCACAGCTTTGTCCCAGCCCTCGGCATAGCCTCGGGCGTTCGAACCCTTTGAAAGGTCCACCGGACCTTTCAATTCGCCTATGGCGAACCGGGTTCTCACCCCCTCATCCGACCTCGCCTCCGGCTCGGCCACCTTCTCCCACAAGGGGAGAAGGAACGGTGCGGCCCAAAAAGAAAAAGCCCGGTCCGTGGGAGGACCGGGCAATGCGCAGGCGGCCGGCGGGGTCGTGCCGGCAGGGAGTGTGGGAAGCCTGCAGCAACTCTGCATCGCCCGGCTGGAGGCCCGGGCGTGCGGGATATCAGGCCACCTTGCGCGCCAGTTCCTCGACGGAGGCGGCGCGCAGGCCGGCGATGGAGCGCAGCTTCACCGTCGGGTCGCTGCCGAACGGCAGGTCGACGGCGACGAAGAGATCGGCGCGGGTCAGGCCGATATCGGCCAGTTCCGCGTCCGACATTTCGCCGAGGCGATAGAAGGCGCGGCGATTTTTCCAGGCGCGGTAATAGCCGACGGCACGATTGTACACACGCGTCGCGGCAGCCGGGGTCGCGGTGATGCGCGCGCTCTCAGGGGCGATGTCGTATGCGGTCATGGTCATTCTCCTCAATCTTGACGGCGCGGACCGTCGCACCGCCGCCGGGAGCGCGGCGGGACGGACCCGATTCACATGCCTTCATGTGGACGATTACTGAATCGCACGCGGCGATTGATTAATCCAACGAATGTTTTTAATCTCTATCATCAACTCTGATGATGGATGGAAGCGATGAAAGCGCCGCTCGACCTCGACCAGTTGCAGACCTTCATCTCGATCGCCGACACCGGCTCCTTCACCCGCGCCGCCGAGGAGGTGCACCGCACGCAGTCGGCGGTGTCGATGCAGATGCGGCGGCTGGAGGAGCGGATCGGCAAACCGCTGTTCGAGAAGGACGGGCGCTCCAACAAGCTGACCGAGGAAGGCGACCGGCTTTTGTCCTATGCCCGCCGGATGCTCTACCTGAACCGCGAGACGTTGGCCGCCTTCGACGACAACCGGCTGGAAGGCACCATCCGTATCGGCACGCCGGACGATTATGCCGACCGCTTCCTGCCCGAGATCATGGCGCGTTTCGCCCGTTCCAATCCGCGCGTCGAACTGACTGTCACCTGCGAGCCGACGCCCAGCCTTGCCGAGCACATCAAGCGCGGCAATCTCGATCTGGCGCTGGTCACCCACAACGACGCGCGCGGCCAGTCGGAAGTGGTGCGGCGCGAGCCGCTGTTGTGGGTCACCTCGACCAATCACGCCACGCATGAGCAGGATGTCCTGCCGATGGCCTTCGGCCGCCCGAACTGCATCTGGCGGCGCGCCGCCTGCGACGTGCTGGACGAGATGGGGCGCGATTATCGCATCCTGTTCTCCTCCTTCTCAGCCACCGTCATCGCCGCCGCCGTGCTGTCGGGGCTGGCGATTTCGGTGCTGCCGGAATGCGCGCTCAGGCCCGGCATGCGGGTGCTTGGCGAGGCCGACGGCTTCGGCCAGTTGCCCGACTGCCGCATTGGCCTGATGCGCGGCCAGACCAGCCGGCCCGAGATCGTCGAGGCGCTGGCCCGCCACATCGCCGAAAGCCTGGACAACATCACCGTGCCGATAACCGAGGAGACCGGCAGCTTCGACTTCGCCTCGCTGGCCTTCACCAAGATGAAGCGCACCAAGCCGAGCCAGGTGATGCCGGGCTGGTAGGCCGAGCTAACGCCTGCCGCCGCGCACCACCAGCACGTTGCCGATGGCGACCAGGACAAGGCCGGCGATGGCGAAGGCGGTCCAGCGATAGCCTTCGAGCGTGGTGGAGATGAGCAGCGCGAAGATCGGGAACATCACCGTGGCGTAGCCGGCGCGGGCAGCACCTATGCGGCCGAGCAGCGTCAGATAGGCGGCAAAGGCCAGAACAGTGGACACCACCGCCGAGAACAGCACCGAGCCGAGATAGGTAACGCTCGGGTCTATGGTGAAGGTGCGGCCGAACAGGAACGCCAGAAGGGCCGACCACAGCGTGCCGTAGAGCATGCCCCAGGCATTCATCGAGATCAGCGGTAGCCCGTTGCGCATGCCTCCCGCCGAAATCAAATTGCCGACGCAGAAGGAGAGCGTGCCGGCCACGCAAAGACCGAGGCCTATAAGCGTTCCGCCGGAAAGACCGTGGGCGGCGACCTCCGGCAAAAACATCAGCGCGATGCCGGCGAAGCCGATGAGCCCGCCGGCCAGGATGCGCGGCGACGGCCGCTCGCGCATCACCACGGCGCCCAACAGCATGTTGACGACCGAGGCCAGCGAGAACACCACCGAAAGCAGCCCGCTGACCAGATAGCTGGCGCCGTAATAGAACAGCAGGAAATTGGACGAAAACATCAGCACGCCAAGTGCCGCGAACCGCAGATGCTCGGCCGGCGCGAAGCGCAATTGGCCCCGCTTCAGCGCCACCCAGCCGAACATCAGGACAGTGGCGATGGCGAAGCGCCAGACGATGGTGACTTCGTTGGCGACGCGGCCGACCTGGAATTCGATGGCAAACCACGACAGGCTCCAGGCGACCACCGTCACCGCATAGAGGCCGTAGTCGAGCGCCTCGAAGGGCCGTTCGCTGGGCCGGCCCGATGCGACAGGCGCGGCCGCCGCCGGCCTGGATTGCTGGATGTTCATGGGGTGTGCTCCTTGGCACGCATGGGTAGACTTGGAGCCTTGGGGCGTCCATGGCAATCGTGTGGTCCAGTCTCACCCGTGCAGCCAACGCGGGTAAGGGCTTGACCCACTCCCCATCCAGCGCGCCAATCGGCGCATGAGCGAATTCTTCGACGACGATTCGAGACCCACCAACGCCACCGAATATACGGTGAGCGAGATTTCCGGCGCGCTGAAGCGCACGGTGGAAGATACGTTCGGCAATGTGCGGGTGCGCGGCGAGATTTCCGGCTATCGCGGCCCGCATTCGTCGGGCCATGCCTATTTCGCGCTGAAGGACGACCGCTCCCGGCTGGAAGCCGTGGTGTGGAAGGGCACGATGAACAAGCTGCGCTTCCGCCCCGAGGAGGGCATGGAGGTGATCGCGTCGGGCAAGCTCACCACCTATCCCGGCTCGTCGAAATACCAGATCGTCATCGACAATCTGGAACCCGCCGGCGCCGGCGCGCTGATGGCGATGCTGGAGGAGCGCAAGCGCCGCCTCGCCGCCGAAGGCCTGTTCGATCCCGCCCGCAAGCAGCTCCTGCCCTACATGCCCTCGGTCATCGGCGTGATCACCTCGCCGACCGGTGCGGTGATCCGCGATATCCTGCACCGCATCCGCGACCGTTTCCCGCTCACCGTCGTGGTGTGGCCGGTGCGCGTGCAGGGCGAGACCGCCGGCGCCGAGGCGACGGCCGCCGTCAACGGCTTCAACGCGCTGGAGCCGGGCGGGCCGATCCCGCGGCCGGACCTGATCATCGTGGCGCGCGGCGGCGGCAGCCTGGAAGACCTCTGGGGTTTTAACGACGAAGGATTGGCGCGGGCGGTTGCCGCTTCCGACATCCCGGTCATCTCGGCGGTCGGCCATGAGACCGACTGGACACTGATCGACCTTGCCGCAGACGTGCGCGCGCCGACGCCGACGGGCGCGGCCGAAATCGCCGTGCCGGTGAGAGCGGAACTGGAGGCGACGCTGGCAAGCCTGTCGGCACGGCTTGCGGCGGCGCTGGTCCGCGGCATCGACCGCCGGCGCCAGGCGGCGCGGGCGGCGGCCCGCGCGCTGCCCTCGCCCGACCAGTTGCTGGCCTTGCCGAGACGCCGTTTCGACGAGGCGGAAAACCGGCTGGCCCGCGCGCTGGCGGTGTCGATCGAGCGCAAGCGCGGTCGCCTCGTCGCGATCCGGCTGACGCCGGCGACGCTGTCGCGGCGCATGGCCGAGGCACGGCGGCTGGCTTCGCGCGACCTCGCCAGGGCGCAGGCCGCCTTCCTTGGCATCGTGCGCGAGCGCCGCGCGCGGTTCGCGCGGACGATGGCACGGCTGTCGCCGGCGCCGATCGCGCGGCGGCAGAAGCTGCAGGGCGATACGCTGACCGCGCTGGCGCGGCGGCAGGAGCAGGCGATGACGGTGCGGCTGGACCGGCTGCGCGCCCGCCTCACCCAGGCCGACCGGCTGCTTTCGACGCTGAAACTGTCGGAACAGGCGATCCTGGAGCGCGGCTATGCGCTGGTGCTCGACAGCGCCGGTGCGCTGGTCAAGCGCGCTGCGGAGGTGACGCCCGGCATTGCGCTGGAACTGCGCTTCGCCGACGGTTCGGCGCATGCAACGGCCGATGGCGCCGGTCCGACACCCGGCCCTGCAACGCCCAGGCCGGCCAAAGCCTCGCCCAAGGACAAGGGCGCTGGCGGCCAGGGATCGTTGTTTTAAGCCTGCGGGGCAGGCAGACTTCTCAGCTATCTTTTCGGAAGGCCCGGCTCGAAACCGAGATGGAGTTCTGGCAAGGGTCTTTCGCGTTCACGAACAGATAGCCGTCGGCCTTATGGATCGTGCCGAAATCGAGGCCGTCTGCGGCGCGTTGCCTGCAGAACAGTTCGACGTCTTCGACATCAAAGACCAGCTTGACGATCGACTGACCGCTGCGCTGACCTTTTGCGGCCTGATGAAGCAGGATGTTGGCGCCGCCATCGCTGGCGACAAGCTCGACAATCCTGTCTCCGGGCAATCGGGTTGCCGTGAAGCCAAAATGCCGTTCGTAGAAGCGGGCGGTTTCCTCGACATCCCTGGCGTAGATGACGACCCGGCCGAGTGGCATCGTTAACCCCGATAACGGTGGTGCCCTTCCCCGCCCACGGGAGAAGGAGGCAGGCTCACGCCGCCTTGTCGGCGGCCGTTTCCGCTTCGACGGCCTCTTCGAGGCGCGAGGCGATCAGGTCCTGGATGTCGCCGACTTCTTCCTGGAGGTCTTCCAGCGGAATGCCGGCTTCGGCGGCCTTGGCGGCGCAGCGCTTGGCCAGCGTCTCGGCATGCTTGTCGAGCTTGACCGCTTCGGATGGGGCGCAGCATTCCTTGCCGATCCAATCCTGCAGAAACTCGATGGCGTGTACGCTCATTCTGAATTACCCGTTTCGGTCTGTGCCGATCACGCCGTGGCCGCAGCCAGGCAGTCGGTATTCCCTATCCAATTGAAGCCGAGTCGCGCGCTTGCGGCAACCGGGCCGGTACCAAAGAACAAGTTCTGAACTGTGCGATTGTCGTGCGGGGCATCCACCCGGCGAGAGGAATGGTACCGTTGGCTGGGATCGAACCAGCGACCTCCGGATCCACAATCCGGCGCTCTAACCATCTGAGCTACAACGGCACGCGTGCCCGTCAACGATCGAAACGAGTGACCCACTTCTGTCAGCCGTGCTCCATCGTTCGGCGAAGCGTGCATACGGGCAATCGGATCGTAATTCAAGGCTTTTGCAAAAGCAAAACGACGCTCATCCGCACCCATGTTCCTCCCCGGCAAACGGTCAAGAAAAAGGCCGGCGGGAGGAGGTGCCGGCCTTTTTCCCAATTTGAGCCGGCGGGAGGAGGTGCCGGCTGCTCTCCGGGGAAGAAGGGAGGAGGATCCGCCCCGGAGAAACTCTTGTCCTGTTCAGCTAGGAAGCCGGCGACAGCGTTGCAAGCCCTCGCCGCATCTTCCGGCAATCAGGCCGCCTTGACGTCCTTGATGGCCTTCTCGAAGGCGGTCTTGTACGGCTTGGCGACTTCTTCGGCGACCTTCGAGGCGGCGGCCTGGAAATCCTTGGCCTGCTCGACGGCGGTCTCGACGCGCGAACGGAGGAAGGAGGTCTGCAGCTCGACGACTTCCGACAGCGACTTGGCGCCGACGAGGGCCTCGAGATGCGAGAAATTGGCTTCGGCGTTGGTGCGCAGCGTGGCGATCGCCTTCAGCGACAGGTCGTTCGAAGCGGTCTTGGCGGTTTCGTAGCTGGTCTCGAAGGCCTTCTTGGCTTCTTCGGCGCCGGTCTTCAGCTTGGCGAAGGTCTCTTTCGACTGCTCGACGCCCTTCTCGGCGAAGGCGCGGATCTGGTCGGTGGCCTGCGAAGCGTCGAAGGTCGGGAATTCAACGGTCTCGGTGGTCTTGGTCTTGGACATTTTCCATCCTCATAGGGTGGACGGACACATTCGACGTGCCGTCTCGTTCATGTGTGAGATGGGTATAGCGCATTTTGTTGTGCAACGCAACATTTCTGCTGCAATGCAACATTATCGAAGCGAAACATAGGGATGCCGTTAACCACGAGCCCTATTATTCAAGTGGGCTCGCCTTACGCTTGTGGACGTTGCGGCGGCTCCCATTTATTAACGAAGCATTAACCGCGGCCATCTCCTTGGAGGATAGCCAGAGCGCATGCCGTCCGAGAACTATTCGTTCCTCGATGTTGCCGTCCTTGATGACGTGCGATCGCGTTTTGCCAGCGGCGACGCGATCGTCGTCCTGTCGGCCGACCTCGAGCAGGTGCTGTGGGCAAACGGGCCCGGAGCCGCCCTGTTCGGCCATGCCGATGTCGAGGCCGCCATCGGCGCGCCGGCCGGGCTGCCGCCGGTGGCGCGACGCCAGATCATGGCAACCGCCGGCTTCCCGGCCATCGGCAGCGACCGCGCGCTGCTGGTGCGGCTGGCGGCAGGCATGACCAGCAATGCGGTCGGCTTTCTGGCCAGCGCGCTCACCATGCCCGACGGCGAAGCGGCGATCATGCTTGCCCTGCCGGCCACGCAAGGCGCCTCCCATAACGCCGCCGAGATCGCCACGCGTGCAATCAGCGGTTTCAAGGCGGACGGCCAGTTCCTCGCCTTCATCGACGGCAAGGGCGGCGTCGAGGCCGCCTCGCAAGGATTTTCGGCGCTTGGCATTACCGAGCAGACGCTCAGCGCGCTCGTCGCCGATGTCGCGCGCGAGCAGGATCGCGTGCTGAAGCGGCTAGTGCCGGCTGCAAAAAGCTCCTATCCGGCCGGCATCGCCCGGTTGACCGACGAACCGGCGCGCCACCTTCTGGTGGTGATCGACGAAGGCACCGAGGCTGGCGCAACCCAGCCGGCGCCGGCAAGCCAGACCGCATCCGAGGGCGATCGGCCAAGGGCCACGACCGCCGAAGGCTGGCGGGCGGCCGACGACAGCGTTTCGACGACGGCCGGCGAACACCAGCACGACCGCTGGTATTTCAGCGACGCCAACAAGGCCGCCGAAGCCGCCCAGGGCGATGGTACGACGCCGGTTGCCCCGGTGCAGAATGAGACAGTTCCGGCGTCGCAACCGGTCGAACGCAACACCACACCGGTACGCTTTGTGTGGCGCACCGACGCCGCCGGCCACTTCAGCGCCATCTCGCCGGAATTCGCCGCCGTCGTTGGCGAGGCCGCCGCCGATGTCATCGGCCGGCGCTTCAAGGATGTCGCCACCACATTCGGCTTCGACCCGTCCGGCGAGATCGCCGGCCTGCTGGAACGACGCGACACATGGTCGGGCCGCTCGGTCGCCTGGCCGATCGCCGGCAGCAGCCTGAAGGTGCCGGTGGATCTCGCCGCCCTACCCGTCTACGACCGCAACCGCACGTTCGAAGGTTTTCGCGGCTTCGGCGTCGCAAGGCCGGCGGACGCCACCGAGGATCACGAGAAGGTCGGTCTGGCGCTGACACCCGGCTGGGTGGCATCCGAAACCCCGCCAGCGCCCGCCAAAACCACACACGAAGCGACGGCCAGGCCGCAGGAGCCCCCGCACGCCGCGCCGATGACCACCGGCGGACAGAACCCGTTCCATGGCGAGGCGCCGGCGCTGACCATCACGCCGACCCCAGAGCGCCGCTTCAGCGACAAGGTGATCCGGCTGGCCGAACACCGGCCGGCGGCCAACGACAAGGGCCTTTCGACACTGGAGCGCAGCGCCTTCCGCGAGATCGGCGAACGGCTGAAGAAGGACGGCGTGCTGGGTTCCGAGGCCGGCCGAGGCGAAGCCGCTCCGGCGAAAGACCCGCCTGCCCCCGCAACCGCGCAGGCGGACAATGCGATCGCCATGCGGCAGGCGGACGGCGCCGATGCGCCCGCCGGCCAAGGCGAGGTCATAAAGCCGGTCGAGCGCGCACGACCTGTCGCGGCGGATATCGTCGAGGCCGCAGGAGCCATCAACACGGCGGAACCCGCGACGGCCGTGGACACCGTCAAGGCCGAACAAGCGGCGGAGGCTGCGGTGACGGCCGAGGCGGCCATCACCGTCGCGCCAACTGAAAGCAAACACACCTCTTCCGAGGCAGAAACGACCGCTGTCGTTGCCGAGGCGATTGCCCGGCCAGACGAAGCGACAACCGCCGACGAGGATGACGACAGCGCCGCGCTGACCGAGGCGCAGGAGGCCGAGGACATCGCCGATCTAACCCGGCTCGACGGCGCCGGGGCGGACGAGGGCGGGGCGGCCGCGGAACCGGTGGCAGAACCTGCCGCGCCGCGTTCGCTGCTGGCCTTCGCGCCGCAGGACAGCGATCCGGTGGCCGAGGACAACGGACAGACACAAGCGCTGAACGACATCGGCGACATCAAGGCCGCCGCCGCGAAGGTTGCCGGACAGCGCCACGCCGCGCGGCGCGACGAAGCGAGCAAGGACGATGAAGAAGAAGACCTTGCCCGGCTGGAGGACGACGGCGACCTGACGCATCCGCGCGATGACGCGGAGGAAGCCGTGGCCCCCCAACCGGCGCCACCGCTGCCCACGCCGCGCCTGGTGCCACCGCTGCAGGCGGGCGGCTTCGTGCCCGCCGCCTTCGCGACCGGCGAAAAGGAGCCGGACACTTCGCTGCTGTCGCGGCTGCCGGTGCCGTTGCTGATCCATTCGGGCGACGTGCTGCATTATGCCAATGGCGAATTCCTGGCGCTGACCGGCTATGAAAATCTCGCCGCGCTCGGCGCTGCCGGCGGGCTGGATGCATTGTTCGCCGACCCCTATGCAAGCGACAGCACGGCCGACCATGCCGACCACAAGCTGCGGCTGAGGAAGGCCAATGGCGAGGAGACGCCGGTCGACGTCGTGCTGCGCTCGGTGCCGTGGGGCGAAGGCAAGGCGCTGATGCTGGTGCTGAACGGGTCCGGCGAGACCGGCCAGCCGATTACAGCTGCGACGCTCGGCGAGGCGGCGCAGCCCGATACGGCCGAGCTCAAGGCGCGCGTCGCCGAAATGCGCACCATCATCGACACCGCCACCGACGGCGTCGTGCTGATCGGCCGCGATGGCGCCATCCGCTCGATCAGCCGGCCGGCCGAGGCGCTGTTCGGCGTCGACAGCGACGAGGTTGCCGGCAAACCCTTCGCTTCGTTGTTCGCCATCGAGAGCCAGCGCGCGGCGCGCGACTATCTGGCCGGGCTTTCCGACCATGGTGTCGCCAGCGTGCTCAATGACGGACGCGAGGTGATCGGCCGCGAGGCGCAGGGGCGCTTCATTCCGCTGTTCATGACCATCGGCCGCCTGCCCGGCGACAGCGGCTATTGCGCGGTGGTGCGCGACATCACCCAGTGGAAGCGGGCCGAGGAAGACCTCACCCAGGCGCGCGCCGTGGCCGAGCGGGCGTCGTCGCAGAAGACCGATTTCCTTGCCCGCATCAGCCACGAAATCCGCACGCCGCTCAATGCCATCATCGGCTTCTCCGAATTGATGGTGGACGAGAAGTTCGGGCCGATCGCCAATGAGCGCTACCGCGACTATCTGCGCGACATCAACCGCTCCGGCAACCACGTGCTCGACCTCGTCAACGACCTGCTCGATATTTCGAAGATCGAAGCCGGCCAGCAGGAGATGGACTACGAGGCGGTGTCGCTCAACGACGCACTGGCAGAGGCCGTCGCCATGATGCAGCCGCAGGCCAACCGCGAGCGTGTCATCATCCGCTCGTCCTTCGCCTCGCGCCTGCCGGAAGTGGTGGCCGATTTGCGCTCGATCCGCCAGATCGCGCTCAACATCCTGTCCAATGCCGTGCGCTACACGCAGGCCGGCGGCCAGGTCATCGTTTCCACCGCCTATGAGACATCCGGCGACGTGGTGATGCGGGTGCGCGACACCGGCGTCGGCATGACGCAGGCCGAGATCGAGCACGCGCTGAAGCCGTTCAAGCAGGTCAACGCGCTGAAACGCGGACGCGGCGACGGCACCGGCCTTGGCCTGCCTCTGACCAAGGCGATGGTGGAGGCGAACCGCGCCAAATTCACCATCAATTCGACGCCCGGCGAAGGCACGCTGGTGGAAGTCGCCTTCCCGTCGACCCGCGTGCTGGCCGATTGAGGCCACGGCAGGCGCCCTCAAGAAAAAAGGCGCCCCGAGGGCGCCTGAATTGAGAATTGTCACAACGGGCTTGAGCGATACTGGTCCCGCCTAGCGGGATTGGGATTTCTCCCTCAAGTTACCCGCGACTATCGCGGCGGTCTCGTAAACAAATCCTTACCTGGATGGGTAAAAGTTTACGATTGTGTACCATTCGTGAAAACGAGGTAAATTCGAGCTTTACGTTTTGTTTACCCTGCCGGCGGCGTTGTTTCGGCGGTTGCCCGAAAAACCTCCGGTCCGGCGCCGCCTCAATTCGCGAGTTCCGCCCTGTCCTTGAATTGGTCCAGCGCCTCGGGGTTCGCCAGCGCCTCCTTGTTCTTGACCGCCCGGCCATGGACGACATCGCGCACCGCCAGCTCGGTGATCTTGCCCGATTTGGTGCGTGGAATGTCGGTGACGGCAACGATCCTGGCCGGCACATGGCGCGGGCTGGCGCCGGTGCGGATTTTTGTCTTGATGCGCTTTTCGAGCGCCTCGTCCAACGCGACACCGGCAGCCAGCCGCACGAACATCACGACGCGCACATCATTGTCGAAATCCTGGCCGATGCAGATCGCCTCGAGGATTTCCGGCATCTGCTCGACCTGATTGTAGATCTCGGCCGTGCCAATGCGCACGCCGCCGGGGTTCAGCGTGGCGTCCGAGCGGCCGTGGATGATCATGCCGCCATGCCGGGTCCATTCGGCGAAGTCGCCATGACACCAGATATTGTCGAAACGTTCGAAATAGGCGCCGTGGTATTTCCTGCCGTCGGCGTCGTTCCAGAAGCCGATCGGCATGGCCGGAAACGCCTTGGTGCAGACCAGCTCGCCCTTTTCCTGGCGGACCGGCTGGCCGTTGTCGTTCCACACATCGACGGCCAGTCCCAGCCCCGGCCCCTGGATCTCGCCTTCCCACACCGGCGCGGTCGGCACGCCAAGCACGAAACACGAGACAATGTCGGTGCCGCCGGAGATCGAGGCCAGGTGGATGTCCTTCTTGATGCCTTCATAGACGAAGCGAAAACCCTCCGGCGACAATGGCGAGCCGGTGGAGGACACGGTCCTGACAGTGGACAGATCATGCGTGGCGATCGGCTTCAGCTCGGCCTTGCGCACGGAATCGATGAATTTCGCCGAAGTGCCGAAATAGGTCATCTTCTCGGCGTCGGCGAAATCGAACAGCACATTGCCCGAGGGATGGAACGGGGAGCCGTCATAGAGCAGCAGCGTGGCGCCGGAAGCGAGGCCGGAGACCAGCCAGTTCCACATCATCCAGCCGCAGGTGGTGAAATAAAAGAAGCGGTCGCCGTCGAGCAGGCCGGCGTGCAGGCGCTGTTCCTTGACGTGCTGGATCAGCGTGCCGCCGGCCGAATGCACGATGCATTTGGGGATGCCGGTGGTGCCGGAAGAAAAGAGAATATAGAGCGGGTGCGCGAAAGGCAGCCGCTCGAACGTCACCACCCTGGCCGCGAAGGGCTGCAGGGCCGTTTCCATGGCCTCGGCGCCGTCGATGGCGGCGGCGACATCCTCGGCGGTGCCGAGATAGTCCACCACCAGCACCTTGCGCAGGCTCTTCAGCTTGCCTGCCACCGCCGCCACCTTGTCGGCGACCTCGATGGCCTTGCCGGCATACCAGTAGCCGTCCGGAACGATGAAGACGACCGGCTCGATCTGGCCGAAACGGTCGAGCACGCCCTGCTCGCCGAAGTCGGGCGAACAGGACGACCACACCGCGCCGATCGAGGCGGCGGCAAGCATGGCGGCGACGGTCTCCGGCATATTGGGCATCATGGCGGCGATGCGATCGCCCCTGGTAACACCGAGCTTCACGAACAGTTGCTGCAGGCGCGAGACCTCGGCGCGCAGGCGATCCCAGGACAGGCGCCGCTCCACCTTGTCCTCGCCGCGAAACACCAGCGCGTCGGAGGAACCGGTCTTCTTCAGGAGGTTTTCCGCGAAATTCAGCCGTGCGTCGGGGAAGAACTGCGCGCCCGGCATGCGATCGCCATCGGCAAGGACGCGCTCGCCCTTTTCGCCGACCACAGCGCAGAAATCCCAGGCCAGGTCCCAGAAAGCCTCGCGTTCGGTCACCGACCAGGCATGCAGCGCAGGATAATCGCCAAAGCTGCGGCCGCTCCGTTCCTCCGCCGCACGCGTGAAGGCGGTCAGCGGCGCCGAGGCGATCTGCGCCTCCGACGGGGTCCAAAGGGGCATGTCTGCGGCCATGAATGTTCCTCCCGAAGCGACACCGGTTAAGCATATCGCGTTGCAGCAAGGCAAGGCTCATGCAATTGCGACAGCGTGTGCGCAATCGCCATCACCCGGCCACAAGGGCTTGAAAAGCATCCGCCAGGGTTTACACCCGTCTGGCGATCGAAAACGAACCACCACGAACCCCTAGGGATCTGATGCCTTCACCCCTGATCTGGCGAGCCATATGGGCGGTAGCGATTGCCGTCATTGTCGCCGTTCTGGCGTTCGTGGCAGTGCCCTATTTCGCCTCGAACCGCATCGTGCGCGACCGCATCGCCTGGGAGATGAGCGCCTGGAGCGGTTTTCGCGTCACCATCGACGGCACGCCGGAAATCGAGATCTGGCCGCAGTTCCGCGCCATATTGACCGGCGTCACCCTGTCGAACTGGAGCGACGACAAGGCGCCGCCGGTGATGCAGGCCGACCGTGTCGAGATCGACCTTTCGGCGATGTCGGCGCTGCGCGGCGACGTGGTGTTTTCCGGCGTGCGGCTGGTCAAGCCGGTGTTCCGGGTCGAGCCGGCCGCGCATGGGCTGTTCCTGCCGCCGATGCCTTCGGGCGGCCGCGTCGCCCGCGCCATCGACGCGGCGCGCGAACTGGTCAAGGCCAAGCCCGACAAGCCCGACACCGGCAAGCTGGCCTCCGAGGGCTTCGGCACTGTCGAGTTCCAGGACGGCAAGGTGATCGCCGCCATCGACGGCACCGATACCGACATGCTGACCAATCTGTCCGGCCAGCTCGACTGGTCGGCGCTCAACGCCGCCGGCTCGCTGACGGCCAGCGGCGTGTGGCGCGGCGAGACCGTCGCGGTCGAGGCGGCCTCGCCGGGGCCAATGCTTCTGTTTGCGGGTGCGGCGGCACCGGTGACACTGTCGCTGAAAGCCGCGCCGGCCAATTTCTCCTTCGACGGCACCGGCAATCTTTCCGGGCAATCCTTCTTCGACGGCCAGGCCAAGTTCACCGCCCCTTCGCTGCGCCGGGCCTTGCAATGGCTGGAGGCCGGCATCGCGCCGGGCGCGGCACGCGGTCCCGTCTCCATCACCAGCAAGGTCAGCGGCGACACCGGCCGCATCAAGTTCGACAAGACCGAGATCGATCTCGACAAGACCCCCGGCATGGGCGCGCTCGACCTCTCCTTCGTCGACCCGATGCCGATGATTTCCGGCACGCTGGCCTTCGACACGGTCGACCTTGCCGCCTTCCTGTCGGCCTTCACCTCGCCGACGGCTTCCTCCGGCACCGATCTCGACGTTATCGACATGTCGTTCGCCGACCGCTTCAACCTCGACCTCAGGCTGTCGGCCGCGCATGCCACGGCCGGGCGGATCCAACTGGCGGATGTCGCCGCCACCGCGCAGGTGAAGAACGGGCTCGCCGTCTTCGACATTTCCGACGCCACCGCTTTCGGCGGCAATATACAGACCAGCCTGCGCATCGACCGCCGCCCGGAAGGCACGCAAGTCGAGATGAAACTTCTCGCCTCCGATGTGAACGGCGCCGATTTCACCGCCGCCGCCGGCATGACGCGGCTGACGCCAACCGGCACCGGAACGGTATCGCTGATCCTGAAAGGTCCGGGCAAATCCTGGAACTCGATCCTGCAGAATGCCGACGGCTCGGTATCGGCGACCTTCGGACCGGGCAATCTGACCGGGCTGAACCTGCCGGCCTTCCTGAAGCGCAACGAAGAAGGCGGCTTCTTCGCGCTGGACGACGTCTCCAACGGCACCCTGCCGATCGACGGCGCCGAGCTCAAGGCCACCATTTCCAAAGGCGTGGCGCGCATCGACCGCGCCGAGGCGAAATCGGCGCAGACCAAGATCTGGCTGTCCGGCATCGTGCCTTATGCCGGGCGTGGCCTGGCGCTGTCCGGCGGCGTCAACCAACCCAAGCCGGCAGCCACCCCGGCGCCGCAGCCGGCGCCCGCGCAACCGGCGACCGGCACACAGCCGATACCGGGCGCGCAGCCTGCTCCTACTCAGAACGGTCAACCGGTTTCCGTAACACCCACGCCAGCAGGCCAGACGACGACATCGGCTACCCCGCCGCCGCCGGCGCCAACCCCGCCCGTCAATAACGGCAACCAGGCGACGTTCTTTGTCGGCGGCACCTGGACGACGCCGTTCGTGTCGCCGATCATCCGCCGCAACGCCGGCGAATAAAGCGGCTATCAAGGCCCGCGCCGGGCAACTCGGATATCAGGAAACACCAACGCACAGGCCCGGAAATCGATCTCGATTTCCGGGCCTGTGCGTGTGTTCAAAACGTTGGAGCGTCCGTCCCGCGTCCCCAACGGAGACGCAGCTTGCTAACCGCCGCGCTGCGCCGCCTGCTCGTCGCGCTGGCGTTGCACCTCACGGCGCTTGTTGACGATGGAGGCGGTGATGACACCGATGGAGACGATGCCGATCAGAATGGTACAGGCGGCGTTGATCTCCGGCGTCACGCCGAGGCGCACCTGGCTGTAGATCTTCATCGGCAGCGTGGTGGCGCCGGGGCCCGAGGTGAAGGACGACGTCACCAGATCGTCCAGCGACAGCGTGAAGGCCAGCATCCAGCCCGAAACGATCGCCGGAAGGATGACCGGCAGCGTCACCTGGAAGAAGGTGGCGACCGGCGACGCGCCGAGGTCCATCGCCGCCTCCTCCAGCGAGCGGTCGAAGGAGACGAGGCGCGACTGCACCACCACGGCAACGAAGCACATGGTGAAGGAGATATGCGCCAGCGTCAGCGTGAAGAAACCGCGGTCGAAGCCGATGGCGACGAACAAAAGCAGCAGCGACAGGCCGGTGATGACCTCGGGCATGACCAGCGGCGCGAACACCATGCCGGAAAACAGCATGCGGCCACGGAAGCGCGTGTAGCGGGTGAGCGCCAGCGCCGCCAGCGTGCCGAGCACGGTCGCCACCGTCGCCGAGATCAGGCCGACGCGGATGGTCACCCAGGCGGCGTCCATCAGGCCCTGATTTTGGAACAGCGACACATACCATTTGGTCGAGAACCCGCCCCAGACGGTGACCAGTTTGGATTCGTTGAAGGAGAAGACCACCAGGAGAACGATGGGCAGATAGAGGAACGCAAAGCCTAGCGTGATCGAGGTGATGTTGAAGCGGCTCCAGGTCGTGTTCATGTCAGCGCCCCTGTTCCTGAGCGCGCGCCTGTGCGTGCTGGAAGATGACGATGGGAATGATGAGCACCAGAAGCAGGATGACCGCCACGGCGGAAGATACCGGCCAGTCGCGGTTGGCGTTGAATTCGGTCCACAGCGTGCGGCCGATCATCAGCGTCTGCGAACCGCCGAGCAGGTCGGGGATGACGAACTCGCCGACGGCCGGGATGAACACCAGAAGGCTGCCGGCCAGAACGCCTGGCAGCGACAGCGGGAAGGTGATCTTCCAGAAGGCGGTGATCGGCGGGCAGCCGAGATCCTCGGCCGCCTCGACCAGCGAATAATCCATCTTTTCCAGGGCCGAATAGAGCGGCAGCACCATGAAGGGCAGGTAGGAATAGACGATGCCGATGAAGATCGCCCAATAGGTGTTGAGGATGATCAAGGGCTCGTTGATGACGCCCGTGGACAACAGGAGCTGGTTGAGCAGGCCTTCCGGCTTGAGGATGCCGATCCAGGCATAGACGCGGATCAGGAACGAGGTCCAGAACGGCAGGATGACCAGCATGAGCAGCGTTGGCCGCAGCGTCGCCGGTGCCCGCGCCATGCCGTAGGCGATCGGATAGCCGATCAAAAGCGTCAGGAACGTCGAGATACCGGCGACGATGACGCTGGTGACATAGGCGTTGAAGTAGAGCGGGTCCTGGGTGAGGAAG
Organism: Mesorhizobium terrae; assembly: GCF_008727715.1. Taxonomy (GTDB): domain Bacteria; phylum Pseudomonadota; class Alphaproteobacteria; order Rhizobiales; family Rhizobiaceae; genus Mesorhizobium; species Mesorhizobium terrae. The sequence continues at coordinate 918,451 of NZ_CP044218.1, forward strand.
ACGTAATTGTCGAAATTCAGGCTCTTCAGCTGACCGAGGATGCCGGAGATGCCGCCGCCGAAATCGAGCGCCGGCGTATAGGGCGGCATCGCGATCGCCACCTGCGACAGCGATATCTTGAAGACGATGAAGAAGGGAACGAGGAAGAAGATCAGCAGGAAGACATAAGGAACGATGATGACCAGCTTGCTGACGAAGCCGCTGGCAAGCTGCGTGGCCGGCTGGGCCGACACGGCTCCATTCGCCGTGCCGGTCGCGGAAAGTGTAGCACCCGCCATGATCGCCCCCTACCGCGTCAACACGACGCCGGCGTCCGGCCGGAAGGAAACCCAGGCTCGATCGTTCCAGGTCAGGGGATCGTCCGAGATGCGGGCGGCGTTCATGCTCTGGGCGCGCACCACCTGCCCGTCGGTCAGCCTGACGTGATAGACGGTCATGTCGCCGAGATAGGCGATGTCGTAGACCTCGCCTTCCAGCGCGTTGACGTTGTTGTCCGGCTTGGCCGAGGAGATGCGGATCTTTTCGGGGCGGATGGCGAAGGCGACGTCGGCACCGGCACGGGCCTCGCCGGCATTCTCGACCAGTATCTGCGCGCCGGTGGCGCCGGTGATCCTGGCGGTCTTTTCCGTGCGTTCGGCGACCTTGCCCTCGAACATGTTCACATTGCCGACGAAGTTGGCGACGAAACGCGAAGCCGGTGCCTCATAGACCTCGGCCGGCGTTGCCACCTGCATGACCTCGCCCTTGTCCATGATGGCGATACGGTCAGCCATGGTCATGGCCTCTTCCTGGTCGTGGGTGACGACGACGAAGGTGAGGCCGAGTTCCTGCTGCAGATCCATCAGTTCGAACTGGGTCTCCTCGCGCAGCTTCTTGTCCAGCGCGCCCAGCGGCTCGTCTAGCAAGAGCACCTTTGGCCGCTTGGCGACGGAACGGGCGAGCGCCACGCGCTGGCGCTGGCCGCCGGAGAGCTGGTGCGGTTTGCGCTTGGCGAATTTCTCCAGCTTCACCAGCTTCAGCATCTCAGCGACGCGCCTTTCAACGTCCGCCCTGGGCATGCCTTCCTGCTTCAGGCCGAAGGCGATGTTCTTTTCCACCGTCATATGCGGGAACAGCGCATAGGACTGGAACATCATGTTGACGGGGCGCTTGTAGGGCGGGATGCCGGCGAGGTTCTCGCCGTCCAGAAGGATGCGGCCGGAGGTCGGCTGCTCGAAGCCGGCCAGCATGCGCAAAAGCGTGGACTTGCCGCAACCCGACGCGCCCAACAGCGCGAAGAACTCACGCTCGTAGATGGTCAGCGACAGATTGTCGACGGCGGTGAAGTCGCCGAACCGCTTGGTGACATTCTCGAATTGGATGTATGGCTTTGCCTTCGGGTCGTTCCACGGCGCAAAGTCCCTGCGGATGCTGCCCAGCGATTTCATGTCCCTCTCCGTCCTTTTCCCGGGAAAAACCCCGGCGACCCAGCCGCCGGGGTTCACGTCTGTCGACGCTTATTGGCCGGTGACGACCTTGGTCCAGAGGCGCGTGATGGTGCGCTGGGTCTTGGGGTCGTACGGGGCGACGGTGAACAGCTTCTTCAGCATCGGCTCGTCGGGATAGATGGTCGGATCGCTGGTGATGTCCTTGTTGATGAACTGCTGCGACGCCTTGTTGCCGTTGGCGTAGTAGACATAGTCCGACGACTTGGCGATGACTTCGGGCTTCATCATGTAGTTGATGAATTCCAGGGCTTCCGGCACATGCTTGGCATCGGCCGGGATCGCCATCTGGTCGAACCACATCTCGGCGCCTTCCTTCGGGATGGTGTAGGCGACGTTGACGCCGGCCTTGGCATCCTTGGCGCGGTTGCGTGCCTGGAAGACGTCGCCCGACCAGCCGATGGCCACGCAGATGTCGCCGTTGGCGAGCGCGTTGATGTATTCGGACGAATGGAATTTGCGGATCGACGGCCGGATCGACATCAAGAGATCTTCGGCCTTCTGCAGGCTTTCCGGCGACTTGTCGGTCGGATCGAGACCGAGATATTTCAGCACGGTCGGGACGATATCGGTCGGCGAATCCAGCACATAGACACCGCAATCCTTCAGCTTGGCGATGTTCTCGGGCTTGAACAGCGTATCCCAACTCTCGATCTTGTCGGTGCCGATCGCGGCCTTCACCTTGTCGGGGTTGTAGCCGATGCCGACGGTGCCCCACATGTAGTTGACCGAATGTTCGTTGCCGGGGTCGAAGGCGGCGACACGCTGCTCGACGACGTCCCACATGTTCTTCAGGTTGGGCAGCTTCGACTTGTCGAGCTTCTGGTAGACGCCGGCCGCGATCTGGCGCACCAGGAACGGGCTGGCGGTGGGCACCACGACGTCGTAGCCCGAGCCGCCGGCGAGCAGCTTGGTCTCGAGGATCTCGTTGGAATCGTAGACGTCGTAGACGACCTTGATGCCGGTTTCCTTGGTGAAGTCCTGGATGATCGACTGATCGATATAGTCAGACCAGTTGTAGACGTTGACGACACGTTCCTGTGTCTGAGCGCTCGTTATCGGCAGGGCCAGGAATACGGCCGTTGCCGCCAGCCAGATCGCTTTGCGGGTCATTTCGGTTTGCTCCTATTGTCATGACGAGTGTTCCCCGCCCGCCGGATCGTTTTTGCAGCCGGCGTGGCATGGTTTGGTAAGGCAGATTTTTTGCGAGAACCGGCGCGTTGCGGTCCGTCGGGGCGTATTCAAGCCTGGAAGAAAGGGAGCAGTTAGCGCTGCTGCCTAAACGAAAGAGCGCCCTGCGAGGTTGCGGGGGCTCGTGCGGGCTGGAAGGCTCGGTCCTGGTTTGGCCGGCTGTTGCACGTGGCAAGATACGCCTGTTTTGTTGTTGCCGTGCCCACAGCCTGCCCGCCGGGCTAGTTGCTTGTCAATGGGCAAAACCATTCTGTTTTGCTTTCGCGATCAGTTCGGCGACGGGATGCCGACCGCGCCCGGACGCTGCGGCTTGGACTGGCGCCACATTTCCATGCCGATGTGGATGAACAGTGCGGCGAAGACGATCGCACCGCCGATGATGGTGCGCGCCGACGGCACTTCGCCATGTACCAGCCACACCCAGATCGGCCCCAGGATCGGCTCGAACGTGCCGAGAAGAGCCGCGACCGCCGCCGGGATGAGGCGCGCGCCGGTGGCGAAGAAAGCGAGGCCGACGCCGAGATTGATGACACCAAAAGCGAACAAAAAACCCATATCGCGCGGCGAAACGGCGAATTGCGTGACCTGCGATGCCGCGAAGATGGCGGCGAAGATCGTGCCGAGGCAAGTGGCCGGCGTCATGCGCACGGTTGCGAAGCGGCGCGTGATGACGGTGGCAACCGAAAACATGAAGGCGATCAACAGCGCCAGCCCGTCGCCGACCGGCGAGACGGTGCCGCCCAGCGATTCCGAGACCATGATGGCGACACCCGCGATGACGCCGGCGATCGCCGCCCAGGTGGCGGCCGAGACCTTTTCGCGGAACAACAGCCACGACAGCAGCGCCGCGAGCAGCGGCACGCCGGCCTGCATGAGCAAGATGTTGGCGACCTTGGTGTAGGACAGCGCGACGACGAAACAGGTGGAGGCGGTGGCGAAGCAGATGGCCACCGCCAGCCCGGGCAAGCCCATGTCGCGGAACAGTTTCACGGTGCCGCGCAGGCCGTCGCGCCAGGCCATGAAGCCGAGCAGGAAGGCGGCCGCCCATACCGAGCGCCAGAACACCACGGTCCAGCTTCCATCGGCCTCGATGAAGCGGGCGATGGTACCGCCGAGGCTCCACATCAGTGCGGACAGGAAGACGAGCAGATAACCCACGCGCTCCTCGCGCCGCGACACCGGCTGGGCCTGTGCGGTTGCAGGCGATGGGGAAGCGGCGTCGGCCATGGCGCTACTGTCTGATGGTTCGGCTCATCATCGTCGTTTTGCCACCCGCGCGATATCGCAGACGCGGCAAATCCATGCCTTCTGGCGTAGCGCGAAGGCGGGCCCTGGAGATGGTCCAGCCACATGCATCGGCTATGTCAGCCCGCCGCAAACCGGTGGCGACGCCTATTTCGCCAGTTTCAAGGCCTCGGCGAGCACGGCATCGTCGCCGGCGGCGTAGCTGGCGAAGGTCGGCGCAACCGGCACCGTCGGTGTCAATGAACCGGACGGCGTGCCGTAGAAATAATTGAGGACGAAGCATGTCCGGATCTGAGCCAAGCCGCAGCCGTTTTGCCAATCGTGATAGCCGGTCGTGTAGCGGATCGCCAGTTTGGAATTCGGCATCCGGGCCGTGCCGCCCTCACCCCAGGATTGCGGCCTGTCGCCCATCGCTTCCCCGATCAGGACGGCGCGCGAGCCGGCAAAATATTTCAGCCGCGCCGCGGTGCTGATGCCGGCGGAAAAGGTGTTGCCGCTGGTCAGGATGAACACCTTGCCGTCCGGCGGCAAGAGCTCCGGCAGCCGCCGCGTGAAATCGGCAGCGAGCAGGTAGTTGCCGCCCGGGTTGAAGCGCAGATCGACCACCGCATGCTTCACCTTCCGCTTGGCCACTTCCGCCAGCAGGCCCGAGAGATAGTCCTCGATGGAAGCCTTTTCCTGATCGCCGATACGGTTCAGCTGGACGTAGAGGATGCCGTCGTTTTCGAGATAGCTGTGCCAGAAATTGTCGTCCGGCCGCGAGAGATAGGACGGGGGTGCTGCACCATCCAGGACATGAACCCAGGAAGCTTCGCTGTCCTTCCTCCGGACCGGGCTCAAATCCCGCTTCGGCCAGGAACTTCTGGCTAGCGGCTCCGGCGTCCCGGCGACCGCGGCAAGCCGGCGCACGACTTCGACCCCATCGCGCTGCCGGACGCGGAATTCGGCGGCATCCGCATTTTCGGCGAGACCCGCCGCGTGAAGCAGTTCCGGCGAGATGAGGAAATTCGGCACGAATTCGCGCGCCAGATTGGCCGGACCACCGGTGTAGGGGCGTAACGCCTCGACCAGTTGCTCGGGCGAATGGCCATTCAGCGCCAGCACCTGCGCGCCGAGCAGATCGCGCTGATCCGCGGCTGCACTCACCACAAACAGGTCGTCGGCGAACCAGCCCAGGCGAACGGGCACGGCGTTGAAACCGTTTCCGCCGACCAGGCCCAATATGTTGGTATGGCCATTGTCGGCCAATGCCACGGCACGCGCCGCGCCCATCGCCAGGCCGGCGCGATCGAGTTCCGGCGCACGCGCCACCAGTTTGTCGAGCGCGGCTTCAAAGGCGGCGCGGGTTTGATCGGTGAAGCTTCGCTCGACCTGCGGCAACAGCCGAAGATAGGCCAGATCCCGCAGATTCTTCTCGGCTGGCGATGCGGCCAGCGGAAAATCCATAGCCGGATAAGATTTCAGCGCCGGATACAAAATGAAGGCGGCGGGTGCCACGACGAGGAGCAGAACCGCGACCAGGGCAATCGCGATACGCTTCAGCCAGCGCCGGGCGGGACGAACGGAACCAGCCATGAATGCCTCGATGTCGGAGAATCTATTAGAATATGATCATATATCTATAGACATCGACGCCGGGGTAAAAGACCCACGCTTTACTGGAAGTCGAAGGCGGACAGGCCCGTCACCATCTCGTCCAGCCCTAGCGGACGCGTGACCGGCGGCTCGGCGCGCGACAGGCAGCCGGAGCGCTCGCACAGCCGGCAGGCCGGCCCGACCGGCGTTGCCGCCACCGCGCCGGGTTTTGCGCCAACGCCAAGTGCCGGAAGGGCCGCGCCATAGACGATCTCGTCGCGAAAACCGATATCGCAGCCGATCAGGATGGCGGTGCGGCGCGGGCGCTCCGAAAAGGCGCCTTGCGGGCCTTCCAGCGTGCGGGCGACGGTGAGGAATTCGGCGCCGTCCGGCATTTCCACCGCTTCGACGAAGATCTGGCCGGGCTGGGTGAAGGCGGCATGTACCGCGAGTTTCGGACAGCCGCCGCCGAAGCGGCTGTGCGGAAAGCCCTGGGCGCCGGCGCGGCGGAAGCGGTTGCCGGCATTGTCGACCTCCAGCATGAAAAACGGCACGCCGGAGGCGCCGGAACGCTGCAGCATGGTCAGCCGGTTCGCCGCTTGTTCGAAGGAAACGCCGAAGCGCGAACGCAGGACATCGATGTCGTAGCGGGCGCGCTGGGCGGCGGAATGGAAGGCCTGATAGGGCATCGTCAGCGCATGCGCGGCATAACGGCCGAGCTCGAACCGGGCCAGCCGCTTGGCCTCGTCGGACGACAGTTTCAATGCCTGGATCTCGGCCGCCACCGCCACCTGCATGCGGATGAGGCTTGCCTCCATCGCCACTTCGCGCAGCTGGTCGAACGGCGACAGCCGCTCGGACAGGAACAGGCGCTGCGAATGGCGGTCGTAGCGACGCCGCCAATTGGGCATGGTGGCGACCGGCAGAACTTTCACGACGATGCCGTGCTCGCGCTTCAGCCACGCCTTCAAGGCGCCGAACAGGTCGTCGCCGGGCTCGAGCAGCGTCGTGAACGCCTCGGCCTCCTCCTCCAGAGCGGCAAAATGGTTCGGCCGCCGCTCGAACACCTCATGCACCTCGTCGATCGGCAGGCGCGCGCCGGACAGCGCCGTGGTGCGCCCCTCGCGGGCGAGCAGCTCGGTCAGGTCCGACAGGCGCTCGGCCTGCTCGCGATAGGCGCGGAACAGTTTGATCACCGCGGCCGCCGCATTGGGCGCGGCCTCGGCGATCTCGACCAGTTCCTGGTCGCCCGGCAGTTCGCCGGACAATAGCGGGTCGGCGAAGACCTCGCGCAGTGCCGCGATCGAGCCGCGCGCCTCGCCCTGCAGTTCTTCGGGCTCGACCTTGTAGACGGAAGCGAGCTTCAGGATGAGCTGCACGGTCAGCGGACGCTGATTGCGCTCGATCAGGTTGAGATAGGAGGGCGAGATGCCCAGCCCCTCGGCCATCGCCGTCTGGGTCAGGCCCTTCTGGTTGCGGATGCGGCGAATGCGCGGTCCGGCGAAGATTTTCTGCTCAGCCATGCGCTTCTCCCTTCTCCCCGTGTGGGAGAAGGTGTCGCCATAGGCGGCGGATGAGGGGTGTTGGAAGAAACGAGGCGGCGGCGAAGGGCTTGAAGAGCCCCGACCTTGGTTCTGTCGCGTTCCTCGCAGCACCCCTCATCCGACCTCGCCTATGGCAGCCGCGCCGCCGGGCTCGGCCACCTTCTCCCGCAAGGGGAGAAGGAAAGGCCGGCCGGATTTTACAAACCTTGACAGGCTCAATCGCCATTTTGGCCGCTCGTCGCATTTTACATCTTTTACAAATTTACAGCGTCTCCCTGTCAAACGCAACACAGGTTTTCCCTTATTTTATCGCCTAAGCCTCGAATTCATTCGGCCGATTTCGCACCGCAATGTAAATCAAGTCACAGGAAAGCCGCCGCGAATTCACGACGAATGGCGGTTTTCGACAAACGTCTTTCAGTAAGCGGAGCAGACCATGACTGATTTTTACAACCTCGTCCCCTCGGCCGCCGAAGGCCGTTTCGACGGCATCGAGCGGCCCTATTCGCCGGAGGATGTGAAGCGGCTGCGCGGCTCCGTGCAGATCAAGCACAGCCTGGCCGAAATGGGCGCCAACCGGCTGTGGAAGCTCATCCACGAGGAAGATTTCGTCAACGCGCTCGGCGCGCTCTCCGGCAACCAGGCCATGCAGATGGTGCGCGCCGGCCTGAAGGCGATCTACCTGTCCGGCTGGCAGGTGGCGGCCGATGCCAACACGGCGTCCGCCATGTATCCCGACCAATCGCTCTACCCGGCCAATGCGGCGCCCGAGCTTGCCAAGCGCATCAACCGCACGCTGCAGCGCGCCGACCAGATCGAGACGTCGGAAGGCAAGGGCCTGTCGGTCGACACCTGGTTCGCGCCGATCGTCGCCGACGCGGAAGCCGGCTTCGGCGGACCGTTGAACGCCTTCGAGATCATGAAGGCCTTCATCGAAGCCGGCGCCGCGGGCGTCCATTTCGAGGACCAGTTGGCGTCGGAAAAGAAGTGCGGCCATCTCGGCGGCAAGGTGCTGATCCCGACCGCGGCCCATATCCGCAACCTCACCGCCGCTCGGCTCGCCGCCGACGTCATGGGCGTGCCGACGCTGATCGTCGCCCGCACCGATGCGGAAGCCGCCAAGCTGCTCACCTCCGACATCGACGAGCGCGACCAGCCCTTCGTCGACAAGGATGCCGGACGCACGGTGGAAGGCTTCTACCAGGTGAAGAATGGCATCGAGCCTTGCATCGCGCGTGCCATCGCCTACGCGCCCTATTGCGACCTGATCTGGATGGAGACCGGCAAGCCGGATCTTGCCCAGGCGAAGAAGTTCGCCGAGGCGGTGCAGAAGGCGCATCCGGGCAAGAAGCTCGCCTATAACTGCTCGCCGTCGTTCAACTGGAAAAAGAACCTCGACGACGCCACCATCGCCAAGTTCCAGCGCGAACTCGGCGCCATGGGCTACAAGTTCCAGTTCATCACGCTGGCCGGCTTCCACCAGTTGAACTTCGGCATGTTCGAACTGGCCCGCGGCTACAAGGATCGCCAGATGGCGGCCTATTCGGAACTGCAGGAGGCCGAATTCGCGGCCGAGGTGAACGGCTACACCGCGACCAAGCACCAGCGCGAAGTGGGCACCGGCTATTTCGATGCCGTGTCGATGGCGATCTCCGGTGGCAAGTCGTCGACCACCGCCATGAAGGAATCGACCGAACACGAACAGTTCCGCCCGGCCGCCGAATAGGCCGGCCCGCACAGCTTCCCCCGGCGCGGGCCGCGCCGGGGTCCAAAACAGAGGAACCGCCCGAAAGGCGAAGGAACATTCGAGGAGAACGACAATGGCACCGCGTACCCGTGTCAAGGAAAGGGCAGAAGAACAGGCCACCACCATGAGCGCCGACCAGCAGGCGGTCATCCGCATCGTCGCTAACGATTTGCACCGTCTCAACCAGTCGGTCATGAAGGCGGTCGAGGCCGGCGTCTCGGTCGAACTGGTCCGTTCGGCCCGCCATCATGGCGGCGACGGCAACTGGGGCGATCTTCTGATCCCGGTCATCGTCACCCAGCAAAGCCACGGCTGACGAAAGTCAAGACTTACCAAAGCCAAACAAACCCGCCGCGTGCATCGCCACGCGGCGGGTTTTTTGTTTTCGATCCTGTTTTGAAGCGGCCGTGGCTACAATTTTTGTTGCATGACCGCTACTGATTTTATTGTAATGCTGGAATATAACGCCAGTCGCCTACATGCGCTTGACATGACGGCGGTCTCAACCGATTGTCGAATGGTTTCAACCTAGCATTGAAATGAAGACTCGCGGTGGAAACAGACAACCGCCGCTGAGTGGCGACAACGGCAGGCCGACCGGTGGCGCGACCGGCCTGGGACGTGGAGGGGCTTTGCTGGATTTTTCGAAAGTGCTCGTGGTCAGCCGATCGCAGATCAATCGCATCGTCGTGTCGAGGATCATCGAGCAGGGCGGGTTGAAGCCGGTGGCTGAATCGCCAGAAACGGCCCCGGCAGCGCTGACCACGCTGGTTCCGGGAACGGTCGTGCTGGACGGCGGACCGGAAAACAGCGATTGCGACGCAGTGCTGGCGGGGGTCGCTTCGATCCGCGGCGTTGCCGGCAAGGCTTCGCCCACCGTCATCTTCCTGTCGAACCGCACCGGCACGCAGGAAAGCCTCGGCCTGCCGCGCACCGTGGATTACGTCGTGGCCAAGCCGATCACGCCCGAGCGCCTGCAGCAGATCATCGAACGCCTGAAGCACAGTTCGCGCAGCATACCCGCCCCGGAAGCAGGCTGAGGCTCGCCCTGCTCGGTGAGCCAGGGAAGGCCGGGGAACGAGGCAAGGCCCGCGCCTGTTGAGCCGGCGAAATAACGCCAGGAACAATGCAGGCGACGGCGCCGTCAGTCGTTGTCGATGCCCAGCACGAGGCCCGGCAATTCACCGAGATGGGCGATTTCGCGGAAGCGCGGCGCGGTGGCGGGCGGCTCGACATGCTCCACCACCCAGGTCAGATCATGCGGCACGAAGATGCCCCAGCTGCCGGCTTCGATCGCCGGCACCACGTCGGATTTCAGCGAATTGCCGACCATCATGGCGCGCTCGGGGCCGTCGCCATGGCGCGCGAAGATGCGCTCATAGGTCGGGCGTGACTTGTCGGAGACGATCTCCACCGCGTTGAAGAAATCGCCGAGGCCCGACTGCGCTAGCTTGCGCTCCTGGTCGAACAGGTCGCCCTTGGTGATCAGCACCAGCCGATAGCGGCTGGCCAACGCCTCCAGCGTGTCATGGACATGCGGCAACGTCTCGACAGGATGGCTCAGCATTTCGCGGCCAGCGGCCAGGATCTTGCCGATGACCTCGCCAGGCACCTTGCCGTCGGTGACGTCGATCGCCGTCTCGATCATCGAAAGCGTAAAACCCTTGATGCCGAAGCCATAGGCGCCGAGATTGCGCTTTTCGGCTTCCAGCAGGCGCGCCAGCAAGCTGTCCTTTTCACCATGGCCGGCGAGCAGTTCGACGAAATGCGCCTCGGTCAAACGGAAGAACTGCTCGTTCTGCCAGAGCGTGTCGTCGGCGTCGAAACCGATGGTGGTCAAGCTGTTGGAAGACGTGGACATGATGCCCATCTAGGGCGAAAAACGGCCAAAAACCAGCACTTTGGATGCTTGCGCCCACGAAAACGAGAGCGAGCCCCCCTTTTCTTCCGCAAGGGGCCACGGCTATACTCGGCAATCCGCAACCATATCTGGTGATTGATGCCGCCTGCAAAAAAGGAAGTCCGTCCGTCAACTCGGGGGACGCGAACCCGTGCGCCTGCCTTTCTGAAAAACCTCAGGGGAGTGAAGAGCTGGAAGGAGGCGAGCGCCTGGCTGGAATCGCGCGGTATCGAAGACATCGAATGCATCACCCCCGACCAGGCCGGCGTTGCCCGCGGCAAGATGATGCCGTCTTCCAAATTCACCTCCAACACCTCGCTGGCGCTGCCTTCCGCACCGTTCATGATGACGATTTCCGGCCAGTATCCGGAAAACGGCAACGGTTTTGAATATCCGGAAGACGATGGCGACCTGAAGCTCGTGCCTGATCTTTCGACGCTGACCGCGGTGCCGTGGGAAGAAGACCCGACAGCCGCCGTCATCTGCGACCTCGTCCATCAGGACGGTCGCGCCGTGGAATTCACGCCGCGCAACGTGCTGAAGCGCGTGGTCGCCGCCTATGACCGGCACGGGCTGAAACCCGTCGTCGCGCCCGAGATCGAATTCTACCTGGTTCGCAAGAACCCCGACCCCGACTATCCGCTGACCCCGCCGGTCGGCCGTTCCGGCCGGCCGATTGCCGGCGGCTCGGGTTACTCGATCGCCGGCGTCAACGAATATGACGAATTGATCGACGACATCTACCATTTCTCGGAAAGCCAGGGCCTCGAGATCGACACGCTGATCCACGAGGAAGGCGCTGGCCAGCTCGAAATCAACCTGCGTCATGGCGACCCTGTCGAACTGGCCGACCAGGTCTTCCTGTTCAAGCGCACCTTGCGCGAAGCGGCGTTGAAGCACGACGTCTACGCCACCTTCATGGCCAAGCCCATCCAGGGCCAGCCAGGCTCAGCCATGCATATCCACCAGTCGATCGTCGACAAGAAGACCGGCCGCAACATCTTCTCGGCCGAGGACGGTTCGGAGACCGAAGCCTTCTTCAACTTCATCGGCGGCATGCAGAAACACGTGCCTAACGCGCTGGTGATGTTCGCGCCTTACGTGAACTCCTACCGGCGCCTGACCCAGGCGGCGTCCGCCCCCGTCAACAACAAATGGGGTTACGACAACCGCACCACCGCCTTCCGCGTGCCGCGCTCGGACCCCAACGCCCGGCGCGTCGAAAACCGCATCCCGTCTTCCGATGCCAACCCTTATCTGGCACTCGCCGCCTCGCTCGCCTGCGGCCTGATCGGCATCAACAACAAGTTGCAGGCCGAACCGCCGGTGTTGACGACGGCCAACGAGGACGAGATCGACCTGCCGCGCGGCCTGCTCGAAGCCGTCGACCTGTTCGAGGGCGACGAGGAGCTGGCGGGCATGCTCGGCCGCGCCTTCACCTCCACCTATGCGGCGATCAAGCGGGCGGAGTTCGAGACCTTCATGGAAGTGATCAGCCCGTGGGAGCGGGAGTATTTGTTGCTGAATGTTTGAAGCAACAGGCAGTCGGGAGTAGGCAATCGGCAGTCGGGAAAGCAGGCGGGGAACTCCGCGAACTGTGCTCCGATCTGTAATTCGCTGAAGCCAAACCCGACTGCCGACTGCCCACTCCCGACTGCCTCACCACCCGAAAGCCACCATGCCCTACCAATCCCCCATCTCCCCCGGCCGTTCCTGGTATGAAGACACCGTCGGCGCGCGGCCAGAATATCCCTCGCTCGACGGCGACCGGCAGGCCGATGTCGTCATCGTCGGCGGCGGCTTCACCGGGCTGTCGGCGGCGGTGCACCTGGCCAAGGCCGGCACCAATGTCGTCCTGATCGAAAGCCATCGTTTTGGCGACGGTGCTTCGGGCCGCAATGGCGGCCAGATGGGCACCGGCCAGCGCGCCTGGGCCGAGGAACTCGAGGATGATTACGGCCTCACCCGCGCCAAGGCACTGTTCGACCTGGCCGAGGAGGCGAAAACACATCTTCACGACTTCTCGGCCGCCAATGGCATCGACATCGACTACATGCCCGGCCAGATCTCGGTGGCGCACAAACAGCGCTATGTCGACGACTACAAGGCGCATGCCGACATCATGGCGACGCGCTTCAACTATCCGCACATCACCTTCATGGATGCGCGCGAAACGGCGGAGCGGCTGGGCTCGACGCATTATTACGGCGGCGCCCGCGACACCGGCACCGGCCATATCCATCCGCTGAAGCTGGTGATCGGCACGGCGCGCGTGGCGGCCGCGGCGGGCGCGCATATCTTCGAGAAGACGCCGGCGACCGGCCTCACCACGCAAGGCGGCAAGGTCAAGGTGACGACGCAACGCGGCACGATCACCGCCGACAAGTGCCTGATCGCCACCAATGCCTATGGCGGCACGCTGGAACCGATGAGTGCGGCGCATATCATGCCGATCGGCTCCTTCATCGGCGCCACCGTGCCGCTCGGCGATGCGTCGAAAGTGTTGCCCGGCGGCGAATCCGTCGACGATTCCCGCTTCGTGGTGCGCTATTTCCGCAAATCCAGGGATGGCCGGCTGTTGTTCGGCGGCCGCGAAATCTACGCGGTCAACGACCCCAAGGACATCCACATCCATATCCGCAAGCAGATCAGCGAAATCTATCCGCAGCTGAAGGATGTCGAGATCACCCATGGCTGGGGCGGTTATGTCGGCATCACCGTGCCGCGAAAGCCGTTCGTGCGCGAGGTGATGCCGAATGTCATCTCCGTCGGCGGCTATTCCGGTCACGGCGTGATGTTGTCCAACTTCTTCGGCAAGCTTTACGCCGAGACGGTGTCGGGCAACCGCGACCGGCTGAAGCTGATCGAGGAGCTGAAGATACCGCCCTTCCCCGGCGGTCGCCGCTTCCGCGCGCCGATGCTGTTCCTGGCGCTCAACTGGTTCGCGCTGCGGGACCGGATCTGATTTTTTTGGCCGGGGTCTCCGCCAGCGGCAGTTGCAGGCGGATATGCGTGCCGTTCCAGCGTCCGTTCAAGATATCGATACGGCCGCCATGCAGGCGTGCGATCTCGCGGGCGAGATTGAGGCCGAGCCCGGCGCCGCTGGAGCGCGGACGCAGCCGGTAGAACGGCTCGAACACGCGCTCGCGTTCCTCCAGCGGGATCCCCGGGCCCTCGTCGTGGATTTCCAGGCCGCCCTCGCCGTCGACCAACACGGTGATGGTGCCCGAGCCGCCGCCATGCTCGATGGCGTTGCGCAGCAGATTGGCGACGGCCCGCTCGACTTGCTGCGAGCGGATATCGACCAGCACCGGGCGCCCGGCCGGCTCGAAAGAGAGGTCATAGCCGGCCTCCAGCGCCAGCGGCGCGAAATCGGCGGCCAGCGTTCTGGCCAGTTCCACCAGATCGACCACCTCGCGCGGACCGGCGGCGTGGTCGAGCAATTGCTGCGCCAGATGCGACAGGCGCTCGATGTCCTTCTGCAGGCGCCGGCTCTCGGGATCCTCGCGCAGCAATTCGGCACGCGTGCGCAGGATGGCGATCGGCGTGCGCAGTTCATGCGCGGCATCCGTAAGGAAACGGTTACGCTTATCGTAACCTTCGCCGAGACGAGCCAGCGCGCGATTGAAGGCCTGCACCAGCGGCGCCACCTCCTGTGGCACGCGCTCGGTCGGCAATTGCACGGCGCGGTTGTCGATGTCGATGTTGCCGGCTTCCCTGGCGGTGGCGACGAGGCCGGCCAGCGAGCGGCGCACCACGGCCGGTGTCGTTACCAGCGTGGTGACGCCCATCACGATGATGATCGGCAAAAGCATGATGATGGTGAGGATGACCAGGATCGGGCCGACCCGCACCCAATTGGTGGTGCCGTCCGGATTGCGGGCGAGATCGATCTGCAGATCGATATTGGCTTCGACGCCGGTGTTTTCCTCGCGCGACGACATGGTGGAGGCGAGTACGCCGACACGGCCGGCCGACGTTTCCAGATTGGCGTAGGAAGCGGCAGGCCGCAAATCCAGCTGCGCGAAGGTCAAGGCCGCACGGTCGACACTTTTGAGCAGGCCGTCGCCGCCGCTGGCATAGACGGCAGGCACATTGCCCTGTTTCAGCACTCCGCCTTTTTCGTCGCGTGCAACGAACCACATGTTCGGAAAGCTCTTGCGGAAATTGGTGAGTTCTTCCGTGTCGCGCAGAACGAGCTGGCCGGCCGCGTCGCGGCCCAGCGCTTCTCCCACGACAAGGGCGGCTGCCTCATTATCGACCACCAGGCGCGGCTGCGCGACGAAGAACACCAGCGTGATCAAGCCGAGGAAGACAACCAGCATGACCGCCTGCAGTATGATCAGGCGGCGCACCAGCACCCATTGCAGCGAACGTGGACGCGGCTTTCTCATGCGACGGCGCGCAGCAGATAACCGAGGTTGCGGATCGCCCGGATCTCGACGCCGGCATCGACCTCGTCGAGCTTGCGCCGCAGCCTGGACAGGTGCGAATCCAACGCGTTGGAGCCGATCTCGTCATCCATGGCGTAGACCGATTCCTCCAGCGTGGAGCGCAGCACGGCGCGGCCCGGCCGGCGGATCAGCGCCTCCAGCGCCAGTTGCTCGCGGCGCAGAAGGTCAAGCGGCTTATCGCCGACAAGCGCTTCGCGATGGCGGAAATCATAGGTGAGCCGGCCGACCACCGTGAGGTCGGAGCGCAGCGCCGCCGGCCGCCGTTGCAAGGCACGCAGGCGCGCCATCAACTCTTCCACCGAGAAGGGCTTGGCCAGATAGTCGTCGGCGCCAGAGTCGAGGCCGGCGACGCGGTCGTCGACGCCGCCCAGTGCCGTCAGCATCAGCACCGGCGCCTCGATGCGGCTGGCGCGTAGCTTCGGAATGAGGTCGAGCCCCTCGCCGTCAGGCAAACGGCGGTCGAGCACCAGCGCATCATAGGGGCCGAAAGCGGCCGCCGCCTCGGCATCGGCGATGGTCGAAACGTGATCGACAATGACGTGACGGCGCTCCAGCGCGGTCTTCAGCACCGAGGCCATCTCCGGCTCGTCCTCGAGCAGCAGGATACGCATGGTTTTCTTCTTTCCTTCACCCGCGACACCGGGCGATGCCGGCGCTTCAAAGTGTTAGAGCGTCCTTTGCACGTCCGAACGGACGCGCAGCGCTCTAATGACGCATCGCGGCGCTTTTCCGGCGTTTCATTCGCATTCCAGCTTCGGCTTGCGGAAATTGGTGACATACCAGCGCCCCGCGGACCAGCGCGCATAGAATGTGTAGAAACATTCCTGCTCCTCGACATAACCCGGCCTGACGGTTTCCTCATAGCGGGTGCCGCGCCTGGTGTCCTTGATCTCGCCGCTGGTCGAGCCGGGCACAACATTGGTCGAAACCTTGCGCCATTGATAGGCGCGTTCGCCACGACCGATGTCCAGGATGGTAGAGGGCGGACCGTAGTCGAGAATGACCGTTTCCACCGGCTGGCCGATGTAATTCTTCATGATGTCGGATGCGCAGCCGGCAAGCAGCGCGACCGAGGCCACGGCAACAGCGCCGCAGGCAGCGCGAAAGGTGATGAAAGACATGATCTGATCCGGTTTTCGTCCCTGACCCGGCAGCTATCGCGGCAAGATTGCAGGGACATTGCACATTTCCGGGCAGATCCCCGAGCCCATCTTTCAGCATATCCCACGGACCGCTCCAGGCCCCGCGGAAGGCCGGTTTCCAATCGAAACGGGTGCCGCTTCGACACCGGAGACTGATTCGGCGGCGCCAGACGACAATGGCAAGCTGTACCTTACGTTGCGGAAACAACGAGGTTTTCCCGCCCGCGACAGTCAAAAAATGCACAGAATATGTGGACACCCGTTGCCGTTGAGGTGCCAAAGGCGCATAGATGCCACAATCGTCTGCAAGATGATCCACAAGCTGGAAACGGAAGACCTCGAACCTTGCGTTGCCAGCCAGGATTTCGGGACCGACGCTGATCCAGGTGTTGTCAACCGCGATCGCAAGAACGTCGGCCGTGTTCGGGGGTAACCAGAACCTCAGATGCCAAAATTGGTCCAGTTCTGTTTCGTGGACGGCAGGACCGTCAGCCAGGACAACAAAACCCGAGCGGTGGCCGCCCCAGGCTTGCCGGCCAACGGTCGTTGCGGCCGCTGGAGGCCGTTTTGAAAGGGCCGCTCGGTTTCGGCGGGCCCAAGCAGCATCGCATTTCGATGCAGTTCGGCTACAACACCAAGCCGTCTTTCTGGCAGCAGCTACAGACGAATTCGCATCTGGTGATCGCCGCGGTCGGTACCGCCGCGTTGCTCGGCGTCGCCGGCATCGCCTTGTGGCTGGCGCTGCCGACCGGCGAGCGCCAGGCTTTCGCCGAAGCCAAGCATCCGCCGGCCACCGAAGCGCCGGCGCCGCAGGCCAAGACGGTGCAGGTCGCCGGACAGACGCCCGCCGCCACGCCTGCCGTGGCCGATGCAAAGCCGCAACCCGCCCAGACGCTTGTCGCGGTCAACCAGCCTGCCTCCACCGAGCCGAGCGCTGTGAATTCCAACGGCACGTCGGCCCCGCAGTCGGCCGCCGCGATCCAGGAAGCCGCCAAGGCGGTAGTCGTCGCCAAGCCGGGCGATGCCAATCCCGACGATGCCAGCGCGGACGACGAGGCAGCTACGGACGACACGACGCAGAGCGCCTATGCGGAGACGAACAAGGCCCCGTCGCCCACGGAAGCCGTCATCGCCAAGCCGCCAGTGCCACACGCCAAGCCCGACAAGGCGCTGACCGCAGGCATTCCGCCAGCGGATGAAACGCAGGATACGCAAGAGGCGGCACCCGCCGATGCCAAGCAAGCCAAGGCAACCGGCAACGGCACCACCTTGCGCGCCGTCACCATGCGTTCGGGCCCGAAAAAGGGCGCCGACGCCATCGCGACCGTGCCCGGCAAGGCAGCCGTCGAGGTGATTTCCTGCACCAAGGCCAAATGGTGCGAGATCGTCTACCAGAACAAGCGCGGCTGGGTTTACCAGGGCTTCCTCAACCGCGGGTGAGAAGCTGTCCGTGTCGCGGACGAAAAGCCAAGTGCTTGGTTTTCTGACTAGGGACATCTCGTGTCGTGCGAAGCGGTGGGTTTGGCGCCCTTCCCTTCTCCCCTCGTGGGAGAAGGTGCCTGAGCGAAGCGAAGGCGGATGAGGGGTGATGGAAGAAACGAGACGTTTCAGGATCAGCGCCTCACTCCAATATCACCTCACATCTCCCAGGCAGCGCTCCGTCCAACACCCCTCATCCGTCTCGGCGCTGCGCGCCGAGCCACCTTCTCCCACAAGGGGAGAAGGATGCGCGGCCTCAAATACACCGCCCTCCATCCACCTCCAGCGCCACGCCGGTGATGAAGGCGGCTTCGTCGGAGGCCAGCCACAGCGCCGCATTGGCGATGTCGAGCGGGGTCGACAGGCGACCGAGCGGGATGGAGGCGCGGAATTTCGCGCGCAGCTCGGGCGTGTCCTCGCCCATGAACTGGGCAAGCATTCCGGTTTCGCCGGCGACGGGGCAGAGGCAATTGACGCGGATGTTCTTTGGCGCGAGTTCCACCGCCATCGATTTGGTGGCGGTGATCGCCCAGCCCTTCGAGGCGTTGTACCAGGTCAACCCCGGGCGCGGGCGCAGGCCGGCGGTCGAGGCGGTGTTCAAGATGACGCCGCCGCCCTGCCGCTCCATGATCGGCACCACCGCCAGCGCGGAATGATAGATCGCCTTCATGTTGACGGCGGTGATCAGGTCGAAGGTCGCCTCGTCCACCGCCAGCATGTCGCCATTGCGATGGGTGTAGCCGGCATTGTTGATCATGATGTCGACGCGGCCGAAAGTGTTCTTGGCCGCATAGACCATCTCTTCGACTTCCGAGCGGCTTGAAACGTCGCTGGCCACGGCAATCGCCGACGGACCGATCTCGTCGGCGACGCGCTCCGCACCCTTGGCATTGAGGTCCGCCACCACCACCCTGGCCCCCTCCTCCGCGAAGCGTTTGGCCATGCCCTCGCCGAACCCCGACGCGGCGCCCGTGACAATCGCGACCTTATCCTTCAAGCGCATTTTTCATCCTTGTGAGAAGTTTACTTCGGCCGAGAGCCCCGCGCAGATTACCCTCCCTTGGGGAAAGGGTAAGCAGCACTGCCAAGACCAGCCGGGTGTCGGCTGCTCAGCCATGATTGAAGACGACCGTCTTTGTCGCCGACATGTCGTAGAGCGCCTCGAAACCCTTCTCGCGGCCGTGGCCGGAACGCTTGAAGCCGCCGAAGGGCAGTTCGATGCCGCCACCGGCTCCGTAACCGTTGACGAACACTTGGCCGGAACGCACGCGCTTGGCCAACCGGTGCTGGCGGGCGCCATCCTTTGTCCAGATGCCGGCGACGAGGCCGAATTCGGTGCCGTTGGCGAGCTTGACCGCCTCGTCCTCGCCGTCGAAGGCAAACAGCGTCAGCACCGGGCCAAACACCTCTTCCTGCGCGATTGCTGCAGCGGGGTCGACCGATCCAAACAGCGCCGGGGCGAAATAATAGCCGCTGGCCGGGGCATCCTTGTGCACCGAACCGCGCGCCAGAACGGTTATGCCTGCCTTCTCGGCGTCGGCCACCATGCCGGCGACCCGCGCCTGCTGGCGTGGATTGATCAGCGCGCCAAGGTCGAGATCGGCATCGTGCGGACCGGCGACCAGTTTGGCGAAACGCTCGGCCAATGCCTTGGCGACCTCGTCGTAGACGGGCCATTCGACCAGAACGCGGCTGCCGGCCGAGCAGGTCTGACCGCCATTCTGGATGATGGCGTTGACCAGCACCGGCACCGCCTTTTCCAGATCGGCGTCGGCGAACACCATCTGCGGCGACTTGCCGCCGAGTTCCATGGTGACGCCGCGATTGTTGATGGCCGCCGCCTGCTGGATCGACGTGCCTGTGGCCGGCGAGCCGGTGAAGGTGACGTAGTCGACGTCGCGATGGCCCGACAACAGCGCGCCGGCCTCGCGGCCATAACCGGTGATGACGTTGAAGACGCCCGCCGGGATGCCGGCTTCCAGCGCCAGTTCCGCCATGCGGATGGTGGTGAGCGAGGCATCCTCGGCCGGTTTCACCACCAGCGTATTGCCCATGGCGAGCGCTGCGCCGGCCACCCGCGCCAGGATCTGCAGCGGGTAGTTCCAGGGGATGATGCCGGCGACGACGCCATGCGGCTCGCGCAATGTAAGCGCGGTGTAACCATCGAGGAAAGGAATGGTGTCGCCATGGATCTTGTCGGCGGCGCCGCCGTAGAATTCGTAATAACGCATGGTGGCGGCGACGTCGGCCTTGCCCTGCCGCGCCGGCTTGCCGGTGTCGCGCGATTCCAGCGCGGCGAGTTCGGCGCTGTGCTTCTCGACCAGATGGCACAGCCTGGTCAGGCAGCGGCCGCGTTCCACCGCCGGCATTTTCGCCCAAGGGCCGTGCTCGAAGGCATGGCGGGCACTGGCGACGGCCAGATCGACATCGGCCTGGCCGGAGGCGGGGATGGAGGCGAAAACCTGGCCGTCCGAGGGGCAGGCGACATCGATGCGCAGGCCGGAAACGGCGTCCACCTGCTTGCCGCCGATGATCTGGCGGAAGCTGCGGCCTTCCGCCACCGTGCTCGAAAGATGTCCGTCCATACCTGGCTTCTCCTGTGGCCTTTTGGCTAAGGCGCCCTATTCTCTGCCGGACGCAAGCGTGGCGACACTATCGCGCAAGGAACATCGTCCGTGCTGGACCAGTGTCAAGGGCGATGCTGTGTCACCATTACACTGGTAAAATTAAATCGATTAGATTATATCGGCTTTCGTCGCATTGCGGCAGTGTTGTTAGCGCATGGTGACGCACCCGTTGAATGGCGAAAGCAGCGCGCGAGATCGGATAGAGCATGACAAGGCAGATCATCCCCGTCGACCCGTTCGACTTCATCATTTTCGGCGGCACGGGCGACCTTTCCGAGCGCAAGCTGTTGCCGGCGCTCTATTATCGCCAGCGCGACCATCAGTTTTCCGAGCCGACCCGCATCATCGGCACCTCGCGCACCAAGATGAGCGACGAGGAATTCCGCACCTTCGCCCGCAAGGCCATCGCCAGCCATGTCGCCGCCGCCGATGTCGACGAGAAGGAGCTGGAGAAGTTCCTGGCACGGCTTTCCTATGTGCCGGCCGACGCCACCACCGGCACCGGTTTCGACGCGCTGAAGAAGGCGATCGGCGCCTCCACGGCGATCCGCGCCTTCTACATGGCCGTGTCGCCGTCGCTGTTCGGTTCCATTTCCGACCAGCTCAAGAAACATGAGTTGATCACGCCGGCTTCCCGCATCGTTGTGGAAAAGCCGATCGGCCGCGACCTCGCTTCGGCGCAGGCGCTGAACGATCTGGTCGGCGACGATTTCCACGAAAGCCAGATCTTCCGCATCGACCATTATCTCGGCAAGGAGACGGTGCAGAACCTGATGGCGCTGCGCTTTGCCAACGCGCTCTACGAGCCGTTGTGGAATTCGGCGCATATCGACCATGTGCAGATCACGGTCGCCGAAACCGTCGGCCTGGAAGACCGCGTCACCTATTACGACAAGGCCGGCGCCCTGCGCGACATGGTGCAGAACCACATGCTGCAGCTGCTGTGCCTCGTCGCCATGGAAGCGCCGTCGTCGATGGATGCGGATGCCGTGCGCGACGAGAAACTCAAGGTGCTGCGTGCATTGAAGCGCATCAATGGCACCGAGGCGCCGAAACACACGGTGCGCGGCCAGTATCGCGCGGGCGCTTCCGCCGGCGGGCCGGTCAAGGGTTACGTCGAGGAACTCGGCTCGGAGAGCAACACCGAAACCTTCGTCGCCATCAAGGCCGAGATCGCCAACTGGCGCTGGGCCGGCGTGCCTTTCTACCTGCGCACCGGCAAACGGCTGGCGGCGCGCGTTTCCGAGATCGTCATCGAGTTCAAGCCGATCCCGCACTCGATCTTCAACGGCGACAGCGCCGGGCCGATCTTCGCCAACCAGCTGGTCATCCGCCTGCAGCCGGACGAAGGCGTCAAACAATACATCATGATCAAGGACCCGGGCCCGGGCGGCATGCGGCTGCGCCAGATTTCGCTCGACATGAGCTTCGCGCAGCAGTTCCAAAGCCGCGCGCCGGACGCCTATGAGCGCCTGATCATGGACGTGATCCGCGGCAACCAGACGCTGTTCATGCGCCGCGACGAGGTCGAGGCGGCATGGAAGTGGATCGACCCGATCCAGAACGCCTGGGAAAACGCCAAGCAGGACGCCCAGGGTTATACCGCCGGCACCTGGGGACCGTCGGCCTCGATCGCGCTGATCGAGCGCGACGGCCGCACCTGGCACGAGAGCAACTGATAGCCATGGCTTACCATTGGAACGAATTCGACGACCGCGCGGCCCTGGCTTTCGCGCTTTCCGGCAAGGTTGCCGCCCTGCTCGCCCGGTCGGTCGAACGGCGTGGCACCGCCTTGCTGGCCGTTTCCGGCGGCACGACGCCGGCGAAGTTCTTCGCCGCACTGTCGCGGGAACAGATCGCCTGGAACAAGGTCATCGTGACGCTGATCGACGAACGCTTCGTGCCGGCCTCCTCGCCGCGCTCGAATGCCGGGCTGGTGGCGGCGAACCTCTTGCAGAACGCGGCAGCCGCCGCGCGTTTCGTGCCGCTCTATCATGAGGCGGCCAGCATCGAGGATGCCGCGCGTGCCGACAATGAGGAGCTGAAGGCGCTGCCCTGGCCGCTCGACGTCGCCATTCTCGGCATGGGCGGCGATGGCCATACCGCATCCTTCTTCCCCGACGCCGACACGCTGCCGACGCTGCTCGATCCCGCCTCGCCGCGCATCGTGCTGCCGGTGCATGCGGTGAGCGCCGGCGAGCCGAGGCTGACGCTTTCGGCGGCGCGCATCCTGGAAGCGGATTTCGTCGCCGTGCACATCGAGGGCGCCGAAAAGCGCGCTGCCTTCGACGAGGCGATGGGACCCGGCCCGAAAAAGCCGATCCGCGCGGTGCTCGACGCCGCCCCCGTGCCCGCGGAGATCTACTGGGCGCCGTAAGCAGCCAAGCCGTCGGTCCCGGCCGGAGGGAGGCCGCGCTCCGGGACCTCGTTCGAACAGGATTGAACGCCATGACCGCCAGGAAAGACATCGAAGCCATCACCCAGCGGATTCGCGAGCGCTCGCGCGCCAGCCGCGACATCTATCTTAGCCGCATCGGCGAAGCCTCCGGCCGCGCCGCCAACCGGGCCGTGCTGTCCTGCGGCAACCTTGCCCACGGCTTTGCCGTCTGCAGCCCTTCGGAAAAGGTGGCGCTCGGCGCCGACCGCGTGCCGAACCTCGGCATCATCACCTCCTACAACGACATGCTGTCGGCGCATCAGCCGTTCGAGACCTTCCCGCAGCTGATCAAGCAGGCGGCGGCGGAAGCCGGCGGCATCGCGCAGGTGGCGGGTGGCGTGCCGGCGATGTGCGACGGCGTCACCCAGGGCCAGCCCGGCATGGAACTGTCGCTGTTCTCGCGCGACGTCATCGCCATGGCGGCGGCCATCGGGCTTTCGCACAACATGTTCGACGCCGCCGTCTATCTCGGCGTCTGCGACAAGATCGTGCCGGGGCTGGTGATCGCGGCACTCACCTTCGGCCATCTGCCGGCGGTGTTCATTCCCGCCGGGCCGATGACCTCCGGCATTCCCAATGACGAGAAGGCGCGCGTGCGCCAGCTCTACGCCGAGGGCAAATGCGGCCGCGCCGAACTGCTCGAAGCCGAATCCAAATCCTATCACGGCCCCGGCACCTGCACCTTCTACGGCACCGCCAACTCCAACCAGATGCTGATGGAGATCATGGGCCTGCACACGCCGGGCGCTTCCTTCGTCAATCCCGGCACGCCGCTGCGCGACGCGCTGACCCGCGAAGCCGCCAAGCGCGCGCTCAGCCTCACCGCCATGGGCAATGCCTATACGCCGGTCGGGCGCATGATCGACGAGCGCTCCTTCGTCAACGGCGTCGTCGGCCTGCACGCCACCGGCGGCTCGACCAACCACACCATCCATCTGATCGCGATGGCGGCGGCGGCCGGCATCAAGCTGACCTGGCAGGATATTTCCGATCTCTCGGAAGCCGTGCCGCTTTTGGCGCGCGTCTATCCGAACGGGCTCTCCGACGTGAACCATTTCCACGCCGCTGGCGGTCTTGGCTTCATGATCCGCGAGTTGCTCGACGCCGGCCTGCTGCACGAGGACGTGCAGACGGTGTGGGGCGAGGGCCTGCGTCCCTATGCGGTCGAGGCCAAGCTTGGCGCCGACGGCCAGGTGGTGCGCGAGGCGGCGCCCGCAACAAGCGGCGACGCAAAGGTGCTTGCGCCGGTGAAGCAGGCTTTCCAGCCGACCGGCGGCCTCAAGGTGCTGAGCGGCAATCTCGGCCACGCCATCATCAAGACCTCGGCGGTGAAGCCGGAGCGGCGCGTCATCGAGGCGCCGGCGAAAGTGTTCCACAGCCAGCAGGGGCTGAGCGATGCCTTCAAGGCCGGCGAACTGACCGGCGATTTCATCGCCGTCATCCGCTTCCAGGGGCCGAAGGCCAATGGCATGCCGGAACTGCACAAGCTGACGACGGTGCTGGGCATCCTGCAGGATCGCGGCCAGCGCGTGGCGCTGGTGACCGACGGGCGCATGTCGGGTGCCTCCGGCAAGGTGCCGGCGGCGATCCATGTGACGCCGGAAGCGCTGGAAGACGGTCCGATCGCGCGCGTGCACGATGGCGACATCGTCCGTCTCGACGCCGATGCCGGCACGCTGGAAGTGCTGGTGGAGGCCGGTGAATTCGCGGTGCGGCCGGCCGCTTCAGCCGACCTGTCGGAGCACGAGTTCGGCCTCGGCCGCGAATTGTTTGCCGGCTTCCGCCAGATGGCCACCCGCGCCGACCATGGCGCCAGTGCATTTGGGTGAGTTAGGCGGCGCCTCTTTCTCCCCTTGCGGGGAGATAGAGGCCAAGCCCGTCCCTACTGCACAGTGATCTCGGTGCGGCCGCCGGGCTTCACCGTCACCGGCATCTCCTTCGAACCGCCGTCGTCGGGCAGGTTGCGCACGACGATGTAATCGCCGGCCGGCACCGCCTCCTGGCGCTTGTCGCCGTAATCCAGCCCCAACGACTTGCGGTTGCCCTGCGCATCCCTGGCGAACAGTTCCGTCGTGTCGGCACCCGGCGCGCTGATGATAAGAACGCCGGCATTGAGATTGATCTTGATATTGTTGGCCTCGCCCACCTTGACGGTGAAAGGCTGCTCGGCGCTGGCGAGGTCGGCGTTGGCGATGGCGACATAGTCGGCGGGCGGCAGGTCGAATTTCGCGCCGGCGCCATAGGCGCGCTCGATGTCCTCGCGCGAACCGTCGGCCTTCTTCTCGGCCTTGACGATCCGGAACGAGACGGCGTTGCCGTCCACCTTGTCGCCACCCTCGGCGTAATAGGCATTGAGCGTCGCCCTGCCGACGCCGACGATGATGTCCTTGTCGAGCGTCTGGCCGGCGGCGAGCTGCACGGTCTCCGTCTTCTTGCCGCTGCCGATCGAGACGGTCACCGTCTGCTCGCCAGCCGGCAGCACCAAGGTCGCGTCGCCATAGGTGGTGGCGCGATCGCCGGGATAGCTCACCTCGATATGGGCGACGGGATCGACCTCGGCGCCGGCGCTCGGGCGCGGATGGACGCGCAACGTGCCGGCATTAAGCACGAAGGCCGGTTTGTAGGTCTCGCCGGCAACGACCGTCAGCTTCTGCTCGGCCCGCGCTTCGCCAAGCCGCGCCACGACGACATAGGCGCCGGGCGCCAGCGTGCCGGCATAGTCGCCATATTGCGTATCGAGATAGGAGCCGCGGCTGCCGTCGGCGCCGGCCTTGTAGATCTCCCAGATATTGCTGCCCTTCACCGGCGCGCCGCCCTGGGTGAGCGTCACCGTCGGCTGGAAGTTGACCCCGGGTTTCTGTGTCTCCGCCGGCGCCTGAGGTGCCGGCGTGGTCGCGGGTGTCGTCTCGGCAACGGCCGGGGCTGGGGCAGAGGTCGACGCCGGAGCGGGAGCGGGTGCCGCGACCGTTGCCGTCAGCGCCTCGCGCAATCCCTTCTCGTCGGAAGCCTGGATGTATTTGCCGCCGGTGGCCTCGGCCAGACAGGCGACCTCCCGGCCCTCATTGGCATTGAGGCCGAAACCGACGACATCAGCGACGAAACCGGTGCCGGCCGCCTTCAACTCCTTGCCGAGCGCGCAGGGATCGCCGCCGCAGCTCTCCAGCCCGTCGGTGATGACCACCACCTTGGACGTGCCTTCGGTGTAGCGCAACGCCTCGGCCGCCTGCTTGACGGCGGCGGCGAGCGGCGTCTTGCCGAGGAATTTCAGATTATCGGCCGCGCTCAGGATGGCGTTCGCCGTGCCCGCCGCCGGCGGTACGATCAGCTCGATGTCCTTGCAGCTCGCCTTGTCGCGGTGGCCATAGGCCATGAAGCCGATTTCCTTGTCGGCGGGCAAGGATTGCAGGACGCCGCGCAGCGACTGGCGGGCGATCTCCTGCTTGGGCTTGCCGTCGATCTGCCCCCACATCGAACCCGACGCGTCAAGGATGACGATGGTGCGATCGGCGGCGGCGGCGATTGCCGTCGACCATGAAAGCACGATCGCCGCGACGGCGACCCGCGCAAGAACAGGCATCAGGCAAACTCCAGGAAGATTCGGGACCAATCGACAGGCATGGATGCGCGGAAGCTATGTGACCCGCGCCATCGTGGCAAGCGACGGACTGGCTTCAATAGGCGGTGCGGCGTTCCTCGCTCGGCGGGCGGCCGAACTGCAGCCGGTAGCTCTGGGCGAAATAGGAATGCGAGGTGAAGCCGGTGGCGATCGCCACGTCGAGGATCGGCATGTTGGTCTGGCGCAGCAATTCGCGCGCCCGCTCGAGTCTCAGCCGCATGTAATAGCGCCCCGGCGTCATGGTGAGATGCCGCAGGAACAGCCGCTCCACCTGCCTGACCGAGAGCCCGGCCGACTTGGCGAGCTGGACCGCCGACAGGGGTTCGTCGAGATGATCGGCCATCAGTTCGACGATCTTGCGCAGCTTCTCCGACTTGCCGGTGAGATCGCGTTCGGGGCCGACACGCTGGCGGTCGCCGGCAGAGCGGATGCGCTCGTGCTGGAACTGGTTGGCGACCGCATTGGCGATGTTGGTGCCGAAATCGCCGCGCACGATCTCCAGCATCAGGTCGATCGAGGTCGTGCCGCCGGCCGACGTATAGCGCTTGCGGTCGATCTCGAAGACGTTGCCGGTGCATTCGATGTCAGGGAAACGCTCCATGAAACCGGCGCGATTTTCCCAATGGATGGTGCAGCGGTGGCCTTCCAGCTGGCCGGCCTCGGCCAGCACGAAGGAGCCCACCGACAGCGCGCCGAGCGCGCCGCCGCGCCGGCCCCAGGCGCGCAGGGCGCCGAGCACCTTCGACTTGCCGGGGAATTCGAGATTGAGTGCCACGCAGACGAACAGAATGTCGACCGCCGGAATGTCGGCAACCGAATAGTCGACCTTCAGCGGCAGGTCGTTGGAGGCGGTGACGGCATCGCCGTCCGGCGAAACGGTGGTCCAGGAATAGAAATCGCGGCCAACCAGACGGTTGGCCGAGCGGACGACATCGATCGCCGCCGCCACGGAAAACATTGGAAATTTGTCGACCAGCAGGAAGGCAAACCGCCTGCCGCCTTGAACGGCGTCCGCCATGATGGGCCGTTCTACAGGAACTGAAGGCGTCGGCAAAGCTGAGCTCTTTCGATGCGGGCGGTCAGAAGGATGGCCGGTCGAGGCCGGCGGCAAGATAGGCTGAAGTGACCGTGTTGGCCATCAGCATCGCAATGGTCATCGGCCCGACGCCGCCGGGAACCGGGGTGATGGCACCGGCGACCTGGGCCGCACCCTCATAGGCGACATCGCCGACCAGCCGCGACTTGCCCGGCCCCTTGTCGGGCGCGGGGATGCGGTTGATGCCGACATCGATGACGGTGGCGCCCGGCTTGACCCAATCGCCCTTGACCATTTCCGGCCGACCGACGGCGGCGACCAGAATGTCGGCGGTGCGCGCCAGCGCCGGCAGGTCCTTGGTGCGGCTGTGCGCGACGGTGACCGTGCAATTGGCGGCGAGCAGCAGATTGGCCATCGGCTTGCCGACGATGTTGGAGCGGCCGACGACCACGGCGTTGAGACCGGACAGGTCCTTGCCGCGCACGCGCTCGATCAGGAGCATGGAGCCGGCCGGCGTGCAGGGCACGAAGGCGGTTTCCATCTCGCCGGCGCCCAGCTTGCCGACATTGACGAAATGGAAACCGTCGACATCCTTGTCCGGCGCGATGGCCTGGATGACCTTGCCGGCATCGATATGGCTGGGCAGCGGCAGCTGCACCAGGATGCCGTGGATGGCGTGATCGGCGTTCATGTCGTGGATCAGGCCGAGCAGTTCGTCCTCGGTGGTGTCGGCGGGCAGCGTGTGCTGCACCGAATGAAATCCGCATTCCTTGGCCGTGCGCGACTTCGAGGAGACATAGACCTGGCTGGCCGGATCCTCGCCGACGATGACCACGGCAAGGCCGGGCCTGCTCGCCCCCTTGGCATGCAGCGCGCCGCTCAAAGTCTTGACCTTGCCGACCACTTCCTCGGCAACCTTCTTCCCGTCGATCACGTCAGCCATGAAGCCACCCTGAAATCCAAATCACTCGCCATGCTAAAGTATGCGGAGGGGAATTTTCACGAAAAATCGTTGGCGCAATCCCGTGCCAGCGCCGTCAAATGCCGTAAACTCGAAACCGATGTCGCAATCCTGTCCCATGCCGGCGCCGGACAGGCGAGCAACCATCGCGCCGCGCGACGACGGTTGCGAGGGCGACACGCGCCGCTCATTTTCCATAAGCTTCGGCGTCGACGGCCGCGTCGATTGGTTACCGCGGCCGTCAGTCGGCTAGCCGCTGCCGCCTGGCCAGCATTTCCTTGCCGGTCAGCTTCTGGCGCATGACACGCCACAGGAACAGCGGATTGCCGACGACGTAGCGGCGCCAGAGCCGGCCCGGTTCGAGCATCAACCGGTAGACCCATTCGAGCCGCGCCCGACGCACCCATAGCGGCGCGCGCGGCATCGAGCCGCTCATGAAATCGAGCAACGCGCCGACGGCGAATGGCAGGGTGCAATGGCGCCCGTCGAGATTGCGGGAAATCCACAATTCCTGGCGCGGCACGCCCATGGCGACAAGCAGGATGTCCGGGCGCAATTCGGCAAGGTGGCGGACGATTTCCGGCTCCTGCGCCGGCGAGAAAAACCCGTCCTGCACGACGACGATGCGGTGTTGCGGCGCCATCTCCTGCAGCCGCTCGCAGGCGCCTTCGGCATTCTCGCGCGTGGCGCCCAGCAAGCCGACGGTCAGCGGTTCGTCGATTGCCCGCAAAAGTCCGGGCACCAGGTCGGTGCCGTTGAGATTGGCCGGAAACGGCGCGCCATAAAGCAGCTTGGAAGCGATATCGACGCCGACGCCGTCCGGAAGGATCATGAAATCGTCCAGCGCATGGGCGAAGACCGGATCGACGCAGGCGGTGTTGGCATTGTGGGCGTTGAGGAAGGTGATCTTGGTGAAACGCTTCTCGCGCACCAGCCCGGTCAGAAGCGACAGCGCCTCTTCCCAACCGAGACTCGCGACCGGAATGCCCAAGATCGATTTTGTTTCACCCACGCCGCTATTCCCGCCGGCCGGCATCTCCGCTGCCGTCCCCTTTATCGAGGCCTTCGCCATGGTTCGCGCAGACACTCTATACCCCCGCCTTCGCAATGGTTCGCGCAGGCATCCTAGGCCCCTGCCTTCGGCATGGGCACCGCCAGAGCCGGACGATGACACAAACAGGGCCGCATCACTACTTTCCTGGACCCAGCATTAACAAGGGACGGTGAAGCGATAATTAAGAATCGCCGCCGGTGCCGATGCCCCTTCACAGCGCCCATACGCGCGGGTTTTGGCCGAACCCGGCCATCGGGCCCTGCGGCTGGCACACACATTTCGGAAAATTGCGCCCTGGCGTCCGGTCTTTCCCCGCGCCGCGCGAGCGTCTATGGAAAGGCTTTCCGGGAAGCTTTTCATGACCATCAAGCTCGTTCTGGCCGGTTGCGGCAATATGGGTTACGCCATGCTGGTCGGCTGGCTGAAATCGGCCAAGCTGAAACCGGCCGATGTGTTCGTGGTCGAACCGAACGAGGCCTTGCGGGCCCGCGCGGCAGCGCTGGGCTGTGCCGTGGCCGCCGATGCCGGCGACATTCCGTCCGCTTCCACCCCCGCCTTTGTTGTCCTTGCCGTGAAACCGCAAGTGATCCGCGAGGTGACGGAAGCCTACAAGCGGCTGGGCAATGGCGCGACCACCTTCGTCAGCGTTGCTGCCGGCACGCCGGTCGCCACCTTCGCCGGCATTCTCGGCGAACGCACGCCGATCGTGCGCTGCATGCCCAACACGCCCGCCGCCATCGGCAAGGGCATGATGGTGGTGTTTTCCAACAGCCTGGTTTCCGAAGCGACACGCACCACTGTGGCCGATCTGCTCTCGGCCAGCGGCGCCGTCGCCACCATCGACGACGAGGGGCTGATGGATGCGGTGACCGCGGTTTCGGGTTCCGGCCCGGCCTATATCTTCCACTTCATCGAGTGCCTGACGGCGGCCGCCGAACAGGCCGGCCTGCCGGCGGAAACGGCCCGGCTGCTCGCCATGCAGACCGTCTATGGCGCCGCCTCGCTGGCGGCCGAAAGCAAGGAAGACCCCGGCCTTTTGCGCCAGCAGGTGACCAGCCCGAACGGCACCACGGCGGCGGCACTTGGCGTTTTGATGGGTGGCGACCGGCTGAAGACGCTTGTCACCGAGGCCGTGGAAGCGGCGCGGGCGAGGTCGGTCGAACTCGGCAAGTAGAAAAACTAGCCCGCCCCGTAGAGCATCTCGTCCTGCCGCTGGCGCAGCGCGTAGAGCCGCGTCGAGGTGTCCGGCGCGGCGTTGCCGGCGGTGATCAATTCGCCCTTCTTCACGGCCTTCAGCACCTTGCCGCCCTCAAGCAGCCCGACGGGAAGCGCGCGCTGCGCCCGGGCGTCCTCCACCGTCATCGTCCAGGAGCGGTAGCAGGTTTCGCCGATCGCATCGAAGGTCTCGCCGGCGGCGAGGTCGCGCTTGGCAACCGCGCAGACTTCGGCCACAGGTCTCGGCAGCGGCACCATGTCGGGCTTGCCGTAAAGCATGATGCGCGCCGCCGTCAGCGGCACCTCCAGCGAGGTCAGGTGATAGGGCCTGAACAGTCCGTAATACGGCCCCTTGCCGACATGCAGATCGTCCAGCCGCTCGATGATGCGCGGATGCGTCGCCTCAACGATGACGAAGACGCCGGGCGCCACGCCCTTGCCGATCGTGTAGTCGACCACGCCCTTCTTCGACAGCACGCCGCCGTCGGCGCGCGGGATCAGCACCTTCGCCAGTTCGTCGCGATGCGCGGCCGGGCCATGCATGCCGGGTCGGTCCGGCACCAGGCCGGTGGCATTGGCGATGGCGCACATCTCGACCATGGTCTTGGAACCGTCGACGAACTCGACCAGCATGCGCGGGTTCATGTTGCGGCGTTCGGCTTCGGCGCGATAGTCGTCGGGCACGGCGTCGTGGTTGAGTGGATTGTTCTTGCCCTTGCCGGCCGCCACCACCGTGCAGCCGAGCGCCGAGACGAATTCGATCAGTTCCATGCAGGAGGATGGCTCGTCGCCGGCGCCCAGCGAATAGACGACGCCCAGCCGGTCGGCCTCCCGCTTCAAGAGGCAGCCGATGGTGACGTCGGCCTCGACATTCATCATCACCAGGTGCTTGCCGTGCTCCATCGCCGACAAGCAGAAATCTGCGGCGACGCCGGGCTTGCCGGTGGCGTCGATCACCACGTCGACCAGCGGGTTGGTGACCAGCATCTCATTGGAGGTGATGGCGATCTTGCCGGCCTCGATGGCGGCGGTCACCTTCGACTGGGTGTCAGCCTCGCACGCCATCGCCTCGTCGCCATAAGCGATGCGGATGGCGTCGCGCGCGGTGTGCGGGCGCCGCGTCGAGATGGCGCAAATCTCGATGCCCGGCATCAGCATGCCCTGGGTGACCAGATCCGTGCCCATTTCGCCGGAGCCGATGACGCCGATGCGGACCGGCTTGTTGTCGGCGGCGCGCCGGGCGAGATCGCGGGCAAGTCCGGTCAGGGCGACATTGGTCATGAACGAAGTCCAGTGGCTGATTTGCCGGCTCTTGCCGGAAACGGCCGGAGCTTGTCAACAAAACCGCCGCCGCGCCGCGCGGTGCACCTTGCGGTTGTTACGCCAAAACATCCGATCTGGATCATTGGGAACCCGGCGCCTCCATGTTTATTGGCTCCGTCGACCCGGCTTCTTTTCAACAGGCCTCCAGGCCATAGGGAAACGATCATGCGCATTCTCGTCTTCCAGCATGTCGATGTCGAGCATCCCGGTATTTTTCGCGAATTCTGGGCGGAACAGGGGCATGAATGGGTGCCGGTGGAGCTGGATGCCGGCGAGGCGATCCCCTCCTTCGACGGGTTCGACCTTCTCGCCGTGTTCGGCGGGCCGATGGACGTGTGGCAGGAAGCGACCCATCCATGGCTGGTGGCGGAGAAGGCCGCGATCCGCCGCTGGGTGATGGAGCTCAAGCGTCCTTATCTCGGCATCTGCCTCGGCCACCAATTGCTGGGCGCCGCGCTCGGCGGCACCGTCGGGCCGATGAAGACGCCGGAAGTCGGACTGACGACGGTCGGGCTCACCGATGCCGGGCGGGCCGATCCGATCTTTGCCGGATTGGGACCGACCGTCGAATGCCTGCAATGGCATGGCGCCGAGATCTCGAAGCCGCCGCAGGGCGCGGAAATCCTCGGCGCCAACGCCGCCTGCGCCACGCAGGCCATCCGCTGGGGCCGCCACGCCTATGGTTTCCAGTATCATCTCGAGGTGATGGACACGACGGTGGCCGACTGGGCGGCGATCCCCGAATACAAGGAAAGCCTCGAACGGGCGATGGGCGCATCCGCCGCCGCAACCTTGGATGAAGCCATGGCCTCCCGGCTGGCCGATTTCCGCGCCGCGGCCAGGAAACTCAACGACAATCTCGCCGCAATCGTTGCGTCGGCATAGCGCGTGACCCCACCACGGCTGTGGCTCACCACCGCGCGCCGATTTTCACCGCCATGGTGTGGTCCTGCGCATTGCCGCCGGTGCCGCGCGCGGTGCTGTAGTCGAAGCCGAACAGCCAGCCATTGGCGATACTGGCCTCGAAGCCCAGTCCCAGCCCGAGATAGTCGCGGCTTTCGGCCTTGACGTCGAAGCCATAAGGCAAGCCGTTGCCGAGGTCGGCATAACCCATCGAGGCGCGGCTGGAGCCGCTGAAATCATGCGTGTATTCAAGCCGCGCCTTTGGCGTGAACACGCCCCAGGCCATCGGCATCGCATATTCGGCCCGCAGGCCCAGCACGCCGGCCACCGTCGACAGCGATTGCGCGCCATAGGTCAGATTGTAGGGACCGGCGCCTGTCTCGGTGTAGGCATCCAACCGCGACCATGACGCTTCGAGCCTGCCATAGGGCGACAGCAACCGGCCATCCTGGCGGTGTTCGTAGGCCGTGGTGAGCGAGCCGAACAGCTGCTGGCCGTCGCGGCCGCCTTCAGCGAAACCACCTCCGTTCGTCACGAAGCGGCGGCTGTCGAAATCGAGCCGGCTGTAGCCGAGCAGGCCGTCGACGAAGACATTGGCGACGGGATTGTAGCTGCCATAGGCGGCGATGCTGATCGCCTGCGCCTGGCTTCTCGTGCCGTTTTCGCCAATGTCGGCGATGTCGCGGCCATAACCGAAACCGATGCCACCGACAAAGCGCGGCGAGAAGCGATAATCGACGCCGCCGCTGACGCCAGCCAGCGTGTTCTTGATGTCGATGCCGCCATTGTCGCGCTGGCCGAAATTGACGAAGCCGCCGGCCCAGAACGCCATGGCCTTCGGCGCAGCGTTCGCGGCCGGCTCGCCCGAAAGCCTGTCCATCGGAAAGCCGAGCGTGGTGCCGGACCGCGCCGTGCCGCGCTCGTCCTCGGCATAGGAGAGCGGCTTGCGCGCATTGGTCTTCTCGCTGAGACCCAGCTGGATATTGACCGAACCGGCCTGCCGCTCGCTTTCGCTGTGCAGCTGCTCCAGCCGCCCGTTGAAATTGCGGATTTGCGCCGCGGCAAAGCGGTTCGCCGATTCTATCTGCGCTGCGATAAGGCCGGTCACTTCCGGGTCCCGCGCCGGGTCGGGCCGGGCAGCGACGTTGAAGGTGATGGTCGCGGGCGCCGAAGCGCCCCATTTGTTCGACACCGTGTAGGAAATCGCCACCTTGCCGGACGCGGTGGCGGCGGAAGCGAAGACCAGTTCGTAGTTGCCGCCATTGCCCTCGATCGACGCCCTGCCGTGCTCAGCGGCAGGTGGGCTGACGACCGATGCCGTCGTGAACGGTCCGCCTGTCGCGCCGGCCGTCAGGTTTATCCTCGCCGAGGTTCCGGCCAGGACATCCACGCTGATATTCTTCGCCACAGGAAGCGGGGCGGAGATGGCGAGTGCATAGGCCTGCGTTCCCGCGAAGCCATGCGCGTCGGTGGCGGTCACCGTGACGGCGAAACTGCCGGCTTGCGCCGGCGTGCCCGACAGCGTGCCGTCGGTATTCAACGTCAAGCCCGAGGGCAGCGCGCCGTCGCTGACGGCGAAGCTGTAGGGGCCGGTGCCGCCCGTGGCGTTCAGCACCTGCGCATAGGCATCGCCCCCCACCCCGGCGGGGAGCGAAGCCGGCGTGAGCCTGATTTCCGGCGCGGCGACAACCAGCGTGTATTTTTGATCGCCCGTGAAGCCGAACTTGTCGGCCGCCCGGACGGTGAGATCGAACGATCCCGACACCGTCGGCGTACCGGAAACCACACCTTTGGTGCTCAGGTTGATGCCGGCGGGCATGGCGCCCGACAAGACGGAGAAGCTGTAGGGGCCGACGCCGCCAGACGCGTCCAACGCCTGGCTGTAGACGACGCCGCCGGTCGCGTTCGGCAGGCTGCTTGGCCCGATCGCGATTCCCGGGGCTGCCACCTTCAGCGTCATCTGTTTGGTGCCGAAGAAGGGGGCGCCCGTTCCCGTCGAATCGTCGGTGGCCTTGACGGTGAAGTCGAAGCTGCCGGAGACACTCGGTGTACCTGAGATCGTGCCGCCGGGGTCCAGTGTCAGCCCGGACGGCAGGGCGCCGGTCAAGATTTCAAACCTGTACGGCCCGGTCCCTCCGGAAGCGGTCACTTTGCCGGTGTAAGGCACCCCGCCGGTGGCGTCGGATGGATTTCCGGCAACGGTGATCGTTGGCGAGCCAATTGTGATTTCATACATCTGGCCGCCGGAGAAACCGCCGCTGCGATCGGTCGCGGTGATCGTGAAACGGAACATGCCCGCTTGCGTTGGCGTGCCGGTGATGTTGCCGTCGGGCGAAAGCGTCAACCCGCCAGGCCAGGCACCGAAGACCGAATAGGTATAGGACCCCGAGCCTCCCGAGGCGGTCACTTTCTGGGCATAAGGCACCCCCACTGCCGGATCGAGAAGGCGGTTCGGGGTGAGCGAGATTGTTGGGGCAGTAATTGTGAAGGTGTAGCCTTGGCTGGCCATAAACGGAGCACCGACGCCCGTGGAACTGTCCCTCGCGGCGACCGTGAAACTGAAGCCGCCCGCTTCTATCGCCGTGCCGGAGATCTCGCCCGTCGTTGGATTGAGACTCAAACCGGCGGGGAAAGCGCCTGACGTTATCGCATAGGAGTATGGCGCTGTGCCGCCCGATGCGACCACGGTCTGGCTGTAAGCCGATCCGAGGACGGGGGCTGGCAGGGTGGGAGGCGTGATGGCAAGGGATGGCGCCTGCACGGCCAAGGAGAGTTGAGCTGAAGCCGATGCCTGTTGTCCGACTGAATCCGTCACCATAACGTTGACGTTGAAAGCACCGGCCTGCGTAGGCGTGCCGGAAATCGTGCCGTCCGCAGCCAATCCCAAACCGGCAGGCAGGGAACCTGACGTTATCGTGTAGCTGTAGGGCGCGATTCCGCCCGACGCGGACAGGGACTGTGTGTAGGTATCCGCTACCCTGGCTTGCGGCAAGCTGGCAGTCGTGATCGTGAGCGTCGAGTTCACGACCAGCGTATAGCCCTGTTCGCCAGACCAACCGCTGGCGTCTGTCGCCTTGATGGTAAAATTGTTGGGTCCGGCCTGCGTCGGCGTGCCGGATAATACGCCGTTGGCGCTAAGGGACATGCCCGCCGGAATAGCGCCGGTTGTGGAAAACGTAGAAGATCCTGTCCCCCCGGAAGCGGTGAATGTCGTGCTGTAGGCCACGCCGACGGCGGGGACCGGCAAGGTGGCGGGGTTGATGGTGATGGGCGTCTTGACGACCAGTGTAATCGAAGCCGATGTGCTTGGATCGTTGTTCGCATCGCCGGGATATTGGGCATCGATCAGATAAGCGCCCGCAGCCATTGAGCCCGAACTCCACGAACTCGTTCCGTCGGAAGCCAGGACGACGGTGATGGCCGACCCCCCATTTACTTTCACGTTCACCAGTCCAGTCGGCGTTGGACCAAGACCCGCGTTTCTGACGGCAACACTAAAATTAACAGTACCTCCCTCCGCGGCTGGATTGGGCGACACTAAGAACGTGGTTGTCGTGGGCGTTCCGGCCTGGGCCGTCGTGGACGACACAAGCGCCGCGAGGACGAACAGCGCCGTGCCGAACACGATTGCCAGCCCGGCGGGCATAGCGCCGCGCGCGCGATCGTTTCCCCGCCACCCCATCGAAGCCCCGCGATACGTCCACCAAATTCCAGCGAACTTCACGATGTGGCGGCCGCGGTAAATACGGCAAATGCCGTATTTTGCGCGCGAGCGCTCAATTAATTGATTGGCATTGGACGCTCGCCGCCCGGCCCTATCCTTATGAATTCCTTATTTTTTGACGCGGCCTTCTCACTCGAACCCTTATGTCGGGGCTCCTATTTTCCGGCTGCAACCGCCCGGCTCAGGCCTGCGGCGATGCACGAAAGGAAAAAGACATGCACAGGTTCCACACCTATAGAGGCAGCCACCATCCGCAGGCGCTGGCCCGCACGGCGCGCGCGCTGAACGACAACCGGCGCGCAGGCGAAGTCACCGAGCCGCTGATGTTTGCCCGGCTTTTCCTGGTGGTCGGCATCTTCTTCGCCGCCATCACCACTTTCCAGCATCTCGTCGCCTGATCGTTAGCGGCAAGGAAGACACCCATGCGCAATTCCCTGATTTCGGAGCCTCCTTCTACGAGCCACCGTTTCCTGGTGGGCCGCGACCATGAAGGACGCTGGATCGCCCGCGACGAACGCGGCTCCACCGGCGGTGTTTTCGCCGACAAGGCTTCGGCCATCCATTTCGCGGAGACGGAAAGCGACCACAGGGCCGGCTGCGTCAGCCTGGCGCCCGACGATGCGCGGCTTTCGCTTTTCAACTGACCCTGAAAACCGGTCGGCCTCCGCGCCGGCCGGCATCGTTCACATGCCGCCACGTTCCCGGACGCATCCCGCCGGCCGCGCAAGTGCCCCGCGGGCACCCGCCGGCGAAGTCCGGAACGGGCTTTGAGAAAAGAGGTTCACCACCATGGTTGCCGATATCGACAGAACGCGCTTCAAGGGCGCCATCTCGGCCCTGCCGACACCGTTCCGCAAGGGAGCGGTCGACATGGCCGGTCTCGATTTCCTCATTCGCTGGCAGCTCGACCAGGGCATAGACGGCATCGCGGTCTGCGGCACCACCGGCGAGGCGCCGACGCTGACGCCGGACGAGCACCTCGCGGTGACGCGCCGCGCGGTGGAAATTGTTGCCGGCAAAGTACCGGTCATCGCCGGTACCGGCTCGAACAGCACGCTGGAAACGATCCTGTCGACGCTCGCCGCCGCCGAATGCGGCGCGGATGCGGCGCTCATCGTCACGCCCTATTACAACAGACCGAGCCAGGAGGGTCTCTACCGCCACTTCGCCACCATCGCGCAGGCGACGACCATCCCGATCATTCTCTACAATGTGCCATGCCGCACCGGTGTCGACCTGTTGCCCGACACAGTGCGCAGGCTTGCCGCCTTCCCGGCCATCATCGGCATCAAGGACGCCACCGGCGACCTTAGCCGCGTCGAACGCACGACGAAGCTGGCCGGCCAGGATTTCCTGCAGTTTTCGGGGCATGACGCCACGGCGCTCGCCTTCAACAGCGCGGGCGGCGTGGGCACGATCTCGGTCGTGGCCAATATGGCGCCACGGCTGTGCGCCGACATGCATCGCGCCTGCCGCCAGGGCGACCAGCTTTCGGCGCGCACGATCCAGCGCCGGCTGGAACCGCTGGTCGCAGCGCTGGAGTGCGAGACCAACCCGGTTCCGGTGAAATACGCCATGCACCGCCTGCTGGGCCTGAGCCCCGAGGTGCGGCTGCCGCTGACGCCGGCCCTGCCGGAAACGGAAGCCGCCATCGAGGAGGCGATCACCGGGCTGTTCCCGTTCGATTTCGACCAGCCGCAGCCCCGGAGCCTTGCCGCCCGCCGCTAGGGTCGGAGCCCGGCGTCGGGCGCTAGATCAGCGCATCCAGCGCCCGACGCTGGCGGTGCATTTCCAGGAAGACGCGATAGTCGCGGTCGAAGCGGTCGCGGGCTGCCGGGTTCGGCAGTCGCTGCCGGCCGGGCTGATGCATGGCGGCGCAGGCCTCGGTCAGCGTCGGGTGCAGTCCGGCCGCCGCGGCCGCGACCATCGCGGTGCCGAGCAGCGTCGGGTCGCCCGCCGGCGGCTCGACCACCGCGCAGCCGATGGCGTCGGCATAAAGCTCCATCAGGAGCGGGTTGCGGGTGTGGCCGCCGGTGACATGCAGCGTGTCGATGACATAGCCATTGGCATTCAGCGTCTCCAGCACATGGCGGATGCCGAGCGCGATGGCGACGGAACTCCGCCAATAAAGCTGGCACAGGCTGTCGAAGGAGGTGTCCAGCGTCAGCCCGCTGATGACACCCAGCGCATGCGGGTCGGCCAATGGTGAACGATTGCCGTGGAAATCCGGCAGAACGTGCAGCCGGCCGGCCAGATCGAGGCCGTGTTCGGCTCTCAGCTCCATCACCCGCTCGACGATGCGCCGGTGCGTTGCCGCGTCCGGCTCGCCGCCGCGCCAGCGGATCAGATGGTCGAGCAGCGCACCAGTGGCGGATTGTCCGCCCTCGCTCAGCCAGAGCGCGGGGAGCGCGACGGCGAGATACGGGCCCCAGACGCCGGCGAAACCGCGCGGCTCGGCCGACATCGCCATGACGCAGCTCGACGTGCCGGCGACCAGCGCCAGATGCCGGTCGAGATCGGACAGGCCGCCGATGACGCCGAGCGTGCCGGCGAAGGCGTCGATCAGCCCGGCGCCGACGCGGCAGCTTGTGGAAAGGCCGAGCGCTTCAGCCGCCTGAGGCGTCAGCGGGCCGAGATCGGCGCCGACCGGGCTCGCCCGCTCCGGCAGCGCGCCGTGTTCGAAAATATCGCCCAGCCCGACGGCCTCGAAGAAATCCGGGCGCCAGCCGGACGGCTCATGCGCCAGATAGGTCCATTTCGCGGTGAGCGTGCATTGCGAGCGGGCGAGCGAGCCGCAGGCCCGGTGGGTCAGGAAATCGGCGAGGTCGAAGATCTGGCCGATGCGGGCCCACGCCGCCGGCAGATGCCGTTTCACCCACATCAGCTTCGGCGTCGTCATCTCGGGCGACATCACGCCGCCGACATGGTCGAGCACCCGATGGCGCGTAGCCGTGCATTCGTCGGCCTCGGCCAGCGCGCGGTGGTCCATCCACACGATCGTGTCCCAGCGGTCGCCGCCTTTGGGCGCGGCGCCAACCTGGTCTTCGCCTTTGGGCGCAGCGCCAACCTGGTCTTCGCCCTTGAGCGAGACGCCGACCTGTTCGCCGTTGCGGCCACGGAACACGGTGGAACAGGTGGCGTCGAAGGAGATGCCGACGACATCTTCTGCCGCCACATTGGCGAGCGAGCGCGCGGCGCGCATGGCCTCGCAGGCGGCTGCCCAGATGTTTTCCGAATCCTGCTCGTAATGGCCGGCGGTCGCCTGGTTCATGGCGATCGGCCGCTCGGCGCGGCCGAGCAGCGTGCCATGACGATCGAAAATACCGGCGCGGGCGCTGCCGGTGCCGACATCGATGGCTGCGAGACAGGCCGGCATCAGCGGGGCTGCGTCCGACTGGCTGTCAGGGGCGAGGCATCGAGACGGATAGCTCCCGCTCCCCAGGCCCGTTCCGGCTGTGGCAAGAGGGGCAAGGAAGGAGCAGCGGCATGGAGCATGGGCGCACTCTATATGCGCGTTTTGCCCCGCGCTACCGTCCGCGTTATGCGGGCCGCCGGCTCAGAGCGAGCCGGCCAGGTACCATGTCAGCGTTTCGCGGGCGCCCACGCCCCAGACCGTGTTCAGCGCATGGGAGAAGGCGCCGGCGAAGGCCGGCGCCTTGCCGACGTCGCCATAGATATCCTCCATGGCGAGCCAGGCCAGCGGGTCGGTTTTCGCGGCCCGGGCCGTGGCCTGCATGCGGTCCCAGTTCGGGTCGTTGGCTTCGATCACCGCGCCGCTGTCCGTGGTGCCGAAACAGTAGCGGCACCAGAACGCGGATTCGAGCGCCAGACCGGTCACACCGGCGCCTGCCTTCAGCCGGTCGGCGATGGTCGGGATGATGAATTTCGGCTGCCGGTTCGAGCCGTCAAGGCAGAGCCGGCGCACCGTGTCGCCGATCTTGGGGTTGGAGAAACGGCGCTCGATCAGCCGGTAATAATCCTCAAGATCGGTGTTCGGCACCGGCGGCACGGTCGGGATGATCTCCTCGTGCTCAAGCTTGGCCAGGAAGCCGCGCACCAGCGGTTCCTGCATCGCCTCATGCACGAAATGGATGTCCATCAGCCCGGCCGGATAAGCGATGGTGGCATGGCCGCCATTGAGGATGCGGATCTTCATCAGCTCATAGGGCGAGACGTCGGGCACGAACTGCACGCCGACCTTTTCCAGCGCCGGGCGACCGGTCGGGAACTTGTCCTCCAGCACCCATTGCCGGAACGGTTCGCAGAACACCGGCCAAGCGTCTTCCACGCCGAAGTCCTTGGCCAGGATGCCGCGTTCGCGGTCGCCGGTGGCGGGCGTGATGCGGTCGACCATGCCGTTCGGGAAGGCGACATTGCCGGCTACCCAGATCGCGAGATCGCGGTCGAACAGCCGGGCAAGGCCGATGACGCCGTCGGAGGTGACGCGGCCGTTGTGGGGGATGTTGTCGCAGGACATCACCGTGAAGGGCGCCACGCGCGCCCCGCGCCGGCGCGCCAGTCCGGCCAGGATGAGGCCGAACACGGTTTTTGGATGCTCCGGATCGTTGGCGTCGGCGAC
Organism: Mesorhizobium terrae; assembly: GCF_008727715.1. GTDB lineage: Bacteria > Pseudomonadota > Alphaproteobacteria > Rhizobiales > Rhizobiaceae > Mesorhizobium > Mesorhizobium terrae. The sequence goes on from NZ_CP044218.1 coordinate 959,687, forward strand.
GATGTCGGGATGCTCGGGATTGAAATAGCCCGAGGCCGGGTCGATGAAATAGCCGCCTTCGGTGATGGTCAAGGAGACGATGCGGATCGCCGGATCGGCCAGCCTGTCGATGATCGCCGCCGTATCGCCAGGCACCAGATAGTCGATCATCGCGCCGGTGACGCGGGCCGCCATATGGCCCTCGTCCTGCTCGACCACGGTGGTCAGCCAGTCCTGTTCGGCGAGCCTGGCGCGGCCGGCCTTCTCGCCCTCGAACACCCCTGCACCGACCAGCGCCCAGTCGCGACCCTCGCCGGCATTGAACAGATCGTCGAGATAGACGGCCTGATGCGCGCGGTGGAAATTGCCGACGCCGAAATGCACGATGCCGGCCTTCAGCGCCGCGCGACCGTAGGCTGGCACCGCAACGCCCTTCGGCAGCTTGCTGAGATTGGCGAGCGAGAGTTTTGTCGTCATGTCAAAACGCCTTTCGTAGAGGCCGTTTCCTTCTCCCGTTCACGGGGAGAAGGTGGCCCGAAGGGTCGGATGAGGGGCGGCGCCAGCTTTTGCCGGGACGGTGCTGCCCCTCACCTGCCTGCCGGCATCCTCTTCCCGTGAACGGGGAGAGGAGCGCTATCCTCAACTCATCCACTGGCCGCCATCGACATTGTAGGTCTGGGCGACGATGTATTCGGCCTCGGCACTGGCCAGGAACACCGCCATGCCGGTGAGGTCCTCGGCGCGGCCCATGCGGCCGAAAGGAACACTCTCGCCGACCAGCTTCTTCTTCTCGCCCTTCGGCCGGTTCTCGTATCGGGCGAACAGCGAATCGACATGATCCCAGTGCTCGCCATCGACGACGCCGGGCGCGATCGCATTGACGTTGATGCCGTGCCTGATCAGGTCGAGCCCGGCCGACTGGGTGAGCGAAATGACCGCCGCCTTGGTGGCACAGTAGACCGCGACCAGCGCCTCGCCACGCCTTCCCGCCTGGCTCGCCATGTTGATGATCCTGCCGCCCTTGCCCCGCGCGATCATCGAGCGGGCGGCCGCCTGCAGCATGAACAGCGTGCCGGCGACATTGACCGCGAACAGCCTGTCGTAGCTGGCGCGGCTGATCTCGACGATCGGCCCCATGTCGAACAAAGCGGCGTTGTTGATCAGGATGTCGAGCCCGCCCGCCTTCTTCTCGACCGCGGCAATCGCCGCATCGATCGAGGCCTGATCGGTGACGTCGAGCCGCACCGCATAGGCGGCCGGTCCGATTTCGGCTGCCGTCTTCTCGGCGGCTTGGAGGTTGATGTCGGCGATCGCCACAATCGCGCCTTCGCCGACATAGGCCTCGGCGAAGGCACGGCCGATGCCGCGCGCCGAACCGGTGATCAGTGCCGATTTGCCTTGAAGCCGCATGGTCACATCGCCGTCCCGGCGGCGTCGAAACGATGCAGCTTGGCCTGGTCCGGCGTCAGGTAGACGATGTCGCCGTGGCGCACGCCGATCTCGCCGTCGGCCCGCACATTGATGGTGCCGACCTCGTCGGTGTGCACATGCAGGAAGGTGTCGGCGCCGAGATGTTCGGCGACACCGACCTTGCCCTTCCATTCGCCGGCACTCGAGGCGATCTTGAGATGTTCAGGCCGGATGCCGATGGTGGCGGCGCCATGCCTGGCGGCGGACGGCCCGTCGATGAGGTTCATCTTGGGCGAACCGATGAAGCCGGCCACGAACAGGTTCTTCGGGCTGCGGTAAAGGTCCAGCGGCGAACCGACCTGTTCGATGTTGCCGGCGTTCAGCACCACGATCTTGTCGGCCATGGTCATGGCCTCCACCTGGTCGTGGGTGACGTAGATCATCGTCGTCTTCAGCTGGTTATGCAGCTCGGAAATCTCCAGCCGCATGGTGCCGCGAAGTGCTGCATCGAGGTTGGACAGCGGCTCGTCGAACAGGAACGCCGAAGGCTGGCGCACGATGGCGCGGCCGATGGCGACGCGCTGGCGCTGGCCGCCGGAGAGCTGGCCGGGGCGACGTTCGAGATAGTTGGTGAGGTTGAGCACGCGGGCGGCGTCCGCCACCTTCTTGTCGATCGTCGCCTTGTCCTCGCCCGCCATCTTGAGCGGAAAGGCGATGTTCTTTCCCACCGTCATGTGCGGGTAAAGCGCATAGGACTGGAACACCATGGCCAGCTTGCGCTTGCCCGGCGCCTCGTCGGTGACGTCGCGGCCGTCGATCGAGATGGTGCCGCCGCTGGTGTCTTCCAGCCCGGCGATCAGCCGAAGCAGCGTGGACTTGCCGCAGCCGGACGGTCCGACGAAAACGACGAACTCGCCGTCCTCGATGTCCAGGTCGATATTGGGAATGATCGTCGTCGCCCCGAAGGACTTGGAGACGTTTCTGAGAGCGATCTTACCCATTTTGTCCTCCCTTATGCTCTTTCGTGCCGGGCTGCCCGACCGTGCGATATGTGGCCGTCATCATTTCACCGCGCCGAAGGTCAGGCCGCGCACCAGCTGTTTCTGGCTGAACCAGCCCATGATCAGGATCGGCGCGATCGCCAGCGTCGAGGCCGCCGACAGTTTTGCCCAGAACAGGCCTTGCGGGCTGGAGAAGGACGAGATGAAGGCGGTGAGCGGGGCGGCGTTGGTGGTGGTGAGCCGGATGGTCCAGAACGCCTCGTTCCACGCCAGGATGATGTTCAAGAGCATGGTGGAGGCGATGCCCGGCACCGCCATCGGGGTCAGCACATAGAGGATCTCGCCCCACAGCGTGGCGCCGTCCATGCGGGCGGCTTCCAGGATCTCGCCCGGAATTTCGCGAAAATAAGTGTAGAGCATCCAGATGACGATCGGCAGGTTGATCAGCATCAGCATGACGGTGAGGCCGATGCGCGAGTCGAGCAGGCCGAGATTGCGGAAGATGAGGTAGATCGGGAACAGCACCGCCACCGCCGGCATCATCTTGGTGGACAGCATCCACATCAAGACGTCCTTGGTGCGCTTGGTCGGCGAAAAGGCCATCGACCAGGCGGCCGGAATGGCGACCAGCAGCGCCAGCACGGTGGAGCCCAGCGACAGGATCACCGAATTCATGAACGGCTTGAAGTAGTTGTACTGCGACTGGACTTCCGAATAGCTCTCCAGCGTGCCCGACGGGATCAGGCTGAAGCCCTGGATCGCCTCCTGTTCCGACTTGAAGGAGGTGATGATGGTGTAGAGGATCGGGAAGAAGATCACGAGCGCGACGGCCCATGCAACTATGGTCGCGATGGTCTTCTGCCGGTTGGTGACGGCACGTGCCATGTCAGATCTCCAATCCTGAAACGATTGCGCTGCCCCTCATCTGCCTGCCGGCTTCTTCTCCCCGTAAGGGACGGGGAGAAGAGAGATTTGCCGCAACGCTGGCGACCCCCTCTCCCCGTTTTTCACGGGGAGAGGGTAAGGGTGAGGGGCAGTCGAGCCGCGAAACGAAACCGAACATTTCACTTGTCCAGGTTCTTGCCGACGGCGCGCATGGCGAAGAAGGCAACGATGTTGGCAAGGATGACGGCGATGATGCCGCCGGCGGACGCCTGGCCGATTTTGTATTCGAGCAGGGCCTTCTGGTAGACGAGGAAGGGCAGATTGGTCGACGCATAGCCCGGCCCGCCATTGGTTGTGACGAGGATCTCGGCATAGACCGAGAGCAGGAAGATGGTCTGGATCAGCACCACCACCGTCATGGCGCGCGAAAGATGCGGCAGCGTCAGATACCAGAACCGAGAGAGAACTCCGGCGCCGTCCATTTCGGCCGCCTCCTTCTGCTCGCCGTCCAGCGACTGCAGCGAGGTGAGCAGGATCAGCGTGGCGAAAGGCAGCCACTGCCAGGCGACAATCAGGATGATCGAGAACAGCGGGTATTGCGCGAACCAGTCGATCGGCTGCGCGCCGAAGAAGCGGGCGATGTCGGCGAACACGCCATAGCCCGGATGCATGATCATGTTCTTCCACACCAGTGCTGCCACCGGCGGCATGACGAAGAACGGCGAGATCACCAGGATGCGGACAAAACCCTGGCCCCACATCGGCTGGTCGAGCAGCAGCGCAAGCAGGATGCCGCCGATGATGGTGATGGCAAGCACGGCGATCACGAGGATCAGCGTGTTGAGGATCGCGGTGAAGAAGGCCGGGTTGTTGAAGAACAACGCGTAATTCGACAGCCCGATGAAGCCGTCACGGATAGGGTTCAGCGGATTGTACTGCTGGAAGGAAAACCACAGCGTGATCGCCAGCGGTACAGCCATCCAGATCAGCAACAGCAGCACCGAGGGCGCGGCCATGAAGCGTGCAAGCGTACGGGTCTGTTTGGTTGCCATGGCCTCCTCCAACCGGTTCCCAAAAGCCGCGATCGATCATCGTTGCGGCGGCAAGCAGCCTTTTCGACACCGCATCACCAGCCGCCGCGCGATCGCTTTTCCCCGCGACGGGAAGGGGCGGCGTGATGTCGATCCCTTCTTCGCGGAGAGAAGTGTCGAGCGCAGCGAGGCGATGAGAGATATCCCGACGTGCCCCCACGTCGTCCCAGCCCGCAGCGGAAACCCTCGCTGCCGCTCGATTCCGTTTTGGCCCTACCCTCACGCAAGAGGGTGAGCCCTGTAAGCGGCCGTCCGGACCGGGAAGACCCGGACGGCCAAGGCATCGGGAGGATGCCCCGGGGCACCTGAAGGATGCCCTTACTGGATGTAGCCGCCTTCGGTCATCGCCGCCTTGGCGGCATCTTGCGCCTGCTTCAAGGCATCGTCCACGGACATCTGGCCGGCAAGTGCCGCCGAGAAGAGCTGGCCGACAGTGGTGCCGAGCCCCTGGAATTCGGGGATCGCCACGAACTGCACGCCGACATAAGGCACCGGCTTGACCGTGGGCTTGGTCGGATCGGCGGAATTGATCGAGTCCAGCGTCATCTTGGCGAAGGGCGCGGCCTTCTCATATTCGGCATTGGCGTAGAGCGAGCTGCGTGTGCCGGGAGGCACGTTGGCCCAGCCTTCCTTCTTGGCGACGAGGTCGAGATAACCCTTGCCGGTCGCCCAGGCGACGAACTTCTCGGCCGCGGCCGCCTTCTGCGTGCCGGCCGGAATGCCCAGCGACCACGCCCACAGCCAGTTGCCGCGCTTGCCGAGCCCGTTATCGGGAGCCAGCGCATAACCGACCTTGTCGGCGACCTTCGAGTTCTTGGGGTCCGACACGAAGGAAGCCGCCACCGTGGCGTCGATCCACATGCCGCACTTGCCCTGCTGGAACAGCGCCAGGTTCTCGTTGAAGCCGTTGGACGAGGCGCCGTCCGGCCCGTCGGCCTTCATCAGGTCGACATAGAACTGCAGCGTCTGCTTCCATTCGGGCTGGTCGAATTGCGGGTTCCACTTCTCGTCGAACCAGCGCGCGCCGAAGGAGTTGGACATGGCAGTCAGGAATGCCATGTTCTCGCCCCAGCCGGCCTTGCCGCGCAGGCACACGCCGTTCACGCCGGTCGCCTTGTCGGTCATCTTGTCAGCAGCTTCCCGGATGAATTTCCAGGTCGGCGCGTCGGGCATCTTCAAGCCCGCCTTCTCCATCAGGTCCTTGCGGTACATGACGAAGGAGCTCTCCCCGTAGAAGGGAGCCGCAAAAAGCTTGCCGTCGACGGAGAGACCGCCGGCGATCGCCGGGATGATGTCCTTCTGGTCGTAGTCGGCGCCGAGCTTGTCGAGCGGCAGAAGCCAGTTCTGCTTCGCCCAGATCGGCACTTCATAGGTGCCGATCGTCATCACGTCATACTGGCCGCCCTTGGTGGCGATGTCGGTGGTGACGCGCTCGCGCAGCACGTTCTCCTCCAGGGTCACCCAGTTCAGCTTGATGTCCGGATTCTTGGCGGTGAAGTCGTCCGTCAGCTTCTGCATGCGGATCATGTCGCCATTGTTGACGGTCGCAATGGTGATGGTTTCGGCATGCGCGGCGAACGCAAACGCGCTCGCCGAACACAGCCCCACGATGAGGGTGCGCAGTTTCATTGGTTTCCTCCCAAGGCCAAAGTGAGCATTTGCTTTAGCTATGGGCAATTATTCATCTTCCGGGATTTATGTCAAGCGCGAATGCGGACGCCGGGCTGCAGCCGCTCCAGCGCATGCGGCAAGTCAGTGCGACACCCGACACATCGAGAGGGCGACTAGAGGGAATTGGCGGAACAGACGCGAAAATCGCTGTCGAATGAACGAAACCGGGTCATTTTGACGCCAAACGACCCGGCGTGAACAAATTCCGAGCCGGCTTGGCGGTGTTCGGGCGCCAAGCCATTGTTATTCTTGTCTGAAATTATTTGCCCGGGAGCGCGGCACGCCGCCTCTCTCCACTTTGGGCCACTTTGGGCGGTCCGGCACGGGCGCAATGTCCGCCCATCGACGTTCCTGCGCCGGCGCTAGCCGCCGGCGGTCAGCAGGCCTTCCGCCGTGCGTTCGTCGGTGATCAGGCCGTTGACCAGCCGTCGCGTCACGGCGGCCAGGATGCCGGGCAGCTTGCGCTCGCCCATGGCCAGCGCCACCACCAGCGACCGCTCGCGCGACGGCAGCGGGGCGGAAGCGACGCGGTCATTGGTGATGCCATCGATCAGCCGGCCATCGCGGTCGAAGGCCCAGCCGACGATCTCGCCGACGGCGCCTGCCCGCTGCAGTGCCTTGAGTTCGGTCTCGGTGATGAACCCGTCTTCCAGCAGCGGCGCCTTTGGCCCGAGGTCGCCAACGCCGACGAAGGTGACGTCGGCCTGCGCCGCAAGCGCCAGCGTCGGCTGGATAAGCGGTTGACTGTGCAACATTTTCCGCTCGTCCGGTGACGAGGCGATGGCCGGCAGCGGCATCGGGAAGGAGCGCGCCTTGATGGTGTCTGCCATGGTGAAGATGACGTTGTAGAAGGCGGCCGAACCGTCCGGCGAGATGTTGCCGGTCAAAGAGACCACCTTGTGTTGCGGGCACTCCATCGGCGGCAGTTGCTCGATCGCCGCCTTCAGCGTGCGGCCGGTGCCAATCGCCATGATGACCGGCTCCGGCTTGCGCAGCCATTTTTCGATTTCCACCGCCGCGGCCTGGGCGACCCCAATGGTCGAGGAGGTGGAATCGGGATCGCTCGGTGTGACCTCGACCAGATCCAGCGCGAAACGCTGCTGCAGCCTGGCGGCGAGATCGAGGCAGTTGGCGATGGGATGATCCACCCTGACCTTGATCAGCCCCTCCGACATCGCCAGCGACACCAGCCGCTGCGCCGTCTGGCGCGAAATGCCGAGCTTGGTCGCGATCTGGTCCTGCGTGTTGCCGGCGACATAATACAGCCAACCGGCGCGCGCGGCGTCGTCAAGCCTGGGATTGCTGGTTTCCGAGCGGGCGCTCATGGCTGGCACTTCATTTCAAATGTATCGGCGCCAGTGTCGCAGGCTTTTCGAAAATGCGCAATCGCTCACCAAACATACAATTGTTCGAGCACGCTTTCGAACGAACCGCCTGCCCACGGTTCGTTTCGAATATGACGGCGCGGCCCGAGACCCTATCGGTTTCCGCGAAACGCCCTTAGGGGCGATCCGCATAATACCCCGCGCAAATACCCTGTGGAAATGCCGCCCGACAAGGCCTGCCATCCTCTTTCGCCAAGGGCTCCTCCAATTTTTGGAGGAAATTCCCGACCTTCACGCGGGCACATCCGCTGATTCCATTAGCGTTTTTGAGATTGGCACGCACCTTGCTTGCTGCAGCGCAGCATGGCCAGTATCGATCTTCTTCCCCTCCCCGGCATTGAGTGCTTCATCGATTTCGACGGCACCATCTCGCTGGAAGACACAACAGACCTTCTGCTTGCGCAATTCGCCGAACCGGCGTGGCGCACGGTCGAGGCCGCCTGGGAGCGCGGTACCATCGGCTCGCGCGAATGCATGTCCAGGCAGGTCGATCTCCTGCGCGTCGAGCCGGTGATGCTCGACCTGTTCGCCAACTGCCTCCAGATCGACCCCGACTTCGTGCCGTTCGTGGAAGCGCTGCAGGAAAGCGGCATCAAGGTCACCATCGTTTCCGACGGGCTCGACCGCGTCATTGCCCACGCCTTGAAGGGCTACGGGCTTGAGCTGCCGGTTCTCGCCAACGGCCTTGCCGCCACCGGCGGCGACCGCTGGCGGCTGGACTGCCTGCACGCCTCCGACAATTGCCGCGCCAACTCCGCGCATTGCAAATGCGCCACCTTCGACCGGGCGCCCGACAGCGCCTTGCGCGTGCTGATCGGCGACGGCCGTTCCGATTTCTGCGCCGCTTCCATCTCCGACATGGTGTTCGCGAAAGGCAAGCTTGCCGACCATTGCCGTGCCAACGGTATCACCCATCGCGCATTCGGCACGTTCGCCGACCTGCCGATGCTCTTCTCCGACTGGCTGGCCAACGTCCAGACCGTCCAGTCGGCCCAACTTCTGTGACCTGACAAGGATCTGTTCATGCCTACCAATGCCGCATTCCGGCTCGCTGCCGGGAACGATTCCGAACCTGCCCTCGACGAGGCCGAGCTGTTGGCCCTCGAGGCCATCTATTGCTCGCATGGCGACACCGTGCACTACACCGACGCTCCGAAGATCTTCGACCGCTGCGAAGGCTCCTACATGTTCGATGCGGCCGGCACGCCGTTTCTCGATCTGCAGATGTGGTATTCGGCTGTCAATTTCGGCTACGCCAACCAGCGCCTCAACAATGCGCTGAAGCGCCAGATCGACCGGCTGCCACAGGTGGCCAGCCAATATCTGCACCGCGAGAAAATCGAGCTGGCCGCGCTGATCGCGCGCGATGCCGAACAGAAATTCGGCCTCAAGGGCCGCGTCCACTTCAATGTCGGCGGCGCGCAGGCGATCGAGGATTCGCTGAAGCTGGTGCGCAATGCCTCGCACGGCAAGAGCCTGATGTTCGCCTTCGAGGGCGGCTACCATGGCCGCACGCTGGGCGCTTCGGCCATCACCTCGTCCTATCGTTATCGCCGCCGCTACGGCCATTTCGGCGAACGCGCGCAGTTCGTGCCGTTCCCCTACCACTTCCGCGCGCCGAAGGGCATGAACAAGGAAGAATACGGCCTGCATTGCGTGCGCCAGTTCGAGCGGCTGTTCGAAAGCGAATATCAGGGCGTCTGGGACCCGAAGGCCGGCGAGGCCGAGTATGCGGCCTTCTATATCGAGCCGCTGCAGGGCACCGGCGGCTACATCGTTCCGCCGCAGAACTTCTTCATCGAACTGAAGAAGGTGCTCGACCGCCACAACATCCTGATGGTCGTCGACGAAATCCAGATGGGTTTCTACCGTACCGGCAAGCTGTGGTCGATCGAGCATTTCGGCGTCAATCCGGACGTCGTCGTCTTCGGCAAGGCGCTGACCAACGGCCTCAACCCCCTGTCGGGCGTCTGGGCGCGCGAAGAGCTGATCAACCCGACCGCCTTCCCGCCGGGCTCGACCCACTCGACCTTCAACGCCAACCCGCTCGGCACCGCTGTCGCGCTGGAAGCCATGAAGATGATGGCCGAGGACGACTACGAGACGACGGTGCCGGAAAAGGGCGCCTATTTCCTGCGCGGTCTGGAGGAGCTGAAGCGTCGCCACAAGATCGTCGGCGAAGTGGATGGCCTTGGGCTGGCGCTGCGCATCGAAATCTGCGAGCCGCATGACAGCTACACGCCGTCGAAGGCGCTGGTCGACCGCATGGTGGACGAGGCGCTGAAGGGTGACCTGACGCATGACGGCCAGCGCTATGGCCTCGTGCTCGACATTGGCGGCTACTACAAGAACGTCATCACGCTGGCGCCGTCGCTGACCATCAGCCACGCCGAAATCGATCTGGCGCTGGCGCTGCTCGACCAGCTGTTCACCCGCGTAACCAAGGGGTGATTGAGTGCGTGTGCGCATCGTCGATCTCGACGGCGCCGTGACGGACCAGGGTTTCCATCGAGCCCCCTCCCGATCGGAACCAGCCGACATCGTGCCAGCCGGGGACCTCGCGCCCCGGCTGCGCATCGTTGCGGCCAGGGACGCGTTGCGCGAGCTCGGCAACCGGATCGGCCCGCGCCCGGCCGACGAGCCGGAACTGATCTTCTACGGGTCGGGCGACTTCCATCATGTCGCCGACCTGTTTCTCGCTCGCGTCGAGAAGCCGGTCACGGTGATCCAGTTCGACAACCATCCCGACTGGGTGACCTTTCCGGCGACCTCCAACTGCGGCGGCTGGGTCAACCGGGCGCTGGAGCGCCGCAATGTTCGCCGTGTCATCACCATCGGACCGACCAGCACCGACCTCGTGCTGCCGCAGATGAAGTCCGCCAATCTCGATGCGATCCGCGACGGCCGGCTGGAAATGTATGCCTGGCGGGTGCCGTCGACCAGGCTTCTGGGCGCGGCGGTCGATTCCCCCGGCTCCACCACTAGCGGCGACGGCTTCGCCAAGCAGCTTGTCTGGCGCAATCTGGCCGACGAGGACTGGGAAGCCTTCGTCGAAGACCTGATCGCCCGGCTCGGACCCGAGGCGATCTGGATCACCTTCGACAAGGACGTGCTGGCCACCGACGAAGCCGTGACCAATTGGGACCAGGGCGCGATGCGGCTCGATCAGGTCCTCTACGCGATCGAGCGCCTGGCCGAAAAGCGGCGCGTTCTCGGCGTCGATGTCTGCGGCGATTATTCGCCGCCGCTCTTCCGCGACCCGTTCCGTTATACGCTGGCCAAGCTCGACCATCCGCGCCAGCCGAAATTCGACGCGGCGATGGCCGCCGTCAACGATGCCGCCAACGCGCGCATCGTGAACAGCCTTGAACAGGTGCTGGCATGCTGAGCACCGAGCTGATCGTCCTCTTCGTGCTGTCGATCGTCTGCGACGTGGCGGGCCAGATCGCCTTCAAGTTCGGCGCCGACACCCTGCCCGAATTCTCCGCCCAGAGCTGGCGGCCCTTTGCCCGCGCGCTGTTCAGCGACCGCTGGGTCGGCCTCGGGCTCATCATCTATGTCGCCGAGTTCATCATCTGGGTGCGCATCCTCGCGCTCGCGCCGCTCGGCATCGCCTTTCCCCTCGCCAGTCTCAACATCCTCGCCATCACGCTCGCCGGGCGGCTGTGGCTGGGTGAAGAGACCGGTCCCTCTCAATGGTTCGGCGCGCTGCTCATCACGGCAGGCGTCATTCTAGTCGCAGGTACGATCTGATGGTTGAAACCACCACAAAACTGAGAACCAAGGACCGCAGCATCTTCCTGCCGCGCGGGGACGTCGGCGTGCTTCTGCTGCACGGGCTGGGCGGCACGCCAATAGAAATGAACAATGTGGCGCGCAACTTCGCCGAGCGCGGCTCGACGGTGCTGTGCCCGACCCTTGCCGGCCATTGCGGCACGGAGGCGGACCTGACCGCGACGAGCTGGAAGGATTGGTATGCCAGCGCCGAGGACGCACTCACGACCCTGGAGCAGCGCTGCCGTGTCGTGCTGGTGGGTGGCCTGTCGATGGGCGCCGTGCTGGCCGCCATGCTCGCCGCGCGCCAGCCGCAGCGCGTGCAGGGGCTGGTGATGTTCGCACCGACACTCTGGTACGATGGCTGGTCGATCCCCTGGTATCGCTTCTTGCTCAAACTGTTCATCAACACGCCGAGCGGCCGCAAATATCGTTTCGTCGAACAGGAGCCCTACGGCCTGAAGGACGAGCGGCTGCGCATGGTGCTGGCGCAGTCGATGTTCTCCGGCGACTCGACTTCGGCGGGCCTGGCGGCGACGCCGGCGCTGGCGCTGCGCGAACTGTGGCGACTGGTCGACGCGTTGAAGCCGGAACTGCCGGACCTGCGCCAGCCGACCTTCGTGGTGCATGCCCGCGAGGACGACATAGCCAGCCTGTCGAACATGGAGTATTTCCAGCGCCATCTCGGCGGCACGGTCGAATCGCTCGTACTCGACGACAGCTACCACCTGGTCACGCTCGACCGCCAAAGGCGGTTGGTCATCGCCAAGGCAGCCGCCTTCGTCGACAGCGTGGCGCAACTGCATCAACGGTCTGGATCGCATGAACATGAGCGCCTTCAGGTCGTCGCCTGACGCTGGCGCGGCGAGCGGCACGATCCGGGCGGGCCTGTCTTCGCTCGATCCGGCCTCTTGGCCCGAGCTCAGCCGCGCCAATGCCGAAGGCGTCCACTATCACGCGGCATTCGAGACCGCCGCGGCGGTCGACGGCACGGCCCCGCAGGCCGTCGTCGTGGAGCGCGACGACCGCGAACTGCTTGCCGCTGCGCCGCTGTTTTCGCTGTCCTATCGCCTCGACACGCCGTTCCAGGGCAAGCTCGGCGCCTGGGCCGGACGGCTGGCCGACCAGTTCCCCGGCATCTTCGCGCTTGGCCTGCTCGGTGTCGGCTCGCCGATGGTCGACCATTGCCATCTCCTGCTGGCCGACAGGCTGTCGGCGGACAAGCGCGTCGAAGCCCTCGCCACACTGATCGAGACGGTGGAGGCAGAGGCGCGCAAGCGCAAGGCTGCGCTGATCGCCTTCAAGGACGTCGCGCCGCCTGAAGAAGCGCTGATCGGCGGCCTGCTTGCCGGCAAGGGTTTCGCGCGGCTGACCAGCCTGCCCGTCGCGGTTGCCGAGGTGTGTGAGAACGAAGACGCCTATCTGGCGCGGCTTTCCGCAGCGACCCGCAAGGACGTGAAGCGCAAACTGAAGACGCGCGATGCGGTGCGCGTTGAGCGGCGCACGGACATTACCGGCCTGGAAAGCGAAATCGCGGCCCTCTACCGTTCCACCCAGGAAAACAGCCAGCTGCGCTATGGCGATTTCGAGGAATTGCCTAGCCGCTATTTCGAGGAGGTGTCGCGCCGCCTGGGCAAGGACGCCGTTTTCCAGCTCTATTGGATCGGCGACAGGCTCGCCGCCTTCAACCTGCTTCTCGTCGGTGTCGACCGGGTCGTCGACAAGTTCCTGGGCATGGCCTATCCGCTGGCGCGCGATCACAATCTTTATGTCGTGAGCTGGATGGAGAACCTCAGCTTCTGCCGCGAGATCGGGCGACCACTGCTGCAGACCGGCCAGACCGCCTATGCCTCCAAGATCAGGATGGGCAGCCGGCTGGAACCATCGGCGATCTATGTGAAGCACACCAACGGCCTGCTCAATCGCGGCCTTGCCGCAATCGCCCCCTGGCTCGCCTTCGACCGCTGGGACCCGGACCTGCGCGAGGCAAATGCGAAAGCGCGCGACCGCGCCAAGGGGCCGGCCAAGGAAGACGGACAATGAGCGTGACGACGGCCAACCAATCCAGTCTGCGCGGCATCATCGCCGCCTTCATTGTCGTCGACACCGCGACGCAAATCGCCTTCAAATGGGCGAGCGAGCGCATCGGTGCCGGCACGCTCGACATAGCCTGGGTCGTTTCGGCGCTGGAGACGCCGGCGCTCTGGCTGGCCGTCTTCTTCTATGGCCTTACTTTCGTGTTCTGGATGCTGATATTGGCGCGTATGGATCTCGGGCGCGCGTTTCCGCTTTCGGCTTTGACCTATGTCACCGTTCCGGCGGCGGGCATGCTCCTGTTTGGCGAGCATCTCTCCTGGCCGCAGGCGGCAGGCATTGCGCTGATCATTTCCGGGGTCGTGCTGATTGGCAGAGGAAAACCGTCGTGACGGCACCAGATCGCAAGCTCTCGTATCGCCGCGCGTCGGCTCTCCAGGCCCTTGGCTGGGCGGCCGGGCTGTTCCTTCTGGCGACAAGCGCCGATGCCGCGCCGGCCGATGCCATCGCCACCACATGGCTTACCCATGACGGCCAGGGTGTCGTGGAATTCGCACCCTGCGGCAACAGATTGTGCGGTCATATCGTGTGGCTGAAGACGCCGATCGACGACAACGGCGCGCCTTTGACCGACCGCAACAATCCCAATCCGAAACTGCGCCAGCGGCCGATCTGCGGGCTCAGCGTGATAACCGGCCTGGCGCAGGACGGCTCCGGCGGCTGGGATGACGGGCAAATCTATGATCCCAAGGAAGGCAGCGCCTACGATGTCGCGCTTTCGCTGACAGGGCCGGACAAGCTCATCGTTACCGGCTATCTCGGCGTCAAGGCGCTCGGCCAGCAGTTCACATGGCGGCGGCATCAGCTACCCGCCGACCAGCGTTGCGACACCGTGACCAAGGCCCAGCAGCCATGACGACGATGCCGCGACCACGGAGAAGCGCACAGTGCTGAGCAAGCTCACCCTGCGCTGGCGCCTTGTGGTCGCCTTCCTGGCGGTGTCGGTGCCGCCGGTGCTGATCGCGTCCTATGTCGCCGCCGCGCTGATCTCGGCCACGTTCAAGCACAATGTCGAGCGCCTGCTTGGCCGCGCCGCAGACTTCCTGGTCAGCGAAACGATGTCGAGCGAAGACGAGGCGGACCGCGCCGCCGCCATCATCGCCGCATCGCTGCCCGCCCATGGCAGCGCGCTCGCCGGCGAGGTGAACGAGAACTCCACGCCGCTGCGCATCTATTCCGACCTGCTCTCCTCGGTCGGCTACGATCTCGTGCTGATCTATGACGACAAGGGCAACACGCTCTATCGCTTCGGCACCGCGATGCTCGACATTGCGCTGCCGCGCACCTCGGTGCGCTCGATCTTCACAGCACAAAAGGAAGGGCGCCCGGCCCTGCTGGTCGGTGCCGCGCGCATGCTCGAGCGCGACGGGCAGGTGCTGCATGTTCTGGTCGCCAATCTGCTCGACGACTCCTTCTTCTCTGTGCCGCGCGCCAAGACGGCAATCGTCATCCATGCCTACCGGCTGCAGGGGAACTCCATGCTGCCGCTGGTCCGCCAGGGGCTCGGCCAGCCGCTGACGGTGTCGGACGAAGTGCTGGCGCCACTGAACCGGGGCGACAACTACACCGTGGTGCCGGATACGACCGGCGGCGGGCTGGCGACCGGCTACGGGCCGATCCGGGACGATGGCGGCCGGCTGGTCGGCCTGGTCACCTTCGGCCTCACCGCCAAACGACCGGTCTTCGAACAGCTGATCGACTGGCGGCTGTTCACCATCCTGGCGTTGATCGCGTCCAGCCTGTCGATTACCGTCGGCGTTGTGCTTGCACGCCGGCTTACGATCCCGCTGCAGACGCTGAAGCGCGGCCTGCGCGAGGTCGCTTCGGGCAATTATCGCCTGCAGCTGCCGGAAAACGGCGGTCCGGAAATCGAGGAAGTGACGAGCGGCTTCAACGTCATGACGCGCCAGTTGGAGCGGCTGCGGCAGATGGAAGGCGAGATGCGGCGGCGCGAGCAGCTGGCGGCGCTCGGTGAAGCGGCCGCGGTGATCGCCCATGAAATCAGGAACCCGCTCGGCATCATCAAGACGTCGAGCCAGCTGGTGGCCCAGCGCACCTATCTGGCTCCGCCGGACGAGCGGCTGCTCGGCTTCGTGCTCGACGAGGTCGGCCGTATCGATCGCCTCGTCACCGAAGTGCTCGACTATGTGCGGCCGAACCGCCCGACCATGCGGCTTGCGCTCCTGGACGGGATCGTGCGCAAGGCGATCGATTTCATGATGCCGGAACTGGAAAAGCGCAACATCACCGCCAATGTCGAACTCGCCGACCACATTGCGGTGGATGCCGATGCCGACCAGATCCACCAAGTGATCATCAACCTGGTCCTCAACGCCATGGAGGCCATGCCCGAGGGCGGCGCGCTGACCGTCAAGGTCGAGGCTGACCAGGAAACGACCGAAGCCGTGCTGACCGTTGCCGACACCGGTATCGGCATGGAACCGGATGTGGTGCATCGCATGTTCGATCCGTTCTTCACCACCAAGACGAAAGGCACGGGCCTCGGCCTCGCCAAGGTGCTCTCCGTGATCGAACATCACGGTGGCGCCATCACCTGCACCAGTGCATTGGAGAACGGCACCAGCATCGTGATACGCTTGCCGCTGAAGCAGAAGAAGATCGCCTATGCCGAGCTCGATACTGGTCGTTGACGATGAGCCCCGCCTGGCGGAAACACTGGCGCTGGCGCTCGAAGGCGGCGGCCTTTCCAGCGATTTCGTGACCGATGCCACCAGCGCGCTGCAGCGACTGGAACAGGGCGAATTCGGCCTCGTCATTACCGACCTCAGAATGCCGGGTCGCGGCGGCCGCGACCTGTTGCAGGAATTGCGGCGCAGGCGCCCCGACATGCCGGTGGTGGTGATGACGGCCTATGCCTCGCTGCGCGATGCCGTCGCCTTGGTCAAGGAAGGCGCCTTCGACTATATTTCCAAACCGTTCGAGATCGACGACGTCATCGCCACCGCCAGGCGCGCGCTGCAACTCACCCAGATCGTCAACGAGAACCGGCGCCTGCGCGCCGAACTGGAAGAGAAATACTCCTTCGGCAACCTGATCGGCTCCAGCCCGGCCTTCGGCGAGGTGCTGCGGCAGATCACCGAAGTGTGCGCCAGCCGCGCCACAGTGCTCATCCAGGGCGAAAGCGGCACCGGCAAGGAACTGGTCGCCCGCGCCATCCATTTCAACAGCCCGCGCAGCGACGGCCCGTTCATTGCCATGAACTGCTCGGCCATCCCTGAAAACCTGCTCGAGAGCGAACTGTTCGGGCATGCCAAGGGCGCCTTCACCGGTGCGGTGGCCGCCCGCGACGGTCGCTTCGTCACCGCCAATGGCGGCACGCTGTTCCTGGACGAAATCGGCGACCTGCCACTTTCGCTGCAACCCAAGCTTTTGAGGGTGCTGCAGGACCAGGTGTTCGAGCCGGTCGGTTCCGACCGCAGCGTCAAGGTCGACGTGCGCATCATCACCGCCACCCACCGCGACCTGGAAGCTGCCATGCAGGCCAACGATTTCCGCGAGGATCTCTATTACCGGCTGGCGGTCTATCCCATCCGCGTGCCGTCGCTGCGCGAGCGCGCCGGCGACATCCTGCCGATCGCGACGCATTTCCTGGCGCATTTCTCCGCCGAGATGAACAAGAAGATCACCGGCTTCGCGCCGGAGGCAGAGGCCGCGCTTGCCACCTACCAATGGCCCGGCAACATCAGGGAACTGCAGAACGCGGTGGAACGAGCAACGATCGTGGCCGCCCGCAACGTCGTTGGCCCGCAAGACCTGCCGGGCTATGTGACGCGCACCAGGCGCCAGCCGGCCGCCAGCGCCGCGCTGCCCGCCGATCTCGACGGCGAACTGGAACGCATCGAGCGCGACTTCATCCTGGCCGCGCTGCAGGAAACCGACGGCATCCAAGTGAAGGCAGCGGAAAGGTTGGGCATCGCCGAACGGAGCCTTTGGCATCGGATCAAAAAACTTGGTATCAAGATCGCCAAGACTGCGAAGTGAGGTTCGTTTTGCGTTGCTTTTCCCGACGAGACCGCAAGGGGCGTGGTCCGCTTGCCCTTGATTTGCTGGCAGGCGGCGTTGCCGTCTCGCTTGTCGTACTGGCGCTTCCAGCCCGCGCGGCCGACAGCGTGGCCGAAAAACCGCTCGCTTCCAACGATCCTTGGATCATCAGCATCGGCGGCATGGCGACGGTCAGCCCGAGATGGGACGGCTCCTCGCGCTACGGGCTGGGCGGCATGCCGTCGATCTCGTTCCGCCGCGCTTCCGAGCGCGAGAGCTTCTCGGCGCCGGACGACAATTTCGACATCACCTTCTTCACCGGCAAACGTTTTGCAATTGGTCCCGTCGCCAGCCTGCGTTCCGGCCGTTCGAGCGAGGGCGGCCGGTTGAACGGGCTCGACACCTATCCCTGGACCGTGGAAGTCGGCGCCTTCGCCGAATTCTGGCCGGTCGAGGACCAGTTGCGCCTGCGCGGCGAACTGCGCCACGGGCTGCGCAACAATGACGGCTTCAGCGCCGACCTGATGGCCGACTATGTGCAAAACTACGGTGCGCTGACGCTCTCCGGCGGCCCGCGGCTGGTGCTGGCCGACGACAAGGTGATGGGTATCAAATACGGCGTCTCGCCGGAGGCGGCCATCCGCAACGGCACGGTTGCGGCCTATGACCCGAAGGGCGGCATCGCCAGCGTCGGCCTGTCGGTGGCGCAGAGCTATGTCTGGTCGAAGGAATGGACGACGACGCTCTACGAACGGTTCGACTATCTGGTCGGCGATGCCGCCAACAGCCCGATCGTGAAAGACCTAGGCTCGCGCAACCAGTTCACCTTCGGCATCGGCGCGACGTATTCGTTCACGGTGGACTAGAGCGCGCCGCGATCCAGGCGAGACGAGGCTATTGATCGCGGCTTTCAGCGCTTCCAGCGTTCGGGTCGCTCAACCTCCAGGTGCCGATCCAACTTTTGAAGGCTGAAACCGAAGCCCCTCAACATCGACTTGCCTGCTGTATCCTAGCCGTCTCCAGCCAACGACAAAAGAGATTCTCGCCAGCTGGCCGTGCCCGCGAGCGACGATGACTTTCGAGCTATCCCTTAAATGAACCCATTTGGCATCCTCCGTTCGGGTGACATAATCCGTAATCAACGTCCCAAGCATGGGAGCACTCGTCGGGTGATGGGGCTCGATCGTCGGCGATATCGACGCGAATCTGGTGGGATTTCGGCGCGCGTTGGGGGGCCTCTTCAGCCACCAATGAAACCCGTTGCGGCTCCGCGCGGGCACCATGCCACAATGATCAGGACGGACTGTGTTCACCGGCACAACCCAGGCCAAGGCCGGAAAGTGCCTGAGACAGCACGTGAACGATCTGAGCGCGGCGTGTGCGGCCTTTCGAACCGCAATAAGCGAAACGCAATCCAATCAGCCTTCAGCTTGCAATTGCTGCTTGCTGGAGGTTCTGTGCTTACTTCTTTTCTTTTCTCGAACCGGGCTCATCATTGAGGCCGGACATGTGATCAAGACCGGCTTTCAAGGCGAGAACCGTCCTCACACCGGTCAGAAGCCTCACCAAATCCACCTGCCGATGCGTACCCGTCTTCTCGAAGATCGAACGGACCTGCGAACGCACGGTGCCATTTGCGACCCCCCGTAGGTCCGCGATTTCATTGATCGTCTTGCCAAGGGTTAAATCGCGCGCGATTGCGGCCTCTGCTGCCGTCAGATCGAACAGGCCCTCCATGATCCTGGGGTCGACACCAACGTCCTCGGCAGCCGACGTTATGACCAGCAGCATGTCAGCCACATTGAAGATATCTCGACTGGCTCCGACAATCGGAAGCACATGCACCACCATCGTTGGATGTTCGTCGATGGCCGCAATCGGGAAGGTGCCACCCCGGTCACTCGGTCCCTCCAGGATTTTGCGCCAACAGGCATCCGCCGCCACTTGCGAGAAGGTCAGCCTGGAATGGCGGTCTTGCACCACCCGCGGCAATAATTTCTCGAAGCCTCTGTTTGCCATTGCCAACCTGCCGCGACGGACAGCCGCGGTCGGCAACCCTATGACATCAAAGGCCTCGACGGCGGCGCGGACCTGCTCAAAACGGAGACGAGCCGTAAGAAGCGCAGCACGCGCTATGTGCGGGCGAAGCGCAGTCAAGCGCATCGCCACTTCCTTTCTTAGCGGACCGGAATCGAAGCTCCGGTGCACCGAAATCTTGAGAGTATCCCCGGTCGGCGAAATGATATTGGTGCCGGTGTGCCAGTAGACGCCGTGTGGTTTCATGAAATTCAGATAATAGGGGTGCCGCGCCATTTCTTCAGCCGGCATCACCTCGGTATCCAGCACGAAACGAGGCTCATCGAAGCGAGCGCGACGTTCCGCCGACTCGATATATGGATTGCGCGCCACCCAATTGTCGCGGATGTAGATCTGCATCTTTTCGACACAGCGCTCATTGGAAGACCAACCATTGAGCCCCTTGCTGTCTACCGCAAACAGCGCGGCATCGGTGCACTCGCCTGCCTGGGCGAGAAGGTCCAGGACACCTTTGCCACCCCAAAGGCTCGGTATCGCGGCCGCCTCGTAAATCCGTCCGATCAGTTCATGATCCGACGCATCAAGATTGCCAGACTGCATATGCCTTGCCCCCAACTCCCGCGATCTCGAATATATATCCCGGCTGGACTGGGCGCATCGCAAATTTGCAAACGGCACGGCGAACCGACGGCACTGGCGAGATACGAATGGAAATTTACGCGGCAGAAACAAGATGTTGCGCGTGCGCTTCCGTTCTAAAAACATTACCCTCTCGACCAGAGCATCTTCCATTTCGTAGCGGCGGCCCAAGCAGGACGATCCCCCAAACGGGGGATGACTTGCGGCTTGTGCGTTTGTATGTGGACGACTTTGCGCAGAGGGGCATGCAAGCAATGGAAGAAATAAAGAAGGACGAGGATGAAGAGAGCCGCGACGTTGAAGTCAACAACGTGGAGTGGTTCGATCCGTGGTCGAAACGCCTTGCATTCGAGAAGGCACGCCCGCTGCCCGGCATTCCAGAACTCAATGACGACCTGGCTGACACCGTTCACTGACGGTTCGCAAATGAGCCTTGTCGCTCCGATTGTCGCTTTGGTTGTTCTGGTGGCTCTCTATCGATTCCTCGCATAGAGGCCTTTTCAATGCTCGACCGGTGCGCGGGCGCGATCGCCAGGTTGCCGCCCTATGAGGTACGAGGATTTGTGACGATGATTGAATTGCTGATGCAGCTACTGCCGCTGGGGGCGGTCTTTGCTGTCGTCGCCCTGTATCGGTGACACGGCTCTCGATCAATTCGCAACGCCCCTGAAATAGCAGGGCGGTCACCCCAATTTGGCCGGACATTCGAAAAAACCATGCGGTGCGGCGGCTACACGATTGGGCACTCAATTTTCGACGATCATCCCTTTGATTGAATTGCGGGTGTCTGGCGTGAGATTATCGGCCTCACGGAACCGCCTCTTAGTCTCGTTGGGGACCCTCGTTTCCAAACTGACCTTGACGAACTCGTTCACTGTCACAGACTTGAGGGGCGATTCACGGGTATCAGCCTCCGTTCGGGCAGAGCTTCGCCTTTCAGATCTGTGGAAACTCGTTGTCGGAGATACGCACCAACGCAACCAAATCTGCATGGGCGCCCGTCGTCGAGAGCAACCAAGGTCCGGGCATTCTCAAGCTCAGCTGTACCACCCCGTGCACCGGAAGGGCGGCAAAAGACCAAGAAAGTCAGATAGCTGTTGTCTATCAAGGAGATGGAATGGTGCTGCCAGAGAGGATTGAACTCTCGACCTCTCCCTTACCAAGGGAGTGCTCTACCACTGAGCTACGGCAGCGCCTTGAATGCGGCGCCTTCTGCCACAATGAATCGCCAAGCGCAAGTTGTGTATGACAGCTATTTCCAAGAGACGCTCCGACATGGCCGCGCCACAATGTCGGTTATCCATTCCGGGGACTGGAGACGATGACGGACACGACCAAGCCAAAGCAGCAGCCGAGCGACCGCAAGACCAGGCTGGCGGATGCATTGCGCGCAAATTTGCAGAAGCGCAAGGCACAGACACGCTCACGCCGCACCGGCGAGGCCGATGCGCGGCCGGAGGGCTTGTCCGCGTCGAAGACGCAGAAGGACCGGGAGTAGGCAAGCGGGGGGAGCGGGCCGCTCTTGCGCCGGCTTGCAGCGAAATCCTATTTCTTGAACCGGGTCGACCAATGGTTTAGACGGCGCCCAACACGCAACCGATGAAAAGCCGACAAATCGGCCGAGGGACACTCTTTCATGGATCGCATCAGGATCGTCGGCGGCCGCGAGCTCGCCGGTACCATCCCCATCTCGGGCGCCAAGAACGCCGCGCTGCCCTTGATGATCGCCTCGCTGATGACCAGCGAAACGCTGACGCTCGAGAACGTGCCGCATCTGGCCGACGTCGAGCAGCTGACCCGCATCCTCGGCAACCACGGCGTCGACTATTCGGTCAACGGCAAGCGCGACCATCAGAACGGCAATGGCGGCGGCTATTCGCGCACCATCAACTTCACCGCCCGCGACATCGTCGACACGGTTGCCCCCTATGAGCTGGTGTCCAAGATGCGCGCCTCGTTCTGGGTGATCGGCCCGCTTTTGGCGCGCATGGGCGTGGCCCGCGTCTCGCTGCCCGGCGGCTGCGCCATCGGCACCAGGCCTGTCGACCTGTTCATCGATGGCCTGCAGGCGCTGGGCGCCGATATCGATGTCGACAACGGCTATGTCGTGGCCAAGGCCCACAACCGGCTGAAAGGCAACCGCTACGTCTTCCCGAAGGTTTCAGTGGGCGCCACCCATGTGCTGATGATGGCGGCCTCGCTCGCGCGCGGCGAAACGGTGCTGGAAAACGCCGCCTGCGAGCCGGAAGTGGTCAATCTCGCCGAATGCCTGAACGCCATGGGCGCGAAAATCCACGGTGCCGGCACGCCCACGATCACCATCGATGGCGTCGACCAGCTTTCGGGCGCCAGCATCCGCGTCATTCCCGACCGCATCGAGACCGGCACCTATGCGATGGCGGTGGCGATGACCGGCGGCGACGTGCTGCTGCAGGGCGCGCAGCCGGACCTGTTGCAGACCGCGCTCGACGTGATCAGCCAGACCGGTGCCGAAATCACGCCGACCAACGAAGGCATCCGCGTCAAGCGCAACGGCGCCGGCATCTCGCCGGTCGACGTGACCACGGAACCCTTCCCCGGCTTCCCGACCGACCTGCAGGCGCAGTTCATGGGCCTGATGACTAAGGCCAAGGGCAAATCGCATATCACCGAGACCATCTTCGAGAACCGCTTCATGCATGTGCAGGAGCTGGCCCGTCTCGGCGCGCGTATCCACCTCTCCGGCCAGACGGCGATCGTCGAAGGCGTTTCCAAGCTCAAGGGCGCGCCGGTGATGGCGACCGACCTGCGCGCTTCGGTGTCGCTGGTCATCGCGGGGCTCGCCGCCGAAGGCGAAACGACGGTCAACCGCATCTACCATCTCGACCGCGGCTTCGAGCGGCTTGAAGACAAGCTCTCCGGCTGCGGCGCGGTGATCGAGCGGATCAGCGGCTAAGCGAATCGGCAGTCGGCAGTCGGCAGTCGGCAGTCGGCAGTCGGCAGTCGGCAGTCGAAGCTGCGTCGCAAACGCTGATCGGCTGTCTAGCCGGTTATACCGCCGACGGTGGCGATGGGACTTGCTGTTTATCGCCACCGACAAATCCCCGATCTTTTAATCCCGACTGCCTACTGCCGATTGCCGACTGCCTCCCCGGTTGCGCGCGCCGGAAAGACCGCCTAACAGAAGGTTGAACGACAAAACCTTCGCAGGTGCGGAATCCGCATGAACGCTCTGAAACTGGTCGCGCTCGACGACGAAGACCTCAACATCATCTCGGCCCATACACAGGACGCCGTGATGAAGGTCGCCGACCTCGAATATCTGCCGGCCGCCAAGCGTTTCGTGCTGCCGATGAACCGTTTCGCCTGGGAGGTGAAAAAGGGGCTGTTCCGCAAGCACAACGAACGCCGGCAAAGCGTGCTGCATTTCGACCGGGTGCTGGCGGCCAAGACCAGCGGCATCGCGCGCGACAAGCCGCAGGAAGTGCTGTCGCTGCTCGCCATCAGCTTCGTGCCGATTACGGCACCGGCCGGCATCGTCGAACTGATCTTCTCCGGTGGTGGCACCATCATGCTGGAAGTCGAATGCGTCGAGGCCCGGCTGGCCGACCTCGGCGGTGCCTGGCAAGCCTCTTCGCGCCCGGCGCACAGGGGCTGACCGATGGCCGTGACCCTGCGTTCTTCCGCCGCCGATTTCGAACAGCGCTTCGCCGCCTTCCTCTCCACCAAGCGCGAGGATTCGCCCGAGGTCGACCTGGTCGTTCGCCAGATCATCGCCGACGTGCGGGCACGCGGCGATGCCGCGCTGAAAGAGCTGACGCTGAAGTTCGACCGGGCCGATCTCAATCGCATCGGCATCGCCGTCGGTCCGGACGATATCGCCGCCGCCTACCGGCAGGCCGACCCCGAGACCATCGATGCGCTGAAGCTGGCGCGCGACCGCATCTTTTCGCACCACCAGCGGCAGATGCCGAAGGATGACCGCTATACCGACGCGATCGGCGTCGAGCTCGGCTCGCGCTGGACCGCGGTGGAATCGGTCGGGCTCTATGTTCCCGGCGGCCTTGCCAGCTATCCGAGCTCGGTGCTGATGAATGCCGTGCCGGCGAAGGTTGCCGGCGTCGGGCGCATCGTCATGGTGGTGCCGCCAACCGGCGGCGAGATCAACCCGCTGGTGCTGGTGGCGGCCGACATTGCCGGCGTGACCGAAATCTACCGGGTCGGCGGCGCGCAGGCCGTTGGCGCACTGGCCTATGGAACGGACACGATCAGCCCCGTCGTCAAGATCGTCGGGCCGGGCAACGCCTTTGTCGCCGTTGCCAAGCGACAGGTGTTCGGCAAGGTCGGCATCGATTCGATCGCCGGTCCTTCCGAAGTGCTGGTGGTGGCCGACCGCGACAACGATCCGCAATGGCTGGCCGCGGACCTGCTGGCCCAGGCCGAACACGGCATGGGCGCACAGTCGATCCTGATCACCGACGACGAGGGGCTTGCCGCCGATGTGGAGCAGGCGGTCGCGGCGCAGCTCAAGACCTTGCCCAGGCCGCAGAACGCCGCCGAGAGCTGGCGCGACTTCGGCGCCGTCATCATCGTGGGCTCGCTCGACGAGGCGCCGGCGCTTGTCGACCGCATCGCGGCGGAACATGTCGAACTGGCGGTCGCCGATCCCGAAGCATTCCTCAAAAAGATCCGCAACGCGGGCGCCGTATTCCTCGGCCGCCATACGCCGGAAGTCATCGGCGACTATGTCGGCGGCTCCAACCATGTTCTGCCCACCGCGCGCTCGGCACGCTTCTCATCCGGCCTGTCGGTGCTTGATTTCGTCAAGCGCACCTCGGTGCTGAAGCTCGGCCCCGAACAGTTGCGGCAACTGGCGCCGGCAGCCATTACGCTGGCCAAGGCGGAAGGGCTCGACGCGCATGGCCGCTCCGTTTCCATCCGGTTGAACATGTAGGCGAGCATGTCGGGAGCCGAGGCAACCAATGCGAGGCTGATCGACGTCGAACTCGACGAAACGATCGGCCGCTCGACCCCCGACGTCGAACATGAACGCGCCGTGGCGATCTTCGACCTGATCGAAGAAAACAGTTTCCGCCCGGTCAACGACGATGGCGGCGGCCCGTACAAGCTCAAGCTGTCGCTTGCCGAATCGCGGCTGATCTTCGCCATCAGCCGCCAGGACGGTTCGGATGTCGTCGCCCATATCCTGTCGCTGACGCCGTTCCGGCGCATCGTCAAGGACTACTACCTGATCTGCGAAAGCTACTACGACGCCATCCGCTCCTCGACGCCGAGCCATATCGAGGCGATCGACATGGGCAGGCGCGGCCTGCACAATGAGGGTTCGCAAACGCTGATGGACCGGCTGACCGGCAAGATCGAGATCGATTTCGACACGGCTAGGCGGTTGTTCACGCTGGTTTGCGTGTTGCACTGGCGTGGCTGACGAGCGGTAGCCACGGGCCACGACAAGCCAATGGCCCGGCTTTTCGAGTACCGGACATCTTGAGCTTGCAAGCCCCCTGCCGTTTGCGAAACGAAGCGGATAGGCCTGCTACGCCTCACGGGCGGCAAGCCGATTAAGCGTGTTCACAAAGGGGCGATAATCATATAGGTTCCGCGCCAATTCCGGCCCGGCAGCCGGGAATCCATCCAAACCAAAGGTATCGAATGCCGAAGGAAGAAGTCCTCGAGTTTCCGGGTGTGGTGACAGAATTGTTGCCCAATGCGATGTTCCGCGTGAAGCTCGAAAACGAACACGAAATCATTGCCCACACCGCCGGCCGCATGCGCAAGAACCGCATCCGCGTTCTGACGGGCGACAAGGTCCTGGTCGAAATGACGCCATACGACCTGACCAAGGGCCGCATCACCTATCGCTTCAAGTAACAGGCCTCCGGCTGGATACGCGATGAGCAGTTCGCACAAGCTCGTGCTGGCCTCGGGATCGCCTCGGCGGATCGAGCTCCTGCAACAGGCCGGCATCGAGCCCGACCGCATCCTGCCGGCCGATATCGACGAAACGCCGCAGCGTGCCGAACACCCGCGCTCGCTGGCCAAGCGGCTGTCGAAGGAAAAGGCGGAAAAGGCTTTCACCCTGCTGCAGGACGAAGCCGAGCTCGAGCGCGGCTATGTGCTGGCCGCCGACACAGTAGTGGCGGTCGGCCGCCGTATCCTGCCCAAGGCGGAAACCAGCGAAGACGCCGCGTTCTGCCTGCAATTGCTGTCGGGTCGCTCGCACCGGGTCTACACCGGCGTCTGCCTGATCACGCCCTCCGGAAAGCAGCGCCAGCGGCTGGTGGAGACGCGCGTGCGCTTCAAGCGCCTGCCGCGCATCGAAATCGACCGCTATGTCGCTTCGGGCGAATGGCGCGGCAAGGCCGGCGGTTATGGCGTGCAGGGACTGGCCGGTGCGTTTGTCGTCAAGATGACCGGTTCCTATTCCAACATCGTCGGCTTGCCGCTTTTCGAGACAGCGGCGCTTTTGGACGGCGAAGGCTTCGACACCCACCGCAACTGGCCGGCACGCGCGCTGTCTTGACGACAGCCAAGCCCGGCGTGGGAAGACCTGACAATGAGCACCAATGACGCCACCGTCACGCCGCTGCGGCCAAAGCGGCCCTGTCCGGAATGCGGCCGCCCTTCCGCACGCGAGACCTATCCGTTCTGCTCGACCCGCTGCAAGGAACTCGACCTCAATCGCTGGCTGAAGGGCGTCTACGTGCTTCCGGGCGTCGATAACGACGCCGACACGGAAGAAAAGGCCCCGGAACCGCCGCGGGATTGATCGTCCGCGCCCCTGGCAACAAGGCGCGTTGCCGGCATTTTGGCACACCAATTGTTTTCCCGGCGAAATCGCCGCCGCGGTGCTGGACAGGCGGAAATCTCGTGCTATAACCCACGCGCTTCCGGGGGACGCCCAGCGTTCCGGCGAAGCAGGTTGGCCCCGACCATGGGCCGAACCGAGATGCCCAGGTAGCTCAGTTGGTAGAGCATGCGACTGAAAATCGCAGTGTCGGTGGTTCGATTCCGCCCCTGGGCACCACTCAACCAATCAGCCTTTGATTTCATCGAATTCTGACGCAGAAATCCTGAACTTGCCATGTTCAGGGATGTTGCTCATCTCTTGTTCAGCGCAGGTGAGCGGCCGAAAAGGCAGACATACCTTTTCCGGGTATCACGGCCGGGTTCACTATAGCCATCCCAGTCAATCGGTTTTGGAGGAGGCACGACATGGAACGGTACACCGGGGGCTGTTCGTGCGGGAACGTCCGCCTTGTGGCGTCGGGACGACCTTACCGGGTCGGCATCTGTCACTGCCTCGACTGCCGCAAGCATCATGGCGCGCTTTTTCACGCGTCGGCGATCTTCCCTCAGGATGCGGTGACGATCGAAGGCGAAACGCGCGACTATGCCGGGCGTTTCTTTTGTCCCCGCTGCGGCTCGCCGGTTTTCGGGCGTAGTGGGGACGAGATCGAGGTCAATCTCGGATCACTGGACGCGACTGACCAATTCAAGCCGACCTACGAACTCTGGACCGTCCGTCGCGAATCCTGGCTGCCGCCGTTTCCATTTGCGAAACGCTACGAACGCGATCGAGAGACCGACGGCCGCTTCGAGGACTAGGTGGTGGAAACCGGCCGGCTCGTCACTCCGGCAGGCCGGCCTTGCGGAAACCGTCGACGAAATGTGCGAGCGTGGCGGTGTCGCGGAACGGCTCCTGCGCGCGCCAGTGGCTGATCGTGAAATGCGGGCTGCCGACGAGGAACAGTTCGGTTTCCGCACGCGCCTCGTCCAGCCGGCCAAGTTGGGCAAGGCTCGCCGCCAGGAAGCGGCGTGAGGTTGTGCGGTAAGTTTCGTCCCGGCGCAGGGTCTCGATGACGGCTTCGTATTGGCGGGCCGCATACAATGCCTGACCGAGCGTCAGATAATACCAACTCGGCGGGTAGGGGTTCAGCCGGAATGCCTTGCGGCTCTGCTCGAGGCCTTCCTCGATCCGACCGGCCAGAACCGTGATGTCGGAGAGGGCCGCCCAGGCGTCAGCCTCGTTCGGGTCGAGCGCAATCGCCTGCTCGAATTCCGCGTCCGCCTCGGCGAAGTCGCCGTTGAACGTAAGCAGGTAAGCCAGGACCCAGCGACAGCCGGCATCGTCGGGATCGAGCGCCACGGCCTTGCGGGCCAGTTCGAGGGCGACGGCACGCTCGGGTTCCGTCGGTCCACCCGAATGCACCCGGCCCATCCAGTGGTTCATGGCAAGCCAACGATAGGCTTCGGCATATCCCGGATCGAGAGAAACCGCGCGCGTCAGCATCAGATGCGCTTCCCGCGCCGACTGCGGCTGATCATCCATCAGCCTGCGCGCCCGCACGCAAAGATCATAAGCTTCGAGATTCCCGGGTCGTTTGCGTGGCGATTGCGCGCGCAGCCGGCCGAGCAGCGCCTCGACGATCCTGGCCGTCACCTCGTCCTGAACGGCGAAGATGTCCTCCAGCCCGCGATCGAAGCGCTCCGCCCACAGCTGGTTGCCGCTCTCCGTATCGACCAGTTGTGCGTTGATGCGCACGCGGCCCGCTGCGCGCCTCGCGCTGCCCGTGAGCAGGTAGCGCACACCGAGGTCCTCGGCGATCTCGCGCACGGCCAGTGCCTTTCCCTTGTAGGCAAAGGCGGAGCTCCGCGCGATGACGAACAGGTCGGCGTTTCTGGAAAGGTCGGTGATCAGGTCTTCGGTCAGGCCATCGGCGAAGGCACCCTGTTCGGCATCGTTGCTCATGTTGTCGAAGGGCAGCACGGCGATCGATGGCTTGTCGGGCAGCGGCAAGGGTTTTCGCTTGGCGCCGCCGAGCCGTTCGACGGCGCCCGTGAAACGGTAGCCGACACGCGGAACCGTGGCGATCCACTCGCCGCCGCCGTCGTCAGCCGGACCAAGCAATTTCCTGAGCTGCGCGATCTGGACGGTGAGGTTGCCTTCCTCGACAGCCATGCCCGGCCAGGCCGCGTCCATCAACTCGGCCTTGCCCAGGATTTCACCGGGCTGTCCGGCGAGTGCCGCAAGCAGCTTCAGGGCGCGATAGCCCACGGCAACGGGAACGTCGTCACGAAGCAGCGTTCCCGCATCCGGATCAAGCACGAACGAACCAAAGGCAAAGCGCGATCCCTGCATAGGACGCATCCTTAGAGCCTTTCAGGCTTGCATGGAACCGGGTGCCCGCCCCTGGGCTTCAGCTTCCGGACATTGGAACCGCGCGCAACATCGCAGCGGTTGACGAACATGCACTTCGATCCTAGATCTACACCCAACGTCAGGTTTAGATAGGTGTCGTTTGTCGTCGCTCATGCAGATTGGAGAATTGTCGGAACGTGCCGGCGTCAGCCACCGCACGATCCACTATTACGAACGGCTCGGGCTGGTGAAGCCGACCGAGCGCGAGGGTGCGGGCTATCGCTACTATGACGAGATCGCCGTCAAGCGGCTGGAAAAGATCGCGGCACTGAAGCGCCTCGGTCTCAGCCTCGACGAGATCGCCGCCGTCATCGACCTCTATTTCGAGGATGCCAGCGGCATCAAGGGCAAGGAAAAGGTGCTGGAAATCCTGCAAACGCAGCTGAAGAGGGCGAATGCCCAACTGCATGAACTGACCGCGTTCAAACAGGATCTGGAAAACAACATCGCCCGCATGCATGCCCTGATCGCGGAAGCGAAGCGGAAATAGGCGCGACTGGAGCGACGGACAGGTGCATTCTAAATCTACACTTGACGTCAAGTTACACATCAACCTGCAATCCCGACCGAACTGAAGGAGTTTTCGACATGCCTCGCATACGCCCCCTCATCGTCGTTCTCGGCCTTGTCGTCGGGGCCACCACAGCCAGCCTTGCCTTCGCCTCCACGCAGAAAGGAAAGACCATGACCTCCCCAACGCTTGCCGGCGAACCGGTGGCCACCACCATCAAGACGTTCATGCCGGCCGGCTACCGAGAGGTGGCCCGCCGCACCGTTGCCGTGGACGGCGAAGCCGCTGAACTTGTCCGCCACGAGCGAACAGACGGCCGCAACGCCGCACTGGGCGGCGAGCATTTCAGTATGATCATCGCCGCCGATGGTCGCCTCAAGGGTTTCGTCCGGATGGATCTCGATCTGGTCGGCGGCCGACTGCCGACACGGCAGGAGACGCAGGCGATCGCCATGGATTTCCTGCGCGATGCGGCACCCGATCTTTTGCCGGTTCTCGATATCAGCTGGATCGAGCCGCATGACGAGCCGCTGCGGGTGACCCACAACGGACGCATGGAAGACCTGACCCTCACCGGCATGAAGGTCAAAATGCGCAACACTGCCGATGGCCTCTGGATGTGGGTCATCGTCGGCGCGGACAGCAAGGTCATGGTGTTCGAGCGCGACATTCACTGGATCAGTTTCCCCGGCCGTCGCGGCACGGAAAAATGGCTCCACGATTCCTGGCTCGCCGAAAAGGGGCACAGCCTCCGTCAATCCTGATCGGCGGTTTTGGAAGTTTTGAGAACTATTTGGGGCGGCTTAATTACGCCGCCGTCCGCATCCCGCAGAATTCAACCTCTTTCAGGTCGAGGGCTCCAGGCCCTCGACCGATATGGAGGTTGCCATGAACGATATTCTTGCGCCGGCCCGGCATCGGGCAACGCAGTCGGGAACGCTCGCTGCGCCGGCGGATATGTCGCGGCGCTACAGCGTGGCGAGCCTGCGCCGTAGGATCGCGACCTGGCGTGAGCAGATACGCTTTCGCTGGGACCTCAAGCAAATGGCGAAGGACAATCCGCATTTGATCGACGATATCGGCCTGACGAGGCGGCAGGCCGAGGAAGAGATCGCCAAGCTGCCCTTCTGGCAACGATAAGAGCGCGTTTACGTCCGAACCGAATCCTTCCCTACCTGTGAGGGTGCCCAGTAGCCGCTGTTCTAGCCCGATAGCGCCTTCACAAAACAGTGACACCGCTTTGATCACGGACGCGTCGCGACGGGGCTTATAAAGCCCCGTACATCCGATGCGATCCAATAAGTCAAAGCCACAGTGGTCTATCACCCCCAGCCGCCCTGACATCCTAGAAGATCAAGCCTCCCCTGACGGGTTCCGTGGCGCAATCCGCGCCGCTCCCGCAGATTTCGCCAACCCGTTGTTCGCGTCACGGGCACCGCACAGATACCCCGGCCGAGCATTCGGCCCAGGCAGAGAAGAATGCAGCTCGGCTACTATCGCGACCTTCCAAATTTCGGGGACGTCCTAAGTCCGCTTCTGGCGCGATGCGTGTTCGGCGACATTTTCGACGACGATCGCTCCAGCCGCGTTTTGTTCATCGGCACCGTGATCGGGCGTTCCGCGCCACAGGACGCCCACGAGATCATCATCGGCGCGGGCGCCGGCTACAAGCGCGGTCGATACGACACGGAAAACAGGACGGTGTTCTGCGTGCGCGGGCCGCTGACCTGCAAGCTCCTCGGCATCGACCGGTCCCATGCCGGCATCGATCCCGCCATTCTGGCATCGCGCCATTTCACGCATTCGAGGGCCGGCGGGCCGGCCTTCATGCCGCATCATCACTCGCACACCACGGCGGGTGAAATCCTGGCCGGGCTCTGCGGTGCGTTGGGGATCACCTACATTTCACCGCTGAGCGACGCCGAGGCGACGCTGTCCCGCATCGCCGGCGCGTCGTGCCTGATCACCGAAGCCCTGCATGGCGCGGTGGTGGCCGAGTCCTACGACGTTCCGTGGGTGCCGGTGATCTTCTCCAGCAAGGTGCTGGAGAAGAAGTGGCGCGATTTCACGGCTACGATCGGCACAGACTACCGACCGGTCGACATATCGACCAACATCGCCTTCGATGGCGATGTGCGCCTGGCGAACGTCCTCAAACATGCCTTGGGGCGGGCAAGGCTCGGCAAGCCCGCCTATCGCTATCTGCCGGTCAGGAAGACCAGCCAATCCGCTCTCGGCGCGCTCGAGACCTCATTGGCGAAACTACGGACAGGCCCCTTCGTAAAGTCCGA
This sequence comes from Mesorhizobium terrae, assembly GCF_008727715.1. GTDB lineage: Bacteria > Pseudomonadota > Alphaproteobacteria > Rhizobiales > Rhizobiaceae > Mesorhizobium > Mesorhizobium terrae. Next base: position 991,656 of record NZ_CP044218.1, read on the forward strand.
GCGCCCCGTCAGAATGCAGTCGATCGGCAAGCTCGACGACGCGGTGATGCGCTTCACCGACCTCAATCGGTGCGGCGCCTTCAACACTCCCAGGTCGTGACCCGAGACGTCTAGGCCGATTCTCACAATCGTCACTCCTTCTCGCCTGACAGTTTGGCCGTAACCCCGCGCAAGCCGGGCATGAGGAAAGCGGCGAGGGCGCAGGCGAACAGCAGCGCCGAACAGGTGGCCAGAACGACCGTCGCACCGAAGGCGTCGAGCGCGGCGCCGGCGCCAAGAGCCGCCACCGGCGCGCCGATCAGGATCAGGCTCATTGAAATGCCGATGACATTGGCGCGCAATTCCTTCGGCACGCTCGATTGAAGCAGGGTAGCGAAAACCGGCGACAGCGGACCGGCGGCGACACCCAGCATGGCACCCGAAGCGACAAGGATCGGCACCGACCGGCCCAACAAGAGCAAGGCGACGCCAATGGCGAGCCCGGCGAAAGCGGCGGTGAAGACACCGCGCAGCGACGGCGCCCGTTCGGCAAAAGCGAGCGTCAGATTGGCGACGATGGCGCCGACCGAGGCCGCGGCGAGGAACATGCCAAGCAGCGCCGCCGAACGGCCTTCGGTCCGCAGGATCGCCGGCAGCGCGATCGCCTCCAGAGCGACGAAGATGCTGGTGCCGACACCGGCCAATATCAACGCCGCGCGCAGCACCGGCTGGCCGAAGATGAAACCGAGCCCGGCCTTCATCTGGTCGAATGTCGTTCCGGCGGCGCGGCGCAGGCGAAAGCGTGGCAGGCTTGCCGCCACGAGCACCGCCGCCAGCAGGTTGATGGCGGCGACGATCCACAACAGGGCCGTCGTAGAGACGGCAGCGACCAGGAAAGCGGCGACCGCGGGCCCGGCGACGGCGGCGCTGTTGTCGATCAGGTCATCGATGGCATTGGCACGGATCAACGGCATGCGCGCCAGCCTGGCGATTTCAGGCACACGCGCTTCGATGGCGATGCCGCCCGGCCCGTCGAGCACGGCGCCTAAAAAGGTCAGGGTCGCCAGCACGCCGATGGTGAGCATGTCGGCATCGTAAGCAGCCGCCGCGGCAACGGACGCCGCCGCCCCCATGGTCACCGAGGCAATCGCCATGCGGCGAATGCCGACCCGTTCCGCAACTATGCCGCCGAAGGCGGTGCCGACGATGGCAGGCAACAGCGCCAGTGCGGCGACGATGCCCATCCAGCCGGCACTGCCCGTCAGGTCGTAGACCAGCCAGGGATAGACGACGGCGCCGATCGCATTGGCGAAATTAACGGTGACACTGGCAAGCTGCAGCCCGGTAAAAGGCCAACGGCTGCGGGCCTGACGAAGCGTCTTTACCGGTTGCTGCTCAACCGTCATGACGGATCGTCATTTTTCCAAACGCCGCAATGCCGCCGGGCTACCCGCACCAGCCTTCGGCGCTTTCTCCGGCACGAGATAGAGCAGCCAGATGAACCAGGAGAGGTAGATATATTCCCAGGCGCTGGCCTGGCCGTTGTAGGCGGCGATCGCGTCGGGAAATTTATAGATGCCAATGAGGCCCAAAAAAGCCGAGCCACCAGCGTTTCTGCATCTGCATCGCCTTATCTTTCCAAGGTCGCGGTCGCGGCTGAGGGAAAGGCCCTCACAACCGACGAGGCCGTTCAGGCGGTCGCCGGCGCAGCACCCGGCCGCAGGAAGCGCGTGATGAGAAGCCGCAGCATCGGCCGCTGCTCCAGCGGGCTGAAGCCAGGGTCGACGGCGACGCGGCTGAAAATGCCGTCGACCAGCGCCGCGATCCAGCGCGCGCTGTCGGCCGGATCCAGCGTCGGATCGACAAGGCCGCGCGCGGCGGCATTGCGCAACAGCGTGTTCAGAGCCGTTTGCAGTTCAGTGTCGGTTTTGGCGACGAGGTTGCCGATCTCCTCGTCACGAATGGCCTCGGCGGCGATTTCGAGCGCGAGCTTGAGGTAGGTCGGATCCGATGCCAGTTCGAGCACGATGTCCATGAAATCGAGCAACTCGGCAAAGAGGTCCGAAGAGGGATTGATGCCCTCGAAGTAGTCGGCGGTCTGGCGCCGTTCCTCCTCGACGATAGCGGCGATGATCGACTGCTTGGTCGGGAAATAGTGGAAGAGATTGCCCGGGCTCATGCCGGCTTCGGCGCAAATCTCGGCCGTAGAGGTGCGATGGAAGCCCTTGCGCGCGAAACAAGCGACCGCAGCCTCAAGAATCTGCCGACGTTTTGCTTCGTGCTTCTCGGGGTCGACCTTGCGCATGCTTGCCTCAATTCCGCCGCCGTTTTATTAGATTAGTCAGTCTAATAAATTCCGTATGACGACGTGTCAACGCAAAAAAGCCAGTTATTGCATGGCTTGACACGCTCTCCGGTGATTTATTAGATCGACTAGTCTAATAATGAAGACGTGGCGACTTCGCCCCAGACATAGGCAGCAACATCCATGCGTGACGTCCCTCACTTCGTTCGGGCAGCCGCGGCCTCGTTTTCCCTTCTGCTGGCGGGCACAAGCCCGCTGCTGGCCGACGGCGCTTCCGCAGCCGCGTCGGCACAGCCGACATTGTCGCAGCGCACCGTTTCGACCCTGATCGCCGAGCGGCAGCCGGCCGAATGGACGCTGACCTTCACCGGTGTCCTGGTGGCCCGCGACGAGATTGCGGTCGGCACAGCGCAACAGGACCAGCGCATCGCCTCCGTGGAGGTCGAGGTCGGCCAGCGGGTTACCGCCGGCCAGGTGCTGGTCAGGCTGGAAACGGCGATGCTGGAAAACAAGTTGCGCGAGGCGGAAGGCCGCGTCGCCCGCAGCAAGGCGTCACTCGCCCAGCAGGAAGCAACCCTGGCACAGGCGCGGGCGGCGCTCGATCGTGCGGAGCGGCTGAAGCTGAGCCGTATCATTTCCGAACAGACCTATGAGGAGCGCACCTCCACCGTGGCCGTTGCAACGCAGGGCGTGGCCGTGCAGCGCGCCGAAAACGCCGAAGCGGAAGCGCAGCGCGCAGAAGCGACGCGGCAGTTGGAACGCGCCATCATTCGCGCGTCGGCAGACGGCGTGGTCTCGGAACGGCAGGCGCGCGCCGGCGCACAGGCCGGCGCCGAGCCGCTGGTGCGCATCATCCGCGACGGGTTGGTGGAGTTCGCCGCGGAAATCCCGGAAGCAGACCTGCCGTCGCTGGCGGTCGGCCAACCGGTCAAGATCAGGCTGGCCGGACGGACAAGCGAGATCGGCGGCACCGTGCGCGTTGTGGCGCCGAAGATCGATCGCGAAACCCGGCTCGGCGCGGCGCAGATCGCGCTCGACACCAACGAACCGCTGTTCGCCGGCGCTTTTGGCAGGGCCGAAGTGGTGTTTGCCAAGCGCGAAGCCATCGTCGTCGCCGACAGCGCGCTGGTCTATGGGCGCGGTACCGACGATTCCGCTGTTTTCGTTGTCGAAAGCGGCCGCGTGCAACGACGCCCGGTCGAGACCGGCTTGCGCAAGAGTGGCAAGGTTGAAATCCGGACCGGGCTTGAACCAGGTGAGCGCATCGTCGCCAAGGCAGGGGCCGCCCTGCGCGAAGGCGACGCCGTCACCGTCGTCGACCTGGTGCCGGCCGCCGGGAGCGTGAAGCGATGACCCGCAACATTTCCGCCTGGGCGATCCGCAAGCCGATCCCTACCATCGTCCTGTTTGTCGTCCTGACCTTTGCTGGCATGGCCGCGTTCATGCGGCTGCCGATCAACGCCAACCCGAATGTCTCCTTCCCGATCGTGACGGTGACGGTGACGCAAGCCAGCGCCGCGCCCGCCGAACTGGAAACGCAGGTGACGCGCCGCGTCGAGGGTGCGGCCTCCGGCCTTCCCGGCGTCAATCATATCCGTTCGACGATCAGCACCGGCGTCTCGACGACAACGGTCGAGTTCAAGATCGGCACCGATCCCGACCGCGCCACCACCGACGTTCGCGAGGCGGTCACGCAGATCCGCTCGGATCTGCCGCAATCGATCCAGGAACCGGTGATCTCGCGCGTCGATGTCGACGGCAGCGCCATCCTCTATTACACGATCAGGGCACCGCGCCTGTCGCCCGTCGAGCTGTCGTGGTTCGTCGACGATACCGTCAATCGCGAACTGCTCGCGGTCCCGGGCGTGCAGAAGGTGCAGCGGCTTGGCGGCGTCAACCGCGAAATCCGCGTGTCGCTCGATCCGGACAAGCTGCTGGCCCTCGGCGTCACCGCCGACCAGGTCAATTCGACCTTGCGCGACATGAACGCCAACATTCCCGGCGGACGTGGCACGATTGGCGGGCGAGAGCAGGCGATCCGGGCGCTGGGCAGCGTCAAGACCGTCGAGGAACTGTCGCAGCTTTCCGTCCCCCTGCCCGGCAATCGCTGGGTGCGACTGGCAGACATCGCCACCGTAGCCGACACTTCGGCCGAGCCGCGCAGCTTCGCCCGGCTGGACGGCGAACAAGTAGTCGGCTTTTCGGTTTCACGCGCCAAGGGCTACAGCGACACCACCGTCGCCGAGGCCGCGAAAGGGCGTATCGCCGAGATTCAGGCGCGCACCCCCGACATCGAGATGAAGGAAATGATCTCGACGGTGCAATATACGATGGAAAGTTATGACGCCGCCTCGACCGCTCTGGTCGAGGGCGCGATCCTGACCGTCGTCGTGGTGTTCCTGTTCCTGCGCAATTGGCGCGCGACGCTGATCTCGGCGCTGGCGATGCCGCTTTCCATCCTGCCGACCTTTGCCATCATGGCGCTGCTCGGCTTCACGCTGAACTCGATCAGCCTGCTGGCCCTGACGCTGGTCATCGGCATCCTGGTGGACGACGCCATCGTCGAGATCGAGAACATCGAACGCCACATCCATATGGGCAAGCGGCCCTATATCGCTTCGATCGAGGCGGCCGATGCGATCGGCCTGGCGGTGGTCGCCACCACGCTCACCATCGTTGCTGTTTTCGCGCCCGTCAGTTTCATCGGTGGTGCGGTCGGTCAGTATTTCAAGCAATTCGGCCTGACGGTCGCTATCGCCGTGCTGTTCTCGCTGCTCGTTGCCCGCTTGCTGACACCGTTGATGGCCGCCTACCTGATGCAGCCGGCGGCGCACCCCACCCACGCCGACGCTGCGCCGTCCACCTTTTCCGCAGGCTATCTCAAGCTGCTCGGCTGGACGCTCGACCATCGCAAGACCGCTCTGGGCATCGTCGCGGTGATCTTCGCCGGCTCCCTTGGGCTTTTGACCCTTTTGCCGACCGGCTTCCTGCCAACCAGCGACGGCAATCTCTCGCAGGTCAAAGTGACCCTGCCGCCCGGAACCAGGCTGCCCGAGACGGAGAGCGTGACCGATGGCATCGTCAAGCAACTCATGACACGACCCGAGGTAGAGGCCGTTCTCGCCACCTCGGAAAGCGTCAACGAGGCAAACCTGCTCATCCGGCTGACACCGCGCAGCGAACGCAAGCTTAACCGCAAATCGTTCGAGATGGAGGTGCGGCCGATCTTGGCCGCGACACCCGACATCCAATTCACCTTCCTGTCCGACGGCGGCGGCAAGGAGGTCTCGATCTATCTCGTCGGCGAGGACGCGGTGCAACTTTCCGACGCGGCGCGGAAACTGGAAATGGAGATGCGCGGGCTGCCGCAATTGGCGAACGTGCTGTCCACCGAGCCCCCGCTCGCGCCGGAGCTGATAGTAAAACCCCGCCCCGACGAAGCCGCCCGTCTGGGCGTCTCCTCGGCAACGCTCGGCACCGTCGCCCGCATCGCCACATTGGGCGAGACCGACGCCAATTCGGCGCAGTTCAATCTCGGCAACCGCCAGGTGCCGATCCGCGTGATGCTGGACACATCGGCCAGGGCCGATCTGGAGACGCTGCGCAAGCTGCGCGTCAGCACGTCGAGAGGCAAGATGGTACCCTTGACCTCGGTTGCCGACATCTCGTTCGGAGCCGAGGAAGGCCAGGCCGAAAGGCTGAATCGCAAGCGGCTGGTGGCCATCGAAGCCAATCTCAACGGCGTGACGCTGGGCACCGCGATGGCCGCGATTGCCGAGCTGCCGGCCTACAAGCAATTACCGGCGGGCGTCACGCTGGCCGAATATGGCGACGCCGAATACATGGCCGAGATGTTCCGCAACTTCGCGCTCGCTGTGCTGGGCGGCGTGCTGATGGTGGCGGCGGTGCTGATGCTCCTGTTCAAGGACTTCCTGCAGCCGGTGACCATCCTCATCGCGCTGCCGCTGTCGCTTGGCGGCGCGGCACTGGCATTGCTGCTGGCCGGTTCGGCGCTCGACCTGTCTTCGACCATCGGCATCCTGATGCTGATGGGCATCGTCGGCAAGAACTCGATCCTGCTAGTCGACTACGCGATCGAGGCGCGGCGCGAAGGCCTCGACCGACGCGCCGCCTTGTTGAAGGCCGGAACGACGCGGGCGCGGCCGATCATCATGACCACCATCGCCATGGTGGCCGGCATGGTGCCCGCCGCGATCGGCGTCGGTGCTGACGCCGGCTTCCGCGCCCCGATGGCGATCGCCGTCATCGGCGGCCTGATCACCTCGACGCTTCTGTCGCTCGTCTTCGTGCCGGTGATGTTCACCGTCATGGACGACCTGAAGAACTGGCTGGCCCGCAGGCTAAAGCCACTCACCTCGGTGACGGAAGCCGACCGGCTCCAGGGAGAACTGCTTGCTAGGCGGCAAGCCGAAATGCCGGGCTCTTAACCCCCAGCTGAGCCCGGTGGAGGCGCTGGGGGACGTCAATACCCCAGCGCCTCGCCAGCCGTGGCGCGGCTGTCGATGGCGCCGTTGTAGCGTGCACCGCCACCCTTCCGGATTTCGCCCAGGCTGCGCCCGCCGATCAGGATACCGGCAGCTTTGCCCCAAGTCTCGCCTTCCTCGGCGACATCCAGCTTGTAACCCATGCCGGCAAGCAGCTTCAGCGTATCCGGCGACAGGCCGTCCTGCTCGACATAGACCGTGTCCGGCAGCCACTGATGGTGGATGCGCGGCGCATCGATCGCCTCCTGGATGTTCATGCCGTGGTCGATGACGTTGATAATGGCCTCGAGCGTGATAGTGATGATGCGCGAGCCGCCGGGACTGCCGATGACCATGAACGGCTTGCCGTCCTTGGCGATCACGGTCGGGCTCATCGAAGACAGCGGCGTCTTCTTCGGCTGGATGGCGTTCGCCTCGCCCTGAACCAACCCGTAGAGGTTGGGCACGCCGGGCTTCTGGGTGAAATCGTCCATCTCGTTGTTGAGCAGGATGCCGGTGCCGTCGGCCACCACGCCGGCACCGAAACTGCCGTTCAGCGTATAGGTGACCGCAACCGCGTTGCCGTCCTTGTCGATGATCGAATAGTGCGTGGTCTCCTTGCTCTCGCCGAACCCTTTCGGCATCAGGTCCTTGGAGACGCCCGCACGGAACGGATCGATCTTGGCGCGGATTTCGGCGGCATAGTTCTTGTCCAGCAGCTTCGATACCGGGTTCTGGACAAAGTCCGGGTCGCCCAACGCCGAATTGCGGTCGACATAGGCGTAGCGCATCGCCTCGATCATCAGATGCGCGGTATCCGCCGATCCCGGGCCGAGATAGGAAAGCGGATAGCCCTCGAGAACGTTGAGGATCTCGCAGATGATGACGCCGCCCGAGCTTGGCGGCGGCGAGGAAACGATCTCGTAGCCACGGTAGTTGCAGGTCACCGGGGCGAGTTCGCGCACCTTGTACTGCTCGAAGTCGGCCTTGGCGAGGATGCCGCCCTTGCCGCTGCTGGCGGCGACGATGGCGTCGGCGATACCGCCCTTATAGAACGCGTCGGCGCCCTTGTCGGAAATAGTCGAAAGGGTCGCGGCGAGGTTCGGCTGGACCAGCTTTTCGCCGACACCGAACGGCTTGCCGTCCGGTTTCAGGAAGATGGCGGCCGCGGCCGGGTCCTTGGCCAGCCTTTCCGCGCCACCGGCGAGCGAGGCGGCATCGCCCTGTTCAAGCGTGAAACCGTCACCGGCCAGGCGAATTGCCGGCGCCATCAGGTCCGCGCGCTGCAAGGTTCCGTATTTCTCGCGTGCATATTCGAAACCGGCAACCGAACCCGGCACGCCGACCGCCAGATAACCGTCGAGGCTGGCGCCCTTGACCGGGTTGCCGTCCTTGTCGAGATACATGGTCTTGGTGGCGGCAAGCGGCGCGCGCTCGCGGAAATCGAGGAAGGTCGTCTTGCCGTCCTTGAAACGAATGGTCATGAAGCCGCCGCCGCCGATATTGCCCGCGGTCGGATAGGTAACGGCCAGTGCGTAGCCGACGGCAACCGCGGCATCGACGGCGTTGCCGCCTTTCTTCAGAACGTCCACGCCGGCCTGGGTGGCCAGGCGTTGCGCCGTGACGACCATGCCGTTTTCGCCCTTCGCCGGCTCCGGCGACGCAGCTATCGCCGGCGCTATCGGCGCGCAGGCAAGCGCAAGAACAAGGTTGACGGAAATCAGCGCGTGGCGGATTCGTTGCATGACCGTTCTCCAGAGATCCCCCGCCCCAGAGTGGTGATTCACGACGGGGCCAATGACTCGCCTCAAAACCGCTGCGATGCAAGGCGCCATATTCGGGAAATAATCGGCACAACGATCAGGCGTTTGCGGCGAAAGCCGTGAACCTCAGTCCGGCAGATTTTCGAGCAGGAAGCGGATTTCGTTGCCACCCATCGCCTTGCCGGTATCCGCGTCGCTGAAACCGGCGGACTGCAGCGCGTCGGTGATCTGGACAAGTCCGGTGGTGTCGAACGGCATCGCGACGGCGCCGTCGAAATCCGAGCCGAGCGCGACATGATCGATGCCGGCGACACCGGCTGCATGCTGGATCGCCCTGGCAACGGCGGCTGCATCCTTGCCGCAGACGGCGGTTTCCCAGTAGCCGATGCCGATCAGTCCTCCCTTGGCCGCCAGCGCCTTCAGTTGGTCGTCGGACAGGTTGCGGTTGTTGTCGCAGGTGCCCTTCACTCCGGTGTGCGAGATGACGACGGGACGCGTCGAGACAGCGAGCGCATCGTCGATGGTGGCGGACGAGGCGTGGGCGAGATCGAGGATCATGCCCTTTTCCTCCATGCGGCGGACCATCTCGCGACCCTTGTCGGTCAGGCCGCCCTTGTCGACGCCATGCGCGGAACCACCCATCTCGCTGTCGAAGAAATGCGCAGGCGACATCATGCGGAACCCGGCATCGAAGAGCGCGTCGACATTGGCCGGATCGCCTTCCAGCACCTGCGCGCCCTCGATAGCGAGCAGACCGGCGACGATACCGCGCTCGACCTTGCGTCGTTCCAGGAAACGGCGCAGGTCGCGCTTCGTCCTGATGACGACGAAGTGGCCGTCGGAGCGTGCCGCCATGTCGTTCAGCCTGGCGGCCTGGTAAAGCGCGCGCTGCTTGAGGCTGAGGATAGCCGAAAGCGGCCAGCGCTGGCCTATCGCAAGCAGCGTGATGTTGTCGGTCGAGCCGTCATTGTGCTCGATGTTCTGGCCACGCGGCGACTTGCTGACCACGGCGAACACCTGCAGGGCAACGTTGCCGTCCTCCAGCCTCGGTATATCGACCTGACCGCGTGTGCCACGCGCCAGCAGATCGCGCCCCCACAGCAGCGGGTCCGCGTGCAGATCGGCGATGATGAGCGTCTCATGCAGCGCCTTGGCCTTGTCCGAAGCCGCATAGGGCGGCGGGTTGATGACGCGGTTCATCGCCTGTTCGACGCGGGCCGGCAGCACGAAGAAGAAAAAGCCGAGCCCGACGGCGAGCAGCACCACCAATGCCGGGAGAATGAACTTCAAGAAGCGCCGCATCATACCCCCAACCGTCAGAGCCTCTCGGCTTCCCTCGAAGCGCTCGAGCGCTTTGTTTTCGCACAATTCCGGACGCAAAATCGCCGCGCGCCTTTGCTGAAACTGCTCAGGCAGCGATCATTTCCCGGCAAAACCGGGAAGTCGAGGTGAAGGCTGGGCAATCCATGAGTTCTCAACCGGTTTGGATGGCGAACTCTTCCGCCAGGTGGCTCCGCATCGCGATGCCCGCGCTCGCAGCACCGTTCCCGCCTAGCCCTTGTAGACAAGCCCCTGCGGGTCGATCTCGGGTTTGCGGCCGGCAACCAGATCGGCCAGGAAGCGGCCCGAGCCGCAGGCCATGGTCCAGCCGACATGGCCATGACCGGTGTCGAGATAAAGGTTGCGGTATTTCGCACGACCGATGACCGGGACTGAGTTCGGCATCATCGGCCGCAGGCCGGCCCACAACTCGGCCTTCTTCTCGTCGAAGGCGCCAGGGAACAGGTCCTTCGCCGTCCTGAACATGGCGGCATAGTCGCTGGGGCGATAGGAACGGTCGAAACCGGTGAACTCGGCCGTCGAGGCGAGCCGCAGCCGGTTGCCGAGGCGCGAATAGGCGATCAGCTGATCCTCGTCGGCACCGCCCATGGTCGGCCCCTTGTTCTCGTCCTCCAGCGGCAATGTCGCGGTGTAACCCTTGACCGGGTAGACGGGCAGATCGATGCCGTAGCGACGGCCGAGCAGGCCGCTCTCCGGGCCCATCGAGATGACGACGGCATCGGCCGAAAGCGGGCCGGCCGACGTCATCACCCGGCGCACGGCGTCGCCCTCGATGTCCAGTCCCTCAACGGCAGTGCCATAGCGGAACGTCACGCCGAGCTTTTCAGCGCAATAGGCGGCGAGCCGCTCGACGAACTGCCTGGAATCGCCGGTCTGGTCGATCGGCGAATAGACGCCGCCGGCGATCTTGTCCTTGGCGCCGGCAAGCCCGGGCTCAAGCTCGACGAGCCTATTGCGATCGACGATCTCGATCGGCAGGCCGTGCTCGGCGAGGAATCGGTAATTGTCGGTGCCTGTATCGAGGCTCTGCTGCGAGCGGAAGAAATAGAGAATGCCCTTGCGGCGCTCGTCGTAGCCGATGCCGGTCTCGTCCGAAATGGCGTTGATGCAGTCGCGCGAATAGAGCGCGAGCCTGAGCTTGACCGCCGTGTTGGCGCGCAGGCGCTCCTGCGTGCACTGCCTGAGGAAACGCATGCTCCAGGCCAGGAAATAGGGATCGAAGCGCAGCCTGACCTTGATGCCGAGATCATGGTTGTACAGCGCGCGCAGGAACGTCCTCAGCGCCGTCGGGGAGGCCCAGGCGGTGGCATCGCCCGGCGAAACCAGGCCGGCATTGGAATAGCTGGTGCCCCGCGCCGCGATCTCGTGGCGTTCGACGACCGTCACTTCATGCCCATCCTTGGCGAGAGAATAGGCCGCCGCCGTGCCGACGACGCCCGCGCCGAGAACCAAAATCTTCAATGCCGCCCCCTCAACGCGATGACGAATGCGACCAGCCCCCAGCCGCGTCGGCGTTCTCATAACCGCAATCGGCTGGCGTTTCGAGCCTCGATACGCTGGGCCAGGCCGGAGAATGGCGAACTTCAGCCGCGCGCGGAGTTTTTCCTGGCGAGAATGCGTTCCCACTCCAGCGCATCGCCAACGATCAGGTCGAGATCGTCGCGACGTGGCACCCAACCGAGCTCGCCACGAGCCCGGTCGGAATTGGCGACAATCGCGGCGGCGTCGCCGGGCCTACGCGGGCCGAGATTGACGGCGAAATCGTGCCCGCAGGCGCGGCGCACGGCATCGATCACCTCAAGCACGGAATAGCCGTGGCCGTAACCGCAATTGGCGACCAGATTGCCGCCGCCGGCGCGCAGCCTTTGCAGCGCCAGCCGGTGCGCGGCGGCCAGATCGCTGACATGGATATAGTCGCGCATGCAGGTGCCGTCGGGCGTCGGATAGTCGGTTCCGAACACCTGCATGGCGGCGCGTTTGCCGAGTGCCGTCTCGCTGGCGACCTTGATGAGGTGGGTGGCGCCCGGCGTCGACTGGCCGGTGCGGCCCTTGGGATCGGCGCCGGCGACGTTGAAGTAACGCAGTGCCGTGTAGCGCAAGCCATGGGCGGCGGCGGCATCGCGCAACATCCACTCGCTCATCAGCTTGGAGCGGCCATAGGGCGATTCCGGTACGGTGCCCGCATCCTCGACCACCGGCTCCAGCCCGGCGCTGCCATAGACGGCCGCCGTGGACGAGAAGATGAAGTTGGACACGCCGGCCCGCACCGCCGTTTCGATCAGCGTGCGTGTCTTGGAGGTGTTGTTCTCATAATAGGCCAGCGGATCGGCGACCGATTCCGGAACCACGATGGAGCCGGCGAAATGGATGATGGCGTCAATGCCATGCTCGCGGATCAGCGCACCGACCAGTTCCTTGTCGGCAACGTCGCCGACGACAAATTTCGCCTCCGGGGCCACCGCCCAGTCGAAACCGGTGGACAGGCGGTCGATGACGACGACGTCTTCCTCGCCGGAATCCAGCAGCTCCCACACCATGTGGCTGCCGATGTAGCCGGCGCCACCGGTCACCAACACCGCCATTCGGCCACTCCCTTCAAGATTGCGCGAAACAGTCTCATGTGCGGCATCGTTGCCGACGCTAACGGGAAAGCCTTAAAAAGCAATCTGGATGATCGTAGATGCTTGGTTTCGCCTCACCGCAATATTGATCCACATCAAGGGAATAGGCAACGCTTTGTGTTCGTTGGACTTGGTTCAGGGCGTGGCATTTTGACCAAAGCTGGTCCATGGACGTCAGACGGGCCGATGACTATGATCCGGACGCAAATTGGGAAGCAAAGATGAACTATCAGCGGTTCTTCGAGGAAGCGATCGACCAGCTCCACGCGGAGCGCCGCTACCGGGTTTTCGCCGACCTGGAGCGCATCGCCGGCAAATTTCCGCGCGCTATCTGGCGCTCCAACGGCCGCGCCGAGGAAATCACCGTATGGTGCTCGAACGACTATCTCGGCATGGGCCAGCATCCCGACGTGATCGCCTCCTTCCAGGAAGCGGCCGGCCGCATGGGCTCGGGCGCCGGCGGCACCCGCAACATTTCCGGCACCAATCACCCGCTGGTCGAGCTCGAGCTTGAACTCGCCGACCTGCACGCCAAGGAGGCGGCGCTGGTCTTCACCTCCGGTTTCGTGTCCAACGAGGCGTCGATCTCGACCATCGCGCGGCTGCTGCCGAACTGCCTGATCATCTCGGACGAGCTCAACCATGCCTCGATGATCGAGGGCGTGCGTCGCTCCGGCGCAGAAAAGAAGATCTTCCGCCACAACGACGTCGCGCATCTGGAGAGCCTGCTGCAGGCGGCCGGGCGCGAACGCGCCAAGCTGATCGTCTTCGAAAGCGTTTATTCGATGGACGGCGACATCGCGCCGATCGAAGCGATCGCCGACCTCGCCGACAAATACAACGCCATGACCTATATCGACGAGGTCCATGCCGTGGGCATGTACGGTCCGCGCGGCGGCGGCATCACCGAGCGCGAGGGCCTGGCCGACCGCATCGACATCATCGAGGGCACGTTGGCCAAGGCGTTCGGCACGCTGGGCGGCTACATCAGCGGCAACAAGGCGGTCATCGATGCCGTGCGCTCCTACGCGCCGGGCTTCATCTTCACCACCGCGCTACCGCCGGCGCTCGCGGCGGCCACCACGACATCCATCCGCCATCTGAAGAATTCGCAGACCGAACGCGACGCGCAGAAGCGTCAGGCCGAGCGCACCAAGCAGGTGCTGGCCGATGCCGGCCTGCCGGTAATGAACTCCGCCACCCATATCGTGCCGGTCCTGGTCGGCGATCCGGAACTCTGCAAGATGGCCAGCGACCGCCTGCTCGGCGTGCATGGCATCTACATCCAGCCGATCAACTACCCGACCGTGCCGCGCGGCACCGAGCGGCTGCGCATCACGCCGACGCCGTTCCATTCGGACGAGCTGATCGCGGAACTGCAAGCAGCGCTGGTCGAGACCTGGGATGCCCTCGGCATCCCCTACGGCGCCGCTGGCCGTCCGTCCGTCACCGAAAACGAGCGCATCGTTTCGCTGCTGGTGCCCAAGTCCGGCGGCTGACGGCAGCTTCTTCCTTAAGCGACGACCCCGGCTGTGTGCAGGTGCTAGCCGGAAATAGTTTTCGTTCATTCCCGCATGCGGTGTGGACAGCCGGAGATTGACGTGTCAGGTCTCGACCGGGGCTTTTGACCGGATATATCGCATGCCAGTCCGCGCCATTCATCGACGCCGCAAATCCGGATTCGGCTTGCCCAGCCCGTTCACTCTTGCGCTGGCCTGCTGCTTCGGCCTCACCCCCGTTGGCCCGATACGGGCAGCGGAAAGCGTCACGATCCCCGCATATCAGCCGGCGGTCGGTGCCGAGCATGGCTACCGTATTCAGAAGACGACCGAGACCGACATGTCGCTCTGGTTCGACAAACCGGAAGCGTCTTCGGTGGTGATGCGCGGAGACTTCCGCCATCAGCTGGTCGTTCTCTCGCGCGACGACAAGGCGATGCGCGTCCGATGGAGCCTTTCCGCCGATCTGCCGCCGGGAACTGCGGGCGCGGCGGATTCCTATGCGATGAATACCCAGCTTCGGAATTCGCTGGCTGCCTATGGCGTGCAGCAGCTGGATCTCGACATGGATCTGACCGGCTATCCGACCGCGTTGACGGGAGCCGACCAGATCATCGCCCATATGGAAAGCCTCATCGCCGCTCCGGGGGCAGCCGGCACGACACTGCCGGCCGACAGCGTTGCCAGCCAGATGCTTCAGGCGGTCAAGGACAATCCGCTGAAGGTCGTTGACGTCCTTCTCCCCGAGGTCATCGTTCTCAGCCTGGGACAGGCCACGCAGGAGGGCACCACCGAGGTCGGCAGCACCTGGACCGCGAAAAGCGACGAAAGCATGGGAGACACACTCGTTCCCGCGACATCGGCGTGGAAGTTCGAAACGACCGACAGCGCAAGGCGCACGGCCACTTTCAGCATGAAACAGAGTTTCGATGCGACGGCCCTGCATTCGGCCATGAAAGCGCGGATCGAAAAGATGATCGCCGCCTTCGCCGAACGATCAAAGCAGCTGACGGACGAACAGATGGCGCGGGTGCAAAGCTCCCAAAAATCGCGCGACCTGACGCTCGTCATGTCGCTGCAAGACGGTTCGACCGTGGAGGCGCTGGATAGCGTGACCGTGGACACAGGCGGCACGAAGCTCACCATCGTCACGCATATCTGGCGCGACGACCAATCGCCGACCCTGCCCGAGCCGCCGGCATGGAATGCCAAGAGCGTGTCGGCCCAAGCGATCAGTCCGTTGGAACAACCCGCGTCCCGGCCTTCCGATCTGGAAAAAACCGGCAGCGAGGCAAAGCCCGCTGCGCCGGCCGAACAACAAAGCGCAGCCGAGCCGGCCAAAGCCGTTGCTCCGGTCTCGCTCAAGATCGCGAAAGCCGAAGTGGTGACGGACTCAGTCAGCTACGGAGCCGCAGTCAAAATCGATATGACACCGGACAGCGCCGGTGCTTTCCGGGATTTCACGACCGCCTCAGTCGGACGGCAAACGCAGCTCGTCGTCGACGGCAAGGTGATCTCGGAGCCGGTCATAAGAGAGCCGATCATGGGCGGCAGCGTCATGATCAGCGTCGACACTGCAACCGAGGCGCAGTCGCTGGCGCGACAACTGTCAGCCCCCGGCGCTACGATCACCGTGCGCCTGGCGCCCTGACGAGGCACTGCGCCCCGCCTACTTCACCTCGATCGAGACCACGCTCTTGACGCTTCTGGCGCCACGCGCATCGCCCGGCACGACCAGCCGAAGCCCTTCGTCCGGCGCCAGCGGCTTGCCGTCGCGCTCGGTGGCGATCAGGATCGCCCGATTGCCGAAATCCGGCGCGATCTCACCGATCGAGAAAGCGATGCGGTAGCCGTCTTCGGCGGTCACCAGGAACGTATGTTGCAGGTCTTCGTGGTGGTTCTGGCTGAGCTTGGACAGGCCCTTTTCCTGCAGCAAGGACCACAAAAGCACGCCCTTGTAGTGCCCTTTCTCCACCCCGTTCTTGGTCATGAACGAGACGTCCATTTCCGTCGCCGGAAATTTCGCGAGATCGGCCGGGGTCAGTGTGGCGGAGGTGATACCGACGCCCGAAATGGCGATGCCACCATCTCCCGCACGTGCCCAGGATGGCACGGCCAGCACGATGAGGAAGGCCAGAAAAGCGCGGGCAGATCTCATGCAAAAGGCTCCGTCATATCCACCTGGATATTACGGAGCCTCAAGGGAAAGGCAACGGCAACGAGCCGCCGGCGCGGGAACCCTAGATCTTGCGCACCCAGCCGTGGTCGTCCTTGACGGTGCCGCGCTGCACGCCGACCAGCTTGGCGCGCAACTGCGAGGTGACCTCGCCGTCGCCGCTGTTGCCGATGGCAAACGAGCCGTCCCTGAACTTCACGGTGCCGATGCCGGCGATGACGGCCGCGGTGCCGCAAGCAAACGCTTCGCGCAGCTTGCCGCTCTTGGCGTCGGCCTGCCATTCGTCGAAGCCGTAGAGGCGCTCCTCGACCGTGTAGCCGGCCTCTGCGGCGAGCTTCATGATGGAGGCGCGCGTGATGCCGGGCAGGATCGTGCCCAATGGCGGTGTGACGATACGCTTGTCGTCCATGACGAAGAAGACGTTCATGCCGCCGAGTTCCTCGATCCAGCGGCGCTCGGCGGCGTCGAGGAAGACGACCTGGTCGCAGCCATTGCGGGTGGCCTCGGCCTGGGCGATCAGGCTGGCGGCATAGTTGCCGCCGCATTTGGCGGCACCTGTACCACCCGGCGCGGCGCGGGTGTAGTCGTCCGACACCCAGACCGTCACTGCCTTGTAGCCACCCTTGAAATAGGCGCCGACCGGCGAGGCGATGACGCAGAAGATGTATTCGCTGGCCGGGCGAACGCCGAGGAATGCCTCGCTGGCGAACATGAAGGGCCGCAGATAGAGGCTGCCATCGCCCTCGGGCACCCAGTCGGCGTCGATGCGCACCAGCGTCTCGACGGCCTCGATGAACAGGTCTTCCGGGATAGGCGGCATCGCCATGCGCTCGGCCGACAGGTTCAGGCGGCGTGCATTCTCCTCGGGGCGGAAAAGCGCCAACCCGTCCTTGGTGCGGTAGGCCTTCATGCCCTCGAAGATTTCCTGGGCGTAGTGCAGCACGGCCGCCGCCGGATCGATGGCGAAAGGCGCCCGCGCCTTGACCGCGCCATCGTGCCAGCCGCGCTCGACGCTCCAGGTGATGGTGACCATGTGGTCGGAGAACACCTTGCCGAAACCTGGATTCTCCATCAGCGCGGCACGGGCGGCCGGCGATGTCGGCGATGCATGCGGGATCAAAGCAATGCGCGGCTTTACTGTCATCTGGCGTACTTTCCTCAAGCCGTCCGGTCAGGAGCGGCAAATATCACCTTCTCACAGGCTCGTAACAATCTTGCGCGAAATTACAAGCGCTGCATCCAGTCCGCGACGCGCGTTGCAGCCTCCTCGAGCTGGTCGAGACGGCGCAGGAAGCACAATCTGAGGAACTGTTCGCCGCCCGGACCGAAGGCGGTGCCCGGCGCCAGACCGACATTGGCATGGTCGACGATGTCGAAGGCGGCGGCGCGCGAATCGACAAGGCCGTCGATGGAAAAGAGCAGATAGAAGGCGCCTGGCGGCACGGCGAAACGCGCCCGGCCCGACCGGCCGAGGATGCCGCAGACGAGATCGCGTGCCTGGCGCGCATGCGCGACCTGACCGGCGACAAAGGCGTCGCCCTCGTCGAGGGCGGCGACGGCTCCGCGCTGCATGAATTGCGCCACGCCCGAGGTCGAATACTGGATCAGGTTCTCGAACACCTGCTGCAACGACGGATGCGTCTTGATCCAGCCGACGCGCCAGCCGGTCATCGACCAGTTCTTGGAGAAGCTGTTGACGAACAGGATGCGGTCCTCATCGGCCATGATGTCGATGAAGGAGGCGGCCCGGCCGCCGTCATAATGGAACTGCGAATAGATCTCGTCGGCGACGATCCACAGGTTCCTGGCACGGGCCAGGTCGAGGATCGCCTGCAAGGTCTCGCGGTCGGCGGTCCAGCCGGTCGGGTTGGACGGCGTGTTGACGAACAGCGCCCTGGTGCGCGGCGTGATCGCCGCCGCGATCTTGTCGACATCGCAGACCCAGCCATTGTCGGTGAGGTCGAGCACGACCGGCACCGGCACGGCGCCGCCGATACCCGCGGCGGCGGCAAAATTCGGCCAGGCGGGCGACAGATAGATCACTTCGTCGCCGGCGCCGGCAACAGCGTCGAGAGCAAGCTGGATGGCATGCATGCCGGATCCGGTCAGGATGAATTCCTCCGGCGTGAAGCTCTTGCCGAAATGGCGCCCGTAATAGCGGGACAGCGCCTGCCGAACCTCCGGTATGCCCTTCTGCCAGGTGTAGAAGGTCTCGCCGCCGACAAGCGCGCGGCTGGCCGCCTCGGAAATGAAGGCCGGTGTCGGCTGGTCGCCCTCGCCGGCCCAGAGCGGGATCATCCCGTCGCGACCGCGCCCGTGGTTCATCACCGCGACAATGCCGCTTTCGGGAGCGGCGCGCGCCTCGGCGCGCAAATTCTCGACCATGTCCATGGCAGGTTCCGTGTTTTCCTGCCGGCGAGTGCTATCGCGTTTCCCAAAGGCCGAAAACAGAAAAACCCGGCCGCAAGCGACCGGGTTCTTGGTCCAGATGGGCGAAAAGCTACTTCTTGGCGAGCAGGTCGCGAATTTCGGTGAGCAATGCCACATCGGCCGGCGGTGCAGCCGGAGCCGGGGCCGGCTTTTCCTTTTCCAGGCGCTTGCGCATATTGTTCACGGCCTTGACCATGATGAAGATGATCCAGGCCAGGATCAGGAAATTGAGCACCACGGTGATGAAGGAGCCGTAGGCAAACACGGCGCCCTGTTTCTTGGCTTCGGCCAACGTCACCGCGGTAACCGCCGACGACAGACCGAAGAAGTAGTTGTTGAAATCGAGGCCACCGAAGATGGCACCGACGATCGGCATGATGATGTCGTTGACCAACGAGTCGACGATCTTACCGAAGGCAGCGCCGATGATGACGCCGACCGCCAGATCCATCACATTGCCTTTGGAGATAAATTCCTGAAACTCTTTCAGCATCTTTTCCCTCTTCGTCGCGCAGGCTGCTTCCACAGCGGACTATCGGTCCCCTGTCCCGATTCGAGCATACAACAGCAAAAACCTCAGGTTGCACAGGCGAAAAACGCGAAGTGACGCGCACCGCACTGCGCGGCCGTCGGCATCTCCACGGCTTCCCGGCTGCGCCCAATGTCGTGATGGACTTGGCCTGGAAGCTGTGATTGCCTCGATCGGGAAGAGCAACGCAATATGGGAGGAGGACCCGGCGTGCAGGGCTGGTTCATCGTCATCATAGCGCTTGCCTATGTGACGCTCCTGTTCGGGATCGCCAGCCTCGGCGACCGGCGCTCGATCGCGGCGGGCCCGGGGCGGCCGCGGCCGTTCATCTATGCGCTCAGCCTCGCCATCTACTGCACGTCCTGGACCTTCTTCGGCTCGGTCGGCCTGTCGTCGGAACGGGGGCTGGAATTCCTCGGCATCTATATCGGCCCGATCCTGCTTTTCGTCTTCGGGTTTCCGCTCCTGTCGCGCATCGTGCGCCTGGCCAAGGCCGAGAAGATCACCTCGGTGGCTGACTTCCTTGGCGCGCGCTATGGCAAGAGTTTCACCGTCGCTGCCATCGCCACGCTGATCGCGACAGTCGGAGCCGTGCCCTATATCGCCCTGCAGCTAAAGGCGATCTCCGGTTCGGTCAACCTGATGGTCGAGCATTATTCCGGCTCGCCGCTCTCCTTCGACCCCTTCGTTTCAGACATCTCGCTGATCGTGGCGATGCTTCTGGCGGTGTTCGCCGTGCTGTTCGGCACCCGCCACGCCGACGCCACCGAACATCAGGACGGGCTGGTGCTGGCCGTGGCGGTGGAATCGGTGGTCAAGCTCGCCGCTTTCCTGGCGATCGGCCTGATGGTCACCTTCCTGATCTTCGGTGGACCGGGAGACATGTTCAGCCAGTTCGCGGCGACGCCGAAGGTCAAGGATGCCATGGGCTACGGCACGTCGCTGGCCACATGGCTGGTGCTGACCGGTCTCAGCGCCTTCGCCATCGTCATGCTGCCGCGCCAGTTCTATGTGATGATCGTCGAGAACCGCAGCGAGCGCGAACTGCGCACGGCGACATGGGTCTTCCCGCTCTACCTGATCGCCATCAACCTGTTCGTGCTGCCGATCGCCTTTGCCGGGCTGAGCTTTGTCGGCGGCCGCACCTCAAGCGACCTCTACGTTTTGTCGCTGCCGCTGCTCAGCGGTCATGACGGGTTGGCGATGGCCGCCTTCATCGGCGGGCTCTCGGCCGCCACCGCCATGGTCATCGTGGAATGCGTCGCGCTGGCGATCATGATCTCCAACGATCTCGTCATCCCACTGTTCGTGCGCCGCGTGCTGAAGAACAGTGCCTCGGAAAACGAGGACTGGTCGACGCTGATCCTCAATGTGCGCCGCGCCTCGATCTTCATCGTGCTGTTCATCGCCTTCCTCTACTATCGCGCCTCCACCGACAGCGCGCGGCTCTCCTCCATCGGCCTGATGTCCTTCGCGGCGATCGCGCAATTCGCGCCGGCTTTGATCGGAGGTTTGATATGGCGCCGCGCCAACGGACGGGGTGCCGCGCTCGGCATGGTGGCGGGCATTGCCATATGGGCCTTCACGCTCTTGTTTCCCTCGATCGCGGCACCCGACAACACCATCGTCGCGCAGGGCCTGTTCGGCATCCAGGCGCTGCGACCGCAGGCGCTGTTCGGCACGATTGCCGAACCGCTCAACCACGGCGTCATGTGGAGCCTGGCCATCAATGCCCTGTTCTTCGTGTTCGGCTCGCTGTCGCGCGCCTCGGTTCCGCTTGAGCGCATCCAGGCCGCGATCTTCGTGCCGCGCGACACGAGCCCGAAGCCCAGCCTGCGTCGCTTTCGCACCGCCACCACCGTCAACGACCTGAAGGACACGATCGGCCGTTACCTCGGGGTCGAACGCACCGAACGTTCGTTCCAGACCTTCGAACGGGACCAGGGCATTTCCCTGCATGGCAACGAACAGGCCAGCATGGAGACGATCCGTTTTTCCGAGCAGCTTCTGGCCAGCGCCGTCGGTTCGTCCTCGGCCAGGCTGGTGCTGTCGCTGCTGTTCCGCCGCAACGACCGCGAGTCCCGCGATGCCTTCCGGCTGCTCGACGATGCCACCGAGGCCCTGCAACACAACCGCGACCTTCTGCAGATCGCGCTGGACCAGATGGAACAGGGCATCACCGTCTTCGACCGGGACTTCCGGCTGATCTGCTGGAACCGCCAGTATCGGTCCCTGTTCGATCTGCCCGACGACATGGGCCAGGTTGGCGTGTCGCTCGACCGTATCCTCGGTCATCTGGCCGAACGGGGCGATATTTCGCCCGAAACCGGGCTTGCCGTGCTCGACCGGCTGGCCAGTTTTGTCGGCCCGTGGCAGCTCGAACTCAAAACCAGCGGCCGCATCCTGGAGCTGCGGTCGAACCCGATGCCGGATGGCGGCCTGGTCGCCACCTATGCCGACATATCCGCGCGCGTCGAGGCGGATCTGGCGCTCAAACGCGCCAATGAATCGCTGGAACAGCGCGTTAAAAGCCGCACTGCCGAACTTACCCGGGTCAACGAAGAACTGGCGCAGGCGCAGATGCTGGCCGAGGAGGCCAATCTCGGCAAGACACGGTTCCTGGCCGCCGCCGGCCACGACATCCTGCAGCCGCTCAATGCCGCCCGCCTCTATTGCGCTTCGCTGATCGAGAAGGCCGGCAAGGGCGCAAGCGGACAAGCGGCGATCAACATCGAATCCTCGCTGGAATCGGTGGAGACCATTCTGGGCGCCGTGCTCGACATCTCGCGGCTGGATGCCGGCGCCATGAAGCCGGAAGAGACGACCTTCCGCCTCGACGGCCTGCTTCGACAGGTCGGCACAGACTTCAAACCGCTCGCCGCAGAAAAACGCCTGAAACTGACCATCGTGCCCTCGTCGCTGTCGGTGACGACCGACCGCAACCTGCTCAGGCGGCTCATCCAGAACCTGGTGTCGAACGCCATCAAATACACGCGCAAGGGCCACATACTGGTCGGCGTGCGGCGGCGCGGCGAGTTGCTCGAGCTGCAGGTGATCGACACCGGCATCGGCATTGCCGGCGACAAATTGAACACCGTCTTCCACGAATTCACCCGGCTGGACGAAGGCGCGCGCGAGGCGCAGGGGCTCGGCCTCGGGCTGTCCATCGTCGACCGCATCGCCCGCGTGCTCAGGCTGGAGATCAGGCTTTTTTCCAACCAGGGCAGAGGCACGCGATTCTCCGTCGTCATGCCGGTGGCCGCAGCCGCGGAAGCGGCACCCGAAGCCAGGCCCCGCATGGCGGCGCGTCTCGGTTCGACACTTGCCGGCCTCTCAGTCGTCTGCATCGACAACGACACCCGCATCCTGGAAGGCATGCGGCTGCTGATCGAGGGTTGGGGATGCACGGCAACGACCTTGCAGGGCTCCGCCGATTTCAAGGCAAGGGCCAGCGCGCTGGCGCAACCCGACCTGATCCTCGCCGACTATCACCTTGATGGGGAAACGGGCCTGGATGTCGTCGCCCATCTGCGCCGGCACTATCGCGAGGCGATACCGGCGGTTCTGGTGACGGCCGACCGCACCAGCGAGGTGCGCATGGCGGCCGCCGAACTCGACGTGCCAGTGATCAACAAGCCGGTGAAGCCGGCGGCGCTGCGCACGATGATGGCAAGGGTGAAGCCGCTGGCACCTGCGGCGGAATAGATCAGCCGTTCTGCAGCGGGTCGCCGCCGATCTTGGCGAGTTGGATCACCGCCTGGGTGCGGCTGTCGACATCGAGCTTCTGCAGGATCGCCGAGACATGCGCCTTGATGGTTGCTTCCGAGACGCCGAGTTCATAGGCGATCTGCTTGTTGAGCAATCCTTCGCCCAACATGCCAAGCACCCGCGTCTGCTGCGGCGTCAGGGTCTGCAGGCGCTTGATGAGATCGGAGATTTCCTGATCGCGCTCGATGCCGAGATCGATGCCGGCGGGGACGGCGATATCGCCGGCGAGCACGGCCTTCACCGCCTCGCGGATGTCTTCCATGCTGGCCGACTTGGAGATGAAGCCGGAAGCGCCCAGTTCGAGCGCGCGGCGGATGGTGACCGGGTCGTCATGCGCCGAGACCACCACCATCGGCACCGACGGATGGATGCCGCGCAGCGAGATCAGGCCCGACAGCCCGCTGGCGCCGGGCATGGACAGGTCGAGCAGCAGGAGATCGATGTCCTCATTGGCGGTGACCAGCGCCTTGACGCTGTCGAAGTCACCGGCCTCATGAATGACGGCCACATCGCCGACGCCGGTAAGCGCCGCCTTGAGCGCCCCGCGAAAAAGGGGGTGATCGTCGGCGATGACGAAGCTGTAGCCTGCCGGCAAGATGTCCCTCCCCGATCCCTGTTCTCTTCCCGCAGGATCAAGCGATTGGATTATGCGGTGGCGGACGTCGTTTTCAAGCAGCAAAGACGACAGTCGGAAGGTTCCCAACAAGCTAGCCTGGATCAGGATCACTTCGATCCGATCCGGGTGGCGCCCAGAAAGCTCAGGTCTTCTGCAGACTTGGCTTGGTCGGGTCGCCGTTTTCCTTGTCCATGTCCTTCACGATGCCCATGAAGCCGCGCACGAAGCGCTCCATGTAGCTCATCGTCTTGTTGAAATCCTCCTCGCTGGGCAGCTTGGATTCCAGCTTGGCCGACAACGAATTCTCGAGCTTGGTGACACGACCGTCCAGGGCCTTGACCGTGCCTTGCAGACGGTCGATCTCGTCCTGGAAGGCAGCGCGTTCGTCGGCGGCGACGCGGCACACTAATTGCCCGTCGCGTTCGTTGCAGACCGACATGGCCCCAGTCTGGGTGTCCATGCGGACATAGCCCTGGTCAGTCTTTTCCAGCCGGTAGCGGCCGGCATCCTCGGCCAATGCGGGCGCGGCAAACAGCGCGGCCAGCGTAGCGGGAACGATGAGGTGTTCGAAACGCATGGTTTCCTCCTTCAGCCGTTGCGCGCAATCTGTCTGCGCTTTGCGCCGGAAATGGGGAGAGCCGCTTCTGCGCTCTTTTCCGGCCGTCACAATCAGACTATAGCGCAACCATGTCACGATTTATCTACAAGATCGTGCCGCAGGCCCTGTGGCGCGAAGCTGAACTTGCAGGCCGCTTCGACGGCGCTCCGATCGATTTCGCCGACGGCTACATCCATTTCTCGACCGCCACACAGGTCCAGGAAACCGCGGCTCGCTACTTCGCCGGCCAGAACGACCTTTTGCTGGCCGCGATCGACGGGACCAAGCTCGGCGAAGCGCTGAAATATGAAGTTTCGCGCGGCGGCGCGCTGTTCCCCCACCTCTACGCCCCCCTCGAATTCGACGCCGTTGCCTGGGTGAGATCTCTGCCGCTCGGCCCCGACAGCAGCCATGTCTTTCCGGAACTGGAGGCCGAATGAGCCTGATCGACCGCATCGGCCAGCAGGTTCTGTTCAGCTTCGATCCCGAAACCGCGCATGGGCTCACGATCGCCGCCTTGCGCTGCGGCTTGCCCGTGGCGACACGCCCGCCACGCGACGAGCGGTTGAAAGTAAGCCTGTGCGGGCTCGATTTCCCGAACCCGCTCGGCATGGCGGCCGGCTACGACAAGAATGCGGAAGTGCCGGACGCGCTGCTCTCGCTCGGCTTCGGTTTCGCCGAGGTCGGCACGGTGACGCCGCTGCCGCAGACGGGCAATCCGAAGCCGCGCATCTTCAGGCTGACGCGCGACGACGCCGTCATCAATCGGCTGGGCTTCAACAATGAAGGCCACGACGCCGCCGAAAGACGGCTTGCTGCCCGCAGGCAGCGTGGCGGCATCATCGGCGTCAACATCGGCGCCAACAAGGACAGCGCCGACCGCATCGACGACTATGAGAAGGGTATCGCGCGTTTCGCACCGCTTGCCTCTTACCTCACGGTCAACATCTCGTCGCCCAATACGCCTGGCCTGCGCACCATGCAGGCGCGCGAGCAACTGGCCGAGCTTCTTTCGCGCGTCATGGCCGCGCGTGAAGCCGCCGCCGCCAGGCCACCAGTGTTTCTGAAGATCGCACCGGACCTCATCGAGGCCGAACTCGAGGACATCGCCGCGGAAGTCACCGAAAACGCGGTGGACGGTGTCATCGTTTCCAACACGACGATCGCCCGGCCGGCGCTCAAGAGCACCAGCCATGCCGGCGAAACCGGCGGCCTTTCGGGCAAGCCGCTGTTCGAGCGCTCGACCGCCGTGCTGGCCAGGATGCGCAAGCTGCTTGGTGCGGATCGCGCGATCATCGGGGTCGGTGGCGTCGATTCGGCAGAGACCGCATTGGAGAAAATCCGCGCCGGCGCCGATCTCGTGCAGCTTTATACCGGCATGATCTATGCCGGACCATCCTTGCCGGGACGCATCGTCGCCGGCATGTCCAGTCTCGCCGACCGCGAGGGACTGAAGTCCATCCGCGAGCTTCGCGACAGCAAGCTCGCCGACTGGCTGGCGAAACCGATCTAAAAGGCTTCGCGCACCCGCCGCTGCATGATCGAGAACAGGCTGATGCCGCGCACCAGCAGGAAGACGTGCAGCGCCGCCCACAGGCCGTGATTGCCGAAGGCTGGTGTCAGTGTCAGCAACGCTGCCAGGAACACGCAGAACGACAACAGCATCATGTTGCGCATGTCGCGCGACCAGGTGGCGCCGATGAACACGCCATCCATCTGGAAGGCGAGCACGCCGCTCAGCGCTGTGAACGCGGCCCAGGGCAGATAGGTGTCGGCCACCGTGCGCACGGCATCGGAGGTGGTGACGACACCGACCAGGGCGGCACCGCCAAAGAGCAGCACCAGCGTCGCGACACCGGCGAGGCCATAACCCCACAGAAGCGTCAGCCGCACCGCGCGCCGGAACGAACGTTCGGCGCGGGCGCCGATGGCGCGTCCCGCCAGCTGCTCGGCAGCTGTGGCGAAACCGTCGAGGAAATAGCCTGCGATGAGAAAGAAGTTCATCAGCACGGCATTGGCGGCGAGCGTGACCGTGCCGAACTGCGCGCCCTGGCGCGTGAACAGAGCGAATGCGGCCAGAAGCGAGAAGGAGCGGATCATGATGTCGCGGTTCAGCGACATCATGTGCTTGAAGGCCGACCAGTCGAGGATGCGGCTCATCGGCAAGCGGGGCGCACGGGAAAAGCGCCTCAGCACAATCGCCAATCCCAGCAACATCGCGCAAAACTCGCCGGTCAGCGTCGCCCAGGCAACGCCGGCCACGCCCCAGCCGAGCTCCAGGCCGAGCACGATGCAAAGCGCGATGTTGATGCCGTTGAGAACGATCTGCAGGAACAGGCCGAGATTGCCTTCGCCACGGCCCAGCACGTAGCCGAGGATGGCGTAGTTGACGAGCGAGAAGGGCGCGGCAAGCAGGCGGATGCGGATGTAGAGATCCATCGCCTCGTTGACCCGCTGCTCAGCCCCCATGAATTTCTGGCCGAGAACGGAGGCGACCGGGGCAAGTGCCGCCAGCACGACGCCGGCGACGATGGCGATCAGCACCGAACGCCAGAAAACCGCCTGCTCCTCGGCAGTGTCGCCGCGACCGAAAGCCTGCGCGACCAGACCGGTGGTGCCGGAACGCAGGAAATTGAAGGTGGTGAAGACGACGTCGAACACCAGCGCGCCGGCGGCGAGGCCGCCAAGCAAGGCGGCATCGCCGAACTGACCGACCACCGCCGTGTCGACCAAGCCGAGCAGAGGCGTTGTCAGATAGGCGAGCGTCATCGGCACCGCGATGGCGAGCACCGAGCGGTTGGTGACGACGAACGACCGGCTCGCGGTCGCTGACGATGCCTGGTCCAGTGGTGCCTCCCAGCGGCCTCTTGAACGGGTCGCCGATGTGGCCCAATTTCGCTGTACCGCGCAACTGACATTCCGGACCGGGCAACCGAAATTCCCGCTCTGGCGCATGTTTATGGATACGCCGCTTGCCACTGCAGATCGTCCACCATCCGGACTACGATGCCGGCTTCGCCGTCAATCACCGCTTCCCGATGAGCAAATATCCGCTTTTGATGGAGACGTTGTCGGCGCGTGGATTGGCTCTACCGGGCGCCTTGCATCAGCCCCGGCCCGCGTCAGCCAACTGGTTGAAATGCGCGCATGACGCAACCTATGTCGATCAGGTCATCGACTGCGCGGTGCCGGCGAAAATCGAACGCGAGATCGGCTTTCCTGTCGGCCCGCGGGTGTCGTTGCGTGCCCAGCTTGCGGCCGCTGGCACCGTTCTGGCCGCACGGCTGGCGCTCGAACATGGCATAGCCTGCAATGCCGCCGGCGGCAGCCATCATGCGCGCCGCGCGCAAGGCGCCGGTTTCTGCACCTTCAACGACGTCGCGGTGGCGGCGCTGACATTGCTGGACGAAGGCCGGGTCGGCAACGTTCTAGTGGTCGACCTCGACGTGCATCAGGGCGATGGCACCGCCGACATCCTGCGCGACGAGCCGCGCGTGTTCACCCTGTCCGTGCATGGCGAGCGCAACTACCCGGTTCGCAAGATCGCTTCCGACCTCGACATCGCCTTGCCCGACGGAACCGGCGACCGCGACTATCTGGACCGGCTGGACGGCCTGCTGCCGGTCATCTCCGGCCAGCGACCCTGGGACCTTGTCTTCTACAATGCCGGCGTCGACGTGCACGCCGAGGATCGGCTCGGCCGGCTCTCGCTCAGCGATGACGGCATTCGTGCGCGCGAACGGGCAGTGATCGGCCATTTCCGCCGGCGCGGCATACCGCTGTGCGGTGTCATCGGCGGCGGCTATTCCACCGACGTGCCGGCGTTGGCCGGCCGCCACGCCATCCTGTTCGAGGAAGCGGCGGCCGTAGCCTGAGCGTTATTTGCGATAGCTCGCCAGCCGCAGGATGATGAAGGCCGGCACGACGATCGCGGCACCCAAAAGGATATAGCCGACGAAACGGTCGATGGCGCGGAAGCCCATGTGCCACAGGTCGAGGAAGAAATTTTGGATGCCATAGAGCACGTCGAACGGCGACCAGCCGAAGGCGCTCATGACAATGCCGACCAGGAACGACACCACGACAAGCTTGAGCAGGATCTTGAGCGGCGTGTCGCCGAGAAAGCGGGTCAGTGCAGACAAGGCTCTTCTCCGTTGCAGTCCCTGAGCGTGAGATACGCGCTCGCGGCACTTGCTTCAAGCCGCCGCTTTCTGATTGCCCGAGCCGAGGCGGCCATGCTAACTGGGCGGCGCGCGGGTATGATGTAATGGTAGCCTGTCAGCTTCCCAAGCTGAACGCGCGGGTTCGATTCCCGCTACCCGCTCCAAATCATCAAAGCTAAATAATTGATCCGGCAGAGCCTGCGGCAAGGCCGAACGCATATACAACGGCCAGGCGCGGTTTATGAAAACTCATCCTGTGACGCGATTTGTGCCACAACATGTGACCCAATATTGCGACCATCTACCCTTGCCAAATCGAATCCCGATTTACGACGCTTAGACGTAAATCGGGAGGCAACAGCACTGTTTCGATGTCCGCTTACTTCAGAATTTATAATTCAACCGCGCCAGAACAAGGTCTGTATCTCCGCCTGTTTTGAAGCCTTGCACGCTGGGACCCTTGGGAACCGTGAAGGACACATCACGCTCTGTTTCAAAGATCCGATTGTATTCGACGCCAAGCGACCAGTTTTGGCTAAGCGCGTATTCTGTGCCAACGCCCACAGTTCCGCCAAAACGGGTTTTGACCCCTGTTTCGGAGGCTAAAACACCGCCTGGAGCCAAAAACTGATAGTTGCGACGCGTGATAGCTGCACCGCCTTTCACATAGACTAGGAAATCATTCCATGCGTAACCGACCTGTCCGGTAAACAAGCCAAAAGCCTTTGTCTTGGAACGAACGATACCGCCGGGAACAAGGAGGTTGTCGCTACTACCCGACAGGTCAGCCCAGTTGCCTTGTCCTTCCAGCCCAGACACCCAGCCATCCATCTGCCAGCGGTAGCCAACCTGGCCGCCGACGGTCCCGCCATTTCCATCATAATCAGCGGCAGTTCCCACTCCGATCACAGATCGATTATCGTGACTTTGGCCCCACCCGCCGTTGATGCCGGCATAAAAACCGCTCCAATCGCGGCCTATGGTGATCTCCGTATTGGGTGCAGCTCCGGCGCTGGAAGCAGAAATATCCGCGGCTGCGGCGGGCACCATAGGTGCGGTTAAAGAAAATACGGTGAGCAGAAATACCCTCATGGAGATGTAGCCCCTTTCCCTAGACGCTATCCGCGTTAAAATTATGTAATGTAATAACATAAACAAACTTAATGTCTAGAGCCTTCATTGAAGCACTCCGGAGAGGGCAGGCTTGCTATGTTGACCACGTCATTTCGTGACACGATTTGCGCCACAATCCATGACATCAAACTCATGGCCAACGGTGCTTAGCCATTGATTTTACGGTACAAGAATTTCGGCTCTGCGCCCGCTACCCCGCTCCAGCTCATTTCGTGGTTTCGGCGCCGGGAAGGGTGAACGTCTCCGCCGTGCTTCCCGTCGTATCCGCGCAACACCGCGTTGAAATCCGCGTGATCCGGCAAGCCGCCGCTATTTCCAATCGGCATGGTTGCACGTAGGATGCGCTCGTCTGCACAGGGGCATCCGATGAAGCGCTACTTCATTGCTTTCGCCTTGCTCGCCACGCCGATCAGCGGAGCGTTTGCTGCTGACGCGGTTGTGGACCTTCCTGTCGCCTCGACTTTCGACTGGAATGGCGCCTATCTCGGCGGCCAGGCCGGATATGGCTGGGGCCGCGCCGACAATTCGTTTCCTTCCAATCCCGCAGCCGAAATCAGCGGCAGCGTCGATGGCGGATTTGGCGGCCTTTATGGCGGCTGGAACATCCAGAACGGCAATTTCGTCGGCGGCATCGATGCCGACATCAACTATTCAGGGATCAAGGGCACGTCCACCAATGCGGCAACCGGGGAATCGCTCAACACCAAGGTGACCTGGACCGGCGACATACGCGGGCGCGTCGGCTACGCAATGGACAATCTGCTCATCTACGGTGCCGGCGGCCTGGCGCTTGGCGGCATCAAGGTGAATGTCTCCAACGCCGGCGGCACCTTTGCCAGCGCCAGCGAAACCCGTGCGGGCTGGACGCTTGGCGCCGGCGCTGAATATGCGTTCTCGAACAATTGGGTCGGTCGCGCGGAATATAAATACACCGACTTCGGCAAGGTCGGTTATTCCGCTCCCGCGGGCGATGGCTCGGTCGAGGTCAACACCAACACGCTTGCCATCGGCTTCGCTTACAAATTCTGAGCGATTTCAGGCTTGCAGGCCTATTGGGCGGCGGGTCCGTTTCGATAGGCGATGCCAGTCGCGCCGGTCCCTGGCAGTACCATGCAGCGATCCACCAAGCCTGTCGTGACGTATTTCACGCGATAGATGCCATTGGCGTTAATTGCCGCAGCCTGCTGCTTCAAGGCATTCAGCGCATCGGTTGACGGCGGCGCGGTATCGAAGGGACCCTTGGCGCAAACGACGGCGGAAACCCGGCTCATGATGATGCCGTTGATCGGCAGATCATCCATGATCGCGATATCGGCACCTGCCGGCGCCGACGGCTTCGGGCCGCCGGCACAGGCGGCCAGCGACATCACGGCAATGATCCAAAGGGCATGAGCGCGCATCCCGTTTTCATGCCAGCTATGCTCGCCCGATGCAACAAGGCGACCGGCTTGTCGCGGCAGGCTGCTCGCGCCCCTTTGGGCCGAGACCTTTCAGCTCACTTCCTTGAGGATGAAATCGTAGAGCATCTTGGCGGCGGGAGAGAGCACGCGCTGCTTCATGGTGATCAGCGAATAGGGCCTAACCTCGATGTCGAAATCGGTCGGCACGACATCGATGGCGCCGGCGAGACCGTCCGCCCCCTGGAT
Organism: Mesorhizobium terrae; assembly: GCF_008727715.1. Taxonomy (GTDB): domain Bacteria; phylum Pseudomonadota; class Alphaproteobacteria; order Rhizobiales; family Rhizobiaceae; genus Mesorhizobium; species Mesorhizobium terrae. Next base: position 1,022,708 of record NZ_CP044218.1, read on the forward strand.
GAACTTCGCCACCTGGACCGATACCGGTGCGATGGCCTCCGACTGCGAAACCATCACCAGCGTCAAAAGCAGCGAGCTGGTGTTGAAGATATGCTCGGGCAGCGGGATGTTGCGGTTGAGGAAATTCGCCTCCATCACCTGCCGCAACGGCGAGCTGCCGGACTGGAACACCCAATCATAGCCGGCGGTCTCTTCCAGGCGAACCGCTTTCCTGCCCATCAGCGGATGACCGCGCCGGACGATCAGGCAAGCCTTTTCGATGCCGATGACGCGACTTTCGAACAGGCGCGGATTGAGGTCGTCGGGGATGCGGGCGATGATGAAATCGTGCCGCATGGCGATCAGTTCCCGCGCCAGCACGTTGCTGGTCTCGACCTGCATGGTGATCTCGATGCGCGGATAGAGTTTGCGAATTTCGCGGATCGCCGGAACGGCCAGTTCGATCGCCGGCGCCGTCACTGCTCCGAGGAACACCGAGCCGCCCTTGCCGGCCTTGAGCTCGGCGATCTCCCGGTCCGTCTCGCGCATCTCGATCAGGATGATGCGCGCGCGCCGCACCAGCGCCTTGCCATAAGGCGTCAACGCCACGCCACGCGGCAGGCGCTCGCACAAGGGAACGTTGAGAATGGCCTCCATCTCGGCGATCATGCGCGAGGCGGCCGGCTGGGAAATGTTCATGACCTGCGCCGCCGCGCTGACCCGGCCGTGATCGTCGAGCGCCACGATCATGCGCATGTGACGCAAGCTGAGCCCACTGTGCAGAAGCGCGGTACCGTCGCCGCGCTCGCCATTGTTGCGCTGGGTGTCCACTGACGCCTTGCCGATCTCGACCATGTCCTACCCCATCTGCACGGCCCGAAGGCCGTACGCATATCAGATTCGATATACCAAACATCGAAGATCGAATTTGACAGTTATGGCAAAGAGACACAACCTTCGCGCGCCACGCCTGCCGCGACCTTCACCGACCCACCGGGGCCGGTTGGAACCGGACGGCGAGGATCGATTGGGAGGTTAGCAGGATCGATATGCTCGTCGGCGCGATGCGCCCGGCGAGAGTGGCCGGGCGAAACAGGCCGGGCGCCGCTTTCATCAACTAGGGAGAGAGTACCGTGAAGATCATCAAGACGTTCGTCGCCGCGCTCGCGGTCGGCATCGCGGCCATGAGCTATTCGGCGCAGGCCGCGGAAAAGGGCCTTGTCGGCGTGCTGATGCCGACCAAGACCTCGCAGCGCTGGATCAACGATGGCGATGCCGTCAAGTCGCAGCTCGAGGCGCTCGGCTACACCGTCGACCTGCAATATGCGCAGGACGACATTCCAAACCAGCTGAGCCAGCTGGAAAACGAAATCACCAAGGGTCCGAAAGCGCTGATCATCGCCTCGATCGACGGCACCACCATGGGTGACGCACTGCAGAAGGCCAACGACGCCGGCGTTGTCGTCATCGCTTATGACCGCCTGATCAAGAAGACGCCGAATGTCGACTACTACACCACCTTCGACAATTTCGGCGTCGGCGTGATCCAGGCCGACTCGCTGGTGAAGGGCCTCAAGGAGCGTTTCCCCAACACCAAGCCCTGGAATGTCGAGCTGTTCGGCGGCTCGCCGGACGACAACAATGCCTTCTTCTTCTACAACGGCGCCATGTCGGTGCTGCAGCCGCTGATCGACAACGGCACTGTCAAGGTCAAGTCGGGCCAGATGGGCATGGACAAGGTCGGCACGCTGCGCTGGCTGGCCGCCACCGCGCAGGCCCGCATGGACAACCTGCTCTCCGCCAACTACTCGGACGGCAGCCGCGTCGACGGCGTATTGTCTCCCTATGACGGCCTGTCGCGCGGCATCACCGCCTCGCTCCGCGCCGTCGGCTACGGCACTGCCGCTCAGCCCTGGCCGATCGTCAGCGGCCAGGACGCCGAGACCGCCTCGGTCAAGCTGATCATCTCGGGCGAACAGTATTCGACCGTGTTCAAGGACACGCGCGAATTGGCCAAGTCGACGGTGCAGCTCGTCGACAAGGTGCTGTCGGGCGGCAAGCCGGACGGCCTCGACACCAAGACCTACAACAACGACGTCAAGGTCGTTCCCTCGATCCTGTTGACGCCGCATGAGGTCGACAAGGCGAACTACGAGAAGCTGGTCGTCGAGTCCGGCTACATCAAGGCCGAAGAACTGAAGTAATTCGTCCTTGCCTCGGGCTCCGCGCCAGGCGCGGAGCCCCCTTTTTAGACACTCCACCCTTCGGTATCATGCGGCAGAGGCGGCACGCCCGGCTTCGCCCGCTGGCAAACCAGGTTTTCGTGATGGCACAGACCATTCTGGAGATGCGCGACATCACCAAAACGTTCCCGGGCGTCAAGGCGCTGTCGAACGTCAACCTGCGCGTCGAGGAAGGCGAGATCCACGCGGTGGTCGGCGAGAACGGCGCCGGCAAGTCGACGCTGATGAAGGTTCTGTCCGGCGTCTATCCAACCGGCTCCTATGACGGCAAGATCATCTATCGCGGCCAGGAGTGCCATTTCAAAGGCATCCACGACAGCGAAAACCTCGGCATCGTCATCATCCACCAGGAGCTTGCGCTGGTGCCGATGCTGTCGATCGCCGAAAACATCTTTCTCGGCAACGAACACGCCCGCTACGGCATCATCGACTGGAATGCCAACGAAGCGCGCACCCGCGCCTTGCTGAAGAAGGTCGGTCTCACCGAGGACCCCAAGACCCTCATCACCAATATCGGCGTCGGCAAGCAGCAATTGGTGGAAATCGCCAAGGCGCTCAGCAAGGAAGTGCGACTGCTGATCCTCGACGAGCCGACGGCCAGCCTGTCGGAGAAGGACAGCCAGGCGCTGCTCGACCTGCTGCTCGAGTTCAAGCGACAAGGCATCACCTCGATCCTCATCTCGCACAAGCTCAACGAGGTGAACCGGGTCGCCGACCATGTCACCATCATTCGCGACGGGCGCACCATCGAGACGCTGTCGCGGCAGGACATCAGCGAAGACCGTATCATCACCTCGATGGTGGGCCGCTCGCTCGACGATCGCTATCCGCCGCGCGAACCGCAGGTCGGCGAGGTCATCTTCGAGGTCAAGAACTGGTCGGTCTACCATCCGCTCCACGCCGAGCGGCAAGTGATCAAGGGCATCGACCTCAATGTCCGCAAGGGCGAAGTGGTGGGCATTGCCGGACTGATGGGCGCCGGGCGCACCGAATTCGCCATGAGCCTGTTCGGCCGCTCCTATGGGCGGCGCATCACCGGCGAGGTGTCGCTGCGCGGCAAGCCGGTCGATCTTTCCTCGGTGGGCCGTGCCGTGGAACAGGGCATTGCCTATGTCACCGAGGATCGCAAGACCTACGGGCTCAACCTGATCGACCACATCAAGCACAACATCACGCTCGCCCATCTCGACGGCGTGTCGAAAAAGGGCGTCATCAACGACCTGCGCGAGCTTTCGGTCGCCAACGACTATCGCGGCAAGACCAACATCCGGGCATCGAGCGTCTATCAGATGACGGGCAACCTGTCGGGCGGCAACCAGCAGAAGGTTGTGCTGTCGAAATGGCTGTTCGCCAATCCCGAAGTTCTGATCCTTGACGAGCCGACGCGCGGCATCGACGTCGGCGCCAAATACGAAATCTACACGATCATCGCGCGGCTGGCCGCCGAGGGTAAGGCGATCATCGTCATCTCGTCGGAGATGCCCGAACTGCTCGGCATCACCGACCGCATCTACGTCATGAACGAAGGGCGCATGGTCGGCGAAATGGCGGCGAGCGACGCCAGCCAGGAAAAGATCATGCGCGCGATCGTACGGGGAGAAGGAAAAGCATCATGAGCACCGACAGCGCCCCCGCACCGAAGAGCACCGTCGCCGAAGACGTACAGCCGGGTCAGCGCGTCGCTGTCTCCGCGCTTGTCAACAACCTGCGCGACTACGGGCTGGTGCTGGCGTTGATCGCCATCATGATCTTCTTCCAGTTCACCACCTCCGGCACGCTGTTCAAGCCGGTCAATCTCAGCAATCTGGTGCAGCAGAATTCCTTCATCATCGTGATGGCGCTGGGCATGCTGCTCGTCATCGTCGCCGGCCATATTGACCTCAGCGTCGGCTCCGTCGCCGGCTTCATCGGGGCGCTGGCCGCCAATATGATGGTGACCTGGCAGCTCGGCCTGCTCAGCAATCCGCTGGCGGTCTCACTGGTCTGCCTGCTGATCGGCGGCGCCATCGGCGCGGCGCAGGGCTATTGGATAGCCTATCACCGAATACCGTCCTTCATCGTCACGCTGGCCGGCATGCTAATGTTTCGCGGCATGTGCCAGGCGCTGCTCGGCGGCGGCTCGTCGGTGGGGCCGTTGCCCGACAGCTTCAAGGCGCTTTCTTCCGGCTTCATTCCCGACATTATCGGCCCGCTGACCCTGGTCGAGCCGATCGTGAACGCGGCCGGCAAGACCGTGGTTGGCAGCGGCCTGAGCCTGCACATGACGACCATGGTGATTGGCATCATCGCCGTCGTGGCCTACGCCTATTTCGGCCTGGCGGCGCGGCGCACGCGCGAGCGGCACGGCTATGAGGCGGAACCCTTCGCGCTGTTCGCGATCAAGACCCTGGTGGTGAGCGCGCTGGTGCTGTTCCTCGTCTTCCAGTTCGCCACCTACAGGGGCCTGCCCATCGTGCTGATGGTGATGGCCGTGCTGATCGCGCTGTTCATCTTCGTCACCAAGAAGATGACGATCGGCCGCCGCATCTATGCGATGGGCGGCAACGCCAAGGCAGCCCAGCTCTCCGGCATCAAGACCGACCGGCTGACCCTGATGGTGTTCATCAATATGGGCGTTCTGTCGGCACTCGGCGGACTGATCATCGCCGCGCGCCTCGGCCAGGCCGTGCCGGCGGCGGGCCTGGGTAGCGAGCTCGACGTGATCGCGGCGGTGTTTATCGGCGGTGCCTCGGCGATGGGCGGCGTCGGCCAGGTGATGGGCTCGGTGGTCGGCGGCTTCATCATGGGTGTGATGAACAACGGCATGTCGATCATGGGCGTCAATGTCGACTGGCAGCAGGTGGTGAAGGGGCTGGTGCTGCTCGGCGCCGTCGTCTTCGACGTCTACAACAAGAACAAGGCCTGAAACCGCCGCGGCAAGGCGAAAGACAGGTATGTCGCTCGCGGGCCGAAAGCCGGAAGCCCCTGCCGGACAGTTCGGCAAGCAAGGCTGACCGCGGGCCAAACCCGGATGAGAAGGTTCAACGCGGCGCCCATGCGGGAGCCGCGAGGGGAAAGATTTGCGGGCGCGATGCCCCGCGACAGGCAAGGCAAAGAGGATCGTCATGTTGATCTCCCAGTTCCTCGATGAAGGCGACACCATCCGCGTCGTCGCCCGCGACGGCGGCAAGGCCCGCGTGGTCAATGGCGCGCGCAGCGTCTACTCGCTGGCGACGGAAGCGGCGCGCACCGGCTCCGGCCTGGAAGCGCTGATCGAGCGGAAAGGCTTTGCCGATGTGGTCGACCTTGAAGCGCTCTACCGCAAGGGACGGCTGCTATCGCCGATCAACCATCCCGACCCGGCGCATCTGCATCTCACCGGCACGGGCCTGACACATCTCGGTTCAGCGGCGGCGCGCGACGCCATGCACAAGAAACTCAACGCCGAGGGCGAGGAACAGCTGACCGATTCCATGAAGATGTTTCGCATGGGGCTCGACGGCGGCAAGCCGGGCGCCGGACAGGCGGGCGTGCAGCCGGAATGGTTCTACAAGGGCAATGGCACCATGGCCGTGGCGCCCGGCACCGCACTGTTGTCGCCAGCCTTCGCCGAGGACGCCGGCGAGGAACCGGAAGTTGCCGGCATCTACATCATCGGCGACGACGGCATGCCGTTCCGTGTCGGGTTCGCCCTGTCGAACGAGTTTTCCGACCATGTCACCGAACGGGTCAACTATCTCTATCTTGCCCATTCGAAACTCAGGAACGCGTCTTTCGGCCCGGAAATCCTGATCGGCGACCTGCCGGTCGACATCCGTGGTGCCTCGCGCATCCTGCGCGACGGCAAGCCTCTGTGGGAAAAGCCGTTCCTGTCGGGCGAAACGAACATGTCGCACACCATCGCCAATCTTGAACACCATCACTTCAAATACGCGCTGTTCCGCCGCCCGGGCGACGTGCATGTGCACATGTTCGGCACCGCCACCCTGTCCTTCGCGGACGGCATCAGGACGCGGGACGGCGACGTCTTCGAAATCGAGGCGCCGGAATTCGGCCTGCCGCTGCGCAATCCGCTGGAGATCGAGCAACCGGTGAACGTGACGGTGAAAGCGCTCTAGGGCGAAAACGAAAACGGGCGCCAGCGGCGCCCGTTCCCCGTGGTCGAGGCCGACTAACAGCAGCAGCCGTGACCATCAATAGATGTCGAAATCGAAATACTTCGCCTGCACCTTCTTGTAGGCGCCGTCGGCAACGATCGCGTCGATGGCCGCATTGAACCGCTCACGCAACGCGTCCTCGCCCTGGCGGATCGCGATGCCGATCTGCGCTTCGGTGCCCTTCACGTCTCCCACAAGCTTGCAGCAATCCTTGCCGCCGCCATTCTTGACCCAGTCGACCAGAACGAACTTGTCGGTGATGATGGCATCGAGCCGGCCGTTGACCAGATCGGCCACCGCGTCCTCATGCGTCGGGTAGAGTTTTACCTCGGCACCGGACTTGGCGTAGACGTCCTGGGCGTAGGTCGCCTGGGTGGTCGAGGCCTGCGCACCCAGCGTCTTTCCGGCCAGGGCCGTCGGCTCGGTGCCGGTCAAGGTCGTATCCTTCAAGGCGGCAAGCGCTAGCGGCGTCGCATAATATTTGTTGGTGAAGGCGACCTGCTTCTTGCGCTCCTCGGTGATGGTCATCGAAGCGATGATGGCGTCGAACTTCTTGGCCTGCAGCGCCGGGATCATGCCGTCCCAATCCTGCGCGACGATCTCGCATTCGATCTTCATCTGGGCGCACAGCGCCTTGGCAATGTCGACGTCGAAGCCCGCCAGCGTGCCGTCGGCCAGCACGGTGCTGAACGGCGGCGCGGCACCCTCGGTCGCGATCTTCAGCTTTTCGGCGGCAAATGCCGCACCGCCGCCCATCACGAGCATCGCCGCTGCAGCGGCCGAAACCAGCCATTTCGAAATATGCATTCCTGAATTCCTCCAACTCCGGCCAAAACGGCCGTCACCCTGCCAAACATGACGAGCCGGAACGAGGAAGCGCCAGCTGAGGGCTTCGGATTGGCACTCGGAGCGTCCAAATGAAAAACGGGCGCCGGATGGCGCCCGTTTCATAAACACGGCCGGTCGGGGCCACCGCCCCGTTCAACCGATCAATAGATGTCGAAATCGAAATATTTCGCCTGGATCTTCTTGTAGGTGCCGTCGGCGACGATCGCGTCGATGGCGGCATTGAGCTTCTCGCGCAGTTCGTTGTCTTCCTTGCGCACGGCGATACCGGCCTGGGTTTCGGTTCCCTTGACGTCGCCGATCATCTTGCAGCAGTCCTTGGCCGAGCCGTGCTTCATCCAGTCGACCAGCACGAACTTGTCGGAGAGCACGGCGTCGAGGCGGCCGTTGACGAGATCGGTCACGGCCTCTTCCTGCGTCGGATAGAGTTTCACGTCAGCACCGGCCTTGGCGTAGACGTCCTGGGCATAGTTGGCCTGGGTGGTGGAGGCCTGCGCACCCACCGTCTTGCCGGCGACGGCGGCGCCATCGGTACCGCCCAGCGAACTATCCTTCAGCGCCACCACCGCCAGCGGCGTGGTGTAATATTTGTTGGTGAAGGCGACCTTCTGCTTGCGTTCCTCGGTGATGCTCATCGAGGCGATGATGGCGTCGAACTTCTTGGCCTGCAGCGCCGGGATCATGCCGTCCCAATCCTGAGTGACGATCTCGCACTCGGCCTTCATCTGGGCACAGAGTGCATTGGCGATATCGATGTCGAAACCTTCGAGCTTACCGTCGGAGGTGATGGTGTTGAAGGGCGGATAGGCGCCTTCGGTGCCGATCTTGATCTTTTCGGCCGCAAAGGCAGTGCTTGCGCCGGCCGCCAACATCGCCACGGCCGCAGCCGAAACGATCCACCTGGACATCTTCATTGTTTTCCCCCTCGGGTTTGCGGCCCCAACGGCCTTGTCTGACAGCCAAGCACGGCCAAGAGACCCAGGCAAGCGCGCCATGCGACCTGCACTTGCCATTCAGCGCGGCTGGGCCATTCAGCGTGCAGCGCGGAAATGCTTGGAAAGCTTCAGGCCCTGCGCCTGATAATTGGAGCCGAGATCGGTGCCGTAGAGCGCGTTCGGCCGCTTCAGCATGTGCTCGTAAACCAGCCGGCCGACGATCTGGCCGTGATCGAGGATGAACGGCACCTCGTGGCTGCGCACCTCAAGCACCGCGCGGCTGCCGGTGCCGCCGGCACCGGAATGGCCGAAGCCGGGATCGAAGAAACCGGCATAGTGGACGCGGAACTCACCCACCAGCGGATCGAACGGCGTCATCTCGGCGGCAAAGAGCGGCGGCACATGCACCGCCTCCTGGCTGACCAGGATGTAGAACTCGTCGGGATCGAGCACCAGTTCGCCGGCGCCGCTGCGATAGAGCGGCTCCCAGAAGTCGACGACATTCTGTGCGGCGCGCTTGTCGACGTCGACCAGCCCGGTGTGATGCTTGCCGCGATAGCCGACCAGGCCGTCCTTGTCGCCGGCGAGGTCGATCGACAGCGCGATGCCGCCGCCGGAAATATTGGGCGGGTCGATTGCCACCAGCGTCTCGGCGCAGTGCAGCGCGTGCAGTTCGTCTTCCGATAACAAGGCTTTGCCGGTGCGGAAGCGGATTTGCGACAGGCGCGAACCGGTGCGCACAACGATCGGGAAGGTACGCGGACTGACTTCGAGATAGAGCTGACCGCGATAGCCGGCGGCGACCTTGTCGAATTCCTGGCCGTGATCGGTCATGACGCGGGTGAAGATGTCGAGGCGGCCGGTCGAGCTCTTCGGGTTCGTCGAGGCGGAGATGTCGGCCGGCAATGCCAGGCTTTCGAGCAATGGCACGATGTAGACGCAACCAGTCTCCAGCACCGCACCATCGGCGAGGTCGATCTCATGCAGCTTCAGCCGCTCCAGCTTGGCAGCCACGGTGCTGTTGGGGCCGGGCAGGAACGAGGCGCGGACGCGATAGGCCTTTTCGCCGAGGCGAAGGTCGAGGCTGGCCGGCTGAATCTGGTCGCCATCGAGCGGACGCGGCGACTTCAGCGCGCCTGCCTGGAACAGCGCGGCAATGTCCTGATCGGGAAGAATGCCTGTCTTGCGCAATCTCAACTCCGCGGCGGCTGGCCCATGCCCGGGTGCGGCTATCATGCCAGCAACCCAAGCTCTTAATGAAGCCGGCAATTGACGCAAGCCGCGCCCGGGTCTAAAGGGGCTTTATCCCGTGGTGATTTGCCGGTCGGCTTGCAGCCACGTAAAACAAGTCGCTAAAGGACCGTGGGCCATGAAAGGCCATATGGACCGGTTGCGACTTCGCGGCCGGTTTTTTTGTGTTGGAACGGAGCCATGACCGAAAAGAAGCGCAACTGGAAACCCGCCACCCAGCTCGTCCACGCTGGCACCCTGCGATCAGGCTTCGGCGAAATGTCGGAGGCGATGTTCCTCACCCAAGGCTATCACTATGACAGCGCCGAGCGCGCCGAAGCCCGCTTCAAGGGCGAAGAGCCGGGCTTCATCTATTCGCGCTATGCCAATCCCACCGTCGACATGTTCGAAAAGCGTATGTGCGCGCTGGAAGGCGCGGAAGATGCCCGGGCGACGGCTTCCGGCATGGCGGCAGTAACAGCAGCAGTGCTGTGCGGGCTTAAGGCCGGCGACCACATCGTGGCGGCGCGCGCGCTGTTCGGCTCCTGTCGCTGGGTGGTCGAGACGCTGGCGCCGAAATACGGCATCGAGGCGACGCTGGTCGACGGCACCGACATCAAGAATTGGGAAGCCGCGGTCCGTCCGAACACCAAGCTGTTCTTCCTGGAAAGCCCGACCAATCCGACTCTGGAAGTCGTCGACATCGCCGCCGTCGCCAGGCTCGCCAATTCCATCGGCGCCCGGCTTGTGGTCGACAACGTCTTTGCCACGCCGCTGCAGCAGAAGCCGCTGGAGCTCGGCGCGCATATCGTCGTCTATTCGGCCACCAAGCACATCGACGGCCAGGGCCGGTGCCTCGGCGGCATCGTGTTGTCCGACAAGAAGTGGATCGACGAGAACCTGCACGACTATTTCCGCCACACCGGCCCCAGCCTCTCGCCCTTCAATGCCTGGGTGCTGCTGAAGGGCCTGGAGACGCTGCCGCTGCGCGTGCGCCAGCAGACGGAAGCCGCCGGCAAGATCGCCGATTTCCTCGCCGGCCACCCCAAGATCGGACGTCTGATCTATCCCGGCCGCGCCGACCACCCGCAGGCCGACATCATCAAGAAGCAGATGACGGGCGGCTCGACGCTGATCTGCTTCGACCTGAAGGGCGGCAAGAAGTCGGCCTTCGCCTTCGAGAACGCGCTCGACGTGGTGCTGATCTCCAACAATCTGGGCGACGCCAAGAGCCTGATCACGCACCCGGCGACAACCACGCACAAGAACCTCACCGACGAGGCGCGCGCCGAACTCGGCATCGGCGAAGGTACGCTGCGGCTGTCGCTCGGCCTGGAAGATACCGACGACCTGCTGGAAGACATCGAACAGGCGCTGGCGAAGGCGTGATCCGCGCTGGCTCGGGCCGCCTCGTTAAGGGGCGGCCTGGAGCAACGTTTTCGGCGCGACCGAGCGCCAGCCCATCGCCATGGCATGGCGGACGCTTGCCTCGTCCGCCATGTCGAGAACGACGCGCGTCCAGCCCCTCTGGCCCCAGGAGCCTGGGATCGGCTCGAACTGGCCGGCGGCCGTTTCCATCAGGAGGCGTTGCTCGTCGGGCGAGAGCTTGACGACGGCGCGGCCGTCCTTCGGCCGCAGCGTGGCGAATATCTTGCCGCGCACGCGGAAATCCGTCACGTCGAAATGACCACTTTGGACGGCTTCGGGAAAGCCGAGCGCAAGCTTGCAGAACCGTTCCTCAGTCAGCATCGCCCACCTCCCTCGCAGCCGATCATGCCGCAAAGCGGACGCGAACGATACGGCGGCGAAGATCAGGCGCCCGAGAGCACCTCTTCGGGCTCGTCGGATTTGGTGCTGATGTTCATGGTGTTGCCGCGCCAGTCGATGGCGCCACCGACCCAGCCGCGCAGCCACACCGCCGGCAGCATGACATCGCGAACCATCATCGCGGGGATCAGCCGCGGCGAGGCATACCAGCCCTTGGCCACGGCCAGCGCATATTCGGGCAAATAGACCGCCGCGAGCACCGCGAGCGTCGTCCAGAACAGGCTGACCTCGGCGCTTGCCGCCGCGATCAGTGCCAGCAGCAGCGGAATGGCCGCGCCGACGCAGATTTCCGGCGCGAAAAAGAACGGGAAGGTGACCCGCCGCAGCCGCGCCCAACGGGCCTGGCGCGACCACACGGCTTCACGGGTGCGATAGCCAAGCGGCTGTTCGAAGGGCGAGGCGACCAGATGGACCTTGAGGCCGAGCCCGTTGACCAGCTTGGTCGCGGCGGCGTCCTCGGCGATCTCGGCGGCCAGCGCGTAAATGCCGCCATTGGCATCAAGCAACGGCTTCGACCACAGCATGCTCTTGCCCTGCGCGAAGCCAAGGCCGGCGGCGGCACCGGTGTATTGCCAGCGCGCCTGCAAGGTGTTCAGGAAGGCGCATTCGACCTCGGCCCAGAAACCGTCGGGGCGCGAGCCGACCGGCGTCGAGCAGACGAGGCCGCTGTCGGCGCGCCATGCACCCATCATCTGCTGGATATAGTCGCGCGGCATCAGCACGTTGGAATCCGCCAGGATCACCCAGTCGTGATGCGCAGCCTCCCAGCCCTTGACGCAATTGTTGAGTTTGGGATTGCCGCTGATGCGGTCGTCGCCGGTGAGTAGCCGCGTCGGTATATGCGGAAATCGCGCCATGGCGGCGCGGATCGCCGGCACGACGGCGTCGTCCGAATGGGCAACGCAGAAAATCAATTCATAGCTGGGCCAGTCGAGCCGGAAGGCGCGTTCGAGCGTCTCGGCGGTGAACGGCTCGACGCCGCGCGCCGGCACCACGATCGAAACCGGCGGCGCCTGTTCACCGGGCGGTCGCAACGTGCGGCGACGCTCCAGTTGCGACCAGGCGAGCGCAATGGAAACCAAGTTGACGAGAAGCAGAAAGGCGGAGAGCGAGGCGGCTGCGGTTGTCAGGTCCATGAAGTCAGGTCACTCCCGGAAACGCGGCCTGAAGCCCTTTGTCAGGCGTCCGTGAATCATCCTCGGGCCGGCCGCCATCGGGGGCACACCATCACCGTTTCATGTCGCGCACATGACAGAAGGTTGACCATGATGGATCGAGGACGGAAACTTGCCTTGGTTGTCCTGCGAGTCGCCCATGTACAGTGCCGTTACCCGAGATATCAGAGTCGAGGTGGAACCGTTCTACCTTGAAGACCGGTCGGATCCGGCCGAGGGCCGCTATTTCTGGGGCTACCGCGTGACGATCGACAACCGTTCGGACGAGTTCGTGCAATTACTGTCGCGCTACTGGCATATCACCGACGGCACCGGGCATGTGGAAGAGGTGCGCGGCGCCGGCGTTGTCGGCGAACAGCCAGAGCTGAACCCCGGCGACAGCTATCAATACACGTCCGGTTGCCCGCTTTCGACGCCGTCCGGCATCATGGTCGGGCACTATACCATGCGCAATGCGCGCGGCGAGCGGTTCGACATCGCCATCCCAGCCTTTTCGCTGGACCTGCCGAATGCCAGGCGCGTCGTGAATTAGGAGAGCGGCTTCCCCTTCTCCCCGTTCATGGGGAGAAGGTGGCCCGAAGGGCCGGATGAGGGGCGGCACCAAGCGGGCAGGAGCCGGCTCTGCCCCTCACTGCCCTGCCGGGCATCTCTCCCCGTAAACGGGGAGAGAAAGGCAGCTTCGATGCAGCGCTCATCACGCCGTGGCGGTCCGACGCCAGATAACCAGGCTGACAAGGATCAGCAGCGCCGCTGCCGCGGCGATCACGCCGACAAAAGCCTGGTCGAATGCGGCACCCGCGAGCCGTGTGAGTTCGGTCGCTTCGGTCGGCCCCAGCCTCTCGGCGATCAGCAGTGCCTCGTCCAGACTGTCGGCTGCCTGCGCGGCGATCCCGTTGGGCAACACCAGCGCGTATGTGTAGAGCGCCGACATCAGGCTGCCGAGAAAGGCGATGCCGAGCGCGCCGCCAAGTTCAAAGGACACTTCCTCGATGGAGGCCGCCATGCCGGCCCTCTCCTCGGGGGCCGACAGCATGATGACGCTGGATGCGGCCGTCATTGCCGCGCCGAAGCCAAAGCCCATCGCCGACAGCGCCGTGAGCCACAGCCAGGTTTCACCTCGATACACCATGAGATAGGCGGCGAGTGTTGCGCCGGCCAAAAGCAGCGAGGACCAAAGCACGCGCACCGCGCCAATCCGGGGTAGCGCCAGACCGGTGACAGGACCGGCGATGAAGGCCGCGAGAGGGATAGGCAGGATGACGAGGCCGGCTTGCAGCGGCGAGAGGCCGAGCACGAGCTGAAGGCGCTGGCTGAACACCAGCTCGACGCCGATCAATGCCGCCGACGCCACCATGGCTGTCGCGACACCGGCGGAAAAGCGCGGATTGGCGAAGAGCGAAAAGTCGATCAGCGGCGAGCGGCTGGCGAGTTGGCGGCGAACGAAGACGACCATGGCGAGGAGACCGACGGCGAAAGCCAGGCCGGCGGCAAGCCATGACGGATCGCGCTTGGCGAGTTCCTTGATGGCGTAGGTCAGGCCCACCAGCCCGACCATCACCTGAATGGAGCCGACGAGATCCCAGGGGTGATCGCTGTTGCCCGGCCGGCTGGGCAGCAAGGTCGCGCCGGCGAGCAGAGCGACGATCACCACCGGCACATTGATCAGGAAGACCGATCCCCACCAGAAATGCTCCAGCAGCGCGCCGCCGACCACCGGGCCGAACGCGGCTCCGCCGGAGGCCACGGCCGCCCAGACGCCGATCGCGAAAGCCCGTTCCTTCTCGTCGATGAAAGTCAGCCGGATCAGCGACAGGGTGGCGGGCATCATCATGGCAGCGCCGACCGCGAGCAGCGCCCGCGCCGCGATCAGCCAGGCTGGCGTCGGGGAGAACGCGGCGCCCAGCGAAGCCAGGCCGAACACGACAAGTCCCGCCATGAACATGCGCTTGTGGCCGAGCCGATCGCCCAAAGTACCGACGCCCGGCAGGAGACCGGCGACGACAAGGGGATAAGCGTTGATGATCCAGAGTTTCTCGGTCGCCGTCGCCCTCAGCTCATGCGTCAGCGTGGGGAGCGCGGTGTAAAGCACCGTCATGTCGATGACGATCAGGAACAGCGCGCTCGACACGATGGCGAGAACCAGCCAGCGGTTGCTCGGGGACATGATACCTTCCTTCAATCTACTCACCTTGGCGGGCTTGCCCCGCCGCGTGCCGCTATATAAATACGTTCGTATTGAAATGGAAGAGGTAAGATGTCCGGACGACCACGCAGCATCGACCGCGACAAGGTCCTTGACGCCGCCGAAGCGATTGTGACCGAGATGGGAGCGTCGGGGCTGAGCTTCGATGCCGTGGCGAAAGCCGCGGGCATCACCAAGAGCGGCGTGCAATATTGCTTCGGCACCAAGGACAATCTGATCCGCGCGATGATCGCCCGCTGGGCTGACGCGTTCGAAAGCAAGGTCACGCAGGAAGCAGGGCCTGAACCGTCACCGACTTCGCGGATTCGTGCTCATCTTTCGGTCACCAGACACGAGGACGAGGCGGAGCACTCGCGATCCGCCGTCATGATGACGGCCCTTTTGGAGGCGCCCGAGCGCGTGGCCGAGACCCGTGACTGGTACAACAGCCTTCTCGCCGGCCTCGATCTGGCAAAACCGGCGGACAGGAAGATCGCCCTGGCCTTCCTGGCCGGCGAAGGTGCGTTCCTGCTCAGGTCGCTCGGCCTGATCGGCCTGAACGAGGCCGAATGGGACGCCCTGTTCGCGGATATGCTGAAGCAGACCCACACCGACGAGAAATGATGCTCCAAGCCTCGGCGCGTTGCGAAAAAACCGGAAACCTGGCGGTCTCCGGGGTGTTGGAAAAACAAAGAGAACTGTTTTTTGGCTTGCGCCTAGCTCGCGGCATCTTCGATGACGCGGCAGATGGCGTTGCGCGTGGCGCCTTCTGGCCGGCCCACCATGAACACCAGATCGATGCGGTCGCCCTTACCGGATTTGCGCGCGACGACGCGCAGCTTCTGCTCGCGGCTGGAACCGGACGTCTCCTGCTTGGCGGTCAGCGAGCCAGCGGAAGGACGAACTGGAACGGGGCGGGAAATCCCGCCCCGTCCTTCGTGTTATTGCCCGGCGACAAACTCAGCCGGGTCGAAGTCGTAGCGCTTCGAGCAGAACTCGCAATCGACGCGGATTCTGCCGTCCTCGGTGCTGTCCTTGATCTCCTCGGCGGAAAAACCGCCAAGAATGCCGCGGATCTTATCCGGCGAGCACGAGCAATCGTCGGCAACGTGGATCTCATCGAACACACGCACGCCATGCTCGTGGAACAGCCGGTAGAGCAGCCGCTCGGTTCCAACCATCGGGTCGATCAGTTCGGCAGGCTCGACCGTCGCCAGAAGCGCCAGAAGTTCCTGCCACGAATTGTCGACCGGCTGCAGAACGGCTTCGGCAACATCGCCGTCACCGCCCGGAAGGTCCGGCACGCGCATGCGCTCCGGTGCCTCGGGCAGGAACTGCGCCAGCACGCCGCCGGCGCGCCACTGCTGACGACCGCCGGGCAGGATCTGCTTGGCCACCGCGAGCCTGAGGTCGGTCGGGATCTGTTCCGACTGCCGGAAATAGGTGCGCGCGGCTTCCTCCAGCGAGATGTTGTCGAGCTGGACGATGCCCTGGTAGCGCTGCGTATACTCACCCTGGTCGATGGTCAGTGCCAGCACGCCGGAACCCAGCAGGGTTTCGGGCGCCACGTCGCCGGCCGCCGTCAGCGCGGCCAGCCTGTCGGCGTCATAACGGGCATAGGCGCGCAATGCATGCGGCGTCGAGAAATCGGCGACCAGCATGTCCACCGGCCCGTCGGTGCGGGTCTGCAGGATGAACTTGCCCTCGAACTTCAGCGACGTGCCGAGCAGAACCGTCACGAGGCAGGCCTCGGCCAGCAATCGTGCGACGGGTTCCGGATAATCGTGGCGCGACAGGATGGCGTCCAGCATCGGGCCAAGTTGCACGGCGCGGCCGCGCACATCGAGCGCGCCGACCTCGAACGGCACGACATGGTCGTCGCCGGCGTGGCCGAATTCGCCAAGTTTGGGTTCGCGTTCAGTCAACTGCGTGGTTTCCAACATAATAAAACTCCCCGGCGCGGCACTGCTTCCCGGCCGGGAACATGCCTTCCAACGCCAACGATTTGCGTGATGCCGGGGAGATAGGCATCACGCAGTCCAGTATCAAGCGCCCAGGCACCAGGCGAGCACCGCCTTCTGAGCGTGCAGCCGATTCTCGGCCTCGTCGAAGACCACCGAGTGCGGGCCGTCGATGACCTCGTCGGTGACTTCGTCGCCGCGATGGGCCGGCAGGCAATGCATGAACAAGGCATCCGGCTTGGCCTTGGCCATCAGCGCGGCGTTGACCTGATAGGGCACGAAGACGTTGTGGCCGCGCGCCCTGTGTTCCTGCCCCATCGACACCCAGGTGTCGGTGACGATGCAGTCGGCCAGGTTGACGGCTTCCTCGGCCGAACGGGTGAAACGGATCTTGCCGCCATTGCCCTTGGCCCAGTCGACGAACTTCGGTTCCGGCTCGCTGCCCTCCGGCACGGCGACGTTCAGGTCGAACGAGAAACGGGCGGAGGCCTCGATCAGCGAATGCAGCACATTGTTGCCGTCGCCGGTCCACGCGAAGGTCTTGCCGGCGACCGGCCCGCGATGTTCCTCGAACGTCATGATGTCGGCCATCAGCTGGCAGGGATGGGTTTCGTCGGTCAGCCCATTGATGACGGGAACGGTGGCGTTCTCGGTCAGCTCGATCAGCCGCTCATGCGCGGTGGTGCGGATCATGATTGCGTCGACATAACGCGACAAAACCTTGGCGGTGTCGGCGATGGATTCCGAGCGGCCGAGCTGCATCTCGGTGCCGGTCAGCATGATGGTCTCGCCGCCCAGCTGACGCATGCCGACATCGAAGGAGATGCGCGTGCGCGTCGACGGCTTGTCGAAGATCATCGCCAGCACCTTGCCGTCGAGCGGCTTGGAGCGCTCGCCGGCCTTCAGGCGGGCCTTGCGGACCGCCGCGTCATCCAGCATGGCGCGCAGATCGGTTTCGGAAACGGTGGAAAGGTCGGTGAAATGCCGGACGCTCATCACATCGCCCGCATCACTTGGCCGCCGCGGCGACGGCTTCCGACAGGCCCTTGGCAGCGCCGCGAATACGCTTCAGCCCTTCCTGGATGTCGGGCTCGGTGACGGTCAGCGGCGGCAGCAGACGGATGACGTTGTCGCCTGCCGGCACCGCGAGAAGATGCTGGTCACGCAGCGCGCCATTGACCGTGCCATTGGGCATCGAGCACTTGATGCCGAGCATCAGCCCGTCGCCGCGAATGCCTTCGATGACTTCCGGATATTCGTCGGCGATCGCAGCCAGGCCCTGCTTGAACAAGAGCGCCTTACGGCCGACTTCCTCCAGGAAGCCTTCGGCCAGCACGACATCGAGAACGGCATTGCCGACCGCCATGGCCAGCGGATTGCCGCCGAAGGTGGTGCCGTGGACACCGGCGGTCATGCCGCGCGCGGCCTCGTCGGTGGCGAGACAGGCGCCCATCGGGAAGCCGCCGCCAATGCCCTTGGCGATCGCCATCAGGTCCGGCGTGACGCCGGCCCATTCATGGGCGAACAGCCGGCCAGTCCGGCCGATGCCGCACTGGACCTCGTCGAAGATCAAAAGCAGGCCGTGCTTGTCGCACAGCTGGCGCAGCCGCTTCAGCGACTGAACGGGGAAGGAACGGATGCCGCCTTCGCCCTGCAGCGGCTCCAGCAAGATCGCCGCCGTCTCCGGCCCGATCAGCTTCTCGGCGGCGTCGATGTCGTCGAAGGGAACCTGGTCGAAACCGTCGACCTTGGGGCCGAAGCCCTCAAGATATTTATACTGACCGCCGGCGGCGATGGTCGCCAGCGTACGCCCGTGGAACGCGCCCTCGAAGGTGATGACACGGTAACGCTCGGGATGGCCGGTCACGAAATGATAGCGACGTACGGTCTTGATCGCGCATTCCAGCGCCTCGGCACCGGAATTGGTGAAGAACACCTTGTCGGCGAAGGTCGCGTCGACCAGGCGTTCGCCCAGCCGGCGCTGTCCCGGAATCTCATAAAGATTGGAAACGTGCCACAGCTTGTCGGCCTGGTCCTTCAGCGCCGAAACCAGATGCGGATGGCCATGACCGAGCGAGTTGACGGCGATGCCGGCGGCAAAATCGAGATATCGCTCGCCCTTGTCCGTCACCAGCCAAGAACCCTCCCCACGCTCGAAAGCCAAGGGTGCACGAGCAAAGGTCTCGTAAAGCGCCGAACCGCTCATTATATGCTGCTCCGGAACCGGAAAAATAAAAGCCGCCCAAGCGGCGGCCCTGTGCGGCTTATCCTGTTTTTCGGTCATGAAGTCAACGAAAAGGTCTTTCAGGATACCCTGTCAAACCCTCGTGGCCCAACCTGTTGCGTCGCATGCAGCCAAGTTGGGGAAAACTGCGAAATCCGATTCGTGTTGCCGCCGGGACTCTTGTCACCGAGTCAGCGCATCGGTAATTGTGAATGAGAAATAACTAGATTTCGTGCGGCGGATCTAATCACCCCAGTATATGTGGTGCCTGCCCGGCGAGAGCCGGACTGGTTTTGGATTCCGAAAGTGCCGGGCGGTTTAGAGGAGCGCAGTCTTATGAACTGGACTGACGAGCGAGTCGAACTCTTGAGAAAACTGTGGTCGGAAGGTCTGAGCGCGAGCCAGATCGCGGCCCAACTCGGCGGAGTGAGCCGCAATGCGGTCATCGGCAAGGTGCATCGCCTGAAGCTGTCGGGTCGCGGTCGCACAACGGCTGCGCCGGCTCGCCAGAAGAAGGCCGCCTCCAGCGGCGCGACAGCCACCAAGTCGACGGTGCGGGCCGCCAGCACGCATCGTCATGTGACCGCCTCGATCGGCGCTACCGCCCTGCAGGTGCAGTTCGACGCCGAGCCGGTGGCACGGCAGTATCTGCGCCCGGTCGAAAACGTGGTGGTGCCGATCTCCCGTCGCCTGCAGCTCGTCGAATTGACCGAGCGCACCTGCAAATGGCCGAACGGTGACCCGCTGACCGAGGAGTTCCACTTCTGCGGCAACGACGCCGGCGAAAGCGGTCCTTATTGCTCCTATCATTCCCGCGTTGCCTTCCAGCCCGCTTCGGAACGCCGGCGGCCGCGGTAAATCTAGGGAATAAGGCAGTAGGGCATTCATTTGTTGCCCTACTGCCTTATTCCCTTATTCCCTTATTCCCTTATTCCCTACTGCCCTCTTTTACAGCCACCCATTCTTGCGGAAGCGCCAATAGAGAAAGGCGCAGATCGAGGCGATGGCTGCCAGTACGGCCGGATAGCCGTATTGCATCTTCAGTTCCGGCATGTCGTTGAAGTTCATGCCGTAAATGCCGGCAAATGCCGTCGGCACCGCCAGAATGGCGGCCCATGAGGCGAGTTTCTTCGAGATCGCCGTTTCCTGGCTCTGGCCGACCAGCAGGCTGGCCTCGAAGGCGAAAGCCAGCACTTCGCGCAGGCTGTCGATCTTTTCCTGCACGGTGCGGATGTGGTCCGTCACGTCGCGGAACAGCGGATACATGAAGGTGTGGATCTGCGGCAGTTCGGAACTGGTCAGCCTGCGGCAGACCTCCACCAGCGGCAGCGCCGCGTTGCGCAGGCGCAGCAGGTCGCGCCGCAGCATATAGAGCCGCTCGATCGCCTTGGCGTCCATCGGCTTGACCAGCACGCCATCCTCGATCGCCTCGACCTCGTCCTCGATCTGCTCCAGCACGGGGAAATAATTGTCCACGATGAAGTCGAGGATGGCGTAGAGGACGAAGTCCTCACCCTTGGCGAGTGAGGTCGGGCAACTCTCCCAGTGCTGGCGCACGGTGGCGTAGGAGGTTGACGGGCCGTGGCGCACGCTGACCAGATAACCCTGGCCGAGGAACAGATGCGTCTCGCCGAAGGTGACGCGGCCCTCCAGCAGTTGCGCCGTGCGGGCGACGATGAACAGCGCGTCGCCATATTGCTCCAGCTTCGGCCGCTGGTGCGCGTGCTCGGCGTCCTCGATCGCCAATTCATGCAGGCTGAACTGCGCCTGGACGCGCCGGAGCAGTTCACGGTCGGGTTCGAGCAAGCCGATCCAGACGACATGGCCGTCCTTGCGGGCCCACTCGCCCGCTTCCTCGATCGGGATGTCGGCCACACGCTTGCCGGCCACGTAGACGCTCGAGGCGACGATGCCGGCGGCGGGGGATTGAACAGCGGAGGCGCGAACTTGGTCCACCGTCACCTCCCAAGGGACCAGTCCTCATTCTTGGAAGCAGAGTGAACCCGTGACCGCCACAACGCAAGCGTGTCGCGCGCGGAGCGAATTCGTCATTTCGGCGCGAGTTCGGCCTGCATAACGACGCGATCGGTCTTGTCTTCCTTCGGCCGCTCTGCCGGCATCTGCTCGCCGGTGACGATATAATAGATGGTCTCGGCGATGTTGGTGGCGTGGTCGCCGATGCGCTCGATATTCTTGGCGCAGAACAACAGATGCGTGCAGGACGTGATGTTGCGCGGATCTTCCATCATGTAGGTCAGAAGCTCGCGGAACAGCGAGGTGTACATGGCGTCGATCTGCTCGTCGCGGTCGCGCACGAAGCCGATTTTGTCGACGGCGCGCGAAGCATAGACGTCCAGCACTTCCTTGAGCTGGGTCAGCGCCAGATTGGCCAGCGCTTCCAGGCCGCGATAGAGGCTGGTGGCCTCGCGCCCGTCGGTCACCGCCATCACCCGCTTGGCGACGTTCTTGCCGAGGTCGCCCACGCGCTCCAGATCGGCGGAGATGCGGATCGCGCCGACGATCTCGCGCAAATCCGTCGCCATCGGCTGGCGACGGGCGATTATGACGATGGCCTTGTCGTCGATCTCGCGCTGGCCTTCGTCGAGCACCATGTCGTCACGGATCACCTTCTGGGCGAGTTCCGGATCGGCATTCACCAGGGCGGCGACGGCTTGTTCCACCATGCGTTCCGCGTGGCCGCCCATGGCGGCAATGCGCTTGGCCAGGAACTTCAGTTCCTCGTCATAAGCGCTGACAATGTGCACGGACTGCATGGGCGTGGCCTTCTGGAACGACGCGACGATTCGCTCGTCAAGTGACTGCTGATACGCCAGCCATGTGACAGGAAGACGAAACGCTTTTCCCAGACATAATATGCGTTTCCGCCGAAATCTAGTTTGCTGGCAAATGGACCGTGAAGGCCGCTCCTTTGCCGATCTCGGAGCGGATCGAGATGCGCGCGTGATGGCGGGTCAGGATGTGCTTGACGATGGAAAGACCAAGGCCGGTTCCCTTCTGGGCGCGACTGGTTTCGACATCGACACGATAGAAGCGCTCGGTGATGCGGGGAATGTGTTCCTCGGCGATGCCAGGCCCGAAATCCCGGATGGTCACGTCGACGGTCGGCTCGGGTCCCGCCGTGCTGCGCGCTACCGTGACCAGCACCCGTCCGCCCGACTGGCCATATTTGCAGGCGTTCTCCAGGAGGTTCTCGAACACCTGGAACAGTTCGTCGCGATCGCCCGGCACATCGAGGGCGCCCTCGACGAAGTCGCGTTCGACGACCAGCCCGCCGTCCCTGGCCAGCGGCGCCAGGGAATCGATGACGCTTTCCAGCGTCTGGCGCAGATCGACGCGCGCGCCCGGCTTCAGATAGGCCTTCATCTCCAGCCGCGACAGGGACAAGAGATCGTCGATCAGGCGCGCCATGCGGCTGGTCTGGTTCTGCATGATCTGCAGAAACTGTTCGCGCGCCGCCGGGTCATTGCGGGCAGGCCCGCGCAGCGTCTCGATGAAGCCGGCGATCGAGGCCAGCGGGGTGCGCAGCTCGTGGCTGGCATTGGCGATGAAATCGGCGCGCATGCGGTCGATGCGGCGCGTCTCGCTCTGGTCCTTGAACACCAGCACGTAAAGCTCGGTGCCGTGCCCGACCGAGGACGCGCTGACCCGGTAGACGCGTTCGACCGGCAACTTCTCGACATAATCCACGGCGTCCGAGGCGACCTTGCCGGAAACGACGCTGTCGAGCAGTGCCTGCATTTCCGGCGCGCGGAATTTCAGCGGCAGCGACAGGCCGGGCGCCATGCCGCCAAAGGCTGCAAAGGCGGCCGCATTGGCATGCACGACGGTGGTGGCGCCGTCGAAGATGATGAGCGGGTCGGCGACAGCCGCGGCCAGATATTCGCCTGAAAGCCGCTGCAAGCCCTCAGCCTCCACCACCCGCGCCTTTTCGGCCACGCGCTGCGGGCGCATTGTCGGCACGAAGGCAGCGGCAAGCACAAGCACCAGGGCCAGCGGCAATGCCCAGGCGGCTCCGCCGAAATCATAAACCACCAGCACCGCGGCCAGGCCGGCCAGAAGATGCCAGCGCCCCTCCCAGAACCTTGCGACAACGCCATTCGCGGAACGGCGATCCTCACCCGTCACGTCAGCCATATGCACTCCATCCATCCGGGCGGCACGATGCCAACTTCCCGCTGGACCCCTTTAATGCGTCCCCATAGCATGAGTTTGAAAGTTGGAGAGGTTCGTATCGATGAAAAAAGACAAGGTTGCGCCGCCCGCCGGCATTCCGATCGCCGAACCGCTGGAGGTCAAGATGGGCGGCAAGGAACGGGTGTTCGACATCGACGCCCCGCAGCTGCCCGCCTGGATCGAAGACAACAAGCTGACCGCCGGCGGCTATCCTTATGACAAGAAGCTCAAAAGCGAGGAGTATGACGAGACGCTCGTCAGCCTGCAGATCGAACTGGTGAAGGCGCAGGCCTGGCTGCAGGCGAGCGGCGAACGCGTGATGGCGCTTTTCGAGGGCCGCGACGCCGCCGGCAAGGGCGGCACGATCTTCGCGCTGCACCAGTTCCTCAATCCCCGCAGCGCCCACAACGTGGCCTTGACCAAACCGACCGAAACCGAAAGGGGGCAATGGTATTTCCAACGCTATGTCGTCCATTTCCCCTCCGCCGGTTCGCTCACCTCCTTCGACCGCTCCTGGTACAACCGCGCCGGCGTCGAGCCGGTGATGGGGTTCTGCACGCCCGAGCAGCATGAGAACTTCCTCGACGAGGTGCCGCATTTCGAGAAGATGATCCACAATGAAGGCATCCACTTCTTCAAGATCTGGCTCGACATCGGACGCGAGACACAGCTCGCCCGGTTCTACGACCGCCGCCACAGCCCGCTGAAGAACTGGAAGTTCTCGCCCATCGACATCGCCGGCGTGAACAAGTGGGACGACTACACCAAGGCGCGTGACGAAATGTTCAGGCGCACCCACACCAACCACGCACCCTGGATCATCGTGCGCGCCAACGACAAGCGCCGCGCCAGGCTGGCCGTCATCCGCCGCATCCTGCGCGCACTGCCCTATGAAGGCCGCGACCTCGACGTGATCGGCAAGGAAGACGGCAAGATCATTGGCGAAGGTCCGTCCTTCGTCGGCCTCAAATAGACGCTTGCGCGGGCTGGCCGTCGGCGAACTGCCGCGCGGCCGCCCGCTCGTGATGGGTCTTTTCCCATTGATGCGGCAGCCGCCACAACTTCCAAATCGCGCGCCAGCCGGCCCACGACATCATCACCCAATAGACCGGCGTGAGCAGGACCACCTTCCAGAAATCGCTCCGTTCGCGTGGCGACGACGCCTGCCAGCCGAGCAGGAGGAAGGACAGGTAACCGCCGACGATGTTGATGATGTCGACAGTCAGCAGAAACGAACGCAACGGACTGTCAGGACTGTCCTGCAGGATGTGGAACATGCTCCAGAGAAGCGTGACCAGAAGTATGGGGTGCATCACCACCGATATCAGCATGCCGGCAAACAGCACCTGCGCCACCAGGAAGGAGGCAGGGCCTGCCTGACGCAGCAGTCCCATCGGTTCGCGCATATGCACCAGCCAGGTATGCGCCCATCCCTTGAGCCAGCGGCTGCGCTGCGGCAGCCAGACGCTGAATAATTGCGGTGCCGCCTCGTAGGTCGGGCTGGAAATCGTCTCCGCGCGATAACCGAAGCGCGCCAGCCGCAAGCCGAGATCGGCATCCTCGGTGACGTTGAACGGGTCCCAGCCGCCCACTTCGTCCAGCGCGGACCGCCGGAAATGGTTGGATGTGCCGCCGAGCGGCAGCATCACCCGCAAACCTGCAAGCCAGGGCAGAAGGCCGCGAAACAGGCCCGCATATTCGAAGCCGAACATCAGGGCGATCGGGCCGGAACCCTTGTTCGAGATTTCCAGCGGAGCCTGGACGACGGCGAGATCCAGCCCGCCCGCGCGGAACCGCTGCCAGGCTTCGGCGAGCTGCATTGGGTGTGGCTGGTCCTCGGCATCGTAGAGCGCGACATACTCACCCGCGCACAACGGCAGAGCATAGGCCAGAGCCTTGGGTTTCGTGCGCGGCTCGACCGGCGGCACCTCGACCACTTCGACATGGGCAGGCAGGCCATGCCGGCGGATCGCGGCCAGTGTCGCGACATCGTCGGCTTCGCAGACCAGCTTGATTTCGAGGCGCGATCGCGGCCATTCGAGGCGATCCATGGCAGCCAGCAGATCGGGCACCATTTCCGCCTCGTCATAAAGCGCCACAAGGACCGAAAAGATTGGGGCGTCCTCGCCGGGACGTGGGATATCCGAACGGCCCGGGGCCGGTTTCCTGAAGGCGGCCATCGCAGTCACCCGCAGCAAAACGCAGCCGAAGAAGAAGATCGTCGCCAGGATATGCAGGACAAGCAGGAGAAGTTCGTAAGCCAGGATGAGAGCAACCGGCACCGCGATCGAGACGCCACCGAAAACCACGCCCTGCCAGCCGGTCAAAACCGTGCGGGCGGACATGTCCGGGAAACGGTCGGACAGGCCAGCGACCGCGGTCCTGGTCAGGATGGGCCGGACCCTTTCTAGAACAGCAGCCCGCAAAAGCCGGGGATCGGCGAGTTTCAGGCGGGCAGCGGAGGTGGGCCGCAAGGAAAGCCAGTTGCGCATGGCTTCGAGCCGTAGGTGCCGGGGCGTGATCAGGAGGGAGACGGCACCGTCGGGCTCGATCAGCCTGATCGCCGCGCGGGCATCGTCGCGTCGCAACAGCGCCAGGGCCTGTTCGTCGTTGAGGACGAGCCGCTGCGTGGCAATGTCGGTCGCCACCTTGATGCCGAGTTCCGCGGCGATCGCCTGCACGATGATGCCCGCTTCAAAGAAGCCGGCAGCAAGTAGCGCGGAGGCGAAATCGCCGCCTTCCTCTTGGCGGGCGCGGATGGCGATCCTGATGGCGAGATCGGTCGGCATCCGCAATCTGGACAACACGCCGCCCCATTCGGCGAGTTCGGGAAAGAAGGCCTCGGCGAGATGAATATCGCGATCCATCGCGACATCCGTTTGCCCAAACATCCCGTCAGGGAACGGCGCCGCAGCGCCGCCCTCGAAATCGATCGACCGCATGTTCCCCCCAAGCTCCCCAGCTTGCTGTTCGATCAACGCGAACAGAATTATTTGCTTTGTTCACCCCTATGCAGATTGTGCCGATGGCAGCCGCGCGCTTTGCTGTGCGCGACTGCATCGCTGTCGTGAAATAAAATCGAAAGTGCCTGACGGGCGCGCCATCGCGTCGACCAAAGGACGCTGGTTTCTTCCTTCCTGGAAGAAAAGCCGACTACGATACATGGGGCACACCACAAGACGCACCGAACCGAGGCACAACCCGATCATATTAGACTATACTGATGGTTGCAATTGTGTGCTTGCGGACGGTATTCGAGTCTTGATGAGCGGAGCTGACGAGCGCGATCTTTTCCGCCTGGCGGCCCAATGACGTGCCGGCGCGCACTCAAATGAGCGTATTCCTCGCGGAAAAGGATTGTCGTTGCCTCGGTTTCATATGAAAAGCGGACAAGCATTGTTGCCGGGAGTTCCGACGTGACGTTTCGCTGGCTGATCGCAGCACTGGCGCTAGTAACGGCAACGCTGCCCGTCGCCGGCACCGTTCGCGCCGCCGAACCGCAGCCGCCGATGTTGTGGGATGGCAATGAACGCCTGCCGAAACCGGATCTGTCGCAGTTGCCGCGCCTGCGCTTCCTGACGACCACGGATTTTCCGCCGTTCAACTTCCTCGACACCGCCGGCCGGCTTTCCGGTTTCCATGTCGATCTCGCCCGTGCCATCTGCGCCGAGCTTGCGGTCGCCGACAAATGCCAGATCCAGGCCCTGCCCTGGGCGGAACTGGACGCGGCCCTTCGCAAGGGCGATGGCGAAGCGATCATGGCCGGTATCGCGGTGACCAAGGAGACGCGCAGCCAATATGCGTTCTCGCGTTCCTACCTGCAGTTTCCGGCGCGCTTCATCATGCCCAAGGCGCAGACCGTCACCGAGCCGCTCTATGAAAAACTGAAGGGCAAGCGTGTCGGGGTGGTGACGGGCTCGGCGCATGAACGCATGCTGCGCGAAGATTTCGGCATGGTGACGATCGCCCCCTTCCCGACCCAGGAAGCGTTGCTCACCGATCTCAAGGCCGGCAAGGTCGATGCCGCCTTCGGCGACGGCATGCGCCTCGGCTTCTGGCTGGCAGGATCGGAGGCTGCCGATTGCTGCCGCTTCGCCGGCGGGCCTTATCTGGCGCCTGAATATCTGGGCACGGGGCTGGCCATCGCGGTCAAGCCGGAAGACCAGGCGCTTGCCACAGCGCTCGACTACGCCCTGCAGCAGATCGCGCTCAAAGGCACCTTCGCAGAACTCTACCTGCGCTATTTCCCGGTCAGCTTCTACTAGACGATCAGGTCAGCATCCGATGCCGCGCCTTGGCGGAACGCTCGATGGCGGCAACCGTCAGCGTGTCGAGGTCGAGCGCGCGGCGGATCAATTGCAACACACGGACCTCTTCCAGCCGCATTTCCAGATCGACCGCCGCAACCTCGAAGGCGGCGGCATAGGCGGTGTCGTGCAGCCTTTCCGGCAGCGCCACCGCGGCCTTGGCCAGAACACCGTCCAAGCCGTCCTTTTCGTGCAACAGGCGCTGGCAATGTTGGGCGATCGAGATCAGGCGGCTCTGGTTGAAGTCCTCGAACACCGGCCACGATCCGGTGACGTCGCCAATCCGTGCCAGCTCGACGTCGGTCATGTCGCGGTCGGAAGCCGAGGTGATCACCATCAGATGGATCAGCGCTTCGTGCGGGGTCAGGCCGGGCATGGTTTCTCCGTTCGGGTTGGTGGGTCGGTCCTCCCAAGCTAGGAACGCCACCCGCCCGCAACAAGGAAAAATGCCCGAAATCGTTGACGCTCCGGTGCAGCGCGCCTAGAGCATGCCGTCCGGCAGCGTGGCCGGGCTTGTTTCAAGGCAGACGAAATGGCCATATCCAACTCGATCGATCTCAATCCCGAACTCCTCGCGGCGGCCGCCGAAAGCAAAGCCTGGCCGTTCGAGGAAGCGAAAAAGATCGTCGAGCGTTATAAAGGCCGCGACTTCCCCGAGACAGTGCTGTTCGAGACGGGCTACGGCCCGTCGGGCCTGCCGCATATCGGCACGTTCGGCGAGGTGGCCCGCACCACCATGGTGCGGCACGCCTTCCACGTGCTGACGCAAGGCAAGGTCAAGACCAAGCTGCTGTGCTTCTCCGACGACATGGACGGCATGCGCAAGATCCCGGACAACGTGCCGGACCGCGCAGCCCTCGAGCCCTACCTGCACATGCCGTTGACGGTCGTGCCGAACCCCTTCGGCGGCGATTACGAAAGCTTCGGCCATCACAACAACGCGATGCTGCGCCGCTTCCTCGACACGTTCGGCTTCGACTACGAGTTCGCCAGCGCGACGGACTACTACAAGTCCGGCCGCTTCGACGAAGTGCTGCTGCGCGCGGCGGAGAAATACGACGCCATCATGAAGGTGATGCTGCCGACGCTCGGCGAAGAACGCCAGGCGACCTACAGCCCGTTCCTGCCGATCTCGCCCACCAGCGGCCGCGTGCTCTACGTGCCGATGAAGCATGTCGACGCCAAGGCCGGCACCATCACCTTCAACGACGAGGACGGTACGGAAACGACGCTGCCGATCACCGGCGGCAAGGTGAAGCTGCAGTGGAAGCCGGATTTCGGCATGCGCTGGGCGGCACTCGGCGTCGATTTCGAGATGTTCGGCAAGGACCACCAGACCAACGCCGTCATCTACGACAAGATCTGCAACATCCTCGGCGGCCGCGCGCCCGAGCACTTCGTGTACGAGCTCTTCCTGGACGAGAACGGCCAGAAGATCTCGAAGTCGAAGGGCAACGGGCTGACCATCGACGAATGGCTGACCTATGCGCCGACCGAGAGCCTCGGGCTCTATATGTACCAGCGCCCGCGCCAGGCCAAGAAGCTCTATTTCGACGTCATCCCGAAGGCGGTGGACGAGTACTATTCCTTCCTCGCCGCCTATCCGCGCCAGGAGTGGAAGGAGCGGCTGGGCAACCCGGTCTGGCATATGCATGACGGCAACCCGCCTGTCGTCGACATGCCGGTCTCCTTCGCACTGCTGCTCAACCTGGTCAGCGCCTCGAACGCGCAGAACAAGGATGTGCTGTGGGGTTTCATCTCGCGCCATGCGCCGGGTGTGACGGCCGCCACCCATCCCGAGCTCGACCGGCTGACCGGCTACGCGATCCGCTATTTCGACGACTTCGTCAAACCGACCAAGGTCTACCGCGCGCCGGACGAGGTGGAACAGGATGCGCTGGCCAAGCTGTCGGATACGCTCGGCGCCTTGCCGGCTGGCGCCAATGGCGAGGCGATCCAGAACGCGACCCTCAATGTGGCGCGCCACATCGAGCGCTACCAGGATCATGCCAAGCAGAGCCCGGAAGGCGGGCCGGGCGTGTCGGTCGCCTTCTTCCAGATGATCTACCAGGTGCTGATCGGCCAGGAGCGCGGCCCACGCTTCGGTTCCTTCGCCGAACTCTACGGCATCGCCGAGACGCGCGACCTCATTGCGCGGGCGCTGGCGGGAAAGCTCGCAGCGTAGGATCGCCGCCGGGCACCTGCCCGGCAGGAGGACGAACATCCGGTGCCGTCGGATCGGCGACACCGGTTTCGTCCAGGATCGTGTCCGGTACCGTCGCCGGCGCTGAAACCGGCGCCGGCGACGGCGGCAACCCGCCGAGATCCGGTGCCTTGCCGAAAATGCCCTTCTTCTCGGTTCGCGCCTTGTTGCCGGCTTCCGCATAGCGACCACTGGCGCTGGCGCGTGCCCAGCCGTTCGAAACCAGCCACCGGCCGATATCAACCTTGCCGACGCGGCAATCGGCCGAGATCAGGTCGCGCCCGCCTTCCGGCGGTACGGTGCAGGTCACCGCGCGATGCCCGAGGAACGCCCGGAAGGCCGAGCGCGCGCGCAAGCCGCACGGCCAGGACTTTCCGGCCTCGTCGGTGCAGGTCTCGTCCTCGGCGACGATGTCGATGCCCGACACCGCCACCGAATAGCCTTTCGCGTCGATGCGCCCGGCCGCCGGCGCAACCGGCTGATAGAGCGGCGTGCCTTTCCATTCGTCCGGCATTTTGGGCTTGGGTGGCAGCGCGAGCGAGAGCTTGCTCAGCGGCGCGCGCGGCTCGATCCGCTGCAGCGCCCCGGTATCGCTCGGCGGCGGCGCCGTCATCGGATCGATGGAACGCGACGGAGGCGATGTTTCCGGCTGTCCCGACTGTTGCGAAGGTGGTGTAGCCGCGGCTTCGCCGGGTTGCTGCCCACTCCCTTCCTTGACGGCGGCCGCGGGCTGCTGATTTGTCTCGGCAACGGGTTCGCCGGTTTCTGCACTACCATCGCCCGTCGGCGCGTCGCCCAACGCATCGAGCGACGGAATGTCTTCCGATGAAATCGCGATCTTCGTGCCATGGTCGGCGATACGCCCGCCTGCGACGATAGCTGCCGCGGCTGCGCCCAGAAAAAGCACGGCGGCGGTGGCGTGGATCAGCCTCACGCCGGCGCCTACTGGCTTGCCCAGACGATCCGCGCCACCCACTCGACCTCGACCATGGCAATGTCGCGGTTGGGATGATCCGGATTGAGCGAGAGCAGCGAAATCAACGCCGCCGTCTGGCGCTCCAGAACCTTGGCCATGACCTCGCCGGAGCCGGTCTTGACAACGACGCGGTCGCCCCGGCGCACGACGGCGCCCGGTTCCACGATCAGCACGTCGCCATTGCGGTAAAGCGGCAGCATCGAATCGCCCTGGACCTTCAGGGCGTATGCCGTATCGGTCGATTGCGCCGGCAATTCGACAAGGTCCCAGCCCTGGCCGACCGGGAAACCGGCATCGTCGAAATAGCCGCCCGCGCCGGCCTGCGCGAAACCGACCAGCGGCACCGCTTTTTGCGAGGAACGCCCGGAGCCGGTCATGGCCGGCGTCCTGTTCTCGACCAGCGCCATGAACTCATTCAGCGTGGCGCCGGTGGCCTCGATGATCTTGGCCAGCGATTCGGTGGAAGGCCAGCGCGGGCGCCCGTCCGACGACTGCCGCTTCGACTTGTTGAAAGCCGTGGAATCGAGGCCCGCGCGCTTGGCGAGACCCGAGGCCGACAGCGAATAACGCTCCGCAAGGGCGTCTATCGCGGCCCATACACGATCATGCGAGAGCACGGCCGGCTCCGTTCAAACAGGAAAAAATACCTCTTTTCGACTTCTAGCTCCTGCTTGACGCCCTGTCCAGATGAAAGCCGCGATCATGCAACAACAAGTGTGAGAGGCGTATCAAAATACCCAGGGCGAGACGAGATCGAGGCCGGTATCCGCGAAATCCTTGAGATTGCGTGTCGCAAGGCGCCCGCCATTGACGCGCGCAATCGCGGCAATCATGCCATCCGGCGCCGCCATTGCGCGCCCGCGCAAAACGGCGTCGCCCATGATTTCACCATAGGCAAGGGCGGCTTCCTCGGTCAGCCCGAAAATACGTCCGGCGAAACGGCGGCGCCATTCCAACAAACCTTGTTCCAGCCGATCCGCACGTTGATCGGGCCGAATCTTGCGGATGCCGAAAGCAATCTCACCGATGACAATCGTTGGCAGGGCGATCTCGGCATCGAAGCGCGTCAACCAAGCGACAACGGCCGGGTCCGGAGCCTTTCGCAACGTTTCCGAAACCACGTTGGTATCCAGAAAGATCAAAGGTCGGGCCCTGTATGAGGCTTGCGCCCGCTCCGGATCACAGCGTCCAGATCAATGTCGGTGCCATGATCGGAAGAAAGTCGCGTATAGAATGCGGCAGCCGGCTCGCGGCCCGTCTCCCGCACTTCGTAAGCTTCCAAGGCGCGTTCGACGATATCCGCGATCGATCGCTGTTCGCGGCGAGCCAGCCGGTGGGCAAGATCGCGCGCCTTTGCGCTGCGCACGGAAAGTTGGGGTTCGGCCATGGGCGCCTCCTCTATCGTCTCAATATAGAGCAACGCGCCCAGCCATCAAGATGGCAAGAGATGGCTTGCCATCCCCCTTTTATCCCAAGGACGGGGTCAGCTGGATCACCCGCCGCTCTTCACCGCGGCGCGCAGCCCCTGGTGCGAGGCCATGAAAGCCTGTTCGGCCGCCGTCGGCGCGCGCGGCTTGATGTCGTAGCCGAGGGCGGCGGTGAGTTCCTGGATGTCGATAAAGCGGCGGCCGGCGCGGTCATAGACGCCGGCGGTCGTCTTCATCAGCGCTGCGGTCTCGCCATTGTCGAGCACGAAGCGATGCGAGCCGAGTACCTGCGTGCCTTCCCAGGTCTCGATCGAGGACACCACTTCGAAGCGGCGCCATAGCCTGATCTCGCGCACGTAGACGGTCTGCAGGCCGCCCAGCATCGGCGCCCAGCCCTTCTTGCGCGCCAGCGCGATCAGGCCGGCGCGGATGAAGATGTCGATGCGGCCGAGGTCGGCCAGCATCATGTAGCGGGCATTGTTGAGATGCACGTTGAAGTCGATATCGGTCGGCAGGCAGCGGAAACCCAGTCGGCTTTCGTCGCCCATCTTGTAGGGACCGCGCGATTTCGCCGTCAGCGCCATGCGTGCGAGACGCGGCCATACATACATGATGAAACTTCCCTTCCTTCTCCCCGTTCACGGGGAGAAGGTGGCCCGAAGGGCCGGATGAGGGGCTCCGGAATATCGCAAGGCAGGTGTCGCCCCTCACCTGCCTGTCAAGTGGGCCCTCCGCTATCGCTTCGGGCGTTCTTCACTCGAAAAGCCAAGCATTTGGCTTTTCGTCCGCTTCGTGGAGCGCTCTTCACCCCCCGTGAACGGGGAGAGGAACGATGTTTCGACTTATGCCGCCTTCTTGACCTCGCCCTTCGCGTAGGGGTCGAAGCGCTGGTAGAAGGTTTCGCCCTTGTCGGCCATGTCGAGAAGCAGCTTCGGCGCCTTGAACTGCGCGCCATACTTCTTCTGCAGGCCCTTGGCGATCTTGACGAACGCCTTGGCGCCGATGCCGTCGATGTAGGACAGCGCACCGCCAGTATAGGGCGCGAAGCCGAAGGCGAGGATCGAACCGACATCCGCTTCGCGCGGGTCGGTGACGATGCCCTCCTCCATCACGCGCGCGGCCTCCAGCGCGATCGTCACCAGAAGGCGCTGCTTGAGCTCCTCATAGTCGACCTTGTCGGGATCGAGCTGCGGATAGAGACCTTTGAGGCCCGGCCACAGCTTTTTCTTAGCCGGCTTCGGCGGGTAGTCGTAGAAGCCCTTGGCATTCTTGCGGCCGAGGCGTTCATGCTTGTCGACCAGCGTGTTGATCAGCGCGAACTGCTCCTTGTCGACGGCCTTTTCGCCGAGGTCGCGAATGGTCTGCTTCATGATCTTCTGGGCGAGGTCGATCGCCGTCTCGTCGGTCAGCGCCAGCGGGCCGACCGGCATGCCGGCCGCCTTGGCGGCGTTCTCGATCATCGCCCCCGGCACGCCTTCGATCAGCATCTGGAAGGCTTCAGCCATGTAACGCAGCACGCAACGGTTGACGTAGAAGCCGCGCGTGTCGTTGACGACGATCGGCGTCTTCTTGATCGCCCGCACATAGTCGATCGCCGTGGCGACGGCCTTGTCGCCGGTCTTCTTGCCGAGGATGATCTCGACCAGCATCATCTTGTCGACGGGCGAGAAGAAGTGGATGCCGACGAAGTTCTTCGGCCGCACCGAGTTCTTGGCCAGCGACGAGATCGGAATGGTCGAGGTGTTGGAAGCAAAGATCGCCGACGACTTCAGCGCGGCCTCGGCCTTCTCGGTCGCGCCCTTCTTGACTTCCGAATCCTCGAACACCGCCTCGACGACGAGATCGCAGCCGGCAAGGTCGGCATAATCGGCGGTCGGCGTGATCAGCGCCAGCAGCTTGTCCTTCTCTTCCGGCTTGGCGCGGCCTTTCTTGACCTGCTCGGAAATCAGCGCGTCCGAATGCGCCTTGCCCTTCTCGGCCGACGGCAGGTCGCGGTCGAGCAGAACGACCGGAATGCCGGCCTTGGCGGTGACATAGGCGATGCCGGCGCCCATGAAACCGGCGCCGAGGACGCCGATCTTCTTGAACTTCGTCTCCGGCACGCCTTCGGGACGCCGCGCGCCCTTGTTCAGCTCCTGCAGCGACACGAACAGCGAGCGGATCATTGCCGCTGCTTCCTTGCTCTGCAGGATTTCGGTGAAGTAGCGCGTCTCGATCCGGAGCGCGGTGTCGAACGGCACCAGGAGGCCTTCATAGACGCATTTCAGGATCGCCATCGCGGCAGGATAATTGCCGTAGGTCTCGCGACGCAGAATGGCGATGGCCGGCGGCCACAGATTGGCGCCTGCGACCGAATAGATCGGGCCGCCGGGCAGCTTGAAGCCCTTCTCGTCCCATGGCGCCACCGGCTTCAGGCCGTTCCTGATCATCGCCTTGGCGGTCTCGACCAGCTTGGCCGGCTCGGCGACTTCGTGGATCAGGCCCATCGCCTTGGCCTTCTGAGCGGTCAGGTTCTTGCCGGTGGTCAGCATCTCCAGCGCGCCTTGCGTGTCGGTGAGCCTCGGCACGCGCTGCGTGCCGCCGGCGCCCGGGAAGATGCCGACCTTCACTTCGGGAAGCGCCATCTTGACCTTGTCGGTGTCGGCGGCGACGCGGCCATGGCAGGCCAGCGACATTTCGAAGGCGCCACCCATGCAGGTGCCGTTGATGGCCGACACCCACGGCTTGCCGCAGGTTTCCAGCTTGCGGAACAGGCCGGTCATGAAGCCGACATTCTCGAACAGCGTCTTGGTGGCCTTTTCCTTGTCCGTCACCTTGTCCTTGGCGAAGGTGCCCAGCATCTGCTGCAGCATGGTGAGGTCGGCGCCGCCCGAGAAGCTGTCCTTGCCGGACGTGATGACCGCGCCCTTGACCGCGGCGTCCGCCACCACCTGGTCGATGATGGCGTTGAGCTCGCGCATCACCTCTTCGGTGAAGACGTTCATGGAGCGGCCCGGCATGTCCCAGGTAACGAGCGCGATGCCGTCGGCGTCGGTCTCGACCGAAAAGTTCTTGTAGGTCATTGTCTTCTCCTTCCGGTCGAAATCAGACGCGCTCGATGATCGTCGCGGTGCCCATGCCGGCGCCGATGCACAACGTCACCAGCGCGGTGTTGAGGTTGCGGCGCTCCAGCTCGTCGAGCACCGTACCGAACACCATGGCGCCGGTGGCGCCGAGCGGATGGCCCATGGCGATGGCGCCGCCATTGACGTTGATCTTGTCATGCGGAATCTCGAAGGCCTGCATGTAGCGCAGCACGACGCTGGCGAAGGCCTCGTTGAGCTCGAACAGGTCGATGTCCGAAAGCTTCATCTTGGCGCGCGCCAGCAGCTTCTCCGTCACGTCGACCGGGCCGGTCAGCATGATCGCCGGTTCCGAGCCGATATTGGCGAAGGCGCGAATGCGGGCGCGCGGCTTCAGGCCCATCGCCTTGCCGCCCTTCTTGGAGCCGAGCAGCACGGCTGCGGCGCCGTCGACGATGCCGGAAGAATTGCCGGCGTGGTGGACGTGGTTGACCTCTTCCAGCTCGGGATAACGCTGCACGGCGACCGCGTCGAAGCCGCCCATTTCGCCGGGCATGACGAAGGACGGGTTGAGCGAAGCCAGCGACTGCATGTCGGTCGAGGGCCGCATATGCTCGTCATGATCGAGGATGGTCAGGCCGTTCTGGTCCTTGATCGGCACGACGGAGTTCTTGAAGTAGCCCTTCTGCCAGGCATTCGCCGCGCGCTTCTGGCTTTCCACCGCATAGGCGTCGACGTCGTCGCGCGAGAAGCCGTGCTTGGTGGCGATCAGGTCGGCCGAGATGCCCTGCGGCACGAACCAGCCGGGGAAGCCGACCGAGGGGTCCATGAACCAGGCACCGCCCGAGGCACCCATGCCGACACGGCTCATCGATTCCACGCCGCCGGCAATCACGATGTCGTCGGCACCCTGCGCGATCTTGGCCGCGCCCAGGTTAATGGCATCAAGACCCGACGCGCAGAAACGCGACAGCTGCATGCCCGGCGCCTTGGTGTCGTAGCCCGCCTCGAAGGCGGCGGCGCGCGGGATCACCGAACCCGCCTCGCCGACAGGATCGACGCAGCCGAAGATGATGTCGTCGACCGAACCGGTGTCGAGCCCGTTGCGGTCGCGCAGCGCTTCCAGCACCTTCGCACCGAGACGCACCGCCGGCACTTCGTGCAGCGATCCGTCCTTCTTACCCTTGCCGCGCGGCGTGCGCACGGCGTCAAAGACATAAGCGTCGGCCATTTCAGTCTCCTTTGGTTCTCGGCTTTCCGCGCAAGCTCGACCTCGTCACAACCCCGACGGCATAAGCGCCTCGGGAGGCGCCCAGCCGGGAAGGTTGCGGATGCGGTCGAGCCAGCGCGCGATGGCCGGATAATCGTTCCAATTCACATCGATCTGGTCTGGCCAGAACAGGTAGCCGCAAAGCGAAATGTCGGCGACGGTCGGCCGCGGTGCCGCGACCCAGTCGCGATCGGACAGATGCGCGTCGAGGATCCTCCAGGAATCCTTGGCGCGCGCATAAATGAATTCGGCGGCTGGATCGCCCACCTTCTTGCGGAAGAACCGCATGAAGCGCTCGGAGGCAGTGTTGCCGGTCAGCTTGTGGTTGTCGAACAGAATCCAGCGCAGGATCTCGAATTCCTCGGCCTCGGTCTCATGGCCGAACCTACCGAAGCGACGTGACAGATAGATAAGGATGGCGCCGGACTGGCTGAGGATGAAATCGCCGTCGGGCCGATGATGCCTGAGCACCGGCGCCTCACCCATGACATTGACTTTGCGATAGTCGGCCGTGCGGGTCTCGCCGCCGAAAAAGGCGACGCGTTCCGGCTTCCAGTCACCGCCGCAGAGCGTAAGCAGCAAGGCGACCTTGTAGGAATTGCCGCTCTCCGCAAAACAGTGGAGGGTGAACTCGGCCATGCCTCACAGGCTCCTGGAGATCAGCATCTTCATGATCTCGTTGGTGCCGCCATAGATGCGTTGCACACGGGCATCGCGCCACATGCGCGCGATGGGATATTCGTTCATGTAGCCATAGCCGCCATGCAATTGCAGGCATTCGTCGACGACCTTGCCCTGCAGGTCGGACAGCCAGTACTTGGCCATCGACGCGGTGACGGGATCGAGGCCGCCGGCAACGTGGCGGGTAACGCAATCATTGTAGAAGACGCGGCCGATGGTGATCTCGGTTTTCAGTTCGGCCAGCTTGAACTGGGTGTTCTGGAAATCGAGGATCGCCTTGCCGAAGGCCTTGCGTTCCTTGACGTAGTCGATGGTCAGCGCCAGCGCTCGCTCGGCCATGGCAATCGCGCCGGTGCCGATCTGCAGGCGCTCCTGCGGCAATTGCTGCATGAGCTGGATGAAGCCCTGCCCCTCCTCGGAACCGAGCAGGTTGGACGTCGGCACGCGCACGTCCTCGAAGAACAGTTCCGAGGTGTCGTTGGCCTTCAGGCCGATCTTGTCGAGGTTGCGGCCGCGCTTGAAACCTTCGACCTCGTCGGTTTCGACCACGATGAGCGACGTGCCCTTGGCTCCCTTGGCGGGATCGGTCTTGGCGACGACGATGATCAGGTTGGCATGCTGGCCGTTGGTGATGAAGGTCTTGGAGCCGTTGATGCGGTAGTGGTTGCCGTCCTTCTCGGCGCGGGTTTTCACACCCTGCAGGTCCGAGCCGGCGCCGGGCTCGGTCATGGCGATGGCGCCGATCAGTTCGCCGCTCGCCATCTTCGGCAGCCACTTTTTCTTCTGCTCTTCCGAGCCGTAGTGGAGGATGTAGGGAGCGACGATCGAATTGTGCAGGGCGATGCCGAAACCGTCGACGCCGACATGGCCCATCGCCTCGATGATGGCGCTCTCATGGGCGAACGTGCCGCCCGAACCGCCATATTCCTCCGGCATGGAGGCGCAGAGCAGGCCGTTGGCGCCGGCCTTTTCCCAGGCCGAACGATCGACGATCTCGTTCTTCTCGTAGTCGTCGTAATGCGGCGCGATCTCGTCCGCCATGAAGCGGCGCGCCATGTCGTAGAGCATGGTGACATCCTCGCCGGCCCAGGCGGGCTTCGGCAGCGACAGGACGTCGGCGGGATTGGTTGCCATGGAATGCTCCCTGTTTACCGCACCATAGAGACATAGGTCATTTGTTCAATCGTGAACAGATGACCGGATGTCATTGCTCAGAACGCCTCCGCCGGCAGGGCCATCATCGTCTCCGCACCAGAGGAAAGGCGCGCCAGATGCGCCGCGGTCTCCGGCATGACGCGCTCCATGAAGTAGCGGCCCGTCACCAGCTTGTTGTCATAGAAAGATGTCGATCCGTTGGCGCCGTCGGCAAGCTTGCCCTGCGCGGTCTTGGCCATCTGGGCCCACATATAGCCGAGCGCGACCAGGCCGAAGAGATGCAGGAAGTCGGTCGAGGCGGCACCGGCATTGTCGGGGTTCTTCATGCCGTTCTGCATCAGCCACATCGTCGCCGCTTGCAGGTCGTTCAAACCCTTCTTCAGCGCCTTGGTGTACGGCGCCATCTTCTCGTCGGCGCGGTTTTCCTCGCAGAATTCGCCGACTTCCTTGAAGAAGGCCTGCACGGCACGGCCGCCATTGGCGCCGAGCTTACGGCCGACGAGGTCGAGCGCCTGGATTCCGTTGGCGCCTTCATAGATCATGGCGATGCGGGCATCGCGCACGAACTGGCTCATGCCGTGTTCTTCGATGTAGCCATGGCCGCCGAACACCTGCTGCGCCATCACGGCGTGTTCGAAGCCCTTGTCGGTGAGCACGCCCTTCACGATCGGCGTCATCAGGCTCATGTGGTCGTCGGCCGCCTGGCGGTCGCTGTCGTCGCCCGAGCGGTGCGCGACGTCGGACTTCAGCGCCGTCCACAGCGTGAAGGCGCGGCCGGCCTCGTTGAAGGCACGCATGGTCATCAAAGAACGGCGGATGTCGGGATGGACGATGATCGGGTCGGCCTTCTTCTCCGGCGCCTTGACGCCGGTGAGCGACCGGCCCTGCAGGCGGTCCTTGGCATAGGCCACCGCGTTCTGATAGGCGACCTCCGACTGCGACAGGCCCTGCAGGCCGACGCCGAGGCGCGCTTCGTTCATCATCGTGAACATTGCCCTGAGGCCGCCATTCGGCTCGCCCAGCAGGGCGCCTTCCGCCTCGTCATAGTTCATGACGCAGGTGGAATTGCCGTGGATGCCCATCTTCTCCTCGATCGAGCCGCAGGAGAGCGTGTTGCGCTCGCCCGGATTGCCGGCGGCGTCGAGCTTGAGCTTGGGCACGATGAACAGCGAAATGCCCTTCACCCCTTCCGGCGCGCCCTCGATGCGGGCCAGCACCAGATGGACGATGTTGTCCGCCATGTCGTGCTCGCCGGCCGAGATGAAGATCTTCTGGCCGGAAATCTTGTAGGTGCCGTCGCCGTTCGGCACGGCCTTGGTGCGCAGCAGGCCGAGATCGGTGCCGCAATGCGGCTCGGTCAGGTTCATCGTACCGGTCCACACACCCTCGACCATCTTCGGCACGAAGGCAGTCTTCTGCTCGTCGGTGCCGTGAGTGAGAATGGCGGCGATCGCGCCCTGGGTAAGCCCCGGATACATCAGCAGCGCCAGATTGGCCGAGACCATATATTCGGCGACGGCGGTGTGCACGGCATAGGGCAGGCCCTGGCCGCCATGCTCGACCGGCGCGGCAAGCCCCATCCAGCCGCCTTCGCAATATTGGCGATAGGCTTCCTTGAAGCCCTTGGGCGTCGTCACCGAGCCGTCGTCGTGACGGACGCAGCCTTCCATGTCGCCGACGCGATTGGTCGGCAGGATGACGTTTTCGGCGAGCCTTGCACCTTCGGCGAGGATCGCTTCCAGCACGTCGCCGGATGCATCGGAAAAGCCGGGAAGATTGGTGTACCGCTCGTAGCCCAGCACCTCGTTCAGCACGAAAAGGGTGTCACGGACGGGCGCCTGGTAGATCGGCATTGCGTCTTCCTCCACTGAAGCAACAACGGGACAGGCCCGCGCC
The DNA here is from genome assembly GCF_008727715.1 of Mesorhizobium terrae. Classification (GTDB taxonomy): domain Bacteria; phylum Pseudomonadota; class Alphaproteobacteria; order Rhizobiales; family Rhizobiaceae; genus Mesorhizobium; species Mesorhizobium terrae. The sequence continues at coordinate 1,062,617 of NZ_CP044218.1, forward strand.
GAGCGGCGTCCGGGCCGATAGTAAGGATCGGATAGCAAATATTGACGTTTGCGTAAACGTCAATATTTGCGCCCGGCCGCTTTTTTGGATGATTTTTCGCTGCCGTAAAGGAAGCGCGCAACGACTTTGACGATCCGCCGACCCGCTTTCGGCAACAAAAAGGCGCGCCGCCACTGGCGACGCGCCTGATCTTGTCTTGCCAATCGCAGACGACATGGCGTCCGCATTGTGCGGTTTCAGTTGGCCGCGGTCGATGTCGCCGCGGCGCGCTCGGCGATCATCTGGCGCACGGAACCCATGGCGCCGCTCAGCTCGTTGATCGCGTCATCGATCAGCGCGCGCTGCTTTTGCAGGCGCAGGATCTGCTTCTCCGACTTGTCGAGCGCCAGGCGAAGCTGCTTGGTGTTCGAGCCGGTCGGATCGTACAGATCCATCATCTGCTTGACCTCGCGCAGCGAGAAACCGACCTTGCGTCCGAGCAGGATCAGTTTCAGGCGCACACGGTCGCGATGCGTATAAAGACGCGTCGCGCCGTCGCGATGCGGGTTCAAGAGCCCCTTGTCTTCATAGAAGCGCAGCGTGCGCAAGGTGACGCCATACTGCTTGGCCATCTCGCCGATGCGAACCAGCTCGTCGTCCGCCTCGCTCGGTGCGGCCTGGGTGTTGCCGGCGATCCCGCCGACGGTGGTGAGTTGAACAGTCATCGATATTCCCCGATGGGACGCGCGGCCCTAAAGCCCGGTGTCGCCTGTGGCGGAAGCGCCGGGGGGCTTTGCTTCCAGAACGCGGTTGCGAAAAAAATTCGCAAGAGACGCATCCGCGCGCCCCTTACGTTTACGTAAGGGATATAGCGATATCGCTTTGGAAATGCAAGTAGGCCCGCCAGAACGGCGCCGGCACGGCGACGGGCGCAAGCTTTTCTCAACGAATCCTGAAGCTTCTTAAGCTTGGTTAACGGCTTGTTTACCACGTTGGGGGAAAGGTGCGGCTGTCGGTCATCCGTGTTTATCCAGTCTCGCTTTGCTCACGGTCTCCGAAGCACGGGCAAAAATCCGGAAGTTCGCCTTCCGCCGCCCCGCGGCTTCGGGTCCCGACTGGGTTAGGGAGCAGTTGGCCAAGGCCAGCCAAATTCGGAACGGGCGTTCGATGAACAGCAAGCGGTCCTATCTCGACACGTTGAACGCCGGCCGGCAACGCCGGCGCCATGCGACGTTGGAAGAACTCAACCGCTCGATGGAAGCGTTGGAGCAGCGGCTCGACCACAATCGCGAAGAGCCCGCCGCCTCCCGCTATGACGAGCCGCGCTACGGCCGCAACCAGCCCTACGGCCAGCCTTACGAATCGCCCCGCGCCAGCCAGCGCCCTTACAGCGAGCCCGCCTATGCGCAGCGGCCGTATGAAGGATCGCGCGGTTATCAGCGCCCCTATGAAGAGCCCCGTCCCTACCGGCAGCGCCCCGCGCAGAGCTTCGACCAGCCTTACCAGTCGATCGCGCGCGACCTCGAACGCATGCGCGGCCAGGAAGACGGTATCGCCCAGGTCGGCAAGATCGCCGGAGAACTGCGCGGCCTGCGCGAGGAATTGCGCCAGCAGATGACCGCCGGGCTGCAGCGCGAATTCCAGTCGTTGCGCAAGGATATCGAACGCGTCTACCAACAGGCCCCGCGCGGCGGCGACAACGCCGAGCTCGGCTTCGAATTCGAACGCCTGTCGGGAGCCATCCGCACGCTGGCCGAAAAGAGCGACGACAAGAGCGTCAACATGCTGCGGCTCGAACTCGAGCAGGTCAGGGGCGCGCTGGACACGCTGGCGCGCGAGGACAGCGTGCAGGCGGTCGACCGGCGCTGGCAGGAATTCGACCGTCGCTGGTCGGCCTTCGAAAACCGGTATGACGACAACGACCGCAAGCGCGGCGACGGCGCCGACGCGCTGGCCGAACGCCTCGAGCAGATCAACGCCGCCGTCAACAAGCTGCCGGAATCGCTGTCGTTGCGCTCGCTCGAAGAGAAGGTGCGTGCTCTGGCCGGCGCCGTCGACCATTTCGCCAGCCAGCAAGGCCGCCGTGGCGGCGACATCTATGGCATGATCGACGAACGCCTGGACGAAATCTCGCGGGCGATCGTCGCCTCCACGGTGGCCGCGCAGTCCAATGCCTTCGACCCGGCGCCGTTCGAACGCATCGAGCAGCGCATCGCCGCGCTCGCGCGGCAGATCGACGAGGTCGCCGACGAACGCCCGCGCGGCGAAGTGCTCGATCACCTCTTCCAGGGTCTCGAACAGCGCTTCGAGACGCTTTCCGGCATCATCGAGCGCCGGCAGGACGACGCGATGCAGCAGGGCAACATGCTGTTCCGCGACATGGAGCGGCGACTGGACGACGTCGCCGACCGGCTGGAGCGCCGGCCGCAGCAAGCCGCTCCGGACAATTCCGGCATCATGGAAGCGATCGACGCCCGCTTCAACGCGCTGGCGCAGCGGCTTGAAAGCCGCGCCACCGAGAGCGCCGGCAAGGAGGCGATCCGCAGCCTCGAAGATCGGCTCGACGATATTTCGAGCCGGCTGGAATTGTCGTCTTCGCAGGTTTCCGGCATCGACCCCGACCTGATCCGCAGCCTGGAGGCGCAGGTCTCCGGCCTGTCCACGCATCTGTCGCGCCCGGGCGCTCCGCTGCCCGAATTCGACGACCTCGGACCGCGCCTCGAAAAGATCGAGGAATCGCTGACCGCCAACCGCGACACCATTCTCGAAACCGCCAGACAGGCGGCCGAAAACGCGGTGCGGGCGCTTGGGCCCACCAATGGCGACACGGTAGCCGTCTCCGGCCTGGCGCAGGACCTGAAGACGCTGGAGGGGCTCACCCGCCGCTCCGACGAGCGCAACATCAAGACCTTCGAGGCGATCCACGACACGCTGCTGAAGATCGTCGACCGCCTGGGCTCGCTGGAGACCGGCGATGCCGTCCTGCCGGCCCCGGTCGCCAAGATCGCGGTGCAGGATGCGCCGGCCCTCGACATGGACGAGCCGCTGCCCTTGTCGGTCGAACCGACGATGCGCGACACCACGCGCACCCCGGCACAGGCGGCCGTCGAAGCCGCTCGGGCCGCTTTGGGCTCCGAAGCCATCGCCCCCGATTCCGAAATCGCCGGCCAGGGCAGGTCGATGTTCGGCGGCCTCGCCCGCGCCTTCAAGATGCGCCGCGAGAACGACGAGCAGCAGCCGATGGCGGCCGCGCCGACGGTCGAGGTGCCGAGCGTCGATCTCGACGAGCCGCTCGAGCCGAAGCTGGTCAACCGGCCGCTCGAACCGGGTTCGGGTGCGCCCGACCTCAGCGCGATCATGAAGCGGGTGCGCGACGAACGCGGCCAGCCGGCCAGACAAGCCCCCGCCGACGCCTCGAAGGCCGATTTCATTGCCGCCGCGCGCCGTGCAGCACAGGCAGCGGCCGCCGAGGCCGAGACACTCAAGCATCAATCGTCGGCGACCGGCTCGGGCAAATCGTTCCGCCTCGGCAATCTGCTCAAGGCGCGGCGCAAGCCGATCCTGATGGCCGCCGCCGCGATCATGCTGGCCCTGGCCGGGCTGCAGCTCGGCAAGGCCTTCCTGTCCGATCCCAAGGAAGTCGCGGTCAACGACACGCCACTGCCCGCCATCGAACGCCAGGTCGAAACCGCATCGGCGGTTCCGACCCTTGCGACGCCGACGAACGAAATCGCCGCCAAGCCAATGCCGGACGATGCATCGGTTCGCGTCATCGCCAAGCAGGAATTCGGGCAACCGAAGGCGGCCGACGATGTCGCGATGCTGCAGGGAGCGGCATCAAACCCCGCGACGCCCGAGCCGGCCGCCAGATCCGTCGAAGCGCAGCCCGCGACGCCGGCGCTGATCGCGGCCCCGGTCACCTTGCCGACGGTCGATGTGCCCGGCATGTCCAGTCCAGGCGTCTCCGACACGGACAAGACCGGCGCCCTGCCTCCGGTGGGCGACACAACCGCTCCGGTCACTGCGGCGATCGACGTTCCGCAGAATATCGGCCCGACCGCCTTGCGTGACGCAGCGGTCGGCGGCGATGCCAAGGCCCTGTTCGAAGTCGGCTCGCGTTACGCGGAAGCGCGCGGCGTCAAGGAAGACATGGTGGCCGCCGCCAAATGGTATGGCGAGGCGGCCGAGCGCGGCTTCGCGCCCGCCGAATACCGCATCGGCAATTTCTACGAAAAGGGCATCGGTGTAACCCGCGACATCGCCAAGTCGAAGGAATGGTACCGGCGCGCCGCCGAGAAGGGCAATGCCAGCGCCATGCACAATCTGGCGGTTCTGTTCGCGATGGGCGCCGACGGCGCCGCCGACAACGAGGCGGCGACCCGCTGGTTCCAACAGGCTGCGGATCTCGGCGTCAAGGACAGCCAGTTCAATCTCGGCATCCTCGCCGCCAAGGGCGTCGGCATGCCGCAGAATCTGGAAGAGTCCTACAAATGGTTCGGGCTGGTGGCCAAGACCGGCGACAAGGACGCCACCGCCAAGCGCGACGAGATCGCCAAGGCGCTGCGCCCCGAACAGCTCGAACGCGCCCGTCAGACCGTCGAACTGTGGAAGCCGAAGGCGCTGGATGCCGAGGCCAACAACACCGACATGCCGAGCGCATGGCAGGACGCGCCAACGACCATGGCAAGCCTCGACATGAAGAAGGCGGTGCAGAACATCCAGCGCATCCTGTCGAAGAACGGCTATGATTCCGGCGGTACCGACGGTGTCATGGGCGACAGGACCAAGAAGGCGATCATGGCTTTCCAGACCGACAACGGCCTGCCGGCGACGGGATCGGTCGACGAGAAGCTGGTCAAGGCGCTGCTGGCGCGCAAATAGCACGGCGGGTGTCGCCGGCGCGACGCCCTTGCCATCAAATTGCCTGCCAACTGATTGAAGTGGTTTTTGTTTCGGCACCGTGGCGCGGGTTTTCCCGGCCGCGGCGCCGACGCAAGAACGAATTAGCTTTTCGGTGCTATACGGGCAGAGGCTCTGTCGCCGCAACGCTGGATTGATCGAGACTGACGGGTGGGTATCTATCTCCCGATCGCGGAAATATCCGTCAATATCGTGGTGCTGCTCGCCATGGGCGCAGCGGTGGGCTTTCTGTCGGGCATGTTCGGGGTCGGCGGCGGTTTTCTGATCACGCCGCTTTTGATCTTCTACAACATTCCGCCGGCGATCGCGGTCGCCACCGGCGCCAACCAGGTCATCGCCTCCTCCTTCTCCGGCGCGCTGTCGCACATGAAGCGCGGCACGCTCGACTTCAAGCTTGGCGGAGTGCTGTTGGCCGGCGGTATCGTCGGCTCGACGGCCGGTATCTATGTGTTCGGCCTGCTGCGGGCGATCGGCCAGCTCGACCTGTTCATCTCGCTGCTCTACGTGATCCTGCTTGGCACCGTCGGCGGGCTGATGCTGGTCGAAAGCGTCAACGCCTTGCGGGCCACCAACAACGGTGCGGCGCCGACGTTGAAGAAATCCGGCCAGCACAACTGGATCCACCGCCTGCCGCTGAAGGTGCGCTTCCGCGCCTCGAAGCTGTTCGTCAGCATCATCCCGGTGCTGGGGCTGGGTGCGGCGATCGGCTTCCTGTCGTCCATCATGGGTGTCGGCGGCGGCTTCATCATGGTGCCGGCGCTGATCTATCTCCTGAAGGTGCCGACCAACGTCGTCATCGGCACCTCGCTGTTCCAGATCATCTTCACATCGGCCTACACGACGCTGGTGCACGCCACCACCAACCAGACGGTGGATGTGATGCTGGCTTTCCTGTTGATGGTGGGCGGCGTCGCCGGCGCGCAATATGGCGCCAAGGCCGGCCAGCGGCTGCGCGGCGAACAGCTGCGCGCCCTGCTCGCGCTGCTGGTGCTGGCGGTTGCGATCCGACTGGCCATAGACCTGTTCGTGACGCCACCAAACCTCTACTCGCTGACCGGGGCGGGATTGATCTGATGGCGCGGTTCGCCCCGCCGGCCGCGCTGCTGGAGCGTTTCCGTTTTTCACGGAAACGCGGAAAAGCGCTACACACTTTTCCTGGAATTGCTCTGGCGCTGGTGCTCGCCACCGCAATGCCGACGGCCGCGCAATCGCCGCATCAGGAAGGCATCCAGATCGGCCTTTCCACCGACAAGGTGATGATCACCGCCGGCTTCAGCGGCGCCGACCTCACCATTTTCGGCGCGCTGGAAGACGCCGATGCGCAAGTGGCGCGCCAGGGCCGCTACGACGTCATCGTGGTGCTGGAAGGGCCGGCGCGCCCCGTGGTGGTGCGGCGCAAGGATCGTGTGCTCGGCGTCTGGATCAATCTCGAATCCGAAACCTTCGAGAACGTGCCGGTTTCCTATTCGATCGCCACGACGCGGCCGTTCCAGGACGTCACCGAACCGGCCAGCTACAAGCAGCTGTCGCTCGGCGCCAACAACATCTTCATGCAGCCGGCCGATACCGGCCAGAGCCCCGCCACCATCGAGGAATTCACCGCCGCGCTGCGCGAGCGCAAGACCGCGACCGGCCTCTACAGCGAAAATGTCGGCGGCGTGCAGTTCCTGTCGCAGAACCTGTTCCGCGCCTCCGTGCGACTGGCCCCCAACGTGCCGGTGGGCACGCACAAGGCGCGCGCCTTCCTGTTCAAGAACGGCGTCTTCGTGAAGGAAAGTTCGGCGCAGCTGGAAATCCGCAAATCCGGTTTCGAACAATCGATCTTCCGCGCCGCGCACGACTATTCCTTCCTCTACGGCCTGTTCGCCATCAGCCTCGCCATGATCACCGGCTGGCTCGGAAGGCTCATCTTCCGCAAGGATTGATCAAACGAAGCCTTGGAGACCCCAGGCCGCGGGCACATGGCCTTTTGCCACGGTCGCAACGACGCGAGTTGCTGCCCAATCGCCTGGCTGGGCTGTCAAAGGGCCAGCCTTTTCACTCAGCCTTGCTGCAACTTGTGCAGATAGGCGCAAAACGTATCGGCCATGGCGTCGGCATAGGCCTCGCACCTGTCGATGAGATTCTGACGCTTAGGCCGGGTCGAACACGTTGAGCGAGCCGGTATAGGCGTCGAAGGCTGACATGATCGTGCGGCCACGGCCGCGGCCGCCGCCGTCGCCGGCGACGCAGCGGCAGCAGCCTGGCGAGAGCAGCGGTTCTGCACCATGCGCTCCAAGGCACTGGCAGCATTGCCCTCCCACGCGCAAGGCGATATTGCGGCGCAGCATAACGTTGCGCAACGCAGCGCAGGAGCGGCCCGATGTCCGACGCAGCAATCCTCAAAGGCGAACCGGCGGTGCAGCCCTGGCTGGTGATGCTGGCGCTCGCCATCGGCGGCTTCGCCATCGGCTCGACCGAATTCGCGGCCATGAGCCTGCTGCCCTATATCGCGGCCGGGCTCGGCATCGATGAGCCGAAGGCGGCGCACGCGATCAGTGCCTATGCGCTGGGGGTGGTCGTCGGCGCGCCGATCATTGCCGTGTTGTCGGCCCGCGTTCCGCGCCGCACCCTCTTGATGGCCCTGATGGCCGCCTATGGCATAACCAACTGCCTGACCGCGCTCGCGCCCAACTATGAATGGCTGCTTGTCCTGCGTTTCCTCAGCGGCATGCCGCACGGCGCCTATTTCGGCGTCGCGGCACTCGTCGCGGCATCGCTGGTTGGCCCGAAGGAACGGACCACCGCCATCGCACGCGTCATGCTTGGCCTGACAGTGGCGACGATCATCGGCGTCCCGGCGGCGACCTATCTCGGCCAGGTATTCGGCTGGCAAGCGGGCTTTGCCCTGACCGGCTTTCTGGCGCTGGCGACCTTCATCATGGTTGCCCTGTTCGCACCACGCGACAGGCCCGACGAAGACGCCAGCCCGCTGCGCGAACTCGGCGCCTTCCGCAACCGGCAGGTGCTGTTGACGCTGGCAACCGCCATCGTCGGCTTCGGCGGGCTTTTCGCCGTCTACTCCTACACCGCTTCGACCTTGCTCGCAGTCACCAAGGTCGATCCGCGCCTGGTTCCGCTGGTGATCGGCCTGTTCGGCGTCGGCATGACGCTGGGCAATCTGGTTTCGGCCTGGGCCGCGGACAAGGCGCTGAAGCCGACGGCGACGGTGCTTTTGATCGCCAGTGCTGCCGCCCTCTTCGCTTTCCCTTATTCGGTCGGCGCGCTGTGGTCGATCTCGCTCGTCGTCTTTCTCGTCGGCTGCACAACGGGCCTCGCTATCGTGCTGCAGACCTATCTGATGGATGTCGCGCGCGACGCGCAGACGCTTGCTGCCGCCGCCAACCACAGCGCCTTCAACGTCGCCAACGCCCTCGGCCCCTGGCTCGCCGGCCTCGCCATTTCCGCCGGCTACGGTTTCCCTTCGGCGGGTTATGTCGGCTGCGGCCTGTCGCTGGCCGGGCTCGTGCTCTGGGTCATCACCATGATGGACGCGAAACGGCGGCCGGCATAGGCGGGCGGCGTATGAACCGCTGGGCGATAGCAGCCGGCGTGGCTGCGGCACGTCCAACCAGCGCTCTACCTTACCCTGGCCGCAACATGGCGCTGGAAATGGCGAAGATGCGGTCAGTGCCCAGCATATAGACCATCAGCGCGTCGCGGTTGAACAGGCCGCGATAGGCCGGGTCGAGTACGTTGAGCGAGCCGGTATAGGCGCCGAAGGCAGGCATGATCATGCGTCCGCCGTCGCCGGCAAAGCAGCGGCGGCGCACCGAGCGGCCGCGCTGCACGATGCGCGCGCAGGGATGCAGATGGCCGGCGATCTCGCCTTCGACGCGCTGCCTCGACGGCTCGTGGCGGAACAGCACGGCGCCGACCGCCAGCTCCAGTATAGTCTCGCCGGGCAGGTCGGCCGGCGCTTCCGGGTCATGGTTGCCGGCGATCCAGAACCAGTCGCGCCCGGTCATCAGCCCTTCCAGCCGGGCGCGAAAATCGGGATGCAGGCGTTCGGCGCCTTCACCGTCATGAAAGGAATCGCCCAGGCTGACGACGATCTTCGGCCGGTAATCCTCGATCACCGCCTCGAGGCGCGACAGCGTGGCGACGGTGTCGTAGGGCGGGATCAGCTTGCCGCGCCGGGCGAAGGACGAGCCCTTTTCCAGATGCAGGTCGGAGACGGCGAGCAGGGCAAGGTCGGGGAAGAACAAGGTACCGCGCGGATCGCACAGCGCACGCTCGCCCGAGATGGCGACCATCTCGGCGGCGGGTGCTGTCGATGCGCGCACGGCGGAAAAATTCATCGTGGTCCCATCGCTTCCTCGACCAGATCGGCCACCTCCATCAAGAGCGATTCATTGGCGCCGCCATTGACCGGCTCCTTGCCGATCTCCAGCATCACCGGCACGGCCAGAGGCGAGATGCGGTCGAGCGTCTTATGCACGATTCGACCGCGGATGCGCGAGAGCATGTCGGCCAGCCTCGCGACATCGAGCAGGCCGGCGGCGGCGTCCGTTCGGGTCGCCTGCAAAAGGATGTGGTCCGGCTCGTGGCTGCGCAGCACATCATAGATCAGGTCGGCCGACACCGTCACCTGGCGGCCGCTCTTCTCCTGGCCGGGAAACCGCTTCTCGATCAGCCCGGCAATGACGGCGCAGTTGCGGAAGGTGCGCTTCAGCATCCAGCTGTCGTTCAGCCAGGCGTCGAGATCGTCGCCCAGCATGTCCTCGTCGAACAGTTCGGCCAGCGACGGCTGCCTTGCCTTGAACAGCGCGCCCATGTCGTCCAGCGCCCACACGGCCAGCGAATAGTCGGTGGCGACGAAGCCGAGCGGGCGCGCATTGGCGCGTTCCAGCCGGCGCGTCAAAAGCATGCCCAGCGTCTGGTGCGCCAGCCTGCCCTCGAAGGGGTAACACACCATGTAGTGGCGGTTGCCCTTCGGAAAGGTCTCGACCAAAAGATCGCCCTGTTTCGGCAGCACCGAGCGCAGCTTCTGCATGCCCAGCCACTCCGACACCTGCTCGGGCAGTTTTTGCCAGCGCCCGGGGTCGGCCAGCATGGCGCGCACCTGCTCGGCCAGATAGGTCGAAAGCGGGAACTTGCCGCCGGCATAAGACGGCACGATGATGTTGGCGCCGGTGCCGTTGGAGACGATGCACTCACTTTCGCGGATGCCTTCGAAGCGCAATATTTTGCCGGCAAACAGAAAATTGTCGCCCGGCCGCAGCGTCTCGGCGAAATATTCCTCGATCTTGCCAAGCACCGGCCCGCCGCGCCCGGCCATGCCGCGACCCTGGCGCACATAGCGCACGTTGAGCTCCGGCATCTCGACGATGGTGCCGACATTGAGGCGGTATTGCTGAGCGATGCGCGGATGCGTTACCCGCCACAGTCCCTCCTTGGTGCGACGGATGCGGGCGTAACGCTCGTAACTCTTCAGCGCATAACCGCCGGTGGCGACGAAATCGACGACACGGTCGAAGGTCTCGCGCGCGAGCGCGGCGTAGGGCGCGGCCGAGCACACCTCGGCATAGAGCTGGTCGGCATCGAAGGGCGCCGCGCAGGCGGAACCCAAAACATGCTGCGCCAACACGTCCAGCGTGCCGGCCAGCAGCGGCGGCGTGTCCTGCGCACCGAGATAATTGGCGTCGAGGGCTGCCCGGCATTCCAGCACCTCGAAGCGGTTGGCCGGAATGAGGATGGCCTTCGACGGCTCGTCCATGCGGTGGTTGGCGCGGCCGATGCGCTGGGCAAGCCGGCTCGCGCCTTTCGGCGCGCCGACATGCACGACAAGGTCGACATCGCCCCAGTCGATGCCAAGATCCAGGGTGGAGGTGGCGACGATGGCGCGCAAGGCGTTGTCGGCCATTGCCTTCTCGACGCGCCGCCGCTGGCCCACTTCCAGCGAGCCGTGATGCAGCGCGATCGGCAGCGCGTCCTCGTTGGCCCGCCACAGTTCCTGGAACAGGAGTTCGGCCTGGCTGCGCGTGTTGACGAACAGCAGCGTCATCTTGTGGCGGCGGATCGCCTCGTAGACCTCGGGAATGGCGTAGCGCGCCGAATGGCCCGACCATGGCACGCGCTCGCGCGAATCGAGGATCGAGATGTTTGGCTTGGCGCCGCCGGCGACGGTGATGAGGCCGGCCATGGGGGCGGTGGTCGTTGAAGGAGAGTTGGCGCCATACCCCCTCTCCGTCTCGCCTTGCGGGCGAGCCACCTCTCCCCCGCCTCCGGCAGGGGCGAGGAATCGCTGCCGCGACGCCTGCGCTTCTCCAGCCTGGGTTCCTCGCCCCCACGAATGTGGGGGAGAGGTGGTCTGCGGAGCAGACCGGAGAGGGGGAACGCGCTCGACGCTATTCTCCAAAGCAACCTGCGGCACCAGCCAGCGGCGCAATTCGTCCGGCTCGGCCACGGTGGCGGAAAGGCCGATGGCGGTCAGCTCCGGCACGAAGCTGCGCAGTCTCGCCAGCCCCAGCGCCAAAAGATGGCCGCGCTTGGAGGTCACCAGCGAGTGCAGCTCGTCCAGCACGATGTAGCGCAAATCCTCGAAGAAACGGTCGGCGCCGTTCGACGCGATCAGCAGCGCCAGCTGCTCGGGCGTGGTGAGCAGTATATCCGGCGGCGCCAGCTTCTGACGCTGGCGCTTGTGAGCGGGCGTGTCGCCGGTGCGCGTCTCGATCGTGACAGCCAAGCCGATCTCCTCCACCGGCTTGCCGAGGTTGCGCTCGATGTCGACGGCCAATGCCTTCAACGGCGAGATGTAAAGCGTGTGCACGCCGCGAGGGCGCATGCCGGGTTTATGCCTTGGCCGCTCGGCCAGTTCCGTGAGCGAAGGCAGGAAACCGGCCAGCGTCTTGCCGGCGCCGGTCGGCGCGATCAGCAGCATCGAGCGGCCCGACCGCGCATTGGCCAAGAGCTCCAACTGATGCGCGCGCGGCGACCAGCCCTTGGCCCCGAACCACCGAATGAAGGGTTCGGGGAGCAGGCTGTCTTCGGCAACAAGGCGCGGTTCGGCTTTCACGCCCCAGACCTAGCGCGAGCGTGGGCGCCAGCCAAGCAAAATATGGAACAAAAGGGGATCGCTTTCGCACCACGGCCCGAGCGGGCACCTGGCGCATGCCCCATGATCCTGAATCGCCGCCGACGGTCCGGTTTGCGGGTAGCATCCGTTTCCGCGCCCTGGCTGGCATGCGGCGCCGTGTCGTCGGCGATTTCACCGGCGCGGTGCAGGATGTGGATTGGATGCGTGGAGGAAGACGCAAGCTCAAAGAAAGTACGCTGTCCCTTCAATCCCTTGCCGAAAACCGCACGAAAACCACGCCCGGATTTGCCCACACGTTCGGGGCTTGCACGACAATCAGCCCATCGCCCTCACGGGAACCTGGTGCGCACCGGGTATCAGGGAGGGCGCCGGTGCCGGACTGGCAGCGCTAACGGTGGCGCTGTCTGGTGACGAGCCCTAAGTCCGGGCCCTGGAAAAACCCGGCCGCCGAAAATGGCGGCTTCGAGGCCCGAAGTCTGCCGTCGCGAAGGACGGCGAGGTCGGTCCGGGGCAAGAACACTGGCGGGGCGCCCGGAAGGCGCCACGTATTATTTGCTAAGAGGCACCGACCCGGCGCCCCGCTTCCCACCCTCCAATGAGGGAGTGTTCTTTGACAATGGCCAGACGCGAAAGCGGGCGTGGCGATGAAGAAGTGTATCAACGCTACTATGCGTCGACGCGACAACTCCACCGCCGTCATTCCGGCCGAGCGCAGCGAGAGCCGGAACCCATTGGCCGCACCATCGTCGAGCCCGGCCCGGTCCTCGTCCTGGACCGTTCACGCAACCGGACCGGCGTCGCATGCTTCATGTCGTCCGTGCGACCTTCGTTCCCGGCCGCGCTGCTCAATGGGTTCCGGGTCGGCGCTCGGCTTCGCCTCGCTTGCCCGGAATGACGAGTGCTTGGGGTGCCGCTCCGTCACATCCCCCTGACGGCCCGAAACAGGGTGAAGGCGGCGACGGCCCCGCCCGAAAGGCCTCCGCTACCGCGCCGCCACAACGATCAGCCCGGCGACGGGCTCGCGGCGGTCCTGGCGGATGACGCGCTCCTCGAGCGACAGGACCGAAAAACCATTCGCCGCCAGCACGGCGCGGACATAGGCTTCGGCATGCGCGTAGCGACGCGAGGGCTGAAGGGCAAAATCGCCCGCCGCGGAAAGCTTCTCGACCGAAAAGGCAAACAGGCCGTCGGGCGAAAGCAGGCCGGCAACGGTTCTCACAATGCCGTCCAGGGCGCCGACATACATGAAGACATCGGCGGCGGTGACCAGGTCCGGTGCTTCGCCGGCATAAGAAAACTGCTGCAGATCGGCCTTGCCGAGATGATCGTAGACGCCCTTGTCGCGGGCCTTGCGTAGCATGGAGGCGGAAATGTCGTAGCCTTCGAGCCTGTCGACGAAGGGGCGCAGCCGCTCGCCCATCAGGCCGGTGCCGCAGCCGAGGTCGAGCGCGAGGCGGAAGCGGCGCTCGCCCTGCGCGCGGATCGCCTCGGTCAGGAATTCGGGAACACGGTATTCGAGCTTTTCGACCAGCGAGGTGTCGAAGCTCGGCGCATAGTGGTCGAACAGCGCTTCGACAAAGGCGCTTGGCGGGGCGTCTGCCTGCGGGGCGCGGCCGATGAGCGTGAGCTTGAGTGCCGAGCCCGGCCGGTCGATCGGGTCGAGCTTGAGCGCCATTGCCCAGGCCTCGGCGGCGGCGTCGAGATTGCCGGCCGCTTCCTGCATTTCGCCCAGCCGAAACCAGCCGAGCGCCCAGTCGGGCGCCAGCTCCAGCGCACCCAGTATCAATTCGGCGGCGTCGGCATAGTCCTGCGAGGCGAACAGCGCCTCGGCGTAATCGGCGCGGCGGTCGGCAAGCAGGTCGCCCGACGAGGCGGGTAGCGGTTTCATGAGGAGATCTCCGGCGCGTCGCATAGCGGTAGCGGGGCGTTCCGCGCAAGCCCCCCTTTTCCCTTCTCCCCTTGCGGGAGAAGGGAACGGCAGCGGCCACCCCCCTCCTGACACCCTGGCTTCAGCATAGGCACCTGCCAAATCTGGCAGCAGCCTTTGGCCGGCCACCTTTCATCTCGCCGCCGATGACCTATCCTGACACCATGCGCCCAAGCGAATTGCTCTGCTCCCGTCCCGAAGGGCTCTACTGCCCGCCCGGCGATTTCTTCATCGACCCTGTCCGCCAGGTCGACCGCGCGCTGATCACGCATGGCCATTCCGACCATGCCCGCTCCGGCCATCGCGCCGTTTTGGCAACACGCGAGACGCTGGACATCATGGCCCTGCGTTACGGCGAGGATTTCGCCGGCACGACGCAGGCGGCAAGGCTCGGCGAAACGATCACGCTGAACGGCGTTTCCGTCAGCTTCCATCCGGCCGGCCATGTGCTGGGCTCGGCGCAGATCGCGGTTCGGCACAACGGCCTCACCATCGTCGCCTCCGGCGACTACAAGCGCCAGGCTGACCCGACCTGCGCCGGCTTCGAGGTGGTGCCCTGCGACGTCTTCATCACCGAGGCGACCTTCGCGCTGCCGGTGTTCCGCCACCCGCCGGCGGAAGACGAGATCGCCAAGCTGCTGCGCTCTGTGGCGCAGTTTCCGGAGCGTTCGCATCTGGTCGGCGCCTATGCGCTCGGCAAGGCGCAGCGCGTGATGCGGCTGTTGCGCGACGCCGGCTACGATCGGCCCATCTACATCCACGGCGCCATGGCCAAGATCTCCGATTACTACCAGAGCCAGGGCATCGATCTCGGCGTGCTGGAGCCGGCGACCGTGGAGACCGGGACGAAGCCCGACTTCGCCGGCGCCATCGTCATCGGCCCGCCCTCCACCTTCTCCGACCGCTGGGCAAGGCGCTTCCCCGACCCGGTCTCGTCCTTCGCCTCTGGCTGGATGCGCATTCGCCAGCGTGCCAAGCAGGGCGGCGTCGAACTGCCCTTGATCATTTCCGACCATGGCGACTGGGACGAGCTGGCCACCACGATCAGGGAAACCGGTGCGCGGGAAATCTGGGTCACGCATGGCCGCGAAGAGGCGCTGGTGCGCTGGTGCGAGCTGGAAGGTCTTACCGGGAAACCGTTGCATCTCATCGGCTATGAGGACGAGGGGCAATGAACCGCTTCGCCGAACTCCTCGACCGGCTGGTGCTGATGCCGTCGCGCAACGGCAAGCTGAGGCTGCTCACCGACTATTTCCGCAGTGTCGAGGACCCCGATCGCGGTTATGCACTGGCGGCGATCACCGGCGATCTTTCCATCGCAGCGGTGAAGCCCGCCATGCTGCGCGCATTGGTGACCGAGCGCATGGACCCCGTACTGTTTGGCTATTCATACGATTATGTCGGCGATCTCGCCGAAACCGTTTCGCTGGTCTGGCCCACCGATCCCGCCGCGCGGGTGAACCATGTGCCGACGCTGGGCGAGGTGGTGGGCAAGCTGCAGGCCGCCAGCCGCTCCGACGGGCCGAAAGTGCTCACCCGGCTGCTTGACAGCGCCGGCATTTCGGCACGCTTCGCCATCATCAAGCTGGTCACCGGCGGGTTGCGCATCGGCGTCTCGGCGCGGCTGGCCAAACAGGCGGTGGCGGACCTCGGCAGGGTCGACGTGGCCGAGATCGAGGAGCTTTGGCATGGGCTGACGCCGCCCTATGCCGAGCTGTTCGCCTGGCTGGAGGGCAAGGCAGAGAAGCCAGAGCGCGCCGCCAAGGCGTTGTTCCGCCCCGTCATGCTGGCGCATCCGGTCGAAGACAAGGATTTCGAAAAGCTCGATCCGGCCGATTATGCCGCCGAATGGAAATGGGATGGTATTCGCGTGCAGGCCACTGCGGAAGGCGGTGTGCGGCGGCTTTATTCGCGCACCGGAGAGGATGTGGCGCAGGCCTTTCCCGACCTTATGGAAGCGATCAGTTTTGACGCGGTGCTGGACGGCGAGCTATTGGTCGGCTCGCCCAACGCCACCGGCAGCTTCTCCGATTTGCAGCAGCGGCTGAACCGCAAAAGCGTGTCGCCCAAGATCCAGGCGCAATATCCCGCCTTCATGCGCTGCTACGATCTTTTGCAGCTGGGAGAGGAGGATTTGCGCACCCTGCCCTTCCGCGAACGGCGCGCCCGGCTCGAGGCGTTTATCAAAACGCTCGATCCCGCCCGTTTCGACCTGTCGCCCTTCGTCGCGTTCGACAGGTGGGCCGAACTCGAAACCAGCCGCAGCACCCCACCGCACCCGATCATCGAAGGCGTGATGCTGAAACGCTGGGATTCGCCCTATCTCGCCGGGCGCCCGAAAGGGCCCTGGTTCAAGTGGAAGCGTGACCCGCACACGGTGGACGCTGTTTTGATGTATGCCCAGCGCGGACACGGCAAGCGCTCCTCCTTCTACTCCGATTACACGTTCGGCGTCTGGGCCGGCCCCGAAGGCGCGGAGGAACTGGTGCCGGTGGGCAAGGCCTATTTCGGCTTCACCGACGAGGAATTGAAACAGATCGACAAATATGTGCGCGACAACACGATCGAGCGTTTCGGGCCGGTACGCTCGGTGCGCGCCGACCGCACCGCCGGGCTGGTGCTGGAAGTCGCCTTCGAGGGACTGAACCGCTCGACCCGCCACAAATCGGGCGTCGCCATGCGCTTCCCGCGCATTTCGCGGCTGCGCTGGGACAAGCCGACGGCCGAGGCCGACCGCATCGAGACGCTGCAGGCTCTGCTCGATTGAGGCGCCTTACTCGGTCACCGACACCCTGATCTCATAGATATCGACCGACTTGTCCTGCTTGTCGAAGTCGGAATTGATGGCGATGGATCCGGCGGCGCCCGGCCGCTTGGCCGGCATCTGCACGTCGAACAGATATTCGTTGCGCTGATTGCCGACGGCGTAGCGCTTGCGTCCGCAGTCGCCCAGCTCGCCGAAATTGCAGTCGACCGACATCTGCGTTTCCTTGCCGTCCTCGGCGCGGGCGATGATATCGAAGACGGCATGCTTGCCGGCGATCTGCTCCAGTATGCCCTGGCCGACATCGAAACTGATGGCGGACCCGGCGGGGCCGGAGGTGACGCGCAGGAAAGAGCCGGAATCGTCCTTCATCACCGCCGCCTTGGCATCCGAAGGGGTGGCGACCTGCGCCGGATTGGCAGGGGAGAAGACGTTGATCCAGTGGCGGTTCTGGGCGCCGTCGCTGGACAGTTTCGGCGTCTTGGTGCCGGCCTCGGGCGTATAGTCCTCGCCCGACACGGTCGGCGTCGGCGATGGCGGCTGGCCAAGCTCCTCCAGCGTCTTGAAGGCGCCGGTCTGGACCGCCCACCAAAGGCCGATGCCGACGGCGGCGAGCAGCGTGATCCCGAAGAAGATCGCCGTCAGCGGCAGGCGACGCCCGACCCGGCGCGCGTCGCGGTCAGGCCGCACTTCCGGGCCGCCGGCCAGCCTGATGTCCTCGGGCGAAGGTCCACCAGGCAAAGTGCGGTCCGGCATGATGTCGGGAACCGAGGGCAAGACGCGCGAACGCGGCGCGTCGATCCCCGGTTCCGAGCGGTGACCGGCTCCGACGGAGGGTTCGATGCGCGGCTCCGGCGTCGCCGGCGCACCCATTGGCGCTTCCGCGGCCGGCGCATGTTCGCCGATATGAACCTCGGGTGCAACGCCCGGCACGGCCGGCAGGAATTCCGATTCGATCTCGGCGATCTTAGCCTGCATGGCCTTGCGGCGCTTGATCGCCATCTCGACGGTAACGCCCGGATTGGCCAGCAGCGCGCGGTCGAGTGCGGCGAAAGCCGAGCGATAGACCCGCTCGCGGAACGCGCGGTCGTCGGGGTCGCCTTTTTCGAAGGCGTTGCGGATCGCCTTTTCGATCGCGTCCAAATCGCTTTCCTTCCGCCAGGCGGTCACAAGTTGCTGATGGTTAGCCGTCGGAGGCCGATCAATCAACGGGCGGATGCCGCCATTTCGCGCTAACCGGTGCCTACAACAGGCATTTTCGCCACCAACCGTGACTTTCCGGACCCGATTTTCGGCGATTGCCGACACTGCGAGGTTGCGCTATGAAATTGACGTTTACGGAAACATCAATACGAACGGGAGGCCCGCGACCATGGCATTGCCGGAGATTCTCAGCAAAAACCTCAGGATCCCGGTGGTTGGCTCGCCGCTCTTCATCATCTCGCATCCGCCGCTGGTGCTGGCGCAATGCAAGGCCGGCATCGTTGGCTCCTTTCCCTCGCTCAATGCGCGGCCCGAGGCCCAGCTCGACGAATGGCTGGCCGAGATCACCGAGGAACTCGCCCGCCACGACGCCGCCCATCCGCACCAGCCTTCGGCCCCTTTCGCGGTCAACCAGATCGTGCACAAGACCAACGGCCGGCTGGAGCACGATTTGCGGCTCTGCGTGCAATACAAGGTTCCGGTCGTCATCACCTCGCTTGGTGCCGTCGAGGAAGTGAACCAGGCCGTTCATTCCTATGGCGGCATCGTGCTGCACGACATCATCCACGACCGCCATGCCCGCAAGGCGATCGAAAAGGGCGCCGACGGGCTGATCGCGGTGGCGGCCGGCGCCGGCGGCCATGCCGGCACGCTGTCACCCTTCGCGCTGGTGCAGGAAATCCGACAATGGTTCGACGGACCGCTGTTGCTGTCCGGGGCAATCGCCCATGGCGGCGCCGTGCTTGCCGCGGAAGCGATGGGCGCCGACATGGCCTATATCGGTTCGCCCTTCATCGCCACGGCCGAGGCGCGGGCGGTGGATGAGTACAAGCAGATGATCGTCGCATCGAAGGCCGCCGACATCGTCTATTCCAACCTCTTCACCGGCGTGCACGGCAATTACCTGAAAGGCTCGATCCGCGCCCAGGGGCTCGATCCCGACAATCTGCCGGTCTCCGACCCCTCGACGATGGATTTCAGCGCCGCCAAGGCCTGGAAGCAGATCTGGGGCTGCGGCCAGGGCATCGGCGCCGTCGACAAGGTGGTGCCGGCGGCCGAACTGGTCGAGCGGCTGGTGCGCGAATACCGGGCGGCGAAGGACAGGCTCGCTGCCTGACGCCGCTTTCGTCCAGCTTTTGGCGAGAATCGGCAACGACGCATCTTGAATTTGCGCGGGCTTGCGGCTATCACCCAGCCATCTTCGCGGGCGCCAAGCTCGCCGGGCCGCTTTAGCTCAGTCGGTAGAGCACATCATTCGTAATTGGCGGGTCCGCCAGAGAATGAAGTGCAAAGCCAGCGGGTTAGGGTTGAAGAGTAAGAGTTAGTAGGGCCATAGTAGTGTGGCCGATCGTTGGTAAGCCGCTTTAGCTCAGTCGGTAGAGCACATCATTCGTAATGATGGGGTCAGGTGTTCGAGTCACCTAAGCGGCACCAATTTTTTCCGACAAAAATCAACTACTTGATTCGCCAACTCGTTTGGCGAATTCTCCATGGAATGGCCTTGGGTACCCCCAGGGCACCACGCGAGCGATTTGCGGACCAAACGTGGCTGACGATGAGCCCCAAGAAAAACGTACTTTTACCCGTGAAGAAATGTATGACCTTGTGTGGTCGACGCCCATTCAGAAACTAGCTGAGCGGTTCGGGCTATCGGATCGCGGCCTGACGAAAACGTGCATCCGACATCAGGTGCCAGTACCGGAGCGTGGATACTGGGCGAGGCTTGCTGCCGGTCAGAACCCGACGAAACCGCCCTTAAGAAAACTCAAGCTGGCTGGACTTGAACCTGTCCAAATCGGCGCACACAAGCCGTCCTATAAGCATCAGCGGAGTCCTTCCGCCGCGTGAGGGTGGATGCTAGATAGATTGCCATAGCGTCCAGCGCAGTGCTGCCGCCCACTTCGTCATCATCTTCTGACATTGCGCCCTCCCAAGCACGTGCAGCCAACGACATCAACTGGTGGCCGTCAATTCACGGTTTGTGACTTGCTCCAGAACAACTTATCAGCGCCCACCGCTCGCACGGTGGGCCCCATATGATCCCGGCTATACTGCGATTTCCTCCGGCGGCGGAATCGGTTAGTTTTGTCCGAGCGTTGTTGAGGGACTAGCCGTTGCCATATGTAAAGGTCGAGATTGCCAAAGGGATTGTGTCCACCGATCAAAAGAGGGCAGTGATCCGGGGTATGACGGATGTTCTTGTCCGCGAATTGGGTCGCGACCCCGAATACATCTTTGTCGTCATAGATGAAGTCGAGACGGACAATTGGTGACGGAAGGGCCAGTCGCTAACCGAACTCTGGGCAGAGCTCGATAACAAAAAGACTTGAGGCCGCATCGGGCTGCGGTTGCAGAGGTGGATCGTTCTAGCCCGGCTCGCTATTTTGGCACGGCCTCATCCCACTCTCGGTCACGTGGTGTCTCTTCAGCGATACGCGCCCAGGCGGCTTGTCCCAGTTTTGCCCGGTACTCAGCCATCGGCATGTCACACCTGATCAGCGCTGCCTTCCGTCTGCACGATCAACTCAACGCACCCGTGAAGAACGGCTACGCGGCTCACACATTCCATTGCAGCATCGAATCGATCGGCGTGTCGTTCTTCAAATCGGGTCGTCTTCATTGACGGCTGCCTTATCGGTGATCAGCGATAGCCGGTGTAGTTTCCATCGCGATAGGTTTGGATGAAGCACACGTTTCGGCACCGAGGCGATGTCATAGTTCAGGAATGCCAGTAACAATTGTAAGCCCATTAGGACGGTAAGAGCCGCAATCATCACCGTTCCCGCTGTGGCGACGATGTCCCTGATCGCGGAAAGGTACCAATGATAGCTTCCCCAGATCATTCCAAATGAAACGAGTAAAAGGCCGGCGACCAATTCCACCGATGCAGCGGTAAAGTCTCTTGTAAAATATCTGTAGATGATCCGCTTGATGAAATTTCGCACGTGCTTGGCGAAAAACTCAGGGATAATTTTTCCGATTCGAAGGCCACTTACCTCGTCTTCGTAGCGCGCCTGCATGGGGACATCGACGACGACCGCGTTCAAGCTATTCAGCCGGAAAAGAATGTCGGTCTCGAAAAAATATCGGTTGCTGATCTTCTTGAACGGAAGGCGCTCCGCGACTCTGGCATGAATGGCAGTATAGCCATTGGTCGGATCGAAAATATTCCAGTAACCGGTCGACAGTTTGGTCATGAAAGACAGAGCTGCATTGCCGACTACACGGGCTCGAGGCATCGCTTCGAAGGCCTCCGGATCAAAGAATCTGTTGCCTTTCGTATAGTCGGCGTCACCTGCAGCGATCGGCACAACGAATGCCGGAAGAAGCGCCGGGTCCATCTGACCGTCTCCATCGATTTTCACGATGATCTCGGCACCGGCAGCTATCGCCTCTTCGTAGCCTCGCATGACGGCACCACCAACACCCAGATTATGCGTGTTTTCGAGAACGGCAACGCGCGGGTCTGTACAATTCTCGCGGACGAACTTACCGCTCCCGTCAGGGCAACGATCGTCAACGGCGAAAATGGTTGTAACCTCAGGACCTATTGATCTAATGACGTCTAATATATGCGCACCGACTCGATAACACGGTATAACGACTGAGATCGACGGCGTTTGCATCGGTAGGTTAGCCATCAGGCCGCAGCACCGAGCGGCCAAATATGCCGCAGCACATGTGAATTCGGCACACGCGCAGGCATTTCGACGCCTGCCGCGAAATATGTGCCTTCGGGAACATGTTCTCCGGTCCGTTTGGCGTGGACCGCAAACTCCTCGTCGAACCGCATGAGATGGTTGCCAACCGTCAAGGGTGCTTTCATATCCACCTCGTCCCAGAAGGCTAGTTGGTAGAAGAGCTTGGTATCGTCAAACTGGTCGACTTCGACATAGAAAGCATTTTGTCCTTCGATATGGCCCGTGGACAAGATCCGCGCAGCGTTATCACGCTCCTCCTTGGTTGCGAAGAATACATGAGCGTCGTTTGTCATACACTGCTCGACGCTGACCGGTTTAAGATTGAGGCGCTCCAGAAATCGCAGCGGATCTATCTGGCGGTAGATGTAGAAATCCTCGTCAGAAACGTTGCGCTGGGACAGGCCGTTCAGGACCAAGATCTTAACATCAGCACCTTCCTTCGGAAGGACAAATGACAAGACCCGGTCGATCGTCTTGAATACGAATTCTCCAGTCGCATCGAGATGGCCGCCGCTTTCCCAGTCATGATGCTGAAAATGTGCAATCGAGTTTAGAAAGATGATGTTTGCATCTGGATTATGGGCCTTGCGGAATTTCGCAAACACCCGCGCGGACATCAGTTCGTAGGCGCCGAATAGCACCGCGGTGTTCACCCCTGTACGCAACACATTGCGAGCCAGATACCAGCCGTCTGAAATCAGTTTCGACAACGGGATGTTACGGAGGAGGTAAGCGCTTGTTTTCAGCGCGGAACCAAGAAGGCGACTCTTGGAAGGCGCCAGGTAATTCTTCGCGAAATATCCGGGCAGTTGAAGAAAACCCGAAACGTTCTCGGGGAACGGCCGTTCGGAGAACGTCCATGGGTCGGCTACAAAAAACAGATTGTTCTTTGCGTTACTACGCGATGCGTTCATCACGCCCCACACACCGGTGGTCCAACCCTCTCTGCCAATCCGCTCCCAAATCTGCGTATGTTTAAGCTTGGTGACGTCGCCCAGCCGGATGACCTCGTGCTCTTGTGAAGGCGTTTCCGTGTGGACTGAAACCCACTGCACCCACGGATCCAAGCCATGGTGCTCATGCTCTTGATCCGCCATAGTAGATCCTGTTCGGAACGACAGAACACGCTTCAGACTCTTCAGGTCAAGCTCGTCGGCGGCTTTCCGAAGCAGGTCGGTATTGAATTCGTTGATCTCGATTACCAGAACTTTTTCGCCAGCCATGCTGTCCGCCTCTCTTAGCTACGTCCGAACGCCGAAATACATATGCCAGCGATTATAGCCATCGAGGCGAGCGCGTCGTACCATGACAGCCGCTCCGAGAAAAAGATCAAACCGCCGATCGGAACGATAACGAAAGTCATCGACAGAAACGGGTAAGCGGCCGACAGAGGTGTTTGCCTCATAATGTAAAGCCAGCCTATCGATGAAGCGCCGTAAAGTGCAAATGCGCTTGATACCCACGCGATCACCCGAAAATCGAAAGGTGTTCCAGCCGCAACCCAGGCCTGACTGCCTGCCTTTATCATGATCTGCCCCGACGCCACCCCGAACGCGGCGATAATACATGATATCATTGTGACAATCGACATTCGGAGCGCCCTTCAAATACTAAATCGCCACGCCGTGTACCTTGGATTTCCGCCCGTGTCGATTGCGTGTCGCGGGCTCCTCAGCTAAGAACCGCCGGGATTGAGCGGGGCGTACATTGCAGATTTTTTTTCTCGGACTTTCTCTGATCGGCCTATGGATCGGCGCGTCGGTCTATCTTCGACTTCCAGTCTGGTTCGTTCCGTTTTTCGTAACCTGTTCGATCATCGTGGTATTATACGCTGCGGCGCTCTTCGGATTTCCCTACCCCGTCGCGATCTCTATCTACCTACTCGGCTTCGTGTGCCTGATGCACGTGCTGCAGAAGATAATCTGGGACAAACTCGATCCCGGCACTGCGGTCTACTTCGCGGCAGTTCTGTTAGTCTTGATCTGTTTCTACGTTCGGCTGGCGAATGATTTCCAGTTCCTAGGTTGGGACGAGTTTTCCCATTGGGCCCTCGCCGTCAAGAATCTGCTTGCCGATCAGGCACTCTGGGGAGCGACGTCGAACATCCAGTTCAAAGCCTATGCGCCAGGCACTGCGGTGCTGCAGTATTATTTCGCTTTTTTCGGCGGCAGAGGCGAAGCGGCACAACTCATCGGGATCGATGTGCTGATAGCCTCAGCGATCACGGCCACGATCGGACCGGCGATACGCCAACCAATCGTCGCCCTTCTCTTGGCCGGACTATGCGTCTTTCTCTGCTACTTGCTCGGATATTCGCTCTACGACATATATGTCGACCACACGCTAGGCTTCGTGTTCGCCGCAACACTGTCGGCCAGCTTTTCGCTGCCGAGAAACTGGATCGGTGTGCTCGCGCTGGTGCCGCCGATTGTCACCCTTCTGCTGATCAAGCATGTCGGGCTTTTGCTTGGGCTTGTTGTGGTTGCCGCCGTCACATGCAGCCAGTTGTGGAGGGATCGATCCGCACTGCGCGAGCTGAAGATGAAGGCAGTTCTTGCGGCGATAGCTCCAGGTGTACTTCTCCTCGCCAGCATTCTGGCCGCCAGTTGGACCTGGAAGAACTATGTCGCGGGGATAGGGGAAACCACCCAAACGATCACGCTACGATCGCTTCTTGGCTTCCTCTTCGCCCCTGACGAGAGATCGCTTGTAATACAGGCCGAGTTCACGAACCGGTTCTTTAACGGTTCTGCCGCGACCGTCTGGCTCCCTGTTGTTTGGCCAGATGAAATCGGGATTTCACTTGCGAAGGTTTTCTTTGTACTTGTCGCAGCCACACTGGCACTCGCCGCGCTAGTAAGGCAATCGAGGGTGGTTATATCCCTCGGGGTACTAACCGCTGGATCAATCGGCTATTTACTCGTCCTGCTCGCCGCCTACCGTTACTATTTCGGGGAATACGAGGGCCGGATACTGACCTCTTTCGAGCGATACTTTGGCACCTATCTCTTAGCGTGGGGCGTGGTGTTGCTGGGTATTCTATGCCGCCAAATCGCGATTGCGCCTCAGGGGGTGCGCATAGCGGCAAGCGCAGCCCTTGCGATGATCTTCCTAGCTTCGCCTGTCGGCCTACGAAACACGGTGTTTCTCGGTCCTGAGCAGCGAACCGCGTCTGCGGCCAAGGATGCGAAAATGCGTGGTGAACTCGAAACCATCGCCAACGTTTTGCTTCCGCAGACTTCGAGGAAAAGCGTTATCTACTACGTTGACCAGGACACAACGGGCTATTCCTATTATCTTTTCAGATACCTAGTCGCTCCATTGGCAACCAATAAATGGTGCTGGTCGCTCGGAAAGCCGTATCGTGAAAGCGATCTTTGGACCTGCGACAAAGAAATGGCCAAGGAATGGCGCGACTACAGCTTTGTCGTCACTTACAACGCTGACGCTCAGTTCTGGCAGAGGTACGGTGCAATCTTCGATCCCAAGGACAGAGGCGCGCGCGTCGGCATCTACCGGATCACGTGGCTTGGAGATGCGTCGGTGCAGCTTGAGAGGATTGGGCCGTAATCGCCGACGGCGCGCTCGCAAGAGCGCATGGTCCGACAGTCTCATGGGGATTTGATGCCCCTTATTGAGAGCCAGTGTTGGGCCTCCGACCGCATTTCGCCGCCATCGCAGCCGGTGCAAACTTCAAGCACACCGTCGTTCCACCGCCCTCGGTCTCCTCGAGGCTAACGGAGCCACCATGGGCGCTCATGATCTGCTCGACGATGGCGAGCCCCAGACCGGTGCCTTCGCTGTCGCAGCGCTTGCCACGGACGAAAGGCTGCAGAACCGCGAGGCGTTCGTCGACCGGGATGCCTGGCCCATGATCGATCACGCGGATTTCGGATGGCACGAGCACCTCGACAATCACCAGCCGGGTGCCGGCGGCGTGGCGCACGGCATTCAGGATCAGGTTTTCCAGCGCGACCCGGATCGCCGTTTCCGACCCGGAAACCGGCACCAGCCGACCCGGCGTCCGCAATTCGATCTCGATACCCCGCTTCAGCGCCATCGGCACCTGATCGGACACCACCGCCTTGGCGATCGCGGCCAGGTCCATTTCCGCGAAGGCCAGCGACTGGCCGGAGAGGCGGGCAAGCTGCAGAAGCGTGGTCACGATCGAGGCCAGTCGCGTCGTGTCGCGGACCAGCACGCTCCGCAGTTCGGCATCGTTCACCTGTTCCAGCTTGAGGCGCATCTTGGTCAGCGGCGTGCGCAATTCGTGCGCCGCGTTCGCCAGGAAATTGCGCTGCGCCTCGAAGGCCGTGTCGATGCGCGTCAGCGCGGTGTTGAAGGCCGCAACCATGGGCTTCAGTTCGATCGGCGTATCGTCGTCCGAAATCCTGCGGCCATTGGGCAGGCCGTCGATCTGCTCGGCCGATTCCACGACACGTCGCACCGGCCTCGCGATCGAGCGCTTGACCACGACAACAGCGATCGAGGTGGTGGCGATCAAGACGAGACAGAGGAGTTGGACCAGGCCCTGCGAACGCACTGCTATAAGGGCTACAAGGATCGTCTCCCAGGTGGAGAGCCAGATGCCACCGACCGCAACGGTCTTGCGCCCGCCGCCTTGCGTGACGGTCCTGATGCCGAGCATGTCCCGATCGTCCTGCCGATAGCTGAACTCCGAATAGCCTATCTCCTGAGGGACCTGATCGAAGACGCGCCGGGCCGAGGACGGTTGGGTGCCGCGGGTTATGGTCTGGACCCCGTCTCCGATGACATACCAGAATGTGGGTTGCGCCTCGGCGAAGTCGACGATGTTCGTGGCAAGCCGCTTGCTGTCGAGCGCGAGATGTCCGCTCGCGTCATAGGTGATGGCCGCGGACAGAACCTTGGAGAGCTCGGTCGTGTTGATGCGCAGCCGCTCCTCGAGGCTGGTGCTGACGAGAACAGCGAGCGTCAGCACGGTGCTCAATATCATGACGATCGGCATGCCAACGACCAAAAGGGTGGCAACCGGAAAGGCGATGGATCGGCGCAACCGCGTCATTCCGACACCAGCATGTAGCCGATGCCGCGCACGCTTTTGATCACGGCGTCGCAATCGGCTTCACGCAGGCGCCGCCGCAGGCGGCTCACATGCGAGTCCAGGGCGTTGGATTCGATGTCTTCATTGATGTTGTAGACGGACGATTCCAGCGTCTCGCGCTGGACGACGCGCCCCGCGCGCCTCACCAGGGTTTCCAGTATGGCCAGTTCGCGGCGCGGAATCTCCAGCACTTTCTGTCCCACACTCGCCGATCTGTGGTTGAGATCGAACACCAGATTGCCGATCTGCGTGGTGCCCAGCGCGTCCAGGCTGTAGCGGCGCAGGACCGCGCGGGCGCGGGCGACGAGCTCGGTCGGCTCGAAGGGTTTGCCGACATATTCGTCCGCCCCTTTGTCCAGGGCCGATGCGATGTCGAAAGGGTCGTCCAGCGCGGTCAGGACCAAGGTGGCGGGCCGCGGCCGCAGCCGGCGCAGCACCGGAAGCAGCGAAAGGCCGTCGCCATCGGGAAGCCGGCGGTCGATGATCACCAGATCGAACGGATGGGCGATCAAGGCCGCCTCGGCTTCCGCGATTGTCGCAAAAGCGTCGGTCACCCCGATCGCGCTTTCCATGATGTGCTTCAACGAGGATGCGAGCTCGCGATCATCCTCAACGATCAATACGTGCATTGGTCACTGTTGCTTGAGAGGGGTGTGCTTTAGCCGGAGATCACGTCGCGGTCCATGCCGTCAGTATTCGTAGCGCTCGTCGTCGAACGGGCGGTCGCCCCGGCGATCCCTGTCCAGGTCAAATCGCTGCAGACATCTTGAGAAGCTTGGGGTTCCGTCGATAAACCCGTAGGACAGACAGCGTTCCCGATCGCGTGTGTTCTGACAGCCGGACAGAACAACAGCGATACACACCACAGATAACAAACGCATTGCAGGCCTCATCTCGAAATCATTGCGGCACCAGATGCCGTCGCCCTGCTTCGCGTCGTCACATTGCAACAATGTTACGGGTCGATGTTGTCGCTACGCCACCCGCCGCCTGCCGCACAGGCCAGTGCGAAAGTCCTGAAAACGACACGGTCCCGATTCACCAATCCGATACCCCGATCGGAGATTGCTGTTGGCCGCGACATCGCGGCAATTGTCTATTGTCGGTGTTCATGGTTACCTGCACGGGTTCTAATTGAGACGCGCCGCAGCCCGATGGCGCCGGGTGATGAGACGGTCATGTCCGAACAGGAAACGGAACATCGCGAGCGCGAGCACCGGCAACGCGTGCTCAAGGGCGCGACGATCATCACCAGTATCCACACGTCGGAAATCCCCTGCGTCATCCGCAACCAGCATGCCAACGGCGCCGAACTGAAGGTGGCTGCCGACGTCGTCGTGCCGGAACGATTCAGCCTCTACGTGCCGGTGGACGGCGTTGCCTATGAGGCCGTGCTGCGCTGGCGCCGCAACGACCGCGTCGGCGTGCAATTCGTCGGCCAGGGTCCGAAACCGCGCCTCCATTACGGCTGAGGTCGCGGCATCACTGCCATCGCGGCATTCGTTCGCCGGCCCGGTTGACGCGCCGGGCGGCCATGGCTAGCTTCCGAATCGGAATTGGTTCCGCCGCGAGGCGGATGAAAAGGGAACACGGTGAGGCCGAGCAATCGGACGAAGCCGCGACTGCCCCCGCAACTGTAACCGTTGAGCCTTCTTCCACGATGCCACTGGCGCTGACGCGACCGGGAAGGCGGAAGAGAGCGATGACACGGAAGTCAGGAGACCTGCCTGTTCCGGTCACCCATGCTTGATCACGGGGTGTGATCAGGCGCGGTCGTCCGTGGCGGTGACACGACAAAGTGTTGCCGCGTGCCGGAACGGCCGAGAGGTGAAATGCGACCCGTCGCAAATCCTCGCATCGCCACATCCGTCTGCGGTTCGTGATGAACCTTGCGGCGCCGTTGCGCCGTCGATCCTTTTGGGGGCGGAAGTGAAAAAGACTGTTTTCCTGGCCGGCGCAGTGGCGCTGGCTTCGACGAACCATGCCGGCGCGCAGGACGATAATGACCGCGGCGACGTCACGATGCTCGACCGCATCGTGGTCACCACACCGCTGAGACGCGAAACCACGCTGGAGCGCTCGACTTCCTCGGTGACTGTGATCGATGCCAGGAGCATCGAACGCTCGGCCGCGCCCGATCTGCCCTCGCTGCTGAAAGCCTATACAGGCGTTTCCATCATCACCTATGGCGGTCAGGGTGCCGGCGCCAATCTTTATCTGCGTGGCATGTCAGCCAGCCAGACGCTGGTGCTGGTCAATGGCGTCCGGGCGAGTTCTGTCACCACCGGCACCGCCTCGCTCGGCAACATCCCGCTCGATTCGATCGAACGCATCGAAATCGCCAAGGGCGCGCATTCGGCGCAATACGGCTCCGACGCCATGGGCGGTGTCGTCAACATCATCACCAAGCAGGGCGGCCCCTGCGCCGACGGCCGCGACAGCAGCGCCTCCATCACCACCGGCGTCAGCCATCCGTGGGGCGGAACCCTGTCCGGCAATTTGCGCGGCCGCAACGCGAGCGGCGTCGACTATTCGATCGGCGGCAGCGTCATCGGCACGCGCGGCTATGATTTCACCACGCCGACGGCCTGGGGCCACGAGCCGGACGATGACGGCTTCCTGCTCGGCTCGATAAACGCTTCGCTGTCGAAGCAGTTCGACTGGGGGCGCATCTATGGCGACGCGCTGATTTCGCGCAGCCGCGGCCAGTACGACGCCTCCTATCCCGACGCCAATGAAGTCGACACGACAAGTTTCGTCGGCAAACTGGGCGCCGAGATCAAACATGCCGAAGACTGGATCTCGACGATCGAACTGTCGAACTCCGTCGACCGCTCCCGCAATTTCCGCGACGGCGTGGCCGGCGACAGCCGTTTCAATTCCAGCCGCTACGGCATCTTCGCATCGACCCAGAAGGGTTTCGACACCGGCGCCATGTCGCATGTGCTGACCAGCGGCGTGGAGGCCTATCGCGAACAGGTGGATTCCACCGTCAAATTCGACGTGACCGCGCGTACGCTGGCGGCGGTGTTCAGCCAATACTCGCTATCATACGACGCGCTGACGATCGACAGCGGCATCCGCTATGACCACAACGGCCAATTTGGCGGCGCCACCACCTACAATGTCGGCGCGAGCTATGAAATCCTGCCCGACGTCACGTTGCGCTCATCCTATGCCACCGGCTTCAGGGCACCGAGCTTCAACGAGCTTTATTATCCGGGCTATTCCAACCCGGACCTCAAGCCGGAAAAATCCAAATCCTACGAAGTCGGGCTAAACTGGCGGGCGGGCGCCGACACCAGTCTCGACCTCGCCTTCTACCAGACCTGGCTGGCCGACGCGATCGCGTCCAATCCGCCGACTTATCGGCCCTTCAACGTGGCCAAGGCCCGCATCACCGGTTTCGAGGCGGCGCTCGACCACCGCTTCAACACTGAATGGGCCGGAAAGGTGACTGTCGATGTGCGCGAACCGCTCAACCAAGACAACGGCAAATACATCCCCTATCGCGACCGGTTCAAGGCGACGGCCGAGATCACCTATAGCCCGACCGAACAGCTCGATCTGACCGCCCGTCTGCTCTACGGCGCGGCGCGCTATGCCAACGCGGCCAACACGGTGAAACTGCCGGACTATGTGACGATGGACTTCACCGCGCTCTATGCGCTCGACGCCCGTTCGCAGGTGAAGTTCGCGGTCGAGAACCTGTTCGACGCCGAATATTCGACGGTGACGGATTATCGCGCGCCCGGCCGGACTTTCAATCTGAGCTTCACCCGGACATTCTGACGGTGAACGAGGACAAGGCGATGGCACCAGACAGCACAAGCCACACCGGCTGGATCGACCGTGCCGCCGCCTTTGCACTGACAGCGGGCCTTGCCCTCGTCGCGTTTGCCGGCGCGGCGCGCGCCGGCGAGGCGCCGCGACGCGTCGTCTCGACGAATGTCTGCACCGACCAGATGGCAATGCTGTTGGCCGCCGACGGCCAGCTTCATTCCGTTTCCTATCTTGCCGCCGATCCCAACACCTCGGTGCTGGTGGACGAAGCACAGCGCTTCGCGATCAATCACGGATTGGCCGAGGAAGTGTTCCTGATGCAGCCGGACCTCGTTCTTGCCGGCAGCTATACGACGCGAGCGACGGTCGGCCTGCTCAGGAGGCTCGGTATCCGCGTTGAGGAATTCGCGCCCGAAACCTCCTTCGACGACGTCAAGGCGGGCCTCAGGCGGATGGGCGACATGCTCGGCCGCCGCAACCGCGCCGAGGCGCTGGTGGCCGAGCTCGACCGCAAGCTGGCCGCAGCCAGGGCCAAGGCGCATCCCGACATCACCGTCGCTACCTATTACGCCAATGCCTACACCTCCGGCGCCGGCACCCTGGTCGACGCGGTGGTAACCGCGTCGGGCCTGACCAATCTCGCCACCAGGCTTGGCATGTCCGGAACCCAGCAATTGCCGCTGGAGTTGCTGGTCATGGCCAGGCCGGACATGCTGGTCGACAGCGAGGCGCGCTACGCCGCGCCGGCCCTTGCCCAGCAGACCTTTGTCCACCCCGCCTACAGAACGCTGGCGGCGGAAACCGGCAGCATTTCCGTGCCGGCCAGATACACGATCTGCGGCACCCCGTTCACGGCGGAGGCAGTGCAATTGCTTGTCGAGGCGGCCAGCGATCATTCGGGAGCCGAAAAGCCATGAGTGAAACGACCCGCTACCGCGCCCTGCTCGCGGCGCTGACAGTCCTGGTCGTGCTGCTGTTCATGCTGTCGCTGACGGTCGGTCCGGCAGCCATCGCCTTCGGCGACAGCATGCGCGCGCTGTTCTCCGACAAGGCGGACGAAATCGTACTCATCATGCGCGAGATCCGGCTGCCGCGCGCGCTCCTCGGCTTGATGGTCGGCGCCACGCTCGGCCTTTCGGGCGCGGCCCTGCAAGGCTATCTGCGCAACCCGTTGGCTGAACCCGGCCTGATCGGCGTCAGCGCCTCGGCCTCGCTCGGCGCCGTGCTCGCCATCTATTCCGGCCTGACGATGCTGTTTCCCTTCGCCTTGCCACTGGCAGCGCTCGCGGGGGCGATGGTCGCCGTCATCGTCGTGCAGGCGCTCGCCGGAGGGCGCGGCAGCACGCTTACCATCATCCTGGCCGGCGTCGCCGTCTCCAGCCTCGCCGGGGCCATGACCTCGCTAGCGCTCAACCTGTCGCCCAATCCCTTCGCGGCGTTGGAGATCATGTTCTGGATGCTCGGCTCGCTCACCGACCGTTCGATGACCCATGTCTGGCTGGCGGCGCCGTTCATGCTTGCCGGCTGGGCGGTGC
The DNA here is from genome assembly GCF_008727715.1 of Mesorhizobium terrae. GTDB lineage: Bacteria > Pseudomonadota > Alphaproteobacteria > Rhizobiales > Rhizobiaceae > Mesorhizobium > Mesorhizobium terrae. The sequence continues at coordinate 1,094,590 of NZ_CP044218.1, forward strand.
TGCTGACACTCGGCCGCGCGCTCGACGCCTTGACGCTCGGCAGCGACACCGCGGCCTCGCTGGGCATCGACATACGCCGCGTGCAGCGCCTGGCGGTGCTCGGCACCGCCGCTTCCGTGGGCGCCGCCACCGCCGTGGCCGGCGCCATCGGCTTCGTCGGGCTGGTGGTGCCGCATCTGCTGCGACCGCTGGTGGGAGCACGGCCCTCGCGGCTGCTGCCGGCTTCCGCCCTTGGCGGCGCGGCGGTGGTTCTCGCCGCCGACATCCTCGTGCGCGTCATCGCACCGGGCAAGGACCTCAAACTCGGCGTGCTCACCGCGATCGTCGGCGCGCCGTTCTTCCTGTGGCTCGTCTATCGCGAACGGCGGAGGCTGGCATGAGCCTGCTGACCCTCACCAGCCTTTCCGCCTCGCTCGGCGCCCGGCGCGTGCTGGAAGACATTTCCTTCACCGTCCGGCCGGGCGAATTCGTCGGATTGATCGGCCCCAACGGCGCCGGCAAGTCGACATTGCTGCGCTCGGTGCTCGGCCTCGTCGCGGCACGAGGCAGCATCGTCATCAACGGACGCGATGCCGCCGGGATGAACGCCCGAGAACGGGCTGCAGCGGTGGCCTATCTGGCGCAGGAGCGCGAACTTGCCTGGGCAATCCCGGTCGAGATGGTGGTGGCGCTGGGGCGGACTCCGCACCGCGCGGGATTTGCCGCCCCGTCGCCTGACGACCGCGCCGCCGTGGAGCGGGCGATGCGGCGCATGGAAGTGGACGGCTTCCGCGACCGCGCAGCGACCGAACTGTCCGGCGGCGAAAAGGCGCGGGTGCTGATCGCACGCGCGCTGGCGCAGGAAACACCGCTGCTGCTCGCGGACGAACCGACCGCCGGCCTCGACCCGTCGCACCAGATCACGCTGATGCGGCTGTTTGCCGAACTGGCGGGGCAAGGCCGCAGCGTCGTCGCCTCGCTGCACGATCTCGGTCTCGCGGCGCGCTGGTGCAGCCGGCTGCTCATCCTCGACGGCGGCCGTCTGGTGGCCGACGGCGCGCCGGACCAGGTGCTGACACCGCAGGCGCTGCGCGATGTCTATGGCGTCGAGGCCTATTTCGGCACGGCGCACGGGCGAGCCGTCGTCCAACCGCTCGACCTCGCCGAACCAGCCCAACAACAGGAAGAAGACCATGACCGACCTTGAGCCGCTGCTGCAAACCCATCTCGGCGACTGGCGGTCCGGCTGGAGCATGGGTTCCTTCGGCGCCATTGCCGAATTCCACCAGGACAAGGGCGAACAGCCGGTGATCGACGACGGGCTGGAACTGGCGCGCGCGACGCGGCGCGGTGGCATCCGGCTGGAGCGGCGGCGCCTCGCCGACGTGACCGCGATCGCCTATGAGACGCTGAGCCCGAAACGACATCGCTGGAGCCATGCCGTGGCACTCTGCCTGCCGGAGGCCAATGCGCGGCGCGCGGAACGCAAGGTGCTGACCGAGATCGGACCGGACGACCACGCGATCCGCGGTATCGACCGCACCGGCATCCTGTTCGACATGGGGCTCGGCCTGGCGCAGTGCGATTTCTGCATCCGCACCAGCGACCCGAAGCTGCTTGGCGAGCTGCGCGCCAATCTCGGCCGCTCCTTGTTCGAGGCAGGCAACAATGCGACCGCCGCCATCCTGTCGACGCATCCGCATCGTGTGGCGCTGACCGCGCTCGGCCGCGTCGAGGTCTATCAGAAGATCGGCGGACCGGACACTGGCGGTGTTTCGCCGCCCGGCCCGCACACACATCTCCTGCCGAAGCTGCTGGCCAGCGGCCGCACCCATTCGGCCAACACCCCGATCCCGGCCGGCCTCTTGCCGCTGGCCTTCCTGCATCCCGGCAATCCGGTGATCGGCGCGCTCGGCGAGGAACAGGCCTTCGATCCGGACCTGCACGTGGCGTTTCAGGCGCTGCTCACCCGGTATGGCACCGGCGAAGCATTGGAGGCAAAGGCCGCGGTCGGCGAAGCGCTGGCGACAGGCGTCGAACCTCGAGGGTGGGTGCCGCCGTCAGGCCGCGTTGCGCGGGCTGCCGCACGCATCGCGCTGAGACAGGAGGCGCGGCTTGCGGCCCAGGGCGGTGACAAGGCGCGCGCCGATATCGTCGCCGACTGGCAAATCGCGTTCGATCAACTGGAACCTGAGGCTGAGGAAGACGAGGCGCCCGGACATTGACCTGGCCCACAACCTCGAAAATCGGGTTCGCTTTTCGGAACGAACCAGCCGCTGTGCCAAACTGCTGGAGTGTCCTTTTCGCGCCCGACAGGAAGCGCGGCGTTCAAGCCGCTACTTCGTTGCTACCATCTTGTCGACGGCGGCGGTGAAGCCCTTCAACGGGACGGGGATGGTGACAGGTTTGCGCGTCACCGCTTCCATGCCGATGCTCAGCGTCGTGCCGGATTTCAGCGTCTTCAGCAGGGCCGGCGCCAGCGGCACGGCCGCATAGGCGCCGTTCTGGTCGCTGGTCTGGATGGCGGCGGTCGCCTTTTCGCCTTCGTCGACCTGGTAGGAGACCCCTGACGGCAAGAACAGCCCATGCGGCAAGGCCAGCAGCAAGGTCAGTTCGCCCTTTTCCCCCTGCCGCCGCACCGTCAGCGTCAGCACGCGCTGGCCGGTCTTGGTTTCGGTCAAGTTCTGCGAAGCCTGGCACTCGAGATCAGTGCTCGAAACCCCGCTGGCGCAATTGATCAACCAGGGCGCACCGTCGGCCGGCTTTGCCGCATCGAGCTTGGCCTCCTGGCCCATTGCCGGCATCGCCATGCCGAGCAGGACGAGGGCCGCGGCAACGCTCCGGCGCCCGCCGGACAGAAAACCGCGAATATTTTTCGACATTGTCATCAACCCGTCCCTGGAAGTTTCGAGCGCGTTCTCTACACCAGCCGGGACCGCCAGCAAAGTGTAACCGGACGCAAACACGTATGCTCTACCCGGGCAAGCGCGGCAGTACTTCCAACTATTTTTGGGTGTATTTCAGCGGGAAGTTCGCTGGCGCGGTAAATTTGGCTAGACTTCCCGCGCCTGGGGTTCGGGTGGAATGGGTTCGGTCGCGCACGCCGTATCGTATCTCGACCGGCGTGCGCGGCCTGACCATTGTTGCAATCCGTCGACCTCGGCTCTTTGCCGGGCAGCGTCGCGGGGTGTTTGGCCGTCGCGACGTCGACCGTCCAGGCCAGCCTAGTTCTGCGCGTCTTTCCAAGGATCGCTGACGCGCGGCCAGATCGGCCGCACCAGTTTGGCGTAGTCGGTCGCCCTGGGGTCGCTCGGATAGGAGCTCGGCGCCGACACATAGATGATCTCGGCGGCGATCGGTTCGAAGCCGGCGTAGAAATGGTTGGTCGACTTGATCAGCAGCACGTCCTTCGTCAGCGGATCGAGGCCCAAGTTGGAAAAGATATCCGGCTCGAAAGTCTGCGTGCGGTTGGTGTTGAGGATGACGTCGATCTCGGTGCCTTCCAGCCGCACCAGCGCTGCGGCGCCCAGCGTCACACGGCTCGGGCCGAAGCTCTGCCACCCTTCGTCGACGGCCTTGACCACGCGCACCTTGGCGTCGATCGGCTCGCCGGCGAGCGGGCCGGCCTTGCCGCCGAAGCGCAGGTCGATGACGGCACCCTCGCCCGCAGCGTGGCAAAAGGTGACGGCGAGCGGGTCCCAGATGGTGGCGACGCCGACATTCTTGAGCCCGCGCGCCAGCATCGCGCGCAGCAGCGACGTGCCGTCGCCGGCGACGCCGCCGCCGGGATTGTCCCAGACATCGGCGATGACCACCGGCTTTGCTCTCTCGGAAGCGCGCACGACAAGCGCGCGGTCGATGCCCGGATCCGCCGTCAGCATCGGCATGGCGAGCTGCCCGCGCAACGCGTAAAGCTCGCGTCCCAGCCGCTCGGCCAGCGCGTCGCCCTTCTTCTTGTCATTGTCGGTGACGACCATGACGCGCGCGCCCATCTCCGGCACGTCGGCGGCCATGAAGCCGTGGATGACGGAGACCGACAGGATGCCGTCCTTGCCGTGCAGCGCCTTGATGCGATCGACGAAACCGCGCATCGGCTGGCGGCTGGTCGGCATCACCTCGATCATGCGGCAATCGAAGGTGGAGATGACGGGCTTGATCTCGCCACGCGCGGCGGCGAGGCCGAGTTCGACGACATGTTCGCCGCGTTCATAGAAATCGGTGTGCGGGAATTCGAGGAAGGCGGCCAGGATGTTGGCCGCCGCCACCCGCTTCGGCGTCAGATGGCTGTGCGGGTCGAGCTCGGAAGCGACCACGACATCCGGCCCGACGATCTCGCGCACGCGCGCCAAGAGGTCGCCCTCGCAATCGTCATAGCCTTGCGCCACCATCGCGCCATGCAGGCCGAGGATGACGGCGTCGACGGGAAGCGCTGCGCGCAGCTGGTCGAGAATTTCGTCGCGCAGCGCTTCGAACGTCTGGCGCTGCACCAGCCCGCCGGGCTCGGCCCAAGTCGCCGTACCTTCGATCACGGTCAACCCTTCGGCAGCGGCGCGACGGCGCAACGCGACGATCGGCGAAGAGCACAAAGTCGGCGTTTCCGGATGCTCGCCCGGCCCGGCATAAAAGGCCATCTCGAAGGATGCCCGGTCGGTCGGCACGGGGGAGAAGGTGTTGGTTTCGGTCGCCAGCGAGGCGGTGAAGATACGCATGGGGTACTCTATCAGCTTGGGAGTTGTGCCCCTCCGCCGCTTGGGCGGAGAAGCTAGCGCAAGTGCCGGTCTTTATTTCACCGGCGCGTAGGCAACGGCCTCGATCTCGACCTTGATGTCGATCATCAACCGCGATTCCACCGTGGTGCGGGCCGGTGGCTCCTTGGCGAAGACGGAGCCATAAACCTTGTTCATGCCGCCGAAGTCGCGGGCGTCCTCGATCCAAACGGTGGTTTTCACCACATCGTCCATGGTGGCGCCGGCCAGCGCCAGCGCCGCCTTGACGTTTTCCAGCACCTGCCGGGTCTGCGGCTCGATACCGCCATCGACCACCGTGCCATCGGCGCGCACCGGCACCTGACCCGAGACGAAAACGAAGTCGCCGGCCCTGACCGCCGGCGAAAGCGGCACATGCGAGGACCCGAAAACCTGCTTGCGTGACATGTCTCAAATTTCTCCTGTTATTTGACCGCGCCGATGGCGAGGCCGCGAACGAGATAGCGCTGCAGCCAGGCAAACATCACCGCCACCGGCAGCGTGGCAAGCAAGGCCGCGGCCATCACATGATGCCATTCGATGGTGTAGCGGCCGGCAACCAGCGCGAACACCTGAATGGGCAGCGTGTAGTTCTCCTGACTGCGCAGGATCGTCAATGCCACGATGAACTCATTCCAGGCGTTGATGAAGGTAAAGATGGCGGTGACGGCGATGGCCGGCAGGCAAAGCGGCAGGAACACCTTGCGCAGGGTGAGCCAGCGGCTGGCCCCTTCCATCCAGGCCGCTTCCTCTAGATCGCGCGGGATGGTGTCGAAATAGCTCTGCAACATCCACACGGTGAAGGCGACGTTGAAGGCCATGTAGACGACGCCAACGGCCGTCGTGCTCTCGATCAGCCCCCAGGCGGCGATCAGCCGGAACAGGCCGAGCACCAGCACGATGGACGAGATCATCTGCGAGACCAGCAGGAACTGCCGCATCAGCCCGTAGCCGGCGAAACGGAAGCGCGACATGGCATAGGCAGCGGGAATGGAAATCAGGATGGCGCCGACGGTGGCCAGGATCGAAACGTAGAGCGAATTGATGAGCGCCCGGCCGAAACCGGTCGCCACCCACATGTCGGCGAAGTTCGACCAGCGGAATTCGCTCGGCCACCAGGTCGGAGACAAAACCTCGGTGCGCGGCTTCACCGCCGTCAGGAACATCACCGCGAAGGGAAACAGCGTGACGACGATCAACGGCGCCAGCAAAAGCCAGGCGATTATGGAACGGACGAGTTTGCTCTTTTTCATGCCTGCCGCTCCCGCATGGCCAGCCGCACATAGATCATGGTGAAGATGAGCAATATGGCGAACATCACCAGCGAGACGGCGGAGGCCTCGCCGAGTTTGCCGACGCGGAAGGCCAGCTTGTAGAGATAGGTGACCAGGATGTCGGTGGAATTGGCGGGCCCGCCCTGCGTCATCACCCAGATGATCGGGAAGGAATTGAAGACGTAGATCATGTTCAGCACGATGGCGATGTTGATGAACGGCTTCAGCAGCGGCAGCGTGATGGTGCGGAATTGCTGCCAGGGGGACGCCCCTTCGAGCGCGGCCGCCTCATAGAGATCGTCGGGGATCGAGGACAGACCGCCGAGGAAGATGGTGACCGTGAACGGCACCGTCACCAGGATACCGATCAGCACCTGCATCGGGAAGGCGGTGCCGGCGCTGGCCAGCCACTGGATGTTCTGGTCGATGATGCCGAGCCCGATCAGGGCCGAATTCAACATGCCGCTTTCGCCGTTCAGCGCCCAGCGCCAGACCACGGCGGTCATGGTCAGCGAGACCGCCCAGGGCAGCATGATGATGATGCGGGCGAGACCGCGGCCGTAGAAGTCGGAATTCAGGATCATCGCTACGGGGACCGACAGGATCAGCGCGCCGGCGACGACCGAAAGCGTCCACAGGCCGGTGCGCCACAGTGCGGCCATGAAGTCGGGATCGCCCGCAAGGGCTGCGAAATTGGCAAAGCCGATGAAGTCACGCAGCTGGCCAAAACGACTGACATCGTGGGTCGATATCTGGATCAGGTCGTAGACCGGCCAGAAGATGACCACCGCAGCCAGAAACAGGCTGGGCAAGGTGAGCAGATAGGGCAGCGCGCGATTGTGCATGCGAAAATCTGTCTAATCCGGTTGGGGCCTCGCCCGATCCCGCTTCACGAAGCCGCTTCCGTCCTGCGGAAGCGACCGCCCAACGATCAGGTCCACCTGGGCGACGACCTCGAAGGGAGGCAACGAGACCGGCGCCGCGGTGGACCTGACCGGTTCCCTCTTCTGATGCGGAAGGATGCCGGACGAAGCGGAGATCGGGCGAGAGAAGGCGCGGCGGCCTGGTTGGTGCCGCATTCTTCGCCGTGCCGTGGCACGCCCGGCGAAACCGGGCGCGCCGTCGGCTGCTACTTCTTCAGCACGCCGTTTGCCTTGGCGGCGGCGTCCTTCAGCGTCGCCTCCGGCTCACCCTGGCCGAGATAGATCTTCTGCACAGCGTCGCTGGTGATCTGCGCGATCTCCTCCCAACCCGGGATGACCGGAGCGAAGCGGGCTTCGGGCAGCAGTGCTGTAAAGGCGGCAAGACCGGCATTGTCGACATAATACGGCATCTTGGCCTCTTCCTTGTTCACCGGCAGGAAGCCTTCGTTCTGAGTGAACTTGGCGCGCTGCTTTGTGGTGAACAGGAAGTCGAGCAGTTTCCAGGCCTCATCCTTGTTCTTGGAATTCTTGAACATGATGATGGAGTCGGTGACGCCGTAGGTGCCGCGCGCGCCTGTCGGACCGGCCGGGATGGCGGCAACGCCGTATTTCAGGTTCGGCGCCTCGTCCTTGAGCTGGTTCATCATGAAGGGCGCGGTGACCATCATGCCGACCTTGCCCTGCTTGAACAGGGCCATGACGTCCTCGCGGTTCATCGAGGTGACACCGGGCTGGGTCAGTCCTTCGTCGATCATCGACTTGTAGAGTTTGGCCGCCTCAAGCGCTCCGGGCGTGCTCAGGCCGGAAGTGCCATCCTTGTTGAGGATTTCGGTGCCGAACGACCACATCGCGTAATAATAATAGACGTCGGTCTCGATCTCTTTGCCCTGGATGCCGTAACCGAAGGCGCCGTTGGCCTTGATCTTGCGGGCGTCCTCCTGAAGCTCGGTCCAGGTCGCTGGCGGGTTCTTGATGCCGGCTTTGTCGAACAGGTCCTTGTTGTAATAGAGCGCGCGCGCCGAAGCGGCGATCGGCAGACCGTAGGTCTTGCCTTCCATGATCGAGGGCGACAGGAAGGTCTCGATGAAGCGGCCCTTGAAATCCGGCGTCACATAGCTGTCGAGCGGTTCGGCGACGCCCTGCTGGACGAAGTCGATCAGCCAGCGCGTGCCGATGATCGAGAGATCCGCATTGGTGCCGGCGGCAATGTCGGTGGTCAGCTTCTGCAGCAACACGTCCCACGGAACTATTTCGAACTTCAGTGTCGTGCCGGGATTGGCCGCCTCGAATTCCTTCTTGACCTCTTCGAAATAAGGGCCGGTCTTGGAGCTGTATTCGGCGACGGTCACCCGCACTTCGCCCGCTTCCGCCTGTGCGGCCACCGCCAGCATGCTCAACCCGGCCAGGAGGCCGGCAGTCCATCGTGCCAGTTTCATAAAATCTCTCCCATTGTCTTTGCGGGCCGGCGGCCCGAGTCGCAACATGCGGTTTTGCCTTCATGTTACTTTCCTACATTATCGTGCAAAATCCACCTTTCAAGCAGATTTTTCTGTTGCTTAATTACATTTTTGCGCCTAGCCGTGAAAAGGTCCAGCCAGGGGGAGAGAGCACGGGCGATGTCCGACAAAGAGTTCCAGGGCAAGACCGTGGTGATCACCGGCGCGGGCGGCGGCCTGGGCTCGGCGCTGGTCGCGTTGCTTGCTGAGCGCGGCGCACGTGTGGTCGGCTGCGACCAGTCCATGGAGGCGCTGAGCAATCCGGCGATCGCCTCGCGCCATGTCTTCGACCTGACGGATCGCGCCGCGCTGGAGACGGCCGCGGCTAACCTTGTCGAACGCGATGGCGTGCCCGACATCCTCGTCAACAACGCCGGCTGGACCCGCGCCGAGACGCTTGTCGCGCTCAACGCGGCAAGCATCGAGCGCGAACTCGACCTCAACCTGACCGGCGTGATGACCTTCGCCGACCCGCTGACCAAGGCAATGGCGAAACGCGGCGGCGGCAGCGTCGTCTTCGTGTCCTCGGTCAACGCCATCGCGCATTTCGGCAATCCGGCATATGCCGCCGCCAAGGCCGGCATCAACGCCTATGCCAAGGCACTTGCCGTCGAGCTTGGTCGCAGCGGCGTGCGCGCCAATGTCGTGTGCCCCGGCTCGATCCGCACCGCCGCCTGGGATCACCGGCTGGAGAAAAACCCCGACATTCTCGGCAAACTGAAGCGGCTCTATCCGCTCGGGCGCATCGTCAATGCGAAGGAAGTGGCGGAAGCCGTCGCCTTCCTCGCTTCAGAGCGCGCCTCGGGCATCACCGGCGTCGTCATGCCTGTCGATGCCGGTTTGACGGCGGGCTATCTGCCATTCATCGACGACATTCTGGGAGGTTAGCCAGACATGACCGACGTCTCGTTCCGCAACCTGTCAAAGTCCTTCGGGCATCACAAAATTCTGGAGGACATCAATCTCGAGATCGCCAGTGGCGAGTTCGTCGTGCTGGTCGGCCCATCGGGCTGCGGCAAGTCAACGCTTTTGCGCATGCTGGCCGGACTGGAGACGATCAATGCCGGCGACCTGCTGGTCGGCGGCGTGCGGTCCAACAACCTGCCGCCGCAGAAGCGCAACATCGCCATGGTGTTCCAGTCCTATGCGCTGTTCCCGCATCTGAAAGCGGCGGAGAACATCGGCTTCGGCCCCAAGATCCGCGGCGAGAGCGGGCCGGTGGTCGAGGAGAAGGTCAAGAAAGCGTCCGGCATCCTCAACCTGTTCTCCTATCTCGACCGCTATCCACGCCAGCTTTCAGGTGGCCAGCGCCAGCGTGTCGCCATGGGTCGCGCCATCGTGCGCGAACCTTCAGTCTTCCTGTTCGACGAGCCGCTCTCCAATCTCGACGCGCAACTGCGCGTGCAGATGCGCACCGAGATCAAGGCGCTGCACCAGCGGCTCAAATCCACCATCGTCTATGTCACGCACGACCAGATCGAGGCGATGACCATGGCCGACCGCATCGTGGTAATGGACAAGGGCCGTATCCAACAGGTAGGCAGGCCGCTCGACCTCTATGACAAGCCGGCAAACAAGTTCGTCGCCTCCTTCATCGGCTCGCCATCGATGAGCTTCGTTTCCGGGGCGCTGAAAGCGGCATCGGACGGCGGTTGGTTCGAGCCTGCGGGCGGCGGCCGGCTGAAGCTTGCCGGCAGCGCAGCCGCTGGCGGCACCATAGAGGCCGGCATTCGGCCCGAGCATTTTATCGCCGGCGGCGATGGCGCCATCACCATTCGTGTCGACGTCGTCGAACCGACCGGCTCCGAGACCCATGTCTATGGCGCCATCGGCAGCGACCCGGTGCGCGCGGTGTTCCGCGACCGCATCGCAGTGAAGCCCGGCGACCAGCTTCCGGTCAGCGTCGCCCCCCGAAACATCCATCTTTTCGACACGGCAACGGGCCTGCCGCTGTGAAAAGCCCGGCGGACATCATCACCCGCCTGCAAATGATGGCGCAGGACGGCACCAAGTCGGATCGCCGGCTGGCCAGCATGGTGCTGTCCGAACCCGATTTCGTCTCCAAGGCGGCAATCTCCGAGATCGCCGCGCGGGCCGCCATCAGCGAACCGACGGTGACGCGCTTCTGCCGCAGCCTCGGCTGCGAAGGCCTGCGCGATTTCAAGTTCTACCTTGCCCAGGCCATCGCCATCGGCGGCCAGTATCTGTCGGCCGAGCCGCCCGGCAGCGACGTGCGCGAGCAGCGCATCGCGGCCGCCATCACCGAATCCGCCATCGCCGCCATCCAGCGCGCCACCGGCAGCCTCGCCATGCCGAAGCTGATCGAGATCGCCGAGCGCATAGCCGTTTCCGGCAATATTCTGTGCGTCGGCTCCGGCGGTATCTCCTCGATGATGGCGACGGAAATGCAGAACAGGCTGTTCCGGCTCGGCCTGTCGGCGCTCGCCCAGGTCGACGGACAGTTGCAGCGCATGTATGCGTCTGTGGCGACGCCCGAAACCACGGTGGTCGCCTTCTCGGTGTCGGGCTATGCGCGCTCGACGGTCGAGGCCGTGCAGGTGGCCCGCCAGTACGGCGCCGTCACCGTGGCCGTCACGCCGCCGGAGTCCGCGCTCGCCAAGGCGGCCGAAACGGTGATCCCGTTCCAGGCGGTCGAGGACGGCAACATCTACAAGCCGACCTCGTCGCGCTACGCGCTGCTGGCCATCCTCGACATCATCGCCACGGCAACCGCCGAAGCGCGGGGATCGAAGGCATTGGAAAATCTGCGCCGGATCAAGCAAAGCGTGAACACGCTGAAGGTGGCCGATCCGCGCCTGCCGCTCGGAGATTGACCGTGGCACTTCCCTCCACCCTTTCCGGCCAGTCTCGCGTGATTGCTGAAACACCAGCAGCACTCGGTGCCACATTCCCGCGCGACTTTCTGTTTGGTGTCGCGACCGCCGCCTATCAGGTCGAAGGCGCGCTCGCCGAGGATGGGCGTGGTGAATCGGTCTGGGATCGATTCCTGCGAGAGCCCGGCCGCGTCGTCGACGGCAGCGACGGTTCCGTCTCGGCCAACCACTATCATCGCTGGCGCGAGGATCTCGGCATCATGACCGAACTGGGCCTCAGCGCCTATCGCTTCTCCGTCTGCTGGTCCCGGGTCCAGCCGACCGGCAGCGGCGCGGTCAATGAAGCGGGCCTCGGTTTTTACGATCGGCTCGTCGACGGTCTTCTGGAACGGGGCATCGAACCCATCGCCACGCTTTTCCATTCCGACATGCCCGCCGCGCTGATGGAGAACGGAGGCTGGTGTGCGCGTGAAACCAGCACACGCTTCGCCGACTTCGCAGAACATGTGGCACGGAGGCTCGGCGACCGGGTCCGCAGCTGGTTCACCATTGCCGAGCCTTATACGCTGATGCGCCACAGCTATGTGCTTGGCGAGCATGCGCCGGGCTTTCGACTGTCGACCGGCGCGGCGCTGCCGGTGATGCATCACCTGCTTCTCGGCCATGGCCTGGCGACAAGGGCGATCCGCGCGCATTCGAATGCCAGAATCGGCCTGACCAATCATTCCTCACCCTGCCGGCCCGCCTCGAATGCTCCCGAAGACAGAGCCGCGACCGTCCTGTTCGATGCGCTGCGCAACAACCTCGTCACCGATGCCGTTCTGCTCGGCCGCTATCCGAAGGAACTGGAGGCCCTGCCCGACGCCAACTGGTCCGCGGTGCGGGAAGGCGATTTGGACATCATCAAGGCGCCGATCGACTGGCTCGGTCTGACCTATTTCCACCCGCTCACGGTCACCGCGCTGAAACCCGCTGCCACGCCCGCCCTTGAGCCTTTCGAGGTTGAGGTGACGGGCGGCGCCGCGGAAACAACGATGGGATGGCCGATCGTGCCCAGTGGCCTCGGCGAGGTCCTGACCGCCCTCCGCGACCGTTACGGCGATAAGCTGCCGCCTGTCGTCATCACCGAAAATGGCTGTTCGATGCCAGACCAGCTCTCCGAAGACGGCCGTGTCGACGATCCGGGGCGAATTCGCTTCCTGTCGGGCCACCTGCAGGTGCTGACTGAAGCGATGCGGTCCGGCATTCGTGTCGATGGCTACTTCGTCTGGTCGTTCCTGGACCATTTCGAATGGGAACTTGGCTACACCAAGCGGTGGGGCATCGTGTATGTCGATTTCGCCACCCAGCAGCGAACGCTGAAATCGAGTGCCCGCTGGTACCGGGAGCTGATCGAGAGCTGGCGCTCCGCCACCGGCCAGGTTTGAAAGATCGACAACCGTTTCTGCCGACAAGAGACAAAAAGATGAGCCCACGCCCGAAAACCATCGCCGAAATCGACACGCCTGCCGTGCTGATCGATCTCGACCGCGCCGAGCGCAACATCGCCCGCGCCCAGGCTGCTGCCGATGCGGCGGGCGTGAAGCTCAGGCCGCATATCAAGACGCACAAATTGCCCTATTTCGCGAAAAAGCAGGTCGAAGCCGGCGCCGCCGGCATCACCTGCCAGAAGATCGGCGAGGCCGAGGTGATGGCGGATGCCGGGCTGACCGACATCTTCCTGCCCTACAACATCATCGGCAAGGCGAAGCTGGAGCGGCTGCTGGCCCTGCATCGGCGCGTGACGCTTTCGGTGACCGCCGACAGCGCGACCACCGTCGCCGGGCTCGCTGAAATGTTCACGGACGCTAGCCGCCCGCTGAAAGTGCTGATCGAATGCGACACGGGTGCCGCCCGCTGCGGCGTGCAGACGGCTGAGCAAGCGCTGACGCTGGCAAAGCAGATCGCTTCGGCGCCCGGCCTGACCTTCGGCGGTCTGATGACCTATCCCGCCGCCGGCGCGCCGGAAGCCGCGGAAACCTGGCTCGCCGACGCCCGCGACCTGCTGGCAAAGGAAGGCTTCGCCTGCGAGACCGTGACCAGCGGCGGCACGCCCGACATGTGGCGCAGGCAGGACGCAGCCATCGTTACCGAATACCGGCCCGGCACCTACATCTATATGGACCGCTACCAGGTCGAGAAGGGTGCGGCCAGCGCGGACGATTGCGCGCTGACCGTGCTCGCCACCGTCGTCTCCGCACCAACGCCGACCCGCGCCATCCTCGACAGCGGCTCGAAGGCACTGTCGAGCGACCTGCTCGGCCTGCCGGACCATGGCGAACTGGTCGGCATCCCCGGCGCGCGCGTCACGGCCTTGAGCGAAGAGCATGGCAAGGTCGAACTCAGCGGCGGCGCCAGGCTTGCCGTCGGCGACCGCGTGCGCGTGTTGCCCGACCATGCCTGCGTCGTCACCAATCTGTTCGACGAGGTCTATCTGATTTCCGGCGACCGCGTCGTCGACATCCTGCCCGTCGCCGCGCGCGGCAAACTCTCCTGAACCATTTCTGCAGACGAACCTTACCGGAGCCGACATGACCGAGACCAAGAACCCCTTTGCCGGCGACGCCGACCGCGCCTTCATCTGGGAGATGCTGATGCCGCGCGACTTCGAGGCCTTTGCCGCGCAGGATTGGTCGATGGTGGCCAATGATTTCGACGAGGTGCGCTTCCTCGGCATCCATGCCCACAATTCTCCCAACCAGGACGATTGGAACGCCGCCTTCCCGACGCTGCAGGCCTATCGCGACGAATGGCTGCGCCAGGCGGCCGAATCCGCCGCCGTCGCCTATGCCGAGCCGTTGCCATCGGCCCTGCTCAAGGCGGTGACGCTCAACCGCATCGAGATCAACGGCAATGTCGCGGTGGCGCACAAGAAGTTCGACGGCACCGTGCCGCTGGCCGATGGCGGCAGCGACCGGCTGAACTGGCAGACGCTCTATTTCTGCCGCAACGATGGCGACCGTTGGCGCATCGCCGGCTTTGTCGGCTACATGAAATACCGCTGAGGCGGTTGCGGGCATCGCCTTGCCCGGCAAGGCGATGACACCCAAAACGTAGCGCTGCACGGGCAGTTTATTAACTGGCGCTGGAATAGGCTTTCAGCGGCCGTGCCATCGGCCATCGACGCGTCCTGCATTCCGCGGGCGCGTAGCAGAGCCGAGGAATGTCCGTGCAACGCCATCCTGGATCGGAAGGCCGCCTTGCCAATGCCGCCAGCTTCGCGGACGGGGCGCCGGCATGTCGCTGAAAAATTCGGCCAAGCGGTTTCTGAAACATGGCGCCATCCGCGCTGGCCTCGAAGGGGTAGCCCTGACCAGGGCAGGTGCGCTGTGGCCGGCGGCGGCGGGTCGCGGCGTCATTCTCACCCTGCATCATGTGCGCCCAGCCCGGCGCGGCGGCTTCGACCCGAACGCGACGCTGTCGGTGACGCCTGAATTCCTGGACGAGGCGATCCGGGTCTGCGTCGGAACCGGCCTGACGCCGGTGGCGCTGGACGATCTGCCGGCACTGCTCGCCGACAGGCAGGACAAGCGCCGCTTCGTCGTGTTCACGCTGGACGACGGCTTCCGCGACAATGCCGAGCATGCCGCGCCGGTGTTCCGCCGGCACCACGTGCCCTACACCATCTTCATCGCCAAGGGCTTCGTCGAGCGCACCCGCTCCATATGGTGGGAGACCGCCAAGGTGCTGACCCGCTCGAAGGACAAGTTCGAATTCGACTTCGGCGGTGGCGGCGAGACGGTGCTGACCGACACGCCAAGCCGCAAGCAGGACGCCTATGAGCGCATCGTACACTACGTCCACTCAAACGACGAAGACGTTGCGGTGGCGCAGATCGACCGGGCCGCGCGCTCGCGCATGATCGAACCGCTCTCCATCGTCGACCAGTTGATCATGAACGCCGACGAACTGCGCGCGCTTGCCGCCGACCCGCTCGCCCGTTTCGGGGCCCATACGCAGACCCATATCAACATGGCGCGTGTCGGCGCCGACCGCCTCGCCGACGAGATTTCCGGGTCGATCGCGGCGGTGGAAACCTATATCGGGCGCCGGCCGACGACCTTCGCCTATCCCTATGGAACCAAGGTCGCGGTGACGCCACGCGAATTCGACGCGGTGGCCAAGGCGGGCATCCAGCTGGCGGTGACGACGCGGCCCGGCGTGCTCGACGCGACCAGCCTGGAGCGACCGACGGCGCTGTCGCGGGTCTCGCTCAACGGCCACTACCAGAAGCGGCGCTATGTGAAGGCGCTGCTGACCGGCATTCCGTTCCGCCTGCTCTAGATTCATCCCTCTGCCGGCAACTGCCCTTCATAGCGGGCGCGCGGGCGGATCGGCTTGCCCGAAGCGATCTGTTCGATGGCATGCGCAGTCCAGCCGACGCTGCGGCCAAGCGCGAACAGCCTGATCGGCGCGTCGGCGGGCAGGCGATAGGACCGGGTCAACGCCACCAGCGCGAAATCGATCGTCGGCTCGCTGCCGGTCGCGGCGTGCGCTGCATGACGCAATTCCTCGACATTGTCTTCCAGCACCATGTCGGCCAGCAGGCCGGCGGCGCGCGGGTCGCCATTCGGGTAGAGCATGTGGCCGAAGCCCGGCAATGGCCGGTCATGGTCGATCCAGCGCGCAATGGCGGCTTTCGCGCCAAGCCGCGCCGCATCGTCCACCAGCATGGCGACGGCTTCGGCGGCGGTGCCGTGGCGTGGGCCATAAAGCGTCGAAAGACCGGCCAGAAGACAGGCGGCCAGCGGCGCGCCGGTCGAGGCGGCCACCCGTGCCGCGAAAGCCGAGGCGTTGAGCTCATGGTCAGCCACAAGCACCAACACCCGGCGGATCACCTCGGTCGCCGGTTCGACACGCCAGCCCCTGGCAAGCCTGGCATGCACCGGCTCGGTTCCCGGCGTCGCGCCGAGCGCGCCGGCAAGGGCCGCGATCGCCGGCATCGCGTCGGCCTGCAATGCCGTTGCCGTGCGCCCAAGCGAAGGCTGTCCCTTCGCGGCCAAGGCCGCGAGCACGGCGAAAGCCTGGGCGAGGCCCGTCTCGGTCGGAGCGCCCGATGTCGCGAAACGCGCCGGACCATCGGCCGCCCACAAAAGGCGCGCCGCTTCCTCCAGTGTCGCTGTACGGGAAAACTCCACCGCATCCTTGCCGCGATAGATCAGCCGACCGCCGATCACCGTGGAAATGGCGGTGGCGAAAACCGGTTCGCCCCAGGCCACCGCGCTTTCGGCGATCGCCGAAACCCGCCGACCGCGGGCGCGGCGCGTGGTCAGAGCAGCGATGTCCTCGGAACGATAGAGGCTGCGGCGCGGATCTGCCGGATCGGGCCGCATGCCGATCTGGCCGCGACTGACATAGGCGTAAAGGGTCTGCGGCCGCACGCCCAGCCTGTCCAGCGCTTCGTCCCGGGTCAGCCAGGCATTCATATTGATTCTCTTGATCAAGATTGATGACAATCAATAGCAGCATTATCTCGTCTCGAACAACGATCAAGGAGACGGACGATGACAAGCGGGCTCGACGACGTGATTGCAGCCGAAACCGTGCTATCCGAGGTCGACGGCCTCGGCGGCCATCTCACCATAAGGGGCTATGCCCTACGCGACCTTGCCGGCCACCGCGACTTCGCCGGTGCGGTGCACCTTCTGTTCGACGGCTTCTTCGCTGACCTGCCGGATGCGAAGGAACTGGCGGCGCGGCTTGGCCAGGCACGCGTCGAGGTGTTCGAGCGGATCGCCCCGCTGCTGCCGACCCTTGCCAAATTGGATGTCTATGACGGCATGCGCGCCGGCACAGCGCTGATGCCGGACGGCGCCACATTGGACGATGCACTGAGGCTGGTCGCGGCGCCTGCGGTGTTGACCCCCGCATTGCTGCGGCTGCGCCAGGGCAAAACGACGGTCGCGCCCGATGCCAAGGCCTCCCATGCCGCCGACATGCTGCGCATGCTGGCCGGCAAACCGGCGAAACCGGAACTGGCGGCTGCGCTCGACGCCTATCTCGTCACGGTCTGCGATCATGGCCTCAACGCCTCGACCTTTGCCGCGCGCGTGGTGGCCTCGACCCAGGCCGGCCTGACCTCCGCGACACTCGCGGGGCTTGGCGCCTTGAAAGGCCCTCTGCATGGCGGCGCGCCCGGCCCGGTCATCGCCATGCTGGATGCCATCGCCGCCTCCGGCGACGCCGCCGGCTGGATCTCAAAGGAACTGGCCGCAGGCCGCCGCATCATGGGCTTTGGCCACCGCATCTACCGTGTACGCGACCCGCGCGCCGACGTGCTGAAGAGCGTGGTGCGCCGGCTCGGTCCCGATGGCGAGGCCGGACGCCGCCTGGCTTTCGCCGAAACGGTCGAGCAGGCAGCGCTTGCCGCGCTGAAGCGCGCCAAGCCCGATCGTGTCCTGCAGACCAATGTCGAGTTCTACACCGCGCTGCTGCTCGAGGCGGCGGGGTTCCCGGAAGAGGCTTTTACCTGCGTCTTCGCGGCCGGACGCACGGCCGGCTGGATCGCGCATGCGCGCGAACAGCTGGCGACGGGCCGTCTGATGCGCCCGCAATCGCGTTATATCGGGCCTGTGCCGGACCTTGTCGCCTGACCGGCGACGGCGTCAGACCCCTTCGACCAGAACGATCTCGCCGTCCGCCACCTTTTGGCGGATGGCCACGGCACGCTGATATTCGGGCGAATGGTAGCAGTCATGCGCTACCTGCAGCGATTCGAATTCGATGATGACATTGCGGCCGCGGCCCTGCCCTTCGGCCTTTTCGTGCTGGCCGCCGCGCGCCAGGAACTTCGCGCCAAACCGGTCGAAGGCAAGCTTCGAGGCCTCGACATAGGCCTTGTAACCCTCCGCATCGCGCACATCGACGCGGGCGATCCAATATCCCTTGGGCATCTGCTTCTCCTCGCTCTCCGCCGCGCCGTCCAGATGCGGTTTCATCCAAGTCAGAGCCGAGTTACCGCCGTTGCGCAAGCCCTTGCGTCAAAGCGGTGATCCACTTCGTCGCCAAGTTTGTGGGCCAAAGGCTCAGGCCGAGCGCATCTCCGCCAGGATCGCCTCGGCCGCGGCCTTGCGGTTCGATGCCGCGACGATCGGGCGTGCCACGACGAGATGGCTGGAGCCGTTGCGGATCGCATCCGCCGGCGTCACCACGCGCTTCTGGTCGCCACGGTCGGAGCCCACGGGGCGGATGCCCGGCGTCACCACCGCCATCGCCGGACCGACGATCTTGCGCACCGCCGATGCTTCCTCGGCCGAGCAGACAATGCCACCCATGCCGGCGGTCAGCGCCTGTTCGGCGCGGCGCAGCACAAGCGTATGCGGGTCATATTCATAACCGGCGTCGATGACGTCCTGCTCGTTCATCGAGGTCAGCACCGTCACCGCCAGCAGGCACAGATTGCTGCCCTTGGCCGCCTCCACCGCCGCGCGCATGGCCTTGGGGTAGGCGTGAAGCGTCAGCATGGTCATGCCCATCTTGACGATGTTCTCGACGCCCTTGGCCACGGTGTTGTCGATGTCGAGCAGCTTCATGTCGAGGAAGATCTTCTTGCCGTCCTCGGCAAGCTCGCGGGCGAAGTCGAGCCCGCCGGCAAAGGCGAGCTGGTAGCCGATCTTGTAGAAGGAGACGGTGTCGCCCAGTTCGCGCACCGCCTTCTCGGCCTCGGTCAGGGTCGGAAGGTCGAGGCCGACGATCAGCTTGTCGCGCATATCGCTCATATGTCTCCCCTGGCTGACAGCATTCGGGCGCGTTCGATCAGAACCTGCGCAACGATATCCATGGCATGGCGCAACCGCTCGTCGGCGAAACCGCCTTCTGCATCGAAAGCGCTGCCCCCGTTCGGCACCGAGCATTCCGGCGTCACGATCTCCATATGGCAGCGTACCAGCACCGCGCGCAGATGGTTGATGGCGCGCACGCCGGCATGTTGGCCCTTTGACGACGAGCACAGCGCCACCGCCTTGCCGGCCAGCGGCTTCAACTGCCGGCCGCCGTCATGCCTGACCACGCTTACCCAGTCGATGGCATTCTTGAGCAGCGGCGGCAGCGACCCGTTATATTCCGGCGTGGCGATGAGCAGCCCGTCATGCGCGCCAATCATGCGCGCCAGCTTCATGACGTTTTCGGGGATGCCCTCTTCCCGCTCCAGATCCTCGTCGAAGATCGGCATCGGATAATCAGCCAGCGAAATGCGGGTCACGTCGGCGCCCTGCAAGGCCAGCGCCTTCTGCGCTGCGTCGGCGGTCCTGCCGCTGAACGCGCCGCTACGGACCGAACCCGCGAAGACGAGAATTTTGGGGATCATCAGGCGACTGCCTCCTTCGCCTTCCTATGGCGAAGCGAGGCACAAATCAACGCCAAGACCGATCTCAGTTCCTGGCCGGACGGCGGTAGATCCAGAGCCGGGTCGGCGGAATGTTGCGCAGCACGAAATGGAAGTGCTCCACCGTGTAGTTGCCACGACCGGGCGGGATCGGCGACAGCGGGCCATAGCACAGTTGCACGATCGGCCGGCCGGCCGGGATGCGGTCGAGCAGGCTCTCGATGTAGCGGATGCGCTGGTCGACCGGGAAATTGAGCAGCGGCACGCCCGTCACCACCGAATCGAAGACAACGTCCTTGTGCTCGCCCAGCGTCGCGTCGAGATTGAAGGCATCGCCCTCGATGACGTTCACGCCGGGATAGAGCGTGCGCAGATGGCGCACGAAATCGGTCGAATATTCAACGGCGTAGAGGTTCTGCGGCTTGATCCCGCGCGCCAGGATGGCGCGGGTGATGACACCGGTGCCAGGCCCGACCTCGAGCACCGGCAGCCCGGAGTCCGGATTGACGATCGAGGCCATCTTGCGCGCGGTGACCGAACTGGTCGGCACGATGGAACCGACGGTTTTCGGCTTGTCGATCCACCCTTTGAAGAATTTCAGCTCGTCGTCGAACTTTTCAGCGAGCGACTTCCTCAGTCCCGGACCTCTTCCCATCAAGCTCTCCCGACCGGCTCCCCCCGGAACCCACTGTTCAGACGCTACTTACCAGTTACGCCGGGGTAGACAAGGTATCCGCCCACCAATGTCGTGGACAAGACAGAATTTGTCGCCCTCAACGCTCGCTGAAGGATTCGAAGAAATCCTTCATCCGCGTGAAGAAGCCGCTCGACTGCGGGCTGTTCTCCTTGGACGAAAGCTGTTCGAACTCCTCGAGCAGTTCTCGCTGGCGCCGGGTCAGGCTCTGCGGCGTCTCGACCGCTGTCTGGATATAGAGGTCGCCGATCTGCGTCTGGCGCAGCACTGGCATGCCCTTGCCCTTGAGCCGGAACTGGCGGCCGTTCTGGGTGCCTTCCGGCACTTTCACGCGGGTCTGCGAACCGTCAAGCGTCGCCACCTCGAAGGAGCCGCCGAGGGCGGCCGTCGTCATCGAGATCGGCACCTTGCAATAGAGGTCGGCGCCGTCGCGCTGGAAGAATTCATGCGGCTTGATGGCGAGGAAAATGTAGAGATCGCCCGTCGGACCGCCGCGCAGCCCGGCCTCGCCTTCGCCGGCCAACCGGATGCGGGTGCCGTCCTCGATACCGGCCGGGATGTTGACCGACAGCGAGCGCTCCTCGGTGACACGGCCCTGGCCGGCGCATTTCGGGCACGGGTCCTTGATAGTCTGGCCGCGGCCCTGGCACTGCGGGCAGGTGCGTTCGATCGAGAAGAAGCCCTGGCTCGCCCGCACCTTGCCGTGGCCGTGGCACATCGAACAGGTGACCGGCTGCGTGCCGGGCTTGGCGCCCGTACCCGAACAATCGGTGCAGGACAGCGATGTCGGCACGCGGATCTGCGCGGTCTTGCCGGCAAAGGCCTCTTCCAGGCTGATTTCCATATTGTAGCGCAGGTCGGCGCCACGCTCGCGCCCGCCGGACGAGCGACGGCGGCCGCCGCCCATCATCTCGCCGAAGATATCCTCGAAGATGTCGGCGAAGCCGCCGGCTCCAAAGCCGGCACCGGCGCCATTCATGCCGCCATTTTCGAAGGCGGCGTGGCCGAAACGGTCATAGGCCGCGCGCTTCTGCGGGTCCTTCAGCGTCTCGTAGGCTTCGTTGATTTCCTTGAACTTGTGCTCGCAAGCCGCATCGCCCGGGTTGCGATCGGGATGGAACTGCATAGCGAGCTTGCGGAAGGCGCTCTTGAGTTCCTTCTCGTCGGCGCTTTTTTGCACGCCGAGCGTTTCGTAGAAATCAGCTTTCATCGAGAGCCTGTTCCAATCCCGCTGACTAATGGCTCAAGCAACAGCCAACGTCCTTGCGCATTGTTTTGACCAGTCAACTAAAGAAGACTGATCTCCGATTTAGTAACGATGCGGTGGCAATGCCAGTACCGGCAAGGAGACGCCGCAATTTTCCAGTGCATGGTTGCAAAAAAGCCCGGCTTGGCGCCGGGCTTTTCTGAATTTTGGGCCGTCAGGCCACTTAGGCCGACTTCTTCTTGTTCTTGTCGTCGTTCTCGTCGATTTCCTCGAAATCGGCGTCGACTACATCCGAGTCCTTGGCAGCGTCCGCCTTGGCGTCGGCCTCGGCGGCTTCCTTCTGCGAAGCCTCGTACATGGCCTGGCCGAGCTTCATCGAGGCTTCGGTGAGCGTCTGGCTCTTGGCTTCGATCTCGGCGGCGTCGTCGCCTTCGGCGGCGGTCTTCAGCGCGGCGATGGCGTCGGCGATCGCGGTGCGGTCTGCCTCCGAAACCTTATCGCCATAATCCTTCAGCGACTTCTCAGCCGAATGGACCAGGGCTTCGGCCTGGTTGCGGGCTTCCACCAGCGCCTTGCGCTTCTTGTCGCTCTCGGCATTGGCCTCGGCGTCCTTGACCATCTTCTCGATGTCGGCGTCGGAGAGACCGCCAGATGCCTGGATGCGGATCTGGTGCTCCTTGCCGGTGCCCTTGTCCTTGGCCGAGACGTTGACGATGCCGTTGGCGTCGATGTCGAAGGTCACCTCGATCTGCGGCACGCCACGCGGCGCCGGCGGAATGCCGACCAGGTCGAACTGGCCGAGCATCTTGTTGTCGGCCGCCATTTCACGCTCGCCCTGGAAGACGCGGATGGTCACCGCGCTCTGCGAATCCTCGGCGGTCGAGAACACCTGGCTCTTCTTGGTTGGGATCGTGGTGTTGCGCTCGATCAGGCGGGTGAACACGCCACCCAGCGTCTCGATGCCCAGCGACAGCGGGGTCACGTCGAGCAACAGCACGTCCTTGACGTCGCCCTGCAGAACGCCGGCCTGGATGGCGGCGCCGAGAGCGACGACTTCATCCGGGTTGACGCCCTTGTGCGGCTCCTTGCCGAAGAACTGCTTCACAACTTCCTGGACCTTCGGCATGCGGGTCATGCCGCCGACCAGAACGACCTCGTCAATCTCGCCGGCCTTGAGGCCCGCATCCTTCAGCGCCGCCTTGAGCGGCTCGACGGTGCGCTGGATGAGATCATCCACGAGCGATTCGAACTTGGCGCGGGTCAGCTTCAAGGTCAGGTGCTTCGGACCGGAAGCATCGGCGGTGATGAAGGGCAGGTTGATTTCGGTCTGGGCCGAGGACGACAGCTCGATCTTGGCCTTTTCAGCGGCTTCCTTGAGGCGCTGCAGGGCAAGCTTGTCGTTCTTCAGGTCGATGCCCTGTTCCTTCTTGAACTCGGCCGCCAGGTATTCGACCAGGCGCATGTCGAAGTCTTCGCCGCCGAGGAAGGTGTCACCATTGGTCGACTTCACCTCGAAGACGCCATCGCCGATTTCGAGCACGGAGATATCGAAGGTGCCGCCGCCAAGGTCGTAGACGGCGATGGTCTTGCCGTCCTTCTTGTCGAGGCCGTAGGCAAGGGCTGCCGCGGTCGGCTCGTTGATGATGCGCAGCACTTCCAGGCCGGCGATCTTGCCGGCATCCTTGGTGGCCTGGCGCTGGGCGTCGTTGAAATAGGCCGGAACGGTGATGACCGCCTTCTCGACCTTCTCGCCGAGATAGGCTTCCGCCGTTTCCTTCATCTTCTGCAGGATCATTGCCGAGATCTGGCTGGGCGACTGGTTCTTGCCGCCGGCATGGACCCAGGCGTCGCCGTTGTCGCCATTGACGATCTCGTAGGGGACGAGCTTCTTGTCCTTGGCGGTGACCGGATCGTCGTAGCGACGGCCGATCAGGCGCTTGACCGCGAAGACGGTGTTTTCAGGGTTGGTGACCGCCTGGCGCTTGGCCGGCTGGCCGACGAGGCGTTCGCCGTCGCCGCTGAAGGCGACGATCGAAGGCGTGGTGCGCGCGCCTTCCGCGTTTTCAATGACCTTGGCGTCCTTGCCGTCCATGACGGCGACGCAGGAATTGGTTGTTCCCAGGTCGATGCCGATTACTTTTGCCATCTTGTCTAGTCTCTCCACTAAGCAGGCTTTCAAGGACCCTGTCAGGCGTTCCGGCGAAAGCCCCTGTTCACAGAAATTCCGCGCCAGACCGCCTTCAGGGGCGGGCCGCACGGTTGCGGCGTATATAAGAACAGGTCGCCCGGCACGCAAGCATTCTGCGTTGTGGCTTTTCCACTGCCTGTCGCGGCCGGAAAGATACCGCCCTCACCATACAACGGCCGGTGATAACCCAGCAAACCAAATGGACGTGGACAACGGGCTAGGATAGGGTCCGGCGATCTCAGCAACGTCTTCCCGCCCTTGGAAATGCCCTCCCAGCCCGTTTCGCGCCTGTTCGCCCTCGCCCAGAAATGCATCTACGCGCTCGCCATCGTGACGTTCGTGGCCGGCTGTACGACGGCGACGCCGCCCGAACAGCTGCTGGCCGTGCCGGCTCCCGCGCAAAAATATGCCGCCATCGTGGTCGACGCCAAAACCGGCGGCACGCTGTTCGAGGCCAATTCGACGACGCCGCGTTTTCCGGCCTCGCTGACCAAGATGATGACGCTCTATTTGCTGTTCGAAGCCTTGGAGAGCGGCCGCGTCACCAAGCAGACGCAGATACCGGTCTCGGCCAATGCCGCCTCGCAGCCGCCGACCAAGCTGCGCTTCCGGCCGGGCGAGACGATCGACGTCGATTCCGCCATCCGGGCGCTGGTGGTGAAATCCGCCAATGACGTCGCCGTCTCGGTGGCGGAATATCTGGGCGGCAGCGAAGAAGCTTTCGCCGGCACCATGACCGCCAAGGCGCGCCAGATCGGCATGCGTGCGACCACATTCCGCAATGCATCGGGCCTGCCTGACGATGGCCAGCAGACCACGGCGCGCGACATGGCGGTGCTGGGACTGGCGCTCAGGGCGCGTTTCCCGCAGCACTATCACTACTTCTCCGCCTCCGACTTCATGTTCCGTGGCAAGCTGGTGCGCGGCCACAACGACATGCTGGGGCGTGTGCGCGGCGTCGACGGCATCAAGACCGGCTATATCCGCGCCTCCGGCTTCAACATCGTCACCTCCTACGACGCCGACGGCAAACGCTTCGTCATCGTGGTGATGGGGGCCGATACCGCACGCCAGCGCAACGCCCATGTCGAAACCCTGTTGCAACGGGCCCTTTCCCCTTCGTCCGACAAGGCGAAGCTGGTGTTCAACGGCGCGCAATAGCGCCTGACGCAACATCTGAGCCTCCGTATCTTCGCCTGTGACGGGCCAAACGGGCGCGTCCGGCACCTGTCGTTAGCTCCGATCGGCACCATCCTCATCGATGAGGATGCGTTCGGCGCTGCCCTCGATATCGTCGTACTGACCGCTGCGCAGCGCCCACAGGAAGGCGGCAAGGCCGAGCCCGCCGAGAAAGAGCGCAACCGGGATCAGCACGACAAGGTTGCTCATGAGGCGGACCTTTCGGCCAATCCGACCATCGCCGGAGCAGCGGTCCGCCCCTCGCCCGCGACAACCGAACGCCCGCCATGCAACCGCATGGCGTTGGCGACGACGATGATCGACGACAACGACATGGCGATCGCCGCGATCAGCGGCGTGACATAGCCGAGCACGGCGATGGGCACGGCAACGAAATTATAGGCGATGGCGAAAGCGAGATTCAGGCGGATCAACCGGCCGGCCTTACGAGAGATGTCCAGCGCGAAGGGGATCGCCGACAGGCTTTCGCGCAGGAAAACGAAATCAGCAGCGTTGCGACCGACATCGGCGGCGGTGGCCGGCGCCATCGAGACGCGGGCAGCAGCGAGCGCGGGGGCATCGTTCAAGCCGTCACCCACCATCAGCACCTCGTGGCCATCCTTCGCGAGTTCGGCGATCCGCGCCACTTTCTCGCCGGGCAGCATGCCGAAACGATAGTTGGCGATGCCGGCCTGTGCTGCAGTCGCTTCGGCGTTACGCCGATGGTCGCCGGTCAGCATCTCGACCGCGAGGCCTTGGCCCAACAGGTCACTCACCGTGCCTGTGGCGCCGGCGCGCAGCTGGTCCTCGCAGACAAAGCGCGCCCGCAGGACACCGTCGCGGGCAAGCACGGTGCCATCGTCCGCCGCGCCTGCCGCATCGCCAAGCGCCCATTGCGCGCGGCCCAACCGCCAGACCGAACCGTCGATTTGCGCCTCCAGCCCGTAGCCGGGAACTTCGGTGACCGTATCGAATGGACCGGACCGCGGGGAGCCGTCTTGATTGGCCTGCACGATGGCGCGCGCGACGGGATGGCGGGAATGCGCCACCAGCTGCGCCGCGACAGTCATGTCGACCGGCGCGATCTCGCCGCCATTGGTCAGCCGCAGCGCGCCTAGGGTCAGCGTCCCGGTCTTGTCGAAGACGACCGTGTCGATGACGGCGAGCCGTTCCATCGCCGAACCGTCCTTGACCATGATGCCGTTCTCGAACAGCCGGCGCGCCGCCACCACCTGCACGATCGGCACGGCGAGGCCAAGCGCGCAGGGGCAGGTGATGATGAGGACGGCAATGGCGATGGTGATCGAGCGGTGCCAGTCGCCGGAGGCCAGCATCCAGCCGGCGAAGGTCAACAGCGCCGTCAAATGGACCACGGGCGAATAGAGCGCCGACGCGCGGTCGGCGATGCGGCGGTAGCGCGCGCGGCCACCTTCGGCGACCTCCATCAGGCGCACCATCTCGGCCAGGAAGGAATCCTTTGCGGCGGCGATCGCTTCCACGGTCAAAGCGCCGGTAAGATTGAGCGCGCCCGCCTGCAGCAGCGAACCCTCGCGCACCGCTTCCGGCTCGCTTTCGCCACTGACCAGCGAGCGATCGACCTCGGAGGCACCTTTCACGACACGCGCGTCGACCGGCACGCGTTCGCCCGCTGCCAAAAGAAGCATGTCACCCTCGGCGATCTCCTCGACCGGCACATAAATGTGGCTGCCGTCCTTGGCGATCACCATGGCGCCGCGCGCGGCCAGCCGCCTCAGGCCGGAAACGGCGGTGCGTGCCTTTTCGCGCATGACATGGTCGAGCGTGCGGCCGATTAGCAGGAAGAACAGCAACGATACCGAGGCGTCGAAATAGGCGTGCGGGCCGTGATTGATCGTTTCGTAAAGGCTCATGCCATAGGCGAGGCCGACGCCGACGGCGATCGGCACATCCATGTTCATGCGGCCATGGCGAAGCGCGTTCCAGGCCGAGCGGAAATAGATGCGGCCGGCAAAGACCAGAACGGGAATGGCGATCAACGCCGAGATCCAGTGGAACAGGTCGCGCGTGGCGTCCGTCGCTCCGGACCACACCGAAACCGACAAAAGCATGATGTTGCCGGCGGCGAAACCGGCCACGGCGACGGCGCGGATGAGTTCGGCAAGGATAGGGTCCTTGCCGTCGCCGCCTTCGGCATCGAACAGATGCGCTTCGTAGCCCAGCCCGGCGAGCGACGCCACTAGAGGCGGCACCTCACCCTCGCGAAAGCGAACCGATACACGCCGGGTCGACAAATTGACGCGCGCGCCAACCACTCCCGGCAGTTTCCGCAGGCCGCCTTCGACCGAACGGATGCAGGCGGCGCAATGCACGCCGGGAACGGCGAGATCGACCTGCGACAGCCCGCCGCCAAGTGAGCGGCTGGCCAGCCTGATCTCATCGTCCGACGGGTCGGCACTGGCGTCGCGATCCAGATCGAGCGCGGATTCGGCGCCCGGCGCACAGCAGCTCATTCGATCGCTCCGTTGCGCACGATCACACGCCGCACCTGCCGATAGGGACGCTCGCGCCCGGTTTGGGCGTCGACCTCAACGATCCAGACGCCGTCGCTTATGGTCTGTTGCGAACTGAAGCCTCCATCCGCCTGGCGAACGAGGTCGATCACCCGGTCTTCCGCGTCATAGGCGGGATGGCGGAATGCCACTTTCACGCCCGTGGGCAAGATCGCCTTGCCCGCGGCGTCGGCAAGTTCGTAGCGAAGGGTGCCGTCCGCCAGCGTCAGCTTGCCCTGCCAATGCAGCGCCGCCTGCGCGCGTCCCTCCTCGGCCTTGCGGTTGAACTCCTGGCTGGCGACATAGGTGTTTTGCACGACCAGTCCCGTCCAGCTCGTCCGCGCCAGCGTCGCCATCGTCAGATTGACGGCGATGATGACGCCGAAGAAGGCGAGGATGAGTGCCAGCATGTGGTAGCCGGTGAACTCGCGAGGCGAATGGCGGCGCGTCGTCATCTTGATGCCTCCGGAGCGATGAAAGTGGCGGCGTAGCTGGCTGTTTCGGCGCCGGCGGCATCCTTGGCGACGAACCGGAAGACGGTGTTCGTGCCGGCGACGCGATCGCGCGGCAGCCGCACATAGACCTTGACCGATCTCAACCTGTCCGGTTCGACCTCGATCGCCAGCGGTTCCGCCTCGATCTGCTCGACACCGACCGCGGTGATGGCAGCATCCGGCAAGCCGTCGACCGAGAGCTGGATGGTGCGCGGCTCGGGGATCATGTTGAGCAGTTTCACCGTGTAGCCGTTGCGGATCGCCCCATCCGACAAAACGACGAATTGCGGGTTGCGGTCGTGCAGGACATTGAGCTGCAACCGCTCGCGGGTCATGAGCGCGTAGAGCATGGCAAGGCCGATCAGCGCCCAGACGGCGGTGTAGATGAAGGTGCGCGGCCTGAAGATCTTGCCGGGATGGAACTGCGCGACCTTTTCAGACAGGCGCCCGTCAGCCTGCCGTATCGAAGCCGGATCGGGCACATGCGCGCCGTTGCCGGTGGCGAGCGCCATATTGGCGTTGTAGTCGTTCAGCGTCGCATAGGAGATCAGGCCGCGTTCCTTGCCGATCTTGTCCATGACGCCGTCGCAAGCGTCGATGCACAACGCGCAGGTGATGCATTCGAGCTGCTGGCCGTCGCGAATATCGATGCCCATCGGGCAGACGGCGACGCAGGCGTTGCAGTCGACGCAGTCGCCGATGCTGTGGCCGGCGGCGGCCGCCTTCTTGGCATGGCGCGAACGCGGCTCGCCGCGCCAGTCATTATAGGTGACTGTCAGCGAATTCTCGTCGAGCATCGCCGCCTGGATGCGCGGCCACGGGCACATATAGGTGCAGACCTGCTCACGCATCAGCCCGCCGAAGACATAAGTCGTGGCGGTGAGAACGGCGACGGTGATGTAGGCAACGGCCGCGGCCTGACCGGTCACGACGTCGGCCAACAGCGTCGGCGCATCGGCGAAATAGAAGATCCAGGCGCCGCCGGTGGCGACCGCGATCAACAGCCAGATGGCGTGCTTGGTCAGCCGCAGCACCGATTTGCGGGCCGTCCACGGGCTCTCGTCGAGTTTGATGCGCGCATTGCGGTCGCCCTCGACGGCGCGCTCGACCACGAGGAAGAGGTCGACCCAGACGGTCTGCGGGCAGGCGTAGCCACACCAGGCGCGGCCGACGGTGGAGGTGATGAGAAACAGGCCGATGCCCGCCATCACCAAAAGGCCGGCTACGAAGAAGAATTCCTGCGGCCAGATTTCGATAAAGAAGAAATAGAAGCGACGGTTGGCGAGGTCGATCAGAACGGCCTGGTCGGGCGCGTAGGGACCACGGTCCCAGCGCAGCCACGGCGTCAGATAATAGATGCCCAGCGTGACCGCCATGACGATCCATTTGAAGGAGCGGAAACGCCCGGCAGCGCGCTTGGGAAATATCTTCCTGCGCGACGCATAGAGGGGCTGGCGGACCTTGGCGGAATTGACCGCCTCCGCCTCCAGCGTTTCAACCTGCCCGATATCAAGCATGACATGCGCTCGTTTGCTGTTCCAGCAATCGTACTTGCATCTTCGAGGCGCGACCCGCCTTGACCCAGGTCAAGACCGGGCCCGCTCGATGCATGTCGGGGCCCGCCGCCATGAGACGGGCCCCGTCGCCGGGCGGGGAGAATGTCCCCCTTTGCAAGTCTCTATTCTCCGCCGCCCAGCGAATGCACGTAGACCGACAATTCCTTGACCTTGACGTCGCCGAGGCGAGCGCCCCAGGCCGGCATGACGCCATTCTTCGGCGCCCGCACCTGCGCGGCGATCGCCCGCTCGCCGGAGCCGTAGAGCCAGATCGCGTCGGTCAGGTTCGGCGCGCCGAGATCGCGGTTGCCCCTGGCATCGCCGCCATGGCAGGCCGCGCAATTGTCGGTGTAGACCTTGGCACCGTCGGCCACCCGGGACGCATCGCTGACCGGCCCGGACAGGCTCGCGACATAGATGCTGACATCAGTGATCTGCCCGGCATTGAGCACGTCGCCGAATGGCGGCATCTCGGAGGTGTGGGTGTCGGAATCGTCGGCAAAGCGGATGCCGTGGGTGATCGTCTTGTAGATCTGTTCGGCGGAACCGCCCCATAGCCACTCGTCGTCATTGAGGTTGGGGAAGCCCGGTGAGCCTTGCGCGCCCGAGCCGTGGCACTGGACGCAGTTGACGCGAAATGTAGCGGCGCCCGCCGCCGAAGCGAATTCCCGCAGCTTCTCGTCGGCATCGATCTCGGCGACCGTCTTCGACTGGATCGCGGCCAGGTATTTTTCCTGGGCGGCGCCGGCCGCGGCCATTTCCTGTTTGATCTCGCCGCGGCTCGAATAGTTGAGCACGCCCTTGGTTGCGGAGGTCAGCAGCGGCCATGCCGGATAAGCGACCGTGTAGGCGATCGCCCAGACAATGGTGGCGTAGAAGGTCCACAGCCACCAGCGCGGCATCGGATTGTCGAGTTCGCGAATGCCGTCCCATTCGTGGCCGGTGGTGGCGACGCCGGAGACATCATCTATGTGCTTGTCGGTCATGGCGTGTCGTCCTCGAGTGGGATCCTGGCGGCGGCATCAGCCTGCTTTCGGCTGCCCGGACGAAGGGTGAAGAGCACGGCGCCGACGAAGAATACGGCCATGGCCAGCAGGCCCCAGCTGTCGGCGAAATGACGCATGGCGGTGTAGGTTTCCATGGTGCGACTCCGTCAGCGGTAACCGGCGGCATCGTCATAGGTCGAGAAATCGACCAGCGTGCCGAGCATCTGCAGATAGGCAACCAGCGCGTCCATCTCGGTCACCTGGCTTCGATTGCCGTCGAAATCGCCAACCTTCACCTTCGGATAGCGCTTGGTGAGGCCCGACGTATCGGCGTTCGGATCGGCCTGCGCGATCAGGTCGGCCTCGGCATTGGCAATCATGTCCTTGGTGTAGGGAACGCCGACATCGACATTGGCAACCAGTTGCGTGGAGAAGCCCTTCGGCGACAGCGGCACGTCCTTCAGGAAGGCGTAGCGGGGCATGATCGATTCCGGCACCACCGAGCGCGGGTCGCTCAGATGCTGGACATGCCATTCGTTGGAATAGCGGTCGCCGACGCGGGCGAGATCCGGACCGGTTCGCTTCGATCCCCATTGGAAGGGATGGTCGTACATGGACTCCGCGGCCAGGCTGTAATGCCCGTAGCGCTCGACCTCGTCGCGGAAGGGGCGGATCATCTGACTGTGGCACAGATAGCAGCCTTCGCGGACGTAGATGTTGCGCCCCGCCAGCTCCAGCGGCGAGTAGGGGCGCATGCCCTCGACCTTCTCGATGGTGTTCTGGAGATAGAACAGCGGGGCGATCTCGACGATGCCGCCGATGGTGACGACCAGGAAGGAGCCGACGAGCAGGAGCGTGGCGTTGCGCTCGATGAGGGCGTGTTTGTCCAGGAGAGACATTTTTGGGAACTCCTATTCGGCCGGCTGCAAAGCGGGAGCGACGCCCGTCGTCGGGGCTTCCTCGCGCAGATGGCCGCGTATGGTCATGAAGATGTTCCAGGCCATCACCAGCGCGCCGGCCAGATAGAGCCCGCCGCCGAGTGCGCGCGTCACGTAATAGGGGTGCATGGCTGCGACGGACTCGGCGAAGGAATAGACCAGGAAGCCCTGCTCGTCGTATTCGCGCCACATCAGGCCCTGCATGATGCCCGACACCCACATGACGGCCGCGTAGACAACGATGCCCAGCGTCGCCAGCCAGAAGTGCCAGTTGACCATGCGCACCGAATAGAGCCGCTCGCGGTTCCACAGGCGCGGCACCATGAAATAGACCGCCCCGAAGGAGATCAGCCCGACCCAGCCAAGGGCGGCGGAATGCACGTGGCCGATGGTCCAGTCGGTGTAGTGGGACAGCGAGTTGACCGCCTTGATCGACATCATCGGCCCCTCGAAGGTCGACATGCCGTAGAAGGCGACCGCCGTCACCATCATGCGCACGATCGGGTCGGTGCGCAGCTTGTCCCAGGCGCCCGACAGCGTCATCAGGCCGTTGATCATGCCGCCCCAGGACGGCATCCACAGCATGATCGAAAAGACCATGCCCAGCGTCTGCGCCCAGTCAGGCAGCGCGGTGTAATGGAGATGGTGCGGACCCGCCCAGATATAGAGGAAGATCAGCGCCCAGAAGTGGATGATCGACAGCCGGTAGGAATAGACCGGCCGGTTCACCTGCTTGGGGATGAAATAATACATCATCCCTAGGAAGCCGGCGGTCAGGAAGAAGCCCACCGCGTTGTGGCCGTACCACCATTGGGTCAGCGCGTCCTGCACACCCGAAAACAGCGAATAGCTTTTCGATCCGACGAAGGAGACCGGCACCGCCAGATTGTTGACCACATGCAGCATCGCGATGGTGACGATGAAGGACAGATAGAACCAGTTGGCGACGTAGATATGCGGTTCCTTGCGCTTCAGGATCGTGCCCAGGAACACAACGAGATAGGCGACCCAGACGACGGTGAGGAACACGTCGACATACCATTCGGGCTCGGCATATTCGCGGCTCTGGGTGATGCCGAGCAGGTAACCAGTGGCCGCCATCACGATGAACAGCTGGTAGCCCCAGAACACATACCAGGCGAGATTGCCGCCGAAGAGGCGCGCGCGGCAGGTACGCTGCACGACATAGAAGGATGTCGCCATCAGCGCGTTGCCGCCGAAGGCGAAGACGACCGCCGAAGTGTGCAGCGGCCGCATGCGGCCGAAATTGAACCAGGGCTCGAGATTGAGGTCGGGATAGGCGAGCTGCATGGCAATGACCAGGCCGGCCAGAAGGCCGACGACCGCCCACAACACCGTCGCGACCGAGCCGTAGCGTATCGGCCCGTCCATGTAGGTGGACGGATCGACCGGCTGCTCCGGCTCGAAACTGACATTGCGCAACAGAACGATCGTGCCGATCGCCAATACGGCGAACAGCACCCACATATGCGCTCTGAACAGATCGTCGGCGGCAAAGCCGGCACCCAGCAACGCCAGGAACGTCGCCAGGCTCATCCAGACAATTTCAGCGCCGTATCTCATTGGGCGACCCCATGGATTGGTTGCTTCGGATCCCGCATCCCCATGCGTTCCTTGACGCCTTCATCTCCACCAGCGCGCGACGCTTTGCCTTGATCCAGGTCAAAGCCTTCCGAGGTTCGATTTGTCAGCCTTCGTGACTGGCGAGAGGCGGAGAGGCTGACCTGTGCGGTGCGAGCAATTCCTGAAATCCATCGCGGTCGGCCCGTCGCCTGGCCCGCTCGCGGCCATACCGGGGCAAGACCGGTCGAGACATCCCGCTTTGGAGATGCAGCGCATCCATGAAGACAAGCTCACGCTGTGCGCGGCGCTGGAAACGATCGCCGACACCTTGCCGGATGCTGTGTGCCGGCTCGAATGCCTGCGTATCGCCAGTATCCTGGTGCCGATGCTGCGCGACGCGCACAACTACGAGGGCGACGTCATCTTCCCCGCCTTTGCCAGTGCGACCGGGCGGAGCGACACCGACCCCACCCTTCACCGGCTACGCGTCGAACATGTCGAGGACGAAAGTTTTGCCGACGAAGTGACGGAGGTGCTGCTGGCGGTCGGCCACGGCAAGCCGATCGAGAACCCCGAAGCGTTCGGCTTCATGTTGCGCGGCCTGTTCGAAACGCTGCGGCGCCACATCGCCTTCGAACGCGAGCATGTACTGCCGGTGATTGTGGGGGACTAGTGCGTTCTTGGGCCGGTTCTGGCATCGTCGCTGTTCGCTGGAAAGCGATCTGGGTTGAGCGGAAAGGCTCCAAAACGCGGACGCCGCTTAGGGAAGGCTGCGGTTTATCGATCTACCCCGACCACTTTATCCCGCCCCTTAATGCCCGGCCCTTGCCTCCAGCCGATCGCGCCGCGCCACGCTGACATGGCGGTTGTTTTCGATCGAGATGACACCTTCGGCGCGCAGCTTGGACAATTGCCGCGAGACGGTCTCGATGGTCAGGCCGAGGAAGTCGGCGATAGCCGCGCGGGTCAGCGGCAGGTCGAACGTTGTCGCGCGCCCCTCGTCGCCCGAGCTCGGATCAATATGATTTGCGATGAGCAGGAGGAAACTGGCCACTTTCTCCGCCGCGGTCTTGCGGCCAAGCGTCACCATCCAGTCCCGGGCCTCGTCCAGTTCTTTCAGTGTCTGCCGCAGCAGCCGGTTCTCCAGTCCCGGGCTCTCCCGCATCATCCGCTCGATGGCGCCTTTGGGAAACGAGCACAGCGACACATTCGTCGCCGCTTCGGCATTGACCGCACTTTCCGACTTGAACGGGCGGCCGAGGAAGTCCGGCGCGAATTGCAGGCCGACAATCTGCTGGCGGCCGTCGGACAAGGTCTTGGTCAGCTTCACCACGCCGGCGAGCACATTGGAATAGTGATCGACCGTTTCCATATCGCCGACCAGTTCGGCTCCGGCTTCGATCGTCTGTTTCGAGGAGGCTTTCGCCAGCGTCACCAGTTGGTTCGGATCGAGCGCGCCGCAGACACCGCGATGCCGGGCCTCGCATGCCTGGCACAGGACCGGAATTCCCGCCGTATGAACATCTTCTCGCAGGTTCATGCCACTCGCACCCCGCCTTGCCTATGCCCTTGTTCTATCCCCTCCGGCTCGAGAAATCCCGCGTCAGTTTGTCTCCACCGCAAGTTGATCTGGGTCAAAGGCCAATGCCGGCCAATGCGCCATTGTTGCCAGCGTGTCGAACTCATGATTTCGGAGGCACCGTGCAAGAAGCGCTTCTGCGTCGATACCGCGCACCCGTGCCGCGCTATACGAGCTATCCCACCGCCCCGCATTTTCACCCAAGCGTGTCGGCGGCCACCTACAAGGCCTGGTTGCAGGCGCTTCCGGTCAAAAGCGCCGTGTCGCTTTACGTGCATGTTCCCTATTGCGACCGGCTTTGCTGGTTCTGCGCCTGTCATACCAAGCAGACCCTGTCCTATGCGCCCGTCAGCCGCTACGTCGGCGCGCTGCTCAGGGAAATCGAAACGGTTGCCGCCCTGCTCGACAGCGGCATCACGATCAGTGCCCTGCACTTTGGCGGCGGCTCGCCCACCTTGCTCAGCCCGCGCGACATGATCACGCTCAATGCGGCGCTGCGCGGCGCATTCCATTTCCGGGCCGACGCCGAGGTCAGCGTCGAGATCGACCCCAACGACATGGACGAAGCGCGCTTCGACGCGCTGGCACGCATGGCGATGACGCGCGCCAGCCTCGGCGTGCAGGATTTCAACCCGAAGGTACAAGAGGCGATCAATCGCGAGCAGAGTTTCGAGAAAACCCGCTGGGTGGTCGAGAACCTCAGGGCCCGCGGCATCGGCTCGATCAATCTCGACATGCTCTATGGCCTGCCGCATCAGACCCGGCATTCGCTCACTGAGACCGTGAAGAAGGCGCTTTCGTTGCAGCCGGACCGCATCGCGCTGTTCGGCTACGCACATGTGCCCTGGTTCAAGAAACATCAGCGGCTGATCGACGAGACGGCGCTCCCCGACGCCACCGAACGGTTGGCACAACTGCAATTGTCGGCGGAAATGATCGCGGGTGCCGGCTATGCGGCGATCGGGCTCGATCATTTCGCCCGGCCCGAAGATGGCATGGCGCTGGCGCTGGCCGACGGTTCGCTGAAGCGGAACTTCCAGGGTTACACGGTCGACGAGGCCGATGCCCTGATCGGGCTGGGCGCATCGTCGATCGGCCGACTGCCGCAAGGCTATGTGCAGAACATGCCGGCAACCGGCGAATATCAAAAAATGGCGGGGAAAGACGAGCTGGCCGTGGTGCGCGGCATCGCCTTCACCCCACAAGACCGGGTTCGCGCCTGGATCATCGAGCGGCTGATGTGCGATTGCGCGTTTTCGCGGACTGAACTGCGCGCCCGGTTCGGGCCGGACGCCAAAAGCGCTCTCGAAGATGCCCTGCTTCTCGCCGCCGACCCATCGAGCGGTTTTGTCCTCGACGGCGATCGTTTTCATATCGCGGAAGTGGCCAAACCGTTCGTACGCTCGATCGCCGCCCATTTCGATACCTATCTCTCAGCCGGCCCCGCCCGCCATTCCACGGCGGTGTGATGGAGCCGGCCGCCAACTCACACGGCGTAGCCGACCTTCTGCCGAAGCCGGCGGGCTTTGAGATAGCCGGCGATCGGCTTTTCCAGGAATTCATGGCAGGCAATGCCGATGGCGACGCCGGCGGCGATCGACAGGGCAATGGCGGTCGCGGCAGGCAGAGACAGAAGCCCGCTCGCCTTCATGACCACCGAGATCGCCAGCGTGTGCCACAGATAGATCGAATAAGAGGCGTCGCCGAGATAAGCGAGCGGGATGAAGCGGAAGAGCCACTTGCCCTGCTCCAGCGCCAGCACGCCGACAAGCAGCATCGCCGACAGCGGGCCCAGCACGAGCGGATTGAAACCGGCAAGACCGGCCGCGACCAGCACGAAGCCAGCGATCGCGGCGACGACAAGCAGTGCACCAAACGCTGGCCGAGGCATGGCGCCCGCCAGCCATAATTTGCCAATGCCGATGCCGATCAGGAATTCGGCGAGCAGCGGGCTGGTATAGGTGCGCAGCGCTGCGCCTTCCGGCTGCAGCAAAAGACCCAGGCACACGAGCGCGCCGAATATCGCCACCAGTGCCGGCAGACGTCGCGCCGGCGGCAGGAACAGGACCGCCGCGAACACCAGGTAGAAGAACATTTCGTAGTTCAGCGTCCAGCCCTGCACCAGCACCGGCCAGGTGCCGCCATCGCTCGGCGAGACATGCGGGACAAAGGCGAACGAGGCCGCGACATGGAAGGCGGTGAGGTGCATGTTGGGGAAAAGCCCAACCAGGCCGCCGGCGACCATCACCGCGGTCGCCGCCCAATAGAGCGGCACCACGCGTTCGGCGCGTTCGCGCAGGAATGTCAGCGGCGACGGCTGCCGCGTCTCGGCCAGCACCCACATGATGAAGCCGCTGACGACGAAGAAAACGTCGACGCCGGCCGCGCCGATGGTGAAATGGCTGCCGTTGCGCTCGGCGGCGTGGAAGACGACCACGCCGAGGGCGGCAATCGCCCGCAGATATTGTACGCCGTAGAGCCTGGTCATGTCGCGTTCCGCAACACGAGGCGCGGCGCCGGCTCGGACTGCCCAGCGCGCTGC
Organism: Mesorhizobium terrae; assembly: GCF_008727715.1. Lineage (GTDB taxonomy): Bacteria > Pseudomonadota > Alphaproteobacteria > Rhizobiales > Rhizobiaceae > Mesorhizobium > Mesorhizobium terrae. Next base: position 1,131,678 of record NZ_CP044218.1, read on the forward strand.
GGCAAAGCGAGTTGGCCGGCGGCGTAATAAATGAGGAAGGAGCCGACCACATAAGGATTGATGACATCGACCTCGACGAAGGAGCGGATGAGGAACATCACCGCGATGCCGAAAAGCGTGAAAGTGGCGGGATCGCGCCGGGCATCGACGAGCCGCAAGAGCAGGCCGAACGGCACGCGCAGCATCAGCAGCGCCAGCGCGGCCAGGCCGAACGCCCCCATCTCCACCAGCACCTCGATATAGGTGTTGTGGAAATGGAAGCCGCTTCTGGTGCCGATGTAGAACTCGTCCCACAGCCGCTCGGCCTCGGAGAAGCCCTGAACCCAATAGGCCTGGTAGCCGACGCCGAAATAGGGAGTTTCAGCAGCGGCCGCCCAGCCCTGCGACCACAGATAGGTGCGGCCGGTCAGCGTCGAATCCTTGCCGAAAGCGCCCAGCACAAGATCGGCGGCGCCGAGATTGAGTGCGGCGAAAACCGCGACCAGCGCCAGCGTGACGCCGACGACCAGCGCCGCCTTGCGGGTCTTCGGCGAAAACAGCATGGCGAGCTTCAGGCAGACCATCAGCGCAAGGGTCGCCGCGATCGCCAGAACCGAGGTGGCCGATTGCGCGGCGTGCAGCGTGTAGACGCAGAGCACGCCGCAAGCCAGCGCCAGAAGCCGCCACGGGCCGCGCTCGTGCAGGACGAGGATGGCGGTAAAGGCGAAATAGATGCCAAGCGAGGAAAACAGGCCGAGCTGGTTCTTCGAGCCGAAGGCCCCGACAAAACTGTAAGTGCCGTCGAGCGGGTCGTAATTGTACTGGCCGAAGGCCACCGAAAACAGCACCACGGCCAGGATGCCGACCAGTGCGCCGAGGTTCAGCGTGCGCACCGAAACCGTGCGGGCCGCGATCAGCGCGCAGACGATATGCGACAATAATTGCAGGGCGGCACGCGCGGTGACGCCGGGCGCCGCCGACCAGAACACCGACAGGCAGGCAAGAACCGCGAAAGCGATGATCCACAAGAAGCGGCGGTAGTCGCCGAGCACGCGCCGATAGTCGACAAGGATGAGCGGCAGCCAGCAGGCGTAAAAGGCCATGATCGAGGCCTGGCCGAAGCGGCTCGAATAGGCAAAGACGAAGATCGACAGCGCAACCGCCAGCGCGCCGTACCAGAAATTGCGGTCGGGGCTGATGAGGGCGGCCTTGGCTATCTTCATGGCGTGGTTTCCATGGCGCGACCGGCGGTGTGCGGAAGCGCCGCCGTCGACAGCGCATCACGGCGCCGGCCCGCGCCTGTCATTGGCGACATGACGGCCCTCAGTTGGACGTCACGCTCGGGCCAGCGATCTCGATCTTGACCACGTCGCCCGGCAGCACCGGCGTGTTTTCGTCGGCGCTGACCTGGCCGGTCTTGCCGTCCGCGTCGGTGCGGACGATGGCGTAGCGAATGGTCGGCGCGGTGCCGTTGGCCGGATTGCGGGCGGCATCGGGTGCCCGCGCGACAGCCTCGGTCATCAGGCCGGAATACATGCCCATCTTCAGGTCCATTTCCCTGAGATCGGCCTCGGTCTGCTGACGATCCTGCGCGATCTCGGTATCTCGGTCGTTCTGCAGGCTGATGGCGTCCTGCGTTGCCTTGGCGATGTCCTGCTTGGCGCGCAGGCTGGCGGTCTCCATGTCGAGCGCCTTGCCTTCCTGCTCGGCATTCGTCTGTTCCAGCGTCAGGATGCGCTGGTTGACGACAAGACCCTTTTCGGCGAGCTCGCCGAGGCTCTTCAGTTCCGTGCGCGAAAGTTCGAGCTGCCGGTTCTGCGTGACCATCTTCTGGTCGAGCGTTTCGATCTCGGACTGGAGCAGCTTCTTGAGGTCGTCGAGCGCGCCCAGCTGCAGGCGCAGGCGCTTCTGGCGCGCCGCCATCAATGCGCTCTCGTCGCTGACCAGCTTGCGGCCCTGTTCGGTCTTGTTCAATTCCTCGGGGAAGTCGATCTGGTCCTTGCCTTCGGTTTCGGCAGCCAGCCTGGCGCGCCGCGCCAGCAACCCGTTTCGCTGCGCAACCAGCACGTCGTAATTGCCTTGCGCCATGATGAAGTCGCGCGGCCCGCCCTGGCCGCCATTGTCGGAGCGGCGCAGGCCGCCGCCGAGGCTCAAGGCCTTCAGGACGGTCAGGCCGGGCGCATAGGCATATTTGCCGGGCGTCTGCACGTCGCCGGCAAGGAACAGTGGGCGGAACTCCGAGATCTCTACCGAAGCTTCGGGCTTGTCGGGCAGGCCGAGCTTCTGCTGCAGGCCGGCGGCGATCGCGGCAGCCACCTCGACGGTCGTCTTGCCCTTCACCGCGAGCTCGCCAATGAACGGCAACGAGACGTCGCCCGACGGACTTACGCCATAGTCGCCGCTAATCGTCGCCCAGTCGCGGACAGCGCCTTCCGCGCTCTGCCACTCGGCGACACGGATGCGCAGCTTGTCCATCGCGTCCAGCCGGTAGGAATCCGAAGCGGCAGCAGCGGTGATGCCCGCCATCGTCAGGAGAGCCAGACATGCGATGGCGCGCAGAAGGCGCGCGCGACGCGACATAAAGCGGATATCTTTCACCAGGAGCCGTCCTTTGCTGTGGCGGTTTGCTTGAAGTGTCGGGCCGCCAATTGCCGGCGTCAGTAGCTGCCGCGCGAGGAGAACACCGCCGGAACCGTGCGCACGAGGATCTTCAGGTCGAAGATGAAGGACCAGTTCTCGACATAGTGCTGGTCGAAGGCGACGCGAGCACCGTAGGAAACGTCATTGCGGCCGCTGACTTGCCACAGGCCGGTCAGACCCGGGCGCGACTGCAGATAAAAGGCGGCGGCGTTGCCATAGAGTTCGAGTTCATCCCGCACCACCGGACGCGGGCCGACCAGGCTCATCTCGCCGCGCAAAATGTTGACGATCTGCGGCAGCTCGTCGAGGCTGAGCTTGCGCAGCACGACGCCGACGCGGGTGACGCGCGGATCGTTCTGCAATTTGCGGGTGGCATTCCATTCGTCGCGATCTTGCGGATTGCTGGCGAAATGGGCGGCGAGAACCTCCTCGCCATTCTCGACCATCGTCCGAAATTTCCAACATCGGAAGACGGCGCCGTTGCGGCCGATTCGCGGGTGGCCGTAAAGGATGCTGCCGCCGTCGGTGGCCTTCACCAAAGCCGCCAGCATGAGCAGCAGCGGGCTCAGCAGGGCAATTCCCGCCAATACGCCGACAATGTCGAAACCGCGCTTGATGACACCGCCGATCGCCGGCGGCGCTTCGCCGTCCGACCGTGACGACAACCTGTTGGCCAATCGGGCGGCATATCTCATTTTGTTGCTCCGCGAAAAATGGTCAGGTCAACGTTGCTGCACCGCAACATACGAACAATAGAGCGTTGGATATGTCACCTCTGTGATGAAAATCGGTCACGAAAACCGACCGACAGTCATATTTTGTAACGAATCGAAACATTGCGGGTCCAGCAATGTTCATGCCCTTCATGGAGGGCAACTTTTGCGTTTGATTTCCTTTGTGTTTTCAATAATGAACTATATTAATCACGGTACGTATCATCCCATAATCGAGTTGTATTGCGTTTCTCCATGAAAATGTCGCGATCATTACCAGTAAACCTTAAACAAAGGCACAGTGCTCATTTGGGCTAGCCCAATCGGAACCGTTCTCCCCGGCCCTCCGCTACAATATTTCGAGCGGACGTAAGGTAATTCCCGGACGTGCCGGGAGCCGCGTCTCGTATTGCGCAGTGTTGCCGAAATTCTTATATTTGTCGGTGCGCGGGTAAATGTCGGATCAGGGCTTCAGGCCTCGAAGAAGTCGAGTCTTGATCTCGTTGGTGGTGGTGTAAGACCAACGCTCGTCGCGGCGGGAGACAGGTCTTGCGTGGGTATTTTAGAACCAGATCAAGTATGACCGGCAAGAAGGGATAGAATGTCCTTTCTGCTTTTCCTTCGCGGTCTTATCGGGGTGCTGGTCGTATTCGCCATCGCCACCTACGCGATTACCCAGTCGGCCTGGACAACCTTCATCAACACGCTGATCTGCGCCGTCATCATCCAGGTCGGCTATTTCATCGCCATCCTGTTTATGATCGGGCACACAAAGCCGGCCGCCAAAAGCGCCGAAGCCGTTGCGCGCAACGAGATCGTGCCCGCCGCCGCCAAGGAGAATCAGCCGGAAAGCGAAGTCGCGCCGCTGCCGGGCGTGCGGCGTTCGCCCCTGCCCTGACTTTTCCACACATCGTCAGCTGTCATCAAATCGCCTTGCGCCTGTGGCAACTGGCGCCGCGACGCTGAGCCGTGGCGGTGCCGCGTCGCCGAACAGGGCATGGGGATAAACAGGCCGAAAGCGAGCGGCCCAGCTGGAGTGTGGCGATGGCTTCCACGACCACCGTCTGCGTTATCATCGCGGCCAAGAATGCCGAGAGAACCATCGGCCGCGCGATCGCCTCGGCGCTGCGCGAAACGGCGGTTTCCGAAGTCGTCGTGGTCGATGACGGTTCCGACGATTCTACACCGCAGGCGAGCATCGAGGCCGATGACGCCAGCGGCCGCCTCCAGATCCTGAAGCTCGATCGCAATCACGGGCCGGCCTTCGCCCGCAACCGGGCGATCGCGCAGTCCAGCGCGCCGCTGATCGCCATTCTGGATGCGGACGATTTCTTTCTCCCTGGCCGATTCGACAGCCTGCTTGCCGGCGCCGACGACTGGGATTTCATCGCCGACAACATCGTCTTCATCGACAGCCGCAACGTGCCAGGAACTGCACCGCAGGTGCCGCATTTCGAGCCGGCGCCACGCTTCCTCAACATCAAGGGTTTCATCGACGGCAACATCTCCCGGCGCGGCGCCTCGCGCGGCGAGATCGGCTTCCTGAAACCGGTGATGCGGCGCGCCTTTCTCGACGCGCACGGCCTGCGCTACGACGAGAAGCTGCGCCTCGGCGAAGACTACGAACTCTATGCGCGCGCTCTGCTCAAGGGTGCCCGCTACAAGGTCGTCCATGGCTGCGGCTACGGCGCGGTCGTGCGCCCCGATTCGCTCAGCGGCAAGCACCGCACCGAGGATCTGAAACGTCTCTACGAGGCCGACCGCGCCATGCTCTCGGGCGCATTGTTGCAGGATACCCGGACGGCGCTGCAGAACCACGAGCGGCACATTCGCGCCCGCTACGAGCTGCGGCATTTCCTCGACATCAAGGCCGCGCGCGGACTGGCGGCGGCCGGCGCCCATGCGCTCGGCCATCCGGGCGCGCTACCGGCAATCGTCAGGGGCGTGCTCGGCGACAAGCTCGAGGCGTTCGGCGCGCGCGGGAAAGCCGCCGGCAACGAACCGGCGGCACCGCGCTATCTGCTTCCCGCACGCGCCGACGTTCAGAGATAGTCGCGCCGCACCCCGGCCAGAACCTCGCGAAAACGGTCCTTTTTCTCCGCCAGCATTGCCGCATCGCTGAGCTGCGGTTTTGCCCGGCGCGCTTGCCATAATGCCAGTGTCGAGGGGGCGGCCAGCACCTGCTTGGCCATGGCGCGTAGCGATGACGGGGCGGGGTCGTCGCGCGTCAGCACCAGCGTTTCATGCGCGTCGTGGCGGCCTGTCTCGTCCGCCTTCGTCGCGGGCGCCTCGAAATTGACGCCCCAGAAGCGCGCGCCCTTGGTCACCGCCTCGGCGCGCGAGGAGATCGGCACATGCCGCGGCTTGTACTCGACCCCAAGCGAATTCGCCCAGTCGCGCCATTTGAAGGAGTTGATGGAGCGCGAAGTGGTGACGGCCACCCAGGGCACCCGGAAGGCATCGGCCAGGATCGCGGCATGCATGGATTCGGCCACCACCAGCTCGGCCTGGGCAATCGCCTTGATGACCGCCTTGGCCTCGCCGCAGGGATCTACATAGCCCAGCCCGGCGGCCTGGCAGACCATCGGCCAGATGCCGCCGATGGTCGATTCCCAATGCGGCACGAAGATCGCGCCGCCGGTTCTCGGCAGGTTCCGGAATTCCGGCATCTCGGCCACCATCACCGCGGGGTCGATGATGCCGAGCGCGGCGTCGAGCCCAAGCTTGTCGGCCGTCAGCGGCCCGCGCACCGCACGCACGTCCCACTCCTTGGCGTCGGAGAGATCGGGCTGCTTGCCATAGCCGAAGCCGCTGCCGACAACGAGTTTCTTGATCCCCGCCGGCAACAGCGCCTGGTTGAGCACGGTGCCGACACCGACCAGGAGTACCTCCGGGTGAACCTCGCGGAACCCCGGCAGCAGGAAATCCCAGAGCCACAGGTTGAGGTCGTCGCCGAAATTGCCGTGCGCGGATTCCCAATAGAAAGGCTGCATGTGGCGCGTCCTTATTTCGACATCTTGGAAACGGCGAGACCGACGGCGCTGCGCAGCAGCTTCGGATCGCGCCAGGCCCATTGCGCCAATTGCCGGAGCTGCGGCGCCTTGCGCGCCCGCACCAGCCTCGCCTGCCCCCACAGCGCCTGATTTCGCGCCGTCTGCTTGTAGGCCTCGATGGAGGCCTTTTCGTCGGGACGATGCGGGAACCGGCTCTGCAGCCGGTCCAGCGCCACCCAGGTGTTGAACTGCTGCTTCAGGAACAGCGGCGAATCGCTGCCCATGCCGTGGAAGATGTTGATGCCCTCGCCGCGCACCGCGCCGATGCCCTCGGAGAGGACGACGCGGCGGGCGTTGCGCACGCAATCGTAGAAGAACAGCACATCCTCCGCCGCCAGCCGCAGCGACGCGTCGAACCGCATTTGGCGAAACAGCGCCGGTCCGATCACCATGCAGGACAGATGCAGAAAGCTCCAGTTTTTCAACATGGTAGCGGCGAGTTCCGGGATCTCGACGATCGGCGGATTATCCCCCAGCCGCACCACTTCGGTGACGTCGGCGAGATCGGCCACGCCGAAATGATAGTAGAATTCCGCGCCGCCCTTGATCGAGGCCCAGTAACAATCTGCATCAAAAAGTGAGAGCGCGCCCACAGCATTCTTCAGATGGTTGGGTGCCCACTCATCGTCGGAATCGAGGAAGGCCGCATAGGCGCTGTCGGCCCCGATATGGTCGAGCCCCATGTTGCGCGCGCCGCCCGGCCCGGCATTCGGTTGTTTTATAACGGCAATCCGCGCCCGTTCGGCGAGCGAGAACATTTGCAGATCGTCTTCCGCCGGCGACGGAGACGCGTCGTCGACGACGATCACGTCGAAATCGGAATGCGTTTGCGCGAACACGGATGTGAGCGCGCGAGCGAGAATTCCGGGCTCTCGCTGGTAGTAGGGAATGATAACCGTGCACTTCGTCATTTTTTTGCGCCTTCGGGAGTTTAGGGGGACCACTTCGCAGGGTCCCGATGAATTCCGGTCGGTGCCCCCCGTCCAAGGGCTCGCTGACGACATGGCCCGCTCGTCCCAACAAACGGTGCCTGCCCATGCCAACTGCAGTTAACCTGAAAAGCGTGACAAACAATGTCGGCTGGAGCGTGCTTTCCAAAACCAGCACATTCGGGCTGAAATTTGTCACCGTCCCGATCCTGGCGCGCATCCTGTCGCCGCAGGAGTTCGGTGTGGTGGCGGTGGCGCAGACCGTGGTCATGTTCCTGACCATGATCGGCTCGGCCGGACTGTCGGCTTCGCTCATCCTGGAGGCGGAGGAAGACGACGAAACGGTGCATTCGGTGTTCTGGGTCAATCTGGCCGTCGCTATCGCCATGGCGGCCTGCATCTATCTATGGGCCGATTCCTTTGCCGGCTTCCTTGGTGCGGCGGATGCCGGTTACCTGCTCAAGATCATGGCCTTCCTCATTCCGCTGCAGCTCGCCGGCGATGTCGCCTATTCGCTCTTGGCGCGCCGGCTGGCCTTCCAGAAGGATGCCGCATGGAGCGTGGTTTCCGAATCAATCGGCGCGCTGACCGCCGTCGGCATGGCGCTGGCCGGCTTCGGCGTCTGGTCTCTGATCGGCCAATTGTTCGTCTCGGCCATCGTGCGGCTTGGCGGGCTCTTCTACGCTAGCGGCTACCGGCCGCGTTTTGTCTTGTCGATGGCGAAGGTGGGTGCGCTGACCAAATACAGCCTCGGCATCATGGGCTCGGAAATCTTCAACTTCATCACCTTCCAGTCGCCGCTGGTGGTGGTCTCGCGCCATCTCGGCCTCGCCGACGCCGGCGCCTATTCGGCCGCGAACCGCTTCTCCAGCATTCCCAACCAGGTGCTTTTGGCCGGCCTGATGGGCGTGCTGTTTCCCGTCTTCAGCCATATGAGCAACGACACGCGCCGCCGCTCCGACGCGCTGATGCTGAGCACGCAGGTCTCGACCGTGGTGCTGGCGCCGATGATGTTCGGCATATGGGCGATCGCGGAGCCCGGCATGCTGCTGATCTTCGGCCAGCAATGGGCCTATGCCTGGCCGGTCCTCGGCCTTCTCGCCGTCTCCAAGGGCATCATGTCGCCCTGCAGCACCTACATTCCCTTCCTCAAGGGAGCCGGCCGTTCCGGCGTGCTGTGGTGGGTGGCGGTGCTGCGCGCCGGCCTCGTCTACGGCCTGGTCAGCTATGGCGTCATGACCGGCGGTCTGGTCGCGGCCATGGTCTGGCTCTGCGTCGCCAACGCCATCACGCTGGTGTTCTATTCCTGGGCTGTGTTCCGCACCAACGGCACCGCCTTCCTGTCGGGGCTCTATGTCACGACACGGCCGATGATCGCCGCGATCATCATGGCGGTGGCCGTGCGCTTCCTCATCGACCACATCAAGACCGGCCTGCCAGGCGGTGCCTCGGCGAATGCCATCTGGCAAGTCCTGGTCGGAGCTGCGGCCGGTGCGGCCATCTATGGCGTGCTCCTGCTGCTCACCGAACGCGACCTGCTGAGGAAGCTGGTCGAGCTGATCCGCCAGCGCAAGGCGCAACCCGCGGGCGCCGGAAGCTAGCTCAAACCGATACCCACCCTTCGTCATCACCGAAAGGATTGATCCCAGTGACCAATGTTCTTGTCGTCGGCGGCGCCGGATATATCGGTTCCCACACCTGCCTCAATCTGGCCGAACGCGGGTTCACCCCGGTTGTCTACGACAATCTGAGCAACGGCCACGCCGAATTCGTCAAATGGGGACCGCTGGAGCACGGCGATATCCGCGACCGGCAACGCCTGGCCGCGGTCATCGAGACCTACCGGCCGCAAGCCATCGTGCATTTCGCGGCGCTGATCGAGGTCGGCGAATCGGTGAAGGCGCCGGCGGCGTTTTTCGACAACAACGTGGCCGGCACACTCTCGCTGCTGCTCGCCGCGCAGCAGGCCGGCATCGACAAGCTGGTCTTCTCCTCGACCTGCGCCACCTATGGCCTGCCGGTCGACGTGCCGATGCGCGAGACGCATCCGCAAAACCCGATCAACCCCTATGGCCGCTCCAAGCTGATCGTCGAGCAGATGCTGGCCGATCTCGACCGTCATCAGGGCTTCCGTTCCGTGGTGCTGCGCTATTTCAACGCCGCCGGGGCCGATCCCGAAGGGCGCATCGGCGAGCGCCACTCGCCCGAAACCCATGCCGTGCCGCTTGCCATCGAGGCCGCACTCGGCCGTCGCGCCGGCTTCAGCGTGTTCGGCACCGACTACGACACGCGCGACGGCACCTGCGTGCGCGATTTCATTCATGTCTGCGACCTTGCCGATGCCCATGGCCGCGCCGTCGAGCATTTGCTGAAGGGTGGCGACAGCGTCGCCCTCAATCTCGGCACCGGCACCGGAACCACCGTTCGTGAACTGCTCGCAGCGGTGGCGCATCAGTCAGGAAAGCCGTTCCCGGTTCGCTACGAAGGCCGCCGCGCCGGCGATGCGCCCGTTCTGGTTGCCGATAATGCGCAAGCCAGGGATGTGCTAGGATGGAGCCCCAGGCACGATCTCGAATCAATCGTGGCAAGTGCTTGGAACTGGCATGCCGGCGCCGACCGAGCGGCGGCCGAATAGATATCGCTATAAGGCAGGAGAAGGGATCCGCCATGGCTTTGTTCAGATTCCGTGCCCGTAACCCGTTCCGCGTAAGAAGCGTTCACCGCGACGGCGAGACCGACGCCGCGCGGCTGGCGCGCCTGCTTGCCCTGCTCGACGACCTGGGTCGCGAGATCGCGCGCGAACGCAACGGCTTGCGCGATCGCCACGAAAGCGTGGCGGCGCGGGCGGCCTTCTCGCAGCAGGCGCTGGAGGACGATCAGGCCGCTGGCATGTCGCCGGTGATCGATGATCTGACCACGGCGATGATGCGCTACACGGCGCGCATCGCCACACTCGAGCAGCAGATCGATTTCGTTACCGGACTGCGCGACCGGGCCACGGCGTTTCCCCATGAAAATGAACAGGTCGCGCCAAACGACGTCGTCCCAAGCCGACGGCTGGCTTAACCGGCGATCATAAAAAGTTACCGGACGCCCACCGGGAATGTGCCCACGCGTCACATTCTGATCCGCTAATCCATCATATGTGCATTGCAACATTCGCCCGAAATTGACGCGGGTCCGCCACCGGAAGGGGCGGTCCAAAACGAAAGTAGCAAGCGGTATGGCTGTGATTTTGAGGACACCGGCGCGAGCCGGTCTGGTGTGGTTTTTGACTGCGGGAACCGCGCTGACGGCAATGGCTGCGGGCATCGTTTCGGCGCAGGCCCAGGAACAGCAGAAGCCCGAACAGCAGAAGCCGGGCAAATCCTTCGTCGAGACCTTCGACACGCTCGACAAGAAACTCTGGTACGTTTCCGACGGCTGGTCGAATGGCGACCATCAGAACTGCACCTGGTCGGCCAAGCAGGTCAGCGTCTCCGGCGGCACGCTGAAGCTCGGCTTCGCGGCCGGCGAGAGCAAGGGCCGCAAATATGTCTGCGGCGAAGTGCAGACAAACCAGCGCTTCGGCTACGGCGCCTTCGAAGTGCGCATGAAGGCGGTGGCGGGCTCTGGCCTCAACACCGGCTTCTTCAGCTATATCGGCCCAGTCCACAAACAGCCGCATGACGAGATCGATTTCGAGGTGCTCGGCAAGGACCCCTCCAAGGTGCAGGTCAACCAGTATGTCAACGCCAAGAGCGTCGGCTCGGCCAAGCTGGTCGAGGTGCCCGGCGGCGCCGACAAGGGCTTCCACAACTATGCCTTCGTCTGGGAGAAGGACCGCATTCGCTGGTATGTAGACGGCAAACTTGTCGACGAAGCGACCGATCCCGCCAAGCTGCCCAGCCACCCGGCCAAGATCTATCTGAGTATCTGGGGTTCGGACACGCTGAAATCCTGGATGGGTCCGTTCGTCGATCCGGGCAAGCCGATCGCCGCCGAGGTCGACCGCGTCGCCTTCACCGCGCCGGGCGATGCCTGCCAGTTCCCCGATTCCATCGTCTGCAAGCTGAACAAGGGCACGCAATGAGCATTGCCGCTTACACGCGCCCCAAAGCGCACCGACAATCGCGCTGACGGCATGAGCATGCTGAACATCCTCTACCTGGTCCATGATCTTTGCGACCCGGCGGTGCGCCGCCGCGTGACGATGCTGCGGGCCGGCGGCGCCTCGGTGACGCTGGCCGGTTTCCGGCGCACCGAGACCGTGCCGGATTTCGACGGCCTGTCGCCGATCGACCTTGGCCCGACCAGTGACCGTGCCTTCGCGCAGCGCCTGGCGGCGATCGCCAGGGCAGCCCTTTCGCTCGGCGCCAAGCTTGCGACCATCGAAAAGCCGGACATCATCATCGGCCGCAATCTCGAGATGCTGGCGCTGGCCAACCGGGCCAAGGCGCTGTTCGGCGGCTCCGCCCCTGTCGTCTATGAGTGCCTGGACATCCACCGCCTGCTTTTGAGCGACGGCGCCGTCGGCCGCGCCATGCGCGGCGCCGAGCGCCTGTTCGGACGCGAGACCGCGCTGCTCCTGACCAGCTCGCCGGCCTTCGTTCGCGACTATTTCGAGGCGTATGGCCAGATCAGGGCTCCGGCCGTGCTCTTACAGAACAAGATCCTCGACCTCAGCGGCAAACCACCCGGCCAGGCGAAACTGCCGCGGCCCCCAACGGCCAACGAGCCCTGGAAAATCGGCTGGTTCGGGGCGCTGCGCTGCCGCAAATCGCTGGAGCTGCTCGCCGCCTTCACCCGCCAGATGCAGGGACGGTTCGAGGTCGTGTTGCGCGGTCGCCCGGCGCATGTCGAATTCGAGGATTTCGACGGTTTCGTCCGCGCCGAACCTTACCTCTCCTTCCACGGCGCCTATCGCAATCCGGACGAGCTCGCCGCCATCTATGGCGAGGTGCATTTTTCCTGGGCGATCGATTTCTTCGAGGAAGGCCTGAATTCGAGCTGGCTCCTGCCCAACCGGCTCTACGAAGGCTGCCGCTTCGGCGCCGTGCCGATTGCGATGAAAGGAACGGAGACCGCCCGCTTCCTCGCCGACCGCCATATCGGCCTGCTGCTCTCGGAAGCGTCGGTCGACAATCTTGTCGCGCTTGTGGGCGGCATCGACACCGACGGCTATATCGTGCGCCGCCGCAAGATCACCGTTCAGGATCTCGGCACCTGGATTTGCGACGCGGCCGACTGCCGCGCGCTGGTCGAGCGGCTTGGCCGCCTTGCCGGCATCGCGCGCCAGGACGTGCCGCTGGAGGTGGCGGCATGACGGCACTGGCAATCGAGATACCAACTGTTGACGCGGTGGAGCTTCCGCAGACGACATCGCGGCCGGTCGAACGCTGCATGGTGGTGATCCCCTGCCTCAACGAGGCCAAGCATATCGGCGCACTGCTCGGCGAACTCGCGGATCCGGCCGAGCGGCTTGGCCTTCGCATCGTCGTCGCCGACGGCGGCAGCACCGACGGCACGCGCGATATCGTGCGCGATATCGCCGCCCGAAATCCGTGCGTCGTTTTGCTCGACAATCCGCGCCGCCTGCAAAGCGCGGCCGTCAACCTGGCCGTGGCCGTTTTCGGCGACAACGTCGACGGCTTCATTCGCATCGACGCCCATGGCGGCTATCCGGCCGACTATTGCGAACGGCTGATCGAGGAGGCCTCGGTCACTGGCGCCGATTCCGTCGTCGTCTCGATGGCGACGAAAGGTTTCGGCCTGTTCCAGAAGGCGACAGCGGCGGCGCAGAATTCCAAGCTCGGCAATGGCGGTTCGCCGCATCGCGAAGGCGCGCCGGGCCATTGGACCGACCATGGCCATCACGCCTTCATGCGCATCGACGCCTTCCGCGCCGTCGGCGGCTATGACGAGAGCTTCAGCCACAATGAGGACGCCGAACTCGACTTCCGGCTTCGCGCTGCCGGCCATCGCATCTGGATGACCGACAAGACCTTCATGACCTATTATCCGCGCGCGACGGCGACCGCGCTGTTTCGCCAATATCTTGGCTACGGGCGCGGCCGGGCCCGCAACATCCTCAAGCACGGCACCTGGCCGCGGCTGAGACAAGCCATCCCGCTGCTGGTCTTCCCGGTGGTGGTGGGCACGTCGCTCGCCTTCCTCAGCCTGTCGGCGCTGGTTCCGGCCGGCCTGTGGATCGCTGCATGTCTCGGCTACGGCATCTGGATGGCGGTCGGCCAGCGCAATCCATACGGACCGCTCGCCGCCGTCTCAGCGATGATCATGCACCTCGGCTGGTCGATGGGATTCTGGCTGCAGCTCTTCGGATCGTGGAAACGGAGGGCGGCCGCGTCATGAGCCTGTCCGTCCCCACTGCCGCCTCCGCGAAAACCCTGGTCGATCTGTGCGTGTGCACCTATCGCCGGCCCTACCTCGAAGAGACGCTGCGCTCGCTGGCGATGCTCGACATGCCGGCCGGCGTTGCTGCCCGCATCGTCGTCGCCGACAACGACATCACCGACAGCGCGCGGCAGCTGGTGCAGTTGCTGGCGCCGTCGCTGCCGTTCGAAGTCCAGTACATCCACTGCCCCGCCGCCAACATCTCGCTGGCGCGCAATACCTGCCTCGATGCCGCGCGCGGCGATTTCCTCGCCTTCGTCGACGACGATTCGACCGTGACGCCGCCCTGGCTGACAGCGCTGGTCGCGACCGCCGAGGCCACCGGCGCCGATGCGGTGCTGGGGCCGGTCGAGGCCGTCTATGCCGATGCCGCCCCCGGCTGGATGCGGCGCGGCGATTTCCACTCCACCCGCCCCGTCTGGGTCGATGGGCAGATCCGCACCGGCTACAGCGGCAATGTGCTGCTGCGCCGCGCATCCGCCCATGTTGCCGGCCGGCGCTTCAATCTGGCGCTGGGCAAGACCGGCGGCGAGGACACCGAATATTTCTCGCAGCTGCACGAGGCCGGCGGCCGCATCGCCTACGCGGCCGAGGCGGTTGTGCTGGAGCCGGTGATGCCAGAACGGGCGCGGCTGCAATGGCTGGCCAAGCGGCGTTTCCGCTCGGGCCAGACCCACGGCCGGCTGCTGGCGGCGCAACATCGGGGCCGGGCGCTGAAGCAGGTCGGCATGGCGGCCGCCAAAGCCGCCTACTGTTTCGCCAGCGCCGCCGCTTTGCTTGCCGTGCCGCATCGCCGCAACCGCGAGGCCCTACGTGGCCTGATGCATGTCGGTGCCATCAGCGGCCTGCTCGGCGTCCGCGAAATCCGCCTTTATGGCGACAGCCAGGCGGGAGGGCGGCCCCATGCAGCCTGACGTCTCCTTCGTCATCGCCGCCTACAATGCGGAAGCTTCGATCGCGCGCGCCATCGACAGCGCGCTGGCACAGCGCGGCGTCTCGACCGAAGTCGTCGTCGTGGACGACCGCTCCAGCGACGGCACAGTGGAACTGGCGCGCGCCTATCCGCCCGAACAGGTGCGGGTGATCGCGCTTGACTGCAATCGCGGCCCGGGCGGTGCCCGCAATGCCGGCCTCGATGCCGCCACCGGCCGCTGGGTCGCCGTGCTCGATTCCGACGACAGCGTGCATCCCGAGCGCCTGCGCCGCATGATCGGCCGCGCCGAGGCGCGGGGCGCCCGGATCGTCGTCGACAATCTCGAAGTGGTACGCGACGGCAGCGCGGCCCGCGAGCCGATGTTCGCGCCGCAGATCCTCGAAGCCCGCCCCGAAATCACGCTGGCCGATTTCATCGCCGCCAACATCATGTTCGAAGGAACGTTCTCGTACGGCTATTTGAAACCCGTCTTCGAACGTGCCTTCCTGGAAAGACACCGCATCCGCTACGACGAGGCGCTGCGCATCGGCGAAGACTACATCCTGTTTGCCTCGGCGCTGGCCCGTGGCGGCCGCTGCGCGGTGGAACCCAGCGTCGGCTATGCCTATCACATTCGCGAAGGGTCGATCTCGCGCGTGCTCGAGCCCGCCCATGTCGAGGCGATGCTGAAGGCGGACGCGGCTTTCCTTGAGAACCATGCGCTCGATGCCGAGGCGCTCGACGCACAGGCGCGACGCACCCGCAGCCTGCGGCGGGCGGCTTCCTTTCTGCAACTGGTCGGCCATCTCAAGGATCGCGCGCCGATGCGTGCCGTCCGTACGGCGCTGCGCGATCCGGCGGCGCTGCGCCATCTGCGCATGCCGATCGAAGCCCGGCTGCGCCGGCTGGTGTCATCCTTGCCGCTCGGCAAGGCAGCAATCGGACCGGGCTGACAAGGAGTTTTTTGAAATCGGCGGGGGCTCGATCTCAAACAGGGATAACGCGATGAAAAAGGTGAGAAAAGCGGTGATACCGGTTGCCGGTCTCGGCACACGGTTTCTGCCAGCCACGAAGGCGATGCCGAAGGAAATGTTGACGGTGGTGGATCGCCCCGTCGTGCAATATGCCGTCGACGAGGCACTGGAGGCTGGCATCGAGCACATCGTCTTCGTCACCGGTCGCAACAAGCATGTGATCGAGGACTATTTCGACATCCAGCCGGAGCTGGTGGAGACGCTGGCCCGTTCGGGCAAGAACGAGCAGCTCGCCTCGCTGACCCGTATGCAGCCGCAGCCGGGAACCGTCTCGTTCACCCGCCAACAGGCGCCGCACGGCCTCGGCCACGCCGTCTGGTGCGCGCGCGACATCGTCGGCGACGAGCCTTTTGCCCTGTTGTTGCCCGACATGGTCTCCTTCGGCGAACGCGGCTGTCTTGCCGGCGTCATCGACCTCTACAACGAGACCGGCGGCAATGTCGTCGCCGTCGAGCAATGCGACCCGCTGGAGACCGGCAGCTACGGCATCGTCGGCAAGGGCGCCAACGTCGGCGACGGCTTCGTCATCACGGAGATGGTCGAGAAGCCGGCACCCGAGGTCGCCCCTTCCAACCATTACATCAACGGCCGCTACGTGCTGCAGCCGGAAGTGTTCGACATTCTGGCCACGCAGGAACGCGGCAAGGGCAACGAGATCCAGCTTACCGACGCCATGGTGCGGCTGTCGGCCAGCCAGAAATTCTACGCATCCCCATTCGAGGGCCGCATGTTCGATTGCGGCTCGAAGGACGGCTTCATCCAGGCCAACGTCGCCTTCGCGCTGGCCCGCGAGGACATGCGCGACCTGGTCTTCGAGCCGATCGAGGAGATGATCGCCTTGCAGGCACGCAGCCGCCGGGCGGCCTGACCCGAAACCGCCCGACACATAATCATCGCGCCACGGCCACGCGCCGTGGCCGGCTTTTTCTTCATCGAGACAGAACACCGGAACAGACATGAACCAGGGAAGTTTTCCGTTGAACAACAGGGTTCCCATGCCCCCGGAAGCTAGGTCCGATTTCATCGACCTCGACGCCTTGCTGGCGGCGGCGCGCCGTCAGGCACGGCTGGCCGGACTGTTCGCGCTGGCCGGCCTGATACTCGGCGTCGCCTATCTGGTGGTGACGCCGCCGCAATACACGGCCTCGACACGCATTTTGCTGGACGACAGCCTGACCCGTTTCGCGCAGGACAAGCAGCCGACGCAGGCCGGTACCCAGGCCGATTCCATGGTGCTGTCGGAGGTGGAAATCCTGAAATCCAGTCGCCTCGCCCGTGCTGTCGTGGTCGCGGAGAAGCTGCAAGCCAATGAAGCCTTCCTCAACCCACCGCGCTCGCCGCTCGGCTGGCTGAAGTCGACTGCAAAGAGCCTTGCCGGCTTCTTCTCCTCGGGCTCGGAGGACGAGCCCGGTTCCGTCGAGAACGCCAAGATCGGCCGTGCCATCGGCCTGTTGCAGGACGGGCTCAACGCCGAACGCGTCGGGCGCAGCCTCGTTATCGACCTGTCGTTTACCGCCAGCGACCCCAAGCTCGCCGGCTCGATCGCGCGCGCCTATGCCAACGCCTATCTGTCGGACCATCTCGACGCCAATTTCGATGCCACCCAGCGCGCCACGGTCTGGCTGCAGGGCCGCCTCGACGAGCTGCGCCAGAATTCCCAGAAGGCGGCGCTGGAGGTGGAACAGTTCCGCACCGCCCATGGGCTGACCGCCGCCAGCGGCCAGCTGATGTCGGACCAGCAGCTCTCCGACCTGAACAAGCAGCTCATCCTGGCGCAGGCCGACACCGCCAACGCCTTCGCCCGCTACAACCAGTTCAAGTCGATCGTCGACAGCGGGTCCGACAACGCCGTCAAGAACGCCACGATCCCGCAGGAGAAAGGCGCCGGCGGCAACAACAGCAGCGTCATCAACGACATGAAGTCGCGCTATCTCAACATCAGCAAGCGCGAGCAGGACATCTCCAGCCGCTTCGGCCAGGACCATCCGCAGGCGGTGGCGCTGCGCCGCGAACAGGCCGACCTGACCAACCAGATCTTCGCCGAGCTGCAGCGCCTGACCGAGAGCTACCGCAACGAATATCAGGTCGCCAAGTCGCGCGAGGATTCGCTGCGCAGCAATGTCGGCGACCTCGCCGGACAGAATTCGCAGACGAGCGAAGCGCAGGTCGAATTGCGCGACCTCGAACAGAAATCGCAGGCGCTGAACACCCTCTACCAATCCTTCCTGTCGCGTTACCAGGAAGCCTCGCAGCAGCGTTCCTTCCCGATCGCCGAGGCGCGCGTCATCTCGCAGGCCGGCAATCCTGTCTCGGCCTCCAGCCCGCGCAAGGCGATGGTGCTCGGCCTGTCGGTGGTGCTCGGCCTGTTCGCCGGCGCGCTGGCCGGTGCCGTGCAGGAATTCCGCGAACGCTTTTTCCGCACCGGCGAGGACGTGCGCGATGTGCTCGATCTCAATTTCCTCGGCTATTTGCCGGCGATCGGCGGGCAATATGCCGACGCGCGCCCGAGAGCCCAGCCGGCGGAGGATGACACGGCCCGGCCGGCCAGCGCCGAGACCGTCACCCCGCGCATCCTGCGGGTCGCCATCAACCAGCCGGCCTCGTCTTTCGCCGAGACGCTGCGCAGCGTCAAACTGGCGTCCGACGTGGTGCTGCACCGCACCGCCGGCAAGGTGATCGGCTTCGTCTCCGTGCTGCCGCGCGAGGGCAAGACCACGGTTGCCGCCAATTTCGCCGGCCTGCTCGCCGCCAATGGTTCGCGTACCTTGCTGATCGATGCCGATCTGCGCAATCCGGGGCTGAGCCGCGGCCTGTCGCTGACGCCCGACAAGGGCCTGGTCGAGGCGCTGGTCGGCGAACAGCGCTGGCAAAGCGCCTGCCTGGTCGACCGCAAGACCAAGCTGGTCATTCTCCCGGCGGTGGTGCGCCGGCGCATGTCGCACACCAGCGAGCTGATTTCCGGCCCGGCCATGGCCAGCCTCATCGAGGAAGCGCGCAAATCCTTCGATTATGTGGTGGTCGACCTGCCGCCGCTTGGACCTGTCGTCGACGCCAAGGCCTTCGCGCCGCTGGCCGACGGTTTCGTGCTGGTTGCCGAATGGGGGGCGACGCCGCGCGTTTTGGTGCGTTCCGCCCTGCAGGCCGACCGCCAGATCGCGGCCAAGACACTCGGCGTGGTGCTGAACCGGACCGATATGAAGAAGCTCGCCCACTACGGCCTGTTCGGCGGCGCCGAGCACTATCTCGACCGCTACGCCTCCTATTATGTCGAGCAGACGGTTGCCGAACCGGACCCGAAACGCATGGAGACGGCCTGAGCCGGGAAGACCGGGAGCCTCGCCGCTCTCAGGCGTCCTGCGGCAGATTGCTGAAATAGCGGCCCTTGTCCTGCCAGATGCGCAGCGCCGTCAGCCGGCCGCTGAAGAAGGCGCCGGTGTCGAGATTGACATGCATGCCGTCGCGCCGGGCTTCCTCGACCGGCGTATGGCCGTGCACGACATAGCGCGTCATCAGGTCGGCCCGCTCGTAAAAGGCCTTGCGGATGGAGACGAGATCCTCGTCGGTCTGTTTGTCCAGCGGCACGCCCGGCCGCAGGCCGGCATGCACGAACAGATAACGCGCCGTTTCCACCAGCACCGGCAGCGTGCGCAGGAACGCCAGGTGCGTCGCCGGGATCGACTTGCGGATGGTGTCGTCGACCTGGCGGTCGTCGCGGCAGATCTCGACCAGCCGCCGATGGTCGATGCCATAGGACAGAAGCGTGCTTTCGCCGCCGATACGCAGCCAGGGGAAGCGCCCGCGCCGCCCTTCGAGATAATCCAGCATGGCGAGTTCGTGGTTGCCGGCCAGGCAGATCCGCTCCAACCCCGCCGGCGGCGGCGCGACCAGGTGATCGATGACCTGTGCCGATGCCGGCCCGCGATCGACATAGTCGCCCAGCATGACGACGACCTTGCGGCCCGGCAGCGTCGCGGCGTCCGCCGCGATCACATCTTCCAGCGCCAGCAATTCGTCGAGGCAGCCATGGATATCGCCGACCGCGTAGACGGCGGTGTCGGCCATGTCGAGGCGCAGGCGCGGCAGCCTTGGCCGCGCAAAACCGGCCTTCAGGCCGAGAAACCGCGCGACGGCCTTCATCGCGCACCGTGTTTCAAACGAACCCGAACGCATGCGGCGACCGGATGCCCGGCGCCATCAGCCGTCGTCCTGTTATGCCGGGTAGCATTTTGTGAACCCGCCGGGTGCATCGAATCCCCTAGGTTTGTCGCCGGACCTCGTCCGTCGCCCTAGACACCACTTCGCGTCTCCGTGCTCCGCCTCCTGAGAGACCGCGTCACGAGCCGCTCCGCATGCCGGGGCGGCCAGATTCGAGGAGACGAATCCTGAAAACCGCTGTTTCCCACGCCCCGGCCGTTCCACCCATTCCGCCGTTAGTGTCCGACCGTGTCAGAATTGCGCGCGTGCTGTGCATCTTCTTCATGATGTTCGTTCACGTGCAGCCCGGCATCGCCGAGAATGTGCATGATCGCGACCCCGGCTTCTTCGACCTCGTCTATTTCACCCTGTCGCGCCTTGTCGGGCTGAGCTCGGTTTCGCTGCTCAGCATCGTCTCGGGCTATTTCATCGTCGCCAGCCTGATGAAGGCCGGCACGCTGTCGCTGGCGAAGTCCAAATTCAAGACGCTCATCGTCCCGCTCGTCGCCTGGAACATGGCGATGCTGGTGCTGCTGACCGCCTATGGGCTGATATCGGGCAAATGGCAGGACATGCCCGACAACACGTTGCTCGGCTGGTCAAACGCCTTTTTCGCCGTCACCGGATGGCCGCTGGACGTGCCGCTGTGGTTCCTGCGCGACCTCTTCATCTGCAGCCTGTTGTCGCCGCTTCTGCTGTTCGGGCTGCGGCGCTTCGCGCTGCCCACCATCGCGCTTTTGGTCGTCTACACGCTGTTCGGCGAGGATCTTTATCTGCTGCAGCGCCCGCAGCTGATGCTGTTTTTCGGCCTCGGCATGTGGCTGCGCATCGCCGGGACGAGCGCTCAGTTCCTCGACCGGCTGGCGCTGGCGCTGACCGCCGGGCTCGTGGTGATGGTCGCTGTCTTCATCACCATCCGGGTCGAACGCATCCTGCTTGCCGAAATGGACGCCGTGCTCAGGCTGACCCTCGACACCTCGCTGCGCATCACCATGGCCGGCGGCTTCTGGGCGCTCACCGGCCTGATCCGGCACGCGGGGCTGGCGCCAGCCTTCAGCCGGCTCGAACCCTGTGCCTTCCTCCTGTTCTGCAGCCACGCCATCCTCTTCAACTTCGCCGGTATCGTCTTCAGGCGCTTCTTCGGCAATTACGGCTCGGACCTCTTCCCGATCACCTTCTTCACGCTGCCCGCGCTGGCGATGGTCTCGGCCGTCATCGGCCTCCAGCTCATCCGCCGATCCTCACTGCTGCTCTTCCTGTTCAACGCCGGCCACGGCGTGCCACCGCTGCGCGAGGCGCCGCCGCTACGAAACGGCTGCGCTACCGAGGAAAGGAAAAAGCCCGGCCAACTAGGCGCGCGGCCGCTGCCGTCTGAAAGCGGGGGAGGTTAGAGCGCGACTGGTGGAGAATGAAGATCGGCTCTGGAAATATGCAGTTTAGTGCGACCCAACTCTTTCTAGAAAGGGCATGTGCCATCTAACTTATTGAAATCATTGGCGCACCCGACAGGATTCGAACCTGTGACCTCTGCCTTCGGAGCAATTTAGCCTGCCTATCCTAAATGCACGATAGGGCACGCTACAATGCGATATGTTACTGAAGTCGCTAGACAATTCGGATTTCCGCGCCGAACTGTCTATCCAGAAATTCGCTCCGATATCCATCCGGTTGCTTCCGTGGTGCTTCCGCGGAAGCAACCCCGCACTAGCGAGGGGAACGCCTCATGGCAAAGCTGACCAAGCGGATCGTGGATGCTGCCGATGTCCGCGAGAAGGACTATTTCATCTGGGACGACGAACTGCCCGGCTTCGGCCTCCGCGTGTTCGCTTCCGGCAAACGCAGCTACCTCATTCAATATCGCGCTGCTGGACGCACGCGACGCTACACCATCGGCCTGCATGGCGTGTGGACGCCAGAGACAGCCCGGCAAGAAGCGAAGGTCCAACTGGGTCGCGTCGCGCGCGGAGACAACCCTTCCGAGGAACGTCAGCTCGATCACAAGGCCATCACGGTCAAGGAGCTTTGCGCTCTCTATACCGCCGACCTGAACGCTGGCCTCATCCTGGGTAAGGGCGGGAGATCGAAAAAGCCGACCACCATCGTCACCGACACTGGCCGTATCGAGCGACACATCATCCCGCTGATCGGCGCACGCCGCGTCAAGGATCTCACCAAGGCCGACATCAACAAAGTCTTGAAGGACATCATGGCCGGCAAGACGCGCGTCGCCGTCAAGACGAAGAAGCTGCGAGGAAAGGCCATTGTTCGTGGTGGCGCGGGCACGGCCACGCGCACCGTCGGCCTATTGGGCGGAATCCTCACCTACGCTGTCGATGCTGGGATCATCGAGGTCAATCCGGCGCACGGCATCAAGAAGCCCAAGGACAATGTTCGGAATCGTCGGCTGACCGAGGCGGAGTATCGCACCCTCGGGCAAATGCTTCGCGATGCCGCGGCGAACGAAAAATACGCCATGACCGTGGACATCATCCGGCAGATCGCGCTCACCGGCTGCCGCCGCTCGGAAATGATCTCGCTAATGTGGATCGAGGCTGACACCGACGCGAGTTGCATGCGCCTGGTGGACAGCAAGGAAGGTGAGTCCATTCGTCCAATCGGATTGCCCGTCGTCGAGTATCTGGAGGAACGGCGCAAGACCGCAGCGGGCACCTATGTCTTCCCAGGTCAGGGCGAGGACAATGCGTTCGGCAGCTTCCCGAACCATTGGGAACAGATTTTCAACGACAGCCCGCTCGCCGGCGTCACGCCGCACGTCCTGCGTCACAGCTTTGCCAGCATCGCCAACGATCTCGGTTTCACCGAGGTGACGATCGCGGCGCTCGTCGGCCATTCCAAGGGCTCGGTGACGAGCAAATACATTCACACGCTCGACACTGCGCTCATCATGGCGGCCGACACGATCTCGGGCTACATCAACGGGCTGCTTGAGGGCATCGAATTCAAGCAGACGGCCTACGCGCTGGATCGCGATTCCCGGCGCGCTGCACTCGATCTCTTCCTGAGCAAAGCGGTGGGAGAGCCGGCGAACGAAGCGGAGGACGAGGAGCGTCGTCTGGCTGCCTGAGATCTCTGTGCGGAGCGCCATTAGGACTAGGAGAACATCCGATCCGCGAAGTCCGCCGGGATATGCGGAACACCCAGCGCTTCGAGCAGGCGGGTGCTCATCACCAGGTTGATGCCAGTCGCTTGCATCGGGTTGCCGGCGTCGATCATCCGGTGGAAGACCTCGCGGAGCGGCTTTTCGATGCGCCCCTTCCGCGCCTTGCCGTCCCGCGCGAAACGCATCGCGCAGCCCGCAAGGATGTCGGCTGCCTGGAGGCAGGGTTCGATCTTCCCTGTCGCAAAGATGAGATCGCCACGCCCTCGCAAACGATAGTCGGCGAACGGAACGATCGGCAGAGCCGCCTCAGCCGCGAGTTGCTCCATGAGCGTCTTGGAGTCCTCGAGTACCTTTGCGTACTGCATCTGCCCGTCGTGAACGAGTTGGGCGCCGTCGAGGCTCGCAGGGCGGGACTGGTTGAGACGAGCGTAGATGTTCGTGAGGCACTGGAGGTTGGGCAGCATCCAAACCTTCTTCCCGGTGGCTGACTCATCAGCGATTGGCAGAAATTCCTCGGCCTTCGCCGACGATTTCCGCACGCGGTCCCGCGCGAACATCGTCAGCATCTGTGCGGTTCGGGCGATCTCGGCGTCGGAGCGATCCAGCCAGTCCCAGAGCAGATCGATGACGGCCGCCACGGATGTCACCGAGAGTGTCTCGCAGGCGTTAATATAGGCCAGCAGCACCGCGTCGGAATCCTCGTCCGAGAGGAACTCGGCGATCATATTGCGGCTCGCCATGTCGACATCATCGAGTCCGTAGGAGCCGCAAAGCAGGTGGTTAACGATGTGGATCGCGACGAAGAACCGCTTGTCCACCAGCTTCACGAAGAGCGGCCATCGATGCCGGCCAAGGAAGGTGATCAGCTCACCCGCGATTGGCGTCAGCTTCTTTCCCAACTTGGTCGATTTCAGCTCGCCTTCACCGCAGGCGTAATGCACACGCAGCCGATCCAGCTCCGCGGCCAACAGCGCAGCATCCGCAGCGCCGACACAGGCCAGCGCGAAGAATGGTTGCCCAGCGAAATCGGGCGCTTTCGCCGAGGCTAGATCGCCGCTATGGCCGCTTTCGTCGAGGAAATAGCGGTCTACAGCAACGCTCGATGATGGGTGTTTGCTGTCGTCGGTCATCGGCCGTGACACTGCTTGAAGTTCCGGTCTGACTGGCACTGACACCGCTGGTTTCGACCGACCTTGGTTCGACTTCGTGGGGGCCGCGCCGCTCGATACGAGTAGTTCGTCAAGCAGCACCATCCTCCCAGCGGACGGCCCGCAAAAACTCATCGCGTGTCAGAGCGCAAAGGGCGAACTCGCCACGCTTCAATGGACTGCCGAGGCGGGCGGCCACGCCAGGACCGGCGAGGTAGAAGATGTATGGACCGGCATGGAAGAAGACGTGGGCAGCAGCGCGCTTCCATTTCTCAATGAACTGCTTGTTCGGTCCCATCCACCGCATGATCGCGAATTCCTTGCCGTCGAGATTGACGACACGCGATTTGAAATCGAGCGACATGCCGAAATAGGTTCCCAGGAACGAGCTTTCGCTATGGATGTGGACCAGCCAGAACATCCGATGCCCGCGGCGATAAAAAGCTTCCCGCGCGTTGCGCTCGTCCTCGCTGATTGAGGAGTGCTGCAGCTCCAGCACCGTCGCCCTGGGGGTGCCGCTACCGACCAGAACATCGGCGCGATGCAATTCTCCGGTCGCCGGATCGCGCAAAGCGATCTCACGGCACGCCATGTCGAAAAGTTCTTTCCAGCCGAGGTGCCAAGGCCCCTCGGGCTCGCTCCAAGGATCGCAGTCACCCGCCTTGTGCCGCCAATGGGGCGTGTTCTCGACAGGCATGACAGCGGTGAGCAAGCCGCCGCAGTCGCGGCAGGTCGTGCGCTCTCCCTTCGCGAAGGGCGCGCGCTTCTGGTCGTCGACCCAGGCATAGAGCATAGCTACGGCTTCCTTTTACGCATCGGCTGTCGGCCAGCGCAGTTTCCCGCGGCCGACACGCAAGGCCTCCACCAGCCTGGTGCCGCCGGGCAATCGGCCTGAAAAGAGGCTGGGCTTGGGATCGACCGCTGGCTTCTTGAAAGCAGCGACCCGCTGATAGTCGGGCGTCGTCAGCCAGGTTCGCCCGTCGCCCTCGTCGGTGACGATCCGATAGAGGCCGGAAGGCGGGGCGGCCGCGACGTCGAGCAAGCGCTTGTAGTGTTCGACCGACCACTTCTGGATGCCGCCGCTGAGGGCTTCGGTTCGGAACCGTGCCCATAGCGCGGCGGTGTCGGGCGTCGGCCAGTCGCCGGCATCCGTGTAGGCTGTGATCTCGTCGGATTCGAGCCAGGCCCTCATCTCGGCGGGCGTGACGAAAACCGGCTTGGCATCCTCGATCGCCGCCATGGCCGCGCGCCGTGACGGAAGGCCCGCGCGGATCAACATCGACATCATGAATTGCGGGACGCCGGTTTCGACCGCCGCCGCGGCGCCACCCGCCACCGTTTCCGGTGACCAGCCGAGGGACATGCGACGAGTGCGGACAGCTTCCAGCGCCCAGACCAGGCGATAGGTGAAGGCCTCTTCCACGGCCCGCATGTTCTGCGGTCCGATCTTGGCCACATCCTCGCCGGACACCCAACTGCGCAGAATAGCCTTCCAATTCGCCGGCAGCGCGTTCGCCTTGTCGGGGATGAAGGGCCGCATGAACAGCAGGCGCTCGCCAAGACCGCCGAGCGCCTCGACAAGTGCGTCAACGTCGCCGCTCAACGCCGCATCGTCAGCCCGGTCCAGAAGTTCGGCCAGCTCGTCGGCCATGGCGTCGATGGTGAGTCCAGCCTCAAGCCCAACGCCCATGGCGAAATGTCCGCGCCGCGCCTGCGCCGTGGTGGTCCTCCAGATGAGATCCGCACGCGCCTCGAACACCTTTTTGTGCAGCGGGGCGACATCCTCGTCTTCGCGGGCGATCTGGCGCGCCCAGAGCGATCCCTTGAGCGCTTCGTCCAAGAGCTTCGGCAGGTCGGCGCGATCGGAATCGAGTGCTTCGATCAGACCGAACACTGTCGCGTCGAGGCGTTCGACGATCTGCGACAGCGGCTCCTCGTCGATGGTTTCTTCCTCGTCCTCGCCGCCGCCTTCATCATCATCGCCGTCAGCGTCGTACTCCGCGCCGGCCGCCAGGCGCTCGGCGACCGCGGCTTCCTCCTCGGGCGATCTCCAGGCTTCACGGGCGTTGGCCAGATATTCCCAGGCATCGTCGCGATCCAGGACACCTTCGCGGGACAGGCGCTCAAGGATCTCGGCGACGATCTGGATGAGACCGCTCTTCAGCGTGCGGGCCTTGGCGGAAGCGACCAGCTTCCCCCATTCCTTCTTTCGCCAATCGACCTTATCGAACATGACATGGACGATGAGGCCTTCGACGTCCACGAAGGCGCGCCCGGCGCGGCCGGCGACGTTCGCAAACTCCTCGCCTTTGATCTTCTCGGACGCCCGATATAGCGCCGGCACCAACAGGACGGCGGCGTTGAGGTTGAGACCCTGCGAGAGTGTCGGCGACGCGACGATGACCTTCAGGACACCCTCGGACAACAGGGCTTCCAGCTCACGCAGGAACGGGCTCGGCAGCCGGCCGTGGTGGATGGCAACGCCGGCCTTCAGGCAGGCGACGGCGGGATGGTCTTCGCCCAACCATTCTTTGCCGACCTCCAGAGCGCGGGCGATGGAGGCCTCATCCTCCAACAGTGAGTCCAGATAGCCGCGCTTGCAGAGGTCCACGACCTGTTTGCCGTAGCTCTCGACCCAATTCGCCTGGGTGGAGAAAATCAGCGTCCGCTTGCCCTGGCCCGCGAATTCCCATGCCGCGAACAGGGCGAGATGTGAGTTCTTGCGCGGATAGGGCTTCTTCTCTTTCCCCCGCGCAGGTTTCTGCACGACGAATTTGTCGAGGAACGGACCATCATCGTCGAGATCCAGTCGCAGCCGCGCGTCCTTGCCCCGCCAGGTGAGTGCGCCGAACCGCTGGCGCGTGGGGCGCCAGTCGGAGCGCACCGGCTCGCCCGGTTCGTCAGAGCGTATCCACGCGGTGAGATCATCGAGTTCGTCGCCGCTGGGCAGGATCGCGGACAGACAGACGATGCGGCGTTCGCCCGCGTCCGCACGTCGAAGCAAACGCTGCACCAGCGTCTCGTATCGGATCTCGCGTTCGCTCGGGCCGATCATGTGGCCTTCGTCGAGGACGATCAGGCCGACATCGTCGATCAGCGACGGGTCGCTTCTCAGCGCGAAGTCGAGTTTCTCGGGCGTCGCGATGATGATCTCGCGGGAGCGCAGCGCGTCTTCATCGCCAGCCGAAAGGCCGCTGGCGCCGTAGAGGGAGGAGACGCTGAAGCCGAGCGGCGCAAACGTCTTTCTGAACGATCGCTCGGTCTGGGCGGACAGCGCGCGCAGCGGCGTCACGATCAGCACCCGGCGCGCCGACGACAGGGTCATCAGCGCGGCGATCTCGGCCACGCGGGTCTTGCCGGCACTGGTCGGCAGGGCGACGACCAGATCGTCGGTGACGTCCGTGGAGCGCCGGGCCGCTTCGCGCTGCGATGGCCATAGCTCCACCTCGGACGTCTTGCGGGCGTAGAGCGACGAGATGAATAGACGGCGCAGGTCCGGGTATTTTTCCTCCGTTCCCTCCGGCGGCTCGGTGGGCAGGTTCTCGTGCAGCGAATGCTGCCAAAGGTCATCGATCAGGTGACGACAGAGATTCGAGATCCACCACAGCGGAACATTCTCGGCGTTGTCCGCCAGGCTGACCGCGGTGCCGAGCAGCATCCGCGCGGTTTCGATCGGCTCGGGTTCGCCCGTCTCGAGCGCGAAGTCAAAATGCGCGAGAGCTCGGCAGATCGTCGTGTTGAGGATCGTCGATAGGGCCTCGTCGATGTCCGGCTCTTCGCCCGTCAGCGCCTCGGCGATCTGCTCATCTCTGTGAGCCTCATCGTCCAACCACTCGCGAACGAACCCGCGCAACTGGCCAAGATCGCGCAGGATCAGATGCCGGATCGCCGTTTCGCCGGGTGAGGCATTGAGATCGTCCGCGGTCTCGTTGAAGAGCGAATAGGCGACGGCCGAGAAGCCGGCCAGGTGATAGGCCGCTGCGGCGATCGTCCGGCGGAAACCGCGATCGGGAGACTCAGGATCGCCGTTGCGCACCAGGGCTTCGAAGGCGTTGGCGGCGCGCTCGAACGCCTTGCTGGTCAGATCCGACGCACCGGCCTGAGCGCGCAGGGCCATCGCCCCACGAAGCAGGGCAAAGCCGTGTTCGGCAAGATCAGTTTCGATCGTCGCACCGAGCGGCGGCGCGTTCGCCGGCAACACGCCTTCCTCACGCATCAGCGACCAGGCGGCGCCACGATAGAGCAGGCGCCCGAGGATGCCGTCGACGGTCGCGGTCGCCAGGAACGCGGTCAGTTCGTCAATCGTCTCCAAGGTCTTCCGCCTCCTGATACATGGCTGCGATGAAGTCCTGATGGTCCTCGACGTGGACGTTCACGACATAGTGGTCCCGGTTGGTTCCGGTGGCGTCGAGATCCTCCTTCAGCAAGGCGTGCGGGCCGTTGCCCGACACCGTGAAGAGCATATGGTCGATGCGATCGGCGCGGAGGGACTTCAGGCCCACTTCGTCACGCAGGCTGCGGCCTAGCGCGTTGTCGTCCGGGTCGTTGCTCTCCAACAGGCGGTTGGCGACGAACAGCAGGGAATCGGGCGTGCAACGGCCGCTATCGCGGTTGAGCACCTTGCGGGCGCTCGTGACCGTGGCCTTGCCGAGCACCTTGTTGCTCTTAGCTTCGCCCTTCAGGAGCCAGAGCTTCTCGCCGGCCGCATCGTATCCAGCGCCGATGAAGTCGTCGCCGCGCATGGCCATGTTGCGGCCGTCCTTGTAGCGGAGGCGGCGCACAGGGACGCGCAGGCCGATCTCTTCCTCGACCAGCTCGGTCGCGAGAATTTCACCGAGATCGCCGGAACGGCCCTTTGGCGTCTGGGGCATCGCCTCGCTGAGGATCTTCGCGGCGACCTTGTAGCCGAGCCGCTCCACGTCCTCGGCGATGCGTTCGAGCCGGTCGTAGTGCGAGCGGATAGTCTCGGCGAGGTCATCGCGAATCTCGTCGCGGCCGCCGTCCTTCTCGACATAGGTCCAGTAGCGCTTGCGCTTGTCCTTTTCCCTGGTGGCATCACACCACTTCTTATACAGCCCCACGCTTTCCCCAACTCCTGTTATTCCGCCGCGCGGTTCGCCCGTTCGGCGACGTCTGCGCATCGCTCGATCAGCGCCTCGAACGGCTCTGCGTCTTCCAGCAGCAACCCGTCTTCGACCATGCGCGCATAGTCCGTAGCCAATGCCGCGCGCGCCTCACCACTCGGTGCGAGCTGTAATTTCCCGCCGACGGCGGCTTCGTAATCAATAGTCTCGCCATCGGCCGCCTTCTCGGCGAAGAACATGCTCTTATGGCGGGCGACGGCGTTGGCGAGGTCGCGGTCGGCCAATGCGGCGGTGGCGATCCCCGCATCATCCAGTCGAACAACATCATGCCAGTGGCGGGCGAAGCGTTCGCCACGGAGCCGTTCCTGCAGGCAGAAGACGTGCATGGCCGTCGCCTTCTCCCAGAAGGTCCGCTCGGCGTGCATCACGCGCGGATGCGCCGTTGGAAATTCGACACCTTCGATCAGCCCGGCCGCGTCGCACACGACATTCCGCGGACTTGCCGGCTCGCCGGTCGAGCGGGCGCCGAACTCCAGCATCACGCTTGGAGCCACATAGCCCGACCCCGCCGAGGTCGCCTCATAGTCGACGAACAGCTTGTCGCCTTCGACCCGGAGCGCTGCGGGGAGCGATAGTGCTTTGATCGCGCCGGCAAGAAGGGGCTGGACCGTTCCGTCGACCCACTCGGGCAGGCGGTGCCGGACAGCCTTCGACCACCGCTTCTCCTCGCTGCGATTTTTCGGCAGGGCCTCGCCGTTCTCGCCCACCAGGTCGGGGGCGATGGCGCGGATGTCGTAGGTGAGATCCACGTCTTCGGAAAACCGCCGGATGACATGATACGCTTTCGACAGCGACGTGCCGCCCTTGAACACGAGATGCACGCCAAGGTCGGACCCGAACAGCGTCGCGAGGGTCCAGACGATCCAGACATCCTTCTCCAGCAGATGGAGCGGTCGCCCGGATCGATCGGCGGCGACGGCCAGAGCCTCGCGCCGATCGTCCGCCGACAATGTCAGGAACGCCTCAGCCATGCGCGACTTTGCCCACCGTCCTGGCGAGCCAGCTCGGAAGCTGGGGCGCGGCCGCGACGAGTTCGCCGAAGGTGGAAGACGGCAACTTGCGCTTCAACGTCTTCAAGGCGGCTTCCGCCTTCTCCGGCCCCAACCAGGCGAGCGCACGTACGGCCTGACCGGCGGGCCGATCGGCCAGCGCCAACTGCCAGCGCGGCGCATGCCGCAGCTCGACGACCTGCTGACCGAGATTCATCGTCCGGCTACGGCCCGATGTCAGATAGACCGACCGGACCGGCACCTGGGTCGTGAGGCCGAGCGCGTTGGCGGCGGCGGCGCCGTTCGACACGATGGTTTCGCCGCGCTGGAGCGCGAGGGCTTCGACGGCCTTCTCGACGGACGGCGCGCGAGAGCCGAACCGGCTGGAAACCGGGCGCAGATAGACGCCGCGCCCGGCGCGCATCAGCCGGCCACGTTCAGCCAGTCGCGACAAGGCCTGGTCCACCGCGGCGCGATTGCCGAGATGGAGTAGGCTCTTCGCCGCGATCGGAGCGCCCTCGGGCAAGCCCTCAGTATGCGCCAGAATCTGTTCGGTCAGTCGCTGCACGATAATCTCCTGTCAGAAATATACGCAGTTTTCTGACAGTTTTCAATCTCCCCAAAACCGGCTGGAAGGGCCAGCGATTGAGAGGGGCCTGGAGGGGAAAGCCTTCCCCTGCGGCCGAGCCCAGGGTCTCGGCCGACCCCTTCTGCGGGGAGACCCCGCAACGCCCCCATTAGAGTGAGAGTGTGGACCGGATTTCCGTGACGGGTTGAGGGTCGGGAGAGAGTCTTCCGACGCCCGTCATGGAGTTTGATCCCATGAACATGCAGGTTCTCGATGCCCGGCGCGACGTGAGTGGCGGCTGGAAGGTGGACGTCAACCGCGGCGAGCGCATCGGCCGCGTTTCCTCGGAGTGGTTCTCGCGGCCCGACGACGAGCGCTATCTCTCGCTCGCCGAACTCGGCCGGACCGTCCGCGAGCGGACTGAGCGCAGCCGGACGCGCGTCGTCGAATCCGCGCTCATCCATGTCGAAGCCAGCCGCACCGATCCCGAACGGCTTGCCCTGATCCTACCAGGCGCCGACAAGCCCATCGCGCCGACGCACTGGAGCTTCGGCCAGCTCGCCAGCCAGGTCGGCGCGCCGGCCGCCTATCTGCGGCAGCTCCCCGCCGCGCTCGCCGGCATCAACCTGCAATATGGCCTGACCGCTCACCGCGCCGAGCAGATCAAGACGCTCGAGACCGACGACGGCCGCGTCGAGCTGCGCGCCGTGACCGGCCCTGATTACGGCCGGATCTACGACCACGAGCTGGTCGAAGCCGTGCAGCGCATCGCCGGCAACGGCACCGGCGACACCCGATGGAAAGTGCCGGGCGTCCTCGACTGGTCGACCGGCGTCTATAATCCGCGCGTCGATATCACCAAGGACACCACGACGCTCTACGCCTCCGATCGCGACGTCTTCCTCTTC
The DNA here is from genome assembly GCF_008727715.1 of Mesorhizobium terrae. Classification (GTDB taxonomy): domain Bacteria; phylum Pseudomonadota; class Alphaproteobacteria; order Rhizobiales; family Rhizobiaceae; genus Mesorhizobium; species Mesorhizobium terrae. The sequence goes on from NZ_CP044218.1 coordinate 1,163,404, forward strand.
CTTGTCGACGATCTGAATCCGATCGAGGCCGGCAAGCTCGCGGACGGATCGCCCGATCTCTATTTCCGGGGCTTCTATGCCTGGAACAGCGAGGTGGGCGCGAAAACGCTCGGCATCGCGTCCTTTTATCTCAGGGCCGTGTGCCAGAATCGCAATTTGTGGGGCGTCGAGGATTTCGAGGAGATCTCCATCCGCCACTCCAAATACGCCGCCTCGCGCTTCGCCCATGAGGCGGCGCCGGCGTTGCTCTCCTTCGCGGACTCCTCGCCGCAGCCGTTCATCAACGGCATCAAGGCGGCGCGCGAACGCATCGTCGCGCACAAGGACGAGGAACGCACCGAATTCCTGCGCCGCCGGGGTTTCTCGAAGGCCGAGACCGGCAAGATCATCGACGCGGTGCTGGCCGAGGAAGGCCGTCCGCCGGAGAGCATCTTCGATTTCGTGCAGGGCATCACCGCCGTCGCCCGCGACAAGCCGCATCAGGACGCGCGGCTCGAACTCGAAGGCAAGGCCAAGAAGCTCCTCGATCGCGCCGCCTGATTCCCACAAAGCCGGAGATGCGGTTGTCCGTGTCTCCGGCTTTGCGTTTTTCCTCCAGCGTTTCCCCGACCCTCGATGCGCTGCCCTCCTAGAGTGAGAGGGCGGTGCTTCGCTTCGTGACGGGTTTAGGATCGAGAGAGAGGCTCTCGGCGCCCGTCGCGGAGTAAGTCTCATGGCAACTGCCATTCAGAAGATCACCCTGTCGTCGGCGCAGGACATCCCCTTCAACAAACTGGTGCTGAGCCAGTCGAACGTCCGCCGCGTCAAGGCCGGCGTCTCGATCGACGAGCTGGCCGAATCGATCGCCCGGCGCGGTCTCATCCAGTCCCTCCACGTCCGGCCGGTGCTCGATGCCGAAGGACAGGAAACCGGCATGTACGAAGTGCCGGCGGGCGGGCGTCGCTTCCGCGCGCTGCAACTCCTCGTCAAGCAGAAGCGCCTCACCAAGACCTCCAAGGTGCCGTGCGTGGTGTCGGACGCCAATGCCGACATCCTCGTCGACGAGGTGTCGCTGGCCGAGAATATCGAACGCGCCCCGCTGCATCCTCTCGACCAGTTCCGCGCGTTCCAGGCGATGCGCGAGAAGGGCATGACCGAGGAGGCGATTGCGGCAGCATTCTTCGCGCCCGTCCAGGTCGTGAAGCAGCGGCTTCGCCTCGCGGCCGTCTCGCCGGCACTGCTCGATATCTATGCCGAGGACGGCATCACGCTCGAACAGCTCATGGCGTTCACCGTCACCGACGATCATGCGCGACAGGAGCAGGTCTGGGAGTCGGTTCGCAATAGCTGGCAGAAGGAACCCTACCAGATCCGGCGCATGCTGACCGAGAGCGCCGTCCGCGCATCCGACAAGCGGGCCGTATTCGTCGGTATCGATGCCTATGAAACCGCCGGCGGCTGCGTGCTGCGCGATCTCTTCCAGGATGACGACGGCGGCTGGCTGCAGGATCCTGCGCTGCTCGATCGCCTGGTCGCCGACAAGCTGAAGGCCTCCGCCGAAGCGATCGCCGGCGAAGGCTGGAAATGGATCGAGGTGGCGATGAGCTTCCCCTATGGCGCCACCCACGGCCTGCGCGAGATCGTGGGCACGCCGCTCGACCTGACGGCTGACGAACAGGCGACCATCGAGGCGCTCAACGCCGAGTACGCCAAGCTGGAGGCCGAATATGAGCACGCCGACGAGTTGCCGGACGAGATCGATCAGCGCCTTGGCGAAATCGAAACCGCGCTCGCCAGCTTCGACGAGCGGCCGGTCCACTACGAGCCCGCAGACATCGCGATCGCAGGTGTCTTCGTCAGCTTGGATGCCGACGGCACGCTGTCGATCGACCGCGGCTATGTCCGCCCCGACGACGAGCCCGCCAACCAGTTGGACGGCGGCGAAGGGGATGAGCAGGATGATGGCGAACATGACGCTGACCATCCGATGACGCCTTCGGTCCAGCGTGCGGTCATCACCATCGGCGGCAAACCCGCCGGGTCCGAGGAGGAGGACGAGGACGACACGATCAAGCCGCTCCCTGATCGCCTCATCACCGAGCTGACCGCCGATCGCACCCTCGCGCTGCGCGACAAACTCGCCAGCGATCCCTCGGTCGCCTTCGTCGCCGTCCTGCACAAGTTCTGCCAGGACGTGTTCTACGGCGGCAGCCAGTATGGCTTCGCGATGGAGGTCAGCGTGCGCGGCACGACCTTCCATTCGCAGCCCGAAGGGTTGCGTGACAGCGTCTATGCCAAGGCGATCGAGGCCCGGCATGATGGCTGGCGCAAGCGGCTCCCGGGCAAGGTGGCTGATCTCTGGGATGGGCTGGCCGCACTGACTGGCCCCGAACAGGCGGAACTCTTCGCCCATTGCGCTTCATTCGGCGTCAATGCGCTCTACGAGAAGGCCGATCGCTATGGTGGCCGCGTCTCGGCGCACAGCATTGACCAGCGTATCGCCGAGGCCGATCGCCTGTCGCTCGCAGTCGGGCTCGACATGGCCGAAGCGGGCTGGCGGCCGACGGTTGCCAATTATCTCGGTCGCGTCACCAAGCCCCGCATCCTCGAAGCCGTGCGTGAAGGCGTCGGCGAGCGTGCCGCCCACCTCATCGAGCATCTGAAGAAGGGCGATATGGCGACCGAAGCGGAACGCCTCCTTGTCGAGACAGGCTGGCTGCCCGAGCCGCTGCGCAATTCCGGCATCGATGCTGGAACCATCGAGGCGGATGCTGGCGAGGGCGACGACGCGTTGCCGGACTTCCTCGCTGGCGATGACGAGGAGACCGTTGCCGACGATGACGAGGAACAGCACCTCGCCGCCGCCGAGTGACGATGTACCTTTCCTGATCTGATCAGCCCGGCGTCCCTTCGAAGGCGCCGGGCTTTTTTCATGCGAGGCGATCGAGAGGGAGAGTTTGGCCCGGACGAGGCGAGCCAGACCTGGAGGAGAGAGCGCCTGCCGGCTCTCCCGTTCCCTGCTCTCTGGGAGAGGCCGCATGGCCGAATACTTCACCCATTTCTCATGCCTGCTCGACGTCCGCACGGCTGACAACGCCGCTCGCGCGCTCGACCTCTACAACCAACTGTCCGAGGACGGAGCATCCGAGGATCCACCCTCCGATAACTTTCTCCTTTCCATTCAGCCCGAACATGGCGGCACGAAGCTATGGATGCGCGACGACGTCACCGGCGATCCAGAGCGGCTGATCCAGTTCGTCAAACGCTGCGCCGCCGAATTCCAGCTCACCGGGCGCTGGGGATTCCAGTACGCCAACACATGCTCGCGGCCGCGTCTCGACGGTTTCGGCGGCGGCGCGCATGTCCTTGATCTCGCAACCGGCGCGACTGTGGCGTGGACCTATACCGATGGCTGGCTTGCGACCATGCTCGCCGAGGGAGCTGCATCATGAGCATTCCCGATCATGCCCGCGCCAATTTCCAGACGTTGCTGCGCGCCGCCGAGAACGGTCATCTAGCTCTGATGGAATGCGCTGATGCCGTGACAGGCGAACCCCGCTACGTCATTTGCGCCGTAAGCCGCGATGGCGATTATCTGTTCACGCCATTCGGACACCTCGCCGACGGCAATCCCTATGAGGCCTATGTTCCGCCCGGCAGCGAGCCGGCATCCCGATAGCGGCTACCAGACGGCCACTTCCCATTGCCCGTTGACGCGCGCGAAGCCGATCGGCCGGTTTTGCGGCGTCGCGTTCGGCTTGGTCGAATCCATGACGAGCTGCGTCATGCAGGTGACACCAGGGCCGACCCCACCAGGGGAGCAGTCGCCGAGCTTCAGCGTTGCGTTGGCGAGCGACGTTCCCGTGAACAGCCGGTGGCGCCGAACCGCGTCGGTCGCCTCTGCCTCAGTCGGCTGCGCTACGCCGGCCGCCGCTGCCGGCGACGCCGCTACCGGTAACAATGCGGGCCGCAGGGCGAACCCGGCTCCAAATCCCACCACCAGGCATCCCGCCGCGACGATGCCGACCACGCTTCCCTTCATGCCGCTGCTTCCTTCCTCTCCCGCCGCAGCGCGGCGGAAATCATCCGAGGCGCGGCGGCATCCTGCCTTTGCGTTGGATGCCGGAGTCTAGCGGGGCGCCTCGCGCGGTGGAAGGCCAAGCGATGAGCCGGGATACGGTCGCGGCAGAGTGAGAGGAAGGCCGGGACGGGTTTGAGCCCGTCCGGTCCGAGAGAGAGCGCCGGCGGGCATCCCCGTTTCCGCTCTCCCGAGGACCTCTTCCATGAACGCTCACACGCTAGCGTCGGCGCTGCCGATCGGTGCCGATCAGCCGACTGATGCCGCCGCCATCCATGCCGCGGCACACCTCCTTCTTCCTCACATTGAGCGCGGCGAGCGCATCGACGCCGCGATCCTGCGCACCGCCATGGAGATCACCTTCGGCGCGTCCGACACGTCTGGCGCCTGGGACTGGAAGGCCGCCTACGAAGCCTGCGAGGCCGCCACCGTCCTCATGCTCCGCAAATACGGAAAGGCGCTTTTGCGCAAAGCCGGTTCTCCGGCCGCGGCCATTCCCCAGCTCAGCAAGATCGCGGGTTTGCTGCCCACCCACACGCGACGCTCCGAAGAGGCCCAGGCTTTCCAGCAATTCTCGACGCCGATCCCGCTCGGCTTGGCCGCGATCACGGCGGCGGCCATCACCCCGTCGATCGCGTGCTCGAACCATCGGCCGGCACCGGCCTTCTCGCCATCCTCGCCGAGATCGCGGGCGGCACGCTCGTCCTCAACGAACTCGCCGAGACCCGGGCTGAGATTCTCTCCTCCCTCTTTCCGGCCATCCCCGTCACCCGCTTCGACGCCGCGCAGATCGACGATCATCTCGATCCGGCGACCGTCCCGACCGTCGTGGTGATGAACCCGCCATTCTCGGTGCTCGCCAATGTCGAGGGACGCATCGCCGACGCGGCCTATCGCCATCTCGCATCCGCGCTCGCCCGGCTCGCCGATGGCGGGCGCCTGGTCGCGATCACCGGCGCGAACTTCGGCCCGGACATGCCGGCCTGGCGCGACGCCTTCGTTCGCCTGCAGGAGCGAGGCCGCGTCGTGTTCACCGCTGCCGTCCACGGCTCGGTCTACGCCAAGCACGGCACGACCGTCGAAACCCGGCTGACCGTGATCGACAAGATCCCGGCCGACGATCCGCTCTCCTTTCCGGCATCCCCCGGCACGGCGCCGGACATCGCCACGCTGATGACGTGGATCGCCGAGCATGTGCCGCCGCGCTTGGCCCTTGCGCCCGCTGTTCAGGTCATGCCGATCAGCGCTGCACCGCGCACCGTTCGCGGCTATCTCGCGCGCACCGCGGCGACATCATCGACCCGCGCGAGCCTCGCCGATCCTCAAGGCGCACCACTCGCCTATGAGACCGTCGACTGGACCCCGGCCGAGGGCGCGCGGCTCAGCGATGCGATCTACGAGCAATACGGATTGCAGACGATCCGCATTCCCGGCTCTAAGGCCCATCCCACCAAGCTCGTGCAGTCCGCCGCCATGGCTTCGGTCGCTCCGCCGAAGCCGAGCTATCGGCCGACGCTTCCTGCGACCATCCTGAACTCGCTTTCCGATGCCCAGCTCGAAACCCTGATCTTCGCGGGCGAAGCCCATTCCGATTTTCTCGCGGGCTCCTGGACGGTCGACGACACGTTCGACGTCGTGGCGGCCGCCGCCGATGATGCCAGCGGTGTCGTCCGCTTCCGTCGCGGCTTCTTCATCGGCGACGGCACGGGCGTTGGAAAGGGGCGCGAGTCCGCCAGCATCGTGCTCGACAACTGGATGCAGGGCCGGCGCAAGGCGGTCTGGATCTCCAAATCCGACAAGCTGATCGAGGACGCGCAGCGCGACTGGTCCGCCCTCGGCATGGAGCGCCTCTTGGTCACGCCGCTCTCGCGCTTCCCGCAGGGCAAGTCGATCACGCTGCCGGAAGGCGTCCTATTTACAACCTATGCCACGCTGCGCTCCGACGACCGCGGCGAGAAGGTTTCGCGGGTCAAGCAGATCGTCGAATGGTTGGGCTCCGATTTCGACGGAGTGATCATTTTCGACGAGGCGCACGCGATGCAGAACGCCGGCGGCGGCAAGGGAGAACGCGGCGACGTCACGCCCTCGCAGCAAGGGCGCGCGGGACTGCGCCTGCAGCACGCCTTGCCCAATGCGCGTGTCGTCTATGTCTCGGCGACCGGCGCCACCACGGTCCAGAACCTTGCCTATGCGCAGCGGCTGGGCCTGTGGGGTGGCGACGATTTCCCCTTTCCGACCCGGGCGGAGTTCGTCGAGGCGATCGAGGCCGGCGGCGTCGCGGCGATGGAGGTGCTGGCCCGCGACCTGCGCGCGCTCGGTCTCTACACCGCCCGGTCGCTCTCCTTCGACGGCGTGGAATATGAGCTGGTCGAGCACGAGCTGACGCCCGAGCAGCGGCGCATCTACGATGCCTATGCCGGCGCCTTCGCCATCATCCATAACCATCTCGACGCGGCCATGCAGGCGGCAAACATCACCGGCTCGACCGGGACGTTGAACCGCCAGGCCAAATCCGCCGCACGCTCGGCCTTCGAAAGCTGCAAGCAACGCTTCTTCGGTCACCTGCTGACCTCAATGAAGACGCCGACGCTGATCCGCTCGATCGGGCAGGATCTGGAGGCCGGCCATTCCGCCGTCATCCAGATCGTCTCGACCGGCGAGGCCCTGATGGAACGGCGCCTAGCCGAAGTCCCGACCGAGGAATGGAACGACATTCGCGTCGACATCACGCCGCGTGAGTACGTTCTGTCCTACCTCGAAACCGGCTTCCCGGTGCAGCTCTATGAGCCCTTCGCCGACGGCGAGGGCAACATGTCCTCCCGTCCGGTCTATCGCGATGGCCAGCCCGTCGAGAGCCGCGAGGCGGTCGCACGCCGCACCGAGCTGATCGAGAAGCTCGCCAGCCTCCCACCGGTCCCCGGCGCGCTCGACCAGATCGTCCAGCATTTCGGCGCGGACATGGTGGCCGAGGTCACCGGCCGCTCGCGCCGCATCGTGCGCAAGGGGCAGCGCCTTGCGGTCGAGACCCGCGCGGCCTCCGCTAACCTCGCCGAGACGCAGGCCTTCATGGATGACATGAAGCGCGTGCTCGTCTTCAGCGATGCCGGCGGCACCGGCCGCAGCTACCATGCCGAGCTGTCGGCGCGGAACACGCGGCTGCGCGTCCACTATCTCCTCGAACCGGGCTGGAAGGCTGACGCCGCGATCCAGGGCCTCGGCCGCACCCACCGCACCAATCAGGCGCAGCCCCCGCTGTTCCGTCCGATCGCGACCAACGTGAAGGCGGAGAAGCGCTTCCTTTCGACCATCGCGCGCCGGCTCGACACGCTGGGCGCAATCACGCGCGGCCAGCGCCAGACCGGCGGCCAAGGCCTGTTCCGGCCCGAGGACAATCTGGAGAGCCACTATGCGCGCGATGCACTGCGCCAGCTCTACATCCTGATCGTCCGCGGCAAGGTCGAGGGATGCTCGCTCCAGCGGTTCGAGGAAACGACCGGCCTGAAGCTGATGGACGACAACGGCATCAAGGACGAGCTGCCGCCGATCACGACCTTCCTCAATCGCCTTCTCGCGCTGACCATCGACCTGCAGGACATCTTGTTCGCCGCCTTCGAGCAGCTCCTGACCGCTAAGGTCGAGGGCGCGATCGCCGCCGGCATCTACGACGTCGGGCTGGAAACGCTACGCGCGGAGAGCTTCGTCGTCACCGAGCGCCAGACCATCTACACCCATCCCGGCACCGGCGCGGAAACCAGCCTGCTCACCATCCAGCAACGCGAACGCAACCGGCCGATGACCGCCGAGGAGGCGATGGCGTGGCTCGATGATCCGGCCGCCATGCTGCTGGTCAACGAGCGTTCCCACCGCGCCGCCGTTCAGCTTCCAGCGCCATCGCTGATGCTCGACGATGGCGAGATCGAACGCCGCGTGCGGCTGATCCGGCCGATGGAGCATCATCATGCATCGCTCCGCATGATGGACGAGAGCCATTGGATCGCCGCCAGCCGGGCCGAGTTCACCGCCGCCTGGAACGCCGAGGTCGCGGAGGTGCCGGCCTATTCCGACTCCACCATCCACATCGTCGCCGGCCTGCTGCTGCCGATCTGGAAGCGGCTGCCCAACGAATCGAGCCGCGTCTATCGGCTCCAGACCGACGACGGGGAACGGATCATCGGCCGCCGCGTGTCGCCCGCCTGGGTCGCCAACGCCACCACGGTCGGAACGACGAGCCTGTCGGCAGGCCATGCCTATGCCGCGCTGGTCGAGGGCAAGACGATCCTCGACCTGGCCGAAGGCCTCCAGCTCCGCCGCGTGCGCGTCATGGGCGCCGATCGCATCGAACTCTCAGGTTTCATCGACGCGATGCGTGAGCGCCTGCGCGCCTATGGTCTCTTCAGCGAGATCATCTCGTGGAAGCTCCGCTTCTTCGTGCCCGTGGGCGCGGATGGTGCGGCTATCATCGGCAAGCTGATCGGCACCTATCCGATCCAGCGCGTCGGCGAACGGGAGGCTGCGTGATGGTTCGTCTCGACGCATCCGATCTCGCGCAGCGTCTCGGCCGACAGGCCGAGGCGGTGTGCCGCCACTATCTCGGCAACGGCCATCGCCAGGGCAATTACTGGCAGGTCGGAGACGCCCGCAACACCAAGGGTCGCTCGATGTATGTCCGCCTCAAGGACTCGCCCAAAGGCCCCGCCGGGAAATGGACCGATGCCGCGACGGGCGAACATGGCGACCTCCTCGACGTGATCCGCGAAAGCTGCGGCCTCATCGACTTCAAGGATGTCGCTGAAGAGGCGCGGCTGTTCCTCAGTATGCCACCACCCGAGCCGGAACCGTCCGCGTTCCAGCCTCTGGCGCCTGCACCGCATGGATCGCCCGAAGCCGCACGGCGTCTCATCCGCATGTCACAGCCGATTGCGGGCACAATCGTCGCGGCGTATCTCCGGAAACGCGGCATTACGGATCTCCGTGGAACCGGAAATCTGCATTTCCACCCACGCTGCTATTATCGGTCTGACGAACACGCGCCGACCGAGACATGGCCGGCGATGATCGCCGCCGTCACCGATCTTGCGGGCAGGATCACCGGGGCGCATCGCACCTGGCTCGACCCTCAACGCCTGGACAAGGCGCCCCTCGACACCCCGCGCCGGGCGATGGGCGATCTCCTCGGCAACGTGGTTCGCTTTGGCGTCGGCGGCGACGTGATGGCGGCCGGCGAAGGCATCGAGACGGTCCTCTCGGTCCGACAAGTCGTCCCCAACATGCCGATGGTGGCGGCGCTCTCCGCAGCACATCTCGCCGCCATCCTCTTCCCCGACACGCTACGGCGGCTCTACATCTTGCGCGATGACGATCCGGCCGGTGACGGAGCGCGTGACAGCCTGGTCGAACGGGCGAACGCGGCCGGGATCGAGGCGATCGTGATCTCGCCACAGCTCGGCGACTTCAACGAGGATCTCCGCGCCCTCGGCCTCGCGACGCTGCGCAGCCAGACGCGGGTGCAGCTCGGGCCGCAGGACGTCGCACGCTTCATGGCGCCGGCGGCATAGCCGGCAAAGAAGCTGTGGGACGGCATCGACGCCGTGTTCACGCAGATGCAGGGGATCGGAGAGGACCGCGCCTCGGCCTTCGAGAGGGCGATCGGCCCACAGGCGGGCCGGCCCGGCAATGGCTGCGGCCGACTATTTTCCGGCGCGGCCCTAAGGGGCCGCTTTCCATCGCGAGGCAAAATAGCCGGCCTGCGCCATCCTCCGCTGACGCTCCGGCCCCTCGCTTGCGCTCCGGGTGCAGCGCCGTCCCGCCGGTGGGCTTCGTCGCCATGAAGGCCGCGACGGTCGCGGTCCAACCGACGGAGCATCCCATGCACGAGCACGACGACTACGAACCGCACCACGAATCCTCAGCAACCGACCATGTCCTCAACGAACTGCAGCTCCACGGCTACCGGCCCTTCGCCGATGAACCAGACCAGCGGCTTCTGCCAGACGGCAACGCGGTAGCGGGCGCGATCGCCGATATCTTCGACGCGCTGATCGTGACCTTGGAGGACTCACGCCTCGAACCCGACCTCGACGATCTCCTCTGGTCGACCGTTAACGTCTTCCATCGCGCCGCCGAGCGGATCAACCGCGAACTCGACGATAACGAGCAGGCGCAAAAGCGCTCCCAGCGCGAACAGGACGGCAGCGAGGTGAAGTCAGTCGATCTCGAGCGCCTCACCGCCGAGGGCATGACACTGGTCGAGCGCCAGACCGCCTTCGAACTAATGCGCGACCAGGCCGCCGAGCACTATGAACGCCAGATCGGCAAACCCTGGCTTCCGCGCTCGGGATCGAAGGTCAACCACCGCAACCTCACCTCGGCGATGATCGACAGCCGCGACTTCCTCATGGCGAAGAAGCGCGCCGAGCAGGAGGTGCTCCTGCCGCCTGGCCCGAAGATCGCCGTCACCGGCGGGCTCGATTTCGACAACCATCGTCTGATCTGGGCGAAGCTCGACCAGGTCCACGAGAAGCACCCCGACATGGTGCTGATCCACGGCAAATCGCCGAAGGGCGCCGAAAAGATCGCGTCTCTCTGGGCCAAGAATCGCAATGTCCCGCAAATCGGCTTCGCACCCGACTGGACGAAGCACGGCCGGGCTGCGCCCTTCAAGCGCAACGATGAGATGCTGCAGATCGTGCCGAAGGGCGTGCTGCACTTCCCGGGCACCGGCATCAACGACAACCTCGCCGACAAGGCCAAGAAGCTCGGCATCCCGGTCTGGAAGTTCGGCGGCGCGTAAGCGCCGCCTCATCAATTCGCTATCCGCAATAAACCGAGCGCATGGCATAGCGTAATCCACGCCACGATTGACGCCACTTCCGGTCCCCGCACGTTCGGACGCCGTACTCGCCCAGGTTCTCTTGGAAAATGCCGCCGTAAAAGTTGAAGCCGCTGAGTGGGCGGCGAGTCGCGGATTGGACAATGAGGCCCTGCATGCGATGGCCATCGCCATCGAGCTGCTCCTGAAATCGTATCTTCTCAATGTCGCGACCAATGACGATTGGAACCGCGCGAATATCGGGCACGATCTCGCCAGGGCACTCTATTATTCGACCCAAGCCGGCTTGGCCCCACCTTCACGTGTCGAATGGGTTATCGGTTACCTCCATCCGCACTTTCAAGGTGGCGGGTTTCAGCGAGAGTCGTCGACACCATGGCCACCAGGTCTTGCATACGACGCATGTGAGGTCGGGCGTCAGCTTGTCCAAGCAATACGGCTTCACGTTCTTCACGCTTGAATCGTTCCGGCTCCTCGCTCGGAGACGACCACCTCCCGCTGAATGGCGCTAATCCTTGGTCCAGCCGATGGCCTAACGCCATCAACCCGTGAAGGGTCGGACTACGCTTACGCGTGCCGCCGCTTCGGCTCTGCCTGCGCGGTGATTGCAGCCCTCGGCCGAACACATCGGGCACCTGTCAGCGGGGGATGGTCCCCCGCTCCAAACAGGAGCCGGATCGATGTCCTTCCCCGACGCACACGCCTTCGCCTTCAGCCTCGCCACCAGCCTGATGGTCGCCATCGTAATCTTCCGCGCCGGTGACGGCACCCTCTCGGTCACCCCTGCCACCGAATTCGACGGCGACGACTCGGAAATCGTCCACGAAATCGATCCCTTCGCCCCATGACTGGGGCGAAGATCGCCACAGCCGCAGCGGAAACCTTGCCGGTTTCCGCTCCCGCCAGTGATCATCTTTTGCTATGCTCGGCACCGCGCCGTGGTGGTGGTGGAGGCGCAACCGTTCGAGCATTGCTTACGGAGACACCACCATGATCTTTATCGGCATCCTTCTTTCCATTGCGGCGATCGGCTTCTTCTGCTGGCTGCTGTTCACACTCGCCGTCTTCGCATTGCCCTTCTTCGCGGGCGTAACCGCGGGAACGTGGGCCTACACCGGCGCCGGCTGGCTCGGCGCGATCATCGTTGGCGCACTTGCAGCCGGCCTGACCTTCGGCATCGGCCAACTTCTGCTCGTCTTCGTGCGACCGCTCTGGGCACGTATCGCCATCGCGCTGGCCTTCGTCGCGCCGGCGGCGATCGCCGGCTATCACGCCACGCATGGTATCGTGAAACACACCATGCCGTCGGAGGGCTGGCAGCTCGCCTTTTCCGTTGTTGGGGCCATCGCTGTCGGTGTCACCGCCCTTACACGGATGGTTGCAATGGCCACACCCGGTTCGACCGGACAGGGCCTGGCGCAAGGTTGAGCCCCACGATGCGGCCGAGGCAGACGCGGAGCTGATTGTGACCTTGCGCTTCCCTCATCATCGGGGGTGTCGGCAAACGTCTTGATGACACTGACCAGCAGTGGAGCCGGACACGCGCAACCGCGTTAGAGAATGCTGTGAAGTCAGGCGGCGCACGAAACTCGGCCAACATCAGGGTGTCGCCGTTCGTGTCTTTGAGCAATGTGGTCGGCAACGGCGTTCGGACTTTCATGAGGCCTGCACGAAGGAAAGATCGCCGTCGGCGACGTCGTTGCCGGGTCCTGGCGGTTATGACGATGTCGCCAGGTTCTCCGTTGATGCATCTCTGTCAGGTCGACCGCTCCAAAACGGCCTCTTCAATGGGCTGATCTGGCCGAAGGTCGGCTGCGCCTCGATCGCCTATGCCGCAACGGCGCGTCTCGACTTTCTTCCCCTGACGGCTGCGCCGTCATTCCTCGCGAGACAAGAAAGTCGTGTCCACGCCGTCCTCCGCGTTGCTCCGGTCGCAAGCGATGCCGCGTCGATCGCCTCCGGCCCACCGATCGCCATCGAGGCCGCAATGGTGCGGGCTCGGAACAGAGTTCAAGGAGAACTATCATGGCGACCATCGGCACCTTCAAGAAAACCGGCAACAACGAGTTCACCGGCGAAATCGTCACCCTCTCGCTCCAGACCAAGAACGTCCGCGTCGTGCCCGAGGCCAACCGCTCCGGCGACAACGCCCCCAGCCACCGCGTCTTCGTCGGCCGGGTCGAGATCGGCGCCGCCTGGGCCAAGCGCTCCAACGAGGGTCGCGATTATCTCGGCCTGAAGCTGGACGATCCGAGCTTCACCGCTCCGATCTATGCCAACCTCTTCGACGACGAGGAAGGCGAAGGCTACAGCCTCATCTGGTCCCGCCCCAACGGCCGCCGCAGCGGGGAGTGATCCCCGGGCCAAGGCCCCGCCCGGTCGAACCGGGTGGGGCCTTCCCGCGTCGCTGGCGGCGCGCCAGCGGGCGACCGAATCAGTCGCCCGTGAGGCGCGGTGCGAATCGACGCTCAGCCTCGATTTTCCTCGCGCACGTTGCCAAGAACGACTATTATAGATGGGGTATTCGGGCACTCCCTAGCCAACAAAGTCGTGGATGTTCCTGAATTCCTCAGCGATTCAGGGGGCATCATGCGAGTTGGGTGAGTCAGCTAAAACTTCTATGATCCGGCACGATGCGACTTTCCCATTGTCGCACGATTTGATCATCCGAGTGAGCTCGCTCTTAAGTCCGAGAAGGCGTCGGATCCGCACCTCGACGGCTTCGAGCTGATCGGTGGCAATTCGGCTCACCTGCTCACAAGAGGACTCTGGCCTTTCCTGCAGAGCGAGCATCGTCTTAATAGCCGGGATGTCGAAGCCGAGATCCCTGGAATGGCGTATGAACGTCAGTCGCCGAACATCCTCTGCTTCATAGAGGCGCCGCCTGCTCTCTGTGCGGGGCGGCGGCGGGATGAGATTGATCCGCTCGTAGTAGCGGATTGTCTCGATATTGACGCCTGTCCGTTGTGACAAGGCTCCGATGGTGATCATGGCGAATTCATTCCGTAACGGTGGTTCGAGTAGGGATAACAACTGGGCGGAAGCGTCATCGGCATCCGTGCGCCGATTGCCGTTGGCCGCTGAGCGCCAACCCTCAGGGCACGTTCATTCCGACGGCGTGTGAGCGCGCAACTCCTCCAACCAGAGGCGGGCGTTGCCATCCGACGGAGCGCGCCAATCGCCGCGCGGCGACAGCGAGCCGCCAGCAGTGACTTTGGGGCCGTTCGGCGACGCCGAGCGCTTGAACTGGCTGATCGTGAAGAAGCGATAGAGGAACACCTCCATCCACGATCTGATTGTGGGCAGATCATATGCGCGACGGCGCTCTTCCGGATACTGTGGAGGCCAAGCTCCGGCGGTGGCGTCACGCCAGGCATGGAAGGCCAGGAAAGCGATCTTCGATGGCTTCAGGCCATAGCGCGTCAAATAAAACAGGGTAAAATCCTGCAGTTCATAAGGCCCAATCTTCTCCTCCGTACTTTGTAAGGCGCCGCCTTCGCCGGCCGGCACGAGTTCTGGCGAAATCACAGTGTCAAGAATGGAGAGCAACGTGCCGTTCGTTGCCTCATCGAAGGCGGCTGACTGTGCCACCCAGCGGATCAAATGCTGGATGAGTGTTTTCGGCACCGACGCGTTGACGTTGTAGTGGCTCATATGGTCGCCGACACCGTAGGTCGACCAGCCGAGCGCGATTTCGGACAGATCGCCAGTGCCAAGCACCATGGCGCCTCGCTGGTTGGCTGCACGGAACAAGATGTCCGTGCGCAGGCCCGCCTGCACGTTCTCGAACGTCACGTCGTAAACCGGCTCGCCTTGCGCGAACGGATGCTGAAGTGACGCCAGCATCTGCTGCGCCAACGGCTTGATGTCGATCTCCTCGGCGGTGACGCCGAGACTACGCATCAGCGTCCAGGCATTTGCCTTGGTGGCCTCCCCCGTCGCGAAGCCCGGCATCGTGAAGCCGAGAATGTCGGACCGGGGCCAGCCTAGCCGGTCGAACGCTTTCGCCGCCACGATCAGCGCGTGAGTGGAGTCCAGACCACCGGAGACCCCGATGCAGACGCGGCGGATGCCCGTCGCCTGAAGGCGCTTCATCAACCCCTGGACCTGGATGCTGTAGGCCTCATAACAGTCCTGGTCGAGGCGTGCCGGATCGGCTGGAGCATAGGGGAAGCGCGCGACGGCCCTGCGCAGCCCGAGGTCCGTCATCGACGGCTCGAACCGGAAGCCGATACGCCGGAACCTGTCTTCAGGCATAGCTTGTGCGATGGCCGCCTCGTTGAAGGTGCCGGTGCGCAGGCGCTCCAGTCTGAGCCTATCAACGTCGACATCGGCGATGGCCATTTGCGAGTCCTGCGGGAACCGTTCGGTCTCTGCCAGCAGCTGCCCGAGTTCATAAATGCAGGCTTGACCGTCCCAAGCGAGGTCCGTCGTCGACTCGCCCGGACCGGCCGCGGAATAGATGTATGCAGCCCAGCACCGCGCCGATTGGGTTGCGCAGAGCAGCCGGCGGGTTTCGGCCTTGCCGACAGTGATGTTGCTGGCCGAGAGGTTGGTAAGGATGAGAGCGCCAGCGAGCGCGGCAAAGTCGCTGGGCGGAGCCGGTCCCCATACGTCCTCGCACAGCTCGACGTGGAAGACGAAGCCTGGCAAATCCTCGGCCGCGAAAATCATATCCATTCCGAAGGGGACGGACTGACCAGCGATCTCGATGGTAGCGCCTTTCAAGTTTCGGCCCGAAGCGAACCAACGCTTTTCGTAGAATTCCCGATAATTCGGCAGATGTCCTTTGGGAACAACACCCAAAATGCGCCCACGATGGACGGCGACAGCGCAATTGTAGAGTCGTCCTTCCCGCACCAGCGGCGCGCCGATGAGCAGAACCGGCGAAAGCTCGCGGCTCGCGGCCGCGACTTCCTCGATCGCTTGTTCCACCCGCTGCAGCAACGCGGCTTGGCCGAGAAGATCGTCAATCGCGTAACCGCAGAGGCCCAATTCCGGGAACACCATCAGCGCAACACCCTGGCGCGCACCGTCGCGGGCGAGCGCGAGCGTCTCAGCGACATTGTAGCTGGGATCGGCGACTTCGCATTTCGGTGTACAGGCAGCCACGCGAACGAAACCCTGCTGATAAATCGAATAGAAGCTCATCCGCCGGTCTCATCTCGTGTTCTTGCGGTGCCCGATCTCGGCACCAAGTGGCCGTGACCGCTGTTACGGCGACCGGGTTCAGTCACGGCCTCGACCCCTCGCAAGGGTTGATTCTGTAGTTACTACAGGATTTATATACCTATGATCGGGGCGTGTGAACCCACGCGCGATGAGTGGTCGCCCCCGGTCTTTCATCACCACAGGCAGGCGGCGGAGGACGACAAGGAGCAAGGACAGTGTTCAAGAGGCTCAGTTCTGACCAGGTGGGCATTGTCCGAGCCTCAGCCGTCGCGCTCGCCTTCGCGGCGGTCGTCCTTGTGGTTGGCTATGCCTGGCTGCCTCCTGAATTGTTCGGCCTCAGCCCAGAGATGGACTTCGGTGAGCGGATCGCGTTCACGTTGAAGGCGAGTATTCTCATGTTTCTCTGGCTGGCCGGCTGCGTCGGCGCGGTGAGCAGAGGCAGGTTCTATTCGCCGGCGGATATACGGGGCTCGGCGTTCGGCAAACCCAGCCCGGCAATCGCCGTGCGTGCCGCGGTGCTGCAGAATTCATTGGAGCAGACAGTACTGGCTTTTGGCGCACATCTGACCCTAGCAGCGCTTCTGCGAGAAACCGAACTGGTGCTCATACCGCTGCTGGTTGCTCTGTTTCTGGTTGGCCGCATCACCTTTGCATTCGGCTACGCCAAACGAGTCTCAGGCCGGGCTTTTGGCATGGCGCTCACCGGCGCCTCAATAATCGCGAGCTATGGAATTGTGGTCGGGCTGATAGCCGCCGGACGCTGACGTCTGTCGCTCGCTTGGACGGCAAAAAACGATTGAAAGGCCTCTTGCTCCTGTAGCCACTACAGAATGTATGGTGCGTGAAAGGATTCGAGCCGGGCTCGAGAGAATAAGCAAATTTAGGAGACCGCAATGACTATTGAAGCCGAGGCTAGAAGCACCTTAGGCACGTTACGCTTCAAGGTTGAGGGCTTGGATTGTCAGAACGAAGTTCGGATGCTTCGTGCCGCGGTCGGTCCCGTCGTCGGTGGCGAGGACAAGTTGTCGTTCGACACCAAGGGCGGTGTCATGGAGGTCGCGGGCCTGACCGCTCCGGCACTCGATACCATTGAGCAGGCGGTCGCTACCACTGGAATGAGGGCACAATTGCTGGCTGAGCTGGATAAGTCCTCCGCGTCGGCGTGGCTGTTCAAGGTCGAGGGCCTCGATTGCAAAAACGAGGTCGCGATGCTCAAGCGCGAAATCGGCCCTCTGGTTGGCGGTGAGGACTGGCTCGCCTTCGACACAGCAAAGGGGTTGATGACGGTCGCGCCTCAGCACCGTGCCTCGATCGACGAACTCGTGAGCGGCATCTCAAGAACCGGGATGTCAGGCTCTCTCATCCAGGATGGTTCGGCCGAAACCATGCTCCTGCGTGTGCGCGGCCTCGACTGCAAGAATGAGGTGGCTGCTCTGACCAGGGAACTGGGACCGCTCGTTGGCGAGGATAAGCTCGCCTTCGACACTTCGCAGGGTGCGATGACCATTGCACCTCAGAGCGGGACAACCCTCCAAGAGATCGAACAGGCGGTCGCGCGAACCGGGATGCGGGCTGAGCTGTGGACAGCGCCGGCCGTTGCTGAGCAGGCAACCTGCGATGCCGCAGGATCCGCGTGCGGTTGCGCGACCAACGTGAAGGAAGCCCTCAGCCCGCCGCCGATCAATCTGCCTGGCGGCGTTGTCTATCGAATCCATGGCATGGATTGTGCCGACGAGATCGCCGCCCTGAAGCGCGAAGTCGGCCCGCTCGTTGGTGAGGACAAGCTCGCTTTCGACCTTCTTAACGGCCGCATGTCGATCGACATGGCGCCTGACGCCGCCTTGGAGGCCAAGATCGAGAAGGCCGTTGTACGCGCCGGCCTGCAGGCGGAGCCCTGGACCGAGGGCGCCACCAGCGAAGGGGCACGGGCAGAAGAGCGGCGCAGACGCATTCAATCATGGCTGACTGCTGCGAGCGGCCTGTTCGTCGCGATCGGATTTGCGGTTCACGCCTGGGTCGGAGGTGGAATCATCGCGGCCTTCGAGGCAGGCGAACATGGTGCAGGTGCAACGCCGCTGCTAAGCGTCATTCTCTATACGCTCGCCGCGCTTTGTGCTGTGCGTTACGTGGCCCCGAAGGCTTGGCTCGCGGCCAGGCGCCTGCGTCCCGACATGAACCTCCTGATGGTGATCGCCGTCGTGGGTGCGATCGGAATTGGCGCTTGGTTCGAAGCCGCAACGGTTTCGTTCTTCTTCGCGCTCGCCCTTGCTCTCGAGGCCTGGAGCCTCGGCCGAGCGCGGCGGGCCGTGGCGGCCCTGATGGAGCTCGCGCCGCCGACCGCGCGCATCATGCTTGAAGACGGCACGGAGAGAGACGTGCCGGCAGCCGAAGTCCGTGTCGGTTCGCACATCATTATTCGACCTGGCGATAAAGTACCGCTCGACGGCCGTGTGGCCGCCGGAGAGAGTGAGGTCAACCAGGCACCGATCACCGGCGAAAGCGTCCCGGTCTTCAAATCGGAAGGAGACGACGTTTTTGCAGGCACCATCAACGGCGAAGGCGCGCTGGACGTCGTGACCACCAAGGCGTCAAGCGATACCACGCTCGCGCAGATCATCCGCATGGTCGGCTCCGCGCAGGGCCGGCGGGCTCCCAGCGAGCAGTGGGTCGAGAAATTTGCACGCGTCTATACGCCCGTCGTTATGGCGCTCGCGATAGCCGTTTTTTTGGTGCCGCCGCTGTTGCTCGGTGGTGGCTGGGAGGTTTGGTTCTATCGCGCCCTCGTATTGCTCGTGATCGCCTGCCCCTGCGCCCTTGTCATCTCGACGCCCGTGACCATTGTGGCTGCCCTTGCGGGAGCTGCGAAGCAGGGCGTGTTGGTGAAAGGCGGCGTCCATCTCGAGACGCCGGCGCGCTTGAAAGCAATCGCCATGGACAAGACGGGGACGCTCACCGAAGGACGTCCTCAGGTCGTGGAGATCTTGGCGCTCGGCAGCCGAAACGAGGATGACCTTCTTCGGTTAGCAGCAGCCCTCGAGGCGCGCAGCGAGCACCCCATCGCCCGCGCTATTTTGGCGAGGGCAACAGAAAACGGCATTGCCGCACAACCGGCCGAGGCCGTCCAGGCCATCACGGGTCGCGGCATGACCGGCCGCGTCTCCGGTCGCGAAGTCTGGCTTGGGTCACGCCGCTACCTCGATGAACGCGCGGTCGGCTCACCGGCCATCCTGGAACGCGCCGACACACTTTCCGGCGCTGGCCGGACCATTGTCGCCGTTGGCGACGGCCAGGAAGTCTGGGGACTGATCGCTGTTGCCGATGCTGTGAGGGCTGAAGCCAAGGATATCGTCACCGCGCTGCATCGGGCGGGCGTGGAAAAAGTGGTGATGCTGACAGGCGACAATCGGGCCACCGCCGAGGCGATTGCCAAGCAGACCGGCATTGATGAAGTTCGCGCGGAACTTCTGCCCGGCGACAAGGTCACGGCCGTCGAGGACCTGGTTCGGCGCTATGGCGTCGTCGCCATGGTGGGTGACGGGGTCAATGACGCCCCTGCCATGGGCCGCGCCAATCTCGGCATTGCCATGGGCGCAATGGGGAGCGACGCAGCCATCGAAACGGCAGACGTCGCCCTGATGTCGGACGACCTCTCCAGACTTCCCTGGCTCGTGCGCCATTCACGAGCCACGCTCGCCGTCATTCGGCAGAATATCGCCTTCTCGATCGCCGTGAAGCTGTTGTTCACAGTGCTGACGGTGATCGGTCTCGCATCCCTTTGGGGCGCGATCGCCGCCGATGTTGGGGCCTCCCTGCTGGTCGTTCTCAACGGTTTGCGGCTCCTCAATCGGGAACAGCGCCAGAGAGATGGTGGCCCAGTCGGCGGCGCAAAGGTTCGAGCACAGGAGCGCCAGCATTCCACTGTGGCTCGCCCTGCAACTGCGCATTGAGCCAATAGCGGCCGCCCTGTATTGGGGCGGCCGCTGACGACAGAAATGCCGATCAGAACCCGAAGAACACAAGGAATCATCGTGGCCGAACGTCCCGCTAGAAATATCGCGATATGGGTTGGCGGCGCATTTGTGGCCGCGCTTCTTTTCGACGTTGCTACGAAGTGGTTGATCATAAATGCCGTCATGGTCCCGCCACGCGTGATCGAGGTTGTGCCCTTTTTCAACCTGACGCTCGGCTTCAACACCGGAGTCAGCTTCGGGATGTTCCAAGATGTCTTCCTCGAGCATCCGTTGGTGTTGGCCGGGATCAAAGTGGCGATCACGGTCGGTCTTCTCGTTTGGGCAATGCGGACCCGCAGGACCATTGAAGCAACGGCTCTCGGTTTGATCGCCGGCGGCGCCGCCGGCAACATCGTTGACCGCGTGCATCAAGGCGCGGTGACAGACTTTCTCGATTTTCACATAGGCAACTGGCATTGGCCGACCTTCAACATGGCGGATGTTGCAATCAGCATTGGCGTCGCGCTGCTCCTGGCTGGATCGCTTTTTTCGACCCAACCGGTGCTTCGCACGCAGGAGCCGCTTAGCAACGGGAAGCGCTGAGCATGGCGGCGCTGGAAATATCGTTGCTCGGGCTGGCGACAGCGGCCGCTGCCGGCGCTATCTCCTTCCTTTCACCCTGCGTCCTGCCGCTCGTGCCGGGCTACCTGTCCTATGTCGCTGGTGGCGCCGGCACGACCGGCAGCAGTGATGCGGTATCCCGGCTTCACATCTTCCGCCCTGCGCTGCTGTTCGTGCTCGGGTTCACGACCATATTCGTGCTGCTTGGAGTCAGCGCGATGGCCCTCGGCGGCCTTCTCCAACGCTTCCAGATGGAAACCAACCTGATCGGCGGAGCTCTGGTCATTGTCTTCGGTTTGGCGATGACGGGGCTCCTTCGCCTCCCGATACTCATGACCGACCGCCGATGGAACGGACCGCGCCAGGTCAATGGACCGGTCGGCGCCTTCCTGCTGGGTGTCGCCTTTGCCTTCGGCTGGACGCCCTGCATTGGCCCGGTATTGGGCTCCATCCTCACGGTAACCGCGACGTCATCAGGCAACGGCGCGATTCTTCTCGGAACTTACGGCCTCGGCCTCGGTGTGCCGTTTCTACTCACGGCCCTCTTCATGGGAAACGCGGCAGCCGCATTGAAGCGCATGCGCCGCGTCGGTGCCGCGCTGAACATCGGCGGTGGTGCGGTCATGATCGGCGTCGGCGTTTTGATGATGACCGGGAGGTTGCAGGAGATCGCCATTTGGATGCTGATGACGTTTCCGATGCTGGGAGCGATCGGTTGAGGGACTCGCTGGCTGCCGCGAATTGCTGCGACTCGTCAGTCGGCTTCAGAACCCCCGCCGAACTTTGGCGCGTGATTCATCGGGGCGCGCCCGCGCCGCGCAACAACCGGGAGCCAGAATGACGGGAGCGTGTACTCAAGGCGTCGACACCGGATTCGTGGCGCTAGGCTATGGCAAGGTCGCCCTGCTCGGACTTGTCCAAGGCATCACCGAGTTGCTACCGATCTCTTCGACCGCCCATATGCGGATCGTGCCTGCGCTGCTCGGTTGGCAGGATCCTGGCTCAGCCTTTTCAGCCGCCATGCAGCTTGCAGCGCTTACTGCAGTCGTCAGTTATTTCTGGAGCGACGTGAGCCAACTAGCCACCAATTCGCTGCGTGCCGTCGCAAATCGGGATTTCCGAGATCGACACTTCCGCTTCTCGGTCGGAATTCTCCTTGCCACGATCCCGATCGGTATTGCCGGCCTTTCCTTGTCTGGAGCGTTGAACGCGTGCGGCTCGCCGCTTCGTACTCTCGAAGTCATCGGCTGGGCGTGCATCGTCATGGCTGTCCTCCTGGCGCTCGCGGAGATTTTTGCCCGGCACCGACGAACGCTTGAGAACACATCGGCCATCGATGCAATGATCGTGGGAATTGCTCAAATCGGAGCGCTGATTCCTGGCGTTTCGCGTTCAGGCTCGACTTTGACTGCGGCGCTCGCCCTCGGCCTGAAGCGAGATGAGGCGGCGCGGTTCTCATTCCTTCTTGGCCTGCCGGCAATCGCCCTGGCTGGCTTCAAGGAGCTCTGGGAACTCCACAAAGTGCAGCTTTCCGCCGACGGCTGGTCACTACTTCTTGTCGGGCTCGTCGTGGCTTCTATTTCCGCGTTCTGTGCGATTTGGGGGCTGATGCGCGTTCTCGAGCGTTTTTCCGCCTGGCCGTTTGTTATTTACCGAGGTGTTCTCGGTATCGTACTCATCTGGGCGGTTGCTTTGGGCTATTTCACTTGAGATGCAAAATATCGGAAACGTGTATGAGTGAAAAACAACAAGAAGAAGGTGAAATCGAGCTTGACGCGAGCAATGCCGCCGAACGCAGGACTCTTATCTGGGTTCTTGCCATAAACTTCTTGCAGGTGATCGTGGCCGGTGTCGTCGGCGTTATCGCAGACTCGACAGGTCTCTTGGGTGCCGCCCTGGATAATTTGGGAGATGCCGGCGTTTATGCCGTCAGCCTTTATGCCGTCGGCCGGACGATCGTGGCAAAGGTGCGAGTGGCGCGTCTTTCGGGTTTGCTTCTGATCGCCTTTGGACTTGCATTGTTCGTGGAGGTGCTTCGCCGTTTCTTCGTGGGTGCCGAGCCAATCGGCCTCGCCATGATCGTCACGGCTCTCGCCAATGCCGCGCTGAATGTAGTTTGCTTAAAACTGCTGCGGTCGCATCGGGATCGAGGTGTGCATCTCAAAGCGTCCTGGATCTTTACGACGAACGATATGCTGGCGAACGCCGGCATTGTCGCGTCGGGTGCCGCGGTCATGTTCTTCGCGTCCCCGGTGCCTGACCTAATCATCGGGTTGCTGGTTGGCGGCATCGTGCTCAAGGGTGGCTGGAATATCCTGAAGGAGGCGCACGATGCAATAGGTGATGGCTCGTCGCGGCCCAAGGGCCAGTCTAGTCCCGAGAACGACTGAAATAGTCGTAGTTTACAAAATGGTCTGTAGATTGGTTATGAGACGTGTCGACTCTTGATTCGGAGGAGTTCGGCATGTCTCAAAGCTATTATATTGGGCTGGATGTTTCCGCCCGAACAATCAATCTCTGCGTTGTCAACGCCGATGGGCAGGTAGCGCATGAACGAAAGCTTTCATCCAATCCGGAAGAGATTGCGCAGCATATCCTGTCGCTCCCGCTTCCAGTCGTCCGCGTCGGTCTCGAAGCAGGGATGCTGTCTCAGCACATTTATGGGCATTTAGCCGAAGCCGGCATTCCCATCGTGTGTGTAGAGACCCGGCACATGAAGGCGGCTCTCTCCGCGCAACTCAACAAGACCGACCGGCATGATGCGCGCGGAATCGCGCAGATGATGCGCGTCGGCCTCTTCAAACCCGTCCACGTCAAGACGCCGACAAGCCAGCGCCTTCGGACCGTCCTGACGGCCCGCCAACTCCTGCGAAACAAGCTCCAGGATGTTGAAAATGAAATCCGTGGTCTCATCCGAAACTTCGGATATCACCTCGGCAAAGTCACGGCGCGCGATTTCGAGCCGCGAGTACGGGAACTGATCGCAGGAAGCGACCTACACATAGTCGCTGATACGGTCCTGTTGGCGCGGCGATCGCTGCGGGAGCAGTTCGGTCGGTTGGACGATTTGCTTGTCCGTCTCGCGCGGGACGACACTGTTTCGCGCCGGTTTATGACGGTGCCGGGGGTCGGCCCGCTCGTAGCGCTCATCTTCCGGGCAACGGTCGATGTCCCATCTCGCTTCACTCGGTCGCGAACCGTTGGTGCCCATTTTGGTCTGACGCCGCGCAAGCACCAATCCGGCGAAGTGGATCGCACCGGCCGCATTTCGAGATGGGGTGACGCCATGACGCGCAGCGCGCTCTACGAGGCAGCACAGGTGCTACTGACTCGCGTAAAACGCTGGTCCACCCTAAAGGCTTGGGCTGCTCAGGTCTCGCGACGTCGAGGCCACAAGAAGGCGATCGTCGCCCTCGCTCGCCGCATCGGTGTCATACTGCATCGCATGTGGGTGGATGGAACTGAGTTCGACTGGGGTAAGCGGCCAGAGGCCGCCGCTCCTCTGACATAGGTTCGGTCAGGCGCAAGTCTGACTGAGGCGTCTCCCTGCGAGGGGACGAGGGACGGTGAGTTCGCAAATACGACTTGGCAGCGTCGGCATGTCCAACGCGAAGCCGCATTATAGATTGCTCCGCCGGCTCTTCTGATCCCATCCTGTGGCGGCCTCGTGCCGACCACGAAGAGAAGCATGATCCTCGCGGGAATACGGCTCAAAGCTGATCGTCGGGCCGGACCAATTCCATGTGGCTGACGCCGAGGGCCTGAGCCAATTCATAAAGCGTGATCACGGTCGGGTTCCTCCGGCCGCGTTCAAGGCTGCTGAGATACTGTTGACTGAAACCGGAGCGCGCTTCGACCTCTTCCTGGGTCAGGCCTTTCTCCCGACGCAGGCGGGCGAAGTTCCGGCCGACCAATTTGCGCATATCCATGCGCAGGAGGATCGTGATTTACATACTTTGAGTTTATCAACTATAGTATGTAAATGAGCCAGCGGAGCGCGCGGGAAGCCTCGCTATCCGATTGGCCCGAATAGAGAAGTCGTAGTTCTGGCAGGTGCGTTCGCGTCGGTGGGAGGTGATCATGCATGATCACCGCCCGACAATCACGGGCCGCGCGCGCGTTGCTGGGGTGGACACAGGAGACGCTCGCTGACAAGGCCCGGACATCGCTGACCGCGCTCAAGCGCCTCGAATCCGAGAATGGATTGGAGGTGTATGAGACGACGCGCGATCAGGTTCGCAGGGCATTCGAGGCAGCCGGCATCGTCCTGCTCTCCACCGACAAGGGTGAAGGGGTGCTGTTGCTCCATGAGCGGGATGATCGACCAGCAAAGCGCTAGCGATCCTCCTGTCACGTCGCGGGCATCGTCCGTCGCCCTTTGTCACAAGATAACCAGGCGCATGTGTTAACGAATGCTTTCCACGCGAATATAGTCGCTCCATGGGACAAACGATGCCGCCGTTTCTTGACGCGCCACCGATCAGCCAAACGCTCACGACCTACGATCGCGAGCATATGGCTCTCTATCTGCGCCTGCTCGACTCGGCGCGCGATGGCGCCGACTGGCGGGAGGCCGTCCAGATCCTCTTTGGTCTCGACCCAGCCCGCGAACCGCAGCGCTGCCGCCAAATCCACGACACGCATCTGGAACGTGCGCGCTGGATGACCGAACACGGCTATCGCGAATTGGTCCGCTCGGCGCAGTGATCGCCGCGATGCCGTTTCGGCATCACCCTTTGCCGTCTGCCTGACTTCCGTAGAACAACCCAGCCGGGAATCCTGACTCTCCCACAAGTTCAAAAGACTACGGGAGGATCGCGATGACACCAGATGCATCGGGCTGGCGTTCGCCCAAGGGCTACGATCATGTCGATGACATGACCGCATCCGACCTCGCGTGGGAATGGCTCCGCCGCAACGATTCCTACGACAGGGATTTCCGGGCATTCAACGATCACAAGGTCGATCCACGTCCGCTGACCGAGAAGATCCGGCAACGTTGGGGGTTACGATTTCCCGGTGGACCCACTGCAGGCCCCGCCCGAAGCGCCGGTGTTCTGGCTCCCCCGCGAGGATACAAGCGCCATCGTTCTTGGCGAGCCGCCCGATGTCCTTTCCGCAAGCACTGAACAACAGCCGACGATCGACGCCGCCATTACCGTTACCGCTGACGGCGAGACCAACCTGCTCTACGACCTCGGCAACGGCCAGCATGTCCAGCTCGTTCATGCCAACAACGCGTCGCCGGACAAGCCTCTCGGCGCATTTGTGTCCCTCGGTCTTGATGGGTTTGACCAGATTGAATCCATCGGCCGCCTGCTCGCCGCCCTCCATCGCCGCGCCATTCCACCGGACACACGCCTGACCCTCCAGCAGCGGGCACGATTGCGAAGGATGCTGCAAGCCTTCGATGGCTACCGCGCGGGCACGACCCAGCAAGAGATCGCGCAGGTCATATTTCGGCTCGGCCCTCTCGATCGCGACGACTGGCAGGCATCCTCCGCGCGCCACGCCATCAAATCGTTGCTGCGTGACGCCCGCGCGATGATCGCGGGCGGCTATCGTTCGCTGCTTCGTCATCGCAGGCAGACCTAGCCGATCGGCCCACAATCCATGGTGGGCGAATTTGATACCCCCCGAATTCGCCCTGCATCTCGCCGGTCCTGCTTCGCCAACGTGGCCTTCGTTACCCGCCGCTTCCCGGCGGCCCCAACGAACCCACGGAGGCCCTCTCATGCGACCTGATCTCGCCGTTCTCCCGCCGCGCTACCTGCGCACCAAGGAAGCCGCCGAATTCCTCAGCCTATCGGCCCGTACCCTCGAAAAGCATCGGACCTACGGCACCGGCCCGGCTTACCGCAAGCTCGGCGGCCGCGTCGTCTATGCCGTCGACGATCTCGAAGCCTGGGCCGAGCGCGGCGCCGTGACCTCCACCTCCGATCCGCGCGGCAGCGTGCTTCCGGCCAAGCGCCATACGCCTGCGCCGCCGGCACATGCCGGACGATACGCGCGCTGACCGCCCCCGGATTCCCGAATGGCGGCGCGACACCAGTCCCCCTCGGAGCGCGGGCAGCTCGATCTGTTCCGTGCGCTCCCCGGCGAGTTCGCAGCCCGAGACGCGCAGGATCTCATGGCCTATCCGTTTTTCTCACTCTCCAAATCTCACCGCGTCGCGCCGATCGACTTCGCTGCCGGCGATGTGTCGATCCGCGTCGAGGCCGTGCCCGATCACGGCATGGCGACCATCTGGGACGCCGACATCCTCATCTGGGCTGCGAGCCAGATCGTCGAGGCGCGCGATACAGGCTTGCGTACCTCGCGCCTGATGGTCGCCACCCCCTATGAAATCCTGAAGTTCATCGGACGCGGCACGTCCTTGCGTGACTATCAGCGCCTGAAGGCCGCGCTGGACCGCCTCCAATCGACGACGGTCAGCACCTCGATCCGCCAAGCCGCCGAAGGCCGGCGTCACCGCTTCTCGTGGATCAACGAGTGGAAGGAACGCACCAACCGCAACGGCAAGCCGGACGGTATCGAGATGATCGTGCCGGACTGGTTCTATCAGGCCGTTCTCGACGACGCGCTCGTGCTCACGATCGACCGGGCCTATTTCGATCTCACGGGCGGGCTCGATCGCTGGCTCTATCGACTGGTGCGCAAGCACGGCGGGCGCCAGCGCAATGGCTGGCGGTTCGACTTCCGCCACCTCCACCAGAAATCCGGCGCGCTGTCGCCATTCAAACGCTTCGCCTTCGAACTTCGCGACATCATCCGCCGCCAGCCGCTTCCAGGCTACACGCTGTTTCTGGAGATCGAGACTGACGGCCGGACACTGCTCGCTTTCGAACCGACGCCCTGTGGAAAAGCTGTGAAGGGCTTCGTGCTATCGGGAACCCGAAAGCACGTGCCATCAGGAACCGCCCCCTCGTGCCAACGGGAACCCAAACAGGGCCTAACCCACCGCACGGAAAGCGAAATTCGCGCCCTTAACTTAGAATCTAACATAGAATCTAACTTTGAAGAGCGCGCGCGCGAGGTGGAAAACCTCGTTCGGCGCGCTGCAATTGCGCTCAGCGCGACCGGCAAAGGGCGTGCATCCCGACCTACCGTCGCCGGCGCTGACGCGGGTAAACGCGAGACGGCCGCGACGCCGCAACTCCCCCTCGATCGTCGATCGGGAGGACGGCGATGATCGTGGCCTTGCTCAATCAGAAGGGCGGTGTCGGCAAGACGACGCTTGCGCTGCACCTCGCTGGCGAATGGGCCGGCAAGGGAAAGCGGGTCACGCTGGTCGATGCGGACCCGCAGGGCTCGGCCCTCGACTGGTCTCAGCAACGCGCCCGCGAGCAGGCGCCGCGCCTCTTCGGCGTCGTCGGCCTGGCGCGCGATACGCTCCATCGTGAGGCGCCGGAGTTGGCGCGGCCCGTCGATCACGTCGTCATCGACGGGCCGCCGCGCGTCGCCGGACTGATGCGTTCGGCGCTGCTTGCCGCCGACCTTGTACTGATCCCAGTGCAGCCGTCGCCGCTCGACGGTTGGGCATCGGCCGAGATGCTGGCGCTCCTATCGGAAGCGCGCATCTACCGGCCGGAGCTGCGCGCCCGATTCGTTCTCAACCGCTGCGGCGCGCGCACCGTCATCGCCCGCGAAACGGCCGAGACGCTGGCCGACCACGATCCGCCAGTGCTGCGCACGACAGTTGGGCAGCGCGTCATCTACGCCGACGCTGCGCAGTCCGGTCGCCTTGCTTTCGAGATCGACGATGACGGTCCTGCCGCGCGCGAGATCGCGGCGCTCGTCACCGAGATCGAAAGGATCGCGCCATGAACGAGCGATCCGAACGGCGCGGCTTCGCATCGCGCCCGACCAATCCCGACGCCTGGATCAAGGCCGCTGAGACTGAACCGGCTCGCATGGCCGATGCGGCGGGCTTCACCGCCCGCCTAACCATCGACATCACGCCGAAGTTGCGGGGGCGCATCAAGATCATCGCGTTCCAGCGCGGAGTCACTGTCGCCGACATGCTGCGCGAACTGCTCGCGCGCGAATTCCCACCCATCGAAGGAGAACCTTCATGACCGACGCCGCGGCCCCCCGCGTGCGCGGCGGCCCGACGCCGACTGCGCTCCCGCAAAACAATCTTACCCATGTCGAGCTGACCTGGGTCGAGAAGAAAATCGAGAACTGGATTCGCTTCGGTTCGCACGCCCACGAACAGATCCTCGATCGACGCCGGCGTACCCTGTCGTTTCGCTCCGGCGCGGTCTTCGCCTTCGTGCGCTGGGCGTCAAACGACTTCGGCACGATCATCTCGCGCATCGACATCGTGCGCGCCGTCGCGCGTGGCGAAGCCTACCAGACGCTGCCCTTCGTGCGTCCCGGCGGCGACATCCTGCTCAAGGTCGAGAGCTGGCCGAAAGTCGAGCGGGTGCTGCAGGCGATCGACGCCATCGAGCGCGCCGGCAGCGATCCCGAGGCCGTCTCGCCCGATCACTGGCGGCACGTCCACAACCGGCTGACCGCCGGAGATGAGCCGCGCGCCTACACGCTCGAACATCACCGCGCGTTCCTTCTGCGTCGGAGGGCCGAGCCGTGAGCCGCGCCGGACTTCTCCTCGCGACAACGCTCGCGGCGCTTGGCGTCGGCTATCCCGGCCTAACGCCGATGCCGATCAAGCTGATCTGGAACGCATCGGCGAGCGCGCCGATCGGCTTCTACACAATCGACTTCGACGGGCCATTTGAAGTCACCGATCTTGTCGCCGTCGATGCGCCCGAGCCGCTCGCGACCTTTCTCGCGGAACGCGGCTACCTGCCCAAGGGCGTGCCGCTGATGAAGCGCATCCTCGCGGTATCCGGACAGACCGTTTGCCGCTCGAACCTCACCATCACGGTGGATGGGGTCGAGGTCGGCGCGGCGCTCGAGCGCGATCGCGCCGGCCGCGAACTGCCCGTGTGGCAGGGCTGCCGCCGTGTCCATACCGGCGAAGTCTTCCTGATGAATTGGCAGGTCCACGACAGCCTCGACGGCCGCTACTTCGGCCTGATCTCGACCGACCAGATCATCGGCCGAGCGGTCCCGCTGTGGACCGACGAGGACGGAGGTGGCCGCTTCGCATGGCGCGCGCCGACACGCTGACCGCTTGCCCATCGGCGGGAGCGGTGCTCGCCGAGGGTTTTCCCAACCGCACCGCCAAGGAGACCATCATGCCACAGATCGGCACATTTACCCGCGACGAAGCAGGCTTCATCGGACATCTGACAACGCTGGTCCTGAACCAGGACGTCATCATCATCGCTGCCGAACCGTCCGACGTCGAGAATGCACCTCAGTATCGCGTCCACGTCTTCGACGGCATGAACAACGAGCCGGGCGGGGAGATCGGCGCCGGATGGAAACGCTCCGGCGAGAAGGCCGGCGAATATGTCGCGCTGCTGATCGACGATCCGGCCTTGCCACATCCGATCCGGGCCAACCTGTTCCGCGACGACGATGCCGGCAACGCCTGGTCGCTGCACTGGTCGCGCCCGCGCGATCGCGGCGAGAAGGATTGAGCGATGCGTGCTCGCCGCCAATCGACGAGCCGTTCGACTGCGTCCTGGCCGCTTCGCGCTGCCCGGCGCATGGCTCTCCTTCTCCTTTCCGGCCTTACCTTCGTGAGCGCTATGCCGGCGGTCACGATGGCGCAGGGTGTACCGATCGCCCGTCCGTCGCCGCGCGATTCCTATGCCGATCACATCGCCGAGGCGTCGCGGCGCTTCAGCGTTCCGATCGCATGGATCAGGGCCGTGATGCGTGCCGAAAGCGCCGGCGATCCGCGCGCCATCTCGTCGAAGGGCGCGATGGGGCTGATGCAGATCATGCCGGAGACATGGGCGGGCTTGCGCCTTCGCCACCGTCTCGGCGCCGATCCCTATGATCCGCATGACAACATCATCGCCGGCGCCGGCTACATCCGCGAGCTGTTCGACCGATACGGATCTCCCGGTTGGATCGCCGCCTACAATGCCGGTCCTGGCCGCTACGAGTACTCGCTGAAGGGCCGCGTACTGCCTGCGGAAACGCGCGCCTATGTCGCCATCGTCGCGCCGGCCGTGGGCGGCGGCGATGCGGCCGGCCCGATCGTAGTCGCCGCAGCCGATCCCTTGGCCTGGACACGCGCGCCGTTGTTCATCGCGCTGCCAGACCGCAGACCGGCCGCTGATCCCGTGCCGGCCGAGCGCGCGCCAGGTGCTGCGACGATGACATCATCTGTGCGCGATGTCTCCGCCATCGAGCCGCAGTCGGACGGGCTGTTCGTCCCGCGCTCGGGCAGGAGGAATGCGCCGTGAGCGACCAGGTTCCCGATCGCACGATAGCGGGCTCCGGCGTGTCATGGGGTGCGTTAGAGGTGGAGGCAGGCAATACAACCGGACGATGGCAGGATAAAAGGCCGCGAGGTGCGGCTTCGGTTGGTTGTGGTTTTTCAAGAGGTTATGCCCCGCTTTCGCGAGGTGCGAGATTTCCGCGCACCTCGCGGCAAAGCCACTTTTCTTATGATTTCCGAACCTTGATACGATGTGCAGGGTCTCGGCCATGAGCGGCGAGGACGATTTTCGCATCCGGCCCGGCCGCATCCGCTCATCGAGCGCGCAGCGCGCCAGGCCCTTCATCGCGCAAGCGCTCGCCGCCGCTAAGAAAGCGGGCGCCGGCATCTCCCGCTCGGGCCGCATCGTGCCTGGCAACCGCTCCCGCTTCGGCCGCGGCCAGCGCGCGAGCATCCAGGCGAATAGGCTGATCAACTCCCGCTCGCGCGGCGCTGTGATCAAGTCGCGCGTCGTGCGCCAGACGTCCCGCTCTGCGCCGCTCGCGACACATCTCAACTATCTCCGCCGCGAGGGCGTGACCCGTGATGGGGAGAAGGCTCACCTGTTCGGTCCCGGCGGCGATGACGCTGATCCCAAGGCTTTCGCCGAGCGGTGTCAGGAAGACCGCCATCACTTCCGTTTCATCGTCTCGCCCGACGACGCGATGGACATGGCGGATCTCCGCAGCTTCACCAGCGATCTCGCCGGGCAGATGGAAAAGGACCTCGGCACTCAGCTCGATTGGGTCGCCGTCGATCACTGGAACACGGAGCATCCCCATGTCCATCTGATCGTGCGCGGCCTGCGCGACGACGGGCAGGATCTCGTCATCTCACGCGACTACATCAAGGAAGGGATGCGCGATCGAGCGCGTGATCTCATCACCCAGGAACTTGGGCCGCGCACCGATCTCGACATCCGCCGCAGCCTTGAGCGCCAGGTCGACACCGAACGCTGGACCCAGCTCGACCGCCAGCTCGTTCGCGATAGCCGCGACGGAGGCGTCATCGACATGGCGCCCGACCAAAGCGCCAGGCCCGATGAATATCATGCGCTGAAGGTCGGGCGGCTGCGCAAGCTCGAAACGCTTGGTCTCGCCGAACAGGTTGGCCCCGGCCAGTGGATGATCGACGGCAGGGCCGAGGCGACGCTGCGCGAGCTCGGCCAGCGCGGCGACATCATCAAACGCATGCACCGGGCATTGACCGATCGCGGCATCGAACGCGGCTCGGCCAGCTATGTGCTGGCGGCCGAGAGTCTGGACACGCCTATTATCGGCAGGCTGGTGGATCGCGGCCTCGACGACGAGTTGAAGGGCACGGCCTATGCCGTGGTCGATGGGGTCGACGGGCGCACCCATCACATCAAGCTGCCCGACCTCGACGCGGCCGGCGACAGCTCGCCCGGTTCGATCGTGGAGCTTCGACGGTTCGACGACGCCCAGGGCCAGCGCCGCGTCGCGATCGCCGTCCGCTCCGACCTCGACATCGACCGCCAGATCACCGCGTCGGGCGCGACCTGGCTCGACCGGCAGAATATCGCCCGCGAGCCGGCTGCGTTGTCCGAGGGCGGGTTCGGCGCCGAGGTTCGACACGCTTTGGAGCGCCGCGCCAATCACCTGGTCGGACAGGGCTTCGGCGAGCGGCACGGCCAGCGCGTCACCTTCACCCGCAATCTGATCGACACCCTGCGCCGCCGCGAGCTGGAGGCGCTCGGCGAGAAACTCTCCGGTGAGACCGGCCAGCCGTTCAATCGGGCGGCCAGCGGCGAATATATCGCCGGCTCCTACCGTCAGCGCTTCACGCTCGCCTCGGGCCGCTTCGCCATGCTGGACGACGGTCTCGGCTTCCAGCTCGTGCCCTGGACGCCCTCCCTCGAAAAGCAACTCGGCCGCCACGTCTCCGGCGTTGCCCGCGATGACGGCGGCATCGACTGGAGTTTCGGCCGCAAGCGCGGCCTCGGCCTCTGAACCCTCGCAGAAAGAATCTCCGCCATGTCCGCTACGAAAATTCTCTGGGGCCAGATTCTCACCGTCTTCGCCATCGTGCTGGTCACGACCTGGGGCGCGACCGAATGGGTGGCCTGGCGTCTCGCCTTCCAGCCAGAACTTGGGCATCCGTGGTTCACGCTGTTCGGCTTTCCCTTCTACTTGCCGCCTTCGTTTTTCTGGTGGTGGTACGGCTTCGACGCCTACGCCCCCGCGATCTTTGTCGAAGGCGCCTACATCGCCGCATCGGGCGGCTTCATCTCGATCGCCGTCGCGATCGGCATGTCGGTTTGGCGCGCGCGCGAGGCCAAGAAGGTCGAAACCTATGGCTCAGCGCGATGGGCCGAGAAGAAGGAGGTGGATGCCGCCGGCCTGCTCGGCGCCGATGGGGTCGTGCTCGGCCGATACGAGCGCGAGTATCTTCGCCACGACGGGCCGGAGCACGTGCTGTGCTTCGCGCCGACGCGATCGGGCAAGGGTGTCGGTTTGGTGGTGCCCTCGCTGCTGACCTGGCCGGGCTCGGCCATCGTTCACGACATCAAGGGCGAGAACTGGCAGCTCACGGCGGGCTTCCGCGCCAAGCACGGCCGCGTGCTGCTGTTCGATCCAACCAACGCAAAATCGTCGGCCTACAATCCGCTGCTCGAGGTGCGCCGCGGCGAGTGGGAAGTCCGCGACGTTCAGAACATCGCCGACATCCTCGTCGATCCCGAAGGATCGCTGGAGAAGCGAAACCACTGGGAAAAGACCAGCCATGCACTGCTGGTCGGCGCCATCCTCCATGTTCTCTATGCGGAGGAGGACAAGACGCTCGCCGGCGTTGCTGCGTTCCTCTCCGATCCGAAGCGGCCGATCGAGTCGACGCTGGCGGCGATGATGAAGACGGCGCATCTGGGCGAGGCGGGACCGCATCCCGTCATCGCCAGCGCCGCGCGCGAGCTGCTCAACAAGAGCGACAATGAGCGCTCTGGCGTGCTCTCCACCGCGATGTCGTTTCTCGGCCTTTATCGCGATCCCGTGGTGGCCGAGGTGACGCGGCGCTGCGACTGGCGGATCACCGACATCGTGGGTGGGAAGCACCCGACGACGCTCTACCTCGTTGTGCCGCCGTCCGATATCAACCGCACCAAGCCGCTGATCCGGCTGATCCTCAACCAGGTCGGCCGACGCCTGACCGAGGACCTGCAGGCGAAGGCCGACCGCCATCGGCTCCTGCTGATGCTGGACGAGTTTCCGGCGCTCGGCAGACTCGACTTCTTCGAGTCCGCGTTGGCCTTCATGGCGGGCTATGGCCTCAAGAGCTTCCTGATCGCGCAGTCGCTGAACCAGATCGAGAAGGCTTATGGCGCGAACAACTCGATCCTCGACAACTGCCACGTGCGGGTGAGCTTCGCGACCAACGACGAGCGCACCGCCAAGCGCGTATCCGATGCGCTCGGCACCGCGACCGAGATGAAGGCAATGCGGAACTATGCCGGGCATCGGCTGTCGCCTTGGCTTGGGCATCTGATGGTCTCTCGATCCGAGACGGCCAGGCAGTTGCTCACCCCCGGCGAGATCATGCAGCTCCCGCCGACCGACGAGATCGTCATGGTCGCGGGCACGCCGCCGATCCGGGCGAAGAAGGCGCGCTACTACGACGATGCGCGCTTCAAGGAACGCATCCTGATGCCGCCGACGATCGTGCCACCAAGACAGGCTCGGCCCGACGACTGGACGGCGCTGCCGCTCCCGGCCCAGCCGGAGGTGACCGAGGCGAAGCCGGCGGCGGAAATCGGCGATGAAGATCCGACCGAATCCGAACGTCGTCAGCAACCCGAGCTGAACCGCGTGAAGCCCGTCGAGAAGAAGGCGCCGATCGAGAACGAGTTTGAGATCGGCCTTGCCGACGACGCCGAGGATGATGCGGTCCGCAATAGCCGGATGAACCGGATGATGCAGGGCGTCGCGCGACAGGTCTCGCTCGATCCCGGCGACGGCATGGAGCTGTGAGGTCGCCATGACGAAACCTCCCAGGAAACAGCGGCTGTCGGTCTATCTTGATCCGGCCGTGATGCGTCGTCTCGCCGAACATGCCGCGCGGCGCGACCATTCCCGATCGCTCGTGGCGGAGGCTGCCATTGAATCCTTCCTCTCGCCGGATGCGGCCGAGCGACAGGAGGCGGCGATCACCAAGCGGCTCGACCAGCTCGATCGCCGTATGACGCGGATGGAGCGCGATGTCGGCATCTCCGTCGAGATGCTCGCCGTGTTCGTGCGCTTCTGGGTCGCAACCACGCCGGCTTTGCCGGAACCTGCCGCGCAGGCCGCCCGCGCCAAAGCCGGCGAACGCTATGATCAATTCGTCGTCGCGCTCGGCCGTCGGCTGGCCAAGGGACCGAAGCTGAGCCAGGAGATTTCGGAGGATGTCGGTGGGCAGGCCGAATAGCCGACTGGCGTTGAAGCTGGTTCTGCTCACCGCCGACAACGCGCTATGTTGCGACATGCCGACCAGTTGGTAGCAACCTAGAAGCTCAGGTCGCTGCTACCAAATTCACTCGCCGCATCAGGGCCTCACCGCTTTCCTTGCGCTCGGAGTAGCGGTCGGTGAGATACGAGGAGACATCGCGCGTCAGCAGCGTGAACTTGACCAGTTCCTCCATCACATCGACCACCCGGTCATAGTAGGAGGACGGCTTCATTCGGCCCGCTTCATCAAACTCCTGGTACGCCTTGGCAACGGATGACTGATTTGGAATCGTCACCATCCGCATCCAGCGGCCGAGCACGCGCATCTGGTTGACGGCGTTGAAGCTCTGCGAACCACCGGAAACCTGCATGACGGCAAGGGTGCGGCCCTGCGTTGGACGAACCGCGCCGACCGACAGGGGTATCCAGTCGATTTGTGCCTTCATCACTCCGCTCATGGCGCCGTGACGCTCCGGACTTGTCCAGACCTGGCCTTCCGACCAGAGCGATAGCTCTCGCAACTCGCGCACTTTCGGATGATCGACTTCCGCTCCATCTGGCAGCGGCAGACCATGCGGATCGAAGATACGGGTTTCCGCGCCGAAGTTCTTCAACAGTCGCTCGGCCTCCTGGGTCAGAAACCGGCTGTAGGACCGCTCGCGAAGCGAACCGTAGAGCAACAGAATGCGAGGCGGATGGGTCGAGGGTGTTGCCCGCAGTCGATCAATGCGCGGCACAGCGATACAATCGGCATCGACATTAGGGAGGTTTGGCAAGGTCAACGGTTTGCCTCCACAACAGCCGCGGCCTTCCCGTCGCGCTCGTACCAACCCTTGGAGCGGTTCACGATCCACACGACGGAGAGCATGACCGGCACCTCGATCAGCACGCCGACGACGGTCGCGAGCGCCGCGCCGGAGTGAAAGCCGAACAAGCTGATGGCGGCCGCTACGGCCAGCTCGAAGAAATTGGACGCGCCGATCAGAGCCGAAGGGCCAGCGACGCAGTGCTGTTCCCCTGATATTCGATTGAGCAGATAGGCGAGACCGGAATTGAAATAGACCTGGATCAGGATCGGCACGGCGAGCAGCGCGATCACCATCGGCTGCGCGATGATTTGCTCGCCCTGGAAACCGAACAGCAGCACCAGCGTCGCCAGCAGCGCGACTAGCGAAACCGGCCCGAGCTTCGCGAGCAACCGGTCGAGCGCGGCTTGCCCGCCGTTCGCCAGGAGGTGGCGGCGCACGATCTGCGCGACGATCACCGGGATCACGATATAGAGCACCACCGACAATATCAGCGTGCCCCATGGCACCGTGATCGCGGACAGGCCGAGCAGGAGCCCCACGATGGGCGCGAAGGCCACCACCATGATCGCGTCATTAAGCGCCACCTGGCTCAGCGTGAAATGCGGTTCGCCCTTGGTCAGGTTCGACCAGACGAATACCATCGCTGTGCAAGGCGCGGCGGCGAGGATGATGAGGCCGGCGATATAGCTGTCGATCTGGTCGGCGGGCAGCAGGGGCCGGAACAGCCAGCCGATAAAGAGCCAGCCGAGCAAAGCCATGGAAAAAGGCTTCACCGCCCAATTGACGAACAGCGTCACGCCGATGCCGCGCCAGTGGCGGCCGACCTCGCCGAGCGCGGCGAAGTCGATTTTCAGGAGCATCGGAATGACCATCAGCCAGATCAGCACCGCTACCGGCAGATTGACGTTGGCGATTTCTGCCACGCCGATTGCTTGAAACACGCCCGGCATCATATGGCCGAACGCGATGCCGACGACGATGCAGAGCGCGACCCAGAGGGTGAGGTAGCGTTCAAAGGTAGACATGGTTTTCCTCAAGCCGTCGCGATGCGGCGGCCTTGCTGGTCGATAACGCGCTCACCGTCTTCCTTCGTGAACTCGCCTTGCTGCGGCGGCAGCAGATCGAGCACTTCTTCGGAAGGCCGGCAGAGTTTGACGCCCCTGGGGCTGACGACGATCGGCCGATTGATAAGGATCGGATGCGCCATCATAGCATCGAGAAGCTGATCGTCGGTCAGCGCCGGATCGGCAAGGCCCAGCTCCGCGTAGGGTGTGCCCTTTTCGCGCAGAAGCGCCCGAGCGGAGATCTCCATGCGCACAATGAGTTGCATCACTAGCGCGCGCGACGGCGGCGTCTTCAGATATTCGATGACATGCGGCTCGATGCCGGCGTTCCGGATCATCGCCAGAGTGTTGCGCGAGGTGCCGCACTCGGGGTTGTGATAGATGATAACGTCCATGGCCGATCTCACGCTGCGCTGTTGCGAGGCGAGGACGTGCCGTCCGATTGCCCGATTTCCAGGAGCTTCGCGCGCAACGAAGCCTTGTCGAGGCTCGACACCGGCAATGCTGAAAAAGCGGAGATCCGGTTCTTCATGTAACGAAACGCGGCGACGAAGGCTGCTTCCTTCTGAATGTCGGAACCTTTCACAGCAGCGGGGTCTTCGATGCCCCAATGCGCGGTCATCGGCTGGCCCGGCCAGACCGGGCAGGTTTCGCCGGCGGCGTTGTCGCAAACCGTGAACACGAAATCCATGACGGGAGCGTCGGACCCCGCGAACTCCTCCCAGCTCTTTGAGCGGAAGCCCCCGACGGGATAGTCGAAGCTCTTCAGCACCTTCAACGCGAAGGGATTGACGTCCCCCTTGGGCTGGCTGCCAGCGGAAAACGCGCGAAACCGGCCGGCACTGTCCTTGGTCAGAATGCTCTCGGCGAGGATCGATCGGGCCGAATTGCCGGTGCAAAGGAAAAGGACATTGAAGATGCGGTCAGGCTGATCTGCATCAGACATGGGAAGCGCCTTTCGTGGGTTCGCAACAGGAGGACAGCGCGGCGACAGCCGGATTGCACACCTCGGGATGGCCCTGGCAGCAGTCGCGCATGAGAAATGCGACAAGGTTGGAGAGCGTCACCAGAGCCGCGCTGTACATGA
Source organism: Mesorhizobium terrae (assembly GCF_008727715.1). Taxonomy (GTDB): domain Bacteria; phylum Pseudomonadota; class Alphaproteobacteria; order Rhizobiales; family Rhizobiaceae; genus Mesorhizobium; species Mesorhizobium terrae. The sequence goes on from NZ_CP044218.1 coordinate 1,201,774, forward strand.
TCGACCGCCCTTCGCGCCGGGACTCGACAAGCCCCGCCTGTTCGAGATGGCTAAGGTGAAAGGACATGCGCGAGGAGGACGCGCTGTCCATCGCCTCTCCGATGGCGCCAGCGGACATCCCTTCGGGGCCGGCTGTCACCAGACGACGGACGATGCGGAGCCTTGTTTCCTGCGAAAGCGCGGCGAAGGCGTCGAGGGCCTGCTTTTCGTGCATTGTCATCTCAACATTCCAAGAGTTATTGAGATATCAGATATACCAAGAGTTGGCGCCACGCCAGCCCATGCAGCGAATTTCTAGCGGTCGGCCGGATTCGCTGGTTGCTTGACGGGTTTCCCACCGAAAGGGGCGCTGCGGCGCAATTAGTCCGCGGAATGGCTAACGGTGTGGGTAGTTTGAAAGTACGAACCGGAGTGTGGCGCGCCGCGATCTGCCTAAACTCATCGATGACGCTTGTATTTCAATGCGCAAGCGGAAGATCGGAGTAAGCAGCCGTGTTCCAGTCGTTCGAGGATGACCGGAGGCGGCACCGACGCACATACGTCTCTATTCGACAAAGCGCGCGAGATTTTCCAGGGTCGAGCGAAGTCCAACACCGTGGTCGACTTTGCTTATTCCGCTCGGCACGTTCTCGCCGATGATCGAGACTTCGGCGCCGCCTTCCATCGGTGAAATGCTCCACGTCATCGGCATTTCGCCTGCAAATCGTGGATCGTCTGACTCGAACGTAACGACCTGAACCACGCGCTCATTCGGAACTAAGTCGACGAATCTGCCCTCGACGACATCCGTGTCCTCGGATGTCTTGCCCGCGTTCGGATGATCGCGGCGATAGGTCAGTGCCATCCTGTAGGTGCCGCCTGGCCGGGCATCGAACTCGTAGATCTGGCCGGTCATACCATCCGGCTGAAGCCATTGTAGTCAGACGGCCGGGTCGACAAATGCGCGATAGATCACGTCGGCGGGCGCGGCGATGAATCGGCTCGCCGTATCGGATCTTCCATGTTGAAGATTTGCCGTCATCGATCACTTGCCTCGCGCCTTCTGAATCCTGACCCCGCCGTTTTCCTGTATTTGCACGCTACACTACTACGCCGATGAATCTTTGTTGAATCGGCCCAAAATCAGGCCCTTTTAATCATCCCCGTCCGGGGAAGGTCTGTCTCAGCCCCGATGGAATCGGGGTTGTATGATGGCGTCTCATCAAAATTCAGAAGGCTTTGCGCGCGGCGCGCGGATGCTGCGCACCGCGCTTGGCCCCGCCATCGCGCGCTATCTCGACGACGCCAGCATCGTCGAGGTGATGCTGAATCCCGATGGTCGGCTCTGGATCGACCGCCTCTCCGAGGGGCTGTCCGATACGGGCGAGCGGCTGTCGGCAGCGGACGGCGAGCGCATCGTCCGCCTCGTCGCACACCATGTCGGCGCCGAAATCCATGCCGGCGCCCCGCGTGTCTCAGCCGAGCTGCCCGAGACCGGGGAGCGGTTCGAGGGGCTGTTGCCTCCCGTCGTCGCCGCGCCCGCCTTCGCGATCCGCAAGCCCGCTGTCGCGGTGTTCACGCTCGACGACTATGTCGCGGCCGGCATCATGTCGGCGGTGCAGGCCGAGACGCTGCGCCAAGGGGTCGCCGCACGCGCCAACATTTTGGTCACCGGCGGCACATCGACCGGCAAGACCACGCTCACCAACGCGCTGCTGGCAGAGGTCGCGAAGACTGACGACCGCGTCGTCATCATCGAGGACACGCGCGAGCTGCAATGCGCGGCGCCGAACCTCGTGGCAATGCGCACAAAAGACGGCGTCGCCTCGCTTTCCGATCTCGTCCGCTCATCCCTGCGCCTGCGCCCTGACCGCATTCCGGTCGGCGAGGTGCGTGGAGCCGAGGCACTGGAACTCCTCAAGGCATGGGGCACCGGCCACCCCGGCGGCATCGGCACGATCCATGCCGGCAGCGCGATCGGCGCGCTGCGCCGGATGGAACAACTCATCCAGGAAGCCGTCGTTACGGTCCCGCGCGCGCTGATCGCCGAGACGATCGACATCGTTGCCGTCCTCTCCGGCCGCGGCTCTGCCCGTCGGCTCTCCGAACTCGCACGCGTCGAGGGCCTCGGCCCGGACGGCGATTACCGCGTCACCCCCATCACCCCGAAGCCCAACGAAGGAGAATCCGCATGATCTCGCATGCCCGCAGATTGCCTCGCCGCCTGATGATGATGGCGTCGGCCCTCGTAATTACCGTCGCGATGGCGCCCGCCGCCCACGCCTCCGGCTCCTCCATGCCGTGGGAGCAGCCGCTCCAGCAGATCCTCCAGTCGATCGAAGGTCCGGTCGCGAAGATCATCGCGGTAATCATCATCATCGTCACCGGCCTGACGCTCGCCTTCGGCGACACGTCCGGCGGCTTCCGGCGGCTGATCCAGATCGTGTTCGGCCTCTCGATCGCGTTCGCGGCCAGCTCGTTCTTCCTCAGCTTCTTCTCCTTCGGCGGCGGAGCGCTCGTCTGATGGCGGGCGTCGTGGATCAAGCCGGCGAGGTGCCGGGCTTCACGGTCGCGGTTCACCGCGCGCTGACCGAGCCGATCCTGCTCGGTGGCGCGCCGCGCGCCATCGCCATCATGAACGGGACACTCGCTGGCGCCGTGGGTCTTGGCCTTCGCCTCTGGCTGGTCGGCATCGCCATCTGGGCGATCGGCCATGTCGCGGCGGTGTGGGCGGCGAAGCGCGATCCGCTCTTCGTCGACGTGGTGCGCCGCCATCTGCGCGTCCCCGCGCACCTTTCGGTCTGACGGGGAGCGCGCCGATGATGAACCTCACCGAATATCGCAATCGCAACAGCCGGCTCGCCGACTTCCTGCCCTGGGTCGCGCTGGTGGGCGAAGGAATCGTCCTCAACAAGGACGGCAGCTTTCAGCGCACCGCCCGGTTTCGCGGCCCCGATCTCGACAGCGCCGTCCCGGCCGAGCTGGTCGCGGTCGCCGGCCGCCTCAACAACGCCTTCCGCCGTCTCGGCAGCGGCTGGGCGATCTTCGTCGAGGCGCAGCGCCACGCCGCGAACCTCTATCCCGACAGCCGCTTTCCCGATCCCGCCTCGGCGCTGGTTGATGCCGAGCGGAAGGCGGACTTCGAGGAGGCCGGTGCGCATTTCGAGTCGTGCTACTTCCTGACCTTCACCTATCTGCCCCCGGCCGAAGACGCCGCGCGCGCGGAAACCTGGCTCTACGAAGGCCGCGAGAAGTCAGGCATCGACCCGCGCGAGGCGATGACTGGCTTCGCCGATCGCACCGATCGCATCCTGCGTCTGGTCGAAGCCTTCATGCCGGAGTGCCGCTGGCTCGATGACGCGGAGACGCTCACCTACCTCCACGGCTGCGTCTCGACCAAGCGTCACCGCGTCCGTGTTCCCGAGACGCCGATCTATCTCGACGCGCTGCTCGCCGACCAGCCGCTCACCGGCGGGCTCGAACCGCGCCTTGGCGCATCGCATCTGCGCATCCTCACCGTCACGGGCTTTCCAACGGCGACGACGCCGGGCCTGCTCGACGAGCTGAACCGCTTGGCCTTCCCCTATCGCTGGTCGACGCGCGCGATCCTGCTCGACAAGACCGACGCGACCAAGCTCTTGACCAAGATCCGGCGGCAATGGTTCGCCAAGCGCAAGTCGATCGCCGCGATCCTCAAGGAGGTGATGACCAACGAGGCGTCCGTCCTCGTGGACACCGACGCCTCCAACAAGGCTGCCGACGCCGACATGGCGCTGCAGGAACTCGGCGCCGACTATGCCGGCATGGCCTATGTCACCGCGACGGTGACGGTGTGGGACGACGATCCGCGCGTCGCCGACGAGAAGCTGCGGTTGGTCGAGAAGGTCATCCAGGGCCGCGACTTCACCGCCATGGCCGAGACCATCAATGCGGTGGACGCCTGGCTCGGGTCATTGCCCGGCCATGTCTACGCGAATGTCCGCCAGCCTCCGATTTCCACGCTCAATCTCGCCCACATGATCCCGCTTTCGGCGGTGTGGGCGGGGCCGGAACGGGACGAGCATTTTGCAGCGCCCCCACTGCTCTTCGGCAAGACCGAAGGCTCGACCCCGTTCCGGCTTTCGCTTCACGTCGGCGACGTCGGCCACACGCTGATCGTCGGCCCGACCGGCGCGGGCAAGTCCGTGCTGCTGGCGCTGATGGCGCTTCAGTTCAGACGCTATGAGCGCGCCCAGGTCTTCGCCTTCGACTTCGGCGGCTCGATCCGCGCGGCGGCGCTCGGCATGGGCGGCGATTGGCACGATCTCGGCGGCGATCTCAGCGACGGTGCCATCGACAGCGTCAGCCTTCAGCCGCTGGCCCGCATCCACGACGTTCCCGAGCGCGCCTGGGCGGGCGATTGGATCGTGTCGATCTTGACGCGCGAAGGCGTGCCGATCACGCCCGAGGTGAAGGAGCATATCTGGACGGCGCTGACCTCGCTGGCATCGGCGCCCGTCGAGGAGCGCTCGATCACCGGCCTGGTCGTGCTGCTCCAGTCGAACGACCTCAAGCAGGCGCTCAGACCCTATTGTGTCGGCGGACCCTACGGCCGGTTGCTCGACGCCGAGCGCGAGCATCTCGGATCGGCCTTCGTTCAAGCGTTCGAGACAGAAGGTCTGATCGGGACAGGCGCGGCGCCCGCGGTCCTCTCCTATCTGTTTCACAGGATCGAAGACCGGCTCGATGGTTCGCCGACGCTTCTCATCATCGACGAGGGCTGGCTGGCGCTGGATGACGACGGCTTCGCCGGCCAGCTCCGCGAATGGCTGAAGACGCTGCGCAAAAAGAACGCCAGCGTTATCTTCGCCACGCAAAGCCTATCGGACATCGACGGCTCGGCGATCGCGCCCGCCATCATCGAGAGCTGTCAGACCCGGCTTCTGCTGCCGAACGAGCGCGCGATTGAGCCGCAGATCACGGCGATCTATCGGCGTTTCGGCCTCAACGATCGCCAGATCGAGATCATCGCCCGGGCCATGCCCAAGCGTGACTACTACTGCCAGTCCCGGCGCGGCAATCGGCTGTTCGAGCTGGGCCTTTCCGACGTCGCGCTCGCGCTCTGCGCCGCCTCGTCAAAAACCGACCAGGCCGCCATCGCCCGGATCGTCGCCGAACATGGCCGCGACGGATTCCTCGCCGCCTGGCTCGATCACCGTGAGGTCGGCTGGGCCGCTGATCTCATCCCCACGCTCACCAACAAGGAGAAGTCCTCATGAAACTGCGCCAATCCCGCGCAGCGCGGTTCGCTGCCGCGCTGCTGATCGCTCCCGTGGCGCTCGCGCCCATGCTGGCGACGCCGGCCCACGCCATCATCGTGTTCGATCCCTCGAACTATGCACAAAACGTCCTGACGGCGGCGCGTTCGCTCCAGCAGATCACCAACCAGATCACCTCGCTTCAGAACGAAGCGCAGATGTTGATCAACCAGGCTCGCAATCTCGCGAGCCTGCCGTACTCGTCGCTGCAACAGCTTCAGCAATCGGTTCAGCGGACGCAGCAACTCCTGCAGCAAGCCCAGAACATCGCCTACGACGTCCAGCAGATCGATCGCGTGTTCCAGCAGAAATACGGAAACGTCTCGATGTCGGCGTCCGATCAGCAGCTTGTCGCCGATGCGCGCTCGCGCTGGCAGAACACGGTCGGCGGCCTGCAGGACGCCATGCGCGTGCAAGCCGGCGTCGTCGGCAACATCGACACCAACCGCGCGCAGATGTCGGCGCTGGTCGGCCAGAGCCAGGGCGCGACCGGTGCGCTGCAGGCAACGCAAGCCGGCAACCAGCTTCTCGCGCTCCAGGCCCAGCAACTCGCGGATCTCACCGCCGTCGTCGCGGCCAACGGTCGGGCGCAGGCCTTGCAATCGGCGGAGCAGTCCGCCGCCGCCGAACAGGGCCGCGAGCAGCGCCGTCGCTTTCTGACGCCGGGTTCGGGCTACCAGCCCGGCAACGCGCAGATGTTCTACGGCAATCACTGAGGGCGGCGCGATGGACGGCAAGACCCTCGCTCGCATCGGCGCCATCGTCTTCGTCGCGGTCGCCATCACGGCGACCGCGATCGAGATGAACCGCAAGGATGATCGGCCAATCGACTTCGCGACACGGGTGCGTCCCGTCGCATCGCAAGATCCTCTCGCGGCCGAATTGCTGCGCTGTTCGGAGATCGGTGAGGCAGGCCCGCGCGATCCCGCCTGCCTGATAGCGTGGGCCGAGAACCGGCGCCGGTTCCTCGGTCAACCGGCGCCAGCGGTGTCGTCGGTCCCGTCTGCGCCGACCACGCTGTTTCCAAGCGCGCCCGCGTCGGCCGACCCCATCCGCAAAGACAGTGCGCCAGCGGATTTGACCGGGCCTGCGGTGCAGGCCGAGCCGGCCCGGCCGGCCATCTCTGCCGACCAGGGAGCTCGCTGACATGGGCGGCACCGGCGTCATCGACCATTTCCTCGAAGTCTTCACGCGCTACATCGACGGCGGCTTCGGCCTGCTCGGTGGCGAGGTCGGCTTCATCGCCACCACGCTCATCGTCATCGACGTGACGCTGGCCGCGCTCTTTTGGTCGTGGGGCGCCGACGACGACATCATGGCGCGCCTCGTCAAGAAGACGCTGTTCGTCGGCGTCTTCGCCTACCTCATCTCCAACTGGAATAATCTCGCCCGCATCATCTTCGAGAGCTTCGCGGGCCTCGGCCTGAAGGCGTCAGGCACCAGCTTTGCCGTCAGCGACCTTTTGCGCCCCGGCAAGGTGGCGCAGACCGGGCTCGACGCGGGACGGCCGCTGCTCGACTCCATCTCCGGCCTGATGGGCTACTGGTCGTTCTTCGAGAACTTCATTCAGATTGCCTGCCTGCTCTTCGCCTGGGCGCTGATCCTGCTCGCCTTCTTCATCCTCGCGATCCAGCTCTTCGTCACCCTGATCGAATTCAAGCTGACGACACTCGCCGGCTTTGTCCTCATTCCCTTCGGTCTGTTCGGCAAATCCGCCTTCATGGCCGAGCGCGTGCTGGGCAACGTCATCTCCTCCGGCATCAAAGTGCTGGTCCTCGCGGTCATCATCGGCATCGGCTCGACGCTGTTCTCAGAATTCACCTCTGGCTTTGCCGGCGCGACGCCGTCGATCGACGACGCGATGGCGATCGTGCTCGCCGCGCTTTCGCTGCTTGGTCTCGGCATCTTCGGCCCCGGCATCGCCAATGGTCTCATCTCCGGTGGACCGCAGCTCGGCGCGGGCGCGGCGGTCGGCACGGGTCTCGCCGCCGGCGGCATGGTCGCGGCGGGCGCAGCTACGGTAGGCGCGGTCGCTTCCGGCGGTGCCGCGCTTGCCGGCGGCGCAGCCGCCGCCGCTCGTGGTGGAGCCGCCCTCGCTGGCGGCGCATCCACGGCCTACAGCCTTGGCGCCGCTGGTCAGTCTGGCGCATCGGGCGTCGCATCCGGTCTCGGCAATGTCGCAAGCACCGGCGCGAAGGCCGCCGTCTCGCCACTCAGGCGCGCTGCCGGACATGCCACCGAAAGCCTGAAGCAGAGCTATCAGGCCGGCGGCCAGGCCGCGACGGAGATCGCCACAGGGTCATCGGGCTCAGCGGCGGGCGAAATCACCGCCGAGGCTGCATCCTCTTCCGCCGCCGAAAGTCCGCGGGCCTGGGCGAAGCGCATGAAGCGCTCGCAGCAGCTCACCCATGGCGTTCAGGCCGCCGCTCACGCCGTGCGTAGCGGTGACAGCCATGGCGGTGGCTCCTCCGTCAACCTCTCCGAAAGCGACTGACCATGTTCAAACGACCATCCACCCACTACGGCAAATCCCCGCAACCAGAGACGCCCTACCAGCGCGCGGCGCAGATCTGGGACGATCGGATCGGATCGGCCCGCGTGCAGGCCCGCAACTGGCGCTACATGGCGTTCGGCTCATTGGGGCTTGCCGCTGGCCTCTCCGCCGCGCTTGTCTGGCAGTCCGCCAACGGCTCGATCGTGCCCTGGGTGGTGCAGGTCGACCGGCTCGGCCAGGCGCAGGCCGTGGCGCCGGCGACCGCCGACTACCAGCCGAACGATCCGCAGATCGCCTTCTACCTGGCGCGCTTCATCGAGCAGGTCCGCTCGATCCCGGCCGACGCCATCATCGTGCGGCAGAACTGGCTGCGCGCCTATGACTTCACCACACAAGGCGGCGCGCTCGCGCTCAACGACTACGCCCGCGCCAACGACCCCTTCACGAAGGTCGGCAAGCAGCAAATCGCAATCGAGGTGTCGTCGGTCATCCGGGCCTCGCCATCCAGCTTCCGCATCGCCTGGATCGAGCGCCGCTATCAGGACGGCTCGCTGGCCTCCACCGAACGCTGGTCAGCCATCCTCACCGTCATTGTACAGCCGCCGCGCGACGCCGACACGCTGCGGAAGAATCCGCTCGGCATCTACATCAACGCCATCAACTGGTCGAAGGAGCTTGGACAATGACGCCCGCACTCCGCAAAGCCGCCCCCTGGAGTGCAGGGCGTCCGGCTTTCCGCATCCACGTAATGCCGGCTTTGCGCAAATCCGCTTTGCCGGCGATCCTGCTCGCCGGTTCGGCGTTGGCAGGGTGCGCCACCCACACGCCGCCCCCGGAAATTTCCTACGACAATGCGGCCCCGGCCGTGCAGACGACCGATCCGCCAGCGCCCGTCAGGGTGGTGGAATTGCCCAAGCCGCTCCCGCTGCCCGGTCAGTTGAAGCCGCTCGGCAAGGACGGGAAGCCCGAGCCGGAACCGGCCGACCCCGCCGCACGCGTCAACCAGGCCAACGCCGCCGCGCGCGTTCAGCCCGTTCGCAACGGCTTCATCAACTCCATGCAGGTCTATCCCTTCGTCGATGGCGCGCTCTATCAGGTCTATGCATCGCCGGGGCAGATCACCGACATCGCGCTCCAGCCCGGCGAACAGCTCGTCGGCTCCGGTCCCGTCGCCGCCGGCGACACCGTGCGCTGGATCATCGGCGATACCGAGAGCGGCATCGGCGCGGCCAAGCAGATTCATATCCTCGTAAAGCCAACCCGCGCCGAGCTGATGACCAATCTCGTCATCAACACCGACAGGCGCACCTATCACATGGAGCTGCGCGCAACGCCCTCGACCTACATGGCGTCGGTGTCCTGGCAATATCCGCAAGACCAGCTCATCGCGCTGCGCCGCCAGAACCAGCAAGCCGAGGCCGCGCAGCCCGTCTCCAGCGGCATCGATCTCGCCCGCGTCAATTTTCGCTACGAGGTGACGGGTGACCGCGCGCCGTGGCGGCCGCTTCGCGCCTTCGATGACGGCAAGCAGGTGTTCATCGAATTCCCGCGCGGCATCGGTCAGGGCGAGATGCCGCCGCTGTTCGTGGTCGGGCCGGAGGGCGACACATCCGAGCTGGTGAACTATCGCGTGCGCGGCAACTACATGATTGTCGATCGGCTGTTCGCCGCCGCCGAGTTGCGGTTTGGTGCGGGCAAGAACCAGAAGCGCGTCCGCATCTCCCGCACCGACGGGAGGCCGGCATCGTGAGCGATGAACGCGATCCCGAAAAGGAGGAAGGCCGGGCGCAAGGTTCGACGCCCCAGCCTCAGCCGATCGACGATGACGCTCGGCCGCTGACCGGCGGGCCGGCCGCGACGATGCGGCTGCGCGCCGAGCCGCCGCGCGTGACCCGCCTGTCCCGCAAGGTGCTGGCCGGTCTGGGTCTCGCCGCAAGCCTCGGTGTCGGCGGGGCGCTGATCTATGCGCTTCAGACCCGTCACGGTGGCCAGGGCCAGGAACTGTACTCGACAGACAACCGCTCGACACCGGACGGACTGGCTGGATTGCCGAAAGATTATTCCGGCGTCCCGAAGCTCGGCCCGCCGCTCCCGGGCGATCTCGGTCGCCCGATCCTGAACGCGCAGAACGGTGGCACGGTGCCGCCGATCGGCGCGCCTGCATCAGGCCCCGTGGGGCCGAGCCCGGAGGAACAGCGTCGGGCGCAGGAGCTGGAGTCGGCACGGACCGCGCGGCTGTTCGCCTCGACCGAGACTCGGCCCGCCAGTGCTGGGGCCTCGACGCAACCCACCGCGATCGCCACGCCGCCGGCCGACCTCGCCAGCCTCGGCCTCGCGCCGCAGCCGGCGACGCCCTCGGCGCAGGATCGCCAGCTCGCATTCCTCAACCAGGCGCCGGACAAGCGCACCGTCTCGCCGGATCGCGTTGCGGCGCCGGCGTCGAAGAACGTTCTGCAGGCCGGCGCTGTCATCGCTGCCGCGCTCATCACCGGCATCCGCTCCGACCTGCCGGGCCAGATCACCGCGCAGGTGACGGAGAACATCTATGACAGCCCGACCGGCAAGATCCTCCTCGTGCCTCAGGGCACGCGCGTCATCGGGCAGTATGACAGCGGCGTCGGCTTCGGTCAGCGGCGCATACTCCTCGTCTGGAATCGGCTGATCTTTCCCAATGGTCGCTCCATCGTTCTGGAGCGCCAGCCTGGTGCGGACGCCGAGGGCTATGCCGGCCTCGAGGATGGTGTCGACTATCACTGGGGCGAACTGTTCAAGGCCGCTGCGCTCTCCACGATCCTGAGCATCGGTGCGGAGGCCGGCTCGTCTGGCCAGGAAAGCGACATCGTGCGGGCGCTACGACAGGGTGCGTACAACAGCGTCAGCCAAACCGGCCAGCAAATCGTCCAGCGTCAGCTCAACATCGCCCCGACGCTCACCATCCGGCCGGGCTTTCCCGTCCGCGTCATCGTCACGCGCGATCTCGTGCTCGAACCCTACGGAGGCTGATATGGTGAAATTGAAGTTTGGCTCGATTACGGATGACAAGCCGGTCAAGGTCTCGTTCGAACTGCCGGCCACGGTTCACCGCGATCTCGTGGCCTATGCCCAAATACTAGCCCGCGAGACAGGAAGATCCGTGGGCGATCCGGTGAAGCTGATTCCGCCGATGATCGAGCGATTCATGGCGACCGACCGAGGATTCTTGAAGGCGCGACGCGACGGCGAACACGGGCACCCACCTGCTAGCTCGGGCTCGTCGTCGCAGAATTAGCGATCAGTCCCGGCACTGTGACGGCGTTCGATCGTCGCGACATTGTTCTGGCTAGGCTCAGCAACCGCCGTAAAGCCGGATTGTCATTGTGCGGCGACCAAATCGCGCAGAACGGCAGAATCTCCTGGCTGAGTGGGCGGTAGGCGACGCCGGGAAAGCGCGCCGCGATAGTCGCTTCGCTGGTCAGCGTGAGGCCCTGAGCCATGGCGACGAGATTCATCAAATTGTCTCGACCGACACGGCAACGTTCGACGTTGGGGTGGTGCCCAAGGTCAGCGAGGTGCTTCACCAGGTAGTCGTGGATCTCCGGACCCGGGTCGGTCTCACTGACGATAAAGTGTCGGTCTCGCAGGTCCGTCCAAGAAATCTCGCGATTTCGAGACAGGTCGTCGTCGTCTGGCAATGCTACGAAGACACGCTCATTCCAAAGATGCGCCAGATCGCATCCGTCCGCGATCGGCTCACCGGTCAGGAAGGCGACATCCAGGTGATGTCGTTGAATCGCGGCGATGTGGCCGGAGGGCCCGCCTTCAATCAGATCGGGTCGGATGGCTGGGTTTGCCGCAGCATAGGCGCGGAGGAGATCGGCGAGAAAGCCAGATGCAAGCGAGGAAAATATCCCGATGCGCACGGTGCCCGCTTCACCACGCCCAACTGAACCAACGTCCATGGCGGCATGGCCGATCTGAGTGATGGCCTTACGAGCGCGGACGAGAAATCTCTGGCCGGCTTGAGTGAGATCGACACCACCATGGTGGCGAATGAATAGAGCCGCTCCTAGTTCATCTTCCAGATCCCGAATCCGCCGGCTGATGGCGGACTCCTGAATCTTAAGCGCCTTTGCTGCGCGTCGAAAGCTACCGCGCTCTGCCGCTGCGATAAAGTAGCGAAGATGGCGCAGCTCGATTGTCAGCGAAGCGCCTTCCTCGACTTGGAAGATGCTAGCGACTCTTCCTCCGAAACTGCGCCAGGCACTGTCAGAACTGGACCAAAGATTGCGCTGCCGACTTCCAGGGCCTCTTCCATCACCAACATGACGCCGTGCCGGGATGGCGTCTGCTGATCAAGCCAACGCCGCAATTGCTCTTCCGAACAAAAGAAGGCGATCAACGGGCAACAAGAGTTTGCCGCCGCACCTCCTTCATAGGCAAAATCGTACCAGACTACGGCGCCATCGGGCGACACGTTACACAAGGTACGACCCTCATCGCCTATCGTCACCCGGACGCTTCTACCAGTTAGCCGACAGCGGGACTCGACCGTGACGTCGCTGCGATACATTCTACCAACCCCGAGTGCGTCGATGGCGCAGAGGCTGTGCAAGGTGTGGCTCTTCAGTGCGACGTGGTGACCTGTCTGTGTCTCCGTAAAAGGGTAGGCATAGAGGATCGCGTCCGTGCCGGGTTCAAGGCCCACGAGATCGCGCAGTTGCAGCTTGTGCAGAATGACGCGCATGCGCTCCTCTGGGATGTCCGAGCAGGCGGCAATCTCGCTAGCGCGAGGCGGCCGACCGGTTTCGGCGTAGAGGTCGAGGACCATCCGCCACACCAGATCCTCATTCGGTTCGAGCGCCTGCGACCACTTGTCCAGAAGTCCCGCCCGCGCCGCCATGCGCCCGCTAAGCGCATGCCGCGCGGCCGGCGTGGTAACGGCCGACCAGTCCGGGCGGCATACGCCCGGCCTGATCTCGACACTGAACTCTTCCGATGTTGTCGCGTCGATCGCCATTACTTCTTCCTCGACTGATCGTTTGGCCAATCGTCAGCCCGCGCAGCAGGACAGCTTCTTGACATCCCGGTCGAATGTCTGCGCCGCAAGCTTGAGCCCTTCGACTGTGGTCAAATACGGGAAGATCGTCTCCGCGAGGTCATCGATTGTCAGACCGCCACGAATCGCCATCGTCGCCGTCTGGATACTGTCCGCGCCTTCAGGCGCAAGGATGTGTGCCCCAAGCAGCTTGCGGGTGTCGCCGTCCGCCACAAGCTTGATCAGTCCGCGTGTATCCCGGGCCGCGAGCGCGCGGGGCACGTTGTCGAGCGAAAGCACGGAAGTGCGGACGTTGTGCCCGGCGGCACGCGCCTGCGTTTCCGTGAGACCGACGCTTCCCACCTGCGGATCGGTGAAGACTACCGCAGGCATCGCCGAGTTGTCGTAGCGGAGGCTGTTGCCGTTGAGCGCGTTCTTCGCCGCGAGCTTCGCGCCATAGGCCGCCATGTAGACGAATTGGTCCTTGCCCGTCACATCGCCGGCCGCGTAGACGCCCGCTTTGGACGTGCGCATCCGGTCGTCGACCACGATGGCGCCCACGGGCGTCCGGGCGATACCAGCTTGTTCAAGGCCAAGGCTTTCGGTGTTCGGGGCGCGACCGGTCGCAACGAGAACCCGCTCGGCGGCTAGCGTCTCTAGGTGTCCGTCCCGAACAACCGTGAGCGCGACGCCATCCTCCGTCCGACGGATCGACTCATAGGTCAGACCGCCGACGACCTTGATACCCTCGTCGGCGAGATAACCGGCGAGCGCCGCCCCGATCTCAGGCTCTGCTTCCGGCAGGAGGCGGCTGCGGAAGACAAGCGTCACCTCGACTCCCACTCGAGCAAAGGTTTGCGCGAGCTCAGCGCCGATGTAGCCACCGCCGAGCACGATCATCGAGCGTGGCAGCGCGGTCAGCTCCAGCGCCGTGGTGCTATCGAGGATTGAGATGTCCGTTATGCCCGGGATCGCCGGCAACGCCGGCCGGGTCCCGGTGGCAATGATGATACGATCCGCCGCGAAACGCTTGCCACCGGCTTCGACGACGCCATCGACGAGGCGGGCACGGCCTTCATTATATGCGATGTTGTTGTAAGATGGCAGGAGATCGGCGTACTTCGCCTGACGCAGACCCGCGACCAGTGCATCCTTTTGAGCGACCTGCGCGCCCCAGTCTGCCACCCGCGCCTGCGCGGCGATACCGGCGAACCTGGGTGCGGCGTTCGCGTGGTGCACCGCTTCTGCGGCCCGGATAAGGGCCTTCGACGGGACGCAGCCGACATTGACGCACGTCCCTCCGATCGTGCCGTGGCCGATCAACGCAACTTGCGCCCCTTGTTCTGCTGCCGTAATCGCGGCCGAGAACCCGGCGGAGCCGGCGCCGACGACGATGAGATCGTAGCGGCCGTTCCCGTTCTTTGCGCTAGGAGCGCAGCAATCACTCATGACTTGAACTTTCCTGCGTTCTTACCCGTCTCGCAGCAGTCAGGGCCAGCTGAGGCAGATGTGTTGCGTCGATAGAGCCCGATCCCCACCAGCCCGAGCGAGACGATAAGAACCGGAATCAGGACATAATCGGCCTTGCCCGCGAGCGCCGAGAGCCCGATCGCTCCCAGCACAATCCCAAGGATTGGAGTCGCGCAGCAGAGCGCCGCCACGACCGCCCCAATGCTGCCGGTTCGAAAAAGGGTGCGACTATTCACGTAATCAGCCTTTTGTCGCGCGCGCCGGATATCCGGCATTGGTCGACGCCGCAATGAGGGTCGCGACATTGGTGACCGCATCGTCGAAAGTGACCGTTGCCACTGCGCCCGACGTTCCGTTTGCCTCCTGGACCACTACTGCCTTTACGCCCGAGACCCGGGAGAGCGTTTTCTTGACAATCGGGGCGCAGAGTTCGCACGTCGCGTTATCGACGTTTAGGACAACGGTTCTTTCGGCGGCTTGGGCCGCAAAAGGCGAAAGCATGGCAATAAGCGCAGTCGCTGCGAGGATACGTCGGAACATAGATTTTCTCCTTCAGGTTAAGCGGTCGATCAGAGGAACAAGGGCGCCAGTTTCGGGAAGCCGAGTGCGACGATAACGAGCACAGTAGCCGTCCAAAGCCCGATCTTTGCGATGCGACCCGAGCTGGGTTTGGCGCAGTAGGAGCCTTCGGCGCAGGCGACTTTGGGCTTCCGGTAAACGAGATAGAACCCGTAGCCTAGGAAACTAATCGTCACGGCGGCAAAGATGGGCTGATAGGGCTCGAGGGCCGTCAGGTTACTAATCCAGGCGCCGCTGATTCCCAACGTGAACAGGGCGAAAGGTACAACGCAGCAGCTAGACGCAAGGATCGCGCCGATGATCCCACCCGCTGCAAGCCACCCCTGCGTCTTAACCTTTCCCGCATCCGGCGAGTCGACCAGTTTGGTACTGATATCGCTCATTAAAAAAAGCCCTTCAATTCGAGTCGGACACACGATAAGGTCTGTAGTGACTACAGACTCAAGAGGTTTTTTTGGGCCATGACGGATCGCGCTATCGGACGGGGTTTCAAACGAAGTGAGTTGGCGCGTCAGACGGGCTCTAATTTAGAGACAGTCCGCTACTACGAAAAAATTGGGCTTCTTCCCGAGCCGCCGCGCAGCGCTAACGACTACCGCGTTTATAACGAAGCCCATGTCCGGCGCCTCCGCTTCGTCATGCGTGGCCGCGAACTCGGTTTCAGCATCGAGGAAATCCGCGGCCTTTTAGAGTTGGTCGACGGCGGCAAACAGACGTGCGCGGAGGTCAAAGAGCGTACCGAGCACCACCTCAGTGATGTTCGCGCAAAGATCGCAGACCTCAGGCGGATCGAAAAAATTCTAGCCCAAACCGCTGCACAGTGTTCGGGTGACGCCATTCCGGAATGCCCGATCCTCGATGCGCTTTCGTCATATCCAGACGTCGGCGACGCGGGGCACCGTTGAGGCCGCGGAAATTGTCTGCCGTTTCGCCGTTGAAACCTGGTTGCGGCTGCGAAAGTCAGCTCGGTAATGCGCCCACGACGAATAAGTAGGAGAGAGACGAATGGCGAACCAATTCGACCTTGTAGTCATAGGGACCGGCACGGCAGCCATGGCCGTCGCGATGCGCGTGCGCGCAAAGAGCTGGAGCGTGGCTGTTATCGACCACCGGCCTTTCGGAGGCACCTGCGCCCTGCGGGGCTGCGACCCGAAAAAGATGCTTGTCGGCGGCGCCTCGGCTGTCGACCATGTCCGGCGCATGAGCGGCAATGGCGTTGCCGGCGACGTCCATATCGCCTGGTCCGAATTGATCGCCTTCAAGCGCACCTTCACCGACCCGGTCCCCGAAAAGCACGAACACCGTTACGAAGAAAAGGGCATCCATAGCTATCACGGTCATGCGCGCTTCGTAGGCCCGAACAGTCTGACAGTGGGTGGCGAGAGCCTTGAAGCCCGTCACGTTTTGATTGCTGCGGGCGCCGAGCCGATAAAGCTGCACATTCCCGGTGAAGAGTATTTCGTCACCAATGAGGACTTTCTGGCAATGCAGCGGCTGCCCCAACGCATCGTGTTGGTCGGCGGCGGCTATATAGCGTCAGAATTCTCCCACATCGCCGCTCGCGCAGGCGCGCAAGTGACCATTCTTCAACGTGGCCAGCGGATGCTCACGCACTTTGATCCTGACCTTGTCGGCTGGCTCATGGACAAATTCGCCGAGATCGGGGTCGATGTGCGCCTGCGGACCACTGTAGAGGCGATTGAGAAGAAGGGAGCGGGCTTTGTCGTCCACACCACATCAGAAGGTGGAGGCTCAACCTTTGAGGCCGACCTCGTTGTTCATGCGGCCGGCCGGGCACCCTCGCTGGACGGGCTTGATCTTGAGGTCGGCGGCATCGCCGTGGAAAACGGCCGGCTCAAGCTGAATGAGCACCTGCAGAGTGTCTCCAACCCAGCCGTGTACGCCGCCGGCGATGCGGCACAGAAGGGGCCGCCGCTCACTCCTGTCTCTAGCCACGACGCCAAGGTGGTCGCCGCTAACCTTCTAGAGGGCAATCGGCATACACCCGACTATCGCGGTGTGCCGAGCGTGGCCTTCACGATCCCGCCGATCGCTGCGGTCGGACTGAGCGAAGACGAAGCACGTCAGCAGGGCCTGAAATTCCAAACTAAGTCCCAGAAGGCGTCCGAGTGGTTTACTGCCCGCCAGGCCGCAGAGAAGACCTATGGCTTCAAGGTGATGGTGGAGGACGACACCGGGCGTATCCTAGGCGCACATCTTGTCGGACCGCACGCTGATGAAGTGATCAATCTGTTTGCCCTTGCGATCCGCCACGACCTAACGGCCGACAATCTGAAGACGACGATGTTCGCGTATCCCACCGGCGCCTCGGATATCGGCTACATGCTCTGAATGCCTTCGCGTTTTCTGGAATCACCGCGGACGAATTCATCTGGCTCTATTACTCGCTAAAGGACGCCGAACTGGCACGCGCGGAGCCTCGACGTAGCTATGCGCTTCATCGGCGATGCACCAACCCAGGAGCGCGGGCGCAGACATGGTGAAGCCCGGGGGCCAGCCGATCGGATCAAACTTCCGTATTGACCCTGTATTTAGTACAGGGTGTAGCAGTTTCTGATGTGACGATCGTAAATGTGAACCAACGAGCAGCGCCGCACTGATGGCTTGGCAGCGCCACCAGCGCGGAAAGTGGGGTGTCGTGAATGAAAAGCCAGCAGCCGGGCTAATGACCGCAATTGTCGTCGCGCCATTGGTCGCGCTTTGCTGCCTTGGGCCGCTTTTTATCGGCTCGGCAGTAGGTGGTGTCGTGGGCTGGCTTAGCGGACAGGGTCTTGCATTGATCGCCGTGCTCGCGTTCTTGGCCGCAGCCATCGGCTACGCCGTGATGCGTTGGCGCAGGGCTTCATCCATTCGAGTGGACGCCGGCTCGACTTGCGCATGCGATGTATCTGAGGCGCGGCAGGACGTCGAGCTTGATGTCGTCAAGCCTGCGAACGAACGGCGGACCCGCTAATCGCAACAATCCGGGCGGTCCGCAGCGCACGGTGGCGATCGCTCAGGCCGGACGATCATCCATAGAACTGGTACGTCCCATTCAAGAAATGCCACATGCCACTGGAAGATCAGCAACCTGACCCATTAAGAGCGGACCCCGCGGAGATGATCGAAGAATGCTCGCCCCTGTTGCCAGGGTTCAATGAGGACGGGCTCATTCCCGCTGTCGCGACAGATGTCGCGAGTGGAGTGGTGCTGATGCTGGCGTGGATGAATGCGGAGGCGTTGAACAAGACGATCGAGACCGGCCAGGCCTGGTACTGGAGCCGGTCCCGCCAGCAACTCTGGCATAAGGGCGCGACCAGCGGGCAGATCCAGCAGGTCGAGGAACTGCGCATCGACTGTGATCAGGACGCGGTCTGGCTCAGGGTGCGCGTCGCGGGCGACGGCGGCTGTTGCCACACCGGCCGAACCAGTTGTTTCTATCGCCGAATCGTGGCCGGGCCGGAGGGCCCGACGCTCCGCCGTCCCACGCTCGGGCATTGTCGCGCTGAGAGGCCGCCTCGGAAATGAGATAATAAGCTGTACATGCCCGTTGCGGCAGCACCCGACGGGCAACGACGACCCTGCTGCCACTAGCCGCAACCATTGCCGCCGTGTGTTTACACGCGCGAAGTGGGAGCGAAGCGAGCGATTGGTTCTATGGCCATCAAGAGAGATGGCGCACCCGACACGATTCGAACGTGTGGCCTCCACCTTCGGAGGGTGGCGCTCTATCCAGCTGAGCTACGGGTGCATCGGTGTTCAGATAGTGCCCGAGATCGAGCAGGGTCAATCTCGAATTCAACGATCGAATCGACTCAATCAGAGCGGGGCTTGAGCCGGGCCGATTGTCGCCGTTCGTACTCCACAACCTCCTTTCGGTTTGCTTCCGTGGTGCTTCCGCGACCTCGAACGCGATATTCGTCCACCCTTCGAGTTTTGCCAATCGCTTGGTTTCGCTCGATTTTTACGACACCCTCGATCGGCAGAAAGAGCTTGCGTTTGCCTTCGGAGGGCCGACTGCGGATTGCTGATTCCTATTGGGATTTCCGCTGCTTAGGAACGGCCGGGGAAGACGCTTGTACGAATCCTGTACGAAGTGCGGCGTGTACTTTGTCCGTGGTGTCCTCGGCGTGGGTGTAGGTCTTCTGCATCAATGTGATGTCAGCCCATCGTCCAGCTTTCCCCACCGTGCGCGCATCAAGCCGCTGGCGTACGAGCAACTCCGTTGCGAACCCATGACGCCCTGCGGCGTGCGGCATGATCTCCGCGATCTTTGCTTTTTTGCAGGCCGTCTTCCATGCCTTGTAGCAGCCATCCTTGCCGGCATAGCCGAACATCTTCTCGATCTTGGTCCGTGTCTTCCCGTGCGGTCCCTTGCGCGGCCGACGCGGACGGAGGTTCGCCAGTTCGACAACCAGGTCCATCGGCAGGTCAACCCACTGCGCTTCTGTACCCTTCGCCTCCGGCATCCAGACGCGTGCGTTCTGCAGATCGAAATCGTCCGGCTTCAATGCTGTGGCTTGGCTGATGCGTGCGCCGGTGGCGAACATGAAGTAGGCCATGGCGCGCAGATAGGGGTTCGCCTTCGTTCGAAACGCCAACAGCCATTCCCACGAGCCCGGAGTCTTCTCGACTCGGCTCTGCTTGCCGCGCTCGCGGTCCTGTTTCAGCCGTTCAGCTTTGGTGTAGGCCTTGATGCGGATAGGGGGGCATTTGCCGAGATCGTGCGCATTGTTGATCACTGCGCGGATCGGCGTCACCACGTGACGTTGCCAAGAATCCGTGGCGCCGTTCGGGAAAATGATCGGGCCAAGGTTTCTGACTTCCTGAGGAGTGATAGAGGGGACACTCCGGTCGGTCAGGTGCGGGAGGATCGCTTCGAGATCGTTCGCTTCCATAGGATTCGCCGGATAGAGCATCACGGCGTCCTCGAAGGTCAGGGCCTTTTCTTCCCCAACGATATCACGTTTGATCTCTTTCCTTTCGAACTCTGCGAGCGCGACTTCTGCGTCCCTTTTTGGCGCTGTCGAAGGTATTCCAGTGCTTTGCCGGTAGTATTTACCGGACGGTATCCGGTCGATCCGTCCTTTGAACCACCACCATCCGGTTCGTTCGTAGAGTTCGAGGGGCAATCTTCTGGTTCCTGGAATAGTCGGTCAATGTGCTCTGGCAGGAGTATCATCGCCTTTCCGAGCATCTTGCAAGCTCGGAGGCGCCGCGCGTCCGCTCGGATCGTTCGCGCCGACAGGTGGATGCCGCGCGCAGCGAACACTTCCACCCACTCCTCTGGCGTCTTCCCCTCCTCCAAGATGATGCTTGGCCCTGGCATCAGTCGTCATACCCCGCAATCCAGAGCCGGTACCGGCCGTCAATTCGATTGAACTCGCCCGCCGCCCGCTCATCATGATCGAGCATTGCCCTGCTGGTGACCCCGCAAATCTCGCGTAGCCAGTCCGCGGCTTCCTCGGCCGACCCAGTTTCGCTGAAGGTCCAGAAACCGCGCTCCTGGCACATCATCGCTGCGCGTCGCGCGAGCGGACCGCCTTTGAGTTCGGGTTCGGTTTGTTCACTGGCGCCAGGGCTGGTCTCGCCTGATTGCTCAGCCGCAGGGAAGTCCGGTTTCTCTTCGGCCTGTGCTTGTGCGGCGCTTCCGGGCTTTTGCCCTGGCGTTTCGGCGGCCGGCGCGATCACGTCGAAGACAAGATTTTCGCCGATGATAAACACGTCGACCTTTTCGCAGTCGCTGATGTCGAGCAGGGTGCGCAGCGCGTCGGCCGTGGGGATGGAATAGCGATGGACGATCGTCGGTATCATCGCTGGCGAGCCCCTAGCACAAGGCTTTGCCATGGATTCGGACGCTTGAACTCGCCGATGCGATTGAGATTGACCCATTGCGCGGCCCAATAACCGAACATGTAGAATTTGTACCGGGCCAGCGAATCCCATGCTTTGCGCTCGGCCTCGTCCATCTCGTGTCTCAGCCGATCGATCACAGCCCGATCTCCTCGAGGAAAGTTTCGAGCCCGACCGGTTTTTCCGGAGCCGAGAAATAGCCCTTGATATGGGCATCCCAGTGTTCGGCGAGTTTCGCCGATACCTGCCGGCGAGCACGCTTCATGCTCTCGATTTTGAGTTCGTCCGACGTGCGCGTGATGCGCCGATCCCACTTCCTGATCTCGCGCCAAAAGCCGCGATGCTCAATTCGAACAGCATCAGGCAACATCCGAAAACAATCGCCGCAGACAGTCTCCTGATCCTCATGTTCGCGCTTGAAGGTGCGGCGGCAGCGCGGATTGATGCAGGGGATTCGCTCAGCGGAGACCACGACGTGCCTCCGCGAGATATTTTGGAAACATCGCTTCGATGTGTTCCGGAACAGGTTCACCACGTGCTGCAGCAACCAGCGCTTCGCTCAGTTGGACGCCTAGGGAAGGTTCCCTGGGCTCATCATGCCGCGCCCGATACTGGCGTGCGGCCTTCTTCCCATGTCGGGCCTTGATGTGCTGGAAAACGTCATTGTGACCGATGAAAAGCACGCCGGTGCAATGTGGGCAGGGAAAGGTACGCGCGTCAGCCATGCCACACCGCCTTCTCGACGGCCGCCTTGCAGCCATCGAGTGTCGTCATCGCTCCAGTGCGGCCATCATCCCATATGCCATAATACGGCCCGTCGCCCAGGAACTGCTGAATGGCACCGCTGGTGCCGTGGAGCAGCCACAGGCGTGTCTTTTCTTGCTCGGTGCAGGTGCAGACATCACCCCTCTCATGGATCGTACAGACGCGCGAGAAACGCCAGCGTGTGAATTCCAGCAGCCCGCTCATTCGAGTCCGGCCGCGATGCGCAGCCCTCCTGCTTCCGAGATCAGGCTGTTCTTGCGCAGGATCGACATTCGCGTGTTCCAGCTACCGCCGCGCGGGACAACGCCGAGTTGATGCGCCAAGGCGTCGATCGAGATGCCGGGCGTACGGCGGATGATCTTGAAGGCATCTGCCGAGGGCGTCGGAAGGTTCTGCTCCAACAAGTCCGCAGGCGCCAAACCTTCCGGTGCTGCCGGCGGGTTCGTCGGCACGACCAGATCACCTTCCTCGCGGACACGACCGCTGTCGAGCAAAGCGCGGCGACGGGTATTGAAGCTGCCGCCTCTCGCCTTGCGACCACAAGCAGCCGCCAAGCCGGCCCATGTCAACTTCGCGGGCCACACCCGCATCGCGACATCAAGGAAAGGATCGCCACCTAAAGTCATCTGCTTGGCCGCAGCGGACGCCAAAGACTTCACCGCTTCGCGGGTCTTCGACTTCATAGTAGACAGCGGTGGGTTACTGCTAATGGTCACCGGGGTAGGATTCGAGCCTGCGAACAACGGGTATTCTACCCGTTGCCTAGCCTCGCTCGGCTTTCCGGCCGTAGGCGCGATGTTTTCGATCGCACCCCTGACTTTGATGAACGCATCATCCCACCCGTCACCATAACCGGTGCGATAACCTTTCTCCTCGCCTCGATCATAGCCGCGTTTCTCGGCTGCCTCGATATCGGCCGGCGCGGCGGTGCTTTTGACCGGCTTGGCGGCTTCTTCCTTCGCCTTGGCGGCGTCGACCATCATCTGGCGCAGCGCGGCGACGTCTACCCCTGTAAGAGCCGGCGCCACCACTGTCTCGCCAACCTCAGGCGTGCGGGAAGAATCGAACGTTCGGATCGGCAGGAACTTGACCAGTTCGAGTTCGTCGTCGGCCGGCGACCATACCCAGCCTTCGCCACGCTGGAGCTTCGGTAGGCTGCCCATCACCGCCCGCGCCTGGTCGGCGTCCGCGTTGCCCTTGACCCACTCCTCGATCGCCTTCCGGTCCTGCGGGCTGGTCAGCTTCAGCGCGATCAGCGTTCCGATCTGGCTGAGAACGTTCTTATGAATCACCGCCGGCCTCTGGCTGATCATGACCGGCCGGAAGCCCTTGATGCGGCCGCGCCTGACGATCTTGTCGAAGGCGCCGAACAGGCGCTGCTCGCCGTCGGCTAGGCGCTGCGAAGCGATCTCATCGGCCTCGTCTACAATCAGGTGCAGCGCCGTCTTGTTCTTGGCGTAGAGGTTTTCCAGGAACGGCGTCAGGAACCGGTTCTTTTCTCCGTGTGTCATTTCAGATGTGTCGATGATCGCCTGCACGTCACGCTCTGCAAGCGCGAGGGCAAGAGCCTTGCCCGTGTCAGCATCGGGTGTAATCGGCACGTCTGCATGCTCGCCGCCGAAGATCAGGACAGGGAAGCCGCCATTCTCGGAACCGTCTGCGCCGGATCGCAGGCCCCACCATGCGCCGGTTGGGTCAATGACGATCACGCGCCGGCCGAGCTCGAGCAGCTGTTCGACGGCGCTCTTCGCGGTGAAAGTCTTGCCGGCGCCGGTGGTGCCGACGATCGCTGTCGGGTGGTCGAGGTACCGGGTGATATCCATCAGGACGGCCTCGCGTTCAAGGTGGGGATCTGTTCAAGGACTTTGCCTAGGATGGCCGTCTCGGAATTGAGCATGATGCGCACAGCAACCGCAGCGCAGCGTTCCATGGCCTCCTCGCCGTGATAAAGCTTAATCGCCGTCAAAATAGCTGCGATGCCAGTTGCGAGCGCTCCGACAGCCAAACCACTATGGGCGTCGTTGCCTATCCACGCTTTGGGGCAGTGGGTCTCTATTGCGGCGATGATTTCGTCTGTGAGCAAATTCGTCATCACATCACCAATGTCAGGTGGTCAGCCGCGCGGGTGACCGCCGTGTAAAGCCAGCGGCGGCGGTCATCGCCGAAGGCGCGGGATTCATCGAAGACGCAGACCTTCGGCCACTGGCTGCCCTGCGCCTTATGGGCCGTGATCGCCATTCCGAAGGTGAAGCGCTGCGTGCCGATCAGTTGCTTCCAAGGGATGCCGTCGGCTGAGCTGTCCGGCTTGAAGAACTCCGGCCGAACCCTGATCTCGATCTCCGGGCGCTCAGGACTGTCCGGATCGGCGACGGTATACCGCAGGACCTTCTTGCTCTGGCTGCGACCCGGCTTGGCCTTAGCGACGATCTTGTAGATCTCGCCGTTGGCGATGCGTTTCTCGCGATCGTTTCGCAGGCAGATCAGGCTTTCGCCGACCATCGGATTGGGGTCTGTAAACCCATGCAGTTCCCGGAGCCGGGCATTGTAGCGCTGGCGGGAAACATTCTTGCCGACTATCACTATGTCGGCGTCGGTAACGCGGTGTTGCTCCAGATCCTCCCGCCGGCAGATGTGCAAGAAGTCCAGATCGCAGGGCGCATAGCTGCCGCCTGTCCGGATCTCGCTCGCAAGACGGATGATTGGGCTATCCTTCGCCTGCCGGTGCACATCGGTGAGCATGTAGTCGGGCTCGCCGGCCGTGAAATATCCGTGACCGGAGACAGGAGGGAGTTGAGCCGGATCGCCTAGGACGAGCACCGGAACATCGAAGGACAACAGGTCCTTCGCAAGTTCCTCATTCACCATGGACACCTCGTCGACAATGACGAGTGACACGCCATCGAGCGCCGACCTGTTGAGTTCGAGGATCAAATTGCCGTCATCGTCGCGCAACGGCATGCCGTTGGCATCGTACTTCCCCTGATAGATCAAAGAGTGGATGGTCTTGGCGCCGACGCATCCCTTCTGGCGCATGACGCGCGCGGCTTTACCGGTGAACGCAGCGAACTTGACCTTCCCGTCTTCCTGTTCGGCGATATGGGTGGCGAGCGTGGATTTCCCTGTGCCAGCATAGCCCGCGAGATAGAAGGTCGGCGCGTAGCGCAGTCGCAGCCAAGCCGCCGCCTTCGAAAGAGCCTCGTTCTGTTGGGGCGCCCACTGCATCAGATTTCGCCCTGAAGTCGCCGAGCTACCGCAGCCAGGCCAACCGCCATGACGGTCGCGACATCCATCGACATCGCTGTCTGGCGCTGGTGCGCTTCACCAATTGCCTCGTTCCAAAAACAAGAGAGAGCATCGGCGAGCGTTGCGGCAGTTAGCGCCTCCGTAGCTGGCCTCGCTGCAAGCGCGGCCTCGGCAACCCTCGCCCTATCGAGATAGCGGTTGTTCGCCTCGAGAAGTTCGTTGACGCGCTTGTTGTGCGTCGTGGCGCGATCTTCCGCCTGGTTGAGCAGTTCGGCCACTCGAGCCGGAGCGAAAATGACGCGTTCAATAGTCCAGTCGCCAGCCATCACGCGTTCTCCTTCACCGGAGCCACGATTTGAGTGGCGAAGCCGATGACGGCGGTCGCCAGCGCGCGGAGCGAATGGCCATCTGTCAGGGTGCGTGGATCGCACTCGATGACCTTGCGGGCGATATCGGTGGCGCCGTCAAAGCTGAGCGGCGCCACGATGATGGAGCCTCCGGCGCCGACAAGCACGGCATCGCCGACCTGGAACGGAACTTCGACCGGGCCGTCTTTCGCAGGCAATTTGAGCGCGCCAGACCGGGTGACGGTTGCGACCTTCCAACCGTTCTCAAAAACGGCGACATCATGGGCATGGATCTCGATCATCAGGCTCGCTCCGTCTTCAGAACTTTGATCTTCTTGATGAGAGAGGCGTTGCCCTCGGCGACGAGCGTCTTCTGAGCCTCAATCCTTGCTGCGGCTGACGACGGCGCATCGATGTCGGTGCTCGATCCGTCGGTGAAGTGGACGCGAAAGGTTACTGGAGACCGGCTCATATGCCGGCTACCGCGCGAGGGACGCGCCGCTTCGAGGCGTCCTCGTCCTTCGGCGCCTCGAAAGGTTCCAACGGATGCAGCGCTGCCTCCGACGAATGCAGAAGCTGGCGCTGGATACCAATCCGGCTCTCAGCGTAGGTCTTCGCCTTGCTGATCTCGCGGGTGAAATGTGAGACCGCATTATTGTAGATGAACTCGGCCTGTTCGAGTTGGCTCGCGAGATCGCGGACGGACATATCCCGCTCACGCTCAATCGTCATAATCGCCCGCGCAGCTTGGTCGATTGCCGAGCGGTGCTCGGCAATCTTGGCAGCGACCGGATCGGCCAGCACCGCATTCTGCGTGAGGTCGACGGTCAGTTCACGCTCAAGGTCTGCTTCGAGTGCCATCGGTCAGCCCTCCTCGCCAGTATCGAAGCCGTCGAGGTAGGCCTGCAGCTTCTGCTCGTCGTTGCGGAACTCGGCGGGTACCGCCTTGCGGCTCAGTCCCTTCTTCCGAGCCTCAATGCCCTTGGCTCGTGCCTGGGTGATGGGGTCGGCGACGTCCGGTCCTGGAGTATGGCCAGACGTCGCCTTGCCCTCCGGACGGTCCTGTCCGGAGGGCTTTTCCGCGCTGGTAGTCTCAGCGGCATGATTGCGGGTTTGCGCGGAATTGGAATTAGTGCCGTCGCCCGACGGAGGTGCATTGTCGGGCGACGGCTTCGCCTCATCAGCAGTGGGGGTGGACTGCTTTCCCGAGGCACCGGCGCCGGCCGGAGAGGAGGTGCTGGCGTCCGATTTCTGATCCTTGGTTTCCGTCTTTGCGAAATCGTCGACGGCAGATTTCTGGTCGGCCGCCGCGCCATCGCCGACGGCCTGAATTGGTGGGAAAGTATCATCGAGAGACGCCATGCCGTCCTGCACGGCCTTCATCATGGCAATCACTCGGGCGATATCGGGCGCCAGCCATTCGGCGGCCTTGCGACCGATGATGGCTTCAACTCGGGCGATATCGACATGTTCGCGGAGACGTTCGGCAGTCGCGTTGCGCCACTTCGGCAGATCCTTCCCGATCTTGTCGACGAGCCCCTGCTTGGCCTCTTCGAAGGCAAAGTCCGCAAAAGTCTGGAGCGCATTGACGGTGACGTTGCGCAGCGCCTTCGAGGTTCCGATCTGGAACGCGATGTCGAGCCGCCGCGCGTCGTCGCCGCCGCCAATCTTGCCTGCGCCCTTCTGCTGCTGAAATGGCCGAACAAGCGAGAAGCCAGTTTCGAGATCGAGGAACCGCGCATAGAACAGCCACGAATTGCCGAGATCCTGCACACGGACATCGAGGTCGCAGTTGCCATAAAGGCGCGCCAGGTCATTGGCGAGCTTGATGGACGGCCCTTCGATCCAGTCGATCCGGTTCTCTCTCTTGTTCCTGACCGGGAACCGGTAGTACCAGTCGGTTCCTGCTGCGGCGGCAAGGAACTTCAGCTTTCCGAGCACCTTCGACTCGTCGCGGAAGACAGCGACAGCCTGCGCACCGAACACCCGGTCGGTCGGCGTCTGGAACGGCGACGTGGCGACTACATCGCCGCCGCGGCGGCTTTCACTCTCCCGGGCGAAGGTGTCCAGCGCACTGAAACGATCCTCGCGTTCAACTGTCTCGGTATTCATGTTGGCCTATTCCTTCTATCGATGATCGGCGACGCGCAGCGGCCGTTGTGTGGAGGCGGCCACGGTGTACTGCTTGCGCTGTTGGGTTTTCCAAGTGAGCTTCCAGCCGGGCAGCGTGGCCTCTTCGGCATCGCCCATCTTCGACTTGATCTCGGTGTCGATCTCTTCGACGCGCTCCTTGTCGGCCTTTTCGCGCACCTTGATATCGGCGCGTTCGGCGAGCAATGCGGGAAGGAAATTGTCGGTACTCAGATCGATGATCTTTGCCGGCACGCTCGCCGGATACATCGCGGCGATCACCTCGGCGTCGCACGCATAGTCGACGGCCGGCTGTCTGCCGGCGGCGACGTTGCTCCAGAACTGCTGGACAATCGTCCGAACCTTGTTTTCCGCGTCCGGATGCCGAGGAACCTCATCGACGACGAGTTGGGCGGTGTATGTGTCGATCACCAGCGCTGCGACCAGGTTGGTGCGCGAATTGAGCAGCACGCCTTCGGAGATCGTCTGGAGCGCATATTTCAGAGGCGCCTTGTCGTTCTCCCACTCGCGCTCATAGACCGGGCGAGCAATGACCTTGCACTGGATGTTGATGATGCCGGGCTCGGCAGGATCTTCTGCAACCGCATCAGGCGTTGCGCCCATACGAATTTCTGTATCGCGGAGGTAGACACCGGCCCGGCGAAGGTCCCATGTCGGGTAGGTTTCCCTCATGGCCTCGATGACAGCAGCTTCCAGCCACCGACCGCGCCGCATGGCATCGTTCTCGGCCTCACCGCCGATCATGCCGGTCTTCTCGGCATAGACACGCAGCGGCGACTTGAAGTGGTCGACGCCGGCAACGGCACCGATGTCTGAAGCCGTGAGGTCAAGCTGCCGAAGCGCCAACCACTCGTCACGAGACTTTGGGTAAAAAACCTCGACGCTCATGGCCGGTCCTCGCCGGTCCATGGTTCCAGCCGCCAGCTTTCCTGCCAGAACGCAACGATTTCGCCAGATTTGACGAAGTTGGCGACACGGACATCGAGACGAGAACCGAACGCACTTGCGTATATCGAGGCACCCTCTGTCGGTGCAAAGTGACGATGTGGCTCATCGGCCACTTCAAGGATGACGTGCGGAAGGCCTCCGTCCGAATATCCGAGACCAACGCGTGGGGTGACGATGTCACCGACCTTGAACGGGCACGGCGAGCGGTATCGTTCGCACGCCTCGATCAGCGTGGCGACCTGTGCCTCCGGGATGGGACGCTTGTCCTGGGATTGAGCGAGGAGTGAGGCAAGGGTGACTGGTTCTGATGGCATCGATTTTTCTCCGATGCCATGAACGTAAGTTGGAAAACTCCAACTCGTCAAGCGGAAAGTTGGAATTCTCCAATTCTCGATTTCGATGACCAAACGCCACCGAGTTGGAAATCTTCTGATCTGGCGGTCGCGCGCACGATCAGCGCCAAGACTTGATTCGTGGGGCGCTCTACGATGGATGAGGCGCCAAGCCTCATCCTGCCATGTAGTGATTCCGAGCGTTACCGTAGAGCTCTACGTTGAAGGTTAGAGATAATCTCCAACCGAGCGCGCACGCCACGCGCCAGAGGCGCGCGCGTGGCTTCGCAGGACGGCATTCGTCAAGTCGCCGAAGGAAATATTTTAGTTCGCGATCTTGGCGCCCAGGGCGGCGCATAGGGAAAGAAGATTCGATCCCTCTGGCTGCGAACTAGCCAGCTTGGTCAGGTAGAACTGGCTGTTGTCGTAGAGCTTGCCGGAGAACGGCATCGGACCGATGTAGCCGCCAAAGCCATTCTTCGCGTTGACCGTCCCGCACACGACGATTTCTCCCGTCTGCTGACGGGATGATGCCAAGGCCGAAAATTTTGCACTGTCCGGATCCTTGAGGCCGCCGACGATCGTCGCCTTTACCGCCTCCTGGTCGGCCTGTGTCAGCGGCTGTGCATTGGCCGCAGTGGCGAGAAGCACAAAGAAAGCGCTCATCAATCGGGGCATCAGCCGGCCCTCTGCAGGGACAACCGACCCTGAATGCCACCTTGCTGGCCGATTCGCTTCACAGCAGCCGGCGGCAGTGTCGCAAAAATCTCGCCAATCCAATCCAGCTTGACAGGACCGATGGGCTCGATGTCGTTCCACGAGCGAAGGAAGATACCGCCCACACCACGCTCGATCGTCTTAATGTAGCGTCTCCCCGCAGTCGTCCGGACAGCAGCCTCAAGCCCGAAGAAACTTTCAATCGGCTTCCGCTGTTCACGATAGACGATGATGATGTGGTCGGGCCGATAAACCGGCAGCATAGAATTCCCCGTGACCTTGAACGCGATCATTTCGTCGGGAACCGGAAAGGGAAGATCGACGTGATCCAAGCCTTCGGGCGGAACCTGCTCGAATTCAGGCTCAACCTCCGCTCCGGCACCAAGATAACCCATGATAGGCACTGTCCTGGGGATAGCCGGAGTCGCGATCAAAGCGGCAAAGTCTTTCGGGTCGAGTTGAAGCGCTCGCGCAACCTGTTCCGTCTTGTCGGTGCGGAACGACAGCTTCTTGCCGATTAGGATGTCGTTGAGAAAACTGCGCTCCAGCCCAGCGCTTTTCGCAGCTTCGAACGGATTCGTTTCGAGATCTTCCAGGCGGCTTCTGACGATTTTCTGCAGCGGGTTATCCATGTTGGAATATTCCCACGACCGGCAATTCGACGCGCGTTGGATTTTTCCACTTGACGTAGTTGGAAAACTCCAACTATCGTTAGGCGCATGGAAGCCGAACTGATCCGACATCTCGAACTTCTCCTCGCCGCTTACCGCGAAAAGGTGGATCGCGCCGAAAGCACGATCGGCCGCTTCTGCGCCGGCGACGGCGACTTCTTTGATCGGTTGCGGTCGGGAAAGGGATTCAACGTGCGAACATACGACCGCGTCGCCCGCTGGTTTCTCTCGAATTGGCCGACAAACGCATCATGGCCGGACGATGTCCCTCGTCCGACCGATGATGCGTCTGTCGATGAAGCAGCTGTCCAAGAGGCTGCAGAATGATAACCGCGCGCGCTTGCAGAGCAGCCCGCGACAACCGGGGCCTTCCGACCCCGATCATGGTGGGCCCGTCGGCATCCGGTCTCGCGTTGGCCGGCGTGGCTCACCATCGTTTTTCACCTGACCGTTCATTGGTCGCCTCCAGTTCCGTCGATGGAATGGAGAATAGCGATGAACGATTCCAGATACTTGGATACGCGCTCCAGGAGCGTGGATTCCTGCTCCACGCAGGAAATGGAGGGTCGTATGTCCACTAGCGTTGCGACCGCCGAAGAACTCACCCGGGGGTTGGGCGAGATGCTCGCCCCTCAGATGCCCACGAAATCGCAGATCGAAAAAGTCTATCGCGAATTGTCCAAGCTGCTGCCGGAAGTCAGCCGCCGGCGCGTTCGCGCGTTCTTCTTCGGCGAGGTCGCCAGGGTGGATTACGAAGAAATGCGGGCGCTCGAAGAACTGCGTGCGCTCGAGGAGGCTCGCCGTGAACAACGAGAATTCGATGCCGCCACCAACCGGCTGGCGATTGCTCTTGCCAGCGAAGGTGCGTCGTTCACTCGCGCGCAGCTGGCTGCGCTGGAGAGGATCAAAGGCAAAACGGCTGCAGGTGCAGGCGGCAAACCTTTCGTTTCGAGCCCTGCTGGTTCGCGACCGGGCATCGCGCATCGCTATGTGGCTGCATCCGGAGCAAGGAAGGCCGCCTGATGCCGCGCACAGCGAAAACATGGGCACGGCTGAGTTTGAACGACCAATTGGCAATGGTTCGTAGCCTAGTCGCTGAAGGCTTGGCGGTGAGCACGATGGCTTACCGGCTGTCGGCGCCACCGAAGAAGGTCGCCATGCTCGCGGCGCAAGTTCGGCGCGAGATCGAGCAGGAAGAGCGGGCATCGTATGAGCCGGCAGAGCCAGGGCAGGCCGGCGATATTGCGTCGAATGATCCCTGGAAAGCCTATTCCGGAACGCTCAACTGGAAGCTCATCGATCCATCCCAGCGCGATCTACTCTTGCGAGACGGTATTGCAGCTGGCTTGTCGGCGCAAAAGATAGCTGATCGCTTCCAGAATGCCTCTCGGTCTGCCGTCATCGGACGCGCCCATCGGCTCAAGCTGAAATTCAAGAGCGCTGCATTCTCGCGACCAAAGCATCCCAAGGAGGTAAGAGCACCGTCCTCGAAGCCTGCCGAAAGCGCGCCGCGCAAGGCGCCAGGTCGCAAGATGAGATTGGTCGGCGGCGTTCCGCAAGTGGTGATCGGCGCCGGCCCGAAAGCAGCCAGCCAGTATGATTTCAAGGCACGTGCTGAGCAGCGCGCCGCCTCCGTTGGTCTGGCGGCGCATCTCGTATCCGGTGAAGCCAAACGGCCTGTCGATGACACAAGCGCGCCGGTCTCGCTTCGCCTTCAGCTCGTCGGTCTGACCGAGCGCACATGCAAGTGGCCACATGGTGATCCCATGTCTCCCGACTTCAATTTTTGCGGCAACGACACCTTCTTCGAAGGTCCGTATTGCCCCTACCACGCCCGCCTCGCTTTCACCCCCAAATCGGAACGCCAGATAGCCGCCATTCGGTCGGCGGAAAGGATTCGCTGATGACCCGCATTCTGGAAGGAAAGAACCGCGCCTCTCCGAGCGAGGCGGCCAGCTTCATCGACAAGGTCGAGGAGCTGATGAAGGAAAAGACCAGCGAGCAAGGCACCTTCATGGCGAAGTGCAAAGCTATCAATGAGAGGATCAAGGAGGTTCTCGACGACGCGAAATCTCAAGGCGTCGCCAAGAAGCTCGTGAAGTCGATCGTCTCCGCCCGCGAGCACGAGGCGAAGGCCAAGGCCCTCCGCGACGATCTGGAGGACGAGGACCAAAAGTTCTTCGTCGATATCAGGAAGGTGCTTGGCGATCTTGCCGACACTCCGTTGGGTGCGGCTGCGATGGATCGCCAGGAGCAAGGGGCCAGGGAAAAAGATCCCGTCGCCGCCGCGGCCGAGAAGGCATGGGGCGAACCTGATCCGATCAAGGAGCCGGCTACCTCACATTGAATTTGAGGCAGCGAGAAGACGTCGCGTTCTCAGCGTGAGGTCCGGCCAGGGAACACGAGCCTGGGGATCGAGCAACAGCGCAACACCTACGGCGTGACCAGCCCGGGAGAGAAGCGGGCACGTTAATTCGAGGGCCAGCACCATGATCATCAGCGGCTTGGACATCGCCCGCTTCACCGGCATTTCGCTGATCAATCCCGCGGCCGACCCGAGCACGTGGCGCACGTTCTGCCTTGTGCTCGAGAAGGAAACGACGTGGGTCAAAACGGCCAAATTCTCCCCTGCCCTGCGGGAGTTCTACCAAGATGAGGATCATCGCGCCGATTTCGTCGTGATCGAGACCCCGCTGGGGATCGTGATGGACTACGGCGCCGGCGCCGCCAATCCCGGCGACAAGAGAAGCATCAACGCCGCCACGGTCGCTTCCCTCAACTCGCTGGCCGGCGCGGCGATCGGTGTGCTCGACGGTCTCGGCATCCCCTATGGCATGCTCCAACCGAGGAGCTGGCATACCTCATATTTCGGTTCGGGCTTCAAGCCGAAGGACGGGGACTGGAAAGCCGCATCCGTCGCGCATGCTCGCTTACAGAATGTTCCTCTGCCGGTCGGCAATCGGCAGGCACAGGAAGACTGCGCCGATGCGGTCGGTGCGGCCTGTTCGTGGACGTCGAAGGCCATCTTCGTGCCGGAGCATCATCAGCGCGCCTACATGGACTTGCGAATGAGCTACGGGAGAGTCGCAGCATGAAGCGCGCACTCGACATCTTCCTCGTCCTCTTGGCCGTCACCATCATCGGCGCATTCGTCTGCTGCCGTGCCAGGGCAGAACAGTGCACCTCCTGGACCGCGCTCAAGCAGGTCCTCGCCGAGCAATGGGGCGAAGTGCCCATCGGCGGCGGCCTCGTCAGCCGCGACGTTATCGTCCAGGTGCTCGCCTCTCCGGATGGGGCGTCGTTCACCGTGGTGGAGATCAACAAAGCGGGGATCGCCTGTTCCATTGCCGCCGGTTTCGGCTGGGAGCCGGGCAAGAACCCACCAAAGCCAGGACGGCCATCCTGATGCACGTTATCGTTTCCTCGCCAGTTTCACAGATCGCGACGAGCATTGCTGTTTCCTGCTCCATGGTCGATTTGCCGTGTGAGCTGGAGCCGTCCGTCCAAGAGTTCGGGTCCAAGCTCTTCCGCAATCCTGACGCTATCGGCGTCTTCTGGTCTCCAGGTCCGGCGAGTGCAGCCGAGCATTGCCGCCGCTTTCGGCTGGCAGACATTCGCAACCTACTTTTTGCGCTTGTTGAAGAAGGCGCGGGGTTTGAATTGGATGGCGACGGACGTGTGCTCGTCCTCGGCGCGGGCGCCGATGAAGTCCAGCGTTGGCCAATCGCGGCGGGTGAATTTGTAGCGCGGCTCCACGCTTTGCAACGGCGAGTGCGGCGCTCGGAATCGCCGTTTCTCCACTTCGGAGGGTGCCGGTACAACCGCATAGCTGCGCAGGTTCTCGGCCCGAGTGGCCAGATCAGCTTGACCGGCCAGGAGCAGGTTCTTTTCGAGACGCTGACGGCCAGGCCCAACATCGTATTCACCAAGGCGATGTGCCTTTTGGCGATGCACAACGGGCTCAATGATGCCCTGGAGAAGATCGTCGACGTCTACATCCACAAGCTCCGTCGAAAGCTCGCGGCCATTTGCCCGCAGATGCAGTTCATCGAGACTGTATGGGGCCAAGGATACCGGTTCGTTCCAGACGGCATCCCTCTCCTGATTGCTGTTGAGGGAGGCGCCCAATGAGCGACCTCCGCGAACTGCGTGACATCCTGGCCGAATGCATGGTGTGCGAGCGCCTGGGCCAGAGCGCGATGCCATGGGCGCAACGCGCCGAGTTTCACGACGAGGCCTGCGAGCAGGATCGAATGCGCGCCGATCGGATGATGCGGCTTCTGGCGGAGCACGGTATCGCACTGGCCCGCGCCAGTGACCCGGAACCGAAGTTGCCACCGCCTACCGGCGACGTGATCTATCGCTATTGGCTGGTTGGCAAGGCGGCTGCACGATTGATCCGTCGTCATGAAAAGCGCTGGCAGATTGTCCTGCTCGCTGACGGCGCCGAGACTATCGAGCAGGAATTCACGCTCGACGAGGTGATGCTCAAGGTCGGCCTCGTGCTTACCGATGCCCCCGAAGCGCTGGCAGTCAAGGGCCTTGGCAAACAACTGGCGGCCGTTGCCGAGATCTTCCGCATGGGCGCGGAGGGTATGACCACGTGACCGGCCCCTATGCACAGATCGGGCAAGCTTTGGATGTTTTGAACGAAGTCGTGGCTGACTGGTCCGTCGACCTGCTGCGGCGACAATCCGAGCTCCTGTCCCATGGCTATGACCATGCCGCGCAGCGTGACATCGAGGGTGCGCGCGACTGGCACGACCTCGCGAGACCAACGAGGTTCCCCAATGAATGACGTCGATGCCAGATCGGTCGCGGTTTTCGGCGGCTATCACGGCGAATTCCGCAAAGTGCACAAAGCCGATTGGGAAGTCGTCCAGCGACACGGCAGACCGATCATCTACACGTCCGCGTACGAGGCCGAAATAGCTGCGTGGCGGGCACTTCGTGCGCACCTGTGCGGCGATATCGTCGGGAGCGGCCAGAAGGCGGGAACTGCCCTTTCCGAAGCCGAATCCAAGTTCAAGAAGTTGTTCCGCGGTGGCGGTAAAACAGTAACGGTGGAGCAGCGTTGAAGTGTCCCGCCGCATTGATCAGACAGAGATAGACGACCTGAAATCCCGCACGGAGCTTTCCTCCGTGTTCGCGCAATTCGGTGTGCGCAGCCGCGACACTGGCAAGATAAAATGGGTGCCCTGCTGCTTCCACGGCGAAAAGACGCCCAGCCTAAAGATTGATGATACGCGCGGTCGATACCATTGCTTCGGCTGTGGCGCGTCTGGAGATCACTTCTCCGTCCTGACCGAACTCGGCGGCAAGACCTTCATGGAGGCCGTGGAAGTGTTGGGCGGCGTCCGCCTGATCACCGCCGAGGAGCGCAAGGAGATCGAGGCGCAGTCTCAGAAGTGGCAGAAGGAAGAAGCCGCCAAATCCGACCGAACCCGGAAAGATTGCCAGAAGCTGTTCGACGGGGCCAAGCCGATCGGCGGAACGCTTGCTGCAGCCTATCTGGAAGCGCGCGGCCTGCCTGTCGTCAAGCACTGGACTGCTGATTTACGGTTCGTCGCGGAGTTGCCCTATCACGGTTGGGTTTCAGCTGAGGCCGATTCGACATCCGACCTCGGTGCCTTCCCGGCCATGGTAGCGGCGATCCGCGATGCCAAGGGCCAGCTCATCGGCCTGCACCGTACCTATCTGGACAAGAGCGCTCCAAAGAAACTTGTGCCGCCGGGAGACCCGGCGCGAAACAAGGCGAAGAAGGTGCTGGGTGAACAGAAGGGCGGTACGATCCGTCTTTCGCCAGAGGGGCCATGCGTCGTCATTGGCGAGGGTATCGAGACAACTCGCGCATGGTTTGCACTCGGCCTCGCCGAGGAAGACGTCGCTTTGGCCGCCGCCGTGTCGCTGGGTAATTTGTCCGGTGGCGCAATGGGGTCATCGCCGCATCCTACCGACGACGATAAGCGGATTCCGAACGGCATACCGGACATGGACCGGCCCGGAATGATCCTGCCGGCGATCGTGCGCAAAGCCATTTTGCTTGGTGACGGCGATAGCGACTGGGCGATGACCCGGGCAAGATTGCTGGTGGGCGGGCGCCGACTTCGCAATCTCGGGCTATCCGTGTGGGTGCAGATGGCTCCCAAGGGTCAGGACTTCGGCGACCTGGTTGAAGGTGCATGAACGCGATACCCCCACTACAGACGTTCGAAGCCTTCGAGGCGGAAGTCACGGAAGCGCTCAAGCCGGCGTTCCGGTCGCACTTCGGCGCGATTACATGGAAGGACCGCAAGCGGCCCCGCCGGCGGCTGCAATATTTGGTCGAGGACTGGCTGACGACCACGGGAGTGTCGGTTATCGGCGGTCGGTCAAGCAGCGGCAAGTCGTTCTTCGCGCTTCACCTTGGCATGTGCATCGCGCGCGGCAAGGAGTTCTTCGGGCTCTCGGTACGGCGCTGTGGCGTTGTCTACCAGGCAGGTGAAGGTGGTCTCGGCCTGCTCGATCGCATGGAGGCTTACGCCCAGCATTTCGAGGTGCCGGAAAGCGAGGACATCCCGTTCGTGCTGCTGCCGGGCAAGCTCGACATCTTCACCAAGGACAAGAAGGACGTGGATAATTTCATCGCCGAGGTGAATCACTACTCGACCGACATGGAGAAACGAACCGGCGTCAGGGCCGGCTTCATCTGCATTGACACACTCAAGAAGGCGGCCCCCGGCATCGATGAGATCAGCGGCAAGGACAATGCCGTCGTGCTCGACAATGTCTACAGGATCGAACGTGACACGGGTTGCCACGTCTGCCTGGTCCATCACACCAATGCCGACGGCAAAAAGCTTCGCGGCCACACTTCGCTGCGTGATGACGTCGAGCAGGTGATCCTTATCGAGCACGACAAGGACACAGGCATCCGCGACGCGGTGCTCGACAAGATCAAAGATGGCGAGGACGGCAGAAAAATCCGCTTCACGCTCATTGCCGTACCGGTGCGCAGCGACACCATGGAGGACGGCTCCACGAAGGAAATCACCTCATGTGCCATCGTAACCGTGAGCGAGAAGGAGAGGCTTAAGAAAGAACAGGAGAAACAAGGGGTATCCGTCAATCCGACGGAGCGCCGAATCTTGATGAACCTGTTCGACGCCATCGACAGATATGGCAAGTTCGTCGCCGACGAGAAGGACGGACCTCGCGCGGCCCTCGGCAAGACGGTCGTGAAATGGGACTATTTCCGCGATGTATCTCTGGAGAAAATGCCTGACGTTTCCGAGGAGGAACGCAAGAAGGCCATCGAGCGGCTTCGGACTGAATTCAGGCGTTCTAGCACGTTCCTCTTGAAGTCCGGTGTCATCGGCGTGGAGCGGCCCTTCATGTGGCACACGGGCAAGCCGATCCGCGGATTCCCCAAGACGATGCCAAACTACCGTGGTGGCGGTGCGCCCGAACTGCCTCTGGACAACAGTTCGACCTCACCCGGCATGGCGGAAATGATCGAAGGCGATGGGGAGATCCAGCTTTGATGAAGCCGATCTTCCGTCGCCGCCGGCATGACGACGCCGTTCGTTATGTCACCTACGTCATGTGGCTGGTGGGCTATTCGCAGCGTTCCATCGCTTTCGCGCTGGGAATGCGCACCAAGCAGGTCGCCGGCATCATCGAGAACTCGGAATATCGTGCGCGCTCCTCGATGTCGGACGAGGATCGCACGGCGAAGCTATCCGAGCTCGAAGCCATTCGCCTGGACGACGCCGGAGCGAAACTCGATGGCGGCATTCTCGATCGTATCGGCTTCACCGCCCGGCCGCTGGATCGCAGGCAGAGCCGCGCGAGCCTCAAGCGAAAGGTGCGAGGCCGTGCCGGGTAACGACATCATCAAGCGGCGACTGAAATCGCTGCGCCAGCGCGAGCAAGAGAAGTCGGATGCGGCGGCAGCCCGCAAGGCTGCCATCGAACAGCGCGCGGCGGCCAACGGATTGTCGATCGAGATGCAAGAGGCCGTAGACGCGCCCAACACATACGCGACGGTGTGCCGGCCGATGCCCCTCTCATTCTACTATGGCGAGGGCTCTACGCCGGAGCGGGATGCCGCATTCATGGCGCGACGCGCTGCATTCTACGCCCTTTGTGCCAAGGCCTTCGGATTCGAGGGTTGGCACCTTGAGCCGTACGCCTACGAGATGAGTGTGGCCGACGCTGTCCTGCGATCTGCCTTCGGCGGCCGTGACATGAAGTTGAGCCTGATCGATCAGGATCATGCCTCGATCGTGAACACCAGCGCTGCGCCGCTCGAATTCATGGTTGCGCAGAGGTGGCTCGAAACCCCGAAGGACCCGCCCGGGTATGGCATCCTGCGGTTCTCAGCAGCAGTCCGGTTCCGCGACGAGGTTGCCGGCTCGCAGTCGGGTGGCTTGAAGTCGCAGAACCTCGAAGGCGGTAGTGGCGGCTTCGGGCCACGCCTCGTGTCCGATTACGCCCTCGACTGCATATCGAAGGTGTCAGCAGTTCGTGCAAGGCTGCATCCAGGCCTATACCGGTTGCTCTACATGGTGGTGATCGACGATTTGTGGGTATGGGAGATCGATGCCAAGAAGGCTGTCCGCAACGCCAAGTCACGCCCCCCAGGGAAGCGCACACAGGCTCAGCGCATCTTTCACGAAGCGCGCCGGCGGCAACTGCAGGCGAGACGCGACCGCATCATCCTCAAGCTTCATAAGGCGCTCGACAGTGCGGCGGTCGTGTTTCGATACATGAGCGAAGCTGAGTACGACGCGCGCTGGGCGACGCGCTAGTCGGCACCAACGATCTTGTCGACAGCGGCATGCAGCTCCGTCGCTATGGTCCCTGCCCTCTCGCGCAGCGCGCGGACCTTGGCAAGATCCTCATCAGCTTCCGGCGTCCACGGCTGCAATCCGGCGCGCAGCGCGGCCATCGCAAGGCGGTCCTGCAAGGTCAACTCTGCCTCGGCATCGCGCTTACGGGTGAGCTGGCGGCCGGACAGGCCCATCTGCTCGGCGGCAGCCGATACCTGCTTGCCGTTGAAGCCCATCCGCTCCAGCCAGATCGCGACTTCTGATGGGTTCCTGGTATCCATGTCAGTCACTCCTAAGCCCTTGCGCCTGGTCCGTGATGGCGCGCGCTTTGACGTAGTTCTCCTCGATCGACAGCAGCCTGATCAGAACTTGCGCCGAGTGCGGAATATCCTGGGCACCATCGATCCATCCCATGACACGCGCCTGCGGTACGCCATAGATCTCGGCGAACTCCGTCGGCGTCAGGTCGGCGTCGACAAGAAGCTGCGCTAGATCGGCGCCGGTGAGCCGATCGTATCCACCTGCCTTGCGAGGGTCGGACATGCGGGATTCGAGAACGGCCTTCATGACGCGCAATGCCATGAACTCGGCATCCCGCTCGTTGTCGAAGCGGGTAACTCGGTTCTCGCGATCGCGAACCTCGTCAGGAACAAGGCCGGGCAGCGCGAACTGCCCGGCGAAGCCCTTGCCGGAAGGGTGACGGATTGCCTTGGCAATCGGGCGTGATGCGGGTTTGTCTGCCATCACGTCTGCATAGGCGAGATTTTGAACCATGTATATCACCATTCCGAGAGATTGTTTGGGACGAAGCGTTCAGATGCGATGCGGCATCAGCACGCCTTTCCATCCTGCGATCGATCCGGTGATCAACGCCGGCGACATTCCGTCCGACATCGCTATCGTCACATCGCGACCGTCCGGTGCGGCGGCGGTCAGAGCATCGAGCAGGTAGCTGGAGCTGAAGCCAATCTCGATGCGCTCACCGTCATATTGGCAATCGACCTCCATCGAGCCGCCGCCGACGTCAACCTCCTTGATAGAAATCGTGAGAACGCCGCGCTGGAAGACCAGCTTCACCGCGCCGGCGTTCTTCGACCGGATCGCGGTCACCGCCGCTACGGCACCTGCAAGGCGGCTGGCACGCACCGTGGCCAACTTGTCGGTGGCTGTTGGAATGACGCGGGCGTAGTCGGGGAACGTGCCGTCGACCGTCTTAGACAGCAGCGTCACCGGTCCCCACATGACTGCATACTTGCCCTCGGCCACCATGACCTCAACCGTTGATGGGCAATTCTTGCCCTTCAAGAGACCGTGCATCAGGTGGAGTGACGCCGCCGGAAGGATGACATTGGGCAGGGCCTTGATGCCATCGACGTCATGGATCTCCTGCCGATAGAGCCGGTGGCCATCGGTCGCGGTTAGTGCCAGCGTGTCGCGATCGACGACATGTAGAAATGCCCCGTTCAGATAGTAGCGGGTTTCCTCGGTGCTGATCGCGTCCTTCACGGCATCGATGGCATTCCAGAACGCGGAGCCAGGCAGCACGATCTCGACAGGCTCCGATGAGAACCCAGCGACCTCCGGAAAGTCATCGACTGGCAGCGAGTTGATCTCGAAGTTCGCCCGGCCGAGACGGACACTCAGGCGATCGCTGACGAAGCTGTTGCGCCGCTCGTCCTCGTAGAGGAGGTTGTCGCGCTCGTCGGTCATGTGCTCGCCTGTGTCCGGATCAATGACAGGCAGGCTCCGGATCGGCGCTTCCAGCATCTCCAGCGAAAGACGGTTGCGCTCCGTCTCCGGCAACTTGCGCAGAACATCACGCAGAGCGTGCGCCGGGATGGTAGTGGCGAACTCGTCGGACACGTTCGCCCGAACGTTCACCGATACCTGCATGTCTAGATTGGTAGCAGTAAGCGTGATGCAACGGTCAATGTCGGGCGTCTTGCTCATCCGGACGTTCGACAAGATCGGGATGGTGGCGTGCTTCTCGACGGCGCCGATGATGATGCTGAGGGCCGCGAGCATGTCGTCGCGCTCCATAAGTGCAGACGGGCCAGCGTGGGAATGGACGATAGTCATGGCGTTCACAGGTTCTCTCCAGGTTGCATGATTGCAGGGGCGGCGCCCGGCCGAAGCCGAGCGCCTAGACGTTTCAGCTTTGCGCCAGTTCGTAGCGATCGCCGTTCTTGTCGGTGGCGATAGTCGGTACGCCGTTGGCACCACCGGTGATCTTGTCCACGCCGAGCACCTTGATCGCCTTTCCCTCAGCGTCGACGGCGTTGATGGTAATGCGGCCGCCGGCGCGCTTGGCAGTCCAACCGTTAAGCTTGTTCATTTCGATCTCCGTTGCGGTGTCATTGTTGACTGGGGTTTTCGCTCACGCGCCGATCTTGGCGGCGAGTTCTCGACGTTTTGCCTTGTGCTCTTCCTCCTTCTTCTTGAGTGACTGTTTCTTGGCAGGCGCCGCCTTCTTGCCCTTCAACGCATAGCCCTTGATGCGCAGCGCAGCAGGCAGCCAGCCAGTCTCCTTCGCCTTGTCGGCCGCCTCGCGCGCCATGTCTGCCTTCTTGGCTTTGGACGAAGGATTGCCGGTCATCTCCTTCATGGCCGCGTCGATCATGGGCTTGGTGCAGGCAGCGAACCAAGCTTCTGCATCGAAGGCCGCGACAGGATCGGCGGCGAAAGCGGTCATGAACTCCGACCTGACCCGTTCGCGGATACCGTCGTTCGTATAATCTTTCTGGAACCACTTCTCCGTCAGGTCGATCGTCATGGCAAACAACCCGGCGACATGAGCGAGCAACTCATCGCCTGTCTTCTTCGACAGATATTCGAACGCTTTATGGATGCCTCGGCTCTTAGAGTCGCTGCGGGAACCATAACCGTATACGTCGACACGCTGGACCTGCAGCCTGGTCGGGCGGCCGATGCCCATACAGTGTTCGTCCTGGTGCTCCAGCATCGAGGCGATGAGTGCCAGCGCCATATGCGGATTGGCCTGCACGGCCACCTTGAGAGCTGCCGTTGACGTCTCGCCGATCTTGTCCTTGAGCGGCTGCGTTAGTGCCAGAGGGTCCTTCGTCGCCTTGGCTGCGGCAGCCAGCGGTTCGTCGCCATCATCCGCTTCGCCGTCTGCGTTGAGCTTGGCACCTGGCTTCAGGCAACCACGGCGGATGCGAAGTGTCTCCGCGTCGAAGACGATTCCGGTTGCCGCCACCTGCTCGGCCGAGAAGCAGTTCGCCTTGGCTTCAAGGGAATCGTATTCTGCGTTGAGCTTCTCAACCTCCGGATCGTCTTCCATCGCGCCTTCGAGTTCATCGGCGATGGCATCCATCCGAGCCGTTTCTTCGTTGGTGAGTTCGATGCCTGCCGGCGAGACAGCACGAACCGCATAGGCGTCGTTGATGCCAAGCTCCTCGGTTGTGGCAAAGAACGCCCAGCCTTCGGCAAGCGCTTCGGCGCGCAGCTTTTCGATGGCCTCCGCCTTCAGCCCAGGGATGAGGTCGGTACTGATCCACATCGAATCTTCGCCGAACAGATCCTCGTGGACGATACCGCCAGCCGCTTGGTAGGCGTCGACGCCGATAAAGCTGGCCAGGGCGCTGGTGGCTTCAACTGCTGTGTGCCGCATCGCGTTCTTGATGGCCCACGATTCGCCTCGATTGTAATTCCCGGCGTCATTGAAGTGTTTGATCTGCGCGTCCTGATCGGGATTGGTGGTGTACGCGCAGGCCGCGCCGAAGTTGACCTTGCCATCCTCGAATGCCGCCAGGATTTCTGGATGCAGCCGCGCCAGCGCCAGCCGCCCCTTAACGTAACGATCAGTCTGGCCGAAATGGAGCGCAACATCCTCAACGGATTTTCCGCCCTCGACGAGTTTCAGGAATGCACGGAACTCGTCGGCCGGCGTCATCTGCTCGCGGATCAGGTTTTCGGCGAGAGATAGTTCGGTAGCGGTTGCATCGTCGGTGTCCCGGATGGTGATTGGCACCGGGTGGTCTGACGGGAGTTTTCCCTCCTGCACGAGCTCGCCCAAGGCTATCCATCGGCGCCCGCCGGCAAAGATGCGGTAGAGCTGCCCTCCGAGATCGGCGTCGCCGGTGACTGGCGGCCGCACTGCAATCGGCTGGATGATGTCGTGCGCGAGGATCGAAGCCTTCATCTCCACGATTGCCTCGCGGCTGTGCTTCTTGCGGACGTTTGCAGCGTCGTCACGGATGAGACGGTCGAAAGGTACTTTCGGTTGTTCGGACTGCATGCGTGGTTTCTCCTGTATGGCATGATTGCCGGGTGGTGAGCGGCTGGCCGCCGCATTACTTCCAGAGGATCAGATCCGATCCATCCAGAAACTGAAGACGTTCGTCGACAGACGTCGCCTTGCTGGTTGTGCCGGCGCCGTAGCGCACGAACACGATTCTTGCCTCGACGTTTACGGAGGTGACGATGCCCTGCTCGGGCCGGGCATTTGGGTGAGCCGCCGTGTAGATGACGGTGCGGCCGACCCAAGGGTGAGTAAAATCAACTGGCATCGGTGCCCTCCAGAACTTCAAAGCGTCCGTCTTCAAACTCCTCGCGGGGACGTGCCCACAGCGAACCGTCATCGACGCTGCGATAGATGGCGACTTCCCGAAGATCGACCAAGGCGGTCTCGTCCTCGTCGACGGCTATGTCGCGCCAGTGTTCAGCCTGCATCTTACCGATGCCGATCAGCGCGTATGTGCTGCCCCGCTTCTTGTGACGGTGGGTTGGCGCGTCCTGCGAGCCCTGCACTGGATGGGATGCGAGCGCTTCGGCAACTTTCCCGCAATCTGCACCGCTCGTATGGCACCGAGGACAGCAAACATCGCTGTCGT
This sequence comes from Mesorhizobium terrae, assembly GCF_008727715.1. GTDB lineage: Bacteria > Pseudomonadota > Alphaproteobacteria > Rhizobiales > Rhizobiaceae > Mesorhizobium > Mesorhizobium terrae. Next base: position 1,245,300 of record NZ_CP044218.1, read on the forward strand.
CGCCGAAACTATCGGTGCCGCAATGCTTCGACGAGCCTACCCAGCCGCAATGATCACATGAGGCAAGATAGTAGGGCTCGCTTGCCTCGAGCGAGACGATCGGGCCAGAGTAGGCAGCCATCTGCTTGAGGTCTTCGAGACGATGTTCCTCTGGCGTCATTGCGCCATCCTCATTGTCAGTCATGTTGATTTCCTTTCTGCCATGTTTGGCGGGACAGTGAAGTCGAACGCCATCTGGCCGGCCTTGGGTGGCGCGGCCTTTGAGACTTTGCGGATGATGGGCTCCGGCGCTTCGATTGCCGGCACTGCGATCGGCTCTGTCGGCGCCGGCGTTGCGATATCGAACCGCTTCGGAAACAACCAAGCAGTCGGCGTCAACGAGTAGGCCCACTCTTGCAACGTCAGGGCGTTCCCATGCACTACGATGCCCGAAACGCCGGCAAGCGACGTCTGAATGTAGCAACCAGCCATCGCCTTGAACTCAACATCGATCATCTGCCAGTGGCAGTGCCGGGCAGGTTCGAAGCCCTGCTCGCGCATGATCTCCGCAACGGCGAGAACCATGCCGCCCATGCCGGCGGCAGGCTCATGCGCGGTGAAGTAGCCGCGCGGTGAGGCCGCGATCATCTCGCCAAGGTCAGGCATGTTCACTCGGGCGATTAGGCTAGAGAGCTCATGCGGCGTGAAGAACTGGCCGTGGTCCTTCGAGCCGCCGATATCCATGTAGACCGGGCCGAGGAAGTCTTCGCACTTCGCCTCGAGCGCTTCGACCGTGTGGCCCAGCATCTCAACCAGCGCCGCCATAGTCTCCTTCGGGTGACGGCAGCGGCGGACGATCTTCATGTATTCGTCCTCGTTCTGCTGCCAGGCATCACCGTGCAGGAACGCGCCGCGGATTGATCGATAGCCAGCTTCAAGGAATGCACGGAAGGCGTCGTATTGGGTCCAACCTTCCTGACGGCTCAGGGATTGGGCAAGGCGGACGAACGCCTTGCGGTGGGTGTCATGCGGATGCATCCGCGATCTCCATCTTTGCCATAGTCGGCGGGTTCGATCAGGTTGGCCGGTAGCTATTTCTTGCGGGCGCCTACCTCCCGGGCGCGGTGTTCGAGCTTGGCGGTGGCCATGATGATCGGCTTCAACTCAGTCGGAGCATGGTCATAGTCGCGGCCGTATTTCCCGTTGAGGCGGGGCAGCATAGCGCGCGGCACGGCCTCCCAATTCGACGGGTCGGTGTTGAGCCTGTCACCGTTTATGCATTTGAGCGCCATGCCGACAGGCAATTGACCATTGGCATCTTCCCACCGGATCTTCTGGACAGTCTGCCAGCGCGACTGTCGCGGAAGGCCATCATGGACCTTCCGTTCAAGATACCCTTCTTTGCTGAACCGCTCGGTTCCGATCGGTTTGTACTTCTCGGCAGCGGCACCCGTTATGCCGCCCTTCTTGAACTGGGTCTTGCGGGCATTCGGGTGGCGCCCGCCTTTGCCCGGAGGACACCGCTTTCCTTTGTTGACGGGCGTCATGCCCTTCTCGAAACAGCCTGTGCGGCCCGTCTTCCAGCCTTTCCGCTTGCGGAGAGCATGCAGGAATCTGGGATAGACATCCTCGCGGCCGAACTTGGTGCAGAACTCGCGGCAGTAGTCGGAGACGACCATGTCGGCGTTATCTCGAAGCCAGTTCATTTCCTCCGTCGAGAATTTTCGATGGCGACCGTAGAATCGACCCGGGGCACGCCCGACGAACCATCCCTTGCGCTTCCTCAGCCCGTGGAGGTTGAGCGCGGAGATATCGTTTCTACGAAACAGCTCGACGAAAGCACTGTGATAGTCGCTGATGATCATCGTGCGATTGGCTTCGAGCCAAGCCATCTCGTCGTCGCTGTAATGGATTGGCCGCCCCCTCATTTCCCGTCGATCTCCCTGGGCCCGGAGAGCATTGGCAGGTCTTTGCGGAACCTGTCGCCGTGGTTTGCGACCAGCGTCGCAGCAGCAATTCCAAGGCGTGCGTTGTCGACGATCTTGTCCGCGATCTGGACCATCGCCTCCGTGCGCTGGACTTCCGCTTCGAGCTCATCGCTGGTCAATCCCTCTTGCGAGAGACGCTCCATCTGCGCGAACAAATGATCGTTGAGATCGGTGATACGGTTCTTCATTGTAGATCTCCTTGCGGTGCCATAAGTGGCGGGGTGCGGCGGTCAGGCTGCGGTATCACTCTATCGGCGCAGGACCTTCGCGCCAAGACTCTCTCGGGTCGAGCAAGCTGCGGTACCGGAGCCGAACTGGAACGCTCCGGACGTCAACCTGCTCCTCGTACTTCTTGCCGGCCTGAGTGGCGTCCACCCACTCAGCGCCGTCATAGTCAAAGTCTGCTCTGGCCATTGTCGATGCCTCCTAGGCTGCGGTGAGGTAGACAGACTCTCCGAACGGCGTCTTTGCCGCCAGATCATCGAACGTTCGACTGTCGCCAAACACCGCCCAGATCACCGGGCAATTCGGAGCCTTGCCGAAATCATGAACGTAGAGGTCGGTGAAGAAAACGACGGCGGATGCGTCACCGGCATTCTTCGATATCCACTCGAAGACGCCAGAGAACGCGGTACCGCCGCCGCCTTTTGGATCGAGTGCAAGCTCGTCACCGGCTTCATACGTCTCGACGCGCTGCACCTTCGTGTCGGCGTAGATCACGGTGATGCGATCGACCATGCCGTCGCCGAACGCGCCATTGATCTCGGATGCAAAGGCAGTCAGCGCCTTGGCGTCGATCGAGCCCGAGGTGTCGACGCACACCACCAGATGAGCAACGCCATCCGATATGACGCCAGGCAGCACCATGTTCTGGTGCAAGAACCGGCGGTTCGGCCGCGCCCACGAGAAGTCCTTCACGTTGCTCTCGTCGATGAAACGCCGCAGCACTGAGCGCCAGTCGATCACGGGCCGGGTCAGGCGATTGATCAGCCGCTTCAAGCCGGCCGGCATATTGCCCGCCATCTTCCCGTTGGCGATCGCCGCCGCCTGCCGCACCCTCGTCTCGATGTCGGCCTTCGCGTCGGCCAGGCCGGCCTCATCGAATGGCGAGCACGCGTCGATCACGCCGCCGCATCCGCCCGGGTCGTTGCCCTGCTGCTGACCGCCGCCGCCATTCTGTTGCGCTTCCTCTTCGAGGATACGACACACCTCCTCTGCACCCATGCCAGTGAAGCGCGGATTGAGCAGGCCGCCCTTGGGCATGGAGCCGACATTGGTCTCGGACAACTCACCGTTGATGCAGTAGTCCGCCGCGATGTTCCAAAGCCGAGCGTCGCGCATCTGCCGGCGAATGTGGTGCTGCAGCGCGTTGTGCATCACCTCGTGCGCCAGAACGAAGATCAGCTCCTGCTTGGTCAGGCTCTCCACGAACGGGCCGTGGACGTAGAGCCGCTTCCCGTCGGTGGCCATCGTGTCGATGCGCGGATCGCCCGTGGCGTCGACCAGTTCGAGCTGGATGGCGAGCGTGGCGAAGAACGGATGATCCCACAGCAGCGACGTGCGGGCGGCGAGCAATTTGTCTTCGACTGCTTTGCTAAGCATCGGGATATTCCTTCTCAACTTGCTGATGGATCATGAACGCGACAGCGGCGGAAACTTCGGCAGCGGATAGCCGAGACTTCAGTAGCGTCGCGCAGGAGAGCTTTGACCAAGTGCTCGGTTGCTGATCGGCGCGGCACGTCAACACCAGCCAACAACGATCACGGCCACGGAGATAGAGATAGTATCGGCGGTCTCCTGACATGCGCCCGAATTGCCAGAACATCGTCGGACCCAGGCTTGTCGAAAACGACGTGGTGAACCCTGTCGGAACAAGGTGCGAAAGCCATTGCGCCCGGGTCACGACAGCCCTCCCTCGCGGATCGAAGCCGCCATGCAGGCAGCGATCTCCGAAGGCAGGAGCATTAGCTTGAGAATTGCCACCTGACGGTCGTTGACCGCATACCTCCTCACGTGACCACCGGGCGTGAACCGCTCACATCGGTATGCCGTGAACCCGCGCTCGCTCTCCCAATAGCGGAGTTCATAGAAGACCAGAGGAGCAACTTGGCCGGGCTTCTTGAGGTGCCATTGGAAACGACCGGCATGCTGGCACACCGTGTAGTGCTTGAGCTTCATGACTGATCTCGCGGATCGTAGATCGAGGCGGCCATGCAGCGGGCAAGCAATTCTGGTGGCAGGGCCGCCTGGAACGCATCGACCGTATCTGCTGATACGGGTCCCCGGAAATCTTCCCAGCTCCCTCGGCGAGAACGAATGAAACGGATGCCGAGCGCGAAAAACCGATGTGGTGGAGAGTAGATCAGTTCGTACGTCCAGCGAGGATAATCCCAGCCACGGGTATGCCAACGGAACCTGAACTGATCGCCTTTGCAGCGCGGTCCGAACAGTTCGCGACGGATGGTTTCGGCATCAATGCACTCGATCAAATTGGGCATGATGGGTTCCTGTTTCACCAGCGGCAATCTCAGAACGGAAGGTCTTCCTCTTCCGGCGGCGGCGCAGTCATCGCCCTCCGCATGCATCCGGCAACATCTTCATCGGAGAGCATTCCTTGGAAGGCTTGGCGCTGCTCAGGATCATCGATGCTGACGACCTCAACTACTTTTTGCCGAGAGAGTAAGAAGCGCCTCTCCGACAACATGAAGGTGAGGAAGTAGCGGTGTTCCAGGGCCGGCGACTTCCACTTGATCGGCTCGAACCACCAACGATTGACATCCACCTTCTTGATTTCGAAATATTCATTGATGAACTCTTGCGTCATCATCGTCCGTGTCTCCTATGAAATTCGAGTGCCAGGCGGGTGGCCTCGGCTATGTCTTCGGGCTTGAGTTTGGCGCGCAGCATGGGTGTGACGCGACCGCTCAATGGTGGTGTTGCAACCGGCAGCGCAGCCAGTTTCGCGGCCTTCTCTTCATCGCCCGGATGGCCGGGCAATGCTTTCGTGCTGAACCGACGGCTGTCGAACCAGAAGGCGAGATGCCAGCGTGCGTACTCGCCGTTCGTGCGCAGGCCGGAAAAGCTCCACGCCAGCCGATCTTCGCGACAGGTTTTGCTGCTCGGGCCCCAGATGACCTTAATCTCAGCCATCAGCGTACCGCCTTCATTGCGAGACGGGCGGCAAAGGCGATGTCCTCTTTCGACAGGCGAGGTTTCAGGATGTCGAGGTAAGTCCGGCCGTAGAGCATGGGCTTGTCCGGAACATACGCATCGACAAAGGCGGGGTCGAGCAAGGGCTTCTCCCACTTCCCGCCGACCTTGATGGCCTCGGCCATCGGCAGGGCGAAAGCAGACCATTCTCTTTCCCGGACCTTGAACCGCACGCACCAGCGGCCCATCGAATTGTCCTCGCGGATGCCGAAGAAATGCCAATCAACCTGTCGGACCCAACCATGTGGCGGGTTGACGACAGCCTGACCTACTCGATCTTCCGACCGCCCGAACGGTCCATAGAGGGCGCGGAGGAAGACAGTCATCCTTGCCGCCTCCCCGTGATGCCAAGGGCGGTGGCAAAGCCAATCTCCGCCGCCGGCAGCATCGCCTTGAGAGCGGTGAGTAAATCGCCACGAGGCAGGTCGCTGCGCCCAATGGCGACGTGCTGGTAGAAGCGCCGGATTGTTGAGACGTGCGCTTGATCGCCGATATCCGATTTCAGCGCCTGGACGGTGAACTTCCGCGTCTCAGCCTTGTATCGCAGCCGGTAGCGCAAAAGCTGCTGGTTGCGGTTTTCGGCCACGAACTCCCACGCCAGGTCGAAGGCTGTATATTTGCCCTCGTAGTACCGCGTCGGGCCGGCAATCCATATGATTGGCGCACTCATGACGGTTGCCTGTTCTGCTGTTGCCACCAGTGGAGATAGCAGTTCCGCTGCTCCGCCTTCGGACACCCTTCCCACCACAGCCGGCACGTCCCCGGCCCGGCTTGTGGATCACGGCCGCAGGTCTTGGCGCCCTTCCGAACCGGTCGGTATGACCATGTCGACTGCAGCGGGTCATCGAACAGGCGGGGCTCACCCGCCTGCTGTGCGTTCTTGTTCATCACCGGCGACCTCAGTTGAAGGTGACGTCCTGATTGCGGACGGCCCAATCCGTGAACACCTGCGTATGAGAAAGCTTGTTGTCGCGCCGGACCGCATCGACCGTGAACATGATCTCGAACTCGCGACCTTGGATACGCTGTGCGTAGATCATGCCGTTCTCGAAGCTCTTGGCATCCACCTTGCGGGCCAGGCCGGAAGCCATGGCGTACTTGGCGGCAGGCTCAGATGGCACCGGTGCAGAGTTCGGATTAGCAAGCACCAGATCAAGCGAAGGAAGCTGCTGGTAGACGCGAATGAACCCCTCGAACTCGGCCGCGGCGCCATCACCAACAATTCCCCTCACCGCCTCACTGCGCAGCGCTTCGGGAGCTTTGATCACCTTGGCAACGCTCTCCCAGGCACGCGGCGTCGGGAACGCACGTAGATCGGCCGCGCCTTCCATGTTGTGCAGGAGCGCCGGCCGAAAACGCAGAAAGGCAAGCAGCAGCGGATCCACGTCGATATCGATGAAATGCTGAACCGTGGTGTCGACATCCGGGTCGATATCGATGTGAGCGAAGCGGTTGGCCAGAGCGGAAGGCATACGCTGCGCAGCCGCCTTGTCGGACTGCCGGTTGCCTGCTGCAATGATGCGCCAGCCGGGAGGCATCGTGTATTCGCCGACCTTCCGGTCCAGCACGAGACCGAAGGCTGCAGCCTGCATCGAGGGAGCCGCAACGTTCAGTTCATCCAGGAAGAGAAACCCGCGCTCGCCGTCGCGCTCCACTTGCGGGAACTCATCCGGCACCTTCCATTTGGCAGTCTCACCCTCGACCGAGGGAATACCCATCAGCGCGACCGGGTCACGTGTCGAGCAGCGAAAGTCGATCACGTTGACGCCCTGCTCTTTGGCGAGCTGTTTGATGAGCGAGGACTTGCCCACGCCCGGCATGCCCCACAGGAATGCGGCGAGATCGGCGTAGATGTAGAGCGACAGCAGTTCTTTGGCGCGCTTGAGGTTCATTGATAGAGTTCTCCATTATTTGCCATGCTTGGCGGGTTGGGATGAGGCTAGGAGTGGGGGCAGCGGCTCCAGACGCGGAAACGGCTGTCCTATCTTGTTGAATTCGATAGTGACCCGGCGGAGGGGGTAACCCCGCGACCGTGATCGGTCCTCCCGGATCGCGTCGATCTGCGCTTGCACGTAGATCCAGCGCTCGCCGTTATCGACGCGGGGTTTGTTGTCTTCCGAATGTGTGATCAGGAACCACGCATCGGAGATTAGCTCCTTGTGTATTTCGCCGTCGATCTCGCGGCGGACGTACTCGCCGATCGATTCTCCTGGCATTGGTCAGAACCAGACGCGGCGGCGGAAAAGCACTGCTGGTCCGCAGATAGGTGGCATGGTTGCGGCGTCGTAGTTGTCCGGGTCGTGAGTGCGGATGTTGTTGTGATAGATGTCCGTCGCACGGACGTTCCGGATCATCTTGCCGTTGATCGCCGAGCGGTCCCCGACGAACATGTCGACATATTCGCCATCCACGAACACCCGGACGCGTTCCATGCGCTCTCCGGCGAGATGCGGCTCGATCACAGCACGAAGGGCATCGAGGCTTGGCCGAGCCGTCAACTGGGTTTGGCGCTGCTGCACCTCCCCTATCTCGGGAATGACAAAATAGTCGGTCAACATGTCGGCCGCCCAAGCAACGAGCCAGTTGGGATCGACTTCGCTAAGGTGAGGCATCGCATCACTGCACCAGCGGTTGGTTGGCATCAATCTTGGCTTGGATACGAGCGATCCGCGCGTCATCTTCCGGTGTCGAACCGAAGAACGCGCAGTCGTCTCGCAAAGTATCCAGCCAGAGGCGCAGATCGGATATCTCGTGGAGCTCTAACCGGCCCTCTCGATCGAGCAGTTCCTGCAGGTGGCTCATTGGATCACCGGCTGGTTGGCGACGATCGTCACATCCGCGTTCGTGGCGAGGTCGATCACGCGGATGCCCTCGATGCCGTCGACCTGGTCGTCAGCAAGCGTGGTCTGGTCGGCGTGATAGGCTGCGAGTGCAGCGGCGGGTGATGCAGCTGTGACGACGTGATACTCCGTGCAGCGCGTCGACACGGCGACGTGGTAGCGTTTCATAACGGGTCTCCTTTTTTCGCATGATTGCGGGGCGTGCCTGGGTGGCACGGATGGTGGCTCACTCCGGTGAAGTGGCGCCCGTTTCGATTGCCCCAGTGCCAAGCTTTGCAGCCTAGGCAGTAAAAGATGCCGACGGGCGCAAACAAACCGAGCATGCCAACTGTGCGAAGCGCCCAAACGGCGTTCACTGCGTCAGCAGGGGTGGCGTACGGGACTTTCGGAGTACGCCGGCACTGCTTGCGCCGCTTTCCAAGAAAGCCGAGCGGCATGTTACCGGCCCTTCGCCTTCGCAAGAGCCGCATGGCCGGCGTCGGAAAGTACTTTCAGCCCTTTCCAGTTCTCGTTTAGGCCGCTGGTCTGCCGCTCGTCTATCTCGATGTCGATCTCATGCAGGATTGCCCCGAGCGCCGCGCGCATCTCCTTTGCGGCTGACAGCAGATAGGCGTTGGCAAGCGCGTCTCCGTTCGCCTTGCCACCCTTTGAGCCGATGCGGTGGACACCGCAGATGACGACTGCCGGGGTGGTGAGCGCTACAATGCGGACGAGGCGTCCATTGCTCACCGACCACGTGCCGTCCGTGGGTTGCGATTTCATCGTGTTCTCCATGATCGCATGATTGCGGGGTTTGGAGGCGGCTGCTTCAGCCGCCGCCGGTATCAATTTCGATTGATCTGGGAGTCATTTCCTCGTCCACCCAAAACAAATCGTCTTCGCCGCAAGCGACATAAAGCACGCAGTTTGGAAGGATGGTGGGTAGAAAATTACCTTTGGCATCGATCGATGTTACGCCACAGAATGGCTGATGATCAGTGCTCGATTGCGAAAACTGACGGCGGAGACTGTCCCGGGCGCAGTTTAGAAGATCAAGGTATTGCTCGCCGGTCATACGCATCGAGGTCACGCCAAAAAACCGGAAACCTGATCGAGGATCTTCTTCGCCTCGGCCGCCACATCCTTGCGGACACCTTCGTTCTCGCGCAGCACTTGCGCGTCCCAGGCGGCGAGCGGACGCAGGCGATCGACCATGGCGGTCAGTTCCGGATCACCAGTGATGTTCAGCATCGGCAGCACTTCGATCAGGTCGCGGACGTTGAGGACGAGCGAGTCGCGGAAGGCGCCTTCCGTCTGGTCTCCTTTACGCGCGGCGGGGCGGTAGGCGGTAAGCCGTTCCGCCATCCTGCCGGCGACATCGGCGACACGGCGATAGACATCACGGACCGCGGTGGCCGCACCCTCGCGCACCTGGCGCTCGATATCCGCCCGGATGACGTCCGCTTGAGCTTCGGACATTGAGACACGGAAGTCTTCCGGCGTCGGCACGGGCAGCTTGCGCAACTCCATGCTGTAGCGATCGCGCAGTGAGTCGACCGTTGGATAGTCGGCGTCCTTAAACAGGCCGGACATCCGGTCCGGAGCGCTGCGGACCAGTTCCGGATATGAGGCGATGAACTCGCCCACGGCGTCCATGAATTTCTGCTTCTGGAGCGACAGCCAGCGGTCGTTCGCCATGATCGCGGCCGCATTCATGATCCGGCCGCCGCCATCCATCCAAGGCAGAGTGCGCTTGTCGAACTCGGCGCGCGTGGCGCTGACGATCGACTGGATCGGTTGCAACGCCTCCTTCGGCAGCAGCAGCTTGTTGAACCGGCCGGCGTCGGCAGACGCACCATGCTCGCGGTTCACTTCGTCGGTGATCTGGCGATCGAGGCGACGGCCAGACCACTGCGTGATGTGCAGCGACACGACCACGGCGCGCGCAGCGAGTGTGGCGGTGACGGATGACGGAATACGGGCATGAGCGTTCATGCTTCTGGTCTCCATGGGTGCCATGATTGGCGGGGTTAAACGACAGAGCGACCTATCGCTTGACGAGAACGTGCCGTGAACGTGGCACGGAGTCAAGGCGCTTCTTTGTACCGTGGCGTGTCAGGCAGCACGCCGACCATGCGCACGCGCGTGGCGTCGGCAATATCCTCACCTGTCAGCAGCGAGATCGCGGCGTCCACCAGCCTGTCACCCTTGAAGCGCGGGAAATCGAGCGAGGGATAGGCGTAAATATCGGCAGGGATTTTGTATCGCTCGAAATTGGATGAATACGTCTGTGGCACGTCAAAGTATGGACGTGAACGCGCGGCGGCGCGGCGTGTGACCGCGTCGACCGTTACCTCTTGACGGCTCTGGAATCCGGCTTCGCCAATGAAGACGAACCAGAATTTCAGTTTTGAGGCTGTCACCTGCCGCGCGTAGGGACCAATCAAGAGATGTTCCATCATGGCTGGCTCGGGCGCAGCTCAGTCGTCTTCATGAACTCGATGAGACGCAGGCGCTCTTCCCGCTCCGTGTCCGTCTCGACACGCGGTCGCTCGAGCCAGGCAAGGACCATGGCGCGGTGTTCCTCGCTGTATGGGCGGCCATCCTCGAAGAAAAACGAGAACATGCAGGCGCCGGGGTCACCGGCGCGCAGATAGGAACCGTAGGCGGAGGCCGCGCCGTAAGCGTGGCGGCGGTTCATTGGTTGCAACCCTCCACCACGATCACTTCCCGCGGATTGGGAGGCACTACCGCGCCAGTCATGGCGTCCGAAAACGTGTCGCCCTGCCCGACGACATATTCGTCGCCTGTCCAGTCCACGGCCGAGACCGTGCAGACGGGCGCATGCATGACAGTCCACCACGCTTGCGCGGCCATGGTGGATACGATGACAAGCGCGGCGACAAGCGAGCCGATAAGAATGATGGAGGCGCGCTGCGCTCGGATTTCGCGCAGGCGCTGGCCCTCGAACTCGCCAACGAAGAACGGATTCCGGCCTTCAAGCGAAGCGGTATCGTTCACGGGAACACGGTCGGGATTCAGCATGGCCAGCCGCTTTCGAGAACGCGGGCAGACTGGAGACGGGTGCGCTGCGCGCGGAAGAAATCGCATTCGCGCGCGAGATCTTCCTCGAACTCGCGGCGGTCGCGTTCACGTGGCGTTTCATACGCAGGATGATGCCGGAAGGCGGCAGCGCGCGCGGTGCGCCTGTCGTCCGGCTGGAAGACGGATTGCATGACGGATTCTCTCCATTGGTGCCATAAGCGGCGGGAAAAGGCAGTTTACCGACGTGCCAAGGTCCGGGCGGAATCCTACCGCCATGGCTTCCTCACATTGCCCTTCAGCGGGCTATCTGCGTTGCGCTGGTGGCGTGGCGCGCAGCTTTCCGGCTTGCTTTATCCCTCGCCCGGCGACGAGTCCGCGTGCGTCGTGGCGGTTGTTGAGGCTCGACCCTTCCACGCGATTTCGGCCATGTGGCCGCGTCTGGACGGATTCCTCCCGTCCACACGTAGCGACATGCAAAAAAGGCCGCGCGACAGAAGCCGCGCGGCTGGAGTGATGGATATCAGGCGAGGATTAGGCAGCTGCGCTGGCCAGACGGTCGGACGCTTCACGGTCAACCTTGATACGCTTGATCGTGGAAGCGGGCGCAGCGTCCTTGTCGGATTCCGGCTTGGCGACCTTCGGACGGCTGGCCTTCGGCGCGGCTTCCTTGGTCTCCTCGCCTTCCACTGGCTTGGTTTCGGCCTGCTTGATCTCGACCACGTTCGAGGTTGCGGCAGCGGGCTTCGCCTTGGCCGTCATCTCGCGGTATTTCTTGATCTGGGTGGCCATGAACAGGGCGAAGTTCTTGTCGTCCTGACCCGCGTCGTCGTCGTCAAGCGTGGCGTCCGCAATCTTGCCAATACGGTCGACAAGCGGTGCCTTGGCCTTGGCTTCGGTCGATTTCTTGTCCTTTTCATAGTCCGCCGGCGACGTGGTGAATGCGGCCGGAAGGTCGGATTTCTTGCCCTTGGCATAAGTGAACACCAGCTTGACCGCGTCAAACGCGACCTTGCCGAACGCGGTCATCCACTTGACGACGGCGGCGCGGTAATTCTTGGGCGTGGCCGAGTAGATGGCGTTGCAGTAAATCGCGTCGTGATGTTGCTCGACGTGGTTCAGCGCCGAATAGGCAAGCTGGTGCGTCTTTTCGGTGAAGGTGGCGGCGGTCTTGCCGTAGCTGGCAACGGCGGTCTTGAGGGACTTGCCGGTCAGGATTGCGAAAGCGGTCATGTTCATTTCTCCGTAGGTGGCATAATTGCCGGGTTTCGGTCTCAAGCGACCGTGACAGGCGCGTTCAGCGCCGCACCTGTCAGAGTGGCTTGAGTGTGACGCCGCGCAGCTCGCACCGCGCGGCGTCTCTCCTTCTTTGCCATGATTGGCGATTTGCGGTCTTACCGTTGCCAGCGTGACCGCATTCATTTGCGAGATTGAAATCTGAATTGTTCTTTCTCGAACGACTCGCCCTTGCGAGTTGCTAGCCTTCCGGGGACGGCGGGCCGCTTGGTGGCGTCCCTTCAAGCGGGGTCGTTTAACCCTCGCACCGCGCATTTGTTCCCGTGCGCTCTACCGTCTCGCCTGCCCGCTTCGTTGCGCGGCGTACCTTGGTAGCCCCATTGTTTCGATAAGTCGGCGCAATGGGAGCGCCCGTACGGCTGGCCTAGTGAGTCACCACTGGCATCGGACCGTCTGCTATAGGTTCAAGGCCGCGCCCCCTCGCCTGCCTGCCAATCGTCCAGCCTTGCCAGCCTGCCATCCAGAAGGATGACCGCTTGACGTTGCCAGCAACCGGCAAGCCCGAAGGCCGCTTGTCCTGTCACCACTCTGTCAAAGAACTCGGCGAACTCGCCGCACCGCTAGGAAGCGATGGCCAACACATAGAGGCATGCCGTCACCATGTCAATATGCTTTTGCTATTTTATTCATTATCCAGCCATCACGGCTTTATACATACCCCGCGCCTCATGCAAAGACCGTGTGCCTGGCATCGCATTGTCATGCTGCTACCCCTCGCCCTGCACCGCATTGTCATGGGTAGCCAATGGCCCGCTAGCCTGCCCTATCCCTGCCCATTGATGCGGCCCTGCCGCCTCTCCAGCCTGCCTGTTCATCGAGCATCGAAGTGCAACGACAACTGGCCGCACGACAGGCCAAGCCCCTCGCCTCGCCGGTCAGAAGGGAGGGGGGGCTAAATCTCTACGGGTCCATTGGGGGTGCCACCGCTGCGGGGTCAGGTTCACAAAATTTTTTCCGACAGGAGGAAGATTCGCGAAAAGCGGGTCAGAGCGACCGAAAAAACAGGGCAAAAACCCAGCATTTAGTACTGGTCCAATGAAAATTGTCAGGGCCGCGAAATTGATGGGTATTTTTGAAATTCACCTAAGCGGACAAATGCCGGACACCAGCCGGACAGATGGCGGACAAATGGCGGTTTTTGCCATTTGTCGATTTCGCAAAGCGCTGGACCAATTGAGGTTGTCAGCGTTCGGCCGGACAAAAGCCGGACAAACGGCGGACAAGTGACGATTCCGCCATGATCGATGGAACGGACAAACGGCGGACAAATGCTGGACATTTGGCGGTTCTACGCGTGTGCGCACGGCCTTCAGCTATAACCTGAGAAGTAGGAGGCCCTCATAGGCCGACCTATCTTCGTCTCCCGTTAGAGCCCGTCATCGGAGGTTGTTGGGGGATGGCTGCTGCGCGCCACCCCGTTGACAGTCCCCCGCGTTTACGGTCAATTCCAGCCGCTGGCGAGAAAACCGCCCGGCTCCTCCCCTTCACAATCGAGCATTGGCATGGTCCGAATGTTGAGACCGGCGATTCCTGTCGCCGATCTGCGCATAGCCCGGCCGCGCGAGAAGCGCGTCGATCCGGAGCTGAACACCCAGGCGTACAAGCGCTGGGCTGACGAGGTGAAACGTCGGGCGGGATACCGCTGCGAATATGTCAACGGCGGCCACCGCTGCCCAAGGTCCAGTGCCGACGGCGACAGGATGATCGCGGATCACATTCGCGAGCGGAAAGATGGCGGCGGGCTGCTCGATCCCAAGAACGGTCAATGCCTTTGCGTCTCCCACAACACCGCGAAGGGCATCGCCGCCCGAGCGGCGCGCATGAAGGAACAGTTCTGATGCAGATCGGAATGATAGAGGGTGCCACACGCATCCTTGGCAAATCGCAAGGCTACGCTGGCCTACCTCTACGTGACGAGATGACCAACTGCAGCGTCGGCGGCGAGAACACTCCTGCGATGATCACCGCCTGGCTCCCGACGCCGAAAGAGCTCGAAGCTCTCAATGCCGGCGCCGCGGTGCATGTCCGGCTGATCGGAACGGGGCATCCGCCTATCATGGTGGAAGTCGGCCCGGTACCGGGCGAGCACTGACATGTCCACCGTCAAGCGAGCGCGAGGTCGGCCGCAGTTCAAGCCGTCCGCCACCCAACGTCGCACCGTCGAGCAGATGGTGTCCTGTGGTGACAGCAAGCGCATGATCGCGCGCGCCCTCAAGATCGACGAGGACACGCTCAACAAGCACTTCGTCGAGGAGTTAGAGAACGGCGCGGCCAGGAAACGCCGCGAAGTGATCGACATGGTCTACAAGGGGGCGAAGAAGGGAAACGCCACCCTGATCAAGCGCCTCGAGGAGATGACGCGGATCTCGGGCGCAAAGGAAGACCTCGACCAGCCTGAAAATCCGAAGGGCAAATCGGCGGCACCGACATCGCCGCGTGCGCCAAAGCGCGGCAAGAAGGAAATCCAGCGCGATGAGGCGCTGCTCGCTGGTCAAAACTCCGAGTGGGGTGAAGATCTCGCTCCGCTGCCGGGTACCAGGCCGAACTGATGACTTGGTCGACCGCGCTTCCTGATTGGGAAGCGCGCATCGCTGCGCACAAGACCCTGATCCCGGATGGGCTGCCGATCGATGAACAGCGCGCCAATCGCGCGCTACGCATCTTCAAGCGGCTTCGGGTAACCGACATCCAGGGCATGCCGACCCTCGGCGAGGTCAGCCCGGAATGGATCTTCGACCTGGTCCGTGTCGTGTTCGGCGCGTTCGACTGCGAGCGGAAGCGCCAGCTGATCCGGTCGTTTCTCGTACTGATCGCGAAGAAGAACGCCAAGTCAACCATCGCAGCGGGTATCATGGTCACGGCCCTGATCATGAACGAGCGCCCCATGGGCGAGTATCTGATCCTGGCGCCGACGAAGGACGTCGCTGACAACAGCTTCCTCCCGGCCTACGGTATGATCAAGAACGACTCGGAGCTGTTCAAGCGCTACAAGCCTTCGGACACGACGCGCGAGATCGTGAACCGCTTGGACGGCGCAACGCTGGCGGTGAAGTCGGCCGACGCAGATGTCGTGGGCGGTCAGAAGTCGATCAGCCGCTTCATCGACGAGCTCTGGCTCTTCGGCAAGAAGAGGGGCGCCGCCAACGTCCTGTCGGAAGCGGAAGGCTCCGCCGCCTCGCGGCCGGAGGGGTTCACGATCTACGCGTCGACGCACTCCGACGAACCGCCAACTGGCGTGTATCTGGAGAAGCTGACCTATTTCCGCTCGGTGCGCGACGGCAAGGTGGAGGACCGCACGTCCCTGCCGCTGATCTACGAGTACCCGGACTCGATGCTGAAGGCGAAGGCCTGGCAGAATCCGCAGACGTGGCACATTCCGAACCCCAGTCTTGGCTATTCGGTAGACCACGAGTGGCTGACCACCGAGTTGCGGAAGAAGGAGATCGAGGGAACATCTGCCCTCAGCATCTTCGTTGCGAAGCACTTAAACGTCGAAGCTGGCATCGGCCTGAAGTCCGGGAGCTGGGCCGGCGCTGAGTTCTGGCTCGTCAATCCGAAGACCGGCGTCTCCAATGTCGATGCGACCCTGACTTTTCGTGAGGTGTTGCGCCGGTCGGAGGTCATCACGATTGGAATCGACGGCGGCGGACTGGATGATCTGCTCGGCCTCGCCGTCCTCGGCCGCGAGGCTGGAACGGGCAAGCTGCTGCTGTGGTGTCATGCGTGGGCGCATGAGATCGTGCGGGAGCGCCGGCCAGAGATTTCTTCTAAGCTCGATGAACTCGCCGCGCCCCCGCGCGAATTGGGGATGCCGCCTGAGCTTACCTTCGTCAAGAACCCCGGCGACGACGTTTATGAGCTGGCAGATATCGTCCGGACCGTCGAGCGATCCGGAAAGCTGGCGGAGAAGGAGGCGATCGGCGTCGACACCTTCGGTATCGCGGCAATCAAGAAGGCGCTGCAGAGTGAAGATGGCGGCTCCATCGCCGATGAGCGCATTGTAGGCATCCCGCAAGGCTGGAAACTGAACGGCGCGATCAAGGATACCGAGCGGGATCTTGCCGGCAACGTCATCCTGCACAATGGCGGCGCCCTCATGCGCTTCGCGGTGGGAAACGCCAAGGTCGTTCCGCGAGGCAACGCGATCGCAATCGACAAACAGGAATCCGGGTCAGCCAAGATCGACCCTCTGATGGCGGCGCTGCACGCGAAGGTACTCATGGGTCTGAATCCGCAGCCCACCGTTCGATCAGGCTGGGACACAGACGATGTTGAGGGACTGGAGGCCAGGATCGCAGCCGAGGTCGCAAGGTTGGCGCGAGACGACCAGGAGCGCATAGCGAGCGCTGCCGAGAAAGACCCCGATGAACTCGCTCGAAGGCGAGCGGCCGACGCCGCGCGCGCAGAAGCTTTCGAAATAGCCCGCCTTCGCGAAGCCGGCGTCGGCATCTACTGAACGAGGACCGACATGCGATTTGTCTCGGCCGCAGGACGCGGCTTGCGCCGCGCCGGCGTCGTTGCTGCGCGCGCCGTGCCGTCACTGTTCCGTGACTCGATTGGCTTGGTTGGAGCCGGCGCCTTCGTGTTCGGCGTTTGGCAGATTCACGTGCCGTCGGCATGGATCGCGGGAGGCATGATGCTGATGGTTGTGGCTTTCCGCCTCGCGGCCTCGTCCGCGGGAGATCGCTGATGCGCGGACTGTTCGCCGCCCTCACCTCACCCCGAGGGGAACGCAAGGACGATAGCCGCTACGGCCTCGTTGACGAGATGTGGGCCGATTTCTTTGGCGGCCTGCGCGCCTCGAAATCTGGCGTATCGGTGAATTGGAAGTCGGCACTTTCGGTGACGACCGTGCTGGCATGTTGCCGCGTCCGCGCTGACGGCCTGGCCACGGTTCCGTGGAAGCTCTATCAGCGGACCGAAAAGACGGTGAACGGTAAAACGGTCGCTGGCCGACAAGAGGCTCGCGATCATCCGCTCTACGATCTCCTCGCAACTGCTCCCAACGAGTGGATGACCAGCCTGGAGTTTCGGGAGACGCAGAACTTCCATGTCGACCTCGCAGGCCATTCGTACACTTTCAAGAATTGGGTGCCTGGCCTCCACAGCGGGCCGTACATCAGCGAGATGATCCTACTGGATCCGGCCCGAGTGACGCATCGGCAACTCAACGATGGGTCATTGGAGTATACGCTTCGCGGTCTGGATGGGTCCACACAGACGCTGACACGCCAACATATTTGGCACGTCAAAGGTCCGTCCTGGGACACGATCGACGGCCTCAACATCGTGAATTTCGCCCGTGAGGCGATCGGCTTAGCCATTGCAGCCGAAGACAGTCACTCGTCATTCCATCGCAACGGCGTGAGGCCGAGCGGCATCATCGCGGCGGATGGCTCGCTGGATGAACCGCAACTGATCCGCCTTGCCGCTTGGGTTCGGCGGCATTTCGGCGGCGCTGACAACACCGGCAAGCTTCTCGTCCTCGACAAAGCGGCAAAATTCCAGCCCACGCAGATGACTGGCGTAGACAGCCAGCATCTCGAAACGCGAAAGTTTCAGGTCGAGCGCATCTGCGAAGTCCTTCGTGTAATGCCAATTATGATCGGTTTCTCGGGCGACAAGAACGCCACCTTCGCGTCTGCCGAGCAGATGTTTCTCGCCCACCTGGTGCATACCGTCAGACCCATCCATCGCCGATTTGGTGGTTCTGGTGACTTGTTCCTTCTCTCGAAGGACGAACGAAAGAAGGGCTACTACACCGGGTTCGTCGACTCCGATTTCTTGAGCCCGAGCCTCGAAGCCAAGGCCAAATACAATCAGATCGCGCTCGGCGGCCCCAACAATCCGGGCTGGCTCACACAGAACGATGTTCGCGGCTGGGATGAGATGGATGCGATGGAAGGCGCCGATCGCCTCTTCGCTCCCTCAGGTATGGCCGTCTTGGACGAACACGGAAAGCTTGTCCCGATTGTCGCGCCGTCGGCGCCTAAATCCCCTACTGGAGCGTGAGCATGGAGCACCTTCTGTCCGGCCTCACAGAGGTCAAGTTCGCTGCCGGCGCCAAGGACGGTGTGTTCTCAGGCTACGGGTCGATCTTCGGGAACATCGATTCTCACGGCGATATCGTCGAGAAAGGCGCGTTCACCAAGACCCTGCGCGAATGGGAAGAGAGGGGCAAGCTCCCCAAGATGCTGCTCCAACACGGCGGCTTCTTCGGTCCGGTCGATGACATGTTGCCGATCGGCAAATGGACCTCGATGGAAGAGAACTCCAAGGGCCTGAAGGTCGAGGGCGAGTTGTTCGCGCTGAACACCGATCGCGGAGCGCTCATCTACGAGGGCCTGAAGAGTGGCGAGCTCGACGGCCTTTCCATCGGCTACAAGACCGTGAAGTATCGCATGGGAACCAAGCCGCAAGATCCGACACGCTGGCTCGAAGAACTCAAACTCTTCGAAGTCTCGGTTGTGACGTTCGGCTCCAATGACAAAGCGACCATCGGCCAGGTCAAAGCCGCCAATCTTCTCAATCCTCGCGACCTCGAGCGCGAGCTCAAGACCATTCTCTCCGCGAACGACGCCGTGAGGGCCGTCGCTATCGTGAAGAAGCACCTTCAGCGTGAGGCTGAGGGCCACCCGTCCACCGATCCTCGTGATGAGGAAGCGGCGATGGAACTGCTCAACACGCTGAAGAAGCTGCGGGCAGCCTGACCCAACCCTACATCGCAGGAGGGCGAAATGCCCGAGTTGAAGGATGTGCTGGATGATGTCCAGCGCGAGATGAAGAAGTTTGGCGAGGACACCAAGTCCGCGCAGGAATCCATGATGAAGGACCTCAAGGAGGTCCGAGAGCTTGCCGAAAAGGCAGGCAAGGCAGCCGGTGACGGAACCCAGCTCAAATCAGACCTGGACGCCCTGTCTCGCGGCGTCGAGGAAAAGCACGCCGCCATCGAAGCCAAGGTCAAGGATATTCTGGAGAAAGCGGCGAAGGAAGCCGATGCCATCCTGGAAATCCAGAAGAAGATTGGTCGGCCGGGCGGTGGTGGAACCTCCGACGATCAGGCCAAGTTCCTGAAGGAAGCGCTCGACTTCAAGCGCGTTGCGATGTCCCGCCGCGGCGAGCTGAAGACAACCACCATCCTGAAGCCCGAAGACGTCAACGCCGACGAATACAAGGCATATCAGGAAGCCTTCCGGATGTCGCTTCGGCGCCAGGAGAACCAGCTCTCCCAGGACGAGCAGAAGGCCATGTTGGTTGGGTCGGACCCGGACGGTGGATATCTGGTCCCCACCCAGACGTCTTCGCGCATCATCACCAAGGTCTGGGAAACGTCGCCGATCGATGAACTCGCCTATCACGAGAGCGTTTCGACCGATGCTCTCGAAATCGCGATCGACGCGGATGAAGCCGGCGCTGGTTGGGTCGGCGAAACGGAATTGCGCCCCGAGACCAGCACGCCCCAGACCGGTGTGCAGCGCATCCCGGTCCACGAGATCTATGCAAAGCCCAAAGCCACGCAGCAGCTTCTCGAAGACGCAGGTATCGATGTCGAGGCTTGGCTTGCCAGCAAGGTCGCCGACAAGTTCGGCCGCATGCGTGCGACGGCCTTCATCATCGGCAACGGCATCAAGAAGCCGCGAGGCATCCTGACTTATCCGGCTGGCTCGAACGGTGTCCGTGGCACCATCCTGCAGGTGAAGTCCGGTCATGCCACCCAGCTTACACCTGATGGCTTGATCACGCTCACGTTCTCCATCAAAGACAAGTACCTCGCCAATGCGAATTGGCTGATGAAGCGTGGTACCGTCGGCGCCGTCCTCCTCTTCAAGGACGCGCAGGGTCAGTACATCTGGCGGCCGGGCCTTCAGGCCGGAGCTCCCTCGATACTCCTCAGCTACAACGTCCGGCGCGCCGATGACATGCCGACCGTGGGTGCCGGCACTTTGCCGGTGGCCTTCGGCGATTTCCGCGCCGGTTACACCGTCGTCGACCGTCTGGGCATCCGGACTCTTCGTGATCCGTATTCCTCGAAGCCGTTCGTCGAGTTCTACACGCGCCAGCGTGTGGGTGGCGACGTCGTCGACTTCGAGGCCTACGCCCTGCAGGTGGTCGGCACCTGATCCACATCGTCTGAACCAAGGGCGCGGCGCTAGCCGCGCCTTTTCCCATTCGCTGCTCGGATACGGGCATTTCAACGGAGGGTCCCATGCGGGACATCATCTCGAATCTTCATCTCGTTGCCGCCATTCCGCCGGCAGCGACGGCTCCGGCCGACAACACCCCTATCGTCTCGACTATCCTGGATCGTATGGGCTTCGAAAGTGTTGCCCTTGCCATCGTCGCCGGCACGCTTGTCGATGCCGATGCGACCTTCGCTGTCACGCTCGAACACGGCGACCAGGCCAACCTTTCTGACGCATCGGCGGTGCAGGCGGACATGATGAACGGCGGCCTCGTGAACGCTGGCTTCACGTTCGCGGCCGACAACGCTTGCCGCAAGCTCGGCTATGTCGGCGCAAAACGTTACGTTCGCGCGACAATCACGCCCGCGAACAATACCGGTGCCGCGCCAGTGGCTGCGCTGTGGATGCTCTCCCATATGAACCAGGCGCCGACCGCCAATCCCCCGGCATAATCCACCCTTCCGAAACCGTGGCCGGCGCTATCGTCGCCGGCCTTTTTCAATCCTGATGGAGGCCGCGCTATGCGCAAGGCTGTCGTTATCAACGCGTTCCCGTTCGCCTTCGATGGCATCAACATTCAGTTTCTGACCAAAGGCAGCACTTTCCCTCCCGATGGACAGCCTGCCGTGGCGGACTCCTCGCTCGATGGTCTGGTGAAGGCCGGATATCTGGAGGAAATCGATGGCGTCGTGATGGTTCCCGAGGAAGACGCCGCCATGAACCGCGCGATCATCGTCTCGATCGACAAGCGATTGACCGACGCTTCCGATGAAGAACTCATGAGCATCGTTGCAAGGTCAGGCGCACCTTTCAGCGGCAATCTTATACGCGCAGAACTTGTTCTGGCGGCCAAGCGTCAGGTGGTCGCGGAAGCCCAGGGTGCCTCGCCGGTACTTGGTATGAAGGATGCGTCCGACGCTGACACGTCACAGGCACCGGTATCGGAGAAGGTCGAACCTCAGTCCGGTGGTGATGGTGTCAAGGAAAGTGGCACCGGCGAAACAGGGCCGACGAAGGTCGATACCGATCTCGATCTCGACGGCCTCAAGAAGGACGAACTCGAAGAGATCGCCAAAGACAAGGGAATCGACATCTCCGATGCGAAGACCAAGGCCGATATCGTCGCTCTGATCAAAGCCGCCGACTGACTGTCGTGTTTGCCTGGAGCGGCCCGATGCGATCGAAGTTCGAAGTTGTCGTGGCCGCCACCGGCACCCTGCTGTCCATTGCGCAGCTTCGAACTGCGGCTGGCCTGTCCGGCACCGACACTAGTCGCGACACCGAGCTTCAGGATCTCGGCAAACGTGTTGCTGCCGAGATCGCTATCGCCTGTCGCGTTCGCGGAGATGGCGTCGCTGAACCAACGCTTCTGGCGGAGACCGTGAGAGACACGTTCCGCGAGACGGGATGCGACACCGATCTGTTCCTTTCCAGGCTGTTCGCCTCGAGCATTTCTTCCATCGTCGAAGCCGGCAACACACTCGCGGCCACCGACACATATGTCGATGGCGGCGCCGGCATTGTGCGACGCATATCGGGTACACGCGACCTCAGATGGAGGCGCGGCGAAATTGTGATCGAGTACGTCGCCGGCTTTACGACAGTACCCTCCGATTTGATCGGCATCGCAATGGATCTTTGCCGCCTTCGCCTATCGGCCGATGCCGTTGATCCGCTCGAGCGCGCCACCACCATCACCATTCCCGACGTCGAAACCCGTCGCATCGAGAGGTGGGTGGGTGCTGTTCCAGGTTCTTCAGCAGGTCCATTGCCAGACGACATCATGAACCGGCTTGGACGATACATCACGCCGTCGTTTGCTGCCTGATGCCCAATCTCACCCCTGCCCAGCAGATCGCCGACCTCGATGCCGCGCTTGCGCGCCGGGGCACGTCGATCCAGCTTCGCAAGACGAATTCTGCAACCGGCCAGGTGACGGTTCCGGCGAAGTGGCGCGGTTATCTCCCTCAAGAGGTGATTGGCATCATCCAGGCCGGCGACACGAAGGTCATTGTTTCGCCAACCGGGCTGGAGGCGTTTGGTATCCCTCCGCAAAACGGGTTTGCAGTTCTCGCTGGCATCCCTCGCCGCATCATCGCTCCCACGCCCATTTACGATGGCGGCGTGCTCGTCCGGATCGAACTGGCGGTTCGCGGCTGATGGCTCGGCTCCAGTCTGTCGGCGAGCTGTTCAAGATCGCCATGCAGGAAACGCTGGGCGAGACACACAGGCTGCTGATCAATACGGCGAAGCGCGAGCATGCCCGCGTCATGGAAACCGATCCGCGGCCGTCGAATTTCCGTCGCATCGTGGACGGACGGTCGGGTGAAGCGGAAGAAGCGGTGAAGCCGGCCGGCATCATCGTCTACCAGTACCCGCGCATCGAACAGGTCGTTCAATTCGCGATGGAGACCCTGTTCGATCGCTCGCCTGTCGACAGCGGCGACTACCGCAACGCTCACATGATCTTCATCGAGAACTCGCCGGCGCGGAACCTCGAAGAACTGCGCCCCAGCGATCAGGTGACGATTACCAATCCTCTTCCCTACGCACGGAAGATCGAGGTCGGCGCGATGACCATGCGCGTTCCGGGCACCGATCAGGTCTATCAGCAGGCGCGTCAGATTGTGGCCTCGCGCTGGGGCAATGTGGCGAAAATCAAGTTCACATTCCGGGCGATCATCGGCGGCCATGTGGCCATCCAGGAACGCGCTGCAGCCCGGGGCCGGTATGTAGGCCGGCCAGCAACGGGTGACTTCGAACGGCAGTTGGCGCCGGCACTGCACAACCGCGCGGACCTCCGCTTTCCGGCGCTCGTAATTTCGGAGCTTTGACGTGCCAGAAGTCGCCGCCGACGGTCCTATCCGCACCTTCTTTGAGGCCGGCTGGGGAGCTACCACGCGCGTTGCGTACGAAAACGAGCCACCTGCCGCGCCGTGGCCGCCGGTCAACGGCGCGAGCGAGCTGGTTCCTTGGGCCTTCCTCGAAATCGTGGTCACCGGCAGCGAGCTGGCGGGAGCCACAGGGCTTAAGGGTCGTCGCCTTTGGCGCGACTATGGCCTGATCCACGTACACGTCTTCGTGCCGATCGGTAGCGGGAAGGTAGCCGCGAACAGTCTGGCAAAGGATGCCGGCGAGATTTTCCGAGCTGCTGCATTCCATGAAGGACCTGATGGCCGCGCGATCCGGACACTTGCACCCATGGTGTCCGCCGGCGGCTCGGCCGGCGATGACCAACGGCTCGGCCAGATCACCGGCACCAACAGCATTCACAGCGACTGGTTCCGGGCAACCATGACTGTCGAGTTCAATTACTTCTACCGCGGCTAGCCGCTCAATCCACAATCTGACGGAGAACGACGATGACCGGCTACGCCGAGCAGTGGAATGCCTATGTCGCGTACAAGGCGCAGGCCGCCCGAGGCACCCAGGCATCGGGTGCTGGCGCATTGATCCTGCCGCAGGCCGGCGGCCAGGGCGGCCGCCTGACCAAAAACACGATCGCAGACCCGATTATCCGTCGTGACGCGATGCAGATTCGTGGCCGCCATGGTTCGCAGAAGACGGCCGGCACCTATAACGGTGCCGTTTCGATCGGTGCTCTCGATCCAATCTTTGCCGCGCTTATGCGCACAGCTTGGTCAAGCGCGGATCTTGCCATCACTCAGGCCGATATGACGTCGGTCACCACCACGGCGAACACCATCGTTGCGACTTCCGGTGACTGGATCGCGCGGGGCCTCCGCGTCGGCAATGTCATCCGCGCGACCGGCCTGCCGGATGCCGCCAACAACGGCAAGAACCTACGCATCACCGGCCTGACTGGCTCCACGATCACCGTCGCGGAAACGCTTGTGGTCAATGCGGCGGCCGACACCACCTTCACGATCACGCGTCCCGGCCGGGTGCTCACCAATCCCGGCGCCGGCGCTCTGGTGAAGACCTACTTCACCGTCGAGGAACACGAGTACGATCTCGATGCTTCTGAGGTGTTCACCGACTGCGTGTTTTCGCGGCTCCGGATCTCGATGAACCCCGATGGCGTGCTGACCACGGAACTCGGCTGGACCGGCACCGGCAAATTCGAGACGAAGTCCGGTGTCGATGCTCCGTATTTCACCGCTCCGACAGAGCCGTCCGGTCTCTCTCTCGCTGCGGTCGACGCAACACTGCGCGTCGGCACCGAAGATATCCTCGAGCTCACATCGTTCGACATAACCGTCGATCTCCAGCCGAACGCTCCGTCGGTCACCGGTCCGAGCAAGTACGCACCGGATGTGTTCCTCGGAGTGCAGATGATCTCGATGAATCTGACCGCGCTGCGCAAGGACTTGCTCGACGTTGCGGACTTCATCGCCGAGACGCCGCTTTCTCTGCATTTCCTGGCTCAGGAGAACGAAGCTTCGCCGGCCGACTTCTTCGCACTCACCATCCCGAACTTCACATATGGCGGCGTCGACAAGTCGGCGTTGTCGAAGCAAGGCGGCCCGCGAACGGTCACCCGCAACGTGCCGTCCGATCTGGTCGGCATCGATACGCGCGGCGGTGCGTTCCCGGCCACGCAGATTACGATGCAGGTTTCGAACGCAACCTAAGGAGAAACGGATGTCCCAGAAGGAAAAGGCGGTGCGCGAGGCCGCCAGCGCATTGTCGGCCGCCATCGCCGAGGCCCGCTCGGCCGGGCTGCATGTCCAATGGCCCCACTCCCACGAGGGCCTTCTCGCCATCGCTATCAGCGAGACGAAAAAAGCCACCGAGGAGAAGGCCGACACGGCCCCGACGAAGGCCAGCGAAAAAAAGGCCGGACCGGCGGCTTAACGGAATCCCGTCCCACCGGGCAGCAACAGCGGCGCCGCTCGGCGGCCGGTGCGTGGGAGCATCGGCCGCCACCTGTCTCCCACCAGAAGGAATTGCCCCAATGACTGTCAAAACTGACAGCCCTGCCATCGACATCACCAATTTTCTCCCGACGCACGATTTCCGGCTACAGATCATCGCGCCGAACGGCGTGCCCACCGGCTGGTGGTGGACGCTGGCAGCGGCATCGCACGAGAAGAACGTCGGCTTCACCGAGGCTCGTGCGGCCAAGAACCTTGAACGGGCGAAAGTTATCCGCGAAGCGCAGTTCAACGGCCAGCGGTACGAGGCCGAGGCCAAGACCCCGGAGCAGGATCGGCGCGAGGACGTTCAGTGGATCGTCGCCCGCACGCTAGACTTCACCCCCATTAGGATCGGGGATGGGTTGTTCAACTACAGCGACAAGGCAGTCGAGGACCTGTTGATCCGTCCGGAGCTGACGTTCGCTGCCATGCAGATCATCAAGGCGCTCAACGACGACGCCCGTTTTATCAAGCGCTCCGAGGCTCCCTAAAGAGCTACGCGGAGCGCTCTTTCGCGCTTGATGCGAAGGCGCCTGACGGCGTCTCGCAACGCCAGAGGCTGGAGGGCCTTCTGGAAAGGACACGCCGCCCTGAACAGCGTGCCAGATACGAAGCTGAACTTCAGCTTCCACGAATGCCGGTCGAAGTGGCTTACGTCTGGGCGATGTTCTGGCGGCTGCGCAACAGGGTGCGCAACGTCAACACGCACCAACCGATCACCTGGGACGATATCTACAAGTACCGGGATCTTGTGATGGCTCATATCGGGCCATTCGAAATCGAGCTGATCGAACTGCTCGACGATCTTTTCCTGAAAGCACAAGCAGAAGCGAAAAACGAGGAAGGAGGCGACTGAAATGAACACCGTCGTCACCGAACTCGTCATCGATGGTCGCGGAGCCGAAGTCGGCTCCGCGGCGTATGTGCGCGCCATGCAGATTGCGCAGGCGGCCGTGGATCGGCTGCGCGATCGCGAGGAAGCGCTGAAGACCGCCAGCGATGCCAACGCGGCCTCGATGATCTCCGCATCGACCTCGACCCAGCGCGCGGCCTCCGCTTTTGATCGACTGAAAGCATCCATCGACCCCGCCTTTGCAGCAGCCAAGGGCCTCGAGCGGGACATCCTGACGCTTGACCGCGCGGTTACTCGACTTGGCGTGACCGAGCAGGAAGCCGCGCGACTGATGGACATGGTTGTCCTGAAGCACGATGCGGCCGCGCAAGCCGCTAGGCGCCAGACAGAAGAGTACCTTCGCCTGGCAGCTGCCGGCAGAGAGGCACAACAGGCCGACCGCGCGCAGGGAGCCTACAACCAGAATTTGGGCGTCCGTGATCCGGCCAGCTTCGTGGGAGCGGCGCGCGCTTCCGCCGGCACCTTTTCGACGGAACTTGACCGGCTGGATGAGATCAGTCGGCAAAAGGCACAGCAGATCGGGCTCAACTTCGCGCGCGATCTTGATTCCTCGCTTGTCGCCGGCACAGGGAAGTCGGCTCGCGATGCCGCCACCGTGTTTTCCGCCGAGCTCGACCAACTGGACGAGATTGCCAGACTGCGCGCGCTTGAGGCCGGCTCCGCGTTCACCGCCGGCCTGAACGCGCGTCTCGGAATTGGTGCGAATGCTGGCTCCGCTCGCGATTCGGCCGGGGTCTTCGCACAGCAGGCCCGCGAAACTGAGGATTATGGGCGCCAGGTGGCGATGGTCCGCGCGCAGATCGATCCACTCAGCGTGGCCATCGAGCACCTGAACAATGAACTCGCGATGTACGCGACGATGATGCAGCGTGGCGATCTCACGACGCAGCAATTCGCCGCCGCCCAGCGAATGGCTCAAGCCCGCATGGACGAGTTCCGCATGCACGCAGAAGCCGGCCGACGCAGCCAGGCTTTGGGTGGCAACATGATGTCTTCGATCAACGCCGCGCAGCAGTTGCAGGACATCGCTATTACCTCCGCCATGGGCCAGTCGATTCCGACAATCGCCCTGCAGCAGGGAACACAATTTGGCATGGCGGCCATGATGACCGGTGGCGGTGGCAGCGCAGTTGGCCTGTTGAACTCGATCAAGTCCTCGTTCGCGACACTTGCCAACCCTATCATGCTCGGCAGCGTCGCCTTCACGGCCGTCACAGCCGCGGCGATCCAGTTTTTCTCCACAGGCCGCGAGGGCGCGAAAGACCTGACTGCTCTCCTGAAGGAGCACAATGAAGCCCTCAAGGCATCGGAAGACGGGTACAAGAAGCTCGACAACGTCGCGCGCGGGACGGGTCGGCCATCCCAACTTGTCTCAGGCTTCCAGTCGCAGCAAGCGATCGAAGCGCTGCGCAAGGGTTTTTCGCGTGATTCGGCGCTCGGAACCCTCGATCCTCAGCTTCTGATCGCTCGCGACCTTCCTGGTCCGTTCAGCAGCGACCCGACCGCCGTCAAATATATGGTGCAGGCATCCGATGCTGCGCTCGGCCTTGAGGACGTCCTCACCAGGCTGATGAAGGGCATCGAGGCCGGGAATGCCCCGGTGGCAAAGTTCAATGACGAGCTTGCAGCCATGGGCCAGGCTCCGGGCGCGTCCAAGGAGTTGAAGACTCGCATCGCCGAGATCCTGGAGATCACGAAGGCGCTGGGTGAAGCGCAACTGGCAATTCAGGCTTACGACCGCAACTTTGGCCCCGGTGGCTTGCTGCGCGGCGCCAGCGAGTTCAATCAGAAGGACATGCAGGCGCTGGAGCGCTTTCGCATGGAGGAGAACAGCCGCCTCACTCAGATGCGCCGTCAATACGACGCTGATGTCGGTGGGATCGGTGCAAAATCACCGGATCAACTCGCGGCGGCCGCGCGAGCCCGGGAGAGCGCGACCTTCAACATGGATGAAACCGCATCCGTGCGGCGGCTCAGGATCGAGAATGCGGCCACACTCGAGCGGGCTCGTGCTGAACAAGACCTGAAGGATTCGCAGGAGAGCCGTATCCGAGGCTACGAGCAGTCGCTGTCGCAGCAGCGCGAAGAAATCGCCCTGATCGGGAAGACAGCGAGCGAGACCGCCTCGCTCCAGTTCCAGACAAGCGCGCTCCAGAACTTGCGCGAGGAGGCGGCCCGCAACGGGATCACCACCGAGGAGGAATTCCTCAAGTATTTCGGCAAAGAGATCGAGCTCATCGACGAGGCCGCCGCCAAGCTGAAGGTCTATGTGGAGTTGCTGGGCAAAGCGCGTCTTCGCGACGATTTGGGTTTTGACACTCGCCAGCTTGGGCGCTCCGAACTCGACCAGTCGGTTGCCGGCAAGCTCAAGCAGTACGGCTTGTCCGAAGACCTCGACGGCCAGGATGCCGCGCTAGTTCGCTCGAACGAACTGTTGAAGAAGCAGGTTGAGCTCTGGAAGGACATCCGCAAGAGCGGGATGGATGCCTACAGCGACATCTTCGATCTGGCTATCGACGGCTTCGACAATTGGCAGGATCGTCTCAGCGATATCGCTAAGGACATGGCGAAAAACCTGTACAACATGTCGATCAAGAACCCGTTCATCAACGAGCGGTACCCCGAGGCAAACCTACCCACTCTGAACCAGACTGGCGGTATTGGCGGCTTCTTTTCCACCATGCTCGGATTGACGCCGAATCCTGCCGCCGGTGCGCAGAGCGTCGGCGCCATGACGGTCAACGCAGGCTCCGTCATCGTCACAGGATCGATCGGCGCGAGCGGCGGCGACGGCCTGTTGAAACGCATTTTCTCGCCGGCAAACGGCAATGGCGGTGGCCTCAAGTCTTCCGACTTCGCGCCTATGTCACTGTCCGGGATTGGATCGCCTAGCGGCTCCGCCTACGGGACCGATCTCGCCTCGAACATTCGCTCGCTTGCCTCCAATATAGGAGCAAAGCCGCGCGAGCTCGCAGCGCTAATGTCCTTCGAAAGCGGCCTCCGTTCCGACGTCTGGGGTGGTGCCGGAAAGAATTACTATGGCCTGATCCAGGCTGGTGAGAGCGAACGTTCGTCATACGGGATCAATCCAGGCGGGTCGCTTGCCGACCAATTCGCCGGCATCGAGCGGTTCTTCAAGGGCCGCGGCTTCAAGCCCGGCATGTCCGGGCTCGATCTTTATTCAACGGTCAATGCCGGCAGTCCAGGTCGATACAATGCATCCGACGCCGCGAACGGCGGTACATGGGGCACTGTTGCCGACAAGTGGAACCTCCAGATGGGGCCGCATTTCGCGAAAGCGGATGCGCTGCTCGGCTCATCAAATCGCGCCGCTCAGGCGCTCGACAATCTTGCGACCAAGTCCGTCGACCTCAATGGCGGGTTTGACCTCCTTGGCAAGGGATTGATGGGGCAGAACGGGCAAGGCGGCATATTGTCCTTCCTCGGAAGCGCCAACTTCAAACCGAACACCACCCTGTCCGCCTATCTTGGTTACGGTGGCCAGCAGCAGAGCGGAGGCGGGTTTCTGGGCGGCATTTTCGGCATCTTGGGCAAGCTATTCGGGCTGCCGGGATTTGCCGTCGGCACCGATTTTGCACCAGGCGGCCTCGCGCGCATCAATGAACGAGGCCTGGGCGAGATTGTCGACCTCCCGCGCGGGTCGCGCGTCATTCCGCACGACGTGTCGATGCGCATGGCCTCGCAACCAACGCAAGTCGTCAACACCATCCAGGTCATCAACAACGCCGGTGCCAGCATCCGCCAGGAGCAAGAGGATGATGGTCAGGGTGGGCGCCGCACGCAGCTCATCATCGAGGAGCGTGTCGGTAGCGCGATCGCGCGCAAGGGCGGCGCCGCGAACAAGGCTTTGGCCAGTATGGGCCTTGCCCGGCCGATGAAGGTGCGCTGATGGCTTTACCTCTCTATCCCAGCGAACTGCCGGCGCCTTTGCGCGATACCTATCAAATCGGGTTCGGTGAGGGGCGGTTCAAATCCAAGAACGATGCTGGCCCTGGCAATGTCCGCGGCCGATTTTCGTCCACTGTGCATTCGGTCCCGTTTTCGACCCTTCTCGACACCACGCAGGTCGGCCGCTTCCGCTACTTCTATTTTGAGGAAACGAAAGAGGGGAAATTGCCGTTCCTGATCCCCGATCATTCTGGCGACAGCTATGTGTGGTTGGACGATGATGAAACGTCGTTGCTCTACGAGGATGGAACTCCGATCCTGATGGCGGAGACGTGGTTGGTGCTGTTCGACAGTCTGCCAACCATCAAGCCACGCGACATCTACTGGACTGTCTCTTTCACGTTGGTGGTGATGCCGTGAGCCGAGCGATCTCGCTGAATGCCGCGCGCCAGATCGACGCATTGGCGACCGATGCTGTTGCGGTCTTCCTGGTCATCATCGAGCATATCGATCTTGAAGAGCCGCTGCGGATTTCGTCCGACAATGCTGAACGCCTTTCCACGGAACCACTGACCTACGGCACGCGATCGACCTACGGATCAATCGATGGAACCCCCAGGCCGTTCTACTTCACCGGCATGCAGGTGATCCCACCCGATGATGAGGAGGATGGCGAGCCGACGGCGACGCTCGTTTTGGACGTGCTGGATACCGACATCGTGGGGCTCCTGACATCGACCACGATCCCAGCGACGGGGCGGATTGCCATCGTCATGGCCGACACGCCCAACCTGATCGAATTCGAGACTGCCGGGCTTAGCCTGAAGGGCGCCAATGGCGATTGGGGACAAGTCGCACTGAGGTTATCGATGAAGGATCTCTACGACGAGCCATATCCGGCGACACGCATGTCGAAGGAGCGCTTCCCGGGGTTGCACCGATGAACTGGGCAGCCCCCTTCGTTGGCATTCCCGACCTTTCCAAGGGTCGGTCACATGCTGGTGCCGATTGCTGGGGTCTGGCGATGCTGGTCTATCGCGAGGTCAAAGGCCTCGAACTGCCGGATTACGCCGCCGAGTATCTGAGCGATCGCGACCATGCCGAGATCGGCGCTATTGCGCGGCGGGAGAAAGCCGCCGCGCGCTGGCGTTTGGTCGCTGAGGTAAAGGAGTTCGACCTCTTGCTGTTCGTAGTTGCCCGACACGACAGCCATGTCGGCATCCATGTGGGGCCGGGTCAGATGCTGCATGTCGTCAAGGACGACCACGCCAAGATCGGCCGGTACGACGCCGCGCCGTGGGCCGGCCGCCTTGTCGGCGCATACCGTTGGGTCGGATAGCCACTCATGAATGATCTGACCGAGAAGTCAGGCGTGCCCGTCACGCTGGCACCCTATGCCATGGACTTGGATCGAGGGCGCGAAGAGATCGTCGTGCCGGCGGGCTTGACCGTGGCGGAGATCGTGGCTGTCGTACTGCCCGATCTACCATATGCCGCACTTCCACGTGTTCGCGTTGCGCTGGTATCGTCGAAGGGCAGCGCCATCATTCCGCAAGCCAATTGGCATCTGGTGCGGCCCTATCCGAGCACCAGGGTCGTCATCACCATCGGGCACGGCGCAGGCGCGCTGACGCTACTGGTGCAGATTGCGGCCTCCGCCATCTCGAATGCCCTTGGCGGTGTTCTGGCGGGCACGTTTGGCCTCAGCGCGGCGACGTGGGCCAGCATCATCGGTTTCGGCATCACCGCCATTGGCGGTATTCTGATCAACGCCCTCTTCCAGCCGAAAAAGCAGTCCAACAAGGACAGGGACAGCTTCGTCATCGACAGCTGGCAGAACGAGTACCGCCAGGACGAACCGATCCCGGTCCCGCTCGGAGAGCTCAGGCATTCCCCACCCTTTGCCGCCGCGTCCTACATCGAGGTCGTTGGCGACATCCTCTACAATCGCGCCGTCTTCTGTCACGGTCTAGGGACGCAGGAGCTTTGGGATCACAAGATCGGTGATACCTCAATCACGGACTACGATGAGTTTCAGATCGAGCACCGCGGGGCGGTGGGATATCCCGACAGCTCGGTACCATTCACGCTCTACACCCAGCAGGTGATCGAGGATTCGATCGGCACGGATTTGGTGCTGGAGTGGGAGCGTGACGACGCCGGAAATATGCTGCGCTCGGAGACGTTGCAGCCTGCCAAGACCGTGAAGCGGACCACCGGGCTCAATGCAACACACGCCATTGTCATCTTGCAGTTTCCAAGCGGTCTCGGAAAGATCACGAATAAGGGTAAGCGCAGCTCGCAAACAGCAAAATTCAGAGTGGGGATCCGCAAAGCCGGCACCTCAATCGTGATTCCCAAGCCGGACATTTCGGTTACGAACCTGAAGTTCGCCGGGTTCTATCGTGCGGTCAGGATCGACTTTCCCGAGCGAGGGGCATGGGAAATTCAGATCACTCGCCTGACCGTCTCGGAGCCACTGGAATGGGACGATGATACGCTTGCGCTGACCTGCACGTGGGCAGCTCTCCAGACTTTCCGGCCGGAATATCCATTCAACACGTCGACCCCTCTGTGCCTGACGGCAATGAGGGTCAAGGCCACCCACCAGATGAACGGTCAGGTGCAGACCTACAACTGCATGACGCGCCGCGTCACAGATGGTTTCGGCCATGGGTGGCCGACGAACGTCCCGCGCAACCCAGCCATATCTGCACTCTACGTGCTGCTGGGACCTGGGCTCTACACGGCTGAGGCGCCTAGCAAAATCGATTGGGCGAAGTTCGCCGAATGGCGTGACTTCTGCACGCTCAAGGGACTGAAATTCGACCTCGTCATTGGCAACCGCCAATCGCTTGGTGACACGCTGAAGATGATCGGTGCTGCCGGTCGCGCGCGGGTCTACTTCGACGGATCTTGGTGGACCGCGGTCATAGACAAGCCTCGCACCGTCCCGATCGATGTCATCACGCCACGCAACGCATCGAACGTGAAATTCGAGGTTGCGTATGCCGAACTACCCGACGCGCTGCGCATCAAATTTCAAGACGGCACGAACAATTTCCAGCCGGCCGAGCGTATCGTTCGTCGCCCTGGATTGGCCGGCGCGATCGTGACAACCGAAGCCATGGAGATGCCAGGCAAGACCGATCCAGACGAAATCTACCGCGAGGCTGTCCGCCGCTTCTATGAACTCCAGTTTCGCAACGTGGCCTACAGCGCGACACAGGACGGCTATGCGCGCTCGGCAACACGGGGAGATCTTGTCCTGGCGTCGAAGGACATCCTTCGCCGGGCGATGGCCTCTGCCCGCGTCAAGGCTGTGCGTGGGAACCTGATCGAGATCGATGAAGCCTGGCAGATCAAGAACGGCGTCACCTATGCCGTCGGTTTCCGTGTGCTCGGCGACGAAAGCTCGTCATTGGGGCAACATGTGGTGCGACAGATCATTGCACTCCC
Source organism: Mesorhizobium terrae (assembly GCF_008727715.1). GTDB lineage: Bacteria > Pseudomonadota > Alphaproteobacteria > Rhizobiales > Rhizobiaceae > Mesorhizobium > Mesorhizobium terrae. Next base: position 1,278,978 of record NZ_CP044218.1, read on the forward strand.
GGGAGAGACGCGGGCAATCGTTTTGAAAGGAGACGGCTTGCTCCCCGATGCTGGGGCCATCATCATGCTTGGGGAGTACGGTTCGGAGAGCATTCCGTTGATCCTGGCCGGCATTCAGCGGCGCGACGACGGCGGCTCCGACCTGACTCTGCTTCCCTCGGCGCCGGAGATCGACCAACTCACCGATGCCACCACGATCCCCGCATGGGAAAGCAAGGTCGGCGATATCGTCGATCAATCAGGCATCGTACCCAGTGCGCCTAAGATCGTCTGGGTTAGATACGACGCCGGCTCGTCAAAGACGTTGGTGCGGCTGGAGCCTGCGCCGACCAATGTGGTGGAACTGTCCAGCTACACCGTTCGCCATCGGCCGGCTGGTTCGCCCACATGGTCAACGGCAACATCGCCAGTATCTAGTGCCAGTGTCGAACTGGTCGGGTATGTCGTCGGTAACCAGATCGAGCTGCAGGTGCAGGCCACATCGGCATGGGGAACCGCCGGCACGTGGAGCGCGATCGTTGCGGTTACTATCGCCGGTACATCACTGCCGTCGTCGTTGCCCGCTTCGAGCATTCAGATCGTCGGCAAGCTTGGCCAGGCAGAGATCACATTTGCGACCGGCCCAGACCCGAACACGGATGAGGTCCGCATCTATCGTGATGGTGCCGCGCTGCCAGCGACTGTTCCGGTCTCCCCGAATGGATCGTTTGGCAGGATCGATGGAGATTCGACGCGCGCCACGCTCGCCACGAACGGCAGCTTTGATGCTGACGCGAACTGGGCCAAGGGAACGGGCTGGGCGATTGCCAGTGGCCAAGCGACGAAGACGGCGGGAACAGCTTCCGATTTAAGCCAAGCCGCCGCAATGACCGCTGGCAAGGTCTATCGTGGCGCCGCTACTGTTTCGGGAAGGACCGCCGGCACGATCACGCCCAAGCTCACGGGCGGGGCTACTGCGTCCGGCCCCGCCGTCGCTGCGAACGGACAATTCCTATTCCGGCTCACGGCCGGTGCTTCTCCGACCACGCTGGTTTTCAGCGCCGATAGCACGTTCAACGGATCGATCGATGACGTCGTTCTTTTCGAAGAGACGGCAGCTTGCCTCACGCAGGGCATCCATACCTACAAGCTCGAACCGCTAAACGCTGACCGCAGGGCCGGGCCTCAGTCTGCCGACAAAACTGTCGCGGTCATCTGACCATTCTCTGAACATCGAGGTTTATCATGAGCATAGATGGCATCCGCGCCGTCGATAAAGAGCCTTTGGCTGCCGTCGACTACCTGTTCGGGTTTTCCGCGGCCAATGGCCAGCGCATCGGGCCGAGACCGATCGGAATGCAGGCGATTTCCCAGCAGGTTGCGTCGTCGCTGCCGCTTGGGACAGTGAAGTCCTATTCGTCTGTTGCAGCCATGAATGCCGATGTCACGCCCACGGTCGGAACCCTCGCCTATGCCGAGTGGAAGACCTACAGGAAGACTACGGCATCAGGCTCGACTGGATGGGAAGTGTTTCTGAACTTCATTCCAGGCACGCAGGTGATCAACGCAGTGGTGACGGGTGGCACGGCGAGCGCCGTTGTTGCCATCTCAGCAATCCCGGTTTCGGCGACCCCGTATATTCAGTTCATCGTCGTTGGCCCTTTCACCGCCGCTAGCATCGGCCCGATGACGCTTGCCATCAATGGAGATACACCGCGCGCACTCGTCACCAATGTCGGAGAGGCGATAACTCCCGGCTACATCAAACGCGGCATGGCGGCCATCGTTCATATCGACAGTGCTGGTAGCTACCGGTTTTTCAGCTATGGCGATGCGACCGCGATCCAGGCGGCGGCAGAGGCAGCCATGACTTCGGCTCAAAAGTGGGCAGAAGGAACCGTGCCGGGCGGGGCGGGAACGAAATCGGCGAAAGAATGGGCGGATGCCGCGCTGGCGGGAGGAATATTCAACATCCCTGCCGTCGCGATCGTCGGTGACGGTGTCAGGACTCGGTTCCCCTTGGGGTTGGTGCCGGCGAGCAAAAACAATGTCTTCCTGACCGCGACGGGGCTGGTGCAGCACGTCGGTGAGTATTCCGTCGATGGGACCGATCTGGTGTTCGCCATCGCGCCGCCCATTGGCTATGGCGGCGAGGCCCGCATTCTGGCAATTACACGGGCAATTCCTTACGCAGGCGACGGCACCATTACCCCGGCCTCTTTCTCGGAGGAGGCGACACGGTTCATCGGCGGCACGCGTGGTAACATCAGGCCCACAGTCGAGGGCAGCTCGGTCGTTGGAACTGCCACCTACACAACCCAGCGCGGCCAGTATCGCCTCGCCAACGACTGGGTCAAGTTCACGGCGGAGATCGATTGGACCGGGGCAACGGGCACCGGCGATACCTACATTCGCCTGAACAATGTGCCGGCCTCCGCCTTCATCAACACGCCGGTCGCAATTCAAGCCTCTGCGATCGATTACGGCGTCGGAAAAGAGCTACAGGGCGTTATCCTGGCCGGAACGAACGTTGTCCTGCTACAGGCACGGACTGGGTCGGGGGCAGGCTCGACCGCCGTCCCCGTCGACCCCGCAGGCACGATCCGAATTGTGGGCAGCTATCCGGCCGCATCCGATGCCTTTTCGGACATTCTGTTCATGGGCGACTCGATAACCTTGGGCGTCCGGCCCGGTGTCGGTGAATACGACACCTTCCGACACAAGGTGCAGAACGCACTGGGCTGGGCCATGGCGCACAATTCCGGCGTTGGCGGAGAGAACGCAAGCGAGCAGGAGGCCCGTATGGCTGCGGCCCTGGCGGCCTCGGGCGCCAGGGCCGTTTGCATCATGACCGGCATCAACGACTTCTTCGATCCGCTGCCCTACGCGACAATGGGCGCCAAGATCACGTCGATGATCACGATGGCGCAGGCTGCCGGAGCAAGGGTCACGCTTTGCTCGCCGTCGGCAACGCAGGACGCCGGCATGATCGCCAATTTCGGTCCGTGGCTGAACACCATCCAGACCTGCGGCGCACTGCCGGGGGTTGTCTATGTGCCGGTCTACGAGCGGTTCGGATTCCTGCGCGCGACCATGCCGCCGGCCAGCTATGCCGCGCTTTTCGTGGATGTGCAGCACATTGGCCCTGCCGGCCACGATATTGTCACGGCGCTCATGGCCGCCACCCCTGGCGCCTGCCGGCCTTAAGGACCGCTGACATGACGACACTTCTTAACCCGAACCTCATCGGTCAAATCACGGCCATAGGCAAATCGCTGCTCACGGCGGCCAACTCAAGCGCCGCCAGAGATGTTCTGGAACTCGCCTACGGTACGGCTCCCTATCCGCCGGGGCACCTTAACGGTCTCGAACTGTCCAACAACACAGCCGATGCGGTGAACGACATCGACGTGGCGGCTGGTGTCTGTTCGGACAGCACAGGGATCGCCAACATTGTGCTTGGCGCCATGACGAAGAGGATGGATGCCAACTGGTCCGGTGGAAGTGGCAACGGCGCTCTGGATACGGGAGCGCTTGTCGATGGCTGGTATCATGTCTTCGCCATCCTGAAGCCGACGCCAGCTACATCCGATCTGCTGGTTTCCCAATCGGTAAATGCGCCAACGCTCCCCACCGGCTACACCATGTTTCGCCGGATTGGCTCGGTGCTGCGCGATGCCGGTTCCCTGGTCAAGTTTCGGCAGTGGGGAGACATCTTCAAGTGGGACGTGCCGCGCCGCAGTTTCACGAACACTGCCGCGGTGGCGCTGGGGCCTTTGGCGCTCGACGTGCCGCCCGGTGTTCGCGTCAGCCCGATCCTGTCGTCAAACATACTGCTGTCGGCCGTAGGCAATGCGGTCCAGCTGATGGGCGACGGCGAGGGCACGACAGCGGCCATGGCCATCTGCCGGGCCAATATCGCGTCAAGCAACACCTTCACCAACCTCACCGGACCTGGTGCGTTCCTAACCAACACGGTCCGGCAAGTTCAGTTTCAGCAACTGCTGACGACGGGAACGCTTGGTTCCTCCACCGTCGATGTGATGGGTTGGCGCGATCTGCGCGGCAGAGGGTAGGCAACGTTTATTCGTCATTCAACTACTTCTATGGAAAACCACGTTCCATTATTTCCGTAAATCTTAGTTGGCGAACCCGTTAATTTTGGGCGTATATGCCACGCCTGTAATTGAAACGTGTCTCCAGTTTTTACGGGAATGACTGCTGTCGATACGTTTTGATCGGGAGTAGTACCAAAAGTTGCTCGTCCGTTCTGGGCAGCATAGCCGTCGAAAAGCGCATTGTTTTTAGTAATGAGTGTCTGCCGTGAGCCCTTAGCGTCGTGGTCCCATACTATTTGTCCCGAGAGACGAACAAATTGTACGCCATCAGGAATTACGAATTGATGGTTTTCTGCGTCCCACAAGCCGCTCGTGTCGTATTCGACCTCAGGGAATTCAACCTTCACCCACTGTGTGACTGAATAGCTATTCGGAACGATCTGTTCGGCATCGGCGGTCTTGTGAACCATCGCGCCGCGAAAATCCCCTGCCGCCACGGCCGACGAAAAGAATGTGAAAGCAGCGGCAACGCTGGATGCGATGATTTTTTTCATTCCCCAGTCCATTGTTTTTTTGCAGTAGCGGCAAAGTAAACAGGAACATCGCCGATGGGCAAATCCGGGGCTGAACTTTTCGTTGGATCCAATTTACCGTTACGCCCTGCGCTGGAGCGGGTAATAGTTAAGTCTCTTCAGCGAACCCCGTGCCACGTTTCGTCATCAACCGATTCCACTTCGGTAAAGGGCCGGTAGGTCCAAGAGCCGTCTTGAAACCGCCTCATGCAGTTGCCTTCGATCAGATTGCCGGCCTCATCGCGGATTTTTCGTCCGAACGGCATATAGGGCGACCACTCGAAAGGGTCGGTCCGCCACCACATCCACCAGCGCTTCGGATGCGCTAGCTGCCAACGGTCCAGCCGCTGGCAGAGAAGTTCGTATAGGTTTTCGGGCATGCACGCTCCCCAATCTGATCGGGGAGTTGGAAAGCCATCATGTGTGAAAGCCGCATGCGTCTTTAGGCGCAAGCCCTGGACATACGCGCATGCCTCCCCGACCGAAGATCGAGAAAGAAACGCCCTCCGACCTGAATCGGAGAGCGCTCTTTTTGGGTTTTATCCCAACACATGATGGGGTTTCCACGCCCCAGCCCCCTCAAAACGTGAGCCGACAGCAGAAATAAGCCGAAAATCGGCTTCCTGCAATCTGAAAGGAAAGAACATGACCAGCAACGTGCCCACCGGCGCGGCGACTACTGTTGCGCGGACCAAGTGGCGTCTCGCACGCAGCTTGGCGGTGCTGCGTGACCAGATCAATGCGCTCTCTCCGAACCGGTCGAAGGTCGCCGATGGTACAGTCGGCGACACCGCCCACTCGGCGCGCCGGTCAGACCATAATCCGAACGCCCTCGGAGTGGTGCAGGCCATCGATCTGACCGATGATCCATCGCACGGCGTTGACAATCGCAGGCTCGCGCAAGCTCTGCTCGACAGCCGCGATAGCCGCATCAAGTACGTGATCGCCGACAGCGAGATCGCATCGGGCGCTGCCGGCCCTTCGCCGTGGATCTGGCGGAAATACGTCGGCACCAACGCGCACCGGCATCATGTTCATATCTCGGTCGCCGACGATCCGAGGCTTTATGACGATGCGTCTGCATGGAACCTCCCGGGTTTCGATGTAGCGCCGGCGCAGGCCGCGAAGCCGGTGACGAAGCCAGTCTATCCGGTGCTCGCCAAGGGCACCAAGGGAACCGACGTCGAGCGCCTCCAGAAGCTGCTCAACGACAAGGGTGCGAAGCTCATTGTCGATGCAGATTTCGGCGATCGCACCGAGAGGGCCGTGCGCGCCTTCCAGAAGGCCGCACGTCTGACCGTCGATGGTCGCGTTGGCCCTCAGACCTGGGAAGCACTGCTTTCCTGAAGCAATCCCGCGCCGGCCGGGCCCGTCGGCATTTTCAAGAAGGAAGTGAAGATGTCTTGGTCGTACAACAAGCTGGGTAGAGCCGGCAAGCTGGCCGAAGTCGTCAAGCAGCAGGTTGCTGGCGTCGGAGGCTGTCCGAAAGGTTCGGCGGAGGAATCCGCCAAGAACCAGGTGGGCGAAATGCTCGAAACGCTGGTGATGAGCCTGCCGGCGGAAAAGATCGTGAAGATCGAAGCCAGTGGGTCCGCGTGGAATCAGAGCGATGGTTCGGCACTTAGTCAGAACCTGAAGATCGAACTCACCACCATCGGCGATCTCGTCGAGTAGCGCCAACCCGAGCCCGGCCGGGTGAGCCGGGCACTCTCTGACGCTTCAGTTTTTCGGCGAACAGTCCCGAGACACTTCAGTCGTCTCACCACCTCAAAAGGAAAACACCATGTTCTCGCTCCTTTCAGCGAGCGCACTGCTTTGCGTTGCGCTCTTCGCCTTCCGTCGTTTCCTGATCATCCCGTGGTTTGTCTGCACCGTCGTCGACTACGTCACCTGGCCTCTCGGCTGGCATCGAGGCAAGTTCGGCGCCGACGCCATCCACTTCGTCCGTCGCGATGCCAATGCCAAGCGCCTTACAAGGCTGAAGCCTCACCGTGGTGGCTCGCTGTTCGCGCTCGCTGCCGTCATGCTGGTCGTTGCCGGCTGCCAGACCAGCCAGCTCGATGGCAGCCTCCAGAAGAACCTGCCAGCGATCTGTACAGCCTCCGAGCAGGCGCACCGCTTGTATCTGCTCGCCGTCGCCGCCGACCGTGTGTCGGAGAGGACGCAACGGCGCGTCGACACCGCCTGGGTGTCGCTGCAGCCTGTCTGCGCTGACCCTTCCAAACAGACCGCCGTCGACATCATCACCGCCGCGTTCGCCGCCTACCTGACAATCTCGGCGGCCACCCACTGATCAACCTCGAACAAAAGGAACACGACGATGTTGAAGTCGATCGCATCCATCTTCACGACATCGGCGCCGGTCGGCGTCGCCTTACGTTATCTGGGCACCATCCTCGGGACGGTGCTGACCGTCGCCGGTGTTCTCGGCTTGCTCGACCAGGCGCAGATCGACGCGCTGCGCAATGAGATTCCTGGCTTCGTCTCGGCACTCTCTGCCCTGGCAACCGCTGCCGTCGCGATCTACGCGATTTTCACCAAGTCGAGCTCGGACAAGGCGGCCGAGGTCGCCAAGCAGGTCGATGCCAAGGTTCCCGCCGACGCCCTAGTCATCGTCAAGACGCCGGCAGGACAGCAGGACATAGTCGTCCACCCAAAATAGCACCGCGCTTCATCGCCCGGCCGGATCGCCCCCGGCCGGGCCAACTCAATGCATGGAATAGGGCACGGGCTGATGGATGACACGATGGTGAACCCAATGAACGAGGCTCCGCGGCCTACGTCTCCCGATCCGAATTGGGGTGCGTTCAGCGAGCGGATCACCAACCTCAACCGTCGTCAGACTGATTTCGAGGCCGAGACGCGCGCCAGCTTCCGCTCCGTGGAATCAGCCATGGACAAGATGGCGACCGAAATGCGTTCGGGATTGGCCAACCTTTCGACCAACCTCGCCGACAGGAACAGGCCGCAATGGACAGCGATCAGCGTCGCGCTGAGTTTCGCGGTGATAATCGGCGGAATGGCCTATTGGCCCATCCGCGAGACCACCAGCGACCTCAAAGCAGCAATTCTCGAACAAGCAAAGCAGACGGCGCAGAATATCAAGGACCTCGATGTCAACACAGTTTCCCGCCAGGAGATGGACTGGCGATCATCACGATCCATTGAGGATCGCGCCCGAATTGAAGGTGCGATAGCCGATATCAGGGCCAACCTCGTGCCGCGCACGGAGAATGAACGCGTCTGGCAGTTCTACGAACAGCGTCTTGCCGATCAACAGCGTCAAATCGACAGAATTCGCGAGGGGCGAGGTTCGCCGCCATAGTCCCGAATAGGCTGATCATTTTTGCCCGCCCCGGTTCGCCGGGGCGGGCTTTTTCTATTTCTGCCTAGGGCCATCCAGCCGACAACCATAGGCCGCAACCACAATGTTTGCCTTGCCCCTGCATTCGTAGCAGGGATCGTCGCAGCGGCCGCCTTCCCCGCGCCGGCAGATCATCAGAGCGACCTCGTCCCGCGTTGGCTTCTCGTGGCACTTGCTGAGTTGGTGCGCCACGATATGCGCCGTTGGCGGCGAGAGGATCACCCGCTTGCTCATGGCGGCCCGCTCGGAGATCCAGCACGCGAGCTCGAATAGATCGCGCCAGCGGCGGTTCTCTGCCGGCGCCGGCGTCTCCCTTACGAGCGATGCGGCTACGCGCGCAACTTCGTCCGGTCTTAGTCCAGGCTCTCTTCTCGGGTTGTGACTCATCGTAGCCTCCAAGGGCGCTGAATCTACATCTGCCGAATGAGAACAAAAGAGGAAACGGCGTACGAGATTTGTACGGAAAGACCCTGCAAATTCCCGATCTGTTCCTGCATGCAACTGCGAGCGATCGCTTGCGAAACAAAAGGAGACCGGCTGGAAGCCTTGGAAATGCTGGGATTGATGGCGCACCCGACAGGATTCGAACCTGTGACCTCTGCCTTCGGAGCCCGAAAAGACGATATACGCCACAGTTTCTATTCGTACGCTAGACCACGCTAACCCACTGTAGGCATTTATCTTTTCTGGCGATCCAATCCGAAGCCAGTATCCTGTGATGACCCCGAATTTCCGCCTGCGTGCTTCCGCGGTGCTTCCGCGGAAGCGGTCCAACGGAAGCGGCGCAGCCGCCGGAGTATGTCACATGGCGAAGCTAAGCAAACGTAGTGTCGATCAGGCCGAAGCCGGCGAGAAAGACTATTTCATCTGGGACGACGAGCTGCCCGGCTTCGGGCTGCGCGTCTTCAAATCGGGGAAGCGCAGCTACCTGGTGCAGTATCGTGCCAAGGGTCGCACACGACGCTTCACCATCGGCATGCACGGAGTCTGGACGCCGGACACTGCGCGCGTGCAGGCGCGCATCTTGCTCGGCCGCATCGCGCAAGGCGACAATCCGGCCGAAGAGCGCGAGCTCGACCATAAGGCCGTCACCATCAAGGAGCTGTGCGAGCGCTATCTCGAGGACGCGAAGAACGGATTGATCCTCGGCAAGAAGCGCCGCCCGAAAAAGGCGTCCACCATCTACACCGATGAGGGACGCATCCGGCGTCACATTATTCCGCTGCTCGGCACGCGGCGCGTGAAAGACATCACCGCCGCAGACGTGACGCGCTTCATGCGCGACGTCGCATCCGGGAAGACCAAAGCCGATCAGAAGACCAAGAAGCGCGGCCGCTCGATCGTGCGTGGCGGCATCGGCACGGGCACGCGCACGGTCGGCCTGCTCGGCGCCATCCTGACCTACGCCCGCGAGAGTGGGATCATCGACGCTAATCCGGCTCACGGCATCCGTAAGGCTGCCGACCAGAAGCGCACCCGGCGTCTCTCGGAGGACGAGTATCGCTTGCTAGGAAAGCTCCTCAAGAAGGCGTCTCAAGACGATCAGCTCGCAACCGCTGCGGAGATGGGGAAGGCCATCGCGCTCACGGGGTGCCGGCGTGGCGAGATCATCAATCTCATCTGGCCCGAAGTGGACAGCGATAATAGCTGCCTGCGGCTCACCGACAGCAAGGAAGGTGCTTCAGTTCGACCGATCGGACTCCCGGTGGTCGACCTTCTCAATGCGCGCCGGCCGGAGCATGCAGCCGGCCCAGTCTTTGGCGGCACCATCGAAGGCAAGCCGCTGGTCGGGTTTCCGAAGCACTGGCACAAGATACTGGAGAACACACCGCTTGCCGGGATTACCCCGCACGTCCTGCGCCACAGCTACGCCAGCATGGCGAACGATCTCGGCTTCACCGAATCGACAGTCGCGGCGTTGCTTGGGCACGCGCAAGGCACCGTCACCAGCCGCTACATTCACACGGTTGATACGGCTTTGATCATGGCCGCAGATGCGGTCGCTGGTTATATCCAAGGCCTGCTCGATGGCGTGCAATTCAAGCGCAGCTCCTACGCACTCGATCGCGAGTCGCGCCAAGCAGCGATGAACCGCCTGTTCGCGCAAGCGATGCAGCCAGGAGAAGCTTTGGAGCAGTTGGCGGCGTAAGTTTCAGACAGCGCCCTCAGCCGCGGCGAAAGCTCTCGCGCTCTCAAGCGTCCGCGCGAGGCCATCGCAACTTGCCCCGTCCTACCCTCAGCGCATCCACGACCGCCGTCGCCCCGGGCAACCTTCCCGAGAACAGGCTGGGCTTCGGATCTACCGCCGGCTTTTTGAAGGGGACCACCCGTCGATAGTCCGGTGTCGCCAGCCATGTGCGCCCATCGCCCTCGTCCGTGATGACCCGATAAAGCCCAGCCGGCGGCGCCGAGTGCGCAGGAATGTCGAGCAACCTCTTGTAGCGTTCGATCGACCACTTCTGGATTCCGCCGCTGAGGGCCTCGGTCCTGAAACGCGCCCAGAGCGCGGCGGTATCAGGCGTTGGCCAGTCGCCGGCGTCGGTAAACGCCGTGATTTCATCGGATTCCAGCCATGCACGCATCTCGGCCGGCGTTACGAAGACGGGGTTGGTGGTCTGGATCGCCGCGATAGCCGCCCGCCTGGACGGAAGGCCCGCCCGTATCAACATCGACATCATGAACTGCGGAACCCCTGTTTCCAGAGATGCGGCTGCGCCACCCGGAATGATGTCCGGCGACCAGCCCAAAGTCAGACGCCGGGTTCTGATAGCTTCCAATGCCCAAACCAGCCGATAGGTGAAGGCCTCTTCCACCATGCGCATGTTGTGGGGTCCGATCTGCGAGACCTCCGCGCCCGACACCCATTGCTTCAGGATCGCTTTCCAATTGCCAGGCAGCGCATTCTTCTTGTCGGGAATGAACGGCCGCATCGCCAGCAGTCGCTCCCCGAGGCCCGCCAAGGCATCGGCCAGTTCGTCGACGTCTCCTGGCAGGGACGCGGCGTCGGCTCGATCGATGAGGGCGCCCAACTCTTCCGCCATCGCGTCGATTGTCAGCCCGGCTTCCAAGCCGACGCCCATTGCGAAATGCCCGCGACGGGCCTGGGGCGTCGTCACCGACCAGATGAGATTGGCACGCGCCTCGAACACCTTGCGGTGTTGCGCCTCCATGCCTTCACCCTCGCGCGCTATTTGACGCGCCCAGAGCGATCCCTTGAGCGCTTCGTCGAGAAGCTTGGGCAGGTCGGCGCGGTCAGCATCGAGCGCCTCCACCAAGCCAAAGACCGTTGCATCAAGGCGCTCGACGAGTTCCGAGAGCGGCTCCTCGTCGATGCTTTCCTCTTCATCTCCTCCCGCCTCGTCATCCTCGTCCTCGTCATCCGGATTAGTTCCGTCTGGAGGCACCGCAAGCTGAGCGGCGATCGCCGCTTCTTCTGCCGGCGACTTCCAGGCCTCGCGGGCGTTGGCGAGATATTCCCACGCGTCGGCGCGTCCCAGCACGTCCTCTCGAGCCAGGCGATCAAGAATCTCCGCGACGATCTGAATCAGTCCGCTCTTCAGCGTCCGGGCCTTGGAAGAGGCCACCAATCCCCGCCATTCTCCGCTCCGCCAATCGACTCGATCGAACATGACGTGGACGATGAGCCCTTCCACATCGACGAAAGCGCGGCCGGCGCGGCCGGCGACATTGGCGAACTCCTCGCCGGTGATCGGTTTGCCTGCTCGGTACAGCGCGGGGACGAGCAAGACTGCGGCGTTGAGATTGAGCCCCTGCGACAGCGTCGGCGATGCAACGATGACCTTGAGGACGCCCTCCGACAGCAGGACTTCCAACTCGCGGAGAAACGGGCTCGGCAGGCGGCCGTGGTGAATGGCGACGCCCGCCTTAAGGCTTGCCACCGCCGGATGATCTTCGCCGAGCCATTCTTTGCCGACCTCGAGTGCGCGAGCGATCGATACTTCGTCATCCAGAAGCGAGTCCAGATAGCCGCGTTTGCAGAGGTCGACGATTTGCTTTCCGTACCCCTCAACCCAGTTCGCTTGCGTCGAGAAGATGAGTGTCCGCTTGCCCTGCGCCGCAAACTCCCAGGCCGCGAACAGGGCCAGATGTGACGTTTTTCGGGGATAGGGCTTCTTCTCACGGCCGCGGGGCGGCTTTTGAACCACGAAATGATCCAGGAACGGGCCGTTGTTGGTCAGATCCAGGGTCAGGCGCGCATCACGCGCACGCCACGCCAGCATTCCGAAACGCTGGCGTGTTGGCCGCCAGTCAGACCGCACGGCATCGCCTGGCTCGTCCGCCCGTATCCACGCAGTCAGATCGTCGAGCTCATCTCCACTCGGGAGAATCGCCGAGAGGCAGACAATACGGCGGTCGGCCGAATCTGCGCGGCGCAACAAGCGCTGCACCAGCGTCTCGTAGCGGATCTCACGCTCGCTCGGCCCGATCATGTGGCCTTCATCGAGCACGATCAGCCCGACGTCGTCGATCAGGCTCGGATCGCTTCTCAGCGCGAAGTCGAGTTTCTCCGGCGTCGCTATGATGATCTCCCGCGATCGGAGCGCGTCCTCGTCACCAGCCGAGAGGCCGCTGGCGCCGTAGAGCGACGACACGCTGAATCCGAGCGGCGCGAAGGTCTTACGAAACGATCGTTCTGTCTGAGCCGAGAGCGCTCGCAGCGGCGTCACGATGAGAACTCGCCGCGCCGAAGACAGCGTCATGAGCGCGGCGATCTCAGCGACGCGCGTTTTCCCGGCGCTGGTGGGTAGGGCGACGACCAAGTCATCCTTGACATCCGTCGAGCGGCGCGCCGCCTCACGCTGCGAGGGCCACAACTCGACCTCGGAATTCTTCCGAGCGTAGAGAGACCCAATAAACAATCGTCGCAGATCGGGATACTTCTCGGCGGCGCCCTCAGGTGGCTCCGTCGGCAGGTTCTGGTGCAACGAATGTTGCCATAGGTCGTCGATCAGATGCCGGCACAGATTGGTGATCCACCACAGCGGTACGTTCTCCGCATTGTCGGCCAGGCTGACGGCCGTTGTGAGAAGCGAGCGCGCCGCGTCGAGCGGTTCCTCTTCGCCCGTCTCCAACGCGAAATCGAAGAAGGCCAACGCCCGACAGATCGTGGTGTTGAGAACGATCGCCAGGATCTCGTCGACATCGGCATCCTCACCGGACAGCCCCGCAGCAATCCGGTCGTCACCATGCGCCGCGTCGTTCAGCCAACCGCGCACGAAGGCTCGAAGCCCATCAAGGTCGCGGAGCACCAGCCGCATCACCGCCATTTCGCCCGGCGTCAAATTCAGGTCGCCCACTGCCTCGTTGAAGAGCGAATAGGCGACGGCCGAGAACCCGGCCAGATGGTAGGCCGTGGCGGCGATCGTCCTGCGGAAACCGCGATCGGCGGCTTCGGGATCGGCATTCCGCACCAAAGCTTCAAACGCGTTGCCGGCGCGCTCGAACGCCTTGTTCGTCAACTCGGAGGAGCCGGCCTGGGTGCGAAGGGCCATTGCCGCACGGAGCAACGCAAACCCATGTTCTGCAAGGTCGGTATCGATGGTCGCGCCGAGCGGCGGGGCATTTTCAGGCAGAACGCCATCACTTCGCATTAGCGACCATGCCGCCCCTCGGTACAGCAGCCGCCCTTGCACGCCGTCCTGCGTCGCGCGCGTCAAAAATGCTTGCAGTTCGTCAGTCGTCTCCAAGGTCTTCCGCCTTCTGATACATCTCCTTGATGAAGTCCTGGTGGTCTTCGATGTGGACGTTCACGACATACTGGTCCCGGTTCGTCCCAGCACTTTCGAGATCGCCCTTCAGCGACGCGTGAGGTCCATTGCCCGATATCGTAAAGAGCATGTGGTCGATGCGATCGGCACGCAGGGCCTTGAGACCGATTTCATCGCGAAGGTCGCGGCCCAGTTGCACATCGCCGTCGTCGTTGCTTTCGAGCAAGCGGTTCGCGACAAATGCCAGCGAGTCCGGCGTGCATCTGCCATTGTCACGATTGAGCACCTTGCGGGCGCTCGTGACGGTGGCTTTTCCGAGGACTTTGTTGCTCTTGGCTTCGCCTTTCAGCAGCCAAAGCTTGGAGTCGTCGCCTCCATAGCCTGCCCCGATAAAGTCGTCGCCTCGCATCGCCATGTTGCGCCCATCCTTGTAGCGCAGACGGCGAACGGGAACGCGCAGACCGATTTCCTCCTCGACCAACTCGGTCGCCAATATCTCGCCGAGATCACCCGAGCGGCCTTTATCTGTCTGGGGGAGCTGCGTGCGCAGAATTTCCGCTGCAACCTTGTAGCCGAGCCGCTGGACGTCATCGGCTATACGCTCAAGCCGATCGTAATGGGAGCGCATGGTCTCGGCGAGGTCGTCACGAATCTCGTCGCGGCCACCGTCCTTTTCGACATACGTCCAATAGCGCTTTCGCTTGTCCTTTTCTTTCGTGGCTTCGCACCACTTCTTATACAGCCCCACGCGGCGCTCCCCTGCCTGCCTTGTTCGCCGGCGCCTCTCCATCCCAAAGGCTCGACAGCGGCGCCGCCGCCAGCTTGTCGCCGAACGGCACGAAGTCCGTGCTGTCGTAGAGGACGACGCCGAATGCAAAACGGTCCCCGCAAGCCTCGGCCAATGCCCGCAGGCCGGCGAAGTCGCCAGCCTTGACCGTGGCGCTCGCCTTCACTTCGATACCTGCGATCGTCCCGTCGTCACGCTCCAGCACGATGTCCACCTCGCGCATGTCCCGATCCCGGAAATGATGCGGCGTCAACCGCAGGTCCGAAGCCGTCATGAGCTTCAGCACTTCCGAGAACACGAAGCTCTCCAGCAGCGCGCCGAACGTCCCACGATCCGCCTTCACCCGATCAAATGTGAGCCCGCGCACACCCGCCAACAGGCCTGAATCGAGGAAATGGAGCTTGGGCGTCTTGACGATCCGCTTCAGTGCATTGGTGAACCAGGGCTGCACGGTCGCGATCAGGAACACCTGTTCGAGCAGCCCCACATAGCGCTGACTCGTCTTGTGATTGACGTTGATGCCGCTCCCGAACTGCGAATAGTTGACCAGCTGGCCGGAGTGCTCGGCCAGCAGCCGCACGAATTTGGGAAGCTCGGTCAGCTTCTCCACCTCGGCGATGTCCCGCATGTCGCGGGTCAGGATCGAAGTGAGATAAGATCGCAGCCAGTCCTGCCGCCGCCGCTCGCTGTCGCGGCTGATCGCTTCGGGGAAGCCGCCGACCAGGACGAGTTTGACGAGATCGTCGCCGACGATCGCACTCCGCTGTCCCTGGAGCTTCCCTTCGAAGAGGCGTTCGAGAAAGGTCGGGGTCCGGTCTGCAATCTCGGCTCTCGCCAGCGGCAGCATACGGATGGTCTCCATCCGGCCGGCCAAGCTGTCGGCGATCCGCGGCAAGGTCAGTACATTCGCCGAGCCGGTGAGTAGGAACCGACCCGGACGGTAATCCTCGTCGACCGTCTTCTTGATCGCGAGCAGCAGGTCGGGCACGCGCTGGATCTCGTCGATGATGGCCCGATCCAGGCCTCGGATGAAACCGGCGGGATCGGATTGGGCGGCTTCGAGGACGGTCTGATCATCGAGCGTGATATAAGTCCGACCGGCTTCTCCCATCTTTCGAACGAGCGTGGTCTTGCCCGCCCGTCGCGGCCCCACGATCAGGACCACCGGGGTATCCAAAAGGGCTTCTTCCGCCCGTCGCTCCACAAACCGCTCGAACATGCCTTCTCCGAATCTCGGCCGATCGGGATTATCGGTATCGGCTGATTGGGAGTCAACGTTCCGCTAATTGGGAGACGGAAGGCCGCTATCTGGAAAGCCGGGAGGGGAAAGCCTTCCCCTTCGGCCGAGCCGGGGTCTCGGCCGATCCCCTTCTGCGGGGAGACCCCGCAACGCCCCCTTTAGAGTGAGAGTGCGGACCAGGTTCGCCGTGACGGGTTGAGGGCTGGAGGAGAGGCCTCCGGCGCCCGTCGCGGAGAACCGCGATGTCCACCAAGACCGCTTCGGCTCGCCCCGGCCACGACCGGGCGAGCCTCTATGACGAAATCACCGGCAAGATCATCGTCGAGCTGGAGGCCGGCCGCGTGCCCTGGGTCCAGCCCTGGGGGACGGCTGCGGCGAAGGCGCCGCTCGCCATGCCAAAGAACGCCGCCACCGGCCGGCAGTATTCGGGGATCAACGTCCTGATCCTCTGGGGCGCCGTGATCGAGCACGGCTTCCCCGCCCAGAGCTGGCTGACCTTTCGCCAGGCGCTCTCGCTCGGCGGCAATGTGCGCAAGGGCGAGCACGGAACCACCGTCGTCTATGCCGACCGCTTCGTGCCGGACGACGAGAAGCGACGCGCGCGCGAGACCGGCGAGGAAGCCGCCGCCATCCCGTTCCTGAAGCGGTTCACCGTCTTCAACGCCGCCCAATGCGAAAACCTGCCGGCCGAGGTCGCGGCCGTCGCGCCACCGCCGCCGCCGGGCCTGATCGAGCCCAGAGTCGAGGCGCTGATCCGCGCGACCGGCGTCGACTTCCGCATCGGCGGCAACCGCGCCTTCTACGCACCGGGTCCGGACTTCGTGATGGTCCCGCCGCCGCAGGCATATTTCGAGCCAATCAACTGGCACCGCACAGCCCTGCACGAGCTGGGGCACGCCAGCGGTCATCCGTCCCGTCTCGGCCGCGATCTCGGCGGCGTGTTCGGCAGCAAGAAGTACGCGTTCGAGGAACTGGTGGCATTATCCTGACTCTGTGATCCTGTCTCAGAATCATGCATTGGAGGCGCCTCACCACGGCTCCGGTGAAGCTCTTCAGACGTCCGGGTCAAGCGTTCCCGCAGCGTAGCGAGGACAACGCTTGACGCGGCGGCGGCACGACAAGCTGTTCATGGGGTGCAGGCTAAGTCCTGCACCCCTGCCACGCGGCGAGCGGGAGAGCGCGAGGGGAACCCCTCGCATTCTAAACAATGAAGTTGCGCCGAAGGCGCTCCGCTTGGGTATCGTGCGTGCATTTGTATTTTACCGATCTTGACACTATTTCGCGTCCGCTTTTCCTTGATGACCTTGCAGTGAGCCTCGCGCCCGGTGCGCTCGACGCGGTCGAGCGCACCGGGCTGATTCACGGCATGCCGTTCATCCTGATGGATGACGGCAGCTACGATCTCGCTCTCAACCGGTTCTTTCGTGCCTGTCCTGCTATGGGAGCGCGATCGCCGAACACGTGGCGCTCCTACGCCCGCGACATTCTCGTCTGGGCGCGCTTTCTTGTCGAACGGCGCGGCGGCAAGACGGTCTGGCAGGCCGGCCGCGACGATGTCCTGGCCTTTCACCGGGCGCGTCGGCTGTCGGCAGCTCCCTACCGCATCTCGGCTGCGAGCTGGAACCGGAGCGTTGCCGCGCTCGACAAGCTCTATCGCTGGGCTGTCGAGGAAGGAATCATTGCGATCTCGCCCTTCAGCTACGGCGCCACCCTTCGCAGGGCCGGCGGTAGCCGCGCAGTGCTCGCTGTGACGACGAACCGTGCCCGCGAGCGCGCCGCGCGGCGCCACGATACCCGTTACATCGATCTTGGCCGCTACCTGCTGTTCCGCGAGGTGGGATTGCGCGGCCGGCTTCCCGACGGCTCGGAGGACGCGACGTGGCGCGGCCGCAACGGCGAGCGCAATGCGTTGTTTGCCGAGCTTCTCGTCACGACCGGCCTGCGGCTGACAGAGGCCGGCAGTCTGCTGCTGAGTGAGCTGCCGCGCCTGACCGATCCCGAATCGCGCTCGGTGCCGTTCGATCTCCCCGGTCCGATCGCCAAGGGCGGACGACCACGGCGCATCCGCGTTCCCCGCCGGGTACTGAGATTGATCGGCGACTATGTCGATCTCGAGCGCACGGTCTCTGCCGCGCGCTCAGAGCCTTCGGTGTCCGATCCGCTCTGGCTGATGCTGGAGGACGGGAAGGCAACAGACGCGGCGGGCAAGCGTGTCCGGCTCGACCGTCTGACGCTGGGCGAACGCCGCCGCGTGCTGGTCGGCACGCCCGGCCAGGCGCAGCATGCCTTGCTCTGGCTGACTGAAGGCGGCAAGCCCGTGCCCTCGGCGACTTGGGAAGCTGCCTTTCGGCGGGCCTGCACCCGCTGCCGCCGTTTCGGCATCGAGGTCGAGGTGACGCCACACACGCTGCGGCACACCTTCGCCGTCAACATGCTCTCCATGCTGATCCGCGAGCAGATCGGATCCGTGTTCGATCCGCAGGACCAGCACGGCGCAGCCTATCGGCGGATTCTCGGCGATCCTCTGCAGAAGCTCCAGCACCTGCTGGGGCATGCGAGTATCACCAGCACCTACATCTATCTCGACAGCCTCGCCGAGGCGCAGGAGCTGGTCGAGGCCGCCGCGGATCGCTGGGCCGAAGACACGGCTGGCGGCGCGGCATGACCGCCGCGGCGGCTCCATCGGTGCGGCGGCCGGGTCGCCGCGCCCTCTTTCCCGAGGCGCTGCCCGATCCCGAGGGCGAGGCCGCCGCTGCGATCGCATCGCTGCGCTTTACCGTCACGCTGGCGGATCGCAGCAAGACGATCGACCTGACGATGCTCGCCGGCCGCAAGGCATTGGCGCGGACCTTTGCCGGCGCGCTCTGGCGCGCCTGCCAGGTCGGTGGTCCGGCCGGCTCGATCTCGACGGCCTACGCCTATGCCAATGCGCTCAAGACATTTTGGCGCTATCTCGATTCCGCCGGATCGCACGTCGCCCGTCTCTCCGACGTCAGTGCCGTCTGCATCGACGGCTTCGATTCCTGGATGGAGGGGAGCGGCCTGCATCCCAATCACCGCCTGCACCGCATGAGCAAGGTGCTCAACCTGCTGCGGCTTGCCGAGGCCGCGGAGCCCAGCCACCTGCCGCCCGATGCCTCACGCCGGCTGATGTACACGAGCGATCGGCCCGGCGTGCGCGCCAGGCCGCGCGATGCCTATGGCGATGATGTCGCCGCGGCATTGCGGAAGGCGGCGCGCACCGATCTCGCCGCCATCATCCGCCGCTTGGGCGAGGCCGATCGTATTCCGGCGGTCGAGGATTCCGATCGGAGCAAGGCGCTGGCAGCAACCCACAAACAGGTAATGGAAGTGATCGACGCGGAAGGCGTCATCGGGCACAGGCACCCTCTCTTCAAGCGACTCTACACGCTCCGCCGCGAGAGTGGCCTGCCGAACGATCGCCTGATCCACGATCTGCATGGCCGCCGGCATCTCATCGCCGCCGATCTCGTGCCGCTCATCGTGCTTATCTCGCTCGACACCGGCATGGAGATCGAAGCGATCAAGGGCTTGCGAGCGGACTGCCTGAAGAACCCGGCGGGCGGCTATGTCGAGATCGAGTATTGCAAGCGTCGGGCGCGCGGCGCCGAGTGGAAGCGGCTGCGTGTGCGCGACGGCGGTTCCTCGACGCCGGGCGGCTTGATCCGCAAGGCGCTGCAGTGGACCGGTCCGGCGAGAAGCCGGCTCGGCGCCGACACGCTCTGGGCGCACTGTGCCTGGGGCCGCCTGACCCCTCGGGTGCTCAGCATGAAGGAGCTCGCGGCTTCATGGACGCGCCGGCACGGCATCCTTGATGAGCGGGGCCAACGCCTTCGCCTCAATCTGACGCGCCTGCGCAAGACGCATAAGGCGGCATGGTACCGGCGCACGGGCGGCCAGCTCGACCGCTTCGCCGTCGGCCACACTGTCGCGGTCGCGGCCGACCACTACGCCGACATTCCCGCGCTTCGTCATCTGCACGAGGCGACAATTGCCGACGCCATGACCGATGCGCTCGACGCCGCGTTCCCCCCCTGTGTCCTGTCGTCGGAGGAGGAAGCGGCCGTCCAGACCGATCCCGACAAGGCGACCGGCCTTCCCGTTGTCGGCGCCGCCGCGGTCAAGGCGCTGTTCGGCGGCGAGCAGGACGTCTGGCTCGCCAGTTGCGGCGGCTTCTACAACAGCCCGTTCGGCTCGGAGGGAGAGGCCTGTCCGTCCCCCTTCTGGGGGTGTCTCGAATGCAGCAATGCCGTGGTCACCGCCCGCAAGGTGCCCGCGCTCCTGGCCTTCCTCAACTTCATCCGGGCGCAGCGGCAGGTGCTGAGCGAAGCCGACTGGATCGCCAAGTTCGGCCGGGTTCACGGACGCATCGCCGAACAGATTCTGCCCCGGTTCGCCGACGCCGAGATCGAGGAAGCCCGTCGGATTGGGTCATCGGACCCCGCGCTCCTCTACCTGCCGCCCGAAGCGAGAGCGCCATGATGCCGGCACCGATCAAGCTGCCGCAGCACGCGTCGCTGCCTTCGGCCATTTATGGCAACGACGAGCCCGTGCTTGCCGGCGTGGCGGTCAGGGACGATGCCGACCGCACGCGACTTCCGCGCTTCGGTGACGATCTTTGGGACCTGGGCGCCGCCATTTTCCGGGTGAACGCCCGCTACAGCAATTACCGGCTGAACCTCGCCCGCATCGCCGATCCCGTCACGCGGCGGCTGGCGAAGGAGTACGTGATCGCCCGCCTGCGCATCCATGTGCCGGGATATCGGGCGCCCTGCGGCGCGACCTCGGCGATCCGCCTGCTGCGCTACATCCAGCATTTCGCCGCGTTCCTCCGCGCAAGGACTGGCGCCGTCGATCTCAGCCGGATCGATCAGGCGCTGCTCGACGCCTATCTGGCGTATGCCCGTGACGGCGGACGGCGAACGCCTCACGAGACGGTGAAGTATGTCGAGGTGCCGATCGACCTGCATCACCTGGCGCCATGGCTAACCGGCGGCGGCATCGGTTTCCTGCCGTGGCGTGGACGTGCGGCGCACCGCGTTGCCGGCCGGCCGCCAGCGCCCGCCGAGAACGCCACGCCGCGCATTCCCGAGCCGGTCATCGGCGCCATGCTGCGCTGGGCGCTCAAGTATGTCGAGGTCTATGCGCCCGATATCCTCGCGGCGCGGGCCGAGCTTGACGCTCTCGAAGCCCGCTGCGCCCGATTGATGGCGCGGGACGCGCGGGCCGGACGGGCCGTGGCCAAGAACTATCGCGCCCGCGTGGCCAAGTGGCTCGACGTGCGCCGGGCCATGGGCCGAGGCGTGCCGATCTGGGAGCACGCGCCCAATGTGGCCCGCCGCATCGACCCGCTCACCGGCGAAGAGACCCCGCCCTACAATCTCCATCTGATGCGCCTTCACGCCGGCGCTCCGCAGAGCGGCCGCATCAGCCAGTCCGAGCCGACTGCACGACTGATCGAGAAGGCAGCCGCCGAGCTCGGAACCGAGATCGGCGGGCTCGATACGCCGATCTCGATCGATCCGGACACCGGACTGCCATGGCGCGAGCGCTTCGACGGCCTCAGCCTCGCCCGCGAAGAACGGATGTTGCAGGGCGCCTGCTATCTCGTCTGCGCCTACCTCACCGGCATGCGCGACAGCGAGGTGCAGGCGATGCAGCCGGGTTGCGTGTCGCCGGTGCGCAGCGCCGACGGCCTGGTCGAGCGGTACCGGCTGCGCAGCACGGTGTACAAGCGCCATGGCGCGCGCGGCGTCACGGCCGACTGGATCACGATCGAGCCCGTCGCTCGCGCCGTCGCGGTGATGGAGGTTCTCTCGGCACGCAATCGCCGAGAGAAGGAACTGTCATCCTTGTGGGTGGCGCTGAAGGACTGGCCCTGGAGCAACGATCATCTCGGGATGGGTGCAACGCCGACACTCAACCTTTTCCGCGAGGGCCTCGACACGCGCTCGGAGGCCGCGCCGGCGATTCCGCGCATCGGCGACGAGCCTTGGAAGTTTACGACCCGGCAGCTCCGACGCACGATCGCCTGGTACATCGCCAACCGGCCGTTCGGCACGGTCGCCGGCAAGATCCAGTACAAGCACGCCTCGGTCGCCATGTTCGAAGGCTATGCCGGATCGGCGCAGGCCGACTTCCGCTTGGCGATCGAGCGCGAACGTGCACTCGGCCAGCTCGACGACATTGTCGCCCATTACGAGGCCTATCTTCGCCGTGAAGGCCCGGCGGGACCGGGTGCTGCGCGACTGCGACGCGAGTTCGGCCGCGTGCAGGAGGAACTTGGCGATCTTCCCGGCCGGATCTTGGACCGCAAGCGGCTGCGCACCATGGTTGCCCATCTCGGGCGGACCCTGCATGTCGGTTTCCTCAACGACTGCCTGTTCGATGCAGCGACCGCGCTCTGCCTCACCGGCGCGCCAGATGCCGAGCGGACGGCGCCGGCCCTATCGCGCTGCAGCCCCGACCGGTGCCCGAACGCCTGCCTGACCGCCCGGCACCGCGAACCGTGGCAGGCCTCGATCGTCGAGGGCGAAGCGCTTCTGGCCGACCGGCGTCTATCGCCGCTGCAGCGCACGGCGATCCTGCGGGACAACGAGCGCAAGTGCCGGCTGATCGCGCCTCTCATGGACGGTGACGCATGACCGCGCTCGGGCCGAAGAGCCAAGCGGCGCTAAGGGCTGCCATGAAGCGGTTGCTCGACGGCCGCCCTGAACGCACCGACGGGGCGCTGACCGTCGCCAACCTGGCGCGCGAGGCCGGCGTCAGCCGAGCGACGGCGAACCGGGCCGGCGATCTTCTCGCCGAGCTCCGCGCGGCCGAAGCCCGCCTGCGGCGATCGTCGCCCAGGGCCCTCAAGGAACGCATCCATGCTCTGGAAGCGGAACTACGCGCCGTGCGTGGTGCCGAGATGGCGGAGCTGCGGGCGCTCACCCGGACGCTCGCGCAGCACATCCAGATGCTGACGTTGCAGCTCGCCGAGCGAGATGCCGTCATCGAAGGTCTGCGAGCGGAGCTGTCTCGATCCGTGGACGCCAGGGTCGTCCCGTTGCGGCGTCCGCCTCTGGACGGCACCGGCTGACAGCCGCGCTTCATCCTGACCGGTCCAGGCGCCGCTCGCCGGTCATGGCTGCCTCCCGTGCTCGCCCGTCGAGGCAGGGCTCGGGTTGTGGCAGACGCTGCCGGCCCATCAACCCTGTTCCGCACCAGCACCGAGAACAGGGTGTGACGGCCCGGCTTCCCGCGTCTGCCCCTGCCGCCTCGCCCTCGACGGAGAGGGCGAACACAGGAGGCAGCCATGACCACCGATCGCACACCCCAGCCCCGGAACGACATCTACGAGCGTGTCACCAGCCAGATCATCGCCGCCATCGAGGCCGGCGCCGACCAGTACCGGATGCCCTGGCACCACGACGGATCGGCCATCACTACGCCCGTCAACGTCGCCTCGCGCAAGGCCTATCGTGGCGTCAACGTCATCGCACTCTGGGCCGCCGCGCACGCCGCCGGCTTTCCCGCCGGCATCTGGGGCACCTATCGCCAGTGGCAGGCGCTCGGCGCCCAGGTCCGCAAGGGCGAGCGCGGGCACCTCGTCGTGTTCTGGAAGACCGTCGATCGCCACGGCAAGGCAGACGTACAGGACGGCGACGAGGATCGCGACGAGCCCGCCCGGCGCATGTTCGCCCGCGGCTACACGGTCTTCAACTGCGCGCAGGTCGACGGCTACACGCCGCCCGAGATACCGGTGCTACCCGAGGCCGAGCGCATCGAGCGGGCCGAACGGTTCTGCGCAGCGCTCGGCATCGACATCCGCCACGGCGGATCGCAGGCCTGTTACCGCCCATCCACCGACCACGTGCAGATGCCCGACTTCGCCTGCTTCCGCGATGCCGCAGCCTATTACGCCGTGCTGCTCCACGAATGCGGGCACGCCTCCGGCGCCAGGCATCGCCTCGACCGTGATCTCTCCGGACGGTTCGGCTCGGCCGCCTATGCTATGGAGGAATGCACGGTCGAGCTCCTGAGCGCCATGATCTGCGCCGACCTCCATCTCAGCGTCGAGCCGCGGCCCGACCACGCCAGCTATATCGCCTCCTGGCTCGAGGTGCTTCGCTCCGACAAGCGCGCGATCTTCACCGCCGCAGCCAAGGCGCAGCAGATCGCCGACTGGCTGCACGCCCAGCAGGGCAACGCTTGCCGGAACGACGTCAGGGGCGCCGCATAGGCGCTCCTCGACCCGATCAGTTGACAGTTCGCTCCCGGAACAGCGCCTCAATCAGCGGACATTCCGGCCGCGTGCCGTCGGCGCATTGCGCGACGACGTCCTTGAGCACCCGCTCCATGCGCTTCAGGTCAGCGATCTTCGCCCGCACATCGTCGAGATGCGCGGCGGCGACCGCGCTTGCCTCGGCGCAGGGCTGGTCGCGTTCGTCGACCAGGCGCAACAGCTCGCGGATTTCGTCGAGTGAGAAGCCGAGCTCGCGTGCCCGCAGCACAAAGCGAAGGCGCCGCTCGTGCGTCGTGTCGTAGCTGCGGTAGCCGGCCGCCGTGCGCGGTGGCTCGGGCAGGAGCCCGACCTTCTCGTAGTAGCGCACAGTCTCCAGATTGCTGCCCGTCCGCCGGGCGAGCTCAGCCCGCTGCAGGCCCTTCACGCCAGCGTGATCGCGCATCGCAAAAATCCCTCTTGACCCTGTAGTTGCTACAGACCGCATGGTACTGCGCAATGAGGATTTCGGCAAGGAAAGCGAGATCGGACATGGATATATCGCGACCCAGCACGGCGGGCATGACGTCCGCCACGACCGACGTGCTCGCGTCGGACCGAGCCGAAGTCGGACGGCAGCGCCTGGTCGCCGTCGGCGGCATTCTCGGCGCGCTTGCCGCCTCCTCGTGCTGCATCGTCCCGCTCATCCTGTTTAGCCTAGGCATTGGTGGCGCCTGGATCGGCAATCTGACGGCGCTCGCGCCCTACAAGCCGCTCTTCGTCGCCGGGACGACGGGCGTTCTCGGCTACGGCTTCTATCTCGTCTACTGGAAGCCGAGGCGGGCCTGCGCCGAGGATGCTGCCTGCGCGCGCCCGATCCCCAGCCGCATTGTCCAGATCGCGCTCTGGTTTGCGACGGTGCTCGTCGCGGCCGCCTTCGCATTCGACTACGTCGCCCCGCTGCTGCTTTCCGCCTGACACCAAGAGGAGACCCGTCCCATGAAGAAGAGTTTGAGTGCTCTTGCTTTGATCATGTCGGT
This sequence comes from Mesorhizobium terrae, assembly GCF_008727715.1. Classification (GTDB taxonomy): domain Bacteria; phylum Pseudomonadota; class Alphaproteobacteria; order Rhizobiales; family Rhizobiaceae; genus Mesorhizobium; species Mesorhizobium terrae. The sequence goes on from NZ_CP044218.1 coordinate 1,303,971, forward strand.
GATGACCGCGCCTGCCGTGTTCGCTACCGAACGCACAGTCACCTTCGCCATCGACAACATGACCTGCGCCTCCTGCCCCTACATCGTGAAGACCTCGATGGCGGCGGTCCCCGGGGTCTCGACGGTGGCCGTCTCGTTCGAAGCCAAGACCGCGACCGTGACCTTCGACGACGCGCAGACGACCCCGGATGCCATCGCGGCCGCCAGCATGAATGCCGGCTATCCGGCCCGCCCGACGCAGGAGCAAGGCAGTTGACATGCATGACCGCGCCCTGATCCGCACCGGCGCCGCAGGCGCCATTGTCGTTGCGATCTGCTGCGCGGCGCCACTCCTTGCCGTGCCCCCGCCGCTGGCCGGCCTCGGCGCGTGGTTGACGGGTTCGGGTCTGGTCGTGCTTTCCCTGATCGCCGCGGGCCTCGGGCTTGTCGCCTGCGGCATCCATCATCGCCGTGCAAAGGTCGTCTGTTCCAACACGAAGATTCTGAATGAAGGCCTGAAGCCATGAACGATTGCTGCACATCCTCCGCGTCCCGCGACAAGGCGACGGTTTCTACATCCGCAACGGTGCCGAGCTTGGCCGTGCGGCCGGGTGTGACGTTTCCGGACTGGTCGGTGGTTTCGTCACCCGTGGTGAAGGAGGCCCTGCTGGCCATGGTCGGCTCCGACCATGTGCTCAACCGCTGGAGCGGCTACGAGGCGGCCACGGATCGCGTGCGCGTTGCGTTGCTACAGCTCTACGCCGAACACGGGCGAGCCCCGACCCCAAGCGCGCTTGCCAAGCGTGCGGGGCTGAGCGAGGAAGCCGTCCGTGCGCTGCTCGAAGAGCTCCGCCGTCGCGACCTCGTCGTACTCGATGGCGACATGATTGTCGGCGCGTATCCCTTCACCGACCGCGACACCGGCCACCGGGTCACACTGGACGGACGCACTCTTACTGCGATGTGCGCGGTCGACGCGCTCGGCATCGGCGCTATGACCGACCAAGACATCTCGATCGTCTCGCGCTGCCGCCACTGCGGCGCGCCGGTCCGGATCACCACGCAGGAACGGGGCCGGGCTCTGGCCGACGTTGAGCCGACGACGGCCGTCGTATGGCTCAGCGTCCATTACGAAGGCGGATGCGCTGCGAACTCGCTGTGCACTGCAACATCCTTCTTCTGTTCCGACGATCACCTCGCCGCGTGGCGCCGGCAGCGTCCTGCAGACGAGCCGGGATTCCGGCTGTCGATCGAGGAAGCTCTCGAAGCAGGTCGGGCGATCTTCGGGCCCAGCCTTGCCGGAATCGGCACAATCGCCGGCCACGGCAACAACGCGGCCGAGACACAAGGTGAGCCTCAATCGTCGGGCGATACGGCATCGCCGGACAGGCCCGTGACGCATCGGCGCCTTGGCACGAATGGCCGCAACAATGGTTCCTACGACCTTGCCATCATCGGCGCCGGCTCGGCCGGCTTCTCGGCCGCGATCACGGCAGCCGATCAGGGCGCCCAGGTGGCCCTCATCGGCAGCGGCACCATCGGCGGCACCTGCGTCAATATCGGTTGCGTGCCGTCGAAGACGCTGATCCGCGCCGCCGAGACGCTCCACAATGCCCGAGCCGCGGCACGTTTCGCCGGCATCACGGCCGAGGCCGAACTGACCGACTGGGGCGGAACCGTCCGTCAGAAGGACGCGCTGGTTTCGGAGCTACGTCAGGCCAAGTACGCCGACCTGCTCCCGGCTTACAACGGCATCGCCTATCGCGAAGGGCCGGCGCGCATCGTGGACGGCGGCGTCCAGGTGGACGGCACGTTTGTCTCAGCCGGCAAGATCATCATCGCGACCGGCGCGCGACCGGCCGTCCCTGTCATCCCCGGCATCGAGACCGTGCCATACCTGACGAGCACGACGGCGCTTGATCTCGAGGCGCTGCCCCGATCTCTGCTCGTGATCGGCGGCGGCTATATCGGGGCCGAACTCGCCCAGATGTTCGCCCGCGCCGGCGTCGAGGTGACGCTGGTGTGCCGCTCGCGTCTCCTTCCGGAGGCCGAACCCGAGATCGGCACGGCGCTGACGGGGTATTTCATGGACGAGAGCATCGCGGTGATTTCCGGCATCACGTACCGGACGATCCGCAAGACCGCGGACGGTGTTGCACTCACTGTCCATCGCGACGGCAAGGACGTCACGATCGACGCCGATCAGGTGCTCGTGGCGACGGGCCGCGCGCCCAATATCGAAGGTCTCGGGCTCGCCGAGCATGGGATCGCTCTCTCGCCGAAGGGCGGCATCTTCGTCGATGACCGCATGCGCACGACAAGATCGGGCGTGTACGCTGCCGGCGACGTCACCGGTCACGATCAGTTCGTCTACATGGCCGCCTACGGTGCCAAGCTCGCGGCGAAGAACGCCCTCAACGGCGACAGCCTGCGCTACGACAACAGTGCCATGCCGGCCATCGTCTTCACCGATCCGCAGGTGGCGAGCGTCGGGCTGACAGAGGCGGCTGCGCGGACCGCCGGCCACGCCGTCCGTGTCTCCACGATCGGTCTCGACCAGGTGCCGCGCGCGATTGCCGCCCGAGACACACGCGGGCTCATCAAGCTCGTCGCCGACGCTGGCAGCGGCCGGCTGCTCGGGGCGCATATCCTCGCACCGGAGGGAGCCGACAGCATCCAGACGGCGGCCCTGGCAATCCGGCACGGCCTCACCGTCGACGACCTCGCGGATACGCTCTTTCCGTATCTCACCACCGTTGAGGGCCTGAAGCTCGCGGCTCTTGCCTTCGACAAGGACGTGGCGAAGCTCTCATGCTGCGCCGGCTGAGCCGTGAAGGCTCGGATGTCGAACGTGACAATGTTGGAGGAGATCTAGTGGCGAAGAGATATGACCTTGCGATCATCGGCACGGGAACGGCTGCGATCGTAACAGCACACAGGGTTCGTGCGGCTGGCTGGAGCGTCGCCGTCGCGGACTTCCGGCCCTTCGGGGGCACCTGCGCCTTGCGCGGTTGCGATCCGAAGAAGATGATGGTCGGCGGCGCCGAGGCGGCTGATCACGCCTGGCGCATGAGCGGACGTGGAATCGAAGGGGACGCGACGCTCGATTGGACGGGACTGATGGCCTTCAAGCGCAGCTTCACCGATCCGGTACCGCAGAAGCGTGAGAAAGCCTTTGCCGACAAAGGGATTCACGCCTTCCACGGTCACGTTCGCTTTATCGGCCCGAATGCGCTCGAGTTCGGAGGAGAGAGGATCGAGGCGGACCGTATCGTGATCGCCGCCGGCGCCGAGGCCGTGCCGCTCGGCATTCCGGGCGAGCAGCACCTGATCACCAATGAAGGCTTCCTGGAACTGGAGAGCCTGCCTGAACGCATCGTCCTTGTCGGCGGCGGTTATATCGCGGCCGAGTTTTCGCACATCGCGGCGCGCGCCGGAGCACAGGTCACAATTCTTCAGCACGGGAAGCGAATGCTCAAGCAATTCGACCCCGATCTCGTCGGCTGGCTGATGGACAAGTTCAGCGAGCGCGGCATCAATGTCCGCACACAGGCAGGGGTGACCGCCATTGAGAAGGTATCAGACGGCTATCGCGTCCGGGCGGACTGTCCTGACGGCGAACTCGATATGGACGCAGATCTGGTCGTCCATGCCGCGGGTCGGGCGCCGGCGCTCGCGACGCTCGATCTCGATGCCGGGAGCGTAAAGCACCATAACGGGCGGCTGGCGTTGAACGGATTTTTGCAAAGCGTCTCCAACCCCGCGGTCTACGCAGCAGGTGATGCCGCCGGCCTAGGACCGCCGCTCACTCCGGTATCAAGCCATGACGCGAAGGTAGTCTCGGCGAACCTGCTCAACGGCAACACGGTCAGGCCTGAATACACAGGCGTTCCGAGTGTCGCCTTCACCATCCCGCCGATCGCAGCCGTCGGCATGAGCGAAGCCAAGGCGCGTGAGAAAGGCCTGAACGTTCGCGTAAAGACCGAGCGCGTGGACGGCTGGTTCACCGCACGCCAGCAGGCCGAGACGGTGTATGGCTTCAAAACGTTGGTCGACGCGGACACTGACCGCATCCTCGGCGCCCATCTTGTCGGTCCGCACGCTGACGAAGTGATCAACATCTTTGCACTGGCGATCAGGCAAGGGCTGACGGCAGAGCAGTTGAAGACCACCATGTTCGCATATCCCAGCGGCGCGTCAGATATCGGCGAGATGCTTTGAGCGTAAGTGAGGTGGTCGACCGGTACGGCCGCGGAGCAGTCTGCACGAAAGAAATCCCTTCACCAGTCGCATTCGGTTCGCTGAGCAGTCGTAAAAACCACGAACCGCAATGCGAAGAGCAGCCCTCCAGATACTCCCGAGTGTCTCACCCGTTCTAAAACCGCGCAACGCCGCCAGATCGGCTGGTTTCGGCTGATGAAAGTCCGCTGAGACAGCTTGACTGTTCAGATAAGTGGCCGAAATGAACGCCGCCTTCTGCTGCGCGTCGCTCGGCATCGTTCCGACCGTGCGCCACGCGGACTATATCGGCTCCTGGCTCGAGGTCCTGCGCGAGGACAACCGCGCCGTCGTGCGCGCCGCCTCACAGGCCAGCAAGGCGGCGGACTGGATCCTCGGCTTCCTGCCCGACACCGAGAGCGCCAACACCACAGCGCAGGAGGCGGCATGATGCTGGGCCTCCTCACATCTGCGGCCGTCAGCGGCGCGCCTGCGTCGGAATCGATCCGGCTTCGCGTTCTCAGCCTCGGCGCCGGCGTGCAGTCGACCACGCTGGCGCTGATGGCCGCCGACGGCGAGGTCGGGCCCATGCCCGACTGCGCCATCTTCTCCGACACCGGCTGGGAGCCGAAGGCCGTCTATGAGCACCTGGCCTGGCTCATGTCGCCCAATGTGCTGCCGTTCCCCATCCACATCGTCTCGGCCGGCAACATCCGCGACGATCTGATCGCCGGAGCGCAGGGTGCGCGCTGGGCGTCCATCCCCGCCTTCACCCGCAACGTCACGCCGGCCGGGACGGCCATGCCCGTGTTCGATGAGGGCGATGACGGCGAGCTGGTGGCGATCGGCGAGCGCATCCTACCGACCGACCGCGTCGACGTCGGGATGATCCGCCGGCAATGCACGAAGGACTACAAGATCGTGCCGATCCGGCGGAAGGTGCGCGAACTCGTCGACCTGACAGGACGGCGCTCTCCGAGCACGCCGATCGTCGAGCAGTGGATCGGCATCTCGATCGACGAGGCGATCCGGATGAAGCCCTCGTTCGAGGACTGGCAGGTCAATCGCTGGCCGCTGATCGAACAGCGCCTCTCGCGGCAGGATTGCCTGCGCTGGCTGACGCGGCACGATTATCCCATCCCGCCGAAGAGCGCGTGCATCGGCTGTCCCTTCCACTCCGACGCCCATTGGCGGCGGATGCGGGACAACGATCCGGACGCCTGGGGCGACGCGGTTCTGGTCGATCGCGCCATTCGCACCGGATTTCGTGGCATTCGCGGCGAGGTCTTCCTGCATCGCTCGGCCGTGCCGCTCGACCAGGCCGACATCTCCAACGCCAGCGATCGCGGCCAGCTCGATCTCTGGCCCAACGAGTGTGAGGGCATGTGCGGGGTCTGAAGGTCCGGAAATCCGGAAAAGCGGGCAGGCGGACTTCCGGCTTCGTGTCTTTCTGGTTCGTCGGCTTTGCGGCGCGGTCCTCCGAGAGGAAGAGGGCTGCGCCGGTTTTCGCGGCGGGTTGGAGGTCGAGAGAGAGGCTCTCGGCCGCCCGCCGCGGAGACTACCCCCATGGCTACTGCCATTCAGAAGATCACCCTGTCGTCCTCGCGCGACATTCCCTTCAACAAGCTGGTGCTGAGCCAGTCCAACGTGCGGCGCGTAAAGGCCGGCGTCTCGATCGAGGAACTGGCCGAGGACATCGCCCGGCGCACGCTGCTCCAGAGCTTGAACGTCCGGCCGGTCCTCGACGCCGAGGGCGCCGAGACCGGCATGTTCGAGATCCCGGCCGGCGGCCGGCGCTACCGCGCGCTCGAGCTGCTGGTGAAGCAGAAGCGCTTGGCCAAGGCCGCGCCGGTTCCGTGCGTGGTCCGCGATCCGGGCACCGACATTCTCGGTGAGGACGATTCGCTGGCCGAGAACATCCAGCGTGCGCCGCTGCATCCGCTCGACCAGTTCCGCGCCTTCCTGGCTCTGCGCGAGAAGGGGCGCTCCGAGGAGGACATCGCCGCGGCGTTCTTCGTCGGTGTGAACGTGGTGAAGCAGCGCCTGCGCCTGGCGTCGGTCGCGCCGGCCTTGCTCGACGTCTACGCCGAGGACGGCATGTCGCTCGAGCAGCTCATGGCCTTCACCGTCACCGCCGACCATGCCCGCCAGGAGCAGGTCTGGCAGGCGATCTCCGGCTCCTGGCAGAAGGAGCCCTATCAAATCCGTCGCATGCTGACGGAGAAGACGGTGCGCGCTTCCGACCGGCGGGCGGTGTTCGTCGGCCTCGACGCCTATGAGGCCGCCGGCGGCGTGGTGCTGCGCGACCTGTTCCAGTCCGATGATGGCGGCTGGCTCGAAGACATCACGCTGCTAGACGGCCTGGTCGCCGAGAAGCTGAAGGCCGAGGCGGAGACCATCGCCGCCGGGGGCTGGAAGTGGATCGAGGTCGCCGTCGACTTCCCCTATGGCCACACCCACGGGCTGCGTGCGCTGGAGGGCGTCGCCATCGATCTCACCAGCGAGGAGCAGGCGACGATCGACGCGCTCAACGCCGAATACGCCAAGCTCGAGGCGGAGTATGACGGCGCCGACGAGCTGCCGGACGAGGTGGACGAACGGCTCGGCGAGATCGAGGCGGCGCTCGCCGCCTTCGACGATCGGCCCGTCTCCTACGATCCGGCCGACATCGCCCGCGCCGGCGTCTTCGTCAGCATCGGTGCCGAAGGCGCCCTGTCGATCGACCGCGGCTACGTCCGACCGCAGGACGAAGCGCCCAAGGGCGAGCCGGACCAGGACGACGAGACCGATCCCGCGATGGCCGGGGCGCACGGCGCCGATCCCGACGCGCCCGTGGTTCAGCGCGCCGTCATCACCATCGGCAGGCAGGTCGCCGGGCCGGAGGACGAGGACGACGAGGACCTGAAGCCGCTCCCGGACCGCCTCGTGACCGAGCTGACCGCGGAGCGGACGCTGGCGCTGCGCGACAAGCTGGCGTCCACGCCCGCCGTCGCGTTCCAGGCCGTGCTGCACAAGTTCTGCCTCGACGTCTTCTCCCGCTATTTCTCCTCCGGGACGGCGATGGAGGTGTCGGTGCGCAGCGCCAGCTTCCCGGTGCAGGCGCAGGGACTGAAGGACACGCCCGCGGCGAAGGCGATCGAGGCGCGCCACAAGGGCTGGGAGGAGCGCCTGCCCAAGGACAAGGCCGATCTCTGGGACTGGCTCACCACCCTCACGGGCGACGAGCAGGCGGTGCTCTTCGCCCATTGCGCGTCCTTCGGGGTCAATGCGCTCTACGAAAAGGGCGACCGCTACGGCGCGGGCGCCTCGTCCCACACTGTCGAGCAGCGCATCGCCGAGGCCGATCGCCTGGCCCAGGCGGTCGATCTCGACATGGTGCAGGCCGGCTGGCGTCCGACCGTCGAGAACTATCTCGGCCGCGTGCCCAAGCTCCGCATCCTCGAGGCGGTGAAGGAAGGCGCCGGCGAGCGGGCGGCGCAGCTTATCGACCATCTGAAGAAGGGCGACATGGCCAAGGAGGCCGAACGGCTCCTGGCCGACACCGGCTGGCTGCCGGAGCCGCTGCGGATCGCCGCAGCGGACGACGTGCCCGTCGACACCACCGAAGCCGAGGATGACGGCGAAGCGCTGCCCGAATTCCTCGCCGGCGACGATGAGGAAGCGAACGCCGAGGCGCCGCAGGTGATCGCGGCCGAATAGCCCACGCGCGGGGCGGCTTCGGCCGTCCCGCGCCCCTTTTCCCTTTCAACCGACCCCACAGCCCGGCCTTCGCGCTGGGCTTTTTCGTTTCAGGAGACCGTCATGACCGACACATCCGACACCACGCCGCAGCCCGCCGCCCCGCTTTCCGATTGGGAGATGAAGGCGGTTGCACGAGCCAAGCTCGAGGCCGAGCTTTTCACCCTCAACAAGGCCACGCTGCTCAACGCACTGACGCTCGCTGGCGTCACCCGCGTCGTCGTCAGCTTCGACGGCTACGGCGATTCCGGCCAGATCGAGAATGTCGAAGCTCAGACCGGCGACGATCCCGTCACCATGCCTGCCGCAGCCATCGAAATCGCCGAGGCCGTCTGGGACCACGCCGAACCGACGCGTTCGTCCGTCTGCATCGCCGAAGCCGTCGAGCGCCTGGCCTATGACGTTCTCGAAAAGACTCATTGCGGCTGGGAAAACAACGACGGCGCATACGGCGACATCGTCTTCGATGTCGCGGAGGAGACGATCACGCTCGATTGCAACGAGCGCTACACCGCCTCCGAAAACTACACCCACACCTTCTGAGGAGGCGGCCATGGGACATTGCTATCACCACGCCCTCTCCTCGGTCAGGAAATGGGGCGGCGTCGCAGAAGACTATCTGCCGCTGCACCAATGGTTCGACGAGTCGAAGGCGACCACCGCCGATTTCCGGCATCGGGCGCTGCGGCATCACGCCGAAGGCATCTTCATGCTGGAGCGCTTCTTCGGCTCGACCATCACCATTTCGACGGGCCGCGTCGTGCCCGTCCGGCTCCTTGGCGAGCAGCATGTGGTCGAGGATCTCGGCTTCATCCCAAGCTTCGCCGACTGGGTGCGCTGCATTCGCCCCCAGCCGTGGATGGGACGCGCCCAGCCGATCCACAAGCAGGTTGATCCCTTCGCCGCGCTTTCGGGTGCGAGCACCGACCACGCGCCCAACGCGCCGAGCGGCACAGCCGTCGAGACGCCCCGGCGCTTCTAGCGGCAACCACCTTCCAACCGTTCCCCCGAGCCCGGCCCTGCCGGGCTTTTTCATGTCTGGAGACCATCATGACCACGTTCACCATCGAATCCACTTACCGCATTCCGATCTATCGCCAACGCAGCTACCAGGCCGACACGCTGGCCGAAGCCTGCCGTCTCGCCATCGAAGACGATGACTGGGAGGGGCAGAAGGAGGACTACGAATCCGCCGGCGAGACCTATGTGACCGGCGCCTGGCCGGGCGACGTTCCGCCCTACACCGTCCCGGCGCTTCCGATCCCCGCCCACTTCGGCGAGGCCCTTCAGCGCAGGGCCGAGCACTTCGAAGTTCTGCTTGGCCTGCTCAAAGTTTTCGCGCTCCCGCCCGATGGCGGCCTGACCGACGAACCGTTCTGGCGCCAGCGGGCGCACGCCGCGATCGCGAAGGCCGAGGCGATTCTCGCGGGCGCACGCGATCCCGATGACGAAGGAGGCGTGTCATGACCGAATATGTCGTCAAGATTGCCTTCTGGCTGCGGGCCTTCGACAGCGCGACCATCGAGGCTGCGTCTGACGCGGAAGCGATCGAGAAGGCGAAAGTAGCCGCCACCGCCGCAATGGAGTCGACGGCGTTCCCGGAACACATCGACAGTGACGAGCGACGAGAAGGCGTCATCGCCTACATCGACCGCACCACGTCGGAGGGCTGTGAGCCCGTCATCGAGGACGTCGAATTCGACGACGACCGGATCCACGATCCGCCCGCCGCCTGATCGCAACCACGCCCGAACCCACCCGAAGCCCGGCCACGCGCCGGGCTTTCGCATTTTAAGGAGACTGACATGGCCGACTACTTCACTCACTTCTCATGCCTGCTCGACGTCGGCACGCCCGAAAACGCTGTGCGCGCCCTCGAGCTCTACGACAACACGCCCGAGGATGAAGATGGCCTTCGCTTCTCGGAGGGCTTCAACCTTTCAATCCAGACGGAAGGCGGATCAGGACTGTGGATTCGCGACGACTGTTCAGGAGACCCTGAGCGCGTGATCGAGTTTGTCGTGCTCTGCGCGGAGGAATTCGACCTCAAAGGCCTCTGGGGCTTCGAATACGCCAACACCTGCTCGAAGCCGCGCCTAGATGCCTTCGGCGGCGGCGCGCATGTGATCGACCTCGGCGCGCGCAAGAGCGTCGGCTGGACCAGCACCAACGAATGGCTGTGCCGCGCCTTGGAAGGAGATGATCCCGATGCCTGAGATCATCGAAACCACGGTCTATCGCCTCGATGAACTCTCCGACGCGGCAAAGGAGAAGGCCCGTGCCTGGTATCGCCAGACCGGCTTCGACCATGACTGGTTCGAGTTCGTCTATGACGACTTCGAGCGTATTTGCGCGATCATCGGCGTCGACCTCAAGACCGTGCCGGTTCGCCTTTACGGCGGCGGCACACGGCAGAAGCCCTGCATCTGGTTTTCCGGCTTCTGGAGTCAGGGCGACGGCGCTTGTTTCGAGGGGCGCTACGGCCATGCGACGGGCGCGCCGAGGACGATCCGCGGTCATGCGCCGAAGGACGATGAGCTTCATCGGATCGCCGATGTCCTGCAGGCGATCCAGCGACGAAACTTCTACCAACTCCACGCCACCGTGACGCATCGCGACCGCTACTACCACGAATATAGCATGGCGATCTCGGTCGAGCGCGACAGCCCGACTTGGCAGGATATGACCGCCGACGCCGAGGAAACCGTCATCGAGGCGCTGCGCGATCTCGCCCGTTGGCTCTATCGCCAGCTCGAACGCAAATACGACTACCTGACCTCGGACCACCTCGTCGACAAGGCCATCACCGCCAACGCTTACACCTTCACCGCCGGCGGCCGCCGTTTCGGCTGACGGTCAGCACCTCGCTCTCCGAACCTTGTGACACCGCCCACGATCCTCGGGCTTGTCTTGCCTGGACGCCGCGCGGCGCCGGTCAACGGGCAAGCCGTTTCCGCGCAGGGCGCGTGACCGTCGCCGCTTTACACCGTCCTTCGCCGAGACCGCTTAACGGATCGGAGGCGGAGCAGATGTGCAAGGTTCTCAACAAGCGCGTGAATGGCGTCCCAGCCGGCGCCGTCTATATCGGCCGCGGCAGCAAATGGGGCAATCCGTTCCGGATCGGCCCTGACGGCGATCGGGCCGCCGTCATCGCGAAGCATGAACGCTGGCTGGCGAATCAGCACCATCTGCTGCGTGCGCTCGACGAGCTGCGCGGCCGCGACCTTGTCTGCTTCTGCGCGCCGCTCCCCTGCCACGGCCATCTCCTGCGTCGACTGGCCAACGCCAGCCGCGACGAGCGGATTGCGTGGTGGCGCGCCGTGAAAGCGGCGGCGTGATGAGAGGGAGAGGGCGGCCGGAAGGGGTTTGAGCCGTGCGGTCCGAGAGAGAGCGCCGGCCGGCTCGCCCTTTCCCGCTCTCCCGAGGCTCCCTTCATGAACGATCTTTCTCCGATCGCGGCCGACCAGGCCGCGCCGCTGTCGCCGGTCCCTCATCCCGACGCCGCCGGCGCCATCATCGCTGCCGCCCAGCAACTCCTCCCTCATCTTGAGCGCGGCCAGCGGGTCGACGTCGCGATCCTGCGCGCGGCCATGGAAGCCGAATTCGGCGCCTCCGACGCCTCCGGCGCCTGGGACTGGAAGACGGCTTATGACGCTTGCGAGGCCGCGACCGTTCTTTTCCTGCGCAAATACGGAAAGGCGCTGTTCCGCAAAGCCGACTCTCCGGCTGCACGACTTTCCGCCCTGGTCAAGATCGCCGCGCTTCTTCCGACCCACACGCGCCGCTCCGCCGAGAGCGAGACCTTCCAGCAGTTCTCGACGCCGACCCCGCTAGGCCTCGCGGTCCTGATCGCGGCTGCCATCGGGCCGACGGACCGCGTGCTGGAGCCTTCGTCGGGAACCGGCCTCCTCGCCATCCTGGCCGAGATCGCCGGCGGTGCGCTTGTCCTGAACGAGTTGGCCGAGGCCCGGGCGACGCTGCTTTCCTCCCTCTTTCCGGGCGTGTCCGTCACACGCTTCGACGCAGCTCAGATCGACGATCACCTCGATACCGCCGTCGTCCCGAGCGTCGTCCTGATGAATCCGCCCTTCTCGGCGATGGCCAACGTCGCCGGCCGCATGGCCGACACCGCCTATCGCCACATCGCCTCGGCCCTGGCCCGCCTCGCCGACGGCGGGCGGCTGGTGGCGATCACCGGCGCAAACTTCGGGCCCGACGCCCCGGCCTGGCGCGACGCCTTCGTCCATCTGCAGGAACGCGGCCGCATCGTCTTCACCGCCGCGATCGACGGCGCGGTCTATGCCAAGCACGGCACGACCATCGACACGCGGCTGATCGTCATCGACAAGACGCCCGCCGAGAACCCGGCCACCCTGCCGGAATCGCGGGGCATCGCGCCTGACGTGGCCACGCTGCTGAGCTGGATCGCCGAGCACGTTCCGGCGCGCCTGGCGCTCGCGCCGAGCCTCGCCATCGCCATGTCGGCCGCCGCCGCACCGCGGACGGTGCGGGGCTATCTCGCGCGTGCCGCTGCGGCGGGGCCGGTCAAGCCGTCCGTTGCCGATCCGGAGGCGATCGATCTCGCCTATGAGACGATCAACTGGACGTCGCCCGAAAGCGCGCTCCTCAGCGATGCGATCTATGAGGAATATCGGCTCCAATCGATCCAGATTCTCGGAGCCCAGGCGCACCCGACCAAGCTGGTGCAGTCCGCCGCCATGGCCTCGGTCGCGCCGCCGAAGCCGAGCTATCGGCCGCGGTTGCCGATCGACCTCGTCAGCGACGGCCTCCTCTCCGACGCCCAACTCGAGACGGTGATCTACGCCGGCGAGGCGCATGGCGACTATCTCGCCGGCGCCTGGACCGTGGATGAGACCTTCGATCTCGTCACCGCGTCCCGCGACGATGCGCCGAACGCCGTCCGCTTTCGCCGCGGCTTCATGCTGGGCGACGGCACCGGCGCCGGCAAGGGCCGTCAGTCGGCTGGCATCATTCTCGATAATTGGCTGAAGGGCCGGCGCAAGGCGGTCTGGATATCGAAGTCCGACAAGCTCCTGGAGGATGCCCAGCGCGACTGGTCGGCCCTCGGCATGGAGCGCCTGCTCATCACGCCGCTCTCGCGGTTCGCGCAGGGCAAACCGATCCGGCTGGCCGAAGGCGTCCTATTTTTAACCTACGCTACGCTGCGGTCCGACGACCGTGGCGAGAAGGTTTCGCGCGTCCGCCAGATCGTTGAATGGTTGGGCTCCGACTTCGACGGAGTGATTATTTTCGACGAGAGCCACGCCATGCAGAACGCCGGTGGCGGCAAGGGCGAACGCGGCGACGTCGCCCCCTCGCAGCAGGGCCGCGCGGGCTTGCGCCTCCAGCACGCCCTGCCCAAGGCGCGCGTGGTCTATGTCTCGGCCACCGGCGCGACGACCGTCCACAATCTCGCCTACGCCCAGCGGCTCGGCCTCTGGGGCGGCGAGGACTTCCCCTTCGCCACCCGCGCCGAATTCGTCGAGGCGATCGAGGATGGCGGTGTCGCCGCCATGGAGGTGTTGGCCCGCGACCTGCGTTCGCTCGGGCTCTACACCGCCCGCTCGCTTTCCTATGACGGCGTCGAGTATGAGCTGATCGAGCACCAGCTCACCGATGAACAGCGCCGCATATACGATTCCTATGCCGGGGCGTTCTCGATCATCCACAATCACCTCGACGCGGCGATGCAGGCCGCCAACATCACCGGCGAGAGCGGCACGCTGAACCGGCAGGCGAAGTCGGCGGCCCGCTCGGCCTTCGAGAGCGCCAAGCAGCGCTTCTTCGGCCATCTGCTAACCTCGATGAAGACGCCGACCTTGATCCGCCGGATTGAGCAAGACCTGGCCGACGGCCACGCCACCGTCATCCAGATCGTCTCGACCGGCGAAGCGCTGATGGAGCGCCGGCTCGCCGAGATTCCGACCGAGGATTGGAACGACGTCCGCGTCGACATCACGCCGCGCGAGTACGTTCTCGATTACCTCGCCCACTCCTTCCCGGTGCAACTCTACGAGCCGTTCACCGACAGCGAGGGCAATCTCTCGTCCCGGCCCGTCTTTCGGGACGGCCAGCCTGTGCAAAGCCGCGAGGCCGTCGCCCGCCGCAACGAGCTGATCGAGCGTTTGGCTTCGCTCCCGCCGGTGCCCGGTGCGCTTGACCAGATCGTCCAGCGCTTCGGCACCGACCTCGTCGCCGAAGTGACCGGACGCTCGCGCCGCGTCGTGCGCAAAAGCGACCGCCTCGTCGTAGAGAACCGCGCCGCCTCCGCCAATCTCGCCGAGACCGCCGCCTTCATGGACGACCTGAAGCGCATCCTTGTGTTCTCGGAGGCGGGTGGCACTGGGCGCAGCTATCACGCCGAACTGTCAGCGCGGAACCGCCGGCTGCGTGTCCACTATCTGCTCGAACCCGGCTGGAAGGCCGACGCCGCGATCCAAGGCCTCGGGCGGACGAACCGCACCAACCAGGCCCAGCCACCGCTCTTCCGGCCGATCGCCACCGACGTGAAGGCGGAGAAACGCTTCCTCTCGACCATCGCTCGCCGCCTCGACACGCTGGGCGCGATCACGCGCGGCCAGCGCCAGACCGGCGGTCAGGGGCTGTTCCGGCCCGAGGACAACCTCGAATCCCACTACGCCCGCGACGCGCTGCGCCAGCTCTATCTGCTGCTCGTCCGCGGCAAGATCGAAGACTGCTCGCTCCAGATGTTCGAGGACGCCACGGGCCTCAAGCTCATGGACGCGAACGGCATCAAGGACGAGTTGCCGCCGATCACGACCTTCCTCAACCGCCTGCTGGCGCTCACCATCGATCTGCAAGGCGTGCTGTTCACCGCGTTCGAGCAGTTGCTGAACGCCAAGATCGAAGGCGCCATCGCCAGCGGCGTCTATGACCTCGGCCTGGAGACGCTGCGGGCCGAGAGCTTCGTCGTCACTGATCGCCGCGCGATCTACACCCATCCCGCGACGGGCGCGGAGACCCGGCTGCTCACCATCACCGAACGCCGGCGCAATCGCCCGGTGACGCTCGATGAGGCGCTGGACCACCTCGCCGATCCCCGCGCCATGCTGCTCGTCAACGAGCGCTCGGGCCGCGCCGCCGTGCAGATCCCGGCGCCGAGCCTGATGCTCGATGATGGCGAGATCGAACGCCGCGTGCGGCTGATCCGGCCGATGGAGCACCATCACGCTTCGCTGAAGATGATGGACGAGAGCCACTGGCAGGCGGCAGAGCGGGAGGCCTTTGCGGCCGCCTGGACTCGTGAACTGGCCGAGGTCCCCGAGTTCGCCGACAGCACGATCCATATCGTCGCCGGTTTGCTGCTGCCGATTTGGAAGCGCCTGCCGAACGAGTCGACGCGCGTGTATCGGCTTCAGACCGACGCGGGCGAGCGCATCATCGGCCGCAGAGTCTCGCCGGCCTGGGCGGCGAACGCGACCGTGACCGGAACCACCGCCCTGACACCGGATGCCGCCTTCGCAGCGCTGATGGAAGGCCGCACCGTTCTCGACCTCGCCGAGGGCCTGCAGCTCCACCGCGTGCGCGTGATGGGCGCTCACCGCATCGAGCTGTCGGGCTTCTCCGACACGATGCGCGACCGCCTGCGCGCCTACGGCCTCTTCGGCGAAATCATCTCGTGGAAGCTGCGCATGTTCGTGCCGACCGATCCCGCCGGCGCCGGAGTGCTGGCCAAAGTCCTCGACCACTATCCGGTCGAGCGTATTGGCGAGCGGGAGGCGGCGTGATGGCCCGCCAAGACGCCTCCGAACTGGCACACCGTCTCGCGCGTGACGCCGAAGCGGTGTGCCGCCATTACCTCTCCGCCGGCCGCCGCGAAGGCGGCTACTGGCTCGTGGGCGACGTGCGCAATACTCCGGGCCGCTCGATGTTCGTCCGGCTCAAGGAGTCGCCGAAAGGGCCTGCCGGCAAATGGACCGACGCCGCCACGGGCGAACATGGCGACTTGCTCGATGTCATCCGCGAAAGCTGCGGCCTGATCGACTTCAAGGATGTCGCCGATGAGGCACGTTCGTTCCTCAGCCTGCCGCATCCTGAGCCCGAGCTTGATCGTGCCCGCTCGCGCAAGCCCAGCGCACCGGCAGGATCGCCGGAGGCGGCGCGGCGACTCTTCGCGATGTCGCAGCCGATGGAACGCAGCCCCGTAGAGTCGTATTTGCGTCGTCGCGGCATTACGGCTTTGCACCGAACCGGAAGCCTGCGCTTCCATCCACGCTGCTACTATCGGCCCGACGACCACAGCCCGACCGAGACTTGGCCGGCGATGATCGCCGCCGTCACCGATCTCTCCGGCCATCTGACCGGCGCGCATCGCACCTGGCTCGATCCCGGCGGCTTCAGCGAGACGACGCTCGGCAAGGCGCCGATCGACACGCCGAGACGGGCGATGGGTGACCTTCTCGGTCACGCCGTTCGATTTGGCGTGGCGGGCGAGGTCATGGCGGCCGGCGAGGGCATCGAGACGATGCTCTCGCTCCGATGCGTCTTGCCGACCATGCCGATGGTCGCAGCCCTCTCGGCGGCGCATCTCTCCGCCATCCTGTTCCCGGACACGCTGCGGCGACTCTACATCGCCCGCGACGATGATCCGGCCGGTAACGGCGCGATGGCGACGTTGATCGACCGGGCGCAGGAGGCCGGGATCGAGGCGATCGTGATCTCGCCACGGCTCGGCGACTTCAACGAGGATCTCCGCCTGCTCGGCATCGACGCGCTTCGAGCAGCCAGCCGGGTGCAGATCGCTGCGCAGGACGTCGCCCGCTTCATGGAGCTGGCGGCGTAGCCGGAACGGGGATGGGGCGCGGGCAGCGTCGTCGCCATAAGGTCGGCGGCCATCTTTCCCTCGGCGCCGGAGAGGACCACGCCCACGGCCTTCTGAGAGGGCGATCGGGCTCACAGTCGGGCCGGCCGGGCAATGGCGGCGGCCGACTATTTTCCGGCGCGGCCCAGTGGGCCGCTTTCCATCGCGAAACAAAATAGCCGGCCTTAGCCATCAAGGCCCTCGCTGCGCTCGGGCTGCCAGTCCGCCCCGCCGGTGAGCCTTCGTCGCCATGAAGGCCGCGATGGGCGCGGCCGATCAAGCGAAGGAAAACTGCGATGACCCCCGACCACGACGACGCTTTCGAACCGCACCACAGTTCATCCCCGACCGACCAAGTCCTCCATGAACTCCAGCTCTATGGCTATCGTCCCTTCCATGACGAGCCCGATGCCAGGCCGCTTCCGGAAGCGAACATCCTCGCCGGCAGCATCTCCGACATCTTCGACGCCCTCGTGGTGGCGCTTGGTGACACTCGCCTCGAACCCGACCTCGAGGACCTGCTCTGGTCGACGGTGAACGTCTTCCATCGGGCCATCGAACGGATCGAACGTGAACTCGACGACAACGAGCTGTCCCAGCAGCGCTCGCAACGGGAGCAGGACGGCAGCGAGGTCAAATCCGTCGAGCTGGAGCGACTGACGGCGGAAGGCCAGACGCTGATCGAACGCCGCAACGCCTTCGAGCTGATGCGCGACCAGGCCGCCGACCAGTTCGAGCACCACACCCATTCGGCCTGGCGGCCGCGCAACGGATCGAAGGTCAACCATCGCAACCTGACCTCGGCGATGATCGATAGCCGCGATTTCCTGGCGGCGAAGAAGCGCGCCGAGAATCAGGTGCTCTTCCCAGCGGGGCCGAAGGTGGCATTGACTGGCGGGCTCGACTTCAACGATCACCGGCTGGTCTGGGCCAAGCTCGATCAAGTTCACACCAAGCACCCGGACATGGTGCTGCTGCACGGCGGATCGCCGAGGGGTGCGGAGCTAATCGCCGCCAAATGGGCCGACAACCGCAAGGTGCCGCAGATCGCCTTCAAGCCCGACTGGACGAAGCACGCCAAAGCCGCACCGTTCAAGCGCAACGACTCGTTGCTGGAGACCCTGCCGATCGGCGTCCTGCACTTCCCGGGCACCGGCATCCAGGACAACCTCGCTGACAAGGCGAAGAAGCTCGGCATCCCGGTCTGGAAGTTCGGCGGCGCGTGAGCGCCGCCTTACCCTTCCCGTGCAATGACGTGAAACCGCAACGGCGGGTCAACGGCTTTCCGCAAAACCGCCTTTCAGTCCGCTTCACCCGTCACCGCGAGCCGGGCCGCACGAGCATAGTGCGCCAACTCCGTGTCGTTCTCGATCAGGCCGTCGAGCAGCGCCTTCATATCGCTCTGATCGGACGCCGATTGAAACGGTCCCGCCTGTCGCTCGATCGCCAGCACCGCAATCGCGAGCGCCTTCTTCACCAGATGCAACTCGCGTCCCGTGAACTCCGTCATGCCGCATGCCTCAACCATCATG
Organism: Mesorhizobium terrae; assembly: GCF_008727715.1. Taxonomy (GTDB): domain Bacteria; phylum Pseudomonadota; class Alphaproteobacteria; order Rhizobiales; family Rhizobiaceae; genus Mesorhizobium; species Mesorhizobium terrae. The sequence continues at coordinate 1,322,280 of NZ_CP044218.1, forward strand.
TCGACTCGTAAGCGCACCTTAGCCGATCGGTCAGCGCACCGTGAGGATAGCGAGGTTTCACGCATGGTCGGCGACGGCCTTTGAGTAACGGCTCCTGCCGACGGGCGCCACCCCGCGTCTACCAGCGCTGATCCTTGGTCCGGCCGAGGGGCCTGACGCCATCAACCCACAAGGGGTCGGCTTACGCTGAAGCGTGCCGCCGCTCCGTCTTTGCCTGCGCGGTGATTGCGGCCCTCGGTCGGACACATCGGGCGCCTGTCGCGCGGGGATGGCCCCGCCTCAACACAGGAGCCGGATCAATGTCTCAAGCCCTCGCACTCGCAAACGGCTGGAACCTCGCCACCACCCTCATGGCCTGCGTCGTCGTCTTTCATGCTGACGCTGGCAACTACGGCGTCATGCTCGCCGCCGAGTATGACGGCGATCCCGGCACCGTCATCCACGAATTCGACCCCTTCCAACCATGAAGGGGCGAAGTGCCACGCAAGCTGCACCGCAGAACGCCAACGGGAATTCTCCTCCCGCTGGCGTCTGTTTTCAGCTATACTTCTGCTCGCGCCGCGGTGGTGGTGGATGGCGCGACCGTCAAACATTCTCTCACGGGAGACCATCGCCATGATCTTCATTGGTATCATCGCCAGCATCGCCGCGATCGGCGTTCTCTGCTGCTTGATGTTCTATCTCGCGGTCTATGCGCTGCCCTTGTTCGCTGGCGTCACAGTTGGCGCATGGGCTTACGGCACAGGCGCGGGATGGCTCGGAGCTATTGCCGTTGGATTTGTCGCGGGCTTGGTCACACTCGGCGTGGGCCAACTCCTGCTCGTGTTCGTGAAACCGCTCTGGCTGAGGCTCGCGATCGCCATCGCCTTCGTCGCGCCGGCCGCAATCGCCGGCTATCACGCCACCCACGGCATCGTGAAACACACTATGCCGTCCGAGACGTGGCCGATCATCTTCTCTGTGATCGGCGCCATCGCAGTCGGCGTCACCGCATTCGTTCGCGTGACGACGTTGGCTGGGACCGCGCCTACGGGACAAGGCGGCATGGCGCGCGCTTAAGCGGGCTGCACGGCAGGGGCGGCCGAGCAAGGCTTGCATACGCCGTCCTAGTCGTTTGTTGGCGAGACGATGCCATAGAGCGCCTCTCGACTAGACGTGAGCAGCCCACATCGAAGCCCGCCGGGAACACAAGCCAATCGGCGAAGCTGCTCCTCAACTCCACAATGGTGGATCCCTGAGACGTCTTTCGTCTACGCGGCCGGGCGACGATCCCACTTTCGTCCGCCGGACGCCGATACGGAATGTTGCGCTAAACGTGCCGGTCCATTGGGGAAGGCGACGGGTCGAGCCACGTTCTCCTCGATACACCTCTGTCTGATCGAGCACTCCAAGCGGCCTCTTCGATGGGCTGATCTGGCCGAAGGCCGGCTGCGCCTCGACCGCCTATGCCGCAATGGCGCCGATCGACTTTCTTCCCCTGCCGGCTTCGCCGGCATTCCTCGCGAAACAACAAAGTCGCCTGGCTGCCATCCTCCGCTGCGCTTCGGCCTGCAAGCAGGTGCGGCGCCGATCGCCTCCGGCCAACCGATCGCCATCGAGGCCGCATGGTGCGGGCTCGAAACAGAGATCAAGGAGAACTACCATGGCGACCATCGGCACCTTCAAGAAGACCGGCAACGAGTTCAGCGGCCAAATCGTCACCCTCAGTGTCCAGGCGAAGAACGTCCGCATCGTTCCCGAGGCCAACCGCTCCGGCGAGAACGCCCCCAGCCACCGCGTCTTCGTGGGCCGCGTCGAGATCGGCGCCGCCTGGGCCAAGCGCTCCAACGAGGGCCGCGATTATCTGGGCCTCAAGCTCGACGACCCGAGCTTTACCGCCCCGATCTACGCCAACCTCTTCGACGACGAGGACGGCGAGGGCTACAGCCTGATTTGGTCTCGTCCCAACGGCCGCCGCGCCGACTAACCGCCAGCGACGCCCCGCCCGATCCTCGGGCGGGGCAGTCCTTCAAGGCCCCGCCAAGGCACGCACGCGAAACCACCTCGAGGCTGGCCCGAACGGGCTGGCCTTCCGGCTTTGCACCTTGTCGCTTTTCCGGATCGCCGGTTGGCCAACCCTACGCGTTTCCGCAGGTCCGGTTGGTCGGATCGGGACGCGAGCTGAATTGTAACGCGACTCGCGTAGAGTCATGTTTCAGTGACTTCCACCGTCTCATCGAGGAGGTCGGCGGGTTTCACGTTCAACGCTTCCGCCAAATGCCACATCGTCAACAGCGTGACATTTTGCTGGCCCCGCTCCATGCCGCTCACATAGGCGCGGTCCACACCCATTTTCACGGCGACCGCTTCCTGGCTCAGACCGGCAGCGACGCGATACCTCCTGACGTTGGCTCCAAAGATTCTGCGAATGTCCATCCGCAGGATAGGAGACAATAGTGCATTATATCGCTACGTGTTATAATACACGGCCGCGTCGGCTGAGCGTGATGCCGCCAGCGGGCTGCCGTGATGCGTGAAAAGCATCGGGAAATTTCACTTGTCGGTCTGGTGTGCCTTGGCGGAGCCGATACGATCAATTAACCAAGACAGATGGACGCGCCGATGATCACGATGGACTTCCTGGATCGTCCGCCCGAGAGCAACCGTCTCACGGCTTACGATGAAAGCCATCTCGCCGCCTACATCCGGTTGCTGGACGCCGACGCGGAAGGGGCCGATTGGCGTGAGGCGGTGCAAATCATCTTCGGATTCGACCCCGACGATGACCCCGACCGCGCTCGCGTTATTCATCAAAGCCATCTCGCCCGCGCCCGCTGGATGACCACGACGGGCTATCGCGAGCTCCTCCGTCCCCGCGTGTCCTAGAGCGGGACACTCCTCCCGGTTGTGCAAGGCATCGCGCCCCGCAGTTTTGGGGACTTCCGCCGAGCCTCGTCGGCGGCGAGGCTTAACGCGCAGGGGGCCACTCAGAGCGCGGACGAGGAGACGCGTATGGCCGAGCCGCCGGATTGGCGATTGCAGACAACCGAACGCGCGCTGAACCGCTTGGAACGGCAAGGGTTCGCGTGGGAGTTTCTGCGCCGCAATCCCGACTATCGCAGCGACTATGACCGCCTGCGCGGCACCCCGGCCAGCCGCGAGAGCGCTTCATTGCCGCATAGGAGCGCCACCCCGCAATGGGGGTTGCGCTTTCCTGCTCGATCCCGACCGCTCCGCTAGCGAGACCGCGATCTTCTGGCGGCCAGAGCTTGTCGCCAGCGTCTTGCTGATTGAACCAGCGCCGGCCGTCTTTCTCGCCGCCAAGCGACTCGACCAGCTCGACCTAACTCACGCCACACTGCACGCGCAACCCGGAGGCGAAGGTGCGATCATTTTAGCCGATCCCGACGGCGATCATCATTTGGTCGTCGGCGCCATCGACCCGGCTCAACCGCTCGCCGTTCTGCTGCCGCTCGACGACAACTTCCACATCCGCGCCGAAGCGGCATTGCGATTCCAACGCCGCCTATTTGGACGCGCCCCCGGTCCGCTACCGCGCGCGCTCACGCTCACACCGCGCCGCCGCCTGCGGCTGGTGCGCATGGTGCGTGCGCTCGATGGCCGATCCGCAGGCGCGACTTATCGCGAAATCGCCGGCGTGCTTTTCGACACGCCGCGGCAGTCCGCCACCGAATGGAAAACGTCGTCCATCCGCGCCCAGACAATCCGTTTGGTCAAGGATGCCGAGACGATGGTGCGCGGCGGCTATCTCCGCTTGCTGGCCGGCCGCTGACTCCCTGCGGTCCCCATCGAACGAGGGGCACAAGGGGGGTACGCGCACAGAGGGGTCTCACTCCGTCATCCACCCTGACGCCGGTGGTTCGCCATCGTGGTCGCCGCTTCGCCACTGCACGCCGGCGGGGCAGCCGATCCACCGGAGGCCCCAATGTCAGCAGCGCGACTCGACCCCCCGCCACGCTATCTCCGCACATCCGAGGCGGCGCGCTTCCTCGGCCTATCCGGTCGCACGCTGGAGAAGCACCGCACCTACGGCACGGGACCGGTCTATCGCAAGCTCGGCGGACGCATTGTCTATGCCCTCGACGATCTTCAGGCTTGGGCGGATCGCGGCACACGGCAGTCGACATCAGATCCGGGCCACGGTGTTGTCCACCCTGCAAAACGACAGGCGACGCCCGCCGGGGGAATGCCCGTGCGACGCGGCGGCGCGTCATGATCGTCGCGCTCCTCAATCAGAAGGGTGGCGTCGGCAAGACGACGCTCACGCTGCATGTCGCCGGCGAATGGGCGAGCAAGGGAAGGCGCGTCCTACTCATTGACGCGGACCCACAGGGCTCCGCGCTCGATTGGTCCCAGCAGCGGGCACGCGAAGGCCTGCCGCGACTCTTCGGTGTCATCGGCCTGGCGCGGGATACGCTTCACAGCGAAGCGCCGGAGCTGGCGCGAGACGCCGATCATGTGGTGATCGACGGGCCACCGCGCGTCGCCAGCCTGATGCGGTCCGCGCTGCTTGCCGCCGACCTGGTACTGATCCCCGTGCAGCCATCGCCTTTCGATGGCTGGGCGTCCGCGGAGATGCTCTCGCTGCTGGGCGAGGCGCGGATCTACCGCCCCCAGCTCGCCGCCCGCTTCGTGCTGAATCGCTGCGGAGCGCGAACCGTCATCGCGCGCGAGACGGCCGAGACGCTCGCCGATCACGATCCGCCGGTACTCACCAGCACCGTCGGCCAGCGCGTCACCTTCGCCGACGCGGCACGCTCCGGCCGCCTGGTCTCCGAGATCAACGAACGCAGCCCCGCTGCGCGCGAGATCACCGCACTCTGCACTGAGGTCGGGAGGATCGCACCATGACGGAGCGGCCCCACAAACGCGCCTTCACTGCACGTCCAGCCGATCCAGAGAGCTGGGTGAAAGCCCCCAATCCGCGGCACCCGCGCGGCGGCGACACCGCCACCTTCACCGCGCGCCTCACCATCGACGTCACGCCCGACATGCGTGGCCAGATCAAGATCGCCGCGTTTCAGCGTGGGGTCACCGTCGCCGACATGCTGCGCGAGCTACTCGCCCGCGAGTTTCCCCCAACCGATGGAGCAACGCCATGAACGGCGCAGCCGACTTGCGTCGCGCCGCGACGCCGAACGTCGCCGGCCTGACCCATGTCGAGCTGACCTGGATCGAGAAAAGGATCGAATATTGGATCCGGTTCGGACAGGAGGTCCACGAACAGATTCTCGACCGCCGCCGGCGCGTCGTCAGCTTCCCGCCCCACAGCGTTTTCGCGCTTGTCCGCTGGGCGTCCAACGACTTCGGAACGGTCCTCTCGCGCATCGACATCGTGCGCGCGGTTTCGCCGGGCGAACCCTATCAGACGTTGCCCTTCGTGCGCCCCGGCGGCGACATTCTGCTGAAGGCCGAGAGCTGGCGACACGTCGAGCGCGTCCTGCAGATCGTCGACGCGATCGAGTCCAGCGGCATCAATCCCGCCGAGGTCTCGCCGCACCATTGGCGCCACGTTCATAACCGGCTCGTCGCCGGCCAGGAACCGCGCAACTACACCGCGCAGCAGCACCGGGCCATCCTCTTGCGCCGAAGGGTCGAGCCATGACCCGCTTCGGCTACGTCATCACGACGTACTTCACCGTGATGCTGATCGGTGGCCTGTCCTTCATCCACATCACGCCCCGGCTGATCTGGAACGCGTCCGCCAGCACGCCGATCGGACTCTATTCGCTCGACCGGTCGCCACGCCTTCAAGTGACTGACCTCGTCGCCGTGGACGCCCCTGAGCCGCTCGCATCGTTCCTCGCCGAGCGTGGCTACGTGCCGCGCGGCGTCCCCCTCATGAAACGCGTCGCCGCCCTTCCCGGCCAGCAGGTCTGCCGCACCGGCGCACACGTCACCGTCGATGGCGTCGCGATGGGTGAAGCGCTGACGCGCGACCGTCTCGGCCGCCATCTGCCCGTCTGGCAGGGCTGCCGGCGCATCGCCGACGGCGAGATCTTCCTCATGAACTGGTCCGTCGAGGACAGCCTCGACGGGCGCTACTTCGGTCCGATTTCCACCCGCTCGATCATCGGCCGCGCAACGCCTGTGTGGACCGATGAAGACGGCGGCGGCCGCTTCCAATGGCGCGCCGCGACGCGGTGAACGACGCGCCTATCCGACCTCACCGCACAGCAAAGGAGTCTTCCCATGCCGCAGATCGGCGAATTCACCCGCACGAAGAACGGCTACGCCGGCCACATCCGCACGCTCTCGCTCGACGCCGAAATCGTGCTCGTCCCCGCCGAGCACACCGACGCTGAGAACGCGCCGGACTACCGTGTTCACCACGGCAGCGATGACGGCCCCGAGATCGGCGCCGGATGGAAACGCACCGGTGAGAAAGCCGGCGACTACGTCTCCCTGCAGATCGACGATCCCACCTTGGCCCAGCCAATCCGCGCCAATCTGTTCCAATCGGCCGAAGACAAATCCGCCTGGAATCTGCACTGGAACCGCCCGCCCAAGCGCGGCGAGCGGGACTGAACGATGTCCGGCCCGCGCCATCAAGCTGTCGTCGGGCGGCCAAGCGCCGTCCGACTGACATGCCTCCTTCTCCTTTCCGGCCTGCTGCTCGCCGTGCCGTTTAACGCCACAGCGAGCGCGCAGAACCCACCGGGCACGCGGACGGCGACGGCCCATCCGTTCGCCGCCTACATTGAAGAGGCCGCACGGCGCTTCCGCATCCCGGCCGCGTGGATTCGCGCCGTCATGCGCGCGGAAAGCGCCGGCGATGTGCGCGCGATCTCCTCTGCCGGGGCGATGGGCTTGATGCAGATCATGCCTGCTACCTGGGCGGAGCTGCGCGTCCGCCATGGTCTCGGGCGAAACCCATACGATCCGCGCGACAATATATTGGCTGGCGCAGCTTACTTGCGCGAGATGCATGATCGCTACGGTTCGCCGGGGTTTCTTGCAGCCTACAATGCGGGGCCAGGGCGCTACGAAGAATATCTCGCGGGCCGCCCGTTGCCGGCCGAGACCCGCGCCTATGTGGCCGCATTGATCCCTTCCTTCGGCGGCGGTGACCTGCCGGGTGCAACCACCGTCGCCGCGGCTGATCCTCGCGCCTGGACTCGCGCGCCGCTGTTCATCACGCGCGCCAACAACGTGACCAGCGTCGATCCAGCGCAGGCGGAAAGCACTCCGGACGACGCTCTGGCAGCAACTCGGGCGCGCGAGACTTCCGCGATCGTCCCGCAATCCTCGGGCCTGTTCGTGGCGCGCTCGGATGGCGGAGGCCCGCGATGACGGCGCTTCGTTCGGATCGCGGTCTGGCGGGCTCCAGCGCATCATGGAGTGCGTGGAGGGGGAAGCAGGACAACACAACCGCACGATGGCAGGATAAAGGGGCGCGATGTGCGCCTCGGTTCGGTTGTGCTTTTTCAATGGCTTACGCTGCGAATTCGCGAGGTGCGCCTGTTCGGCGCAGCCTGCGGCTCCGGCGATTTCATAAGCAAATCAGCGCTATCGCGCGATGTGCGGTCTTGCCGCCATGAGCGACGACAACGATTTCCGCGTCCGGCCAGGCCGCATCCGATCGACCAGCGCGCAGCGCGCGAGGCCGTTCATCGCCCAAGCCTTGGCCGCCGCCCAGCGCGCCGGCGGCTCGGTCTCCCGCAAGGGGACGATCGGCCCGAACCACCGCTCCCGGTTCGGCCGGGGCCAGCGCGCATCAGTGCAGGCCAATCGGTTCATCACGTCCCGCTCGCGCGGCGCCGTCGTCAAGGCGCGTGTCGTCCGTCACGGCGGACGGAGCGCGCCGCTCGCGACCCACCTGAACTATCTGGGCCGCGAGGGCGTCACCCGGGACGGAGAGAAGGCCCGGCTGTTCGGGCCTGGCGCCGATGACGCTGATCCGAAGGCGTTCGCGGAACGGTGCGAGGATGACCGGCATCATTTCCGGTTCATCGTCTCGCCGGACGACGCCGTGGAGATGTCAGACCTCAAGACCTTCGCCCGCGATTTGGTCGGCCAGATGGAGAAGGACCTCGGCACCAAGCTCGAATGGGTCGCCGTCGATCACTGGAATACCGAACATCCGCACGTCCATTTAATTGTGCGTGGCGTGCGCGAGGATGGCGAAAACCTCGTCATCTCCCGCGACTATATCAAGGAAGGCATGCGTGATCGGGCGCGGGATCTGATCACGCAGGAATTGGGGCCGCGCACGGATCACGAGATCCGTCGCACCCTGGAACGTCAGATCGACACCGAGCGCTGGACCAACCTCGATCGGCAGCTCGCACGCGACGGCTATCGCACCGGCGTCATCGACCTCGCGCCACATCCCAACCGCCAGCCCGACGAATTTCATGCGCTCAAGGTCGGGCGCCTTCGCAAACTGGAATCGCTCGGGCTTGCCGACCAGGTCGGCCCCGGCCAGTGGACTGTTTCCGAAAATGCCGAGACGACGCTGCGCGAGCTCGGCGAACGCGGCGACATCATCAAGCGCATCCATCGCGGCCTTTCAGAACACAGCATCGAACGCGGCGCGTCCAACTATGTGCTCGCCGGGGAAAGTCTGGACGATCCTGTGGTCGGCCGGCTGGTCGCCCGCGGTCTCGACGATGAGCTGAAGGGTACAGCCTATGCCGTGGTCGACGGCATGGACGGCCGCACCCATCACATCAAGCTGCCCGATCTCGACGCCGCCGGCGATAGCGCGCCCGGCTCAATCGTCGAGCTGCGCAGGTTCGACGACGCGAAGGGGCAGCGTCGCGTCGCGATGGCGGTCCGATCAGACCTCACCATCGAGCAGCAGATCACCGCGACCGGCGCCACCTGGCTTGATCGACAGGCGATCGCCCGCGAGCCGGTTGCGCTCGGTGGCGGGGGCTTCGGCGCGGAGGTGCGCGACGCCCTGGACCGGCGCGCCGAACACCTGATTGGGCGAGGTCTGGCCGAACGTCAGAACCGCGGCGTCAGCTTCAGCCGCAACCTGATCGAGACGCTCCGCCGGCGCGAGCTGGACGCCGTGGGCGCCAAGATCGCGGCAGAGAGCGGCCGCCCATTCAACAAGCCCGCGGCGGGGGAATACGTCGCTGGCGCCTACCAGCGGCGCATCGCGCTCGCCTCCGGCCGCTTCGCGATGATCGATGACGGCCTCGGCTTCCAGCTCGTGCCCTGGTCGCCCTCACTCGAAAAGAAACTCGGCCGGCATGTCTCCGGTCTCGCGCGCAGCGATGGCGGCATCGACTGGAGCTTCGGCCGAAAGCGGGGGCTCGGCCTGTGATCACCGCTCCTTATTAAGAAAGGACTCCGCCATGTCGGCCACCAAGATTCTGTGGGGGCAGATTCTCGTCGTTTCCCTGATCGTCCTCGCGACGACCTGGACCGCGACGCAGTGGACGGCGTGGCAACTCGGCTTCCAGCCGCAGCTCGGCAGGCCATGGTTCGAGCTGTTCGGCTGGCCGGTCTATTATCCGCCGGCCTTCTTCTGGTGGTGGTACTTCTACGACGCCTATGCGCCTTCGGTCTTCGTTGGGGGGGCCTACATCGCTGCGTCAGGCGGCTTCATTGCCATCGCGGTCGCCATCGGCATGTCGGTCTGGCGCGGGCGCGAAGCCAAGAATGTCGAGACCTACGGCTCGGCGCGGTGGGCGCGAGCCGACGAGGTGCGGGCTGCCGGCCTGCTTGGGCCCGATGGCGCGGTGCTCGGCAGGTTCGAAGGCGCCTATCTGCGCCATGACGGCCCTGAGCATGTGCTCTGTTTCGCGCCGACGCGCTCCGGCAAGGGCGTCGGCCTCGTCGTGCCATCGCTGCTGACCTGGCCTGGCTCCGCTATCGTTCACGACATCAAAGGCGAGAACTGGCAGCTCACCGCCGGCTTCCGCGCCCGACACGGCCGGGTGCTGCTGTTCGACCCGACCAACGCCAACTCATCCGCCTACAACCCGCTGCTCGAAGTCCGTCGTGGCGAATGGGAAGTGCGCGACGTTCAAAACATCGCCGACATCCTGGTCGATCCGGAAGGGAGTTTGGAACGCCGCAATCATTGGGAGAAGACGTCCCACGCGCTGCTGGTCGGCGCCATCCTACACGTTCTATACGCCGAGACCGACAAGACGCTCGCCGGCGTCGCCGCGTTCCTATCCGATCCGAAGCGGCCGATCGAGTCGACGCTCGCGGCCATGATGAAGACCGCACATCTCGGCGAAGCGGGTCCACATCCCGTCATCGCCTCGGCCGCGCGCGAGCTGCTGAACAAATCCGACAACGAGCGGTCGGGCGTCTTGTCGACCGCGATGTCGTTTCTCGGCCTCTATCGCGATCCGGTTGTGGCCGAAGTAACTCGCCGCTGCGATTGGCGCATCACCGACATTGTCGGCGGGACGCGACCATCGACCCTGTATCTCGTTGTTCCCCCATCCGACATCGCGCGCACCAAGCCGTTGATCCGCCTGATCCTCAATCAGATCGGACGCCGATTGACGGAGGATCTCAACGCCAAAGGCAGGCGGCATCGGCTGCTGCTCATGCTCGACGAGTTTCCCGCGCTCGGGCGCCTCGACTTCTTCGAGAGTGCCTTGGCGTTCATGGCGGGCTATGGGCTGAAGAGCTTCCTCATCGCACAATCGCTGAACCAGATCGAGAAAGCCTATGGCCCGAACAACTCGATCCTCGACAACTGCCATGTCCGCGTCAGCTTCGCGACCAATGACGAGCGGACGGCCAAGCGCGTGTCGGATGCGCTTGGCACCGCGACCGAGATGCGGGCAATGCGGAACTATGCCGGGCACAGGCTGAGCCCATGGCTCGGCCATCTGATGGTGTCGCGATCGGAGACCGCGCGCCCGCTGCTGACGCCGGGCGAGGTGATGCAGCTCCCACCCGCCGACGAGATCGTCATGGTTTCCGGAACGCCGCCGATCCGCGCGAAGAAGGCGCGCTACTTCGAGGATCGTCGGTTTCAGGAACGCATCCTGCCACCGCCGGCGCTGGCAAAGACAGCGGCGGCAAAGTCGGACGACTGGAGCAAGATGCCGCTGCCGCCGCGGCCGGAGATCGAGGGCGCCGCCGCAAAGGATGGCCAGGGCGACGACGAGGATCCGACCGGCTCGGAACGCCGCCACCAGCCCGAGCTGAACAAGGCCGGGACCGTCGAGAAGAAGGCGCCGATCAACAACGAGTTCGACCTCGATGGTCCCGACGACGCCGATGACGACGCCGCGCGCGCACGCCGGCTGAACCAGGTGATGCAGGGCATCGCGCGGCAGGTCTCGCTCGATCCCAACGATGGGATGGACCTCTGAGCGTGGCGATCATGAAGATTCCGAAGAAGCAGCGCCTCTCGGTCTATCTCGATCCGGACATCATGAAGGCGCTCACCGCTTATGCCGCGCGTCGCGATCAATCGCGATCCCTGGTCGCGGAAGCGGCGATCGCATCCTTCCTGTCACCCGACACCGCCGAGCGCCAGGAAGCCGCGACCACCAAGCGATTGGACCAGCTCGACCGGCGCATGACACGCATGGAACGCGACCTCGGCATTTCCGTGGAAATGCTCGCGGTGTTCGTCCGCCACTGGCTCACCACCAACCCGCCGTTGCCGGAGCCAGCCCAGGCGGCCGCACGCGCACAGGCGGGCGAGCGGTACGACGCCTTCGTCGCCGCGCTCGGCCGGCGACTCGCGAAGGGACCGAAGGTGCGTGAGGAGATTTCCGAAGACGTCACGGGCATCGCGGGCGCGGAATAACCATCGCGTAACGTGTCGCAAGCGTCCGGCAGTTCCGCCCTGTCCCTGTCTTTGTACGCCAGAGCACTACGACCCCGTTCTGCTTGTTGTCATGCCCTGATTTCTGCCTCTTCTACTGATCCCCGATCCAGGGCCGCGTGTTCGCGGTCCCGCACAGAACGGGGACGACATGGCGGTTTCTCACCAGCAATCAGAGGCGACCCTGCGAGGCGCGCGCATGTTGCGCACAGCCCTCGGCCCCGCCATCGCCGGATTCCTGGAAGACCCGTCGATCGTCGAGGTGATGCTCAATCCCGACGGGCGGCTCTGGATCGACCGCCTGTCCGAGGGGCTCTCCGACACCGGAGAACGGCTCTCGCCCGCCGACGGCGAACGCATTGTTCGCCTCGTCGCGCATCACGTCGGCGCCGAGGTTCATTCCGGTTCGCCGCGGGTTTCGGCCGAACTGCCCGAGACGGGGGAGCGGTTCGAAGGGCTTCTGCCGCCCGTCGTCGCCGCGCCGGCGTTCGCGATCCGCAAACCTGCCGTCGCCGTCTTCACGCTCGCTGACTACGTCGCCGCCGAGATCATGTCGGCCGAACAGGCTGAGATCCTCTGCCGCGCCGTCGTGGACCGCCGCAACATCTTGGTCGCCGGCGGCACCTCAACCGGCAAGACGACACTCACCAACGCCTTGCTCGCCGAAGTGTCGAAGACCTTCGACCGCGTCGTTCTGATCGAGGACACGCGCGAGCTGCAATGCGCCGCGCCCAACCTGGTCGCCATGCGGACGAAGGATGGCGTCGCATCGCTCTCCGATCTCGTCCGCTCCTCGCTTCGCTTGCGCCCCGATCGCATTCCGATCGGAGAGGTGCGCGGCGCCGAGGCGCTGGATTTGCTCAAGGCCTGGGGGACGGGCCACCCGGGCGGCATCGGCACCATCCACGCCGGCACCGCGATCGGCGCGCTGCGCCGCCTCGAGCAGCTCATTCAGGAAGCCGTCATCACGGTCCCGCGCGCGCTGATCGCCGAGACCATCGATCTCGTCGCGGTGCTCAGCGGCCGCGGCTCGACCCGCCGCCTCGCCGAACTCGCCCGCGTCGAAGGCCTTCAGCCGGACGGCGACTACCGCGTCATCCCCGCAACCCAGCCCGTCTCAGGAGACCCCGCATGATCCGCCATGCCCTGCGCGCTCGCCGTCATATCGCAACCGCCATGTCCGCGGCGGTGGTCAGCATGATGCTGGCCCCTGCAGCCCATGCTTCCGGCTCATCGATGCCGTGGGAAGCGCCGCTGCAATCGATCCTCGAATCCATCGAGGGTCCGGTCGCCAAGATCATCGCCGTGATGATCATCATCATCACCGGCCTGACACTGGCCTTCGGCGACACGTCGGGCGGCGCCCGAAAGTTGATTCAGATCGTGTTCGGCCTCTCGATCGCCTTCGCCGCGTCGAGCTTCTTCCTGTCGTTCTTCTCGTTCGGCGGCGGAGCGCTCGTCTGATGGCGAGCTTGATCGACAGCGCCAGCGAAGTGCCGGGCTACGCCGTCCCGGTCCATCGGGCGCTCACCGAACACATCCTGCTCGGCGGCGCGCCGCGCTCGATCGCCATCCTCAACGGCACGCTGGCAGCGGCCCTCGGCCTGGGCCTGCGCCTCTGGCTGGTCGGTCTCGGGCTCTGGGCGATCGGCCATTTCGCCGCCGTATGGGCGGCAAAACGCGATCCGCAATTCGTCGACGTGGTGCGCCGCCACCTGCGCATCCCCGGCCATCTGAGCGCGTGAGGCCACTCCGATGATGAACCTCGCCGAATATCGCCGGACCTCAACCCGCCTTGCGGATTTCCTGCCCTGGGCCGCGCTCGCGGGCGAGGGCATCGTCCTCAACAAGGACGGCAGCTTCCAGCGCACCGCTCGCTTTCGCGGTCCCGACCTCGACTCCGCAGTGCCGGCCGAACTCGTCGCCGTCGCCGGCCGTCTCAACAACGCCTTCCGCCGCCTCGGCTCGGGATGGGCGATCTTCGTCGAGGCGCAGCGGCATGGCGCAGGAGCTTATCCGGCGAGCCGCTTTCCCGAGGCCGCGTCGGCCTTGGTCGACGCCGAACGCAAGGCCGATTTCGAGGAAGACGCCTCGCATTTCGAGTCCAGCTACTTCCTCACTTTCGTCCACCTGCCGCCGGCCGAGGACGCCGCCCGCGCCGAGAGCTGGCTCTATGAAGGCAAGGCCGACAACGGCCTTGACCCTCATGAGGCGTTGCGCGGCTTCGCCGATCGCACCGACCGCGTGCTTCAGCTCATCGAGAACTTCATGCCGGAATGCGCATGGCTCGATGACGGCGAAACGCTGACCTATCTGCATTCGACCGTCTCGACCAAACGCCATCGCGTGCGCGTGCCCGAGACGCCGATGTATCTCGATGCGCTGCTGGCCGATCAGCCGCTCACCGGCGGACTGGAGCCGCGCCTGGGCGACTCGCATCTCCGCATCCTCACCATTGTCGGTTTTCCGACCGCGACCACGCCCGGGCTGCTCGACGACTTGAACCGGCTCGCCTTTCCGTATCGCTGGTCGACGCGCGCCGTCCTTCTCGACAAGACCGACGCCACCAAGCTGCTCACCAAGATCCGGCGGCAGTGGTTCGCCAAGCGCAAGAGCATCATGGCGATCCTGAAAGAGGTGATGACCAACGAGGCTTCGGTGCTCGTCGACACCGATGCGGCGAACAAGGCGGCCGATGCCGACCTCGCTCTGCAGGAACTCGGCGCGGACTATGCCGGTCAGGCCTATGTCACCGCGACGGTCGCCGTCTGGGACGCCGATCCACGCATCGCAGCCGAGAAGCTGCGCCTGGTGGAGAAGATCGTTCAGGGCCGCGACTTCACCGCGATGACGGAGACGATCAACGCCGTCGACGCCTGGCTTGGGTCGCTGCCAGGCCATGTCTACGCCAACGTCCGGCAACCGCCGATCTCGACGCTCAATCTCGCCCACATGATTCCGCTGTCGGCGGTGTGGGCGGGGCCGGAACGGGACGAGCATTTCGGGCAACCCCCCTTGCTTTATGGCAGGACCGAAGGCTCGACCCCGTTCCGGTTTTCCCTTCATGTCGGCGATGTCGGTCACACGCTCGTCGTTGGGCCGACCGGCGCCGGCAAGTCTGTGCTGCTGGCGCTGATGGCGCTTCAGTTCCGGCGCTATTCGGGCTCGCAGGTCTTCGCCTTCGATTTCGGCGGCTCGATCCGCGCCGCGGCGCTCGCCATGGGCGGCGATTGGCACGATCTCGGCGGCGGGCTGACCGAGGGCGCGGCCGACAGCGTGTCGCTGCAACCGCTCGCCGGCATCCACCACGTGCCGGAACGCGCGTGGGCGGCGGATTGGATCGTCGCGATCCTGCAGCGCGAGGGCGTGACGATCGCGCCGGAGGTGAAGGAATATATCTGGACGGCGCTGACCTCGCTCGCGAGCGCGCCTGTTAGCGAACGCACCATCACCGGGCTTGCAGTCCTCCTTCAATCGAACGACCTCAAACAGGCGCTACGACCCTATTGCGTCGGAGGCGCCTATGGTCGCCTGCTCGACGCCGAGAACGAGCATCTTGGCGAAGCCTCTGTGCAGGCGTTCGAGACCGAGGGCCTGATCGGCACGGGCGCGGCGCCGGCCGTGCTCGCCTACCTGTTCCATCGCATCGAGGATCGCCTGGATGGCAGCCCCACGCTGCTCATCGTCGACGAAGGCTGGCTGGCGCTCGACGACGAGGATTTCGCTGGTCAGCTCCGCGAATGGCTGAAGACGCTGCGCAAGAAGAACGCCTCCGTCGTCTTCGCCACCCAGTCGCTTTCCGACATCGACAGTTCGGCGATTGCGCCCGCCATCATCGAGAGCTGCCAGACCAGGCTCCTATTGCCGAACGAGCGCGCGATCGAACCGCAGATCACCGCGATCTACCGGCGCTTCGGCCTCAACGACCGCCAGATCGAGATCCTCGCCCGCGCGATGCCCAAGCGCGACTATTACTGCCAGTCCCGCCGCGGCAACCGGCTGTTCGAGCTCGGCCTGTCCGACGTTGCGTTGGCACTGTGCGCCGCCTCGTCGAAGACCGACCAGGCCGCCCTCGAGCGCACCATCGCCGAGCATGGCCGCGAGGGCTTCCTGCCGGCCTGGCTGCGGCTGCGCGGCGTCGCCTGGGCGTCCGACCTCATTCCCGACCTCAACAACCTGGAGACTCAGCCATGATCTTCCGTCGCTCACGCGCGGCGCTTCTTGCCGCGTCGATCCTTTCCATTCCCGTGGCGATGTCGCCCGTGATGGTCCAGCCGGCATCCGCGCAATGGGTCGTCTACGACCCAACGAACTACGTGCAGAATGTTCTCTCCGCCGCCCGCGCCCTGGAGCAGATCAACAATCAGATCACCTCGCTTCAAAACGAAGCGACGATGCTGATCAACCAGGCGCGCAATCTCGCAAGCCTGCCTTACTCCTCGCTTCAGCGGTTGCAGCAGTCCGTGCAGCGGACGCAGCAGCTTCTCGGCCAGGCGCAGCGCATCGCCTACGACGTCCAGCAGATCGACCAGGCCTTTACTTCCACCTACGGCAATGCGTCGATGTCTGCCTCCGACCAGCAGCTCGTCTCGCAGGCGCGCGAGCGCTGGCAGAACACCGTCGGCGGCTTGCAGGACGCCATGCGCGTGCAGGCCGGTGTCGTCGGCAACATCGACACCAACCGCGCCGAGATGTCGGCGCTCATTGGTCAGAGTCAGGGCGCTACCGGCGCCTTGCAGGCGGCGCAGGCCGGCAATCAGCTCCTCGCGCTCCAGGCCCAGCAGCTCGCCGATCTCACGGCTGTCGTCGCTGCGAACGGCCGGGCTCAGGCACTGACCGAAGCGGAACGCGCGGCGGCAGCCGAGCAGGGTCGCGAGCAGCGCCGCCGCTTCCTGACCCCCGGCAGCGGCTATCAGCCCGGCAACGCCCGCATGTTCCCGAATGGCAACTAAGGCCCCGCAAGAGGATCGTGTCATGGACGGCAAGCTCTTGGCGCGCCTTGGCGCCGTCGTCTTCGTCGCCGTCGCCATCACGGCGACGGCGATCGAGATGTCCCGGAAAGAGGAAGAGCCGGCCGGCCAAGCGTTGCGGCCAGTTGAAGTCACGCCGGCCGATCCGCTGCGCCAGGCGCAGCGGCGGTGCCAACTGCTCGGCGAGGCCGCCGCGCGCGATGCCGAATGCCTGCGCACCTGGGCCGCAACCCGCGACCGCTTCCTCGGCGTTGCGCCGGCGCCAGCGCCGACGTCGCCGCAGCATGACGACGGGCGGTGATCCATGGGCGGCACCGGCGTCATCGACCAATTCCTGGAGGTCTTCACCCGCTATATCGATAGCGGATTTGGCCTGCTCGGCGGCGAGGTAGCGTTCATAGCCACGACGCTGATCGTCATCGACGTGACATTGGCCGCGCTGTTCTGGAGCTGGGGCGCCGACGACGACATCATGGCGCGCCTGGTCAAGAAGACGCTGTTCGTCGGCGTCTTCGCCTACATCATCGGCAATTGGAATAGCCTCGCGCGCATCGTGTTCGAGAGCTTCGCGGGGCTCGGCCTGAAGGCGTCGGGCACTGGATTTACCGTCGAAGATCTCATGCGCCCCGGCCGCGTTGCGCAGACCGGCCTCGACGCCGGCCGCCCGCTGCTCGATTCCATCTCCAACCTGATGGGCTGGATCGCCTTCTTCGAGAACTTCATCCAGATCGCCTGCCTGTTGTTCGCCTGGGCGCTGGTGCTGCTCGCCTTCTTCATTCTCGCCGTCCAGCTCTTCGTCACCCTGATCGAATTCAAGCTGACGACGCTTGCGGGCTTCGTGCTGATCCCGTTCGGCCTGTTCGGCAAATCCGCGTTCATGGCCGAACGCGTCCTCGGCAACGTCATATCGAGCGGCATCAAGGTTCTGGTGCTCGCCGTCATCATCGGCATCGGCTCGACGTTGTTCTCCCAGTTCACCGCCGGCTTCGCGAACCAGACACCGACGATCGACCAGGCGATGGCGATCGTGCTTGCCGCGCTCTCGCTGCTGGGCCTCGGAATCTTCGGCCCTGGCATCGCCAACGGCCTCGTCTCTGGCGGTCCGCAGCTCGGCGCCGGCGCGGCCGTCGGAACTGGGCTCGCGGCGGGCGGCGCTCTGGTCGCGGCCGGCGCGGCTGGCGGAATGGCCCTTCGCGGCGGCGCCGCTGCTCTTTCCGGAACTGCCGCTGCCGCTCGAGGGGGAGCGGCCCTGGCCGGTGGCGCCTCGACGGCCTACAGCCTCGGCGCTGCCGGCCAGTCGGGCGTGTCCGCCGTCGGATCTGGACTCGGTGGCGTTGCTCGCGCCGCTGGCGCGGCCGCCAGCTCACCGCTGCGTCGCGCGGCCTCCCGGGCAGCAGACGGCATGAAGTCGAGCTTCTCCGATGGCGCCAAGTCCGCGTTCGCCGCGACGGGTGGCACATCGACCATGGGCACGATCGGCGGGCTCGCGGCCGATGCTGCGCCGGCCGCTGCGGCTGACGGGCCGCCGGCCTGGGCCCAGCGCATGAAGCGCTCTCAGGCCTTGAGCCACGGTGTGACGGCGGCCGCCCACGCCGTTCGCAGCGGTGACAGCCATGGCGGCGGCTCCTCTATCAACCTCTCTCAAGGCGATCGCTGATGTTCAAACGACCTTCTACTCACTACGGCAAACCACCAGAACCTGAGACGCCTTACCAGCGCGCCGCGCAGGTCTGGGACGAGCGCATCGGCGCCGCGCGCGTCCAGGCGAAGAATTGGCGGCTCATGGCGTTCGGCTCGCTGATCCTGTCCGCTGGTTTCGCGGCGGCGCTTGTCTGGCAATCGGCCCGCGGCACGATCGTGCCATGGGTTGTGCAGGTCGACCGGCTCGGCCAAGCGCAGGCGGTGGCGCCAGCGGTCGCCGACTATCGTCCCACCGATCCGCAGATCGCTTTTCATCTCGCGCGCTTCATCGAGCAGGTCCGCTCGATTCCGTCCGACGCCATCATCGTTCGGCAGAACTGGCTGCGCGCCTACGACTTCACGACCGACCGCGGCGCGATGGCGCTGAACGACTACGCGCGATCCAACGACCCTTTTACCAAGGTCGGCCGACAACAGATCGCCGTCGACGTCTCCAGCGTCATCCGGGCCTCGCCGGACAGTTTCCGCGTCGCCTGGGTCGAGCGCCGGTACGAGAACGGCCAGCTCGCCGAGACGACCCGCTGGACCGCCATCCTCACCATCGTCGTGCAGGTTCCACGCAACGCCGATCGGCTGCGCGCCAACCCGCTCGGCATCTACGTCAACGCCATCAACTGGTCACGGGAGCTTGGGCAATGAAGCCGTCTTTCCGTAAAGCCGGAAATCCGGCTTCTCGCACGTCCACATTTGCGGTTCTCCTGCTGTGCACGTCGGCGCTCGCCGGCTGCGCCACGGCGAACAGGCCGCCAGAGATCTCCTATGATGACGCCGTGCCAGCGGCGCTGAGCGCCAATCCTCCGGTTCCCGTGCGCGTGGTCGAGCTGCCGCGACCTCTGCCACTCCCCGGTCAGATGAAGCCCGTCGAGCCGTCCCGCGGCACGCCTGAGCCTACCGATCCGACAGCCCGCGTTAATCAGGCCAACGCCGCCGCGCGTGTGCAGCCGGTCCGCGATGGCTTCATCAACGCCATGCAGGTCTATCCCTATACCGGCGGCGCGCTCTATCAGGTCTACACCGCCGTCGGCCAGATCACCGACATCGCTCTTCAGCCGGGCGAGCAACTGGTCGGCTCCGGCCCGGTCGCCGCCGGCGACACGGTTCGCTGGATCATCGGCGACACGGTGAGCGGCTCGGGCGCGACCCAGCAAGTTCATATCCTGGTGAAGCCGACCCGCGCCGACTTGATGACGAATCTCATCATCAACACCAATCTGCGCACCTACCACATGGAGCTGCGCTCGACCGAGCGCACCTATATGGCTTCGGTGTCCTGGCAGTATCCGCAGGATCAGCTCATCGCGCTGCGCCGCCAGAACGCGCAGGCCGAGGCCAGCAGTCCCGTCGCCACCGGCGTCGACCTCGCCAACATCAATTTCCGCTATGCCATCGAAGGCGATCGTGCGCCGTGGCGGCCACTGCGCGCCTACGATGATGGACGCCAGGTCTTCATCGAGTTTCCGCGTGGCATCGGTCAGGGCGAGATGCCGCCGCTGTTTGTGGTCGGTCCGGAGGGCAACACCTCCGAGCTCGTGAACTACCGCGTCCGTGCCAACTACATGATCGTCGACCGGCTGTTCGCGGCCGCGGAGCTGCGTTTCGGCGCTGGCGACCGCCAGAAGCGCGTCCGGATCGTCCGCACCGATGGGAGGCCGGCGTCGTGAGCGAGCCAGAACCCCGGAAAGAAGAAGACGAGGCGCCGCTGACCGGGTCGGCGGACGACGCGGCCGCCCCGATGCGGCTGCGCGCGGATGCGCCGCGCGTTACGCGGCTCTCGCGCAAGGTGCTCGCCGGCCTCGGACTCGTGGCGAGCGTCGGAATCGGCGCCGCGTTGATCTATGCGCTCCAGACCGGCGACGCGGGGAGGCCGGCGGACGAACTTTACTCGACCGATAATCGGTCGACCGCCGATGGCCTGGCCGGATTGCCGCGCGATTACAGCGGTGTTCCCCAATTGGGTCCGCCGCTTCCGGGCGACCTCGGGCGACCCATTCTGGGCGCGCAAAATCGTGGCCAGCCATTGCCAAACCAGGCCGGCCTCAGCGCGGAGGAGCAACGCCGGCTGCAGGAAATAGAGACCGCCCGCGTCAGTAGGCTGTTCAGCGGCGCCGAGAACAGGTCCATGGCCTCGACGGGCCCCGGCGCCGCGACGATCGCGCCGCCGCCCACTCCGGACCTCACCGGCCTCGGCCTCGCGCCGCCACCCGCCACCCCATCGGCCCAGGATCGACAGCTCGCATTTCTCAATGCGGCGGCCGATCGGCGCACCGTCGCACCCGATCGCGTCGCCGCACCGGCGTCGCCTTACATCCTTCAGGCAGGCGCCGTGATCGCGGCGGCGCTCATCACCGGCATCCGCTCCGACCTACCCGGCCAGATCACCGCGCAGGTGACGGAGAACATCTATGACAGCCCAACGGGACGTATCCTCCTGGTGCCGCAAGGCACGCGCGTGATCGGCCAGTACAATAACAGCGTTCAGTTCGGTCAGAGCCGCGTGCTCCTGGTCTGGAACCGGCTGATCTTCCCAAACGGGCGCTCGATCGTTCTCGAGCGCCAGCCCGGCGCCGATGCGGAGGGTTACGCCGGCCTTCAGGATGGCGTCGATTATCATTGGTGGGAGCTGGCGAAAGCTGCGGGGCTCTCCACGTTGCTGAGCGTCGGAGCCGAGCTCGCCACTAATGACGACGACCGCCTGGTCCAGGCCATCCGCAACGGTGGGCAGGACACCATCAACGATGCCGGCCAGCAGATCGTGCGCCGCCAGCTCAACGTCGCCCCGACACTGACGATCCGGCCGGGCTTTCCCGTTCGCGTCATCGTTACGCGGGATTTGGTGCTCGAACCCTACGGAGATTAGCTGATGGCCAAGCTCAAGCTGGGGCCGCTCGAAGACGACAAGCCGGCGAAGATCTCAATGGAGTTGCCCGCTGCACTTTACCGCGATCTCATCGCCTATGCTGATTATCTGAACAGTCAACATGTCTCACCAGTAGGAGGTGAACCATGCCGGATTTGAGGCTCGGTCGGTTGCCGAAGGTTGGCGTCGTCCGCATGACCATCATCTTGCCGGAGCCACTTAAGGAGGAACTCGACCAGTATGCAGCCGAACACAGCCGGCTGTACGAACCCGTGGACACCGCAGCGCTGGTCCCGCACATGCTAGAAGCCTTCCTCCGTTCGGATCGCGGTTGGCGCAGCCGTAAGGCGAAGGGAGGCCGTGCGCGTCAGCCAGGGGTGCCTCCAGCCAGCAAAAAGGCATTAAGCGGTGCCGAAGGCGATGGCTCCGCCTGAAGCTGTCCTTTTGCCGAACCTAACGGTTGGCACCCTAAGCGGAATATTGGTTCCGACCCTCTGGCGGAATTTCGGTCGCCGCCGCACGAACTCACGTCCATGACCGCTAGCGGGCGTTCGTTTAGGGCACCTAACTCCGTCACCGCATCAGGATCTCACGCAGGGCAACCGCAACGAGAACGATACCTGCAACCGCCTCGATCGTCCGCGTGAATGCGGCAATCTGCCTTGGCCGCGTCTCCGGCAGGCGTGTCACCTGTTGACGGAAAAACACGGCGGTCACCGCGACAAGGGATAGCGTCGCCGCCACGCCCGCCATCATGGCAACGGCAAGGCGATGCCGGCCTCGGGCACGCCCCGCGTGATCGCGAAGGTCATGACGAACAGCGTCAGCGGACAGGGGATCAGTCCCGCCATGAAGCCGACGGCGGCACCTTCCCCAACGCCATGGGCATGGTTCGCACGCCTCGACGCCCGCCACAGCATCCACAAGCCGATAACGCCGAGCAGGCCGCGGCTCAAATCCTCGAGCAATGGTGCCCGGCCGACGCCGCCGAAGGCGATTGAGACCAGGGGAAGTGACAGCAGCGCGATCAGGAGACGGCCATGCTCACATGCGTGAAAGACAGCGCGAGCGAAGCCATCAGGCTGCGCGCCATTCCCACGGACGATCCCGCCAGATAGGTGGCAAGCACCGACTTGCTGTGTCCCGGCGTCATGGCGTGGACGGCGCCGAATACGATGCCCATCGGCAGGAAGGCGGCGAGCGCGGTCCAGCTGCCGCCGCCGGCAAACGCGCCAATGCGGTCGGCGAACGTCAGATAGATCTCGCGTTGGACCTCAATAACCCATTGCAGCATACAGACCCAATCGTCACTCCTTGCCGCTCACGGCTCGCGCGGCCATTGCGGATGCAGGTTGTCGACGACGAAGGCGTGAGCATGGCGGCCCTCACCGTGCCGCGCTCCCTCCGCCCAATGCGGATCGTCGTCGGAAAGGCCGGGATGCCGGTGCTCAACGACTTCCGGGTCGGAAGCCGGCCACAGAAGGGCCGCTGCCACGAGAGCGGCGGCCGCAATCACGGCCAGGATCAGGAATGTCGCGTTGGGCCCGACGGAGGCGCCGAGCCATCCGGCCAGCGGATAGGTTACAAGCCAGCAGGCATGCGACAACGCAAACTGCGCCGCGAACAAGGCGGGCCGGTCCTCGGGTTGCGAGGAACGCCGCAGCAGCCGGCCCGAGGGCGTCTGGGCCGCCGAATAGCCGAGGCCGAGAACGAACCAGAGCAGCAGAAGGAGCTGGTAGCCCGAGACAGTGGCCCCAGCCACGAGACCAAGGATCATAAGGATCACGCCTGCCAGCATCGCCGCGCGGTCGGATATGGCTTCGAGCAGCCTTGGCAGGGCGAGTGCGGCGACCATCGACCCGCCGCCGAACGCCGCCAGCGCCAGCGCGGTCGCGCGCTGCGACAAACCGAACTCTCCCTGCACGATGACCACAGTATTGACGATCGCCATCGCACCGGCGGCGGAGACCGCCATGTTGACCGCCAGCAGCCCACGCAGCCTCGGGGTGGCGAGGTAAATGCGGGAGCCACGCGTGGTTCGCTCGTAAATGGGGCGCGGCGTGGAAGGCCTGGGGCTGGGGAGCAGAACCGAGACGACCAGAGCGGCCGAGGCCAGGAAGCCGATCACGGTGCCGGCGAAGAGCGCATAGAAGCTCATCACCGTGAGAAGGGCCGCAGCGAGCATCGGGCTGAGAAGGCTTTCGAGATCATAGGCCAATCGCGACAGGGAGAGCGCCCGCGTGTAGTCCTTCTCGTCCGGCAGGACGTCGGGTATGGTCGCCTGAAATGTCGGTGTGAAGCCCGCCGATGCCGACTGCAGCAGAAAGATCAGCACATAGACCTGCCAGACCTCGGTGACGAAGGGGAGAGCCACCGCCACCGCCGCGCGCACGAGGTCGAGACTGACCAGGATCGCGCGCCGGGGCAGCCGTTCGGCAAAGGCGGCCGCCACGGGTGCGACGCCGACATAGGCGATCATCTTGATCGCCAGCGCCGTTCCCAGCACCGCGCCGGCCTCGCCGCCGGCCAGCTCGAACGCCAGAAGCCCGAGCGCGACCGTGGCCAGCCCGGTGCCGATCAGCGCGATCACCTGCGCGGCGAAGAGATGACGGTAGGTGCGGTTTGCGAGAATGCCGAGCACTGGCTGTCCTAAAGGTACTTGGTGATCTCCTTGAACTCCTCGATCGAGCGCTGCTGGCCGGCGGGCAAGGCCTGTGCGGCGTCGCCGAGGCAGTGATCGAGATGGTCGCGGATGAGCGTCTTCTTGGCCTGGCCTATGGCCTTCTCGACCGCGTGCAGCTGCTGCGCGAGTTCAAGGCAGGGCCGGCCGGCTTCGATCATCGCGACGACGCTGCGCAGATGGCCTTCGGCGCGCTTCAGGCGCTTGACGATGGCGGGGTGCGAGGAATGGGTGGACATGCCTCCGGCCTATCCTCCTGGGGAGGATAGAGTCAAGGTCGCTGGGGACGTGAACTCCGCCGCAGACTTCGATTGCCGCGGAAGTGCTCAACGGCCAACCTACTTA
Organism: Mesorhizobium terrae; assembly: GCF_008727715.1. GTDB lineage: Bacteria > Pseudomonadota > Alphaproteobacteria > Rhizobiales > Rhizobiaceae > Mesorhizobium > Mesorhizobium terrae. Next base: position 1,346,591 of record NZ_CP044218.1, read on the forward strand.
CGCTCTTCCGGCGGCTTGATGTGGCGGAACTGCGCAAGCAGCAGCAGGTCGTAGGTGATCTTGAGCGCGCCGCAGATCAGGAGCGGCCAGGCCTTGTAGGATGCGGCAAACAAGGCGCCGGCCAGTGCGGGGCTGGCGGATGCGGCGAGGCTGCGCGGAACGGAGGTGAAGCTCGCGGCGGCGGCGCGCTCGGCCTCCGTTACCAGGGCCATGACGTATGACGAGCGCGTCGGCACGTCCATCTGGGAAAGCGCTGCCCGGATCAGCAGCAGGGCAAGGGCAATGCCCAGGTTGGGGGCGAGCGCCGCCAGCATCAGGGCGATGCTGGAGGGAATGTGGGTGAACACCATCGTGTTGACGAGCCCGATGTGCCGCGACAGCCAGGCGGCGACGGGAAATGAGAAAGCCGACAGTATGCTCGACCAGAAGAAAAACACGCCCGCGGCTGACAGGGAGAGATCAAACCGCTCGAACAGCCACAGCGCCAGCAGCGACTGCACGACGAACCCGCCGGCGAAGGCGTCGAGGCTGAAGAGTGCCGCGAGCCTGAAGACGATGGCGCGGGAGGGGCCAAGCGCGGCGGCCGGCTCGCTTGCGGGCGGGCGCTTGGGGATGCGTGCATAGAACAGGCCACCCAGGAGCCCGACAACCGCATAGAGGACGAACATCAGCTTGATCGCCGTGAGTTGGCCGAGCCCGACCGTGGTCATCACATCGGGGGCGGCCGCAGCGAGCGCGCCAACGGCGCTTGCGAGCGCTCCTACAAGGCTGTAGCGCGCGAACATCCTCGTCCGGTTGGCGTCACTCACTTCCCGTGTCAGCGCCGCGTGCTCGATCGGCACGAACACGCTCACACTGCCGGCCGACGGGTTGATCGTGCCTGCGAAGGCGACGATCAGAAGGAGCGCGTAATCGTGAACCACGGCGAAGGCGACGCCGGTAGCGATCATCAGGCTCGCAGCGGCCAGTAGAAGCTGACGATGATCGAAGCGCGGGCCAAGGAAGCCGGCTGCAATAGTGAGCAGCGCCGAGCCGAGGAGCGATGCGGTGGCGATGATGCCGACCTCGAGCGGGCTGAAGCCGAGCGCAAGCAGATAGACCGGCAGGAGGACGGCCACGAAGCCGTCGCCGAAATCGCGCAGCGCCCGCGCTGCAAAGAGGCAGGTCGTCGGGTGGAGCCACTTGCGCGGCTGGACGTCCGTTTGAGCGTCAGAGGAGCCCATAGGCGAGCCCCGCCAGGGAACAGGCGGCGAGCACCTTCAGCATACCGACCTTGAAGCGGAACACGGCGATCAGCGCGCCCATGGTGAGCACGAGCGAGGCCACGTTGACCGAGCTCAAGATCGGCACATCGACGCTCATGCCGAAGCTGCTCACCTCGATCAGCTCGCCGAAGAGCACGTGCAGCCCGAACCACACCGCGAGATTGAGGATGACGCCGACGACGGCCGCGGTGATCGTCGCCAGCGCGGCCGACAGCGCCCGGTTGCTGCGTAGCGCCTCGACATAGGGCGCGCCGAGGAAGATCCACAGGAAGCAGGGCGTGAAGGTCACCCAAGTGGTGAGCAGGCCACCGAGCGTGGCCGCCAGCAACGGATCGAGCGACCCGGGCGCGCGGAAGGCTCCCATGAAGCCGACGAATTGCGTGACCATGATCAGCGGCCCGGGCGTGGTCTCGGCCATGGCAAGCCCGTCCAGCATCTCTCCGGGTTGGAGCCAGTGATAGGTCTCCACGGCCTGCTGCGCCACATAGGCGAGAACGGCATAGGCCCCGCCGAAGGTCACCACCGCCATCTTGGAGAAGAAGACAGCGATATCGGCAAAGACATTGCCGGTGCCAAAGGCGGCGACAAGGGCAACCACCGGCGTAAGCCACAGGACGAGGAAGACGCCGGCGATCTTCAACGCCCAGCCAACCGAAGGCCGCGCGTGGGCCGGGATCGTCTCGCCGAGGACGCTCTCCGCGTCGGCGACCTGCCTGTCGCCCACCTTGCCGTGCCCGTTGGCGGCGAGGAAGGGCGCAAGGCCAGCGCGCCCGCCAGCAAAGCCGATAAGGGCTGCTGTCAGAATGATGAGCGGGAACGGAACGTGGAAGAAGAAGATGGCTATGAAGGCAGCCGCGGCGAGTGCCATCATGACGTTGTTCTTGAGGGCGCGCTTGCCGACGCGCACGACGGCCTCGAGCACGATGGCGAGCACCGCCGCCTTAAGCCCGAAGAACAGCGCCTCGACGGCGCCGACATTGCCGAAGAGCGCGTAGATCCAGCTCAGGCCCATGATGGCGACGACGCCCGGCAACACGAACAGCGTGCCGGCGACGAGCCCGCCCTTGGTCTTGTGGAGGAGCCAGCCGATATAGACGGCGAGCTGCTGCGCCTCCGGTCCCGGCAGGAGCATGCAGTAGTTGAGCGCGTGCAGGAAGCGGTTCTCGCCGATCCAGCGCTTCTCCTCGACGATGATCCGGTGCATCACCGCGATCTGCCCGGCCGGGCCGCCGAAGGAGAGCGCCGCCACCCGCGCCCAGACGCGCACGGCCTCTCCGAACGGGATGCCGTGGTCGGGCGCAGTGTTGCGCTCGATGGATTGTGTGTCGTTGCTTGCGATCTTGTTCATCGATCCATCCCTGCGCGTCAGCGGCGCTTCTTGCGGAAATACTGGTAAAGGTTATCGAAGACGGGTGCTCCCTGAGCGATGCGCTCCTCGTCGTCCGCATGAGCGATCGCGATGCCGGCGATGAGATGGGCGATGCCGGTCGCTTCCTCGCGTGCGAACTTGCCGTCCTTGAGGTCGATGTCGTGGACAATCTCGGCGATCGCCCGAAGGGCCGGGTCGTCGAGACCGGTGCGGGCGAGCAGCACCTCGAAGCTGCAGCGGTCGCCCTCATGAGTGAACTCGCCCTCGAACATGTCGAAGCGCAGCTCGCCCGGCTTGGGGACATAGCCCTTGCCCGGCACGAAGCGGATGACGGCATCGGGGTCGATGAAGCGGCGGATCAGCCAGCTGCAGGCGATGCGGTCGATGTGGACGCCTTTGCGCGTGACCCAGATACGACCTTTGAGGTCGTCTGTCCGCGCAGCCTCGGGCTCTGCGGCGTCCATGTCGTTGTCCGCTACGAGCCGGCTCTCGAGTTCAGCAATGGCACCTTCCGCACCGAGCCGCCCGGTGGCGCCGAAGAAGTCAATCACAATGACATCGGCGAGCCGCTTGCGCAGGCGCCGGGCATGGGCGCGCGCGTCCGTCTTCTCCTCACCGCCCGCCGCCGCATCGAACGTCTCCGCGAGCGCCCGGACCTCGGTCGCAATCGCCTCGTAGTCGGCATCACGCGCCGTGTCGAAAAGCGCCCGCGCCTGGTCGTCCGAGAGACCGTCGATCAGGCGCGCCTCGCAGACCAGCGCCTCGCCGCCGCCCTCGACGATCTCCTTCAGGAGCCACGCGAAATCCTCCCGCGTCTCGGCAGTTGCCGGAAGTGCGTAGACGGTGCTCTTCACCGCGACGGCGCCGATGGCCTGCAGCCGGCGCCAGACCTTGACGCGCAAATAGGCCGGCTTGCTGGGAAGCTGGTGGATCAGAAGGAGCCAGGGTTGGTTTGGTGATCGGTCATCGTCCATGAAAAGACCGTATCATTGAGGTAATGAAAAGGAACAGATGTATCACAATCTCTCGGACATCCAGATGGGTTGGCCGCTGCCTCCGGCGGTACCAAGCGGCCGTCACTGAGCCCGCATCTGTGCGCCGCCGCGGCCGCAGCAACGCACAGATGCGGCGTCATCCCGCCGGCCCCGCCGGAGGAATGAAGGGCGGACAGGTCCGTGAGGTACAGTTGCGGGATCGAAACCTTCTCGGTCGTTGTTCGCAAGCCGCGACGGGCTCCCGCTGCGGCGTACGACAACCTTCTGGCACCATGAACTGAATGCGACGATGATCGCTGCGCTTACCGTCCAAGCGTCGCGGACGTGAGACACGCTTGGAGAGTCCGGATAATGCCGAGATCCTTGGCCGCGAAAGCGGCCAAGCTCTCGACCCCGCTAAGCTGATCGCACCAATGATTGAGCGTTTTATGGCGACGGATCGGGGATTCGCGAAGATGCGCCACGCGGCCCGTTCCCGTTCGCAACCGGCGGGTAGCGCTCCTCCAAGAGGCGAATGAAGTTCCGGAGCGCTGGGTTCTCGTTGCCGTCTCGCCAATAGGCGCGATACCCGATCCGGGTCGAGCCGTTGCCGTCGCGCGCCTCGCGGTAGACGACGCCGGTATAGCTGGCTCCCATGCAGGCCTCACACATAAGGCTGACGCCTCGGTTGGCCCCAACCAGGCTCTTGATGTTTTCCGGGCTCACATCGTGCCGGACGACGTCGGGCAGATCGCCAGGGGAACTGAGCTTGGCAACGAGGATGTCTTGGATCTCCGGTCCCGGATCGCGCTCGCTCAGCAAGAAGCGCTCATGTTTTAAGTCTGTCCAATAGATGACTTCGTTCGCTGCGAGCGGATGATCCTCGGGCAGAGCGACGATGATGCGCTCGCTCCAGAGCACCATCGAGCGATTGCAATCTGAAGCCGGCTCCCCGGTGACGATGGCGATGTCGATCATGCTATTCTGTATTCCGTCGAACAATCGCGTTCGCGATCCTTCGATAGTTTTGATCTCAACCTGGGGAAAGCGACGGCCGTACTCGACAAGACTTGCCCTGAGATTGCCGGCTGAGAGGGACGTGTAGAAGCCGATCGTCAAGTACCCGGCCTCGCCGCGTCCGACGGCCTTGGCTCCGTCGACGACAATCTGCAAATCATTGAGAACCCGGCGAACGCCGCTCACAAAGTCCCGGCCTGCCGCCGTCGGCCTGACGCCGCCATTCGTTCGTTCGAACAACGCTACGCCGAGTTGCTCCTCCAGATGTCGGATTCGTCGGCTGAGATTAGACTGCTTGAGGGCGAGCAGATCTGCCGCCTTGCGAAAACTGCCACAGCGTTCCGCCGCCTCAGCGTATCGCAGATGTTTAAGCTCGATCGACACGAGAGCGCTCGTTTCGCCGCGCGGAAACAGCGCTGTCGAAGAACGCACCGCGTTCCGCATACATCGGAAGCGCTCGGTAGACGTCGTCTGCGCATTTCATCATCTGTGACGCTCCTCACGCTGTTCAATATTCGCCCCGATACCTACCGGACCTGGAGACTAACGTAGCCGCTCATCTATGGCGGCTTGGGACTTCGCTCTCAAAAGCAAACATAGTATCTCCAAGTCATTCAGAAGGTGCTCGGGATCGCGGTCGACTGCGGTCCTAAGAGCGTCCTTCAGCCAGTCGCTCATGCCAGGATGGGCGAGCACCCACGCAATCTGCTTTTCGGCCTCTAGGAGAGGCTCAACGGGCGATTGGGAAGCGGCCATTCTGCTCTCCCTTCGTTCCCTTGGTCACGGGTTGCACTCCCCGCATTGCCCCGGGTCCGCTGTCGCCGCCTTCACCGCGCGCTCTTCCCGGTAACCGCACCCCTCACAGCTATAGACATCAGCTTTCAGCGCGAGCGTTGGGCCTCCGCACCATGAGCATGGCAGGCCGGATAGCCGCTTGGTGATGGCAAATCCGGGTCGAGCGCAGATCGGGCACAGGCTCCGAAACCGGCGGACAAGGTCCAGCGTCGCGCGTTTAATGGCGCGCATTCGGGTGGGGTTGCGATGGGCGCGCATATCGGTCTCAACGAAGGCGGCGCCGCAGATCGTGATCACCTCCTCAATCGCCCTTTGCAGTTCGGCCCAAGCGTCAATGCCCTTGATCAGCGCGCACCTGGGCGCCGGCTGCTGATCGACGCAGCCCATGACGATCACCCCATGTCCGGGAAATCGCGCGCGTTCGGCGAACGCACTGGCGCCGGTCAGGTCCGTAACGACCGCATGGCCAAAATTCGTCGACAGACCCGCATAATGACCGATCAATTCAAGACCGCTGACGCGGTCCTTCATTACGACAATCTCGCGGCCGATCGGGACGAAGGGAATTTGGGGATGTGGCCCGAAGCTGCCTTCGCTGGCGACTGCCACACGTGCATGCGGTACGTGTTCGAACGCCGCGGCGATCTTGGCGCGGGCGGCGTCGAGTTGCGAACCGGTTCGCTCGATCTCGCGGCTGAAGGTCCCGAAGCGGTCGGTATCGAAGGCCCGTGGCACAACGCAATCGAGGCCGAGCGCCTCCGCAAGCAAAGGGGCGATCACGCGTTCCTTGCCGTGCATCGTGGCGATCACCGTCCGTGCGCCGGCCAGATGGAATTGGTCGCCGCCGACCTGATCGGGAAGCGCGTGGGCGGGGGTGTCGCGGGAATCAGAGATCGGCATGGAGGCGCGACCCCGCGTCGATTCGGAAATGGCTATCCGCTGTGCTGTACATTTTGGCGAAAGCTCCCTAGTCATCGGTCACCTTGAGAGTACGGTCGAGCTTGAGAAGATGGAGAACCCGATCCGCCAGCGCCTCGGCCGGCCCGTCGTGAGAAGCGAGGCGCAGTTCCGGCGCCTCAGGCGTCTCGTAAGGCGCGTCGATGCCGGGGACATGCGTGATTCTTCCAGCCCGGGCCTTCGCATAAAGCCCCTTGGGATCGCGCGCTTCCGCCACCGTCAGCGGCGCATCGACAAAGATCTCATAGAATGGATGACTGCCGGCGATCTCACGCGCGAGCGCCCGGTCGCGCGCATAGGGTGAAATCACGCAGACCAGCACGACAAGCCCGGCATCGGCCATCAGTTTTGCGACCTCGGCCATGCGGCGGATGTTCTCGACCCGATCCGCCTCGGTGAAGCCGAGATCGCGATTGAGCCCGTGGCGGACATTGTCGCCGTCCAGCACAAATGGATGGAAGCCGGCGGCCATCAGCTTGCGGTCGACGATGTTCGCAATCGTCGACTTGCCAGCCCCCGACAGTCCGGTGAACCACAGGATCGCCGGGCGCTGCCCCTGCGCCGCGGCGCGCGCATCGGGAGCGGTATCGAAGGCTTGCCAGGGGATATTGCCGGCGCGCCGCAGCGCGAAGTCGATCATCCCGGCGCCCACCGTGGCATGGGTGATGCGATCGACCAGCACGAAGCCGCCCATGTCGCGGTTCTCGGCATAAGGGTCGAAGGCCACTGGGCGATCGGCAGCGAGGTTCACGACCGCGAGTTCGTTCATTGCGAGCTGACGGGCAGCCAGATGCGCACGCGTGTCGATGTCGATCCGATGCTTCAGTGCTGTGATGCTCACCGGCACTTCGTCGGTGCCGAGCCGCATCAGGTATTGGCGGCCGGGGATCATGGGCGCCTCGCCCAACCACAGCAGATGCGCCTGAAACTGATCCGCGATAGCGGGCGGGCTATCGGCGGCGGCCAGCACGTCGCCGCGGCTTACGTCCACGTTGCGGTCGAGCACCAGCGTGACCGACTGCCCCGCGACGGCCTGACCGAGATCACATTCCGGGATGATGCGCGTGACCACGGTAGGCGCGCCGGAGCGTGCCACCGTCAACTCGTCTCCCGGTCGCACCCGGCCGCCCACGATCCGTCCGCAGTAGCCGCGAAAATCCTGGCCGGCGCGACTGACCCACTGCACCGGCATGCGAAATGGTCCGATCTCCAGCGCATCGTCGACGTCGACCGACTCGAGCCATCCGATGATCGTAGGGCCCTCGAACCAGGGCATCGCGGCCGAGCGGCCCAACACATTGTCGCCCTTGAGCGCCGAGACCGGGACGGCAACCGCGTCGGTGAAGCCGAGCGCTTCGGCAAGGTCGGCAATCTCGGCCGCATGACGCTCGAACGCAGTGCGGTCGAAGCCAACCAGGTCCATCTTGTTCACCGCCACGGCGACGTGGCGGATGCCCATCAAGGCGAGGATATGAGCATGACGTCGCGTCTGGGTGAGGACGCCCTTGCGCGCGTCCACCAGCAGCAGGGCGGCATCCGCCTGCGATGCGCCGGTGGCCATGTTGCGCGTGTATTGCTCGTGGCCCGGACAGTCGGCGACGACAAACTTGCGCTTGTCGGTCTCAAAGAAACGCCAGGCGACGTCGATCGTGATGCCCTGCTCGCGCTCGGACATGAGCCCGTCGAGCAGCAGCGCGAAGTCGAGATCGCCCTCCGGCACACGGCCTTTGCTGTCATTGAACAGGCGCGCAAGCTGATCCTCGTAGACGCAGTCGGCGTCGTAGAGGATTCGCCCGAGCAGCGTGGATTTGCCGTCATCGACGCTGCCGCACGTCAACAGGCGAAGCTGCGACTTGGCTTGCTCGGCGGCGATGACGCGGGCGATTATGGCGTCCGGGCTTTCCTCTTCCGGCATCTGATGGGGCGTGTCGCGCATCAGAAATATCCTTCCTGTTTCTTGCGCTCCATCGATCCGGGCTGATCGTGGTCGATCAAGCGTCCCTGGCGCTCGCTCATGCGCGTCGACCGCATCTCGAGCAGGATGTCGGCAAGCGTGGCGGCGGTGCTATCGATCGCCCCGGTATAGGGATAGCAGCCGATGGAGCGGAACCGGACCGACCTCTTTTCGGGGGACTCTCCCGCCTCGAGCGGCATGCGGTCGTCGTCCACCATGATCCAGGTGTCTTGGCGCCGGACGACGGGCCGAGGTTTCGCGAAGTAAAGAGGAACGAGGGAGATGCCTTCGATCCAGATGTAGTCCCAGACGTCGCGCTCGGTCCAATTTGACAGCGGAAATACACGCATCGACTCGCCGGGGGCGAGGCGCGTGTTCCAAGCATGCCAGAACTCCGGCCGCTGCGTCTTTGGCTCCCAGCGCTGCGCTGGGTTGCGGTGTGAGAAGATGCGCTCCTTGGCGCGCGACTTCTCCTCGTCGCGGCGTGCGCCGCCGATCGCAGCATCGAAACCCCAGCGCGCCATTGCTTGCTTCAGTCCCTCGGTCTTCATCGCATGGTTGTAGACCGCCGAAGATGCGGTGAACGGCGTGATGCCAGCGCGCGCGGCTTCCTCGTTCGTGTGAACGAGGAGTTCGAACCCAAGGCGCGCGGCGATGCTGTCGCGGTGGGCGATCATTTCCCGGAACTTCCATCCGGTATCGACATGCAGCACCGGGAACGGCAGCGGCGCCGGTGCGAATGCCTTTTGCGCCAGATGCAGCAGGACCGAGCTGTCCTTGCCGATCGAGTAGAGCAGCACGGGCCGCTGAAAACAGGCGGCAACCTCTCGGATAATGGCGATCGACTCGGCCTCGAGCCGGCGTATGTGCGAGAATCGTTCATCAACTCGGCTGGGAGCTTCGATGACTGTCATATCAGCATGGTCTCTCGACTTGTGCGGCCGCCGAGAAGATGGCGGCTTCTTGAGCTTCCAAGTGTCACTTGCAGAGGCGGCGCGCGGCCAGGTCGCCACGACACGGTGCGTGCAGCCGCGAATGGCCGTGGGGCATTCAGCTTCGCCCGGCTTTCAAATGTCGGCATAGCAGTGCGTCTCCGCGGCGGACCCAGGGTGGGTGACCGCGCCTTTCGAGGCGGGCCCCACGGTCTGCGCAAATTTCCAAAGCGCGCCTGACTGGAAGTCGTGACGATGCGGTCGCCACGCCTTGCGCCGAACCTCCAGCTCTTCGGCCGAGAGCTCCACGTCAAGCGTACCCGCCTCGGCATCGATGGCGATGATGTCACCGTCCTTCAGCAATGCGATCGGGCCGCCAACGGCCGCTTCCGGATCGACATGCCCAATGCAGAAGCCGCGCGTGGCGCCGGAGAAGCGCCCGTCGGTGACAAGCGCCACCTTGTCGCCCATGCCCTGGCCGTAAACGGCTGCCGTGGTCGCCAGCATCTCGCGCATGCCGGGCCCGCCTTTTGGCCCTTCATAGCGAATGACGATGACCTCCCCTGACTGGTATTTACGCTTCTGGACGGCGTCGAAGGCCGCTTCCTCGGAGTCGAAGCACCGGGCCGGCCCGCGGAATTGGAGGTTCGTCATACCAGCCACCTTGACGATCGCGCCCTCGGGGGCGAGCGTGCCGCGCAGACCGGCCACGCCGCCGGTGGTGGTGATCGGATCGGAGATCGGGCGAACGATGTCCTGGTCGGTCGGGAAGACTACATCGGCCAGGTTTTCGGCGATCATCTTGCCTGTCACCGTGATGCAGTCGCCGTGCAGATAGCCGCCGTCGAGCAGCGCCTTCAGCAGCACCGACACACCGCCGATCTCGAACAGATCCTTGGCAAGGTAGCGCCCACCGGGTTTGAGATCGGCGATGTAGGGCGTGCGCTTGAAGATCTCGGCGACCGCATGCAGGTCGAAGTCGATGCCCGCCTCGTGCGCGATCGCCGGCAAGTGCAGCGCCGCATTGGTCGAGCCGCCAGAAGCCGCCACCACGGTAGCGGCGTTCTCCAGTGCCTTGCGGGTGACGATGTCGCGCGGCCTGAGATCGCGCGCCAGCAGGTTCATCACGGCCTTGCCGGACGCTTCCGCGAAGGCGTCGCGGCTCTCGTAGGGCGCCGGGGTACCGGCCGAGCCGGGCAGTGCGAGCCCAAGCGCCTCGGAGACGCAGGCCATGGTATTGGCAGTGAACTGGCCGCCGCAGGAGCCTGCGGAAGGGCAAGCGACACATTCGAGCGCGTGCAGCTCGTCGGCGGAAATCTGGCCAGCCTGATAGCCGCCCACCGCTTCGTAGACGTCCTGCACGGTGACGTCCTTGCCGCGGAAGCGCCCGGGCAGGATTGTTCCGCCGTAAAGGAACACGCTCGGGACGTTGAGGCGGACCATCGCCATCATCATGCCGGGCAGCGACTTGTCACAGCCGGCAAGGCCAACCAGCGCGTCGTAGCAATGGCCGCGCATGGTGAGCTCGATCGAATCGGCGATCACTTCCCGGCTCACCAGCGACGACTTCATGCCCTGGTGACCCATGGCGATACCGTCGGTCACGGTGATGGTGGTGAACTCGCGCGGCGTGCCACCGGCCGCCTTGACGCCCAGCTTGGCCGCCTGCGCCTGGCGGCTGAGCGCGATGTTGCACGGCGCCGCCTCGTTCCAGCAGGTGGCGACGCCGACAAAGGGCTGGGCAATCTCCTTTTCGGTCAGCCCCATGGCGTAGAGGAACGAACGATGCGGCGCGCGCTCGGGACCAACGGTCGTGTGGCGACTCGGCAGCCTGGATTTGTCGAAGCTATGTGTCATGGGTCGGCCTCGGTTTGTGAATAGGGATCCGTTGCTTTCAATCCGTCGGCGCAATGCGCCAACGGACCACGCCTTCCGGGCAGAACACCCGCACCTGCTCCCTTCCAACCGGCTGGGTTTCGGGCGGCTTCCAAGCTGACTGCACGAGCGTGACGGTCTCGGTATTGGGCGGCAGGCCGTAAAAACGTGCGCCGTTGAGCGACGCGAAGGCTTCGAGCCGATCGAGCGCCCCTTCCTCATCAAAGACCTGGGCGTACAATTCGAGCGCAACCGGCGCCGTAAAGATGCCGGCGCAGCCGCAGGCCGATTCCTTGTCCCGGACCAGGTGCGGCGCCGAATCCGTGCCGAGGAAGAAGCGGGGGTTGCCGGAGGTCGCGGCGTTCCTTAATGCGAGGCGATGGCCCTCCCGCTTGGCCACGGGCAAACAGAACATATGCGGCCGGATACCGCCCGCGAACATCGCGTTGCGATTGATCATCAAATGATGAACAGTAATGGTGGCTCCGATGGGCCCCTCGGCGTCCTGCACATAGTCCACGGCTTCGGCGGTCGTGATGTGCTCCAGGACGATCCGCAGCGCCGGGAAATCGGACCGCAGCCGGACAAGCACCCGGTCTATGAACGCCTTCTCCCTGTCGAAGACGTCGACCTCGCCGTCGGCCACCTCGCCATGGACCAGAAGCGGCATGCCGATGGCCTGCATCCGCTCCAACACCGGATAGACCCGGCGGACATTCGTGACACCGGCGGCGGAATTGGTCGTGCTGCGCGCCGGATACATCTTGACCGCGGTGATAACTCCCTCGGCGAAGCCTCGAGCTACCTCCACTGGATCGGTCTCATCGGTGAGGAAGCAGGTCATCAGCGGCACGAACCTGGAGCCGTCGGGCAAGACGCGCCGGATCCGATCGCGATACGCCGCAGCTTGGGCAGCCGTCGTGATCGGCGGATCGAGATTGGGCATGATAATGGCGCGGCCGAAGGTGCTCGCCGTCCATGGCAGCGCCATCTGCAGCATGGCCCCATCCCGAAGGTGCACGTGCCAGTCGTCAGGCCGAAGGAGGGTCATCTCGTTCACCGGGGTCACCTTCGCTCCGCTTCGCGCGCCTGACGCGCATCTTGCGGTTCTATCCAGAGCTCCAGCGGCATGAGGCGGGCCGACTTCTTCGACTGATGGCGATCCATGCGGCGGAGCACATTGTCGAGAAAACGTACTGCCTCGACGATGAAAGGTCCTTTGTTGAGCATCACGCATTCGGCGCGCTGCGCCATGGCCGCATCGGTTACTTCCGCCCGGCTGGGCGATCCTTCTTCCACCAACCCAGCCAACACCTGGGTCGCCCAGATGACAGGCACATGGGCTGCCTCGCATAGCCAGAGAATGTTCTCTTGGACTTCGCTGATGTGTTCGAAACCAAGTTCGACCGCCAGATCGCCACGCGCGATCATGACCGCCAGCGGTTGTTGCCCGGCGCCATGCACGATCAGTTCGGGAAGGTTCCTGACGGCGAGCGCGGTTTCGATCTTGAGCACTAACGGCTGCGCGGGGCGTTCGCCGCGTCGTGCTGCCAGTTCCTGCTGAATAAGGGTGATGTCTGACGGACGCTGAACGAAGGAAAACCCGACGAGATCGGCATTCTCCGCGACGAAATCGAGATCCTGCAGATCCTTCTCGGTCAGGGGCGGAAGATCGAGCGCCGTATCCGGGAAGTTCAGTCCCTTTTTGCGTCTGAGCTTCTCCCCTTTGCTGCGCGCCTGCTTCACGCGAAGCATCGCGCCGTCAGGCTCAATCCTTTCGACGCGCGCTCCAATGCGGCCATCGTCGATGAAGACCCGTGCTCCGGCTTCAAGCTGATCAAGTACGGCAGGGAACGTCACACGGATGACGATATCGCCAGCCTTTAGCTGAGCGGGCATGCGACCAGCCAACATGAGAAGGTCGCCGCGGTGGAGCCGCGTCTTCTTCGGCGCGCAGACTTCGGCGATCCGGCATTTCGGGCCGGCGATATCCATGAGGATTGGACAGGTCCTGCCTTGCTCAGCCGCCGCGGCGCGGCTGTTCTCGATCATGGTCGCCCAGGTCTCCGGTCCCCCATGCGCGCAGTTGATGCGCAGGCAATCGGCGCCGGCCCGAATGATGTCAGCCACCAGGGCGCGATCTTCACTGGCTCTGGTCGGCAACGTGACCATGATCCGCGTGCCGGGCCCGTGCGGATCGCTCCCGAAAATCCTGGCCTGCTCTCGCCTCAAAATCCGCTTTCCGTTCCGGAAGGCTAAGGGGACGGGATGGGACACGGCGGGCTCGCCGGCGATTTCGGTCAGCCTCGCGCAGACGGCGTCAAGGGTCGCCATAACGCGGCCCTCACTCCGCCCGAGCGAAGTCAGTCCAAGCGCCGAGAGCTGATGTTGTAGACCGCTTAAATCATGGCGACGAAACGCTAGATACTGCGCGAGATTGATGGCTCCAGGCAGAAAACTCGGCCGAGCCACGTTGGGGGTCCAGTCCTCCACAATGGCTTGGCTCTCCCGAATGACGGCAGCTCGGATGCGAACGATCCTGGACAGGAGGCGCTTCGCAGACACCTTCCGGTCTGCCTCACGGGTGCGGCCCGCAGCAGGACGTTTCAAGCTCGAACGTTGGATCGCATTCAGCGTCATTGGCTCTCCGATCGCGCGTCCTACAAGATCACGCGGTACCGCGGCCGGCGGCCTCGATGTTCCTGCGCAAAAGCGGATCGAGGCCGAGCTTGTTGGCCAAATCGTCGAGCCAAGCCGCTTCGGCGGGAGTATCGGCATCAATTGCGATGAAGGCTGCCAGGTACACCTGCGCGGCCTCCTCAGGAGAATTCGCAGCGGCGGCGAGTTGCTCCGGCGTATCCGGATGGGCGATCAGAGACTCGAGAAAATGCCGCTCCTCGCCCGGGAGAGCGCTCGCTTCGACGCGCTCGATCAAACGGGAACGCTCGGTCTCGTCAAGGCGACCATCGGCCATGGCCGACGCGATCATCGCACGCAACAGGAGGGTGGCGCTGCTGTCTGCCGGCAGAGCACTCGGTGGCGACAACAGACCGCCGGAAGCCGGTTGTGCCGCACCGGCCTGCTGCGGCGAGAGGCCGCCAAGCGCATCGCGGATGGTTTGCGGAACGAGCGGCTTGCCGTCGCGATAGTTGCTGTAGGCCTTATAGGCGAGCCCTCCGAGCAGGGCGACAGCCCCGATCTGCAAAGCGCTGCCGCCGAGCTTCCGCGCGTGCTTGGAGGTCAGGAGCGTGCCCGCCAAACCACCCGCGAGCGCGCCAGTTCCGAGTGCGCCCACATTGCTGGAGAGGTAATCGCCGAGGCCCGCGCGTCTACTGCGGTCGACCGGTAGTCCGACTTCCGCGTTGCCTTGCCGTGATGCCGGGTCACCCGCCAGCACGGTGTTCAGCAGTTTGTTCACGTCGATCATTGTGTTCTCCTGTGATGGACCGGTCGGCTCGTGCCTTTTGCAGACATGCATTCACAGCGCTGCGCCGCGGCAGCAGCGCAGCGGCGATTCAGTGCTACGGCACGTGCAGTTCGCACGCGACGGCGCGTCATCTATACGTGCCGAGCGATTTGCCTTCGCCAGTCGTCTCTTCCGGGTCATTCAGTCGGTCTCGCGGGTTTGCACGATCGCCTGACGATGGAACTCACAGAGCTTGCGGCGTACTTCCTCGCGCGTGATGGCAAATCCGCAACGGGTAAGGTCGCCAAAGAGCTTGTCGACGACATCTTCGTCCCCAGGCTCGCAAAAGTCGGCGTGGTGAACCGCTGTCGCGTAGCCTTGAACTCCATCGTCCCGGAGCTGCATCAGTCGACCGGCCCACAAACCCGCGAGCACGTTGCGGCGGGCAAGGACGTTGTCACGCGTGTCGGTGTCTATGCACGAGTCGGTCCCGGTGGAGGATGCGGTGCCGTGTGTCATGGCAGCAATAGGGACATCAACGTTCATCGATCATCTCCGGCAGAGCGGGCATGGGGGTGCTCTCCGACGGGGAGCGGAGGCAAATCCGTCTGGCCGCGACCATGAGTTTCCTCGCGCGCGGCCGCACGTGTCTTCCAGAGCGAGAAGAGCACACCGCCCGCGATGAGGGACAGGGTCACGCCGAGCGAGATCGCGGGGTCGAGTTTGCCGACGATCTGGTTCCAGAAGATCTTCGCCCCGATGAAGACCAGCACGATGGCGAGCGCGTATTTCAGATACTCGAAGCGATGCACCATGGCGGCGAGAGCGAAATAGAGGGCGCGCAGCCCGAGGATCGCCATGATATTGGCCGTGTACACGATGTAGGTGTCCGTCGTAATGGCGAAGATCGCCGGCACCGAGTCGACCGCGAATACCAGATCGGCGATGTTGATCATGACCAGCGCCAGAAACAGGGGCGTCGCAAAGCGCGCGAGCTTGCCTGTCTTCGGGTCTGGCTTGCGAACGAAGAAATGCGAACCGTGCAACTCTGCCGACACCCGCATACGCTTGGACAGAAAGCGCACGATCGGGTTCTTCGACACGTCTTTTTCGCCCTCGCCGACGACGAGGATCTTGATCCCCGTGGCGATCAGAAAGACAGCGAAGATGTAGAGTACCCACTCGTACTGCTGCACGAGCGCCGCGCCGAGCCCGATCATGATGCCGCGCAAGACCAGCACCGCGATGATCCCCCACAGCAGGGCCCGGTACTGATACTTGGCGGGAATGGCGAAATAACTGAAAATCAGCGAGATGACGAAGACGTTGTCGATCGAAAGCGCCTTCTCCAGAGCGTAGCCCGTGAAGTACTCCATGCCCGAGGTCGGGCCCATGGACCACCACAGCCAAGCACCGAACACGAGCGCGACAGCGATGTAGAACACCGATAGCTTCAGGCTTTCCGCGACACCGAGCTCTTTATCCTTCTTGTGAAGAATGCCGAGGTCGAAGGCGAGCAGCGCGCCGACCACGAAGAGGAAGGCGAGCCATAGCCAGACAGACTTGCCGAGGAAATCGCTGGTCAGGAAATCGGCGAGCAGTTCCATGCGTAATCCTTACTATTCGGGTGTTTGAGAGCACCCGTTGAATGCGTTACGGGCTCCCTATTGCGCCATGCTCGAACGCCAGCGGGACCCGGGGCCTTCGGGAGCGTTTGAGACGTTAGCGAGCGGGCCAATTGCGATAGCGCCAATGGCTCTTGTTCGGGTTGTCGCTCGCCGATGCACTGCCGTATGTGCTCCATCTCAATGTGAGAGGAACACTGGCAGCGGCGGGTTCGCGACGATGGTCTTCGTCGCGCCACCCAGGATGAAGTCGCGCAAGCGGGAGTGCCCGTAGGCACCCATTACGAGCAGGTCGAGGTCGTGCGCGGTTGCATACTCTTCGAGAGCCTGGCCGATCGTCCGGCCGGCGGCGTCTTCCTCCTCCAAGACAGCCTCGATCCCATGACAGGCGAGATGCTCCGCGAGTTCCCCTCCCGAGCTTCTCGTATCGGGCGCCTTCTTCTGTGTGATCGTCACCACCCGCACGGTCTTGGCGCGCTGAAGGAGCGGGAGGGCATCCGCCACGGCTCGTGCCGCGGGCCGGCTGAAGTCCCAAGCCACTCCAACGACATCGAGGGAAAAGAACTGCTGCTTTTTGGGCGTTTCCGGGAAGACAATCGTCGGTCGCCCAGAGCCGAGTATCACGCACTTGGCGATTTGTTGCTGTAGGTCCGCGTGCTTGCCGATCGGGACCATCGTGACATCGTGCATCCTGGCGCGTTCAGTCACGATGTCCGGGAGCTGCACCGTGGTGCATGACACGATGATCTGCTGGTGTGTGAGGCCACGCTTCGTCGCCATGCTTTCGAACGCACCGATCAGATTCTGGGCATGCGCCACGCTCCTCCGCCGCGCCGCCGCAATCATGCCCGGGATGTCGAGCAACATGTCCGCAACTATGTTGCTGGCTAGCGGGATCTCGACCTTGAAAGTCAGCGCCGAGATGCGCGCGCCTAACGCCGCGGAGAAGTCGACCGCTTGCTCGACGGCCGCAACCGGGGTCGGATCGGGATAGCTGCTCACGTGAAGCAGGGCGTCGTTGAAAGCCATTCTCTCAAATCCCAGCTTGGTCCGGATGGTTCGGGACGGCATCGCCCTCTTGTGCCGTCGTTGTTCGTCAGTCCGCACGGCGCCTGTTCCTCCCCGTCCGTTTGCCTGTACCTTTGCCGAGCGCAGAGCTGCTTGGTGACGTCGGGGAACGAAGCCGCTGCGCTCGATTTCAATGGCTGAAGGCTCCGACGCGGTCTGGCCAACGATGCCGCGGTCGGGAAGCCGATCCGCCGGTTTCACGACGATCGTATTGCCGATCGCCGTGATGCAGTCGGCGTGCAAGCACCATCGGTCGGTCCCTGTCAGGCCTGAACAACGATCATCAATCCTCCATCCACCCAGATTCTTGAGCATGTGCGGAATGTGGGCTTGATTGATCGTCAAAACAAGCAGATTAATAATAGTGCTTTGATCGAGAAAAACTGCGGATCGGAGTACAAGCAGCCACACTACGCTGGACGGTCACGAACCAGCATCGAGCGCGCTGCCGAGCAGCTGCGTCTCGCCCGCAGACCATCAGAACGGAACACTCAAGGAAGCCTTCGGAACAGCGCCATTCCGCCGCGCGGGGCGCGTGCCGACTGGCGCTGTCCCGCGGCGGGACAATTGACTGTGTCCCTGTGTTCGACGCAAGTGCTCTCACGGCATCCTTCTGAACGCTCAAGGGCCGAAAAGCCTTACGCTAGCTGCGCAATCTCAAGCAGACCGTGGAGCGGCTGGGGTAGCGCGCGCAATAAGTGCTCATGACTCACCTCGTGTCAGCCGTCTTGGCTGTCACGAGCTAGGCTCGGCCGGACGGCCTCAGCGGCGTGTGCTGTCGACTACTGTCGCTAGGCATCAGTTTGGTCCCAGACTTGCCCAAGCGCGCCTCAGCGCGCTGGACGGTGTGGCGGCTGGGTAAACTGCCAAGGTCGGCAATGCCAGGGCGCGTGAGGAAAGCCACGCCAGCCGAAGGTAGCTTGCGCCGCGGCCTGTCATGCTGATCGATTGCTTGATGTTGACTTTGCCATCAGGGTCGCGGACCACTGGCGGCTGTTAACCCCCGACAGTCGCCATGTCGGACCGCTTCGGGCGAAAAGGTAAGGAAACCGGCATGAGGCTTCTGCTCACATGCGCAACCGTCGCGCTGCTCGCTCTGTCGGCCTGCAACGCGCCTGAGCGTGAGCCTGACGATGACGATCGCACGGAGCAGCGCGGCCAAGACGATGATGAAGAATAATCAATGAACAGAATGTTGGCCGCTATGTCGCTTCTCTCACTAGCGGCCTGTGACAGCGGCGGCGTCGTCGACCAAAGTATCCGGCGTGGGGTTCGGCAAAGTGCTGTGCAAGCCTGCACGGCTTGGGTTCCTCAGTCTGAGATCGCGCTGGCGGCGGGGGTCGATCCAGAGCGCCTTTGCGGCTGCGCGGCAGATCGCATCTTGGAGGGGAAAGGCGCGTCCGACCTCGCCGATCTGAGGCCGAGCAGCCCAGAACTTCGTGCTGCCGTTGCTCAGTGCGTCGCGGAGGACCAGACGGCCGAGACAGGTGCAAGAAAATGATCGATCGATTGGACAACCTCGACGCGTCGTCACAGCAGTTGTGACCTACACCGAGTTTGAGAATAGGGCCGCAGAGCCGAGGAGAGTTGAAGGTGGTCGGAGCTGTTTACGGCCTCGCTACCGGGGAGGTGCGGTGGCAGTGAGAGGGGAAAGAGGCACTGTTGCCGTTCGAACGGCCAAGCCTGTAATACACCGAGTGCCTAGCCGTACTGACCCTGCAAGCTTGCGGCCGAATATCGGGCGTGACTTCATTGAAGGCTACGTCAGCTTGACGGCTCGCACGATCTGCCACGCGGCCAACCCGAGTACGAGCAGGCCAACGGCAATAGTTAGATAACGGGCGGGCGCGAGCCGCGCAACGAAGCCGGCCAGGGGTGCCGCCGCAAGCCCGCCGACGATCAGCCCGACCACTTCGATAGCGTAGGTTCTGACGTCCACTGGAAGGTTGCCGTGAGCAGGGCAGCCAAGAATGCCGACGAAATGGCGCTGGTCACGAAGAACTCCGCGCCGCTCACCGTGCCGACTATCCCGCACGCCCATCAACTGGTATGGACGGCCTGCACCGGCAGCGCGGGTGACAAACTTCAGGAGGAAGTGTGTGATGGCCTCACGCGACATGCCCGGACGCACTCTGCCTGGGGGCTATTCGCTTGCCTTTTTGAAGGGCGACCTGTCGGGGGGGCTGGTGGCGGGCGTGATCGCGCTGCCATTGGCATTGGCGTTCGGCGTTCAATCGGGGCTCGGCGCAGCCGCAGGCCTCTACGGTGCCATCGCGCTTGGGATCCTTGCTGCGGCGCTTGGCGGCACCCGTACGCAGGCATCGGGTCCGACCGGACCGATGACCGTCGTCTCAGCCTCCGTGGTGGCGACGGCTATCGCGACGACCGGCAGCGTGGAAGCGGGGCTGGGCATCGCTCTGCTGGCTTTCCTTTGCGGCGGCATCCTGCAAGTCGTGCTCGGACTTGTTGGCGTCGGTAAGTACGTCAAGTTCTTCCCCTATCCCGTTGTATCAGGCTTCATGAGCGGCGTCGGACTGATCATTATCGTGCTTCAGATCTGGCCGTTCCTCGGATCTGCGTCGCCGAAATCGCCGCTGGAGGTCTTCACCCGCATCGCCGAACCGATCGCCGCCGTGAACTGGAGCGCGGTGATGCTGGGGGCGATCACCGTAGCGGTGTACTATCTGTTCCCGCGTGTGACCAAAGCGGTGCCAAACGTGCTCGTGGCCCTCCTGGTGGGCACGTTGGTCGCTGTTTTCGCGGACCTAGACGTGCCCAATGTGGGTGCAATTCCCAGCGCTATTCCCGGGCTGCAGCTGGACCAGATGTTCTCGGTGTCGCCCGAGCACTATCCGCTCATCATCGGGTTCGGCGTCACCCTGGCACTGCTCGGTTCAATCGATTCCCTGCTGACCTCGGTGATCGCCGATAACATCACCAAGACCAAGCATGACAGCCGGCGCGAACTGATCGGACAAGGCATCGGGAACAGCGTCGCGGCGATCTTCGGTGGCATCCCAGGCGCCGGCGCGACGAAGGGAACGGTGGTCAACATCAACGCTGGCGGAACGACGCGGCTGTCCGGCGTTGTGCATGGCCTGTTCCTGCTGGCCGTGCTCCTCGGGCTCGGCCGGTTCG
Organism: Mesorhizobium terrae; assembly: GCF_008727715.1. GTDB lineage: Bacteria > Pseudomonadota > Alphaproteobacteria > Rhizobiales > Rhizobiaceae > Mesorhizobium > Mesorhizobium terrae. The sequence continues at coordinate 1,366,966 of NZ_CP044218.1, forward strand.
CCGGCTACATACCCCTAAGCGTTCTCGCCGGGCTCCTGATTCCGGTCGGCCTCTCCATCATAGACTACAAGGGCTTCCGGCATCTCGTCCGGATACCCCGTGCCGACGCCGCCGTGCTGCTCATCGTCATGGGTATGACCGTGTTCGGAAACCTCATCCATGCCGTCGCGATCGGCGTGGTCCTGGCCAGCATTCTGTTCATGAAGAAGATGAGCGACCTGACCGAGGCGAACTCCCATGTCGGCGAACTCACCGATCAGCCTTGGGCCGATGAAGAGAAGGCACTCGACGCCCATCCAGGGCAAATCTACATCAAGCACATGTACGGACCGCTCTTCTTCGGCTCCGCATCGCGGTTCCAGGAGATGGCGAGCACGGTCGACGCGAACGCCGCGCTGCTGGTGATCCGCATGGAAGAGGTTCCCTATGTCGACCAGTCAGGGCTTTACGCACTGGAGCAGGTCGCCTTCGACCTGCGCCAGAAGGGCGCTCAGGTGGCCCTCACAGGCGTTCAGGAACAGCCCCTCGCCATGCTGCGGGACCTGAAGATTGTCCCTGACCTGATCAGCGAGGACATGCTGTTCGCCGACATGGAGTCGGTGAGCGATTGGCTGAAACGCCGCGGGCCGCCGGCCCGCGAAGATGGAGACGCCATCGCCCCCGTTGGAGCGACTTGATCAAAGGAGAAAGCAATGAATACCGCGTCCGAAATAGCCAACGGAGAAAAGCAGGGCCTCGTCGAGGAGGTCCTCACCAAGGAGGAGCAGGCGAGCCTGACGCCGGACAGGGTAATCGCCCTGCTCACGGAGGGTAACGACCGCTTTGTGAGTGGCGAAGTGACGCTCCGCAACCACAACGAACAGATCCGCCGCGCAGTCGCGGGTCAGTATCCGAAGGCGGTGGTGCTGTCCTGTCTCGATTCGAGGATCCCGGTTGAGGATGTGTTCGACCGGGGGATAGGTGACATGTTCGTGGCGCGAGTGGCAGGCAACACCATCAACGTCGACATCCTCGGCAGCATGGAGTTCGCGTGCAAGGTCGCGGGCGCCAAGCTCGTCGTCGTCATGGGTCACGAGCTTTGCGGTGCGGTCATGGGGGCTATCGACGGCGTCCAGATGGGTCATATTACCGCCCTACTGGGTAAGATCCGGCCGGCGACGCTCAGAACGGACGGCTTCGAAGGCGCCCGAACCAGCGCAAATACCGAGTATGTCCGCTGGGTCGCCGAGCAGAACGTCAGGCTGGGGGTCGAGCGCGTGCGCGCCGAAAGCGCCATCTTGGCCGAGATGGAACAGGCTGGAGAAATCAAGATCGTCGGAGCGATGTACGCGATGGAGACTGGCGAGGTCGAGTTCTTGACTGCCTGAATTGTGGCAGGCCGTTCGCGCGGGGTGATGCACTACAGTGCAGTCGTCCGTTCCAGTGCTGCCCTGTTAGTGTCAGGCCACCGGCACAGGCCGCGCGCAAGAACTCGACGTCCGGGCGGGCGAAACAAGCGGCCATGCATTCCTGAGAAGGAGCACAACTGCACCGCTTCGAGTCCCCGCGGCAGATAAATGGGAAAGAACAGAGCAATGTCGAGCTCGGACTAATAGCCTCCGACCTGACCTCCCGCTCGGACCGGACGTTAGGCAGGGCGCAACTTCTCGGAAATGCTCTGATCTTAGCGCATGTTGTCGCAGGAGAAGAGAGGCTGACCGATACGACCCGAGCACGCTTGCATGCGCACAGCTCCCTTCCTCCGATAGGCGAGGCGTCCCATAGCGGTGGAATGAGCGGGAGCGAATGGCGCTTTTGCCCAACAAACCCGTGACACCGTGAAGCGTTAGGAGACAAAGCGGCGTGGACATCGCACTGCTCCTCATCGGAGGTCTGGCGCTGCTCATCGGGGGCGGGGAGCTGCTGGTGCGCGGATCGGTCAGGCTGGCGGAGCAGATGGGCGTGTCGCCCCTGTTAATCGGGCTGACACTGGTCGGCTTCGGCACGTCGACGCCCGAGCTGGTGACCAGCGTACAGGCGGCTCTGATCGGATCGTCCGGCATTGCGGTCGGCAATATTGTCGGATCGAATATCGCCAACATTTTGCTGATCCTCGGCTTATCGGCTGTGATCTTTCCGTTGGCAGTGCAGACGAACGCGTTGAAACGAGATGGTCTGTTCGTGGTTGTGACGGCGCTCATGTTTCTGGTGGTTGGCTGGACGGTAGGGCTGGAGCGTTGGGTCGGCGGCGCCTTCGTGCTCGGTCTTGTGGTCTACATGGCCTACGCGTACCGGCAGGAGCGCACGGTGGCCGCCGTTGCGGGCGACCATACTGCCGCGTTCGAGAAAGCTGAAGCCATTGAAGGCGTCGATTCGGCGCTCCGCCCGGCCGCGCCGCGCGACCGCGGGGCACCATCATGGCTCAAACCTGTGGCCATCGCGATCGTGGGACTGGTGGCGATCATCTTCGGCGGGCGGCTGCTCGTCGACGGCGCGGTCGAACTCGCGCGCGTCCTTGAGCTGTCAGAGGCGTTGATCGGACTCACGATCGTCGCTGTGGGGACTTCGATGCCGGAGCTTGTCACCTCGTTGGTCGCGGCCGTTCGCCGGCAGTCTGACGTCGCGCTCGGCAATGTGCTCGGCTCCAACATCTACAACATACTCGGCATCGGCGGCTTCACTGCTTTGATCGCGCCTACGCCAGTGCCGGAGCGAATTGCCCAGTTTGACATGCCCGCGATGCTCGTCGCCTCCGGGCTGTTAATGCTTTTCGCTTGGACGGGCCGGAAGATCAGCCGTGCCGAAGGCGCTACGTTCTGCGGAATCTATCTGGCCTACGTCGCTTGGATCATTTCTGCCTCGTAAAAGCCCACCCGAGTGGCTCGGGCTCGACGTGCAAGCGCGCTTTCCATTCCGGATACGGCCCGCCGATCCGACCATCACTGTCGAGGAGGTCGCCCAGCAGCTCGCGCCAGGCGCTGATCGTCGAAAATGTCGATCGCACCCCCGGTCTGCGCCAGCGCATCCATTACGGCCTGTTCGAGCGTTGGCGCGCCTTCGAACGGCGCAATCGCAAACAGACCCGATGGGAGATCGGGATGGAGGAATGGGTCTAGACCGGCTGGTTGAGAAGACTCTTTGCGACGCGTAAGCGACCGCTTAGAAGCCTCTCAATGCAAAACCGGAGTGCTCCAGAATCTCTTGTCAAAGACTCCAGCAATTCGTGTCACGCTACAGCAGCGAAGCGAGCCACGGCCCGGCTGATTGTCGTTGCTGGGGAGAGGGGGCGGCGCTCCCTTTCCCCATGCCAGCGCGTCCGCGCCGGCAGGATTCGGCCGAAATCCGCGTCAGAGATTCTCGGTCCCGCCATGTGGATCGTCACCGGCAGGCCGAGACCGTTCGCGGGCTCGGGGAGCGAAGCGAGTAGAGCCACGGTGCCGCGCAGCGGCAGGCGCATCACCGCTCAATCGGGTCGCGCATAAGCGAGCTGCGCCCGCCCGGTATATGCCGGTAGAGCGTCGACGGCTGCACTCCGAGTCGCCGCGATCGAGCGCGAGGTCTTCGAGCTGGTCGGCCTCCGCTTCGCTCAGGTCGCCCAGCGTGAAATTCAGGTGCCGTTTGCGCGCGCCCTCGACGATCGAGAAGCCGCCCGACAGCAACGGCGTCACGGAGCCCGTGTCGATCGGGCGACGCCCCGCGCCCCATTCCTGACCGAGGGCGGGCCGAAACGCCTTTCCAACCATCACGATCCCGGCGCTGATCGGCTGGCCGGTGGGTTGGGTGACGTCGAAATGAAGGTACCGGGCGTTGACCGGCTCGGCGAAGCACCAGATGTTATTTGCGGTGTCGATCGGTCGGCCGACGACGTTGAAACACCGTCCCCAGGCGCGCGGCTTCAACATCCCGTCCCATTCCGCCGGGCCTTCGATCCCGCCCGTGCCCGCGAACCGATCGACCAGCAACGGTCGCTTCAGATCGGCGGTATCGTCAGCCAACGCGATCCGCAGCACGCCGCCATCGACCGACGCGTCCAGCACCTTGCCGACCGTGGCGATCGGCGGGAGGGCGAGATCGGCGTTCTCGGGCCCGATCCGCACCGTGATCGGCGCGTCGGTCCAGATCAGTGAGGCGAGCGTATCCAACGCCGCATTGCTGCCCGGTGCCTATCGCGTCGATATACCTTCGTATATCATAGGAGTTGTTTCGGCCGTTGCTCTCAGGATTTCCGCGCGGTTCATCTGGTAAACTGCGTGTATCAGGCCGAGTTGCTGCCAACCCGTGTCGCGCGGCAAGTCGTCCTCGACGCACCAGCGACATTCAGTGCGACCCATGGCAGGATTGACGTGCCAGTGTGAATGCGGCCGGGGCGCAAGCTGCCGATCCAGCACCTTGGCGGTGCCGGCAGCTGTGGGCTGACGGTGACCGCCAGTCGCATGCGAACGAGAATATACAGGGTTCTTTTGACGCACCGCTGGCGCGCAAAACCCCTGAATGGATGCGAGTTTGAAGATCATGGCTCTCTCCGTGCCGGCCGCAAAGACCACCAGCCCATAGCCGTTGATGATCATTGGCGTTGTCGTCCTGGCTCTCCGCCGTCGCGCAGCAGTCGACGCGACACCTCAATGCGACAGGAGCACCGGCGATGGCGGGTGGGCGATGATGGTCTTCGTCGCGCCACCCAGGATGAAGTCGCGCAGGCGGGAGTGCCCGTAGGCCCCCATCACGAGCAGGTCGATTGCATGCGCGGTCGTATATTCTTTGAGAGCTTGCCCGATCGTCCGCCCGGCGGCCTCTTCCTCCTCCAGGACAACCTCGATGCCATGAAAGGCGAGATGCTTCGCCAGGTCCGCGCTTGAGTGGTTCGTATCAATCGTCTTTTCCTGTGTGATCGTCACCACCCGCACCGTCTTGGCACGCTCCAGGATCGGGAGGGCATCGGCCACCGCCCGTGCCGCGGCCCGGCTGAAATCCCAAGCCACTCCGACGACGTCGAAAGACAAGGAACCACTGCGTTCTGGTACTTCGGGGAGGATAATCGTGGGGCGTCCAGAGCCGAATATCACGCTCTCGGCGACATATTGCTGAAGCGTCGCCTGCTCGCCGATCGGGATCATCGTGATATCGTGCATCCTGGCATGTTCGGTCACGATGGCCGCCAGCTGCGAGGTCGTGCACGACTCGACGATCTGCTCGTGTGGAACGCCGCGCTTCGTCGCCATGCCTTTGAACGTGCTGATCAGAGCCTGGGCATTGGCCGCGCTTTTCTGCCGCTCGGCCGCAACCATTCCCGGGATGTCGAGCAGCGTATTCGCAAGCACGTTACGGGCGGTCGGAATCTCTATTTTGAAAGTGAGCGCTGAGATGCGCGCGTCCAGCGCCCCGGCGAAGACGACAGCTTGCTCGATTGCCGCGGCCGACGTCGGCTCCGGATAGCTGCTCAACTGGAGCAAGGCGTCCTTGAAAGCCATTCTTCTTATCTCCTCAATTGATCTGCTGCTTCACATTGACCGCATCACACGGCTCACCTTGCGTCCGCTTTCATCTTCACCTTGCAAATTCCTTATCCGCGTTTTCCAACGCTGCGATCCGCTCTTCCAAAGCCGGATGCGTTCTGAACAGGCGCATCAGTCCGCCCCGTGCCGTCCCCGAAATGCCGAATGCGGCCATCTTGTCCGGCAGAGACGCCGGCTGCAGCGCCGCCAAACGGCGCAGGGCGGCGATCATGTGCCGCCGGCCGGCGAGCTCGGCGCCACCCCGGTCGGCGCGGAATTCCCGCTGGCGGGAGAACCACAAGACGATGATCGATGCGAGGACGCCAAGCAGTAATTCGGCGACAATCATCGTGACGAAGAAAGCAGGACCGTGACCGCTCTCGGTCCTGAACACCACCCGGTCAACCACATGGCCGATCACCCGCGACAGGAACATGACGAAGGTGTTGACCACGCCCTGGATGAGCGCCATCGTCACCATGTCGCCATTGGCGGCGTGCGACACCTCGTGCCCGAGCACCGCCTCGGCCTCTTCCCGGCTCATCTGCTGCAAGAGGCCAGTCGACACGGCGATGAGGGAGGCATTCTTGCTCATGCCGGGGGCAAAGGCGTTCACCTCCGGCGAGTCGTAGACCGCAACCTCGGGCATCTTGATGCCGGCGACCTGGGCCTGGCGGGCGACGGTTTGCACCAGCCACTGTTCCATCGGCGTCTTCGGTTGGGAGATGACCTGGGCGCCGACCGCACGCTTGGCCGTCCATTTCGAGAGGGCAAGGGAAATGAAGGCGCCGCCGAAGCCGAAGACGGCCGCGAAGATGAGCAAAGCGTTGAGATTGAGGCCCTGTTCGTTGAGGTAGGGTTCGACCCCCAGCAAGCGCAGGGTGATCGACAGCACCAGCACCACGGCCAAATTGGTTGCCAGAAAAAGCGCAATGCGTTTCACCCGGCGCTCCTCACGAAATGTCTGCGACCAGAATCTTCATAGTCCCACGCGCCCAACTCGGCGTAGCGGCGAAGCGATTGACCTCTTGCCGCTGCGCCTGAAGCGCTGATGCTCCACGTCTGCCGTCGTCGTCCGGCCATCCGCGTGGCGCGCACGGCGCTTCCCCTCAGTCGAAAAAGTCTGACAAGAAGGATCTCTTGCGCTTCTTGTGGCCGTAGCTGCGATGATCATCGTCATCGTCGTAGTGGCGTTGCTCACGGATTTCGCGCGACCCGGTCGTGCGGGCTGCAGGCGACGCATCTTCGGTGCTGCGAGCGATGATCTTGTCGAGCTCGCCCCGGTCAAGCCACACTCCGCGGCAGGTCGGGCAATAGTCGATCTCGACGCCTTGTCGGTCGGACAGCACCAACCCGGTCTTGCAGGTCGGACAGGGCATCGCCGCCACAGTTTCCTCGGTTCGCATGGTTCAAACCCTCTCCTGCCGACCGAAGCGGACGAGCAACTGCAGGCGATCCTTCACCGCGAGCCTGAGCTTTTTCAGCCGCAGCAGTCTGATGCCGTCGGGAAAACGCCGCTTGTGCTCGTGTCGAATCGCATCGTCGAGCTGGCCGTGGACGACCGTCAGCTTGTATATCAAAGCACTCATACTCATAGCCTTTCTCCGGTTGGTTGTTTGAGATGTGGTCCTCGCGGTACTCCTCGCCAAATTCCTACTGAGCCGGAACCGTCAAACGAATCTCCACACGCTCCTCCACCTGGCGGAACAGCAAGAGATCGATTGACTCTTGGTCGCGCTTGAAGCGGTGATGTTCGGCCTCGGGCGATCCATTCACCACCTCATGGGCGTATCCTGCGGCCGCGAAGCCTTGAACGTAGTGCGCTCGCACGGCCTCAAAAGCGGCGCGCCCGGCATAGCGGACCTCGACCGTCTTCTCCCCGCGCGCGAAATAGCTGCGCACCAGGCCGGGAAAGCGCGGCACGGGCCCCGCATCGGTGCCGCTGACGTCGCTCGCCGGCGGGTTTTCCGCGAGATCCGGCACCCACTGTCCGATCTGTTCTTTCAGGCCTGGCACCACCTGTTCGATCTGCGTCGCCGCATCGTTGGCAAGGCGCCTGCCTGCCTCGGTTGCCGTCGGAAACTGCCCCCACAACCAGGACAGCAACGCGATCCCGGCCCAGGTCACCAGACCGAGGATCCCGACAACGGCGGCAACCAGGATCAGCCAGGTGCGCGCCCGCACCTTGCTCAAAGCCGAGACGGCCAGCGCCGAAAACCGATGCTTATGGAGGGGGCTGCGCATCACCGCCTCACGAAGCCCGTTCACTGAAGGTGTCGCGCACGCGCCGCAGGCGGCGCCCCAGAGTCCGCTTGGCCCGATCCGCGGCGCGATTCACCGCGACATGAAAGTCCGCCTCTGTCTCCTCGATGACGATATCTGACCGCCCGTTCAGCCGAACGCGCAGACTGCAGCGCTTGTCTATGCCGCCCTTCGGTCCGTTGATATCGGACAAGACTACGGCAACGCCGCGAATGTGCTCTGGAAATTGCGACAGTGCGAATGCCAGCCGATATTCCACATGCTCACGCAGCTCCTCTGTGAGGTCCGCGTTACGCACTTGAATCGCGATTCTCATCATTCCTCCATCCACCAGCCGAGTTCGCGCAGTATCTAGGCTTGATCGATCATCAAAAAAAGCAGATAATCCGGTGTGTTTCAGTCGAAAAAAACTGCTGATTGGATTGGCCGGCCGTGTTGAATTACAAGCAGCTGCACTATTTCTGGAAGGTCGCGAAGGCCGGCAGCATTGCGCGCGCCGCCGAGCAGCTGCGTCTGGCGCCGCAGACCATCAGCGCCCAGATCGGCACGCTGGAGGAAGCGCTCGGAACCGAGCTGTTCCGCCGCGCCGGGCGGCGGTTGGAATTGACTGCGGCGGGGCAGTTGACCCTTTCCTACGCCGACGAGATCTTCCAGATCGGAAGAGAGCTGGAGGAGACGGTGCGCAACCGCCCCGGCCGCAGCGACATGCTCTTACGGGTAGGGGTGGCGGACGTCGTGCCGAAGTCGATGGCCTATCACCTGCTCGCTCCGGCACTGACTAGTGCCGGGCGTGTGCGGTTGATCTGCCGGGAAGACAAGCTGGATCGGCTGTTCGCGGAACTCGCCATCCACAAGATGGATCTCGTGATCGCCGACCGGCCGCTGCCCTCCGAACTGGGGGTGAAAGGCTACAGCCACGCTCTCGGGCGCACACCGATCGCCTTCTATGCCGTGCGCCCACTAGTCGCACGCTATCGGAAGGATTTTCCACGATCCCTCCACGGCGCCCCCATGCTCATCCCGAGCGATGGCGCAACCATGCGGGGGGCGCTTACGCGGTGGTTCAGTGAACATCAGATCGAACCGCGCATTGTCGGCGAGTTCGACGACACCGCGCTGATGAAGGCCTTCGGCAAGGCGGGTGCTGGTATTTTCCCTGCACCGACAGTACTGGCCGACGAGATTCGCAGCCAATATGAAGCTGAAATCATCGGCCGCGCCGACAGCGTCGCAGCAAAATATTACGCCATCTCCATCGAACGCAAACTGACCCATCCGGCCGTCGTGGCGATCAGCGAAGCAGCGAAGACGGAACTGTTCGTCGACGACAAGCGCTAGCCCCTGTCTCGTCTCAAGCGGATCGCTCGCCGCAATCGCCCACGACGAAGACAAAGATAGATGCGGTCAAGCCCGGCGAGCGCCTTTGCGAGAGGGTTGGGCGTGCGCTCGTCTTCCGGTCACCATCCCGATCAGTCCGGCGATGGTGCAATGGCTTTCGACCGGATGCCGGAGGAACAAGTTGTCATGGACGAGGTAGCGATTGGCGCGACCTTCACGCATGCGGCTGAGATACCCTGCCTCCTCCAATTCGGCGACGATGCGCTGCACGGCGCGCTCCGTGATGCCGACCCGGACTGCAACCTCGCGCATTCTCGCTGCCGGCTTCTCGACCAGGCAGAGCAGCACATGGGCGTGGTTGGTCAGAAAGGTCCAGCTGGCAGAGGAGGTATCAGATTTGGAGTTTGCCATTGCCTGCATCCGCGAGAGCCCCTATAAGGAAAGTGCGAAACTGATTTCGTGTCTTTTATATCGTGTTATGAAGTTCGTATGTAGGGGCAATAACGGTTAATCATGTCCTGGTCACCCGTGTCCGGAAGGCGATGGCGCGACCTGACCGGGTCATACCGCCAGACGCATACGAACCGCCCGACGCCAGAGGGGCAATCAAGGAGTGCTGCCGGTGTCAGACTTCGCCAACTGCTTCTTGCTCCTGGTCCGGTCCAGTGATGACGTTCCCCGCGCTTGCCGGGAGGCGGGAGAGTTTCTGGCATTTCAGCGCGCGCGGCTCCCGACAGTGCATGCGCAACAGGACCGGCGGTTGGTCGGAGTATGGATAGACCCCGTGATGGTGGACGCGCTGCCTGAAATATGCGGCGTGGGCTTGGCTTCTCGCGCGTGCCAATTCCAGATTCGCGAAAGCGTCGGCGTGAGTGGAATATGGTGCCTGTGCTGGGTTGATGCTGATCATGCAAGGAAATCATCCGACCTCGTTACGACACGCAAAACACTGGTGTCAGCCCTGATCGAGGAGCAGGCGCCACACCAACAGCCCAGGACTCTGCAGTTTATTCCTGTCTTCGATGCGGACGACAACTGCCGTTCTGCTTTGCTTCATACCGAGCGGCTGCGAGAGTTGTTCCCGGGCCTGATCGGTCAACCCTTGACGTGGAACACAGCGACTGGAGCGTGGGAGGCGCTCACTGGACCTGCCGAACGCGACCGAGCACTTTGAATTCCTTTCTCACATCTTGACCAGCATACAATAGGAAGCGTCCTTGTGGATACGTTGCTCCAGCTTGCCATCGGCAACCTCCTGTCACCGATGGTGCTGTTCTTCGCCTTAGGTGTCGCCGCCGGCTGGCTCAAATCCGATCTCGCCATCCCCGAGCCAATCAGCAAGGGCCTGTCGCTCTACCTGATGCTGGCGATCGGCTTCAAGGGCGGCGTTGAGCTCGCTACCAACGGCGTGGCCGGCACAGTCGCGGTCGCGATGGCCCTGGCGCTCGTGCTCAGTTTCAGCCTGCCTGTTCTTGCTTATGCCTTGCTCCGCACCGCTACACGGCTCGATATTCCGAACGCGGCCGCCGTCGCGGCGCACTACGGTTCCGTCAGCATTGTGACCTTCGTCGCGGCGACCGGCTTTCTGGGATACCGTGCCATACCTTACGAGGGCTACGTGGTGGCAATGCTCGCCCTCATGGAGACGCCGGCCATCGTGACCGGCCTTCTACTTGCTCGTCGCTCTAGCGCCGCCGCGCCGACCACGTCGAGCGCGCCTTTCTTTTCGAGAGAAGTCGCCCGCGAGGTGTTCCTGAGCGGCGGCGTCGTGTTGCTCGGCGGCAGTCTGGCGATCGGCTGGATCACTGGTGACAATGGCATGACCGTTATGGCGCCGGCCATCGTCGATCCGTTCAAGGCCGTGCTTGCCGTCTTCCTTCTCGACATGGGCTTGCTTGTCGGACGCCGACTGCACGACTTCAGAGCGGTGGGCTGGCCGGTGGTGGCGTTCGGCCTTTATATGCCTCTCATCGGAGCCTTAATCGGGCTGTTCGCATCCCATGCCATCGGCCTCTCTCTCGGCGGCATGACGCTTGTCGCCGTGCTCGCGGCCAGCGCTTCCTATATCGTGGTTCCCGCGGCGATGCGCCTCTCATTGCCGCAGGCCAATCCGGCGATCTATGTCCCCCTGTCCTTGGCCGTAACGTTCCCGTTCAACCTGATCGTCGGAATCCCACTCTACCACGCGGCCGCACAATGGATTGCAGGCATGTGAAGCAAGAGGAACATCCCTATGGTGCAGCTCTACCGGAAGAAGAGGATCGATATTGTCGTGGAGGCCGCGCGCGCCCGCGCGATCATCGAGATGATCGAGGCGGTCGGCGCCAAGGGCTACACCATCGTGCCCGACGTCTCCGGCCGCGGCAACCGCGGCGTCCGAGATGAAGGACATCTCTCGGACGTGTTCCGCAACATGCTCATCATCGTCATCGTTGCCGAAGAGATCGCGAACCTGATCGTCGAACAATCGCAGCCGCTCCTCGAAAACTACGCCGGGATCGTGGTGGTTTCCGACGTCGAGGTTATTCGCGACGAGCATTTCTAAGCAAGCAGTGGCAGGGCATCCCTTCCAAATGCGCCACGTCTGACCACTCAAGTGGATGGTAGGCCGTTCGCGGCAAGCACCTCTCCGGCAAGATAGAGCGAACCGGTGATGAGGATTCGCGGTGCCGGATCGAGGCCAAGCGCGGTGATGGCGGCAATCGCTTCCGCGATGCTGTCGCGGGTCTCCGCCGAAATGCCGATGCCGCGAGCTATATGCGCGATCTCCTCGCTTGGCAAAGCCGTGTCCTGCCGGACTGTCACTGCGATGACGGTACGGGTAAGGCCGGCGAAGTTCATGAGAAAGCCTTGGCAGTCCTTGTTCGCGAGCATGCCGACGACGAGTATGAGCGGCCGCGAGACGCGCCTATCAAGATCGGCCAGAGCGTTCGCCACCGCAAGGCCGCCGTCAGGGTTGTGGCCGCCATCCAGCCATAGTTCAGCGCCTTCCGGCGCGAGTTCTACGAGCCGGCCACGGGCGAGGCGCTGCATGCGAGCTGGCCATTCGACGCTGGTGAGCCCCTGCTCAATGGCTGTGTCCGGAATCCTGAGCGCATGAATGCAGCGTAGCGTTGCTATCGCCGTGCCTGCGTTATCGAGCTGATGACGGCCAACCAGACGCGGCGCAGGCAGCTCCATGATTCCGTTGCCGTCCCGAAAGACCATGCGGTCGCGATCAGGCGTCGCTCTCCAGTGCTTGCCACCAATCCGCAGCGGCGTGCGGAGACGCTCGGCGTGTCGTTCGATCACCGTGAGCGCCTGCTGCGACTGCGGTGCGATTATCGCCGGCACACCGCGTTTGAGAATGCCCGATTTCTCCGCCGCGATCAGCTCGATCGTATCGCCCAGAAATTCGTGATGGTCATGCGAGACAGAAGTGATTACGGTCGCGAGCGCGCAGTCGACCACGTTCGTCGCGTCGAGCCGTCCACCCAGGCCTACTTCAAGCAGAAGCACATCGGCGGGATTGCGTGCAAAGAGCAGAAAAGCCGCCGCCGTGGTGATCTCAAAGAAGGTGATCGGATCGCCGGCATTCAAGCGTTCGCAGGTCGCAAGGGCATCCGCCAGTTCGTCATCCTCAACCAGCACGCTGCCACCCAGCCGTGCAAGACGGACGCGCTCGTTGAAGCGAACCAGATGCGGCGAGGTGTAAACATGTACGCCGAACCCAGCCGCTTCCAAGATCGCACGCAGAAATGCAACGGTCGAACCCTTGCCGTTGGTGCCGGCAACATGAATCACCGGCGGCAGGCGGCGCTCAGGATGGCCAAGCCGGCCAAGAAGGCACCACATGCGGTCGAGCGAGAGATCGATCCGCTTGGGATGGAGCGCGAGCAAGCGCGCAAGGACGACATCAACTGCAACCACTCTGAATCACACTCGCCCGCCAATTAACGAATTAACAGGTCCTGAGCCTAGCGCGAATTCTTCATTGACCTTGACCAAGTGAGAAACCTGGCTCCCCATCAAAATTGTAAAGATGCTCAGTCTTGATGAAGTCGACACCCGTATAGGTGAGATTCTTGAGCAGTTCCACGATCATCGCTTTGTTGAATTGCTTGCTCGGCCGCGCGAGATAGCGACAGCGCCAGTGGTCGGTGCAGAAGGTCTCGGGCAGACCATCCGGCCAGACCTTGACGCCCCGATTGGTAATCATGGTGAGCGCGAACAATTCGTTGGTCGCCGCCTGCATATCGCGGGCGAGTTCGTCCACGGGCTTGGTTGCATGGACGAAGACGTCTATCCCGACCAATTCCTTCTTAGCCGGCTTCTTTGGCCGGGCCTGCGGCACGGCGAAAGGCTTTGACGCAGCGCCAGGCGCGACACTGCGCAACGTCTTCGGCGTATGGTCAAGCCGCTCGATCACGGCCTCGGCAAAGGCTGCTGTGCCGACCTTCTGCTTGGATACGCCTTCCTTGAAAACATCATAGGTATGAATGCCGTCTTCGATCGTCTTGAGCCAGGCATTGTGCACGCGTCTGGCCACCTCGGTTTGGCCGATATGCGCCAGCATCATGACACCGGCTAAGAGAAGGCCGGAGGGGTTGGCCACATCCTGGCCGGCTCGCCGCGGTGCGCTGCCGTGGATCGCTTCAAACATGGCGCATTGCTCGCCGATGTTGGCCGACGGCGCGAGGCCGACGGAGCCTGCGATCTGGGCGGCTACATCGCTCAGAACATCGCCATAGAGATTGGGCATAACGATCACGTCGAAGGCCTGCGGCGTATCCGCCAGTTTCGCTGCGCCGATGTCGACGATCCAGTGCTCGTTCTCGATACCGGGATAGTCAGCGGCGATTTCGTCGAAGACCGTGTGGAACAGGCCGTCGGTCATCTTCATGATGTTGTCTTTCGTGAAGCAGGTGACCTTCCGGCGGCCGTGCGCGCGCGCGTACTCGAAAGCGTACCGGACGATCTTCTCGCAACCCGGCCGCGAGATCAGCTTCAGGCACTGGTAGACCTCGTCGGTCTGCCGATGCTCGATGCCCGCATATAGATCCTCCTCATTCTCGCGAATGATGACCACATCCATGCCGGGATGCTTCGTCGCGATAAAGGGTTGATAGGCGACGCAGGGCCGGACGTTGGCGAACAGGCCGAGGGTCTTGCGCACCGTCACGTTGAGGCTCTTGTAGCCGCCGCCCTGCGGCGTCGTGATCGGCGCCTTGTAGAAGACCCTGGTGCGCCGCAGGCTATCCCAGGCTTCCGGTCCGATCCCGGAGGTGTTGCCTGAAAGATAGAGGCGCTCTCCGATATCGATCGGTTCGATGGCGATGTTCGCGCCGGCCCGAATCAGGACCTTGAGGCTGGCTTTCATGATCTCCGGCCCGATGCCGTCACCGAAGGCGACTGTGACCGGAACGGCGCCATGCCTCCCGGACGGGTTCTCCAAGTCGGTAAGGCCTTCCAACATGAGCCGAGTGCTCATCATCGATCCCTCCTAGTGCGTCTCTGAACGAAGGCAGGATAGAGACCAAGGATGAATTGTTGAAATTGATTGTTCTCGACGCTAAGATTGCGATCGTCAATGACATCATGGATGCGTGCATGAATATCCATCCCGACCTCTTGCGCGCTTTCGTGACCGTTGTGGAATGCGGAGGGTTCTCGCGGGCCGCCGAGCGGCTGCGGCGCGGCCAGTCGGCCATCTCGCTGCAAATGAAGCGTTTGGAGGACAGCCTCGGGGCGAAGCTGCTCGAACGGACTCCCCGACACCTGTCGCTGACAAGCGAGGGAGAGTTGCTGCTGGACCACGCCCGGCGCCTGTTGCGCCTCAACGACGAGTTGGTCGGGCGCTTTACCGAGCGCGAACTTTCCGGCGTCGTTCGCCTCGGAGCGCCAGAGGACTTCGCGACCAGCCACCTGCCGAGCGTGCTGGCCAAGTTCGCGCGCGCCCATCCCCGGGTTGCCCTGGAAGTGACCTGCGAGTTGACGCTCGAGGTATTCGAGCGCTTCCGGGCTGGCGGTCTCGAGATCGCGCTGGTCAAACGGGAGCCCTCAGGCGCGATGGGCGGCATCCGCGTGTGGCGGGAACCGCTGGTCTGGGTCGCCGCCGACCGGCAGATCGCAGAGACAGAGGGCCCGCTTCCGCTCATCGTCTCGCCGCGGCCGTGCGTCTACCGCAAGCGGGCAACCGATACGCTCGACACGATGGGGCGCCTTTGGCGTGTCGCCTATACGTGCGGCTCCTTGGCCGGCACGCACGCAGCCGTTCGTGCGGGCCTCGGCATCACCGTGTTGCCAAAGGAGATGGTGCCAACGGATCTCGCCATTCTCAACGATGAAGCTCTTGGACTTCCCGACCTGAAGGACACGGAGATGGCGCTGATCGAGGCACCTGACCTGAACCCCGCTGCTGCCCGGCTGCGAGACACGATCGTTCGAGAGCTTGAACATTGAGGCGTGCTTCACTTTGATGGCCAGTCGCACCCGTAACGCGATGTCATGGATTCGTTGATCGTCTTCTCAAGAGTCCGCACTTGGGCTACTGTACATTTGGGGTGGTGCACTGCGCTGAAGCGTAGATCAGTACCTACCCCTAATCTCGCGACAGGCGGGGGAGGAGCCAACGATGAATTTCTCGGGCAGGAACCTCTGGTTAGGTTTGATCGCCTTAGCCGTGGTGTTGATCGTGATCGGCTATGCCACCGGCTGGTTCGGCTTCGGTGGCTCACCGCAACCCGCGCCGCCGCAATAAGAACCCGCTTCGAACCTTGGCAGATGCCGTTTGGCAACGGCCGTCGTCATTGATCGAGAAGTTTCTCTTTGCCATTAAGTGCGGCCTGAGCGTCCAGTAGTTCGTCGCGACCGATACCCGCCTCAACGTGCGGATGCAGCGCGTGCACCTCTCGTATTTTCCGGAAGACCAGTTGAAGTAGATCCTCTTGTAGGGGCAGGCGGACACGCACATGCGTCAGCCGCGGCACTTATGCTGGTCTATGAGGACGACACCGTCCTCCTCGCGCTTGTAGATCTCGGTTTCGTCGTTCTCAGCCCACCATCTGCGATCGGTCGTAGTGGCTTTGCGGAGTTTCGGATGCCGGCGGACGCTGCCGCGAGTGCGCGGCTCGAATATCATAGCGCCCCAGCGGAAATGTAGTTATCAATTTCATCAACGCTGGGGCGGCACCTCGTGGGAGGACGATCGGATGCACATGCGTATGGCATCGCATCGTAGGGTTAGCGGTCGCAGCCTAGCGTAGGTGGCGCACCCGGCACGATTCGAACGTGCGGCCTCCACCTTCGGAGGGTGGCGCTCTATCCAGCTGAGCTACGGGTGCATCAAGTGCGCTACTAACGCGGCGACCTCGCGTCGGTCAATCGACGTAGACCAGACATTATCCCAGTTCGATCGATCACGCGCAACCGAGATCCCCATTCTCACCGCAAAAACCATCACGCGCGTAACTCTTGCTCGAACGGTATGCCATCGCGCGAAGGAATGCCGGCAGCAGACAAGCATCGCACAGAAGCGAATGTCTGAGCTTGCGCGTTTCGCTCGCACGTCTCACGCGCGCTACGCCGCAGCACGCCAGACTACGTCTCACGCTGCTTCCGTGGTGCTTCCGCGACGGATTCGGGCGCGGCGAGAACAAAAAACGATCTTGCTAAGTGCCCGGAAATATGAGAGAAAATGGCGCACCCGGCGAGATTCGAACTCACGACCTCTGCCTTCGGAGGGCAGCGCTCTATCCAGCTGAGCTACGGGTGCTTTCGAAGCCGAAGGATGGCCTGGAAAACCGGCCGGCGAATGCCGCCAGCAACGGCTTCTTAGCGGAAGCCGCCCGAAGCTTCAACGCAGAAATGGAATGGTAGTGAAGCGCATGCTGAGAGATAGCAGTGTGCTGATGAAGAGCGGCGGCACCTGGCGAGCCAGACGACCAGCAGACTCTACGCCATACCTTCCGGAGGGCGCTGGGGGCACGCTCTGCGACTGGCGCCGGCGCTTTGGCTCAGTCATTTCCTGCCTGCGTTGAAGCAGGCTGCCGGCTAGGCGAACCGCAACCGCCGAGACAGGTAGCCTTCACGAAGCGTTCGACGCCACCAGCTTGAGGTGGCTTTGCATCGCCGCCTTGCGGTTCTTCAGCCCCGAAATTGCGTAGTCGTCGCGCCCAGCGGCCTTGGCGCGGTAGAGCGCCTCGTCCGCCTTGGCGGTGAGGTCGACGGCGGCGACATAGATGTCGGGCGACCATTCGGCGACACCGACGCTGATGGTGAAACGCTCGTCGTCCTCGGCCTTGCCGCTGCCTTCGCGCACGGTGGCGACGAGTGCCGCGGCCACCTTTTCCGCCTGGCGGGCGGTCGTCTCCGGCAACAGGATGGCGAACTCGTCGCCGCCAAGCCGGAAAACCGTGTCGCTCGAGCGCACGGTGGCGGTGGCGATGGCGCCGAACTGGCGCAGGATGCGGTCGCCGAAAGCATGGCCGTGGGTGTCGTTGAAACGCTTGAAATGATCGATGTCGATCAGCATCAGCGAGAAATGGCGGCCAGTGCGGCGCGAGCGCTGATCCTCGCCCTGCAAGGTGGCGAGGAATTGCCGGCGGTTGGGCACGCCGGTGAGGTCGTCGGTCATCGCCATCTCGGCCAGTTCCTCGCGCAGGCGGCCGATCGACATGACGGTGAAGCCGAAATTCCAGACCACGCCCGAGAAGATGACGCACAACAGCGCGTAGGATTCGATCGTGGAATAGAAATCCTGGTCGACGTTGCCCAGCATCAGGCCGATGTTCAGGCCACTCTCGATGACATGGCCGAGCACGCCGACGATCATGGCGGTGGCGGCGATCATGGCACCGAGATCGCGGCGCTGCTGGCTGATCAGATAATAGGCGGCGATGACCAGCGGAACCGACTGGCCGCCTGCATAGACGAGGTTGCGGCCCTGCAGGCTTCCAAACAAAAGCACGAGCAGGAACAGGCTGCCGGCGGTGATGGCGGCACTTGCCTTCCAACCACCCGAGAGGCCGTAGAACACACGCACGCCGACCCAGAACAGGCAGAAGCCGTAGATGACGAAGCCGTTGCCGACCACGGCCGGCACATAGCTGCCCTCATTGCCCTGGAGGGCGAGCACGGAGCCGCCGATTGTGGAAAGAACGCAGGCGCCCAGCCAGACGCGCGCTGCCGCGAAATTGCGATAGCGATAGGCAATCGCGCCCCAGATGATCGCAACCGTCAGCGAGTTGAGCAGGATGACGATGTAGAGTGTCAGAAAGTCGAGTTTCATAAGAGCGGCCCCTCGACCCTCCTCCTAAGGACCGCGGCTTGCCCGCCTGTTAAGATGATGTCTCCATCTTGTTTCAAATCCGCGACAATGCCGGCCGTTGCGGCTTCGAATGTCGCTTCGTTGCGCCCACGCGCCTGTGGACGAACCGGAATTCCACACAATCGGCGCGCCGCGGCGCCGCGAAGCGGAGTATCGATAGGCAAACGGCCGAACGCCGCAACCACCATGACGGTACGGCGGCCGTCGCAGAACCCGGCGAGGCGAAATGCCCATCCACGAACTCGCGGCGCTCGGCGCCGCCGTCTGCTGGGCGCTCACCGGCATCATCTCGGCGGGGCCGGCCGGTCATCTCGGCGCGCCCGCCTTCAACCGCGTCCGGCAGATCTTCGTCACCGCCATGCTGGCGCTTTACGTGCTTGCCACCGGCGCCTGGCGCGAACTCGACGCAGCCAATGTGTGGCCGCTTTTGGCGTCGGGCCTGATCGGCATCTTCATCGGCGACACGCTGCTGTTCGCCACGCTGAACCGGGTCGGCCCGCGGCGCTCGGGCATATTGTTCGCGCTCAACGCGCCCATCGCGGCGATGCTCGGCTGGCTGCTGCTTGGCGAAACGCTGAGCACGAAGGCGGTGTTCGGCATCGCCTTGATCGTTGGCGGCGTGCTGCTCGCCATCCTGTTCGGCAAGCGCCGCTCGCAATTGCATCAATGGGAAACGGTCAAGGGCCCGCTCTGGATCGGCGTCGCGCTCGGCCTCGGCGCCGCAACCGGCCAGGCCATCGGCTCCATCATCGCCCGGCCTGTCATGGCGACGGGCATCGATCCGTTCCTCGCCTCCATGCTCAGGGTCGGCATCGCGGCCGCGTTCCTCAGCATTCTCATTCAATTGCCCATCCCGGCGCTGAAGCCGAAAGGCCCGCTGACGTGGAAAGTGGCGGCCCTGACGGCGCTGACCGGCATTCTGGCGCTGGCCATCGGCATGACCTTGCTGTTGTTCGCGCTGTCCGGCGGCAAGGTCGGCATCGTCTCGACGCTGTCGGCGACCTCGCCCGTCATCATCCTGCCGCTGCTGTGGCTGCGCACCGGCGAACGGCCGGCAGCAGGCGCGTGGGCGGGTGCGGCACTGGTGGTGGCCGGCATGGCGCTGATCTTCATGAAGTGACGCGGCCGCGCTAGGCTGAGAGCCATGACCCTGCCCTTGCCAGCCAAGCCGGCCGAAACGCCCGAAGCCGATGCAACAGCCTTCATCCTGGCCAATCTGCCGCTGGCGCCAGTTCCCGGCATTGCCGAAATCCGGCTGCATGGCGCACAGCCGTCGAGCGGGTTGCGGCGTCTCGCGGAAATGGCCGGCGGGTCGACCGGCGCGGGGCGCTCGCCTTACTGGGCCTATCATTGGGCCGGCGGCACCGTGCTGGCGCGTTATCTGCTCGACCATCCTGAAACAGTTCGCGGGCGGGCTGTGCTGGACCTTGGCACCGGCTCCGGCCTTGTCGCCATCGCCGCCGCCAGGGCCGGCGCCAGCAGTGTGACGGGCGTGGACATCGACGCGCATGCGATCATTGCAGCACGCCTCAATGCAGCGTTGAACGATGTGACGTTTGAAACCCTGCAGGCCGACCTGACCGCCGGAGAACCGCCATCCGTCGACCTGATAACGGTCGGCGACCTGTTTTATGACCGAAGCCTTGCGCGGCGCGTCACCGCCTTCCTTGATCGTTGCCTCGCCATGGGCATCACCGTTCTGGTCGGCGATCCGGGCCGTGCCCATCTGCCCCGTCAGAGGCTGGCGGCGATCGCCGAATATCAGGTATCGGATTTCGGTGAAGCGGGTGCCGGGACGCCGGCGACCGTGTTTGCGTTTAGCGCTGAGCACAGCGCCTTCCCTTCTCCCCTTGCGGGAGAAGGTGCCCTAGCCGAAGGCGAGGGCGGATGAGGGGTGTTGGACGGAGTGCTACCGTGCAAGTTGTGCGGTGAGTTTACCGAACGCTCATTCTGAAGCGCCTCGTTTCTTCCAGCACCCCTCATCCGACCTCGCCTTCGGCTCGGCCACCTTCTCCCGCAAGGGGAGAAGGAGACTCCACCCCACAGCATCAACCCTCGCTACAGAACGCCTTTCCACGCAGCCTGTGATTGCCCGGTGGATAACCCCGGATTTTGCGCGAATGGCGGAAAAAACAGAATTCCATGCTTCGCCAATGGGCGTTTCCGGGCGCAAGCTGAAAAAAGCTTCCGGTGATTCCTCCCGTTCCACCGGTTGTGTTCTTCCCTCCCGAGAGGCGCTGGCGCCTCAGCTTCGGCCGGGACGCTCGAAGCGTCCCGGTCTTTTTCTATGCAGTCGCTAGAGCGCCGCGCGTCCGATTGGACGCGCAAAGGACGCTCTAACATTTTGAATCTGCTGCATCGTGCCTACCGAAAATCGATTCCGATTTTCTGGCCGATGCAGTAGGCGCTCACTTCGCCGGATCGACCCAGCCGTTCGGCGGCCCGAACTTCGCCATCGCCTCGGCCGGACCCCAGGTGCCCGGCTCGTAGATCGCCGGCTGGCTCTTGTCGTCCAGCACGGGCCCGACGATGCGCCAGGCAGCCTCGGAGGCGTCCTGGCGGGTGAACAGGCGTATGTCGCCGTTCATGGCGTCGCCGATCAGGCGCTCATACGGCTCCATGTCGCCGGCCGAATCGTCCACGGCCGAAAGCTCCACCTGCTCGCCCACCATCTCGTCGCCGGCCAGCTTGCGGCGGGCGCCGATGCTGATGGAGATTTCCGGGTTGATGCGGAAGCGCAGATAGTTGGCCTCGTCCGGCGCGATGGCGTCGAACACGTCGAGCGGCGGCCGCTTCAGCTTGACCACCACTTCGGTGGCGCGCACCGGCAGGTTCTTGCCGGCGCGAATGAAGAACGGAACGTCCTGCCAGCGCCAGGTGTCGACGAGGAAGCGCACCGCGGCGAAAGTCTCCACCGTGGAGCCCGGCGCCACGCCCGGCTCCTGCAGATAGCCGGCAAACTGTCCGCGCACCACATCGTCCTTGGCCAGCGTGCGAACGGCCTTCAGGACCTGCACCTTCTCGTCGATCAGGTCTTCGGCCGAGCGGCCCGATGGCGGCTCCATGGCCAGCAAGAGCAGGATGTTGAGCAGATGGTTCTCGATGACGTCGCGGATACAGCCGACCTCGTCGTAGAACTTGCCGCGCCCCTGCACGCCGAAATCCTCGGCCATGGTGATCTGCACGCTCTCGACATAGTTGCGGTTCCAGATCGGTTCGAGGAAGGAGTTGGCGAAGCGGAAATAGAGCAGGTTCTGGATCGCCTCCTTGCCGAGATAATGGTCGATGCGGAAGATCGAGTTCTCGTCGAAGACGATGTGCAGCACCCGGTTCAACCAGCGCGCCGACTGCAGGTCGCGGCCGAACGGCTTTTCCACCATCAGCCTGGCGCCGGCGGCGCCGCCCGACTGCTCCAGCCCCTGCACCACCGGCTCGAACATCGACGGCGGCACGGCCAGATAATAGAGCGGGTGGCGGAAGCCGGTCAGCGCGTCCTTCAATTTGTCGAAGGTTTCCTGGCTGCGATAATCGCCGCTGACATAACGCAGCAGGCCGGCGAGCTTGGCGAACACCGCCTCGTCCACCGTGCCGATCGCGGCCTGGATGCCGTCGCGGGCGCGCGCCGCCAGTTGCTCGACCGTCCAACTGTCGAAGGCGATGCCGATGATCGGCTCGGTCAGGTGGCCGCGCGCCACCATGGAATAGAGCGCGGGAAAGATCTTCTTGTGCGCCAGGTCGCCGGTGGCGCCGAACAGCACAAGCACGTCGGATCGGGGTTCAGCCGCAACAGCCATGGTCGTTATCCCCTCACGCGCCGTTTTTCGGCTTTTCGAGATGGCCGCCGAAGGCATAACGCATCGCAGACAGGAGCTTGTCGGCGAAGGCGGACTCGCCCTGCGAGGAGAAGCGGTCGAACAGAGCCGACGACAACACCGGCGCCGGCACGCCGGTGTCGATGGCGGCCTTGAGCGTCCAGCGGCCTTCGCCGGAATCGGAGACGCGGCCGCCGAACTGCGCCAGCGCAGGGTCGGCCTTGAGCGCGCTGGCGGTGAGATCGAGCAGCCATGAGCCGATCACCGAACCGTGGCGCCACACTTCGGTGACCGCGGGCAGGTCGATGTCGAACTGGTAATATTGCGGCTCGCTGAGCGGCGAGGTCTCGGCGTCGGCGCTGCGGTCGGCCTTGCCGGAATTGGCGGCCTTCAGGATATTCACGCCCTCGGCATAGGCGGCCATGACGCCATATTCGATGCCGTTATGCACCATCTTGACGAAGTGGCCGGCGCCGCTCGGGCCGCAGTGCAGGTAGCCGAAAGGCGCGGTGCCCGCCGCCTTGTCGGGATTGGCGCCATGGTCGGCGCCGGGCGCCAGCGAAGCGAGGATCGGGTCGAGATGTTTCACCGCATCGTCGGGACCGCCGATCATCAGGCAGTAGCCGCGTTCCAGCCCCCAGACGCCGCCGCTGGTGCCGACATCGACGAAAGCCAGGCCCTTGGTCGCGAACTTCGCCGCCTGGTCGACCGCGTCGCGATAGTTGGAATTGCCGCCATCGATGATGATGTCGCCCTTGTCCATGAACGCCGCCACCTGGTCGGCGACCTTGCCGGTGATGGCGGCCGGCAGCATCAGCCAGACCGCGCGCGGCTTGGCCAGCTTGCCGACGAACTCCTCCAGCGAGCCGGCGCCAGTGGCACCTTCCTTGACCAGGGCTTCGACGCTGGCCGGGTTGATATCGTAGACGACGCATTCATGGCCGTCGCGCTGCAGGCGCCTGACCATGTTGGCGCCCATCCTGCCCAGTCCCATCATTCCGATCTGCATGTTCGCTTCCTGCTCGCTGAAATTGGCCTGCCCGATCGCCCTGCCCGCCGGCTTCGGGCCGACGCAACCGAGACGCCGACAATCTCCGATCCGTCGCCATCAAGCCAGAAGAATGTGAAGGGGATTTCAAAGGAACGGCCCGGGCCCGTTCTTCGCGATCGGGAATGGCACACACGGCGCCGCGCCATTTGCCTCAGGCGCACATCGGCGCCGGTTCCTCGAGCCGGTAGATCAGGCCCGGTTGCACGATCCATTCGCCGGGACGAAGCGCTTCGACGGCGAAGCGTCCGGTCGCGGTGCGCGGCATGACGCCGGCGAAACGGTAACGGCGGCCGCCCTCGTCGAGGACCGCGTCGCGGATCGGCTCGCCGGCGAGGTGCCCGACCACGGGGCCGACCGCCTTCAAATTGGCCAGGACAAAATACTCCGTCGGTATGGAGTTGGTCCTGGTCAGGAAGCGGAACTGGGAGACGGGTCTTTGCATGGAACGGGGATCGCGGCACTTCCAGCCGGCCACAGCCGCCAATGGCCGGACCGTCTGCATGGGAACCCCATTGGATTACCGCGTGCGCGGATAAGAATTCGAGACGGGATCGAGGCGCAAAAGATCAAGAAAAGATAAGGAGCTGTGGCGGGCGAGCCATTGGCGATCGGCCTGCCGTCATCAAGCCAGAAGAATGTGGAGGGGATTTCGAACCGGGTGGCCTCCCTTGCCGGCGCCCTGGTCGACCAGCACGGCAGGCTGAAGAAGCGGCGAACCACTCTGCGCCCGTCATTCCGGGCAAGCGAGGCGAAGCCGAGTGCCGACCCGGAACCCATTGAGAAGCGCGGCCGGGAACGAAGATCGTGCCGATGGGAATGAAGCACGCAGCGCCGGTTCGGCTGCATGAACGGTTCAGAACGAGGACCGGGCCGTGCCTTACGATGTTGCGACCAATGGGTTCCGGATAGCCTTCGCTGCGCTTCGGCTTCCGGAATGACGACAGCGCTACCCCTCAACGCTCATAGCGTCGGGTTTGTGGGCGTCACTCTCTACCCCGATGCCAGCCTTCGATGGTGCAGCCGCTCAGCTGTTCGGCGACGTTGACGGGAACGTGCCTCACCGTCTCGGCGAAGGTCCACAGATGGCCTTCCGGATCGCGGGCCCGATATCTCGCGTCCTCCACGATTTATTATGAGATTATGTTAGCAATGACTGTTAGTTATTAACTAAGCGCATTATCTCAGATAGATGGCCAACGATCACAAACTTGCACTTCTAGAGAACAGCATCTCTTATTTTAGAGAGGCCGTACGCTATGCTCACCGAGAAGAGCACAGCGCTGATAAATGGAAATTTGCGATTGTTAATGTTGTTCAGGCAATGGAGTTAGCCTTCAAGGAATATTTGAGGCTTATCCATCCAGCATTCGTTTTAGAATCCATAGACAAACCCGGCAAGACCGTTGGGATAAATTTAGCGCTTTCTCGAATAAAAGATCCAACAATAGGAAACATTTCGATCAGCGATGTCGATCATTTAAAGATTCGATCTGCGATAAATTTACGAAATGAACTGGTCCATTATGAATTCGATCATGGAATAGAGGCAACTGAGGCGAAGTTCTCGGAGATATTCGCTTTCGTGATTTTCTTTTATCGCGAGCATTTGGATCTCACCCCTCCAGATTTCATAGACGAGGATGACCTCCAGAAAATTCTACAACGTGTTAAGGCTCGCGCCGAAATGCTCCAAAAGGCGCGCATCTACGCAAAGAGCAATGAAGGGGAAGTCTGGCTTTGCCCAGAATGCAATGAAGACACGTTTATCGTTGCCGAGGAGCAATGTTGCTTCTGCCAGCGGAGAGAACTTGTATCAGACTGTGAATCGTGCGGGCAAATGGGTTTGCTTGTGATGTGATAGAAACGGACAGCTTCCTTGAGTGGGATTATGATGAAGGTCGAATGACACTGATTGAGCGTTATGATTTGCCGGCAACTTGTTGTCCTGAGTGCAGCTCTGGCATCACGGCCAAAATCGAGGATTTCAGGCGCGCCCAATATTATGAAGATTTGGCGAAGGAAAGTCGTAGATAGTAGAAGGTTTTTTGGTAAATCGACGATTAACAGTCGATATCGCTGACGCGATCATCGCTCCAACATAGACCAACTCCCGAGGTAGCTTGGGTCGTCTAAATTCAGAGAGCTGAGTACCAGGTCCTTTGCCTTGTATCGCTATCGCCTCCTCACCCCCGCCCGGCCAGAAACGCCGGCAGGTCGGCGACCGAGGCCAGCACGACGTCGGCGAGCGGGGCCAGCGATTCGCGCGTGCCGGTGCCGGACAGGACACCGACCGCCAGGCCGCAGCCGCCGGCGCGGGCCATGTCGAGGTCGTGACGATTGTCGCCGACCATGGCAACCTCGGACGGCTTCAGACCGGTGAGGTCGCAGAAGGCCAGCACCGCGTCCGGCGCCGGCTTCGGGTTGGCGACCGCGTCATAGCCATAGGCGGCGTCGAACAGCTGCGCCATGCCGATCGCGGAAAGTGTGCGCTCGCAGCCGGCGGTCGAATCGTTGGTGGCGACCCCCAGCCGGTAGGATTTCGCATGCAACGCCGCCAGCGCTCCGGCGATGCCCGGCAGCGGCACGGCCATTGCCGAGCCCTGTTCGGTGCTGATTTCGTTGAAATGGTCCAGCGCCTCGCGCTGTTCGGCCGCCGACAATTCCGGGAACCACAGCGCGATGATGTCGGCATTGGTGCCGGCTGCGAAGATGGAATCGGCCTT
Organism: Mesorhizobium terrae; assembly: GCF_008727715.1. Lineage (GTDB taxonomy): Bacteria > Pseudomonadota > Alphaproteobacteria > Rhizobiales > Rhizobiaceae > Mesorhizobium > Mesorhizobium terrae. The sequence continues at coordinate 1,392,930 of NZ_CP044218.1, forward strand.
GAAACCCTTGGTCTCGAAATCATAACCGGCCTTGGCCAGCAATTCGTCGGCCTTGGCGCGGTCGCCAGCCGCCGCCTCCAGCGCCATGCGGTCCGCCACCCCGACCAGGTGGCGTGAAAATCGATCAGTGTCCCGTCCTTGTCGAAAAGGATGCCCTTGATGCCCCCAAAATTTCTTACTCCCGTCCGCTTAGCCGGTGAATATGTCCACCAGCCCGGCGGTCGAGGCATCCCTCCTGGCGGCATTCTCCTTGCCCTCAACGACAGGAAGCAGGCTTGTCGCCAGTTCCTTGCCGAGTTCGACGCCCCACTGGTCGAAGGAATTGATGTCATAGAGCGTGCCCCTCGACGAAGACGCGGTGTTCGTAAAGCGCGATCAGCCGGCCGAAAGTGCGCGGGTCGAGCTTGCGGTAGAGAATGGTGAGCGACGGCCGATTGCCCGAGAAGACCCGGTGCGGGGCGATCTTGTCGACCTGCTCGGGCTTCATGCCCTTGGCCAGCATCTGGGCGCGCGCCTCTTCCAGCGTGCGGCCTTTCATCAACGCTTCCGACTGCGCCACGGCGAGCAGGAGATCGTGATGGTGCTTCAGGTCCGGCTCGTGGCCGACAGCGGGCGGCGATGAACTCGACCGGGATGATGTCGGTGCCCTGGTGCAGCAACTGGAAGAAGGCGTGCTGGCCATTGGTGCCGGGCTCGCCCCACACCAGCGGGCCGGTCGGCGTCACCGCGCCGGCGCTGTCCAGCATGACGCTCTTGCCGTTCGATTCCATATCGAGCTGCTGGAGATAGGCCGGCAGGCGCGACAGGCGCTGGTCGTAGGGAATGACCGCGCGGGCCGGGTAGCCGCAGACGCGATGCCAGAACCGACCAGGCAGCACCGGCAGGTTCCTGGTCAGCGGCGCGGCGACGAAATGCTCGTCCATCTCATGCGCGCCGGAAAGCATGGCGCGGAAGTTTTCCGGCCCGACGGCGATCATCACCGGCAGGCCGATGGCGCCCCACACCGAATAACGCCCGCCAACCCAGTCCCAGAAGCCGAACACACGTCCTTCTCGATGCCGAACTTGGCGACGAGGTCGAGCGCGGTGGAGACGGCGGCGAAATGCTTGCCGACCGCTTCCTTGCCGAGCTTGGCCTCCACCCATTTGCGCGCCGTTTCGGCGTTGGTCATGGTCTCGACGGTGGTGAAGGTCTTGGAGGCGACGATGAACAAGGTCGTCTCCGCCGACAGGCCCTTCAGCGTGTCATGCATATGGGCGCCGTCGATGTTGGAGACGTAGTGCGCGCGCGGCCCGTCGTGATAGGGAGCGAGCGCCAGCGTCGCCATGACAGGGCCAAGGTCGGAGCCGCCGATGCCGATGTTGACGATGTCGGTGATCTTCTTGCCGGTATGGCCGGCCGCCTTGCCCGAGCGGATCGCGTCGGCGAAGACGCTCATCGCGTCGAGCACCGAGCGGACGTCCTTCTGCACGTCCTGGCCGTCGACGGTAAGCCCCTTGCCGGAGAGATTGCGCAGCGCCGTGTGCAATACGGCGCGGTCCTCGGTAATGTTGATATGTTTGCCGGCAAACATCGCAGCGCGCCTGCCTTCGACATCGGCGGCCTTGGCTAGGCCCTCGAGCAACTCCATGGTCCGGGCGTCGACCGCGCATTTCGACCAGTCGAGCAGAAGGTCGCCGTCCAGCGCCGAGAAGCGCTTTGAAGCGGTCCGGATCGGCGGCGAAGACCGCGCGCATGTTCATCGATGTGGCGGCGCGATGGGCGCGAAGGGCGGCGAGCTGTTTGTCGAAAGCGGTGCGGTCCACGGCGATCTCCGGAGGTAGCGGGGTGGTTCGGCCGCAGTCTAGCAGAGCGAATGCGGCAAGCGAGAGGCTGGTGACGAACTTATCTCGCGGAGTTTCAATCGGTTCAAGCGCCTCGTCGGAGCACCACGGGGCTTTGCTCATCCTTGCACGACATATGACGATCGAAATTCGTCGCCACTGTCGGTCTGGTTCCACGCCCCTGTGCCAAATACCACCGTTCCGGCATGGATTCCCGACACTCTCCGGTCGCTTCGCTCCCTCACGAGGTCGGGAATAACGGAAGGCAAGGGACGTCTCGGCCGATCTCCAGCGCTGGGGATAGGCCAGCGTTCTCGATTTGCACGAGGCAAGGAAAGCTCGTCATTCCCGACCTCGTGAGCGACCGTAGGGAGCGGAGAGTGTCGGGAATCCATGCCGGAACGGGAAATTGTCGCGCGATGCCCGTGTCACGACACTAGCGGTGACCAACATCAACCAAAGCGAGAAATTTCTACCCTCCGTTGTTCACGGCGGGGAATGAAGGATCACTGGCATAAATCCCAGCGATCAGAAAAATTGATTGGCGCAACCCCTTGTACCAATCATACAGTTCACTGGTCCACAAAACAAAAAAGACTGTCCACCGAGGAGCGCTAGGATATGCCACAGAGAAACGACACCGCGATATGGTCGGGCCTGTTCAGGATTTCCGCCGAGTCCGGCCAAACCCTGCAGGCACAGATCCGCCAGGCGATCGTGGCAGCCATCCTCGACCGTCAGATCGCCGCTTCCATGCCGCTTCCTTCGTGCCGCATCCTGGCCGAAAAACTCGGCGTCGCGCGCGGCACGGTGGTGCTGGCCTTCCAGCAGCTCGTCGACCAGGGCTTCCTGGTGGCGCGCGAGCGGCGCGGCCACTTCGTCAATCCGGAAGTGCTGGCGACGCCGGCCAAGCCGCAGAAGACGCCGGAACAGTCCAACGAGATCGACTGGAAAGCACGCCGCCAGATCGCCGCCAGCGACATGCCGCCGCCGGCCAAGCACGACAACTGGATCAAGTCGTCATATCCGTTCGTATACGGCCAGTTCGACCCGGCGCTGTTCCCCCGCCGAGTGGCGCGAGTGCAACCGCATGGCGCTGGCCGTGCTGGAGATCCGCAACTGGGCCTCCGACATGGTCGACCGCGACGACCCGCTGCTGATCGAACAGATCCAGGCGCGGCTGTTGCCGCGGCGCGGCATCTTCGCCAATCCGGACGAGATCATCGTCACGCTGGGCGCCCAGAACGCACTTTACATGCTGGCCACGCTGCTGATGACCAAGGGTTCGAAGGTGGCGATGGAAGACCCGGGCTATCCCGACGCCCGCTCGATCTTCCGGCTGGCCGGCGCCGATATCCAGCCAGTGCCTGTCGACCAGTCCGGCATCGTCACCTCGGCGATCCCGTCGGATTCCGGTTTTGTCTTTGTCACGCCGAGCCACCAGTGCCCGACCATGGTGCCGCTGTCGCAGGAGCGCCGGCAGGACCTTCTGGCGCGGGCCAACCGCCACAACCAGATCATCATCGAGGACGGCTATGACAGCCAGTTGCTGGACGAGGCGCCGCAGCAGGCGCTGAAGAGCATCGATCGCTCCGGCCGCGTCGTCTATGTCGGTTCGATGTCGAAGACGCTGGCTCCGGGCCTGCGGCTTGGCTACATCGTGGCCTCGGCCGGACTGATCGCGGAACTGCGCGCGCTGCGCCGCTTCATGCTGCGCCATCCGCCGGCCAACAACCAGCGCGCGGTGGCGCTGTTCCTCTCGCTCGGCCATCACGAGGCGCTCGTGCGGCGTCTGTCGTCGGCCTTCGACGAGCGGCGCAAGCGGCTGGTGCACGCGATCTCGGCCTTCCTGCCGGAATGGCGCGCCACCGATTCGGCCGGCGGCACGTCGCTCTGGCTGGAGGGCCCGCGCGGAACGGATTCGCGTGACCTCGCCGGCGCAGCGGCCAGCCGCAGCGTCATCATCGAGCCGGGCGACCGCTTCTTCGACCGTACCGACAAGCCGTCGCGTTTCATGCGCTTGGGCATCTCGTCCATTTCGCTGCAACATATCGAACCCGGCATCCGCGAGCTGGCCACTGCGGCCGGCCGCCGCCCGGCAGCCGCTTAGCCGCATCCTCCCAAACGGCTCATCTTCGCCCGGCCTCGCGCCGGGCGATTTTCTTTTCGGGGACAGGACGGTCGGAGCCGGCAAACATGTTAGCCGGCGCAACTTTTGTGCCGATCGTGCCCTGCAAGGGCGTTGTCGATGGTCAATCCAATCGTCCAGTCGACAGTGGTCGGGCAGCGCCGCCTCGCGTCACTGCAGCCGCAAGGCGAAAGAGACGGGCAGGCACATTGGCAGCAGCCACCAAACGCCTGCGGTCAGCAGACTGAGCGCGGCAAGCACGCCGGTCCATACCAGTAGGTTTGCCAAATGCCCCTCCTTGGACCGGCGGCCAAAATCCCGCGCTGGAACCCATTGGGCCAGAGACGCACCAAATCCGGTGACGATAGGCCAAGCCATCACCCAACGGCGCGAATGCGCGCACGCGCGTATAGTCCAGCCAAACACCTTCGGGCGGGCTCCCTAACGATGCATTCGACGGTGCTGGTTGTCGCTGTGACGCGACCGGGGACGAAATGCCCTTCCGCGGGTTCTAGGGCCTTGGGCGCAGGAACATGCCGCCGAATTTGCCCTCGGGCGTCAGGTCGAAACTCCATTCCACTTCGCCATGCTCGAACCGCACGTCGTAGACGTCCCAACCTTCCTGGCTGACACCCCGGAATGTCACATCGACCAGCGCACCCAGACGCGCCAGGTCGTTGGCGATAACGTCCTTCTGCGCGCGCGCCGCCGCCGCCAATGCCGGGCTCATCCGCTCGTAGTCGGGCTCGCCGCGCATATGGTCGCTGATGGTCGCGCGCAACAACGCTTCGCTGCCCGGTACCGGCGTCCTGTCGCGGATACGCTTGGCCAGGGCCGCATCCATCTCGCGGCTGGCGGTCTCGTCGATGCGCTGCGCGGTCATATCCAGACCGCCCTGGTGCAGCACCAGCCTGTCGACGGCGCCATCGGCCGAGCGTTGAAAAGTGATCTGCGCCGGCACCAGCTTGAGGAAGAAGGAGCGATCGCTTTCGGGAAAGGCTTCCACCTCCGGCTGGCCGGTCACCTGGATGAAGAGATGGTCGCCACGATGGATGACGGCGAGGCCCGGCCCGTCTTCCAGCCGATAATGGCCGGCATAATCGGCGTAGACGGCCCGGTCGATCTCGACCTCGGTGCGCGGTCTTGCCTGTTCGTAGCGACGCCAGGCGATGGCGTCCGATGAGGTGTCGGTCATCTTGGTCTCCTTGGTCAGGTTGACGAGATCGTCGATCGAGACATGGCCGCCGCCGGCGAGTTTTGCGCGCATCGCCTCGACGATGGACAGGCCGTGCTCGGCCCGTTCGCGCGTTTCGCGCAGCACGGAATGCTGCATGGCCAGCATGCGCTCGAGGTCGGTTTCACGGCCGGCCAGCAGGCCGGCGATGGTGGAAAGCGAGAGGCCGAGCCGCTTCAGCGCCAGCACCTCGGTCAGGCGGGCGATGTCGGCGGTGCCGTAGAGCCGCCAGTCCTTTTGGGTGCGGCGCGGCCTGATCAGCCCGTAGCGTTCGTAGAGTCGCAACGCCCGCACCGTCAGCCCGATGCGATCGGCGCATTCGGCGGCACTCAGCCATTCGGTCACGGCGATGTGATTGTCTGTTGTCCGGTCGTCCATGAACCCTCCTGAAGACCGCTGTAAGGTATGACCATAGGTTCGGCTCAAGCTGTTTTTTGGGCACTTTTTTTGGCAACGCCGCAGCAAGCGATTTTTCCGTCGGCCGAGCCCTCTCTGGTCCATCTGCCGGAATGGGCTGGCCCATAGGCTGCACCAATGGGCTTGGCATAGTTCGCAAAACAAGGGGAAAGAGCCGCGCGATGGTGGACCAACCGCCACGTGTCCGGCTTCAGCAAGAAGCAGTGGAGGTTTTCCATGTCGATGGCCGCGGAAAAGCAGGATTTGCAAGGCGACAGCCGGTCACGCCGGTCCGGCGGACGCGAGGCGCGACGCGCCATGCGCGCAGCACCTCTGGCCGATGATATTAGGCCAGTGCGCGCCGGGCTCGAAGGCGGACGCTACGGCCCGCTGAGCCAGAACGACCGAGAACGCATCCACGAAGCGGTGTTGACGCTGCTCGAGACCGTCGGTTTCGCCAACGCCATTCCCTCCTGCATCGAGGCCTTGATCGGCGTCGGCGCCAGCTACAGCGACGATGGCCGCATCCGTTTTCCGCGCGCGCTAGTGCTCGACACGATCAAGAAGGCGGCGCGCAATTTCACCCTGCACGGCCAGGATCCCAAGCATGACATGCTGATCCAGGGCAAACGCGTGCATTACGGCACGGCGGGCGCCGCCGTGCATCTGGTCGATGTCGAGAAGCGGGAATATCGCGAGAGCCTGCTGCAGGACATCTATGACGCCGCCCGCATCGTCGACGGGCTGGACAACATCCATTTCTTCCAGCGGCCGATGGTGCCGCGCGACATTCCCGACCCGCTCGAGATGGATTTCAACACGCTTTATGCCTGCGTGATGGGAACCTCCAAACATGTCGGCACCTCGTTCACGGTGCGCGAGAATGTGAAGCCGGCGCTGGAGATGCTTTACGCGATCGCCGGCGGCGAGGAGAATTTCCGTGCCCGGCCCTTCGTTTCCAACTCCAACTGCTTCGTCGTGCCGCCGATGAAGTTCGCCGAGGATGCCTGCGGCGTGCTGGAGGCCTGCGTGGAAGGCGGCATTCCGATCCTGCTGCTTTCGGCCGGCCAGGCCGGCGCCACCGCGCCGGCGGCGATTGCCGGGGCCGTGGTGCAGGCGGTGGCCGAAGTGCTGGCGGGTCTCGTCTATGTCAACGCGCTGAAGCCCGGCCATCCCGCCATCTTCGGCACCTGGCCCTTCGTTTCCGACCTGCGCACCGGCGCCATGTCGGGCGGTTCGGCCGAGCAGGCACTGTTGACGGCGGCCTGCGCGCAGATGGCGCAATTCTACGATTTGCCGGGTGGTTCGGCGGCGGGCATGGCCGATTCCAAGCTGCCGGACATCCAGTCCGGTTTCGAAAAGGGCATTACCGACGTGATGGCCGGCCTGTCGGGGCTGAACCTGATTTATGAATCGGCCGGCATGCACGCCTCGCTGCTCGGCTTCTGCCTGGAAAGCCTGATCATCGACAACGACATGATCGGCCAGTGCCTGCGCTGCGTGCGCGGCATCGAGGTGACCGACGAGGCGCTGTCCATCGATACGATCACCGAGGTCTGCCTCAATGGCCCGGGCCACTATCTCGGCAACGACCAGACGCTGAAGCTGATGCAGACGGAGTATTTCTATCCGGCCATCGGCGACCGTTTCTCGCCGAAGGAATGGAACGAGAGGGGCAAGCCCGACATCCTGCAGCGTGCGATTGCCGAAAAGAAGCGCATCCTGGCCGAACGTTTCCCGCACCACGTGCCGCGCGCCATCGACGACCGCCTGCGCCAGCGCTTCGACGGCCTCATCCACCTGACCCGTGCGAATATGGGTGGGTGAGAAGCGGTCCGCGCAGCGGACGAAAAGCCAACTGCTTGGCTTTTCGAGCTTCGAACGCCCCGAGCCTGCGAGGGGCCGGGAGGCGGTTCGCCTTCGGGCAGATCAAAACGCCCGGTGGACGTTTTGAAGGGTTTGAACGCCCGAAGGGCAGCGAGTTTGCGAGGGTCAGGTCGCAGTTTTGTCCCAGCCCTCGGCATAGCCTCGGGCGTTCGAACCCTTTGAAAGGTCCACTGGACCTTTCAATTCGCCTCCGGCGAACCGGGTTCTCACCCCCTCATCCGTCTCGGCGCTGCGCGCCGATCCACCTTCTCCCACAGGGGGAGAAGGAAGATATCCCACCATTGCCCCCGCCTTGTTCCTCGTGGAACAGTGCGGTCGCAACGCCGGAGCAGCACCATGGCAGCATCCCCCCAGGAAAACCTGACCACCTTCCTCGACAATCTCAAGGAGGCGGTCGGGCTGAAGGCGACGTGCGAGACGCCGCTTTCGCGCGCATGGCGCCGCGTGGTGGACGGTCTTTCCCACGGCCCTGGCGAAACCCGGGACGTGCGGCGGCCAACGCTCCCGCCGGCATGCGCCCATCTTGAGGCCTGCTACGATGGCTTGCGGGACGCCGAACTGCCCATGCGCGGGCTCGGCAAGGCGTTCCAGGCGATCGAACCCGTTCTGGCGTGGAGCAACCGGGCCGAACGGCGCGCAGCCGACGGGCTGGCCGACCGCTACGCCGACGCGATGATCGTCGGCCGCGACGGCCCGGTGCCAAGCACGCATGTCGAGATCGGCGTCTCGGTAATGGCGCCCGACACGATCTATCCCGATCACCGGCATCCGCCGGAAGAGGTCTATATCGCGCTGTCGGCCGGCGCATGGCGGCAGAATGACGGTCCCTGGAACGAACCCGGCATCGGCGGCCTCATCTACAATCCCGCCCATATCGTGCATGCGATGCGCTCGGGCGACAAAGCCTTCCTGGCCATCTGGTGCCTGCCGCTTCCTTAGCCGGCGAAGTACTGACTTCCCTTCTCCCCTTGCGGGAGAAGGTGGATCGGCGCGCAGCGACGAGACGGATGAGGGGTGTTGGAAGAAACGAGGCGTTTCAGAACCAATCCCCGCATCAACACCAACGCAGTTTGCGACGCAGCGCTCCGTCCAACACCCCTCATCCGCCCTCGCTTCCGGCGGCTTCGCCGCCGAGCTCAGGCACCTTCTCCCACAAGGGGAGAAGGGAAAAACAAATCAGCCTCACCCCACCGCGCCCGCTGCCCCCAGCAGCACCACCACCAGCCACGGCGGCGCCTTGGCGAAGACCAGCAGCAGGAAGCCGCCGACGGCGAAAACAATGTCGAGCGGCCCGGCGATGGCGCTGATCAGGACCGGGTCGTAGAAGGCGGCGGCGAGGATGCCGGCCACCGCGGCATTGGCGCCGCGCATCGCCGCCTGCGCCCTCGGCAAGGCCCGCAAGCCGTCCCAGAACGGCAGGGCGCCATAGACGAGCAGCAGGCCGGGCAGGAAGATCGCCACCAGCGCCAGCATTGCACCCAGCGGCCCGTTGGGCACGACGCCGGAGACGGCGCCTAAATAGGCCGCGAAGGTGAAAAGCGGGCCGGGCACGGCCTGGGCGGCGCCATAGCCGGCGAGGAACTGCTGCACCGGCACCCAGCCGGGTTCGGCCACCGCGTTCTGCAGCAATGGCAGCACGACATGGCCGCCGCCGAACACCAGCGCGCCGGAGCGGTAGAAGGCGTCGAAGAAGGCGAGCAGATGGCTGCCGGTCCAGGCGCCGAGTAGCGGCGGCAGTACAAGCAGGACGACGGACAGGACAAGGGCGGCAATGGCCGCGCGGCGCCCGACCGGAAAAGCCGGATGCCGTGGCGTGGCACCGGCCTCGCCGCCGCAGAACAGCAGCCCGGCGACCGCGCCGACGGCGATGGCGGCGACCTGGCCCAGCCAGCCGGCGACGAGGCTTGCCAGAGCAAGTGCCATAAGCGCGATGGCGATGCGCTGGCGGTCCGGGGTCAACGCTCTCACCATGCCCCACAACGCCTGCGCCACCACGGCGGCGGCGACCAGCTTGAGGCCGTGCAGCACGCCCTCTCCCACCGGATTGTCGAGCACGCCGGCGCCCAGCGCGAAAGCCGTGAGCAGCAGCGCCGACGGGAGCGTAAAACCCGCCCAGGCGACGATGCCGCCGGCCAGCCCGCCGCGCAGCACGCCGAGCGAAAAGCCGACCTGGCTGGAGGCCGGCCCCGGCAGGAACTGGCAGAGCGCCACCAGATCGGCGTAGCTCGCCTCGTCGATCCACTTGCGCCGCACCACGAAGGCGTCGCGAAAATAACCGAGATGGGCGATCGGGCCGCCGAAGGAGGTGAGGCCGAGGCGCAGGAACGCGCCGAACACCTCGGCAAGGCGCGATCCGGCGGCGGTTTCCGTATCGATCTTTTCCGTCACCTTGCCCGTCGCCCCGTTTGCGCGGCGATCCTAGCTGCTCGTCTCAAACGGGCAAGCGTCTCGACATGGAATTCTCGCTCTCCGGTTCACCCTTCGGGCTCGCCACCTCTGCCCCCGCCTTCGGCAGGGGCGAGGAACCAATGCAGCGATGCGAGCGCCTTTCCAGCTTGGGTTCCTCGCCCCCATGAAATGGGGGAGAGGTGGCGCCGCGCAGTGGCGACGGAGAGGGGGTCGGAACCGATCTTTGAGACGAACCGCTTCCCGGCCCTCGGCTACGGCCTCGGGCGTTCGAGCCCTTTGAAAGGTCCACCGGACCTTTCAATTCGCCTGCGGCGAACCGGGCTCTCACCCCTCCGCCTGTTCCCCCAGCCGTGCGCGCCCACGCGGCACGCCGAGGCCGGTGTCCGGGGGTTCGCCGGCGGCGGGCCGTTCCTCCTCGATCATGTGCATGGTGCGCCATCCGCCGAAGCGGTAGTAGGCGGCGGCCAGCGCCAGCGAGGCGATCGAACCGGCGGGAAAACTCCACCACAGCGCCTCCTGGCCAAGCCAATCGCGCAGCGAATAGGCAAAGCCGGTGCGGATGAGGAGCACCGAGACGATCAGGATGATCAGCGGCGGCAGCACCGCGCCTGTGGCGCGCACCGTGGCAAACAGCACGATGGTGACGCCGAACAGGATGAACGACCACGAGGCGGCGTTGTTGATGTGCTCCGCGATGTCGACCGCGGTGCTGTCATTGGCCAGGAACAGGCCGAGGATCGGGCGGTCGAACAGATGGAGCAACACCACCAGCGAGCCGGTCAGCAACAGGTTGAAGCCGACGCCGGCGGCGGCGATGCGGCCGATGCGGTCCCAGCGGCGGGCGCCGACATTCTGCGCCGCCATGGACGAGACGGCGGCGCCGATCGCCAATGCCGGCATCTGGATGTAGGTCCACAATTGCGCGGTGATGCCGTAGGCGGCGGTGACCCGCGAACCGTAGCCGTTGACCAGCCCCATCACCACCAGGGCTGCCATCGAGATGACGATCATCTGCAGGCCCATCGGCACGCCCTTGGCGACGATGATGCGCAGCAGCCTCGGGTCGGGCTTGAGCAAAGCAAGGTCGGGGCCTGCCAGCCGCAGCGGGTGCTTGCGCCGGTAGAGCAGCACAAGGATGGCGATGACGCTCACCGTCTGGCCGATCAGCGTCGCCATTGCCGAACCGGCGATGCCCATTTTGGGAAACGGGCCGATGCCGGCGATGAGCAGCGGGTTCAACACGATGTCGAGCAGCACGGCGAAAGCCATGAAGAAGAACGGCGTGCGCGAATCGCCGGCGCCGCGCAGGATGGTCATGACGAAGCCGAGCAGATTGGCGGCCGGCACCGCCGCGAAGATGACGAGCAGATAGGCACGCGCCAGCGGCATGGCGTCGGGCGGCGTCGCCAACAGGGACAGGATCTTGTCCACCCACAGCCAGCCACCCAGCGCGAAAACAAGCGAGACGATGAAATAGAAGGTGGCGCTGGTGCCGACGATGCGCTTGGCTTCGTCCAGGTTGCGCGCACCGACCGACTGCGCCACCAGGATGGTGGCCGCCATGCCGATGCCGAACATGGTGCCGAGCAGCAGGAACAGCACCAGATTGGCATTGGATGTCGCCGCCAGCGCGGTCTCGCCGAGATAACGGCCGACCCAGACCGCGTTGATGGAACCGTTCAGCGATTGCAGCACGTTGGAGCCGAGCACCGGCAGCGCGAAGACCAGCAGCGTGCTGGCGATCGGCCCGCTGGTGAGGTCGCGCGACGGGCGGGCGGCTGGCTTGTCGGTCATTGCATGTCATCCATGGTCGCGGCGTATCGCTGTCTTATCGAAGGCTTTCGCCGATTCACACCGGCGAGGCCGCCGCCTATGCGCCTTTTCCGAATTCCCGTCAATATTACCCGGGTAAAAATATTCAACTTCGACCGCGGAACGCCTGGCCAGGTTGGTGGCAAGAAGTGGCGACTACCGACATGCGTTGCGCCGCAAGCAGTGTCGGGACAGCGCGCAATGTGCATGCTGTCCCGTGCGTCGGCAGCCATATAGGCCGCACCGGCAGGGCAAGGAGGAGGGAGCATGAAAAAAACCTATCACGGCAGTTGCCATTGCGGTCTCATCCGCTTCTTAGCCGAGCTCGATTTCGACGACGGCATCCGGCGCTGCAATTGCAGCTTTTGCCTCAAGGTCGGCTACAAAAAGTCCTTCGCCGCCTACGAGGCGGTCGAGATCACCGGCGGCAAGGAGCGCATGCTCGATTACAAGGCGCGGCCTTCCAACTGGCCGGAAGGCGACATCAACCACTACATGTGCCCGGCCTGCGGCGTGCACACCTTCTCGCGCGGCTATCTCGATTTCATGGGCGGCAATTTCTGGGCGGTGAACGTCGCCTGCCTGGACGATGCCACAGAGGAAGAACTGGCCGCCGCGCCGATCGTCTATGAAGACGGCAAGCGCGACCAGCAGATGCAGGCGCCGGCGATCACCAGATATCTGTAGAGGCTAAATCAGGGTGGGCGCACCGGTGTTTGGCGCGCCGGCAAGGCCGGTGGGAGTGACCGACCTTGCCGGGGCCCGTCCCCCGCAGGACCAGCGACCGACACCTGGAAAAGCTTTCAAGGTCCGATCGAATTCTCGTTTCCGTGGCCGATCTGGACATCGGCAAGGCGACTGAAACCAACGCCACGCGAACCCGGCAACCGTCCCGATGCCGATCTTTGGTCGATCCGGCATCGCCCCATGGACTGCTGCTTGTTGAATAGCACGGAACCGCGATTCGACCTGTGACTTCGCCGCAACAGGACGACACCAATTGAATCCATTCAAATCCTGTTCCAACCCCTTTTCGATCGGAACGCGGCCGAATATCGGCTACGCGACGAACCGTTACCCGTCGCGTTATGGTCACCGCCGGAATACGCTTCCTAAAGGAGGCAAAGCTAAATAAGATTTGGGCGGAAGACAGTGTCCGGGGTGCTCGGGCGATGTGGCGACACCAGATGGTTCCGTCCAGGCAGGCAGTGCGGACCGCCGCTCCGTTCCTGTTGTGGATGGCGCTGCTCACGCTCGCCAACTATCTGTCCAACTCGCTGCTGCGCGTCGAGGGGCTGATTTCCTTCCCGCTCGCTGGCGGCCTGCTGCTGGGGGTCCTGCTTTTGACGCCACGCCAGCGGTGGCCGCGCTACGCGGTGACCGCCTTTCCGCTGCTGGCGCTCACCCGGGGACTGGCGATCGGCCCGGTCGCCGAGATCGTCTCACCGACGACACTGATCTTCACAGGGTCGTCGATCCTGCTCACCTATGCCGCCGCGGTGGTTCTGGGTCGCGACCGCGACTGGATCGAAGGCCGCTCCGACACGCTGAGGGCCTGGGCGCGCTTCGGTGTGGTCGTCATCATTCTCATTCCGCTGGTCTCCGCTTTCGTCCATGCCGCAGTGCGCACGCCGCCGCATGGACACAGCGCCGTGCATTACGGGTTCTACGTGTTCACCAACACGGCCCTGACCTATGTGGTGCTCACCCCGCTGATCCTGCGCCTGCAGCCGCGCCAGCTCATCGAGCTTCATCGCAGCGGCCGCTCCCTGGAAGCGATCGTCTCGCTGGCCGGGTTCGGCCTGTTCGCGGCGCTGATCTTCGAACAGCCCACCGTGCTGCCGCTGTTTCTCCTGTTGCCGCCGCTCATCGGCATCCTGTTCCGCTACGGTTTTGTCGGCATCGTCGCCTCCATCGGGCTGCTGGTGCCCATCGCCATCCTGTTCACCGGCGCCGACTATGGGCCGTTCCACACCATGGCCTTGGAGGACGTGCACAATGCGCTTTTGTTGTGCAGGGTCTTCCTGATCCTGACCTTCGGCATCGTGGTGCTGGTGGCGGCGCTGCTGCACGAACGCGAGCGGCTCCTGCATCTCAGGCAGGCCGACCGCGACATCTACGAAATGGTGGCGCGCCAGTCCGGCGACATGGCCTTCGTCAGCGACCTCGATGGGCGCATCATCTTCATTTCGCCGGTGGCCACCCAGGTGCTCGGCCTCGCCGAAGGCGCGCTTGGCGACTTCGACTGGCGCGCCCATGTCCACCCGGACGACATGGGCATCATCACCGACGGCATGCAGAGGGTGCGCGCCGGCGACGCCGACGTCGCCTATGTTTTCCGCGCCTACGACGTGAACCGCAATCTGCTGTGGTTCGAAAACCGGGTGCGGTTGTCGACGTCCAACAAGGACGCGCCGCGTTTCATCGTCGGTTCGACGCGCGAGGTGACGGCGCGCATCCTACGCGAACAGCAATTGGAGACGATGGCGGCCATCGATGCGCTGACCGGCCTGCCCAACCGGCGCGAGTTCAACGAGCAGAGCCGGTTGAAATGGCGGCAGGCCTCGCGGCTGGGGTCCTATCTTTCACTGCACGTCATCGACGTCGACCGCTTCAAGGACTTCAACGATGTCTATGGCCATGCCAAGGGCGACGATTGCCTGCGCAAGGTGGCGACAGCCATCCGCAACGCGTTGAAGCGGCCGGAGGATTTCTGCGCCCGCTATGGCGGCGAGGAATTCACGGTGCTTCTGCCCGACACCGAACCGGAGGACGCGCTGATGCTGGGCGAGACGATCTGCGCGGCCGTGCGCGAACTTGGCCTGCGCCACGAGGCCAGCGACCATGGCGTGGTCACCGTCAGCATCGGCTGCGCGACGCTCAGGCCGATCTTCACCGATGACGACGGCTCGCTGTTCGAGGCAGCCGACGCCGCGCTTTACCAGGCCAAGCGGCAAGGCCGGAACATGGTCGCGGCGAGCAATCTGCACAAGGTGATCGACATCCCCCACGTCATCCAGCTGCCGACCAAGCGCAGGCGCTGAGCGACGGACGGGAAGCCGCAATCATAGCCAGCATCTCAAACAAAACGGGCGCGGCCGGCGCCACGCCCGTAAAACTTTATCGCGACTGCTTCAGTGATTGTCGCGCGGCAGGCCGGCGGTGTGGGCGACATCCTGGTATTTGACCGCGGGCTTCAGCACCATGCCTTCCGAGAACTGGTCGACCATGCCCCGCTGGATTTCCTGCCAGGGCGTCTGGTGTTTCGGATAGTGGTAGCCGCCATTGCCGGAAAGCGCGGCGCGGCGGCGGGCCAGCTCGTCCTCCGGCACCAGCATATCGGCGGTGCCTTTCCTGAGATCGATGCGCACGCGGTCACCCTTCCGCAGCAGCGCCAGGCCGCCGCCGGCGGCTGCCTCGGGCGAGGCGTTGAGGATGGACGGCGTGCCGGACGTGCCGGACTGGCGGCCGTCGCCGACGCAAGGCAGCGAATGGATGCCGCGTTTGATCAGATAGGCCGGCGGCTGCATGTTCACCACCTCCGCGCCACCCGGATAGCCGACCGGGCCGGCGCCGCGCATGAACAGGATGGTGTGCTCGTCTATCGCCTCGGCCGGATCGTCGATGCGGGCGTGATAATCCTCCGGCCCGTCGAACACCGCCGCCTTGCCCTCGAAAGCCTCGGGGTCGGCCGGGTTCGACAGATAGCGGTCGCGGAACTCCTTGGAGATCACGCTGGTCTTCATGATGGCGCTGTCGAAAAGATTGCCGCTCAGGTTGATGAAGCCGGCTTCCTTCTTCAGCGGGTCCGACACCGGCAAGATCACCTTCGTGTCGAGGTTTTCGGCCTTGCCGCAATTGTCGCCCATGGTCTTGCCGTTGACGGTCAAGGCGCCGGGATGCGGCAGCAGGCTGGCCTTCATCAGTTCGGCGACCACCGCCGGCACGCCGCCGGCATGGTGATAATCCTCGCCGAGATATTCGCCGGCCGGCTGCAGGTTCACCAGCAGCGGGATCTTGTGGCCGATCGTCTGCCAGTCATTGTTGTCGAGGCGCACGCCGAGATGGCGGGCAATCGCGTTCAGATGGATCGGCGCGTTGGTCGAGCCGCCGATGGCCGAGTTGATGACGATGGCGTTCTCGAAGGCTTCGCGCGTCATGATGTCGGACGGCTTCAAATCCTCATGCACCATGCCGACGATGCGTTTGCCGGTCTCGTAGGAAATCTGGCCGCGCTCGCGATAGGGCGCTGGAATCGCGGCGGAGCCCGGCAATTGCATGCCGAGTGCCTCGGCCAGCGAGTTCATGGTCGTCGCCGTGCCCATGGTGTTGCAATAGCCGACCGACGGCGCCGAGGATGCCACGATCTCCATGAACTCGTCATAGTCGATCTCGCCCGCCGAGAGGCGCTGGCGCGATTCCCACACGATGGTGCCGGAGCCGGTGCGCTTGCCCTTGTGCCAGCCATTCAGCATCGGCCCGACGGAGAGCGCGATCGCCGGGATGTTGACGGTGGCCGCCGCCATCAGCATGGCCGGCGTGGTCTTGTCGCAACCGATGGTCAGCACGACGCCGTCGAGCGGATAGCCGTAGAGCACCTCGACCAGCGACAGATAGGCAAGGTTGCGGTCGAGCGAAGCGGTCGGGCGCTTGCCGGTCTCCTGGATCGGGTGGCAGGGGAACTCGAAGGGAATGCCGCCGGCCGCCACGATGCCCTCGCGCACGCGCTTGGCCAGCTCGATATGGTGGCGGTTGCAGGGCGAAAGGTCCGACCCGGTCTGGGCGATGCCGATCAGCGGCTTGCCGGACTGCAGCTCTTCGCGGGTCAGGCCATAGTTCAGATAGCGCTCCAGATAGAGAGCGGTCATGCCCGGATTGCCGGGATTGTCGAACCACTCCTGCGACCGGAATCTTTTCTTATCGCTAGGCGCGCCTGCCATGGCTGTCTCCGCATTTGTCCGACAATTGGATATGTCATCGCGCGCGTCCGGGCAAGGCCACACCCCGGACTTTGGTGCGATGGACAGCATTGATGCACTCCGCTACGGCTTTGGCTAGGCCTGTTATGGACTTTGCACGCAACGGCGCGGGCCGGACCGTTTTCCCGGGAGGTTTTGATGGCTCTGGTGATCGAAGGCGAAGAACGCATCGCGGCCCCCGTCGACAAGGTCTGGGCGGCGCTGAATGATCCGGCGGTGCTCAAGGAAAGCATTCCCGGCTGCCAGAGCCTGGAGATGAAATCGCCCACCGACATGGCCGCCACCGTGGTGCTGAAGATCGGGCCGATCAAGGCGACCTTCAACGGCGAGGTGACGCTGAAGAACCTCAACCCGCCGCATTCCTATACCATCCAGGGCGAAGGCAAGGGCGGCATCGCCGGCTTCGCCAAGGGTGGCGCCGACGTGACGCTGACCGCCGACGGCGGCGACGCCACCGTGTTGAAATACGCCGCCAAGGCCGATGTCGGCGGCAAGATCGCCCAGCTCGGCAGCCGCCTGATCATGTCGACGTCCAAGAAGCTGGCCGGCGAGTTTTTCTCAACCTTCGGCAAGAAGGTGGGCGACGCCGGCTGATTTCACAGTGCCTTTGTCCAGCCATGGCCGGGGTG
Source organism: Mesorhizobium terrae (assembly GCF_008727715.1). Classification (GTDB taxonomy): domain Bacteria; phylum Pseudomonadota; class Alphaproteobacteria; order Rhizobiales; family Rhizobiaceae; genus Mesorhizobium; species Mesorhizobium terrae. Next base: position 1,410,227 of record NZ_CP044218.1, read on the forward strand.
CAGCAGTTCGAGGCAATCCCTCAGCCAGGTACGCTCGGGCGCGGCTAGTTTCGGCAGTGCCGCCGCGAAATCCGCCTCGTCCTTGGGGCGTTGGTATTTTGCCTTGAACAACAGCACGGCGGACGGGTTGAGGTAAGGAATACCGCCAGCCGTCCGCATCACCATTTCGGAGCGCGGCCGCCGGATTTCCGTTGCCCGCTTGTAGACCCAGCCGTCATCCGTTCCAGGCTCGATCATCATGTCCACCCGCCAGCGCCCGGCGGCGCGGTCGAAGCCCCAGATTTGAAAGATCTCGGCCGCCGGTTCCCGGTCCACCGCGAGACGTTCGAGAACGCCGTCATGCACGGTGTAGAATTCCAGATCGCCCAATGCCCGCCGAAAGGCGCCGAGATCCTCGCGCAGGATCGTGAATTCCAGATCGCCGTGGTCGCGGGTCTCGGCTCCATGCCACAGATCGAGAGCCCAGCCACCGACGATGCACCACGGCCGTGCGACATCGCGCAGGCGCTGCGCCAACTCAGCGGGCTGCCACGCCACCCATCGTTCCTGATCGGGAATCTCGGCCTGTTCGTTCATCGCCAACCAACAACACCCGTCACGGACCCGCCTCTTCAAAACGTCCTGCCGGTCAATAAGCGACCGCCGCGCATGCCCGCTGGCTCACGGGGTCTTGGGCGTTTCCACCGCCGCCCTCTTACCGGCGCAGCAGCGGCTCGATGGCTTCGCGAACCAGCTTCTCGATATCGAGTTCCAGCTGCTGACGCCGGCGGACCTGCGCCCGCTTGTTCGGCTTGTATTCGCTGGGGTCGCGCTGCGCCTTGACCAGCGGCAGGGCGAACAAGGTCGGCCTGACATTCTCGCCGCTGCATTCGAGCCAGAAGCTGTCATAGTCGGCCTTGATGCGGCGACGCAGGCTGTAGTCGCCGGCAAAGACATGGCCCTTGTTGGATACGCCGAACAGGCCGCCGAGATTGAGGGCCTTGGCCAACGCCTGCGCCACCAGAAGCAGCAGCGATTTCGGCCTCAGCCCCTCCATCGCCTTGGTCAGGGCGCGCGCATCGTCCAGGCCATGCGTGCCGGCAAGAGCGGTCTTGAGCACGCCGATCCACAGAACGTCCGCGCTGCCGTCGAGCTTAAGGTTGCGCTCATTGACGATGGCAAGGCCCATCTCCATCACCGGGCGCGCGTCGACGCAAAGGACAAGGCGCCATTCCGCCTCGCGATACAATCCGCCCTGGCCGGCGAGGTCCACCGAGACTTCGCCAGCGTCGGTCGGCAGCGTCAGAAGCCGCACGCCATCGATGTGGCTTTCGACGAAGGCCTCGTTGGTCAAAAGGCGCGCCGCCGCCTGATAGTGATCGATCACCGCCGGCGCCCGGTTCTGCCACTTCAGGCCGTACAGCAGATAAGGCCGGACGGGCTTGTCCAGGATACCCGGATAGCGGTCGAGGATCGCGGCGAACGGTTCTGCACCGAAGACATCGCTCAGCTTGGCGATCTCGCGGCGGTATATCCACCTGAGCGCCGCCCATTTCGTCGTAGCCCACCAATGATCCAGCTTGCGCCGCAGCGCGGAGCGCGGCGGACGCGGTTTCGGGATCTTGATCGGTTCGGGCGGCAAACTGTCAACGTTGGCAGTCGGCGACTGCATCGCATTCCTCGCAGGAGACTGCCTTGGGTTGCGGCTTCCTACCGCCGACAAGGCAGCACGGCAAGCCATACGGGCCGGGCAAACCGCTTGCCGGACCGGCTTTTTAGCCGCCACGACCGCCATCGTGGCCATAGCCGTGACGGAACCGGGCCCGAGCGCCCGCCGCAGCGATGACGCCGCCGCCATCGCCGCCCGCCCGGCCACGATGCCGTTCAGCCTGTTGCCAAGGCGAGGTTCCTTACCGTCTTCGCGCAAACTTAGCATAGGCTAACTCACTGTAATAATTGATTTTTTCAAGATCACGCGATTGACATGTCGGGCAGGCCGCCTTATTTCAAAGTCATCGGGGAGTAGCCACCGGAAACGGGGGCGCATCAACATACTCGCGTCAATGCGTGGTGCGTCCGGCGGGCATGACCGTTTGGCAAGACCGTGGCGAAAACCGTCATCAGGACATGACGGCACCATTCGTCTGGCAACGTCCCTGTTCCGGAATTTTCCAATGTCGCCCATCGCCATTGGCGTGCTGGCCGTCAGCATGTCGCTCGATGCCTTGATTGCGGCCATCGGCCGCGGCGCCACCACCAGGCACCCTTCGCTGTCGGAAGCCGTCAAGACCGGCCTCGTCTTCGGCGTCATCGAAATGCTGACGCCTTTGATCGGCTGGGCACTCGGAATCGCCGCCAGCCAGTGGATCCAGAGCGTCGACCACTGGGTCGCCTTCGCGCTGCTGGCCGGCGTCGGCGGCAGGATGATCCTGCAGGCGTTGTGGCCTCAGGCAGAGCCTTCCGACGTGCCGACCGCACGTCCGACGCTCGGCCTTCTGGCCACGGCGGTCGGCACCAGCATCGACGCCATGGCCGTCGGCGTTTCGCTGGCCTTTCTCGATGTGAACATTTTTGTCGTGGCGGCGGCGATCGGCTTTGCCACCATGGTCATGACCATCACCGGCGTTCTGGCCGGCAAATATCTCGGCGCGCGTTTTGGCCGCTATGCCGAGATCGTCGGCGGCATCGCGCTGATCGGCCTTGGCGGCAAGATCCTCATCGATCATCTCGGCGCCGGCTGAGCAAGCAGCTTCCGCCCCATCGTCTCCCGAACTGAGGCCTGCCCCCTCAGTTAAAGCGGCATCTCGAAACACTTAGGATTTGACCTAAGTATCTTTTCGATCTATGACAGCGCCCGTGCACAGAATGGCTGTGCTCTATCGACAAGGAGCCATCGTGACACCACGGGCAGGCCTGCAGCACTCCCCTCCGCCGACGAACGCCGCGGTCGTCGACCGCGTCTTTCGCGCCCTGTCCGACCCGACACGGCGCAATGTGCTGGAACGGCTGTCGCTGCGCCCCGCCTCGGCCAGCGAGCTCGCCGCCCCCTACGACATGGCGCTGCCCTCCTTCGTCGAACACCTGAAGGTGCTGGAGGGAAGCGGCCTGGTGCGCTCGCACAAGGCCGGCCGCGTCAGGACCTACGAACTGGCCGCGGAACAACTCAAGCTTGCCGAGGACTGGCTCGGACGTCAGCGCAACATCTGGGAACGCCGCCTCGACCAGCTCGACAGCTATCTGCTCAAACTCAAGGAAGAGGAAGCCAAATGACCTTGCCCAAAATCACCACCAATCCCAAGCTCGACCTCGTGCTCGAACGCGAACTCGACGTGCCGGTCGAACTCGTCTGGCGCGCCTGGACCACCGCCGAGCACCTGCGCCACTGGTTCGTGCCGAAACCGTGGACGATCACCGCCTGCGACCTCGACGTGCGCCCGGGCGGCGCCATGAACTTCACCATGCGCTCGCCGGAAGGCCAGGAATATCCCAACACCGGCTGTTATCTCGAAGTGAAGCCGTTCGAGCGCCTGGTCACCACCGACACGCTGCTCGGCGGCTACCGGCCGTCGCCCAATCCCTTCTTCACCGCCGTCCTCGACTTCGCGCCGAAGGGAAGCGGCACGCAATACCGGGCCATCGCGATCCATGGCGAGGAGGCGAGCCGCCAGAAACACGAGGAGATGGGCTTCCACGACGGCTGGGGCACGGTGGTGGGCCAGATGGTGGAATACATCAAGGCCGGCCGCCTGCAGGGCTGACGCCCACGCCGCTTTTCAGCGCCGCCGCACCCCAAGCGGCGGCGTTTTTGCGCGCAGCTACAGGCCCGGTCACGACAAATCCCGGATGCTCATCGCTCCCCGACTGACCGGCGGCGATGATCGAATTTATTTGGAACGGCAGGGTCGAAATACGGCATTTGCCGTATTTTTCCGGAAGCGGCGCAGCGATAGGTTTCGCGCGCCCGCGCCGTGAATTTCCGCTTTCTTTCAATGTCCTGCGCCTCGGAAGCGCCGCCGCGTCGGGCACGGGGGAATTCTGGAAGATGCGCCGCACCGTCACCCGCCTTGCCGCCCTCTTGGTCTCGACGGCCCTGCCGACCATGGCCTTCGCGCAGAGCATCGGCGATCCGGCGAGCTGGCGCACGCCGGAATTCATGGCGCAGTGGGGGCTTTACTGGATCAACGCCGAATTCGCCTATGCCCGTGGCTTTGACGGCAGCGGCGTCAAGGTCGGCGTCGTCGATAGCGGCCTCGACATCCATCACCCGGAATTTGCCGGACGCTATGTTCCGGGCTTTACCTACAACCCGGACAGGCCCTGGAATGTCGACACGATTGGACATGGAACCATGGTGTCGTCGATCATCGCCGCCAATCGCGACGGCGTCGGCATGCACGGCGTGGCGCCCGGCGCGACGATCGTCATGGCCAATGCCTTCTCGGGCGGCTATGGTATCAGTAGCGTGGCTTCGCTCTACGGGATCCGTGCCTTCGTCAATCAAGGCGTGCGGATCATCAACAACAGCTACGGCTTGCCCTACCCGATCAATGACGGCCAGTGGGGCGATTCCTGGGAGTTCCCTGTATTGGGCGGGGCTTCGTCTCTCGATGTCTATCGCGAGGCGATCAAGGCCGGCGCCCTGATGGTCTGGGCAACGGGCAACGACTCCTCGCACCAGCCGGCAGGTCAATCCGGCCTTCCTTATCTCTATCCTGAGCTGGAGTCCGGCTGGCTCGCCGTCACCGCCATCGGCCCCGGCTACCGGGCCACCTGGGCGAACCAGTGCGGCGTGGCCATGAACTGGTGCCTGGCGGCGCCGGGCGGCAGCGACTGGCGCTGGAATCCACAGACCGGCGCATGGGAATGGCCCGACAGCCGGGATATCAACGTCGCAATCCCCGGCGGAGGCTATTCCTGGGTTTACGGCACTTCACTTGCCGCCCCGCATGTCGCGGGTGCCGCAGCCCTGGTGGCACAGGCGTTTCCCTATATGACCATGGATCAGGTGCGGCAGGTTCTGCTCGGCACCGCATGGGATATCGGCGCCCCCGGCGTCGACCCCGTCTTCGGCTATGGCCTGCTCGATGTCGGCATGGCGGTGCGCGGGCCCGGCAAGTTCGACTGGGGCGATTTCGTCGCCAATGTGCCCTTGGGCCGGAGCACCTGGGAAAACGACATCACCGGCAATGGCGGGCTTGTCAAAGCCGGTGACGGCGCGCTCATTTTGACCGGCAACAGCACCTATCTCGGCGACACCCGCATCGCCCAGGGCGTTCTCGCCGTCGACGGCAGCATCCGGTCGAACACCTTCGTCGAAGCCGGAGGCATGCTCTCCGGCGGCGGCACCGTCCATGGCGATGTGCGAAACGACGGCGCCGTCTATGGCGGTTTCGGCAGCCAGGGCGGCACGCTCACCATCGACGGCAACTACACCCAGTCCGCCGACGCGGGCCTGATGGTCATAGTCGGCGCGCCGAAGGGCACCAGCCGCGTCGACGTGACCGGCAGCGCGACCGTCAGCGGCTGGGTCGACGCGCTGGTGCCGGTCGGCGCCTGGCGCGGCGACGCACGCTACACCGTGCTGACGGCCGCCGGCGGCATCACCGGCCGTTTCGATAGCGATTGCGGCTGCTACGCCTTCCTCGACCTCGCTCTCTCCTACGACCCGAACACCGTCTATCTCGACGTGACCCGTAACACGGTCGCCTTCGCCGATATTGCCGCTACGCGTAACGGCGCGGCGGCAGCCGCGGCGATCGAAGGCCTCGGCATCGGCAAGCCGTTCTACGATCTCGCCGTCACGCTGAACGGCACCGACGCGGCCGACCTGTTCGCCCAACTGCCCGGCGAGGTTTATGGCTCGACCGTCAGCGGGCTGATCGAGAACAGCCAGCTGGTCGGCAGCCAGATGAACGACCGCCTGCGTTCGGCCTTCGAGACGGTGGGCGCCGCGCCGCTGCCCGTCATGGCCTATGGCGACGACGCGAGGGACATCACGACCGCCTCGATCCGCACCACTGAGCGTTACGGCGCCTGGGGTTCTGCTTTCGGCTCGTGGGGCTCGACCGACAGCGACGGCAATGCCGCAAAGCTGTCGCGCTCGACCGGCGGCTTCGTCACCGGCATCGACGGCCTTGTCACCGACGACTGGCGGCTGGGCTTCCTTGCCGGCTACAGCCATTCTTCGTTCAAGGTGGATGAGAGCAAGTCTTCCGCCGCCAGCGACAATTATCACCTCGGCCTCTATGGCGGCACTGAGTGGGGCGCCCTGGCGTTCCGCTCCGGCCTCGCCTACACTTGGAGCAAGATCGACAGCAACCGCCGGTTCGCTTTCCAGAACGTTGCCGACGGCCTTTCCTCCAGCTATCGCGCCGGCACCACGCAGGTGTTCGGCGAATTCGGCTACGGCATGAAGGCAGGCGCTGTTGCCTTCGAGCCTTTCGCCAATCTGGCTTATGTGAACACCCGCACCAACGGTTTCACCGAGAAAGGCGGCGTCACGGCGCTGACCGTTTACGGCGGCTCCAACGACATCACCTTCACGACGCTTGGCCTGCGCGCCTCGACCGATTTCGATCTCGGTACGATCAAGGCCACCGCGCGCGGCATGATCGGCTGGCGCCATGCCTTCGGCGATGTCGCGCCGACCGTCACCCAGGCCTTTACTGGCAGCAATGCCTTCACCGTCGCCGGTGCGCCGATCGCACGCGACAGCGCCGCACTCGAAGCCGGGCTCGATTTCGCCGTTGCGCCCACCGCCACGCTCGGCATCTCCTACCAGGGGCAGCTCGCCTCCAACGCCCGCGACCATGGCGTCAGGGCCGATTTGACCGTGAAGTTCTAGAACGAGGCTAACGACCTCCGACGACAAAACGCCCGCTTCGCTTCACCGGCGCGAGCATCCTCCACCATCCTGAAACGCGCCGGCGAAACCGCGCCGGCGTGCATCTGTCCCGCCTGTACGGCCAATCTTGTTCGTTTCCAGCATGGATCGTTCGCTGTCGCCCAAGACGATGCCCGCCCGTCCGGCGTAGAGCATCGGCCGGCGGTGCAGAGGCTTGGCCTCGAGGGTGCGCCGCCACAAATGGCGCGTGTTGTCTTTTGGGGGACGGACTTTGAAACACAAAACTGTCCAGGGCGCACGCGTCCCGGTGCGGGTGGCCACCCGGCCAGCAGGTTATGGACGAAGGTGGCCGGCCGCCGCTTTCATCCCGGTCCTGCTGGCAGGCGGCGTGGTGGCTGCCTGCACCTCCACCCCCTCGACCTTCGAGGGACCGCAATATTCCGACGAGACACGGCAGATGGAGAAGGAGCTTGCCGCCGAGGCCACCGCGCTCGGCGTGGCGCAGGGCGCGGTCGGCATCGCCGCCTCCTTCGACCGCACCGGCATCGGCAGCCTTGTCGCCGGACAGGTGGGCATGGCGGCGCGCAACGCCATGATGGTGCGAGCCGAAAAGCGGATGCAGGCGCAGGTGGAGAAGGACAACCAGGAATTCTACCGGCGCCATGGCATCGCCGAGGTGGCGGAAAACGAGGAATTGCCGCCGAAAGGCCGCAAGCCGAAGGATCGCAAGGCGCCATGAGCCGGATCATGCGCCAGCTGCTCCTCGCGCTGGCCGCGGTCCGCCCCGGCGCGACCAGCGCGAAGCCGGCCGCGCCGCCGGACAAGAGGGCAAGGCCTCCCATTTGCCGGTCGTTTTCACTTCCGCCTTGGCCATAGCCCGCCGGTTCGCCATGGCCGGCAAAGATTCGCGGACGACGACCCGAGCCGGCACACCGGACCCCGATCGTCGCCATCAAGCCGGTCAGTTCTTCAGCGTTCGCTGCAATGCCGCCGAGATGAGCCGCGTCGCTTCGGCGTGGATGTCGGCGCGCGGCCGCTTGCCGGCATCCGTGCAGATGGGATCGATCTCGCCGAAGGCGATCAGCAGCTGAGCCCCACCTTCCTTGCATTCGGGCAAGAAGGCGAAATGGTTGGCGTCACTGACCGTCGCATAGGTGCCGTGCGGGGTGAGCGAAGCCAGTTTTTCGGCCGCGACCGCGAGCGGAATGGTGGCCGGGTCGCCGAGATTGATGAAGGTCATCGGGATCGCGATGTCCTTCAGGCTCTGTGCGTCATAGGCCTGTGCCAGGCCAGGATCGACCAGCACCGCCGACTTGACGCGCCGATCGAGATTCGACTGTTCGAACAGCGCCTTGTCGACCGAACGCAGGTCGACCTTGTCGACCTTGACCTTTTCGTCGTTCACATAGCCGACGCCACCGGCATACCAGGCGCAGTCCCATTTCCTGTAGCTGTCGCAATAGCTGGCATAGGCCTCCAGTCTGGCCCGGGCTCCGGCAATCTCCATGGCGGCGGCGCCGCCCAGCGAGAAGCCGACGACGCCGACCTTGTCGGCATCGACATGGTCGCGCCATTCAGGGTCCGCCGTCAGCCCGTCGATCACGGCGGAAAGATCGCGGGTGCGTTGCCATAGTTTCGGTGTCTCGGCCGGCGTGGAATCGCCGCTGGTGGTGCCGGGATGGTTCGGCCCAGCAACGATGAAACCCGCCTTGGCCAGTTCCGTCGCCAGCCAGGCCATGCCCTGAACGCGGCTGCCGGAGCCGTGCGACAAGAGCACCAGCGGAAAGCGCCCCTTCGCCGGCGGCGCGTCGAGCGAGGCCGGCACACCCTTGAAAACCCTGTTGTCGCCGACCATCACCGGCTCGCCGCCGGGGCCGGCGGGGTACCACACCGTCACCTGAAGGGCGCGGCCGTGTTCGGTGGCGGGAATGGTGAGCTGGCGCACGCCGACATCGGCCGCCAGGCAAGGCGTGGCCAAGGCAAGGCCGAAAACGACGGCGCAAAGAGTTCTGAAACCGGACATGATGATCTCCTGAGATTGGACGCGGTTGGAAAGGACGGGGAAAACATCGCCGGTTCCTTGCCTTTCGCGCTTCCTCGATCGCGATTCAGGTCGTCCTTGATCGCAATCTGGGCCATCATCGGCTTAACCCACCAACGCTCCGCAGACCCCGTGATCTTCGTTCCGCTCCCCTTCGTCGTCGCCCTGCTGCTGCTGATCCTGCTTGTCGTGTTGCTGCGCAATGCGGAGCAGACAAAAGGCAATCGGCCCTTCCTGGCGCTGATCGCGCTCTGCGTCCTGCAGTCGATCATCCTCGGGCTGCGCTGGGGTTATGGGATGGCGGAACTGCGCTTCGTGCTGCCCATTATCGCGGCCTGCGTGCCGCCGCTGGTGCTGGCGAGCTTCCGCAGCCTGATCGACCGCGACGAAGCCAGGGACGATGCCGTCTGGTTGCAGGCGCTGCCGCCCGTCATCATGACCGTGCTGCTGTTCGTGGCGCCCGCACTGATCGACGTCGCACTGATGAGCCTGTTCGTCGGCTATGCCGTGGCCCTGTTGCGGCTCGGCCGGACCGGACCCGACGCGCTCGACGGGGCGCGTTTCGACGGCGCCGTCGCCGCGCACCGGGCGATGATCATCGCGGCGTTCTCGCTGTGCCTGTCGGCCTCGTTCGACCTGCTGGTGGTGCTGGATGTGGAATGGCGCAACGGGGCAGGCATCGCCTTCCTCGTCGGCAACGCCAACCTGCTCGGCCTGCTTTTGATCGGCCTGACGGCGCTTGTCGCCGCCCGCGCGCGGGCGCTGCCCGAACCGCTCGCGCAGGCCGAAGAGGCGGCATCGACGGCGGCGCAGGACCGCGACGTCATCGACCGCGTCGACCGCCTGCTCAAGGAGCAGCGGCTGTTCCTCGACGAGAACCTGACGCTGTCGCGGCTGGCCCGGCGCGCGGGCGTGCCCGCCCGGCAGATATCGGGCGCCATCAACCGGCTGGCAGGCAAGAATGTCTCGCAATACATCAACGAATACCGCATCGCCGAGGCCTGCCGGCTGCTGCGGCAGACCGACGGGTCGGTCACCGCGGCCATGCTGGAATCCGGCTTCCAGACCAAGTCGAACTTCAATCGCGAATTCCGGCGGGTGACGACGTTGAGCCCGGCGACCTGGCGCGACCAGAACCGGGCGACCTGAAGCCCCGCGCGTCCGAACAGACGCGCGCAGGACGCTCCAGCATCCCGAGACCGGGCGTCGGCCCGAACATCGAAACCGATGTCCGGGCCCGGTGCGCCGGCGGCCGGTCCCGGGAGGATGCGGCGTGCTCAGCCGCCCCTGGCGCTCTGTTCGCGGAACGCCGCCTCGCCCGCATCCGACACCTCGACCCATTTCAGGTCGGGCTCGGCGCCGGCGACGTAGCTGTCGTTCCAGTTCCACCATTTATAGGTCGGGGTCTGCGGATAGCCGGCGGGCGAATCCTCCCACGCCTCCTGCCGGCCGAGCGGCGTGATGTCGAGATAGTTCCAGGTGCCGCCCATCTGCTCGTCGCCGCGATTGTTGAGGAAATAGGTGCGGAAGACCTGGTCGCCGTCGCGGAAGAACACATTGGTGCCGTGCCATTCGTCGACCCCGAAATCGAAGTCGAAGCCGTCGGTGATGGTGACCCAGGGAATGTTCCAGCCCATGCGCTGCTTGAGCGTGGCGATATGGCCTTGCGGCGCCCGCGAGGCGAAGACCAGCGTGGTGTCGCGGGCGTTGAGATGGGCGACATGCGCAACCTGGTCGGCCACCATCGAGCAGCCCCGGCAGGCGTGTTCGGGCCAGCCATAGACACCCGGCTCGTAGAAGGCGCGGTAGACGATCAGCTGGTGACGGCCCTCGAACAGGTCGAGCAACGAGACCTTGCCGTTCGGCCCTTCGAAGGCATAGCTTTTATAGACCGGCATCCACGGCATGCGCCGGCGCTCGGCCGCCAGCGCGTCGCGGGCGCGGCTCTGCACCTTTTCCTTCACCAGCAATTCCCGGCGCGCCGCTTCCCAGGCCTCGGCCGTCACCACCGCCGGCCTGTGCATGGCGGCTTGGCCGTTTTCCGCCTGTTTTCCAGTTGATGTAACCATGACTTCGATACCTCCGGTTTGGCGAAGGCGCGCCCCGTTGCCGGGACACTGCATTCGCTGCTCATCGCTCGTTGTCGATGGAGCCAGTCTGTCACCGGCTGCCGGAAGGTGGGAGTAACAAGTGTGGCGCTATTCCGTGACGTGTCGTGGGCGGCCACGGCACCCCACAGGTCCGTGGGAGGTCAGCGGCCGCTTCTGGCCACCATGGCGAGGATCGTCTCGAACAGCTCGTCGCTCGCCTGCCGCGCGGTGATCTCGCCGGTCGCGGCAGCGCCCGAAAGCGCGTTGGCGGCGCCGAGCATGGCCCAGAAGGCGGCCTGTGCGATGCCGCGCGGCCCGGTGAAAGTCGCCAGCGCTTTGCGGCATTTGGCGATGAAGGCGAGCTGGTAGTCGCGCTTGACGGTTTCCAGCTCGGGCGAACCGGCGAGCGCGGCCAGCACGCCGGGCATCTCGCGCCCCTGCGCCAGCACGCAGTCGACATAGCTCGTCGCGATCACGCCGGCCGTCGCTTCCAGCGTCGGCTCGCAGGCGGCGAGCGCGGCGTCGATGATCGCCGTCTGGCGGGCGTCGAAATCCTTGTAGAGCGCGATCAGCAGGCCGTTGCGGGTGCCGAAATGGTCGTAGACGACCGGCTTGGCGACCTCGGCCGCTTCCGACAGCCTCGGCAGCGTCAGCGCGTCCGTGCCCTCTTCCCGCGCCAGCTGCCATGACACCTCCAGAAGCTGGCTGAGCCGCGCCTCGCGGCTGAGGCGAAGGCGCTTCGGGGCGTCATTGCGGCTTTCCGGCATGCTTGACATCACTATATACCAAAAGTAAGTTACCTGAAGTATATAGAACACGCCCTTCCATCGCAACCACCGTCGGTCACGCCCGCCGGCGATCGCAGCGGCACGCCATGCGTGTCGCGCAGAGAGGACTTTGCCCGATGACCGACGCAGCAATTGCCGATGTACCCGACCGCAGCGCATGGCTCGGCCTGATGGCGGTGCTGCCACTGGTGCTGATCGTGGCCATGGACGGCTCGATCCTTTATCTCGCCATGCCGCGCGTCACCTCGGCGCTGCTGCCGAGCGCCGACCAGGCGCTGTGGATCCTCGACATCTATGGCTTCATCGTCGGATCGCTGCTGATCACCTTCGGCAATATCGGCGACCGCTACGGCCGGCTGAAGCTGATCATGGTCGGCGCCACGGTGTTCGGGGCCGGGTCGCTTGGTGCCGCCTATGCGCAGAGCGCCGAAAGCCTGATCGCCTTCCGCGCGCTCATGGGTCTCGGCGGCGCGACGCTTTTGCCCTCGGGCCTCGCCATCGTCAGCGCGCTGTTCCCCGACGCCAGGCAACGTGCGCGCGCCATCGGCATCTTTGCCGCCACCTTCGCTGCCGGCTTCGCCGTCGGCCCCATTCTCGGCGGCATGCTGTTGCGCCATTTCGAATGGAGCGCCGTCTTCCTGATCAATGTCCCGGTCGTTCTCGCCTTCCTGATTGCCGCGCCGATGCTGTTGCGGGAAGTGCGGGCGACAAGCTATGGCCGCATCGACGGCTTGAGCCTGCTGTTCTCCTTCGCCGGCATCCTGTTGTTCACCTATGCGGTCAAGGCCGCCGCCACCCATGGCCTCGGCGCGGTTCCGGTCGCCGCCGGCATCGTTGGCATCGTCGCGCTGGCGTTGTTCCTGCGCAGGCAGGTGAGGATCGATTATCCGCTTCTCGATCTTAGCCTGTTCAGCGACCGCATCTTCTCCATCGCCATCCTGACCGGGCTGCTCTCGCTGGTCGTGTGGTCGGCGGCGGCTTATCTGTCGGGCATCTATCTGCAATCGGTGCTCGGCTTCGACGTTTTCACCGCAGCGCTGCTGACATTGCCCGGCGCCATCGTGTTGACGGCGACCTGCGTCGGCACGGCCGGCATCGTCGAGCGCATCGGCCGCAAGCCGGCGCTGGTGGCCACGCATGTCCTGATCGGCGCAGGCGTCCTTCTCCTCATGTTCACCACCGTGGAGGCGGGCGTCGCCGTCTTCATCGCCTCGACGGTGATCGCCGGCATCGGCTACGGCCTCTCCTTCAGCCTCGTCGCGGAGATCGCCGTCTCGGCGGTTCCGGCCGAGCGCGCCGGCGCGGCCGGCTCGATCGCCGAAACCAGCAACGAGCTCGGCAATGCGCTCGGCATTTCGCTGCTCGGTTCACTGGCGGCGCTCTCCTTCCGGCTGCTTGGCCCCGATGTGGCGGGCACGCTGGACGAGACGCTCACTCAGCCGGAACTGGCCGCCGACACCGTGCTTCACGCCAAGACGGCGTTTCTCACCGGCCTGCACGTGGTGGTCGGCGTCGGCGGGTTGCTCATGCTTATCCTCGGCATCGTCACCTGGCTCTGGCTGCCGAAGAAGCTGCCGCAATGAGGGCGCCGGGGCGCGGCAGAGCCTAGGCGATGCCGAGAATTTCCTCATGCGCCCCGCTGGCGCCCCAGCGAATGATCTCGGCCAGGATCGGCACCAGCGCCCGACCACGCCCGGTCAGGCTGTACTCGACCTTGCGCGGCACCACCGGATAGGCCTTGCGGTCGACCAGCCTGCGCTCCTCCAGCTGCCTCAGTTCGCGGCTCAGGATGCGCGGCGTGATCGGCCCGCCAAGGCCGCCATGCAGCAAGGAGCGGCCGATCTGCCCGTAGCGATGCGGCCCGTCAAAGAGAACGCACAATATGTGCAGCTTGTAGCGGCCGCCGAGGATCTGGTTGAAGGCGATGGCCGGGCACAGCCTGATATGGCTCATGTCCAGCCCGGTCAGGGTCGAAAAGGCCGGCCCCGTCGCTGTCGCCGGCTCGCCAATGTTTTTCTCCATGCTACCCTTTTTGTCCGTATTTACAGAAACGTACTACGGCAAATACACCGGTCTGGCGACGCATGAACAGCCTGTCCAAGGCGCCGGCCCGGAGGAAATGAATGAGCATCGAACTGACCGTACTGGCCTGGGCCTCCTTGTTCGGCATCGTCCAGATCTTCGTCGCCTCGCAATTGGCGACCAGGCACTACGGCGTGAAATGGGGGCTGTCGTCGCGGGAGGCGGCAATGCCGCGACCGGCGCCATTCGTCGGCAGGGTGATGCGCGCGCAGGCGAATTTTCTCGAAACCTTCCCGATCGCCGCGGCCGCGATCCTGATCGTCGAGTTCGCCGGACTGGGCAGCCGCTGGACCGAGCTAGGTGCAATCGTCTGGCTCGCCGCGCGCGCCGCCTATCTGCCGGTCTACGCCATCGGCATCACCGTGTGGCGCACGCTTTTGTTCGCCGTGAGCATCGCCGGCATCGGCATGGTGTTGTGGCCGGCGCTGGTGTGAGCGGAAGCCGGCCGGTTTCAGGCCCGGCCAACCTCATGCGGCCAGCCAACCGCGCCGCCTTTACCCGCGCAGGCCGGGGGCTTCCTGTCCGGTGCGCTCGACATATTCGGTGTAGCCGCCGCCATAGGCGTGCATGCCGTCGGTCGTCAGCTCCAGCACGCGGTTGGACAGAGCCGCCAGGAAATGGCGGTCGTGGCTGACGAACAGCATCGCGCCTTCATAACGCGACAGTGCCTCGATCAGCATCTGCTTGGTGGCGATGTCGAGGTGGTTGGTCGGCTCGTCGAGCACCAGGAAATTCGGCGGATCGAACAGCATCTTGGCCATCACCAGCCGTGCCTTCTCGCCGCCGGAAAGCACGCGGCACTTCTTCTCGACCTCGTCGCCGGTGAAACCGAAACAGCCAGCCAGCGCGCGCAGCGGCGCCTGGCCTGCCTGCGGGAACGAATCCTCAAGCGTTTCCAGCACGGTGCGCTCGCCGTCGAGCAGCTCCATCGCGTGCTGGGCGAAATAGCCCATCTTGACCGAGGGGCCGCGCGAGACGCTGCCGTCGTCGGGCTCGGAAGCGCCGGCCACCAGCTTCAGCAGCGTCGACTTGCCGGCGCCGTTGACGCCCATGACGCACCAGCGCTCGCGCCGGCGCACCTGGAAATCCAGCCCGTCATAGATGGTGCGGCTGCCATAGCTCTTGGAGACATTCTTCAACGTCGCGACATCCTCGCCCGAACGCGGCGCCGGCTGGAATTCGAAACGCACCGTCTGCTGGCGCTTGGGCGGCTCGACCTTGTCGATCTTCTCCAGCTTCTTGACCCGGCTCTGCACCTGCGCGGCGTGGCTGGCGCGTGCCTTGAACCGCTCGATGAAGGCGATTTCCTTGGCCAGCATCGCC
Organism: Mesorhizobium terrae; assembly: GCF_008727715.1. Lineage (GTDB taxonomy): Bacteria > Pseudomonadota > Alphaproteobacteria > Rhizobiales > Rhizobiaceae > Mesorhizobium > Mesorhizobium terrae. Next base: position 1,425,374 of record NZ_CP044218.1, read on the forward strand.
TGCTGGCGCTCGAACTGCGCCTGCTGCTGCACCTCGGCGATGGCGCGCTGCTGGCGGTAGAATTCATAGTCGCCGGAATAGGACGTCAGCGCGCCGCCGTCGATCTCGACGATCTTGCCGACGATGCGGTTCATGAACTCGCGGTCGTGCGAGGTCATCAGGATGGCGCCGTCGAACCCCTTCAGGAAGTTCTCCAGCCAGATCAGGCTTTCGAGGTCGAGATGGTTGCTCGGTTCGTCGAGCAGCATCACGTCGGGCCGCATCAACAGGATCTTGGCCAGCGCCACGCGCATCTTCCAGCCGCCCGACAGCTTGCCGACATCGCCGTTCATCATCTCCTGGCTGAAGCCGAGACCGTCGAGCACCTCGCGGGCGCGGCCGTCCAGCGCATAGCCGTCCAGTTCGTCGAATTTGTGCTGCACCTCGCCATAACGGGCGATGATATCGTCCATATCGTCGGCGCGATCGGGATCGCCCATGGCGGCTTCCAGCTCGGCCATCTCGGCCGCCAGCGTGCTGACCGGGCCGACGCCGTCCATCACTTCGGCCACGGCGCTGCGGCCGGACATGTCGCCGACATCCTGGCTGAAATAGCCGATCCTGACGCCACGATCGGTGGAGACCTGGCCTTCGTCGGGCAGCTCCTCGCCGGTGATCATGCGGAACAGCGTGGTCTTGCCGGCGCCGTTCGGGCCGACCAGCCCGACCTTCTCGCCGCGCTGGATGGTGGCGGAGGCTTCGATGAAGACGATCTGCTTGCCGTTCTGCTTGCCGATGTTTTCGAGACGGATCATGATTTCGGGCCTGGGGAAAGGTGCGGGCTGCCGCGCCATCGAAGACGGCCGCGAAGGAGTGGGTCGTTAATCATCCCCTCCGGCCCGGCGCAAGGGCCGTGACCGGATTTGCGACCGATTATCGCGCTAGGCGACGGTCGAGTGGTCTCGCTTTCCGCAAAAGCAATCCGCGCGGATCGCGCGCCGCATCACTCCAGCGCGCGAGAAGCAGGCGCACGTTTTGCCTGGTAGCAGCTACGACCCAAAGACAATTGCCTGCCGTCCTTTGGCAGTCCCTGCCTTCAGGCGCTCCAATGCACTGGTCGCCTCGGCGAGCGTAACGCGCTGCACCTGTGCCTCGAACGGCTGTGCTTCATGCAGCTGGATCAGTTCGCGTATCTGTGCCCGTGTGCCGACGCTGGTCCCTGTTATCCACACACCGCTGGCCGTAAGCCACTCCTGGTTAAGCGGCACCGGTTGCGAAACCATCGCGGCTGCAATGATCCTGCCGCGCGGCCGGATGGCTGCAACCATGGCATCCCAGATGGCTGGCGTTGGCGCGAAGTTGATACAGACATGCGCTCGCAGGCCGGCGGGCCAGCCAGCGGCCAGGCCCGGCGACGCAAGGAGCGTGTGCCGCGCACCAAGCGAAGCAGCGATCTGCAGCTTGGCCTCGTCCGTGTCGACGGCAACGACTGTCGCCCCGAGCCGCTGGGCGATCTGGACAGCATAGAGACCCAGGCCGCCGCAGCCGAAGACGGCGCAGATTTCCCCGGCGCCCAGTCCCGCCCGTTTCACGGCGCCAAAGGCGGTCAGGCCCGCGCACATCAAAGGCGCAAGCAGTGCGGCATCGCCCTCATCCGGCATGGGCACGGCGAAACGGGCATCGGCGACGACATATTCGGCAAAAGTGCCCGCGACATCGAAACCGTGAGCCCGCTGGTGCTGGCAGAACGATTCCATGTCGGAGTGGCATTCATCGCAGTGGCCGCATGTATCGTGAAGCCACGCGACGCCGGCACGATCGCCAGGGTGCCAGTCTGCAACGCCGGCCCCCACTTCTTCCACCCTGCCGACACCCTCGTGGCCAAGAATCCGGGTCGGTTGTCCCGATGCGGGCCGCAAATGTCCCTGCCAGATATGCACATCCGTATGGCAAATGCCGCTCGCCTCCAGGCGAACAAGGATTTCTCCCGGCCCCGGTACAGGCCGAGCTACGTTCATGACACGCAGCGGTTGGCCCGCGTGCTCGAATAAGGCTGCAAGCATCGTGTTGCCCATCGTCTATTGGCCCAAGGCGCTCTTCACGGCCTGCAAGCCTGGCTGACCGTCATAGGTCGAGACACCGTCCAGCCATTTGGCGAGCTTGTCGGGGTTGCGCTTGATCATCTCGCGAGCGGCGACATCGGCGGACTTTCCCTGGCGCAGGATCATCTGCATGCCATAGTTTTCATAGTCGAGGTCGAAAGCGAGATTGGCAAACAACTTGGCCGCGTTCGGGCAGTCTGCCGAAAAGCCATGACGAGCGATTGTGCGGACAGTTGCACCGCCAAAGTTCGGTCCGAACTCGACATCGCCACCAGACAGGTAGGTCATGTTGTAATCGAGGTTCATCGGATGTGGCTCCCAGCCGAGGAACACAACCCAATTCTTGTCCGCCACGGCGTTCGAGACCTGGGTCAGCATCGCGGCTTCGCTGGACTCCACAATCTCCCAGTCGCCGAGCCCGTGTCGGTTGGCTGCCACCATGTCGAGCAGCGGCTTGTTCGAGCCAGCTTCGATCCCGTAGATCTTGCGCCCGAATTTGTCGGCGTGGGCGGCAAGATCATCGAAGCTTTTTATCCCCTGGTCCGAAACATTTTTCGGAACGGCCAGCGTGTATTTCGCGCCCTCCAAATTCACGCCCAGCACCTCGACGGAGCCCTCGTCGAAAAAGGACTTGTATTCCTCGTCCTGGACAGGCCGCCAATTGCCGAGGAAGACATCCATGTCACCCTCTTTCAGGGCGGAATAGGTCACGCCGAGGCCGAGCAGGGTCTGCGAGGCATCGTAGCCCAGACCGTTGAGGATCAATTGGGCGGTCGTGTTGGTGAGCGCGATGTCGGTCCATCCGAGATCCGCGATCCGGACTTTTTGGCATCGAGCCGCATCGGCGGCCATAGCAGACGAGGTCAACAGCCCCGAAAGCAGGGCGAAAACGATTGTTGTGCGCATTTTATGTGTTCCCATTGTTGTTCTTGTGACCGTCCGCCAGACCCTAGGGGGCGCTTATTTTATGTCAATATAAAAAATTGTATGATCGTACAAAGAATTTGCTGCTAAGGCAGGGAATGACCAATCAAGGCAAGCGCACAAAAATTGAAGACATCAGGCGCGTGGAGTTGATAGCCGCCGCGCACCGGGTGTTCCTCGAACATGGCCTGCAAGGCATGACATCGGCGCGGATATGCCGTGAAGCCGGCATGTCGCCCGGCATCCTTGCCTACTACTTCAAAGGCAAGGACGAGGTCCTGTTCGGCATGGTGCGCTATAACAACCGCCTGCTGATGGAAGACATCATAGCGCGGATGCGTGCCGCCCAGACGAGCTGGGCGAGGTTGGAGGCGATCGTGGAGGGAAACTTTCCCGCCGCGGCTTTCACCCGCACCATCGCCAACGCCTGGCTGTCGGTCTGTTCGGAAGCGGGCACGAACCCGCAATATGCGCGGCTTCAGAAACTGTTCCATCAGCGACTGCGCTCAAATCTGGCCTCGGTATTCGGGGCGACGTTCGACATGGCTCAATTGCGTGAGGCGAGTGCGATCATCGCTGCCCTGGTAGACGGATTGTGGCTGCGCAAGGCGGTGACGGACGATATCGGACGCGACGAGGCTGTTGGCCTGGTGTTTCGCGGAATTCGCTCACTGATAACGCCCGGTGAGGAGGAGCATCTGCGCCGCTCAAAGTGGCAGGCGAAACCAGCAGGAGCGAATCCGGGTGTGGCAACGCCGCCCTCGGACAAGTGAAGCCGACCGGCCCCATCGCCGTTCCAGGGATTTGGGAGCGGACGGATTGGCGTAGCACAACGTCAGCCCCATCGCTTCACCTTGTGCCGTTGACTTGCCCTCTTCCCGCCAACACCATCGCGCCATGAATCTCCTGGCGATTTCCGGCAGCGCGCGGCTTCAATCCACCAACACGGCGCTGCTGCGCGCGCTGGCAGCGGTGGCGCCGGACGGCATCGCCGTCACCGTCTTTGACCGCATCGGCGACCTGCCGGTGTTCTCGCCGGACCTCGAGGGCGAACGCACGCCGCCCTCCGTGCGGGCCTTCATGGACCTGATCGCGACCAGCGACGGGTTGATCGTCTCCAGTCCGGAATATGTGCGCACCCTGCCCGGCGGGCTGAAGAATGCCATCGACTGGCTGGTCTCGGGCGATGCCATCGTCGGCAAGCCGATCGCGCTCGCCCACGCTTCCCATCGCGGCGACGACATGCTGGCGACGCTGCGCACCGTGCTGTCGACGGTGTCCGGCAATTTCAACGCCGAACTGTTCCTGCGTTTCCCACTGATGAAGTCATCGCCGGATGCAATCGCGGCCTTCGTTGCCGACCCGCCGAACCGGTACGTCGCTGAAACCTATCTGCGCGACGTCGCGACCTTCTGCCGGCAGTGTCGCGACCCGGAGTCGGGTGCCTGGCCGATCGATCCGTGAGGGGTTGGCGGGCGATTTTCGCCTCGGGGCGGCAGCAACTCCGTCCGGCCGACGCCGCGCGTGCCGGTCTTCGAGATTTTTGAAAGAAAAAGCGACCGTTTGCGAAGAGAACGGCCGATTTTGGCGCCAAAACAGCGCCTGTGTATCAATTCGCGCCGTGCCAGCATGGCTTTCCGGATAAGCCCTTGATGGTGCTTGCCAAAATTTTTTGACTCTCGGGCGGACGGGCCGTCTCTGTCCACATCGGACGGCCGCCGCCGGCTGCCCCTTTACTCGAAGATAATTGCCGGAGCGGCCTCGGCGGCGCCCTTGCCGGTCTCGATCTGCTGCCAGACCTTGGCGGCTATCTCCTTGTAAATCCTTGCCTCTTCGCTGTCCGGCCGGGTGGCGACCACCGGCGTGCCGGCATCCGAGCTTTCGCGGATGCCCATTTCCAGCGGCACCGCGCCGAGGAAAGGCACGCCCAGCCGCTCGGCTTCCTTCTGCGCGCCGCCATGGCCGAAAATATCGTAGCGCTTGCCGGTGTCGGGGGCGATGAAATAGCTCATGTTTTCGACGATGCCGAGCAGCGGCACGTCGACTTTCCTGAACATGTTCAAGCCTTTACGCGCATCGATCAGGGCGAGGTCCTGTGGTGTCGACACGATCACCGCGCCCGCCAGCGGCACCTGCTGGGCCATGGTCAATTGGGCATCGCCGGTGCCCGGAGGCATGTCGACCACCAATACATCTAGCGGCCCCCATTCGACTTCACGCAACATCTGGGTGAGTGCCGACATCACCATCGGACCACGCCAGATCATCGGCGTTTCCTCGTCGACGAGGAAGCCCATCGACATCACCTTGAGGCCGTAATTCTCCTTCGGTTTCAATATCTTGCCGTCCACCGTCTCGGGCTTTCCATGGATGCCGAGCAGCTTCGGCATCGACGGTCCGTAGATGTCGGCATCGAGCACGCCGACCTTCAAACCGTTGGCGGCGAGGCCGAGCGCGAGGTTGGCGGCGGTGGTCGACTTGCCGACGCCGCCCTTGCCGGAGGCGACCGCGATGATCGCCTCGATGCCCGGAACGCCGCGCTTGCCCGAGCTTTGCGACGGCGGCGCCTGGCGCGGCGCCGGCGCCGGACGCGGCGCGGAAGGCTGCGGAATGGCGGCGGGCGTGGCCGGACGCTGCGGCACCGGCGCTTCCATGCCGCCGCCCTTCTTCTCGGCGGTCAGCGCCACGACAGCGCCGGCGACACCGGGAATGGCCTTGACGACGCGCTCGGCTGCGGCGCGCAGCGGTTCCATCTCCTGCGCGCGAGCAGCTGGCACCGTGATGGAGAAAAACACTTTGGAATCAGCGATGAATATCTCCGACACCATGCCCAGATCGACGATGTTGCCGGAAAAATCCGGGCCACTGACCGTCTTCAGGCGATCGATCACGGTTTCCTTGGTGACGGTCATGGGTGCTTTCCTAGACTGGGCCTCTGCCGACCAGATAATGCAGTTTGTGACCAAGACCAAGCGGGCCACCGGATGGGCTGACAGGTGCCAGCCGCTATGGCAGGGTCAAAACCATGATCGACAAGCTGGAATTCTTCATAGCCCTGGCCCGCGAAGAGCATTTCGGGCGCGCCGCCGAAATGTGCGGGGTGACGCAGCCGACGCTGTCGGCCGGCATCAAGCAGCTGGAAGACCAGCTCGGCGTCATGCTGGTCAAGCGCGGCTCGCGTTTTCAAGGGCTTACGCCGGAAGGCGTGCAGGTGTTGACCTGGGCACGGCGCATCGTCGGCGACACGCGGTCGATGCGGGAAGAAATGCGGGCGGCCAAGCACGGGCTTTCCGGCCGCATCCGCATCGCGGCGATCCCGACCGCATTGGCCATGGTTGCCAGGCTGACGACGCCATTTCGCGAAAAGCACCCCGGCGTCACCTTTTCCGTGCTGTCGCGAACCTCGATCGAGGTTTTGTCGCTGCTCGGCAATCTCGATATCGATGCCGGCATCACCTATCTCGACAACGAACCGCTGGGACGAGTGACCAGCGTGCCGCTCTACGACGAGCGCTATCAACTGATCACCGCCGCCGGAAACGAATATTCCGATCGGGAACACGTGACATGGGAGGAGGTGTCGAGCCTGCCGCTCTGTCTGCTCACACCCGACATGCAGAACCGCCGCATCATCGACCAGCACCTGGCGGATGCCGGCGTGCAGGTGCGCCCGACGCTGGAATCGAACTCCATGATCGTGCTTTTCTCGCATATCCGCACCGGCAAATGGTCGTCGATCATGCCGCTCAACCTCGCGGAAACATTCGGTTTTTCCGAACCGATCCGGGCCATCCCGATCGTCGAGCCGGACGCCCGGCACGCCGTCGGGCTGGTGACGGCGCCGCGCGACCCGCATACCCCGCTGGTGCAGGCGCTGCTGGACGAGGCAGTGGCGCTGGCAGGCAATCTGCGCCTCGAGGCCGAAGCTAAGCTTCGTCAAAGCTCCAATCGATAGAAAATTTTTATCATACGACGAAACAGCTTTATTGATTCCAAGGGCTTGGATCGCATTTAATAGACCAATAGCGCCCAATGGCGCAGTGTCAGGGAGGGCGCTGCATGTCCGTGCAGCCTGCAAGTACCGAGATCGTTTCGCGGACCGCGGCCGTCGTGCGCGAGCTGCAAGGCCTTGAGGGCCCGCTGCTGCCGATCCTGCACAGCGTCCAGGAAGAATTCGGCTATGTGCCGCAGGAAGCGCTGCCGGTGATCGCCGAAGCGCTGAACATTTCCCGTGCCGAGGTGCATGGCGTGGCCAGCTTCTATCATGACTACCGCAAGCATCCGGCCGGTCGCCACGTGCTGAAGCTGTGCCAGGCGGAAGCCTGCCAGTCGATGGGTTCGGACGCGGTGGCCGCGAAGCTCAAACAGGCGCTTGGCATCGGCTTTCACGAGACGGCGAAGGACAATTCTGTTACACTGGAACCAGTCTATTGCCTCGGGCTGTGCGCCTGCGCGCCGTCGGCGATGCTGGATGGCCAAGTCATCGGCAGGCTGGACGACGAGGCGATCGACGACATCGTCGCGGAGGTGCGTCGATGAGCGCGACTATCTACATCCCCGGCGACTCGGGCGCGCTGGCGCTTGGCGCCGAAAAAGTTGCCAAGGCAATCGCTAAGGAACTGGCCGAGCGCGGTCTCGACGCCAGGATCGTGCGCAACGGCTCGCGCGGCGCCTATTTCCTCGAACCGATGGTCGAGGTCGAAACCGCTGGCGGTCGCCAGGCCTATGGGCCGGTGAAGGCAGCCGACGTGAAGGGCCTGTTCGATGCCGGCTTGCTGACCGGCGGCCAGCACAGGCTGGCGCTGGGCAACCCGGAAGAGATCCCGTTCTTCGCCAAGCAGACACGACTGACTTTTGCGCGCTGCGGCATCACCGACCCGCTGTCGCTGGAAGACTATGAAAAGCTTGGCGGTCTCGTCGGCCTGCGCAAGGCCGTGGCGATGACGCCCGCCGACATCGTCAAGCAGGTGACGGAGTCCGGCCTGCGCGGCCGTGGCGGCGCCGGCTTCCCCACCGGCATCAAATGGAAGACGGTGCTGGATACGACGGCCGAGCGCAAATACATCGTCTGCAATGCCGACGAAGGCGACAGCGCCACTTTCGCCGACCGCATGATCATGGAAGGCGACCCCTTCGTGCTGATCGAAGGCATGGCGATTGCCGGCATCGCAACCGGCGCGACCAAGGGTTTCGTCTATATCCGCTCGGAATACCCGCATGCGGTGGCGGCCATGAACAGGGCCGTCTCGATCGCCCGCAAGGCCGGCGTGCTTGGAGCCACGGTGCTCGGTTCGCCGAACGCCTTCGATATGGAAATTCGCGTTGGCGCCGGCGCTTATGTCTGCGGCGAGGAAACCTCGCTGCTGAACTCGCTCGAAGGCAAACGCGGCGTGGTGCGCGCCAAGCCGCCGCTGCCGGCCATCCAGGGCCTGTTCGGCAAGCCCACCGTCATCAACAACGTGATCAGCCTGGCCTCGGTGCCGGTAATCATGGACAAGGGTGCCGAGCACTACAAGAATTTCGGCATGGGCCGTTCGCGTGGCACCATCCCTATCCAGATCGCCGGCAACGTCAAGCATGGCGGCCTGTTCGAGGCGGCGTTCGGCCTGTCGCTCGGCGAGATCGTCGACGGTATCGGCGGCGGCACCCGGTCCGGACGGCCGGTGAAGGCGGTGCAGGTGGGCGGACCGCTCGGCGCTTATTTCCCGCGGGAGCTGTTTGACACGCCGTTCGACTATGAGGAATTCGCCAAGCGCGACGGCCTGATCGGCCATGCCGGCATCACCGTGTTCGACGACAGCGCCGACATGCTGAAAATGGCGCGTTTCGCGATGGAATTCTGCGCCATCGAAAGCTGTGGCAAGTGCACGCCCTGCCGCATCGGCTCGACGCGCGGTGTCGAGACCATCGACAAGATTTCGGCCGGCATCGAGCCGGAGAAGAACCTCGAACTGGTCGCCGACCTCTGCAACACGATGAAGTTCGGATCGCTATGCGCGCTGGGCGGCTTCACGCCTTACCCGGTGATGAGCGCGATCAAGCATTTTGGCGAAGATTTCAAGCCGGCGCCGGCGCGCGTGGCAGCGGAATAGGAACTGGCAGATGAACATCAAAGCCGACTTCCCGACGCTCATCGAAGAAACCGACTACGGAACCCCGGAATCGAGGGCGGAAAAGCAGGTTACGCTGACCGTCGACGGCCGCAGCATCACCGTACCGGAAGGCACCTCGATCATGCGGGCCGCAATGGAAGGCGGCGTCGAGATCCCGAAGCTCTGCGCCACCGACATGCTGGACTCCTTCGGTTCCTGCCGCGTCTGTCTCGTCGAGATCGAGGGCCGCGGCGGCACACCAGCTTCCTGCACGACGCCGGTTGGCGATGGCATGATCGTACGCACCCAGTCCGACCGGCTGGATGCCATTCGCCGCGGCGTGATGGAACTCTACGTGTCCGACCACCCGACCGGCTGGAACGAGGAGGCCGGAACTGGCGCCAGCGAGTTCGACGCGGTGGCGAAATCGGTCGGCCTTAGCGAAAACCGCTATGGCGTCGAGGGACGGAACCACGTCAAGGAAAACGGCGTGGCGCCCGGCCATGGTTCGCTGGCGGTCGACTACATCGCCCGCGATGAAACCAATCCCTATTTCACCTACGATCCCGCGCAATGCATCGTCTGCTCGCGCTGCGTGCGGGCCTGCGAGGAAGTGCAAGGCACGTTCGCGCTGACCATCGAAGGCCGCGGCTTTGAATCGCGCATGGTCGCCGGCATGCACGAGGATTTCATCGCCTCCGAATGCGTTTCCTGCGGCGCCTGCGTGCAGGCCTGCCCGACGGACGCGTTGCGCGAGAAAACGGTGCTGGAAAAAGGCATGCCGGAGCGCTCGGCGGTCACCACCTGCGCCTATTGCGGCGTCGGCTGTTCGTTCAAGGCCGAGGTGAAGGGTGACGAAGTCATCCGCATGATGCCTTACAAGGACGGCAAGGCGAACCATGGCCATTCCTGCGTGAAGGGCCGCTTCGCCTATGGCTATGCCACGCACAAGGACCGCATTCTCTCGCCAATGATCCGCGAGAAGATCAGCGATCCCTGGCGGGAGGTGAGTTGGGAAGAGGCGATCGCCCACACCGCCAAGGAATTCCGCCGCATCCAATACCAGTATGGACGCGGCGCCGTTGGCGGCATTACCTCTTCACGCTGCACGAATGAGGAAACCTATCTCGTCCAGAAGCTGGTGCGACAGGGCTTCCGCAACAACAATGTCGACACCTGCGCCCGCGTCTGCCACTCGCCGACCGGTTACGGGCTCGGCCAGACTTTTGGCACGTCGGCCGGTACGCAGGACTTCGATTCGGTCGAGGAGACCGACGTCGCCGTCGTCATCGGCGCCAATCCCGCTTCCGCCCATCCGGTCTTCGCCTCGCGGTTGAAGAAGCGGCTACGCGAGGGCGCGAAGCTGATCGTGCTGGATCCACGCCGCACGGAGATGGTCAAGTCGGCGCATATTGAAGCCGCCTATCATCTGCCATTGAAGCCCGGCACCAATGTCGCGGTGCTGACAGCTCTGGCGCATGTCATCGTCACCGAAGGTCTGTTCGACGAAGCGTTCATCCGCGAGCGCTGCGACTGGGCGGAATTCCAGGATTGGGCTTCCTTCGTCGCCTTGCCGGAAAACAGCCCCGAAACGGTCGGCAAGCTGTCCGGCGTCGATCCGGAACTGATCCGTGGCGCGGCCAGGCTCTATGCCACCGGCGGCAATGGCGCGATCTATTATGGCCTCGGCGTCACCGAACACAGCCAGGGCTCGACGACCGTGATGGCGATCGCCAACCTCGCCATGGCCACCGGCAATATCGGCCGGCGGGGCGTCGGCGTGAACCCGCTGCGCGGCCAGAACAACGTGCAGGGCTCGTGCGACATGGGCTCGTTCCCGCACGAACTGCCGGGCTATCGCCATATCTCCGGCGAAGCCGTGCGCGACATCTATGAGAGCCTGTGGGGCGTGAAGCTGGACGAGGAACCCGGCCTGCGCATTCCCAACATGCTGGACGCCGCCGTCGACGGGTCGTTCAAGGGCATCTACATCCAGGGCGAGGACATTTTGCAGTCCGACCCCGACACCAGGCATGTCGCCGCCGGCCTCGCCGCCATGGAATGCGTGGTCGTGCACGACCTCTTCCTCAACGAGACCGCCAACTACGCGCATGTCTTCCTGCCGGGCTCGACCTTCCTGGAAAAGGACGGCACTTTCACCAATGCCGAGCGCCGCATCAACATGGTGCGCAGGGTGCTGGAGCCGAAGGCGCGCTACGCCGACTGGGAGGCCACGCAGGAGCTTGCCCGCGCGATCGGGCTCGACTGGAACTATACGCATCCGTCGCAGATCATGGACGAGATCGCCCAGACGACGCCGAGCTTTGCCGGTGTCACCTTCGAACTGCTCGACCGGGTCGGCTCGGTGCAGTGGCCCTGCAACGAAAAGGCACCGCTCGGCACCCCGATCATGCATGTCGACAGCTTCGTGCGCGGCAAGGGCAAATTCATCCGCACCGAATATGTAGCCACTGACGAAAGGACCGGGCCGCGTTTCCCGCTGCTGCTCACCACCGGCCGCATCCTGTCGCAATACAATGTTGGCGCGCAGACGCGGCGCACCGACAACGTCATGTGGCATTCGGAGGACCGGCTGGAAATCCACCCGCACGATGCCGAAAACCGCGGCATTCGTGATGGCGACTGGGTACGGCTGCAAAGCCGCGCCGGCGAAACGACGCTGCGCGCGCAGATCACCGACCGGGTCTCGCCGGGTGTCGTCTACACGACCTTCCACCACCCCGACACGCAGGCCAATGTGATCACCACCGACTACTCGGACTGGGCGACCAACTGCCCCGAATACAAGGTCACCGCCGTGCAGGTGGCGCCTTCCAACGGTCCGACCGAGTGGCAGAAGGATTACAACGAGCAGGCGCGCCAGAGCCGGCGCATCAAGGGGCATCTCGAGGCCGCGGAATAGAAGGCGAAATGACGTCGTTGGCGGAGATTTCGAAAAAAGAGGCCTACTCGCAACTCCTCGCTATTTGCGAACGGCAAGGAGCAGAGCTGAATCGGTTTCTGAGCGAGGTCGAAGGCAGAATTGCGGACGACGACTTTGCTAAGTTGCGTGAGATGGTCGCCAATCTGATGGGAAATGGTCACTACGATACGTTCGTAGCCATTTCGCAGGAGCTTCCAGAGTTGAAGCCAACTTGGATTGTATCGACTCGATGACCATCCGCCCGGCCACCAGTTCGACCATCCGCATCGCCCGCCGCGCCGGCGGCACCGCTGCTGCCGCCCGCATGGTGCCCGAGGAAACGCCGATCGCACTTTCCTATGCCGGCACGACACACGCGGTGATGATGGCCTCGCCGGCGGATTTCGAGGATTTCGCGCTGGGCTTTTCGCTGACCGAAGGCATCATCGCCTCGCCTGAAGAAATCGAGTCCATTGAAGTGCAGGACGTCGAGGCCGGCATCGACATCCAGATCCGGCTGAAAGACAGAGCCAATACGCGGTTCGAAGCGCGGCGGCGCCGGCTGGCAGGTCCGGTCGGCTGCGGTCTGTGCGGCATTGAATCGATCGAGGAGGCGATGCGCTCCGTTGACGCGGTCGACGCCTCCAGGCTGACGCTGACGGCCGACGAGATCACCGGCGCGGTCAAGGCATTGTCGAAGCAGCAACCCCTGCACGCCGAGACCGGCGCCGTGCACGCGGCCGGATTTTACATGCCGGGCAAGGGCGTCGTGGCGGCACGCGAGGATGTCGGCCGCCACAACGCGCTGGACAAGCTGGCCGGCGCGCTGGCGAAAGCCGGGATCGAAGGCAATGTCGGCGCAGTCGTGGTCACCTCACGCGTTTCGGTGGAGATGGTGCAGAAGACGGCGGCCATCGGCGCGCCCTTCATCATCGCCGTTTCGGCGCCGACCGCGCTCGCCATCCGCACCGCCGAGGCAGCCGGCATGACGCTGGTTGCATTGGTGCGTGGCGACGAGTTCGACATCTTCACCCGCCCGGAGCGGGTCAGCAGTGGAGTTTCCAAACATGTCGCATGATGAGAGCCATGTCGCCAACACCAAGGAGAAGCTGGTGCGCATGGCCAACCAGATCGCGACCTTCTTTCATTCCAAGCCCCGCGAGGAGGGTGTGGCCGGCGTCGCTGAACACATCAACAAGTTCTGGGAACCGCGCATGCGCCGGCAGATGTTCGAGATGATCGACGCTGGCGGCAAGGGTTTCGACGAACTGGTTCTTGCCGCGTCACCACTGATTCGCCGCCCGGCGCCAGAAGAGAAGCCCGCGGCCTGATTTTGACGGCGAATTGCTGTTCACCAGCCCGCCATTACTCCGTCTGACACAGTAAAAACGCCGGAGTCCTTTGCGAGTCGCCGAGTATCGACACCCACGCCGCGATCAGAAAACAATCCACCTGTCAAAATTTTAGGCACCCGGCCATGGGGCCTGCGCAGTAGCGGCACATGCATAAACCGCACGGCTTCCTACGCTTTATTTTCCAATGCCTAAATTAGCATAACAACTATTAGACATATATTCCACAAACAGACAATCGAAACAATAACTCCTTTCAATAAAAAGTATAAAATAGGCGTACATTGTACATCTAGGCGAAGGTGGACATTTACGCCTTGACTTGAGATTGCTTGTGTTTAAGCGTTTCAAATATCCAGTAAGGAGAGGGCTCTCCGCATGAAAGGTTTTTTACCTGGATTTGCGCTTCTTGGGCTTGCGGCATCTTCCTTTACTTCCTTTGCCGCTACGCAAGGTGTGATCTTCAATGGATCAGTGACTTCTGTTTGCGTGCTGACTGTCGGCGCCAACGGCACGATGACCGTCAGCCCAAATCTTCAGTCCCTCAGTTCGCACAACAGCGGCGGCACGGCAGGCACGGCAAATCTCGCGACCACGGGCGGCGTCACGGTCAGCGTCGACGCAGCCCCGACGGGCGTAACCACGCCGGCCGCCGACAGCGGCACCATCGCCTGGACACCGACCTACGCGGTTTCCGGCGCGCATAACTTCCCCGAGGGCACCGCTTCCCACGCGTTGACGGCACCGGGGACATCATTGGTGACCGTCAATCTGGCCGGAGCCAAGACCGGCACGGACACATTCGTGGCAGGCAACTACCAGGCGACGGTTACGGTTCGCTGCGAACCCTAATCCAGTTCGAAAGGGACAATTGATGATCAGCAAGTGCCTGTACGGGCCCTTGGCCCTGTTGTGCGCGCTTCCGGGAGCGGTTTCAGCCCAGTCGATGTCGCCGATGCGCGGCGAAATCATGAGCTTCTCCAATGTCTTCGCGGTGCGCGTCTACCCGGCCAACCCCTACAAGCAACGCATCAAAATCTCGGTGCGCGTCTATGACCAGGATTTTTATCCGGTCAAGGACGCCCGCGTCAGCCCTTCCGAGTTCATGCTTGGAGGCGATGCCTCGCGTCCGGTTCTCGTCGTCGTTCCCTTCAACGGCACGAGCGAACGCAAGGTTCGGATCTGCACTGAAAGCATCCCGTTTCCAAATGATCAAACCCAGATAAGGGCACAGATATGCGGAAAATTTCTTGGACAAAGGCGCTCCTGACCACGCTTCTGGTGACGGGGACCAGCGGATGGCAGGCCCATGCGGAAGACGTTTACAAGCTCGTCCAGAACCAGAACGGCTTCGACCTGCCCGGGGTTACGCTCCCGCAAGGGCAGGATGAGGTACGCGCTGCGGACGGCACGACCTGCAGTTCGTCGATTTCCGGCTCCGGCGCCTATCTCGACATGGGCGTCATCAGGAACAGCGCGGCGGTCACAACGCAGGACATGGCCGCATACGGCAGGGTGGTGATACCGCTGGGCAGCAGGCCGAAACGGCTGGATTGCTCCAGGCTCTACAATCTTGAGGTCGAGCGCCTGCAGATAGAGCTCGATCTGATGAAAATGGGCGTCGGCCCCGACGCCGGCATGTCCACCGGCTCGACGAAGCAGGCAGCCCCCGCCACCGCCGCCGTGAAACATCAGGTCAAGGCACAGCGCAAGAACTGGGTATCGGAGGGCTGGAGCGCCCGTGGTGACAGCGGCAAATAGCCGGACGGAGTGCCAATGATGGCTTGCGACTTCCTCCGCATCGCCTTGCTGCGCCTGATGGCGCTGCTCGTCATATCGGCACTGGTCAGCAACTCCGCGTCAGCCGCCGTGGACGGCACGTGCACCATCATGGTGACGAAGACCGGAACCATGACGACCAATGCCAACGCGTCCGTGTTGAGTTCCAAGACGGCCAGCAACGGCTATGCCGCGGCGTCGATCACCATCCAGCCAGGTCTGCTCGGCGTGTTGTGCAGCCTCGTCCAGCTGCTCAACTGCTTCGCCCTGTCCGTGGTGCCGCCGGCCAGCTTTTCCAGCGCGCCCTCCGGTGGCGGCACCAATGTCAGCTTCAGTACGGTGTTCCGCATCGACGGCAGCAGCACCGACCAGCCGCAAAACACTCCGGTCAAGATTCTGAACGGCCCACACAGCGTTCAAATCGACCTGATCGCCACCAAGAGCTCGGGCATCTACGCCGCCGGCAGCTATCAAGGAACGGTCACACTCCGCTGCGAGTAGGGTGGTTCCGTCAGCACTTACCTGCGTACGGGCAACTGTTCCAAATGCCGGATGGCGACATCAGGCGGAAGGAAACCAACGACCCATCCCCTACCAACAAAAGCTACGATGCACCGATGGCGGAATGGGTGTATTTTCGGTCTCTAAAATGTGTCTACCCCAGCAGGCAGGGTCTGCTGGGACCAAAAATGTTGTCTGGCCGGGCGAGGCAGTCGCGTGAGGCCGATCGAGACCAGATACGCGCGCAGCGGGGATGTGCGGATCGCCTATCAGGTGGTCGGTCAGGGTTCGTTCGATCTCGTCTTCGTGCCGGGCTACATCTCCAATCTCGACCTGCATTGGGAAGACGAGGGCTACAGCCGCCTGTTGAAACGGCTCTCCGCCTTCTCGCGACTGATCTTGTTCGACAAACGCGGCACCGGGCTTTCCGACCGCGTTGACAGCCGTCACCTGCCCAGCCTCGAAACCCGCATGGACGATGTACGCGCGGTGATGGACGCCGCCGGCAGCGGCAGAGCGGCGCTGCTCGGCGCCTCGGAAGGCGCGCCGATGGCGATGCTGTTCGCCGCCACCTATCCGGAGCGAACGCGGGCGCTGGTTCTCTATGGCGGCTACGCGCATTTCCACAAATGGGTGATGCCGCCAGAGCATCTGGAAGCCTTCATCGAAACGGCCGAGACCTCGTGGGGCACTGGCGCAACCTTGCCGAATTTCGCGCCAGGGCGCGTGGACGATGCGCATTTTATCCAATGGTGGGCACGGTTCGAGCGGCTGTCGGCCAGCCCGACTGCCGCAGCTACACTCGCCCGCATGAATGCAGGGATCGACGTGCGTGGCATCCTCCCGATGATCCGCGCATCGACGCTGCTGATCCATCGCCGCAACGACGTGCGCGTCGACCTGGAGGCCAGCCGCTTCCTCGCCAGGAAGATTCCGGGCGCCAGGCTCGTCGAGATACCCGGGCGCGATCATCCGGTGTGGACCGGGGACGTCGACCGGGTGGCCGACCTCGTCGAGGAATTCCTAACCGGCCAACCGGCGGTAGCCGACACCGAGCGCGTGCTCTCCGCGCTGCTGGCGACGCGGATCTACGACACGGCCGGGCTTGGCGACCGCATGTGGAGTGAGCGGAGCCAGCGCTTCCACGTGACGTGGCGGTTGCTGGTCGGTCGCTATGGCGGGCGCGTCGCAGGCACGCATGGCGAGATGATGATGGCGCGCTTCGACGGACCGGCACGCGCCATACGCTGCGCGGCGGCGTTGCGCGAAGCGGCGCAGCAGATCGGGGTGGCGAGCGCGCAGGGCGCGCATGTCGGAGAGATCGAATTGCGCGGCCAGCCGACCGGCCTGACAGCAAGGGTAACGATGCAACTCGCCAGCCATGCCGGGCGCGGCGACATAATCGCTTCGCGGCTGGTCGCCGAACTTGCGGTGGGCTCCGGCCTCCACTTCGTCGACGCGGGCCGCGTCAGCCTCGACGAATTGGGCGAGCCGTTGCCGGTGGTCCAGGCAACCTCCGAACAGCATCTGGAACCGGCCTGCCGTCCCAAAACCCACCCCTTGGAGCCGGCAACCCTGACGGCGCGGGAAAGCGAGGTGGTGAGCCTTATCGCCGACGGCAAGAGCAACGCGGCGATCGCCGCCGAACTGAAGCTCAGCGAGCATACCGTGAAGCGGCATGTCGCCAACATATTGCTCAAGCTCGACCTGCCATCGCGGGCGGCTGCGGCGGCTTTTTCGGCCAGGCACACTGGCCCGGACGGGCCATGACAGCCATGGCGCTTTCGAGCGAAGCGGCCAGGCTCCTTGAGGACTACGGTTTGCTCCATGCAGGCCAGGCGATGTCGCCGTTGCGGCGCTGCGAATGGAGGATGAAATGCTGAAATCGATTAGCAAGACCGGATTGCTTGCATTGGCGGCAGGCGCATTGCTGGTCGTCACGCCGGCGCGGGCCGAAGATGCTTCGGCAACCGCCGCCTACAAGGACATCCAGGCCACGTTCGGCTCGGTGCCCGACATGTTCAAGACATTGCCGGACGTTGCCGTTGCCGGCGCCTGGGCCGAAATCAAAGGGGTTCAGCTCAATCCCAAGACCGCGCTCGACGGCAAGACCAAGGAACTGATGGGGCTGGCCGTGGCTTCGCAGATCCCCTGCCAGTACTGCATCTACTTCCACACGTTGGCGGCCAAGGCCAATGGCGCGAGCGACGAGGAGATCAAGGAGGCCGTGGCCATGGCAGCGATCGTGCGCCACTGGTCG
This sequence comes from Mesorhizobium terrae, assembly GCF_008727715.1. GTDB lineage: Bacteria > Pseudomonadota > Alphaproteobacteria > Rhizobiales > Rhizobiaceae > Mesorhizobium > Mesorhizobium terrae. Next base: position 1,443,286 of record NZ_CP044218.1, read on the forward strand.
ACGATGCTCAACGGCAGCCAGGTCGACCTGGCCACCTTCAAGAAGCAGACGGATGACCTGTTCGCCGCCGTCAAGGCGAAGTCGCAGTGACGAAAAGCTGCCCGGCGAGGCGCGCCGGGCAGCATCCGATCAACACGAACGCCCGGATCAAACGGGCCATGGAGATCAAAATGCTGACCAAGACAAAAGCAGTGGATGGCGCAGCGATCAAGAAGGCGATCGAGGGCCGCGACGGCAAGCTGCTGTCGAGCTTCTACGCCGACGATGCGCTGGTGCGGGTGATCGACCGCAACAATCCGCCGAGCAAGCCGCGCGAAGTCCGCGGCCGCGCGGCAATCAGCACTTTCTGGGACGACATCTGCAGCCGTGCGATGACGCACAAGGTCGACACCACCATCGCCGAGGGCGACAGCCTCGCCTTCACGCAAGCCTGCGCCTACCCGGACGGCACCAAGGTTTTTTGCGCGGCGATGCTTGAGCTGAAGAACGGTCTCATCGCCCGGCAGACAGTCGTGCAAGCCTGGGACGAATAGATCGACAACGAGCCTGCCCATCCCGATCGAAACGGGATGGGCTCTGTTTCAGCGGCCGGGGATGATCTTCGAGCCGCAAATCACGGGAGGAGCCCCAGCATGTTCAGCGCCAGATGGCAGATCGACGCCAAGTTCGGACAAAAGCAGACCGTGCTCGAGCTGATGCGGAAATGGGAGCGCGAGATCGGCTCACAGGTCAACATCGCCGATCTCAAATTCCAGATCATGACCGGATCGATCGGCGCACGAGAAGCGACGATCGAGACCCATCACCAGGTCGAGAGTCTCGCCCGGCTGGAGGAGTTTTTCGCCAAGATCGGCAAAATCGACGCGCATACCAAATGGGGCAAGGAGATGGAGCCCTATGTCGTGTCAGGCTCCAGTCTCTGGCAAATCTTCCGCGTGGTGGAGTAGCGCTCCCTCGTCCTTCTCCCCGTAGACGGGGAGAAGAACCTTATCCATGCGCCACCATGACGTGGCGCACGGCCGTATAGTCTTCCAGCGCGTAGAGTGACATGTCCTTGCCGTAGCCGGACTGCTTCAGGCCGCCATGCGGCATCTCGTTGGTCAGCATGAAGTGGGTGTTGATCCAGGTGCAGCCATATTGCAGGCGGGCGGCGGTGGCCATGGCACGCGAGACGTCCTTGGTCCAGACCGACGAGGCAAGGCCGTAGTCGCTGTCATTGGCCCAGCCGACCGCTTCGTCGACATCGGAGAAGCGGGTGACGGAAACGACCGGGCCGAACACCTCGCGGCGCACGATCTCATCGTCCTGCAAGGCACCGGCAATGACGGTCGGCTGGAAGTAGAAGCCCGAACTGTCTCCGGGTTTGCCACCCGTGGTGATCTCGATATGTTTCAGTTCGGAAGCGCGTTCGACGAAGGATGCGACGCGGTCGCGCTGGCGCCTGGAGATCAGCGGGCCGATCTCGTTTTCGGTATCGTCCGGGCGATCGTACCGGATGGTCGAGACCGCCGACGACAATTTGGAAACCAGCTTGTCGTAGATCTTCTTGCCGGCATAGACGCGGCAGGCAGCCGTGCAATCCTGGCCGGCATTGTAGTAGCCGAAGGCGCGCAGGCCGGTGACGACGGCATCGAGGTCGGCATCGTCGAAGACGATGACCGGCGCCTTGCCGCCGAGCTCGAGATGCGTGCGCTTGACCGATTTCGCGGCCGCCTGCAGCACCTTCTTGCCTGTGGCGATGTCGCCGGTGATCGAGATCATGTTGACCTTGGGGTGGTTGATCAGCGGGCTGCCGACGCTTTCGCCGCGACCGAGCACGACGTTGACCACGCCTTCGGGCAGAATGTCAGCCAGAATGCGCGCAAGCTTGAGCGCAGTGAGCGGCGTCTGCTCCGATGGCTTGAACACCACGGTGTTACCGCCAGCAATGGCCGGCGCCAATTTCCAAGCGGCCATCATCAGCGGGTAGTTCCACGGTGCGATGGACGCAACGATGCCGATCGGATCGCGGCGGACCATCGAGGTGTGGCCAGGCAGATATTCGCCGGCGACCTGACCGGGCATGGAACGCACCGCGCCGGCGAAGAAACGATAGCAGTCGACGATCGCCGGGATCTCGTCATTGAGCACGGCGTTGATCGGCTTGCCGCAATTCAGGGCTTCGAGCGCCGCGAATTCCTTGGCCTCGGCCTCGATGCGGTCGGCGATCCTGAGAAGATAGGCGGAGCGCTGTGCGGGCGTGGTGCGCGACCAGGTTGCGAAGGCCTTTTCGGCGGCCGCCACGGCGCGCTCGATCTGCGCTTCGCTTGCCTCCGGCAGGCTGAGGATGGTGGCGCCGGTGCGCGGGTTCAACACGGCTTCCTCCGCCTCCGCGCCTTTTTCGAAGGTGGCGCCGATCAGCATCTCAGTGTCCATGACAGTCTCCCTTTCGAAGGTCGTTATTTGCCCGACCCGGCGACCTGGTCGCCGTCGCGGGTGAGGTAATAGGCAAAGAGGATGGGCAGCAGCGTCACCAGCACGACCACCATGGCCACGACATTGGTGACCGGGCGCTGGCGCGGCCGGATCAGTTCCTCCAGCATCCAGATCGGTAGCGTCTGCTGCTGGCCGGCGGTGAAGGTGGTGACGATGACCTCGTCGAAGGACAGGGCAAAGGCCAGCATGCCGCCGGCAAGCAGCGCCGTTGCGATGTTGGGCAACACGACGTGCCGGAAGGTCTGGAACCCGTCGGCGCCAAGATCGTAGGAGGCCTCGATGAGCGAGCCGGAGGTGCGGCGGAAGCGGGCGACGGCGTTGTTATAGACTACGACCACGCAGAAAGTGGCGTGGCCAAGCACGATCGTCCAGAACGAGAACGGGATGTCGGTGAGCGCGAAGGCCGAGCGCAGTGCGATGCCGGTGATGATGCCGGGCAAGGCAATCGGCAGGATGACGAGCAACGACACCGCCTCGCGGCCGAAGAAGCGGGAGCGTGAGACGGCCGCCGCGCACAGCGTGCCGAGGATCAGCGCGACCAATGTCGAGATCGCCGCGACCCTGACGGACAGCGACAGCGCCGCCCACACATCCGGCCGGTTCCAGGTGACGGCGAACCACTCGGTGGTCAGGCCGGGCGGTGGCCACTGATAGCTCTTTTCCTCCGTCGTGAAGGCATAGACGAAGATGAGCAGGATGGGCACGTGCAGGAAGAGCAGGCCGCAGGCGGCGGCTATCTTCAGGCCAAGGGGTGCCGACTGGCCACGATCAGAGCGCATCGAAGGCCCCCATTCGCTTGGCACCCCATAGATAGACACCCATGATGACGATGGGCACGACGGCAAAGGCGGCGGCCAGCGGAATGTTGCCAGCGGTGCCTTGCTGCGAATAGACGGCCTGGCCGATGAACAGGCGCGAGGTGCCGATGATCTGCGGGATGATGTAGTCGCCGAGCGTCAAGGAGAAAGTGAAGATCGAACCGGCGACGATGCCCGGCAGCGCCAGCGGGAACAGCACGTTGCGGAAGGTCTGGCCGGGCGAGGCGCCGAGATCGGACGAAGCCTCGACCAGATTGCCGGGCACGCGCTCAAGTGCGGCCTGCATCGGCAGGATCATGAACGGCAGCCAAACATAGACAAAGGCGATGAAGGTGCCGGTGGCCGACACCGACAGCGAGTTGCCGCCGACATAGGGCAGCGCCAGCCAACCGTCGAGAACCCACATCAAGTGCAGCTTGGCCAGGAACCAGGTGAGAATGCCTTCCTTGGCGAGGATCAGCTTCCAGGCATAGATCTTGACGAGATAGCTGGACCACAGCGGCAGCATCACCGCGAGATAGAACAGCGCCTTCCAGCGGCCCTGGGCGTAGCGGGCGGCGTAGTAGGCAATCGGGAAAGCAACGGCGATGGAGGCCAGCGTCACCAGCGTCGCCATCGTGACCGTGCGGACGATGATGTCGAAATTGGCCGCCTGGAACAGGTCGGCATAGGTCTTCAACGTGAACTGACGATTGACCAGACCGGAGAACTCATCGATCGAAAAGAAGCTCTGCAACAGCAGCGCGAACAGCGAACCGATATAGACGACGCCGAGCCAAAGCAGCGGCGGCATCAGCATCAGCACCAAAAGGAAGCGCGGCCGGCGCCAGAACAGATCGGACAGCGCCCCCAATATGCCGCCGCGGGCGGGCAGGATGGCCGAGGCCGGCGCATCGCGGGTGGCGGTGACGGCGGCGATACTCATGTCGCTTCGTCCATCAGATGGATGGCGTCGCGGTTGAAGGTGAGCACCACTGCATCGCCCTGCTCCGGGACCGTCGTGCCGGACGGCACGCTGGCATGCAGGCGCAGGCCTTCGGTGTCGAGCGCCAGCCGGGTTGCGGCACCCAGATAGCTGACGCCGGAAACCCGCGCTTGAACCGCTTCGCCGGTGGCCGCGCGGGCGACACGGATCGCCTCCGGGCGCAGGCTGCCCCAGCGCCGCTGGCCGCAATAGCGCTGCACGAAATCGGGCGGCAACATGTTGGAGGAGCCGACGAAATCGGCGACGAAACGGGTCTTCGGCCGCTGATAGATTTCCTGCGGTGAGCCGACCTGCATGATCTTGCCGTCGTTGAAGACGGCGACTCGGTCGGCCATCGACAGCGCCTCGCCCTGGTCATGGGTGACGAAGACGAAGGTGATGCCGAGCGCTTTCTGCAGCGATTTCAGCTCTTCCTGCATGTTCTCGCGCAGCTTGAGGTCGAGCGCGCCGAGCGGTTCGTCAAGCAGCAGCACCTTGGGTTGGTTGACGAGGGCACGAGCGAGCGCAACGCGCTGGCGTTGACCGCCGGAAAGCTGGCCGGGGCGCCTGGCGCCGTAGCCCGGCAATTGCACGAGCGCCAGCGCCTCTTCCGCCGCCTTGTGCCGCTCGGTCTTGCCGATGCCCTTGACCATCAGCCCGTAGGCGACGTTGTCGAGCACGTTGAGGTGCGGGAACAGAGCGTAATCCTGGAAGACGGTGTTCACATTGCGTCGATAGGGCGGAACACCCTCGGCCCGCTCTCCGAAGATGGAGATGGTGCCGGCGGTCGGCTGTTCGAACCCGGCGATCAGGCGCAGGCAGGTGGTCTTGCCCGAGCCGGACGGACCGAGCATGGCGAAGAATTCGCCTGCCACGATGTCGAGATCAAGCGCGTCGACAGCCTTCACCGCGCCGAAATGACGAGCCACTTTCTGAAAGGAAACTGCTGGGGTCATCGTGGTTTCGATCATTGAGTAATAAGATCATGCCTGCCCGCCTGTTCAAAGGCTGAGGGCCGACGCGACTGCCTCTCTATCCAGAGAGGCTGCGCCGAAGGGCGGGTGAAAGCTCAGGTCCGCCGAGGCTCCCGACCCGCCCCTGCGGGGCGACCCTCCCCGGCAGGGGAGGGTTGGGAGGTTAGCGCCCGCCGATGACGCCGATATAGTCCGAGACCCAGCGATAATAGGGCACGCACTGGTCGTTCTGGCTCGCACATTTCGAGACCGGGGTGCGCCAGAACTTGATCTTGTCGAACTGGTCGAAGCCGTTGGTCTTGCAGCCTTCGTCGGTCAGGAGCTCGTTGCCCTTGCAGGCGGCCGGCACGACGGGAAGCGAGCCGAACCAGGCGGAGACATCACCCTGCACCTTCGGCGACAGCGAATGCTCGAGCCACATATAGGCGCAGTTCGGGTTGGCAGCGTCAGCCTCCATCATGGTGGTGTCGGCCCAGCCGGTGGCGCCTTCTTCCGGAATGGTCGAGGCGACCGGCTGCTTGGCGGCAACCAGCGTGTTCACCTGGAACGGCCAGGAGCCCGAGGCGACGACGCCTTCGTTGCGGAAGTCATCGACCTGGATGGCGGCATCGTGCCAATAGCGGCCGACCAAAGTGCGCTGCACGCGCAGCAGGTCGAGCGCAGCCTTGTACTGGTCCTCGTTGAGCTCGTAGGGGCTCTTGATGCCAAGGTTCGGCTTGTGGAACATCAGATAGTTGGCAGCATCGGCGATGTGGATCGGGCCGTCATAGGCCTGGACACGCCCCTTGTTGGACTTGCCGTCCGGCAGGGTCTGCTCCTCGAAGACGATGTTCCAGCTCTTCGGTGCGTCCTTGAAAACCTTGGTGTTGTACATCAGCACGTTGGGACCCCATTGATAGGGCACGCCATAGTGCTTGCTGTCGACCGTGAACCATGGCGCATCCTTGATGCGGTCGTCGACGGTCTTCCAGCTCGGGATCAGATCGGTGTTGATGGGCTGCACGCGCTTGCCGGCAACCAGGCGCAACGACGCGTCGCCCGAGGCGGTGACGAGGTCGAAGCCGCCTTCATTCATCAGCGACACCATCTCGTCGGAGGTGTTGGCGGTCTTGACGTTGACCTTGCAGCCCGTCTTCTTCTCGAAATCCGTGACCCAGTCATAGCCCTTGTCGGTCTCGCCGCGCTCGATATAGCCGGGCCAGGCAACGATGTTGAGCTTGCCTTCCCCCTTGCCCACTTCCTTGAGGGCTTCCTGCGCGACGGCCTGGCCAGCGAAGGTCAGCGCAATCGTCAGGGCAGTGCATGATTTCAGGAATGAATTCATCGTCGTCTCCCATCTGCAGGGGCCGCGCTCTGACGGCGGCTTTGCTCCCTGATGAGGAAGGTGTCGTGAAATCGAAGCTTTCGCAAATTCATTTATCAGAAAGGCGATATCGGTTTTTCCGATACCGCCTCGCCGCCACGATACCCGTTTCAGGACTGTGCGGTGACCAGCCAGCTGGCGGCGGTGAAGCGCGCGGTGCCGTCCTTCAGATAGGGAGCGAATGCCGGGATCAGGACAGCCTTGACCCTTGCGGCGGTTGCCTCGTCCACCTCGCGCAGGGCAGCGCCGACCGGCCCCATCCGTGTTACGTAGGTCAAAAGGTCGCCTTCGGCCATCTGGCAGGCCATGTCCACCCGCTCGATTCCAATCGCCGACCAGCCACTCGCCCGCAGGATGCTCTCGACCCTGCCAGCGTCCGCAAAGGCGAACTGTCCGGGAGCATCCGGATCGAATGCCGGCCTGGGCGGCAGGAGCGGCATCGCCGCCCGCGCGGCGGCCGTCATAAAATCGTTGTCCGCGGGGCTGCGCCACGCAACGAACGCCAGTTTTCCGCCGGATCGCGTTGCTTTCCTGACGTTTGCGAAGGCGGCAATCGGGTCATCGAAGAACATGACGCCGAACCGCGAGATGACCGCGTCGAAGCGGGCGGCGTCGAGCGCGTAGATCTGTGCATCACCCCGGACGAACGAGGCATTCGCCAGACCTTGCGCCTTCGCGCGCGCAGTCGCCAGGGCGACCAGCGGCTGCGAGATGTCGAGACCAGTGCAGTGCCCGGAGACGCCGATCCTGCGGGCCATCGCCATGGTGGTGGCGCCGGCGCCGCAGCCGACGTCGAGAACAGTGTCTCCCACGCCAGGATCGGCGATGTCCGCCAGCAAACGCTCGAACGGCTCCAGCACCTGGTCGAGCACCGGCTGCAGTTCGACCCAGGCCTTGCCGCTGGCGTCATTCCAGAGATCGGCCTGCTGCGCGTTCGACTGCTTGGATTCGGACATCGGTATCTCGCTTCGCGTTGCGCAAATTTGTCGTCGGGGGCACTTTACGAATTCAAGTCGACTTGAGGTCAAGCATGAAAGACATGGATATCGTCGAGGTCTCGCGCCGTGCCGGTCTGCCGGCCTCGACACTCCGCTACTACGAGGAAAGAGGCCTCATCGCCTCGATCGGCCGCAAGGGCCTGCGCCGCCTGTTCGACCCGTCCGTGCTGGAGCGGCTCGCCCTGATCGCGCTTGGTCGCGCCGGCGGTTTCGCGCTCGACGAAATCGGCAAGATGCTGAAGCCCAATGGCCTGCCAGCGTTCGACCGCGCGAGGCTTGTCGCCAAGGCGGACGAACTGGACCGCACCATCCAGCGTCTGATCGCGATGCGCGACGGGCTGCGCCACGCGGCACGGTGCCCCGCCCCTCACCCCATGGAGTGCCCCACCTTCCGGCGTGCCGTCAGGCTTGCTGGAGCAGGTCGCTTCGAGGCCGCGCCGAGCGGCCCGTTCAGGGCGGAAGCCATCGGCGTCGCCGACCGGGGAAATCGGCTTTGAGGCGGGCACTGCTTGCCTGAGGCGATGGTCTGCAAGCAGCCCGCGCGACTATGTTCGCTGGCGTATGGTGCGCTGTGACTGCGCGATGCCGATGAAGTCGCGCGCCGGCTGCGGCAGGCCGGATCCGCGCCGCCAGACCATGCCTACCTGCACCACCGGCAGCGAACCCGAGACATCCCGCGATTCAATGCGGTCGCCTTCCAAGGACCACGGCCTGTAGATCAGGTCCGGCAGCAGCGCGACGCCGGCTCCGGTCGCGACGAGGCTGCGGACCGCCTCCACCGATCGCGTGCGGAAGGCGACATGCGGCTTGGCGCCGATGGCGGCCAGCAGCTTGCCTGTATTCTCCTCGATCTCGTCGATGGTCAGCATGATCAGCGGTTCGCTGACAATGTCGTCGACGCCGATGATGTCGGCGCCGTTCAGCTTGTGGCCAAGCGGCATCCACAAGCGATAGGCCGAAACTTCGAGGATTTCCGACTGAAGCGCGGTGCGATCGCGCAGGTTCGAGATCACCATGACCGCGACGTCCAGCTTGCCGCCGACCAGGAGGTGTTCGAGATAGTCGCCATTGTCCTCGATCGCCGAAATCTCGACGCCGGGGTAGGCACGGCGGTATCGCGCCAGGATATCGGACAGCACATAGCCGGCGACCATCGAGGTGACGCCGAGCTGGAGCCGGCCTTTGGTTGCAGCCTGTTCACCCAGGAAGGTGCGCCGTGCATCCGACACGTCGGACAGGATCTTGGTGGCGTGGCGCAGGAACTGGTGTCCCTTATGCGTGATGTTGAGGCCACGCGAATGGCGCTCGAAAAGCTCGACGCCAAGATCGGTCTCCAGTTCCTTGACCGCTTCGGTGACGGAGGATTGCGATATGGAGAGTTTCTGCGCCGCGCGGGAAACCGAACCCTGATCCGCAACGGCGACAAAGAACTGAAGCTGCCGGAGAGTGAATGCCATGCCGCCGAATAAACACTGGCGGGAGCGCGAAGGAAAGCGGTCAAGCGCGATCGTCAGCGCTCAACCGTGGACTGCTTCCTCGCTGCGCCGACGCACCGCCCGGTAACGCAATCCTAGGAAGAAAAGCACTTCGACGACAACGACCATGACGATGATGCGGAACCCGACGGAGACCAGATTGTGGTCGCCCCCGCGCATCAGATAGCCGAGACTGAGGAACGCGGAATTCCAGAGCACAGCGCCGAGTAAAGTTGCGGCAGCGAAAGGGAGCACCGCCAGACGCAGCGCGCCGGCGCCAATGCCGAGATAGTTGCGCACGGTCGGCACCAGCTGCGCCACCAGCGAGGCCCGAAAGGCATTGCGGCGATAGGCCTCCGCCAGCTTGCGGTAGGCCGTCGGCGGCAGGAAGACATATTTGCCAAAACGCCCGACCAGCGCTTCGGCGCGCGCTTCACCGAGCCGACGCCCCAACAGGTACCAGAACAGCGACCCGAGGATGGAACCGGTAACGGTGACGGCGAGCAACAGCGCCAGCCAGCCCATATCCGGCGCCGCCGTCATGCCGAGAAACAGCAGGACGATATGGGACGGCGGCGCCGGGAAGATCTTCTCGACGGACGCGATACAGAACACGCCCAGAAGACCAAAGCTCAGGATGGCTGGAACCGGCCCGGTCACGCGTAGCGCCAATCGTAGGACTTGGTGACCGGAATGCGGCTGATGCGATAGACGGTGGCCGGTGGGAAATTGAGCAAGGTATGGCCAATCCGCGTAGCACGAAGGTCGAGCTGGTCGAGCAATGTCTGGTCGATCGGACAACGCAGACCGAGCGTGAACTGGTAAAGCGAGGCACCGGGGCGCAGGTTGGCGAAGACGCCTTCCAGGATCAGCCGCGTACGGCGCGGCGAAATCAACCGGAACGGCAAGCCGCTGATCGCGGCGCCCAGCACTGGGCCGTTGTACAGCGCCATATGGCGCAGCCCCGTCGCATCCATTTCGAAAATGCGCGCCGCCGGAAAACGCTTGGTGAGCATGGCGGCGAAGTCGCTGTCGGCCTCGATCAGGGTCAGGTCGTTTTCCCTGACGCCTTTTTCGATCAAGGCACGCGTGAAAGGCCCTGTGCCGGGTCCAAGTTCCAGGACCGGACCGGTGTCCGGACCGACTTCCTTGGTCATCAGCGCCGACAAAGTGGCACTGGAAGGGGTTACCGATCCAATTCTGAATGGCGCCGCCGCCCAGGCCATCAGAAAAGAGAAAGCATCGTTGGTTTGCATATCCATCCTCGATCCGAAATCGAACTGCCGGCGAATCGAACGCCAGCCGATGGGGCGCTGTTTGCGGCCGCTGGATTGCGCAAACATTGCGAAAATCTGCGGGTCGCAACGAATTTCGATGCTTCGAACCCGAAATTTTTTGCCATGCTGACGCAATGTAGAGATCGTAGCGGGCCGCATCTGACTTCAGTAAAAGAGACGGCGATGCGTATCCTTTTGGTCGAAGACGAACCGGAAATGGCAGCAGCACTGCGCGTGGCGCTGAAGCGGCATGACATGGTCGTGGATCATGCCGCTTCGCTGATCGAGGCCGAGGATTTCATCGCGCTCGACAACTACGACGCGGTCTTGCTCGACCGCCAGTTGCCGGACGGCGATGGGCTTTCGCTGGTGACCAAACTGCGTGTTGGCGGCAGTGCCACGCCGGTTCTGGTTTTGACGGCGCGTGGCGACACCGCCGACAAGGTCGACGGGTTGAATGTCGGCGCCGACGATTATCTGGCCAAGCCGTTCGCCTTCGAGGAACTGATGGCCAGGCTGCGCGCACTGTTGCGCCGGCCGGCCGCCGTGCATTCGCAAGTGATCCGCGCCGGCGATCTTGCCTTCGACGTCGGCCACCGCGAGGCCACCATCCGCGGCGAACCGCTGGCCCTGCCGCGCCGCGAACTCCTGGTTCTGGAGGCACTGATGCGGCGCATGGGCCGCATGGTGCAGCGGGAGACGCTCATGGAGGCCGTGTTCGGTCTGGATGACGAAATCCAGTCCAACGCGCTCGACACCCATGTCTCGCGCCTGCGCCGCAAGCTGGCCGAGGCCGGCGTCGGCGTCACCATCAACGGTGTGCGCGGCGTCGGCTACCTGTTGCGCGAAACGTCATGATCTTGCGCAAGCCCCGCCGTCCGCGCTCGCTGAAATGGAGCCTTGTCCTGCGCATCGCCGTGCTGCAGGGCATCCTGATCACGCTGCTCATTCCGCTGCTTCTGGTGGCGCTGGTCATGTTCGGCGCCGCCAACATGAATGACTATGAGGGCGGCACGGCCGACGTGATCAAGGATGCGCTGAGCAGAGACGCCGGCGGCAAGCTGATACTGAAACCGACCCGCGAGCTTGCCGAGCTGCGCAAGACCGAGAAGAACCTCTGGTACGTGGTGCGCGACAAACAGGGCAACATGCTGAGGGAAGGCACGATCCCGCCGGCAATGGCACCGTTCGCCAACCAGCTCGACAACATCAGCGACGCACGCTTTTCCTGGACGATGGGCAAGGCCGACCGACCAGCCGGCATCGTCGCTTGGGAAGACGACACCGGGGCCGGCACGGTGCAGATCCTGGCCGGCACGGATGGCAAGCTTTCCTGGACCCGGATGGCGCTGGCCGGATGGGACTTTTTCCTGGTCGTGATCCTACCGGTGGTTGGCGTGATGGCTCTTGCCACTCTTTTCGTGACGCCGTGGGTGGTGCGCGGTGCGCTGAGGGGTCTTGGCGCTGCGGCCAGCGAAGCCGGACAGATCGACATCGACAAGCGCGGCGTGCAGCTGCCGCTGAAGGATGTTCCGACCGAGGTCACGCCGCTGGTGAATGCGGTGAACGACGCTCTGGTGCGCCTCGACACCGGTTACGAACGCCACCGCCGCTTCCTGACCGACGCGGCACATGAACTGCGCACGCCGGTTGCCATCCTCAACACGCGCGTCGCTTCGCTGCCGCCGACACCGGAACGGGCCAGGGTGCTGCGCGATGCCGCCCGGCTGTCGACGCTGACCGACCAGCTCCTCGACCTGCAGCGGCTCGGCCGGCAGGTCGAACGCTTCGGCCCGCTCGACCTGGTCGAGATTGCCCGCAGCGTCGTCGTCGACCTTGCGCCAATGGCCTTTTCGTCGGGCTATGAAATGGCGTTCGAACCGATGGTCGAAACACTGCCTGCGACAGGCGACCGCGCCTCGATCGAACGCGCCGTCACCAGCCTGGTGCAGAACGCCATCGAGCATGGCGGCAATCGGGGCAGGATCACCATCGGCGTCACCCGGCCGGCGGTCATCGAGATTCTCGACGAAGGCGAAGGCGTGCCGGTAGGCGAGCGCGAGAAGATCTTCCAGCCCTTCTACCGCCTACGCCCGCATGACCATGGCGCCGGGCTTGGCCTCAATCTCGTGCAGGAGATCATGCAGTTGCATGGCGGCCGCATCGAAGTGCTCGACGGCCGTCCCGGCGCGTTGTTCAGGATGAGTTTTCCGCTGCCACCGAAGGACGCCCCGACGCACTGACGCCGCTGGCCAATCGCCGATCAGTTGAGCGCTTGCGCGGGGACAGGGGCGAGGTTGCCCTTGGCGACCGACAACAACGACGTGACCAAGGAGCGGCGCTCCTGTTCGGACAGGACCTGGAAGTCGAAGAGGTTAGCGCTGCGCATCCCCTCGACGGCAAAGTAGGTGAGCAGCAGTGCTTCGAAATCGGGCGTTTCCGCTTTCAGCCGGTCGAAGAGCTGGCGCTGGAAGATGCGCATGGGCGCCAGAAAATCGGGATCCTCGGCAATCGCCGAGAATATCCATGAGGATGGCGGCTGATCTTCTTCGAACTTCTTTGCCGAGAGCTTCACGTAAGCGGCCAGAAGATTGCCCTGGCCACAGGCTTTCCGGGTCGTTTCCAGCGCTTCCTGGAACTCCTGGAGATAGTGCTCGACCAACGCCTGCATCAGCTTGGCCTTGGTCGGGAAATTATAGAGAAGACCGCCTTTGGAGACGCCGGCGCGTTGGGCCACGGCGTCCAGCGACAAATTGCCTGGCCCCGATTCCCGAGCCACGTCGGCTGCCGCCGCGAGTATCTTTTCGCGTGAATTTGCTCGCTGTTTCTTCATCTATCCCGCCTATAAGGCATGCTAGGCGCAATTGACAAGACCGTCCAGACGGTACAGTAAGGCGTCGAAAAATGTCGGCCGGGTTTTCGCACGATGCGCGCCTGGCTATTTTTGATTCGATTGTAATTGCCACGCGCCGCTCGAGGGATCCCATGATCAAGCGCTACATCCTCCGTTTCATCCTGCTTGTCCTGGTGGCCTTGGTGGCCGGCGGCATTGTTTGGTTCAATTTCTTCCGCGACAAGATGATCGCCCAGTTCTTCGCCAACATGCCGGTCAATGTGCTGACGGTTTCGGCCAACAAAGTCGAGCCGACCACCTGGACGCCCGGCGTCGAGGCGATCGGCACGGTTGGCGCCTCGATGGGCGTCGACCTGACGATGGAAACGTCGGGCGTGGTCAAGGAAATCATGTTCAAGGCCAATGACCGCATCGAGAGCGGCCAGCTTCTGGTTCGGCTCGACGACGCCGTCGAACAGGCGGACCTTGCCGCAGCCAAGACCAAGGCAACGCTCGACCAGCAGGCGCTGGTTCGTGCCCAAGCACTGCGCAAGACCGGCGTCGGTACCGAATCCGCGCTCGACACCGCTAATGCCAATGCCGAGACCTCGATCGCGCAGGTTGCGAAGGCGCAGGCAACGGCCGACCTCAAGCTGCTGAAGGCACCGTTCGCCGGCATTGCCGGTATCCCGAAGATCGACCTCGGCCAGTTCGTGCAGCCCGGCAACGCCATCGTCACCCTGCAGGATATGGATACGATGCGCGTCGACTTCACTGTTCCCGAACAGCAGCGTGAGAAGCTGAAGGTCGGCCAGCCGGTCAGCTTTGGCCCGACGTCGGACGCCTTGTCGTTCAAGGGCGTGGTCACCGGTATCGATCCCAAGATCGACCCGGCGAGCCGACTGGTTTCGGTGCGCGCGCGCATCGACAATCCGGAAGGACGGCTGAGCCCCGGCCAGTTCGTGCAGGTGCGCGTCGAACTGCCGAAGGAGGACAATGTCCTGACCGTTCCGCAGACGGCGCTGACCACCAGCCTCTATGGCGACTACATCTATGTCGTCGTTCCGGCCAAGCCCAAAGACGCAGCGGCACAGCCCGCCGACAAGGCCGCTGAAGCCAAGCCCGCCACGGGCGCTGCGGCGGCATCCGAGCAGAAGCCGGCCGCTGAAGGCCCTGCCCTCGTCGCCAATCAGGTCTTCGTCAAGGTTGGCCGTCGCTTCGGCGGCGTCGCCGAAATCGTCGAGGGCGTCAAGGCGGGCGACGATGTCGTCACCGCCGGTCAGAACCGGTTGAGCAACGGCACCCACGTCAAGGTCGACAACACGATCGACCCCAGCAAGCCGGTCGAGAAGAAGGCTTCCGCCCAATGAGTTTCTCCGATCTGTTCATCAAACGGCCCGTCCTGTCGACGGTGCTGGGTGCCATGATCCTGCTCGTCGGGCTTCAGGGCATCTTCAACCTCGCGATCCGGCAGTATCCGAAGGTCGAAGAAACCGCGATCACGGTGACGACCGCCTATCCGGGCGCCAGCGCCGACCTGATCCAGGGCTTCATCTCGGCCCCGATCGCGCGCGCCGTCGCCTCGACGGAAAACATCGACTACGTCACCTCATCGAGCGCGCCTTCGGCCAGCACGGTGACGGTTAAGATGAAGCTCGGCGCCAACCCGGATGTCGCACTGGCCGAAGTGCTGTCGAAGGTACAGGGCGTGCGCGGCGACCTGCCTTCGGAAGCCAAGGACCCGGTCATCGTCAAGGGCACGGGCGATTCCTTCGCGATGATGTACATCTCGATGCAGAATCCGAACATGACCAAGGAGCAGCTGACCGAGTACATCGAACGTGTCGTGCGCCCGCGCATCACCACGGTCGAAGGCGTCGCCGACGTCAAGATCTTCGGTGCCCAGCAATATTCGATGCGGGTATGGATCGATCCGGTCAAGCTGGCTTCCCGCGGCGTCACCGCCGCGGAAGTAGTCAGTGCCATCAACAACTCGAACTTCCTCTCCGCCCCCGGAAAAACCGAGAACGAGTATGTGATCTCGTCGATCACCGTGCGTTCGACGCTGCAGACGCCGGAAGCTTTTTCGGCGCTGCCCATTCGCTCGGTCGGCGGCAATGTCGTGCGCCTGCGCGACGTGGCCCGTGTCGAGCTCGGTGCCGAGAACACCGACACACGCGTGACCTTCAACGCCAAGCCGGGTACCTTCCTGGCCATCTTCCCGACGCCGGCAGCCAACCCGCTGACGACGGCGAGCGCGGTCCAAAAGCTGGTGCCGGTCATTCAGGAAACGCTGCCGAAGGGCATGACGATCCAGGTCGTCTACGATTCGACGGAACAGATCAGCGCCTCCATCGACGAGGTTTACAAGACCATCGCCGAGGCCGTCGCCATCGTCGTGGTCGTCATCCTCTTGTTCCTCGGCTCGTTCCGTTCGGTGCTGATGCCGATCATCACGATCCCGCTGTCGTTGATCGGCGTCTGCTTCATCCTCTATTTCATGGGCTACTCGATCAACCTGCTTTCGCTGCTGGCCATGGTTCTGGCCATCGGTCTGGTCGTCGACGACGCGATCGTTGTGGTGGAGAACGTCCACCGCCACATCGAAGAAGGCATGACGCCCATGCAGGCCGCCTTCGCCGGCATGCGCGAAATCTTCTCGCCGGTCGTGGCCATGACGATCACGCTGGCCGCGGTGTTCGCGCCACTCGCCTTCACCGGCGGCCTGACCGGCTCGCTGTTCCGTGAATTCGCGGTGACGCTGGCAGGCGCTGTGGTCATTTCCGGCATCATCGCCGTGACCATCACCCCGATGATGTCGGCGCGCCTTCTCAAGGCAGGCTCGCACAGCCGTTTCCAGAAGATCGTCGACGGCACGTTCACGCGGATCGAGAACGTCTATGAGCGTCTGGTCACCAGATCACTGCAGGCCCGGTGGGTGACGTTGCTCATCGTCATCGCCCTGGTCGGGGTGACCGGCTTCATGTTCACCAAGACCTCGACCGAGTTGGCACCCGAAGAAGATCAGGGCTTCCTGCTTTCGATCGTGACGGGGCCGCAATACGCCACCTCGGATTACACCGAAGCGTATGTCAACCAGATGCTCGGCCTGGTGAAGGACATTCCCGAAACGCGCGCCTTGTTCTCCGCCGTTGCCTTCGGCAGCGCAACCAACAGCGCCTTCGTCGGCTTCGCCTTCAAGGACTGGGCCGAACGGGCACGCTCGTCCAAGCAGATCCAGGCCGACATCACCGAGCGCCTGAAGAAGGTCGCCGGTGTGGAAGCCTTCGTTTTCGCCCCGCCGACATTGCCGGGCTCCGGCGGCGGCCTGCCGATCGCCGTCGTGGTTCGCTCGACCGGAGAATCCGCGAAGGTGTTCGAGGTTGCCGAGGAGATCAAGCAGAAGGCCCAGGCCTCCGGTCGCTTCATCGTCGTGCAGAATTCGATGTCGTACAACTCGCCGCAGACCTCGATCACCATCGATCGCGACCGCGCGGCAGCACTCAACATTCCGATCAGCGACATCGGCCGGACGCTGACGCTGCTGGTGGGCGGCAACGAAGTGGCGAAGTTCGACCGTGACTCCAACGCCTACAAGATCATCCCGCAGGTGCCGCAGATCTATCGCGACAACCCCGAAAAGCTCGGCGACTATTTCGTGCGCAGCGTGACGGGCGACATGGTGCCGCTGACTTCGGTGGTCAAAATCACGACCAATGCGGCGCCGGCGGCGATCGAGCAGTTCAACCAGTTGAACTCGGCGACGATCACCGCTCTGCCGATGCCCGGCGTAACCACCGGCGACGGCTTGCAGACGATCGAAACCATCGCCAAGCAGACCATGCCTGACAGCTTCTTCCTCGACTACTCTGGCCAATCGCGGCAGGAGAAGGAACAGGGCAACACGATCATCATCGCCTTCATCGCGGCCATCATCGTGATTTATCTGGTGCTGGCGGCGCAGTTCGAAAGCTTCCGCGATCCGCTCATCATCATGATGTCGGTGCCGCTGTCGATCTTCGGCGCGATTGTGCCGCTCAACCTCGGGCTCGGTACGCTGAACATCTACACGCAGGTCGGTCTGATCACGCTGATCGGCCTGATCACCAAGCACGGCATTCTGCTGGTCGAATTCGCCAACCAGCAGCGCGAGGAGCATGGCCTGTCGATCCCCCAGGCGATCATCGCTTCGGCCAAGGTTCGCCTGCGCCCGATCCTGATGACCACCGCAGCCATGGCGCTGGGCGTCGTGCCGCTGATCATCGCCCAGGGCGCCGGCGCCGCCGCGCGTTACTCGATGGGCCTGGTGATCTTCACCGGCATCCTGGTGGGCACTTGCTTCACGCTGTTCGTGGTGCCGATGTTCTATACCTTCCTGGCGCACCGGGGCCACGCTCAAGAGCAGCAGGCGACTCCGGCGCCGGTCGCGGCTGAATAATCCGCCGGACGATGCGAATGAAAACAGGGCGCCGGAGCAATCCGGCGCCCTGTTTGTTTGAGCAAGCTGGAGTTGAAAATTAACCCCGCGCAGCTTCCTCGATCGTGGCAACATCGATCTTGACCATCTTCATCATTGCAGCCATGACGCGCGCGGCCTTGGCCTTGTCGGGATCAATGAGCAGTCTCGGCAGCAGTTCCGGCACGATTTGCCAGGCGACGCCATAGCGGTCCTTGAGCCAGCTGCAGGCGAGCCCCTTGCCGCGACCATCAATCAGCTTTTCCCAGTAGTGGTCGACCTCAGCCTGGTCCTTGCAGTCAACGGAGAGCGATACTGAATTGTTGAAGGTCTCATCCGAGTTGCCGTTCAGGGCCTGAAACGACTGGCCAAACAGCTCGAAGTTCACCAGCACGACGCTGCCAGCCGGTCCGGGGCCGCTTTCGCCACTCCGCAGCACTTCTCCCTTCTTCGCGTTCGGAAAGATCGAGACGTAGAAGTCGACGGCCTCTTCGGCCTCGTTGCGGAACCACAGGCATGGGCTGATTTTCTGCATGACCTTCTCCTTGATGCGATTGGCGTTGGCCGCGGCCTCTCCCGTCGGCAGAACGGCTTCCTTTGCCTTGCCGTTGCTCAAAGGACGGCCCTTGACGCGGCAATCCGACAACGGCCGTGAAATAAATCGGCCGTGCCCTTGAGAGAGCATAAAACTGGCGCATTGCAAAACCGTGGCCAGACTGGACCATGGCGTATATAACGCCAGCTTCCTATCTACCTTTATCGCACAGGAACGTGCCGCACAGGCGTCAAGGACAGTACCCATGCCTCCCTATCGCTCCCGAACCACCACTCATGGCCGCAACATGGCTGGCGCCCGCGGCCTATGGCGCGCCACCGGCATGAAGGACTCGGATTTCGGCAAGCCGATTATCGCGGTGGTCAATTCCTTCACGCAATTCGTACCGGGCCACGTCCATCTTAAGGATCTCGGCCAGCTTGTCGCGCGCGAGATCGAAGCCGCCGGCGGCGTCGCCAAGGAGTTCAACACCATCGCCGTCGACGATGGCATCGCCATGGGCCATGACGGCATGCTTTATTCGCTGCCGAGCCGCGAGATCATCGCCGACAGCGTCGAATACATGGTCAACGCGCACTGTGCCGACGCCATGGTTTGCATTTCCAACTGCGACAAGATCACCCCCGGCATGCTGATGGCTGCGATGCGGCTCAACATTCCGGCCGTCTTCGTTTCCGGCGGCCCGATGGAAGCTGGCAAGGTCGTCTGGAAGGACAAGGTGACCGCGATCGACCTGATCGACGCGATGGTCGCCGCTGCCGACGACAAGGTTTCCGACGAAGAGGTAAAGGTCATCGAGCGTTCGGCCTGCCCGACCTGCGGCTCGTGCTCGGGCATGTTCACCGCCAATTCGATGAACTGCCTGACCGAGGCGCTCGGGCTGTCACTGCCCGGCAACGGCTCGACACTTGCCACCCATGCCGACCGCAAGCGGCTGTTCGTCGAAGCCGGCCATCTCGTCGTCGACCTCGCCCAGCGCTATTACGAACAGGAAGATGAAAGCGTGTTGCCGCGCAACATCGCCTCCAAGCAGGCCTTCGAGAACGCAATGGCACTGGATATCGCCATGGGCGGTTCGACCAACACAGTGCTGCACATCCTCGCCGCCGCTCAGGAAGGCGGTATCGACTTCACCATGGACGATATCGACCGCCTGTCGCGCAAGGTGCCGGTGCTGAGCAAGGTCGCGCCCGCCAAGGCCGACGTGCACATGGAAGACGTGCATCGCGCCGGTGGCATCATGGCGATCCTCGGCCAGCTCGATAAAGCCGGGCTGATCCACAACGAGTTGCCGACCGTGCACAGCGCGACGATGGGCGAAGCACTGGACCGCTGGGACGTCTCGCGCTCCACGGCGGAGAATGTCCGCAAATTCTATATGGCCGCGCCGGGCGGCGTGCCGACACAAGTTGCCTTCAGTCAGGACCGTCGCTGGGACGATCTCGACCTCGATCGTGAAAAGGGCGTCATCCGCTCGGCCGAGCATCCGTTCTCGAAAGATGGCGGCCTGGCCGTGCTCAAGGGCAACATCGCGCTCGATGGTTGCGTGGTGAAGACCGCCGGCGTGGACGAGTCGATCCTGACCTTCACCGGCCCGGCCAAGGTCTATGAGAGCCAGGATGCGGCGGTGAAGGCCATTCTCAGCAACGAGGTCGTCGCCGGCGATGTCGTCGTCATCCGCTACGAGGGTCCGAAGGGCGGCCCGGGCATGCAGGAAATGCTCTACCCGACCAGCTATCTGAAGTCGAAAGGACTGGGCAAGGCCTGCGCGCTGTTGACCGACGGCCGCTTCTCCGGCGGCACTTCCGGCCTGTCGATCGGCCATGCCTCGCCCGAGGCCGCGACCGGCGGTGCGATCGGCCTGGTACGCGACGGCGATCGGATCGCCATCGACATTCCCGGCCGCACCGTCAATCTCCTGGTCAGCGACGAGGAACTTGCGGCCCGCCGCAAGGAGCAGGACGCCAAGGGCTGGCAGCCGGTGGAAACGCGCAAGCGCAACGTGACTACGGCGCTTCGCGCCTATGCCGCCTTCGCGACCAGCGCCGACAAGGGTGCGGTGCGCAAGGTTCCGGAATAAACGCCGCCAATGGCGTTCGACCTCATTGTTCGGGGTGGCACCCTGACCGACGGCAGGGTGGCCGATATCGGCGTTCGCGGCGAAACCATCGCTGCGATCGAACCCAAGCTTGAGGCCGAGGCACCAACGGTCATCGACGCGGCTGGCGATCTCGTCTCGCCACCCTTCATCGATCCGCATTTCCATATGGACGCGACGCTGAGCCTCGGCATTCCGCGCATCAATGCCTCGGGCACGCTGCTGGAAGGCATTGCGCTGTGGGGTGAACTGAAGCCGCTTCTCACTCACGAAGCGGTCAGGGAGCGGGCACTCGCCTATTGCGATTGGGCGGTGGCCAAGGGCCTGCTTGCCATCCGCACCCATGTCGACACCTGCGACGACCGGCTTCTGGCGGTCGAGGCGCTGCTCGACGTGAAGAAGACCGTCGCGCCCTATATCGATCTGCAACTTGTCGCCTTCCCGCAGGACGGTTTTTACCGTTCGCCCAATGCGCGCACGAACACGATCCGCGCGCTCGACCTCGGCGTCGATATCGTCGGCGGCATTCCGCATTTCGAGCGCACCATGGCCGACGGCACGCGCTCGGTGACGGAACTGTGCGAGATCGCCGCCGAACGCGGATTGATGGTCGACATGCATTGCGACGAGACGGACGACCCGCTGTCGCGCCACATCGAGCAACTGGCCTGTGAGACGCAGCGGCTCGGCCTACAGGGGCGCGTGACGGGCTCGCATCTCACCTCCATGCATTCGATGGACAACTACTACGTGTCCAAACTGCTGCCGCTGATCGCGGAAGCCGGCGTTTCGGCCATCCCCAATCCGCTCATCAACATCATGCTGCAAGGTCGCCACGACAGCTATCCGAAGCGGCGTGGCCTGACCCGCGTGCCGGAGATGCTGAAGGCTGGCATTCGCGTCGGCTGGGGCCAGGATTGCGTGCTCGACCCCTGGTATTCGCTGGGCATGGCGGACATGCTGGACGTCGCCTTCATGGGGCTTCATGTGGCGCAGATGTCGAGCCCCGCCGACATGGCGCGCTGCTTCGACATGGTGACCCATGTAAACGCCGCCATCATGGGCCTCGACCATCTCGGATTGGCGGTCGGCAAGCGAGCGAGCCTCGTCGTGCTCGACGCCGCCGACCCGATCGAGGCGATAAGGCTGAGAGCGGACCGGCTCTGCGTGATAGCGCGTGGCAAGATCGTCGCGCAAAGAGAGCGCAGCCGAACGAAGCTGGCCTTGTCCGGAAGGCCCGATACCGCCGATCCCTGGCACGAAAAGCCGACGCGGACGCACTGATCAATGCGCGTTGAACGGGCCGCCGTTCGTACATTTCCTTCGCCGTTTATAAAGTCTACAATATGCCTCATCTTTGAATCGGGAGAGGGCTATGTCGCCCAGGATCGTAGCGGCAATATTTGGCATGGCGGCGCTGGCCGGCTGTACCACGATGACGCCCCAGGAAAGGCGCGCGGCCGACGAAGCGAAATGCCAGACCTACGGTTTCAAGAAGAACACCGACGCTTTCGCCGAATGCCTGCAGCGCATCGACCTCGACAGAGCCGCCGCAATGCGTGCGCAGGATGCGGAATTCAACCGCTTTGCCAACAGACCGATGGTCATCTACCGCCCGATCGTCGTCGCACCGAAACCCCAATAAACTGCCCAAAGGAGGCGCTGGTTCAGGTCAAGAAGGCGCGCTGGCGCTCAACCCGCATCAGCCGGCACCGTTATCGCAATGACCGAACCGCCGCCGTTCCTCGCGCGTGCCTCCAGCCGGCCCTGATGCGCCCTGGCTATCGCCTCGACAATGGAGAGCCCCAGCCCGGTCCCACCGGTCTCACGCGACCGCGAGATTTCGCCGCGCCAGAAAATGTCGAATGAAATCGAGCGGATTTCCTCGGGCAAGCCCGGACCTCGATCCAGGAACCGGACAAAGGCCATGCGGTCGCCATCGATGCCGGTCTCGCAACGCAGCACGCCACCGGCGGCGGCGTAGCGACTGGCATTGTCGACGATTGCCAGCATCGCCTGGCGCAGCCGTTCCGGATCGACGCTGGTGCGGGCGGGCGCGAAGTCCGTCTCGATACGCATGCCGGCTTCGTCAAGCATCGGACGGGCCGCGGCGAGAACGGTAGCCGCCTCGTCGGCGAGGTCGGTGACAGCCCGATCGCCGATCAGCTTGTGGCCGGCCGCCAGTGACAGCGTGCGCAGGTCCTCGACCAGACGCGACAAGCCCTGCACCTGCGTCAGCAGATCCTGCAGCCCCTGCTGACGAACCGAAAATACGCCGTCGATCATGCCTTGCAGGTTGCCCTGCAAAATAGTGAGCGGCGTACGCAATTCGTGCGCAACCGCCATTGTGTTGAAGCGCAGGCGCTTTTCCATATGGTCGAGATCGGTCGCCAGCGCATCGATGGTCTTGCCGAGACGCTGCACTTCGGAGGTGCCGCCTCGAAAATTGCCGAGACCGACCGCGAAATCGCCTTCGCGCAGCGTTTCAGCCGCCGATGCCAGCCGCTCCAACGGGCGCGCGATGCGCCGGGCAAGCCAATAACCGATCGCGCCGCAGATGAGCGCCGCCAAGAGAATATGCCCCATGAATGCCAGGTTCATCTGGTAGTCGAGCGTTTTCTCGAATTCCGGCACGACGGCCATGAGTTTCCGGAAGCCGTCGACCGACGGCATCACCCCGTCCTGGATATCGCGGTAGGCCTGGGCGATGTCGGCGGGCAACTCCCGCAACTTCACCTCGGTCAACTGCTTCATGATCCAGAAGAAGGTGGAATAGGCGATGATCATGCTGAGCATCAGCATCGCCGCGATGGTTATCGCCGTGACCGTGGACAGGGAGAGCCGGCGTATCCTCATTTCGGCGCCGCAAAGCGATAGCCAATGCCGCGCACAGCCTGGAAAAAGCCCCATGCTCCGGCATTCTCGAACTTGCGGCGCAGATTGGCGATGTGGGTGTCGACGGTCTTGGCCAGGGCATCGTTTTCAGGCAGGCAGGCATCCAGGATATCGGCGCGGCCGAAGGCGTGGGTCGGCCGGCGGATCATGTAGGCAACGATGCGGAATTCGCTCAGCGTCAAAGGGAGAGATTGCCGACCCGCCTCCACCGCGACAAAGGCGGCATGCGCGTCGACATCGACCTCAACCGGAGCAAACCGCAACATCCTCGAAGCACCGGCGGCCCGCGAGCGGCGCAGAACGGCATTGACGCGCGCGACGACCTCATGCGGGTTGAATGGTTTGACGACGTAGTCGTCGGCGCCAAGCCGCAAGCCGGAAAGGCGGTCGATATCTTCCGCCAGCGCCGTCACCATGATCACTGGCGTGGCCGCATCCTGGCGGATGCGCGCCAGAACCTCGAAGCCATCGACGCGCGGGATGCGAACGTCGAGCAGTACCAGATCGGGCGACAGCATTGCGTGATGGGAAAGCGCGATATCACCATTGGCGGCTGTCACCGTGCGAAAACCTTCCCGTGCCAGATAGGCTTCGAGAATTTCGGCGATGCGCGGTTCGTCCTCGACGATAAGGATGAGCCCCTTGTCCATGCCCCAGCCCCGTGGTGGTTTCAGAAGGGCGTTATTCAGCAACGCATCACGGCAGGCAACCGCAAAGCGCGTGCCTTGCGGGCTTCCCCGACAAGCGTTGGCACGCTCTCCGCCGTTTCTTGATAATTCTCAACGAGGGTCAATCCGTCAACGCGCCGTTGCTGCATGGGCGGGAATGCGCGGCGCGCCGACATCACATTGACGGGGAAGCCATGCAAACTCCATCCAAGGCCTTCGGACAAACCCAGCGGCCGCGCATCACCGCCTTGTGGATCGTAACCCTGATCCTCATCGCCTTTGCGCTGTTGTTCCAGTCCGCCTGGAAACTGTACCCGCCAGGGGGCGTCGACCTTCAGCTGACCATCAGGATCGCCGGCATATGTTTGATCGGTACGGCGATCCTGGGTCGGCTGTGGTGCACGCTCTATATCGGCGGGCGCAAGTCGATGGAGCTGGTCGATGTCGGCCCCTATTCGATGTGCCGCAACCCGCTCTACGTGTTTTCGATCATCGGGGCAGCTGGCGTGGGCGCGCAGACCGGCAGTCTCGCCCCGGCATTGCTCTGCGCCATCGTGGTTCAAGCCATCCTGTTCAGGACCGCGATGCGCGAGGAAAATCTGCTGCGGGCGAATTTCGGAAAATCCTATGACGACTACCGGTTGCGCGTGCCGGCGTTTCTCGCCGACAGGCGGCTGTTCGTCGACCTTGATGTTGTCGAGATCGCGCCACGACGCCTTTATGGCACGCTGGCCGACAGCCTCGTCTTCCTTGTCGCGGCGCCGGCAATGCTGCTGGTCGAATATCTGCAGGACGAAGGCTACCTGCCGGTACTGTTCACCCTCTATTGAGGCATCGCGCCGGAAACCAATCCCCGATCGGCCCGATTGAGCGTCGTTGGCGCAACCAAAAGTTTCCTTTTCCTCTCGCCAAAAGCCCGGCCAACAGGTAGTTGGCCGTCGGCCGAACGATTGGCGTGAAGGATTGTCGAACCCATGGCGCCGTCCCTCCTTCGGGCCCTCGCCCCCAAGAACGTCGTGGTAGCCGGCATCCTGCTCATGCTGGCCGGCGACTTCATGTTCGCCCTCAACGACGCCATGGGCAAATGGCTGGTCACCAACTTCTCGGTCGGTCTCGTCGTGGCTGTTCGCTCGATCGGCGCCTTCATCATCCTGGGGCCGATGATCGCCAGACAGGGCGCGGAGAAACTCGTCCGCGTGGAGCGACCCGGCATCCAGTTGCTACGCGCCATCATGACGACGGTCGATACCGGATTGTTCTATGCCGCTGTGGTGCATTTGCCGCTGGCCGATGTGATGAGCTTCTACATGGCCGGGCCCATCTATGTGGCGGCGCTGTCGCATTTCATGCTTGGCGAGCGGATCGGCTGGCGCCGATGGGCCGCCATCCTGGTCGGCTTCTGCGGCGTGCTCGTCATCCTGAACCCATCGACCGCCGCCTTTTCGCTCTCGGCCATTTTCGCCTTCATCGGCTCGGTAGCCTTCGCGCTGTCGATCGTCTACAGCCGACAGTTACGGGGAACTCCCGACACCACATTGGTGACCTGGCAAACAATTGCCGCCCTGGTGGCAGGTCTCGTCTTCGCCGTCGGCGACTGGCGCGCCCCCGGCGTCTTCGACATCGGCGCCATGCTGTTGCTCGGTGTCGTCTCCTGCGCGGCGCATCTGATGATCACACGGGCGCTGAAGCTGGCGCCGGCCTCGACGCTGGCGCCGCTGCACTACAGCCTGCTGTTGTGGGCCGCCGTGTTCGGCATGGTGTTCTTCGGCGATGTGCCCGGGCCACGCGTGCTCGTTGGCGCAGCCATCGTCGTCCTGGCCGGACTGTTCATTTTCCATCGTCAGAAGGTGGTGGACACGGTGCCGCCGGAGAACGTGCCGAAAGGCGTCAACTAGACTCCAATCGGATCAGCCGACGAACCCGGCCGTCTTGTGGCTGCCGTCGCAGAAGGGTTTGTTCCGCGAATGGCCGCAGCGGCACAGGAAGACCTTGGTGACGCGGTCGACCGTGCGGCCGGTGCCGCTGACGATCTCGAGATTGCCTTCCACCTTGAGAGAACCGTTGGGCTGGGGCGTGACCTTGATGGGGCCATTGCGCGCTTCCAGCGCAACCGAGTCTTTCGACGCCGGCTCGCCGGTGGCGGCGAAACCGGCCTTGGTATGGCTGCCATCGCAAAACGGCTTGTTCTCCGAGGCGCCGCAACGGCACAACGTCGCGCGCAGCATGAGTTCGCCATTGATGTCCATCTCGGCATTGAAGGCGAGCGGTCCGTTCTCGCGCACCCGGACCAGATTGACCACCGGTGCCGGCTCGTCCGGTCCACCATCCTTGCGGCGGTAGGTGATCGCGCCGGACGGGCAGGAATGGGCGACGCCGACGACCGCCTCGACCGAGCCGGCCTCGGGATGGATCCACTGACCCGGCGCATTGGGAACGAAAACCTCGGGATGGCCGAGCACACAATTGCGCGAATGGATGCACAGTTTGCTGTCGAAACCGATGTCGATGTTCTCGCCTTCGACGAATTTCCGCACCATTGGGTAGCTCCTCGGCTTGCCTGCGAGAAACCTAATGCAAGGCGAATGGCGGCGGCAAGCGCGGACTGCGGCAGGCGACCCGATTTGGTGCCGAACTGGCCATCAGGGCAGGCCTTTCGCCTGCCCGTGCCGGCTATGCCTTGATGCGGCTCATGCCCGGATCATAGAGCGGCTCAAGATGCAGATGTGCCGGCACTTTTTGCGTGGCGACGACCAGTTCGTAGCTGCCCTCGCGCAGGAATTTGTCGTCCACGCCGGCCGCGTTGCGGACATAACCGTAGCCGATGTTCTTAGCCACCGTGTAGCCGTAGCCGCCGGAGGTCAGATAGCCGACCGGCTCGCCATTGCGCAGGATCGTCTCGCGGCCAAGCAAGACAATATCCTGATCATCCACCGTAAAGCCGGCAAAGCGTTTGACCAAAGGCTGCCTGGCGACCTTTTCAAGTGCCATACGACCGAGGAAATCCATGTCGGTCTTCAGCTTCACCGCCCAACCGAGACCCGCCTCGAACGGTGTGTCGTTCGGCGTAATGTCGGAGCCCCAGGCGCGATAGCCCTTTTCGAGCCGCAGCGATTCCAAAGCGCGATAGCCGACCGGGCGAATGTCGTGCTCCTTGCCGGCCTGCATCAGCGCATCGAACACCTCGCCGGTAGCCGCGATGGGCACATGCAGTTCCCAGCCGAGCTCGCCGACATAGGTGACGCGCAGCGCCCGCACCGTGTGCCCGGCGATGGCGATCTCGCGCACGTGGCCGAAGGGGAAAGCTATGTTGGAGACATCCGCCTCCGTCACCTTCTCCAGCACCTTGCGCGCATCCGGCCCCATCAGGGACAACGTGCCGAAGGCTTCGGTGACATCGACCAGACTAACGTCGAAGTCCGCGCCGATATGGTCGCGGATCCAGGCCAGATCATGGGTGCGGAAGCCAGTGCCGGTGACGATGTAAAACCGGTCGTCGGCCAGGCGTGCCACCGTGAGGTCCGCCTCGATACCGCCGCGCGTGTTGAGAAGCTGCGTATAGGTGAGCCTGCCGACCGGCTTGGCGACATCGTTGGCGCAGACCCAATCGAGCGCCCGACCGGCATCGGTCCCCGTCAGCTCATATTTGGCGAAAGACGACTGGTCGAAGATGCCCACCTTGTCGCGGACATGGCGATGCTCGTCGCCAACCGGGCCGAACCAATTTTGGCGACCCGTGGAGTAGACATCCTTCGCCTCGGTACCCTCAGGGGCGAACCAGTTCGGCCGTTCCCAACCGAGCTTGGAGCCGAAGACTGCACCGTGCTTCTGCAGGCGCTGGTAGAGCGGAGAGACGATACGCGGCCGGCCGCTGTCATACTCCTCGTGCGGGAAGCCGATCGTATAATGCTTGCCATAGGCTTCGAGCGTGCGGTCGCAAACCCATTGGCGGTCGCGGTGCAGGTCGGAGAAGCGGCGGATATCGACCACCCACAGATCGAGCGGCGCCTCGCCATCCACCACCCATTTCGCCAGCACCCAGCCAGCACCGCCGCCCGATGCGATGCCGAAGGCGTTGAAGCCGGCACCAACGAACATGTTGGCGCATTCCGGCGCGACGCCGAGAATGAAGTTGCCGTCCGGCGTAAAACTCTCCGGGCCATTAATCATCTGCTTGACGCCAACGGTCTCCAGCGCCGGCACGCGCGCGATGGCCTGCGTCATATGCTGTTCGAAATGATCGTAGTCGTCGTCGAACAGGCGGAAGGCCCATTCATCCGGCACGTCGCCACCCGGCAGGCCGGTCTCCCAGGCCTGGGGGTTCGGCTCATAGCCGCCCATGACGAGGCCGCCTACCTCTTCCTTGAAGTAGGTGCGGCGGTCGGGATCGCGAATGGTGGGCGCGTCTGTCGCCAGACCTGGAATCTTCTCGGTGATGATGTACTGGTGCTTGACCGGCTGCAGCGGCACGTTGATGCCGACCATGGCGCCAACCTGCCTGGCCCACTGGCCGGCGCAGTTGACCACCTTTTCGCAGGCGATATCGCCCTGGTCGGTTTTGACCGCAACGATGCGGCCGTCATTCATGTCGAAGCCGGTCACCTTGATCTTCTCGATCAGCCGGGCGCCGTGCATGCGCGCGCCCTTGGCCAGCGACTGCGTGATGTCCGACGGGCTCGCCTGACCATCGGTCGGCAGCCAGCTGGCGCCGACAAGGTCGCCGGTTTCCATCAAAGGCCACATCGCCTTGACCTCGGCCGGCGACAGAAGATGCATGTCCATGCCGAAGCTGCGCGCGGTGGTGGCCAGCCGTTTGAATTCGGTCCAGCGGTCCTGGTTGGTGGCGAGACGCAGGCAACCGGTCATCTTCCAGCCGGTGGCGAGGCCGGTTTCGGCCTCGAGGCCCTTGTAGAGATCGACCGAATATTTGAGCACGCGGGTGATCGAGGCCGAGGAGCGCAATTGCCCGACCAGTCCGGCAGCGTGCCAGGTGGAGCCCGAGGTGATGGAACCCTGTTCGAGTAGCACCACATCGGCCTTGTGGTCGCGGGCCAGATGATAGGCCGTCGAACAGCCGATAATGCCGCCGCCAATGACGACGATCTGGGCATGGCTTGGCAGGGTCATGGCAGGACTTTTCCGTATTTAGAGCTGTAGCTTTCGAGCGCCGCATCAAGGCGGGCGAGGTTTTCGCCGGTGTAGGCGACGTAGTCGGCGCCCGGTGCGTCGAGATAAAGTTCCGAAACCATGCTCCACATCGCTTCGCGCAGAAGCGAGGCGCATTGCATGGCGGCGAAGGACCGGCGCACGGCCTCGTCTGGTCTGTGGCCGAGATAGGCGCCCAGCAGCGCGTCTGCCTCGGCCTGGGGCATGCCGGCGTTCGATGCGATCCCGGCGAGGTCGAACATGGCGGTGCCAAAACCGGCATACTCAAAGTCGATCAGCCAGAGCTTTTCGCCATCGTCGAGAAAATTGGCCGGCAGCAGATCGTTGTGACCGAAGACGATCGGCAGCGGCGCCTGCACGCTCTCCAGCTGGTCCGCCAAGGCGAGATAGCGCGGCAAGGCCGGCGTCATGCGGCTGTTTCCGGCACGCAGCGTGCGCGCATAATCGCGAATGACGTGAAACACCCAGAAGATGAAGCCGGCGCCGGAGACGTGGTTGGGCATTTGCCGGTGAAAGTCGCGCATCAGCCTGGCAATGCGCTCGCCATTGGCGCGCACGTCCTCAGCACCATAGGTTTTGGCACCGAGAAACTCCGTGACCATCACACCAGGCTCGGCATATTCGACGGCCGGCCCGAAACCGGCGGCCTCCGCCGCCCGCGCTGTCATCAGCTCGCGCTCGCGCAAGACATGATGGAACGGATAGTCGCGCCCCAAACGGACGACATGCTTGCCGGCGGCGTCGGTGACCAGCAAATTCTCGTTGCTGAGCCCGCCCGACAGCGGCGCGACCTGAATGCCGCCCTTCCAGCATGGCAACCCGCGAATGCGATCCTCGCTCGTCGTCACGTCCTCTCCATTCGGCCAACGGTCTCCTTGCCGGAGACTTCTCGACACCCTGACGCCGCCGTTCCCAGGGCGGAGCCATCCTTCTTCGTCGTCAAATTCGGATGACATAGGCCAGGTTGTCAACGCAAATCTGTGGCTTTTTCTGTTTTTATGACCGTTCTTGTTGTTTTCTGCCGCGCGAAGCCGTACAAATCGGTCACATCAACCATGGCAGATGAGTTCGACCGGTGAACCATTCGAAGCGGCATGGCGAAATCCTGCGCCTCCTCAAGGAGGAAGGCACTGTAACCATTGCCGATCTCGCCGAGAGGCTCGGCGTTTCGCTCGAAACGGTGCGGCGCGACGTCAAGCCACTGACCGACGATGGGTCGGTGTTCAAAATGCATGGCGCCATCAGCCTTCCAGGCATTGTCGGCGAAGCGCCGTTCGAACGGCGCATGCGCGAGAACGCCGAGGCCAAGCGGGCCATCGCCCGCATGGTTGCGGCAACCATCCGCGACGGCGAATCGATCATGCTGGACTGCGGCACCACCACCAGCTTCCTGGCCCGCGAACTGGCCGGGCACCGGCGGCTGACGGTTGTCACCAACTCGTCCGACATTGCCCGAACGCTGGCCACCACCAATGGCAACAAAGTCTACATGGCCGGCGGCGAACTGCGACCCGATTCCGGCGCCGCATTCGGCGTCTCGGCCATCGACTTCGTCCGACGCTTCGGCGTCGATCACGCGGTGATCTCGGCAGGCGCCGTGGATGCCACGGGCGGGGTCATGGACCACGACCTGGAGGAAGCCGAATTCGCGGCCATGGTGCTGTCGCGCGGCCAGCGCTCCGTGGTCATCACCGACCATACCAAGTTCGGCCGCCAGGGCCTTGTCAGGGTATGCGGCTTTTCTGGTTTCTCCGAACTGGCGACCAATCAGGCACCGCCCGCCGATATCGCCGCCGCATTGGAGGCCGCGGGCACGCGGTTGCGCGTAGCAGCCAATGGCGGGCAAAACCCGGCCTGAACGGCCCTTATCTTTTCTTGATGTCCGCCCGGCCAAATCCCAATCGATATTTGACCGGAAGCGGGAGCATTGTGCGCACTCCTGAAATTCGGAGAAGCATCGTGCTCGACCTCGCCTACCTAGCCCTCGGCATAGGATCCTTCGTGATTTTCGCGCTTTACGCACGCGCGCTGACCAGGCTCTGAGGGAGGCAATCATGATGGAAGCCTTACTCGGCCTCGTCGTCGCCATCGCGCTCGGCGTTTATCTCGTCGTGACGCTGCTGCGGCCCGAAAAATTCTAAAAATCAATCCTTGAGAGTTCCGCCATGTCTTTAATCGGATGGCTGCAGATCGGCCTACTCTTTCTCATCGTCCTATTGCTGATCAAGCCGCTTGGCCTGTTCATGGCAAAGGTCTTTTCCGGTGAACGAACCTTTCTTTCGCCCGTGCTCGGCCCCGTCGAACGCGGCTTCTATTCCTTGGCGGGCGTGGACCCCAAGAAGGAGCAGGGCTGGCTTGCCTATGCCTTCTCCGTCATCGCCTTCAGCGTGATGGGCCTTGTCTCGCTCTACGCGATCCTGCGCCTGCAGGCATATCTGCCCTACAATCCGCAAGGTTTTCCCGGCGTTGCGCCCGACCTTGCCTTCAACACCGCCGTCAGCTTCGTGACCAACACCAACTGGCAGTCCTATGGCGGCGAAACCACGATGAGCCATTTCAGCCAGATGGCTGGCCTCACCGTGCACAACTTCGTCTCGGCCGCGACGGGCATTGCCATGGCGCTTGCGCTTACCCGCGCCTTCATGCGCTCGCACGCAACGACGGTCGGCAATTTCTGGGTCGACCTCACCCGCTCGACGCTCTATGTGCTTTTGCCGCTTGCCATCATCGTCGCCATCGCCTTCGTGGCCATGGGCCTGCCGCAGACGCTTGACGCCTCGGTGACCGCGACGACGCTCGAAGGCGCCAAGCAGACCATCGCGCTCGGACCAGTCGCCAGCCAGGAAGCGATCAAGCAGCTCGGCACCAATGGTGGCGGCTTCTTCAACGTCAATGCCGCGCATCCGTTCGAAAACCCGACGGCGCTGTCCAACTATCTCAACATCGTCTCGATGCTCACGATCTCGGCGGCACTGGTCTACACCTTCGGCCAGATGGTCGGTGACCGCCGCCAAGGCTGGGCCTTCATAGCCGCGATGGCGATCCTGCTGATCGCCGGCGTCGGCGTTATCTACTGGGCAGAAGCGCAAGGCAATCCGATCCTGACCGCGCTTGGCCTCGACAATGCGCTCGGCAATATGGAGGGCAAGGAAGTCCGCTTCGGCCAAGCGATGACCGCTGCCTATGCCGCCGTTACCACCGGTCTTTCCGACGGCGGTGTCAATGCCATGCACGGCTCGTTCACCGGTCTGGGCGGCATGATACCGATGTTCCTGATGCAACTCGGAGAAGTGCTGCCGGGCGGTGTCGGCTCGGGCCTCTACGGCATGCTGGTCTTCGCCATTCTCGCCGTGTTCGTCGCCGGACTGATGGTCGGCCGCACGCCGGAACTGCTCGGTAAGAAGATTGAAAGCCGCGAGATGAAATACGCCATGCTGGCCGTGCTCATCCTGCCGCTGTCGATCCTGGTCTTCACCGCGTTTTCCGCCATGTTGCCTTTCGCGGTCTCCGCCATCGGCACCAACGGACCGCACGGCCTGTCCGAGATCCTCTATGCCTATACGTCGGCGACCGGGAACAACGGTTCAGCCTTCGGCGGCCTCTCGGCGAACTCGCCCTGGTACAACACCACGCTCGGCATCGCGATGCTGCTCGGCCGCTTCGGCTACGCGATCCCTGTCCTTGCCATCGCCGGCTCGCTGGTCGGCAAGACCAGGACGACGGCCTCCGCCGGCACCTTCCCGACCCACACGCCGCTCTTCGTTGGCCTGCTCGTCGGCATCATCCTCATCATGGGCGGTCTGCAGTATTTCCCCGCTCTCGCCCTCGGCCCCATCGTCGAGCATTTCGCAATGCTGGCCGGCCAGACTTTCTAAAGGACATCATTCATGTCGACCGCAGTACACCACAAGCTCTTCGAACCGGCCATTCTGTGGCCGGCCCTCGGGCAGGCCTTTGTCAAGCTAGCGCCGCACAAGCTGATGCGCAATCCCGTCATCTTCGTCACCGAAGTCGTGGCGGCGCTGGTGACGCTGATGTTCCTGCGCGATCTCGTCGCCGCAGGCGGCAAGCCGCTCTTCTCCGGCCAGATCGCGATCTGGCTCTGGTTCACCGTGTTGTTCGCCAACTTCGCCGAAGCCGTGGCCGAAGGCCGCGGCAAGGCACAGGCCGACAGCCTGCGCCGCACCAAGTCGCAACTGACCGCCCGCAAGCTCCTCTCCGACGGTGGCTTTGACGTTGCCAGCATCCCGGCAACCGACCTCAAGGTCGGCGACCTGGTTCTGGTCGAAGCCGGCGAACTGATCCCCGGCGACGGCGAAGTGGTCGAGGGCATCGCCTCGGTCAACGAAAGCGCCATCACCGGCGAGTCCGCGCCTGTCATCCGCGAATCCGGCGGCGACCGCTCGGCCGTCACCGGCGGCACGCAGGTGCTGTCCGACTGGATCAAAGTGCGCATCACCGCCGCACCCGGCTCCTCCTTCGTCGACCGCATGATCGCGCTGATCGAAGGCGCCGAACGCCAGAAGACGCCGAACGAGATCGCGCTGTCGATCCTGCTTTCCGGCCTCACTTTGGTGTTCCTCATTGCCGTGACGACGCTTTGGGGCCTGGCCGGTTATTCCGGTACGGTGCTCTCGATCACTGTGCTTGCCGCACTGCTGGTGACGCTGATCCCGACCACGATCGGCGGCCTGCTTTCGGCCATCGGCATCGCCGGCATGGACCGCCTGGTGCGCTTCAACGTCATCGCCACCTCCGGCCGCGCTGTCGAGGCGGCGGGCGACGTCGACACGCTGCTGCTCGACAAGACCGGCACCATCACCTTCGGCAACCGCATGGCGACCGAGTTCCTGCCGGTACCTGGCGTTCGCGCCGAAGAACTGGCGGAAGCCGCCATGCTGGCCAGTCTCGGCGACGAGACGCCGGAAGGCCGTTCGATCGTGGCGCTGGCCACTGGCGAATACGGTTCGACTGCGCCGACGAAGCAACCCGACAACATCGTGCCGTTCGCGGCCGAGACCCGGCTGTCGGGCGTCGATCTCGGCAACCGCCATCTGCGCAAGGGCGCCGTCGATTCGGTGCTGAAATTCACCGGCCTCGACGAAGCACACGTGCCTTCAGCCTTCCGGCAGGCGGTGGAGGTTGTCGCACGCACCGGCGGTACGCCGCTGGCGGTCGCCGAAGGCAACAAGCTGCTTGGCGTCATCCACCTGAAGGACGTAGTGAAGCCCGGCATCAAGGAGCGTTTCGCGGCGCTGCGCGCCATGGGCATCCGCACGGTCATGGTCACCGGCGACAACCCGGTTACGGCGGCGGCAATCGCTTCCGAGGCCGGCGTCGACGATTATCTCGCCGAAGCAACGCCTGAGCAGAAGCTTGGCTATATCCGCAAGGAACAGGAAGGTGGCAGGTTGATCGCCATGTGCGGCGACGGCACGAACGACGCCCCGGCACTTGCCCAGGCAGACGTCGGCGTGGCCATGCAGACCGGCACGCAGGCGGCGCGCGAGGCCGCCAACATGGTCGACCTCGATTCCAGCCCGACCAAGCTCATCGAGATCGTCGAGATCGGCAAGCAATTGCTGATGACGCGTGGTTCACTGACCACTTTCTCGATCGCCAATGACGTCGCCAAATACTTCGCCATCATCCCGGCGCTGTTCGTGGCGACCTATCCGGCGCTGGACTATCTCAACATCATGCGGCTGTCGTCGCCGGAATCGGCGATCCTGTCGGCGGTGATCTTCAACGCCCTCATCATCGTGGCGCTGATCCCGCTGGCGCTCAAAGGCGTCGCCTACCGTCCGGTCGGTGCCGCCGCACTGCTGCGCCGCAACCTCATCGTCTACGGCGTCGGCGGCCTGATCCTGCCCTTCGCGGGCATCAAGCTGGTCGATATCGCCGTGTCGGCTCTTCATCTGGTGTAATCATGACAACTTATTTGCGCCCCGCCTTTGTCCTCATCGTGCTGTTCACGGCCCTGCTCGGCATCGGCTATCCGCTCGCCATCACCGGCATCGGACAGATAGCCCTGCCTGCCCAGGCCAATGGCAGCCTCATCAAGCAGAACGGAACCGTCATCGGCTCCGAACTGATCGGCCAGAACTTCGCCAACGATCGCTATTTCTGGCCACGCCCTTCGGCGATCGGCAGCACGCCCTACGACGCCGGCAACTCCAGCGGTTCCAATCTCGGCACCACTTCGCAGAAGCTGAAGGACCGCGTTACGGGCGACATCCAGCGCCTGCATGCTGCCGGCATCGCCGGGCCAGTGCCGACCGATGCCGCAACCACCTCGGGGTCCGGCCTCGATCCGCACATTTCGCCCGACTTCGCACGCGACCAGATCGCACGCGTTGCCAAGGCGCGCGGACTGCCGGAAACCGAAGTGGCCAAGCTCGTCGACGACACCGCCGAGGGCCGGCTGCTCGGCCTGATCGGTGAGCCTCGCGTCAACGTGCTGAAACTAAATCTCGCGCTGGATCGGCTAAAGTCTTAAATCTACTGAATGGCCGATAGCGACCGACACAGAGAGAATAGAGCTGACCCCGACGCACTGCTGGCGCTGGCGGACAAGCAGGAACGTGGCCGGCTGACCGTGTTCCTCGGCGCCGCGCCAGGCGTCGGCAAGACCTATGCCATGTTGTCACGCGCACGCCGCGTGAAGGAGGATGGTGGCGACATCCTGATCGGCCTGGTGGAGACGCATGGGCGCGGCGAGACCGCCGCGCTCCTGGAAGGGGTTGAGATCCTGCCGCGGCGCAAGATCGCCTATCGCGGCCACACGATCGAGGAATTCGACCTCGACGCTGCACTCGCCCGTCATCCGCAAACCATCGTCGTCGACGAACTGGCGCATACCAACGCGCCGGACAGCCGCCATCCCAAGCGCTACCAGGACATCGACGAACTGCTCGCCGCCGGCATCAATGTCTGGACGGCTCTGAACATCCAGCACCTCGAAAGCCTGTCCGACGTCGTTGCGCAGATCACCGGCGTGCCGGTGCGCGAACAGATACCCGACACGGTCCTGAAAAAAGCCGACGAAGTGCTGCTGGTGGACCTGCCGCCGGCCGAACTGCTCGAGAGATTGAAGGAAGGCAAAGTCTACCTGCCGGCCAATGCGGTGCGCGCCGCCGACTCCTTCTTCCGCCTTGGCAACCTGACTGCATTGCGCGACCTGGCGCTCAGGCGCACCGCCGACCGCGTCGACGACCAGATGGTCGACTATCTCAAGCAAAACGCCATCGAAGGGCCGTGGCCCTCGGCGGAGCGTCTTCTGGTCTGTATCGGCCCCGACGCGCTCTCCGAAAAGGTGGTGCGCACCGCCAGCCGGCTAGCATCCGGCCTCAACGCGCACTGGCTGGTGGCCTCGATCGAACCCGTCGACCGCGCCGTTTCCGACCAGGCCGGGGAACGCCGGCTAGACGAGACTTTCCGCCTCGCCGAAAGGCTGGGTGCGGAGACGCGCCGGGTCAAGGGCGCCGACTTCGTCGACGAGATCCTGCGGCTGGCCCGCCGCGAACACGCAACGCAGATCGTCATCGGCGGACGCAAGCAATCGTTCCCGTTCAGGCTGTTCCGCCGTTCGCTACCCGACGCGCTGATGGAGCGGGCCTCGGGCCTCGGCGTCTATGTCGTCACCGGCGAAGAGGAGATGCCGCCGCCGGCTGCTCCCGCCAAGCCGCGCGCGCTGATCTTCCGCATCCTGAAGGATGTTGGGCTCGCGGCAGCGATGACCGCGGCGGTCACGATCCTCGGGCTGGCGCTCGACGAAGTCGTGCGCCTGCCAAACATCTCCATCATCTACCTCCTGGCGGTGCTCGCCTCCGCAATCAGCGCCGGCTACGCAGCGGCGATCGCCGCCGCGCTGTTTTCGGCGCTCGCCTATAATTTCTTTTTCATTCCGCCGATCTACACACTGACGATCGCCGAACCGCACGAGGTCTTCGCGCTGTTCGTGTTCCTAGCCGCGGCCATGCTGACCGGCGGGCTGACCTCGCGCCTGCGCGAGCAGGCGAAAGTGTCCGGCGAAAGGGCCATCACCACGCAAGCGCTCTACGACTATTCGCGCAAGCTTTCCGGCACCTCCAAGCAGGACGACGTCGTCTGGGCAACGGTGACGCAGTTGCAAGGCGCGCTGTCGCGCACCGTAGCCCTGCTTCTGCCGGATCAGGGTGAGTTGCGCCTACAGGCATCCTGGCCACCCGACACCGAACTCGGCGTTTCCGACATGGCCGCCGCGCGTTGGGCCTTCGAGAAGCGCGAGGAAGCCGGTAGCGGCACCGGCACCTTGCCGAACAGCGTCTTCCGCTTCATCCCGCTGACCAGCCCCCACGGCGTCGTCGGCGTCTGCGGCATCCAGCAGAATGGAGAAATTCTCGACGGCAGCGAAGAAAGGATGCTGATCGCCATTCTCGATCAGTCGGCGGTTGCCATCGACCGTGCGCGGTTGTCCAAGGAAAGGCTGCAGCAGGCAGCAGCCCTCGAAGGCGAACGCTTCCGCTCGGCCCTGCTCGCCTCAGTCTCGCACGATCTGAAGACGCCACTGGCGACCATAACCGGCGCGATCACCAGCCTGCGCGAATTCGGCGACAAGATGGACAAGGGAAGCCGCGACGACCTTCTGGTTTCGATCGACGAGGAAAGCGCAAGATTGGCGCGCTTCCTTGCCAACCTGCTCGACATGACGCGCATCGAATCCGGTTCGGTCGAAGCCAAGCGCGACTGGGTCGATGTGGTGGACGTCGTCCGTTCCGCAGTCGAACGGTCGCAAAAAGCATTCCCCGGTCGGGCGATCGAGGTGCAGCTGGCGCCCGAACTGCCGCTGATCCGCGGCGACAGCGTGCTGCTTGGCCAGGTGCTGTTCAACCTGATCGACAATGCCGACAAATATGGCGGCGCCGATCCGATTCGTATCTATGCGCGGCAGGAAAAGGACGAGGTCACGCTCTCGGTGGTGGACATGGGTAAGGGCATTCCAGAAAACGACCTTGATCAAATCTTCGAAAAATTCTTCCGGCGCGGCAAACCGGACGGCCGTGCCCCCGGCACCGGCCTCGGCCTGCCGATCGCGCGTGGTTTTGTCGAGGCCATGGGCGGCACGATCAAGGCCGAAAGCCCGGCGCAGAAACGGAAGGGTACGCGCATGATCCTGCGCTTCCCCGTCGAGGCCGTACCCGCCGAAACCGAGGTCGCCTCGTGAGCGGTTTCCGGGTGCTGGTCGTCGACGACGAACCGCAGATCCAGCGTTTCCTGCGCCCCGCGCTGACCGCAGCCGGCTACGAGGTCATCGAGGCCGGAACCGGAGCGCAGGCGCTGAAAGCGATCGCCACCATGGCGCCGGATCTCATCATTCTCGACCTCGGCCTGCCCGACATGGACGGCAAGGAGGTGGTGCAGAATGTGCGCGGCTGGTCCGAATTGCCGATCATCATCCTGTCGGCACGAGACCGCGAGAGCGAAAAGATAGCCGCGCTCGATCTCGGCGCCGACGACTATATCGAAAAACCGTTCGGCATCGGCGAGCTTACGGCGCGCATCCGCACGGCGCTGCGCCACCGTACCCGCGAAGACGGTGGCGTGACCGAGATTTCAGTGGACGGGCTGCATATCGATACCGTGCGGCGGCTCATCACACGTGACGACACGCCGATCCACCTGACCCCGAAGGAATACGACCTGGTACTGATGCTGGCGCGCCATGCCGGGCGTGTCGTTACCCACAAGGCTTTGCTGACATCCGTCTGGGGGCCTGCCCATGCCGACGACCTGCATTATCTGCGGGTCTTCGTCGGCCAGGTGCGCGGCAAGATAGAACGTGACCCGTCTTCTCCCGCGATCATCCGGACAGAGCCAGGCGTCGGTTATCGTTTTGTCGGGGAGGACGCCTGAGCCTGCGACGCGCCCCTATCGCGGTTCAACACGAAGTCAATCCGTCTCGTGCCTGCAACTGCTCCGGGTTGCCGCGACTTCCGCCAACAGCCATTCGCGAAAAGCCTTGATCTTGGGCACGTTGCGGCGCGAGGTCGGATAGGCGAGCCAGAAGGCATGGCCGTCGTTGCCGACCAGATCGAAAGGCTGGATCAAACGTCCGTCGGCAAGCTCTGCCTCGAAGAGTTCACGAGTCA
The DNA here is from genome assembly GCF_008727715.1 of Mesorhizobium terrae. Taxonomy (GTDB): domain Bacteria; phylum Pseudomonadota; class Alphaproteobacteria; order Rhizobiales; family Rhizobiaceae; genus Mesorhizobium; species Mesorhizobium terrae. The sequence continues at coordinate 1,482,429 of NZ_CP044218.1, forward strand.
AAATAGCGACACCGTGGCCAGCGACAGCGGCACTTGCCTCATACATCTGCGCGCCCATGCTGCTGGCAGGCCGTGAAGCAAGCCCCGTCGCGTCGACGCCAGCCAACTGGAACCATTCCTTCCACCAGATGTCACTCGGGTCGAGGATCGGCAGGCGCAGGAGATCCGCCGGCTCCCTCAGGCCGATGCTCGCGGCGAGAGCCGGACTGAGCATCGGTGTAAAATCGGCCGCGAACAATTTGTGCGTATCCGTGCCAGGCCATTTGCCTCCGCCGGAGCGAATGGCGACGTCGACATCCTCGCGCGCAAAGTCGACGAGCCTCGACGACGTATTCAGACGGACTGCGAGCGAAGGATGTGTCATCTGGAACGCGCCAAGCCGCCGCGCCAGCCAGTTGGATGCGAAAGTCAGGATGGTGCTCACACACAGCACCCCCTCCGCGCCAGAACGCGCTGCCGAATAGGCATCGCTGATCGTCTCGAACGCGTCGCTGATTGCTGGCGCCAGCCGCTGACCGACCTCGGTCAATTCGATGTGACGTGGGTGACGCAGGAACAGGGCCGCGCCGACCCGCTCTTCAAGCAGCTTGATCTGATAGCTGACGGCCGCCTGGGTCATGCCGAGTTCACCTGCCGCCTTGGTGAAACTCAGGTGACGGGCAACCGCCTCAAAGGCGCGCACGGCGGTGAGCGGGGGAAGCTGCTGCAACATTTGCCATAAGCCCTCTTTATAGGCTCCTCTCGACGTTCAATTGGAATCAAAGCCGAAACAGCCCGATATTTCCTTCCAACACATCAGATGCATTTAGGCATATCGGAGATTGTTCGCCATGACCACGTTGCACGACTTTCTCCTGTCGCATTCCAGTCGGAGCTGGTTGTCGTGGCTGGCTGATGGTTTTGGCTGGAAGCGGCACGCCCGCACCTATCTCGACATCCGCGAACTCTCGCCGCATCTGCGCCGGGACCTCGGCATCACCGACGGTACGGATCCTGTCGGCCGGCGCCAGTGAAACCTGTCTGCATCAACCTACGCCGACATAACGTTTGACCGCGGCGGGATCGGCACGCAGCGCCGCCGCCGTCATGGTCTCGCGGTTGCGGCCGTTCTCGATGAAGGCGACGCGGTCGGCGACGGCCAGAACTGCCTCGACACGCTGCTCGACCAGAATGGTGGAAACGCCGAGGCCGCGCAATTTGGAAACCGTCTCGCGAATCTTCTCGATCATCGACGGCATCAGCCCTTCGGTGGGTTCGTCCAGCAGCAGCACCTCAGGCTCCAGGCAGAGCGCGCGCGCCATCGCGAGCATCTGCTGCTCTCCGCCAGACAATGTGCCCGAACGCTGGTTCAAGCGCTCCGCCAGGCGAGGGAACAGGCCGAGCACCATATCGCGGGTCGCCTTGCCCTTGCCGCGCGCCATCAGCCCGATTTCGATGTTCTCCGCCACCGTCATTTCGGCGAACAGGCGTCGACCCTGCGGGACATAAGCGACACCGGCCTTTGGCACCTCGTGTGCCGGCAGTCCGGTCAATTCCCGCCCGTTCAGCCTGATCGAGCCAGCCGTCGCCGGGATCAACCCCATGATCGCCTTCAGCGTGGTGGTCTTGCCGGCACCGTTGCGGCCGAGCAGGCACAAAACTTCGCCCTTGGCGAGGGCCAGGCCAATGCCGTGAAGCACTTGCACTTCACCGTAAGAACAGTCGAGCCCGGCGATCGCGAGCAGCTCAGACATGCGCGGCTCCCAGATAGGCTTCCTGCACCTGTTCATTGGCGCGGATTTCGGCCGGGCTGCCTTCGGCAATGATCTTGCCGGCGTCGAAGACGGTGATGCGATGGGCAAGTTGCATGACCACCGGCATGTTGTGTTCGATGATCAGCACCGTGGCATCGCGGGCGATTTCGCGTACCAAGGCGACGAACCCCTCTATCTCGCCGTCCGACAGACCTTGCGTCGGTTCGTCGAGGATCAGCAGGCGCGGCGCGAGCGCCAGGCCCATGGCAATTTCCAGCAACCGCTGATGGCCATAAGACAATTGCCCAGCCAGCATCCCGGCGCGGTCGGCGAGACCGGTCCGCGACAGTGCCTCCATGACCCCGGCATGGACAGCGCCCCTGGAACGCCCGTCCGTCAACGTACGCTGCACCGACAAGGTAACGTTGTCGTAGGCGGAGAGGTTGGCAAACACGCTGGTGACTTGGAATGTATAGGCGATGCCAAGCCTGACCCGCTTGTATGCCGGCAGGTCGGTGATATCCGCGCCGGCAAACATGATGGTGCCCGCCGAAGGCTGAATGCGGCCGCAGACAAGGCTGACGAAGGTGGTCTTACCGGCGCCGTTCGGGCCGATCACCGCCCGGATCTCTCCCGGCATCAGGCTGAAATTGGCACCGTCGACGGCACGCAAGCCACCGAAGTCACGCGACAGACCGGTCGTCGTCAGCAACGGCGTCATGGCAGCCACCCGATCCAGCGGCGACGCACCGCGCCGAGAATGCCCTTGGGCGCGAACAGCACGAGCAGGATGAGCGCCAGTCCGACAATCAGCAGCCAGGCCGTGGTGTGGCTGCTGGCGATGTCGGTGACATAGTAGATGAACAGCGTGCCGACCAACGGGCCGAGCGTGGTCGCGACGCCGCCAGCCAAAGCCCATAGAAGCGGCAGGATGGAATACTGCACCGAGGCGAAATTGGCGCCGACATAGCCGAACAACAGCGCATAGGCGCCACCCGCCGCGGCGCAGATGACGCCTGAAAGCACCATTGCCGAGAGCTTGTTGGCGAAGGTGTTGTAACCCAGGAGCCGCGTGCGCTCCTCATTTTCGCGGATCGCCACCAGGACACGACCGAAGCGCGAGCGCACGACCGCAACCGTGGTGAAAAGCACGATCGAGAACAGGGCCAGCGCCGTCATATAGCGCACGGTCGGGTCGGTCAGATCGAGGGCCGTGCCGCCGATGTGGACGATGCGGTCGGCCTGCTGGACAACCAGACCCTGATCACCGCCGGTCCATGCCGAAAAATAGACGATGGCGAGCAGGAACACCTGCGCGAACATCATGGTGACGATCATGAAGGCAACGCCGGAAGTGCGAAGCGCAAGTGCACCGACCACCAGGGAGAGCAACGCACCGCAGCCGAGACCGGCGAGGAAGGCCGCCGGCACATTCCAGCCGAAATGATAGATCGCGAGGCCGCTGCCATAGAGGCCGGCGGCAAAGAACATGGCATGGCCAAGGCTGAGCAAACCGCCATAACCAAACAGCAGATTGTAGCCCATGGCGAAAACCGCCAGCACCATGATGCGGGCGAACAAGCCCTGGTGATAATCGGGCAGCAGAAAGTTCAGCGCGAACAGCACGACCACCACGGCGACATGCAACGCATAAACCCTGGCGGCCGGCGCTTCCGTCATCGGGCGGTCGTTCCGAACAGGCCTTGCGGGCGAAACACCAGCACCATCGCCACCGCCAGGGTTGCGATCATCTTGGCAAGCGTCGGCGAGAAGAACATCGAGACGATGCCATCCGACAGACCGATCAAAAGGGCTGCGATGATCGTGCCGCGCAGAGAGCCGAGCCCGCCGATGATGATGACGATGAAGGACAGGAGCAGCGGGTCCTGCCCCATCAGGTAATGTGCCTGACTGATCGGCACGATCAGCACGGCCGCCGTCGCGGCCAACATGGCGCCGAGCGCGAAGACGCCGGCATAGACGCGGTCGACGGGAATGGCGAAAGCCTGCGCCATCTCGCGGTCATACTGCGTGGCGCGCATGACGAGGCCGATCCTGGTTCGGGTGAGCACAAGCCAGGTCGAAACCAGCAGCAACGCTGAGGCGACGATGACAAAGAGCTTATAGCCGGAATAGCCGAACCAGGGCAGAAGCACACGATAGCTGAAGGGCGGCGCCACCGGGCGCGCCTCCGGTCCGTAGAAGCTCAGCGCAAGTTGCTGGATGATGTAGAGCAGACCGATAGTGGCAACGATGGTGGCTTCGGGGTCATAATTCAACCGGCGCAACACCAGCCGCTCCGAAAGACAGGCGACCGCCCCGACCACGAGCGGCGCCGCGATGAGCGCTGCGACGAAGCCAACGGCCGGGTGTCCGTCGAATGCCGTCGAAACCGCCCAGGCAAGCACCGCCCCCAGCATGAAGAACTCGCCATGGGCGACGTTGACTATGCGCATGACGCCGAAGACGAGCGACAGGCCGAGTGCGGTAAGCGCCAGCACCGCCGCGGTAACCAGGCCTTCGAGCGTTGCGAGAAGGAGATGAGGGCCGAAAGCCATTCAGCCGCGGCCCTCTTTCTCCGATGCGGATTTCACAAGCTGGTTCACAAAGGCTGCTTGGTATAATCGGCCTGCGGCTCGTACATGCCGTCTTCGATGGCGGTCTTGTGCACGACCATCAGCTTGCCGCCTTCCAGCTTGGAAATGTTCTGACTGCCGAAACACTGGTGGATCTTGCCGTTGAACAGCTTGCGGCCCTGCGGATGCTCCGGTCCTTCCTTGAACTCGGTCAGCGCCTCAGTAGCTTCAACCAGCTTGGCACGATCTTCCGGTCCCTTGTAGCCGGCATCCTCCATCGCCTTCTTGATGACGTAGAGCGTCTCCCAGCAGCCGAACATATGGGCGGCGGTCGAGACGTCCTTCGGATCGCCGACGGCGGCACCATTGTCGTCTATGCCGACGGCGGCACGGTAGGCTTTCTGCGCTTCCGTGTCGTCGGCCTGGGCGTAGCGTGGCGAACCCTCCCAGAAGTGGCTGCCGTTCAGATATTCGAGGCCCGGGCTGTTGATGTCGACCGCCTCCAGCGAATCGATGAAGCCGAACAGTTTCGGCCCGCTCGAACCGTAGAAATCGCCCAATTCCTTGACGAAGGTCAGCACCGCCGGACCGACCATGACGTGATAGATCGCATCGGTGTCGGAGGGGATCTGCGGAAAATACTTGGTGAAGGAGGATTCCGTCGGCGGAATGGCGATCTTGGCGATCACCTCCGCGCCCGCCTTCTGCAGGGCCGGCGGCAGGTAGTCGCGATGGTCGTAGCCGAAGGCGTAATCGGGGAAGATCATGGTGATCTTCTTGCCGGCATTGGCGGCGATCCATGGCGCCACCGAAGTGACCTGGGCGCGAACGTCCGTAATGCCCGGCTGGAACACGTAGCGGTTCAGCTTGCCGGACGCGACGTGATAGCCCTCCGACACGACATAATATGGAATTTTCAATTCGCCGGCGGTCGGCGCCGAACCCACCACCACATTCGAGAACAGCGTGCCGTAGACGATATCGACCTTGTGCTGGTTGGCGAGCTTCGCCACCACTTCGGCGCCACGGGCGGCGTCGGTGCCGTCGTCTTCGATGACGATTTCGACCTGACGGCCATTGATGCCGCCGGCGGCATTGATTGCTTTCACGGCGGCCGCCGTCGTTCTTTCATACCAGCGGCCATAGGCGGCGCCGATGCCGGTGCGATGTGCCTGGAAGCCGATCTTGATCGGCGCCGAGCTCTGCGCCTGGGCATAACGCACGAAGCCGGGGGCAACGGCGAGACCAGTACCGGCAGCCAGGCCTTTCAGCACGCCACGACGGGACACTGCGGTGTTTGCAAGATCGAAGAAGCGGCTTTTCTCAGTCATCGAGATCCCCTCATGGGCATTGACCTGCAGCCGGCGAAAGGCTGGGTGAAAATCGCGGCGCAAACCAATCACCAAACCTCGGTCATGGCAAGCGAGCATTCCGTGGCGTCAACCGACACGCCATGGTCGGCTCAGCCAACGGCCGGCGTGGCTAGAAGCCAGAGCCCGAAGACGGTATAGGCGATCATCAGGATCGTGAGCGGTATCTGCGTGAGAACGGCACGAACCGGGGACGGATCCAGCCTCGCGGCGAACACATGCGCGACAAGGACGGCGAGCACATGCCCGCAGACGATGGTGGCGGCCTGGATGTTCCATATCCACCAGGCAGCAGTCGCGCCGGCAACGATTCCCGCCTCGACCTGCATGTTCGCCGTGCCGAAAATATCCCACCCTCGCGCGAAGGGATCGGACAGCGCCACGAGCGCATACTGACCGTCGACAAGCAGCGCCGTCAGATAGTGCGCGACATGATAGGCGAGAGCGATCGGCACGATCGACCAGACGAGCAAGCCGGCGGCATTGGCGAAACCATGTGCCCTGCCGGCCAGGCGCAGGCCGAAGAAGACGGCTACGGCAAACAGCAACGCCAGGAGCAGAAAGGTCAGCACGAGACCCAGCGTAGCCGAACCGATCAGCGCCGTGCGCCCGGGGTATTCGAGAGGATTGACGCCGATCGAGCCGAGCCACAAGAACGTCTTGCCAAGCCCGTCGAAGGAAACCGACGACAGTGCGAGCAGCAGGAAGGCGACGCCACTCAACGGCAGTGATGGCGTGTCGAGCAGTCTTGCACCAGGCAGGTTGAGATAGAACCTGCCGTCCGCGCCACGGCCGACCATGGAAAAGCGCGCCAGCATCGAGAAAAAGACCGACAGGAACTCGCCGCGGCGGGCCCAGTTCTCATAACCGAACGCCAGCATGGCGATGAAGCCGACCAGCCAGTAGAGGCCGGCCGCAACGGCAAGCCGCGCGGGATCGTCCGGCGCCGGATCGACAAGTTCGAACCAGGCAAAGGCGAGGAACAACGCGAAGGCGGGCCAACAACCAGCGCCCCCTTTCGACGGTTCGTTGCGGACAAACCCCAGCCGCATCACCAGACGGTATGGCCCCTGCCATGGATTGAGCCAGGACCAAAGGTCACCCACCATTCCCTGCAGCAACACAAACCCGGCCCACAGAAGCGTCCAGACCGTCAGCGGAAGCGGATTGGAAAGAGGATCGCGACTGCCCCAGGAACCGGCAGCCAGCAGCAGTGCAAAGCCAGCGAAAGACAAGAGCCCGACTACCGTTTTTGCCCGATCGCCAAAGGTGAAGAGCGGCAAGCGCCACTGCCAGGCCCGTTCGAGGAAACCCGATGGCAGCAATGCCAGCACGAGAAAGGATGCACCAACCGCAAAGGCACCGCCGGCAATGTAATACCCTGTCGACAACAACAGGACATGGCCGCGGTCCGAAGCGTGGGCAAGGGCAAGGCACGGCCACAACGCACCGGCAAGTGTGAGGCTGAGAAACCGCAGGAACCTCACAGCTGCCTTCCGCCGGAAGTCATCCTGATTTTAGACTTTCACCAACTGCCTGACGCGCGCTTCCTCGCCGAAGATGCGCAGATAGCGGGCGATTTCCTTCGTGTCGCCTGTCGCCTTGGCCGGATTGTCGGAGAGCTTCACCGCCGGGCGACCATTGGCGTCCGTCACCTTGCAGACCAGCGAGATGGCGTTGAGCCTGTCGGTGGAGATCGGCGCGCAATCCTCGAAATCATTGGTCAGGTTGGTGCCCCAGCCGAAGGACATGCGAACCTTGCCCTCGAAATGACGATAGGTCTCGATGATGGTATCGACGTCGAGGCCATCGGAGAAGATCAGGAGTTTCTGCCTCGGGTCCCTGCCCTTATCGCGCCACCAGGAGATGATGCGCTCACCGCCTTCGACCGGCGGAGCGCTGTCCGGGCGGAAACCGGTCCAATCGGCCACCCAATCGGGCGCGTCTCGCAAGAAGGCAGCGGTGCCGAAAGCATCGGGAAGCACGATCAGCAGGTTGCCGCCATAATAACGCTGCCAATCCTGCAGGACCTTGTACGGCGCCTGGCGAAGCTCCGCCTCGGAATTCGCCAAAGCGGCGAGCACCATCGGCAGTTCGTGCGCGTTGGTGCCGAGCGCCTCAAGATCGGTATCCATGGCGAGCAGCACGTTCGACGTGCCGGTGAAGGCACCGCCGATGCCTTCCTTCAAGGCCTCCACGCACCAGCGCTGCCACAGGAACGAGTGACGGCGCCGCGTGCCGAAGTCGGAAATGCGGATTTCAGGGAGCTGTTTCAGTCGCTCGGTCTTGGCCCACATCTTGGCCTTGGCGCGTGCATAAAGCACGTCCAGCGCGAAGGGGCCGAATGCCTTCAGCGCAGCACGCGAACGCAGCTCGTTGATGATAGCAAGCGCCGGGATTTCCCAAAGCGTCGTGTACATCCATGGGCCGGAGAAGGAGAGTTCGTACTGACCGTCGCGCCTTGAAAGCTCGTATTCCGGCAGGCGGAAATTCTCCAGCCAGGCCAGGAACTCCGGCTCGAATATCTGCTTGCGGCCATAAAAATTGTTACCGCCCAGCCAGATCATTTCCTTCTTGCTGAAACGCAATGTCCTGGCATGATCGAGCTGCTCGCGCAGCTCGCCTTCGTCGATCTCGTCGGCAAGGCGCACGGACGTCGTGCGGTTGATCAGCGAGAACGTGGCGTCGACCTTGGGATACATGCCCCAGATCATCTGCAGCATCAGCAGCTTGTAGAAATCGGTGTCGAGCAGCGACCGCACGATGGGGTCGAGCTTCCAGGTGTGATTGTAGACGCGCCGTGCGATATCAGTCCTGGCCATGTCCGAAACCTGCTTCCGCTTCCGCCCTTACGACTACCAGACCGGCCTCATAGCATTGAAATCATGAACGCGCTGCCCCGCAATATGCCTGGCACAGAGGAAAACGGGCGCGGCAGTAACAGGCATCAAGACCTCACAAGCCGTCACCTCAATCGTCCGACCGCGCGACGACCTTGAGCACCGGGCGTTTGCGACGGGTGACAATCTGAGCCGCCGCGGCCGTGTCAGGGCGGCTGTCGGCCTCGGCCTTTTCGGCAAACAGCCAATCCACGAACACCTGCACGATGGGCGCGGACCGCATCTCGTTGCGGCACACCACGTAAAAATCGTCCACCGCTGGCACCGAGAGGCCGAACGGCACGATGAGTTGACCCCTGGCCAGCAAGCCGCTGGCCGTCATCGTGTCGCCCAGCGCCACGCCATGGCCATGCAGAGCCGCTTCGATGGACAGCCGGGCATCGTTGAAATGGTGGCGCCGGCAATTGCGCTCGAGGTCGAGCGCGTCGGCGGCGGCGAGCCAGGTGTGCCATTCGCGGCCGTCGTCACCATGCAGCAGCACATGGTCGGCGAGGTCCCGGATCGACCGGATCGGCCTGTTGTTGGCCAGCGTCGGACTGACCACCGGAAAGAGCTCGAGGCCCGACCACTTGCGAATCCAGCAATCGGTCCAGCTACCGTCGCCATAATGAACGCAGACATCGATGTCCGACGAGCGGATGTCACGCGGGTCGTTGGAGGCCACGAGCTTCAGCCTGATGTCGGGGTAACGCGATGTGAAGGCGCCGAGACGCGGGATCATCCACAAAGACAGCAGCGCCGGCACGCAGGAGACAACCAGCGCACCGCTGCTCGCCGGACGCGTCAACCGGGCCGCCGCCGCCGCAATACCCTCGAAGGCGCCGGATACCGCAGGCAGCAGTTCAGCACCATGCGGGGTGAGCTTGAGGCGGGAACCCACACGCTCGAACAACTTGACGCCGAGCGATTGCTCGAGCGCCTTGATCTGGTGGCTGACCGCGCCATGGGTGACATGGAGCTCGGCAGCCGCCTTGCTGAGCGAGGCGTGCCTGGCCGTCGCCTCGAAAGCGCGCAGGGGATTGAGCGGTGGCAGGCGTCGAGAGCTGTTCATACGCTTTATGTGAGCTTTCCTCACAGCGAGCGCTATAACAATATCAATTGATTTTCCATCCACACGCTCCGACAATCCGCGCCAATCACGCATAAAAAGACGGTATTGCAGGCAGCCGAAACGCTTTCGTGCACCGCTTTGGGGCACATCGGCATCCTGCCAGGAGGAGTTGCAGGAATGGGTTTCGACCGAGGCAAGCTCGACGCGTTGCGCCGCAAATATGGCGAGAGTCATGGCGGCGAGTTGTTCGATCCGAAATTCCGCCGCGTCGCCGACAAGATATTCTCCAAGAGCGGCACGCGGCTTGCCCCCTATTCGGGCATACCTACGTTCCTCTCCGCGCCCTATCGCGAGATTTCCGTCGACAGCCCGGACTTCGGCGACCTTCAGGTGGCGATGATTGGCGTGCCGATGGATCTCGGCGTCACCAATCGTCCAGGTTCCCGTTTCGGCCCGCGCGCCCTGCGCGCGATCGAGCGCATCGGCCCCTACAACCACGTGCTCGAATGCGCGCCGACGCATGAGATCAGGGTGGCCGATATCGGCGACGTGCCGTTTCGCAGCCGCTACCGGCTGGAGCTCAGCCATGACGACATCGAAAAACGCGTCGGCCAGATCGTCGACGCCGGCGTCATCCCGCTTTCCGTCGGCGGCGATCACTCGATCAGCCATCCGATCCTCAAGGCTGTCGGCAAGGACCGCCCGGTCGGCATGATCCATATCGACGCCCATTGCGACACGGGCGGCGCCTATGACCTGACCAAATTCCATCACGGTGGACCGTTCCGCAACGCCGTGCTGGACGGGGTGCTCGACCCGTCGCGCACCATCCAGATCGGTATTCGCGGCTCGGCCGAATATCTTTGGGAATTCACCTACGAATCCGGCATGACCGTCGTGCACGCCGAAGAGGTGACCGGCCTCGGCATCCCGGCCATCATCGAGAAGGCAAGGAAGATCGTCGGCGACGGCCCGACCTACGTCTCCTTCGATGTCGACAGCCTCGACCCGGCCTTCGCCCCGGGTACCGGCACGCCGGAAGTTGGCGGACTGACCACGCGCGAAGTGTTGGAAATCCTGCGTGGATTGAAGGGCCTCAACATCGTCGGTGGCGACGTCGTCGAGGTCGCGCCGCAATATGATTCCACCACCAATACGGCGCACGCCGGCGCACAGGTGCTATTCGAAATCCTGTCGTTGATGGTGTTCAGCCCGGCACTGAAAGGATAATGGCGCCAGACGATGGCGCTATCGCATAAGAAAACGATAAGGGAACCCGGCAAAGACCGGAACAACGGAGAACATCGATGACCGAGATCATGAAGACCAAGCTCAGCCGACGCACCGTCCTCGGCGCCGGCGTTGCTGCTGCGAGCGTGCTGGCCATGCCGGCAGTCCTGCGTGCCCAGGAAAAATCGCTGAAGGTCGGCGTCTATGGCGGCTACTTCAAGAAGTCTTTCGACCAGCACATCTTCCCCGAGTTCACCAAGGCAACCGGCATCACCGTGGAATCGGTGGCCGAACCGACCGGCGAGGCGTGGCTGGTGCAGCTCGAGCAGGCGGCCAAGGCTGGCCAGGCCCCGGCTGACCTGTCAATGATGTCGCAGACCTCGACGCTGAAAGGCCAGTCGACCGAGCTCTGGCAGCCGCTCGATACCTCCAAGTTCAAACATTACGGCGATCTTCTGCCGCGCTTCATCAACAAATATCCGGATGGCCGTGTCGCCGGCATCGGCGCGGTGGCCTGGTATATCACGCTGGTCACCAACACCAATGTTTACAAGGAGGCTCCCAAGTCCTGGGACGCGCTGTGGGACAAGGCCAATGCCGACAAGCTCGGCCTTCTGGCGCTGGCTTCCAACTCCTTCCTGCTTGAAGTGACGGCCAAGACCTTCATGGGCGGCACCAATGCGCTCGACACCGACGAGGGCCTCGACAAGGCATTCGCGAAGCTCGCCGAAGTGAAGCCGAATGTGCGCTTGTGGTATCGCGACGAAGCACAGTTCGAGCAGGCGCTGAAGTCGGGCGAAATCCCGATGGGCCAGTATTACCACGATGTGACCGGCCTGGCAGCCAAGGACGGCCAGCCGGTACGCTCGACCTTCCCAAAGGAAGGCGGCATCCAGGATTCCGGCAACTGGGTTCTGTCGCGCGCCTCGAAGAAGGTCGACGAAGCCCATCTCTTCATCGACTATATGAGCCAGCCCAAAGTCCAGGGGCTGATGTCGCGCAACGTCGGCACTGCGCCGACGCTGAAGCGCGAGGTGCTCGACCTCACGGCAGCGGAATTTGCCGCGGTCTCTTCCGACATCGAGCCGATCATTCCGCGCTATGACCTTTATGTGTCGAAGGCCGACGCGATCAACCAGAAGTGGACCGAGTTGATCGTCGGCTGATTTTCCCATCCTCTCCCTGAGCGCAGGGAACAAGGGATATAGCCTTCGGGCGGGGAGCGAATACTATGCTGCAAGGCGGGTTCGCTCCCCGACTGCTATCGGCGCCCGGTCGGTCTCCAGAAGAGGCGGCCGACGCCAGATAACCGAAACATCCGCATGCACGACCAGCCAAGCAGGATAACGCCATGTCCGGATTGTCCATAAACGCGATCACCAAGCAGTTCGGCGATTTTGCCGCCGTCGACGATGTCAGCCTGTCCGTGCCGCACGGAAAATTCGTCTGCCTGCTCGGCCCGTCCGGCTGTGGCAAGACCACATTGCTCAGGATGATCGCCGGGCTGGAGGAGCCGACCAGCGGCGCCATCGTGCTCGATGGCGAGGAGATTACCAGCATACCGACGCACAAGCGCAATCTCGGCATGGTGTTCCAGTCGCTGGCGCTGTTTCCACACCTGACGGTCGGCGAAAACATCGCCTATGCCTTGCGTATCCGTGGCGCCTCCAAGGAAGACCAGCGCAAGCGGGTCAACGACCTTCTCGCCATGATCCACCTGAACGGCTTCGCCGACCGGCCGGTGGCGAAACTTTCAGGCGGCCAGCGCCAGCGCGTGGCGATCGCCCGTGCGTTGGCGCTGTCGCCCAAGCTGTTCCTGCTCGACGAACCGCTCTCCGCTTTGGACGCCAAGCTGCGCGAGGCCATGCAGGTGGAATTGCGGCAATTGCAGCAACGCCTTGGCATCACCACCGTCGTCGTAACCCACGACCAGCGCGAGGCGATGACCATGGCCGACCTCGTCGTTGTCATGGGCAAGGGCAAGATCCTGCAGGCTGCATCGCCCATCGAGATCTACCGCAAGCCGGCCGATGCGTTTGTCGCCGATTTTATCGGCATCACCAATCTGTTGCCGGCCGAGACCGACAGCGCCGGCCGCACCACGGTGTTGGGTTCCGCAGTGCCCGGCATCGCCCTGCCCTCCGGCTCGGCCAAAGCCACCATCTCCATCCGCCCCGAAGACATTCATTTCTCGGCCCCCGGCGCCGGTTCGATTGCCGGAACGGTGAGCTTCGTGCGCGATCTCGGCGGCACCATCGAAACCTTCGTGGAAGCCAGCGGAACCACCATCGTGGCGGTGGCGACGCCACGCGAGCGGCCCAATGTCAGCGTCGGCCAGGCCATCGGCGTGGTGCTGCCTCCGGAAAGCTGCGTGGTGCTGCAGCCATGAGGCGCGAACGCCCGAAAACGCTCGCCGACTACGCACCGCTGTTCTTCCCGGCACTGATGCTTGTCGTCTTCTTCGTCGTGCCGTTCTCGATCATGATCGCGGTGAGCTTCTTCAAGCGCAATCCGTCCGGCTTCTACACGCCGGATTTTGTGTTCGACAATTACGCGCGCTTCCTCACCACCTTCTTCGGTTCGGTGCTCGGCTTCTCGCTGATGCTGGCGATCCTGGTCGCGGTTTGCTGCGTGGTCATCGCCTTTCCCTTCACTTACCTCCTGACCAAGCGCCCGCGCGCCGTGCAGACAGTGTGGCTGGTCGCACTGCTTTCGGTGCTGTCGCTGTCGGAAGTCATCATCGGTTTCGCCTGGTCGACGCTGTTTTCCCGCACGGCCGGCATCACCAATCTTTTTGTCGCCATCGGGCTGATGAAAGAGCCGGTGGCGCTGCTGCCGAGTTTCTGGGCCGTGCTGACCGGTATGGTCTACCAGGCTCTGCCCTACACGATCCTGGTGCTCTATCCGGCTCTGGTGCGGTTGGACCCGACCTTGCTGGAGGCCGCACGCACGCTCGGCGCCTCGCCGGTGCGTGCCTTCTTCAACGTGGTGACGCCGGCGCTGCGCAACACCATCGTGGCGACACTGATCATGGTCTTCGTCTTTGCGCTCGGCTCCTACCTGTTGCCGCAGATCCTCGGCAGGCCGTCGAACTGGACGCTGTCGGTGCTGATCACCGACCAGGCGATCTACCAGTCCAACATGCCGTTCGCCGCCGCCATGGCCGTGTTCCTGGTTCTGATCTCGCTGGCGCTGGTCGGCCTCACGCTGCTCGTCGGCCGCAAGGAGAACGCGCTATGATCGTGCTTCGCCGGCTCTATTTCGTGCTTGTCGCGCTGTTCCTGGCCGCGCCGCTGATCGTCGTCGCTGGCGTCTCGGTCAACCAGAAGCAGGAACTGACCTTCCCGCCAAAGGGCTTTTCGCTCTCCTGGTACGGGCAGATCTTCAACGATCCGGAATGGCGGCTGGCGCTGATCCATTCGGTCACGCTGGCTATCTGCTCGGCCGCGATCGCCGTTGCCATCGCGCTGCCGCTTGCCTGGTTCCTGTGGCGGCGCATCGCGCCCTGGGCGAACATCTTCCAGGTGCTTGGTCTCGCACCTTTCATCCTGCCGCCAGTCATCACCGCGCTCGGTTTCCTGAGCTTCTGGGCAACGGTCGGCCTGTTCGGGCAGTTCTATACGGCCATCATCAGCCATGCGATCTTCTTCGTGACGCTGCCGCTGGTCACGCTTTCGCTCGGCTTCGCGTCCATCGACCGTTCGCTGGTGGAAGCCGCCTCCACCATGGGCGCCGACGACCGTACCGTGCTGAAGACCGTGGTGTTGCCACTGATCCTGCCCTATCTGGTCTCGGGCTTCGCTTTTGCCTTTGTCTTGTCGCTCAACGAATATATCGTTGCCTACATGACTATCGGCTTCACCACCGAGACATTGCCGATCAAGATTTTCAACGCGCTGCGCTACGGCTACACGCCGACCATGGCGGCGGTGTCGATCTTCTTCGTCACGGTCGCGGCGTTCGTGTTCGGCTCGATCGCCTATTTCGGCGACATCCGCCGGCTGCTTGGAGCGATGTCGTCGGATACCTGATCCCGGGAAGCCGGGATCAGTGCATCACGATCGGGCCGGTTCTTGCCGGCAGCCGGTCGCGACGCAACCAGCGGGTCAGCAGCAAAACGGCCACCACAGCCAGCCCTGTCGACAGACCCATCCAGATGCCGACCCCGGCAAAGCCAAAATGGAACGCAAGCAGCGCACCAAGCGGCAGCCCGACGCCCCAATAGCCGAACGCCGCGTAGATCATCGGCACGGTGGTGTCGTGCAGGCCGCGCAACATGCCGGCACCCACGGCCTGCGCGCCGTCGACGATCTGGAAAAGCGCGGCAAACGCCAGGAACGAGACGGCGAGGTCGACCACATGACCGTTCACCGGGTCGGCCACGTCGATGAAACCGCTGATCAATACGCGCGGCCAAAGCAGCATGGTGAGCGCTGTCAGCGACATGAAGCCGACACCCATCGCATAGGAGGTCCAGCCGGCACGGGTAACACCCTCCGGGTCACCGGCGCCATGGGCCAGCCCCACCCGCACGGTGACTGCTTGGTTGAGACCGAGCGGCACCATGAAGCTGATCGAGGCGATCTGCAGGGCGATGGCATGCGCCGCCAGCGACGGCGCGTTGATCAAGCCCATCAGGAAGGCAGCGGCATTGAAGATCGTCACCTCGAAGGCCAGAATACCGGCAATCGGCAAGCCAAGCTTGAGCAGCGCCTTGAAGCGCGGCCAGTCGGGTCGCCAGAAACGGCCAAACAGGTGATAGCGACGGAACTTCTTCTCCAGCGTCACCACGAGCACCATGCCGACGAACATCAGCACCGACGAGATGGTCGTGGCCAGTCCGGAACCGGCAATGCCAAGACGGGGCGCGCCGAGATTGCCGAACATGAACATCCAGTTCAGCAGCACGTTGGTTGCCACGGCGACGAAGACGATGACTAGCGCCCAGCCTGGGCGCTCAAGCGCGGAGATGAAGGAGCGCAGCACGATGTAGCCATAGAAGGGCAACACAGCCCACTGCAGCCAGCGCAGATAGATGCCCGCCTGGTGGGCGAGCGCCGGCTCCTGCCCCATGGCAAGCAGGATCTTTTCGCCGTTCCAAAGGAATATCCAGACCGGGATGGCGATAAGGACGGCCAGCCACAGGCCCTGGCGCACCGTGCGGCGCACATCGCGCACTGAATGGCGGAAACGCCCGAGTTCCGTCGCCATCATCGGCGAGGTGGCCAGCATCAGGCCGAGGCCAAAGATCAACGGCATGAAATAGAGGTTTGAGCCGAGCGCGCCGGCGGCGAGCGTGTCGGACCCCAGCCTGCCCATCATCATCACGTCGGTGGCCGTCATCGCCGTCTGGCCGAGATTTGTCAGCACCATCGGCCAAGCAAGCGACAGCGTCGCCTTGATTTCGGAGCGCCAGAGGCTTCCCGGCGCTCTCACGCCGGCTTCGATCGCGGACATTGTCTCTACGTCCCATTGCGGTGCGTCGGCATCAGCCGGAAACCGCGTCTGGCCGGAAACGGGATGGTTGCCGGCTGAATTGCGGTTTTCGTTGAATGCCGGAACCTTGGCAAGGGCCCGTGGCTACGAAAAATTGATCCAGAGCGACCGTTCAAGACCGCGCTTCCAAAAAGAAACCCGCGCAGGTGGCATCCTGCGCGGGTCTTAGGAATTGATATCGGCAGAAACCGCGATCAGCGCAGCGGCGGCGCGTACATCAACCCGCCCGCGTTCCAGAGCTTGTTGATGCCGCGATCGATCTTCAACGCGCTCGACTGGCCGAGATTGCGTTCGAACATCTCGCCGTAATTGCCGACCTTGGAGACGATGTTGTAGGCGAAGCGCGGATCGAGCCCCAGTTGCTGGCCATTGTCGCCCTCGACACCGAGGAAGCGCTTGATGGCCGGGTTTTGCGAAGCCAGCCCGGCTTCTGCGTTCTTCTGCGTCACGCCGAGTTCCTCGGCCTCAAGCAGAGCGAAGAGGGTCCAACGCACGATGTTGAACCACTTGTCGTCGGCCTGGCGCACGGCAGGACCAAGCGGCTCCTTGGAGATGATCTCCGGCAGCACGGTATAGGCTTCGGGATTGGTCAGCTTGAGACGCTGCGCATAGAGCGCGGAAGCATCGGTAGTGTAGACGTCGCAGCGGCCGGTATCGAAGGCCTTGATGATGCCGTCGGCGGAATCGATCACCACCGGTTCGTATTTCAGCTTGTTGGCGCTGAAATAGTCGGCGGTGTTCTGCTCGGTCGTGGTGCCCTGCTCGGCGCAGACGGTCGCGCCGGAAAGCTTCAGCGCGCTGTCCACGCCGATATCCTTGCGCACCATGAAACCCTGGCCGTCATAATAGATGGTACCGACGAAGTGGATGCCGATGCCGGCATCGCGCGACAGGGTCCAGGTGGTCTGGCGCGACAACAGATCGACGGTGCCCGACTGCAGCGCCGTGAAGCGCTCCTTGGTCGACAACGGCACGAAGCTGACCTTGTCCGGGTCGCCCAGAACAGCGGCGGCAACGGCACGACAGAAATCGATATCAAAGCCGTGCCATTTGCCGGCGTCATCCGGTGCCGAGAAGCCGGCGACGCCCTGGCTGACGCCACAGGTGACAGTGCCGCGCTGCTTGACGATGTCCAGCGTGTCGGCGACCGCCGGGACGGCCATTGTCGCCGAGCCGGCGAGCAGTGTCGCTGCGAATAGATGTTTCTTCATGTTCTCCTCCCTGGTTGTTCGAGGCAAAGCCTCTCCTGACGCCGGCACGGCAGCGCCGGCGTTGATCGATTGTCCTGCTGTGAATTCACCTGCCGGCCGATGCCGCCAGGCGAAACTGTCGTCGCGAACCGGCTAACGTTCGGCCAGCACCGCTGCGAAGGTCTCGTCCAGAGCGCTCACCAGATGATCGGCATTGGCACGGCTGAAGATCATCGGAGGACGCATCTTGAGCACATTGTCGTGTGGCCCCTCCGTGCCGATCAGCACGCCGCGCGCCCGGACACCGTCATTGATGCGGCGGGCGAGTGCGGTTGCTGGAGCCTTGGTCTTGCGGTCCTCGACCAGCTCGATGCCGAGGAAAAGGCCCATGCCGCGAACGTCGCCGATGATGTCGTAGCGCGCCTGCAATTCACGGAAACGGTCCATGAGATAGGTGCCGACCTCGGCCGCGTTCTGGCGCAGACCGTCTCGCTCGATCACGTCCAACACCGCCAGCCCTGCTGCGCAGGACACCGGGTTGCCGCCGAAGGTGTTGAAATACTCCATGCCGTTGTTGAAGGAGGTGGCGATCTCCTTGGTGGTGACCAGAGCCGCCATCGGATGGCCGTTGCCGATCGGCTTGCCCATGGTGACGATGTCGGGCACCACCCCTTGCGTCTCGAACGCCCACCAATGCGTGCCGACACGGCCGAAACCGACCTGCACCTCGTCGGCCACGCAGACGCCGCCGGCGGCGCGGACCAAGGCGTAGACTTCCTTCAGGTAACCTTCCGGCAGGAATACCTGACCAGCGACGCTGGGGATCGATTCCGCCATGAACAGTGCCGGGGCGCGACCCTGGCTGGCCATTGCCGCGATCTGCTCGGCGATGCTTTCGGCGAAGCGTCTGGCGTGTTCTTCGGCCGGCCAGTCGCCCGGCGCGCGATAGCTGTCGGGAATGACCGCTTCGAAGACATGCGCCGGCCGACCCTTTCCGCCCTTGCGCTTGTATTTGTACGGGCTGAGGTCGATCAGCTCCTGCGTCGTGCCATGATAAGCCCAGTCGAGCACGATGGCGTCGGAGCGGCCGGTATGGGTGCGCGCCATGCGCAGCATCAGGCTGTTGGCCTCGCTGCCGGAGCAGGCGAAGGACGCCACCGAAAGCCCCTCGGGCAGCGTCGCTGTGAGGCGTTCCGCGTAGGTGACGATCGCATCGTGCAGATAGCGCGTGTTGGTGTTGAGCTTCGCCGCCTGCCGGGCAATCGCCTCAACCACGTCGGGATGGGCGTGGCCGAGATGACAGACATTGTTGAAGCAGTCGAGATAGGCGCGACCACGGTCGTCGATCAGCCAAGGACCCTCGCCGCGCACAAACTTGATCGGTTGCGAGTAGGAGATCGACAGGTTCGGCAACAGCGCGGTCTTGCGCGCAGCCACGATCTCGGGGCGAGTGCGGCCGGTCTGCACGAATGTCTCCGGCGGGATACCGGCGAGTTCGGCGGCATCAGGGAAGAGCTCGCGCCAAACCTCGAGATAGCGCGCCTCGCCGACGCCCAGAATGTCACGCGCGGCAAGCTGCGGGTCCGCCGATATCTGGAAATGCAGATGCGGCGCCCAGCCGCCGTTCTCGGCGGCAACGCCCATCTCGCCGACGATAGCGCCGGCTTCCAGGCGCTGACCCGGCTTCAGCCGCGACATCGCCTCATGCGCGAGATGCCCCCACAGCGTCACGAAGGGCGGACAGCCTTCCGGCCGATGTTCCAGCGCCACCAGGCAGCCGTAACCCAGCCGGTCTTCTTCGATCTCGACGCTATTCACCGTGGCGGCGAGCGGCGTGCGGACCCTGGTTCCGGCCGGCATGAACAGGTCGAGGCCGAGATGATGGATGCGACGCACGCCTTCGATGAAACGCGAGCGGAACATGTCGCTGGCATAGACCGTGCGCGCCTCGCCCCACGGACCAATCCCGAGCTCGATGTTGTTTTCGGCGCTATAAGCATCCCACCAGGCACTAGCTTTCGCCGGCTGCTCGGCCGCCGAGGCGACCGTCATCGGGTGCTGCGGGTCGCCATAAGGAACCAGCGCCTTGACCAGCGTCGCCGGATGGCGATCGAGGATCGGGACAAGTTGCTTGCGGTTGGTGGAAATCCAGGCAGCGAGCGAGCGAGCGCCGGGTGCCGCATCGAAGCCGCAGGCGTGGCGCAGGATCGCCGTTGCGAAACGCGGGTTCATCGCATCGAGCCGGCGCAGCATGCGCCAGGCCGGCGCCTCGCTGATCGCCAGATAGGGATTGTCGCCGGTCTGCTGCCGGCGCAGCGCCGACAATGTGACGCTGGTAACCAGCCGCATCGCGATCAGGTCGAAGAGGAGGTCCACCTCTTCCTCGCGCAGCGGATATTCGGCGTGGAAGCCGGCAGCGAGTTTGGCCGCGGCGCCGATCGGGTCCTCGGTATCGAGAATGGCATAGGCGCAGGCAACCGCGACTTCCGCGATCAGCGGCGCATGCAGGGCATCGCCGAAATCGATGAGGCCGACGACGTGGGCCTGATCGTCGGCATCGACCAGCACGTTCCAGTCGTTGGCGTCGTTGTGGATGACCTGCGCGCGCAATGCCGGCAGGCGCGGTGCAACTTCGGCGTCGAAGCGGTCGAGGAAACGCTCGAGCAGCGCGCGGTCATTCGCATCGAGCACATGCTCCAGGCGACGGCGCGAGGCACCGGCACGGCGGATGTCCCAGTCGAAGCTGCGCAACGCGCCCGGGTGAATGAAGCCCTGCAAGGCACGATCGAGCCGGCCGAGCGCGCGGCCAAGGCTGTCGAGAGTTTCAGGCGTGCGTTCCGCTTCGGCCAGCGGCTTGCCAGGCAGCCACGAAACCAGCCGCAACGCGTGCTTTGCGCCATTGCTATCCGCGGCAAAAGCCAGCGTGGTGTTGTCCAGCGTCTTCCTGAGCGTCGGGACAGCGAGATTGGCGCCGGTACGCGCAAGATGATCGAGCAGCGCGGTCTGGAACTCGCTTTCGCTGCGCGGTTCGCTGGCGTTGACGACCTTCAGGATCCAGTCGCCCTCTTCGGAGGCCAGCCTGAAGTTCTGGTCGCGCTCGCTGTCGAGGTTACCAACCGAACCGGTCACACCGAAATGACTCGCCGCGAGCGCCCTCGCCTCGACCAGGGAGAAATTGGGTGCCGGGTGGGTAATGTTGGTCATCGCAGGTCCGGATTTGATCTTGATGGAGCTTGGCACGCGCCGAAAAACCGGGCATCTGGCAAAACGTCGGTTGGACCGGCACTATGCCTGCTTCGACCGGCACATTAACGGCGCATGGAAATCGGCCATGAAGGAACTCGACGCCAAGGACCGGGACATCCTCGCGATCCTCTCGAAGGAGGCGCGCATTCCGCTCAAGACGCTGGCTGCAAGGATCGGGCTCTCGCGCAGCGCCACCAGCGAACGCGTGGCGCTGCTTGAAAAAAGCGGTGTCATCCGCGGCTATCGCGCCGATATCGGGCAACTGGAGCAAAACCAGGTTTTCGCCTTCCTGATGGTGACGCTGGTGCGCACACCGTCCATCGGTATGCTCGACCAACTGGCGCGTCATCCCGAGGTCAGGCGCGTATCCTCCATCTCCGGCCAGGTCGACCTCGTCGTCGAGGTGGAAGTGCCGTCCATCGACCGGCTGAACACGCTGCGCGATCTGATCGCCTCGCACCAGAGCGTCGAGGACCTGACTTCGCTGATCGTGCTCAGGCGCGATATCGATCGTATCTGACCACCTGGCCAGCCCCGTCGCGACGGTGATTTGTCAACGCACGCCCTTGGCGGTAGCGCGGCCGGCGCCGCGGCCCGAGAAGATGCAGCCGCCGAGGAAGGTGCCTTCGAGCGCGGCATAGCCATGCACACCGCCGCCGCCGAAACCGGCCACCTCGCCAACGGCATAAAGGCCCTCGACCGGTTGGCCGTCCGCACCCAGCACACGGCTGTCGAGATCGGTCTGCAAGCCGCCCAATGTCTTGCGGGTGAGGATGTTCAGCCGCACCGCGATCAGCGGTCCGTTGGCGGGATCGAGTATCTTGTGCGGCTTGGCGGTACGGATCAGCTTGTCGCCGAGATAATTGCGCGCGCCGCGCAGTGCCATCACCTGCATGTCCTTGGAGAACGGATTGTCGAGCTGCATGTCGCGCGCCCGGATTTCGCGCTCCACCTGGCCGATATCAAGCAAGGGTTCGCCGCCGGCCAGCCCGTTCATGCGCGCAACCAATGCCGGCAATTCGCGCTCGACAATGAAGTCCTCGCCCTTGTCGAGGAAGGCTTTTACCGGCCCCGGAATGCCGGAGGTGGCGCGCCCGATCACCTGGCGCCAGCTCTTGTTGGTCAGATCGGGGTTCTGCTCGGAGCCTGAAAGCGCGAACTCCTTGCGGATGATCTTCTCGGTCAGGATGAACCATGAATAGTCGAAGCCGGTCTTCATGATATGGGCGAGCGTGCCCAGCGTATCGAAACCGGGATAGAGCGGCACCGGCAGCCGCTTGCCGCGCGCGTCCAGCCAGATCGACGACGGGCCGGGCAGGATGCGGATGGCGTGATCGGTCCAGATCGGCGCCCAGTTCCTGATACCTTCGACATAGTGCCACATGCGGTCGCGGTTGATGATCGAGCCGCCGGCGCTTTCGGTGATTGCCAGCATGCGCCCGTCGACATAGTCGGGCACGCCGGTGATCATGCGTTTCGGCGCCTTGCCGAGCCGCTCCGGCCAATTCCTACGGACCAGATCGTGATTGCCGCCGATGCCGCCGGAAGCCACGATGACGGCTTGCGCCTTGAAGGCGAAATCGCCGGCGACAGTGCGCGCGCTCTTATGACCGCGCTCGACGCTGCTTTCCTCCAGAACCTCGCCGCGTACGCCATCGATCGCCGTGCCGCTTTTCGTCAGCTCGCTGACGCGATGACGGAATTTGAAGGTAATCAGCCCCTGCTTCTCGGCCTCGCGCACCCTCAGGACGAAAGGTTCCAGCACGCCCGGGCCCGTGCCCCAGGTGACGTGGAAGCGCGGCACCGAATTGCCGTGCCCCACCGCATTGCCGCCGCCGCGCTCGGCCCAGCCGACGACGGGAAAGAACTTGATGCCGCGTTCGGAAAGCCAGGCGCGTTTCTCGCCGGCGGCGAAGCCGACATAGGCCTTGGCCCATTCGCGCGGCCAATGATCCTCGGGACGATCGAAGGCGGCCGTCCCCAGCCAGTCCTCGAGTGCGAGATCGTGGGAATCGCGGATGCGCATGCGCCGCTGTTCGGGCGAATCGACCAGGAACAGGCCACCAAACGACCAGAAGGCCTGCCCACCGAGCGATTGCCGCGGCTCCTGGTCGACGATGATGACCTTCTTGCCCGCCTCAGCGAGTTCGGCAGCGGCAACCAGCCCGGCAAGGCCGGCACCGACGATGATGACATCTGCGTCGTAGGCCATCGTTCCCCTCCCATCCAGCGCCTACGCCCAGCCCGTTCTCCATCCCGGCCGGCCGTCGCGTGTCGTCGTCAGACCGTCTCCCAGCCGTCTTTGTCGCCAGCGCGGAAGATTGCGTCGATGACCTTCTGGTTCGACACGGATTCTTCCAGCGTGAACACGCGATCCTTGCCGCCGCGCGCCGCGCGCGCGAAAGCCTCCGCTTCGAGCCGATACTGCTGCGTGCCCGGAAAGCGGAATATCTGGGCCTCGGTATGGTTGTGGTTGTGCAGCTCGATACGATGATGATCGTAAGCGCCAGCATTGAAAGGCGCGGCCACTTCGATGAAACCCGCGTCGCCGTGGAACACCATCGACTGGCGCCCGGCCATCTGCGTCGAGACGTAGAAGGACAGTTCGAAGTCGCCGAAATCGGCGCGTACCGAGGAATAGACGTCCGTGCCGAACGCCTTGTCGCGCTCGATGCTGGCCTGGACGCGCAGCGGTTCCTTGTCGGTCGTGAACCGTGTCGCCACCGTCGGGTAGACGCCGATATCCAGCAGGCCGCCGCCACCCAGCGCAAGCTGGTTGCGCATGTTGGTCGGGTCGACGTTGAAATAGGTGAACGCGCCCTGGACATGGCGCAAGCGGCCGATCGCACCGTTGGCGATCAGATCGCGCACCTTGATCCACTGCGGGTGGTAGATCACCATGAACGCCTCGCACACCAGCACATTGTGCTGGTTGCGCAATTGGATCAGCGGCAGGATGTCTTTTGCATCGAGGGCCAAGGGCTTTTCCACCAGGACATGCTTCTTGGCCTTGATCGTCTTGGCGGTCCATTCGACATGCTGCGAGGTCGGCAACGGAATGTAGACGCCGTCGATATGCGGCGAAGCCAGCAACTCGTCATAAGAGCCGAAGGCATGCGGCGCGCCGAACCGGTCAGCCAGGGCCCTCGCCTTGGCGACGTCGCGGCTGGCAACTGCCGTCAGCACGCCATTTTCGGAATCGGCAATGGCCGGCAGCACCTGCTCGCGCCCGATCTTCGCCGTCGACAACACTCCCCACCGGAACATCGGGCCTCGCCTTACAAGATTCGACGGTGGCGAGATTTGCCCGAAACGCAGCGAAAAGCCAGTGCCGTTGGGGTGGGTCGCAACAGGCCAGGAGCAGAATCTAACCGCGCCGGCCGGCAAGCATCATGTCGAAATCGACGACGTTGGAATAGAGCGGCGTGCCGACATCCATACCATAGCGCGAGCGCAGCACTTTGCCGGTGACATGGAACTGGATACCGCCGGCGCCCGATGATTTGAGTTCGGCAACGAACTTTTCCGGCATTGTCCGACCCCGCGCCGTCAAGCTGCCGGTGATCAATGCGGAGGTGTCGCCGGTCCGCCTTACGCTATCCGAACGGAAGCGGATTTCCGGTGAATTGGCCGCGTCGAAGACGGCGTCAGAACGCAGGAAAGCATCGATGCGCTGCTCGCCAGTGGTGACGCTGGCCGGGAAGATGGTGATATCGACTTCCGAGTGGCCGGCATCGCCACGGTCGATCCTGATGTTACCGGAAAAGTGGGCGAAAGCGCCGGCGAGGCTGCCGCCGCCGGCCTTGCCGATCGAAAAGCGGATGTTCGAACCGGCCTGGCTGATGGTGTAGCGGCCGGCGGCTTCACCGAGCGATATGGCAGCATGGGCGGCGGATATGGCGACCGCAGCCGTGGCGATCGCCGCGATAGCCAGACTGCGGGTTCGCATGAGAGTTTCCTCCATGGCCGCCCGACCAGCAGGCCGGCGGCATTCGACATGTCAACGCCTCGTCGCCGGCGCCTATTCCGACTTGCGGCCATCACACCGGCGTGAAGGCGAAATCATGCGGACCAGAACACTATCCCGCCGCCAGAAATGGTGATGCAGCGCGGCCAGGACATGCACCCCAATCAGCGCCATGCCGACGTAAGCGAGATAGGCATGCGTCGCCGTCCAGAAATTCTCGGCGGCCTCAGAGGAGCCGAACGGCAGGTTTGGCATGACGAACAGACCGAAGGGCATGCTGGGAATTTCCAGCACCGAGACCGAGACCAGCGCCCAGCCAGTGAGGGGCAAGGCGAGTTGCAGCGCGTAAAGCGCGAAGTGAGCGATCGGTGCCACTAGCCGTTCGAGCCGCCCCGTGCCGGCGGGCAGTTCAGGCATCATACTCGTCAGCCGCCAACCCAGCCGCAACACCACAACGCCGAGGAGCAGGAACCCGAGCGATTTGTGCAACTGGATCAGTTCGAAGGCGGTACGCTGGCTCGACAATTTCGTCATGACGATCCCAAGCGCCAACTGAGCGATGAACAGCACGCCAACGGTCCAGTGCAGCAGGATCGTGATCCAGCCGTAACGGGTCGGTGTGTTTCGGATTAAGGACGTCATGGCTTGCAAACGACCGTCGCATCGCCGTTCTTCCACCAGGCAGGCTACTCCCGCCAGCGAAAAAAGTCGACGAAAGCGCGGAGCGCCGGACGCATCTGACGGCGGCTTGGATAGTAGACGTAGAAACCGTCGAAGGGTGGGCACCAGTCTTCCAGGACGCGCACGAGCGCGCCGGATGCCAGTGTGTCCTCGACATAGTCCTCGAAGACGAAGGCAAGGCCGGCGCCGTCGACGGCCGCCTGGACAATCGAATCGTCGATACCGAGGATCAACGGCCCTTGCACAGGCAGTTCGATCTCCTCGCCGCCTCTGGCGAATTCCCAGCGATAGAGCACGCCGCTGGAAAACCGGAAGCGGATGCAACGATGCTCCAAAAGGTCGCGAGGGTGTCGCGGTTTGGGCATCGTCGCGAAATAGGAAGGTGCGCCAACGACCGCACTGCGGATTTGCGGACCGATACGCACGGCGACCATGTCCTGCTGCAGGCTTTCGCCAAGACGCACGCCGGCATCGAAGCCACCCTCGACCACGTCGGTGAAACGGTCCTCGATGGCAATGTCGAGAACGATATCGGGATAGGCCAGCGTAAAGGCGGCAAGCTTGGGAGACAGCACCAGCTTCAAGGCGGTTCGAGGCACGGTCAGTCTCAAATTGCCGGCCGGCCGGTCGCGTACCTCGACGGCCGCCTCCAGCGCCAGATCGATTTCGGAAAGGGCCGGCCGCAGGCGCTCTAGCAACCGGGCTCCTTCCTCGGTAGGCGCGACCGAGCGTGTGCTGCGCGCGAGCAGCCGCACGCCGAGACGGGCCTCCAGGCTGGAAACCGCATGGCTCACCGCTGACGGCGCGATGGCCAGATCCCTGGCGGCGCCACGAAAGCTGCCCTTGTCGGCAACGGCGGCCAGAACGGCCAGCTGGGCGAAATGCGTTCGATCCATTGTTCTAAACTTTAGAATAGATCGTGCGATTATGCACTCGTTATCGAACACCTAGCAAGGCGCTATTTCCATCGCATCGCAACAAGGAGAACCGCGATGCAAAAGCGCAAACTCGGAACTGAATTGACTGTCTTTCCCGTCGGCCTCGGCTGCATGGGCATGAGCTTTGCCTATGGCGGGCAGGAAGAAGCCGATGCCATCGCGACACTGCACCGTGCCGTCGACATCGGCGTCGACTTCTTCGACACGGCGGAGGTCTACGGTCCCTACGAAAATGAAATCCTGCTCGGCAAGGCGCTGAAGCCGGTCCGCGACAGGGTGAAGATCGCCACGAAGTTCGGCTTCAAGATCTCCGAGACCGGCAAGGGCGCCGAACGCATCGCCGGCGTTGACAGCCGTCCCGAACATGCCAAGGCGGTGGCCGAGGCTTCGCTGCGCCGGCTGGATACCGACGTGATCGACCTTTATTACCAGCATCGTGTCGATCCCAACGTACCGATCGAAGACACGGTCGGCGCGATGGCGGAACTGGTGAAGGAAGGCAAGGTGCGAGCGCTCGGTCTTTCGGAAGTGAGCGCCGCCACCTTGCGGCGCGCGCACGCCGTGCACCCGATCGCCGCCGTGCAAAGCGAGTATTCGCTGTGGAGCCGCGATCCGGAGCAGGGTGTCCTCGATGTCTGCCGCGAACTCGGCATCGGCTTCGTACCCTACAGCCCGCTCGGGCGCGGCCTGCTGACCGGCGCGATCCGCAAGCCGGATGAACTGGGCAATGACGACTGGCGCCTGACCTTGCCGCGCTTCCAGCCGGAGGCCATGGATGCCAACGCGAAGGTGGTGGCGACGCTGGAGCGTTTCGCGGCGGAAAAGGGCGTCACCGCCGCGCAGCTGGCACTCGCATGGGTGCTGCACCAGGATGACTTCATCGTGCCGATCCCCGGTGCGCGCAAAATCGGTCACCTGGAACAGAATACCGCTGCGGCGGGCATCGCGCTTAGCGAGACCGAAGTCGCCGAGATCGGCAATGCGCTGTCGCCCGACAAGGTGATTGGCAAGCGTTATACGGAAGCGGGCTTCGCGCTGGTCAACGGCTAGGCAGAACTGAAATTTGGAAATGAGAGGGGCGCTTCGGCGCCCTTTTTCTCATGCCGGGTGCAAAGACGTCACCAGGGCATGACACTGAGCTCGGGCCACAATGCCACGGCGCGCCTGCCCTTCGCCTCATGGGTTTCGCGATTGTCCGTGACGCGGTTCGGCACAATGCGGAAGGAAAAGATATCGTCGAGACCGAAGGGCGCCGTTACCGCGAGCGTGGCGGTCGAGGTCAGCCGCACGCCGACCGAGTGTGTTCGCGACGCAAAATGGTCGAGGGGTTCAGCGCTCGAACGATAAGCAGGGCAGGTCCGGCCGAAACGATCCGGATACCAAAGATGCACGCGGGCCTGATTGCGGACCTCGACCGGAAGCGGCAAGCCCGCGAAGTGCCGAGTCGCACGGCGGATGATGACATCCTCGGCGTCATAGGAAAGATCGGAGCCATCGCAATAGAAGAGGTCGATGTCCTTGATGCCATAGCCGGCCGGCCGGCCGGTCAAGCTGTTCCACACCGTATTGTAGATGGCGCCGGAGACGATCATCCCGTCCGGCAGGTCGAGATCGCGTGCGCGTTCAAGCGCTTCCCACACGATCGGATCGGCCCGCAAGATCAAGTCCAGCGCGGCCACCTGCTCGGCAAAGGGCAGGCCGGAATGACGCAGATGGTTCATGCGCCCGACATGACGGCGATTCGATGCTTCGGGCAACGCGCTACCCTATCGAAAAGGCTGCGGCCCGCGAGATTTCGCGGGCCGCAGGGACTATCGGGATTGGGGTCTAGGCGGATGCTTCCTGGATCGCGGACAATTTCCAGTCGCCGTTGCGCGGGCGGGTGAAGGTCCACAGCTCCGTCGTTTCGGTTGGCTTCTCGTCGCCCTTCACCACCTTGCCGGTCGTCCGATCACGCATCACGTCGATGGACTCATAACGGAAGGCGGCCGTGGCGTAATCCTGACCATCCTCGCGCCAAGCTTCGGCGACGTCGGCCTGAACCAGATGCACGTCGGTAACATCGTTGCGCTGCCCGTGCTGGGCATTCTCGGCCAGTTCCTCCGAGAAGTAGGAGACCATCTCCGGCGTGGTCAGCCGGCGCAATCCTGCATGGTCCTCCTTTGCGAAGGCGGTCTGGACTTCACCCAGCATGCGCTCGAACACGTCGAGGTCGTCCTTGGTCAGCTCGATGTCCTGCGGCTGCGCTGCGGGCTGCGTTCCAAAACCTGGAATGCTGAACGAGCCAGCCCGGCCGTTGCCCGCCGGAGCCTCGTCATGCGCGTCGCGATTTGCGGTGCGTCCGAACGCGTCGCGCGGGTCGGAGCCGCCGATGGCTGGTCCCGCGGCCGTTGCCGGCGCGGCACGCGAACGGAAGAAGCGCAGAGCCAGCATCACCAAGAGGCCGACCAGCAGAAGCTGCACGATGAAGCCAAGCGCGCCGGCCATGCCGCCGAAACCATAACCCAGCAGCGCGCCGAACAGGCCGCCGATCAGAATGCCGCGCATCAACGAACCGCCAAGACCACCGAAGAGGCCGGGGCGCTGTTGCTGGACCATTCCTGGCTGCGGCTGCCGGGTGGTCGCGGTCGGCCCGGTATTGGGCGTCATGCTGCGCTCGACCGGAGCGGTCGGGTTCGGCGCAGTGCGCGTGGCCGGTGCCGACTGGAACGTACGCGTGCCGCGGCTGCCAAAACTGCCGCCGCGCCGTGCATCGGCAAAATCAGTGGATACCAGGGTGAAGGCCATCACGAACGTGGCCAAGAGTGCAAAGGCACGGGTCTTTCCAGAGATCATCGGGTCCTTCTCCCACCAACCCGCTCCGGTGACTTGCTAAGCGGGCCCAGTTAAGCGGTCCGACATCACGATCGCGCATAGCGCAAACGTCAGAGGGGCCCGGTCCGCGCTCGGGATGTGGGAGCCGCCGATGCGGTTTGCAAGAGCTCGTGCGAAGAAATCGCCGCGACAATCTCGCCTTGGCAGAAGCCAGCCATTCGCGAGAGCGGCGATTGTCCGGCAAGCACCAGAAACGCACTCGACCTCAGATCATCTCCAGCGGCGTCTTGCGGCGCGGCGGCGGGAAGACGGCGTCGAGTTCCGCTAGGTCGGCGGCGGTCAATCGCAAGTCGGCTGCGGCACGATTGGCGCGGATATGTTCCGGCCGTACCGCCTTCGGGATGGCGATGACGCCCTCGTGGCGCAGGACCCAGGCCAGCGCCACCTGCGTGGTGCTGACGCCGTGACGTCTTGCGATCGCGGCAAGCCTGTCGTCGCTCACGAACCCACCCTGGCCGATCGGCGAATAGGCCATCACTGGGATACCCGCGCGTTGCGAGGCCGACAAAAGGTCGAACTCGATACCGCGACTTTCCAGATTGTAGAGCACCTGGTTGGTCTGCACGCCGGCGCCGCTAGGCACGCCGGCCAGTTCGCGCATATCGTCGGTGTCAAAATTGCTGACGCCCCAATGGCCGATCTTGCCGGCAGCCTGGAGGGTCTCGAAAGCCTCGACCGTTTCGGCCAGCGGCACGCCGCCGCGCCAATGCAGCAGGTAAAGATCGATACGGTCGGTGCCGAGCCGCTTCAGGCTGGCCTCGCAGGCAGCAATGGTGCGCTGGCGCGAGGCATTCGACGGCAGCACCTTGGAGACCAGGAAGACTTCATCGCGACGGCCGGCGATCGCTTCGCGCACCA
Organism: Mesorhizobium terrae; assembly: GCF_008727715.1. Lineage (GTDB taxonomy): Bacteria > Pseudomonadota > Alphaproteobacteria > Rhizobiales > Rhizobiaceae > Mesorhizobium > Mesorhizobium terrae. Next base: position 1,512,539 of record NZ_CP044218.1, read on the forward strand.
CCTCTTCGGCACCGCCCGAAGCATACATTTCCGCCGTGTCGATCAGGCTCAGGCCGAGATCGAGGCCGAGCCGTAGCGCCGCCACTTCGTCGGCAGGGCGGCGCTTATCCTCGCCCATATGCCAGGTGCCTTGCCCCAGCACTGGAACATCGATGCCGGCGGGAAGGCGCGTGGTGCGGATCGCCGGCATCTTTTTCTCCTTGCTTAGGTGCGCAGCACGCCCCCGGTCTGCTTGGCGACGTTTTCGACGACGCGCTTGGCGAGCGCTTCGAAATCCTCGTCGGTCAGCGTCTTTTCCACCGGCTGGATCGAGACCTCGATGGCGATCGACTTCTTGCCGGCGCCCAGCGCCGCCCCTTCGAACACGTCGAAGACGGACACGCCGGTGATCAGCTTCTTGTCGGCGGCCAGTGCTGCGCGCGTCAGCGTGCCGGCCTCGACCGTCTTGTCGACGACGAAGGCGAAGTCGCGCTTTACCGCCTGGAAGGCAGAAAGCTCCAGCTTCGGCTTGGTGCGGGTCGGCTTGGCCTTAGGCTCCGGGATGGCGTCGACGAACACTTCGAAGCCGCAGAGCGGGCCGGAGGCGTCGAGCACTTCCAACGTGCCTGGATGGAACTCGCCGAAATGGCCGAGCACCACCTTGGGGCCGAGCTTGATGACGCCGGAGCGACCCGGATGATACCAGGACGGCGCACCCGTCTCGATCTGCAGCCGGTCGACTGGTGCACCGCAGGCTTCCAGCACCGCGATGGCGTCTGCCTTGGCGTCGAACACGCCGACGCCCTGAGCGTTACCGGCCCAGTGGCGGCCTGAACCATCAAGCTTCGCCGTGCCGCGGCGCACGCCGGCGGCAACGCGGCGCTGGGTTTCAGCGGTGTCGCCCTCATAGGTGCCGGAGACTTCGAACAGCGCCACGTCGCCAAAGCCGCGGTCGGCATTGCGCTGCGCTGCCGCTACAAGACCCGGCAGCAGCGAGGGCCGCATGTCGGACATGTCGGCGGCGATAGGGTTCGCCAGTTTGAGGCTGGGCTGACCGCCGCCGAACAATTCGGCATGCCTGGCCGGGATGAACGACCAGGTGACGGCCTCCATCATGCCGCGCACCGCCAGCGCACGCTTGGCGGCGCGGGTGCGGATCTGCAGCGTGGTCAATATCTTGCCGTTGACGACACCATGGCTGGAAAGCGGCTGCGGCAAGATCTCGTCGACACCATGGATGCGCATGACCTCCTCGACCAGGTCGGCCTTGCCGTCGACATCCGGACGCCAGGACGGCACGGTGACGTCAACCACATCGCCATCACCCTTCACGCCAAAGCCGAGACGGGTGAGGATATCGAGGCTTTCGGCCTTCGGCACGTCGATGCCGGTCAGGCGCTTCACCTCGGAGATCGGGAAGGAGACGACCTTCGGCTGATGTCCCGCATAACCGACCACCTCGGTCGCTGCCGGCTCACCGTCGCAAAGATCGAGCACCATTCTCGTCGCGAGATCGAGGCCAGGCACCATGAATTCAGGGTCGACGCCGCGCTCGAAACGGTAGCGCGCGTCGGTTATGATGCCGAGTTCGCGGCCGGTGCGGGCGGTGGCGATGGGGTCCCACAGCGCCGATTCGATCAGCACGTCGGTGGTGCTCTCGTCGCTGCCTGTATGCTCGCCGCCCATGACCCCGGCAATGGAATCGGCGCCCTTGTCATCGGCAATGACGCACATGTCCGGCGTCAGCGTGTATTCGCGCTCGTTGAGCGCTAATACTTTCTCGCCGTCCCTCGCCCTTCGCACCACCAGATCGCCGGTGACTTTCTTCAGGTCGTACACATGGAGCGGCCGACCGCGGTCGAAAGTAATGTAGTTCGTGACATCGACCAGCGCGTTGATCGGCCTCAGACCGATAGCGATCAGCCGCTGCTGGAGCCATTTTGGCGACGGGCCGTTCTTGACGCCGCGCACCAGACGCAGCGCGAAGCCAGGGCAAAGCTCTGGCGCTTCGATCCTGACCGTGACGGGAGTTTCGCCCTTGCCGGCAACCGGTTCGACCGGCGCGGTTTTCAACTTGCCCAGGCCGGAGGCGGCCAGATCGCGCGCGATTCCGTAGACGCCAGTCGCTTCGGGATGGTTCGGCGTCAGGTTGATCTCGATGACCGGATCGTCGAGATGCGCGTAGGCGGCGAAGGACGTGCCGACCGGCGCATCGGCCGGCAGGTCGATGATGCCGTTGTGCTCGTCCGACAGTTCGAGCTCGCGCTCGGAACACATCATGCCGTGGCTCTCGACGCCGCGGATCTTGCCGACCGACAAGGTGACATCGATGCCGGGCACATAGGTGCCGGGCGCGGCAAAGGCACCGATCAGGCCGGCACGCGCATTGGGCGCACCGCATACGACCTGAACGGGGGCGCCGGCGCCGGTGTCGACGGTCAGTACCTGCAGCTTGTCGGCATCGGGGTGTTTCGCGGCCGTCAGCACCTTGGCGATGACAAAGGGCTTCAATCCCGCCTTGTCGTCGACCGCCTCGACCTCGAGGCCGATCGAGGTCAGCCGCTCGACGATGTCGGCCAGCGTGGCGTCGGTTTCGAGATGATCCTTGAGCCAGGAGAGGGTGAATTTCATGAGTTCACTCGTTTCGTGTCGTTGCGGTCGAGCGTTTCCACCAGCCGGAACCGCTCGCAAACCAAAATCATGTCGGGCGAAAAGCCGCCATTGCGGGCGAAATAAGCCTCGTGGGCCTGCCGCCAATAATCATAGGACAGATCGCCTTCGCCCTCGGCCGCTGCGAAGGCGGCGTCAACTTCGTCGAAGCGCCTGAACTCCACCGACACGGTCTCGATGACGGCCGCCCGGCGGCCCTGGCCGTCCAGCACGACGTCGCGGCGCCCGACCTCAGGCACCGGTTCGTGATCGCCGAAGTCGCGCAGCGCGCCGCAGGTCGCGGTCTTGCGGCCCGCCAGCACCAGCGCCAGCAGCTCGTCCTTCAGTTCCGGACTGTCGCCGAAGGCGAAGGTCACGGCATTGGCATAAGCATCGGCGACCGCAATCATGCGCTGAGGCCACCGAACAGCGTCGGCATGTCGAGCGGGCGGAAGCCGTAATGCGACAGCCAGCGCACATCCGCATCGAAGAAGGCGCGCAGGTCCGGCATGCCATATTTCAGCATGGCGATGCGATCGATGCCCATGCCCCAGGCAAAGCCCTGATATTCGTCGGGATCGAGCCCGCCGGCGCGCAACACATTGGGATGGACCATGCCGCAGCCGAGGATCTCCATCCAGTCGTTGCCTTCGCCGAAGCGCACTTCGCCCGGCCTGGAGCGGTCGCACTGAATGTCGACCTCGAGGCTCGGCTCGGTGAACGGGAAGAAGGATGGGCGGAAGCGCATCTTCAGGCTCGGCACTTCGAAGAAGGCCTTGCAGAACTCTTCCAGCACCCAGCGCATGTTGGCGACATTGGCCGTGCGATCAATGACCAGCCCTTCGAGCTGATGGAACATCGGCGTGTGGGTGGCGTCCGAATCCATACGGTAGGTCTTGCCCGGGATGACGATGCGGATCGGCGGCTTCTGCGCCTCCATGGTGTGGATCTGCACCGGGGAAGTGTGCGTGCGCAGGAGCTTGGCCTCGTTGCCCTCGGCCGCCTGCAGGAAAAAGGTGTCGTGCATTTCGCGCGCCGGATGGCCGGCCGGGAAATTGAGCGCGGTGAAATTATAGTGGTCGGTCTCGATGTCCGGACCTTCGGCGATGGAAAAGCCCATGTCGCCGAAGATGGCGGCAATCTCGTCGATAACCTGGCTGATGGGATGGATGCGGCCGCGCTCGGCCGGCGACTGGCGCACGGGCAGTGTAACGTCGACCGTCTCGGCGACGAGGCGGGCGGCCACGGCCGCGTTCTTCAGCTCGGCCTTGCGCTCGCCGAGCGCCTCGGAGACCCGGTTCTTCAGGCCGTTGATCGCCGGACCCTTCGTCTGCCGCTCCTCGGCAGTCATGGCGCCCAGCGTCTTCAGAAGCTCCGAGACGGAACCCTTCTTGCCGAGCGCGGCGACGCGCACGGCCTCGATCGCCTGCTCGTCGTCGGCGGCGGCGATCTCGGCCAGCAGCGCGCTCTCCAGAACTTCAAGATTTCCAGCGGTGGCGTTCACAATGAGACTCTTTCGATCGGGACCAGGCGGTAGCGATTTCATGCTACCGGATAGCCATAGTTGTTGCTTTGAGCGCGACAAAAGAAAAACCCGCGCCAGCCGTGCCAGCGCGGGTTTCCCAAATCAAGTCAGTGATGCTTGGGAAGGCGCTGGTTAAGCAACAGCGCTTTCAAAAGCATTCGGGGTGGTGTTCTTGAGGTACTCAAGAGCAACCTTGGCCTTGCCGACGAGTACGGCGAAAGCCTGCGGCTCGTGGATGGCCATGTCGGACAGGACCTTGCGGTCGATCTCGATGCCAGCCTTGTTGAGGCCGTCGATGAAGCGGCCATAGGTCAGGCCGTGCTCGCGGACAGCGGCGTTGATACGCTGCACCCAGAGAGCGCGGAAATTGCGCTTGCGAGCCTTGCGGTCGCGATAGGCGTACTGCAGCGACTTCTCGACCGCCTGCTTGGCGATACGGATGGTGTTCTTGCGACGGCCGTAGAAACCCTTGGCGGCTTTCAGGACCTTCTTGTGCTTGGCGTGAGCGGTGACGCCTCTTTTTACGCGTGCCATGTCATGATCTCCTTAATTGGGGCGCAGCCGGGCTCAGAGGCCGTTCGGCAGAAAATTCTTGATGACCTTCTTGCCATCCGGTTCAGCCAGAACCATCGTGCCGCGGGCATCGCGAATGAACTTGTTGCTGCGCTTGATCATGCCATGGCGCTTGCCGGCCGCAGCCGACTTGACCTTGCCGGTCGCCGTGATCTTGAACCGCTTCTTGGCAGCGGATTTGGTCTTCATCTTGGGCATTTTGCTACTCCTTTGCGAGGGCTTGAAGCACCTCTTGTTGTTGTTCCCGGGCCGACCAAAGCCTGGAAAGCAAATGAAACCGCCACGGCATGCCCTGCCGGGCGGTTTTTCTGGAACGCGGCCCTATACTGCAAAGACGCCGGTCGCGCAATCCCCGCCAAGCCGCGACATCAAGGCAAATGGAAGAGAACCGGCACGGTTCCCGAGGCCTGCGCGGAATCGATGACCTCGAAGAACGGCAACGCAACTAGGAAGACCAATCCATCCAAAAGGGTGTTGAGCAGCAGGCGCGGCTTGAACGAACCGGTGTCCCCCTCCTGGTAGAGCGAGAAGTTCGGGATGAAACGCGGCACGCGGTCCAGATAGGCCTTGTAGGGCTCGCCAAGCGCTTTCTTGAGGAATTTCTCCTCACGCAGGATGACGAGATGAAACGCCGCCGCACAGACAACGCCGAAGGCGACCGTGACGACGATCGAACCCATCTGCGCGCCGACACCGACCGCAGCCATGGTCGAAAAGACATAGAGCGGGTTGCGGGTGATCGAATAGGGGCCGCCGGTGACGACACTGTCCGACTTGCGCCCGCCGATGTAGAGCGTCGCCCATAACCGGCCGACGATACCAAGGAAGATGAGAAGCACGCCGATCATCTCGAGAAATTCGTGCACGAAGGTTGCGGGCGGGAAAGTCGCCTGCCCGAACAAAAGCGTGACGAACATCAGGACAATGACGACCGCAAGCACGAGGCGGCGCATGGACTGATAGACGCCAAGCGCACGCCTAGCTTCCGCGTCCGGGATTTCATTGTCCATGTGAGGGTCCGATCGTCCCTGCGTGCCGAGATCCGAGGCGACAAACCACCCAGTTACGGCAGGAAAAAGGCGCTCCGCCGACCGGAGCGCCCTGATTAGCTAATATACTTGAACCTGGCCGCTACGCCATCAGCGCGGCGCCAGCACCATCATCATCTGGCGGCCTTCGAGCTTCGGCTCGGCTTCGACCTTGGCAATGGTGGCGACTTCCTCGCGTACCTTGTTGAGAAGCTGCATGCCGAGTTCCATATGGGCCATTTCGCGACCACGGAAGCGCAGCGTCAGCTTGACCTTGTCGCCTTCCTCGAAGAAGCGGCGCACCGCGCGCATCTTCACGTCGTAGTCGTGGCTGTCGATGTTGGGGCGCATCTTGATCTCCTTGATCTCGATGACGCGCTGGTTCTTGCGAGCTTCGGCCGCCTTCTTCTGGTTGGCGTATTTCAACTTGCCGAGGTCGAGGATCTTGGTGACGGGCGGGATAGCGTTCGGCGAGATCTCGACCAGATCCAGCCCAGCCTCCTCAGCCAGCTGCAATGCCTCGTTGATGGAAACGTCGCCGCGGTTCTTGCCTTCTGCGTCGATAAGCTGGACGCGGGGGACGCGGATGTCCCGATTTGCGCGCGGGCCATCCTTCGTCGGCGCCGCTGCTTTGAAAGGTCTGCGAATGGTCGTGGTCTCCTCGAGCCGTTAGCGTTCTAAAAATTCAGTCCGGTTTTGCTGTGGCGCGTCAATGTGGTGAGCGCGCGGCGCGAGTCAATAGCATAGGCGCGACAACAAATCACCTGTTCAGGCAATTCTGCGCTGCTGTTGCTTTCTGATCCAAGCGAAGAACAAAGCGGGCCCTTTTCGCATCGCTTCAGCCATGCCAAAAAACGCAGCCCACAGGAACCCAGCCATGCAGCCGTCCGCTCCCGAATTCCTCGACGTCGACGGCGTACGCATTGCCGTGCGCCATCAGTCGGGCAAGGCGCCGGGCGTGGTTTGGCTCGGTGGCTACAAGTCGGACATGCTGGGCACGAAGGCGGAGGCGCTGGCCAATTGGGCCTCCGGCAGCGGTCACGCCTTTCTGCGCCACGACTATTCCGGCCATGGCGAGTCCGGCGGCGATTTCGCCGACGGCACCATCTCGACATGGCTTAGCCAGAGCCTGGCCGTGTTCAGGCGCTTCACCGAGGGCAAGCAAATCCTGGTCGGTTCGTCGATGGGGGCGTGGATCGCGCTGCGCATGGTGCAGGAACTGCGCAAGGCCGGCGAAGATCGCATTGCCGGATTGGTGCTTCTGGCGCCGGCGCCAGACTTCACCGCCGAACTGATCGAACCGGCACTGACCGACGGGCAGCGCCGCGACCTGATCGAAAAGGGTTTCTTCGCCGAACCGTCGGACTATTCCGACCAGCCCTATATCTACACGCGCGCGCTGATCGAGGACGGCCGCTACAATCTCGTCATGACCGGCCCGATCGACACGCACTGCCCGGTCCATATCATCCAGGGGCTGGCCGATCCTGATGTTCCCCATGCCCATGCGCTGAAGCTGGTCAGCCAACTGCCCGCCGACGATGTGACCCTGTCGCTGGTGCCCGAGGGCGATCACCGGCTGTCGCGGCCGCAGGACCTGGACCTTTTGGTGCGCGCGGTCGAAGCGCTGATCGAACGAGCCGCCTGATGCGTATCTCCATCCCCATTTCGGCTTTCGTCGCAGCCATTGTCGGTTTCGGCGGGACGCTGGCCATCATCATCGCGGCGGCCAATGCGGTTGGCGCCACGCAATTGCAGACAGCCAGCTGGGTTACAGCTCTTTGCATTGCCATGGCGGTGGAGAGCCTGTGGCTGTCGTGGCGCACGAAGATGCCCATCATCAGCGCCTGGTCGACGCCGGGCGCAGCGCTGATCGCCGCCTCCAACGGCTTCTCGATGGGCGAGGCGGTCGGTGCATTCCTCATCGCCGGTGCGTTGCTGGTGCTGACCGGCCTGTTCAAGCCGCTGACCCGGCTGATCTCGAAAATCCCCGCTTCGGTGGCTTCGGGCATGCTGGCCGGCATTCTGGTCAGCTTCGCGCTCAATGCGGTCAAGACCATTCCCGTCGACCCGTGGCTGGTGTTGCCGCTAATCGCCGCTTTCTTCTTGATCCGCCTGTGGAACCCGGCTCTGTCGGTGTTGGCCGTGCTGATCGGCGGCGGACTTGCCGCCTTCCTCACCGGTCGCGTCGGCGGCCTGCCGACGCCGGAACTATCGACCTTGACGTTGATTGCGCCCGTCTTCACCGCTCAGGCGGCGATCGGGCTCGCCTTGCCGCTCTACCTTGTCACCATGGCCTCACAGAACCTTTCCGGCCTCGCCGTGCTGCGCGCCGCCGGCTACGATCCGGAACCCGGCCCGCTGATCTCATTCACCGGTCTGGTCTCGGTGATCCTGGCGCCATTCGGCGCCTCGACCTCCAACCTGGCTGCGATCTCGGCGGCCATCTGTACTGGACCGGACGTTCATCCCGACCCGGCGGAACGCTGGAAAACCGGACCTTTCTATGCGCTCGCATATGTCGTCTTCGCCATTTTCGGGGCTTCGCTGGTCGCCATCTTCGCCGTGCTGCCGCAAAGCCTAATCGTGCTGGTGGCCGGACTTGCGCTGATGGGGCCGCTGACCAACGCGCTGACCATTTCGCTGAAGGACGAACACGACCGCATGGCCGCCACCACGGCCTTCGTCGTTACCGCCTCGGGGCTGACCCTGTTCGGGATAGGAGCGGCATTCTGGGGACTGGTGGCCGGGCTCGTCGTTGTCACGCTCGACTATCTCAAACGTGCGGCGGCGGGACGAACGGTTCGATAATAAACGCGGCTAAAAGCCAAACAAAAGCCGCGTTTCGGCATTGCCGGCTTGGCCGCAACGCAGAAAGGCTTGAGGCTTTACAGATACTTGTCCGGTTCCCACCCACCCATTCTTGAACGGACTGCCCGCCACTCCCATTTCGAAATGCAGCAGCCGGATGCGGCTGCCTCCAACCGAAGGAACGGGAGAAATGAACACGACTGCACTGATCCGCCCGGCCTGGACGCCGGCAACCATCGCACTGATGGTTCTGGGCTTCGTGGTGTTCTGGCCGCTGGGCCTCGCCATGCTCGCCTACATCATCTGGGGCGACCGGCTCGACGGCTTCAAACGCGATGTCAACAAGGCTACTGACGGCATCTTCGCCGGCTGCCGCCGTGGTGCCGACAAGGCCCATCGCTGGGGTCACAGCTCCGCCCGCACCGGCAACGTCGCCTTTGACGACTGGCGCGACAAGGAACTGGAACGCTTGGCCGAAGAGCGCCGCAAGCTCGATGAGGCTTTGGCCGAGTTCGACGACTATGCGCGAGAGCTTCGCCGCGCCAAGGACCAGGAAGAGTTCGACCGCTTCATGGCCGCCCGCAACAAGCCGACCACGCCGACCACCACCACGAAGCCCGCCAAGGGCAAGGGTACCAACCTGCTCGACGACTGAGCCGGCCCATCGCCTGGAAAACCAAGCGGCGTCGCCCCGAGCGACGCCGTTTCTTTTTTGTTCTGCGAGCGCTCGAATCAATTATCTTCCGGCCATGTCTTTCGCCTTCTTCCGCAATCTGACCAAGCCGACGCCGTCTCCGATAGAGGAGCGCGAACATCATGTGGCCGGCCGCACGCTGCCTTTGCGCATCGTCGAGAATGAGCGGGCGCGGCGCCTGACGCTCAGGATCGATGCCGGCGGGCAGAGCCTGCGCATCACCGTGCCGCCAGGCCTGCGCCGTGGCGAGGTGGAGAAATTCCTCGACCGCCACCAGGGTTGGCTGGAACAGAGGCTGTCCAAGGTGCCGGAACGGCCACAGGTCAGGCCCGGCATCAAGATTCCATTGCACGGCGTCCCGCACCTGATCGTGCACGAGCCCGGCAAACGCGGCACGGTGGTGTTGGGCGCGGACGAGACCGGCCCTACGCTGGTGGTGCATGGCGACCGGCTGCATCTGCCGCGGCGTATCGCCGACTTCCTGAAGCGCGAGGCCAAGCGCGACATCGAAGCGCTGGTGATCAAGCACACCGGCGCAATCGGTCGTCGGGCCAAGAACATCCGCTTCAAGGATACGTCGAGCCGGTGGGGATCATGCACGGCCGACGGCAGCCTTTCCTTTTCATGGCGCATCATGATGGCGCCGGCACCGGTGATCAATTACCTGGTGGCGCACGAGGTGGCGCATCTCAAGGAGATGAACCACGGCCCGAAATTCTGGAAGCTGTGCGAGGAACTCTGCCCGGACACGGAGCGCTGCAAGGCCTGGCTGAAGAAGAACGGCGCCGCTTTGCAGGCGATCCAGTTCGACTAGGTACGGTCACGGCTCGATGACGAGCCAAACCACAGGCTCGGCCGGCGCAGCCGGCCCGAGCGGCAATGCCGAAAATGTGATGATGTCCGCCATTGCTCCGCCGCGGTCACATCTTCAGCTTCATATCGTCGGTGCTATCCAGCCGATATGGCCCTTGCCGGTGTGAAGTCCATGAAGATCAATCGCTTGGAAATCGCTCTCGTCGCAAGCTGCATCGCTCTGGTGCTGCTGCTGGTCGCGGTGGGGATCGACATCGTCTCGGGGCAGCTGTCATGGATCCATCTGGTGCTGCTCTTCCTCACCATCGGGTTCTTCCTGAGCACCGTCACGCGCTACGCCAGCCGCTAGCTGCTTGATGACCGGCGGACAGCAACAGCCTCACTTTCCCCAACGTAAGCTGTTCATGCTGCGTTAATGCAGCAAAGCGCATCGTCAGGCTCCGGGGGTGGATGTGATGGAGATCGACATGTCCACCAGACTTCTGCCTGCAATGCTCGCCGGCGCAACGCTGTTTGTTGCCGGTACGGCTTCCGCAACGCCGATCGCGCCGCAAGCGCCCGCCCCGCTCGTCCAGAGTGTTGCATGGGGTTGCGGGATGGGATGGCATCCCAACCCATGGGGCCGCTGCGTGCCCAACCGTCCCGCTTACGTCTACAACCGGCCGGTGATCGTCTACCCCTATGGCTGGTATCGGCCGGGCTGGGGTTGGTATCATCCCCGGATGGGCTGGTATCGCCGCTGAAGCGAGAACCCCGCAGAACGTACTTAGGCCGGGTTGTGACCCGGCCTCGGTGCCTTGAAAACCTCGGAGCTCGTCGAAACCGTCGCCAGGCGGAACAAAATCAAGCGAAGCTGCGGCAGCAACGGGACAAAGGCGTTCAATCGTCGTTGGCGGCATTCAGTTGGTCAGGCCGCAGTCCCTCGTCGTCATGGCGCGGCCAGGGCAGGAAGTTCCTCTCGAAAGCATTGCTGCCGAAATAATCGAGCGCGCGGTGCGCCTCGGCGCCATTGAAGGCCGCCTTTTCGATCAGGTGCGCTATGACCTCACGCGCCTGCGCAATCTTCTGCTTCAGTTCCGCAACGTCTTGCTCGGCCATGACGAAGCTCCTCTCTGTCCGCCGGCTAGGGTATCCCCTTTCTTCGCCACGGCAAATCTCCGCTTTTCCTCGACTTTGCCGGCTTTTCGTGTCACTTGCCGGCCATGGCACTCGACATCAAGATATGCGGTCTGAAGACCGACGAGGCGCTGGCCGCCGCGCTCGACAACGGCGCCAGCCATGTCGGCTTCATCTTCTTTGCCAAGAGCCCGCGCTACATACACCCAAATGACGCCGGACGCCTGCGCGCGGCGGCCCGCGGCCGCGCCGCGGCCGTGGCGGTGACGGTCGATGCAGACGACGCATTCCTCGATGAGATCGTGACGGCGATGGCGCCCGATATGCTGCAACTGCACGGCGCGGAAAGCCCCGAGCGCGTGACCGAGGTGAAGGCACGCTACCAACTGCCGGTGATGAAGGCCTTGTCGCTGCGCGCCGCCGACGATCTCACGGCAATGGCGCCCTATCGCGGCATCGCCGACCGCTTCCTGCTCGACGCCAAGCCGCCCAAGGGATCCGATCTGCCGGGCGGCAATGGCGTGACCTTCGACTGGCGTATCCTGAGCGGCCTTGACGCCGGTCTGGATTACATGCTTTCGGGAGGGCTCAACGCTGGCAATGTCGGCGAGGCGATGGCGATTGCCAACCCGCCCGGACTGGACATTTCATCCGGCGTTGAAAGTGCTCCGGGCGTCAAGGATGTCCGGCTGATCGCAGAATTTTTTGCGGCCGTGCGGGCAGCGCGCAAGAACCGCGCAGCCTGACGCCGACACAAATCCGGGAGAGCGGCAATGAACAAGCCGGCGATGCCAAATTCCTTCCGTACCGGCCCTGATGAGCAGGGCATGTTCGGCATTTTCGGCGGCCGTTTCGTTGCCGAGACGCTGATGCCGCTGATCCTCGACCTCGAGCAGCACTGGAACCACGCCAAGAACGATCCGGCGTTCAAGGCGGAGCTCTCGGCGCTGTCGACCTTCTATGCCGGGCGGCCGTCCAAGCTCTATTTCGCCGAAGGCCTGACCCGGCATCTTCGCGACATTTCCGCGGCAAAGGGCCTCGGGGGCGGCGCCAAGATCTATTTCAAGCGCGAGGACCTGAACCACACCGGCTCGCACAAGATCAACAACTGTCTCGGCCAGATCCTGCTCGCCAAGCGCATGGGCAAGAAGCGCATCATCGCCGAAACCGGCGCCGGCCAGCATGGCGTGGCGTCCGCCACGGTGGCGGCGCGCTTCGGCTATCCTTGCGTGGTCTATATGGGCGCCACCGACGTCGAGCGGCAGAAGCCGAACGTGTTTCGCATGAAGCTGCTGGGCGCCGAGGTGCGGCCGGTGCATTCCGGCCATGGCACGCTGAAGGACGCCATGAATGAGGCGCTGCGCGACTGGGTGACCAATGTCGAGGACACCTATTATTTGATCGGCACGGCGGCCGGCCCGCATCCCTATCCTGAGCTGGTCCGCGACTTCCAGTCGGTGATCGGCACGGAAGCGCGCGCGCAGATGCTGGAGCAGGAAGGCCGGCTTCCCGATGTCATCATCGCCGCCGTCGGCGGCGGTTCCAACGCCATCGGCCTGTTCCACCCCTTCCTCGACGACAAAGAGGTACGCATCATCGGCATCGAGGCCGGCGGACGTGGGCTGGACGGTGTCGAGCACTGCGCCTCGATGAACGCCGGCAGACCGGGCGTGCTGCACGGCAACCGCACCTATCTGCTGCAGAACGAGGACGGGCAGATCCTCGACGGTCATTCGATCTCGGCCGGTCTCGATTATCCGGGCGTCGGCCCGGAACACAGCTGGCTGCGCGACAGCGGCCGCGTCGAATACGAGCCGATCCTCGACGACGAGGCGCTTGCGGCATTCCAGCTGACCACCAAGGTCGAGGGCATCATCCCGGCGCTGGAATCGGCCCATGCCATCGCCCACGCGGTCAAGATCGCGCCCAATATGGCCAAGGACAAGATCGTCATCGTCAACCTCTCCGGACGCGGCGACAAGGACGTGCACACCGTCGCAAACATGATGGGCATGGAGATTTGAGGTGAGTTCGTCTTCGGCTCCGAAACTATCGGCCTATGTGCTGACCAGGAATAGCGGCCGCATGCTGGCCGAGGTGCTGGCGCCGGTTTACCGTGTTGCCGACGAGATCGTCGTGCTCGATTCGGGCAGCAGCGACGCCACGCTGGAGATCGCCCGCGTCTATGGCTGCCGTGTCGAGCGCAGGGCGTTCGATAACTTCGCGGCGCAGAGACAGGCCGCGCAAGACCTGTGCAGTCATGACCACGTTCTGTTCGTCGACAGCGACGAAGTCATGAGCGATGCACTGGTCGATGCTGTGCTCCAGGTGAAGCGACAAGGTTTTCCCGGTCACGTCTATGCCTTCCGTCGGGAATGGTATGTGATGGGGCGCAAGGTGCGTGGGCTCTATCCCGTCAACAGTCCTGACTACCCAATTCGCCTGCTTGACCGCCGCAAAAGCGATTTCTGCAACTCTTCCATCGTGCATGAATCGCCGTCCAATTCCGACGATCCGGTGGTGCTCGACAGGCCACTCAGCCATTTCACCTTTCCAACCAAGGCGGAATTCAACAAGAAGCTGGCCTTCTACTCCTCGCTTCACGCCGACACAGTGCTCGGCTGGAACAAGCCGGTACCATCCCGCACAAATGCCGCCGTCCGCGCTGTTTCCGCCTTCTGCAAATGGTATTTCATGAAACGCCTCGTGCTCGACGGACGCGCCGGTTTTCATTGCGCGCGTTATGCGGCGCGTTACACCTATCTGAAATATGAGCACGCCCGCCAGGCACATGGCCGTGGCGACAGGGATGGGCGCACGATCACCAAGATAATGGGCATAGTGATGGGTATGGTGGCGATATGAGCACCTTCGAGATCTATCATTCCAGGCAAAACCGCCATCACTATGTCGCGGTTGAAGCCGGTGACTTGCGCGACAACGCCAATGGCGTGCGTGAAAGCCAGAATCTCAAGTTCCTCACCAACGTGGCCGACGATGGTGAACCGCGCATCGCCTTCGATCCGAACCAGGCGCGCAGCCGCATCGCACGCGACGGCTTCTACGCCTTCAATGTGACCATCGAAATCCGCGAACATCCGGAATGAGGTGGATGTTTCGACGGCTGAAAAACGAAGTGCGGCGCGATCCAGCAGCAGCCGGCACCGCAAGACACCTTTATCGGACAATGAAGGGCATGGCATGACCACCCGCATCGACCGCCGCATGGCGAAACTGAAGGAAGAGGGCCGGCCGGCACTCGTCACCTATTTCATGGGCGGCGACCCGGACTACGAGACCTCCCTGTCGATCATGAAGGCACTGCCCAAGGCCGGCAGCGATGTCATCGAACTGGGCATGCCGTTCTCTGATCCGATGGCCGATGGTCCGGCCATCCAGGCGGCCGGGCTACGCGCGCTGAAAGGCGGGCAGACGCTGGCGAAGACCCTGCGCATGGCGGCCGAGTTCCGCAAGGGCGACGATGAGACGCCGATCGTTTTGATGGGCTACTACAACCCGATCTACATCTATGGCGTCGATCGTTTCCTCGCCGAGGCCAAGGCCTCCGGCATCGACGGGCTGATCGTGGTCGACCTGCCGCCGGAGATGGACGAGGAACTGTGCATTCCGGCGCTAAAGGCCGGCATCAATTTCATTCGCCTCGCCACCCCGACAACCGACGACAAGCGGCTGCCCAAGGTGCTCGAGAACACCTCCGGCTTCGTCTACTACGTCTCGATGACCGGCATCACCGGCTCGGCATTGGCCGATACCGGCAAGGTGGCGGCCGCCGTGAGGCGGATCAAGGGCCACACCGACCTGCCGGTCTGCGTCGGCTTCGGCGTCAAGACCGCCGAACAGGCACGGGTCATCGGCGGTTCCGCCGACGGCGTCGTCGTCGGTACGGCGATCGTCAACGCCGTGGCCAATGTGCTGGGGCCAAAGGGCGAAAAGACCGCTGACCCGGCCGAAGCCGTGGCCACGCTTGTCGAAGGCCTGGCACATGGCGTGCGCCGCGCCCGCCTTGCTGCCGCCGAATAGTTTTCCTATTTCAATCCGATCATGATGCGCGGACAGGAGCCGAAGCGATGAACTGGATCACCAACTTCGTTCGCCCGAAGATCAACTCGATGCTGGGCCGCCGGGAAGTGCCGGAGAACCTGTGGGTGAAAGACCCGGAGACCGGCGAGATGGTCTTCCACAAGGATCTGGAAGGCAATCAGTTCGTCATCCCGTCCTCCGGCCACCACATGAAGATCTCGGCTAAGGAACGGCTGAAGTATTTCTTCGACGACGGCAAATACGAGGTCATCGAGAATCCCAAGGTCGGCGTCGACCCGCTGAAGTTCCGCGATGAGAAGCGCTACACCGACCGCCTCAAGGAGGCGAAGACCAAGACGGGGATGGAGGATGCCATCCTCAACGCCGTGGGCACCATCGAGGGCCTGCCGGTGGTCGTCACCGTGCAGGACTTCGCCTTCATGGGCGGATCGCTCGGCATGGCCGCCGGCGAGGCGATCATTCGCGCCTTCGAAATAGCGTTGCAGCGCAAGCGGCCGCTGATCCTGTTCGCGGCCTCCGGCGGTGCGCGCATGCAGGAAGGCATCCTGTCGCTGATGCAGTTGCCGCGCACCACGGTCGCCGTGGACCGGCTGAAGGAAGCCGGCCTGCCCTATTTCGTCGTGCTGACCAATCCGACCACCGGCGGCGTCACCGCCTCCTATGCGATGCTGGGCGACGTGCATATCGCCGAACCCGGCGCACTGATCGGTTTCGCCGGGCCGCGCGTCATCGAACAGACCATCCGCGAGAAGCTGCCGGAGGGTTTCCAGCGCTCCGAATATCTGATGCAGCACGGCATGGTCGACATGGTCGTCTCGCGGCTGGAGATGAAGAAGACCATCGCCAATCTGATCAGGCTGCTGCTCAAACTGCCGGCCGAGCAAAAGGCGGCCGAGCCGGAAATCCTGCCACCGGTGGTGGCCAAGCCGGAAGCACGCCCTCAGGCATAGCCGTCGCCGACAGATCCACGCGCAGAGCGGAGCCTTCCCGCATGACCACGCTTTCCGCCGAACGCGAGATCGAGCATCTGATGTCGCTGCATCCGAAAGGTTTTGACCTTTCGCTGGACCGCGTCACGCGCCTTCTGGAAAGGTTGGGCAATCCGCAGGACAAGCTGCCGCCGGTCATCCATATTGCCGGCACCAACGGCAAGGGCTCCTGCGCGGCCTTCTCGCGCGCGCTGCTCGAAGCCGCAGGCTATCGCGTGCATGTCCACACCTCGCCGCATCTGGTGAACTGGCATGAGCGTTACCGGCTCGGCGCCGAAGGCGGTGGCAGACTGGTCGACGACAAGGTCTTCGCCGAGACCATCGCCCGCGTCGCCGAGGCCAATGGCGGCGAGACGATCACCGTCTTCGAGATCCTGACCGCCGTTGGCTTCCTCCTGTTTGCCGAACATCCGGCCGATGCGGTGATCCTCGAGGTTGGGCTCGGCGGACGTTTCGACGCCACCAATGTCATCAAGCGGCCGGCGGTTTCGGTGATCATGCCGGTGTCGCTCGACCACGAAGCCTATCTCGGCGACCGGGTCGAGCTGATCGCGGCGGAAAAGGCCGGCATCATCAAGCGCGGCTGCCCGGTCGTGGTCGGTGCGCAGGAATTCGAAGCCGCCCAGCTGGTTCTGATCGAGACGGCGGAACGGCTGCGCGCACCACTCACCGTCTACGGCCAGGATTTCCTCGCCTTCGCCGAGAACGGCCGCATGGTCTACCAGGACAGCGATGGTCTCATGGATCTATCGCCGCCACGCCTGCCCGGCCGTCACCAGTTCGCCAATGCCGCGGCCGCCATCGCCGCCGTCAAGGCCGCCGGCTTCGACATTAGCGAGCGCGATGCCGACAAGGCGATGACCAATGTGTCCTGGCCCGGCCGCATGCAGAAGCTGACCCAGGGCCGCCTGATGGAACTGGCGCCGCGCGGTGCCGAAATCTGGCTGGATGGCGGGCACAATCCCGGTGCCGGCACGGTGATCGCCGAGGCCCTGGCCGAACAGGAAGAGAAAAACCCGCGACCACTGTTCATGATCTCCGGCATGATCAACACCAAGGACCAGAGCGGTTATTTCAGTGCGTTCAAGGGCCTGACCAGGCATGTCTACACGGTGCCGGTCTCGATGAGCGATTCCGGCGTGCCGAACGACGAGCTGGCGGCACGGGCGGCGGAGGCCGGATTGTCGGCCGAGCCCGTCAGTTCCGTCGCCAATGCGCTGATGCTACTGCGCGATACCTGGGACGAGAGGGAGGCGCCGCCACGCATCCTGATCGGCGGCTCACTCTATCTTGCCGGCGCGGTGCTGGCCGAGAACGGCACGCCGCCGATCTGAACCCGCCGCGGGTTAAAGCTGCGCCGCGACAAGAAGGTGCGCGGCGGCCGGCAGTGCCAGCGACAGGCCTGACAGAAACAGCAGGACGAAGACGAGCCGGCGCATGGTCTGCCGCGACAGCGGTGGCGGCCAACGCCGCGCCGCATAGGTCATGATCATCACTGCCGGCACGGCACAAACGAGGGCGACGGCCGAGGCAGATGGCAGGTTGCCGCTTGCGGCGACCATGCCGAGCCGCACGATCTGCGCGGCGCCGAAGGCGGCCACCAGTGTCTCGCGCACCCGTTCAGGCGGCAATGGCTGGCGAAAGAGATGGTAGACCAGCGGTGGGCCGCCGGTGGAAAATAGCCCGCCCATCAGCCCGGAGACGATGCCGAAACCGACAAAGCTCGCATCCGACGACCGTCGCGCCAGACCGGCGGGCCGCATGGCGAGCTGCAGGCTGGACAGCATGATGACCGCGCCAAGGCCGAGCTTCAATGCGTCGACCCGCGTGTCCGCCAGCCATTCCAGCAGGACATATCCGACCAGAAGCGACGGCAGGCTGGCCATCAGGATGAGCCGCAATTCGCGGCGCGCGACCTCGCGCCAGCCGCCATGGGCCAGCATCTGCACGGCGTTGACGAGGGTCAGCATGCCTACCATGGCTGCGGCGTCCGGCAGCGGCAGCAGACCGGCGAGTGCGATCACGCCCATCATCACCAGACCGAAGGCGAAGCCGGTCAACGTCTGGACATAGGCCGCAACGGCGGCGATGCCGGCAAAGGCCGCGAGCTGCTCGAAGCCCATGCCGCTCAACCGCCCGCCGGCGAGGCCGGCTCGATCTCAATGCAAATCGGGGGCATTGTCTATTTCAGCTCGATCTCGATGAAGGCGTATTCGCCGTCATTGGCGTTGACGACGTCATGCTCGACGCCCTCGTTGCGGAAATAGGGCACACCCTTCTTCATCTCCGCAAATCCTTCGCCATCCTTGGTCAACAGTTTCACGCGCCCATCCATCAGCGGCACTACAACATAGTCGTGGCCGTGGCGGTGCCAACCCGTATTGGCGCCGGGCGCGAAACGGTATTCCGTGACGACGACGCGGTCGTTGTCGATGAAGACAGTGGCCTTGGCGGTTCCGGTCATGATTTTCTCCTCCAACAGAAGGGAAAGCCATGCGCCGCCGATGCGCGAGGGCCAGCAGCAAGGTTCGGTGAGGGCAAACAAAAAGCCCGGCGCAAGGCCGGGCTCCTGTTATCCAAAATGTATCGAAAGATCAGGCGACGGCGCCGTTGATCCAGTGCGACAGCGCGGTCTTGGGGGCTGCGCCAACCTTGATATCGGCCACTTCGCCACCCTTGAAGATCATCAGCGTCGGGATCGAGCGCACGCCGAATTGCGCGGCCAGTTCAGGATTCTCGTCGATGTTGAGCTTGGCGACCTTCACCTTCGCGCCGAGCTCGGAAGCGATATCCTCAAGCGCCGGGGCGATCATCTTGCAGGGACCACACCACTCAGCCCAGAAATCGACCACGACGGGCACATTGGCCTCAAGCACGTCTGCGCGGAAATTGTTGTTGTCGACCTTGACGGTGGCCATAGCCAAGTTCCTTTCGGAGGTTTCGTTGCACCAGATGTGGTGCTGCAAGCTGCGATGTTCAAGCAGGTCTTGTGTCACGCCTCGGTGAGTCGAGCAAGGGCGTCGTCCAAGCTCGTCGCTGGCAACTCGATCAGTTGCGGCGCCTCGGTGAAGAGCAAGCCGGCGGCGACCTCACGGCCGGGATAAAGCGGCTTGAGCAGGGCGCGGTAGAGCGCGAGTTGCAGGATATAGGCCGGCGGCACCTCGGCCAACGTCGTCGGCGCCGGCCGGTTGGTCTTGTAGTCGACGATGAAGACCTTGTCGGGGCCGACCGCCAGCCGGTCGATCTTGCCCGATATGGTGCGCTGCTTCCCCTTGACCAAAAGACTGCCCATCACCGCCACTTCGGCGCGGGAGCCAGGCGCGAACAGCGCCGCAAAAAGCGGATCGTCGAGGATGGCGGCAACGGACGCCAGCGCCTGGGCGCGCTCCGCCTGCGGCCAGTCGGCACCAGTGCGCGCCAGATAACGCTCGGCGGCACCGAGGCGCTGTTCCCAGGCGAGATCGGGCAGCATCTGCAAGAGCTTGTGCATGGCAAGGCCACGCCGCACCGCCATTCCCGGCTCCGCATCCGCGTCCAAGACCGGCGATCGGCGATCAATGACCGGCTCGGTCGCCTCGTCGATCAGAGCCGAAGCGCCGGACGGCGAGAGCGGTCGCGGCAGGTCCTCAACCACGGGCAACGCCTCGAAGAGATAGGCGGGAGGCGAGCCGAATGTTTCCGCCTCGGCCTGCTCGCCGGCCTCGGCTGCGGCAAGCGGCGGGAACTTCGTCCAGACGAAGCGAAGCACCTCGCCCTCGCCGACCGGATGCAGGCGAAGTTCGATCTCTTCCGCACCCGCCAGTGCGCGCGTCACCAGCGAATGCCATGTGCCGGGGTTCGGTGTGCGCTTGCCATGATAGCCGCAGACGATCAGCCTGTCCTCGGCGCGGGTCATGCCGACATAAAGCAGGCGGCGGTATTCATCGTCGGCCAGATCGCGGGCCCGCGCCGAGACCGATTGCGAAAAGCCGTTGGCCACCTCGGTGCCCGACCGCCACAGATACCCCTTGCCAGTCCAATATTGGCCGGAGCCGTCGAACGGCATCAGTCGGGGCAGATGCTGGTCGCTGAACGGCGCTGCACCGCCATCTACCAGGAAGACGACCGGTGCTTCGAGGCCCTTAGCAGCATGAACCGTCATCACCCGCACCTCGTCGCGAGTCTGGTCCATCTCGCGCTTGACCTCCGGGCCGGCATTTTCCAGCGTCGAGAGAAACGCCTCCAGCCCCGGCAGGCCGGCGCGTTCCTCGGCCAGGCAGAAATTGAGGAATTCATCGAGGATGTCACCGGCTTCCGGGCCGAGCCGGGCGATCATCTTGCGGCGCACGCCATCGCGCGCGAGCAACCCAGCGTAGAACTCGAACACCGGCTTGAAGGCAACCTCGTTGGTCCAGGCATCGAGCTGGGCAACCACCTTGGCCAATGTCTCGTCATTGTCCGCGCTGGTACGCAGCGCCGCATGGAGAGACGCGCCACCGGCTCGAGCGGCGCCGAGGTCGAACAGCATCTGTTCCGAGACATCGAAGATCGGGCTGCGCAGCAATGCCGCCAGCGAGAGATCGTCCTGCGACTGGATCAGGAAACGGCCGAGCGCGACGAGGTCCTTCACCGCGATATGGCCGGGCAGGCTGAGACGATCCGCGCCGGCGACAGGGATGCCCTTTTCCTTCAGGCTACGCGACAGCGCGTGCACGAAACGATCGCGCTTGCGCACCAGCACCACGACATCGCCGGCCTTCAGCTTGCGGCCCTTACCTTCGATGACGTCGCCGGCTTCGATCCAGCGCATGACCGTCTCGGCGATCTGCTCGGCCAACCGCACCGCCGGCGCGCTGACATGGTTGACCGGCAGCGTCCAGTCATCCGGTTCCTCGACCACGTCCGCGCCGATCGACGGCCAGACCTCGACATAACCCGGCGCGTCGTTGCGGATCGCCTTGTGGTCGAGCGGGTCGGGATCGTGGCTGATGCCGCGGCGCACTTCCGGCGTGGCGAAGACGCGGTCGACGGCGGCGAGCACATCACCGGTCGAGCGGAACGACCAGGTGAGTTTCAGGTCGGCGAAGCCCGCCTCGGCCTCGCGCACCCGGCGCGCGAACAATTGCCGGCTTTCATGGAAAGAGTCCGGTGCCGCACCTTGGAAGGAGTAGATCGACTGTTTCTCGTCGCCGACCGCGAAGACCGTGCGGCGAACACCCCGCGCGCCCTCGCCGGCGAAGAACTCCTCGGCCAGCCGCCTCACCACCTGCCACTGGTCGGGACTGGTGTCCTGCGCCTCATCGAGCAGGATGTGGTCGATGCCTTGGTCGAGCTTGTACTGAACCCACGGGCCGGCGTCGGTGCGGGCCAGCAAGTTGACGGTGCGAGTGATCAGATCGTTGAAGTCGAGGAAGCCGCGCCCGCGCTTCAACTGCTCGTAGCGGGCGATCAGCCAGTCGGCGACGGTGAGCGCGGCGCGCGTACCTTCCACCATGCGCAGCAGCGCCAGACGGTCGGCGATCCTGGCAATGGCCGAGGCAGCAGCTTCGTAGCGTTCGGGCAAATCGGGCAGGCTGGCTATCAGCGCCTTGCTGAACAGCCAGGATGGATTGTACGGCTCGCCTTTTTCGCTGAGAAACGCCTTCCTGAGCAAAGAAAGCCGCAGCATTGGAGCCGTTTCCGCGAAAGCGGAAATTGCTTTCCCGACCAGGTACTCCTGCGCGCGGTTGGCACCCAGCCGCGAACAACTTGCCTGCAACTCGACCAGGAAATCCGGCTCGAAACCCGGCAGCGGCCACAGGGAAGCGGCGATGCTTGTGGCGGTTTCGCTCGGTACGAAACCAAATTCCGCGAACAGATCGGCAAAGCCCTCGCCATCACCGCCGATCGCGTCGATGAAGCCACGCAGGCCGTCGCGCTTGCGCATGATCTCGGACAGGAGATCGTCCAGCCCCTTCTCGCCGCCGCGTTCCAGCACGGTGGCGAAGGCCTCGGCCAATTCGGCACCGCCCGGCGCGCCGGCGCCGGTGATCATGTCGCGGCGGGCCTCAGCCAACAGAGCCTGCTCCATCTGCGGGTCGAGCATTTCGAAATGCGCCGCGATGTTGGCTTCGAGCGGGAACTGGTGCAGCACGGATTCGCAGAAGGCGTGGATGGTCTGGATCTTCAACCCGCCCGGCGTTTCCAACGCCTCGGCGAACAGCCGGCGCGCCCGGCGCATGGTCTCACCATCAGGCGCGCGCTCATCGAGCGCCGCGATCCTCTTCGACAGTTCGGCATCCGGCAGAACGGTCCATTCCGACAATGTCGAGAAGACACGATTCGACATGTTGGCGGCGGCGGCGCGCGTATAGGTGAGGCACAGGATCTTCGACGGGTCGATGCCGCGCAGCAGGAGCCGGATGACACGCTGTGCCAACACATGCGTCTTGCCGGAGCCGGCATTGGCCGAGACCCAGGCGGAGGTGCGCGGGTCGGAGGCGCGCGCCTGGCTTTCGGCCGTGCCCGCCGGGATGGGATATTGCTTTTTCAAGCCTCCCCTCCCTCGTCCGCGCCATCGCCGCCGGCCGACCATTCCAGCACGCGGGCGAGATGGTCGTAATCGCCGTCGGTCTCGCCCTCGCGGAACGGCAGCGCGCGCGAAAGATAGCCCGTGTCCAGTTTCGCGTAATGGGCAAGCAGCTGTTCAAGGCGTGTCCAGGCATCCTCGCCGAGGTCGGTCGCGGTGCGCGGCTTGCGGTTGTAATCGAGGATCGATTCCTGCTCGACCTCGCCATTCGCCTTCAACCGTACGAAGGCGAGTTCGGCGGGTTCACGTGCGCCCAGGTCCTTGAAGGCGCCGCGCCGCAGCAGCGCGGCCTCCAGCGCCAGTTGCGGCGACAACAGCGTGTGCGCCTGCGCCTTGGAGGGCGACGATCCGGTCTTGAAATCGAGAATATCGGCCATGCCGCCAGCCAGCAGATCGACGCGGTCGGCATAGCCGGACACGGTGACGCCGGACTGGCCGACGATCGTCTTTTCCGCACGCTCCTCCGAATGGCGGCGGGCGACATTGGCGGCGCGCGACCGCTCCCAGGCGACAATAGCCACGGCGAGTTTCTCGAAGCGTGGCCACCACACCGCTTCGACATCCGGCGGCAAAGCCGCCTCGGCGAAACAGGCTCTGCCGGCGTCCAGAAGAACGGCCAGCGCTTCCGGCGCGCGCGGATCGTCCACCGCCTTCGAAAAACGGTGCAGGATGGCGTGGAACAGCGTGCCGCGTTCGGCGGCGCCGGGATCGCGGATCACCGGTTCCAGCGGCATCAGGCCGAGCACGCGGCGCGCATAGACGGCATAGGGGTCGCGCCGCAGCGTCTCGATCTCGGTGATCGAGAAATGGCGCGGACGGCGCTCCAGCGGCGGCTTCGGTTGCGGTCGCGGCGCGAAATCCACCTTCGGCCCGGCATCGAGGCCCCGCGCCCAGGCAAGCAGTTCATTGCCGCGGCGGCGCAACGGTTCGGCCTGCGCCTTGCCGATAAAGGTGAGTAGGCGCTGCAGCCAGCGCGAGGCGACCGCCGGTGCATCGCCGGCCCGCGCCGAGCGGGTGAGAACGACGTTTGGCGCACCCATCGCCATCTGGAAATCATGCGCGGCGAGGCCAATGCGGCGCTCCGGCGGCTCCAGGTCGATGCCGGTCTTCATCAGTCGCGACATGAACCGGTCGCCCTCCGGCTTGCGCGGCCACACACCCTCGTTGAGGCCACCAACGACCAGCGTGTCGACATGTTGCAGGCGAGCTTCCAGCGTGCCCCAGATGGCAATCGCCGCATCGGCGCCACGCGCGGGCTTGACCATTTCCGGTGCGATCAGCGCCATCGCTACATCCGGCCATTCCCGCGGCGACAGCGTGAAAGCCGCCTGCGCCCCGACCAGCCCACGCAGCAGTTCCGCCAGTTTCTCGCCGGCGTCGCCATCGTAAAGCGCGGCAAGTCCACCATCCTCGGCACGGCCGAGGTTTTCCAACGCCGCCACGCTGGCGCGCACCAATGGGACGACGTCGCTTTCCGGCTCGGGCAGGCAGGCGGCGAGTGGCGCGACCGCCTCGTCCAGCCGGGCGAGCATGGCCCGCGCTCCTTCGATGCGGCTGGCTGACAGCCGCGACAGCCAGAACGGCCGCCGGTCGGCTTCCTGTGCCTGCACCAGTCGCGTTTCGAACAAGGTGTTGAGCGACACGATATCCGGCCGGCCGGTGCCTCCGCGCAACGCGACGAGTTCGACGGTTTCCGCCGCCCGCCGCACCGACGCACGCGGCAAACCCAGGCCAAGCAGAGGGTGCTTGAGCAGCGCCAGGATGGCGACCGGGTCGCCGGGCCGCAGCACCGTGTCCAACAGAAGCCGCAACAGGCTGGCCGGCGGCGTGTCGGCCAGCGGCTTGCCGCCGGAATCGTCGGCAACGATGCCAAGCCTGAGCAATTCAGCGGAGACGCGCCGCGCCAGGGCACGATCGCCAGTGACCAGCGCCGCGCGATGGCCCGGCTGCGCAACCGCGCGGCGCAAAGCGAGCGCGATGCTGGCCGCCTCGTCGCGTTCATTGGCGGCCTCCACCAAGGTCACGCCCTGCAACGCCGCGGAAATGCCGGCATCGTCGAAGCGCGCGCGCGTCTCGGTCCACAGTTCGGTGGTTTCGGCAGGGCGCAGGGCTTCCGCCACCAGAACCGCGCGGCGGCGTCCCGCGTCGTCCACGGTGGCGAGTTCCTCAATATCGCCGCGCAGGATGCCTATCCTGCCGATCAGCCTGGCGAGACCGTATTGCGGATGGCCGAGCAGCGCCGGTCGCGCGTCGGGCGCCGTGATCGCGTCGAAGGACGGCTGATCCATCGCTATGTCGAGGCCTGGCAGCACGACGGCGCCATTGGGCAAGCCGGCAATCACAGCCAGAAGGTCGGCGGTGGCGGGAATGGAGCCGGTCGAGCCCGCGGCGATCACCGGCCCGGCGGGCGGATTGCGCTTCAGGCGTTCCGCCTCCAGGCGGATCAGCGTGCCGCGATGCGCGGCCGGATTGGAACGGTCACGCTCGATCAACAGCTGCGGCCAGGCTTCGGTGATGATCTTGAGGAAATCCAGCGTCACTCGCCACCAGCCGGCGAGATTGCCTTCGACCAGGCCGGCAAGCTTGGTCCAGTCGGAACCCTCCGTCTCGATTTCGTCCATCAGCCGGGCGAGATCGCGCGCCAGCCAGACGGCGTCGGCGGCCGAGGCAGGAATGACGACCTCCTCTTCGAACAGCGCCGCGACATGGGCCGGCAAGCGCCGCTTCCAGGCCCGCACCAACGGCGCCAGAAGGAGAAGGCGTTCGAGGGAAGCTATCGGCGGCGCAAGGTCGATGGCATTCGCGTCCTCGGCATCCTGTTCGAACGCCGCCTCGTCTTCGTCGAATTCGCCGAGCGGCTTGATCACCGGCAGAATGGTGGAAGCACCACCCAGACGTTCCGCGAAAACGCCGCGCAGCGCGCGGGCGGCGCGGCGGGTCGGCACGTAGATGGTGACGCCGGCCAGCGCCAGTGGGTCGCCGTCATAGCGAAAGCCCGGGATCAATCGGCAGCTGAGCAAGGCATCGGCCAGCGTCGACAGGAAGGGAGAACCGGGCGCAATGGAGTAGACGCGAGGCAAGCCGCTCATTGCGCGTCCGTCAGCGCCCTTCTGACCGCCGCTTCGGCCGGCGCGATGGCATCCGGCGTGCCGACGGTGATCCAATGACCCTGCATCGTCATGCCGAAGAGGCGGCCGGCGGCGATGGCGCGGTCGAAATAGGCGTTGAGCGAATGCGGTTCGGCGGACGCGCCGGCGAAGATAGAAGGCGCGACGATTGCCGCGCCTGCATAGATCAGCCCTGTAGGATCGCCCTTCGCGCGTGCAAGGCGTCCGTCCGGCGCGATCAGGAAATCGGTGCCGCCCGAATGGCCGGTCGTCGATGAAAGGTCCGCGAGCATGATGAGAATATCCATCGCCGTCGCATCCCAGGCAAGGGCGAGACGCTCCAGATTTGGGCTACCGGCATCGAGCCAGAAGGTATCGGCGTTGAGGATGTAGAACGGCTTGTCGCCCAGTTCCGGCAGCGCCTTGACGATGCCGCCGGCGGAATCCAGCAGACGGTCGCTTTCATCGGAGATGACGATTTTCGGGTGATGGCGCGCCGCCAGGTGGCGGACGATCTGGTCAGGCAGGTAGTGCACATTGACCACTGCCTTTTGGACGCCAGCCTGGTCGAGGCTGTCCAAACCCCAGTCGAGCAGCGTCTTGCCGGCGATCGGCACCAGAGGCTTCGGGATGGTGTCGGTGATCGGCCGCATGCGCTTGCCAAGCCCGGCGGCCAGCACCATCGCAACGGTGGGACGTGTCGTGCCGGTCATTCCGTCTCCAAAAGGACGCCAAGGCGATCGTAGACGGCGCGCACTTCGGCAAGCGCCGGATGGACCAGCAACCGGCGAAGATAATCCCGGATGCGTGGCAGATGCTTCAGGTAATAGGGCTTTCCATCGCGACGATCGAGGCGGACGAAGATGCCCAGGATCTTCGAATGCCTTTGCGCACCCATGATCGCATAGGCTTCCTCGAAGGCGGCGCGGTCGAAATGGCCCGCCACCGCGCGGGACGCGACATAGGCCTCGACAATCTTGCGCTCGACCGCTGGTTCAATGGTGACCCGAGGATCCAGCGCGAGCGACGCGACATCATAGGCCGGGGGACCGATCAGCGCATCCTGGAAGTCGACGACGCCGAGCCGATCCAGCCCCTGCCGTTCACCACGCCAGATGAAGTTGGGCGATTGCACGTCGCGCAACATCAGCGTCAGCTCCGTTCCATCCAGGCGGTCGAGCGCGGCGTTCCAAGCGGCGCGAAAGGCGTTCCGCTCCTCATCGCTCGCCGGGTTTCCGCGAAAGAAAGGCAGGTACCAGTCGATGAGAAGCTCGGCCTCGATGAGCATCGCCGGCCGGTCGAAAGGCGGCATGTGGTGGATGTGGCGCGGCGCGACAGTCACCCGGTCCGGCCAGTGCCTGCCATGCATGAAGGCGAGCAGTTCGGCGACCGCCTGATATCGTTCGACGATTGGCGCACCCTCCGGGGTCAGCAAACCATCGACACCGAGATGTTCGATCAGCACAAAGCCCCGATCCAGATCCTGTTCGAATATCTGCGGAGCGGCGATGCCGGCATCGCGAAGCAGCTTGTCGACACCGACGAAGGCTGCCACAGTCTGCGCGGTATGGGCGATTTCGGCATAGGCCTTGCCGTCCCGGACTGGCGGCCCGAGCACAAGGCGTGGCGAATTCATCAGCACGCGCGGCGCTTCTTCCGGCTGCGAGACGATCTCGTAGGAGCGCGCCGAGGCATCGCCGACGAAGTGCCGGCGGCTGGCCGCGCCCCAGCCGGATGCTTCCAGAAAAGCTCGCATTGCGAGCGAGCGCGCAATGCGTTCGAGTGCCGGCCCTACGCCGGTAATTTGCGCCAGGCGGCCGTCATCCCGGTGGACGAGTTCAATAGTGACAGCGGTGTCCGGCAGCCGGTCCTCAGCCCGCTCGGGCCATTCGATCAGCGCGGCGCCATCCGCCAGCACCTCGGGAAAGCCAAGCTCGTCCAGTTCGTCGGCAGAAGACAGACGGTAGAGATCGAAATGATGCACCGGGACGCGCGTGTCGTAGCTCTGCACCAGCGTGAAGGTGGGGCTCGGCACTTCGAGCCCGACATCGTCGGCCAACGCGCGGATCAGCGCCCGCGCCAGCGTCGACTTGCCGGCGCCAAGGTCGCCGCGCAGCGCCACCACGTCGCCGGGGCGCAGCGCCATGGCGATGTCTTCGCCGAGGCGCATCGTCGCCGCTTCGTCAGCGAGAAACCGCTCCACCATCGCCGAGGCTATTCAGCCGCCGCGCGAATGCCGGCCGGTGCCGCCGGGAAGGTGCAGATCACCGTCGTGCCCCGGTTCTCGCCCGTCTCGATGCGCACCGAACCGCCGTGCAATTCGACGAAGCTCTTGACGATGGAGAGCCCGAGTCCGGCGCCGCGCCGACGACCGCCATTAACCCGCGGCTCGAAACGGCGGAACACCGAATCCAGCACGTCCGGCGGCATACCCGGCCCATCGTCCTGCACCGAAAATTCGACACCTTCTGCCGTTTCGCGACAGGCCAACCTGATGGTGCTGCCTTCCGGCGCGTAGTTGGCGGCGTTGCTCAGCAGATTGTAGAGGATTTGCCGCACGCGCGTTTCGTCGCCGTGGAAGCTCTTCGGCGCGGCCGCGATGTCGATGCCGAGCCGGATCGCATGCTCCTCCAGCCGGTCGGCCACCAGTTCGGCGGCGGCCTTGACCGTGCCTTCCACCTTAACCTCGGAAATATCGAGCTGCATGATGCCGGCGTCGACGGTGGCGAGATCGAGGATGTCGTTGACGATGGTGAGCAGCACCGACGAGGAGGAACCGATATGGTCCAGATATTCCTGCTGCTTGGTGGTGAGCGGCCCCGTCCCCGGCAACGACAGCAATTCGGTGAAGCCGATGATGTTGGTCAGCGGCGAGCGCAGTTCGTAGGACACATGCTGGACGAAATCGTTCTTGAGCTGATCCGACTTCAAGAGTGCGTCGTTCTTATCCTTCAGCGCCCGCTCGACATTGACGCTGTCCGTCACGTCGACAAAGGTGAACATCACCTGGCCGTTCGGCAGATGGATGACGGCGTAGCGCAGCGTATTGCCGTTCTCCAGCGTGGTCTGGCCGTGGTGGTCGCGGCGTTCGTCGTCAAAGCCTGTGACGGCCGCGACGAAGCCCGCCCACGGCCCGTCCTTGGCGCGACCGGCGCAAAGATCGCGGATGGTGGTGACGTGAACGGCAGGCAGCACGGCCTCCGCCGGCAATTCCCACATCTGGGCGAATGCGGGGTTGGACAGGCGCAGCCGGCCATCCGGCCCGAACACGGCGACGCCCTCGGTGAGGTTGTCGAGCGTTTCACCCTGCACGCGCACTGCCGTCTGGTAGCGGCTCTCGAGATCGATCTTCTCGGTCAGGTTCTCGAAAACCCAGGTGACGCCCCCCTTAGGCTGCGGATTGCCGACGACGCGAATGGTCTTGCCGTCCGGCAGGTGCCACCAGTGCTCCACCGGCTCGACTGAGCGATAGGCCGAAAGCAGGTTCTCCTTCCAGCGGCGCCATTCCGGCTGCTCAGCGATCTTGCCTGCGCTGCGCAGGCGGTCGAGCAGCAGCACATTGTCGGGCGTGCTGGAGAGGAAGGCCGTATCCAGACCCCACAGCTTCTGGAAGGCCTGGTTGTAGAAGCGCAGTTTCTCGTCGGCGTTGAAGATGGCAACCGCCGTGTTGAGCTTATCCAGCGTGTCGGCATGGCTGCGCACGGTGCGCTCATATTCCTCGCGCATGGCATCGGCGGCGCTGATGTCATGGGCAAGGCCGGCCGAGCCATCGGTGCCGGCAAAATCGGTGACGGCGAAGACATGGCGGTCGCCAGCGATGACGGTCGACAGCGTTTGCTCGAACACCGGCCTCGACTTGTGTTCACTGGCGATAGCGTCCCGCGCCTGGCTACCCAGGAACTCGCGGCCGTCGCGCAGTGCGGCGTCGCGGTCGGCGGCTTCAACCGCGGTCCAGTAAGCGCGGTTGACCCATTTCAAGCGACCGTCGGCACCACGCATCCACAGCGGCATCTTCAGCACATCGAACAGGCCCAGCACGGTATCGTGCTCGGCGCTGACACGCTGGTGCTCGAGCTTCAGCCGGGCCAGGTTGCGCTGCGCCTCGGACAGGGACACGAAGCGGACGATGCCATGCGCGGCGCCCTTGCGCCCCTGGATTTCGAGCGGAGCGCCGGCTTGCGTTTCAGCGACGAGATCGAAGGCAATGCCCTTTTCGCGCAATGCAGCGACGGCATTCTCAAGCGCGGCGGCCGAACGCGGCATCAACCAGCGGCCGAAGGCTAGGAAGGCGGCGCGGTCGTCCGGCGCGCCGGTCTCCATCGGCAACGAGCCGACGATTTCGGGTTTCTTGTTCTCGGCTGGCCATACAACCACGCGCTGGTCGCGCAGGTTGAGCAAGGCTTCAGAACGCTGCAGCGCGGCATTGGCGTCGGCGAGGCGCCCGCGCAGGTCGAGATTTTCGGCGGCGGTGCGCTGGCGCTCGCGGATGAGCGCTATGGCGGACACGAAGGCGGCACCGACGACGCCGACGGTGAGAGCAAGCTGGATGACTTCCATGGTGCTGATCGGCACGCTGGTGCCCTTGACCAGCGCATCTTCGGCGCGAGCGGCCAACGCATGGAACGGAAGGACAAGCGCGGTACCGCAAAGCAGGCGCGCAAACCGGCCGCGCGGCGAAAGCCGCTGGCGGAAAGCTGAAGGGCGAGCCGCGATCGCCCTATCCTGATGGCCGCCGGCTACGGCCTGTCCCGCCTTGAGCGGGTCTTCCCCCGGCATGTCCTGGTCCTCTCCGCCTGAATGCAAGACCGCCCCCGATCCCGCGTCGCTCGCCCGGAATCCAGAACGCCGCGCGGCCCTGTCACGGACACGCAAAGAACGCTCCTTTACCTGGAAACCCGCGCCTCGTGCCGAGTGCCGGACGGGCCGCGGCCGCGCGCAAGCCGGAAGCTTCGCGAATCACCTCACCATACCCCCTCGCAGAATCGGCGTGAAGGCAGCGGCTGCGCAAAAATAAAGCCGGGCGAAATGTCAATCGCCCGGCTTCAATATATTGTAGCAGAACTAACTGCGATTAATAACGGTAGTGTTCCGGCTTGAACGGACCCTGGGTAGTCACACCGATATAGGCAGCCTGTTCATTGGAGAGGTCGGTGAGCTTGGCGCCAAGCTTGCCGAGATGCAGCCGGGCCACCTTCTCGTCGAGATGCTTGGGCAGCGTGTAGACCTTGTTCTCGTATTTGCCGGGCTGCGTCCACAGCTCCATCTGCGCCAGCACCTGGTTGGTGAAGGACGCCGACATGACGAAGCTCGGATGACCAGTGGCGTTGCCGAGGTTGAGCAGGCGGCCTTCCGACAAAAGCAGCAGACGCTTGCCATCCGGGAAGGAGATCATGTCGACCTGCGGCTTGACATTGGTCCATTTGAGATTGCGCAGGGCAGCGACCTGGATCTCGTTGTCGAAGTGGCCGATGTTGCCGACGATGACCATGTCCTTCATCGCCCGCATATGGTCGAGGGTGATGACGTCCTTGTTGCCGGTGGTGGTGATGACGATGTCGGCGGTCGGCGCCGCATCCTCCAGCGTGACCACTTCGAAGCCGTCCATAGCGGCCTGCAACGCGCAGATCGGGTCGACCTCGGTGACCTTCACGCGAGCACCGGCGCCGGACAGCGAAGCGGCCGAGCCCTTGCCGACGTCACCGTAGCCGCAAACGACGGCGACCTTGCCGGCCATCATCACGTCGGTGCCGCGGCGGATGCCGTCGACCAGTGATTCCTTGCAACCGTACTTGTTGTCGAACTTCGACTTGGTGACCGAGTCGTTGACGTTGATCGCCGGGAAGGGCAGCAGGCTCTTCTTCTGCAGCTGATAAAGCCGATTGACGCCGGTGGTGGTTTCCTCGGTGACGCCACGGATCGCCTCGCGCTGTTTGGTGAAGAAACCGGGCGAAGCCTTCAGGCGCTTCTTGATCTGCGCGAACAGGATTTCTTCTTCCTCGCTACCCGGCTTGGACAGCACGTCCTCGCCAGCCTCGGCACGGGCGCCGATCAGGATGTACATGGTGGCGTCGCCGCCATCGTCGAGGATCATGTTGGAGAGGCCGCCGTCGGCCCACTGGAAGATCTTGTCGGTGTAGTCCCAGTATTCTTCGAGCGACTCGCCCTTGACCGCGAAGACCGGGATGCCGCTCTCGGCAATCGCCGCGGCGGCGTGATCCTGGGTCGAGAAGATGTTGCAGGAAGCCCAGCGGATATCGGCACCCAGGGCCTTCAGCGTCTCGATCAGCACGGCGGTCTGGATGGTCATGTGCAGCGATCCGGTGATGCGAGCGCCCTGCAGCGGCTTCTTCTCGCCGAATTCCTCGCGGCAGGCCATCAGGCCCGGCATTTCCGTTTCGGCGATCTCGATTTCCTTGCGGCCCCAGCCGGCAAGCGAAATATCGGCGATCACATAGTCTTTGCTACCCGTCATTGTGGTGCTCCGATCTGGTTTTGCGTGCGGACGCGTTCAGGCCGTTTGGCGCAGGAAAATGAACGCGGCGTTGGCGCCTGCCTAGCAGATCACGCCGAAAGCGACAATGGGATATAAAGAAATCTTTATCTGCGCATATCGCAAAGGCTAGGCGATGTCGGGATTAACGACCGTCAAGGGCAAGTCGACACCGATCTTGTCCAGCATCTTTCGAAAGCCGGCAATGTCATAGCCACCACCTTCCGTGACGAGCGCGACGGTGCGGCCGGAGCCCTCGGCCGCGTCTGGCAAGGCAGCCACGACATTCTCCGCCGGGTCGAGAAGCAGCCACGTCGGCTGTGCCTGTTCGAAGAAGGAACGCAACCAGGGCAAATGCGTGCTGGAAAGGGTCAAAACATCGATTGAAGGATGTCGCGCGGCTATTTCGGCTGCAAATTCGGTTACAGCCAGGAGCGTTCGTTCCGGTTCAGACAGGAAAGCCCCGCTCTCAACCAGTTCGACCATCGGGGAAGCATTGATGAGCGCCACACTGGCGGGATCAACCGCGCGCTCACGAACAAAACGGGAAAGCTCGGCACTTTCGATCAGTGAGCGGACGCCCATGATACCGACCTGGCCGCTTCGGCTGCGTGCCAAAGCCTCCTCGAGCGGAGGCGCTACGCCGTAGACGGGCAACGGGCAGCTATCTCTCAATGCATCGAGAACCATGATCGACGGTGCATTCGAAGCCACCACAATCGCCTGCGGCGCGTATTCCAATAGAAAGCGGATGGTACCTTGGATGATCGACAGGAGCTCGTCCCTGCCTTTGCCCCCATAGGGGAAACGAGCCCTATCGGCGAAGTAGAGGATATCCCGCCGTGGCTGCCGGCGCCGGATCAACTCGACGATCGCGTAGCTGCCGATGCCGGCGTCGAATACAGCAATTGGTGTTGACAGCGCTAGGGGATCTGGAGAGCCCAAATGGGCCACCAAACTCAGATTTCCTCGCCGAACTTCGAGGCGACGAGATCGTCGAGTGCGGCGATCACCTCGGCGGCTTCCTTGCCGGACGCCGTGACACGGATCGAGCAGCCGGGGCTGGCGGCCAGCATCATCAGGCCCATGATCGAGGTGCCGCCGACCTTGGTGCCGTCCTTCTCGACATGGACGCACGCGTCGAAGCTGCCGGCGACCTGCACGAACTTTGCCGAGGCGCGAGCATGCAAGCCACGCTGGTTGATGATCCGCATGTCACGGGCGACGTGGCCAACTTCGGTGGACATGGTGCTCATTTGCTGGTCAGCAGTTGGCTGGCGACGTTGATGTATTTGCGGCCGGCGGCCTGGGCTTCGTCGAGCGCGGCGACCATGTTGTCGCTCTTGCGCACGCTGGAGAGCTTGATCAGCATCGGCAGGTTCATGCCGGCGATCACCTCGATCCGGCCTGCCTCCATCACCGAAATGGCGAGATTAGAAGGCGTGCCGCCGAACATGTCGGTGAGCAGGATGACGCCCGTGCCACCATCGACACGCCGCACCGCCTCGACGATATCGCGCCGGCGCTGCTCCATGTCGTCGTCAGCCCCAATGGCAACGGTCTCGAAATTCTCCTGCGGTCCCACGACGTGTTCCACCGCTAGGCGAAACTCGTCGGCCAGTCGACCGTGCGTCACGAGCACGAGTCCGATCATTCTTTGGCGGCTCCCGTCATGGCCCCTTCACAGGCGCATTTTATGCTCGCCAGCCTGTCCAGGCGGCGGGAGCGCTATCTTGTCGACGCACGGCGCGTTGACAAGCCCCAATTTGCACCATTCCGAGCCATTTTGACGCATTGCAGCATGAAAGTGCCGCAACGTCATCGAAAAGACGCGATCGACAGCCGCGCCGAGACGGCCGCCACCGCTGCGGTGACGTTGCGTGCCGCAACGTCAAGCGCGGCGATCGTGCAGCCGGCTATTTCTATGGTCGCATCCTTTTGGAAACGCTGCATTTCCGCCTCGGCAACCAGGCGCACGCAGAGGTCGATGACCGCTTCCTTCTCGAAGGCGAGCGGCTGCGGGCCGATGCCGGCAACCTCGGCGAGGCCGGCGATAGTGGGGGGTGCCTGGCAGACCAGACGACCGCCGTGGCCGGAAATGAAAAGCTGGTCGTCCGCGACCAGGCGCGAAAACAGGCCGAGGCTACGGAAGTGGCCGATCAGGGCCAGCGCCAGGGTCGATTTGCCTGCGCCCGAGGCGCCGGTGATCAGCAGACCGCAGTCGCCGGCCAGTAGCGCGGTGGCGTGGATGTTGCGCGGAGGCTCTACCGGCACGTTCGGTCCCTGGCCAAGGCGCCTCACCCTTCGGCCGGCAGCGCGACGATGAAGCGGGCACCCTTGATATCGCCGGGCTTGGTGCCGAGGATGTTCTCGGCGGTCAGCGTGCCGCCATGCGCCTCGACGATCTGACGGCTGATCGACAGGCCAAGGCCGGAATTCTGGCCGAAGGCTTCGCCGGCCGGACGGTCAGTGTAGAAGCGCTCGAAGATGCGCTCGATGTTCTCGGCGCGGATACCGGGACCGTTGTCTTCCACGGTCAGGATGTTGAACTTGCCGGAACGCGACAGCGACATCGAGATATGGCCGTGCTCGTCCGGCACGAAGGAGCGGGCATTCTCGATCAGGTTGGTGATGACCTGGCCGAGCCGCAGGTCGTGGCCCTGCACATAATAGCCCTTCACGCCCTGCGGCAGCTTGGCCACCTTGAGCTCCAGCTCCACCGCTTTCTTGTGGTGCGACGCCTCGCGCGAGATGCTGACGAGATCGGAGACGAATTGCTTGAAATCGACGCGCGCGGCGTCGTCGCGCGCCAGTTCGGCATCGAGCCGCGAAGCGTCGGAAATATCGGTGATGAGCCGGTCGAGCCGCCGCACATCGTGCTGGATGACCTCCATGAGCCGAGAGCGCGAGACCTCGTTCTTGGCCAGCGGCAAGGTTTCGACGGCGCTGCGCAGCGAGGTCAGCGGGTTCTTCAGTTCGTGCGAAACATCGGCCGCGAAACTCTCGATCGCCTCGATGCGGGCATAGAGGGCGTTGGTCATGTCACGCACGGCAATCGACAGATTGCCGATCTCGTCCTGGCGCTCGGAAAAATCCGGGATTTCCTCGCGGTTGCGCATCGACCGGCGCACCCGCACCGCCGCCGCGGAAAGCCGGCGCAGCGGGTTGGCGATGGTCGACGCAAGCAGCATCGACAGGATCGCCGTGACCAGCGCCGCCACGCCGAACACGCGCAGGATCGCCTTGCGTTCCGCCGCCACGATCTTATCGATGTCGCCGCCTTCGGTGGACAGCATCAGCACGCCAAGCACCGCGCGGAAACGCTGAATGGGGACCGCGACGGAGACGATCTGCTCACCCTTTTCGCTCACCCGGACGATGGTGGAAGGGCTGCCGGTCAGTGCCTTCACCACCTCCGGAAAGGCGCCGCCATTGCCGCCGGGCTGTTCCTTGTAGACCGGCAGCGAGTGGTTGGAGAAAATGTCGAAGATGAACTTCTGCGCCCGTTCGGCGACGCTCGGTTCCTCCTCGTCGACCGGCGGCAGGTCGTAGCGCAGGATCTGGCCCTTGGAATAGAGGTGCCTGGAATCGAGCAGAAGGTTTGCATCGCGGTCGTAGATGCGGGCGCGCGTGCGCGTTGGCGAGATCAGCCGTCGCAGCACCGGCGCCACGCGCTCGGGATTGATCGGGAAATCAAGATTGTCGAGTTGGTCGGCGGAAGGGCCGATGCTCTCGCCGGCCTGCAATTCCAGCAATTTCTCGGGATCGATGCGGATGGCGTCGGTCTCGACGGTTGCCGAGGCGGCGATGGCGCCGGCGATGATCTCGCCCTGCGTCATCAGGCTCTCGACACGCGCGTCGATGAGGCCGTCGCGGAAAGTGTTGAGATAGAGGATGCCGGTGACCAGCACCGCCAGACCGGCCAGGTTGAGGAAGAGAATGCGG
Source organism: Mesorhizobium terrae (assembly GCF_008727715.1). Classification (GTDB taxonomy): domain Bacteria; phylum Pseudomonadota; class Alphaproteobacteria; order Rhizobiales; family Rhizobiaceae; genus Mesorhizobium; species Mesorhizobium terrae. The sequence goes on from NZ_CP044218.1 coordinate 1,548,867, forward strand.
CGGGTGAGGCTGGAGAAGATGTGATGGCCGAGGAAACGGCGCATCGGCACCGTCACCTTCGAGAACATGGCAGGCAGAATGCGCGGCGGCCGCCGCGCGGCCGCTGTCGGCCTGTTCCGCTCCACCTCTACCGCCATCGTATCCCGATCAGCCTCACGCTTCGCGGAATCGGTAGCCGACTCCATAAAGCGTCTCGATCATCTCGAAGTCGTCGTCGACGACCTTGAACTTCTTGCGCAACCGCTTGATGTGGCTGTCGATGGTGCGGTCGTCGACATAGACCTGCTCATCATAAGCCGAATCCATCAGCGCATCACGGCTTTTCACCACGCCCGGCCGCTGTGCCAGCGAATGCAGGATGAGGAACTCGGTGACGGTCAATATCACCGGCTCGCCCTTCCAGGTGCAGGTGTGGCGTTCCTGATCCATCACGAGCTGGCCGCGCTCGAGCGAGCGGGACTGCTGCGTCGGGGCTTTGGCCGCGGCCTCGCGGGCGCTGGTGCGGCGCAAGACGGCGCGCACGCGCTCGACCAGCAGACGCTGCGAGAACGGCTTCTTGATGAAGTCGTCGGCACCCATCTTCAGGCCGAACAGCTCGTCGATCTCGTCGTCCTTGGAGGTCAGGAAGATCACCGGCAGGTCGGTCTTCTGGCGCAACCGGCGCAGAAGCTCCATGCCGTCCATGCGCGGCATCTTGATGTCGAGGATGGCGAGGTTTGGCGGACGCGCCGCCAGGCCTTCCAGCGCCGAGGCACCGTCGGTGTAGGTCTCGACCCGATATCCTTCCGATTCCAGTGCGATCGAAACCGATGTCAGGATGTTGCGGTCGTCGTCGACCAGGGCGATTGTTGCCATTTCAAGCGGCTCCCTCATGGGCGGGCGTCCCTTCGTTCCGTCGGAACGAGCTTTTGCAGGACAAATTAGGTACAAAATGTGGCACGCCGCCAGCCCTCCTACATCGGCTGGGCGCCTATGTCCACAATCGCGCCCTTCGCCGTGCTCTCGCCGCGATAGGACGACACCCGCGCCGTAATGCTTTGGGCGTGACCCCGGCTTTTTTCATATTTAAACGATTTAAACAACTTTCAAATTTTTTAAATCGATTAATGATTTGATATCGTTTGCTTTTTCTGATTTTGGCCTTTTTCCAGGGCTTTACTCATCCTTTCGGCGGACAGCCATCCAAGGCGGCATTCAACAGGGAGAATTATCGATGTCGGAACGCGGCAAGCGTAATCCCGCATGCGGGCTCGACACCATCGGCCTGAAAACGACGGGCATGGTGCGGTACAATTTCGGTGCCGCCGAGCTCTATGAGGAAGCGCTGCGCCGCGGCGAGGCGAAGCTGACCGCGCATGGCGCACTGTTGGCCGAGACCGGCCAACACACCGGTCGTTCGCCCAAGGACAAGTTCGTGGTTCGCGACGCCAAGACCGAAGACAGCGTCTGGTGGGGCAACAACAAGGCGATCACGCCGGCACAGTTCGAGACGCTCTTCGCTGACTTCCTGGCGCATGCGGCCGACAAGGATCTCTACGTGCAGGACCTGGTCGGCGGCGCCGACGCCGAGCTTTGCCTGCCGACCCGCGTGGTGACCGAGTTCGCCTGGCACTCGCTGTTCATCCGCAATCTTCTGATCCGTCCGGAAATGGAAGCGCTTGCCCGCTTCCTGCCGAAGATGACGATCATCGATCTGCCATCCTTCCGCGCCGACCCAGCCCGCCATGGCACCCGTACCGAGACGGTGATCGCGCTCGACCTGACGCGCATGATCGTGCTGATCGGTGGCACCTCCTATGCCGGAGAGATGAAGAAGTCGGTGTTCACCGCCCTCAACTACCTGCTGCCCGAGCAAAGCGTGATGCCGATGCACTGCTCCGCTAATGAAGGGCCCGACGGCGACGCCGCCGTGTTCTTCGGTCTCTCCGGAACCGGCAAGACCACGCTGTCGGCCGATCCGGCGCGCACGCTGATCGGTGACGACGAACATGGCTGGGGCCCGCACGGCATCTTCAATTTCGAGGGCGGCTGCTATGCCAAGACCATCAAGCTCTCGGCCGAAGCGGAGCCTGAAATCTTCGCCACCACGCGCCGCTTCGGCACGGTGCTGGAGAACGTGATCCTCGACGACAACCGCGTGCCGGATTTCGACGACGGGCGGCTCACCGAGAACACGCGTTGCGCCTATCCGCTGAACTTCATTCCCAATGCCAGCGCCAGCGGCCGCGCAAGCCACCCCAAGAACATCATCATGCTGACGGCCGACGCCTTCGGCGTGATGCCGCCGATCGCCCGGCTGACGCCGGCGCAGGCGATGTATCATTTCCTGTCCGGCTATACCGCGAAGGTGGCCGGCACCGAAAAGGGCGTGACCGAGCCGGAAGCGACCTTCTCGACCTGCTTCGGCGCACCCTTCATGCCGCGCCATCCTTCGGAATACGGCAATCTGCTGCGCGAGCTGATCGCCCGGCACGGCGTCACCTGCTGGCTCGTCAACACCGGCTGGACCGGCGGCGCCTATGGCACCGGTCGCCGCATGCCGATCAAGGCGACGCGCGCGCTTCTGGCCGCCGCCCTCAACGGCTCGCTGAACATGGCCAGCTTCCGCACCGACCCGAATTTCGGCTTCGAGGTTCCTGTGACCGTGGACGGCGTCGACGGCGCCATCCTCGATCCGCGCTCGACGTGGGCCGACAAGCCCGCCTATGACCGTCAGGCCGCCAAGCTGGTTGGCATGTTCATCGACAATTTCGGCAAGTTCGAGGACCATGTCGATGCATCGGTGCGTGGTGCTGCGCCACGCGTTCAGGTAGCTGCCGAATAACAGCATTCCGACGCATTTCTCCTCCAGGGCCCGATTGCGATCGGGCCTTTTCTTTTTGGCGCCGCCGCGCCATCACTGGTCAATGGGCAACGAAGATACAATCACCATCAGCCGCGAGGCGGTCATCCATCCGGACGACCTCGAGGAGAGCTTTATCCGCTCCTCGGGTCCCGGTGGGCAGAACGTCAACAAGGTGGCCACCGCCGTGCAGCTGCGCTTCGACGCAGCAGGCGCCACTGGCCTTTCCGAGCGCGTGCGCGACAGGGTGATCCGGATGGCTGGCCAGCGCGCGACCAAGGATGGCGTCATCGTCATCGAGGCCGGCCGTTTCCGCACGCAGGAACAGAACCGCGCCGACGCTAGGACCCGGCTGACGGCACTGGTGGCCAAGGCCGCCGAACCGCCACCACCACCGCGCAAGAAGACGAAGCCGAGCAAGGGCGCGATCGAGCGGCGGCTGAAAAGCAAGGCGGGACGCGCGACCGTCAAGAAGCTGCGCGGCCGGGTTGGCGACGAGTAACAGGCACGTTCCGCAACGTGACTTCACATCGTCGTCTTCGGATGCGAGGTTGGCACTCCCGCAAACAGGCAAGGAGAGGCCTCAATGGGAATTTTCGATTTCGTCAAAGGCGTCGGCAAGAAGCTTGGCATCGGCGGCGACGAGGAAGCAGCGCCTGAAGCCGACGCCCTGAAAAAGGAGCTGGATTCACACAAGCTCGGCACCGACGGCGTCCAGATCGAGGTCAAGGGCGACACCGCCGTACTGAAGGGCGAGGTCAAGGACCAGTCGATCTTCGAAAAGGCGGTGATCGCGGTTGGCAACACGCTGGGTGTGTCGAAGGTGCAGGCCGACGAGTTGAAGGTCGGCACCGACGCCGCCAGCGCCGCACCCGCCAAGGCGCCCGTCTTCTATACGGTCAAGAAGGGCGACAACCTCTGGAAGATCGCCGAGGCGCAATATGGCAAGGGCAATGGCGCCAAGAACCCGCTGATCTTCGAGGCCAACAAGCCGATGCTGACCCATCCCGACAAGATCTATCCCGGCCAGGTTCTGCGTATTCCCGAACTTTCCTGATCAGGGGATCGCTCGGCGATCATCGACGAGACGGCGGCTTTCGGGTCGCCGTTTTTCGTTTCCGGACGCATTGCTATTCTATGAGCGCTACCAGCAACCGGAGCCCGACCATGCTCGTCCTGCCCAAAGGCGTCCGCCATATGCCCGGCTTCCTGCCGCGACCCGCCCAGGAGGCACTGGTCGAGGCGGTGCGCACCGTGGTGCAGGAAGCGCCGCTCTACGTGCCGGCGATGCCGCGCACCGGCAAGGAGATGAGCGTGCGCATGACCAATTGCGGAACACTCGGCTGGGTCACCGACAAGGAGCGCGGCTATCGTTATCAAGCGACGCATCCGGTGACAGGAATGCCCTGGCCACCGATCCCGGAAAGCCTGCTTGCCTTGTGGCGCGAGGTTTCGGGCTATCCGCACCCGCCGGAGGCCTGTCTCGTCAATTTCTACACGGCGGATGCCAAGATGGGCCTGCACCAAGACCGCGACGAACAGGAATTCGACGCGCCCGTCGTCTCGATCTCGCTCGGCGACGATTGCCTGTTTCGCGTCGGCCAACCCAAGCGCGACGGCAAGACCGTTTCATTCAGGCTTAAGTCCGGCGACGTCGTGGTGCTTGGCGGCGAAGGCCGCCTGGCCTTCCACGGCGTCGACAGGATTTATCCCATGACTTCGGCGCTGTTGAAGAATGGCGGCAGGATCAATCTGACGCTGAGGCGGGTGACAGTGCCGTAGCCGAGATGTCAGCGCCAGTTCTCTCTGGACAGGCTCAACCCAGTTCGAGGATGCTGCGGCGGTCGATTCGTTGCTGTGGTGGGCATGGGCAAGACTGGGCGCAACCTCAAACTGGCCCTCCTCATATTGGGTGTGGCTCATCTCATCGGCGCTTGTATCTACAAATACAGCAGCCTCACCGGCATCAGCGGACTGCTCTATGCCGACGGCACGCCCGTCGGCGGCGATTTCATCAATCTGTGGGCGGCAGCCCGCATGGTGCTGTCCGGACACGCGAACGAGATCTACGCCGTCAGCGGCTTCAAGGCTTATCAGGCCACGTTCGTTGGCGGCGCCGATCTGGGACTGCGTCTGTGGGCCTATCCCCCACATTCCCTGCTTCTGATCTGGCCGTTCGGCCTGATCGGCTACTACCCGGCCCTTGCCGTCTGGTCCGTGTTCGGCCTGATATTGCTGTTCGTCGGCGCGCGGCGGTTCGGCTTCGATCGCCTCGAAACCGCGGTTCTGCTCACATCGCCGGCCACGGTCGTGAACCTCTATTATGGCCAGAGCGGCAGCGCCGTCGCAGGGCTCGTCTTGCTGGCGCTGTCGGCGCGAACCAAGCGCGATGCCGTTCCTTCGGCGGCCGCCACAATCCTGACGATCAAACCGCAGGGCGGTTTCCTGCTCCCCCTGCTGTGGGCCGTCGAACGACGCTGGCGGATGATCCTTTGGACGGCGCTGGGAACGGTCCTGTTCGCGGGCTTTTCGGTACTCATGTTCGGCACGGGGCCATGGCGCGACTATCTCGGCGACACCTTGCCGGTCTTGAGCGATCTCGAACGGAACGGCAGCGGGCCGTTCATGGCCATGATCCCCTCCATATTCATGGGCTTGCGCATCGTGACCGGAAACTCCGTCCTCGCCCTGGCGATCCACGCCGCCTTCGCCTGCGGTGTCGGCCTCGTTTTCGCGTGGCGCATCTGGCGTGTCCACGACCCGGAACGCCGCGCCGCACTCCTGTTGCTGGCGACGGTTCTGATCACCCCCTACATCCACAACTACGATCTGGCCCTATTGTTGAGCGGCGCGCTCATCGTGGCGCGGCGGCCGTGGGTGATCGCCAGCGGGCCGCTAAGAGCGGAACTGCCGATCATCCTTGCATGGATGTTGCCGCAGCTCGTGCTTGTTCTCAACATAGCCGGCCTGCCGATCTCCTCGCTGCTGGTTCTCCCGCTTCTTTTCCTGGCTTGATGCGAAGTCCGGCGAGCCGGCGACCAGGATCACAACTTCCGCAGCGCCACTTCTTCGACCAGATGGTTGGCGCCCTTGCGCAGGATGAGGTCGGCGCGGGGGCGCGTCGGCAGGATGTTCTCGCGCAGGTTCTTCAGGTTGATGTTGGCCCACAGCCCTTCCGCGATCGCGCGCGCCGCCGGCTCGGACAGTTGCGAATAGCGGTGGAAGAAGGATTCCGGATTGCGGAACGCGGTTTCGCGCAATCGCATGAAACGGGCGATGTACCATTCATGGATCAGCGCCTCGTCGGCATCGATATAGATTGAGAAATCGAAGAAATCCGACAGGAACGGCACGAACTTGCCGTCCATCGGCAGCCTGCCGGGTTGCAGCACGTTGATGCCTTCGAAGATCAGGATATCGGGCCGATCAATGGTGACATACGCGCCCGGCAAAACGTCATAGGTGAGATGCGAATAGAGCGGCGCGCGCACGTCGCGCTCGCCCGACTTGATCGAGGACAGGAAACGCAGCAGGGCGCCGACATCATAGCTGTCGGGAAAACCCTTGCGTTCCATCAACCGGTCGCGGCGCAGCACCTCGTTGGGCAACAGAAAGCCGTCCGTGGTCACCAGGTCGACTTTCGGGCTCGACGGCCAGCGCGCAAGCAGTTCCTTCAGCACACGTGCCGTGGTCGACTTGCCCACCGCCACCGAACCGGCGATGCCAATAATGTAGGGCGTCTTGACCACGCTTTCCTTGTTGAAGAAAGCTTGGCGCTGGCGAAACAGCATCTGGCTGGATTCGACATGCGCCGAAAGCAGGCGCGACATCGAAAGATAGATGCGCGTCACCTCCTCCAGATCGACCGGGTCGTTCAGCGAACGCAGGCGGCGGATTTCGTCCTCGCCCAGGGTCATCGGTGTGTCGGCGCGGAATTTCGCCCAATCGGCGGCCGAAAAGAAAAGGTAGGGGGAATATTTTTCGGTAGGCGCGAGCTGATCCATCGCGTGTCCCACTCCCTCCAGCATCAGCCCCGCTCTTGCCGCGAGGCCTTCTCGGCAACGCCTGAACGCCCCGTCCGGCGTTCGAGTTCCGCCAGCACCTCGCTTAGCGGAACGTCCGCTAAGCCGAGCACCACCAGCCAATGATAGAGGAGATCGGCGCTTTCCGAAACGAGGGCCTGACGATCGCCCTTGATCGCGGCGATGACCGTTTCGACCGCCTCCTCGCCGAGCTTCTGCGCCGCCTTGTCCATGCCGCGCGCATAAAGCTTCGCCGTCCACGAATCCGGATCGCCGGATCGCGCGCGTTCGCGGATGGTCGCTTCAAGGTCGGACAGCGAAAAGCCAGTCATAATCGCCGTTTAGGACCCTTTGGCGTCCGAGTCGAGTCGTACCGCCAGGCCGGCCGCCGCCATGTGCCGCTTGGCCTCGGCAATGGTGTAGGTGCCGAAGTGGAAGATCGAGGCGGCCAGCACCGCCGTGGCATGGCCGTCGCGAATGCCGGCGACCATGTGATCGAGATTGCCGACGCCACCCGAAGCGATCACCGGCGCGCGCACGGCATCGGCCACGGCGCGCGTCAGCGCGATATCGTAACCGGCCTTGGTGCCGTCGCGATCCATCGAGGTAAGAAGGATTTCGCCAGCGCCGAGATCGACCATTTTGGCGGCGAACTCGACCGCGTCGATGCCGGTCTTCTCGCGTCCACCATGGGTGAAGATTTCCCAGCGATCAGTCTCGCCATGCGCCGACACCTTCTTGGCGTCGATGGCAACGACGATGCACTGATTGCCGAACTTGTCGGCGGCCTCGGCAACAAAGGCCGGGTTCTTCACCGCGGCGGTGTTGATCGACACCTTGTCGGCGCCGGCCAGCAAAAGCTTGCGGATATCGGCCACCTGCCGCACACCGCCACCAACGGTGAGCGGCATGAAACATTGCTCGGCAGTGCGAGCAATGACGTCGAAGATGGTTTCGCGATTGTCGGAAGATGCGGTGATGTCGAGGAAGCAAAGCTCGTCGGCGCCGGCCGCGTCATAGGCCTTGGCTGCCTCGACCGGGTCGCCGGCATCAATGAGATCGACGAAATTCACGCCCTTGACGACGCGGCCGTCCTTGACGTCCAGGCAGGGAATGACACGGGCTTTGAGGGTCATTTGCCTTCCATCGTGGCCAGCAGATCGTTGAGCAGTTGGCCGACCAGCGGCGGCGCTTCCGCCTTGGCGTCGAAGGCCGGATCGTAAGCCGAAATGGTGATGCCCACCACCGACATCTCCTTGGCCATGATGCAGGCGGCACTGCGCAACTGCACGGGGTTGGGCCCGCCGGCGGTCGCATAGCGGTTGACCTGCAATTCGTTCGGATCGTGCACGTCGAGGTCGATATGCAAATGCGTGCGCGCAGCACCAGTCGCCTTCAGCTTGGCAGCTGCGGAGGCGGCCGCGCCGCATTCGGTGCGGATGACCGGCAGGGTCTCAAGCAGCGCCTTTTCATCCGGGTCGAGGTCGCGCGCATTGATCAGCACGGAACGCGACGGATCGATCGGCTTGAACCCCGGAACGGCCGCCGCCATCGGCTTCCAGCAGAGGCCGAGCGCGGTCGAGAACGCCATGCCGTCGAGAAAACCGTAGATCGAGGTTTCCGGCGTGTTGAGATCGCCATGCTGGTCGGCCCAGACGATGGAATCCGCGTCTTCGCCGGCCACGGCACCACAGGCCGTCAGGCAGTTTCCGGTAAGCACGACCGGGAAGCGCCCCTCGTCACGCGCATTACGAACTTTTTCAGCCACTGTGTTGCAGACGGCAAAACCGGTGGCGATCTCGCGGCCCGGCTCCGGCCCGACCTTGTCGATATCCTCGACCTCGACATCGTGACCGGCCAAAGTCAGCGCCTCGACCAGACCGCCGGCTATCAGCGCATCCGGGCCCTGACCGAAGCCGACATGGTAGAGGCCGCTGTCGTAAGGGGCGAGAACGATGGTCAGCTTCACCAGTTGGCCTCCCTGGTCTTGCCCTTGAGGATCGCCAGCGCCTCGGCAGGATCGATGCGGCCATCATAGAGCGCGCGGCCCGAAATGGCACCTTCGAGCTTGCTGGCGTCGGGCATCGTCATGCGCACGATGTCGGCGATGGACGCCAGGCCGCCCGAGGCGATAACCGGGATCGACACCGCTTCGGCAAGATCGATGGTCGAGCCCCAGTTGATGCCGGTCAAAACGCCGTCGCGGTCGATGTCGGTGTAGATGATTGCGGCCACGCCGGCGCCCTCGAACTTCTTTGCCAGTTCGACGACGCCGAGGCTTGAGGCCTCCGCCCAGCCTTCCACAGCCACCTTGCCCCCCCTCGCGTCGATGCCGACGGCCACCTTGCCCGGAAACGCCCGGCAGGCTTCCTTGACCAGTTCGGGATCGCGGACGGCGACCGTGCCGAGGATGACGCGAGCCAGTCCACGGTCCAGCCAGTCCTCGATCTGCGGCAAGGTGCGGATGCCGCCGCCAAGCTGTACCGGATTCTTCGTTGCCTTGAGGATAGCGCCGACAGCGGCGCTGTTGACGCTCTGGCCCTTGAAAGCGCCGTTCAGGTCGACGACGTGCAGCCACTCGAAGCCTTGGTGTTCGAAAGCGCGGGCCTGGTCGGCGGGGTCTTCATTGTAGACGGTAGCGGTGTCCATATCGCCGAGCTTCAGGCGAACGCACTTGCCGTCCTTGAGGTCGATAGCTGGGAAAAGGATCACTTACACGCCCTCGACGATGACGACTTTGCCGACCGACCCGGCCAGCCGATGCTTCAGCGCTTCCTGGTATTCCGGCGAATTGTAGCAGGCCAGCGCCGTCTCGTAGGTCTCGAACTCAATGATCACATGCCGGTTGCCGGTCGGTCCTTCGGGGTCGGTGTTGCGACCGGCGCGAACCAGGAACTTCGCGCCATATTTGGCGAAGGCCATACCATTGGTCTCGATGTACTTCCTGTAGACATCCGGGTCGCGAACATCGACCATCGCCATCCAGTAGCCTTTCTTGGTCACGACGCTCTCCTCACGGCTTCCAGCGCAGGAAATTGGCGATGAGTGCAAGACCCAGTGCCTGGCTCTTTTCGGGATGGAACTGCGTGCCGGCGATGTTGTCGCGTGTCACCGCCGCCGTCACCGGCCCGCCATAGTCGGCCACTGCCAGCACTTCGCCGGCTTTGCTGGCATCGAGATGGTAGGAATGGACGAAATAGGCATGCAGCCCGTCCTGCCCGGTTGGTATGCCGGCAAACAGCGGGTGCTCGCGCTTCAGCTCGATGGTGTTCCAGCCGATTTGCGGGATCTTCAAGGACGGGTCCGACGGCGTGATTTCCTTGACGTCGCCGCCGATCCAGCCGAAGCCCGGCGTCACCGTCTTTTCCAGCCCGCGCTCCGACATCAACTGCATGCCGACGCAGATGCCGAGGAAGGGCCGGCCTCTGGCGATGGCGACCTCCTGCACGGCTTCCCACATGCCGTCGACGGCATGCAGGCCGGCGGCGCAGTCGGCATAGGCGCCGACGCCGGGCAGCACGATGCGGTCGGCGCCGCGCACGCGTTCGGCATCGGCCGTCAGCTCGATTTCAGCCGTTATGCCGGCTTCGCGCGCGGCACGCTCGAAGGCCTTGGTGGCCGAGCGCAGATTGCCCGAGCCGTAGTCGATGATGGCAACGCGCATGTCAGTGTCGTCCGGGATGAGAAAGTCCAAGCGCCATGCCGGTCTGCACCGTACGGGCGGGATTGGCAGCCGGCACGATCGTCGGCAACGGCTCGGTGGCGGCTGCGATACCCTCGTCGCGTCCGAGCCCGAAAGCATAACGCGTCTCGGCATCGGTCAGGTCTTCGGCCTCGACGATGCCCCATTCCGTCCAGCCGGCGCGACGCAGCCCGGCGATCCGAAGCGCCTGGCCTTCCAGTCCGAAATAAAGCGAGACGAGCAATGTCAGCAATGCGCCGGTAAGGCCAAGTCCTCGGCTTTCGCCAAGCGCCGAGAGCACGCCGAGCACAATGATGGCAGCGACAGCGGCGAACCACAGCCGATGCCACAACAGCCATAGCGGCGGCACGATGAACGCGAACCAGGAGAACCCGTCGCGGATCAGCCGCGCCCCTTCCGGCCTCGCGCCGAGGCCGTCGGAAGGCGGCTCCAGAACGACATAGCTGGCCATGGCTACCCCTTCAGCGAACCCTTGGTGGAAGGAACCGTGTCAGGCTGGCGCGGATCGCTTTCCAGCGCCGCCCGCAGGGCACGCGCCACCGCCTTGAAGCAGGTTTCCGCGATATGATGGTTGTTGGCGCCGTAATGATTGGTCACATGCAGCGTGATGCCGGCATGCTGCGACAGCGCCTGGAAGAACTCGCGCACCAGTTCGGTATCGAATGTGCCGATCTTCGGCGCCGAAAAGGCGACGTTCCAGACCAAGAACGGCCGCCCCGAAACGTCGATGGCGGCGCGGGTGAGCGTCTCGTCCATGGCGAGGTCGATCGAGGCATAACGCATGATGCCCCGGCGCTCGCCGAGCGCCTTGGCCAGCGCCTGGCCGATGGCGATGCCGGTGTCCTCGACCGTGTGGTGGTCGTCGATATGCAGGTCGCCCTTGGCCCTGACCGTCATGTCGATCAGCGAGTGGCGCGACAGCTGGTCGAGCATATGGTCGAAAAAACCGACGCCCGTCGAAATATCCGACTTGCCGGTCCCGTCGACATGGACCGACACGGCGATGTCGGTTTCCTTGGTCTTGCGGCTGACTTCGGCTGAACGGGGCGCCATATCTCTTCCTCTTTTCAGGAAAACGAGTGCGTTCTAACAGCATGATCCGGCGATTGCCAGTTGCCAAAACCAACCGCCGGAACATATGCCTGTCGAGTGCCGGTCTGGGTTTGCAAACGGGATGCCGCTTCATACATATGCCGCAACTCAACTCGTGACGCGCCAGTCGCCTTGAAAGGGATCGCGCGGGATCGGAGCAATCGATGTCGAATGAACTTTCCATGCACGCCACCACCATCATCACCGTGCGCAAGGGCGGCAAAGTGGTGATTGCCGGCGACGGCCAGGTGAGCCTCGGCCAGACCATCATGAAGGGCAATGCACGCAAGGTGCGCCGCATCGGCAAGGGCGGCAATGTGATCGCTGGCTTTGCTGGCGCCACCGCCGACGCTTTCACGCTTTTGGAGCGACTGGAAGCCAAGCTGGAGCAATATCCGGACCAGCTGATGCGCGCCAGCGTCGAGCTCGCCAAGGATTGGCGCACCGACCGCTATCTGCGCCGGCTGGAGGCGATGATGCTGGTGGCCGACAAGAACGTTTCGCTGGCGCTGACCGGCAATGGCGACGTGCTGGAGCCGGAACAGGGTGTGATGGCGATCGGCTCGGGCGGCAATTACGCACTGGCCGCGGCGCGCGCGCTGATCGACACCGACAAGGACGCCGAGGAGATCGCCCGCAAGGCCATGCAGATCGCCGCCGACATCTGCGTCTACACCAACCATAATTTCGTCGTCGAAACGCTGGACGCAGCCTAGATCGTGAACTCCCAGATGAGTTCACGATCCGATGTGGCCCCCAGCTACGAATTCCGCCCGCTGACGGACAAGGACATGCCGCTCCTTGCCCGCTGGCTCGCCGAACCGCATGTCGCGGCGTGGTGGGGCGACAAGGAGACGGAGCTGACGGGCATCGCCGAGACCATCGACAGCATCGCGGTCGAACCCTTCATCATCGAGCTCGACGGGCGGCCTATCGGCTTCATCCAGAGCTACGACCCGTATCTCGACGACGGTGAGAACCCCTTTCAGGACCAGCCGACGGGCACGCTGGGCATCGATCAGTTCATCGGCGAGCCTGAACTCGTCGGCAAGGGACACGGCACTCGGCTGATCGGCGAATTCGTGGAGATGCTGTTCGAGGAAGGGGCGCCACGCGTCATTCTCGACCCGGACGCGGCCAATGCGGTTGCAATCAGGGTCTATGAGAAGGTCGGTTTCCGGACGATCCGCCGTTTCAAGACCGCCACCGGCGAAGCGCTTTTGATGGCGCTCGACAATCCCGAAGAAATGGATGCCGAATGACGGCATCGCGCGCCGGAGAGCCGCCGCTTCATCAGCGATTGGCCTGGCCGGCGGGTCTGGCAATTGCTGCCGCACTGATCGCCATCCAGGCGCTGACGTTGCATTTCCAGGGTCACCCCGCGATCTGCACCTGCGGCTATGTCAAGCTCTGGCACGGCGTGGTGGTGAGCTCGGAGAACTCCCAGCACATCACCGACTGGTACACGCCCTCGCACATCATCCACGGCTTCCTGTTCTATGCGCTGGCCAGGTTCCTGTTCCCGCGTTCATCGATCTGGACGAGGCTCGCCTTCGCGCTGCTGATCGAGGGCGGCTGGGAGATCCTGGAAAACAGCCCGATCATCATCGACCGCTACCGCGCCGGCACGATTTCGCTCGACTATTACGGCGATTCCATCGTCAATTCGGTGTCGGATACGCTCGCCATGGTGGTGGGTTTTGTGATGGCACGCTTCCTGCCGGTCTGGCTGGTTGTGTCTATCGCCATTCTGTTCGAGCTGGGCACCGGTTACATGATCCGCGACAACCTGACGCTCAACGTGCTGATGCTGGTCTATCCGCTGGAGGCGGTGAAGGCCTGGCAGGGTGGAGCATGATGACTGGAAGCCTGTTGTGATCAGCGCGGAAACACTCGACAGCGCGGTCACCGAGGGGGTGATCACGGCACAGCAGCGTGACCGGCTCTATGCGCTGGAGCGCGGCAACCCGTTCACCACCGAAGGTGACGCTGAGTCCGACGAAGAAAATCTGCGGCTGATCGGCGGCGGAAACGATCTTTTCGTCACCGTCGGCACGGTCTTGCTGACGGCCGGTTTCTATTTCGTGCTCCACACCCTGCTTCCAGGCCAGCGCTTGTCGGTCGCGGTGCTCATCGCGGCGTTTTCCTGGCTGCTCGCCGAAGTGGTGACGCGCCAGCACCGCATGAAACTGTCGTCGACGGTGCTCAGCCTGTTTTTCGTCGTGTCGTTCACCACCGCGCTCGCGCTGGAAATCCTCGCGCGCTATCCGATCCAGAAACCGGAATCGATCTGGCAGCTATTGGCTCTGCGCCAGCAGGCCTCCAGCGCCGGCTATCTCTTTCTCGGCGGCGTCATGGCGGCGGTCGCGGTCTATTTCTGGCGCTTCAAGGTGCCGATTCTGGCCGGTGTATTCGCGATCGCGGCGACGCTGCTCGCTTTCCTGCAGACCGCGCTGCTGCTTTACGACGGCGTGACCACCGGAGCCGTGGCCCCGCCAAGGCTGGAGGACATGCCGCAACTGATGCGGGCCGCGCTCTACATGCCGCTGATCTGCGGCCTGATCGTGTTCGGCACGGCGGTCGCGCTGGACGTGTTCGACCGAGAGCGGCGCAAGATCTGGTCCGATTGCGCGTTCTGGCTGCATGTCGTGTCGGCGCCGATGCTGGTGCACCCGCTCTTCATCATGGCCACGGGTCAGGATGTCGTGATGGGCCGCATCGAACCCGATGCGAATGCCACGATCATGCTGGCCATCCTCATCATCGCATTCGTCTATGTCGCGCTCGCCATCGACAGGCGCTCGCTGCTGGTGCCGACGCTTGCCTATTTCGGCTCGCTCGGCATCTACTACCTCGTCAATTCCACGGCAAACAGCACGGGCATACCGCCCTTTGCCCTGATCCTGTTGGTCGTCGGCGCGCTGATCATCACCTTCGGTGCCGGCTGGCAGCATATCAGGCGCTTGATCGTAAGCCCTACCCTCCCCACATCCGTGCTCAACAAGCTCCCTCCCATCAAACAAGCGTAGACGTGTCATATTCATGAGCAATTTCTCCCCCCGCGAAATCGTTTCCGAACTCGATCGTTTCATCATCGGCCAGAAAGACGCCAAGCGCGCCGTAGCGATCGCGCTGCGCAACCGCTGGCGCCGCCAGCAGCTGGAAGGCCAGATGCGCGAAGAGGTGATGCCGAAGAACATCCTGATGATCGGCCCGACCGGTGTCGGCAAGACCGAGATCTCGCGCCGTCTGGCCAAGCTCGCAGGCGCCCCCTTCGTCAAGGTCGAGGCAACCAAGTTCACCGAGGTCGGCTATGTCGGCCGCGATGTCGAGCAGATCGTGCGCGACCTGGTCGAGGTCGGCATCGGGCTGATCCGCGAGAAGATGCGCGAGGACGTGAAGGCGCGTGCCCATGTCAACGCCGAGGAGCGCGTGCTTGAGGCTCTGGTCGGCAAGACCGCGTCGCCCGCCACGCGCGACAGCTTCAAGAAAAAGCTGCGCGACGGCGAACTCGACGACAAGGAGATCGAGGTCGAGGTGGCCGATACCGGCACCGGCGGCATGCCCGGCTTCGATATCCCCGGCATGCCGGGTGGCGTCGGCGTGCTCAACATCAACGACATGTTGTCGAAGGCCATGGGCGGCAAGCGCACCAAGACGCGCAAGACCACGGTCAAGGAATCCTACAACCTCCTGATCCAGGACGAGTCCGACAAGCTGCTCGACCAGGACGAGGTGGTGCGCCGCGCCCTGGAAGCGGCCGAGAACGACGGCATCGTCTTCCTCGACGAGATCGACAAGATTGCAGCCCGTTCCGACATTTCCGGCGGCCCCTCGCGCGAAGGCGTGCAGCGGGATCTTCTGCCGCTGGTCGAAGGCACCACGGTGGCGACCAAATACGGACCGGTGAAGACGGACCACATCCTGTTCATCGCGTCAGGCGCATTCCATGTCTCGAAGCCGTCCGACCTGTTGCCGGAACTGCAGGGCCGCCTGCCGATCCGCGTCGAATTGAGAGCGCTGGAGAAGGCCGATTTCGTCCGCATCCTGACCGAGACCGAAGCCAGCCTCATCAAGCAGTATATCGCGCTGATGAAGACGGAAGGCGTCGACCTGGAGTTCACCGACGACGCCATCGATTCATTGGCCGGTATCGCCGTAGATCTCAACGCGACGGTGGAAAACATCGGCGCAAGGCGGTTGCAGACGGTGATGGAGCGCGTGCTGGACGACATTTCCTACGAAGCGCCGGACCGCAACGGCGCCAAGGTGACCATCGACGCCGCCTATGTGCAGAAGCATGTCGGCGATCTGTCGAAGAACACCGACCTGTCGCGCTTCATCCTCTGATCCCGATCGACATGCGTTATCGCGGGCACCCGGCAACCGGGTGCCCGCTGCCTTTTGTGGCGGCCAGTGTGGCCAAATGGAAGCAGGGCGGTACCTTTCGCCGCAAGGGGTCACGAAAGGCTCGACTCGTCATCCGGCTTTTCCTAGAGCAGATTGAACCCCGCGCCCGGCATGGCCCGGGAGGTTCACGACTGGATGGCGCGGCGACTGATTTCGGGCAGCGGCTGATGAAAAAACTGATCTCTCTTTTCCTCGCTTCGGCAGTGACCGTAGCAGCGGTGGCAAGTGGTGCGGCCGCCACATTGGTGCCGGCCGGCAACCGCAATGCCGAGCAGCCGCCGATCCCAGGCTCCTCGGCCAAGCGCACCAAGGCGACCAACACGTCCTTCGACGCCAAATACCGCAAGGTCTACGCCCTGCTGCAGAACGACACCGAGCTGCGCGGCAAGATCAAGAAGGTCGCCGCTGTCTACGGTATCGACCCGATGCACATGGTCGGCGCGCTGGTGGGCGAGCACACCTACAATGTCGGCGCCTACGACCGGCTGCAGACCTACTACGTCAAGGCGATGTCGTATCTGTCCAGCAGGCTGACCTTTGCCTATCAGGGCGAGGATATTTCGGACTTCATCAAGCGGCCGGAATTCGCCAAATGCGCCAGCGAAAGCGGTTCCAACGCGCTGTGGGAATGCCGGGAAGGGGTATGGAACAGCGCCTTCCGCGGCAAGACCGTGGGCGGCACCAGTTTCCCCGACGACCGTTTCGGCGCCACTTTCTTCCAGCCCTATTATGCCGGCCAGACCTTTGGCCTCGGCCAACTCAACCCGCTGACCGCGCTTGAGATGAGCGACATGGTCAACAAGGTGTCGGGCCTGCCCAAACTCGACGTCAGCGACCCGAACCAGATCTACAAGACGATCATGGACCCGGACCTGACGCTGCCTTACGTCGCCGCGATCGTGAAGACCTCGATCCAGGCCTACAAAAACATCGCCGGCTTCGACATTTCGCAGAATCCCGGGGTGACCGCCACGCTCTACAATGTCGGCAATCCGGAAGCCCGTGCTCATGCGCTGAAGGTCGAGAACGAGCGCCGCCGCGCCGCCGGCGAGCCGGAAAAGCTGCCGGAAGAAAATTACTACGGCTGGCTGGTCAACGACAAGCTCGCCGAACTCAAGGCGTTGTTCTAAGCTCAACTGCATCCGCGCCGACATCGGTGCGGGGCGGCTCGTATCGCGCTGATTGGCTTGCCCACTTCGATCGGGCACTGGCGCGACCGGTGCTTGTGCGGCCGAACGGGTTCTGCGACAAAGCTCCCTGTCATGCCTCCGCATCCTGGTTTTCTTGATTTTCCCGCGCATCTGCCCGACGGCGCACAGCCGCGCATGGTGCTGTTCGGCGCGCCGCATGGCAGCACCTATCCCGGCGCCGACCCTTCGGGTTTCGCTGGCGCGGCGGCCGCTATCCGTGCCGCCAGCCAGGGCGACGTGCAATTCCTCGACAGCTTTGACTTCGACTTCGGCGGCCCCCTCTTCGCGGGCCATGAACCCTGCTGCGTCGATACGGGCGACCTGCCAACATCCGTCGCCGACAATGCTGGCAACCGCAAGCTGATCGAAGACAAGACGCGCGCCATCCTGGCTAGCGGCGCCACGCCGCTGATGATCGGGGGCGATGATTCAGTGCCCATCCCCTTCTTCGCCGGCTTCGCTGATCATGGCCCGATCTGGATCCTGCAGATCGACGCCCATATCGACTGGCGCGACGAGCGTTTTGGCGAACCCCTAGGTTATTCCAGCACGATGCGCCGGGCGAGCGAGATGCCGCATGTCGCCGGCATCGTGCAGGCGGGCATCCGGGGCGTCGGCAGCGCCAGGCCGCGCGAGGTCGAGACCGCCAGGCGCTGGGGCGCCTACCTCGTCACGGCCAGGGAGATCCATGCCGAAGGCATAGAAGCCGCCCTCAAGCACATACCGGCAGGTGCCAGCGTGGTCGTGACCCTCGACTGCGATGGGCTCGATCCCAGCGTGACACCGGGCGTCGCCGGCCGTGCACCGGGCGGGCTGACCTACCAACAGGCGATCGGGCTGATCGAGGGGGTGAGCCAGCGCGGACGCCTTGCCGGCTTCGACCTTGTCGAGTTCTACACGCCCGCCGATGTCGACGGCATCACGGCGCTCACCGCCGCGCGTCTTGTCGTGAATGCGATCGGCCGTATCGTCAGGCAGACTTGAACGGGTATGTTGGCGCGTGACGCGCCCACTGACATCCGTCCGCGCGACACCGCTTGACTGCGTCGCGAAATATGGAATAAATATTTCATACTTCTCTTTTCTGGTTCTTTCGTTCCGAAACTGGTGCGGCCGCATACGACCTCCGGCGCACCTACCGACGAGGTTGTCATGACAGTGCGTTTTGGTCTTCTTGGCGCCGGCCGCATCGGCAAGGTGCATGCACGGGCGGTGGCCGCGAACCCGCAGGCAAAGCTGGTGGCGGTGGCCGACGCCTTCGAGAAGGCCGCGAAGGAAATCTCCGCCGCCTATGGCGCGGAAGTCCGCTCCATCGAGGCGATCGAGAAGGCCGCCGACATCGACGCCGTCATCATCTGCACGCCGACCGATACCCATGCCGATCTGATCGAGCGTTTCGCCAAAGCCGGCAAGGCGATCTTTTGCGAGAAGCCTGTCGACCTCGACGCCAAGCGCGTCGAGAAGTGCCTGGCCGTGGTCGACAAGACCAAGGCCGTGCTGATGGTCGGCTTCAACCGCCGCTTCGATCCGCACTTCGCCGCCGTGCGCAAGGCGATCGACGACGGCGCCATCGGCAAGGTCGAGCAGGTGGTGATCACCTCGCGCGACCCCGGTGCGCCGCCGGTCGACTACATCAAGCGCTCGGGCGGCATCTTCCGCGACATGACCATCCACGACTTCGACATGGCGCGCTTCCTGCTCGGCGAGGAGCCAGTGGCGGTGTCGGCGCACGCTTCCGTGCTGGTCGACAAGAAGATCGGCGAGGCCGGAGACTTCGATTCCGTCAGCGTCATCCTGGAAACGGCGTCCGGCAGGCAGGCGATCATCTCCAATTCGCGCCGTGCCACCTATGGCTACGACCAGCGCATCGAAGTGCACGGCTCGAAGGGCATGGTGGCCGCCGAGAACCAGCGGCCCGTGTCGATCGAAGTGGCCAGCGAGAAGGGTTATACGCGGCCGCCGCTGCACGACTTCTTCATGACCCGCTACATCGACGCCTACGCCAACGAGATCGCCGCCTTCATCGCCACCGTCACCAAGGGCGCCAAGGCTTCGCCGTCCGGCACCGACGGCCTCGCCGCGCTGAGGCTGGCCGATGCGGCGCTCAAATCCGCGAAAACCGGCAAGGCGGTCCAGGTCAAGCTCGATTGAGGACGACGCCATGGCCACGCAGTTGAAATTCGCGTTGAACCATATGGCAGCGCCTCGGATCGACTGCCGGCGGTTTCTCGATCTCGCAGCCTCCCTCGGTGCTGTCGGCGTTGAACTGCGCAACGACCTGGCGGACAAAAAGCTGACCGATGCCGCCTTCTTCGACGGCGACGCGCCGGCGACGGTGGGTGACTATGCCCGGTCCAGGGGCCTGCGCCTTCTCGGTCTGTCGGAAGCATATGGGTTCAACGCGTGGTCCGAGGCGATGCGCGCGAAAGTGCAGTTGCTGATCGATCAGGCTGTCGAAGCCGGCGCGGAATCGATCAGCCTCATCCCGCGCAACGATGCCCCGCGCTATGCCGAAGGCGAGCGCGACGACGCGCTGCGCAGCTCGCTCGGCGAAATCCTGCCGATGCTGGACCGGGCGAATATGATCGCGTTCATTGAGCCGCTGGGTTTCGTCACCTCGTCGCTGCGCCACAAGGCCGACGCCATCGCCGCCATCGAGGCGGTCGGCGGCAGCGAGCGCTACAAACTTGTGCACGATACCTTCCACCATCACCTTGCCGGCGAAAGCGAGTTCTTCCCCGCCTATACCGGCATCGCCCATATCTCCGGCGTCGTCGATCCAACGCTCAAAGTCGAGCAGATGCAGGACGGACACCGCATCCTGGTCGACGACCGCGACCGGCTCGGCAATGTCGGCCAGATAAGGGCGCTGCTTGATGCTGGGTATGACGGCGCGTTCTCCTACGAGCCTTTCGCCGCCGAAGTGCACGCACTGGCCGATCCGGAGCCGGCACTCGCCGCCAGCATGGCATTCATCGCCACGCGGGTGTGAGAAGCGATCGTCTGAATAGCTGGATGGGATTTAACGCCCGCTTGCCCGCGCACCTGGAAATACCGTCGGCGACGGCTTGCCGATTTTTGGGGCCGATTTTTGGAGCCGATTATGGGGCGTGACATGCGCCCCTACTTTCACTATAAAGCGCGGCATGATCCACCTGTCCGCCTCGTTTTGGTACTTTAGCTACTGCAGCTCGCTGGCGGCGGGAGGATTGCGCTCGATCTGAAGATTGCAGCATCAACATCCGAACAGCCGCCAGACCTGGCGGCTTTTTTGTTTCAGCCGGCAGGTCCCCAACCAGGAGCAGAATGCCGTGTTGACCACCACAGACGACCTTCGGGTCAAGGAACTCAAGGAACTGAGCACGCCTGACCAGGTGATGCAGGAGATACCGCGCACGCTGACGGCGACACGAACCGTCACGGCGGCGCGTAACGCCATCCATGCCGCCCTCACCGGTGCCGACGACCGACTGGTCGTCGTGGTCGGCCCCTGTTCGATCCACGACCCCGCGGCCGCGGTGGACTATGCCAGCCGTCTGGCGGCGCTGCGCGACAGTCTGTCGGACCGGCTCGAGATCGTCATGCGTGTCTATTTCGAAAAACCGCGCACCACGGTCGGCTGGAAGGGCCTGATCAACGATCCCGACCTCGACGGTTCCTTCAACATCGACAAGGGGCTGAGGTTGGCGCGCAACGTACTGGCCGCGGTCAACAATCTCGGCCTGCCGGCGGCGACCGAGTTCCTCGACATGACGACGCCGCAATACATCGCCGACCTCGTCTCCTGGGGCGCGATCGGCGCGCGCACCACCGAGAGCCAGATCCATCGCGAACTGGCATCCGGTCTGTCCTGCCCGGTCGGCTTCAAGAACGGCACCGACGGCAATCTGCGCATCGCCGCCGAAGCGGTGAAGTCGGCTGCGCAGCCGCACCATTTCATGGCGGTGACGAAAGGCGGGCGCAGTGCGATCGCGGCGACCACCGGCAATGAGGACTGCCATGTCATCCTGCGCGGCGGGCAAACCCCCAACCACGACGCGGCGAGCGTCGAGGCCGCCTGCCTGGAACTTGGCCGCATCGGCGTTGCGCCGCGGCTGATGATCGATGTCAGCCATGCCAACAGCAACAAGAAGCCGGAAAACCAGCCGAAGATCGCGGCCGATGTGGCCAACCAGGTTGCGACGGGCGACGGACGCATCATCGGCGTCATGATCGAGAGCAATCTGGTCGCTGGCCGCCAGGACGTGGTGCCCGGCAAGCCGCTCGTCTACGGGCAGAGCATCACCGACGGTTGCATCGACTGGGCAACCACCGAGACCGTGCTGCAGGGTCTGGCCGAGGCGGTCGAACAACGCCGGGCGACGCGGCGCGCGATGATCGCCAAGCGCCCGGGAGCGGCGTAACCGTGGCGACAACCACATGCGGGGAGCGGGTTTTGCCACTCCCCGCAAATGGGAACGGCCCTAACGCACGTTCACCCAGCGCTTTTCCTCGAACGAGCGTGCCATGGCATGCACGGTGCGCTCGATCTCCAGCCCTTCGTCGAATTCGATGAGGTTGGCCGGCTTGCCCTCGATGCGTCGGATCAGTTCGCGACACTCGATCGTCTTGAGATCGTTGAAGCCCAGGCCATGGCCGGGCGCCGGAATGAAGCGGTCATAGGGCTTGTGCACGGGCGCGGCCAGGATGGTGCGGTAGCCCTGCTCGGTCGGCCGGTCGGAGGTGACGTAGAGTTGGAATTCGTTGAATCGTTCCTGGTCGAACAGGATCGAACCTTTCGAGCCAAAGATCTGCACGGCGATACGGCCCTTGCGCCCCCAGGCCGAACGGTTGACCAGGAGCGTGCCCGAGACGCCGTTGTCGAGATGGATCAGCACGCTCGCTATGTCATGGGTCTCGACGGGGCGGCGGCCACCATCGGCCACGGCACGGTCGGCATAAGGTCTAGACATGTCGCACATGACGCTGGCGACGCGGCCGAACAGCGCCTTGACCAGCGACAGCGGATGCACGGCGAAGTCGTCGAGCGCGCCGTAGCCGGACGTCGCCGCATGCTTCCAGTTGAACGGCGCTTCCGGGTCGGCCATGAAGTCTTCGTCCATCTCGACGCGCAGATGGTTGACCTTGCCGATGACGCCTTCGCCCAGCAGCGTCGCGATGTGCCGGATCGCCGGGCTCTGGATGTAGTTGTAGCCAAGCACTGCTGCCTTGCCGGAGCGGCGGGCCGCCGCCAGCATCGCCTCGGCCTCAGCGAAAGCCGGCGCCATCGGCTTCTCGCACCAGATATGCTTGCCGGCTTCGAGTGCGGCGATTGCCATCTCGGGATGGAACTGGTTCGGCGTTGTGATGGAGACGACGTCGACAGAAGGGTCCTCGATCACCGCACGCCAATCGCCCGACCCCTTGTCGAAACTGAATTCGTCGGCGCGCTGCTTCGCCAGCTCGGCGCTAGTTTCGGCAAGATGGACCAGCCGCACCGGCCCGACATCTCCAAACACGGTGCGCACGGATGTCCAGGCCATGGCGTGACACTTGCCCATGAAACCGGTTCCGATCAAACCGACGCCAACCATGCGATTTCCTCCCAGACGATGATGATGTGAACCTATTAGTCCATTTAATTCAAAAATGGAATGTATGATCCATTTCTTGTGGCAATTCACAACGGGAGCGCTATGCTCTTGCGATCAGGGACGGAACAGGGGATTCTCGGCACCATGAACCCTCGCCTGCCGCAAGACTACGAATCGCTTCGCAACCTCGTTCTTGAGAAGCGCTCGGCGCTACCCAAGCGCATCGCCCAGATCGCCGCCTACGCGCTCGACAACCCCGACGAGATTGCCTTCGGCACGGCGGCGAGCATCGCGGCCTCTGCCGGCGTGCAGCCCTCGACGCTGATCCGCTTCGCCCAGTTCCTCGGCTTCGACGGCTTCACCAGCCTGCAATCGGTGTTCCGAGAGCGGATGCGAGAACGGACGGTGTCGTATGAGGACCGGCTGAAGGCGCTGCGCGGCGGCGGTGCCACCCAGAACCGCGCCATCTTCGACGGCTTCGTGGAATCCGCCACCCGCTCCCTGGAAGCGGTATCGCGCTCGTTCGATGACGGCATGCTCGACCGCGCCGTGGATATCCTCGCCGGAGCCGAGACCATTTATCTTCTGGCCCGCCGCCGCTCCTATCCGATCACTTCCTATATGGCCTATGCGCTGGGCAAGCTGAAGATCCGCTACATGCAGGTCGAATCCGCCGCCGGCTTCGACCCCGAGATCATGTCCTTCGCCTCGCCGAAGGATGCGCTGGTGGCGATCAGCTTCTCGCCCTACGCCTCGGCGACGGTCGATCATGCACGCATACTGGCCGAGCAGGGCGTGCCTGTGGTGGCCATCACCGACAGCGCCTTTTCGCCGCTTGCCCAGTCCGCCAAGGTCTGGTTCGAAGTGGCGGAAGCTGACTGCGCGGGCTTCCGCTCGCTCTCGGCCACCATGGCGCTGGCCATGACATTGGCGGTCGCCGTCGCCGAACGGCGCAGCTGACGCAGGCTGCAAAATCAGAATGGGAATGCGTATTCCATATTGACTATGGAATGGAATTAACATTTCATATTAGGGACAATGATGGCGCCTTTGCGCGCCGACAGCCTTTCGTGTGAGGGAGAAAAGCATGGCGAGCCCCCGCGGTGCCGGCAAGGCGCTGGACGTCATCACCATCGGCCGCGCTTCGGTGGACCTCTACGGCCAGCAGATCGGTTCCAGGCTGGAAGACATCGCCTCCTTCGCCAAGTCGGTCGGTGGCTGCCCCGCCAACATCGCCGTCGGTACGGCGCGGCTCGGCTTGAAGTCGGCGCTGTTGACGCGTGTCGGCGACGAGCAGATGGGCCGCTTCATCCGCGAACAGCTGCAGCGCGAGAAGGTCGATGTCGCGGGCGTCCACACCGACGCTGAACGGCTAACCGCGCTGGTGCTGCTTTCGGTCGAGGACGAGGGTGTCTCGCCGATGATCTTCTATCGTTCCGACTGCGCCGACATGGCGCTGGCGGAAGACGACGTCGATGAAGCTTTCGTGGCCTCGGCGCGCGCCATCGTCGTCACCGGCACGCATTTCTCGCGGCCGAACAGCGACGCCGCCCAGCGCAAGGCGATCCGCATCGCCAAGGCCCATGGCGGCAAGGTGGTGTTCGACATCGATTACCGGCCGAACCTGTGGGGCCTGGCCGGCCACGCCGAGGGTTTCGGTCGTTATGTCAAATCCGATCGTGTCTCGGCGCAATTGAAGCTCGTGCTGCCCGATTGCGACCTGATTGTCGGCACCGAGGAGGAAGTGTTGATCGCCTCCGGCGAAAGCGACCTGCTCACGGCGCTGAAGACCATTCGCAAGCTGTCGGCGGCCACCATCGTGCTGAAGCGCGGCGCCAAGGGCTGCATCGTCTATGACGGGCAGATCACCGACGATCTCGAGGACGGCGTCGTCGGCGACGGTTTTCCGATCGAGGTCTACAACGTGCTCGGCGCCGGCGATGCATTCATGTCGGGTTTCCTGCGCGGCTGGCTGGGCGGCGAAAGCTTCGCCACCGCCGCGACCTGGGCCAACGCCTGCGGCGCCTTCGCAGTGTCGCGCCTGTTGTGCGCGCCGGAATATCCGACCTTTACCGAGCTGCAATTCTTCCTGAAGAACGGCTCGAAACATCTGGCGCTGCGCAAGGACGAAGCGCTGAACCATGTGCACTGGGCAACCACCCGGCGACGCGACATCCCGCTTTTGATGGCACTCGCCTGCGACCACCGCGTGCAGCTGGAAGACATCGCCGCCAAGACCGGCGCGGATCCTGCGCGCATCAACGCCTTCAAGGTGCTGGCGGTGAAGGCCGCGGCACAGGTGGCCGCCGGGCGCGACGGCTACGGCATGCTGATCGACGAAAAACACGGCCGCGAGGCGATGTTCGAATTCGCCCACCACCCCTTCGCCTGGCTCGGCCGCCCGGTCGAGCTGCCAGGCTCGCGACCACTGCGTTTCGAGTTCAGCCAGGACATCGGCTCGCAGCTGGTCGACTGGCCCGTCGACCACTGCATCAAGTGCCTGTGCTTCTATCATCCGGACGACCCGGAAGCGCTGAAGAAGGAACAGCAGGAGAAGCTTCGCACCCTGTTCGAGGCCGCGCGGAAGGTCGGCAGGGAATTGCTGGTCGAGATCATCGCCGGCAAGCACGGCAAGGTCGACGACACCACCATTCCGCGCGCGCTGCAGGAGCTCTATACACTCGGCATCAAGCCTGACTGGTGGAAGCTGGAGCCGCAGGCTTCGGCCGGCGCCTGGGCCCGGATCGAGGAGACCATCGTCGGCAACGACCCGTTCTGCCGCGGCGTCGTGCTGCTCGGTCTGGAGGCGCCGCTCCCCGAACTGGAGGCAGCCTTCGCTGCTACCGCCAATGCCCAGATCGTCAAGGGTTTCGCCGTCGGCCGCACCATCTTCATGCATGCCGCCGAGCAATGGCTGGCCGGCAAGATGAACGACGCGCAGGCTGTCGACGACATGGCCGGGCGTTTCGAGGAACTGACCACGGCGTGGCTTGCCGCGCGCGGCCGCAAGGCAGCATAGAAGGCCGGGAGGAGAGACGACATGAGCAAGACCGTTCGCCTGACGATGGCGCAGGCGTTGACCCGCTTCCTCGCCGCCCAGATGACCGTGATCGATGGCGAAAAACTGCCGATCTTCGGCGGGGTGTGGGCGATCTTCGGGCACGGCAATGTCGCCGGTATCGGCGAGGCGCTCTACCAGCATCGCGACGATCTGCCGACCTTTCGCGCCCACAACGAACAGGCGATGACGCATGCGGCGATCGCCTACGCCAAGGCGAACTTCCGCCGTCGCTTTATGGCCGCAACCAGCTCGATCGGGCCCGGTGCCGTCAATATGGTGACGGCTGCGGCACTCGCCCATGTCAACCGGCTGCCCGTATTGCTTTTGCCCGGCGACGTCTTCGCCAACCGCGTGCCCGACCCGGTGCTGCAGCAGGCCGAGGACTTTTCCGACGGCACGGTTTCGGTCAATGACTGCTTCCGCCCGGTCTCGCGCTATTTCGACCGCATCACCCGGCCCGAGCAGATCATTCCGGCGCTGGCCCGCGCCATGCAGGTGCTGACCGATCCGGCCGAGTGCGGACCGGTGACGCTGGCGCTGTGCCAGGACGTGCAGGCCGAAGCCTATGACTATCCCGAAAACTTCTTCGCCGAGCGCGTCTGGCATCTGCGCAGGCCGCGACCGGACCGCGCCGAACTGGCGGCGGCGGTCAAGGCGCTGAAAGCTGCCCGGAAGCCGCTGGTGGTCGCCGGCGGCGGCGTGCTCTATTCAGGCGCCTCCGGCGAACTGGCCATGCTTGTCGAAGCGGCGGGCATCCCGGCCTGCGAAACGCAGGGCGGCAAGTCGTCGCTCGCCGACACCCATCCGCTCAACATGGCGGCCGTCGGCGTCACCGGTACTTCGGCCGCCAACCGGCTGGCCGAGGAGGCCGACGTGGTGTTGGCGGTCGGCACCCGGCTGCAGGATTTCACCACCGGCTCCTGGGCGCTGTTCCAGAATTCGTCCAAGACCATCATCGGCCTCAACGTCCAGCCTTTCGACGCTGGCAAGCACCATGCACTGCCGCTGGTGGCCGATGCCGCCGAAGGGCTGGCCGAACTGGCGGCCGGACTGCAAGGCTGGAAAGCGCCGGCCGACTGGACGGCCAATGCCGCAGCCGGCAAGAAGGCCTGGCAGGCCGAGGCCGCCAGGGCGACCGCACCCACCAATGCAGCCTACCCTTCGGACGCGCAGGTGATTGGCGCTGTGCAGCGCGCCATGGGCTCCAGCGTCACCGTGCTGCATGCGGCCGGAGGCCTGCCGGGCGAACTGCACAAATTGTGGCAGGCCGGCGCGCCGGGCTCCTATCATGCCGAATACGGCTTCTCGACCATGGGCTACGAGATCGCCGGTGCACTCGGCGCCAAGATGGCGCGGCCCGAACAGGAAGTCGTCGTCATGCTGGGCGACGGCTCGTATCTGATGCTCAATTCCGAGATTGCCACCTCGGTGATGCTCGGGCTCAAGCTCACCATCGTTTTGCTCGACAACCGCGGCTATGGCTGCATCAACCGGCTGCAGATGGCGACCGGCGGCGCCAACTTCAACAATCTGCTGAAAGACTCGCGCCACGAGACGCTGCCGGACATCGACTTCGCCGCCCATGCCACCAGCCTCGGCGCAATCGCCGAGAAGGTCTCCTCGATTGCCGATCTGGAGAACGCGCTTGAGAAGGCGAAGAAAAACAGCCGCACCACGGTCATCGTGATCGACACCGACCCGCTCATTTCCACCGAGGCCGGCGGCCACTGGTGGGATGTCGCGGTGCCGGAAGTCAGCACGCGCAAGGAAGTCAACGCCGCCCGCAAAAGCTATGAGGAAAAGCTCAAGCTGCAGCGTGTCGGCGACTGAGGCCGCAATACGAATTCGAGACCTGGAGACCGACGACGTGAAAGCCAAACTGGGCATGTCCCCCATCGCATGGTGGAACGACGACCTTGCCGAACTGAGCGACGACGTTTCGCTGGAGGAATGCCTGCGCCAGTCGCGTTCAGCCGGTTTCACCGGCATGGAGCAGGGCCGTCGCTTCCCGACCACGCCGCAGGAAATGCTGCCGATCCTGAAGGCGGCCGACGTGACGCTGTGCGGCGGCTGGTTCTCCGGCACGCTGGTCAACGAAGACCTTGCCGCCAACAAGCGCCGCATCCAGCCGATGATCGACCTGTTCAAGGCGGTCGACGCGCCCTGCATCGTCTATGGCGAGGTCGGCCGCTCGATCCAGGGCGACCGCTCCAAGCCGCTTGCAACCAAGGCCGTGCTTTCCGGCGACGAGATGAAGGCCTATGCCCGCAAGCTGACCGAATTCGGCGAATGGTGCGCCGGCCAGGGCATGCCGCTCGCCTACCATCATCACATGGCGGCGGTGGTGCAGTTCGAGCATGAGCTCGATGCCTTCATGAACCATTCGGGCGAAGGCATTCCGCTGCTGCTCGACGCCGGCCATCTGGCTTTCGCCGGCGGCGATGTGCTGCGCGCCATCGACAGGCACCACAAGCGCATCAGCCATGTGCATGTGAAGGATGTGCGCATGGATGTCATCAAGGGGCTCGACTGGACGAAGCAGTCCTTCCTCGATGCGGTGGCGCTCGGTGCCTTCACCGTGCCTGGCGACGGGTCGCTGGATTTCGGCGCGATCGTGCAGAAGTTCGCCGACCATGGATATGAGGGTTGGTTCGTCGTCGAGGCTGAACAGGACCCGAAGAAGAACCCGCCGCTGAAGATGGCGCAGGTCGGCCACAAGGAATTGATGCGGGTGATGACGGCAGCCGGCTATACGGTCGAGACGCAAGGTTTTCCGGTAGCCTGAAGCTGGCGACGCGCCCAGCCGCATGGCCACGGTCGTGACGCTGGCCCGGCCCGGTTCGCCTGCTATAGAGACTGGAAGGAAGCCCGGCGCGTAAAGTGCGGGTCAAGCGGGAGCCGCGATGATCAAAGACAACCAGCATCCCTTCTTCCGGCCGCTCTGGCGACGCCTTGTCGTGATCGCCGTCTGTGCCATCTGGGCGGCCATCGAGTTCGCCGCCGGCACGCCGTTCTGGGCCACGCTCGCCGCCGGCATGACCGCCTATGGCGTTTGGACCTTCCTGATTAACTACAAGCCGGTGGACGAGCCCGCACCGCCACCCGGCGACGACAAGGACTGAGTGAGGAGACGACCATGTCCAAGCTTCTGGTGAAGGCCAAGAAAGGCCACGGCCGCGTTGCCCACGTCACGCCTGAGACGGCCGGCTGGACCTATGTCGGCTTCGACCTGCACCGGCTGGCACCGGGACAGAGCGCGTCGGGCGCCACCGGCGACCGCGAGGCCTGCCTTGTGCTCGTAACCGGCAAGGGCAAGGCGACGGCGGGCGGCGACGATCTCGGCCTGCTCGGCCAGCGCATGTCGCCCTTCGAGGGCAAGCCGTGGTCGGTCTACGTGCCGCAGGGCTCGAACTGGTCGGTGACGGCGGAAACCGAACTGGAGCTCGCAGTGTGCACGGCGCCGGGTCTCGGCGGCGGCTTGCCGGCGCGGGTGATCAACCCCGACGAGCTCGGCCAGGAGGTGCGCGGCAAGGGCACCAACACCCGCTACGTCACCAACATCCTGCCGGAAGGCCAGCCGGCGGATTCGCTGCTGGTGGTCGAGGTGATCACACCCGGCGGACACACGTCGAGCTACCCGCCGCACAAACACGACCAGGACAATCTGCCGGCGGAATCCTATCTGGAAGAGACCTATTACCACCGGCTCAACCCGCCCCAGGGTTTTGCTTTCCAGCGCGTCTACACGGACGCCGACGACAAAGGCGTGCGGGCGCTCGACGAGGCGATGGCCGTGGAGGACGGCGACGTGGTGCTGGTGCCCAAGGGCTATCACCCCTGCGCCGCCTGCCATGGCTACGATCTCTATTATCTCAACGTGATGGCCGGGCCGAAACGGACCTGGAAGTTCCACAATGCTGTCGAGCATGAGTGGCTGGTGGGGAAGTGAGGCAGTCGGCAGTCGAAACTGTTCTCTCGTATTCAGCGACAGCAACTGATGATCGGAATACCCGCCATAGCGTCGTCGTTCCACGACTGCCGACTGCCTATTCCCGACTGCCTAACCAACAATCCTGAGCATGTGATTGTCCCAGACATAGTCCGGCTCGCTGACGGTTTCGCCGTCCGGCTTGACGATGGCGCCGGCGCCGGTGGTGGCGAGGAAGCCGGCATGGTCGGGTGCCAGGCCGCAGACCTCGGTCAGGTTGCTGGTCTTGGTCACCTTGCCGCTCGCCGCCTCGATGACAACGTAGGAATTGCCCTGCGGTGACGACACCGCCACCGTGCCGGTGACGGGATTGGCGGCCACCGAGCCGATATAGTTGCGGAAGCCGGTCAACACCTCCTTCGGCATGTCGAGCAGCGCCAGTTCCTTGCCGCGCTCGGCGCGGCCAACCAGCAGCGGTTGTTCCGTCGCCGGGCCGCGGTGCTGGCAGCCGAACCAGATCGTGCCCCCGGCATCGATGTCCATGTGGCGGATGGAAAGCTGGTGCAGGGCCGGCGGCAATTCGTGCTTCTCGATCAAGTCACCGGTGACACGGTCGACCAGCACGAAGGACGGCTTCATCGTGGCGATGTTGAGCTCCGAGCGGCCGAAATCGGGATGCGTTTCGATGCCGCCATTGGCGACCGCGATGGTGCGCCCGTCGCCGAGCAGCAGCAACTCGTGCGGACCGACGCCATAGGTCGGGAATTCGCCGACGCGCTTGAACCCGCCTTTGGCGTCGTAGACGCCGACAACGCCGGCGGCATTGTCGAAGTCGTTCTCGGTGGCATAAAGCAACGCGCCATCGGCCGAAAAGACGCCATGGCCGAAGAAATGCCGGCCGGTCACACTGGCAATCGTCAGCGGCTCGTTGCGGCCCTTGTGGTCGAACACCATGGCGAAGGTGCCCGGCTGGCGGGCAAACACCACGGAGCGGCCGGAGACCGGATCGAAGGTGACGTCATGGCCGCGCTCTGGCAGCGCCACTGAATGCAGAACCTTGCCGGCTTCCGAAAGCACCGCCGCGCCGAAGGAACCGTCGCGCTTGACGAAAGCCGTGGCGAAGACGGCATCGGTCTCCAGCGTCGCTGCCCAGGCCTTCGGGGCCATGACTGCAGCGAAGCCGGCGCCGGCAGCCCTCAGGAAGTCGCGGCGGTCGATGAGCGGCGTGCGCATGGCGGCCGCTCAGTCCCCGTCCAGCGAGGAAAAACCGGCGGTCAGGCCGAACTCGGCGGTCAGCCGGGTGCCGAAAAGGTTGGTCAGGCTGCTGGTGATCAACGCGAAGCGTTCCAGAAGCGCGCGTCGTTTGGGATCGGCCAGCACCTCGGCGATCGGCCCCTTGACCTCTTTCGCCTCGCCAACGGCGTTGCGCAACTGGATATGGATCGACTCGGCGATCCAGCGCGTGTCCTGCGGCAGCGCATCGCCGAGCTTCGAGGCCTCGAACAGCCGATCCATGCCGTCGAGATTGGCGGCCAGCGAGGCCCCGGTCAGCTCGGAGCGCCAGAAGATCGCCTGCTTCGGCTTGTCGGCATCTGGCGTGTCGCCGTAAAATCCCTTGAGGCGCTGGTCGCGCAGCAATTCCAGCCCGTTGATGAAGACACCCAGCAATTCGGTCACCGCCTCGCCGCCATCACGGTAGAGCGGGTTGTTCGGCCCGGTGTTAGCCCATTGCGCGGCGAAGCCGTCGGGCTTTGCCCAGGCGGCGCTGACATCGGCCGCGATCGTCTCGATGTTGCCGGCGACGGCCGCGCCGAAGGCGCAACGAGAGGCGCCGTCCTTGCCGGCCAGCTTCTCGGCGTCGGTGCCATGGAGCACGAACTCCAATGCACCCAACCCCTGCATAGCGACGCTCTTGCCGGCGATCGCCACCGGGTCGGCAAGCGTGGCATCCTTGGATGCGATCGCCGCCTGCACCTGCTTCAGGCCAAGTCCCTTGCGGTCGGGCCAATACAACATGCGTTCCAGCCGGTTGTTCTCGGCGATCGGACCGAAGCGGATGATTTCCACCGTCGACCAGGCGCCGACGACACCGGCGAATTCGGCGCGGGCCGCATCGAGCCCTTGCTGCGAAGGCGCCGCGCACAGCGCCTTCATCGCCTTGGTGGCGGCGGCGGTGTGTTCTGCCAGCGAGGCGTAGGCCGGGCGCACGAAACCATCGACGGCGCGGTTGATGACGTCGGCGGCCTGCACCGCCGCGGCGGCCGGTTTTACGCCGACCAGCGCCAGCGGCAGGACAAGGGCAACGGCAAGGCGCTTCAGCATCATAGCGACTCCAGGAATTTGATTAGCGCGGTGCGCTCGTCGACACCCGCCACGGCAAAGCGGTCGCGCGCCTTCTTGCCTTCGCCGCCATGCCACAGGATGGCCTCGGCCAGATTGCGGGCGCGGCCGTCATGCAGGAAGAAGGTGTAGCCGTTGACGCGCTGGGCGAGCCCGATGCCCCACAATGGCGGCGTGCGCCAATCGCTACCGCTGGCATCGCCTACGGCCTGGCCATCGGCCAGGCCCTCGCCCATGTCGTGCAGCAGGAAATCAGAGTAAGGCCAGATGAGCTGGAAAGACTGCGCCTTGTTCGGCGCGTCGCGCCGGGTGACGAATTTCGGCGTGTGGCAGGAGGCGCAACCCATGTCGTAGAAGGCCTTCTTGCCGGCCAACACCTCGGGCGCGGCGACGTCGCGGCGCGCCGGAACCGCGAGGTTCTGCGAATAGAAGGTGACGAGGTCCATAATGGGATCCGGTGCCTCGACCGGGCCCAGCCGCTCCTGCACGCCGTTCGGCATGGCCAGGCAGGCCTTTTGCGCCGGAGTGCAATCGCCCCAATGCTGCGGCACTTCCGGCGTCGAAATGCCGATGTCGCCGGCAAACGCGTCCGCCGATTGCTGGCGGATCGACGGCGTCTGCGCCTTCCAGCCGAAACGGCCGAGCGCCAGCTTGCCGCTCAACTCGTCGCGCACGATGTTCGGGCGGCCGGCTATGCCGTCGCCGTTGCGGTCGTCGGGATCGGCATTGGCGAGGATGTCGGCGGGATGGATCTGCTCGACCAGGCCAAGGCCTATCATCGCCGGCGTCATGCGCGGCGACAACGTCGTGTGCGGGTCCATGGGACCGTAGCCGAGACTGTCTACCGCGTAGCTCGGCTTGCGCAGCGACACCACCGTGCCGTCGCCGAGCGTGACCGGCTGTTCGGTATAGGTGACACGCATGCGGCCTTCGCCGACGAGACCCGGGACGGCGAGTTCCTGCAATTGCTTGCCATAGACCGGGTCGGGGAAGTTCAGCACCTTGCGGTCGGCGCGCAGCGCCTTTTCCTCGTCGGTGCCGGCCTCGCGCGCCAGGCGCAGGAACATCGACGTCGTGCCCTCGTCGCCCATCGGCGGATGACCACGACCGTCTTTGAGATGGCAGTTCTGGCAGGCGCGTTCGTTGAACAGCGGCCCGAGCCCATCGGATGCCTGGGTTGAAGACGGCGACGACACCCAGACCTTGGTGAAGAAGCCATTGCCGATCTTGAAGGTGCCCTCTTCCTCGAAGGTGAGGTTGGCCGAAGATTGCGAGAAGGAATCGGCGGTGACGCGTTTCTTCGTGGTGCCGGCGCCGCCCTGCATCAGCTCGAACGCTTCCGGCTTGGAAAAGTCGGTGGTGGGTTTGGTGATGGCCTCGACGCGCGCGCGGTCGGCAGCCGTCAGGTCGGCGCGGCTGGTGGGAAGGTCCGGCGTTTCCGGCGAGCCGGCAGCGGCCGGCAGGGTAAGAAAAACAACCGCGCCGAGAACCGCCGGCGCGGCGATCCTGCCGCCGAGGCGACAGCCATGCCCCGCCGCGACAGCGGCGGAGGAGGCGAGCAGGAAACGCACGCGGCGCAACAAATCTATGGTGCGCCGCATATGCGCATGTCCTATTCCGCTTCGTTGGCCGCGTCTGCGTTGAGCAGGCCGTATTTCTCTTCACCGATCGAGGCGAGCAGGTCGAGCTGGGTTTCGAGGAAGTCGATATGACCTTCCTCGTCGGCCAGCAGTTCCTCGAACAGCTTCATGCTGACATAGTCGCCGGCCTCGGAGCAGATCTCGCGCGACTGCTTGTAGGAAGCGCGGGCGTCATACTCACCGGCAAGGTCCGATTCCAGCACTTCCTTGACGTTCTGGCCGATGCGCAGCGGCGCCACCGACTGAAGGTTTGGATGTCCCTCCAGGAAGATGATGCGCGCAACCAGGCGGTCGGCATGTTGCATTTCCTCGATCGATTCCGCCCGCTCCTTCTTGGCGAGCTTGGTGTAGCCCCAGTCCTCCAGCAGGCGATAATGGACCCAGTACTGGTTGACGGCGCCGAGCTCGAGGAAAAGAGCCTCGTTAAGCCGCTCGATGACCTGTTTTTCGCCTTTCATGGGTTCTGCTCCCGTATTGGACGCGCAGATCTCTGACGCGATCCAGATGTGAAACGATGTCCACGCCGCCCGCCTCCGAACGAGCGTGGTAGTTTTCGGTTACCCGAATGATCGTTTCCACCACATTTGGGAAGCAGCCGCAACAGCGACCGCGCATGCGCATGGAATGATAGACCTTGGCCGGGACAATGAGTTGCCACGGGTCCTGATCCAGCAGCTCGATGATGGCCTGCTCGATCTCCTTCTCGGTGATTATGTTGCAGTGACAGATCAACATGTCCGGTTCTGGATGGCTGGCTGCGCCCTCCGGCGCCGCGTGGCTTTCTGGGTTTTGTTTGGCGTCCGCGACGGCGGGCGCCGTCTTCCTACTTGAACACCTTGTCGGGCGAATCGAGGCTGGCGGAGCCTTCGAAGGCGATGGCATCGAGCTTCAACGTCGCCACCACGCGTTCGATCGACTTGGTCTGGTCGACCAGCGCGTCGATCGCCGCTTGCACGGTGGCGTTGCCTTCGGTGTTGCCTTCGCCGATCTGCTGGTCGTAGGCCTCGCCTGCCTCGGCGCGCGCCTTGATGGCTTCCATCTTGGCGACACTGGTGTCGAGCTTGCCGGCGAGTTCCTTGTCGAGCGCCGGGTCGGCTGCCTTGACCATGTCGGAGACCGACGGGCCGGAGACGGTCGAACCGTCGAGGCGCTTGTACTGCGCCCGATAGGCGTCGCGGATACCGATCGCGTCATAGAGATGCGAGTTGTGGGTGTTGTCCGAGAAGCAGTCGTGTTCTTCTTCCGGATCGTGCAGCAACAGGCCGAGCTTCATGCGCTGCCCGGCCATTTCACCGTAGGACAGCGAACCCATTCCGGTCAGGATCGCCGAAACGCCGGCCTTGGGATCGCCTTCGACGAGGGTCTTGCGCGCCGCGCCGCCTTCCTTCCAGTTGCCGACCATCTCTTCCAGATCCGAGACGATAAGGCCGGAAGCCGACTTCAGATATTCGGCGCGGCGGTCGCAGTTTCCACCGGTGCAGTTCTTGATGTCGTAATCAGTGAACGGGCGGTTGCCGGCACCGGGGCCGGTGCCATTCAAGTCCTGACCCCAGAGCAGGAATTCGACGGCATGATAGCCGGTGGCGACGTTGGCCTCGATGCCGCCGGCTTCCTGCAGCGTGCTGGACAGGAACTCGGGCGACAGCTTGGAAGCATCGACCTTCTTGCCGTTGATCTCGATCGACTTGTTGGCGATGACATTGGCCGTGTAGAGCGCGTTGGTGTCCGACTGCGTGCCGTAGCTTGCTGCGACATAGTCGATCAGGCCTTCGTCCAGCGGCCAGGAATTGACGCGGCCTTCCCAGGCATCGACGATCGGGTTGCCGAAGCGGTAGACCTCGGTCTGCTGATAGGGCACGCGAGCGGCCTTCCAGGCGTCGCGCGCGGCATTCAGCGTTTCCTGCGAGGGCTTCGCGATCAGCGCTTCGACGGCGGTATCGAGCGTCTTGGCCGTGGTCAGCGAGTCCTCGTATTTGGCCAGCGCGATGTCGGAATAGGTCTTGAGCACCGCCTTCGGGTCGGTCTCGGCCTTGGCTGGCAACGCAAAAATAGCCGTGGTCAGCGCCAGCGTGGCGGCGACCGCGGCCAGCTTGCCGCCATAGCGCACCGTCAGCTTCGTATTCTTCATTTCAATCGTCTCCCTCGGGACTATCAACGAATAACCGCCCGGCGCGAGCAGGAAAGCCCAGCCGACAGACGATGCAAACTGTGTGAGAAGGTCGCGCGGACGCTGCGACGCCTGTCGCAGGAAACCGACCGAAAGATCGCCGAAAGGCGCGGCGCGCGCTGAAAAACCACCGGAATGCCTCCAATCGAACGGGTTCAAGGCCCAGACATCAAAGGAATGCGCTCGACGCGCGAGCCTCCATAAACCGACGGAACTGGCAAAAGTCAATGCAAATCGACAATAAATCCAATCAAAACAATAGTTTAGAATTATTCTAAACTAGAACGATCAAGTTTACGTCCTGACGACCGCGGCGGCGCCCACATTGACAAGCCGCTGTCCAGGGTGCGACCCCGGCATGGCCTCTTGCGGCGGAAGTGGACAATCGCCACCTGCCGGCAAGCCATAGGATCGGAGCGAAGGCGGGTTGCGATGAAGAATGGAGTGGTCATTGTCGGGGCGGGCCATGCCGGCGTGCAGGCCGCGGCCAGCCTGCGCGAGGAGGGCTACGAAGGCCCGGTCGTGCTGGTCGGCGACGAGAAGGACTGGCCTTATCACAAGCCGCCGCTGTCGAAGACCTTCATCAAGGACGGCGAGGCCAAGCCGCAGCCGCTGCGCGGCGACACCTTCTTTTCCGGCCATAACATCGATTTCCGCCCCGGCATCCGCGTCGAGCGCATCGATCTTAGCCAGCGCCGGCTCGACATTGCCGGCGGTGATGCGCTGCCCTTCGACCGGCTGATCCTGGCCACCGGCTCGCGGCCGCGGCCATTGCCCTTGCCCGGCGCCGACCTTGCCGGCGTCGTTTCGCTGCGCTCGCTGGACGATGCGCGCGCCATCCGCGACCTCAGCGCTTCGGCCAGCGACGTCGTCATCCTCGGCGGTGGCTTCATCGGGCTGGAGATCGCCGCGACCCTTGCCGCCGGCGGGCGCAAGGTGACCGTGATGGAGGCCGCCGACCGCGTGCTCGGCCGCGCCATCGCCCCGGTCATCGCCGGCCATGTCCATGACAGGCTGGTCGGTGGCGGCGTTCGCATCCTGACCGGGACGACGGTTTCCAGACTGGAGGGCGACAACGGCCGCGTCGCCGCCGCCGTCACTTCGACCGGCGAACGGCTGCCGGCGCAGCTCGTCATCATCGGCGTCGGCGTGGTGCCCAATGTCGAGCTGGCGGAGGCTGCAGGTATTGTGACCGGCAACGGTATTCGCATCGACCAGCATATGCGCAGCTCGGTGCCCGAGGTGCTGGCCATCGGCGACGTCGCCAACTACCGCCATTGGGCGACCGGCGGCGACGTCCGGCTGGAATCGGTGCAGAACGCCACCGACCAGGCCAAGCTCGCTGCGCGTACCATCCTCGGCCACGCGGATGCCTATGCGGCGGTGCCGTGGTTCTGGTCCGACATCGGTGACATGAAGCTGCAGATGGTCGGTCTGACCGGCGGCTCCGACCAGTGCGTCGTGCTGGGCGACGCCGCCGAAAACAAGTTCTCCGTCTACCACTATGCGAATGGCCGGCTGATCGCGATCGAGTCGGTCAATCGCCCGGGCGACCACATGCTCGGCCGCAAGATGCTGGGCGCCGGTTTCTCGCCAACACCGGACGAAGTGGCAGGCGGCCCCGACGCGATGAAAGCGGCGCTGGCGGCCTTCCAGCAAAGCGAGCCGGCCGCCTAAGTCACTTCATTGCCGGGCCAAAGGCCTCGCTTGTCTCGATGCTATCCATAATCAGTCGGCACCGGCCAGCACCGGTCGCCCGGCCTGCCGCCGGCGCGACGGCTCGGAACGATGGAGATGGACGGCGAGCGTGTCCCACGGCGGCGTGATGGAAAGTTGGGAAAGGATGCGTCCGACCTCACCGCGGTGATAACCGCCATGCAAGATCACATGACCAAGCATCTCTTCGCGCGACATGCAGCCCTTGTCGCCGTCGGTGAAGACGAAGGCTAGCCGCTCGTCCAGCGACGCCGGCGAGACGCCCGCGACATAATCGACATACCAGTGGTCCGAAGCCGCGACGGCTGCGCGCAGTTCCTGCAGCGTCGGCGTCTCCTCGCTCGCATCCGACATATAGCCATGACGGGCATCGGTGAGATGGGCGGCGAAGATGCGGGCCACGACATGTGAATGGTCGATCAGTTTCGCCGCTTTCGCCAATTCGGTCCGATACCGTTCCGGATCGAGTTCACCGAGCTTGTCGAACAAGTCTTCATTCGCCCAGGCCTGATAGCCGAACAGAGTCCGCAGCAACCCGCTCATGACGAGGTTCCTTTCGCTTGCAGTGGAATGTGAGTAACGTGTTCATATTCCGCCGGGAGCCGCGTTTTTGTCTACTCGCATTGCCAAATCGCGCGCGGTCATGCGCAAGGCGCCACGGCAGGCACGCTCACGGGTGACGGTCGAGGCGATCGTCGAAGCCGGTGCTCGCATTCTGAGCGAACATGGCTGGGCCGAGTTCACGACCAACAAGGTTGCCGAGGCGGCCGGCGTCAGCGTCGGTTCGCTGTACCAGTATTTTCCGGACAAGCTTTCGCTGATCGAGGCCATAAGGCGGCGGCATCTCGATGACTGCCTCGCAATCATGCGGCGCTCGGGCGAGGGCCAAAAATCGGTCGAGCGTTTCGTCGACGATCTCGTGCGTGACATGTTTGCGGCGCACAGCCTCAATCCCGGGCTGCACCGGGTGCTGCTCGACGAAGCGCCGAGTTTCGACGCGACCCGCGATCCGCACAGTGCATTCGAGGCGGAGTATATCGGCCACTACGCCGCGGCGGTGGAGGCCTACCGGGCGAGCGCTGAAGGCGCGAGCAACCGGGTCATGGCCATGATCCTTTCGGATGTCATGGACGGCGTGATCCACAATGCGGCGCGACGCGGCATGCTGGGCTCGGTGGAGCTGAAGCAGGAGCTGGTGCGGCTGCTGTGCACCTATCTGGCTGCTTCGGACCGCTGAAACCGGCCGGCAAGCCGGAAACGGTTCTTGAAACGCAATCTCCCCGGCATCGCGCGCGATGCCGGGGAGCAATCCTGTCCTCGATCCGGCGAGGAAATCAGGCCCTGGCGGCGCGGATCGAGCTTTCGAGGATGTCGAGCGCCTCGGTCATCACATTGTCCTGGATGGTGATTGGCGCCAGGAAGCGGATGACGTTGCCATAGACACCGCAGGTGAGCAGGATCAGGCCCTTGTCCAGCGCCTTCAGCCGGACATTGTTGGCGAACTCCGCCGACGGCATCTTGGTCCTCACGTCGTTGAACTCGACGGCGTTCATGAAGCCGGGGCCACGAATGTCGATGATCTCCGGCACGTCGTCGCGCAGTGCTTCCAGCCGCTGCTTCAGGCGCGAACCCAGTGCATTGGCGCGATCGTTCAGCTTCTCTTCCTCGATCACGTCCAGCACCGCATTGGCGGCGGCGACGCCGAGCGGATTGCCGGCATAGGTACCGCCGAGACCGCCGGGGTTCGGCGAATCCATCAGTTCGGCGCGGCCGGTGACGGCCGAAAGCGGGAAGCCGCCGGCCAGGCTCTTGGCCATGGTGGTGAGGTCGGGGGCAGCGTCATGATGCTCCATGGCGAACATCTTGCCGGTGCGGGCAAAGCCAGTCTGCACCTCGTCGGCGATGAGCAGGATGCCGTGCTGGTCGCAGATCTTGCGCAGCGCCGAGACGAAGTCGCGCGGCGCCTCGTAGAAACCGCCCTCGCCCTGCACGGGTTCGACGATAATGGCGGCGACGCGGGCCGGGTCGACATCGGCCTTGAACAGCTTGTCGAGCGCGGCCAGCGAATCGGCCACCGTTACGCCATGCAGCGCGACCGGGAACGGCACGTGGAAGACGTCGCCAGGCATCGCGCCGAAGCCGGCCTTGTAGGGCTGCACCTTGCCGGTCAGTGCCATGCCCATGAAGGTACGACCGTGGAAGGCGCCGGTGAAGGCGATCACGGCCTGGCGGCCGGTGGCGTGGCGGGCGATCTTGACGGCGTTCTCGACGGCTTCGGCGCCGGTGGTGGCGAAGATCGTCTTCTTGTCGAACTTGCCCGGCAGCAGGCCGTTCAGGCGCTCGGCCAGCCGCACATAGTTCTCATAGGGCACGACCTGGTGGCAGGTGTGGGTGAAATGGTCGAGCTGCGCCTTCACCGCCTCGATCACCTTGGGGTGACGGTGGCCGGTGTTGACCACGGCGATGCCGGAGGCGAAATCGATGTAGCGGCGGCCCTCGACGTCCCAGATTTCGGAATTCTCGGCACGCTCGGCATAGATCTGCGTGGTCATGCCGACGCCGCGCGAAATGGCGGCGTTCTTGCGGGCGGAAATGGTCGCGTTGCTCATCGTGCTTTTCTCCTCAAGGGCCTTGCCCTCACAACCGGTTCTGTCGCCTAGCCTTCTGGCTTTATTTCGTGCCCAGCTCAAGCCGACAGCTTGGCCCAAGCCGTTGGGCCTGCGCAAGCCGCAACCGCACGATTCGACCTCGCCGATCGGTACGGAATCAATGACCTATTTCAAATTCCGAGCAGCACGATATCCTGCCTGATAGTGGTATTGCGTCACATCAAGGTGACGACCGGTCCCGGGGGTGCCTTGACCATGAAAACACGACGATCGGTCCCGTCGAGATTCAAGGCGGCACGCCTCTCGTTCCAATTGCGTCCCGTCACCGCCGTCCTCGCCATAGCCACGCTCGCCGCTCTCGTTTCCGGCTGCCAGCGCAAGGACGCGGCGGCGGCGCCGAAGCTGCCGGTGCTGGTCGGTACCCAGCAGGCCGAAATCACCGATTATGCCGACAGCGTCTCGCTGACCGGCGTGATCACCGCGCGCACGCTGAACAACCTTTCCTTCCGCGTCGGCGGCCGCGTGGCCGAGCGGCTGGTCGAGGTCGGCCAGCATGTCGACACGGACCAGGTGCTGGCCCGCATCGACCCGCAGGAGCAGGAATCGGACCTCAGGACCGCACAGGCCAACCTTGATGCCGCGCAGGCACAGTCCACCCAGGCCGCCGCCGCGTTCGACCGCCAGAAGGCCCTACTTTCGCAAGGCTTCACGACCCGGCGCGACTATGACCAGGCCGACCAGGCGCTGAAGGTGGCGCAGGGCAGCGTCGAGGCGGCCGGCAGCGCGCTGGCCAACGCCAAGGAAAATCTCTCCTTCACCGAACTGCGCGCCGGTGCGCCCGGCATCATCACGGCCAGACAGGTCGAGGCCGGACAGGTGGTGCAGGCGGCGCAGACCGTCTTCACCGTGGCCGAGGACGGCGA
Organism: Mesorhizobium terrae; assembly: GCF_008727715.1. Classification (GTDB taxonomy): domain Bacteria; phylum Pseudomonadota; class Alphaproteobacteria; order Rhizobiales; family Rhizobiaceae; genus Mesorhizobium; species Mesorhizobium terrae. The sequence continues at coordinate 1,590,083 of NZ_CP044218.1, forward strand.
CCGCGACGCGGTCTTCAACGTTCAGGAAACGCTGGTCGCCGGCGTGCATGGCTCGACGCCGCCGCCGGTCGCGGTGGCGCTGCTGGCCGACCCCAAGGTGACGGCGCAAGGCACGGTGCGCGAGATCGCGCCGGTGGTCGACCCGGCCTCCGGCTCGGTGCGCGTCAAGGTGGCCCTTCCCGCCACTCCGGCGGCCATGCCGCTGGGGGCAGCGGTCGTCGGCAGCGTCACCGGCAAGCACGGCAAGGCCGTGGTGCTGCCCTGGCAGGCGCTTACCTCCGCCAACGGCAAGCCCGCGGTGTGGGTCGTCGACCCGGCCAGCAAGGCTGTCGCGATCGCGCCGGTCGCCGTGATGGGCTACGACACCGCGTCGGTCGCCATCGCCGACGGGCTGACGGCCGGCCAGACGGTCGTCACCTCCGGCGGGCAGCTGCTCAGCCCAGGCCTTGTGGTCGAGACCACGGAGGCCAAGCCATGACCCGTGCCCTGCTGATTGCCGCCATGCCGATTGCTGCCCTGCTTTCCGGCTGTTCGCAGGAAAGTGGCGACAAGGCCGCCGAAATCGTGCGGCCGGTGCTGTCGGTGACGGTGCAGCCGCGCGCTACCGAAACCTATGGCTTCGCCGGCACGGTCGAGCCGCGTTACAGCGCCGCCCTCTCCTTCCGCCTGCTCGGCCGCATCGTCGCCCGCGACGTCAATGTCGGCGACACGGTGACCAAGGGCACGACGCTGGCCGCGCTCGACCCGACGGCGCTCGATCTCGCCGTTCAGGCGGCGAAAGCCGAATTGTCCAACGCCGAGGCGCAGGCCGCCAACGCCGACGCCAGCGAGCAACGCATCGGCCAGTTGCTGGCCTCGAAGAACGTCTCGCAGGCCGTCTATGACAGCGCCCGTCAGGCGCAGCAATCGGCCGGCGCCAATCTGGAGCGCGCCAAGGCCGCGCTCGCCAAATCCGAGGAACAGCTCGGCTATGCTCGTCTGTTTTCCGATTTCGACGGCGTGGTGACGGCGGTCGGCGCCGAGGTCGGCCAGACCGTTTCGCCCGGGCAGATGGTGGTGACGGTGGCGCGCGCCGACACCCGCGAAGCCGTGGTGGACATCCCCGACTGGCTGACCGGCGACCTGACGGAACAGGCGCCGTTCGCGGTGTCGCTGCAATCGCTGCCCTCGATCAAGACTGAGGGCCGGCTGCGCGAGATGGCACCGCAATCCGACGAAACCACACGTACGCGCCGCGTGCGGCTATCACTGATCGATCCGCCTTCCGCCTTCCGCCTCGGTTCTACGGTGACAGTGACCCGTTCGACCTCGGTCAAGCCGGCAATCGAGTTGCCGCTTTCGGCGCTGCTGGAACAGGACGGCAAGACGCAGGTCTGGATCGTCGACGAAAAGACAGCGACGGTCGCCACGCATGACGTGCAGGTCGCCGCCCGCAGCGGCACCACTTTCACCGTGGCGAGCGGGCTGGATGCCGGTGCCCGCGTCGTCACGGCCGGCGTCCACAGCCTGACGCCCGGCCAGAAGATCAAGCTACCGTAGGAGCGGCCGCGTGAAGGGTTTCAACCTGTCCGACTGGGCACTCGAGCACCGCTCGCTGGTCTGGTATTTCATGCTGGTCTTCATCGTGGCCGGCGTCTACGCCTATATCAATCTCGGCCGCGAGGAAGACCCCTCCTTCACCATCAAGACGATGCTGATCCAGGCCAACTGGCCGGGCGCCTCCGTGGACGAGCAGGCCAAGCAGGTCACCGACCGCATCGAGAAGAAGCTCGAGGAACTCGACAAGCTCGATTTTACCCGCTCGGTGACAACGGCGGGCCGCACCATCGTCTTCGTCAATTTGAAAGACAACACCAAGGCGCGCGACGTGGTGCCGACCTGGCTGCAGGTCCGCAACATGATCGAGGACATCAAGCCGCAATTCCCGCAAGGCGTACAGGGCCCGTTCTACAACGACCGGTTCGGTGACGTGTACGGCAACATCTACGCCTTCACCGCCGACGGCCTGACGCCCCGCCAGCTGCGCGACTATGTCGAGAACGTGCGCGCCGAAGTGCTGACCGTGCCCAATGCCGGCAAGGTCGACTTGATCGGCGCGCGCGACGAGGCGATCTATCTCGAATTCTCGACGCGCCAGATCGCCGCGCTCGGCCTCAACCAGCAGCAGATCATCGCCTCGCTGCAGGCGCAGAATGCCATCGCGCCCTCCGGCGTCATCCAGTCGGGACCGGAGCAGGTCAGCGTGCGCGTCACCGGCCAGTTCGCCTCCGAAGACAGCCTTCGCGCCATCAATCTCAGGGTCAACAACCGTTTCTTCAGGTTGAGCGACGTCGCCACCATCACGCGCGGCTACACCGATCCGCCCGCCTCGCTGTTCCGCTTTAACGGCCAGGACGCCATCGGACTTGCCGTCGGCATGAAACCCAACGCCAACCTGTTGGAATTCGGCAAGGCGCTGGACCACAAGATGGAGGAGGTGAAGGGCGAACTGCCGGTTGGCGTCGGCGTGCATCTTGTCGCCGACCAGCCGCTCATCGTTGAGGAAGCGGTATCCGGTTTCACGCGGGCGCTGTTCGAGGCGGTGGCCATCGTGCTTGCGGTTTCCTTCATCAGCCTTGGCCTGCGTGCCGGTTTCGTCGTGGCGCTGTCGATCCCGCTGGTGCTGGCCATCACCTTCCTGTTCATGACCTATCTCGGCATCTCGCTGCAGCGCGTGTCGCTGGGCGCGCTGATCATCGCGCTCGGCCTTTTGGTGGACGACGCCATGATCGCGGTGGAGATGATGGTGGCGCGGCTGGAGGTGGGCGACCCGCTCAAGAAAGCGGCCACCTATGTCTACACATCAACCGCCTTCCCCATGCTCACCGGCACGCTGGTGACGGTGGCCGGCTTCATCCCCATCGGCCTCAATTCGAGCGCGGCCGGTGAGTACACCTTCACGCTGTTCGTGGTCATCGCGGTTTCGCTGCTGGTGTCGTGGGTCGTGGCGGTGCTGTTCGCGCCGCTGCTCGGCGTCACCTTCCTGCCGGCGACGATGAAGAAACACCACGACCAGCCCGGTCGCTTCACGGCGCTGTTCCGGCGCACCCTGGTGCTTTCGGTGCGGCGCTACTGGCTGACCATCATCGCGACCGTACTGCTCTTCCTGACCTCGCTCGCCGGGCTCACCTTGGTGCAGCAGCAATTCTTCCCGGCCTCCGACCGGCCGGAGCTGATCGTCGACTGGAACCTGCCGCAGAACAGCTCGATCGCCGAGACGCGCGAACAGATGGAGCGGTTCGAGAAGCTGGCATTGGTCGGCAATCCCGACATCGCCCATTGGAGCTCCTATGTCGGGCAGAGCGCGGTGCGCTTCGTGCTGGCCTATGACGTGCAGCCGTCCAACCCGTATTTCGGTCAGACCGTCATCGTCACCAAGGGTGTCGAGGAGCGCAACCGCGTGCACGCTGCCATCGACAAGCTGCTGCGCGAGCAGTTCGTCGGCACCGACACTTTCGTCAAGACGCTGGAGCTCGGGCCTCCGGTCGGACGGCCGGTGCAATACCGGGTGAGCGGCCCAGACGTGCAGAAGGTGCGCGACCTGGCGCAGGATCTGGCCGGCCGCATTTCGACCAATCCGAAGCTTGCCGCGCCGACCTTCGACTGGAACGAGCCGGAGCGTGTGCTGAAGGTGGACGTGCTGCAGGACAAGGCGCGCCAGCTCGGCATCACCTCGCAGGACATCGCCTCGGCACTCAACAGCGTCGTCGGCGGCGTCACCATCACGCAGGTCCGCGATTCCACCTATCTGGTCAATGTGGTGGTGCGCTCGCGCGAGGCGGAGAGGAGTTCGCTGGAGACACTGAAGAACATGCAGTTGCCGACGGGCACCGGCGAATCCATCCCGCTCGCGGCGGTCGCCAATTTTGACACCGCGCTGGAGCAGCCGACGATCTGGCGCCGGCATCGCATCCCGACCCTGACCGTGCGGGCCGGGCTGGTCGGCAGTGCGCTGCCCGATACCGTCGTCAACGAGCTCAAGCCGACGGTCGATGCCTTCATCGCCAAGCTGCCGCAAGGATATAGCGTCGCCACCGGCGGCTCGGTCGAGGAAAGCGCCAAGAGCCAGGGACCGATCGCCGCCGTCGTGCCGCTGATGCTGTTCGTCATGGCCACGATCCTGATGATCCAGCTGCAGAGCTTCCAGCGCTTGTTCCTGGTGGTGGCGGTGGCGCCGCTGGGCCTGATCGGCGTGGTGGTGGCGCTGCTGTCGTCTAACTCGCCGATGGGCTTCGTCGCGTTGCTCGGCGTCTTGGCCCTGATCGGCATCCTGATCCGCAATTCGGTGATCCTGATCGTGCAGATCGAGGACCTCGTCGCCGGGGGCAAGGATCGCTGGCTGGCGGTGATCGAGGCCAGCGAGCACCGAATGCGGCCGATCGCGCTGACGGCGGCGGCCGCCTCGCTGGCGCTGATCCCGATCGCGCGCGAAGTGTTCTGGGGGCCGATGGCCTATGCCATGATGGGCGGCATCATCGCCGGCACGGCGATCACGCTCCTGTTCCTGCCGGCGCTCTACGTCGCCTGGTTCCGGCTGAAGGAACCGAAGGCAGCGGAGGCGGCGGCAAGCTAGTTACCCTCCCCTTGTCGGGGAGGGTAAGGGTCCGTCTCAGCCCGCCCTGACGAAGCCTTCCGAGGCCTTGAGCAGGCGGCGCGTGTAGTCCTGGGTGACCTGGGCCGAGACGAGGTCGGCGGCGGTGAGCTGTTCGACCGCCTCGCCATTCTGCATGACCATGAGGCGCTGGCACATGTGGTTGATGACGGCGAGGTCGTGCGAAACCATGAGGAAGGTCAGCTTGCGGTCCTTGCGCACCTGTTCCAGCAGGTTCAACACCTCGGCCTGCACCGAGGCGTCGAGCGCCGAGGTCGGTTCGTCGAGCAACAGGATCGAGGGTTCGAGGATCAGGGCGCGGGCGATCGCCACGCGCTGGCGCTGGCCGCCGGACAGCTGGTGCGAATAACGGAAGCGGAAACCGGAACCGAGGCCGACCTCGTCGAGCGCGCGCTGGATGCGCCTTTCGCCGTCGCCGATGCCATGGATGGCAAGCGGCTCCTGCAAAAGGCGATCGACGGTCTGGCGCGGGTGCAGCGAGCCGTAGGGGTCCTGGAACACCATCTGCACCTGGCGATAGAAATCACGGTCGCGGCGGCGGCCGAGCGTCTTGCCGTTGACGGTGATGCGGCCGGAAGCCACCGGCGCCAGGCCGGCGATGGCACGCAGCAGCGTCGACTTGCCCGAACCGGATTCGCCGACCAGCCCGAAGGATTCGCCGGGCTGAACCTCGACGCTGACACCTTTCAGCGCGCGGAAATGGTCGAACACGACCTCGACCTTGTCGATGGAGAGTGCCGCCGTCATGCCGCCCACTCCGCCTTGCGCGCCAGCACCGGCAGCGGGTGCCGATCAGCGCCGATCTTGGGCATGCAGTCGAGCAGGCCACGTGTATAGGGATGCTGCGCGCGGGCCAGTTCCGAGGCCGGCAATTGCTCGACCACCTTGCCGGCATACATGACCACGACGCGGTCGCAGAAGGAGGAGACCAGGCGCAGATCGTGCGAGATGAAGATCAGTCCCATGCCGCGCTCCGCCACCAGCCGGTCGAGGATGCCGAGCACTTCGAGCTGCACGGTGACGTCCAGGGCCGAAGTCGGCTCGTCGGCGATCATCAGCTCCGGCCCGGCGACCAGCATCATGGCGATCATGGCGCGCTGGCCCATGCCGCCCGACACTTCGTGCGGGTGCAGGTCGAAGACGCGTTTGGGATCGCGGATCTGCACGGCCGCCAGCATGTCGAGCGCGCGTTCGCGCGCCTCGGCCTTGGAGACCTTCTCATGCGTGCGCAGCGTCTCGACGATCTGCCGGCCGATGGTCATCACCGGGTCGAGCGAATATTTGGGGTCCTGCAGGATCATGGCGACGCGCCGGCCACGCAACGCCCGCCGCTCGCGCTGGGGCAACGACAGAAGATCGATGCCGTCGAACTCCATCCTGCCGGCCGTCACCTCGGCGCGGGGATCGGTCAGCCCCATGATGGCGCGGCCGGTCTGCGACTTGCCCGAGCCGGATTCGCCGACAATGCCCAGCCGCTCGCGCCCCAGCGAGAACGAAACGCCGCGCACCGCCTCGATGACGCCGGTGCGGGTGGGAAAACGGACCTTCAGGTCCTCGACGTGAAGAAGCGCGCTCATTGGCCCGAACTCCTTGGATCGAGCGCATCGCGCAGGCCGTCACCCAGGAGATTGAAGCCGAGGCTGACGATGAGGATGGCCATGCCGGGCATCGCCGCCACCCACCACTGGTCGAGAATGAAACGACGTCCCGACGCGATCATCGAACCCCATTCCGGCAAGGGCGGCTGTGCACCGAGGCCGAGGAAGCCAAGGCCGGCAGCGATGATGATGATGCCGGCCATGTCGAGCGTGACACGCACGATCAGCGAGGAGATGCACATCGGCATGACATGGCGCAGCACGATGCGGAAGGGCGAGGCGCCCATGATCTCGACCGCCTTGATGTAATCGGAGTTGCGCACGGTGAGCGTCTCGGCGCGGGCAATGCGTGCATAAGGCGGCCAGGAGGTGATGGCGATCGCGATGATCGCGTGTTCGATGCCTGGCCCGAGTGCCGCCACGAAAGCCAGCGCCAGGATCAGCTTCGGGAAGGCCAGGAAGATGTCGGTGATGCGCATCAGGATGGCATCGGTCCAGCCGCCGGCATAACCGGCCACCGTACCGACCAGGAGGCCGATGGGTGCGGCGATCAGCGCGACGAGCACGATGACGTAGAGTGTCACCCGCGAGCCGTAGATGATGCGCGAGAGGATGTCGCGGCCCTGTTCGTCCGTGCCCATCCAATGGGCGGCGCCGGGCGGCTGCAGTGCTGAGCGCAGGTCACCGATGACCGGCGAATAAGGCGCAAGCACGCCGGCGAGGATCGCGACCAGCACCAGCGCCAGGATGATCAGCAGTCCGATCATCGCCAGGCCGTTGCCGGAAAAACGCCGCCAGGTCATGTAGGCGCGGCCGAGCCGCGCCTGTGAACGCGAGGCCGGCCGCTCCGATTGCAGCCATTCGCGCCAGCTCATTGCCGCAGTGTCCGACACATTCATGTCCGCGTCCTCGGGTCGAGCAGCTGGTAGAGCAGATCGGAAAGAAGATTGAGGCCGATGAAGACCGCGCCGATCATGATGGTGGCGCCCAGCACAGCGTTCATGTCGGCGTTCTGCAGCGAATTGGTCAAATAAAGGCCGATGCCGGGCCAGGAGAACACCGTCTCGGTCAGCACCGAGCCCTCGAGCAATGTGGCGTAGGACAAGGCGATGACGGTGACCAGCGGCACCGCGGAATTGCGCAAGGCATGCCCCCAGATGATGCGCGCTTCCGACAGGCCCTTGGCGCGGGCGGCGACGACATATTCCTGCGAGAGCTCGTTCAGCATGAACGACCGCGTCATGCGGCTGATATAGGCCATGGAAACATAGCCGAGCAGCGAAGCCGGCAGGATGATGTGGGAGAAGATGTCCTTGAATGCCGACCAGTCGCGCTGGATTATGGCGTCGAGCAGATAGAGCCCGGTGACGGGCGTGAAGGTGTATTCATAGGCGATGCCGATGCGGCCCGGCCCTTCGACCCAGCCGAGCCGGGCATAGAAGACCAGCAGACCGAGCAGGCCCAACCAGAAAATCGGCATCGAATAGCCGATGAGGCCGACGACCCGCACCGCCTGGTCGATGAAGGAGCCGCGCTTGACGGCGGCGAGCACGCCGAGCGGAATGCCGAACGCCACGCCGATCACCGTGCCGACCGTCGCCAGTTCCAGCGTGGCCGGGAAAACGCGGCGGATGTCCTGCATGACCGGATAGGTCGACAGGATGGAAGTGCCGAAATCGCCGGTCAGCGCCTTCTTCAGATAGAGGAGAAACTGCTGCCAGACCGGCAGGTCGAAACCATATTGCTGGCGCGCCGCGGCGACGACGCTGGCCGGCGCGCGATCGCCGACGATCGCCAGGACGGGATCGATGGGCATGACGCGGCCGATGAAGAAGGTAACCGCGATCAGCCCGAGGAAGGTGACCGCGGCGACGAAGACGAAGCGCAGGAGCGCGAGCAGAAGCGCGGAGGCGTTTTTACGCCTCCGCGCCGGCTCATGAGACTGGACGAGCGACAAGGAACCGGGTGCTCCGGGGTGTTACTTGGTGACCGGGGCCAGGAAGTTGGTGTCGAAGGTCGGCCCCAGCTTCAGGCCCTGGACGTTCTTGCGCAGTCCGGCAACCTCGGTCTGCTGCCAGATGAAGTTGAACGGGCCCTGTTCGCGGATCTTGGTCTGCAGATCCTCGTACATCTTGATACGCTTGTCGGTGTCGCGTTCCAGGAGCGCGGCCGCCGATTCCTTCTGGATTTCCGCTGGCACGTTCCAGGCATTGCGCCAGGCCAGCGTCTTGTTCTTCGAATCGTCGGCGTTGTTGGGATTGGTGGCGAAGGTTTCCGAGTTGGAATTCGGATCCCAATAGTCGACGCCCCACTGCAGGATGGCCATGTCGTGCTGGCGCGCGCGATAGCGGGTCAACAGCTGCTTGAAGTCTTCCGGTACGAGCTCGATCTTGATGCCGGCCTGGGCCGCCGTCTGCTGAATCGATTCGGCGACACCGGATTCCGGCTGGCCGCTGCGCGTGTCCAGAGTGATGGTGAAACCGTCCTTCAGCCCGGCCTTGGCCAACAGCTCCTTCGCCTTGGCAACGTCCAGCTTATAATGCTTCTCGTCCACGGCACCCAGGATACCCTTGGGCAGGAAGTCCTGGTGGACGACGCCGATGCCGTTGAGCAGCGTGTCGCCGAGCGCATCGTAGTCGATCAGATATTTGAAGGCCTCGCGCACCTCGGGCTTGGAGAGGTTCGGGTTCTTCTGGTTGAGGCTGACGTAGTAGACCGTGCTCTTCGGCTTCGAGATGGTGGCGAGATCGGCATTCTTGCCGACCGAGCTGTAGTCGCCCGGCTGCAAATTGCGCGCCACGTCAATGTCGCCTTTCTCCAGCAGCAGGCGCTGGGCGGCGCTCTCCTTCACGTGGCGATAGATGACACGCGCCATATGGGCCTTGGTGCCGTAATAATTGTCGTTGCGCTCCAGCACCACGACCTCGTTGGCGCGCCATTCGCGCGTCTTGAACGGGCCGGAACCGGCATAGCCGGTCTTCATCCAGGCATTGCCGAAATCGTTGTCGAACTTGTATTCGGCGGTCGGCGTCGCGGCAGCCACATGTTCCTTGACCAGCTTGCTGTCGACCACCGCCGCCACCGTGGCGGTCAGGCAGTTGAGCACGAAGCTCGGCGCATAGCCCTTGTCGACGGTGAAGACAAAGGTCGAGGCGTCGGTCGCCTTGGCCTTTTCAGCGACGTTGTCGCCGGTGAGGCCGAACTGCTGGATGATGAAGGCCGGGCTCTTGTTCAGCTTGACGGCGCGCTCGAACGACCAGGCGACGTCTGCGGCCGAGATCGGGTTGCCGGAAGCGAATTTCAGGCCCGGCTTCAGCTTGAAGGTGTAGGTGAGGCCGTCATCCGAAACGGTCCAGCTTTCGGCGATGCCGCCGACCACCTTGGTGGTGTCGTTGACGTCGAGCCGGACCAGCATGTCGTAGGTGTTGCCGGTGATTTCGCCTGTGGAAAGCTCGAAGGCTTCGGCGGGATCAAGCGAGATGATGTCGTCGATCGCCCAGGCCTGGACCAGCGTGTCGGGCGGCGTGTCTGCCCATGCGGGCGCTCCGGCGAAGACGAGTGCGGAAAGGGCGGCGCCAGCCAGCAGGCCGCGCGAACGCAGAGCAATGGTTTGCATCATCATCGGAATATCCTTGTTTTCGTCGCCCCTGGTTCCCCGTTCGGGACGCGACGTCGTTGCGCCGGAAAGGCTCGTTATTTGTTGAAGCCTCGAACAACCATATCCGCCACCACCCTGCCCGGCAACGAGCATTTGATGGACAGAAGTGGATTGGGTTAAAACAGGTTTTCGTTCAGACGCGCTCAAGCGCAATGGCGATGCCCTGACCGACGCCGATGCACATGGTGGCGAGCGCGAAACGAGCGCCGCGTTCGCGCAATTCCAGCGCCGCCGTGCCGGTGATGCGGGCACCCGACATGCCGAGGGGATGGCCGAGCGCGATGGCGCCGCCATTCGGATTGATATGTGCGGCATCCTCGGCCAGGCCGAGTTGGCGCAACACGGCAATGCCCTGCGCGGCGAAAGCCTCGTTGAGTTCGACGACGTCGAATTGCGACGGCGTGAGGCCGAGGCGCGCACAGAGCTTCTGCGTCGCCGGCACCGGACCGATGCCCATGATGCGCGGCTCGACGCCGGCCGTGGCGCTGCCGAGAATGCGGGCGATGGGGGTCAGGCCATGCTTGCGGGCCGCCGCTTCCGAGGCAACGATCAGTGCAGCAGCACCGTCATTGACGCCCGACGCGTTGCCCGCCGTCACCGTGCCGCCTTCCTTGCGGAACGGCGTCGCCAGCCTGGCCAGCGTTTCGACCGTGGTGCCGGCGCGCGGATGCTCGTCCTTGTCGACGACGGTCGCCTCGCCTTTCTTCTGCGGGATCGTCACCGCGACAATCTCCTTGCCCAATCGGCCATTGGCCTGCGCGGCCACGGCCTTGTCCTGACTGCGCACGGCGAAGGCATCCTGATCGGCGCGGCTGACGGAAAACTGCTCGGCGACGTTCTCGCCGGTCTCCGGCATGGAATCGATACCGTACTGCTTCTTCATCAGCGGGTTGACGAAGCGCCAGCCGATGGTGGTGTCGTGGATTTCGGCGTGGCGCGAAAAGGCGGTCTCGGCCTTGGGCATGACGAAGGGGGCACGGCTCATCGATTCGACACCGCCGGCGATCATCAGTTCGGCCTCGCCGGCCTTGATGGCGCGTGCGGCGATACCGACCGCGTCCATGCCCGACCCGCACAGCCTGTTGACCGTCGAACCCGGTACCGCGACGGGCAGGCCGGCAAGCAGCAGCGCCATGCGCGCGACGTTGCGGTTGTCCTCGCCGGCCTGGTTGGCGCAGCCATAGACCACGTCGTCGACGGCCGCCCAATCGACACCGGGATTGCGCGCCATCAGGGCCCTGAGCGGCACGGCACCGAGATCATCCGTACGCACCGAAGCCAGCACACCCCCAAAGCGTCCGATCGGCGTGCGGATATAGTCGCAGATGAAAGCTTCGGTCATGTCGTGCGGTCCTCCCTCGCCTGCGCCGGTCGGCGCGGCACCAACCCAAGCGGATCGGATAATCTTATAAATCAGCCCGCCAGGCGACGGGCCGCGGTTTCGGCCATGGCCTCGGCAAGGCTCATGGACCAACGGGCGCGACAATAGGCGCGGAAGTCGAAACAGGGCAAGCCGGGACAGACTTCGAATTCGATGAGATGGATCGTATCGTCGGCCTCGACACGCAGGTCGATGGAAAAGACGTCGCGCAGACCAAGTCCGCTCACCAGCCGCTGCGCGATGCGGCGGATCCCGGCATCGGCCGCCGGCTGGCTGTCGGCAAGCGCAACAAGTTCGGGTTCGACATAGGCACCCGTCGCCTTCGCCGCGGTGCCCGTATCGCCGTAAAGCGCGAGGCTGTCGGCCATGGTCTGGAAGTCACCGCCGGATTCGACCAGGAAGACGCCGAGCGCCGACATATCGCCGTTTGCGGTGACATCCAGGAAGGAGGCCCGCACGTTGCGACCGGCGACATAGGGCTGCACCACCACGTCGTCGCCATAGTGTCGGAATACCCGGCGGCTGAGTTCCAGCGCCTGGCCGAGATCGTGGCAATGCGAATCCGGCCAGATGCCGATCTTGGCGCCGAGCCGGTTCGGCTTGACGAACCAGCCCTTGGCCGAGGCCGGCGGCTCGACCAGCCAGCGTCCGTCACGCGCGAGACCCGCCTGCGGCACCGGCAGGCCGAGCGCGCCGAGCACCGCGCCCGAGCGGAATTTGTCCTGGCACAGCGCGAACAGCGAATCGTCGGCACCAATTGTTCTCAGGCCGGCAAGCCGCGCGAGCGCAGGTGCCGCGCCACCGCGGAAATAGGCGATGCCGTCGGTCAGCGTCCAGACCAGCGTGGTATCCCGGTCCGCCTTGCCGAGCACAGCGGCAGCTTCATCCAACTCCACGGCCGAGAAGCCGAGGCCGCGATCGGCAGCCGCGCGTTCGATCGCGGCGAACTCCGGCGCCAGATCGGTCGACTGGGCGAGATAGGAGGAAATTTCCGCCGCCCGCTCCGGCGCGTGGCCGTCCGCGACGAGGCGATCGAAACAGGCCTTTTCCGGTTCGTAGACAAGCAGGAGGCGTGGATGCGGCATGGCGGCGGGTCCGATGGGAAACGGCGTCAGTCTCGCCGCCGCGAACCCGGTGGGTTCCTAGGAAATCGACCTTTGCCGCAACGCCGGCGACAGGCCCATCAGATCGCCACGCGTGGCTCGAAGCGGCCGCGCACCGGAAAATCGATCAGGAACGTCTTGCCGCCCTGAGGGTCGGCCGCGCGGGTCGCCTCGTCCTGGTCGGCCCAGGCAGAGGTGATAGCCAGCCGGTCGGCTTCCGCGCCGAAAAAAGCCGGGCAGGACGGCTGCAGCACCGGCATCGGGATGGAGCGCACCAGCTTGCCGTCCGGCGCATAGGCATTGACGGCGCTGGCGCCCCAGCAGGCATTCCACAGGATGCCGTCGCGGTCGACCACCGAGCCGTCGACATCGCCCGGGCTCTGCCGATGATCGCCGAACAGCTTCGGCTCGCCGACCGGCAGGCCGGTGGCCGGATCGCAATCGACGCGCATCAACAGTTTGACATCGCTGTCGACATAATAGGCAACGGCGCCGTCCTCGCTGAAGGCGATAGAATTCGGTATGGTGATGCCGTCAAAAAGCCGGCGCAGCTCGCCCTTGAAGAACCAGTAGATGGCACCCGCATTCTTCGCGTGCGTCTTGCTCATCGTGCCCACCCAGAACGCCCCGCACGGATGCACCCGCGCGTCGTTGGAACGGGTGCCGGCATTGTCGGCCTCGACCGGCGTGTGCAGGGTGAGTTTGCCGGTGGCAACGTCACGCACATGCAGCCCGGTTTCGGTGAAAACCAATTGCCGCTTGTCGTCGATGATGGCGATGGCGCTCGCCATCTGGCCGAGTTCATGCACCTTGGTGACGCCGCTGCGGCCGCGCTCGAGCAACTGGCCGTGGACGATGTTGAACCAGAACAGCGAGCCCGTCGCCGGGTCGTAGCTCGGCCCTTCGCCAAGTTCGCAGATGGTTTCCGAAAGAACCGAGACGATACCAGCCATTATTTCTCTCCGAAAACCGCATCCCAGGCAGCGACCGCCGCCTCGGCCCGCGCCGCGACCTCGGCCACTGTCATGCCCGGCTTGAACAGGCTCGACCCCAGGCCAAAGACGGTGACGCCGGCCGTCTTGTAGCCGGCGAAATCCTTTTCCGAGACACCGCCGACGGCGCCCACCGGCGTGCTGGCCGGCAGGACGGCGCGCATGGCGGCGATGCCACCGGGGCCAATGACACTCGCGGGGAAAAACTTGAGCGCGGACGCACCGAGCCGAATGGCCAGGAACGCCTCCGTCGGGGTGAGCACGCCGGGCATGGTGACCAGGCGGTGATGAGCGGCGCGTTTCATCACCTCGGCATCGATGTTGGGGCTGACCAGCAGCCGCCCGCCCGCGCCCTGCAACGCATCGACGTCGGCAGAGGTAAGCACCGTGCCGGCGCCGATCAGCGCGGTTTTCGGCAATGCCTGGACGATGGCAGCGATGGAGGTGAACGGGTCCGGCGAATTCAGCGGCACTTCGATCGCCTCGATGCCGGCCTGATAAACCGCGCCGGCGACGGCCACCGCCTCGCTGGGCTTCAAGCCGCGCAATATGGCGACAAGGCCGCGCTTCAACTGCGGAAATGGGGCTGTCTGGCTCATGCGCTCTGTTCCTTGCCGGCAATCATGCCGTTCTGGCGCGCCGCCGCGAACAGGCCCGCACGCACGGCAACGTCGGCATCGACCTGTCTGACGACAAGCCCCGCCATCTCCAATGCCGCGCCGTAGAGCGCGGCAAGCGCCCCCGAACCGACCAGCACAACCGGCGCGTCGCCGACCGGATAGCGGCGCAAGGCCGAAGCGATCTCGCCGCCGATCAGCAGACCGGACAGACGGGCGGCGGCATCGTCGGCCTTGAGGTCCTGCAGCAGCCCGGCGGCGCGAACGGCAAACAGCCGCGACGAGACATCGCCACCTTCCTCCAGCGCCTGCCTGCACCAGCGGTGGAACTGTGCGTTGTCCGGGATGACCGGAGCAGGTTGTTCGCCCAGCGAATGGCGCAGGATGGAATGCGTCGCCAGAACGGAGAACAATTCGCCCGTCGGCCAGGTACCGAAACCGGCGACCGCGCCATTGTCGACGACCACCCATTTCGAATGGGTGCCGGGCATGCAGACGACATGCCTGCCGGTCGCCGGCAGGCCGGCTCCGGCCAATTGCGTTTCTTCGCCGCGCATCACGTCCGGCGCGTCGGCCAGTCGCTGCGCGAGACCCGGCACGATGCGGATGTCGCGCGTCGTTCCCGGCACGCGGATGGCGCCCCGCAGGATGGCGTCGATCGGGGCCGGCACATCGACATAGGGCGCCTCGATCCAGCCCTGGCGCGAACCCGCCATGCCGCAAATGACGACGGGCAAGGTCGCCGGGGCCCGCATGGCCGCCAGATGCCGTTCGAGAACGGCCGAGAAGCCGGCCTCACGCGCGGTGATCAGCCCGTCGTCGCCGCGCTGTTCGGCCAAAACCCGGCCGGCGCCGTCGAGCAGCCAGGCACGCAGCCTGGTCGTACCCCAGTCGATTGCGGCAATCGCAGGCGACGCGTTCATAGCAGACCTCCGTCGACGATTAGCGTCTGGGCGGTCAGCATCGCCGATGCGTCGGAAGCAAGGAAGAGGCATGGCCCGACCATGTCGTCCGGCCCCATTTCGCGCGGGATCGCCTGGCGGGCGATGTGGGCTTCCAGCTTATCGCCGCTGACCCAAAGCTGACGCTGGCGCTCGGTGATGACCCAGCCCGGCGCGATGGCGTTGACGCGAATGCCGTCCTTGCCGTAGCGGCCGGCGAGCCCCTTGGTGAGGCCGATGATGCCGGCCTTGGCGGCCGTATAGGCCGGCATGTCGCCCATGTTCAGCATGAAGGACGTCGAGGTGAAATTGACGATGGCGCCACGTCCGGCCTTCTGCATGCCGGGCACCACCGCCTGGGCGGTGAAGAAATGCGGGCGAAGGTTGATCGACAGATTGTCGTCCCATTCGCTCGGTGTCACCGTCTCCGCATCGTGGCGGATATCGTTGGCGGCGTTGTTGACCAGAACGGTGATCGGCCCATGCGCCTGAGCCGCCGCTTGAACGGCGCCGCGCAAGGCTTCGATGTCGCGCAGGTCCGCCTTGAGGAAAAGCGGCGCATGAGCGGCTTCCCGGGCAAGCGCCTCGCAAAGCAGCCGGCTCGGCGCTTCGGCGATGTCGATGAAGGCAACCCTGGCACCCTGGCGTGCGAAACCCTCCGTCAGCCTGGCACCGATGCCTGTACCGCCGCCGGTGATCAGCACCGACGCACCTTCCAGATCGGCAAACCGCGCCGATGGCATCATGACGACTTCCTCCGCAACGCATAGTGCTGGAGCGTCCTTCGTGTCGGAATGGACACGCGGCGCTCTGGCCTGACGGCGCCGCATCCTAGCCAGCGGCCTGCCACGGGCAAGCGTGAAAATGCGCGCCGCTTCATTTTGTCTGACAAAAGGAGAAACGGGGAAGGAATTGGGCCGAAACGCGGCGGCGGGTTTGCCCCTGGAGCGGGTTAGACCGCCTTGGCGCGCAGCGCGCCGCGGAAGGAATCGCGCAGATAGCCCAGCGTAGCATCGGCATTGGCCGGTTTGCCGAACAGATATCCCTGGCCACCAGCGCAACCGAACTGCGCGAGACGGTCGGCCTGCGCCTCCTCCTCGATGCCTTCGGCCACGACATCCATGCCAAGGCCCTCGCACATGGCGAGAATGGCGCGGATGATATGTTCCGACGGACGGTCGTCGAGGATAGACGACACGAAGGCCCGGTCGATCTTCAGCTTGTCGAAGTTGAACTCGCGCAAGCGGCCGAGCGAAGACTGGCCGGTGCCGAAATCGTCCAGCGAAACGCGGATGCCGACCCGCCGCAAATCCTCGACGATCTTTTCGGCCGAGACCGGGTCGTTCATCAGGCCGGTTTCGGTGATCTCGATTTCCAGTCGGCGCGGGTCGAAGCCGGTGCGCTCGAGGATCGACAGGATGTGCAGCCCGGTGTTCTGGTCGACCAGCTGGGACGGCGACAGGTTGAAGGACAGGAACAAATCCGCCGGCCAGCCGCGCGCCGCTTCCGTGGCCTTGCGCAGAACAAGCTGGGACAGCGGCCCGATGATGCCGCGCTCCTCGGCGATCGGAATGAAGACGGCCGGCGATACCGGGCCCAAATCCGGGTCCGACCAGCGCGCCAGTGCCTCGAAGCCGATGGTGCGACGGGTGGCCAGATCGACGATCGGCTGGAAATGCGGCTCGACCTCGCCGGCCGAAACCGCCCGGCGCAGCGCCTGTTCGATGCGGGTGACGCGCTTGGCCGCTTCTTCCATCTCGCGTGTGTAGACGACGACCTGGCCACGGCCAGAGCGCTTGGCGTGATAAAGCGCCGTCTCCGCCTTGTTGAGCAGGATCTCGGTGGTCTCGTCGCCGGAATAAAACAGCGAGCAGCCGGTCGATGCCGACAGCCTGGCGGTGCGTTCGCCGACGTCATAGGGCGCCGACAGGATTTCGATCAGCATGCGCGCCTTTTCGGTCGCCGCCTCCTCGCTGAACACCATCGGATAAAGGAAGGCGAACTCGTCGGCGCCGATGCGGCAGACGGTGGAATAGCTGTCCATCGAGGCGCGCAGGCGCATCGCCACCTGGATCAGGATGTCGTCGCCGGCCTTGTGGCCGAACAGATCGTTGATCGGCTTGAAGCCATCGAGGTCCAGAATGCCGACGGCAAAGGGTGCCGGGTCGTCCGAGCGATCGGAAATGAGGCGTTCGACCTTGTCGAAGAAGCGGCGGTGATTGCCGAGGCCAGTCAACGGATCTGTGAAAGCCAGATCCGTATTCTCCCTGTTCGTCTGCCCGGTGCCAAACGAGGTTTGCATCGGCGTCCCTGTTCTTATTCTGGTATTTCTTATGAGACTGACATCAAACCGTTTAAGAAAGGTATCTCGAATATAAGCCGGCGCTTCCCGAGCGATGAAAAATTATCCGGCGCGATAAACCGTTAGCCGGTTCTGACGCGATACAGTTCAAGGGCCTTGCCCTCGGTGCCGGCAACAGGCTCCAGCCAGGACGGTACCTGGCCCTTGATGAGCGCTGCGAGGAACCCGTCGGGGCTTTGACCCGCGAGAAAACGAGTCTCGGAATTGCCACGACACAAGGCAACCAGCCCGATATGCTGGCCGCGTACGACCGCTTCAGCGGCCGTCGATGTGCCGGTGAATGCGTCCAGAACGAGGAGGTTGCCCTCGCCATTGCGATGATAGGGGCCGGCCAGCACGCGCTGCCCTGTATTGGCAAGTATCAGAGAGCCGAGATTGGATATGGCCATAACAGTCGTGGCCGGTTGCGCCGCCAGAGCGAGATAATCGCCGGGCGTCTCGCAGCTTTGACCGGCGACCGGGCTCGTTTCGCTTTCGGCGATTACCGAAATCGTCGAGGCGCTGACGCTCCAGACGGCGTTCAGTGAAACCAGCCAGACCGCGACGGACGCCAGCGTTGTTTTTGCCGAAGGGAAGTTCGTCGCGTATTCGCGCCAGCTTGCCACCCAGGCTGCCAGCGGGATGGCGGCAAGCGCGATCGTGAAATTTGTACCCCGCACCTGCCAGACGCTGATCGTCAAGGCGGTCAGGAGAAGCACGCCGACGACGAAGACCTCTCGTCGCCGGTCGCCGCGCAACAGGCGACGCAGCACAAGCGCGAGCGCAATCAGCGGCGTAGCATAGGCACCGAACAACATCGCGCGGTTGTCGGTCGCGAGTTGGAACAGCGACTGCACCTCGGATATTTTATCCAGCCACAATGTATGCAGGCGGGGATCGAGACCGGCATAGGGGCTGCGCAGGCATTGCGGGAAAAAGACAGCGACAACCGTGACTACCACGATCCCCAGCAGGAGAAGCGCGACCAATCTGTATGACCGGCTGGCGCGAACGCTGCCGACGGAAGCGGTGGCCGCAAGACCGAAGCCGGCAAGGGCTGCGAGCACGAACTGTATGACAGAAAAGCCGTCGCAGGTCGCAACGTTCCAGTTGGATGGCGCGATGGTGGTGACAAAGATAACGGACGAGACGCCGGCGAAGCCTAGCCCAAAGCCAAAGGCGGTGCGCGCCTCCCGCTCACCATGCATGAAGAACAGCGCCGCCACGCCGAGGCCGGTCACCACGACCAGCGGGGCGGTCTCCATGCCGACGGCGAGTGTTAGGCCCGCGCATACTCCTGACAGGGTGGCCGCCGGCCGCCAATGTGGTGCGTTCAGCAAGAAGTAAAGGCTCGCCGCGACGAGCATAAGCTGTACGTTGTGGTGATCGATGTTGCCGGGTTGATAGAGGCCGATAAAGAAAGGCCCTGCCGCCGCGATGACGAGTGCCGGCACGCCCGCCGCATTTCCACCGTACTGGCGCGCCGCCTGAACAATGAAGAAGACCGTCCACCAGCACATCAACGTTGGCCAGACGATTTTCGCAAAAGTCTCCGCCGCAGGCATGGATAGGCCGAGCGCGTGGGCTGTCGTGATCAGCGCGGCCAAGGGTGCATCCACCAACCGCGACCAGTGCATGATAAAACCACCCTGCGGCCCCATACGGTACTGGTGCAGGTCGAACCAGCCTTGTCCGCTGAGGAGATCCCGCACTTCGACCAACCGCATCTGGCTGTCGTTGTCTCCCCCGGCATTGGTGAGGGTTGGAAATCCGATGCACGCCTCGATCGCCACAAGCAACATCGCGGCACCTGCCGCGAAGGCGAGGTCGCTTCGCCAGCCGTGTAACGGCCAAGGCTTCAGGAACTCGTTGGCGGGATTAGCCTGTGTTTTCATGTTCGCGATCGATGCAGCAGCCAGAAGCGGCAGTCTAAGCAGGCAGCCTTCAACAAACTGTAAAACAGCGTTCCAGCCCTGCATTGGGCGGCGCGGATTCGGACGAACCTCGTCTTAACCCATTGAGGATAGCTTGGGACGACCGCGCGATCGAGAGGCGCGGGCATCGTCACGGAAGGTCAGATGTCCCAGGTGAGCTTTTTGAAGACGGCGGAGAAGAGGGTTCTCAACACAATCCATGACCGGGCGGTGTTCCGGCGCCGCGTTCGGGTCCTCTCAACGTGTCTGGCGGAAGAAATGAGCGCCACGGGCAGCGTTCTCGACCTCGGCTGCGGCGACGGGTCGATCGCGCGTGCGATCATGGACATCAAGCCGGGACTGACCTTTCGCGGCATCGACGTCATGCTGCGGCCACACACGCATATCCCGGTCGAACGCTTTGACGGCGAGACGATCCCGGCGGGCGACGGTTCCTTCGACTGGGTCACCATTGTCGACGTGCTGCATCATACCGACCATCCAGCCCGGCTCCTCGCCGAAGCTGTCCGGGTGGCGCGCGAGGGAGTGGTGATCAAGGATCACCTGCGCGAAGGCTTCGCCGCATACACGACCCTGCGCGTCATGGATTGGGTCGGCAATAAGGGGCACGATGTTCGCCTGCCTTACAATTATCTGAGCCGGGCCGAATGGGGCGTGGCATTCCGCGGTGCGGGCATCGAAGTTCGAAACTGGCGCGAGAACCTCTCGCTCTATCCCTTGCCGGCCAGCCTCGTCTGCGACCGGAATCTGCACTTTATTGCTGGGCTGCGAAAGCGAGGCGCTCAGTGTCTGTCTTCAGACACGAAGACCCATCGCGAGGTCACGACGTAACTCATGAAGGCTGCGGTGATCGTAACGGTCAGCGACGCTGCCGATGGCGCCATGGCCAGGCGGCTGGTGCAGATATGCCCGACCAGGCTCGATGTAGCAGCGCAAGCGAGTTGTGCCATAGCATAGCGCGGCAACGGCGAATTGTCGCGATGCATGCCTCCGAAGGTCCAGTCCCGCTGCGCGAGATAGGCTGCTCCGAAGGCTGCCGCATATCCCGCTGCGCCTGCGAGAAGCGCAGGCACGCCGCACCGCAGCAGAATATAGGTCAGCGCGAATAGCAGGAGATTGGCACCTGCGCCGACGATGACGAAGCGCGTCAGGCGACTGCGAAGGAAGTTCTGCGCCGTTATGACCATCGTCTACGGGCTGCCGACGGAGATGTCGCCGTCAGCCTTTCGCTGTTTCAGCGGAATCTCCAGCACGCCGAGCAGAAATGCCGAGAAAAACGCCTGAAACGAAATAACGATGAGGGTAAGGCCGAGGACGACGATGCGGGGAAGTTCGGAATCGTTCAGTGGCCCGAAATCGAGGCTTGCCCAGCGAAATACCGCGTAGCCTAAGAAGCCCAGGCCTGCCGCAAAGCAAATGCCTGCATTGGCCGCGAGCCGGTCGACGGTAATGGTGTGGCTAAGCCAGCCGGAGCGGCGATTGGATGGCAGGATGCCCATGTTTTCGGCGTAGGTGCGCGAGATCGCTCCGAAGGTGATGAGCTGCATGCCGGCAACGACCATGAAGCAAGCCGCGACGAAGGTGTTGAGGTCGAGAGAGAGATTGTCGATTACCCTTAGCGGCCCGAACACCAGCAATGCTCCAAATAGCGTGCCGATGCCGCACAACGCCGCACCCGGTATGAAGAACAGCCAGCGCGGATTGTACATCAGGAGGAATTTCAGATGGCGCCAACCGTCGCGCCACGTCTTGAGGTGTGGGGGGCGGCTGCGACCGTCCGGTTTCAAGGTCGTGGGCACTTCGTCGATAACAAATCCGGCGAGCGCGCTGCGCACCACCATCTCGGAGGCGAATTCCATACCTGTAGTCTGCAGGTTCAATGTGCGGATTCGCTCGGCTTTGAAACCACGCAGGCCGCAATGAAAATCGTTCGTCCTGATGCTAAAAAACAGCCTGCCCAAGAACGACAGGACGGGATTGCCCAGATATCGATGCAGCATTGGCATCGCTCCAGGCTCGATGCCACCCTTAAAACGGTTGCCCATGACAAGGTCAGCGCCACCGCGCAAGCGCTCGATGAACGCGTCGAGCTGCTCGAAGTCGTAGGAATCGTCGGCATCACCCATGATGATGAAGCGGCCTCGAGCAGCGGCGATGCCGCCTTGCAAAGCCGCGCCATACCCTTTTTCGGTGACTGGCACGACACGTGCCCCAAAGGTCGTAGCAATATGCTGGGAACCGTCCGTGCTGCCATTGTCTGCGATCAACACTTCGCCCGATATTCCTGAGCGGCCCAGAAAGCTCTTTGCCTTCAAGATACAAGTTGCGATGGTCTCGGCCTCGTTGAGGCAAGGCATGAGGATAGTCAGTTCCAGGACGTCCGGCGTCGGCTCGATGGTAGGAGCTGTAACCGCCTTGTCGAACTTCTTAGCGAGCGCGCCCAACGCATCCCTCCCATCAACCCAAGCAGCGGGGACTATGGGCAGCAAAGCCTTAAGATTTCGCTGAAACACAACTCCCGGTCGCTAGAAGATTCGACTGGTGGATTGGCAGCACGAATGCCAGGCGCTACATCATCGCCACCTGGAAATATCGCGCTCACCGGAGACCCTCCATGCCCCTCAAAGTCGCCGTCCAGATGGACCATGTCTCGACCGTGAACATCGCCGGCGACACGTCGTTCGCGCTGTCGCTGGAAGCGCAGCGGCGCGGCCACCAGCTCTTCCACTACACGCCGGACCGGCTTTCCATGCGCGACGGCAAGGTGTTCGCCCGCATCGAGGAAATGCAGGTGCGCGATGTGAAGGGCGACCATTTCACCCTTGGCGCGCCAGTGCGCACCGACCTGTCGGAAATGGACGTGATCCTGCTGCGCCAGGACCCGCCCTTCGACATGAACTACATCACCACCACGCACATTCTGGAGCGCATCCATCCGAAGACGCTGGTGGTCAACGACCCGGCCTGGGTGCGCAACAGCCCGGAGAAGATCTTCGTCACCGAATTCGCCGACCTGATGCCGGAAACGCTGATCACCAAGGATCCGCAGGAGGTTGCCGCCTTCCGCAAGGAGTTCGGCGACATCATCGTCAAGCCGCTCTACGGCAATGGCGGCGCCGGCATCTTCCACCTGCACGAGGCCGACCGCAATCTCGGCTCGCTGTTGGAAATGTTCGGCCAGCTGTTCCGCGAACCCTATATCGTCCAGCGCTACCTGAAGGACGTGCGCAAGGGCGACAAGCGTATCATCCTGATCGATGGCGAGCCTGTCGGCGCCATCAACCGGGTGCCGTCGGACACGGAATCGCGCTCCAACATGCATGTCGGAGGCCGCGCCGAGAAGACCGAACTGACGGCACGCGAACGCGAGATCTGCGCCCGCATCGGCCCGGCGCTGAGGGAACGCGGTTTTATCCTTGTCGGCATCGACGTGATCGGCGACTACATGACTGAGATCAACGTCACCTCGCCGACCGGCATCCGCGAGGTGAAGCGTTTTGGCGGCGCCGACATCGCCGCCCTGTTCTGGGACGCGGTGGAGGCGAAGCGGTGACCCTGAAGACCTATACCGGCAGTTGCCATTGCGGCGCCGTCCGCTTCGAGGCGGATGTCGACATCGCTGCCGGTACGGGGAAATGCAACTGCACGATCTGCACCAAGATGCGGCTGTGGTCCGTGGAGGCGCGCGCGGAAACATTCCGCCTTGTCGCCGGCGAAAGCGAGCTGACCGACTACCAGGGCAAGAACGACGTCGCGCACCACTTCTTCTGCAAACATTGCGGCGTGCGGGGCTTCGAGCGGGTGGACACACCCAACATGACCGGCGCCACCTATTTCAATATCAATGTCGCCTGCCTGGATGGCGTCGACATCGACGAACTGATGGCTGCCCCCGTGACCTATCGCGACGGCCGCAACGACGACTGGGGTTCGACGCCCGCGGAGACCCGGCACCTCTAAGCGGTGGAGTTGGCGATGTTCCGCCCGATTCAACCGCATACAACCCGGCCTACAGCCTGGGCGCGACGATGTTCCCTTATTGTTCTTGCTTTGATCGATAATCCATGCTTGTCTTCGGCCGTTAGCCAGACTTGATCGCCCGGACATGGGCGGCCACTGCTTCGGGGGCAGCATGGTTTCGCGGGTCCGTACGGTTGCATTCCAGGGCATCGAGGCCGTGCCTGTCGATGTGCAGGTGATGGTCGCGCCCGGCAAGGTCGGCATGCAGATCGTCGGCCTGCCGGACAAGGCGGTCGCCGAAAGCCGCGAGCGGGTGCAGGCGGCCCTTCACGCCTCCGGACTGTCGATGCCGGCGCGCAAGGTGACGGTCAATCTCGCACCGGCGGACCTGCCCAAGGAAGGCAGCCATTACGATTTGCCGATCGCGCTTGGCCTGATGGCGGCGCTTGGCGCCATCCCCGGCGATATGCTGGCGGCCTATGTCGTACTGGGCGAGCTTTCGCTGGACGGCACGATCGCGGCGGTGGCCGGCGCGCTGCCGGCGGCGATCGGCGCCAATGCCGAAGGGCGCGGGCTGATCTGCCCCCATGCCTGCGGCCCGGAGGCGGCGTGGGCCGGGCCCGATATCGACATTTTGGCGCCGCGCAGCCTGATCGCCATGGCCAATCATTTCCGCGGCACGCAGGTTCTGTCGCGGCCGGAACCCGGCGTGCACCACGGCGCCCGCGACCTGCCCGATCTCGCCGACATCAAGGGGCAGGAAAGCGCCAAGCGGGCGCTGGAGGTTGCCGCCGCCGGCGGGCACAATCTCTTGATGGTTGGACCGCCCGGATCCGGCAAATCCATGCTGGCCCAGCGCCTGCCGTCCATCCTGCCGCCGCTGGCGCCGAAGGAACTTCTGGAAGTGTCGATGATCGCCTCGGTCGCCGGCGAGCTGGCCGAAGGCAAATTGACCGACAGGCGGCCGTTCCGGGCGCCGCATCATTCCGCCTCCATGGCTGCCATGGTCGGCGGCGGGCTGCGGGCCCGTCCGGGCGAGGTCTCGCTTGCCCATCACGGTGTGCTGTTCCTCGATGAGTTTCCCGAATTCTCGCCGCAGACGCTGGATGCGCTGCGCCAGCCGCTGGAAAGCGGAGACTGCATGATCGCGCGCGCCAACCATCGGGTTACCTATCCGGCGCGCATCCAGTTGGTTGCCGCGATGAATCCGTGCCGATGCGGCATGGCCGGCGAGCCCGGCTATCGTTGCCTGCGCGGCGACCGTTGCCGCATCGACTACCAGGCCCGCATCTCCGGGCCGCTGCTCGACCGTATCGATCTCAAGGTCGACGTGCCGGCGGTTTCGGCCAGCGACCTGATCAAACCGGCGCGGACGGAACCGAGCGCGATCGTCGCCGGGCGGGTCAGCCGTGCCCGCCAGATCCAGCGGCTGCGCTTCGAGGCGCGCGGTCTCGCCGGCGAGACACTCAATGCCCATTGCGCGCCCGGCGTCATCGAGGACATCGCTAGGCCCGATGCCAATGGCATGGCGCTGCTTGGCGAGGCCAGCGAGAAGCTCGGCTTTTCGGCGCGCGCCTATCATCGTGTGCTGAAGGTTGCCCGCACGCTGGCCGATCTCGACGACTGCGAGACGGTCAGCCGCATTCATCTGGCCGAGGCGATCTCCTATCGCATGGCGTCGGAGCGGCTGTCGCAGGCGGCGTAGGCTGGAAACCGGGCCAGCCAGGACGATGTTTGGGCGATTTCAGACGAATCGGCCGGCAGCAAATCGAATAGGCCCATGAGAGCCACCCATCGCGCGCCAGAGCCGCTGTGCAGCCTGCGCGAAGGCCAGCGCGCAGCAGCACCCAAGGTCGCTGCCGCGATCGCCTTCATTCTGGGAAACTCGAAATTTACTGGACCGCGCCGACCAGAACCTGTTGGCCATCGCGGATGGAAACCCAGCGGCCGGTGTTGTCGATGGCCTGGCGTTTCAGATAGCGATAGCCGGTCTGGTCCCATGACTTGACCTTGTCGGTCAGGTTGTCGAGCACGAAATCGCCCTTGTCGGTGCGCACCGTCAGTACGGCATGGCCCTCGCCGTCGGGCTTGCGCACCACGGTGATGAGCAGGTCCGACAGGGAAACGCCGAGCCTCGCCAGCCGGCGGCGCTTTTCCAGCACATAGTCCTCGCAGTCGCCGACACCCTTGTCGGGATAGGCCCAGACTTCGTCCTTGCCGTAGATTTCGAGATCGCTCATCGGCTTGACCGCCGCGTTGACCGAAGCGGTGACGCTGGTGAGCTTGCCCCACAGTCCCGCGGTGAGGCGCGCCGGCGCAAGGTCTTTCGGGCGCACCGAACATTCGGCGGGGCGGGTCTTGCAGAAATCGTAGTGGCCGATCGGCTGCGAGGTCGGTCCGCCCGTCGCCATGACGCTGGCCGCCGCCGCCGGCAGCGTGAACCACGTCGCCACGGTCAGCCCAATCGCCGCCGCCGCGAAGAAACGCAAGCCGTGTGCCGCCGGTGAGGAGTTCATTGTCCCCCGCTCGCCCCTGTTCTTAACAAAACGTTAAAGGCGATTTACATGGCGTGTCAATTCACCCGAAGGACGGATTCACGTCGAGGGTTAATTGCATCCAGGCGACAGCGGTGATTGTGCAACACCCGTCCACAGCCGCGACATCCCGTCGGGCCGGCGATACGGACCATGCGATTGAAGGGGCTGACGCGCCCCGCCGACGGCCGCCGCTCACGGCACCATCGCGCCGATGGCGCCGCGCCAGTTCTAGGCCTGGGCGGCGCGAACGGTCTTGCGCTTCACCGCCACCTTGTTGGTGCGGCCATAGCTGGTGATGAAGTCGACGATGCGCGGCACGATCTCGGCGCGGAAGCGCGAGCCGTTGAAGACGCCGTAATGGCCGACCGCCGGCTGCATGTAATGCACTTTCATGTCGGCTGGAATGTTGACGCACAGGCCCTGCGCGGCCTCGGTCTGGCCGATGCCGGAAATGTCGTCGTTCTCGCCCTCGACCGTGAACAGCGCGACATTGCGGATGGCCGCGGGATCGACCCGCGTGCCGCGATGCTTCATCTCGCCCTTGGGCAGAGCGTGGCGCACGAACACCGTTTCCACCGTCTGCAGGTAGAATTCGGCGGTCAGGTCCATCACCGCCAGATATTCGTCGTAGAAGTCGCGGTGCTTCTCGGCATTGTCGCCGTCGTTCTTCACCAGATGCATGAAGAAGTCCTTGTGGGCGATGATGTGCCGGTCAAGGTTCATGCTCATGAAGCCGGACAGCTGCAGGAACCCCGGATAGACGTCGCGACCGAAGCCCGGAACCGGCCAGGGCGCCTGCATGACGACGTTGTCGCGGAACCAGTCGATGCCCTTTTCCTCGGCCAGGAGGTTGACCGCGGTCGGGTTGCGGCGCGTGTCGATCGGCCCGCCCATCAGCGTCATGGTGGCCGGCACGAAGCTGTCGCCGCGCGCCTCCATCAGCGCCACCGCCGCCAATACCGGCACGGAAGGCTGGCAAACCGCCATCACATGCGTGTCTGGCCCCAGCGCGTGCAGCATCTCGACGATGTAGTCGATATAGTCGTCGAGATCGAAGCGGCCGGCCGAAACCGGCACCATGCGGGCATCGACCCAGTCGGTGATGTGCACGTCCGCGTAAGGCAGCATCGCCTCGACCGTGCCGCGCAGCAGCGTCGCGTAGTGGCCCGACATCGGCGCCACGATCAAAAGCTTCGGGTCGGCCCGGCGTCCGGCCGGAACCTCGCGCTTGAACTGGATGAGATTGCAGAACGGCTTCGACCAGACGGTCCGCTCGGTGACTGCGACCGGTTTCCAATCGACCACGGTCTTGTCGAGACCGAAGGCCGGTTTGCCATAACGACGCGTGGTGCGCTCGAACAATTCCGCCGTCGCGGCGACCGAACGGCCCCACGGCGTGTGCGAGAACGGGTTCAGCGGATTGCTGTAGAGAACCCGCACCGCCTCGGCATAGGCGCGCGCCGGCTGCAAGGCCGCATGGTTCATCTCGTAGAGCTGATAAAACATCCAGGATCTCCGCTGCCCCAGAAACCGAAAAAAGGACGACGAGCGGCGTCGAGCTTTCACTGTGTCGCAACGAAGTTAACAACAAATTGTTGCGACGCAATAGATCACGTAACGTGAGTTATCCCCATACTTTAGGCCAAAGCCTTGGAAAAGGTAGGGCTAGCGCGCCAGCCGGCTATGGGTGCAAGCGCGAAGACGGCGCCCTCGGCGGCCAGCTGCCAGAGCCGGTCGCGCTCAAGGCCGAACAGGCCAGACAAAGAAAAAGCGCCGCTCGCGCGGCGCTTTCTCAGGTTCCAGGTCCGGTTTGTGGCCGACTATACCCTGGCCACGCAGACCGGGGCCTGGCCCGAGCTGACGAAACCGAGCTGGCTCGCGGCGCCGCGCGACAGGTCGAGCATGCGGCCCTTGATGAAGGGGCCACGGTCGTTGATGCGCACCACGACGCTTTTGCCGTTGTTTTTGTTGGTGACCTTGATCCGCGTGCCGAAGGGCAGGCTGCGATGCGCAGCGGTCAGGGCGGAGGGGTTCATGCGCTCGCCGGATGCGGTCTTGGAGTGAAGGGCATACCAGGAAGCACGGCCGCACTGGGTGGCGGCGGAGGAGGCGGACGCGCCGGCGGCAAGGCCGACTGCGACGGTGACCGCAACAAACGCGGCCTTCTTCTTGTTGATTGTCATTCCGAGGGAACGGCTCCGTTAACAGATAACGGGGCGTTAAGGACAAATGCGGCGGCAAATCCGGCCAGTTTCTGGCGAAAGCGTGGCAACGGCACACGTTTTGATTCACCTGGAAACAGTCTGTCAGAATATTGTCCGACAAATTCGCAGGATCATCGAACGAATCAACGAGCTCCAGGACAGGATCGTCCTAGCCCGCGATGATCTGATCTCCAAGTAGAATAGATGGAAATATTCAAATGATCTCATCCAGCCACGCAGCACCCGTCGGTGAGATTGCAAACGGATCGGCTGCCATCACCCGGTGGCCAACGATATTCCATGCCCTGGAAAATTGATCTGGCGCGGCCGCAAGGCGTCACCGAACCTGCATTGCGGGGAGAACCGGCGGGCGTGACGTCCAAAAACAAAAAAGCCCGGCAATGCCGGGCTTTTTGGTGCTCGCCGATCCGTTACCGGGTCGGCTGCGGAAAACTGGTGCCCAGAAGAGGACTCGAACCTCCACGCCTCGCGGCACACGGACCTGAACCGTGCGCGTCTACCAATTCCGCCATCTGGGCTGGTGGGCGCTCATGTAAGCGGGCGAACCGACCCTGTCAACGCGCTTTTTTCAAGCAAGGCGACGGGCGGGCGCAAAAGCCGCGGGCGAGCGCCGGCAAAATGCTTCAACCGGCGAGAACTTCCTTCGAGGCGACCGTCGAATCGGCGTTCAGCGTGTAGATGACCGGCACGCCGGTGCCGAGCTCCAGCTTGACGATTTCATCGCCCGTCAGGCCGTCCAGCGCCATGATCAGCGCGCGCAGCGAATTGCCGTGGGCCGCCACCAGCACAGTGCCGCCGGACAGCACATGCGGCTGCAGCGTGTGCAGGTAATAGGGCCAGACGCGCGCGCCGGTGTCCTTCAGGCTTTCGCCGCCGGGCGGCGGCACGTCATAGGAACGGCGCCAGACATGGACCTGGTCCTCGCCCCATTTCTGACGGGCATCGTCCTTGTTGAGGCCGGACAGTTCGCCGTAATCGCGTTCGTTCAGCGCCTGGTCGCGCACCGTCTCCAGATCGCTCTGGCCGACGGCGTCGAGAATGTGCTGGCAGGTCTTCTGCGCACGCTTCAGCACCGAGGTGAAGGCGATATCGAATTTCAACCCGCGCGCCTTGAGCTTGGCGCCGGCGGCCTTGGCTTCCGCGTGCCCCTGTTCGGTCAGGTCGACATCGCGCCAGCCGGTGAACAGGTTCTTCAGGTTCCATTCGCTCTGGCCGTGGCGCACGAGCACGAGGGTTCGCGACATATTTTATCCCTTCACGAGTGTGGATCAGGCGCCCTGGCCGAGGCCAAGCACGTCCCGCATCGAATAGAGGCCGGGCTTGCGCCCATGCGCCCACAGCGCCGCCTTGACGGCGCCACGGGCAAAGATGGTCCGGTCCTCGGCATGATGGCTGAGCGCAATGCGCTCGCCGGGGCCGGCCAAGAAGACCGAATGCTCGCCGACCACCGAGCCGCCGCGCAGCGTGGCGAAACCGATGGCCTGCGCTTTGCGGGCGCCGGTGTGGCCGTCCCGCGTGCGCACGCTGTTTTCGGCAAGCGCGATGCTGCGTCCTGCCGCCGCCGCCTCACCCAGAAGCAGTGCTGTGCCCGACGGCGCGTCGACCTTGTTGCGATGGTGCATTTCGAGGATCTCGATGTCGAAATCCTCGGGCGGCAGCGCCTTGGCGGCCTGTTCGACCAGAACCGCGAGCAGGTTGACGCCGAGGCTCATATTGCCGGACTTGACGATGGTGGCGTGGCGGGCGGCGGCGGCGATGGCCGTGTCGTCCTCGGCCGAACAGCCGGTGGTGCCGATGACGTGGATGATGCGCGCCTGGGCGGCATAGCCGGCGAATTCGACGGTCGCCGCCGGCGAGGTGAAGTCGAGCACGCCGTCGGCCTTGGCGAAAGCGACCAGCGGGTCGTCGCCGATCAGGACACCGATCGGGCCGACGCCGGCCAATTGTCCGATATCCTTGCCGATATGGGGCGAACCCTGCCGTTCGATGGCGGCGGAAACGGTCGCGCCCGGTATCGTGGCGATGGTGCGCACCAGCGCCTGCCCCATGCGGCCCGCGGCGCCAACAACCACCAGCTTCATGTCGCTCATCCGTTGCTCCCCGTCTTGCGTCTGGTCTTGCCTGCCGGCACGCCCTCCGCTTCGGGAAGGCTGTCGACCAGACCAAGACCCTGGCCACCCTGCAGTTTGTGGAAACGGGCATAGGCGCCGCGCGGCCTGGCGATCAGCTCGGCATGCGTGCCTTCCTCGACCAGGCGGCCCTGCTCCAGGACGACGATATGGTCGGCATTGACCACTGTCGACAGCCGGTGGGCGATGACGATGGTGGTGCGGCCCTGCATGATGCCGGTCAAAGCCTGCTGCACCCGCGCTTCCGATTCATTGTCGAGGGCGGACGTCGCCTCGTCGAGCAGCAGGATCGGCGCCTGGCGCACGATGGCGCGCGCGATCGAAACGCGCTGCCGCTGGCCGCCGGACAGGGTCACGCCATTCTCGCCGACGGGCGTGTCGTAGCCCTGCGGTTGCTGGCGAATGAAGTCGTCGGCCGCGGCCTGTTCCGCCGCCAGTTCGATGGCGGCGTCGCCGGCATCCGGCCGGCCGTAACGGATGTTGTCGCGGATCGTGCCTTCGAACAGATAGGGCTGCTGCGACACGAAAGCGATCGACTGCCGAAGCGAGCGCTTGGTGACCTTGGAGATGTCCTGACCGTCGATCTCAATCGAGCCGCCGTTCACATCGTAGAAACGCTGCAGGAGCGCCACCAGCGTCGACTTGCCGGCGCCCGATGCGCCGACGATCGCCGTGGTCTTGCCCGCGGCGGCGGTGAAGGTGAGGTTTCGGATCACCGGCGCGTCGGGCAGGTAGCCGAACGTCACGTTTTCGAAGCGGATCTCGCCGCCCTTGACCTTGGCTTCCTTGGCGTCCGGCGCATCGCCCTGCTGCGGCTCGATGTCGAGCAATTCGTAGATCATGCGCGCATTGACCATGGCGCGCTCGACATTGACCTGGGTGCGGGCAAGCCGGCGCACCGGGTCGTATGCCAGGAGCAGCGCGGTGATGAAGGCCATGATGTTGCCGGGCGGCTCATTGTCGATCGCCGATTTGTACATCGAATAGGCGACGACGCCGGCAACCGCGAAACCGGCCAGTATTTCGGTGATCGGCGCCAGCCGTTCCGAAACGCGGGCGATCTTGTTGTAGCGGCCCTCCGCCCTGTCGACGAGATCGCCGATCTTGCCGGTCAGTTGCTCCTCCATGGTGAAGGCCTTCACCACGGCGATGCCTTGCACGGATTCCTGCATGGCGCCGATCAGATGCGAGTTGATCTCGACCGATTCGCGCGTCACCCGCCGCAAACGCCGCATGATGTAGTTGACCGCCCACACCAGCGGCGGGCCGATCAGGAAGATGCTGGCAGCCAAAAATGGCGCCTGGTAGATCATCACGGTGACCAGGCCGATCAGGGCGACAAGGTCGCCGGCCACCGACTTCAGCGTCATCGAGAACAGGTCGCGGATGCCGGCGACGTTTTCGTTGATGCGCGCGGCGAGCTGGCCGGAACGCGTTTCGCTGTAGAAATCGACGCCCAGCTTCATCAGGTGCCCGAAGACGCGCTTCTGGTAGTAGGCAACGATGCTGTTGCCGATCTTGGCCAGCGTGACCGCGGCACCATAGGTCGAAAGGCCGCGAACCAGGAAAATGCCGATGATACCACCGCAGATCCAGGGTATCAGGTCATAGCGACGGCCATAGTAGAGATAGTCGACCAGCGGCTGCATGATGTAGGCCGCCCCACCCGTCGTCGCGGCCATCGCGATCAAACAGGCAGCCGCGATCCAGTAGGACTTCACATGTCCGCGGCCAGCTTCGTCGAAGATACGTCGCAACACGGCGACGACTTCGCCGGGGGCCGCCTTTCGATTGGGGTCGTTAAAGGTCAAATTTCAGTCCGCTGCGCGCTGCATTCGTCGGCTCGCCCATTGGCGTCCGGCTCCTAATAGCCGCATCGCCGCCCATTGCCTATGGCCAATGGGCAACGCGCCGAAATTGCTTGGCCGCTTCAAGCCCTCCAGCGGCGGCCTTCGGTCTCCACGCCAAACAGCGACGGCGCCCGCGCATAGGCGGCGAGGCCGGCCAGCGCGGCGAGTGGGTGGGTGATGACATAGACCGGGATAGACCGCATCAATTCGCTGTGAGGTGCTTTGTCCTCGAAGGCGGCGCGGAAATTGCCAGCCTTCAGCGCCGGCACGATCTTCTGGGCGATGCCGCCGGTGAGGAAGACGCCACCACGGCTCTTGAACACCAGCGCCAGATCGCCGGCGGTGCGGCCAAGGCAGGTGACGAAGAGCGAAACCGCTTCCTCGGCGACGGCGTCGGACTTCGCCAGCGCCGCGGCGGTGATTTCGGCCGGCTTGGTGAAGGGAGCCGCCTTGCCGTCTGCCATGGCGACGGCGCGATAAGCATTGACCAGCCCGCGGCCGCACAGGATCTGTTCGCCGGAAATGCGGCCCTCGATCTTTTCGATATGCGGAAACACCTGGAAGTCACGCGGCGAGCGCGGGCCGATGTCCATGTGGCCGCCCTCGCCCGGTACCGGAATCCAGTGACCGAGCGCATGGATCAGCCCGGCGACGCCGAGGCCGGTGCCCGGGCCGAGCACGACGCGGCTGGCATTCGGCACCGCTGCGCCGCCGCCGATCTTTTCCATATGCTCTTCGCCCAGCGCGACCACGGCGAGCGCCTGCGCCTCGAAATCGTTGAGCACGACGACGTCGCTGAAACCGAGATCGCGCAGCATCACCTTCGGGCGGATCACCCAGGGACAGTTGGTGAGCGGGATCTCGTCGCCGTCGACCGGACCGGCGATGGCAAGCACGGCGGAGTTCGGCCGCACGGACGAGCGGTCGAGCACGGCGGCCTGGATGGCGGCGTCGATGGTCTCGTAATCGGCGGTCTGGACGATATGCGGCTCACCGGCTTCGGCATTGGCGTCGAGGACGATGGAGAACCGCGCATTGGTGCCGCCGATGTCGCCGATGAGGATCGGGAATCTCAGCGTACCGCTTCCTTCAGTCATTCCCATCCCCGGTTCGATGCGGCGCGGTCTCGCCGTTCTCTGGTTCCGGCCGGATCGTTCGCGGCCGCGGGCCGGAGCGATTCGACCGGATGCAATATCTCAATCGATTGAATGCTATAAACAAACAAAAGCGCCCCCGAAAGGGCGCTTTTTCTGGTCTTCCCACCGCTTGCGCCGTTTCAGCCGCCCGGGCGGGGGCGCGGCAACGGAATGCCGATGGCGGGCGTCGGCGCAAAGGCATTGGCGCTGACAGGTTCGGGCGGCGTCTCGCCGACGGCCGTCGCGGCAGGCGCCTCGGCGGGTTCGGGCGAGGCGGCGACCGCAACGGGCGCGCGGCCGTCGCCATGATAGGTTGCCGCCTCGGCGGAGGCCGGCGACGGCGCCTGCAGCACCATCCGGCATTCCTTCGGCAGGTTGGCCATCGTCATGATGTCGCGCGCCTTCGGCGCATCGGGGTTCTTGTTGGGGCGCCACGGCTCCTCGGTGAACCACCAGGCCAGCGACTTGTCGCAGCCGTCGCCCGGTGACGTCGCCGCCTGCTCCTTGCAGCCATGCGAGCCGGGCTGGCAGCCGATGCGGATGTGGAAATGATAGTCATGGCCCCAGAACGGCCTGATCTTGCGCAGCCAGGAACGATCGCCGGTGACGGTATCGCAAAGTTTCTTCTTGATGCCGGGATTGACCAGGATGCGCTCGATTTCCGGATAGCTCGCCGCGCGCTTGAGAAGCTGGGTGTGCGCCGGTGTCCACAATTTGTCGTAGACGCGGTGGGTCTTGGGGTCGACCATCAGGGTCGCGCTCTTGTTCTCGCGCTCGGCCGAGGTCAGTTCGCGTTTCGGCATCGGCGTCAGCCAGATGTCGGCGTCGAGGCCGATCTGGTGCGAGGCATGGCCAGTCAGCATCGGGCCGCCGCGCGGCTGCGAGATGTCGCCCAGAAGCAGGCCCGGCCAGCCATCGGAGGCGGCGTCGCGGGAGAATTTCTCGAGCAGCGCGATCATCGCCGGGTGGCCCCAGCGGCGGTTGCGGGAAGGCCGCATGACCGTCCAGGTATCGCCTTCGAAGGGAATAGCGACGCCGCCAGTGAAACAGCCTTTCGAGTAGAACCCGAAGGATTGCGGCGTGGTTGCCGCCGGCAGCTTCTCGGCGCCGAACAGGTCCTTCGCCAGTTCCTCCGCCATCGCCGGGCGCGCCTCGAATTCGACGGCGCCAACAAGCGCGGCCAGGCCCACCAGTGCGCAGGCCGCCTTGCGGGCGATGGTTCGCAGCCTCATCCTCACCTTAGCCTCTCCCTGCTCGCGCAGTCCCTTCGGTTCCACCCCAGCCCGCGCGAATCATATCACGCCACGGCCATGCGACGCGATCACGAGCGCTTCATCGGGCTGCGCGCGACGCCTTTGCCCCAGTCGCCACTCGCCCACATATGGTCGAAGGCCGAATGGTAGTCGGGGAAGCGGAATGCATAACCGCTGGCCTTGATCGCCGCGTTCGAGACACGTTTGTTCTCGCCATAGAAGGACCGGGCCATCGGCGATAGCCGAGCGGTCTCGAAATCCGTCTCCGGCGGCGGCTCAACACCCATCAGCGACGCCGCATAAGTCACCACGTCCTGCGGCGGCGCCGGCAGATCGTCGGTGACGTTGAAGACGCCGCCCAGCTCCTGTCCGGCCAGATGGCGCAAGGCGCCGGCAATGTCGTCGCGATGGATGCGGTTGAACACCTGCCCCGGCTTGATCAGGCGCTTGGCGCTGCCGTCGGTGAGATTGACCAAGGCGTTGCGGCCGGGACCGTAGATGCCGGAAAGGCGCAGCACCGCGACCGGTCGGTTAATGTCGCGGCCAAGGTCCAGCCAGGCCCGTTCCGCCGCCAATCGGGCGACGGAGCGACCGGAAACCGGGCGGCATTCGCTGTTCTCGTCCACCCAGTCGCCGCCATGGTCGCCATAGACGCCGACCGTCGACAGATAGCCGATCCAGCGCAAGGCCGGCATGCGTTCGGCAAGCGTTTCCCGCGCGGCTTTCAGCACCAGGTCGCCGTCCGCCTCGGGAGCGATGGAAATCACCAGATGCGTGGTCCTTTTGAGTGCCGCCGCGATCTCGTCCGTCAACGTCCCGTCAAAGCCCAAGGGTTCAATCCCCGCCTGCCGGAGCGCGTCGAACTTGTCCGGCGAACGCGTGGTGCCGGCAAAGCCACCGAAATCGCCGTTCAGGCGGGCAAAGCCCTGCGCGGAATAACCGGCGCCGAAAATGAATATGCTGTTGCCGGTCATGCCGTCGTTCCCTTGCTCGTCGCCTCATCCAGCGCCGACCGCCACTCGTCGCAGACGACCGCGTCGTCCTCGCCCGGCAGCGCCGCCTCGGCCAGATCGCCGAATGTAGCGCGCGCCATCAGTCGCGACAGTGCCCACACCGCCGCACCCCGCACCAGCGGCGAAGCGTCGGCCAGAAGCGCGCGCACGGATGCGACGAGGCTTCCCTCGCCCGAATTTCCGGCGGCGATCAAGACGTTGCGGATGAAGCGGTCACGGCCGATACGCTTGACCGGCGAACCGGAAAAGAAGGTACGGAAGGCGGCATCGTCAAGCGCAAGCAAATCGGCCAGCCGCGGCTCGCGCAATTCGGCGCGCGCGACGAGTTTTGCCTCCGACGCGGCCTGCGCGAATTTGTTCCACGGGCACGCGGCCAGGCAATCGTCGCAGCCATAGATGCGGTTGCCGATGGCGGCGCGGAATTCGTGTGGGATCGGCCCCTTGTTCTCGATGGTGAGATAGGAGATGCAGCGGCGCGCATCGAGCCGGTAAGGGGCGGGAAAGGCCGCGGTCGGGCAAGCGTCGAGACAGGCGCGACAGGACCCGCAATGGTCCTCCTCGGCAGCGTCCGGCGTAAGTTCGGCGGTGGTGAAGATGGTGCCGAGGAACAGCCAGGAGCCGTGCGGGCGGCTGACCAGATTGGTGTGCTTGCCCTGCCAGCCCAGTCCGGCGGCTTCCGCCAGCGGTTTTTCCATCACCGGCGCGGTGTCGACAAAAACCTTGACGTCGCCGCCAGCCACGGCGACCAGCTTGCCGGCCAGCTCCTTCAGCCGGCCCTTGATGATGTCGTGGTAGTCGCGGTTCCGGGCATAGACCGAGATGGCGCCGCGGTCCGGCCTTTGCTGGAGCAGGCGCGGATCGCGATCCGGACCATAGTTCATCGCCAAAACGATGATGGAACGCACATCCGGCCACAGCACCGACGGATCGGCTCGGCGCTGCAGCGTCTCGGCCATCCAGCCCATCGAACCGTGAAAACCGGCGGCGACGAATTCGGCGAGCCGCGCCGGCGCCTGCGGAATGGCATTTGGCGTGGTGACGGCGACGGCATCGAAACCGGCGCGCCGCGCCTCCCGGTCGATCAGTTGACGCAGCTTTGCCGGATCAGAAATCGAGGTCCGCATAATGCGATACCGGCGACAGGCCCCGCACCCGGTCGGCCAGCAGCGGGCGGAAGGAGGGGCGCGATTTCACGCGGGTGTACCATTCGCGGGCGGCGCCGTATTCGCGCCAGTCGATCTCGCCCAGATAATCGAGCACCGAAAGGGCGGCGGCGGCGGCAAGATCCGCATAGGTGATGCGGCTGCCGGCCAGCCAGTGGCGCGTGCCGGCCAGCCAGTTGGTGTATTTCATATGCTGGCGGATGTTGGCGCGGGCGGCGCGGATCGCGGTCGAATCGGGCGAGCCGCCACCGGCTTCCGCCGGCATGTGCGGCTTCAGGACGCGTTCGCGCACGAGATGGCGGGTCACCTCGGTCTCAGTCTTGGCCAGATACCAGTCGGTGAGGCGGCGAATCTCGGCGCGCTCCATCGGCCCTTCGACGAACAGGCGCTTGTCGCGCTTCAACACGCCGCGCGTCTCGTCCAGATATTCGGCGATGACGCCGGCGCCGATGATCGGCACGTCGCCTTCGGCCAGCAGGATGGGCAAGGTGCCGGCGGGATTGAGCGCCAGGAACTCCTTGCGGCGGGTCCACGGCTTCTCTTCGATCAGCGCCAGCTCCTCGCCATACTCGCCGAAGGCGAGGCGTACGAAGCGGCAACTGGCGAACATGGGGTGGTGGAAAAGCGTCAGCATAGTCTCGAATGATATATGCGCTGGCGAATCGTTGGCCGCGCCGATAAGTCTTGGTCGCCCGATTCCACGGGCTGTCAGGGTGCTGCGAGCTATAGGAGCAGTTGAGCACGCTGACAAGCAAGCCCCGACGCGGGATTCGCCACAGTTTGCGACTTTGGCCGAATGCCGGTGCGTCGGTTCGACAGTTCGAGCGCGAGCAAGGGCAAGACCGGACCCGCTTTTGCCGATCGCGCCCTCCGCGAGGTTGCTATGGAATTCTGGACTTTGGTGGAAGCGCTGCTGCTCGGCCTGCTCGAAGGGCTGACGGAATTCCTTCCGGTGTCCTCGACGGGCCACATCCTTTTGGCCGGCCATTTTCTCGGCTTCGAATCGACCGGCAAGGTGTTCGAGGTGCTGATCCAGCTCGGCGCCATCCTCGCGATTCTCAGCCTCTATGCGGGCCGGATCTGGGCATTCCTGCGCCAGCCCGGCGCCTTCGGCCTGCTGGTCGAGGCGGCGATCGGCTCCATCGCCTCGTTAGTGTGGCTGGTTGGCTGCGCCTTCGAATTCGTCGCGGCGAAGGTGAAACGCCGGCGTGTCAACATGTTCCTGCCGCCCGAATTGCCGAAGGACCCGAGCGTGCGCCTGCTGGTCGGCGTGTTCCTGGCCTTCCTGCCGGCCGCCGTGATCGGCGCGCTGGCGCATGATTTCATCAAGACGGTGCTGTTCGAAACGCCGAAGCTGATCTGCATCATGCTGATCCTGGGCGGCATCGTGCTGTTGTGGATCGACAGGCTGGACCTGAAGCCGAAATATCACAACGCCTCGGAACTGCCGCTGTCGATGTGCCTCAAGATCGGCCTGTTCCAGTGCCTGGCAATGATCCCCGGCACCTCG
This sequence comes from Mesorhizobium terrae, assembly GCF_008727715.1. Lineage (GTDB taxonomy): Bacteria > Pseudomonadota > Alphaproteobacteria > Rhizobiales > Rhizobiaceae > Mesorhizobium > Mesorhizobium terrae. The sequence goes on from NZ_CP044218.1 coordinate 1,628,075, forward strand.
CGCTCCGGCGCCACCATCGTCGGCTCGCTGCTGATGGGGGTCGACAAGCGCGCCGCCGCCGAATTTTCGTTCTTCCTCGCCATCCCCACCATGCTGGGCGCCTTCACGCTCGATCTGATCAAGAACCGGCACGCCCTGACGAGCGGAGACTTCCCGATCATCGCCGTCGGCTTCGTGGCGGCCTTCATCGTCGCCGTCATCGTGGTGCGCAGCCTGCTCGGCTACGTCTCCCGGCACGGCTATTCGCTGTTCGGCTGGTGGCGGCTGATCGTCGGCGGCGTCGGCCTGGCCGCCCTGTTCATCTGGGGTTGAGCGCGAAGAAGGCGGGGCGGAACGGGCGAAATCCTACGATCGCCTCGATCACAAGTCTGTACCGATCAGGACAGCTCGTCGATCAGTGAATGCAGGATACCGTTAAGTACGGCCGGCTTCTCGAAGGGAACATAGTGCCCGCACTGCGGGACGATAGTCAGGCGTCCGTCCTTTGCCGAGCGCGCCTGTCTGATCGTAACGACAGGACCGGGTGCCACGTCATTCTCCCCTGAGATGCAGACGACCGGACATTCGAGGCGCGGTAGAAAATCGTTTCTGTCAGGCCTGGTATGAAATGCCTCCACGCCTTTTGCGATTGCTCGCCAGTCTAAGTTCGTTGCCCAGGACTTTGCTCGAGCCCGCAAAGCAGAAGGCGCAAATGAGGAGATCAACGGATCCCAGTATAGATCCCACGCCGCCCCCACACCGCTATTGCCGAGTAGCTCAGCAGCCTCGGTCCGCAGTGCGGAATCGCGACGGTGTCCAGCGTTGGCACCAATCAGCACAACGGCCGCAATGCGCTCAGGTGCCAGGACGGCCATCTCCAAAGCGCAGGAGCCGCCTACCGAATTACCGACGACGATCAACCGGTCGCCCCTGAGGCTGCCAAGGATTTCCGAAGCCCATTGGGGCAGGGTTTCACCAAGACCGTACATCGTAGGGGCATGCGTGTGGCCGGGCAGGACATTCTGTTGTTCTGTCCACATTGCTGCGTCGAACGGCAGCGCATGCAAAAGCACGAGTTCCAGTTGGCTCTCCATCGTCTACGTCATCCGGCCCAGCGCGTTAACGACGCCCCGCATACGACCAAAAAGGCCGGATTGCTCCAGCCTTTTTCTAGCACGCGAGATATCAGAAAGATCAGGCAGCGGGCTTGCGCTGGAACTGACCGGCGGCGCGGAAACGCCACAGATAGCTGGGCAGGATGGTGCCGACCGATTTCGCGGTGATGCCGAGCGCGGCGAGTGTGCGGCCTTCCTTGGCGGCGGCATCGGAAACCACATTGTCCGACTGCAGCAGCGTAACCTGGTCGCCGGTCAAAAGCGGATTTGGCAGCAGGCCGAGGATCGACGCCTGAAGCCGCGCCACCCACCACGGCATCGCCACCAGCAGGCGCTTGCGCTCGATCACCGTCAGCATTTCCTGCAGGCATTGCTTGAAGGTCAGCACGTTCGGCCCGCCGAGTTCATAGACGCGGCCGCCTTCGACCTTACCCTCGACCGAACGCGCGATCGCCTCGGCGACGTCGCCGACATAGACCGGCTGGAAACGGGTCTCGCCGCCGCCGATCAGCGGCAGCACGGGCGAAAAGCGCGCCATCGCGGCGAAGCGGTTGAAGAAACCGTCCTCGGGGCCGAAATTGATCGACGGGCGATAGATCACCGCGTCTTGCTTGGTGTCGAAAACGGCCTTCTCGCCCAGCGCCTTGGTGCGGGCGTAGTCGGATTGGGAATCGGCGCTGGCGCCGAGTGCCGAGACATGGGTGAGGCCTGCGCCGACCGAGCGGGCGGCCTCGGCGACGGCGCGAGCGCCGAAATCATGCACCACGCCGAAGCGCTGGCGGCCGCTTTCATGGAGGATGCCGACGAGATTGATGACGTGATCGGCGCCCTGGACGGCGTTGTCGACCGACCAGCGCACGCGGATATTGGCCTGGACCGCCTGGATCTGGCCGACATTGCCGAGCGGCTGCAGATGGCCGGCGAGATCGGGACGGCGGCAGGCGACCCTGACGCGATAGCCGCGCTTGGCCAGCGCGCGCACGACATGCCGCCCGACAAAGCCTGAGCCGCCGAAAACGACGACGAGCTTGGGGGTTTGCAGGATTTCGGTCATGGCTGGCTCCGGCGCTCGAAAGCTTGGCTGAAGCCGTTTCATAGTCGGTTTCGCGCCAAAGGCAAAGGGCGACAGGAGGTCGCCGCGGCTTCATCTTTGGGGCAGCCAGTCCGCCCGCGAAAGCGGACGGCTAGCGCTTGTGCCGCTCGGCGAAATCGGCGATGCGCTCGACGATGTCCTTGGAGACGGTGATGCCGCGCGCGGCCGCTTTTTCGGTGGCCGTCGCCTTCGAGACCCCGGGTATGTGGACGCCGTAGCGGCGATTGAGCCGCGCCAGCTGATCCTTCATGCGCTTTTCGAAATCGGGATCGAGCAGCTTGGGTTCGATCGCCAGGATGAACAGGCCGGTGCCGGGGTTGTCCGGCCCGCCGGTGAACCAGGGCGCGTCGAGCGACCAGTTGGCGCCCGACAGGCCGGCCGCCAGCACCTCCACCATCAGCGCGATGTTGGCGCCGCGCTGGCCGCCGAAAGCCAGCAGCGCGCCCTTCATGGCGGCTGCGGGGTCGGTGGTCGGGTTACCCGCATTGTCGAGGGCCCAACCCTCGGGGATCGCCTTGCCGTCGGCGGCCGCCTTGCGGATGTTGACGAAGGCGGTCGCGCTCGAAGACTGGTCGATGATCAGCGGCGGGCCGTCGGCGGCCGGGCAGGCAAACGACATCGGATTGGTGCAATAGACCGGCTTGGTCGAGCCGGAGCCGGCAAGCACCGCCGGGCCGTTGGTGGCGCCGAAAGCGACCAGGCCCTGTTCGGCGAGACGGCCGGTGAAATAGCCGAGCGCGCCGGCCGTATAGGCGTTCTTCTGCGAGAAGATGGCGACGCCGAACAGCCGCGCCGTCTTGGCAAGATCCTCGGCGATGCGGTCGAAGCCGGTATGGGCGGCACCGCCCCGTGCGTCCGAAAGATAGATGGCGAGCGCCGGGCGGGAGATGGCCGGTTCGGCCTTGCCGTTGATGCGGCCGGCCTCGAGCGCTTCCAGATAGTCGATATAGTGCGACAGGCCGACGGCCTTGTTGCCTTCCGCCTCGGCAGCGATCGCCGCGGTAGCGATCGAGCGGGCGGTTTCATCGCTGGCGCCGGCCCCGAGCGCCGCCATGCGGCATAGGGCACTGGCCTGTTCGAGACTGAGCTGCATCCCATCCCCCTGAACCGGACCCGGCGGCGCCACGCGCAGCCTGGTGTCGACGCCGCCAAAAATTCCGCGCCCACCCCCTGGGCCAGCCTGTCGCACGATCTCTGCCGCAAGAGCGCGAAGCGGGTCAACCCAGTCTCGCCGGGATCCGCTGTTCGAGCTTGCGGAAGCCGAAAACGAGGACGCCGGTAATGGCCATATAGACCACCGCCAGCAGCAGCAAGGGCTCATAGGTGACGAAGGTCTCCTGCCGGACCCGCGACGCCACGGAATAGATGTCGACCATGGTGATGGTCGCCACCAGCGGCGTTGCCTTGAGCTGCAGAACCGTCTCGCCGGCCAGCGTCGGCAAGGCGCGCCGCAAGGCCTGTGGCAGCCAGATGCGCCGGAAGGCGGTCCAGCGGCGCATGCCGAAGGCGCGCGCTGCTTCGAGCTGTCCTCTCGGCACGCCGGCGAAGGCGCCGCGCATCACCTCGCCCTCGTAGCCGGCATAGGACAAGGTCAGCGCCAGGACGGCATAGGGCCAGGCCTGCCGGAGATACGGCCAGAGGAAGGAGTCGCGGATCCACGGGAATTGCGGGAACAGGGAGCCCAGTCCGTAATAGAGCAGCCACAATTGCAACAGCAGCGGCGTGCCGCGGATGACCGTGCAGAACAGCCGCGCCGGCACCGCCAGGAATGCCGGACCGGCGACCTGGGCGAAGCCGATCGGGATCGCCAGCGAAATGCCCAGAACCGACGTCACCGCCAGAAGCCAGATGGTGCGCCAGATGCCTTGCAGGGCAAGCGGCAGATAGGCGGGCAGCCAGTCCCAGCGCATGAAGAAGATCGAGGCGAGCACGATCGCCGCCGCGATGATCATCAGCACGATGCGGTGCGGCTGCAGCCATTCCGACCTTCGCTGGGGAACCGATGTCGTTGCCATAGCCATCAGCGTGTCTCCGCCAAAGGCGGCATGCCGCGCCGCGAATAGCGTTCGAAACGCGAAATGATCAGGTTGGAGACCAGGGTCAGCGCCAGATAGAGCACGCCGGCGGCAATGAAGAAGGTGAAATAGGCCTTGGTGGCGCCAGCAGCGAGCCGCGTCGTCTGCGTCAGCTCATTGAAGCCGACGACGGCCAGCAGGGCGGTGTCCTTGGTGGCGATCAGCCACAGATTGGCGAGGCCCGGAATGGCGAAGGGCGCCATCGCCGGCAGGGTGATGCGCCGCAATTGCAGCGCCGGCGACATACCATAGGCCCGTGCCGCCTCGATCTGGCCCTGCGGAATGGCGAGGATGGCGCCGCGCAGCACTTCGGTGGAATAGGCGCCCTGGACGACGCCGAGCACGCAGATGCCGGCGATCAGGCCGTTGATGTCGACCGGCGCATAGCCCATCAAGGTGAGCAGGCGGTTCACCAGGTCGGTCCCCGCGAAATAGAGCAAAAGGATCAGCACCAGTTCCGGCACCGCGCGCACCACGGTGGTGTAGAGGCCGAACAGGTCGCGCACCATCGGGCTGCCGTAAAGCTTGCCATAGGCGCCGCAGATGCCGATCAGAAGGCCAAGGCCGAACGAACCGCAGGCGATGCCGACCGAAGCGAGCAGGCCACGCAAAAGATTGCCACCCCAGCCAGGCGGACTGAATGCCAGGAGGTCGGCGAGGCCGGCCGCCGAGGCCGAAAGGAAGATGTCTGTCAGCGTCGTTACCCCGACTGGACGGCGGCACCACGGACCGCCGCTGCAGAATTGCTTCGAATGAGCCGGCCCGCCCCCCGACGTGCCGGCTCATGACCCGGCGTCGGCGCAGAGCGCCCGCCGGATGCGCGCGTCGCCGGTGACGGCGCCACGCGGAGCGGTTTCAGTCCGCGACCCTAGTTGGACTGGACCTCGTCGCCATAGACATCGAAGGTGAAGTACTTCTTGGTGATCTCGGCATATTTGCCGTTGGTGCGGATGGCCTTGATGGCCGTGTTGATCTTGCCCTTCAGCTCGTCGTCGCCCTTGCGCACGCCGGCGCCGACGCCCGGGCCGAGCACTTCGAGATCGGGCGCGACATTGCCCTTCATGTCGCAGCAGGCCTTGCCCTGGTCCGACTGCAGGAAAGCATCGAGCGCGATCTGGTCGGCCTGGGTGGCGTCGATGCGGCCGGCGGCGAGGTCCTGATTGGCCTCGTCCTGGGTCTGGTATTCCTTGATCTCGGCCGCGGTCGAGCCGAAATGCTTCTTGGCGTAGGCGGCGTGGATGGTGGACACCTGAACGCCGATCACCTTGCCCTTCAGCCCTTCCGGCGTCGCGTCGAACTTCTGGCCCTTGGCGCCGGCGATCGAGGTCGGGGTGTTGTAATATTTGTCGGAGAAGTCGATCTCCTTCTTGCGCTCGTCGGTGATCGACATCGAGTTCATAATGGTGTCGATCTTCTTGGTCTTGAGGCCGGGGATCAGCCCATCCCACGGAATCGGCGTCAGCACGCAATCGAGCTTGGCCTCGGCGCAGATCGCCATGGCGATGTCGACCTCCCAGCCACCCCACTTGCCGGACGCATCCTGCGAGTAGAAGGGCGGATAGGCTTCAGGCGAGAAGCCGACCTTCACCTGCTCGGCGCTGGCCGCGAAGGTTCCCGCCAGCGCGAGCGCGGCGGCGGCGACTGCGGTCTTGAGAAATGTTTTCATTCCAGTTCTCCCGTTGTTTTTCATGTTCCCAGTATTTTTTTCGTCTTCTCTTTCCGGCATGCCGAGACCCCGAAGGGTCATCCAACATTGCGCAGAAACTGTTTCAGCCGCTCGGATTTCGGCGCGCCGAACACCTGCTCGGGCGGCCCCTCTTCCTCGACCAGCCCGTTGTGCAGGTAGATGACATGCGTCGCCACCTCGCGGGCAAACTTCATTTCATGGGTGACGAGCACCATGGTGCGCCCCTCGCGCGCCAGGTCGCCGATCACCTTCAAGACCTCGCCGACCAGTTCGGGGTCCAGCGCCGAGGTCGGCTCGTCGAACAGCATGACCCTGGGCTGGATGGCGAGCGCCCTGGCGATGGCGGCGCGCTGCTGCTGGCCGCCGGACAGGAAGGCCGGGTAGACGTCGCGCTTCTCGGCGAGGCCGACGCGGGCCAGCAGCTTTTCGGCCGTGGCGATCGCCTCGTCGCGCCTGACGCCCAGAACATGCACCGGAACCTCGATGACGTTCTGCAAGAGCGTCATGTGGCTCCACAGATTGAAGCTCTGGAACACCATGCCGAGCTTGGAGCGAATGCGCTCGATCTGCCGGCGGTCGGCGGGCACGGTATGGCCATGGCTGTCGGCCTTGAGCTTGATCTCCTCGCCATTGACACGGATGATGCCGCTTGTCGGGTTTTCCAGGCAGTTGATGCAGCGCAAGAGGGTGGATTTGCCCGAGCCGCTGCCGCCGATGATGGCCACCACCTCGCCGTCGCGCGCCGACAAGGACACGCCTTTCAGCACGTGAAGCTCGCCGAATTTCTTGTGCAGGTCCTCGACATGAATGGCTTCGGCGGCGCTGTTCAGCACCTTGCCGGACGGAGCGGATGCGGCGCTCGCGACGCTCACCGGCGACCCTCTGCGCGACATTCGACCTCTCGTCGAACAGCTATCCGGCTAATCAACATACGCTGTACTGTCCCGCTCCAGACTTCAGCATGGACCCGGCAGCGCCGGCCCGTCAATCCTCGCCATTACGGCACTTGCGGCCTTGTTACGCAAGTGTATAAATAGCCTTTCATGAAATTTCTTCGATTTTTTTCAACCTAAAAGGGCATCGATGAGCGCTTTCGGATCTCAGTCCATGGCGGCGCCGCTGCGGCGCGTGCTGATGCGGTCGGCGGCCAACGCCATGCGCGGCGCCGACAGGGCAGCCTGGCATTACGGGCCGGGCTTCGACCCGGCGAAAGCGGCCGTGCAGCACGCCGCGCTTGCCGATCTGGTCGCGGCGTCCGGCGCCGAAATCGAATGGGTCGAGGACCGGGCCGACGGGCTTTCGGACTCGGTGTTCACCCATGATCCATCACTGATGACCGACCGTGGCGCCCTGATCCTGTCGATGGGCAAGGCGTTGCGCGCCGGAGAACCAGCGCTGCACGAAGAGACCTATACGAAGCTGGGCATTCCGATCCTCGGCCGCGTCGAGGCGCCCGGCCAGGTCGAGGGTGGCGACTGCGTGTGGGTAGATGCCCGCACCCTGGCCATCGGCCGCGGCGTGCGCACCAACCAGGCCGGTATCCAGCAGGTCTCGAACCTGTTGTCGCCGCTGGGTATCGCCGTTTACGGCTTCGACCTGCCGCTGTGGCATGGCGAGGAGGCCTGCCTGCATCTGATGTCGGTGATCAGCCCGCTGGCCGACGATCTTGCGCTGGTCTATTCGCCGCTGCTGCCGGCGCCGTTCTACCAGATGCTCAGGGAGCGCGGCATTCGGCTGGTCGAAGGCGATGCCGGCGAATTCGCCGCCTCCAACGGCCTCAGCCTCAATGTCCTGCCGACCAGCCCCGGACAGGTGATCGCCGTCGCCGGCTTCCCCAAGACCAAGGCCGCGATGGAAGCGGCGGGCTGCACGGTGGCGACCTTCGAGGCCGACGCGCTGTGCATCGCCTGCGAGGGCGGACCGACCTGCCTGACCCGGCCGATCCTGCGGCAATGAATGCGCCGGTCCGCCGCAAGTTCCGCCGCGAAGGCGAGGAGCGGCGGCGGCAGGATCTTGTCGAGGCGACCCTGGATTGCGTGGCCGAACGCGGACTGCAAGGGGCCACCTTGCGCGCCATCGCGCTGCGCGCCGGCGTCACCGCCGGGCTGATCCGGCATTATTTCCCCAGCAAGGAAGACTTGTTGCAGGCAGCCTACGCGACATTGGTCGGCCGCATGACCGAGCAGGCCAAGGCGGCACTTGCCATGGATGGCGCCACGCCGCGCCAGCGGCTTGCAGCCTTCGTCGCCGCCAATCTCGAGGCGCCGATCGTCGACCAGCGGGTGTTTTCGCTGTGGGCGACCTTCATCGGCCGCGCCAATTCCGACCCGGCGTTGGCCAGCGCGCATCGCGAGGGTTATCTCGGCTTCCGCAACGAGGTCGAGGCGCTCGTGGCCGAAGTGCTGGCGGCGAAGGGTCGCGCGCCCGACAAGGCCCGCTTGCGCGGCCACGCCATCGCCGTCAATGCCGTCATCGACGGCCTGTGGCTCGAAGGCTGCCTTGCCGGCGAGATGTTTTCGGCCGGCGAACTCGCCGCCATCGGCATCAGGACCGTCGAGGCCGAACTGGAACTCGGCCCGGAGGAGGAGACCAAGACATGACCACCGTTGGCGAAGCGCTCATCGCGCTGCTCGAAGCCCATGGCGTCGACACCGTGTTCGGCATTCCGGGCGTGCACACGGTCGAGCTTTATCGCGGCCTTGCCCGATCTGGCATTCGCCACATCACGCCGCGCCACGAGCAAGGCGCCGGCTTCATGGCCGACGGTTATGCACGCGCCTCCGGCAGGCCGGGCGTCGCTTTCGTCATCACAGGGCCGGGCCTCACCAACACCATCACCGCCATGGGTCAGGCACGGGCCGATTCAGTGCCGATGCTGGTCATTTCCGGCGTCAACGCCACGCCGACGCTCGGACGCGGCCTCGGCTACCTGCATGAACTGCCCGACCAGCGCGGCATGATGGCGAAGGTGGCACTGTTTTCCGAACGCGTCACGGAGCCCGCGCAATTGCCAAGTGTGCTGGCGCGCGCCTTCGACCTGTTCAAGACGGCGCGGCCCGGCCCGGTTCACATCGAAATTCCCCTCGACGTGATGGGCCAGCCGGCCGACGGGCTGAAAGCGACCGGGCAGCCGCCACGCACCAAGGCGCTCGATATGGCGGCGATCGAAAAGGCGGCGGCGTTGGCAACGGCCGCCGCGCGCCCGCTGATCCTGGCCGGCGGCGGCGCCAGGGGTGCCGGCACCCTGCTTCGGCATCTTGCCGAGCGCCTCGACGCGCCGGTGATCCAGACTGCCAATGCGCGCGGCCTCATGCACGGCCACGCGCTCACCGTTCCCGCCAGCCCGAGCCTGAAGGCGGTGCGCGCGCTGATGGCCGACGCCGATTTCGTGCTGGCGGTCGGCACCGAATTCGGCCCGACCGACTATGACATGTACGGCGATGGCGGCTTCGCGGCACCGGCCCAACTGGTGCGCATCGACATCGACGCGGACCAGCTCGCCCGCCACCCGGCGACAATCGCCATCGAGGCCGATTGCGCGGAGGCGCTCGCGGCATTGCTGAAGGCAGTGGCACAGGATGCCGGCGCGGCCACCAAGCAAGGGGCGCCGCGCGCCGCCTCGGCTCGGGCCGCCGCCTTCGCCGAGATCGGCCCGGCCATGCAGGCGCAGGTCGCGGCCGTGGAGACGATCCGCAACGCGCTGCCAAACGCCATCATCGTCGGCGATTCCACCCAGCCCGTCTATGCGGCCAACCTCTATTACGACCACGACCGGCCGTCCGGCTGGTTCAATGCCGCGACCGGCTTCGGCGCGCTGGGCTTCGGCCCGCCGGCTGCGATCGGCGCGGCGCTGGCCGTAGCGGACGCCACGGTCGTCTGCCTCACCGGCGACGGCGGCTTCCAGTTCACCCTGCCCGAGGTCGGCGCGGCGCTCGACGCCGGAACCCCGGTGATCTTCGTGGTCTGGAACAATCGCGGCTACCGCGAGATCGAGACCTCGATGCGCGATGTCGGTGTCGAACCGGTCGGCGTCTCGCCGGCGCCGCCGGATTTCTGCAAGCTGGCCGAAGCCTACGGCATCGGCTCGCACCGGCTCGACGGCCCGGCGGGCCTGGCGCAAGCTTTGGGTAAGGCACGCGCGACAAAAAAGCCTTTCCTCATCGAGATTTCGGTTGAGTGATCGCCCGAAAGGCGCGACTTTCCATAATCTTCTTTCCACGAGCAGGAGTTGTCGCGAATGGCGGCTACGCTGGAACAAAAACATGTGGTGGTGACCGGCGGCACGGGCGCGCTCGGCAGTGCCGTGGTGACGCGGCTGTTGCAGGAAGGCGCGATCTGTCACGTGCCGAACAGCCATGCCGCGGCACCCGCCCATTTCCCCTTCACCAAGCACGAGCGCGTGCGGCTGGTGAACAATGTCTATCTGGAGGACACCGAGGCCGTCACCGCCTTCTATGCCGGCGTGCCGGACCTGTGGGCGTCGATCCATCTTGCCGGCGGTTTCGCCATGGCGCCGGTGGAGAAGACCGAATCGGCCGCCTACAACGAGATGATGGACACCAATGCCCGCACCGCCTTCCTGTGCAGCCGGGCGGCGGTGCGCGCCATGCTTGCCTCCGGCACGGCCGGGCGCATCGTCAATGTCTCGGCGCGGCCCGGGCTTGACCCGAGGCGCGGCGCCGGCATGGTCGCCTATGCGGCAAGCAAGGCCGCGGTGGCGGCGATGACGGTGGCGCTGGCTGAGGAGCTGAAGGGCAAGGGTATCCTCGTCAACGCGATCGCCCCTTCCACGCTCGACACGCCGACCAACCGCGCCGACATGCCCGACGCCGATTTTTCGAAATGGGTGAGCCTGGACGCGGCGGCCGAAACGATCGTCTATCTCGCCTCGCCCAGCAACGAGGCGATGAACGGCACGCTGGTGCCGCTTTACGGCAAGGCCTAGATCGGGGTCTCTCCCGACAGTTCGCTGCAGGCCGCCGGTCAACCGGCGTCGGCGGCCTCGTCGATCATGGCCTCGATGTTGTAGCCATTCGGATCGATCACGAAGGCCGCGTAATAGTTCGGCGTATAAGCGGGGCGCGGTCCCGGCGCGCCGTTGTCAGCCGCTCCGGCTGCCAGTGCCGCCTGATAAAAAGCGTCCACTTGCGCATGGCTTTTGGCGCGGAAAGCGACATGCACGCGGGTCAATGGTCCGGGGCTGGCTGCCTGCATGATCTCGAACAGGCCGTCGCCGATGTTGAAGGCCCAGAAGACACCCTCCTCTCCGAAGGAAAGCTGGTAGCCGAGTGGCACGAAAGCCTTCTCGTAAAACAGCTTGCTCGCGGCGAGGTCGCTGACGGCGACGGTGACATGATCGATCATTGAGAACCACCCCGGGACAAACACCAGCATGACGCCGGCGGCGGCAATGTCCCCGGACGGTTGACGACTTTCAAGACGGCCCGTTCGGGACAAGACAACAAAAAACCCGCCGGATCGCTCCAGCGGGTTCTTTTGTCTCTGTGTCGCGCCGCCGAGAGCGGCGCGGCAATGGTGCGGTCGGCTTAGTTGCCGCCCTGCTTCTTCAGCGCGGCACCCAGGATGTCGCCCAGCGAAGCGCCGGAGTCGGTCGAGCCGTACTGAGCGACCGCTTCCTTCTCCTCGGCGATTTCCAGCGCCTTGATCGAGACCTGCAGCTTGCGGGTCTTCTTGTCGAAGGCGATGACGCGGGCGTCGACCTTCTGACCGACGGTGAAGCGCTCGGGGCGCTGCTCGTCACGGTCACGCGACAGGTCGGAACGCTTGATGAAGGTGTCGATGCCGCTTTCAACAAGCCGCACTTCCAGACCGCCATCCTTCACGCCGGTGACCTCGCAGGTGACGACGGCGTTCTTGCGCAGTTCGCCCGACGTGGCGGCTTCGCCGGCCGTGTCGCGCTGCAGCTGCTTGACGCCGAGCGAGATGCGCTCCTTGTCGATGTCGACGTCGAGAACCTGCGCCTTGACCATGTCGCCGCGATTGTACTCTTCGATGACCTGCTCGCCCGGACGGTTCCAGTCGAGATCCGACAGGTGGACCATGCCGTCCACGTCGCCGTCGAGGCCGATGAACAGACCGAACTCGGTCTTGTTCTTGACTTCGCCTTCCACGGTCGAGCCGACCGGGTGGTTGGCGGCGAAGGCGTGCCACGGGTTCTCCAGCGTCTGCTTGAGACCGAGCGAGATGCGGCGCTTGGCCGGATCGACCTCGAGCACGACCACGTCGACCTGCTGAGTGGTCGACAGGATCTTGCCGGGGTGCACGTTCTTCTTGGTCCACGACATTTCCGAAACGTGGATGAGGCCTTCGATGCCCGGCTCCAGCTCGACGAACGCGCCATAGTCGGTGATGTTGGTGACGGTGCCGGTGATCTTCTTGCCGATCGGGAACTTGGTGCCGATATCCGACCACGGATCCGACTCGAGCTGCTTCATGCCGAGCGAGATACGGTGGGTTTCCTGGTTGATGCGGATGATCTGCACCTTGACAGTCTGGCCGATGTTGAGGATCTCGGTCGGATGGTTGACGCGGCGCCAGGCCATGTCGGTGACGTGCAGCAGGCCGTCGATGCCGCCGAGGTCAACGAACGCACCGTAGTCGGTGATGTTCTTGACCACGCCCTCGACAACCTGACCCTCTTCGAGGTTCTGGACGATCTCGGAGCGCTGTTCTGCACGGCTCTCTTCGAGAACTGTGCGGCGCGACACGACGATGTTGCCGCGACGGCGATCCATCTTGAGGATCTCGAAGGGCTGCGGGTTGTGCATGAGCGGGGTGACGTCGCGGATCGGACGGATGTCGACCTGCGAACGCGGCAGGAAGGCAACGGCGCCGTCCAGATCGACGGTGAAGCCACCCTTGACCTGGTTGAAGATGACGCCTTCGACGCGCTCGCCCTTGGCGAACTTCTCTTCCAGCTTGACCCAGCTTTCCTCGCGGCGCGCCTTGTCGCGCGAGAGCATGGCTTCGCCCAGCGCGTTTTCGATGCGCTCGACATAAACTTCGACGGTATCGCCGACCTTGAGGCCGCCTTCCTTGCCCTTGGCGCCGAATTCCTTCAGTGCCACGCGGCCTTCGACCTTGAGGCCGACGTCGATGATGGCCATGTCCTTTTCAATGGCGGTAACGGTACCGCGCACGACCTGGCCTTCGCCCGAGTGACCGTCCGAGAACGATTCTTCGAGCATGCTCGCGAAATCGTCGCGAGTGGGAATAGCTTGAGACATATTTTCTCCTGAAAAGCCTCTCCTGGAGGCTGGCGCCGTGGGTTAGCGTTGCGATGACCTGCCGACATTCCGGGTCAAGACCCTTGGCCGCGATGAAGCGGCGGTTCGGCGCAGAAGAATGCTGGCAGGCCGGTTTTGGTCCGATATGGGTATCTTCGCGCCGCAGACAACAGCGATCGGCGAAAAACCCTGATCAGGCCTCGTCTCTCTTGGCCAGGACGTCGTCAACGATCGCCTTGGCCGCCAGAAACGCGGCTTCTATATCCATTTGCGAGGTATCAAGCAAGTGCGCGTCGGCGGCAGGCTTCAAAGGCGAGTCGGCGCGGCCCATGTCGCGCTCGTCGCGGCGTTGGATATCGGCAAGGATCGCGGCGAAATCGGCCGATCCGCCATTTTCCTCGATTTCGGCCAGGCGCCGCCCGGCACGAACCTCGGCGCTGGCCGTCACATAGAGCTTCACGGCGGCGTCGGGGCACACCACGGTGCCGATGTCGCGGCCGTCGAGCACCGCCCCGGAAGACTGGGTTGCGAAGGCGCGCTGCTTGTCGACGAGGATCCTGCGCACCTCGGGAATGACCGCGACCCTGGACGCGGCCTCGCCGACGGCGTGCGCCGACAGGATGCGCTTGTCGAGCCCCGACAGTTCGACCAGCCGCGCCGCCTCGATGGCATGCGGCTCATCGCCCAGCGGCCAGCCTTTCGTCAGAAGCATATGCGCGACGGCGCGATAGGTGAGGCCGGTGTCGAGATGCGGCAGGTGGTAATAGTCGGCCAGCCGGCGGGCCAACGTGCCCTTGCCCGCGCCTGCCGGGCCGTCGATGGCGATGGTGAGAGGGTTTGGCATGGTCCTGCTTGAAGCCGAGACGGAGACGGAAGGCAAGGGTGTCTTCACTTGCCGTCACGCATTCGCGTCACAGGCGCATGGGAGGCCGCTTCGCCCGGCGGCGCACTATTTCGTGAACGGCAGGCCAGAAACATTCGTTTGTTTGTCCCCGTACTCACAAATGAGGCCTGCACAAGCCGGCCTCTTCAACCCTACGGGAGGACTTAGCGTGACGAAGAAAATTCTTTGCCTTTGTGCGTTGGCGGCCTCGATCCTCGCCGGCCCGGCCTTTGCCGGAGCCCTCGATGAACCGGCTGTGATGACGCCGTTTTTCACCGATAGCGGCATGAAGACCATGAAGCCCAAGGACGACATGATGAAAGCCTGGCAGGCTATGTCCAAGGACGATCAGGGCCGGATGACGAAGGAGTGCCAGGATGCGGCCATGAGCAAGCCCCATGCCGAATTCTGCGCCGACGTGATGCAGTTCGCCGGCCACAAATAGCCGGCAACCCTACGACACTACCCCGCCCCGGCTCAGCCGGGGCGGGGCAGGCCCCCAGGCCCATCGGCATCGGCGGCGCCGATTTCGGCCATGTGCAACATAAGAGGCGGCCGATCGAACCGTTCGACTGGGCCGGTCGCCGCTGCGATCAATGCGCGCCCGCGCCGGTGAGCAGTTCCAGCATCTCGCTGCGCGAAAACTGCATGGTGTAGCGATATTGGGATTTGTCGTCGTAGAGGCCGCCGGCACAGAAACGCAGCTTTATGTCGTCACCGTCGACGTCCATCTCAACGAGTTCGAGCGGCTGACTAAGGATTATCTTCTCGACCCCGAGCCGCTTTGCCGGCCTGACTTTTATGTTCATGGCAAATACCCCTGTCGCATCGAACCGGTGTAACTGGACGAGGGGTAGTGCCCATTATCCGCACCCAGAGGCCCGCACAAATGTCGCCATTTGCGTCCAGGCCCAGGCCGGATGAACTGCCTCATCGGGATGAGGCCCACGTACATCTGAGCGCCTTATCTTTTTTCCCTTTCCCGGGATTTGTCAAATTTTCCCGAATCGGCCGAGCGTTGGACATGGAGTTCCACCGGCCTGCGCGATGCCTGCAACGCGATGTGGATTGCCGACTGCGGCCCCGTCCGCGCCGGTAATAATCCCCTCGCCGCCTCAACGGCTTGGCGAAAGCAGGAAGGGTTCGTCATTCCCGACCGCGTGAGCGAGGAACGAGCGGAGCGTGTCGGGAATCCATACCGGAACGCCGATGCACCGGCGCGGTGCAGGATGTGGATAGAAAGCGCTGCGGTAGGCGCAAGCTCAAAGAAAGAACCGTGTCCCTTCAATCCCTTATCGAAAACCGCACGAAAACCACGCCCGGATTTGCCCACACGTTCGGGGTTTGCACGACAATCGGCCCATCGCCCTCACGGGAACCTGGTGCGCACCGGGTATCAGGGAGGGCGCCGGTGCCGGACTGGCAGCGCTAACGGTGGCGCTGTCTGGTGACGAGCCCTAAGTCCGGGCCCTGGAAAAACCCGGCCGCCGAAAATGGCGGCTTCGAGGTCCGAAGTCTGCCGTCGCGAAGGACGGCGAGGTCGGTCCGGGGCAAGAACACTGGCGGGGCGCCCGGAAGGCGCCACGTGCTATTTGCTAAGAGGCACCGACCCGGCGCCCCGCTTCCCACCTCCTGCAAGGGAGTGTTTTTTGACAATGGCCAGGGCGGATTTCCGCAGCGTGGCGATGAAGAAGTGTATTCAAGCCCGCCACGCCACCGTCATTCCGGCCGAGCGCAGCGAGAGCCGGAACCCATTGGCCGCAACATCGTCGAGCCCGGCCCGGTCCTCGTCTGGAACCGTGCACGCAGCCGGACCGGCGCTGCATGTTTCATAGCTGTCGACGCGAACCCAGGACCCGGCCGTGCTGCTCAATGGGTTCCGGGTCGGCGCTCGGCTTCGCCTCGCTTGCCCGGAATGACGAAGGCGTGGGATGGGACGAGCCGCCGGTCGTCCGGCGGACTGATGCGGGACGAACGATGCCCGCCCCGCTATTCGATCTCGGCGCCCAGCCCCTTCATCAGCCCCATGAATTCGGGGAAGCTGGTGGCGATCATGTTGGCGTCGTCGACCGTCACCGGCTTTTCGGCCGCCAGACCCATGATCAGGAAGCTCATGGCGATGCGGTGGTCGAGATGGGTTTTCACCGCCTCGCCCCTGGCCTGGCCACCCAGCCCCCTGCCGCCGGGAACGCCGCGCACGGCAAGCGTGGCCTCGCCTTCGGTGCAGTCGACGCCGTTGAGCTTCAGCCCGTTGGCGACGGCCGCCAGGCGGTCGCTTTCCTTGACCCGCAATTCCTCCAGGCCCTGCATCAGCGTCTCGCCCTCGGCGAAGCAGGCCGCGACCGCCAGTACCGGATATTCGTCGATCATCGACGGCGCGCGCTCGGCCGGCACGACGACGCCCTTCAGGTCGGACGCGCGGACGCGCAGGTCGGCGACATCCTCGCCGCCGGCGTTGCGCGGGTTGAGGATATCGATGCGGCCGCCCATTTCCTGCAGCGTCAGCAGCAGGCCGGTACGGGTCGGGTTCATCAGCACGTTCTCGATGAGGATGTCGGAACCGGGCACGATCAGGCCGGCGACCAGCGGGAAACCGGCCGAGGACGGGTCGCCCGGCACGGCGATGACCTGGCCGGACAACCTGCCCTGGCCCTCGATGAAGATGTGGCGCACGCCGCGCTCGTCGGTCTCGACGGAGAGGTTGGCGCCAAAACCCTTCAGCATCTTCTCGGTGTGGTCGCGCGTCATCACCGGCTCGATCACCGTGGTGATGCCCGGCGTGTTGAGGCCGGCGAGCAGCACGGCGGACTTCACCTGCGCCGAGGCCATCGGCACACGATAGGTGATGGGCGCCGCGTGCCTCGGACCACGCAGCGTGATCGGCATGCGGTCGCCGGGCGCCGCCTGCAGCACCTGCACGCCCATCTGCCGCAGCGGGTCGAGCACCCGGCCCATCGGCCGGCTGGACAGCGAGGCGTCGCCGACGAAGGTGGTTTCCATGTAATAGGTGCCGACGAGGCCCATGGTCAGGCGCGAGCCGGTGCCGGCATTGCCGAAATCGAGCGGCGCCTCGGGCTGCAGCAGCGCGCCGTTGCCGGTGCCGCGGATTACCCATTCCTCGCCATGTTTCTCGATATGGGCGCCCATCGCCTTCATGGCGGCGCCGGTGCGCATCACGTCCTCGCCCTCGAGCAGGCCGGTGATGCGGGTCTCGCCGGAAGCGAGACCGCCGAACATGAAGGAGCGGTGCGAGATCGATTTATCGCCCGGCACGCGGGCGGTGCCCGAAAGCGACGACGACCGCCGCGCGGTCGCAGGTTGTGGCTTGGCGTCGTGCGCCATTTTCGATTGTCCTGGATTTGTGCGGCCGAGCTTTGCTCAAAGCCGTGGGGTGGTCGTTTTTGCAGGGACGTTCCTAACATGCCCGCATCTGGCCGTCATCCCGAAAAAGGCGGCAAAACCGCT
The DNA here is from genome assembly GCF_008727715.1 of Mesorhizobium terrae. GTDB lineage: Bacteria > Pseudomonadota > Alphaproteobacteria > Rhizobiales > Rhizobiaceae > Mesorhizobium > Mesorhizobium terrae. The sequence continues at coordinate 1,645,619 of NZ_CP044218.1, forward strand.
CTCCGCGCCCGTGGCTTTTGGCTTTGACAGCGCCGCAAACTGCGATTAAGGGGACCAATCTTTTTGTACGAGGCTTGCCGTGGCAAAAGCAGAACTTGGCATCAAACGCATCGACCCCGAGACGGGTCGCAAATTCTACGATCTGAACAAGGATCCGATCGTCTCTCCCTATACGGGCAAGAGCTATCCCCGTTCCTATTTCGACGACGGCAAGGCCGCCGCGGCTGTGGAAGAGGAAGAGGTCGAGGACAAGGAAGTCGACACCGAGGAAGAGGGCGCCGAACTGGTGTCGCTCGAGGACGCCGATGGCGAGGCGAAGGGCGACGACCTGCCGGATCTCGGCGACGATGACGACGTCGAACTCGACGACGATGACGACGACACCTTCCTCGAGGACGAGGAAGAAGAAGATGACGACGTTTCCGACATGATCGGCGTCGGCGACGACGAAGAGGACATCTGATGTCCGGGCGGGCGCGACGCGTCCGCCAACTTTCGAGCCGGCTTTCCGAAAAAAGCTGTTTCGAGAGGCTTGCTATCAGGGCAAGGCGGCGCTAGAAGCCGCCTGCACTGACTTGGCGGGGTCCCAACCCTGCCAGAATTTCTCGCCGGCAACGGCGACCGGCGCAGGCCGGAGTGGGGCCATAGCTCAGCTGGGAGAGCGCCTGCATGGCATGCAGGAGGTCAGCGGTTCGATCCCGCTTGGCTCCACCAAATCTTCCCCGATAGGCTGGTATTTTACGCCGGGCTCCGCTGCGGCCGCGCCGTCCAATCTCGCTCCCATCATTTTGTCTGGCAAATAGCGCGGGCACCCGGCGCCCATCTTGCGCAAACCCTCGCCACGGCGCTTTGCTGGCGTCGGGCGAATCGGAGTGCGAAATGGAAACGATCACAATCAAGGCAAAGGGCATTTCGGTCTCGGTCGACCTGGCGGTCGGCCATATCGCCGACCTGACCATCGAGGCCGGCGGTCGCCAGCTGAAGCCCCTGCATCGCGCCCCGTGGATCGACGAGCCGCAGCAGGACATGCCGCAGGGCCTGCCCGACGGCGTGACCCGGCTGTCCGGCGATTTTCTGTGCGCGCCGTTCTCGCGCAGCGACGTGGAGGAAGCGCCGCTGCATGGCTGGACCGCCAACAGCCCCTGGGACCTGGTGGAAAGTGCCGCAACCGCCGATGGCTGGCGCGCGGTGTTCCGCCTGCGGCGCCCGGTGATGGGCGCGACGGTGGAAAAGACATTCACCCTGCGCGACGGCCACCCGTTTCTCTACCAGGAACATGCCTTCGTCGGCGGCGCGGGCGCAGTCCCCGTCGCCCATCACCCGATGACCGTCATGCGCGACGGCGGGCACCTTGCCTTTTCGCCGAAGCGCGCGGCCGTCACTGAAGGCGATCCGCTGGAGCCGGACCCTGCGCGTGGCCGTTACCTGCTCGCCTATCCGGCGCGCAGCACGGACCTTGCCCGCTTCCCCGCCAAGGATGGCGGGACGGTGGATCTGAGCGAATACCGGATGGACCGGCGTCACGAGGATTTCCTCACCCTGGTGGAGGCCGATCATGGCGGCCCCGGCTGGACCGCGGTTTCGCGCACGGCCGAACAGGATATCGTGCTCGTTCTGAAGAACCCCGCCGAACTGCCGGTGACCATGTTGTGGGTTTCGAATGGCGGGCGCGACTACGCGCCGTGGAACGGCCGTCACCGCGGCGTGCTCGGCATCGAGGACGGGCGCACAGCCGTCGGCCACTCGACCTCGCTCGGCGACAACTGGCTGAAACGGGAGGGCGTGGCGACCGCCTTCGAACTCGGAGCCGACCGGCGCGTCTCGTTCCGGCACGTCATCGGCGCCCTGCCGGCGGCGACCGCGCAGGCGCCGCGCGACGTTTCGGCGGCACCCGACAGGTTGCGCGTTGCCACCGCCGACGGCTCCGTGCTGGAGGTTCCGTATGACGGCGACTTCCTGCGGATCGGCCGCGCCGGCTGAGCCGCCGAAAGGCGTTTGAAAGTTTCGACGGCGACGGGCACAATCGCCTTACCGACGGCCCCGCAGGGAGCACTTGATGTCCGAGATCGCGACCATCGCCGCCACCATCTTCAAGCGCGCCGGCAAGGCCCAGCGCTTCATCGTTGCCATCGCGGGGCCGCCCGGCGCCGGAAAATCGACCTTGTCGGCGGCCCTGCACGATGTGCTGCCCGCCGGTACGGCGGAGGTGGTGCCAATGGACGGGTTCCACTTTGACGACAGCGTGCTGGAGAAACGGGGCCTGCGGCCCCGCAAGGGCGCGCCGGAAACCTTCGATTTCGCCGGTTTCGAGGTTTTGCTGAAACGCATCCGCGCCGGCGAGCCGGACATCGCCATTCCGGTCTTCGACCGCAGCATCGAATTGTCACGGGCGGCGGCATCCATCATCGCCACCGACACGCGCTTCATCCTAGCCGAAGGCAATTACCTTCTGCTGGACGAAGAGCCTTGGAACCGGCTGGCGCCGCTGTTCGACCTCACCATCTTCGTGGACGTGACGCGCGGAGAACTCGAAAAGCGTCTGCGCCAGCGCTGGCACGAGCACGGCCGCAGCGACGAAGACGCGATCGCCTGGATCACGTCCAACGACATGCCCAATATCGAGCGCGTGCTGGCGCGCCGCCGCCCGGCGGATTTGATCATCCGCCAGGGCTGAGCAGGCAAGCTAGCGGGTAACGCTCAGGGCTTGGCGGGAATGTTGAGACCGCGCTGCACGGCGGGCCTCGCCAGACCGCGCTCCAGCCACGCAGCGACATTCTTGAAATCGGCGAAGCCGACCAGCTCGCCCGCTTCATAGAAGCCGATGAGATTACGCACCCAGCCGAGCATGGAAATATCGGCGATGGTGTAGTCGTCGCCCATGATCCAGCTTCGACCTCCGAGGCGCTTGTCGAGCACGCCCAGCAGGCGGCGCGTTTCATTGCGGTAGCGCTCCAGCGGGCGTTTGTCGGAAATCTCGCGGCCGGCGAATTTGTGGAAGAAACCGAGCTGGCCGAACATCGGGCCGACCGCCGCCATCTGGAAGAACACCCACTGGATGGTCTCGTAGCGCAGCGCCGTATCCGCGGGCAGGAACTTGCCTGTCTTTTCGGCAAGATAGAGCAGGATGGCGCCGGATTCGAACAAAGGCAGCGGTTTGCCGCCCGGACCGTTCGGATCGATGATCGACGGAATCTTGCCGTTCGGGTTCAGCGAAAGGAATTCCGGGGTCCAGCTCTCGTCCTGTCCTATGTTGATGTAGTGGGCCTCGTAGGGCAGGCCGAGCTCCTCCAGCATGATCGACACCTTGACGCCGTTCGGCGTGGCGGTCGAATAGAGCTGGAGACGATCGGGGTGCTGGGCCGGCCAGCGCGCATTGATCGGGAAAGCAGAAAGATCGGTCATCTGTTGCCTCGGAAAGAGGCGGCGCGAATGCACCGCCGTGGTGGGTGCAAGCTATCTAGACGCGCCGGCGCCGCATTCAAGACGCCACGCGATCAGACCGCCTTGAAGGCCAGCACCGCGTTGGTGCCGCCAAACGCGAAGGCGTTGCTCAGCGCAGTGCGCACTGGGCGTTCGCGCGCGACATTCGGCGTGACGTCGAGGTCGCAATCCGGGTCCGGCTCGCGATAATTGGCCGTCGGCGGCACGACGCCGTCGCGAATGGCCATGATGCAGGCGATCATCTCCAGCGCGCCGGAAGCGCCAAGGGCATGGCCGTGCATCGACTTGGTCGACGAGACCGACAATTTATAGGCGTGGTCGCCGAAGGCCCGCTTGATGGCGGCGGTTTCGATCTGGTCGTTGGCCTTGGTGCCGGTGCCGTGCGCGTTGAGATAATCGACGTCTTCGGGGTTGAACCCGGCGTCGGCCAGACAGAAACGCATCGCCGCCTCGGGTCCCTCGACGGTCGGCGCGACGATGTCGGAAGCATCGGCGGAGATGCCGACGCCGGCGATTTCACCAAGGATCGTGGCGCCCCGCGCCACGGCATGTTCGTAGCTTTCCAGCACGGCCATGCCTGCGCCCTCGCCCATGACCAGGCCCTGGCGGTCAGCCGAAAAGGGCCGGCAGGTGTCCGGCGACAGCACACGCAGCGCTTCCCAGGCCTTCATGATGCCCCAGACGAGCGGCGCGTCGGTGCCGCCGGTCAGCATCACGTCGGCACGACCGAGCCTGATCTGGTCCACGGCCGAGGCAATGGCGTGGTTAGCGGAAGAGCAGGCCGAGGTCACACCGAAGACAGGCCCGCGCAGGCCGAATTCCATGCTGACCTGGCCGGCGGCAGCGCCGGGCATGACCTTCGGCACGGAAAAGATGTCGGCGCGGTTTTTGCCATTAAGCAGAAGCGCGCGATAATTTTCCTCGATCGCCTCCCAGCCGCACACGCCGACGCCAACCGTGGCGCCGAAGCGGTAGGTGTTGTCCTGGCCGACGACGAGGCCGGACTGGCGCATCGCCTCCTTGGCGGCAATGATGGCCAGCAGGCTGAAACGGTCCATGGTGACTAGGCGCCGGCGCTCGAGGCCATGCTCGGGCAGCGTTCTGATTTCGCTACCGACCTGTACCTTGAGCTGGTGCAGGTCCGCGCCGACCACCTGTCCGATGGCCGAGCGCCCTGCCTTCATCTCGTTCCAGATCGAGGCGGCGTCGGTGCCAAGACCGCAAATGCCACCGATGCCGGTAATGACGACGCGCTTGCGCATGAAAATCCCGGTCAGGCTTTCTTCGCGATCAGCGCGCGAACCGCCTCGACCATGTCGCCGACATTCTTGAGATTGCTCCAGGCGTCGACCGTGTTCATCTCGATCTCGATGTTATAGGCCTCCTCGAGATCGAAGATGATCTCGGTGAGCTCGAGCGAATGGATGCCGAGCGCCGTCAGCTCGGTATTGGTCGTGATCTCCTCGCCGCCAGGCTCCGCGTGAGCCTTGATCTTCGCGATGATCTCGGTCGCCAATTCGTCAGCCATTCGAAGTCCTTCCCCCAAAACCGCATTTCTTTGCCTGGGTGGCGCCGTGGCGCCCTTGCTTTCACTGCTCCTGACGGAAGCATCAATTTCCTAGAGCCGCCTGATATGGCGGCATCAAGGCCGCCTCCTCTATAGAAACCGAAACGAAATGAGGCAATAAGCGATCTCGACAAAGCCGCGCGCGTGCTTAACTTGGACGGCAGGCATTTCAGGAAGAGCGGCGCCGCAGCCGCCGACCGTCGCTGGAGGAAAAGATGCTCGAATTGCGCCCGGGATGCGAATGCTGCGACAAGGACCTGCCGCCCGGCGCCACCAACGCCATGATCTGCACATTCGAATGCACATTCTGCGCGGATTGCGCCGAGACGGTGCTGAAGGGCGTATGTCCCAACTGCGGCGGCAATTTTTCGCCACGGCCTATCCGCCCGGCGGCACTGCTTGAAAAGTATCCGGCTTCGACCAAGCGGATCGTGAAAGCCGCAGGCTGTCTGCCGCAGAGTGACGCCGCATAAACGCCTATCCGCGCCGACCATGGAATACGGGGGACTTACCTAATGGCAACGAAGCTCTATCAGGGTAGCTGCCACTGTGGCGCGGTTCGGTACGAGGCCAGCGTAGACCTTGACCACACCATATCCTGCAACTGTTCGCGATGCGGCAGGTTGGGCAGCATCCTGATCTTCACCCCGGCGGAGAACTTCACCCTCGTTTCCGGCGAAGACGTGCTGACCGATTATCTGTTCAACAAACACGTCATCCACCACCTGTTCTGCCGGGTCTGCGGCATCGAATCCTTTGCCCGCGGAACAAAGCCCGACGGCACGGCGATGATCGCCATCAATGCGCGCTGCCTGGAAGAAGTCGATCCGGACGCCCTGACGCCGCAGAAGGTAGACGGCCGCAGCTTCTAGATCGCCACCGAACCCTGAGCATGTGACAACTGTAGGTCTCGATGGATCAGCCTCTTCCGCAAGCGCACGACATATTCCCGCATCTGCGTATCGTCATGGGCATGGTGATCGGCCTCGGCGTCACCCGCCTGCTTTCCGGTGTCGCCCGGATTATCCAGCATCCAAAGCTCTACAGGCTCTATCCGGTGCATCTGGCCTGGGTGGCGTCGTTGCTACTGATGCTGGTGCATTTCTGGTGGTGGCAGTTCAGCCTGTACCAGATCCCGGACTGGACCTTCGGCAAATACCTTTTCATCATCGGCTACGCGATAACGCTCTACCTGATGTGCGCGCTGCTGTTTCCCGATTCCATGCAGGATTACGCGGGCTACGAGGACTATTTCTTCACACGACGCGCGTGGTTCTTCGGCCTGCTGGGGGCGACCTATCTGCTCGATGTCGTCGACACGCTCTTAAAGGGCGAGGCGCACTTCGCACGCTTCGGCCACGAGTATCTGATCCGTACGCCGTTGTTCGTGATCCTGTGTGGCATAGCGATCCTCACCACCAACCGGCGCTTTCATCTCGCCTTGATCGTCTTCACGCTGATTTATCAGGCGTCCTGGATCCTGCGGCTCTTCGACACGATCGTTTGAGCAGCCTTGGGCCGGCTGTCGGAATGATCTAGGTTCTTACCGTCCAAGGGAGTTTTGGAATGTACAAGGCCGTCGGATCGCGTGGATCGCGGGTTTCCCGCGTCGTGTGGATGCTGGAGGAGCTCGGCGAACCTTATGAATTCGTCCCGGTGAAATTGCGCTCTCCGGAAGCCTATGCGCTGAACCCTTCCGGCAAGGTGCCGATCCTGGTCGACGACGACTTCGTGCTGACCGATTCCGCGGCCATCTGCGTTTATCTGGCCGAAAAACATGCCGACAAGGGCATGGGCGCCAATCCGGGCCTCACCGGACGCGCCGAGATGGATTCCTGGATGCAATTCGCACAATCGGAATTCGAGGCGCCACTGTGGAACAAGCTGCGCCACCGCTTCATTCTGCCAAGCGAGTTGCGGGTCGATGTCGGCCCCGCCGCCACTCATGATTTCGCCTCCGAGGTCGACGCGCTCGACCGCCGACTGGGCGATAAGACCTATGCGCTGGGCGATCGGTTTTCCGCGATCGACGTGCTGCTTGGCGAGATGGGCGCCTGGGCCCGCGCGGGCAAGTTCCAGATCGCGTCCGACCGCGTCAACGCCTATATGGACCGCGTGCTGTCGCGCCCGGCGCGGACACGCGCGCAGGCCAAGTGCGCGCCCGCCTAAGACGCAGCCCAAACCATCCGCCCAACATCAACGCCCAGAGATCCTTCGCGCACCAGATGATTGTCCTTGCCTTCGCCCTTTCCGCGGTTCTGATCGCGATCACCTCGCTCCATGTCTACTGGGGCATCGGCGGCATCTGGCCGGGCACTGACGCAGCCTCTTGCGCCCGGACGGTGGTGGGCGCGAAAGGCGTTCAGGAGATGCCAACACCTTTCGCCTGTTTCGCCGTCGCCGCCTGCCTGGTGCTGGTCACACTGTGGCCGCTTGCGCTGATGGGCATCTTCGCGACACCGTTCCCGCAAGGCGGCCTCGCTGGCGCCGCTGTTCTGATTGCCATGGTCTTCATCGGCCGCGGCCTGGTCGCCTTCACGCCCTGGTGGCGTCGCCTCACCCCCGAACAGCCCTTCGCCCGGCTCGACCGGTTGTATTATTCGCCGCTCTGCCTGCTGATCGGCGCGGGGTTCGCGATCCTCGGCGTGTCGCAGTTCCCGGCTTGAGAAGATCGGGCTGGATCAGCGCTTTCCCGTTGCCGCTGCGGCCTGGACACGGCATTCTCGGCGTCTCAGGGAGAAAACAACGATGAGCCTCGCGCGCCTGCAGAAGGAAACACCAACCAATTTGCCCTTCTATGAAGAGCGCGTCGATCTTGCCTGCGCGTTCCGCTGGACGGCGCGGCTCAACATGCACGAAGCCGTGGCGAACCATTTCTCGCTGGCCGTCAACGATGACGGCACGCGCTTCCTGATGAACCCCAACCAGGTGCATTTCTCGCGCGTCAAGGCAAGCGATCTGCTTTTGATCGACGCCAACGATCCCGAAACGCTGGAAGGCCCCAACGCTCCCGATCCGACCGCCTGGGGCCTGCACGGCGCCATCCACCGCCGGGTGCCGCATGCGCGCTGCGTGATGCACGTGCATTCGATCCATGCCACCGTACTCGCCTCGCTGGCCGACTCGACATTGCCGCCGATCGACCAGAACACGGCTGGTTTCTTCAACCGCTATGTCGTCGACGGGCATTATGGCGGCCTGGCTTTCGAGGAAGAGGGCGAGCGCTGTTCGCAGCTGCTGGCCGATCCCAAGCACAAGGTGATGATCATGGGCAATCACGGCGTGCTGGTGATCGGCGATACGGTGGCGGATGCCTTCAACCGCATGTTCTATTTCGAACGGGCGGCCGAAACCTACATCAAGGCCCTGTGGACCGGGCGGCCGCTGCGCGTGCTTTCCGACGCGATCGCCGAAAAGACGGCCGCCGAAATGGACGACTATCCCGGCCAGGCCGAACGGCATCTGGCGGAGTTGAAGGCAATCCTCGACGAGCAGGAACCTGTCTACCGCAACTGACGCGTTGCGTCAGAGGCCGAGTTCGGCGCGCAATTCTTCCGGTGTGAGTATAGCAACGGCGCCTGCCGGACCGGGCATCGGCTTCTCCGGCCAGAAGATCGTCTTCATGCCGGCGGCTAGGCCGGACATCGCCCCGGTCGTGCTGTCGTCGATGGCCACGGCGTCCTTGGGATCGACACCGAACAGCCAGGCAGCGCGCAGGAACGGCTCCGGGTGAGGCTTGCCTTCGCGCACGTCGTTGCGACTCACCGTCTTCATGCCGGCATGGGACAGGCCGACGGCGCCGAGATTGGCGTCGACGATCATGCGGTCGGAATTCGAAACCACCGCCTGTGGCACCCCGCGCGCCTGTAGCTCGCGGTAGATCTCAATCGCGCCCGGTCGCGGCTGCAGGCCGCAGACATTGGCGAGATAATAATCGTATTTGCGGGCGATCCACTCGTCGAAGGGCAAGGCGAGGCCGAATTCATCGCGCATCATGTCGTAGACGAAGGCGGCGGTCTTGCCGAGCACCCGCTCGTGCAGATCGGCGGGCGCGGTCAGGCCGACACCGCGCATGGCGGAAACCAGCGCCGCATCATGCAATGGCTCGCTGTCGACAAGCGTTCCGTCCATGTCCCAGAAAACGGCTTTCGGCGTCATCGGCGATCCTTTCGACGCTGCTTCATAGAGGATTTGCGCAGCGTGACAACGGCTAACGCGCCCAGTGCGGCTATTTCCGCGAACCTCAGCGGAAGAAAACGAAGCCGATGACGACGAAGGCCGGAATGAGTATCGCGCCGGACCATAGCATATAGCCGAAAAAACCGGGCATCTTGACGCCCTGGTGGCGCGCGATGGCATAGACCATGAAATTCGGCGCGTTGCCGATATAGGTGTTGGCGCCCATGAAGACGGCGCCAGCCGAGATCGCGGCCAAGGTCTTCGCCAGCCCCGTCATCATGTGTTGCGCGTCACCGCCGGCCAGTTCGAAGAAGACGAGATAGGTCGGCGCATTGTCGAGGAACGAGGACAAGGCGCCGGTCAGCCAGAAATAGGCGAGATTGTCGGGCGCGCCATCCGCCCCGGTCACCAGGGCAACGAGCGGCGCCAGCCCGCCGTTGGTGCCCGCCTTGAGGATGGCGATCACCGGGACGATACAAACGAAAATGGCGGCGAACAGTTTCGCCACTTCGGCGATCGGCCCCCAGGCGAAGCCGTTGGCCTGGCGGTATTCCTTGCGCGACACCGCCAGCGACAGCAAGGCCAGCGCCATTATCAGTGCGTCACGCACCAGGTTCTGCAGTTCGACCGCGACACCCAGCACGGAAAGCTCGACGCCCGGCTTCCAATAGGCCGACAAAAGGATCGCGCCGATGACACCGGCCAGCAGCGGCAGATTGGCCAGGCCACGGATGCGCACCCTGGAATCCGGCGTCGGGTCCTTGATTTTTGGCTGCCCGGCCTCGCGCCGATGCAAGACCAGATCAAGCGCCAGAAAAGCCGCCAGAACGATGACGCCGGCAAGCAAGGTCTGCTGCCAGATATGCGTCGTCGTCCAGAAGAAGTCGACGCCGCGCAGGAAACCGACGAACAGCGGCGGGTCGCCGAGCGGCGTCAGCGCGCCGCCGATGTTGGAGACCAGGAAAATGAAGAAGATGACGACATGGGCGTTGAACGGCCGGTTGTCGTTGGCGCGGATGACCGGGCGGATCATGATCATCGACGCACCGGTGGTGCCTACCACGGAAGCAAGCAGCGCGCCCAGCAGCAGGAGGCCGGCGTTGACGAGCGGCGTGCCATGGATGTTGCCGGCGACCAGAATGCCGCCGGAAATGGTGAACAACGCAAACAAAAGCACGATGAACGACAGATATTCGGTGATGAGCGTGTGCAGAACGGCATTCACCGCCAGCCCCGGTCCAAAGACCAGCGCCAGTGGCACGACCACAAGCACGGCCCAAAGCCCGGCGATCTTGCCGTAGTGATGTTCCCACAGATGGTGGAACAGCAATGGTCCGGTGGCGATCGACAAAAGCAGTCCGGCAAACGGCAAGGCCCACCACAACGACATCGTCGTTCCCGGCAAACCCTCGGTAGCCGAGGCCGGCGCCGCTGCCAAAACACAGCACGCGACCAGCGCCACAATCTTCGAAATATGCACCCTCCCCCAGCCCTTCACTTGCTTCAGCCGACTGCGTGCCGTTGCCTGGACACCATCAGACCAAGGTGACGCCAGCGGCTCGCATGCGCCCGAGCATGGTGTCGACCGAACCATTCAGGTCGATGCCACGGCAGGCGTCGAGGCGTACCGTCGTGGCAAATCCCTGTTTAGCGGCGTCGAGTGCGGAGAAGGCCACGCAGAAATCCGTGGCGAGACCGACCAGCGTGATCGCGCCGATGTTGCGCTCGCGCAAATAGCCGGCAAGGCCGGTCGGCGTGACATGGTCGTTCTCGAAGAAGGCGGAATAGCTGTCGATGCCCGGGCGAAATCCCTTGCGGATGATCAGTTCGGCCTTGCTCCAGGCCAGGCCCGAATGGAAATCCGAGCCGATGCTGCCCTGGATGCAATGGTCCGGCCACAGGGTTTGCGGCCCGTAGGGCATTTCGATCATTTCGAAAGGCTGCTTGCCCGGATGGCTGGAAGCGAAGCTGGAATGGCCGGCCGGGTGCCAGTCCTGCGTCATCACCACGTGCTCGGCATTGCGGATCAGGTCGTTGACCAACGGGACGATCTCGTCGCCGCCCGTCACTGCAAGAGCGCCACCGGGACAAAAGTCGTTCTGCAGGTCGACGACGATCAGCGCTTCATCAGCCATGGAGCCACCTTTCAGCCAATTGGGAGGCCGCCTTGGCGACCGGGGTGCAGAAACTCGACCAGATGACCGCCGGCGTCAACCTCCAACGCCCGCGACCGTCATCGAAGTCGATGCACCACCTGTGCTTTGACAAAGACCACCATGCTGATATCATTTGCATACGAATGAATTTGCCGGCGATGCACCGGCCGATCTTCAGGGGAAAAGGCCTCTTTCGAGAGGCACCGGGAAGGCAGGCGTGATCCGTTACGCGAAACCCGCCACACTCGACCAGGCGCTCACGCTGCTCGGCGAAACCTCGTGGCGCGTGCTTGCCGGCAGCACTGATTTCTACCCTGCGCAAGGCAACCGCCCGATCCGCGAAAACATTCTCGATATCAACGGCATTGCCGCCCTGCGCGGCGTGACCGAGACCGACACGCATTGGCTGATCGGCGCCCGCACGACCTGGAGCGATATCATCCAGCAGCCGCTTCCCGCAGCCTTTGACGCACTGAAGCAGGCGGCGCGCGAGGTTGGTTCGCCACAGATCCAGAACGTCGCAACGATAGCAGGCAATCTGTGCAACGCCTCGCCCGCAGCCGACGGCGTACCGGCCTTGCTTACGCTCGACGCCGAGGTGGAATTGCGATCGCAAGCATCTAGTCGTCACCTGCCGCTCTCCGCCTTTGTTCTTGGCAACCGCCGCACCGCGCGTAAACCCAACGAACTGGTCACTGCAATCCGTGTGTCCAAGGCAAGTGCGACCGGGACATCGGCCTTCGTCAAGCTCGGTGCACGGCGCTACCTGGTGATCTCGATTGCCATGGCGGCGGCAAGGCTGATCATCGACGACGGCATCGTCCAGCAGGCGGCGATCGCGGTCGGGGCGTGTTCGGCCGTGGCGACACGGTTGCCGGACCTGGAACGGATGCTCGTTGGCCGCCCCGCGGATCGGCAGCTCGCCGATATTGCCAACATCGCCCCGATGCCGCAGCTGTCGCCAATCGACGATGTCCGCGGCTCCGCCGGCTACCGGCTGGAAGCGGCGCACCGGATCGTCGCCCGCGCGATCGACAGCGCCGCTGGCCTGCCGCACCAGACGGAGGTGGCGGCATGAGTATGGAGCGCGCCGACATCACCTTCCTGGTCAACGCCGCGCCCGTCACCGTCAGCGTGCCGCCGGTCTCCCGACTGTCTTGCGTTCTGCGCGACGAGTTGCGGCTCACCGGCACCAAGGTCGGCTGCGATGCCGGCGATTGCGGCGCCTGCACCGTGCTGGTCGACGGCCAACCTGTCTGCGCCTGCCTGACGCCGGCCGCCGCCGTCGCCGGGGCGGCGGTGACCACGGTCGAGGGGCTGGCGAATGGGCGCCTGTCGGCGCTGCAAGCGTCGTTTCTCAGGCACGGCGCGGCACAATGCGGCATCTGCACGCCCGGCCTGCTGGTGACCGCGACGGCGTTGCTGGAGAAAAATCCGCACCCCAGCGAGGCGGAGGTGCGGGATGCGCTGGGCGGAATCCTGTGCCGCTGCACCGGCTACCGCAAGATCATCGCCGCCGTCATGGACGTGGCGGCGATGGAACTTGCCCACCGCGACACCGATCTCGATTTCCGCCTGCCGGAGGCTGGAAAGGCCGTTGGCGCCTCGCCCATTCGGCTGGATGGCGTGCCGAAAGTAACAGGCGCCGAAAAGTTCGGCGGCGATTCCTTTCCCGAAAACGCGCTGGCAGTGCTTGTGCTGCGCTCGCCGCACCACCATGCCCGCTTCGCCTTTGGCGATCTTGATGCCTGGGTAAAGGCACATCCCGGCGTGGCCGGCATTTTCACCGCCGCCGACATTCCGGGAAGGAACCGGTTCGGCGTCATCCCGGCTTTTGCCGATCAACCGGCGCTGGCGGAAGGCATGGCGCGGTTCCGTGGCGAAGCGGTGGCGCTGATCGCGGCCGAACGCGCGGTCGCCGGCGATCTCGACCTCGGCGATTTTCCCATCGAATGGGCGCAGGAACCACACACGCTTTCGATGGAAGAGGCCCTCGCCGACGGGGCGAGTTTGATCCATCAGGATCGCGTCGCCAATCTGCTGACCAAGGGGCTTGTCGAGCGCGGCACGCCGGAGGAAGCCCTCGCGCAGGCCTTCATCACCGCATCGAGCCGCATCGAAACCTCTTTCGTCGAACACGCCTATATCGAACCGGAGGCCGGTTTTGCCTATCTGGACGGTGACACACTGGTCGTCGTGGCCTGCACGCAGGCGCCCTATATGGACCGCGACGATACTGCCCGCGTCCTCGGCATGCCGGCCGAAAAGGTGCGCATCGTGCCGACGGCGACCGGCGGCGGCTTCGGTTCCAAGCTCGACATCTCCGTACAGCCGCTGATCGGCCTGGTAACGCTGAAGACCGGCCGACCGGCGGCACTCGCCTTCACGCGCACCGAATCGATGATGGCGACGACCAAACGCCACCCGGCGATCATGCGGGCAACGGCCGGCGCGAGCGCGGACGGCATCATCAGCGCCATGGTGTTCGACGCAGACTTCAACACCGGCGCGTATGCGAGCTGGGGACCGACGGTCGCCAATCGCGTGCCGGTGCATGCGAGCGGCCCCTATGCGACGCCGCACTACCGGGCCGAAGGCCGTGCCATTCACACCAACGGACCAATTTCCGGCGCTTTCCGTGGCTTCGGCGTGCCGCAGGCAACGATCATACAGGAGGCGCTCTACGATCAGCTGGCCGACCGGCTCGGCATCGACCGGCTGGCCTTCCGCCTCCGCAACTGTCTTCGGAACGGCTCCGAAACGGTTACCGGCCAGAAACTGGAGGCGGGTGTGGGCATCGGGGCCTGCCTTGAAGCGCTCGAACCGCATTGGGCGCGCGCCATGAGCGAGGCCGAGGCCTTCAATGCCGGCGAGGAGGCGAGACATTTCTCGAGGCGGCGCGGCGTCGGCATCGCCTCCTGCTGGTATGGCTGCGGCAACACCTCGCTGCCCAACCCGTCCACCATCAGGGTTGGCATATCGCCGGCCGGAACCGTTATCCTGCATCAGGGTGCTGTCGACATCGGCCAGGGCTCCAACACCGTCATTGCCCAGATCTGCGCGGATGCGCTGGGGTTGCCGCTGGAAGCGTTTGTCTTGAAGGGCGCGGACACCGCGATCTCGCCGGACGCCGGCAAGACATCCGCCTCGCGCCAGACCTTCGTCACCGGTAAGGCAGCCGAAAAGGCCGGCCGCACGCTGCGCGAAAGCATGCTGCGTTATGCCAATGTCTCCGATGCCGCGTCGTTTTCCCTCGATGGTGGCGCGCTTGTCATCCGCGAGGGCGATGCACGGCGTCGCATCGATCTCGTTGGCCTTCCGGCGGACGCGGACGGTTTCGTGTTCCGGGCCGAGGGGACCTACGACCCGCCCACCTCGCCGCTCGACGCCAAGGGACAAGGCAGTCCCTATGCCGTTTATGGCTACGGCGCGCAGATGGCCGAGCTCGAGGTGGATCTCGCGCTGGGCACGGTGAAATTGCTGAAGATCACCGCGGCCCACGATGTCGGCAAGGCGATCAACCCGATCCTGGCCGAGGGTCAGATCGAAGGCGGTATCGCACAAGGTATCGGCATGGCGCTGATGGAAGAATACATTCCCGGCCGCACCGAGAACCTGCACGACTATCTGATCCCGACCATCGGCGACGTGCCGCCGATCGAGACGATCCTGGTCGAGGTTCCCGATCCCGAGGGGCCGTTTGGCGCCAAGGGGCTGGGCGAACATTCGCTGATCCCGACCGCGCCAGCCATCCTCAATGCCATCCGCCACGCCACCGGCGTGACGATGACGAAGGTGCCGGCGACGCCGTCGCGGGTGCTCGCGGCAATCCAGGCGGCATCGCGATGAGCGAACTGGCCGAACGCTTCGAAACCCACGACCCCGGCGAGAAGTCGGTTGCGGAGAAGATCCGCTGCGATGCCTGCCCGGTTATGTGCTACATCGCCGACGGTCGCAGCGGCGCCTGCGACCGCTATGGAAATCGCGACGGCCGCATCGTGCGGCTCGATCCGCTGACGATCCTCGACCATGCCGCAGAGACCGGGCAGCCGGTTGTGCCCTTCGGCGCCGAGGGAGAAGCCTGGGCCGGCGAACTCGTCAACACCGGCCGGCGCTTTGTGACGGCGATCGGTGCTGGCACCACCTATCCCGACTACAAGCCGGCGCCATTCATCGTCAGCCAGGAGGTCGAGGGCGTCGATCTCGTCACGGTAGTGACCGAAGGCATCTTCTCCTACTGCGGCGTCAAGGTGAAGATCGACACCGACCGCCATATCGGCGACGAGACGGCAACCGTGCGGTCGGCGGGCGAAGCGATCGGCCATATCACCACCGGCGAATACGGTTCGCAGATGCTGTCGCTCGGCGGCGTGCATCATCTGACCGGCGGGTCCAAGGCGGAAGGCCGTGCCACTTGCGACGCGCTTCTGGCATTGTGCAACAAGCAACCGGTCGAGCTTACCATCGACGGCGGTGCCAGCATCGTCGTGCAGGCAGGCAAGGCGCCGGTAATCGACGGCCAACTGGAACAGCGCATGCGGGTCGGTTGCGGGTCGGCCACCATCGGCATGTTCGCGGCGCAATGGCGCGGGCTGGTCGACGAGGTCGTCGTCGTCGACGATCACATCACCGGCGTCGTTTCCGAACACCAGGCGGGCAAGGTGCTGGGCTGGGCCGACACGGGCATCCGCATCATTGGGCGCCGCTCGACGCCCGGCCGCTATTTCAAGGTATCGGAACCCGGGCTCGGCTGGGGCGGCACGACCATCGACGACCCGCTGTCCATTCTGGGTCCATGGAACGCGGCGAAAGGCGCGCGGCCGGGCCTGTCGCTGCTGATGGTCTCCACCACCGGCGAGCAGTTTGCCTATTACGAACTGGACGAGGCATTGCGACCGATTGAAAAACCGTTCCCGGAGCGGCTCGGCAAATCGGTCTCGCTCATTGAGGAGAATTGTGAACCGGCGCTGTGTACGGTGCTGTTCGTCGGCGGCGCCGGCGGCAGCCTGAGAGCCGGCGTGACCGAAAACCCGGTCAACTTGACCCGCTCCGTGCAACGTCTGGAAACCTATGTCACCGTCGGAGGCGCCCCGGTCTATGTCTGGCCGGGCGGCGGTATCACCCTGATGGTCGACGTCAGCCGCGTGCCGGACGGTGCCTTCGGCTACGTGCCGACACCGGCGCTGGTGGCGCCGATCGAATTCACGCTGCGCCGCGACGACTATCTGAGGCTCGGCGGCTACGAGGCGGAAATCCGCAGCCTTGCCGACGTCTTCGCGCATGGCGGCGAATATCTTAACGCGCGCCGCAGCGCCGCTGCGCCAGGCGAAAATCCCTGGCCACCGCTGGTGCAGTTGCGACAGGGCGGAAGCGCGCGATGAACGCCCCCGAAGCGCACTGGCTGGCCGATGGGCGCCGGCTTCATCTCCATCATGGGCCGATAGACCTGATCATCGAAGCCTTTGGTGACGGGACCGAAATGCGGGTCGCATATGAACAGGCGGCGGCACGCTTCCAGACGATCCTGCCCGAACTGGTGACCGAACTGCCGGCACTACGGCAACCGTCCGCGTTAAAACCTCGCGATTTCGCCGACCCCACCGCGCGGCGTATGGAGGCGGCGGTGTCGCCGCTGGCAAGAACCTTCATCACGCCGATGGCCGCGGTTGCCGGATCGGTCGCCGACGAGGTACTGGCAGCGATGCTGCGCGGCCGCAATCTCCAACGCGCCTATGTCAACAATGGCGGCGACAGCGCGTTGCACCTCGCGCCGGGCCAATCGATGACACTGGCCATTGCCGGAACCGGACACGGCTTTTCCGACCGCATCCTGGTGCGCGCCGAAGACGCCGTGCGTGGCATTGCGACCAGCGGCTGGCGCGGCCGCTCCTTTTCGCTCGGCATTGCCGACGCGGTGACGGTTCTGGCACGCAATGGCGCCGAGGCCGACGCGGCGGCAACGCTGATTGCCAATGCCGTCGACCTGCCCGGCCATCCAGCAATCTCCCGGCGTCCAGCGCTTGCTCTGGCCCCCGACAGCGATCTCGGCGACCGGCTGGTCACGACCGGCGTCGGGACGCTCTCGCGCCAAGAAACCGCCAAGGCACTGGACAGTGGCCTGGCCGTCGCCGAAGACTTTCGGCAGCGCGGGCTGATCGAAGCAGCGGCCTTGTTTCTCAACGGCGCGGTCGCGGTCAGTGGAGAGATCGAACCGACCTCCCACTGCGACCACTCGCCATTCCTTTCAACCGACAGATCGACCGCCAAGGACCCAGCCCATGCCTGAATTTCCCATTCGAAAAATCGCCGTGCTGAGCGAGGAGATCATCCATGACGGCGGGCCGGCGGCGAATATGCCGCGCCGCCGCGCTGCGGCCATGGCCTTGGTCAAGAACCCCTTTGCCGGTCGCTATGAGGAGAAGCTGCAAGGCGCCATGGACGACCTGAAACCTCTGGGGCTGCTGTTGACGGATCGACTGATCGCCGCACTCGGCGGCGACGCGCATATCATTGACGGCTACGGCAAGGGCGCCATCGTCGGCAGCGCCGGCGAATTGGAACATGGTGCGCTGTGGCACGCGCCGGGCGGCTATGCGATGCGCGAACGGCTGGGCGAAGCCAAGGCGATCGTGCCCTCGGCCAAGAAGGTGGGAGGCTTCGGCGCGCGGCTCGACGTGCCGATCGGCCATATCAACGCCGCCTATGTGCGCTCGCATTTCGACGCCATGGAGATCGGCATCGCCGACGGGCCTCGCCCCGACGAAATCCTGTTCTGCCTTGTCATGACCTGCGGGCCGCGCATCCACAACCGCATGGGCGGCCTGGAGGCCAAGGACATCAAGTTGTGGGACGGCCAAAGATGACGGCCAGCAAGGCGCCGCTGACGCTCGTCGACCACGACGAGGCGGATGAAATCTATCATCTGCAAGACCAGGTCGGCTTCGTGCTGCGCAAGGCGCACCAGCGGCACCTGTCGATCTTCGCTTCGCGTATCGCAGACCTGACGCCGCCGCAATTCGCGGCGCTGGCCAGGCTCCACGAGGTTGGCGAAACCTCGCAGAATCAGCTCGGCCAGATGATTGCCATGGATGCCGCCACCGTGAAGGGGGTCATCGACCGGCTGAAATCGCGCGGCTATGTCGATCTCAAGAAACACGAGACTGACAAGCGGCTGCTTTTGGTGTCGCTGACGGCTGCCGGGCGTAAGGCCATCGAACAACTCATACCGTTGGCGAAGGCCATCACCGGCGAGACCCTGGCGCCGCTGTCGGCCAGGGAGGCGGCGCAGTTCCTGCGCCTGCTGGCCAAGATCGCGTAATCCACCGCTTCGTGTGCTGCGCCCGGGTGCATCCGACGGACGTCAGCCCGAAGCTGACGGTTGTTCGCGCTACGGCTCGATGCCGAACATCTTCTTCGCCTGGCTTGCCGTGTAGTAGCCCTGCGCCACATCGTGGCGGACCGCTTCGGGATCGCGCTTGCGCGGATCGCCATAACCGCCGCCGCCGGGTGTCTCGACGCGAACGCGGTCGCCCGCCTTCAGCGGGATGTCCTGTTCCTTGGAAAGATGCTGCGGCACATGCTCCTTGCCATCGCGGATCACCGTCACCGTGTTGACGGCGCCGTCGCGACCGCCCAGCACGCCTTGCGGACCAAAGCGGCCGTGATCCATGACGAAAGAGGCACGCGCCTCGCCACGCAGCAACTCGACCTCATAGGCCAGCCCGAAGCCGCCACGATGGCGCCCCGCGCCGCCGGAGCCTTCACGCAACGCGTAGTGACGGTAGAGCACCGGGAAAGCCTGTTCCATGATCTCGACCGGCGGCGACTTGGAAATGCCAATGGTCGAGCAGCCGTTGGCAAGCCCGTCGTGACGGGCGTTGCCGCCATAACCGCCGCCGGAAATCTGGTACATGACATAGTCGCGGCCGCGAGCCGGATCGTGGCCGCCGAGCGCGAAATTGCCGCTCGACCCAGCAGGCGCCGCCGTCACCTTGTCCGGGAGTGCCTGCACCATGGCCGCGAAAACCGCTTCCGCGATGCGCTGCGAGACTTCCGCCGCGCAACCGGAAACCGGGCGCGGATAGCTGGCATCGAGGAAAGTGCCTTCCGGGCGCTTGACGATCAACGGCTCGAAAGCGCCGGCGCTGATCGGCACATCCGGAAAGATATGGCGCATGGCGAGATAGACCGACGACAGCGTCGTGGCGAGCACGCTGTTCATCGGCCCGGCGCAGGGTTTCGATGAACCTCCGAAATCGAAAGTCAGCGTGTCGCCCTTCTTCTCCACGGCAAGCGCGATGGTCAGCGGTTCGTCGACGACGCCGTCGGAATCGACATAGGCCTTAGAGCGGTAGATGCCATCGGCGATGGCCGCTATGTTGGCACGCATCTGCTCGGCGGCGCGCTGGCGTAATTCCGCGACCGCTGCAGAGACGGTTTCGTCTCCGTAACGATCTAGGATTTCGTTGAGCCTGTCCTGCCCGACAAGCAGGGCGGCGGCCTGCGCTTTGATATCGCCGATGCGCTGGTCGGCGACACGGATGTTGGAACAGATGATGGCGTAAATCTCGGGATCGAGCACGCCTTTCTTGAACAGCTTGACTGGCGGCAGGCGCAGCCCTTCCTGTTCGACGGCGGTGGCGGAGGCGGAAAAACCGCCTGGCACGGCGCCACCAATATCCGGCCAATGGCCCGTGTTGGAGAGCCAGCAGAAGATCGCGCCGCCGCGATAGATGGGCATGGCGAAGCGCACATCCATGAGATGCGTGCCGCCGAGATAAGGATCGTTGACGATGTAGATGTCGCCCGGTTCCGGTGGCAGGCAGCGGCCAGCGGCGATCATCTCGATGACGATCCGGGTTGAGTACTGCATGACGCCGACGAAGACCGGCAGGCCTTGCGAGCCTTGCGCGATCAACGCGCCGTCAACGGCCGAATAGATGCCGTCGGAACGATCGTTGGCTTCAGCGATGACCGGCGAGAAAGCGGCGCGCGAAAAGGTCAGGTCCATCTCGTCGCAGACCTGCTGCAGACCCGCCTGTATGACGGAAAGTGTAATGGCATCGAGGCTGATATGCGTCATCGGCTGCCCACCTCGACGATCAGATTGCCGTCGGCATCGCTGGTTGCCCTGTCGCCCGGCTCGAGCACGGTGGTGGCATCCATCTGCTCGATGATCGCCGGGCCCTCGATCTCCGCCTCGAGTGGCAGTTTTTCGCGGGCATAAACCGGCGTGTCGCGCCAGACGCCGTCATACCAGACCAGGCGAACCTCGGCGCGGGCCTCGGCCAGCTTGCTGGCGCGGCCAGCGGGGTCGATCAGCGTCGACAGATCGATCTGCGGCCGCACACCGGTAACCGAGGTGTTCAGATTGACGAGATTGGCGCGGATTTCCGGCAGCTCGACCTTGAAGCGGACAAAATAGGCCTTTTCGAAAAGCCCCTGCAGGGTGGCGCGGTCGACCCGCGCCGATGGCAGCGGCACATTGATCAGGTGGGTCTGGCCGACGAACTGCATGTCAGCGGAATGGCTGACGCGGACCGCCTGTGGCTTCACCGCTTCCTTGGCGATCAGGCTTTCACCCTCGGCGCGATGCGCCTCGAGGATCTGTTCCACGCGCTTTTCGTCGATGCTGGCGACGGGCTGGTTCAGCGTGTTGACGAAGTCGTGCCTCATATCGGCGACGACGCAGCCTAGCGCATTGGTGATGCCCGGCCGTGCTGGCACCAGCACGCGCGGCAGGCCAAGCTCGCGCGCCAGCGCGCTGGCGTGCAACGGACCGGCCCCGCCGAAGGCGAACAGCGTGAAGTCGCGCGGGTCGTGGCCGCGGCCAACCGACACCATACGGATGGCGCCTGCCATCTTGATATTGGCCAGCCTCAGCACCGCGCCGGCCGCCTCGACGCCGGAGAGGCCGGTGAACAGGCCGATCTTGTCCTCGAATATCCGGGTCACGCTTTCGACGCTGACAGGATTGTCGACGGCGAGCAGTTTTTTCGGCGCCAGGCGACCGAGCACCAGATTGGCATCGGTGATGGTTGGCAGCTTGCCTCCGCGCCCGTAGCAGATCGGGCCGGGACTGGCACCGGCGCTTTCCGGCCCGACGCGGATCAGGCCGGCCGCGTCGACACGCGCGATCGAGCCGCCGCCGGCGCCGACCGTGTGCACAGCCACCATCGGCACGTGGATCGGCATGGCGTATTCCAGCTCGATCTCGTTGGAGACAGCCGGTTCGGCATCGCGGATCAGCGCCACATCGGTGGAGGTGCCGCCCATGTCATAGGTGACAAGGTTACGGTGGTCGGCACGGCGACCGGTATAGGCGGCGGCGATCACACCGGAGGCCGGACCAGACATCACCGTCTTGGCGGCTTCGTGGGCGACGAAACGCGCCGAGATCATGCCGCCATTGCCGTTCATGATGAGGAAGTCGCGCTTATAGCCCTGGCCGGCGAGTTCATCGCGCAGCCGGGCGACATAACGCTCAAGGATCGGCTGCACGGCGGCGTTGACGGAGGCCGTCACGCCGCGCTCGAATTCGCGCGCTTCGGACAAAAGCGTGTGACCGACGGTGATATGGCCGTTCGGCCAGAGCTCGGCGGCGATCTCGGCGGCGCGGCGCTCGTGCAGCGGGTTGGCATAGGAATGCAGGAAATGGATGACGAGCGATTCACAGCCTGCCGCCAGCAACCAACGTACCGCATGCCGCACACCCTCCTCGTCAAGCGGGACACGCACCCGGCCCGACGCTTCCACGCGCTCGTCGATTTCGAGACGCAAGAGACGCGGGATAACCGGCTCGAAGGTACCGGTCATACCATAGGCCTGCGGCCGGGTGCGCCGGCCGAGTTCGATGATGTCGCGGAAACCAGCCGTTGTGATCATGCCGGTCCGGGCCAGCCTGCGCTCCAGCACGGCGTTGGTAGTGGTGGTGGTGCCGTGGACGATCAGGTCAATGTCGGCGGGGCTGACGCCGGTGGCGCCGAGCGCCGAGACGACGCCGAAGGCCTGATTGTCGAGCGTGGTCGGCGTCTTGGCGATGCGGACCTTGCCGCCATCGCGGCCATCGATCAGGATCAGGTCGGTAAATGTGCCGCCAACGTCGATGCCGGCGACGACATTGTCCGATTGCGCCGGAACTTTCTCATTCATCGCCGAAATCCGAAAAGTCCGAACTGCCGATGAAGGCCAGTTTGGAAAGGCGTTCCGCGGCACGATCTTGACGCTAAGATCATTTGTATACTAATAGATTTCCGTTACAAGAGCCTGCCCCTAGACAATGCCGAGGCATATCGGGACCCGCAAAAGCGGCGCGCAGGAGAGCCCCAGGCAGCAGGAAAAGGTTGGTTCTATGAGCACCGCTTCCGCCCAGAGCACGGATGCAGCCACGCCGTTGCAGTTCCCTATTCCGGCGAACGTTTTTGCTGAAAAGGTCGTTTCGGTGAAGCACTACACCGACCGGCTGTTTTCCTTCCGTATCACCCGGCCGCAATCGTTGCGTTTCCGCTCCGGCGAGTTCGTCATGATCGGCCTGCCGAATGCGGAGAAGCCGGTATACCGCGCTTATTCCGTGGCGAGCCCGGCATGGGACGAAGAGCTCGAATTCTTCTCCATCAAGGTGCCGGACGGCCCGCTCACCCAGCACCTGCAGAAGATCCAGCCCGGCGACACCATTTTGATGCGCCACAAGGCGACCGGCACGCTGGTGCTGGACGCACTTACCCCGGCCAAGCGCCTGTTCATGATCTCGACCGGCACCGGCATCGCGCCCTTCGCCAGCCTGCTGCGCGACCCCGATACCTACGAGAAGTTCGAGCACGTCTATCTCACCCACACCTGCCGCGACGTGGCCGAGTTGGCCTATGGCCAGGAACTGGTGGCAGCGCTGGCGGAGGACCCGCTGATCGGCGAATTCACCAACGGGCGCGTGACGCTCTACAATTCGACGACGCGCGAAACCTCCGAGCGTATGGGCCGCATCACGGCGCTGGTCGGCTCCGGCAAGTTCTATACCGACCTCGGTATCGAGCCGCTGAACCCGGAAACCGACCGCATCATGATCTGCGGTTCGATGCACATGCTGAAGGACGTCAAGGAAATGGCTGAAAGCCTTGGCTTCGTCGAAGGCTCGCTGAGTGCTCCAGCCACCTTCGTGGTGGAACGCGCCTTCGTCGGCTGATCGATGGTGGTTGCGACGTCAACCGCTCGAAGAAATGGCGCCCGAGGGCGCCATTTTCATTTCACAGCCTTGCCGTCCGCATCGAAACGGTAGGTCTTGGCCGGATCCGGCGTGGCATAAAGCGTCGACCCCGGCTCGGCGTTGTAGACGCCGAAGATGCGCACCGTGATCAGGCCGGCTTTTTCGCAATCGAGATAGACATTGGTGTCGGCACCGAGATGTTCGGTGTGCACGACCGTGCCTTTCCACGAACCGGACTTCGGATCGACGGTCAGATGTTCCGGGCGCACGCCGATGGTCTTGACGGTTTCGCCCAGCCGCGCGCCGTCAACGAAGTTCATCTTCGGCGAGCCGATGAAACCGGCGACGAATTCATTGGCCGGCGACTGGTAAAGCTCCATCGGCGCGCCGATCTGCTCGATGCGGCCGGCATTCAGCACCACGATCTTGTCGGCCAGCGTCATTGCCTCGACCTGGTCGTGAGTGACGTAGATCATCGTCGCCTTGAGCCGGCGGTGCAGCTGCGCGATCTCGAGACGCGTGTTGACGCGCAGCGCGGCATCCAGGTTCGACAGCGGCTCGTCGAACAGGAACAGCTTCGGCTCGCGCACCACGGCGCGGCCGATGGCGACGCGCTGGCGCTGGCCACCGGAAAGTTCGGCCGGGCGGCGCTTGAGGTAGGGTTCCAGCGAAAGCATGGCGGATGCGGCGCCGATACGCTTGTCGATCTCGGCAGCCGGCTCGCCAGCCTGCTTGAGGCCGAGCGCCATGTTGTCGCGCACGCTGAGATGCGGATAGAGCGCATAGGTCTGGAACACCATGGCGATACCGCGCTTGGCCGGCGGCGTCGAAGTGACCTCCTGGCTATCGATCAGGACGCGGCCGGAGGAAGCGTCCTCCAGGCCGGCGATGACACGCAGCAGGGTCGACTTGCCACAGCCCGACGGGCCGACGAAGACGACGAATTCGCCATCCTTCACGTCGAGGTCGATGCCCTTCAGCACGTCCACCGGCCCGAAGGATTTCTTCACATTCTCGATCTTCAGAGAGCCCACGGCTGTTCCTCGCTCGATTGCTAGAGTTTGACGGGATTGCCGGTGCGCACGCTTTCGTCGGCGGCAAGGCAGACGGCAAGCGAACGCACGGCATCGTCCATGTGGCGGGTGAGGTCGACATTCTCGCGAATGGCTTTCAGCACGAAAGCCTGTTCGAAATCGCACAATTCCTGGTGGCCCGGTTCGCCTTCCATGGAAAGCAGTTCGTCGGGTTTCAGGAACTTACCGTCGGCACCGGTCGCGGCCTGGTGCAGGCGGATGGTCGAGGTCTTGGTATGGGTGTCGATATCGTCCGACTTCACACCCTCGGCCATGACGATCGACACGCAGCCCTTCGGCGACATCACGTCCTTCACGAAGAAGGCGGTCTCCGAGATCATCGGGCCCCAACCGGCCTCATACCAGCCGACCGAACCGTCCTCGAACAGCACCTGCAAGTGACCGTAATTGTACATGGAGGGCGCCACCTCATCGGAGAGGCGCACGCCCATGCCACGCACTTCGACGGGCGCGGAATCGGTGATCTGCAGCATGACGTCGAGATAATGGACGCCGCAATCGACGATCGGCGAGGTGGTCTGCATCAACTGCTTGTGCGTCTGCCAGGTATGGCCGGACGACTGCTGGTTGAGGTTCATGCGGAACACATAAGGGCCGCCCAGCTTGCGGGCCTCGGCGATCAGCCGCACCCAGGACGGGTGATGGCGCAGGATATAGCCGATCACCAGCTTCTTGCCGTTGGCCTTGGCGGCGTCGACCACCCGGCGCGCATCGGCGACCGTGGTGGCCAGCGGCTTCTCGACGAAGACATGGCAGCCAGCCTCGAAGGCGTGCACCGCATAGTCGGCATGGCTGTCCGAATAGGTGGCGATGCAGGCAAGGTCCGGTTTCTCGTCGCGCAGTGCGTCCTCGAACGAACGACGGATCTCGTGACCCGCCAGCCCGCCGGGCAGCGGCACGTCCGAACGGTTGACGAGGGCCGCAATCTCGAAGCCCGGATTGTTGTAGTAGGCCAGCGCGTGGCTGCGGCCCATATTGCCCAGGCCGGCAACGACAACGCGGAGGGGTTTGGTCGAAGTCACTTTGATGTCCTGTGTCGGGTTTCTTTGTTGTTGCTTTGAGGACGGCGCTTACTTCACCGCGCCTGAGGTGATGCCGCGGATGAGCTGCCGCGAGAAGATCAGATAGAGGACCAGCACCGGCAGGATCGCCAGCGACAGCGCCGCCAGGATAGCGTTCCAGTTGGTAACGAACTGGCCAAGGAAGATCTGCGCGCCGAGCGTCACCGTCTTGGTGGCCTCCGACGGCGCCAGGATCAGCGGGAACCACAGATCGTTCCAGATCGGGATCATGGTGAACACGGCGACCGTGGCCATGGCCGGGCGGACCAGCGGCAACACCAGCCTGAAGAAGATCGTGTATTCGGAGAGCCCGTCGATGCGGCCGGCATTTTTTAGATCGTCCGACACGCCCTTCATGAATTCCGAAAGAATGAAGATAGCGAGCGGCAGGCCCTGTGCGGTGTAGACCAGGATCAGTGCCGTCAACGTGTTGACCAGCCCCGAAGCCACCATCAGCTGCAGGATGGCGACAGTACCGAGGCGGATCGGGATCATGATGCCGAGCGCCAGGTACAAGCCCATCAGCGTGTTGCCGCGGAAGCGGTATTCCGACAGGGCGAAGGCGGCCATGGCGCCGAACAGCAGCACGAAGAACAGCGAGACGACGGTGACGATCAGGCTGTTCTGGAAATAGAGGAAGAAATCGCCCTGGCCGAACACGGTGGTGTAGCCGATCAGGTCGAAGGTCTTCGGCGTCGGCGGCGTCAGCGGCTGCTGAAAGATCGCCTGGCGCGACTTGAACGAGTTGATGACGACGACGAAGACCGGGAACAGCGCGATGACGGTGTAGGTCAAAAGGATCGCGTGCGCGCCGATCGTGCGCGGCAGGGAAGAGGTGGCCTTACTCATCGTGACGCCCTCAGAACTGGTAGCGGCGCAGGCGCCGCTGCACGAGGAAGAGATAGAAGCAGACGCCGATCAGGATGATCAGGAACATCATGGTGGCGATGGTGGCGCCCATGTTCGGATCGCCGACCTGCAACTGGAAACCGAAGAAGGCGCGATAGAGGAAGGTGCCCAAGATATCGGTCGAGTAGTTCGGCCCGGCCAAGGCGCCCTGCGCGGTGTAGATCAGGTCGAAGGCGTTGAAATTGCCGACGAAAGTGAGGATCGAGATGATGCCGATGGCAGGCAGGATCAGCGGCAGCTTGATCTTCCAGAACTGCGACCAGCCGGTGACGCCGTCGCATTCGGCCGCCTCGATCACCTCTTCCGGGATGGACAGAAGCGCTGCGTAGATCAGCATCATCGGGATACCGACGAACTGCCAGACCGAGATCAGGCTGAGTGCGGTGAGCGCGTATTCTTCCTTGCCGAGCCACGGCGTGAACAGGCTTTTCAGGCCGACCATGCCGAGCAGGTCGGGTGCCACGCCCCAGATCGGCGACAGGATCAGCTTCCAGGCGAAGCCGACGATGACGAAGGACAGGATCGTGGGGATGAAGATCGCGGTACGGTAGAAGGCGGTGAAACGCAGCTTCGGGCTGGAGAGCAGCGCCGCCAGCATGACACCGATCGGGTTCTGCACCAGCATGTGGATGATGAAGAACCAGACATTGTTCTTCAGCGCGTTCCAGAAATTGAACGACCAGTTGGGGTCGCCGAACAAGGTGCGGAAGTTGTCGAAGCCGACAAAGGTTTGCACCTGCTCGATGCTACGGAACAGCGAGAGCTGCAGCGTGCCGAACAGCGGCAGGATCATAACGGCCGTGTAGACGAGCACCGCCGGCGCCAGGAAGACGCCGATGTGCAAACGGAACGGTTTTTTCGATGCTGCAGCCATGAGTTCGGTCCTTACCGCCTCGGGTGTCGCCGTCAAATTGTGAGAATGCCGCCCCTCGCCTGCCCGCCGAGATTTTCCCCGAACATCCGGGGAAACGACAGACATGAAGCCGGCGCCCCTTCTCCAGTCTTCAAAGGAAGAGCGTAAGGGCGAGGAACCGCGCCGACAATCAGAATCTACAGTTCGGGACAGGCCGGGCCGCGATAAACGCGGCCCGGTCGTTTCACAGTCTTACTTCGCCGGCTTGTACCAGCTGTCGAGACCCTTCTGCAGCTTACCGGCTGCGACTTCCGGGGTGTCGGTGCCGTTGATGACGTTGGCCGATTCAACCCAGGTCTCGTTTTCGAGGTTCGGCGTGCCGCGCGACAGAACCTGATAGGTCGAGCGGATCGTCGGCTTGCACTTCTCGCGCCAGGAGACGAATTCCTGCGCCAGCGGATCCGCCATCTTCACCGGCGCGGAGTTCAGGCTGAAGAAGCCTGGCAGCGCGTTGGCATAGATGCCGGCGAATTCCGGCGAGGCGACCCAGGTCAGGAAGGTTTTTGCCGCGTCGGCGTTCTTGCTCTTGGCGTTGAGGCCGATGCCGATGTCGGTGTGGTCGGAGATGTAGCAGGTGTCGCCTGCCTTGCCGACCGGCGGCGGGAAGGCGCCCATCTTGAACTGCGCCTGGGTGTTGAACAGGCCGATCTCCCACGAGCCGGCCGGATAGATGGCGGCGCGGCCGAGCGTGAAGAGGTTCTGGCTGTCCGGATAGGTCTGCGCCTCGAAGCCGTCGCCGAGATAAGGCTTCCACTTGACGAGTTCGGCATAGGGTTCGACCCAGTCCTTGTCGGTCAGCTTCTGCTTGCCGGCGATCAGAGCGAGACGGCCCTCTTCACCCTTCCAGTAGTTCGGACCGATGTTCTGGTAGCCCATGGTGGCGGCTTCCCAGAGGTCCTTGGTGCCCATCGCCATCGGGATGTAGGTGCCGTCGGCCTTGATCTTGTCGAGCGCGGCGAAGAATTCGTCGCGGGTCTGCGGCACCTTGAGGCCGAGCTTGTCGAAGGCGTCCTTGTTGTAGATGAAGCCGTGGATGACCGAGGCCATCGGCACGCAGAAGGTGGCCGAACCATCGTCGGTCGACCATGCGGACTTGGCCACGCTGGAGAAATTCTCCATGCCGGACAGCTTGGTCAGGTCGGCGAGATCGCCCTTCTTGTAGAGTTCGAGCGACTTGTCGAACGGACGGCAGGTGATGAGATCGCCGGCCGAACCAGCGGCGAGCTTGGCGCCGAGAGCGGCG
The DNA here is from genome assembly GCF_008727715.1 of Mesorhizobium terrae. Classification (GTDB taxonomy): domain Bacteria; phylum Pseudomonadota; class Alphaproteobacteria; order Rhizobiales; family Rhizobiaceae; genus Mesorhizobium; species Mesorhizobium terrae. The sequence continues at coordinate 1,674,381 of NZ_CP044218.1, forward strand.
TCATACTCGGTCGGCGCCGACGGCGCGAACACCACCTTGATGCCGGGGTTCTTCGCCTCAAAGGCCGGGATCAGCTTGTCCTTCCAGATGGCGAGGTCGTCACCGCGCCAGCTTTCGATATTGAGCGTGACATCAGCGGCGGAAGCGGTCCCGGCCAAGCCGAGTACGCTGGAGCCCAAAAGTAATGCCGTAAGAAGTTTCGTCTTCATGCTCAGTCTCCCTGTTGACCTTTTTCAGGTTCGGTTTTGACGAGATGGGAGACTTTCGCCTCCCTGCTCTCCTCTGATGGCGGAAAGGGCCGGCCTCAACCTCTGGCCAGTCTTCTCCAGTATCTTCTCGGCAGCATCGACGCTGGTGGCGCCGGCAGCGAGCAGAATGGCGGTCTTGACGGCGCCGCCGCTCATTTCGAGCGACCGTTCGGCATCGCCGCGGTCGCGCCCGGTGACGGCGGCGACAATCCGGGCAGCGCGATCGCGCAGTTTGGCGTTGTCGGCGAGAAGATTGACCATATAGCCGTCATGGACATGGCCGAGATGGATGGCGGCCAGGGTCGACAGCATGTTGAGCGCGATTTTCTGGGCGGTGCCTGCACCCATGCGGGTGGAGCCGGCGATGACTTCCGGCGGCGTCTTCAAGAGGATCGCGACATCGGCGGCCTGCAGCAGCGGCGTCTCGCCATTGTTGGCCACGGCGATGGTTGCCGCGCCGCGACGCTTGGCTTCCAGCAATGCCCGTACGGCATAGGGGGTCGAGCCGCTGGCCGACAATGCTATCAAGCAATCGTTCTTGCCGATATTAGCACCTTCAACGGCTTCGGCCGCCTCGCCCTCGTCGTCCTCGGGGCCACCGGCGAGAGTCTGGAATGCTTCCTGCCCACCGGCAATCAGGATGGCGATGCGACTGCGGTCGATGCCGAACGTGCCCGGCAATTCGAGGGCGTCGGCCAGAGCCATCAGGCCGGAACTGCCGGCCGCGGCATAGACGAGCTTGCCACCCGCATTCAAACGATCGGCGATCAACGCAGCTGCGGAGGCAATGGCGGGGATGGCCTCACGGACAGCGGACGCAGCCTCGATCTGGGCTTCCGCAAGCGAAGCCAAAACAGCTTCCGGAGCCCGGACATCCAGGCCTTCCGCGTCGCGATGCTTCGCTTCGGTGCGCTTCTGCGCCATTCCAATTCCTCCACCTTTCTCGACAATACCAAAAAAATACCACTTGTCCACATGCATTAGCAATTTCGCAGCAATTTCCTTTCTGACCAAACTAAATCATCCTATTTTTCATACAGTTACCGCTTTTTGAATCGAACCACAAATTTGTTCTTGGCTATTGGTATTTTATTGGTATTATCAACCGAGAGGAGATTTCAGCGTGACTTTCGTGCTCGGCATCGATGGCGGCGGCACCAGCTGCAGGGCGGCGCTGGCAACGGCGGACGGCGCGATCCTGGGTCGCGCCAAGGCCGGTGCCGCGAACATCCGTAGTGATCTAACCGGCGCCCGCACCAACATCGTCGAAGCCGCCAGGCAAGCGTTTCTCGCGGCCGGCGAAGACCCCGATTTGATCCCGCAGACACCAGCCGTGCTCGGATTGGCCGGCGCCAATGTCGGCACCTACAAGCAGCAACTCGAGGCGATCCTGCCCTTCAGCCGTTCCAGCGTGGAGACGGATGCCGAGATCGCGCTGGAAGGCGCGGTCGGTTCCGGCGACGGCGCCATGGCGATCCTCGGCACCGGCACCGCCTATATGGTGCGCAAGAACGGCAAGTCGCGACCGATCGGTGGCTGGGGTTTTCAAGTGGGGGACCAGGGTAGCGGCGCACGCATCGGGCGCGACCTGCTCGAACAGACCCTGCTCGCCTATGACGGCGTCCGCGAGCCATCGCCGCTGACCGCCGAAATGATGGGCGTGTTCCGCAACAACCCGCAAGACGTGGTCGAGTTCACCACCAACGCCAAGCCCGGCGACTTTGGCGGCTTCGCTCCGAAGGTGTTCGACTATGCGGCCAAGGGAGACGCCGTCGCCACCTGGATCGTCGACAAAGCGGTCGCCGACGTGGAGGCCTCGCTCGGCGTACTCGGTCTGGAAGCTGGCGATCCTCTCTGCCTGCTCGGTGGCCTTGCTCCGCTCTATGCGCCGCGCCTTTCCGAGCGCCATCGCGCCTTGTTGAAGACGCCGCTCGACGATGCGCTGGGCGGCGCGGTGCGCATGGCGGTGCGCATGTTCGCCGCCCCGGTCGAGGCTGCGCGATGAGCGACGCCGGCGACGCCATCTTTGCTTCGCTGAAACAGGCTTCGCAAAGCGGTGCGCCACTTTACCTGCAGCTTCGCCGCAGCATCGAGGATGCCGTCAATCGTGGCGCGATCGGCCCGGGCGACGCACTGCCTTCGGAGCGCGACATCGCCTCCATGGCCGATATCTCTCGCGTTACCGTGCGCAAGGCAGTGCAGGATCTGGTCAAGGGCGGCATTCTCGTCCAACGTCATGGTTCCGGCACCTTCGTGGCGCCCCGCATGGAGCGCGTCGAGCAGTCGCTGTCGCGGCTCACCTCCTTCACCGAGGACATGGCGCGTCGCGGCAAGGCGGTGCGCTCGACCTGGCTCGATCGCGGGCTCTATGCGCCCTCGCCCGAAGAGATGATGGTGCTGGGACTGGCCGCCAGCGAGATGGTAGCGCGGGTGGCACGCCTGCGCATTGCCAACGATACGCCGCTGGCGATCGAGCGCGCCTCGCTTTCGGCCAGCGCCTTGCCCGATCCGACCGCGGTCGGCTCCTCGCTCTATGCGGCGCTGGAGGAACGGGGCAGCCGGCCGGTGCGCGCCGTGCAACGAATTTCCGCCGTCAATCTCAACGAGGCCGACGCGCGACTGCTCGAAGCGCCGACCGGCTCCGCCTCGTTGCGCATCGAGCGCATATCCTATCTCGCCAGTGGCAAGGTGATCGAATTCACCCGGTCGGTCTATCGCGGCGATGCCTATGACTTTGTCGCCGAGCTCAGGCTTGGCGTAACCAACGACGACACTGGAGTACGGCCATGACAACAACAAAAACCCATATGCGCCGCGAGGTCGAGGAGATTCCGGACGCTACCGCTCGCTTGCTCGACAAGTCCGGCAAGGTACTGAGCGAGGCCGGGCGCGGCATCCGCGAGCGCGACCCGAATTTCATCGTCACCGTGGCGCGCGGCTCGTCCGACCACGCCGCCACCTTCATGAAATACGCGGTCGAGCTGACCGCCGGCCTCGCAGTCGCCTCGGTCGGCCCGTCGGTCGCCTCGATCTATGGTGCGAAGCTCAGGCTGAACGGCTCCGCCTGCCTGGCGATCTCGCAGTCGGGCAAAAGTCCCGACATTGTCGCCATGGCCGAAAGCGCCAAGGCACGCGGTGCACTGACGATCGCGCTGACCAACACCGCCGATTCGCCGCTGGCGCGGGCCGCCGACTATGCGATCGACATTCTGGCCGGGCCGGAACTCAGCGTCGCGGCCACCAAGACCTTCGTCAATTCCGCAGTGGCCGGCCTCGCGCTGATGGCGCACGCCACCAGCGACGAAGCGCTGATCGCGGCGCTGAAGCAATTGCCGGAACGGTTCCGTGAGGCGGTCGCCTGCGATTGGTCGCCGCTGACTGCGGCGCTGGATGGGCACAATTCGTTCTTCATCCTCGGTCGCGGTCCGTCTTTCGCGATCGCCTCGGAGGCGGCACTGAAGTTCAAGGAGACCTGCGCCGTGCACGCCGAAGCCTACAGCGGCGCCGAGGTGATGCATGGGCCGATGGCGCTGGTCGGCCCGACATTCCCGGTGCTGGCGCTGGCCGCTCGCGACGCGTCGGAACCCTCGCTTGCCGCCGCGGTGGACACGCTGGCCAACAAGGGCGCCTCGGCCTTCATCACGTCGAAGCTGGCCAAGAACGCCATCATGCTGCCGCATGCCGCGACCGGGCACCCGCTGACCGACCCGCTGACGCTGATCGTATCCTTCTACGCCTTCGTCGAGGCCTTCGCCCGCCACCGCGGCCTCGATCCCGACACCCCGCCGAACCTGCGCAAGGTGACGGAGACGGTATGAGCAAGACTCTCGCACTCACCGGCGCCCGCATCTTCGACGGTGCCGACTGGCATGACGATGCCGCGCTGGTCGTCTCCGGCGGCCTGGTGGAGGCGATCGTCGGCCGCGATGCCGTTCCGGCGAATGCCGAAACTATCGATCTCGGCGGCGGCTTGCTGGCGCCGGGCTTCGTCGACCTTCAGGTGAACGGCGGCGGCGGCGTCATGCTGAACGACCATCCGGACTTCGCTTCCATAGAGACGATCTGCCAGGCCCACGTGCCTTTCGGCACCACCGCGCTTTTACCAACGCTGATCACCGACACGCCCGAGATCACCGCTGCGGCGGTCACTGCCGGCGCGGAAGCAGCCAGACGTAAATTGCCTGGCTTCCTCGGCCTGCATCTGGAAGGGCCGCATCTGTCGCTGGCGCGCAAGGGTGCACACGACCCGAAGCTGATCCGCCCGATGAACGACGCCGACCAGGCGGCGCTGATCGCAGCCCGGGCGAAGCTGCCGGTATTGCAAACGACGATCGCTCCGGAATCGGTCACGGCCGCGCAGGTGGAGGCATTGGCCAAGGCCGGCATCGTCGTCAGCCTTGGCCATTCCGACACCGACTATGCGACAGCGACCGCCTATGCCGACGCCGGCGCTTCCATGGCCACGCATCTGTTCAACGCCATGAGCCAGATCGGCAATCGCGAGCCGGGGCTGGCCGGTGCCGCCGTCGACAGCGGCAAGGTCTTCGCCGGTCTGATCGCCGACGGCATCCATGTGCACCCCGCGACAATCGAGATCGCGCTGAAGGCCAAGCAGGGTCCGGCGCGCATCTTCCTGGTCACCGACGCTATGGCAACGATCGGCACCGACATGACCTCGTTCACGCTGAACGGCCGCACCATCTACCGCAAGGATGGCAGTCTGCGCCTGGCCGACGGCACACTGGCCGGCGCCGACCTCGACATGATCTCGGCAGTGCGCTTCATGCACAAGGTCGTCGGCATCGAGCTGGCGGAAGCGCTGCGCATGGCCTCGCTCTACGCGGCCGAGGCTGTCGGACAGTCGCACCGACTCGGCCGACTCGCCAAGGGCACGGCGGCCGACATCGTCGCACTTACCGACGATCTCGGCATGAAGGGTGTCTGGATCGGCGGCAACAGGGTGTTCGGTTAGTTACGCCGTCGCCGCCGGGATGAGGTAGCTTAGCCCGCCGCTTTGTCGGCAGCCGTCCTGATCGCCTCGATGTTGGCGCGGTAGGCATCGACCGTACCGCCTTTGAACACGGCGGCGCCCGCGACCAACACATTGGCGCCAGCAGCCGTCACCAGGGGCGCCGTTTCCGGGCTGACACCGCCGTCGATCTCGATATGGATCGGCCGATCGCCGATCAGCGCCTTGACCCGCCTGACCTTCTCGACGACGGCTGGGATAAAGGCCTGACCGCCGAAACCCGGGTTGACCGTCATCAGCAACACGAGGTCGAGCCGGTCCAGCACATATTCGATGACACTTTCCGGCGTGCCGGGGTTTAGCGAAACGCCGGCCTTCTTGCCGAGATTTCGGATCGTCTGCAGGGAGCGGTCGAGATGCGGCCCGGCTTCGGCATGCACGGTGATGCCGTCGCAGCCGGCTTCGGCAAAGGCCGCCAGATAGGGATCGGCCGGCGCGATCATCAGATGGCAGTCGAAATAGGCCTTGGTGCGGCTGCGGATCGCCTTGATGACCGGCGCGCCGAACGTGATGTTGGGCACAAAATGCCCGTCCATCACATCGAGATGGATCCAGTCGGCGCCTGCCGCGACAATCGCCTCGACCTCGTCGCCAAGCTTGGAGAAATCCGACGCCAGCACCGAAGGCGCAATGAGGGTTTTTCGGGTCATGACCGCTCCCGTTGCTCTGTTTGTCTCCGCCTAACCGCATGCTGGGCGCTTGTCGACAGGAATCGCTGTCCCAACCTGTCCGGCTTGACCGGCGTCGGACGCAATGCCAGCTTCCCGGGCGATGCGGTTCCCAACAAAGAAAGGCATGGGTGCTCAAATTGAGCGAATCAGAACAGTTGAAGACATGGATTGAACAAAACGGTCCGATCGAAAGCGTTCAGGCAGTGGTTTGCGACCTGAACGGCATCATGCGCGGCAAGCGCATCCCGGTCGAGCAGGCTTCCAAGGTTCTCGGTGGTGGCATACGCATGCCGCTCTCCATCGTCGGGGTCGACGTGTGGGGCGAGGACATCATCGGCAGCACGCAGGTTTTCGCCACCGGCGACGGCGACGGCATCTGCGAGGCAACGGGACGCGGCCCGCTGCCAGTCAGCTGGACGTCGCGGCCCAGTGCGCTGATCCCACTGTGGCTGTCGCTGGAGGACGGACGCCCCTTTCTCGCCGATCCGCGCCAGGCGCTGGCGGCGGTTGTCGCGCAATATCGCGAATTGGGGCTGCGCCCCGTCGTGGCGACCGAAATGGAATTTTACCTGATCGACCCCGAGCCTGACAGCGCGATGCCGCCGATCTCGCCCTATACGGGCAAGCGGCTCGATTCCGACGCGATCCTGTCGATCGACGAGCTGGACGATTTCGGCGAGTTCTTCTCCGACGTCTACAAGGAGTGCGCGCGCCAGAATGTGCCGGCCGACGCGGCGATCGCCGAAAACGGCATCGGCCAGTTCGAAATCAATCTCCTGCATACCGACGACCCGCTGAAGGCGGCGGACGACAGCGTCTTCTTCAAGCGCATCGTCAAGGGTGTGGCGCGCAAGCACGGGCTGGCGGCGACCTTCATGGCCAAGCCATACGGCACACGGTCTGGCAACGGCATGCATGTGCATTTCAGCCTGCTCAACGAGAAGGGCGAGAATGTCTTCGACGACGGCACCGCCGAAGGCTCGCCGATGCTGAAGAGCGCGGTCGCCGGCCTGCTGCGCGGCATGGCCGAAACAACGCTGCTGTTTGCACCGCACTACAACTCCTATCGCCGCCTGCGGCCCGACACGCATGCGCCCACCTCGATCTCCTGGGGTTATGAGAACCGCACGGCGGCAATCCGTATTCCCGGCGGCAACCCGAAGGCACGGCGCATCGAGCACCGCGTCGCCGGCGCCGACTCCAATCCCTATCTCGTGCTCACCGCGATCCTGGGCGCGGCGCTGGTCGGCATCCGTAACGGCTGGAAGCCGACGGCACCGCAGACAGGCAGGGCCTACTCCGCGAAGAAACAACGCAAGATCCCGGCCGAATGGGGTCAGGCGGTGGACGCCTTCGAGAGCGGTGCGATCGCGGCCGAAATCTTCGCGCCGGTGCTCAGGCAAATGCTGGTCGCCTGCAAGCGCCAGGAGATAGCCGGTTTCGCCGAACAGGTGACCGACTACGAGTTCAGCGCCTATCTGGAGATTGTCTAGACACCCGCGCTCGGCATGCGCCCTTCGAACAGGTCGCGCTCGCGGGCCAGCCCCTCGCCGACCTGTTCGAAGAAGGCTCGCACCCGTGCCGTCCGTTTCAAATCGGCATGGGTGACGATCCAGAACTCCCCTTCAAGATCGGCCAAGGGTTCCGGCCGCACCCGCACAAGGCCAGGATCGCTGTCGCCAAGGTAACAAGGCAAGAGCGCGAGGCCGATACCCGCCTTTGCTGCAACCGATTGGTTGACCAGGCTGTTGGTTCGGTAGACGAAGGCGCTGTCCGGCGCGGTGCGGCTTAACCAGTCCGCTGCCTGGATGCCGGCCGCACCTTCTTCCCAACCGATCAGATCTTTCCTGTCACCGATATCCCCAACCGAGCCATCAAGTGCCTCCAGATAGGCAGGCGTCGCGAAGAAGGTCCAGGCTGCAGCACAGAGCTTGCGCCCCCACAGGTCGCCTTCCTTGGGACGAACGGGTCGCAGCGCGATGTCAGCCTCGCGTCGTGACAGGCTGAGCACGCGATTGTCGATGAGGAGTTCGACCACGATGCCGGGGTTCGTGCGGCGGAACGCAGCCAGATGGCTGGGCAATCGGCTGTACGCCAGTGTCTCCGAAGAAGTGACACGCAAACGCCCTGAAAGACGATGGTCGGAACCGGCAATGTCGCGGTCGAGCGCCAGCGTCTCGTCCTCGATGCGCTCGGCGGTGGCGGCCATACGTTCGCCGGTGACGGTGGCCTGATAGAGGCCGCCCGGCAAACGCTCGAACAGATGCACGCCAACGCGCTTTTCCAACGCATTGAGCCGGCGAAAAGCCGTCGAATGATCGACGTTCAGGGCTTTCGCGGCACCCGTCAGGCTTCCTTCGCGTTGAACCGCCAGGACCAGCCGCAATTCGTTCCAGTCATCCATGCCGAGAGAGATAGCACCTATCCTGCTTGCAGTCATGCAAGTGCAATAAGCAAAATGCCAATGAGCAATGCGTGAACGCCAACCTTATTCTTCATGGCGGAAGGTGCCGTCGCTGTTGACGGCGCCAATCCCGAAAGGATTTGCCATGAAACTCTACTACGCCACCGGCACCTGCTCGCTCTCGCCGCACATCGTTGCACTGGAAGCCGGCATTGCCCTCGACTTTGAAAAGGTCAATCTCGCCAGAACTCCCCATCCGACCGAGACCGGAGCAGACTACACCGCCGTCAACCCGAACGGCTATGTGCCCGCGCTCGAACTGGACAACGGCTCGGTGCTGACCGAGGGCGCTGCCATAGTGCAGTATCTCGCCGACCTGAAGCCGGAATCCGGTCTCGTGCCGGCCGCCGGCACGGCGGAGCGCTACCGGCAGCAGTCCTGGCTGAACTTCATCGCCACCGAACTGCACAAGATGTACAGCCCGTGGCTGTTTCATCCCGAATACGGCATGCAGGCGCAGGATGTCGCCCGCAAGAAAATCGCCGAACGGCTGGTCTTCGTCGAAACCCATCTGGCGAAATCCGGGCCGTTCCTGATGGGCGAATATTTCAGTGCCGCCGACGCCTATCTCTTCACTATCGTCGGCTGGTCGGCCTTCGCCAAGGTCGACCTTTCCGCCTTCCCGCATCTGCGCGCCTTCATGGACCGCGTCGGCGCACGGCCTGCAGTGCGCGAGGCGATGCGGGCCGAAGGCATGAAGGTTGCGGCCTGAGGAGCATCGTCATGCAGACCCTAACTCTCGTCAGCCACCATCTGTGCCCCTATGTGCAGCGGGCGGCGATCGCGCTTTCCGAGAAAGGCATCGGGTTCGAGAAGATCATGATCGATCTCGCCGACAAGCCGGAATGGTTCGCGGCTATATCGCCGCTCGGCAAGGTACCACTGCTGATCGTGCGGCAACCCGATGGCTCGCAAACCGTGCTCTTCGAAAGCTCGGTGATCTGCGAATATATCGAGGAGACGCAGGGCAGGCTCCGGCTGCACCCGGTCGATCCGCTGACGCGTGCCGAGCACCGCGCCTGGATGGAATTCGGCTCGAACATCCTGTCCGACATCTGGGGGCTGGAGACGACGGCGGCCCCGGCGGTCTATGAGCAGAAACGCGTGGCGATCGCGCAGAAGTTCGAGCGCATCGAAAGCGTGCTCGGCGAAGGACCTTATTTTGCCGGCGCGAACTTCAGCCTGGTCGATGCGGTTTTCGCGCCGGTCTTCCGCTATTTCGACCTGTTCGACACGATCGCCGAGACCCGGGTCTTTAAGAACGCGCCACGGGTCCGCGCCTGGCGGACGGCGCTCGCGGAAAGGCCGAGCGTACGCATGGCGGTCGGAACTGACTACCCTGACCGGTTGCGCGCATTTCTCCAACGGCACGATGCCTATCTTCTCAAGGCTGCCTGAGAACGCCAGACGCATACGTCGAAGGCGCCACGCAAGTTGCGGCGCCTTCGTTTCCATCAATCAGGCCGCACCCGGCTTGGCAGCACCGAGCAGGCGCAGAGCGTTCATCGTCACCAGAACGGTTGCACCGGTATCGGCAAGGATCGCCGGCCACAGGCCGGTGATGCCGATCACCGTGGTGACCAGGAACACGGCCTTGAGCCCCAGCGCGATGGTGATGTTCTGGCCGATGTTGGACATGGTGCGTTTGGAAAGCGCGATCATCGCCGCGATGTCGCCGACACGTCCGTGCAGCACGGCGGCGTCCGCCGTCTCCAGCGCAACATCGGTACCACCGCCCATTGCGATGCCGACATCGGCGGCGGCCAACGCCGGGGCATCGTTGATGCCGTCGCCAACCTTGGCAACCGCGAAGCCCTGGCTTTTCAGTTCGCCGACGATGCGCTGCTTGTCCTCAGGCAACAGTTCGGCGCGCACCTCGATGCCGAGTTGCTTGCCGATGGCAGCGGCGGTGCGGGCATTGTCGCCGGTCAGCATCACCGTCTTGATGCCGCGATCGGCGAGCGCTTGCAGGCCGACCCTGGCGTCCGGGCGCGGTTCGTCACGCATCGCCAATGCGCCGGCCAGCTTGCCGCCGGCGAGCAACAGCGAGACGGTCTTGCCTTCGTCGTTCAGGGCGGTGATGCGGGCCGACTGTTCGGCATTCAGCGGCACGCGTTCGCCGACTGCCTGCGGAGAGCCGAGGAAGATCTCGGTTCCATCAACCGTACCCGATACGCCCTTGCCGCCGATAGCCTTGGAGCCCGTGGCCTCAGGGACCACGATGCCGTCGGCCTCGGCCCGCCCCAATATGGCCTTGGCGAGCGGATGGCTGGAACCGGTCTCCAGCGCCGCGGCCAACCGCAGCACCTCGCCGGCAGGCAGGCCGAAACCGTCGATATCGGTCACCTTGGGCTTGCCTTCGGTCAGCGTGCCGGTCTTGTCGAAGGCGACTGCAGTCATCTTGCCGAGATTTTCCAGCACCGCGCCGCCCTTCATGAGCAGGCCGCGCCGTGCTCCGGACGACAACGAGGCGGCGATGGCGGCTGGCGTTGAGATGACCAATGCGCAGGGGCAGCCGATCAGCAGGATGGCGAGACCCTTGTAGATCCACTCATCCCAGGCGCCGCCCATCGCCAGCGGCGGGATGATGGCGACGAGCGCGGCGAAGACCACAACGCCAGGCGTGTAGTATTTCGAGAAGCGGTCGATGAACCGCTCGGTCGGTGCTTTCTTCTCCTGCGCTTCCTCGACCAACCGCACGACGCGGGCAATGGTGTTGTCGGCGGCAGCAGCCGTCACCCGCACGCGCAGCACCGCGTCGCTGTTGACCGTGCCGGCACAGACGGTGGAATCCGGCCCCTTGCGCACCGGTACGCTTTCGCCGGTGACCGGCGCCTCGTCGACCGCGCTTTCGCCCGAAAGGACGATGCCATCGGCGGGGATGCGGTCACCGGGACGCACCATGATGATGGAGCCGACCGCCAGGGTTTCGGCCGGCACTTCGGCCACCTTGCCGTCGCGCTCGAGCAGCGCCGTCTTCGGCACCAGCTTGGTGAGCGACTGGATCGAGGCGCGCGCCTTGCCGGCGGCAACGCCTTCCAGCAATTCGCCGATCAGGAACAGGAAGACGACGGCCGCCGCCTCTTCCGTGGCGCCGATGATAACAGCGCCGATCGCGGCGATGGTCATCAGCATCTCGATGGAAAAGGGCGTGCCGACACGAGCCGCCATGAAGGCGCGGCGCGCGATGGGCAGCAGGCCGACCAGCATGGCGACGGTGAAGATCCAGGTTTCGTAACCGGGCACCAGCTTGCCGATGCCGTAGGCGACGACCAGCGCGGCACCCGCTGCAATTGTCAGCTTGCCCTTGCCGGACTTCCACCACGGACCAGTGCTCGGGCCATGATCATGGCCGTGCAAGCCTTCGACATCGACGCTGGCCGCCGCAACAGGTGCAGTCGTCTTGCGAGCACCGTGGGTATGGCCGGAATGATCGTGGCCTGCGTGATTATGACCCGCATGATCATGGTCGTGTCCCGCGTGATCGTGATCACCTTCACCATGCGTGTGATGATCGTGACCGCAGCCGCATGCATCATCCTTGTCGGCAGCCACCGGCGCCGGACTGGATGCCGGCACTAGCGCCAGCTTGTAACCGAGGCCGGTGACGCGCTTTTCGATAGCCGGGGCCAGCGCCCCGCTGCCATCGTGTTTCACCGTCATCGTGCCAGCGGTCACCGAAACGGAAACGTCCTCGACGCCTTTCAGCCGCCGCACGGCGGTATCGATTTTTGCCGCGCAGGAGGCGCAATCCATGCCGTCCACGCGATAGCGCATCTGCTGTGATGCCTGTGCCATGATCATTCCCTTGACTATGTTCAGGCAGACGCTACATCCTCTAGCGACTAGAGGAGCAAGAGGAAAAATGAAGTCGGATCTGACCATCGGCGAAGTGGCGGCGCAGAGCGGCGTGAAGGTGCCTACTATCCGCTACTATGAGCAGATCGGACTGCTGCCGGAGCCACCGCGCACCGAGGGCAACCGGCGCTTCTATGACGCCAAGGGCCTGCGCCGACTGGCCTTCATACGCCATGCCCGCGAGCTCGGCTTCGACGTCGCGGCGATCCGCACGCTGCTTATCTTGCAAGACGATCCGAACCAGCCTTGCGCCAGCGCCGACGCCATCGCCAAGGCCCGGCTGATTGAAGTGGAGCAGCGCATCGCCAGCCTGACGGCGTTGAAGTCCGAGTTGGAAGTGATGGTGGAGGGCTGCCGGCACGGACGGCTCGCCGAATGCCGGGTGATCGAGGTGCTTGCCGACCACGGCAAATGCATGCACCCAGAACACTAGGACCGACTGTTGTTCCGCCAAGCGACGGCCGCCGGCTGAGCCGCGATCGGAGTTTGACAGACCGATGCGCCGCTGTTTCAACAGGCAATACTCGCGCGTTCGTCATCGAAAGATTTTGCCCGACGGCTGGAAGCTCGGTAGGCAACCTCAAACAAGCCATGTCGCCCGCCCGCCATATTCAGGAAAATAGCGAAAGTGTTTGCGACAAAGGTGGCCGAGTGAGCTCTTGCGCCGGGGAAACAACCGGAAGTACTTCCAGATAACTTGGGCAGCGAGCGTGCCTCATGTCTGTTTGTCGATTTCTCCATTGCGGGAAATCGGCATCAAGCACCGGTAGACTGGTGTTTGTTGACGACAGGGTTCAGCCAGGGTCAAGACCGCGGTTCGTGACATCACGGGGCGGCATTGGTTGTGCGCGGCAGGGGGCCGGGAGCAGCCGATGAGGAGGAAACGGGCAGCGGAGGAAAAGCTATGCTCGAGAAGTATTTTGAACTGAAGGAACTGGGAACGTCGGTGCGCATCGAGGTGATCGCCGGCATCACCACCTTCCTGACGATGTCTTACATCATCTTCGTCAATCCGGAGATCCTGTCTTCGACGGGCATGGACAGGAGTTCGGTGTTCGTCGCCACCTGTCTGGCTGCGGCGCTCGGTTCGCTGATCATGGCGACGGTGGCAAAATGGCCGATCGGCATGGCGCCTGGCATGGGCCTCAACGCCTTCTTCGCCTTCGGTGTCGTCGGCGCCATGGGTTTCACCTGGCAGCAGGCACTTGGCGCGGTGTTCATCTCTGGCTTGATCTTCCTGCTCCTGACCGTGACCGGTATCCGCAGCTGGCTGATCGCCGGCATCCCGCATTCCATGCGCAGTGCGATCGCCGCCGGCATCGGCTTGTTTCTGGCTATCATCGCGCTGAAGAGCTCCGGCATCGTCATCGCCAGCGACGCCACCTTCGTCCAGCTCGGCCATCTCAACACGACCGGGCCGCTGCTGGCCATCCTCGGCTTCTTCATCATCGCCTCGCTCGATGGGCTCAAGGTACCGGGCGCCATCCTGATCGGCATCCTGGTCATCACCGTCCTGTCGATGTTGCTCGGCGTGAGCCATTTCCAGGGCATCTTCTCGATGCCGCCCTCGATCGCACCGACCTTTCTGCAACTCGACATCGTCGGCGCACTGCACAGCGGCCTGGTCCATGTCATTCTGGTGTTCGTCCTGGTCGAGGTGTTCGATGCTACAGGCACGCTGATCGGCGTCGCCAAGCGGGCCCGGCTGATCGAAGAGAGCAAGCCGAACCGGCTCGGCCGCGCGCTTTTGGCCGATAGCACCGCGATCGTCGCCGGCTCGCTGCTCGGCACGTCCTCGACCACCGCTTATGTCGAAAGCGCGTCCGGCGTGCAGGCTGGCGGCCGCAGCGGCCTCACCGCCCTGGTGATCGGCCTGCTGTTCCTCGCAGCCCTGTTCATCTCGCCGCTCGCCGGTTCCGTGCCGGTCTATGCGACCGCGCCGGCACTGCTCTATGTCGCGTGTCTGATGATGCGCGAGCTGATCGAGGTCGACTGGGCCGAGATCACCGAGGCAGCACCGGCCGCGCTGACGGCGCTGATGATGCCGTTCACCTATTCCATCGCCAACGGTCTCGCTTTCGGCTTCATCAGCTACGCCGTTCTGAAGACACTGACCGGCCGCATCCGCGAAGTGCATCTGGCGACCTGGCTGGTGGCGATCCTGTTCGTCATCCGCTTCGCCTTCGTCGGCTAATCTCAGGCGACGAGCAGCCGCGGATCTGGCTTGTCCGGATCCGCGGCTGTTGTTTTTCTACCCTGAGACTGGAGGTCCGTTCGGCCCCTCGGGCATGCGTTCAGCCACCAAAAACCAAGACGGCTTCGACCTCGTCGTCATACATGTCGCCGGTCTCCTTGAAGCCCAGCCGCTTGTAGAAACCTTCCGGGCTAGCCTCACCGACACCATAGCTGGTGTAGAGCTCGCCGATACCGCGCGCCTTCAGGTCTCGCACGACCAGCGCGATGGCCTTCTGGCCGAAACCCTTGCCCTGAAACGGTCCGCCAACCATCAGCCGCCACAGGAACACGCCCGGACAGTCGATGCCGTCGTCGTGGTCGGCGCCGATGTGCAGCATGATGAAACCGACCAGCGTGTCGTCGGCATAGATGGCGCGAAACCAGGCGTTTTCCGAAAAATGCGCTTCGGCGATCGAAATGCCATTGTCGGCAACCTTGTTGCGCTGCGCCTCGCTCAGCGTTTCGCTGAGATCGCAGACGTCGCCGACCGTGTGGACGGTGACGCGCCGAAGCGTAACTTCGGCATCAGCCGCGAGGGTATCTTCACTCATGGTCTTTCCATTCCTGCAGGGTATGCTTGGCAGCCCTGTCGGGCCGCCGCGTTCGCGTCGCGAACCGGCATGCGCCTACGCACGAACCGCGGCGGGACCAAGGCGCAAGAAGAGCTTCGCGAGCGACCGTTTAGTTGGCCCCACGCCGATGTGCTTCAGGCTTCCTGCTCTTGGCCAGATCAGCGCAGCCCATCGGTGCCAGCCAGTAGGTTATTGGAACGAACCGCCGCGATCGCGTCGCGCAGTTCTTCGCCGCTGACCGGCTTGTGCAAGATGCGGAAACCGCTGGCGGTGGCTTCCTTGATGCGCGACGGCGAGGTGTCGCCGGTGACGATGATTCCCGGTACGGACCGGCCGAGATAGGCGTTCAACGCATGGATCGCCTCGACGCCAGTGGTATCGTCCTTCAAGCGATAATCCGCGACGATGAGGTCGACCGGAGCAGCGTCCATCCGGGCGGCGGCGGCATGGGCCATCTGCGCATCAATCGCGGATTGTCCGGCATAGACGCGGTAGCCCTCGAGCTCGAGCAAGCGAACCATCGCATCCAGAACATCGCGCTCGTCATCGACAATCATGATGCTCGCCGCCGAATGTTCGCGCGGCATGCTTTCGACCGGTGAGGGCAGCAGGCGCATACGAACGGCGGGCATGGCGACTGAAAACATCGACCCGCGCCCGGTGACGGAGGCAAGTTTCAGCGGGTGGCCAAGCAATTCCGCCGTGCGGCGAACGATGGCAAGGCCCAGGCCCAAACCCTGGGTGCGATCCCTTGCCGGGTTCTGCAGTTGCACGAATTCCTCGAACACAGCCTCCCGTTGATCTTCGGGAATGCCCGAACCGGTATCCCAAACCTGGATTTCAACCAACTCTCCGCGCCGGCGACAGCCGAGCAAGACGCCGCCGCGTCTGGTGTAGCGGAACGCATTCGACAAC
Source organism: Mesorhizobium terrae (assembly GCF_008727715.1). Taxonomy (GTDB): domain Bacteria; phylum Pseudomonadota; class Alphaproteobacteria; order Rhizobiales; family Rhizobiaceae; genus Mesorhizobium; species Mesorhizobium terrae. The sequence continues at coordinate 1,690,373 of NZ_CP044218.1, forward strand.
AGATTGTCGAGAATGCGCTTCAGCATCATCGGGTCGGTGTCGACAAGAACGGTGGTCTGCGCGACGCGCCAACGCAGGCCCCTTGCCGTTGCTTCGTCGGCAAACTCCTCGCGAAGATTGCGGAAGAGCTCGCCGAGATCGACGGTTTCACGCGCAACGGTGACGACACCGGCATCCAGCCGCGAAATATCGAGAAGTGCGTTGAGCAGGCCGCTGAGATTGCCAACGATGGATTTTGCCGATCCCGCCAGGCTGCGCGCTTGCTCTCCCGGCACGTCGCCGCGCTGGCCGAGCACGGAAAGGGTAGACACCAACAAACCAAGGGCGTGGATCGGTTGCCGCAAATCGTGAGATGCGGCCGCCAGGAACCGCGTCTTGGCGTGATCGGCGGCCTTGGCGCGATCGCGCTCTTCCTGCAAGTGGCCGATCAGCCCGACATTTTCCAGGCGCAGCCTGATCGATTCATGCAACGTGCGATAGGCGATGAGGCCATAGTAGATGTTGATGACGATGAGGCAGACGAGCAGGAACAGATAGGCATCGCCGACCACCCCCGGCATGGTCGTGAAACGCGCAGCAACCGGTATCGTCGTCGCCAGGATCGAGCCGACGAGCGCCGGTGGAAAGGCAGACAGGGACGGAATGGTCCCACTGACAAGGCCCGCGAGGATCGCGACGATAAAGGCAAACAGATGCGGCTGGTCGGGCACGAAGCCGATCCAGGTCAGCATGCCCCAGAGCAACCCCGACACCCACGAAAAGACGGCCGCCAACCAGGCCCATCTGCGCAAGGAACCTGGTGTTCTAGGCCGTTTCCAGAAACGCCGCGCCGCAAGGACACGGGCTGCGGTCAGCGCATAGACCGCAATAGCCCACGGTGCGAGCCAGCTTGCTGGAATGGAGCCGTGGAGCACATAGATGACGCCGAGCGAGATCGTGACGTTGGAGATGACGATACCATAGGCGTTACGGTAGAGATGCTCGACCAGCGCTTCCTGGATTTTGTCGTCTTGCACCGCGACCTCCGATATCCTGCCGGGTGCCTGCTTCTTCCGGACGGTCCCGATCCCTCTGCTGATGTTTTCCATAAATTAGCGATCAGTAGAATAGCTAGAGGGGTATTGTGTTGAGGTTGCATGATCCGCCAGCTGACCACCATTCTTGCCGACGACCATGCCATCGTGCGCGAAGGGCTCAAACTGCTCATCACCGCCATGGACGACGTTTCGGTGATCGCCGAAGCCGCCGACGGCCAGTCGCTGCTCAAACTCGTGCAAGAGACCAGGGCCGATCTTCTGGTACTCGATCTCGGCATGCCGGGCGTCTCCGGTGTTCCATTCATCGCCGAGATCAGGGACATCGCGCCACGCCTGAAGATTGTCGTTCTGACCGCCAATACCGAACCGCGTACGGTGCGCGCGGCGCTGGAGGCCGGCGCCAACGCCTATCTTACCAAGGACGGAGACCCCGAAGAACTGGGCGCCGCGATCGAAACACTGCGGCATGGCAAGACCTATGTGGCACGAACCGTCCGCTTCGCCATTGCCGACCCGGCCGATCGGAACAAACCGCCGGTCGCGCCGGAAATCGTTTCGCCGGTGCCGCTGACGCCGCGCGAACGACAGACGCTGCTTCTGGTGGCGCAAGGCCTGACGGCGCGCGAGACCGCCGAGCGGCTCGGCATCAGCCCGGCAACCGCGCGCAAGCATCGCGAAAACCTGATGCGGAAGCTCGATCTTCATACCACCGCTGAACTAACCGCCTATGCGGTCAGATTGGGGTTGCCCGCAGGTTGAAAGCGAAGGCCCGCATCTGCGGACCTGAACGAGGCGGGAGGATCGCGTGTTTTTCAGGTTCAATCCAAAGGAAAACCCATGGCGATTATTCCGGGCAGCCACGCGCGTTCACAAAGGCGGCATGCTTCTCGTGATCGGAACGGGCTGAGATTGTCGGCGGCCCATCGGCTCGCCGTTCGTCGGCAACCTCCTGCTGCTGCTCAACCTGCCGCTGATCAATATCTTCGCCCGCGCGCGGTCGGCTAAACCGCCACCAGATGCCCGCTCGAAACCTCGCGGAACTGGCGCTGCGGGGCATTGTAGTCCGGCGCGCGGATCGGGCTTTTCAGCTCTTCTGTGGCGGTCGGGCGCTTTTCGTGGCGACGGTCGGGATCGGGAACCGGGACCGCAGCCATCAGGCGCTTGGTGTAGTCGTGCTGAGGATTATTGAAGACCGCCGCGCGGGGACCGATCTCGACGATTTCGCCGAGATACATCACCGCCACGCGATGACTGACGCGCTCGACGACGGCCATATCGTGGCTGATGAACAGGAAGGCGAGGTTCAGGCTCTGCTGCAGGTCGAGCATCAGGTTGATGACCTGTGCCTTGACCGAAACGTCGAGCGCCGAGACGCTTTCGTCGGCGACGATGACCTTGGGTTCGAGCGCGAGCGCGCGGGCAATGCAAATGCGCTGCCGTTGGCCGCCCGAGAATTCGTGGGGGTACCGGCTTGCCATATCAGGCGTGAGGCCAACCTTGGCGAGCAGGTCGGCGACGACCTCACGGGCCTGCTTCGCAGTGCCCATCTTGTGCTCTAGATAGGGTTCGGCAATCGCCTGGCCGACCGTCATGCGCGGATTGAGCGAAGCGAACGGGTCCTGGAAGATCATCTGCACGGATTTGCGCATCTGGCGCATCTCGTGCCTGTTCATGGCAAGGATGTCCTTGCCGTCGATGGTGACCGCGCCCGACGTCGGCTCGATCAGGCGCATGATGGCCCTGCCGGTCGTGGACTTGCCGCAGCCGGATTCGCCGACCAGCGACAGCGTTTCGCCGGCAAAGAGGTCGAAAGAAACGTTCTCGACAGCGTAGACGCGCCCGCCGATGCGGCCGAGCCAGCCGGTCGGGATGTCGAACCGCTTGACCAGGTTCCTCACTTCCAGCACCGGCTTGTCGCGCATGACCGTGTCGGGCGTTTCGGCGGGCTGGACAGCCTCACCGGTCGAAGTGTCGACGACGGGGAAGCGCAGAGGGTGGTCATGCTGCTTCATCGAGCCGAGCACCGGCACGGCGGAAAGCAGTGCGCGGGTGTAATGGTGCTTGCCGCGGTGGAAGATGTCGGCGGTGGCGCCGGTTTCCACCTGGTCGCCGCGGAACATGACGACGGTGCGGTCGGCGATCTCGGCCACCACGCCCATGTCGTGGGTAATGAAGAGCACCGAGGTGCCCTGCTCCTCTTGCAGCATCTTGATCAGGTCGAGGATCTGTCCCTGGATGGTGACGTCGAGCGCTGTCGTCGGCTCGTCGGCGATGAGCAGCTTCGGGCGCGAGGCGAGCGCCATGGCGATCATGACGCGTTGGCGCATGCCGCCCGAGAAGCGGTGCGGATACTCGTCAAAGCGCGAGGCGGCGGACGGAATGCGCACCTTTTCCAGAAGCCTGATGGTCTCGGCCCGGGCATCGGCAAAGGACATGTCGTTGTGGCACAGAAGCGCCTCGGAGATCTGGTCACCGATGGTGAAGAGCGGGTTCAGGCTCGTCATCGGCTCCTGGAAGATCATCGAGACGTCGTTGCCCCTGACCTGGCGCATCTTGTCTTCGGGCAAAGCGATCAGGTCCCGGCCGTTGAGGATGACCTTACCCTCGACGCGGCTGGTGTCCTGCGGCAGCAGGCGCATGATCGACAACGAAGTCACGCTCTTGCCAGAGCCGGATTCACCGACGATGGCGACTGTTTCGCCCGGTGCGACGTCGAAGGAAATGTCGCGCACCACCTGTTTCCATTTGCCTTCGACCAGAAACGATGTCGTGAGGTTCTGGACCGACAGAACCGGGTCGATTGCCTGGCCGGGCCTGGATGTCTCAGCGCTCATCTTTGCTCCTCCTTGAATGGTCGACAGCCCGCTCAATCCGGCCAGCGCAGCAGGCCGTCGAACCGATGCCGGCTGCGGCTCTCGAACGGCGTGGCGATGACCTCGTTGGAGGCGCGCGCCTTGTCGAGTTCCTCGGCCAGGCGCCTGGCCACTGTTGTTTCCTGCCCGGGGTGGAGGTTGCACGGGTCGAGATAGAAGTAGTGATGCTCGACCTCATGATCGCGCACGATGATCGGCTGGTCACCGTTGGCCAGTGCCGAGGCCAGGTCCCAGGCAGTGATGTGCGCCTCCTCTGCGATGATGCCGACGCGCAGCCGGTCGAGTGGGTTCTTGGTCGGGTCCGGATCGATCACCGCATGAACGCCGGGGCGGCCGTCGAGCGTTTCCTTCCACAGCCTGAGATAGCCGCTCTCGCGCTCCCGGATACCGGCGTGGTCGCGCTTTTCCCAGGCTTCCAAAGCTGCCATGACGCCATAGACGCTTTCCTTGCCGACCTTCATGCCGCGGCCGATGCCGAGGTTCTGCAGGAAGGCGTGGCGCACCAGCTCCTTCCTGCCGGCGACGATGCCGGAGGTGGGTCCACCCAGGAATTTGTGGCCGGAGTAGAGAACCAGGTCGGCGCCCTGCGCCAGGAAGATGCGCAAATCGTATTCGGACGCCGCGTCGACGATGACAGGCACGCCTTTGGCATGCGCGATCTCGACGAACTCGATAAGGTTGAGGAGGCCGTAGTCGACCACGTGGTGCGACACGACATAGACGGCGGCCGCCGTCTTATCGGTGATGGCGTTTTCCATGTGGAAGCGGTGGGTCGACGTCGCCTGCCCGATGACGACGGGCTCTGCCCCGGCCAGACGGATCGCCTGGTCGACAGGGGCGCCATAGCTGACGATGTGGCCCATCTGGATGATCACCTCGTTCCTCACCGGCGTCTGGTCCGGCAGACGTTCGATTGTCAGCAGATTGTCGCCGGTCATCGCGCCCGCGACCGCAAGCGAAATGCCGGCCGAGCACGACGCCGTCACGTAACCCGCTTCGGCACCGGTCAGCCGGGCGATCACGGCGCTCGCCTTGCGCTGCAGGTCGTTGATCTCGACGAACTGCGGCAGGATTTCGCTCATCGCGGCAATGGCTTCCGGGACGACGATCGACGCGCCAAGGCTGGTCATGGTTCCCGACACATTGATCACCGGTCGTAAGCCGAGTTTGCGGCGAACATCTTCTGTCACTTTTCTTCTCCCATGCAGTGGCAATGCGCCGGCTTTCAGGTCGACAAGTTATGCCATAATAATGTAATAGACTTCCCAGAATTCCCGGGAGCACGCCGTTGGACGCGATATCTCACTCTGCAGAAGCGACCGAAACCGATGCATCGGCGGCGGGAAGCAGCGCCAGACGCTCGCGGGTTTCGGGTATCGACCGCGCCTTGCAGGTGATCGACTATCTCTACGAGACCGGCGAGCCGGCGGGCGCCTATGCCATTGCCAAGGCGATCAAGGCGCCGCTGTCGACGGTCTACGTGATCATCGACGATCTCGTCGAAAAGAACATGCTGACCCGCAGCCCCGACGGCGCCGTCTGGCTCGGCGCGCGGCTCTACCACTATGGCCTGGCCTATGCACGCTCGCTCGATTTCATGGGCGTCGCCACCCGGGAAATGCATGATCTGTGCCGCGATGCTGGCGAGACCGTCCAGCTCTGCGGGCGTGATGGCGACTACATGCTGGTGCTCGCCATGGCCGACGGTCCCAGTCCCTTCCAGGTTGCCTCGCGCGTCGGCACGCGGGTGCCGCTGAACTGGACGGCGTCCGGGCGCCTGCTGGTCGGGCATCTGCCGGAGGCCGAGCGCATCGAGCTGTTCAAGCGCTGCGCCCGCATGTCGCCGACCGGTCGCGCCGAGGTCGACGCCACGGCCCTGTCGGTGGCAGCCGGCAAGGCGTTCGAGCAGCGGCTGTCGACGCAGATTGCCGAATCCGACTATGCGGTCGCCTGCATCGCCTCGCCGGTCTGCGACCGCGACGGCAAATGTGTCGCCACTATTTCCATCGTCCTGCCGGAACAGAAGGTGCTGTCCGACGAGAGCCACTACACTGATCGCGTGCGCGCTTCGGCGGCGCGGATCGAGACGTCGATGGGCTGGCGCGACCGCTGACATCGCTCAGTTCCGAAGTGCTACGATAGCTTCGATCTCCACCGTGATGTTGCCGGGCAGAGAACCGAAGCCGACGGCCGAGCGTGCGTGGTGGCCGGCTTCGCCAAAGACCTCGATGAACAAGTCCGAACACCCATTGATGACCTGTGGGTGGTTTTCGAAGTCGGGCACCGCATTGACCATGCCCAACACCTTGACGACGCGCTTGACCCGGGAGAGGTCACCGAGCGCCTCCTTCATGACAGCCAGCAGGTTGATGCCCACCAAGCGTGCGTGCTGATAGGCCAGGCCGACGTCGACGTTGTCGCCGACCTTGCCGGTCCACAGCTTGCCATCCGCCTCGCGCGGCCCCTGCCCTGAGAGGTAGAGCATGTCGCCCTCGCGCACATGGGTAACGAAGTTGGCAACCGGCGGCGGTGGCGGCGGCAGCTCGACACCCAGCATGGCAAGGCGGTCGTCGGGGCTCGCTTCAGCGAGTACGGTCTTTGCTTGGGAGGCGGTCAATTCGGTTCCAGTCTCTGCGGTCATGGTTCAGCGCCACGAATAGCCATGGCTATGGCGCACCAGCTTGCGGGCGCGGGGCACGTATCGGCTGGCGGTAACAGCCTCCGCTCCAATGATTGCGTAGCGCGGTTCGAACAGGCGCTTGAGCCGCGAGATGTCGCCGTTCGAGTCGGTAGCTTCCAGGTCTCCGTCGACGAGATCGAAGATCGTGAAATTGGCGCGCTCTCCGACCGCGATCGACTTCGGCATGTCCAGCTTGATCGCCGAGGCCGGCGCATGGGTGACAGCCTCAACGACCTTGTCGAACGGCATGCCGACCGACAGCAGCTTGGACATGGTGGTCGCGAGGTCCCAGACCGGGAAGTTCATCGAATGGCCGTGCAGATCCGTCGAGATCGAAAACGGCATCAGGCCGCGCTGGATCGCCGCCTCGGCGACCTTGAACGAGAACGACGCACCGCCATGGCCGATGTCGAGCCGCACGCCTTCGCTGGCGCAGCGTTCGGCGAGGTTGAAGAGGTCCTCGTCTTCCATGATGCTCGAACCGGCCTTGCCGTTGAAGCAATGGGTGACGATGTCGCCGGGGCCGAGGATCTCGAGCACCTCGTCGTAAAGCGCCGGCGGCTCGCCAACATGCACCATCATCGGGACTTTCAGGATCTTGGCGATCTTCTTGCCGAGCTTGACCGGGGTCACGCCCCACGAGCCGGTTATGACGTGGCTGGCGCGTACCTTGATGCCGACGATGTGCTCACTGTTGTCGGCATAACATTGCAGGATGCGGTCGAGGTCGATGTCCTTGATGTCGCGCAGTTCCGGCACGCGGTTGCAGGCGACGAGGCCGATGGAGCCGAGATTGAGGAACGCCTTGACGCGTTCGCGCGCGGGTTCGATGATGTATTCGCGAAAGCCGTGGAAGTTGGATTCACCCGCCGAGCCGGCATCGACAAGCGTCGTAACACCGCGTTCGGCGCCGCATTCGGACGGACGTATCGAGATGTCGGTGCCGCCGTACCAGACATGCACATGCAGATCGACCCAGCCTGGCGATATCCACGCACCCTTGGCGTCGATGCGCTCGGTGCCCTCAGGCGCCTGAAGCGCGGAGCCGACGGCGGCGATCGTGCCATCCGCTCCGACGAGAATGTCGGTGGTCCCAGTCGAAGCGCCGCCGCCAAGTGCGATCGGCCTTACATTGGAAATCAGCAGCGGCTTGCCCGTTCCAGCGATTGCCATCCTACATATCCTTTCGCAGTCTCGGGTCGAGCATGTCCCGCAGGCCGTCGCCTACCAGTTGCAGCGACAGCACCGAGAGAATGATGGCGAAGCCGGGGAAGTAGGTCATCCAGTCGGCCTGGCCGATATACTGGCGCCCGGCGGCAATCATCGTCCCCCAGGTTGGAATCTCCGGGCTGACGCCCAGCCCCAGGAACGACAGCCCGGCTTCGGCCAGCATCGCGCTGGCAAACAGGAAGGTTCCCTGCACCAGGATCGGCGACACCAGATTGCGCAACACGTGCCTGGTCATGATGTGGAAGGTCGAGATGCCCATCGACTTCGCCGCCTCGACATAGGGCAGCTCGCGGATGACCAGCGTGGAAGCGCGAACGATGCGCGCCAGCCGCGGCGCGTAGACGATCGACAGCGCCACGATGACGGTGACCAGCGACGGGCCGAGTGCTGCGACCAAGGCGATGGCGAGCAGGATATCTGGAAATGCCATCATCGCATCGATCAGGCGCGCGATTGGCGTATCCAGTGAACGGAAGAAGCCGGCCAAAAGCCCGAGCGTCACGCCGATGACTGCGGAGAGTGCAACAACCGCAGCACCGACCAGCAGCGACAACCGTCCCGCATAGATGGTGCGCGAGAAGACGTCGCGGCCAAACTCGTCGGTGCCGAACCAGAACAGTTCGCTCGGCGGCTTCAGCCGGTTGACGATGGAAAGTTTTGACGGCGAATAAGGCGCGATCCATGGCGCAAGCAGCGCCAGCAGGACAAAGACCACAAGCACGATGACGCCGAAGGCGACTGTCTTGCGCTTCAGCAGCCGACGCAAGAACAGGAACCGCGGCTCGGGCGCCGGCAGGGATGCCGCGTTGACCAGATCTGTCATCAGTAGCGCACCCTTGGATCGACCAGCAGATAAAGCATGTCGATGGCGAAATTGATCAGGACATAGAGCCCGGCAATGACCAGCAGCGCGCCCTGGATGACCGGGTAGTCGCGCCGCAGCACTGCGGAGACCACGAGGTTGCCGACGCCGGGCAGGCCGAAGACCGTTTCGGTGACGACCGCACCGGAGATCAGCACGGCGGCCGTCAGGCCGATGACGGTCAGGATCGGGATCAGCGCGTTCTTGAGTGCATGCTTCAGCACCACGCGCCGCTCGACCACGCCCTTGGCGCGCGCCGTGCGGATGTAGTCGTCGCCGAGAACGTCCAGCATGGAGGCGCGGGTGAAGCGCAGGATTAGCGCCGAGGACACCAGCCCAAGGGCAACCGCAGGCAAGGTGAGATGGTACATCCTGTCGAGGAACGCCGCATCGGGCCCGCCATAACCTGAAACCGGGAACCATTGTTGCCGGACCGCAAAGACCTGCATCAGGATCAGGCCCAACCAGAAGCTCGGAATGCTGGCCGCCAGCATGGCAAGCAGCGTCGAGGCCTGGTCGATGAAGGATCCGCGCCGATAGGCGGCGTAGATGCCGATGGGCAGCGCGATGACGCAGGCGATAAGCAGCGAGAAGACAGTGAGGAAGAAGGTCGGCTCGGCGCGCTCCATCAAGGCAGCCGAAACCGGCATGTTGAGGAAGATCGAGTGACCTAGATCGCCCTTCAAGAGCTGGCCGATGTAGAAGAAGTATTGAACGAAGATCGACTGATCGAGGCCAAGCCGCGTCCTGAGGTCGGTTATATCCTGGGGCGTGGCATCGGGGCCCAGCATGACGGCGGCGGGGTCGCCAGGCGTGACGCGCACGATCACGAAAACGACCGTGACGACGATGAACATCACGACGATCATTCCGGCGATGCGCTGGAGAATGTAGCGTATCATGGCAGTTCCCGTATCCGCGCGGCGTTCGCGGCAATGAGCGGACGCCAGCCGTGCCGGCGCCCGCAATTGTCAGCTTGTTACTTCTTGATCGAAGCGTTCCAGAAGTACGGCCACGGGGCCGGGTCGACGCCTTCAAGCTTGTTGGAAATCGAACCCACGGCATTGAAATTGCCGATCTTGATGAACGGCACGTCGCCGTAAATGACCTTCTGCACGTCGGCCCAGAGCGCCACGCGCTTGGCCGGGTCGACCTCGGCGGTGAAGGCATCGACCGCAGCCTTGCGTTCCGGCGTGTCCCACCAGCCGGGAGCGGTGGTCGACAGCGAACCGATCAGCGCCGGCTCCGGCAGGAACGGGCTGTGGGTGATGTAGATGTCCCACAGGCCCTTCTCGGCGCGGCGCTGGGTCAGTGTCGCCCAATCCACTACTTGCAGGTCGACATTGAAGCCGGCCTGCTTGAGATACTCAGCGGCGACCTGCGCCATCTTGTAGTGGAACTCGTATTGGCGGCTGGTCAGGATGCGGACCGGCTCGCCCTTGTAGCCGGCGGCGGCGGCCGCTGCCTTGGCACCCTCCGGGTCAGCGACGTTGTAGTTGCCCTTAACGCCGGCGTCGGTGCTCCAGGCAAAGTTCGACGGATAGATGCTGCCCTCGAGCGCATAGAAGTCGGTGCTGCCGAAGGCCGCCGCCAGCATGTCTTCCATGCTGAGCGCCTGGCGGATCGCCTTGCGCACCTCGATGTTTTTCGCCGAACCCTCGGCCGTGTTGAAGATGAACACCGGATAGCCGAACGGCTTCAGCAGGATGGGGTGCGTCGCAGTTGCCCCCTTCAACTTGTCGAATGATTCCACCGGCAGGGAGTCGACATAATCATATTGGCCGGAGACGGCGGACTCGACGCGGGTGTTGGCGTCCGGCACCGGCACAAAACGGATCTCGTCGAGATAGGCATGGCGGGCGCCGCCGTAACCGTCGCTGGCTTCGGAGCGCGCCTTGTAGCCGTCGAAGCGCACCAACTGGATGTACTGATCGGCCTTGCGTTCCTTCAGCATGTAGGGGCCGGTGCCGACGAATTCGGTCATCGTATCGGCCTGCTTCTCGGACGGAATGATGATGGCGGCTGAGTTGTTGAAGGCGAGAAGCGAGGTCAGCGGCGCGTAGGGCTGCTTGAGCGCGATGGTGACGGTCGACGGATCGGTCGCGGTGATCGAGGCGATGAAGTTGCCGGCCTGCTTGCCGCGCGAGGCGAGCTTGATCCAGCGGTTCAGCGAGGCGACGACGTCAGCCGAATCCATGTCCGAACCGTCATGGAACTTGATGCCCTGGCGCAGCTTGATGGTCATGGTCTTGCCGTCAGCGCTGATCGCTGGCAGCGCCTCTGCCAGAAGCGGCGTCACGCCCCACTTCTTGTCGAATGTATAGAGCGTCTCGAATATGTGCTGGGTAACGATGCCTACCAGGTCGGCGGTGGACGTCATCGGATCGAGCGTCGGCGGCTCACCAATGGTGGCGACGTTGATCACGCCCCCCTTTTCCTGCGCCATGAGATAGCTTGGCGAGGCCAGCAAAAGCATGGCAGCCAAGGATACAAGTTTCAGCTTCATCGAACGTCCTCCCTCACGTATTCCACAATAATGGAATTTAAGCTGTTATTAGAGAGTACATGACGAGTTTGTGCTGTCAATGGTCGCAGCGAAGACGGTGAAATTTCAACCAAGAATTGCCGAAGCTTCTCCTATCCCGCCCCGCGCAATTTTGTAGCGCCGCAAGTACCGCTCATTCGCACGCACCTATTCCTGCTGGCGTCCGCGATTCCGATCAAACTGCAAGAAAAACCGACACGTCGATAGACATCTGTTCGTCCTTGAACATGTCAGAAATTCTCGCAATGATTGCAGTTTGCGCCCCTATAGTCTTTGAACTTCAGCACTGCCCCCGCCGCGAGATTTTGCATCGCCAATGAAGCGCGCGCGGACGGGTGACGCGCTGCTGTACTTGTTGACAGCGAATGATTTCAGCGGCCAGGCGGTCTGCCTGATCGGCTAACAATCGGTCAGCTGGCCGCCGAGCGCGTCCGGTAGACGTGCGTTGAAGGTGTCTCGTAGACGGCTGGCGATTGGACGCAGCATGTCAGTGGCGACGCCAGCCGAGATGCCAGGGCGGGTCCTGCACGATACTATTCCATGTGAAAACGCATCGCCGCGATGCGGCCGTCGGCTTGCCGGTCGACGGTCCAGTGCATGTGGTAGCGGCCGGTGGCGAGGCGATAGTGGCGGCGGTCGCCGGCGTCTTCGATGAGCTCCATGTTCGCCACGCCGAGATCGGATTCGCTTTCGGCAATCAACTGGTCGAACCACTTGTCGGACCACAACCGCCAGCATTCCTCGCTGAACGCCTCCGATGTGGCGCTGCGTCTTGCAATCGCCTTGATGAGCATCGCGTCGCGGCTCGTGAGCGCCGGTTTGCTGTCAGCGACGGGCTCGTGAGGGGCGACCGCGCCATCGAAGAACCCGGCGACCTTGTGGGCGATGCGCGCGACCTGGGCGGAGTCTATGTTGGCCAGCACCGCCACCGAAAGCCGCTGATCGGGGAAGCGGGCGAGTTCGGCGCGGAACCCGTCCCAGGTGCCGCCATGCCTGATCTTGCGGTGGCCGCGTATCTCGGAATTCTGCCAGCCCAAGCCGTAGCCGTTGATGGCGGGGCGGCCATCCGACGTCAGCGTCGGCTCGAACATCGCGGCAATCGTCTCGGACCGGAACACTCGCGGCCTGTCCAGTTCGATGAACCAGCGGGCGATGTCGCGCGGCGAGAAATAAAGCCCGCCGTCGCCGGTGCGCAGCATGGTCGGTGCTGTCCAGTGGCTATTGCGCAGCGCGCCCGAATGGCGGCTGTAGCCGCTGGCGCGGTTCAGGACGATGTCGTGACTGCTGGCCTCGCGCGCGCTTGCCATGCCTGCGGGCGCAAACAGTCTTTCCCGGAGCGAGGCGTAATAGGGCTTGCCCGTGATGCGCCGGACCACCAGCGACGCGACGATGTAGCTGATGTTGGAATAGAGGTAGCTCTCGCCAGGGGCGAAGGCGAGCGGCGACATGCTGGCGAGCGCCAGCAACTGCTCGTCGCTGTGGTCCTGCCAGAGGTTGACCGGAACGACGTTGTTCTCGATTGGCGCCGGTGCAAAGACATCGGCGAAATTGCCGAAGCCGCTGGTCATCGACAGCAGGTGACGGATGGTCATATCCGCCCAGCTCCTGGGCACCTCGGTCAGGTAGCGGTCCACTGGGTGGTCGATATCGAGCAGTCCGTCCTGCAACAGGATCAGGATGGCAGCGGCAGTGAACATCTTGCCGGTCGAACCCGAGTGGAAAATGGTGTCGGCCGTGGCCGCGACCCTGTGTTCGATATTGGCGAGACCGTAGCCGCCGAGGTGCAGGATCTCTCCGTCCCGGACGATTGTTACCCCTAGCCCGGGGATTTCATGCGCCTCGATTTCGGCATGGAGATATCGTTCCAGCTCGGCGGCCGAGCCGGGTTCCTTCATCACGTCCATAAAGTATCTCTCCAGTGGCAGGGCATGCAGGCAGCGCAGGGGCTTTTCGCCCCCGCCACCTCCCGCTACTGCGCGGGCCTGATGTCAACGATCGAATAGGGCGCCCGGAACGTCTCGGGCGCGATGAGGCGCGTCTTGTTGAAGGCCATTGTCTGCGCCGGTTCGTGAACGGGCGCAGCGACGAAGTTGGCGAGCAGGTGGGCGTGGTACTTGCGGAAGTTCTCCACCCGCTCGTCCCAGGTCTTCGAGCCATACATGGCGAGGTCGTGCAGCTCCTCGGACTTCGGCTCATCCCACATCGACAGGTTCCATGAATCCAACCGCTTGGCGCTGAAGAACCAGTCGAGAATGTCGGCGTTGGTCCATGAATAGGGCTGCAGCACGAGTTCGCGCTCCGGCTTACGGAACTGGTCGCGATAGGTGCCGGCGTCGAAGACCGTGATCTCGATGCCGATACCGACCGCCTTCAGCTGTGCCTGGATGATCTCCGCGGTGCGCCGATATTCGGTGTCGGCCCGGGCCCACAGCTTGACCTGTAACGGCTTGCCGTCCTTGCTGCGGATGCTGTCGGCGCCTAGCGTCCAGCCGGCCTCGTCAAGCAATTTTGCGGACCGGGTCGAGTCGTTGCGGATTTCCGTGGCGGGATCGACCTTCGATTCCGGAAGGCTGCTGACCAAAAGCTGGTGTGCCTCCTTGCCGACGCCGCCATAGACGCTCTTGAGGATCGCGCCCTGGTCGATGGCGAGCGCGATGGCCTGGCGCACGCGGATGTCGGTGAAGGGAGCCGCCCGGGTGTTGATGGCGACGAAGGTGATGCCGTAGCCGGGCAGGTCGCGCATGTCGAGATCGGCTTCGGACCGAAACTGCGGCAGGAAGTCGGTCGGCACGTCGAGCAACATGTCAACCCCGCCCGTCCTGAGTTCGAGGAAGGCGGTGGACGCGTCGGGGATCTCGCGAACCGTCAGGCGCTTGATGTACGGTGCGACCTTGTTCTCGGTCAGAGGGCTGCTCCAGGCATAGTCCTCGTTGGCGACCAGCACCGTCTCCTGCCCGACCACGAAGCTCTCAAGCTTGTAGGGACCGGTTCCCACTGCCTGGATGACACCATAGTCGGTGCCTGCCGCGTCGAACGCCTTGGGGCTGGGGATGCCCATGTTCATCATGGCCAGGTTGAAGATCAGGTTCGGCTCGGGCCGTTTCAGCGCGAAACGCACCATGTGCTCGTCCAGGGCCTCGACCTTGTCGATGGCGTCGACCATGTACTCGTTTTCGGTGCCCCTGAATTTGGGGATCCACCAGACGATAGTCGCGGCGTTGAACGGCTCGCCATCCGTGAAGCTGACACCCTTGCGCAACTTGAAGGTCCAGTTCAGTCCATCCGGGCTGACCTCCCAGGATTCGGCGAGATGGGGATGATAGGATTGGTCGGCAGCCTGCTCGACCAAGCGATCGTAGATCAGGCCGGCGGCCATGTTCAGGGTCACCGCGCGGACCGGGTCGTAGCTGGCGGCTCCTTGTTCCTGGCGGGCAAGCACGACGACGGCCTCTGCTTCGGTTGCCACTGCAGGCGTCAGCGACCCCACCACTGCAACAAGCGAAAACAGCGATGCCGAAGCAAGGAATTCACGGCGGTTCATGTCAAATCCTCCCTGATTTGATGTGCGTTGGTGATGCTGTCCTGGAAAATGCGCGCGTCAGCGCTCCGGTCGGCCGGCGTGGCCGACGAAGTCGCCGTAAAGCTCCGACATGCGATCGAGCCGTGCCTCGACATCGGCGCCGAGCTCGCCGATGACGCCGTTCAGCATGAGGTGGACAAGCGAAAGCATCGGTCCGTTGGTGTCCCAGAAAAGATTGATTTCCGAAGGCAGCGCGAAGACCTCGGACGTGCTGCCATGCGCCCAGTCGCAGAACTGGTCGGTGATGAGCGTAACCGGCACCCCGGCGTCCGTCGCCCGACGGGCCAGGAGGGCGGCCTGGCGCGAATAGCGCCGGGCATCGAACATCACGAGCGCCGTCTTTGCCGGATCGGCCAGCAACACCTCGGAAAAATTGCCGGCGGAATGATCGATGAGCTGCACACCCTCGCGCACATATTGCAGAAGCTGCGCCATGGTGACGGCGATGCCGCGCTCGCTCTGGAAACCGACGATGAAGATGCGCTCACGGGCGGCAAGCCGGTCGACGGCCGCCTTGAACTGCGCTGACCTCGCCAGCTCATAGACCTTGACCAGCGCCGCCATCTCCAGCTCCAGGCTTCTGGCAAGGTCACTGCTGCCCTTCTTGCTGGTCGCCTGGAATTCGCGCAGCCGGTCGCCGATCAGCCACGGGCTGTCGGCAATGTCCGTCTTCAGGTCGGCTTTGAGATCCTTGAAGTGCTGGTAGCCGAGCGAGCGGCAGAAGCGGCCGACCGTCAGTTCGCTGACGCCCACTTTCTCGGCCACGGTCATCGCCGTCTCGAAGGGCAGCTCGCTGAGATTGGCCAGCATGTAGGTCGCGATCGAACGGCCGCCGCGCGAGCCCTTTTGCAGGCTTTCGGTCAGTCGCTGGCGCACTGTTCCCGGCATCGTCTTCTCCTCCTCAGGATCTGGATATGACAGTTTTCTGAAGTTATAGCAAGAATGACAGTTTTACGTCATTACGAAAGCCGGCTGACAAGCCAGCCACGCACTGAGGCAGCACGTCTCGAATTCCGACCTGATGGTGAGTGCTCTGGAGTAGGGCTCGAGCGGGAACAACGTCGACCTAGTGCCGAACCTCGCCTGGACGGTCGAACGGGAGCATGTCACGGCGCCTCGCACGACAGGGCGCGCGATCAAGCCGGGCTACGTCGAAGCGTCTTCAACAACCATCATCGATGAGAACGGGCAACCACGCCTGCGCGACATCGGGCGAAGACATCCAAGCGACTGCAGGCGCAATCCGCGGCGAGGCTAGTCGCCGACATAGCCTGTGATCTTTCCGTGAAGCTCGGAGACCTTGTTCATGCGCCCTTCGACGGTGACGCCGAGTTCATTGAACACCCCGTTGATGAGCAGGTTGCCAAGGCTGGCCATCTGGGCAGTCGATTCCCAGAACATGCCGAACTCGGTGGGCACGACGAACATTTCGTCGACCACGTCACGTCCCCAATCGCAGAAAGCATCCGTGACCAGGGTAATCGGGATCTTCGCCTTCTGCGCTTCCCGCGCCAGGAACAACGTCAGCCGCGAGTAGCGGCGAGCCTCGAACATCACCAGGCAGGTGGATTTGGGCGGGCTCAGCAGGATTTCGCTGAAGTTGCCGCCGGCAACGTCAGCCATCTGAACACCGGGCCGAAGGTACTGCATCTGGTTGGCAAAATACTGCGCGATGCCTCGCTCGGTCTGGAACCCCGCGACAAACATCTGGGGCGTGCTTGCCAGGCGCTTGACCGCGCGGTGCCACTCCTTCGTGTTCGCGATCTCGTAGATCCTCAGGAGAGCTGCGATCTCCAGTTCCAGGCTGCGCGCCAAAGCGTCGCCGTTCTGGCTGCGATCGCGAAATTCCTTCAGCCGGTCACCCGCCAGCCAGGGCTGGGTTCCGATGTTGTCCCTGAGGTCCTCCTTCAGGTCCTTGAAACGCGCATAGCCCAACGCGCGGCAAAATCGCCCGACAGTCGGCTCGCTGACGCCGACCTTGCTGGCCAGGGTCGCAGATGTCTCGAAAGGCACCCCGCTCAAATTTGCCAGCATGTAGTTGGCGAGCGCTTTCTCCGCATTGGTGGCGGTGTTCAAGCGTTCAACGAGCCGGCGGCGGACCGATTCAGTCATTCTGGCTTCCCTGCCTGGGGTTCGACATTCTGCAAGATTTATATCACAGACACGATTGACGTTTGTTTTTTTTCACAATAGCGTTGCCCTACCCCGTTGAGGAGCGAGGGAAGAAAAACACTGCCTGATTTACGGCAGGAGCCAGATCCACCAGCAACCAAGACAAATAGAGCGCAGCATGGATAGGTCATCTGACCATCCATTGTCGTGAGTTATTTCTGTACCAAAAAATAAGCTGCCTCGGCAGCACGGCTGGCTTTTGGTATTTTACCAAGGGGAGGATAACCATGAATCGACGTAGGTTTCTTGTATCGGCATCTGTGCTCACCTTGGCCGCAAGCCTCGGCCTGGCTGCCAGGGATGCGGCGGCTGCGGCAGACACCGAGGCCGTATTTGCGCTCGCCAGTTCCGAGATCGGCGCCGCGTCGCAGGATCCCATCCGAGCCACCTTGCTGAGTACGGTCGTGATGCTGATCTACGACCGGCTGATCGAGCAGGATGTCGACCAGTCCTATCATCCCCACCTTGCGGAATCCTGGGAAACCAGCGCGGATGGCATGAGCTGGACCTTCAAACTGCGGCAAGGCGTGCGCTTCCATGATGGCGAACCCTTCAATGCGGCGACCATAGCGTGGTGGATCCCCAAGTTCAAAGGCACCCCCAACGAGTACCTGGTCGACGCGATCGATCGCGTCGAGGCGGTGGACGAACATTCCTCCCGGTTCGTCATGAAGCGGGCGGACCCCAACCTGATCTTCAATCTGGCGTCCGCCTTCATGGGCATTCCCTCGCCGAAGGCCTACGACGAAGCCGGCGATAGCTACGGCGTGGCGGTGGCGGTCGGCACCGGCCCCTACAAGCTCGAGAGCTTTGCCGTTGGCCAGGAGGCCATACTGGTCGCCAACGAAGACTATGCCTGGGGATGCGACCTCTCCGAGAACAAGGCGGCCCCGCACATCAAGCGGCTTACGATGCGCGAAATCCCCGACGCGTCCACGGCCTTCCTGGAGCTGAAGACCGGCGGCGTCGGCATGCTTCTCGGCGTGCCCAGCCAGTTCGTGCCGCAACTCGAGGCGGACCAGAACGTTGGCTTCCGCACCCTGCCCGGCATGGGCGTGACGTATCTCGCCTTCAACACCCGCACCGAACCGTTCGGCGACATTTCCGTACGCCAGGCAACCGCCCTGGCGGTCGACCAGGGCGCCATCCACAAGAGCGTCTTCAACGGCGTCGGCCTGGAAGCGCATCAGTTCCTGATCAGCTCGCTGCCGGAATCGAAAATCGATCCCAAGTTGGAGATCCGCCATGACCTCGGCAAGGCCAACGAACTGCTGGACAAGGCAGGGTGGCTGCGGGGAGGCGACGGCATCCGGGCCAAGGATGGCAAGCCGCTGAAGATCAAGTTGACCGCCCAGTCGGAAACGGCATTCAAGCGCACGGCCGAGATCGTCCAGGCCCAGCTCAAGGCGGTGGGCATGGACGTCGAGATTGTCATCTTCGACAGCACCACCGTCGTCGACCAACTCAAAAAGGGCCTGCACCAGCTGGCGGTGCGTCATTACGACTGGAACAACGCCGACATTCTCGACTGGTTCTACAGCGCCAAGAACATCCCCTATCCGAACTCCTCGGGTTGGCAGGACGAAAAATCACAAGAGCTTCACGACATCGCCATGCAGCAGTCGAAGACGCCGGAAGAGCGCGTGGTCAACTTCAGGAAGTATCACGAGAACCTGGTCGGCAACTTCCTGTTCGCACCGATCCATGAGCCGGTGCAAAACTACGCCTTCAACAAGACGCTGCTCGATGTGCCGGAAAAGTTGCGCGGCACGCAGCTCGTGCAGGCGACCGTCGTCGACATCAAGGTCGTCGGCTAACAGTTCGGAGCTGCAGTACGAAATGATCGGCTTCACGTTGAGGCGGCTGCTGCTGCTGCTGCCGGTGTTCTTTGTCGTCTCGCTGGTGGTGTTCTTCATCATTCACCTGGTGCCGGGCGACCCCATCGACAATCTGATGCGCGCCGGCTCGTCTCCCGAGCAGCGCCTTCAGATCGCCGCCAAATACGGCCTCGATCGCAGCCTGGTGGAACAATATTTCACCTGGATGGGCCGGCTCCTGACCGGTGACCTTGGCACATCCATCGTACAGGGTCGCCCGGTCAGCGGATTGATCGCGCAGAACCTACCCTACAGCCTCCAGCTGGGCGGAGCGGCACTGCTGTTCTCGACGCTGACCGGCATCGCCGCCGGCGTCATCGCTGCCAGCTACCAGGGCACGCGCATCGACGACGCCATCACCGGCTTCATCCTGCTCGGCTCGACCGTGCCGAGCTTCTGGCTCGGCCTGCTGCTGATCCTGGTCTTTGCGGTATGGCTCGGCTGGGTTCCCGTCTCCGGCGCCCGCGGCTGGAGCTCGCTCATCCTGCCCGTCATCGCAGCGGGCTTAGGCGGTATCGCGCTGGTGGCCCGGGTGACGCGGATCGCCATGATCGAGACGTCGCGGCAGGATTTCGTCATGCTGCTGCACGCCAAGGGCTTGCCGCCATTCATGATCCAGCTGCGCCACGTCTTGCGCCACGCCATGGTTCCGGTCGTCACCATCCTCGGCCTGCGCATCGGCTGGGTGCTCGGTGGCGCGGTGACCATCGAATATGTCTTCGCCCGTCCCGGCCTCGGCTCACTGCTGATCCGTGCGCTCAACCAGCGCGATTATCCCCTCGTGCAAGGTTGCCTCCTCATGCTTGCCATGGCCGTCATCATCGGCGCCCTGATCGGTGACATCGTTCAGGCCGCCATGGATCCTCGCCAGCGCGAGGCACGGTCATGATGGGCCGTCGCGCACTGGCATTGCTCAAGGCGATCTCCACCTTCAAGGGAGGGATCTCCGGCACATTTCTCCTGCTGCTGGTGGTCGGCGCGCTGTTTGCGCCATGGCTGTCACCATATCCATACGACCAGCAGGACCTCGGGATCATGAACCAGGCTCCGTCGCTGACGCATCTGTTCGGCACAGACGAATTCGGTCGCGACGTGCTGTCGCGGATGATCACCGGCGCGCGCACCTCGCTTTCGGTCAGCATCACGGCGATCGGCATCTCGGTGTTGCTCGGCTTGGTCCTCGGCGCGACCTGCGGCTATTTCGGCGGCGCGTTCGACCGCGCCGTGATGACCGTCGTCGACTTGACCTGGTCGTTCCCCGAAATCCTGATCGCGCTGATGCTGGTGGCGATCATCGGACCGGGACTGGAGGGCGTGGTGATCGCCATCGCCATCGCCTACCTCGCGCAGTTCACCAGGCTGACGCGCACCCAGATCATGTCGCTCAAGAGCGAGACCTATGTGGAGGCAACCGTCAGCCTCGGCGCCGGCCACACGCACATCCTGTTCTCGCATCTGTTGCCGAATGCGCTGGCGCCGGTGCTGGTGGCGGCGATGCTGGCAACCGGCGACGCCATCATCCTCGAGGCGACCCTTGGCTTCTTTGGCCTGGGCGCGCAGCCGCCGACGCCGAGCTGGGGCGCCATGATGAGCTCCGGCACGGCGCAACTGTTCATCGCACCCTGGGTGATCCTGCTGCCCGGTCTGGCGGTGGCGCTGACAGTGGTCTTCCTGAACCTCTTCGGCGACGCGGTGATCGCAGCGCTCGATGTCCGCACCAAGCTCAGGGACGCCTGAAGATGCTGCTGAATTTGGAAATGCTACGGATCAGGTTCGGTGCCTTTTCGCCAGTCGACGAAGTCACGCTGGGCGTCGATCGCGGCGAGATCCTCGGGATCGTGGGGGAATCCGGTTCGGGCAAGTCACTGACCGCAACCGCGATCATGGGTCTGCTGCCGCGCATTGGCGGCCAGGTCGCGGCCGGCAGCATCCGCTTCGATGGCGCCGAGCTCGTCGGCATGCCGGAACGGCAGCTGCGTCGGCTGCGCGGCGGACGCATCGCGCTGATCACGCAAAACCCGATGACCTCGCTCGATTCCATGATGCGGATCGGCCCGCAGATCGATCAGGCAGCTCGGCTGCACCTCGGTCTCGGCCGAAGTGCTGCCCGCGCCAGGAGCCTCGAGCTGATGGCAGACCTGCGCATCCCCGATCCCGCCTCGGTCTACAACCTGTTCCCGCACCAGCTTTCCGGCGGCATGAAGCAGCGCATCGTCATCGCCATGGCGCTTGCAGGCGACCCCGAGCTGTTGATCGCGGACGAGCCAACCACTGCGCTCGACGTCACCGTCCAGGCACAGATCGTACAGATCCTCGTCGACCTCGTGCGGCAGCGAGGGCTGGGGCTGATCCTGATCACCCACGACATGGGCGTCGTTGCTCAGGCCTGCGATCGCGTCGCGGTGATGTATTGCGGCCGGGTGGTCGAGCTGGCGCAGGTCGACGCGCTGTTCCAGCATCCCCGGCACCCCTACACCCAGGCGCTGATCCGCTGCATTCCGCGGCGGGACATGGCGCCGGGAACGATGACCGCCATCCCTGGCATCGTGCCAACAGCGATGACGCAGCCGCGCGGCTGCCGGTTCAACCCGCGTTGCACGCGCGCCGCGGATCGCTGTCGTGTGGAAATCCCCGAGCTTCGCGTCGGTGCAGGCGGCAACGGCGTTGCCTGCCATCTGGCGGAGGCAGCATGAGCGACCTTCTCACTGTCTCCGGGCTGAGCCGTCGTTTCGTCGATGGCGGGCTGTTGCGCAAGCGCAAGGTGTTCCATGCGGTCAGCGACGTTTCCTTCAACCTGAAGCGCGGCCAGATCCTCGGCGTCGTCGGCGAGTCCGGATGCGGCAAGTCCACCCTCGCCCGGCTTGTGCTGCGCCTGATCAGTCCAAGCGACGGCCAGGTCACCTTCGACGGGGTCGACATGGCCTCATTGTCGCGCGCAGATCTGCGCAGCCTGCGCCAGCGCATGCAGCTGGTTTTCCAGGATCCCTATTCGGCAATCGACCCGCGCTATTCGGTCAGGGACGCGTTGCTCGAGCCATTCCGGGTACAAGGGGTGAAAGCGAAGGCGCCCGACGAAACCGTCGCTTCGCTGCTCGACATGGTCGGCCTCAACACCTCACTGGCGCAAAGCTATCCGCACCAGCTTTCCGGCGGTCAGAAGCAGCGCGTCGGCATCGCCCGGGCGCTGGCGCTCAATCCGTCGCTGGTGGTGCTCGACGAGCCGACGGCGTCGCTCGACGTTTCCGTGCAGGCCCAGATCGTTTCGCTGCTGGAGCGGCTGCGCCAGGACCTCGGGCTGACATATCTGTTCATCTCTCACGACCTCGGCCTGGTGCGCTATTTCTGCGACCAGGTGCTGGTCATGTATCTTGGCCGTGTCGTGGAAATGATGCCAAGCGATGCCGAGCCCGCGCATCCCTACACCCGCGCGCTTCTCGACAGCACGTTCGAGCCCGACCCCCGCCAGCGCCGCGCGATCACGCGGCTCTCGGGTGAAGTCCCCAGCGGCTACGACCTGCCGGCCGGGTGCGCCTTCGCCAATCGCTGCCCGCGCGTCTCCGACCTCTGCCGCCGGACGCTGCCGCCGCTCTCGGTGCAAGCGAACGGGCAGCAGGTGGCCTGCCATCATCCGCTCGTCAGTGCGACCGCGGAGACCGCCGAACGCAGATCGGTCGCGTGAGGAAGACAACCATGAGCCACACTGAAGAGCTTGACCGCTACCTGCAGGCGGAGATCGAAAACAGCCAGGTGCCTGGTCTCGGCGTCGCCATCGTCGGCAATGGTGAGATCATCCACCTTGCCGGCTACGGCCTGGCCAATGTCGAGAACAACACCCCGGTCTCCCCCGATACGGTTTTCCATTCCGGCTCGACCGGCAAGATGTTCACCGCAACATCGGTTCTGTTCCTGCTGCAGGATGGCCGCATCGGACTGGACGACCAGATCCTGACCTATATCCCCGAGGGGCCGCAAAGCTGGGTGGGCATCACTATCCGCCATCTGCTTTCGATGATGGCCGGGCTGGGCAATTTCGAGATCGCCTTCGAACCAACCGAGGATCGGGACGGCATCGTTCATTACAATCTTTGGCAGGACCACAGCGACCAGCAGCTGATCAACCTGGCGCGGCGTTCGCCGCTGCTCCACGCCCCGGGCGAAGGCTATCGCTACAGCAACACCGGCTACATGCTTGCCGCCATCATCGTCGCCCGCGTCTCCGGCAAGCCCTACTACGAACTGTTACGCGAACGCCTTTTCGGACCGATAGGCATGGCGACGGCGCGCGACGCATCTTGGTACGACATCGTGCCCAACCGCGCCGCTGGCCACTGCATTCGCGACGGGCGCCTCGAAAACCGCTACTGGGCCGCACCCACCCTGCAGCGCACCGGCGACGGCGGGCTCTATTATTCGCCACGGGACATCGCCCGTTGGCTGCTGGAGCTGGACGATCCCAAGGTGCTGAACCACGATCTCATTGACCTGATGTCCAACCCCGTGCCGATGCGCAATGGCCAGTTTTCGTTCAACAGCTACGGGCTGGGCTGGCAGAACTCCGAACTGCGCGGCCATCGCAAGATCCGGCACGGCGGCACATGGGATGGCTTCCGCGCCGAGATCGCGCGCTTCCCCTCGCGCAAATTGTCGGTCTGTGTTTTCGCCAACACCGATGAAGCCCAGGTTGCACGCATCGCCCAGAAGATCGCGGGCATCATCGATCCCGCGCTTTCTCCATACGAACCGATCCCGGACGACGATGCCGGGCAGACGCAACGAGACCGCGAGCTGCTGCAGGCGATCGTCGAACGCCGCGCACCGCGCCAGGCTTTTGCCGATGAGACATGGCGCCTGTGGAACAATAGCTGGTTCGAGCAGATCGCATCGACGGGAATTGTGGTTGCCGGCAATCCGCTCGAACTCACCCACCATGAAGGGGACGCCGCATCCCATCTGAGGCGCTATCGCATGGGACTGGGCGGTTACTTCCTGCACTGGTCGATCATACGCGGCGGCGACGGCCGTATCGGCGAAATGCGGTTCCACATGGAGTAGCCAGAACCCGGGGCCGCTGCCTGGCCAGTGCGGCAAGGTAGGCCCCACTTCACCCCAACCGTCAAATGCGCGCGCCATCGTCGCGGTGTCACCGAAGCGCACGCGCCCGACCAATCCGAAACGCCCGAAACTGTCCGGAGACATGACAATGAGCTTTCGTGTTCTAACCGCAGAATTCGCACATGAGACCAACACGTTCAGCGTGCGAAAGACCAATTACGAAGCCTTCATGGTCGAGGGCGTGCTGTTCGGCGACGACGCCATCCGCGCCCGGGGCGAGGCGAACACGGAGATCGGAGGCTTCCTCGACATCGGACGGAAATATGGCTGGACGATCCAGCACGTCCTCTCCACCGCCGCCGAGCCGGCGGGGCCGGTGACGCGCGACGCCTTCGACCGCATCGGCGGCGCCATCGTCCAGGCGGCGGTCGAGCGCAAGGGCGAGCTCGACGGCATCCTGCTCGGCCTGCACGGCGCGATGGTCACCGACTTTTCGCCAGACGGCGAAGGCGAATTGCTGGCGCGGTTGCGCGCTGTCGTCGGCCCGAATCTACCTATTGCCGTCACGCTCGACCCGCATGCCAATGTCACCGCCAGAATGTGCGAGCACGCCGACATCCTGATCTCGTTCAAGACCTATCCGCATATCGACATGCGCGACATCGCCCGCCACGCCGGCGAGGTGTTGCAACGCACGATGGCCGGCGAGATTCGCCCAAAAACGCTTCTCGCGCGTCGACCGATGCTGGAGGAGGCCAATGCCGGCCGTACCGACATCGGTCCGATGGTTGAGTGGATCGCCAGGGCACGCGCCCACGAGAAGACATCCGGCGCGCTCGCCGTCAGCATCAACGGCGCCTTCCCCAATGCCGACATCGCCGAAGTCGGCCCGACAGTGCTTGTCACCTATGACGGCGATCCGGCACGCCATCAGGTCTTCGCCGAAGGCATTGCCGACGAAATCTGGGACAACCGTTTCAACGTCCTCAACACCTTCCACACGGTAACGGAGGCTGCCGAGATCGCGCGCGGCTACAGCGGTGACCATCCGCTGATCATCGCCGACTACGCCGACAATCCCGGCGCCGGTGGTTATGGCGATGCGACGGCCCTGCTCGGTGCGTTGCTGGACGCCGGCATCGACAACGCCTGCTTCGGCCCGATCGTCGATCCGGAGACGGCCAACCAACTCCATCGCGCCACCGTCGGAGACACGGTCCAGCTGACACTTGGCGGCAAGACCGATCCGCGTTTCGGCGGCGATCCGCTCGAAGTCACCGGCAAGCTGCTTGTCATCAGCGACGGCAAGCTCATCGGCGACGGCGAACAGCTGGGTGGCCTCGAATTCAGCTTCGGCCCGACGGCCGTGGTGCAGATCGACGGCATTGCAGTGCTTGTCGTCACCGAACCGTCACAGATGCGCGACCTCCAGCAGTTCCGAGCCTTCGGCATCGATCCCGCCCGGCATCGCGTCGTCGGGCTCAAGTCGATGCAGCATTTCCGCGCTGCCTTCGAGCCCATCGCCGGCAAGGTGATCGTCTGCGACAGCGGCGCGCTCTGCACCATGGACTATGCGAGGATGCCCTATCGCAACGTCTCGCGCCCGATCTTCCCACTCGACCGCGACATGGCGCTTTGAACCATGGCGATGACCAGCGATTTTTGGCAATGACACACCACGGCAAAGTCGGTCTCGAACCCATGGTGCCTTCGCTTGACGACGCCCCAGCAAGCGAGCGGCCGATGACGGAGCAGCAGACCTGTCGGGCCGACGTACTCGTGCTCGGCGCCGGCATCATCGGCGTGTCGGTTGCGCTGCACCTACAGCAGCGCGGCCGCTCCGTCATCCTTGTTGACCGTCGCGGCGCCGGCGAGGAAACGAGCTACGGCAATGCCGGCCTGATCGAACGCTCGAGCGTCGTTCCCTACGGCGCGCCGCGCGAACTGACGAAGCTGTTGCGCTACGCATTCAACCGTTCGGCAGACGTACATTTCGACTGGCTTCACCTGCCGCGCATCGCCCCCTGGCTGTGGCGTTTCTGGCGAGAGTCGGCACCGAAGCGCCTGGCGCGCGCCGCAGCCGACATGCGCCCGCTGATCGAGCAATCGGTGATCGAGCACGAAGCACTGATGACAGCGGCAGGCGCATTGCCGCGATTGCGCAAGACCGGCTGGATCGAAGGCTACCGAAGCGAACGCACCTTCGAACAAGCGCGAACCGCCGCCGAAGCCCTGCAACCATTCGGCCTCAACTACGCATTTCTCGACCGGGCAGAACTGAGCCGGCGCGAGCCACATCTCTCCGACACCCTAATGGGCGCTGTTCACTGGCTCGATCCCGCCACCGTCGCTGACCCCGGCGCGCTGGTGAAGGCTTATGCCGAGCACTTCGTCGCCCAAGGCCGCGCGTTCCTGCACGGAGATGCCAGCCGGCTGCGGCGGGACGACAATAAATGGAGCATCGCCACAGAGGATGGACCTATCCAGGCGCGCGAGGTGGTGGTGGCACTCGGGCCCTGGTCCGGCGCGGTCTGCCGTTCGCTCGGCTATACCGTCCCGCTTGCTATGAAGCGCGGCTACCACGTTCATTTCAAAACAGACGCCGACGCATCCCTCAATCATCCCGTCGTCGACGTCGATGCCGGTTTCCTGCTGGCGCCGATGACCCGGGGCATAAGGCTGACCACAGGCGTCGAATTCGCGCCGCGCGACCGGCGGCCGAACCCGGTCCAGCTCGACAATACCGAGCCGCTGGCACGCGAGATCTTCCCGCTCGGCCAGCGCATTGAACCGACCCCCTGGATGGGCTCGCGACCATGCCTGCCCGACATGCGACCAGTGATCGGACGCGGCTTTCGGCACAAAGGGCTGTGGTTCGCCTTCGGCCACAATCATCACGGCCTGACGCTCGGCCCGGTCACCGGACGCCTGCTTGCCGAGATGATGACCGGCACGCCGACATTCACCAATCCGTCCCCCTACGCCCTGGAGCGCTTCGGCTAGCGGCGCCAGGGGTGCTTCCTCGCCGGATTGATGAAGAGACCCGTCTGGAGAGCCGGCGACCGGCAAGATGGCCGCTTGGGCCATCCATCGACAGCGATCGCGGCGTGGTTTCACCGAGTGGAAGCCGCGAGCGTGCAAATTTGCGCGTGGCTGTAGCCCCCATTTCTGGCAGCTAATCGCACGCCTTGTCCAAGACCTGGGCTTACTGATCCAGAATACGTTCACACGGTGATGCGTGAAGTGCCCCTGAAGGATGACGAAATCAGGGTCAGGAGATCAAAGGCAACGCTCGCCAAAGCGGCATCCAAAGGCCCGGTTAAAACCTTACCTGCAGTTTTCTCTGTTTATTGAAGAATGGCGCGCCCGAAGAGATTCGAACTCCTGACCCCCAGATTCGTAGTCTGGTGCTCTATCCAGCTGAGCTACGGGCGCGCAACAGGCCTTGCCTGACGTCGCTACGTTGCCGGTTTTGCCGCCGGCCACGACGCGAGGAGTTCCCTAACGACTCAAATTCCGAAATGCAAGCCAATCGATGGAAAAGTTTTGCCGTCGTCACGACACCTGGCTGGAAAGCGCGTCAGGCCGGGCGCCTGAGGCCACGACGGGCACGGTCGAGACTGACCGGCTGGTCGGGGATGGTTACCGAAAAGACGGTACGGCCGCCGATGCTCTCAAGAAGCTCCAGCCTGCCGCCATGGGCGCGGACGAGTTCCTGCGCGATTGCCAGACCGAGGCCGGTACCGCCGCTGCGCGCCGAGCCACGGAAGGCGACGAACAGGTTTTCGCGCGCCTTGGGCGGTAGCCCCGGACCGGTATCGGTGACCAGGATCTGGCAGACGCCGCCCATGCGCTCGGCCGAGACGGCCAACCGCCGCACCAGGACGCCGTCGGCATCGGTCGCCATGGCCTGGACGGCGTTGCGCGCCAGATTGGTCAGCACGCGGAACAGCTGGTCGGAATCGGCGTCCACCTCGAAACCGGTGTCGACCATGTTTTCGAACTCGATGCCGGCGCCGATGTCGAGCAGGCCATGCACTTCTTCCACCAGTTGATGCAGCCGCAATACGCGGCGGGCCGGCGGCGCCTCTTGGGCGCGACCATAGGCCAGCACACCCTCCGTATAGGAGACGGCGCGGTCCAACGCCCTGAGCAGCTTGGGCGCGAAGGCCTGTACGCTGGCGTCCTTAACCTGGCGCAGGCGGTCGGAAAGGAGCTGCGCGGAAGCCAGAACATTGCGCATGTCGTGGTTGATCTTCGACACGGCGAGGCCGAGATCGGCCAGATGTTTCTGCTCGGCCAGCATCTTTTGCAGCCGTTCCTGCATCTGCGACAGTTCACGCTCGGCGACGCCGATCTCGTCGGCGCGGGCGGCCGGATGGATGATGCGCGACGGGTCGTCAGGAGCCTCCGAGAAGGACAGCATCGAGCGCGTCATGGCGCGCACCGGGCGGATCATGATGCGGTAGACAGCGGCATAGACCAGCATGGCGGAAAACACCGAGATCAGCAGCGCGATCAGGGCGATGTTGCGCGAGAAGGAGAGCATGGCCGCGCGCAGGCGGTAGTCGCGCATGATCAGCTCGAACTCGCGGTTGTTCTCGCCGACCGGGCCGAAGACGCGCAATGTGCGATCGCCGCCGAAGAACAAAGTGTTGAGTGCGCCGGTGAGCTGCGCGACCATGCCGGTATTGGCGACATCGATGTGCTCGTCCACACGCGGCGGCATAGAGGCCACGGCAAGCAGGCGCGAGACGTCGCCGTCGCGCACCGCGATCGCCTTCGCGCCGATTGCCATCAACAGGTCGTCCTGGGCGGTGCGCGAAAGCGAGGCCGGATCGCCTTCGATGAGCACCACTGAAACCGCCGCCGCGGTGTTGAGGCGCTCGCGCAGCCAGCGCATTCGGTAGTCGGCGATCGACGGCAGGAAAATCAGCACTTCGGCCAGAAGCACGAAGATGATCGTGAGCAGGATGAGCTTGGCCGAAAGTCCGCGCGACAGCGGTACGGCGCGCGAGCCGCCGCCATGCGCCGGGCCGGAGCGCGCGCCGCTTTCATTGGTGGAAGGTTCGACGCTCATACGCCCAATGCCGATATGCCCTCGCATGCAAACTAGGCAATTGCGGCATAATTTCCAGTTTGATGACCTGCGGAGCCAAATGACTGGCAATCTTTAGTCTGGCGCCCCGGATTGACTCTGCAAAACCTTGTACATATAAGCCCCGCTCACGCTCGGGCCCTACGACCCGGCGCGGTTTCGGCCGCGCCAAACAAGGCCCGGCCAAGCTCCTGTTACAGAGTGACAGACACAAGAAGGGCCGCACACCGCGGTATTAAAACAAATGAAGCGCACCTACCAACCCTCCAAGCTCGTCCGCAAGCGTCGTCACGGCTTCCGTGCCCGCATGGCCACCAAGGGCGGCCGCGGCGTCGTCGCAGCCCGCCGCAATCGTGGCCGCAAGCGGTTGTCCGCCTGAGCGGACACCACGACCGTTGTCCGCAAACAGCCCAATGGGACAGGCGCCCAAAAGGCTACTGAAACGCTCGGATTTCCTCACCGTCCGGCGCGGCGAAAAGCGGCGTGGGCGGTTTTTCCTCGTCGAAGTGCTTAATCGCGGCGACGGCGAGGCACCGCGCGTCGGCTACACGGTCACCAAGAAAGTCGGCAATGCCGTCGTGCGCAACCGGGTTCGCCGACGGCTGAGAGAAGCGGTGCGCACTTATGCCGCCGCTGACATGGAACGCGGCCATGACTATGTCATCGTGGGGCGCGAGGATGTTCTCGCCGCGCCGTTCGACCAATTGAAGGTCGAGCTTTCCCACCGCATCCACGGAAAACGCTAGCGCGATAGGCCAAGGCTCTCGATGGAAAACAACCGCAACTTCTTCATCACCATCGCGGCTTCGGTGTTGATACTGACGCTGTGGCAGGTGTTCTACATGAACCCCCGCGTCGAACAGCAGCGCGAGACCGCCCGCATCGAAGCGCAGCGCCAAAGCGAGAACAAGCCCGCCGCCGGCACCGCCACGCCGAGCACCCAGGCGCAACAGCCAGGTGCCGTGCCTAACGCGTCTGGCGCCGATGCGACGACGCCCGCCGGGCGCGACCAGGCGCTCGCCGCCAGCCAACGCGTGAAGATCGACACGCCGAGCCTCGAGGGCTCGATCAACCTGACCGGCGGACGGCTGGACGACCTCAAGCTCAAGCACTATCGCCTGACCGTCGACAAGAATTCCCCCGAGATCGAACTGCTCAACCCGTCGGCGCTGCCCACTGGCTATTTCGCCGAGGTGGGTTTCGTCGGCAACGCTCAGACCGGTACCGTTCCGAGCTACGACACGCAGTGGAAGGTCGATGGCAATGCGACCCTGACGCCGACCACCCCCGTCACGCTCACCTATACCAACGACAAGGGGCTGACCTTCAAGCGCACCGTCTCGGTCGACGGCAATTACATGTTCACGCTGTCCGACAGCGTGCAGAACACCGGCTCGGCTCCGATCACCCTGTCGAATTACGGCCGCGTCACCCGCTACGACAAGCCGACCACCGCCTCGGTCTACGTGTTGCATGAGGGGCTGATCGGCGTGACCGGCACGGAGGGCCTGCAGGAGCACAAATACGCGTCCATCGAGAAGGACAAGCAGTATACGCCCAGCAAGTCGACCGATGGCTGGCTCGGCATCACCGACAAATATTGGGCGGTAACGCTGGTGCCCAGCGAGAAGCAGCCGTTCCAGCCGCGCTTCGCCTTCCTGGAAGATGGCGGCCGGCATCGCTATCAAACCGACTATCTGTCCGATCCGATAACCGTTGCTCCCGGCCAGTCGACCACCGTGGAATCGCTGATTTTCGCCGGTGCCAAGGAAGTGGGCACGATCAACGCCTACGAGAAGGACCGCGACATCCGTCGCTTCGATTTGCTGATCGACTGGGGCTGGTTCCACTTCATCACCAAGCCGATGTTCTGGCTGATCGACACGCTCTACAAGTTCTTCGGCAATTTCGGCCTGGCGATCCTGGCCACCACCATCATCGTAAAGGCCTTCTTCTTCCCGCTCGCCAACAAGTCCTACAAGTCGATGGCGAAGATGAAGGTCGTGCAGCCCAAGATGCTGGAAATCCGCGAGAAATTCGCGGACGACAAGATGAAGCAGCAACAGGCGATGATGGAGCTGTACAAGACCGAGAAGATCAACCCGATCGCCGGCTGCTGGCCGGTGCTGATCCAGATCCCGGTGTTCTTCGCGCTCTACAAGGTGCTCTACATCACCATCGAGATGCGGCATGCGCCGTTCTTCGGCTGGATCCAGGATCTGGCTGCGCCGGATCCGACTTCGCTTCTCAACCTGTTCGGCCTGATGCCTTTCGCGACGCCCGCCATGCTGCATATCGGCGTGTGGCCGCTGCTGATGGGCGTGACCATGTTCCTGCAGATGCGGATGAACCCGGCGCCGCCGGATCCGACCCAGGCAGCCATCTTCAACTGGATGCCGGTGATCTTCACCTTCATGATGGCGGGCTTCCCGGCCGGTCTCGTGATCTACTGGGCCTGGAACAATTCGCTGTCGATCCTGCAGCAGGGCGTGATCATGAAGCGGCAGGGCGCCAAGATCGAACTTTGGGACAATCTGGTGAATCTGTTCCGCAAGAAACCGACACCCGCCGAATAACGGCGTCTCAACCATCCTTTGGAAAAGGCCCCGGTTCGTCCGGGGCCTTTTGCCATTCGGCGAAAGATTGGGCTATCCTTGCATTCCCCGCCGCAATCCCGACGGAGTCAACGATGACCGGGCCCAACCCAAATACCAAGCATCCGACGCTGCATCACAACCGGGTCGGCTTCCTGAAGCCGATCGTCAACGCGCCGAATATCGAGATTGGCGACTACACCTATTATGACGATCCCGGCGGGCCGGAAAAATTCGTCGAGACCTGCGTGCTGCATCACTACCCGTTCATTGGCGACAAGCTGATCATCGGCCGCTTCTGCGCCATCACCGAGGGCGCGCGGTTCATCATGAACGGCGCCAATCACGTCATGTCCGGCTTCTCGACTTATCCGTTCAACATCTTCGGCAATGGCTGGGAGAAGGGTTTCGACGTCTCCACCTGGAAGGCGGAACTGCGCGGCGACACTGTGATCGGCAACGATGTGTGGATCGGCATGAACACCGCCATCATGCCCGGCGTGAAGATCGGCGACGGCGCCATCATTGCGGCCAAGTCGGTGGTGACGCGGGACGTACCCGCCTATGCGATCGTTGCCGGCAACAGCGCCAAGGTGGTGAAGATGCGCTTCGACGACGACACCATCGCGCGGCTGCTCAAGATCTCCTGGTGGAACTGGCCAGCCGACAAGATCGGCCGCAATCTCGATGCCATCCGCGGTGCCGACATCAACCGGCTCGAGGCCGCAGCGTGACGGAAGCAGCGATCACCGTGGTCGGCGACGACGCCTTTACCCGGCCGTGGATATTCATCCGCGGTGTGCCGGCCATGAAGTTCCTGCCGCCCGAAGGGCCGCCGGAGATCGCCTTCGCCGGCCGCTCCAATGTCGGCAAATCGTCGCTGATCAATGCGCTGGTCGGACAGAAAGGCCTGGCGCGGACATCCAACACGCCGGGCCGCACGCAGGAGCTCAACTATTTCGTGCCCGACGGGTTTTCGGGAGAGGGCACGGACCTGCCGCCGCTGGCGCTGGTCGACATGCCCGGCTACGGCTATGCGCAGGCGCCGAAGGAACAGGTCGACCAGTGGACGAAGCTGGTGTTCGATTATCTCAAGGGCCGGGTGACGCTGAAGCGCGTCTACGTGCTGATCGATGCACGGCACGGCGTCAAGAAGAACGACGAAGAGGTTCTGACCCTGCTCGACAAGGCGGCGGTCTCCTACCAGATCGTGCTGACCAAGACGGACAAGATCAAGGTGGCCGGCGTGCCGCGCCTGATCGAGGAGACCTTGCTGAAGATCAAGAAACGGCCGGCGGCGTTTCCGGGCGTGCTGGCCACTTCGTCGGAAAAAGCGGCCGGACTGGACGACCTGCGCGAAGCGATCATCCGCGTCGCCAATGGCGGCTGACGGATCAGCCGCCTGCCTTGGCTTGCTCCTGCATCGCGAACAGTTCAGTGCCATAGGCCTTCAGGAACACGTTGACGCCCGACTTCACCACCTGCTCGATCTCGGCTTGCGCGGGTGACTGGCGGCGATAGCCGAAAAGGCGCTGCCTCAGCAGACCGGCAAGGCAAAGCTCAGAAAGCTGGTAGGACGCCAGATCGGGATCGGGGATGTCGAGCAGGCCTCTGGCGACGGCACCTTCAAGAAAGGCCTTGACCTTGGCGTGGCCGTGCAGGGGACCGTTCTCGTAAAAGCGGGCGCCAAGCTCAGGGATGCGTTCGGCGGCGCCGATGACCGTGCGCTGCGCCATCACCACCTTATCGGAAGTGATCTTGAACGAGATCGCCATGCCGAAGCGTTCGAGCGTCGTCCTGAGGTCGTCGTGATGATCGAGTGTTTCGTAGAGGTTCTGGAAGATCTTGCAGCGCTCTTCCTCGACCAGCGCTTCGAACAACTCTTCCTTGTTGGCGAAATAGACGTAGATCGTGCCCTTGGACACGCCTGCCTCGCGGGTGATGTCATTCATCGAGGCGGCGTCGAAACCCTTGTCCATGAAGACGTGCCGGGCACCCTCCATGATCTGTTCGCGCTTGGCCGGGTCCTGCCCGGCGGCCGGCCGGCCGCGGAACAGGTTTTCCTGCGCCTCGCTCGTTGTTTCCTCGGCGTCGATCAGTGCCTCGGTCATCATTCCCTGTCTCGTCAATATTTCGAACCGGTCGGTTCGATTGCCTCTTGATATGCCTCCAAAGCTGGGCTATGTCAACATCGAACCGAACGGTTCAGTTCAATACAAGGTTCAGTACGATGACGTCGCCAACCGAATCGAACACTGCGGAAGTGCATCCGTTTCCCAATGCCAAGGCGGTTCCGCCGACAAAGGAAGCGCCGAGCGCACCGGTGGAAACACCCGTCGAAGCACCCGCGAGGAAGAAGCGTTCGGCACGGTCGCTGCTTTTGCCTATCATCGGAATGGCGCTGCTCGCCGGCGGCGCCTGGTACGGCTATGACTACTGGACCGAAGGCCGTTTCATGATCTCGACCGACGACGCCTATGTGCAGGCCGACATGGCGTTCATCTCGCCGAAGGTCTCCGGCTACATCGACGCGGTCAAGGTCGTTGAAAACCAGCATGTGAAGGCGGGCGATCCGCTGTTCGTCGTCGACGGCGGCGACTATCGCATCGCGGTCGACCAGGCCGCGGCACAGATCGCCACGCTGGACAAGACGCTGGCGCGCATCGACACCCAGATCATCGCGTCGCGCGCCGCCCTGCAGCAGGCCGAAGCGCAAAAAGCCTCGGCGCAGGCCACGGCAACAAATGCGCAGCGCACCCAGGATCGCACGGCGCAGCTTCTGAAGACGCATGTCGCCACCCAGGCACAGCTCGATGACGCGCAGACCGCGGTCGACCAGGCAAACGCGGCGCTTGCCGCTGCGGTGGCGCAGATCACCGCAGCACAGGCCAATATCGGCGTACTGGAAGCCCAGCGCGCGGAATCCGCCAGTACGCAGGCATCGCTACACCTGACCAAGGACAAGGCCGAACGCGACCTCGGCTTCACCGTGATGCGCGCGCCTTATGACGGCGTCGTCGGCAACCGTTCGGTGGAACAGGGCGATCTCGTCAGCCCCGGCCAGAAGCTTGCCGTCATCGTTCCGATGAACAAGCTCTATGTCGTCGCCAACTTCAAGGAAACCCAGCTGGCGCGGCTGGTTCCGGGGGAGAAGGTGCGTATTGCGGTCGACGCGATACACAACGAGACCCTCGAAGGTACCGTTTCCTCGCTGGCGCCCGCCTCCGGCGCGGTCTACTCGCTGCTGCCCCCGGAAAACGCCACCGGCAACTTCACCAAGGTGGTACAGCGCGTCCCGGTGCGTATCGACGTCTCCTCCGAGGCGCTGGCTACAGGCAAGCTGCGTGCGGGCCTGAGCGTCATCGTCGACGTCGACAGCCGCACCGCGCCTAACGCGGCGGCCAACTAGGCGGGAGCGCCGAAATGTCGAGCATCGACGCAGTCGCCGGGGCAAAGCCCGTCGATCACATCGATCCACGGCGCATGATCGCCTTCCTGGCGATGGTGTTCGGCATGTTCATGGCGATCCTGGACATCCAGATCGTCTCGGCATCGCTGGCGGAAATCCAGGCCGGCCTGTCCGCGAGTTCCGACGAGATCCCCTGGGTACAGACCTCTTACCTGATCGCCGAGGTCATCATGATCCCGCTGTCGGGTTTCCTGAGCCGCATGCTGTCGACGCGCGTGCTGTTCACGGTTTCAGCCGCTGGTTTCACCGCCGCCAGCGCGCTCGCAGCCACCGCCACCAATATCGACCAGATGATCGTCTATCGGGCGATCCAGGGCTTCATTGGCGGCGGGATGATCCCGTCGGTTTTCGCGGCCGCCTTCACCATCTTCCCGCCGTCGCGCCGCGCCATCGTCTCGCCGATGATCGGCCTGGTCGCCACGCTGGCGCCGACCATCGGCCCGACCGTTGGCGGCTATATCAGCCACGCCATGTCCTGGCATTGGCTGTTCCTGATCAATGTCGTTCCCGGCATCCTGGTTGCGACGGCCGCCTGGACGCTGATCGACTTCGACAAGCCCGACCATAGCCTGTTGAAGAAATTCGACTGGTGGGGACTGGCCGGCATGGCCGCCTTCCTCGGCTCGCTCGAATATGTGCTGGAGGAAGGACCGAACCACGACTGGCTGCAGGAACAGTCGGTGTTCATCTTCGCCATCATCATGACGGTCGGCGCGATCGTGTTTTTCTGGCGAGTGTTCACGGTGGAGGAGCCGATCGTCGATCTGCGCGCCTTCACCAACATCAATTTCGCCTTCGGCTCTATCTTCTCCTTCGTCATGGGCATCGGCCTCTACGGGCTCACCTATCTCTATCCGATCTATCTCGGCCGTATCCGCGGCTACGATTCCATGATGATCGGCGAAGCGCTGTTCGTCTCCGGCCTGGCCATGTTCTTCACGGCACCGATCTCCGGCATCCTGTCGAACAAGATCGATCCACGCGTCATGATTGCGGTCGGCTTCGTCGGGTTCGCCGCCGGCACCTGGCAGATGACCCACCTCACCGCCGACTGGGATTTCTGGGAGTTGTTCGTGCCCCAGATCCTGCGCGGCGCATCGATGATGCTGTGCATGGTGGCGATCAACAACATCGCGCTTGGCACTTTGCCGCCGTCGCGGCTCAAGAACGCTTCCGGCCTGTTCAACCTGACCCGCAATCTCGGCGGCGCCGTCGGGCTCGCCATCATCAACACCACGCTGATCGACCGCAACGCCTTCCACTATGCGCGGCTGTCGGAACATGTGCAGTGGGGCAGCGAGGCCGCGCAGGAAAAGCTGCGCAACATGACGCTGAACTTCCAGACGCGGAATGGGCTCGACGCGCACAGCGCCGCGCTCTCCAAACTTTCTGGCATGGTGCATCAGCAAGCGGCGCTGCTGTCCTTCATGGACGTGTTCTACATGCTGACCGTGCTGTTCGTTTCGCTTGCGGTCTTCGTCATGTTCATCAAGCGCCCGCCAGCAGCAGCGGGTGGCGGCGGCAGCGGCCACTGACCATCCCGAAAAGTGGCCGCGTCAGGCTGTCGCCGGCTTGAAGGTCAAGGCAACCCCATTGATGCAATGGCGCTTGCCTGTGGGCGGCGGACCGTCGTCGAAGATATGGCCGAGATGGCCGCCGCAGCGGCGGCAATGGCATTCCACCCGCACCATGCCGAGTGTTTTGTCCTCGCGCGTGCCGATGGCATTGGGCATCGCTTCCCAGAAACTCGGCCAGCCAGTGCCGGAATCGAATTTGGTGTCGGACGCGTAAAGCGGTAGCGCGCAGCCCGCACAAGCGAACACCCCCTTGCGGTGTTCGTCCAGCAACGGGCTGGTGCCTGGATATTCGGTGCCCTCCTGGCGCAACACGGAGTATTGCTCCGGGTTCAGTACAGCTTTCCACTCGGCATCGGTCTTCTGGACCTCGAACGTCTCGGCCCTTGCCGGCTGGCTGACACCAAGACGCGCCAGCGCCCAGGCACCGGCGCCGAGTGCCGCCGCGCAGGCCGTGCCGAGAAGAAAATCACGCCGTTCCATGAACGTCATCCTTTCCTGGATAGTGCCCCGTTCGGCACTCGAGATGAAATCACGTGCGCTTGATATGTCGTAGTGCCGATGCAAGGCGGCCGCGCGTCAGTCTGGGAGGACCAACGCACGGCCGCTGCATCCTTTCTCAGGTGTATTCGCCGGAAACCGGCGCGTAGTTACATCTTGGGAAGGAGAACCTTGTCGATCACGTGAATGACGCCATTCGACTGCTTCACGTCAGCAATCGTGACATGCGCGACATTGCCGCCCTCGTCGGTGACCGTGACCTTGCCGCCCTTGTCCTTCAACGTCAGCTCACATCCGCCCACGGTCTTGACCTTGTGCGCGCCACCGTCCGCCTTGACCATCTTGGCGACTTCGGCCGACATCGCCTTGGCTGCCACCACATGGCAGGTCAGGATCTTGGTGAGCTTGTCCTTGTTCTCGGGTTTCAGCAGCGTCTCGACCGTGCCCTTGGGCAATGCGGCGAAGGCTTCGTTGGTCGGCGCGAAGACCGTGAACGGTCCCTTGCCTTGCAGCGTATCGACCAGACCGGCGGCTTTCACGGCCGCAACCAGGGTCGTGTGGTCCTTCGAATTCACGGCATTCTCGATGATGTTCTTCTCCGCATACATCGGCGCGCCGCCGACCATGGGGTTCTTGGCGTAAGCGATACCGGTCATGGCGGATATGGCAACGGTGCTGGCGAATAGAAGCTTGGTGATCTTGCGCATTGCTCTGTCTCCTCAATTTTCGTTCCCGTTTCTGGGACGTGAGGAGATACGGGACATGCGCTTGCGAAGTTTCAGCCGACGATTTTTTTCGCGGCACCTTCCAAACTGCGGTCAGATGTTTCTCAGATCGCCAGCCGCGACGACCGGGCCTGTCGGCTGGCCGGTCGGCGAGCCGCCGGCCGGTTCGAGACTGATGGCCAGCACCGCGCCCAGCGCCAGTTTCCCACGCACGGCCGCTGGAGGAACCAGCCGCGCCGTGGCGCCGGCGGGAATGACACCGACCGATATGGGGGCGTTCTTGCCCTCGATCAGCCAAAGTTCGAAATCCTTGCCTTCGGCTTTTTCGCCGGCAAGGCGAGACAGGCGCACCTCGTCGCGGGCGCTGTCGTAGACAGCGACATACCTGATATTGCTGCCATCCGCGGCGAGCGACGCGACAAGTCCGGCCTGCGGCGTCGTGACGGGTGCGCCGACATATGGCGCGACAACGACCACCGCCAACGCCACCACGGCTGCGGCAGCCAGACCGCGCCAGAAGGCAAGGTTCGACCATAGGCCTGCCCTGTTCTGGGACTTTTGCGCTGTTCCGGTCTCGAACAGCCGGCGGTCGATCGCCACCTTCACCGAAGCCGGCACCTCGGCCTCCGCGTAGTCCGCGGCCAGCGGCGACAAGCGCGCCTCCCAGGCATCGATCAACCGCGCAAAGGCCGGGTCGCTGTCGGCGCGGCGCGCCGCCGCCTCACGTTCGTTCAACGAAAGCACGCCGAGCACATATTCGGCGGCGATGGCGTCATCGTCGCGCTCGGGTCCGGTATGGTCGCTTGCCGTCATCTCTCCAGACATTCCCGCAATCTGATCAAGCTGCGCCTCAGCCAGGTGCGCATCGTGTTGAGCGGAACGCCGTGGCGTTCCGCAAGTTCGGCATAACTCTCCCCCTTGAGGTAGGCGCCGCGGACAGCAGCCGCCCGGTCCTGTTCCAGTTCGTCGAGGCAACGATGGATACGGCCGGCCTCGCCGCCGGCGATTACCATTGCCTCCGGCCCCGGCGTCGGATCGGCCACGTCGAGTGCTGCGTCGATATCGGCCGCCGGCCGACGACGCGCCCTGATACGATCGATCGCATGGTTGCGTGCCACCGCAACCAGCCAGGAGATCGGGCTGAGTTCCGAAATGGCGAAACGGTCGGCCTTCGTCCATATCTTGACGAACACCTCCTGCAACGCCTCCTCAGCCTCGCTCCGGTCAGTCAAAATACGCAGACACACGCCGAAAAGTTTCGCGCTCGTCTGCCGGTAGAGCAGGTCGAACGCGGTTCGATCCCTCAGCGAGGTCCGGACGATCAGTTTGGCGATGTCCTCTGGCGTCATCGCTGCCAGACTATGACGGCGATCGCACCTTGCCTAGCGTCACCACCGCGCCATTCCAGCCTCGATTGCCAAGGCATTGGTAGCCCGATAGCTTTTCAGATCAGTCTGGGAGGGCGGTATGTCGGTTGAACGGATCCTTTGGGAGAACGACGCGACAGGCGTCGCGGAACTGGTCCACAAAGGCGACGTCTCGCCGCTTGAATTGGCGGATGCCGCGATTGCCCGCGCCGAGGCAACCCGCACCGAGCTCAACGCCATTGCCGAACCGCTCTACGACGCGGCGCGCCTGAGAGCCAAGGCCGTCGACCGGACGCTGCCGCTGGCAGGAGTGCCTTTCGCCATCAAGGATCTCGGCATCGCCCAAAAAGGTGTGCCGACGCATGGCGGCAGCAGGGTCCCCGCCTTCGTGCCCGATTTCAATTCGGTGCTCACCGAGCGCTATCTCGCGGCCGGTCTCAACCCGGTCGTCACCAGCACCACGCCGGAATACGGCTTAAGACTCATGACGGAATCGGCCGCCTTCGGCGTCACCCGCAGCCCGTGGAACAGTGGCCACACGACCGGCGGCTCGTCCGGCGGCGCCTCGGCTCTGGTGTCGGGCGGTGTCGTGCCGGTGGCGCATGCCTCGGACGGCGGCGGCTCGATCCGCGTGCCTTCCGCCTGCACCGGGCTGGTCGGGTTGAAGACCTCGCGCGGTCGGGTACCACTGTCGCCCCTGGTCTCCGAAAGCTGGTACGGTTTTGTCGTCGACCATGCCGTGACCCGCTCGGTGCGTGACAGCGCGCTGCTACTCGACCTCACCCATGGTCCGGACACGCTGGCGCCCTATGCGGCCCGTTCGCCGCGCGGGCCATTCGCAGCCGCCGCGGCGCGCGATCCCGGCAAGCTCAAGCTTGCCGTCTACCGACAATCGCCGCTCGGCCTGCCGATTTCGGCGGAAACGCTGCGGGCGCTGGACACGGCCGTCGCCATCGCCCGCGAAGGCGGCCACGACGTCGAAGACATCGACCTGCCGATGCTCGACAGGAATTTCGTCGCCGGCTTCGCCAAATGCGTCTCTTCGGCGGTCGCCGGCACATTGCGGATGGAAGCGAAACGCCACGGCCGACCGGTGGCCGCCGATGTCGAGCGCGCCACCCGTGTGCTCGGACGGTACGGCGAACTGATGTCCGGCGGCGAGACCTATGCGATCCTGGAACGTCTGCATGCCACCTCGCGGCAGCTGATTTCGGCCACCGCCGGTTTCGATGCCGTATTCATGCCGATCATCGCCCACCCACCACTCGCTTGCGGGGCGATGAACCCGAAAGGCGTCGACGCGTTGATCGAGGACCTCTTGGACAAGTTGCGCCTGACCTGGCTGCTCAAAAATCCCGGCTTCTTTTCGCAGCTTCTGGACAAGAGCCTGTGGTTCACCCACTGGCCGGCGATCCAGAACGTGACCGGGCAGCCGTCCATCGCACTGCCGGTTTATGTCACCGAAGGTGGCCTGCCGCTCGGCATCCAGGCTGCCGGCCGCCCCGGCGACGAGGGGACATTGCTGTCGTTGGCGGCGCAGATGGAAAAGATTTCAGGCTGGACCAAGCGTCGCGCACCGTTGCGCGTGCCGCAATGAGGGTCAGCCGTCGCGCCTGAATGTTCCGAAGTGAAAGTGCTGCACGGCGCCCCATGGCGTGACATGGTCGTAGCGACGGCTGTCGATGAGCTGAAAACCGGTCCCTAATTTCGCGCCGAGCGATGCCGCGTCGTAGCGCTGCACGGTCAGACCGCTGCACTTTTCCGGGCCATCCGGCGCGAAGGTGCCAATGATCGCGTGGCCACCCTTACGCAGCGCCAAACGCAGCCGGTCCGCATAGGCGGCCTGCTGCTTTTCCTCGACGAGGAAATGAAAAGCCGCGCGATCGTGCCAGACGTCGTAGGAGCGCGTCGGGCGCCACTGCGTAACATCGGCAACGATCCAGTCGACATCGCTAGCCGCCGCGCCAATGCGGGCCTGCGCTGCCGCGAGCGAGGCCAGCGAGATATCGAGCACTGAAAGATCGCGGTAGCCCAGTGCGAGGAGGCTGTCCGTAAGGATCGACGCCCCACCGCCGATGTCGACGATGCCGGCGTCAGGTGTGGCGCCGACCAGGTGCAACAGGTCCAGCGAAGGCGCCGGCGTTTCCTGATACCAGCTGACCGCGGTTGTCGCCTTGCTGGAATAGACGCCCTGCCAATGCGCTACCGGGTCGAACTCCGCCATCATGACACCTTGTTGACTGTTTCACCGCTGTTCACGAACAGATGACGTCACCGAAGCGTCAAAACAAGGTTGGGTCGGCGCGTATCGATTGCTCCTCCTGGTGTTTCCCGCTAAGACCTCGCCGTCTTTTCCAGTCAGCCGGGAAATTTGCCATGACGGACATCCCCGCCAATGCCGAGATGCAGGCCGCGCTGCTCTCGCGGGCGCTGCCCTATATGCAGCGTTACGAGCACAAGACGGTGGTGGTGAAGTATGGCGGCCACGCCATGGGCGACATCGAACTGGGCAAGGCCTTCGCCCGCGACATCGCGCTTTTGAAGCAGTCTGGCGTCAACCCGATCGTGGTGCATGGCGGCGGTCCGCAGATTGCGGCGATGCTGTCCAAGATGGGGATCGAATCGCGCTTCGAAGGCGGCCTGCGCGTCACCGACGAAAAGACGGTCGAAATCGTCGAGATGGTGCTGGCCGGCTCGATCAACAAAGAGATCGTCGCCCTCATCAATGCCGAAGGCGAGTGGGCGATCGGCCTGTGCGGCAAGGACGGCAACATGGTGTTTGCCCAAAAGGCACACAAGACCGTCAAGGACCCCGATTCCAATATCGAGCGGGTGCTCGATCTCGGCTTCGTCGGCGAGCCGGTGGAGGTAGACCGCAGGCTGCTCGATCTCCTGGCACGCTCGGAGATGATCCCGGTTCTGGCGCCGGTCGCGCCCGGCCGCGATGGCCATACCTACAACATCAACGCCGACACTTTCGCCGGCGCCATCGCCGGCGCCTTGAAGGCCTCGCGCCTGCTGTTCCTCACTGATGTGCCCGGCGTGCTCGACAAGAACAAGAAGCTGATCGACGAGCTGACGGTAGCGGAAGCCAAGGCCTTGATCGCCGACGGCACGGTGTCGGGCGGCATGATCCCCAAGGTGGAAACCTGCATCGAGGCCATCGAGCGCGGTGTGGAGGGCGTCGTGATCCTCAACGGCAAGACACCGCATTCGGTTCTGCTCGAGCTGTTCACCGAGCATGGCGCCGGCACGTTGATCGTGCCGTAAGCGCAAACCAACACCTATCCCCGCAGATGGCCGAGCGGCAGGTGGCCCGGTCCCTTGATGTTCTGCAGGACGAGCTGGGTGTGCACGTCGCGCACACCCGGAAACCGCATCAGCTTGTGCATGACGAGGTTGTTGAGGTCGTCCACCGACGGCACCATCACATGCAGCAGGAAGTCATAGTCTCCCGTCATCGTCCAACAGGACGACACTTCATCCATGCGTTCCACCGCCGCGATGAACTTTTCCGGCGAGCCGTCGCTGTGGCTGATCAGCCGGACCTGCATGAAGACCTCGACCATCAGCCCCAGCGAACGGCGGCTGAGCACCGCTGAAAAGCCGGTGATGACGCCGGCCTGCTGCAAGCCCTCGAAACGGCGGGCGCAGGGCGTGGCCGACAAGCCGATCTCCTGCGCCAACTCGGTCACCGACTTGCGCCCATCGTGCTGCAATATGTCGAGCATCTTGATTTCGAACTCGTCGAATTGAGGCATTTCCTCTCCTTCAATTGCCATTGTGAGGGAATTCTACTCAAAGATCCGTTTTCAGCCCACCATTAAATCGAAACCGCTCGTATGTCGGAGTTAGAATCCACTGGACGAAGCCATGCTTATCTGGAGGAGAGACCCATGACTGTCAGCGTTGCCGATTATGCCCGCGAATGCGCGGCGCAAGGTTTGCGTGGCGACTATTCCATCTGCCGCTCGGACTTCACCGTCCATCAGGAATACAATTACTCGGCAGCCGAACAATCAGTGTGGCGCAAATTGTGCGACCGCCAGACCAGACTGACCGAGAAGCTGGCGCACCATTCCTATCTCGATGGCGTCGCAACGCTCGGCCTGCTTGACCGCATCCCCGACTTCGACGAGATCAGCAAGAAACTTCGCAAGCTGACCGGCTGGGAGATCGTCGCGGTGCCCGGGCTCATCCCGGCCGCTCCGTTCTTCGACCACCTTGCAAACCGTCGGTTCCCGGTGACCAACTGGCTGCGA
This sequence comes from Mesorhizobium terrae, assembly GCF_008727715.1. Lineage (GTDB taxonomy): Bacteria > Pseudomonadota > Alphaproteobacteria > Rhizobiales > Rhizobiaceae > Mesorhizobium > Mesorhizobium terrae. The sequence goes on from NZ_CP044218.1 coordinate 1,733,871, forward strand.
ACCGACAAGGAGCTCGACTACATCGTCGAGCCGGACATGTTCCACGACTTCTTCGGCCACGTGCCGATCCTGACGCAGCCGGTTTTCGCCGACTTCATGCAGATGTACGGGCGCAAGGCCGAGGACATCATCGCGCTCGGCGGCGACGAGATGATCACCAGGCTCTACTGGTACACCGCCGAATACGGACTGATGCAAGAGCCAGGCAAACCGCTGAAGGCATTCGGCGCGGGACTGATGTCGTCCTTCACCGAGCTGCAATTCGCGGTCGAGAGCGCCGATGCGCACCATGTTCCGTTCAATCTCGAAACCGTGATGCGGACCAGCTACGAGATCGACAAATTCCAGCGCGCCTATTTCGTGCTGCCGTCCTTCGACGGTCTGCGCGATGCCTTCGCCACCGCCGACTTCGCCACGATCGTGAACCGCTTCAAGGGCCAGACCGCGCTGGACCCAGCCACGGTCTGATGCCACCAGCCGGGTTCTCCAGAGAGAGCCCGGCAACGCGTGCTGACGAACCTTCAGCTGGTCGCGCTCGCCTTCAGATTTTGCAGCTGATTGCGCTGCAGGTCCGCCGCCGCCGTCATGAATTCCAGGATCGTACCGAGCTCGGCATCGCTGAAGGTGCCGAGCAGTTTTTGGCCTTCGTACGCGATTTCGCCGTAGTAGCGCTGCGAGAGGCGGAGTGTTGTCTCGGTCGCCTCGACCATCACCTTGCGCCTGTCTTCGAGGCTACGGGTACGCGTGACATAGCCACGCGCTTCTAGCCTGTCGATCAGCGCCGTTACCGCCGCAGGCGTCAAACCGGTGACGACCGCGATGGCGCCGGCCGACTGCGGCCCGCGATGGAGCAGACTGAGGCACCGGCCTTCCGGACCATTGATACCCAGTCTCTCGCGCACCGCCTCGTCGTAGCTTTGCGTCTCGTCCTGCCAGCGCATGACGGCGCCGCCGATGGCGGCGATCAGCTCAGCACTTTTTGACATTGACGAGTTTCCTTCGATAATCTAAATATCAATCTGTCTAACATTTCGATGAGGCATCATAAGGCGGAAATCGGAATGCGGGCAAGCGTGAACCCAACAACCCCGACAACAAGGAAAGGAAGACCACCATGGCTCATGCACACAACCAGCTGTCGCGCGAAGACGAGATGCGTTTCGCCGAACGGTCGATGGAATGGTATGGCTGGGGATCGCCGATCGGAATGGGCGCGATGATCGTCGCACTCGCCGCCGCCGCAGTGCTGTTGAGGCTGGCAATCTTCGGCCTCTGAGGATCTGCGTCGCCAGATCGCCCCTTCGGAAAGCCGGTAGTTCAGGCGGCGCGCGAAACGCTGGCCTCGACGATCACCAGGTTCCGGCCACGGCGCTTCGCCTCGTAGAGGCGCAAATCCGCGCTACGCATCAACTCCGAAAGCGTCATCGCTTCCTGGTAGAGTGCGCCGCCGATCGACACGGTCAATCGGACGATGCGCTCGACCGGGCGGAACAGGATCAGCTCCACCTCGGTGCGGATCCGTTCCGCGATGCGGGTGGCTTCGCGCTCGTCGGCGCCGAACAGGAAAGCCGCGAATTCCTCTCCGCCAATGCGGCCAAGCACATCGCCGCCTCGCACGGCGCGCTTGATCGCGCTTGCGATGAGCAGAAGGGCTTCATCCCCGGTCAGATGACCGTAGCTGTCGTTGATCGCCTTGAAATGATCGGCATCGATGATCAGCAGCGCGCCGCCGGCCTGGCGCTTGCCGCTTTCCAGCGCCGCGAAAAAACTCTCGCGGTTGAACATGCCGGTCATATCGTCGCGGCTGGCCTTGTCGGACAGACGCCGGTGGGCAACGGCCAGCTGGGCATGGGCGCGCGCGAGATCGCGATGCGCGTTCTTCAGCCGATCCCCCTGGGCGAACACATAGGCGCTTGCCGGCCAAGCGATCAGCAGCGGACAGACCGTGCCGATGATCCAGGCGTTGAGATCGACGGCCTCGCCGAGCACGAGGCCGATGGCGAGAACGACCAGGAGAGAGGTTAGAACCGCGACCCCGGCCACAGATGCGGAACGCATAAGAATGCTGGCCATCAACTGTTCTCCCCCGGCTGGCGGCCTTATGGCGCGCCAGACTTGAAGGTCTCCTTTAAGCGACAGCTAAAATTTGAATCGCCGCGCCACTTTGGCCGCACTCGACGCGCATGAGCGGTGGATAAAGTCTCCCGTCGCCTCCGTTTCGTGCCATAACAGCGCCATGACCCAATCCCCCGATCCCGCCCGCTTCGCCCATGTCACCGATTGGGTGTTCGACCTCGACAACACGCTCTATCCACATCATTCGAATCTGTTCGCGCAGATCGATGCGAAGATGACCACCTATGTTGCCGAGTTGCTCACGCTTTCACGCGAGGACGCGCGCAAGCTGCAGAAGGAACTCTATCTCGAATATGGCACCACGCTGAACGGGCTTATGGAACGCCACAACATCGACCCCGACGATTTCCTCGAAAAGGTGCACGACATCGACTATTCCTGGCTGGTGCCGGACCCGGTTCTCGGTACCGCCATCCGCCAGCTTCCCGGCCGCAAGTTCATCTTCACCAACGGCGATCGCGGCCATGCCGAGCGCGCCGCCCGCCAGCTCGGCATCCTCGACCATTTCGACGACATCTTCGACATCGTCGCCGCCGGACTGACGCCGAAACCGGCGCGCCAGACCTATGAGAAGTTCGCGGCGCTGCATGCCGTCAGCGGGCCGAATTCAGTGATGTTCGAGGATCTCGCCCGCAACCTCGCCGTGCCGAAGGCGCTCGGCATGATGACGGTGCTCGTGGTTCCGCGCAACTTCGAGCCGACCTTCTCCGAGATCTGGGAACGCGATCCCGACAATGTCGACGACGTCGACTACGTCACCGACGATCTCGGCGGCTTCCTTTCAACGATCATCGACAAAGCCGCTTGAAACGCTTCACCTCCGTCGAGGCGGTCATCGATGCCGCTGCCCATGGCGTACTGGACCGGCTGCCGGCCAGGGGTTTTTACGGCGCGGCGGTTGAATTCCTGGTGTTTGGCCTGAAGCAGGGCTGGGCCTGCCTGTTCGGCGGCGCCATGCTCGTGCTGATCCTGGGCACCAAATTCTGGTGGCCGGAGCAGGCAATACTCGCTCGCTACGACTTTCTGTTCCTGGCGGCCCTTGCGATCCAGCTCGCCATGCTCGGCTTCAAGCTGGAAACCATCTCCGAAGCGAAGGTCATTCTCGTCTTCCATATCGTCGGCACAGCGATGGAACTGTTCAAAACCTCGGCCGGTTCGTGGATCTATCCCGAAGACGCTTTCTTCCGCATTGGCGGCGTGCCGCTGTTTTCCGGCTTCATGTATGCGGCCGTCGGCTCCTATCTCGCGCGTGTCAGCCGCATCTTCGACATGCGCTACACCCGCTATCCGCCGCTATGGGCGACGGCGATGCTCGCCGCCGCCATCTACGTCAATTTCTTCGCGCACCATTTCACCGTCGACATTCGCTACGGGCTGTTTGCGGCGACCGCGCTGATCTATCTCCGGACGACGGTGCACTATCGCGTCTTCCGTTTCCGCCACAGGATGCCGTTGCTGCTCGGCTTCCTGTTGGTGTCGCTGTTCATCTGGTTCGCGGAGAACATCGGCACCTGGTCGCGCGCCTGGATCTACCCGAGCCAGAGCGAAGGCTGGACACCGGTTTCGATCCACAAGCTCGGCGCGTGGTACCTGCTGATGATCATCTCCTTCGTGCTGGTGACACTGGTGCACCGGCCGCAAGCGATGGCCCAGATCGAACCGGGCCCAGCTCCTCAGAGGTTGTAGAAGCGTCGGATGATGTCCCAGGCCTCTTCCGCAGTATCCACGAAATCGATGATGTCCTGATCGCCGGGCGTGATCGTGCCTTGCTCGGCCAGGAATTCGAGATCGATGGCGCGCCGCCAGAATTCCTTGCCGAACAGGATCACCGGCACCCGCTCCATGCGACCGGTCTGGATCAGCGTCAGCGTCTCGAAGAACTCGTCCATCGTGCCGAAGCCGCCGGGGAATACCGCCACCGCCTTCGCCCGCATGACGAAATGCATCTTGCGGATGGCGAAGTAGTGGAAGTTGAAACACAGTTCCGGCGTCACATAGGGGTTCGGCGCCTGCTCGTGCGGCAGAACGATGTTGAGGCCGATGGACGGCGCACCGACATCGTCGGCGCCGCGATTGCCGGCTTCCATCACGCCCGGGCCACCGCCGGTGACCACGACGAATTCGCGATAATAGGAAGCGGCGGAGTGCTGTGAGCACAGACGGGCGAACTTGCGCGCCTCGTCATAATATTTGCTGTTCTTCTCCAGGTTGCGTTTCTGGGTCTCGTTCTTCGCGGCCCACGCTTCTCCTCCCGGTTCCGGGATGCGAGCGCCGCCGAACAGGATCACCGTGGAACGGATGCCGCGTTCCGCCAGGATCATCTCCGGCTTCAGCAGCTCAAGCTGCAGGCGAACCGGGCGCAGCTCGCGCCGCGTCATGAAGTCCTCGTCGTTCCAGGCCAGCCTGTAAGTGGAGGCGCGTGTCTGCGGCGTGTCGGGAACGCTCCTGGCGCGCTCCAGATCCTCGTCCGAATGCGGCAGTGGCGTCCAGCCAGTCTTATCCATTGGGTTCATATCCACCCGTCCAAATCCCTTCGAGCGTCGTCCCATGACGCAGCTGCGATTGACCCTCACAATCCCATCAAATAGGGTCCGCGCGGCTTTCAAACAGGTTAAGAGCCGGCCTTTCACTGCATGGTAACGGAGCATTTGATGTCGAAGCCCGATCTGGCGAGCCTTGAAAAGACCATCGACAAGGCATTCGAGGAGCGCGATGGCATTTCGACTGCTACCCGCGGCGCGGTGCGCGACGCCATCGAATCGGCGCTGGAACTGCTCGACAAAGGCACGGCACGCGTCGCCGAACGGCAGGCTGACGGCCAGTGGCAGGTCAACCAGTGGCTGAAAAAGGCGGTGCTTCTGTCCTTCCGCCTGAGGCCGATGGAATTGATCTCTGGCGCGCCCGGCGGCGCCTCGTGGTGGGACAAGGTTCCGTCCAAGTTCGATGGCTGGGGCTCGCTCGAATTCGAGAAGGCCGGCTTCCGCGCCGTGCCATCGGCGGTGGTGCGGCGCTCCGCCTATGTGGCGCCAGGCGCCGTCCTGATGCCGTCCTTCGTCAATGTCGGCGCCTATGTCGACAGCGGCACGATGGTCGACACCTGGGCGTCGGTCGGCTCCTGCGCGCAGATCGGCAAGAACGTGCACCTGTCGGGCGGCGTCGGCATCGGCGGCGTGCTCGAACCCATGCAGGCCGGACCGACGATCATCGAGGATAACTGCTTCATCGGCGCGCGTTCGGAAGTGGTCGAGGGCTGCGTTGTGCGCGAGGGCTCCGTGCTTGGCATGGGCGTGTTTATCGGCAAGTCGACCAAGATCGTCGACCGCGCCACCGGCGAAGTGTTCTACGGCGAAGTGCCGGCCAACTCTGTGGTGGTGGCGGGCTCGCTGCCGGGCAAGCCGCTGCCGAACGGCGAGCCGGGTCCGAGCCTCTATTGCGCCGTCATCGTCAAGCGTGTCGATGCCCAGACCCGGTCGAAGACCTCGATCAACGAGCTGCTTCGCGATTGATATCGACGCCAAGCAACCCTACCTGTCGCGGGCTCGGCACCCTTGTCGCGCCCGCGACGCTGCAAGGCGAACGCCGAACCGATAACCAGGACGGACTGCACCCAAGTGGCTGACCAATCGCAACTCGTCTGGCTTTTCTTCAGCGTCTCGGGACGGGTCAGCCGCGCGGCCTATTTTCTCGGCGGTCTGCTGGTGGCGATCGTGCAGGCCTTCCCGCTCTATCGTTTCACGCTGGTCCCTGAAGGCACGCCGGAAAGCAACATGTGGGCGCTGACCTTCTTCGTCGCCTTCATCGGCTCGCTCTGGTCGAACATCGCGCTCGCCGTCAAACGTCTGCACGATCTCGAGAAGCCCGGTCTGGTCGCGCTGGTGCTGTTCGTGCCGGTGATTTCCATCATCGCCTTCGTCGTATTATGCCTGTTTCCCGGCATGCCCGGCCCGAACCGCTACGGCGCGCGCACCAACGACCGCGGCTAAGGGTGGTCGACGCCCAGGCGCGCATTCCATCATGCTAAATTAGAATCCTAAGAGATTCTTAATCGACCCGTGCAAGAAAAAACGGGTGTCATGATGGCGTTGGGTGAACCGACTGGCAGACTTGGCGAAAGCTCCCCGGAATGACCGCGACAATCGGGCGGCTCGTCTGTTCGCCTGGTTCTCCGCTCCGCTCAGACACCAGCCGGCCGCCATCCGGGCCCGCCTTCTCGAAACGACCTACGACCGCAAATTTGCGATCCTGTTCGCCAGCCTGAGCGTTCTCATCCTGGCGGGAACGACAATCATTCTCACCGGCGCCTGGTGGCCCTGGTTGTGGATCGCGGCCGATCTCGCACTGCTGGCGTATCGCTTCACGCTGATCCGGCGCTGCGAGGCCGCAAGACAGCGTGGCGAAGATCCGCCGCTCGGTGCACTGATGGCGGCCGGCGGCACGTGGTCCATCATCTTCGGGCTGGGTTGTTTCGGCTGTGTCGCGAGCGAGAACCTCGTCCTCTCCGTACTCGCCGCGCTGAACGTCGCCGGCGTGATCGGCGTCGTCTCGTCGCGCAATGCGGCGACGCCACGCTATGCAATCCTGGTCATGCTGGCGGTCGTCCTGCCTTTCATGTTCGGCGCGCTTTTCTCGCCCTCGCGCGGCATGATGGTGGTGGGGCTTCAGCTCCCCTTCTATGTCGCCGGCATCATCGGCGTCCTTGTCCACAATCACGCCATCAGCGTGCGCATGATCCGCGCCGAGTTCGACAATCGCGACCTTGCGGTGCGGGATGCGCTGACGGGGCTACCGAACCGCATCCTGCTCCAGGAAGAACTGCATCGCATGTGCAAGCGGCTGGCTGCGCGCGCCGCCGGCAGCAGCCAGTCCTTTGTCGTGCTCAGCATGGATCTCGACGGTTTCAAGCATATCAACGACAGCTACGGCCACGCCGCCGGCGACCGTTTGCTGCGCCGTGTCGGCGAGCGACTGACGAATACGTTCCGGGCAACCGACATGGTGTTCCGCATCGGCGGCGACGAATTCATCGTGCTTTTGCCCACGACATCGGAGATCGAGGCAGCCCATCTGGCAAGGCGCGCGATCGAGACAATCGCCGAGCCTTTCGACATCGAGGTGGTGACAACCGTCTATGTCGGCCTCAGCATCGGCAGCGCTCGCGCCCCGGTCGATGGCGATACGCCGGAGGGCCTGCTGACCTGTTCCGACCTCGCGCTTTACGAGGCCAAGCGCGCCGGCAAGGGCCGCCATCGCGCGCATCTGTCAAACGCCTGTTGAGCCTCTCAGGCGAGCAACGTGACGGGCGGGTTAGACCCGGCCAATCGCCTCGACGGCCAACCCCGGCGACCCACGCCCGTTTCGCTCGGCTTCCCGCACCAGGGCGGTGATCCGCTCCACCAGCGGCGCACGCGTGTCGGCCCTGGCGGCGAGGCGAAGAATGGCGCCCTGCAACTCGTCGATTTCGGTGGTGCGGCCGCGTTGCAGGTCTTCCCACATCGACGAGCGCGCCTGCGGATCGATCGCCAGCATGCGTTTGGCCAGCCGCGTGAACAGGAAATCCGGCAGCCTCAATATGGCCGGCAACAAGGCCGGCGGCGGACCGGCGACACGACCCGGCCTGATCCCGGTTTTCTTCATCACGCTAAGAGCCTCGGCGATCTGCGTTGCCAGCAACAGGCGCCAGCGCCTGTCCGAAAGCTCGGTCGCAAGCGGCAGATCGGAAAGCGCCACCAGCGCATTGTTGAGATTGAACAGGAGCTTGCCCCAGAGCACCGAACGCATGTCGGCATGGGTGGCGGTGGCAAGTCCCTCGACATCGAGCAGGCTGGAAAGCCCAGGAGCCCCCGCCTCGATCAGCATCGCACCCTCGCTGGCGCGATGCACCCTGAACGGAACCTCGTCTTCCCATTGCACGACATTGAAAGGCACCATGCCGGCAAGGATTTGCCGGCCGCCGGCGGTCGCAACCAACCGGTCGGCATTGTCGACGCCATTCTGGAGACTGACGACGACCGCGTGGCCGGGAGCATGCGCGGCGATGAGACGCCCCATCTCCTCGGTCGCCCCGCTCTTGGTCGTCACCAGAACGATATCGGCGCCTTTCAGCGCGATGTCCGCGACCGTCTCGACTGCAAATGCCGGCTGGTTCAGGCGCCGGTCTCGCTTCTCCAGATCGGTGATGCGCAGTCCGCCCCGCCGCAAAGCCTGTTCGACGCGCGGACGCGCCAGCAACGTCACCTTGCGTCCCGCCAGGGCCAGGCAACCTCCGACATAGCAACCGATGCTGCCGGCGCCCGCTACAACAATGGATGCATCGCGCACTGTCATCGCAATCTCCAAGCAAGCTGAAGGCAGTACTATCTCGCGTCAGCCGTTGCCGGCCATTTCAAGCGGTTCCGCGAGGGACCGCAAGTCTCTCACCCTCAAGGACCGTGACAGGTTCCCATCTTTCGAATAACGCTGCGCTCATGACCCTGCCGACCGACCCCGCCGCCAACCTCGCCACGCTCATCCGCTGTCCTTCCGTGACGCCTGCTGAAGGCGGCGCGCTGTCGGCGATCGAGGCCATGCTGAAACCGCTCGGCTTCACCGTCGAGCGCCCGATGTTCAAGGAAGACGGCACGCCCGACGTGGAAAACCTCTACGCGCGGCGTTCCGGCAATGGGCCGCACCTGATGTTCGCGGGCCATACCGACGTGGTGCCCGTGGGCGACGAAGCAGCCTGGACACATCCGCCCTTCTCGGCGGCGATCGCCAATGGCGAGATGTATGGCCGGGGCGCCGTCGACATGAAGGGCGGCATCGCCTGCTTCATCGCCGCACTTGCCCGCCATGTCGTGCAGAAAGGCGGCCCGAAAGGCTCGGTCTCGCTGTTGATCACCGGCGACGAGGAAGGCCCGTCGATCAACGGCACGGTGAAGCTTTTGCAATGGGCCGCCGCCAAGGGCGAAAAGTGGGATGCCTCGATCGTCGGCGAACCCACCAATCCGGACACGCTCGGCGACATGATCAAGATCGGCCGGCGCGGCTCGTTGTCCGGAACCGTCACCGTCAACGGACGCCAGGGCCACGTCGCCTATCCGCACCTCGCCGACAACCCGGTACGGGGACTGATGACGATAGTCGACGCGTTGCTCAATCCAGTCTTCGACAAGGGCACCAAGGACTTCCAGCCGACCAATCTGGAAATCACCTCGATCGACGTCGGCAACGCCGCGACCAATGTCATCCCGGCCCGGGCGACCGCCACCTTCAATATCCGCTTCAACGACACCTGGGACGCCGAGACCGTGCAGGCGGAGATCCACAACCGGCTGGATAGCGCCAGCGGCCGCAAGAAGTACCGCAAGGGCCGCAAGGAACCGATCGACTTCGAATTGGGCTGGAAGGACCGGCCGAGCCACGTCTTCCTGACCCGCGACGACAAGCTGATCGAGACACTCAGCGGTTCCGTCGCCGCCGTCGTCGGCCGCAAGCCGCAGCTGTCGACGTCCGGCGGCACCTCCGACGCACGCTTCATCAAGGACTATTGCCCGGTCGTCGAATTCGGCCTCGTCGGCCAGACCATGCATATGGTGGATGAGCGGGTGGCGCTGGCCGATCTCGAAACGCTGACGGCGATCTACCAGCGGTTCATCGAGGACTGGTTCGGATAGGCGAGCCGCATCATGCTTTCGGCGAATGACATCCAATCGTCGCTGACCGGCGCCTGGCACTTGATGCTGGGAAAGGTCGACGGGCTGCGCCTGCTCGACCTTTCAGCCGACGGTTTCTGGAATTCCTTCTTCGCGATTGTCGTTGCCGTGCCAGCCATGATCGTGGGTTGGGTCGGCACCGCCAACGCCATCGCCACCGCCGATCCTTCCCTAAGCCGCTTCATCTTGATGCTGAAGCTGGCCATGGTCGATATCGGCATCTGGGTGCTACCACTGCTGGCGCTGGCTGCGATCGCGCCTCGGGCCGGATTGAGCGGGCGCTTCGTGCACTACGTCGTGGCCAGCAACTGGGCTTCGGCCATCATCGCATGGCTGACGCTGCCGGCAGCACTCGTTCACATGTTTCTTCCGGCTACCGATCAGGCAAGCCAATTGATTTCGCTATCGCTCTTCTTTCTCTCGCAGGTGTTCAGCTGGCGCATGACCACCACGGCGATCGGCAAGGGCGGGGCGATGGGCACCGCTGTCTTCGCGGGCATGTTCGTCACATCGCTGCTCGTCCTGTTCGCATTGACGCAACTCTTGAACATACCCGCGCTGGGCGACTAGTTCCGCGGGGTTGCCGAGGCAGGCAAACGCCAGCTGCCGGCGGCGGCGGCAACCAGCATCAGGACCAGGGCGGCAAGCGCCGCCATCTCGAAACCCTGCGAGGCATAGAGCGGACCAAAGCCTGTCGTGCCAGCGAAAACGGCGAGATAGGTGACGGCGCTGTTCAGCCCCATGATCGTGCCACGCCGCGCCGGGTCTATCGCCGCCAACCGCATGATCAGCACGTTCAGGCCGAAGTGGTTGCTGAGGCCCCACAGGAAAGTAATGACCAGGACGAAGGCGAAGCTGCCACCTGCCAGCGCGAAGCCGAGATAGACGGCGGCGACGGCAAGGAAAGCGAAGGGCATGACACGCCGTGCGCCCAACCGGTCAACGACGCCGTCCAGCAAAGCCGCGGCGCCAAAACCGATGCCATAGACCAGCGCGACGATCCCATTGGCGCTGACCGGCTCGCCGAGAGCGCTGTGCAGATGATCGCCCAGATAGCCATAGATGCCGTAGAACGCGCTCATGAAGGCCGCGCAGGCAACCAGCAGCGGCTTCACGCCACCGATGCGCAGCGCCGCCAACGGCCACGGCGCGGAGCCGGCGGCGGGTGCATCGCGGTACCGGCTCGTCTTCAGTGTGGCAAAGGCGCCGAACGCCAGCAGCGCCACCACCGCATAGACCGCCCGCCAGTGGACAAGGTCGGCAACCAGCGCCGACAATGAGACGCCGGCCACCATGCTGAGCGTCCAGCCTGTCAGAACCACGCCGATGGTGCGGCTTTCGCGACCGGGTGGCGCCACCGCCGCCGCGCCGGCATAGATTGCCGGCAGCGCAATGCCCGATGCGACGCCGGCAGCGAGCTGGGTAAGGGCCAGAGCGGGCACCGCCGGCGCAAGCGCACTCAGCGCCAACGCCGCCGCCAGTCCGAGAAGCGCGCCAAGCAGCATGCGCCGGGCACCGAGCCTGTCGACATGGCGCGCCATCAGAAGTGCGCTGGCGGCCGTACCAAGCCCGAAAGCGGCCGATGCCGACATCACCAGCGCAACGCTCGTACCGAGCGAACGGGCCACTTCCGGCGCGATCGGACCCAGCACCAGCGAATTGGAGCCGATGACGGCGATGCAGAAGGTCAGCACATAGGTCACGGCGGGCAGCCGCGCGGTCGTGTCCAAGGGGATGGCGGATGATTGATCTGTCTTTGTCATAGGCGCATGATGGTTGAACGATGTTCAGCCTCAAGAGGAATCTTCAAGATGGATGAAGAAACAGATGGCATTCGGCAAAACATCATTCCGGAGCGCGACCTCGATGATATGGACCGAAAGCTATTAGGCGCGCTGTGCGAGGACGCCACCGTGAGTTATGCCGAACTCGGTGAAAAGGTCGGTCTTTCCGCCCCGGCCGCACATGAGCGGGTGAAGCGGTTGCGCCGCAGCCGTGCCATTCGCAGCACGTCGGTGCTGATCGACCCTGTGGCCGTCAACAAGCCGCTGCTTGCCTTCGTCCATGTCGACACACGCGGCTGGGGCAAGACGCCGGAGCTCATGGCGATCTCCGCCTATCCTGAGGTGGAAGAGATCCACTCCGTCGCCGGCGACGCCTGCATGCTGCTCAAGGTTCGCGCCAGGGACACGTACGCGCTGGAAGGCCTGTTGGCGAGACTATACGACACGCCGGGTGTCATCGCGACGCGCAGCTATGTGGTGCTGTCGACCTATCTGGAACGGCCGGTGCAGCCGGGTACGACCAAGGTCTGGCCAATGCCGCGCCATATGGCGCGGCCGATAGAGCATCGCGGCAGCGTCAATACCATTTCCAAGGTCGATACCAACTGAACACGAGCATCCGACGACCGGCGGAATTACGAATTGGGATAGTCGACGCCGGTCAGGAACAAGCCGTCGGGTGGCGCCACCTGGCCGCAGGCTGCCCGGTCGCGCGCCTCCAGCGCCGCCTTGAGGTCCGTCGCGGACCAGCCACCTTCCCCGACGCGTTTCAGCGAACCAACCATCGAACGCACCTGATTATGCAGGAAAGACTGCGCCGAGGCCCGAATCTCGATCGTCTCGTCGTCGCGGCTCACATCCAGCCGCGCAAGCGTGCGCAGCGGGCTGTTGGCCTGGCATTGCGTCGAGCGGAAAGTGGTGAAGTCATGCCGCCCGATGAGCACCTTGGCCGCCTCATGCATGGCTTCGGCGTCGAGGCGCTTGGGCACCCACCACACCTTGCCCTTGTCCAATGCTGGCGGCGCGCGGCGGTTGGCGATGCGGTAGAGATAGTGCCGGCCGGTCGCCGAAAACCGCGCGTCGAAATCGTCGGCCACGACAGCGGCCTTCAGGATGGTGACGCGCTCACCCGCCCGTTGAAGGTAGGCGTTGACGGCATCGCGCACCGTGTCGTCCGGCCAGGCTTTGGACAGGTCGGCATGAGCCACCTGGGCGGTGGCATGCACGCCGGCGTCGGTGCGCCCGGCACCGCGCAGCGAAATCGCGTCACCGCAGAACAGCGCGATCGCCTGTTCGATCGCCGCCTGCACGGTGTGCTGGCCGGCAGCCTGACGCTGCCAGCCGGCATAAGGCCCGCCGTCATACTCGATGTCGAGGCGATAGCGGGGCATGCAGTGAGCTTAGGCCGCGAGCGCGGTGCCGAAGGCCGAAGCGTAGACCAGTTCGCCGTTTTCGGGCGCCTCGCCCCAGGCCAGCGCCTGCAGCGCTTCGCCCTGGTATTCCGAGGCAAAACCGGCTGCACGATCGTGGCTGTAGCCGAAGCGGCCGTAATAGGCCGGATCGCCCAGGACGATCGACAGGTTCTCGCCGGCATCCTTCAGCCGGATATGGGCCTCGCGTACCAGAGCACCGCCAATGCCGGTGCCGTGGAAGTCGGGCTCCACGGCGAGTGGCGCCAACGCCAGGGCCGGGAACTGCTTGCCGCCGTTCTCGACATAGAGGCGCGAGAACAGGATGTGGCCAACCACCTGGCCATCTTCCTCGGCGACCAGCTCCAGCACCGCGTTGCCTTCCAAAACGATGGCGTCGACCAGGCCTGCTTCGGTCTGCTGGCCGAAGGCATGCTCTTCGACGAGGCGGATTGCCTCGCGGTCCCGCGGCGTCGCCGCGCGTATCGACATCATGCTCATGACAATTTCATTCCTTTTTCCAACTTGGCCCCGCGCAGAAACTCCTGCGCGGTTACGGGCTTACCGCCCGCCCGCTGCAATTCGACCAGCCTGACCGCGCCTGCTCCGCAGGCGACCGTCAGCCGGTCGTCGAGAATTCCTCCCGGTTCCCCCGCGCCTTCGGCGGCAGTCGAACGCAGCAACTTCAGCCGTTCGACACGGCCGCCGATCATGGCCTCGCACCATCCACCCGGAAAAGGCGACAGGCCCCGGATATGGTCGTGAACCTCGCCCGCCGGGCGGGTCCAATCGATCCGGGTTTCCGTTTTATCGATCTTTGTCGCATAGGTCACGCCATCGGCGGCCTGTTCCACAAAGCTCAATGTTCCGGTTTCAAGCCGGGCCAGCGCATCGACCATCAATCTGGCCCCTGCCGCCATCAGGCGATCATGCAGGTCGCCAGCCGTCATGTCGGGATCGATGACCAGTTTGTCAACCAATCCGACTGGGCCGGTGTCCAGCCCAGCTTCCATTTTCATGACCATCATGCCGGTCTCGGCATCGCCGGCCATGATGGCGCGCTGGATCGGTGCTGCACCACGCCAACGTGGCAAAAGCGAGGCGTGACCATTGAGACAGCCCAGGCGCGGCGCATCGAGGATCGCCTTGGGCAGCAGCAATCCATAGGCGACAACCACCGCGACATCGGCGTTCAACGCATGGAATGCCTGCTGTTCCGCCTCGTTCTTCAGCGAAACAGGCGTACTCACGGCAATGCCGAGGCGCTCGGCCTCGCGCTGCACCGGCGATGGCGTCAATTCCAGTCCACGCCGGCCGGCGGCGCGCGGCGGCTGCGTATAGACCGCGGCAATGCCGTGCCCGGCCTCGGCCAGCGCGCGCAGCGTCGCGACCGAAAAATCCGGTGTCCCCATGAAGACGATGCGGAGCGTCATGAACCCGATCAGCCAGCCAGCCGGCTGGGCGCCTTGTCGCGGGCGAGCTTCTTGAACTTCTTGACCACCATATCGCGCTTCAGCTTCGAAATATGGTCGATGAACAGAACGCCGTTCAGATGGTCGATTTCATGCTGCAGGCAGGTTGCCATCAGCCCTTCGGCCTGGATTTCCTGGAGCCGCCCATCCCGGTCGAGATAACGGACGCGGACTGTGGCCGGCCGTTCGACCTCGGCGTAGTAGTCGGGGATCGACAGGCAGCCTTCCTCGTAGACCGAGCGCTCAGTGCCGCTTTCCAGGACGTCGGGGTTGATGAAGACATGCGGTGCCGGCGGTTCGCCTTCCTTGGCGAGATCGATCACCAGCATGCGCAGCGGCTCGCCGACCTGGATAGCGGCCAGGCCGATGCCCGGTGCATCGTACATGGTCTCCAGCATGTCATCGGCCAGCTTGAGCAACGGCTCGTCGATGCGCTCGACGGACTTGGAAACCTGACGCAGGACGGGATCGGGAAGAATGATGAGCGGCTTGATCGACATACCGCTCACCTAAAACCTTGCAAAGAAAGCGTCAACTGCGCTGCTGTCGCCATGTTCACGTTTTGATCTTTGCGAGCCTCGAGAATCGGCTATGCTGGCGCAATGAACGACCTCGGCTCCATCCTCTCCGAACCCGTCGCCCGGCTTGGCGCGACCACGATTTCGCTCGGCCAGGCGCTGGGCTTCGTCGTGCTGCTTGTCTTTGTCCTGTTCGTTGCCTTGATCGTGGCGCTGTGGCGCGCGGCCAAGGCGCGCAGCGTCGCCGCGGCGGAAGCCGCAGATCATGCCCGCGATGCCGAAGCGCGCATGGCCGGCATCCTGCAATCGCAGGCCGAGATGCAAGGGCGCATGGGCGCGCTGGCCGACGTGTTCGGCGCCCGCCAGGCCGAATTGACGCAATCGCTCGGCCAGAGGTTGGACACCATGACCGGGCGCATCGGCCAGACCATGACCGAGCAGACGAAATCGACCCATGAAAGCCTGGCCAAATTGCAGGAGCGGCTTGCGGTGATCGATACCGCGCAAGGCAACATCCAGTCGCTTGCCGGGCAAGTGGTGCAGCTGCAGGCGATCCTCTCCAACAAGCAAACGCGCGGCGCCTTCGGCCAGTCGCGCATGGAAGCGATCGTCGCCGACGGACTGCCGCACGGCTCCTATGAATTCCAGGCGACGCTGTCGAACGGCAGCCGGCCGGATTGCGTGGTGAAGATGCCGAACGGCGCGCCGTCGCTCGCCATCGATGCCAAGTTTCCGCTTGAAGCCTGGAACGCCATCCGCGCGGCGGAGAGCCCCGAGCTGCAGAAGGTCTCGGCGCAATCGTTCCGGCGCGATATCGAGGTCCATATCCGCGATATCGCCGAAAAATACCTGATCCAGGGCGAGACGCAGGACACCGCCTTCATGTTCGTGCCGTCGGAATCGGTGTTCGCCGAAATCCACGAGCATTTCGAGGCGCTGGTGCAGCGTGCCCATCGGGCCCGTGTCGTCATCGTCTCGCCATCGCTCCTGATGCTGTCGATCCAGGTCATCCAGGCGATCCTCAAGGATGCGCGGATGCGCGAACAGGCGCATCTGATCCAGGGCGAGGTCATCCGCCTGATGGAAGATGTCGTGCGGCTCGACGAGCGGGTGCGCAAGCTGCAAACCCATTTCGGCCAGGCCTCAAAAGACATCGACGATATACTCGTCTCCTCCTCCAAGGTCACCAAACGCGGCCAGAAGATCGAGGCGCTGGAGTTCGGGGGAGCGGAAGGAGCAGACGAGGCCAACAAAGCGGACGGGCAACACAAGCATGAGCCCGTCTCGCGCACCGCTGATTCCAAGACCGGTCAGCTGAGGCTGCGGGTTGTGGAAGGCGACGACAGCTAGAGTGCTGCGAGCTTATGCTCCTTCGGAAGTGACCTCGACACTTTCAAATCGCGGCAGCCAGTGCAGCGCCGAAGCGTGCCACTTCTCCGCCCTTGGCAGCAGCTCCTGCCGCTGCCTGGCCGTGCCGGCGCGAATGCCATAAACTTTCGGGCCGTCTCCCACCGATGTGGCGTAGAGATGCGAACCGCAATCGGCACAGAAAGCATGGGCGCGCGGCGTTCCGCTATCCGCGGTCGTCTTGATGTAGATTTTCGGCGCGCCCCGGGTGATCCGGTACTGCGCCTCCGGGGCAGGTACCGTCACCCGGAAAGCCGTGCCCGTAAGCTGCTGGCAATCGGTGCAGTGGCAGATCGATGTCTTGTCGGGATCGACCTCCGCTTCATAGGCAATCGCGCCGCAATGGCAGCCGCCGTCGATCTTCATGGTCGTCCTCCTCGTTTCTTCCAGCAATCTAGCGCGGCCAGACAGCCGGACAACGTCTGTTGCAATCTGGCGCCATCGATAGACGCCTGTGCCTTGCTCTTTTCGCGATCTGTTGTTTCACTTGTGTTTGTCCCAATGGAGGAGCGAATCATGGCCAAAGGTTCGATGAGACCTGGCAAGGAAGCCAGAAAGCCGAAGAAGGATGCCAAGAAGCCCGCGGCAGCGCCGGCGATAAAGGCTCCGCCCGTGCAGGCGACCCGCATCAAGGAGAAGTGAGGCCGCGGACCGCGGCAACCTCAGGCAGCCGGCGCGACGCCGCGCCGGCCGTCTTGCCAATCAATCCCCCGCCCGGTGGGAAACATTCTCTCCCCGGAACGCGGTTGGTGGCGTTCAGACGCGGAGTTTCATCATGGCATGGACCTACCTGTTCTTCGCTGGGCTTTTCGAAATCGGCTGGGCAATCGGCCTGAAATATACCGAAGGTTTCACCAAGCTTACGCCGACCATCCTCACCGTCGTTTCGATGATCATCAGCCTGACCTTGCTCGGTCTGGCGCTGAAGGCATTGCCGGTCGGCACAGCCTATGCGGTTTGGACCGGCATCGGCACGGTCGGAACAGCGCTGCTCGGCATCTGGCTTCTGGGCGAACCGGCAACCGCCGTGCGACTGAGCTGCATCGCACTGATCGTCGCCGGCATCATCGGCCTCAAGGTGGCCGCCTGACGGAAGCGGGACACCCGCCGTGGATCTTCGCGGTGTGAAAGGCCTCACATCCAAGACGTTTGCGTCGTGCCATGGATGGGTTACCGATATGGAAAAGGCGAACTCCGGCATTGCAGGAACAGGCACCTGCGAGCCCGGAGGAACCGACAAATGGCTGGGGCCGCAAAAAGAGCTGTTGTGCTGGTGGTCGATGCGCTTGCGCTAAAGCGCGCCGGCATCGCGGCGATGGTCCATGACCAGCTCTCCTTCAGCGACCCCATCCGCGCCCGCGATTTCGGCACGCGGGTATCGACGATCAAGATGCGTGTCCGTCAGATCATGAGCAAGTTTGGGGTGGCAAACCATACCCAGGCGGCGATGATGGCGACAATGAGAGGCAATATCGCCTTGAGCAGGCTGGAGCCCGCAATGCCCTAGGCTGCGGAGCCGGCCAAGCGAACCGGACATGCCATGACGACCGGCTGTTCAAGGCGCGTTATTGCGCGTATACTTTCGCTCGCCCAAGGGCTTCGCTGGAATTCGCAAGGAAATGAAGGCGCAATCTTTTCGTTTGAATTGAAATCGGGCTTTGGGGGCACCGATGTTGATGACCAGTCTGGATCAGGAACCAAAGCAGGCGCTTGCCGGCTTCGCCCATTATGACCGGGATTTGCTGGACAGGATGTTCGGCGACGCCAAGCCCGAGAAATACGCCGCCGGGCGGCTGCTTTTTCTCCAGGACGATCCTTCCGACCGCATCTACGGCCTGCTTGGCGGTTCGGTCGAGATTTCGATCTACTCGACCGGCGGCGACAAGCTGGTCGCCAATCTCCAGTTTCCACCGAGCCTGATCGGCGAAATCGGCGTGCTCGACGGTGGGCGCAGGACGGCGACGGCCATCTGCAGATCCGATTGTTCGATCGTCTCGCTCACCCGCAAACAGGTTCTCGACCGCATCGAGCAGGATCCTTTGCTCGGCCGCGCCATCATCGAATTGTTGTGCAAACGGCTGAGGTGGGTCAGCGAGGAACTGGGCGACCACAATTTCCTCGGGATCGAAGCGAGGCTCGCCAAACGCCTGTTGCATCTGAACGACCGGCTTTCCGACGCTTCCGGCTGGATCGCGATCTCGCAATCCGAGCTTGCACAGACGCTCGGGGCGACGCGGGAATCGGTCAACAAACTGCTCAACGATTGGCGTGGTCGCGCCCTGATCGCGACTAAACGCGGCCATGTCAAAGTGAACGATCCAAGCCGCTTGCGGCATGTCGGTTCCGACTGAGCCGTGCTTGGCAGGGCGGACGAGCCGCCTCCGATTGGCCTCAACGGCAATCAGCCCCCACGCATGCGCCAGCGCAGATATTGCAAAGCGGCGCGGCTCGGCATGAAGAAATAGCCGCCGCCGCGCATGGTGATGAACGACGGCAGATTGGTGAGCTCGACCGCTCCTTCCCAGCGCGGGATCGTAAAACGCCCCTTCGCCTCCTTGGGTTCTCCCTCAACCCGCTGCCTGCCGATCAGCGGGTCCTTTTCGCCGCGCAAGCCGTGGAAGTTTTGCGCGGACATCCAGGTCTGCTGGATGAATTCGTATTGGCGTTCGAAACTCGCGTTGAAGCAGATGAACAGCAGTCCCTTTTCGGCTGCGGTGCCTTCGCCCTTGTCCAGGACGTAGCTGCGGCCGGCGCGCAGGATACGGTGGCGCTTGGAGATGCGAAGCTGGGTATCGATATCGGTGCCCAGCGAGTCTCGCGGGTTGGAGCGCCTTATGTGAGCACCCAACGGGCAATGCAGCCCCTGAGGGTCCTCCGCTCCGTAAGTGAACTGATTGTCGAGTTCACGGCCGGGGCTGTCCGGATTCCTGGTGAGCGACGAGCCGTTCTTCCAGCGGCCGACGATCCTGGCGCCGATCCATTCAGCATCGACCCCTTCGAAACCCTTGAAGCTGCGCAGGCCCGCCGCCTCTCGATGACAGTAGTCGTTGAATGCATCGACATGCTGTTCAAGTTGGCGGATGACGACGAACGACCCGTTGCGGCCGAAATCATGCATCGAAGCAGCGCCGGCAACGGGCTGCCCACCATCGTCGATCGCCAGCAAACGCCCTTCGCGATCGAACTCGGCCGGCGTCGTCGGGCTTGGTGGATAGAAGCCATGTTCGTCGCGATAGCCGAACAGAAATTCGCCGGCGGCGATCTGGTGAATCGGGCTCGAATTATGAGTTCTCCTACGCCTGGTGCCTTTGATCACCGGCTGGGATATGCCGTCGACGAAGCCGAAATGCTCCCTCGCCATCGGGCTGTCTTCACGCTCTTTCCGCGCCGGATCTCCGACCGGACATTTGGCGGCGCCGCGTTCGATCGACAGCGGTATCACCGCTCTCGGCACCAGCCCCGACCGCGCCGCGAGATTGCCCATCTCGAGCCCCATCTCATCGAGCAGTTCCTTGGTGGCGGCATAACAGACCATCGCCAGATCGACCGGCGTCGCGACCGAGCCCCAGCGCCAAAGCTCGGGCGCGCTGTCGCCCCGGTCATCAAGAATGCGACTGCGATATTGGTCCGCCATGCCTTGCCGGAAGGCCAATGGGAAGCTGGCAAGCGGATCGCTGTTTGCATTGCCCGCAAGGCCCAGTTTCTTCAGGCCGTCCGGCCCGAAGACACAGAACATCGCGCGCGCGGCCGGCTTAGCATCGCCGAAACTCACATGCGAGACGAGATAGTCCAGCAGGCCTTCACGTTGCTCAACCGAACTCTTGTCGCCGACTGCGAAGGCAAACATCTTTGCGTGTTCGAGATTGCCGAGCGGACCGAAGACGAGCGACTGGATTTCGCCATTCTCCAGGCTTTCCACGGCCGTGTCCTCGGCCTGATTGAGCAGCTTCTGTGGCAAAGACAGCTTGATCCCGTCCTGCCGGGGCAGTGAGGTGAACAGGCTCACCCAGTCGCGCGCCTCGCTCATGCGCGCCGCGCACAAGCCCTGGCGGATGCGCGAATTCTTGCGGATCAGCGTGGTGTTCAGCTTGGGATAGGCCGAATACCAGAACGATGTCGGTATTTGCTCCGCCCTCGCCCAGCGCTTGAACCGGTCACCGTCACGGCTACCGTCCAGGAACAGAAAGCGTGTGCGCGGAAACCCCTTCGTGTTGCTCCAGACGCCGGTGAGACCTGCGGACGCCTTGGTGACAAAATCCTCGAGATAGCTTTCCCAGCTCCCGCCGTAGTTGCTGAAGAAGACGAGCCGGTTGGTACCGGGGATCCTGACCCAGCGCGCGAAATGGATCGTGTTTATGTCGCCGAGATAACCCGGCCGGAACGCCCGGCTGGCGGCGATCGAAATGATGTAGAACGAAAAGCCCAGCAGGAAGACGCGAAGCATGCCCGGTTTGATGATCGAGACCGCCGTCATGTGGTTCTGGGTATAGCCGTCCGCATCCTCGCGCTGCTGCAGTTGCTTGAGCGCGTCAAGGCTGATGCCGGTTGCGCTGACGTCGTCGCGCTGCTCGATGCGCCTCAACCAGACGGCTATCGCCGTCGCCAGCGCCAGGGTGGTGAGAACCAGCCCGCCAACGGCGACGACGAGGGACGAGCCGATCCGCGCCGCCATGCGAAACCAGCCGCCGCTCGCATCGAACATCATCGCATAGGTCAGGAAAGTGAGGATGGCGACAAGGATCGCCAGCGGCAGGGCCGTGCGTAGATTGAAGACGCTGTGGAAGAATGTCGAACCCAGCGAACCGCCCGGCTTTTCGAGCAGGCTTGGCGCCGGCGCAAATGCCCAATCGAAGCGGCTGTCCTGAGCCAGTTGGGTCCGAACGGTCTTCAGGATCTCCGCTGCCGGCGGCCCCTGGAAGCCGGTCAGCCCCTCGACGATGTTGCTGGCTTCGTCGGCCAGCGCCGCTTCGGCCTGGATACGGGAAACCGAGTGTCCCGGCGTGCCCGCAAACACGAGGCCCGACAGGCTACCGAATTGCGGCGACACATCGATCGTGTGCTTTTGGAGAAAAGCCTCGAACGAGCCCTTGAGCGGGACGGCGGAAAAACGCTCGAACAGCGGCTGGAACTGGGTGGCTGTGGCCTCGGCGAACGTCTTGATCACCTGGCGCCTTGTTCCGTCCCCGGAAAGTTCCAACATCAGATAGAGACCGCCGTCTTGCCGCGCCTCGCCATCGGCGGTGGAAACCGCCGAAAGGCTGGCGAAGTGTATCGCGGCCGTCTTGTCGAGGCTCGCTTTCAGGACGTCGGTCGCCGGGTTGCCAAGCGTGTCGATCTCCTGCTGAAGCCGCGACGCATCGACGCCCGGCCGGACGGGCACGCAGACGGTGACGAGCGCCTGATCGGTCTGCCGGTTCTCGGCCGGCTGGTCGAATTCCACCATCAGCGTGTCGGGATAGGCGCCTATCCTTACTAGCTTGCCTTCCTTGCCGTGCGCCCTGCGGAAGCCGGGCTTTTCGAACAGCGCCCTGAAAGCCTCGCCGATCTGGACGCGGGCCATCGCAATACCGATGCAGGTGTGGATGCCGTGGCCGAAAACCATGCTTTCGCTTGGGTTGCGATCAGGATTGAAAGTCCAGGGATCGGCAATCTTCGACGTGTCGAACATGGCCGACCGGGTGGCGGCGAGAACGGTCGTTCCGGAGCGGATGCGAAAGGGGCGCGAGCGCCCAGCTCCGATGGTCCTGTCCTCGGCGGCATAACGCCAGGGCCAAATCCAGATCGGCTTGAAGCGCATCGCTTCGACGATCGCCTTTTCCAGGCGCGTATTGTCTTCCGCAAGCACTGCCTTGCGGATGCAGTCAAACGCTTCCGGCTTGTCCAGCACGACATCCAGGCAATTGATGCCGCCGAGCAGATTGGTCGGCATGAAGCCGGTGATCATGCCCATCATGATCGAGCAGATTTCGTCCCGACCGGAAACCTCGCCCTTGTTCAGCATCTGGACTAGGCGGCCGAGCGGCCGGTCGTCCGGCTTGCCCTTGGCGATGATCAGGTCGATCGACCGATTGATCGTAGCCAGCATGTTCTGCGCGGCAGCCACCGCCAGTTCCCGCGTCGTGCGGTCGGCGGTCGCATCGGCAAAGAAGATGTTGGAGAGCGCAAGCGCCCAGTCACCGAATTGCCGGTCGTCCTCGATATGCAGCCCGTAATAGTCGCGGCAGATGCGGACGGGAACGATGCGCATCAATTCGCCGGCGGCGTCGAACTTTTCTCCGGCACGCTTGACGATCTGCCGGGAGTTCTCCCTGGCAATCGGCCGCACGCGCTCCTCGATCTCCCTCGGCGGAAAAGCCGTGAGAACCGCCGACTTCTGCCGGCGGTAGGCTTCGCTGTCCTTCATGCCGAGAATGAAATTGGCGCCGCCGCCGAACTCGCGCATCTCCATGCCATAGGGCGTCTCGAAATCCGCCTCGCGCTCGAGCACCTCGCGCACGTCCTCGAAGCGCGTGAGCAACACGACCCTGCCGAGGCGCGCACGCGGCCAGAAGCGCCGAAAGAGACCCAGCCACCAGTCGGGTTTTTCGAGACCGCCCTTTATCAGGCGCGAAACGAAACCCGGCTTGCCGCGCATCCGCTCGATGTCGAATGGCGGCGCCGCATCGTTCAACGACAGCTCGGCCTGCCCTTTGAGAACCCCTTCATAATATTTGAAGGCAAAGGCCATGTTCTCGATCCCCCGGACGCCCTGAAAAACCCGCCGATGATGCTACGGCCCGATTCGGGCCGGGTAAGTGATCCGCTTCACATTCATTCCGGCCGGAGCGATGTAAATTGCAGGCTGCGGTCAATCGGCCCTCAGCCTGCCGCGTCGAAGTTTTCCAGCATCCGGCGGTTGACGGATTTGTCGGCAAACGGAACCCATTCGATCCAGCCGCGCCGGAATTTGGGATGCCGTACGCCAAAAATGGCGAGTTCGGCCCGGGCGGCCTCGATCTGCCCGCTGCGGGCGAGCGCACCGATCTTCAGGAACCGTGGATAAAAATACTCCTGCGCCAGGGCGAGGGATCTTTCGGCAACGGCGATGACGGCGGGCCAGTCCTCGATCAGCGTGTAGGCGACGGCGAGTTCGCCCAGGCTGTGGAAGCGGTAGGTGTCGAAGGGCGACAACCGGTCGGCACGCTTCAGGATCGGGATCGCATCGTCCGGGCGCGACAGCAAAAGCTGCGCGCTGCCGGCTCCCAGATTGGCCGGCACGAAACTCGGATTGTAGTGCAGCGCCTGCTGCAGGAAATCCAGCGCAAGGTAAGGACGGCCGCGCAGGATCTCAACGAAGCCGAGGAAGGTGTAGGGTCGCGCATCCTGGCTGTCGACGAGCAAGGCGCGCTGGGCGAAATCGCTCACCCTCTCAAGATCGTCGACATTTCCGAAATTGAGCCAGGCACGCCAGAAATACCACCAGGCGAGTTCGTTGAGCACGGCGCTGGAATTGGGGTCTTCGTCAAAAGCCTGCTGGAACAGCTTCAGCGCCGCATCCATGTCTTCCTTGGTGCGGCGCTGCATGTGCCAGCGGCCGCGGCGCACCAGTTGCCAGGTTTCCAGCCGTTCCCACGGAATCTGGAAGGTGCGCACCTGCTCGACGCGATCCACCTCGCGTTCGAGCGTGGAGACGATCTCGCCGCCGAGATCGTCCTGCAGCTTGATCACATGCTCCAGGTCGCGCTCGAAGCGGCCGGACCAGACGACCCGCCCGTTGCTGCTGTCGATCAGGGAGGAGTTGAGGCGAATGCGGCGATCAGAACTGGCGATCGACCCGGTCACCAAATAGCGCGCGCCGAGCAGCTTGCCGATGGCCGCCATGCCCAGCCACTGGTCGCGGAACTGGAAGCTCGAATCGCGCGCGATGACGGGGAGGGACCGCGTTGCCGCCAGGCCATGGATGATGTCGTCGACGATGCCGTCGGCAAGGTAGTCCGTCGACCTGTCCTGGCTGGCGTTCTGGAACGGCAGCACGGCGATCGCCGGCTGAAGATGACCGGCATTGGCGAGGATTTGCTGGACATGCGAGGAGCGCGCCTGGGCGAACGCCGCCGGCGGCGCCTGTGTGGCCGCCGGATTGGCGATCAGGATGCGCACCGGCAAGGCGATGTTCTTGAGCGGCAGCGGGCCGAGATCGGTGAACTCCGCCGAAAGCTTGCCATTGACGTGTTCGAATGTCGTCTCGGTGATGGCGACACCGCCCGGTGGTGAAAACTCCTGCAAGCGCGCCGAGACGTTCACGCAGTCGCCGAAGATGCCGCCCTCGTCGAAAATGACGACGCCCGTGGCGATGCCGATGCGGAACGGCATCCTGAGTTGTTCCGCGACCGAAGCGTTGAGCTTTTCGACACGTGCCTGGGTTTCGAGCGAGGCGCGCAGCGCCTCCACCGGGCTGCCGAACTCCGCCATCATGCTGTCGCCGGCGGCTCCGAACACACGGCCGCCGAATTCGGCAACGGTCTCGGAAATAGCGGACCGACGTTCCTGGAAGATGGCGACAGCGGTTTCCTGGTTCTCGTTCATCAGACGCGAGAACCCGACTGCGTCAATGGCGCAGATCGTTGAAAGCTGCCGTGTCGCCTGATGATCGACCATGCGTGGCGACCCCGATCCCCCAAAATACGGATGAGCAGCACATGCCAGAGCCAGCCGTCCCAAGGCCGATGGCAGATACTTTGAATCGAGTAACGATTAGAAGTACTTCGCCATTGTCCCCCACATGGACAAAGCCTCAGAAAGGCTAACACAGATTTAGGGGACCTGCAAAACCAATACGCGGCGAACGCCCGAGGTTTGGCGGGCATCCCCGGGGATATTTTCCGTGGCCTAGAGAGCGCGATGGCGATCGCGTGAAAGAACAGAAAACTCCGCGGGAACGAGCCCGCGGAGTTCGCCTCCATCGCCTATTCGGCGATATCGACGGTCTCGAAGCGATGCGACCCGAGCGGGTCCATCACATAACCCGACACCTTCTTCGACATCGGCAGCGAAACGGTCGAGTGATCGAGCGTCGCCCACGGCGCCTGTTCTTTGAACAGGACCTGCAGCTGATGGTACATTTTCGTGCGCTCGGCCTGGTCGGAGGTGACGCGCGCCTTCTGCATCAACTCCTCGACCGGCTTGTAGCACCAGTTGGCGAAATTGGCTCCACCGACGCCTGAACAGGCGAAGAAATAGCTGATCAGATTGTCGGGATCGCCATTGTCGCTGGTGGCGCCGAGGATGATGGCGCCGTCGCGGTCCTTGTCGCGGGCCCGTTTCACATACTCGCCCCAGTCGTAGGAGACGATTTCAGCGGTGACCCCGACCTTGGCGAAGTCGGCCTGGATCAGTTCGGCCGTGCGATGCGCGTTGGGCATGTAAGGCCTGCTCACCGGCATCGCCCAGATCTTCATCTTGAGATCCTTGACCCCGGCCCCATCCAGCATCTTCCTAGCTGCCTCGGGATCGTATTTGTCGTCGACGACCGCGTCGTTGTAGCCCCACATGCCGGGCGGCAGCGGGTTTTTGGCCACCTGCCCGGTGCCCTGGAAGATCGCATCGATGATCGCCTGCTTGTTCATCGCCATGTTAAGCGCGCGGCGCACTTCCACCTTGTCGAAGGGTGGCATCAGCGTGTTGTAGGCGAGGTAGGCCACGTTGAGGCCGGGCTTCTCCATGACCGTCAGGTTGGGGTCGACCTTGAGGTCGGCGATGTCGGCCGGTGCCGGGTAGGGCGCGACCTGGCATTCGCCGGCTCGCAAACGCTGGATGCGCGCGGTGGGGTCTATGGTGATCGCGAAGACCAGTTCGTCGAGCTTCGGCTTCTGGCCGAAATAGTCGGGATTGGCCTGGAAGCGGATGACCGCGTCCTGCTGATAGTCGACGAAGCGAAACGGCCCGGTGCCGATCGGCTGCTGGTTCAACTTTTCCTTGGTGCCGGCGGCGGCAAGCTTGTCGGCATATTCCTTCGACATGACGGAGCCGAAATCCATCGCAAGCATAGCCAGAAGCGAACCGGACGGCTGGTTCAGCACGATCTTCACCGTCTGGTCGTCGACCTTGACGATATCCTTGATGAGGGCCTGCATCTCCATGCTCTCGAAAATCTCATAGCTAGAGCCGGCGATGTAGGTGTACCAGGGATCGTTCTTGAGACGCTGGCGGTTGAGCGAGAACAGCACGTCGTCGGCTGTCAGCTCCCGGGTCGGCGTGAAATAGTCCGTGGTCTGGAACTTCACGCCCTTGTGCAGCTTGAAGGTGTATTCGAGCTTGTCGTCCGAGATCGACCAGCTTTCCGCGAGGCCGGGAACGACATTGGTGGTGCCGTTCTCGAATTCGACGAGACGGCTGTAGACAGGCTTGGACGAGGCATCCCAGGTCGAGTTGCTGGAATAGAGCGCCGGATCAAAGCCCTCCGGCGCGCTTTCCGAACAATAGACGAGGCTCTTCGCGAAAGCCTGGCTGGCCAACAGCCCGGACAGGACCGTGATGGCGACACCGGTAGCGAGCTTGGTGACCAACCGGCCGCGCTGCACAATTGTCATGTTCTTTCCCCTTCGTTTCTTGATTGTCGTGTCATCGGCGGGTGGAAAGGCGGCCTTCCTTGATATGCGGGCCGCCCAATGGATGGTTCATTCAACGCGGCCGGCAGTGGTTTCCAGACCGCGACCCTGGCGCCACACCGGATCCGGCCGCGTCCACAGGATGTCGGAGGTGATCAGTTTGGCGACCTCGCGGGCGTGCAGAGCCAGGAACTTTTCGCCCTTCTCGGCCGTGCCCTTGCTGGGAAAACCCCAGGTGCCGGTCTTGGGCGCGCGTTCGGAGAAGGAATAGAAGCGGGAAGCGCCATGCGGTGCCTCGTTCTGCCCGGCCTGCAAGGCTTCGGCCTCCTTGAACTTGTCGGTTTTGACGATGTCTCCGGCGATTGCCAGCATGACCGAAGCCTCGCCTTCGCAGGCATGCTTCGGGCCATCGTCGGCTTCGAACAGGGCGGAGGTTTCCTCCTGCGCCAGGAACCACGGCGTCGTCGCCACGATCGGCATGTCGAACTCGACCGCCAGTTCGCGTATGGCGACCGCCAGCGGATCGACATTGCCGCCATGGCCGTTGACGATAAGCAGGCGGGTGAAGCCGAGTGCCTTCAGCGAGCGGGCGACTGACCGCAGTACGCCGTGATAGGCGGCGTAGTCGAGCGTGATGGTGCCGCCGAAGGGCAGGTGATGTTCACTCATGCCGAGCCAGAGGCCAGGCAGCACCGCCAGCGGCACGTCTTCCGCGACGAGCCTTGCCGCGCGCACGGCCGCTGCAACGGCGCTCGCTGTATCGGTGATGACCGGCAAATGCGGCCCATGCTGCTCCAGCGAACCGACCGGCAGGATGGCCAGTGCGTTGCCGCGCTCGGCGATCGCGCGCAGCTCCGGCGCCGTCATGCGCGCCCATTCCACTTCCCGAGCCATTGCTTTCCTCCTCGAAACGATAATCCCCGGCAACGGCGGGCCACTTCGCGGCCAACCGTCTCCGAAGCTGCCTCCGGCAGATTTTCGTGTCCCAATCCAGCGAAAGGGAATTCCATTTTCCGATACGACAAATGATTTTCCTTGTTGCCGATATTGTCAACGGCTATCGTCGTATCGGCGAACTGGACCAATGATTGGGGATCGATGGCCAAGCACCCGAAACTCGGATCGAACCTGAAGGCGCTGCGCCAGAGACATGGCTGGAAGCTCAGCGATGTCAGCCACAAGACGGGCGTGGCGGTGTCGACGCTGTCCAAGGTCGAGAACGACCAGATGTCGTTGTCCTACGACAAGCTGCTGCAGATCAGCGAAGGGCTTGGCCTGTCGATGGCGGAACTGGTGGCCGAACCGGAAATCCCCGGCCACCCGCTGACCCGGCGATCAGTCAATCTGCAGGGCGACGGGCTGCGGCAAAAAACCCAGAACTACGATTATCTTTACCTCAGCACCGACATCACCAAAAAGCGCATGGTGCCGGTGCTGACGCGCATCACCACCCGCTCGCTGGATGAATTCGGCCCGCTCATCAAACATTCCGGCGAGGAATTCCTCTATGTGCTCGAAGGCACCATTGAGGTGCACACCGAGCATTATGCGCCGGTGCGGCTGGAGAAGGGCGAAAGCATCTACATCGACAGCACCATGGGACATGCCTATCTCGCGGTCAGCGAAGCCGACGGGCTGGTGCTTGCCGTGTGCTCCAGCGCGCAGCCGGACTTCCAGTCGGCGCTGATCGAGATGCTGGATCATTAGAGCGCCGCGCGTCCGTTCGGGCGCGCAAAGGACGCTCTAGCACTTTGAGATGGCGCATGAACCCGAAAATCGATGCCGATTTTCGGGTTCATGCGCCGAGCCGGCGCTTGACGTCGTTTTCAAATTTTGAAAATGCTTAGCGCATAGGAAAACGTCGCGTCGAGATGAAGCCGACGCCAGGAAACATCCGATGACCACACAAGAAACCGGCCACCGGCAGGAGCCAGTCAAGACCGACGTCCTGATCATCGGCGGCGGCATTGCCGGCGCGTCCGTCGGCTACTGGCTGGCGCCGCATCTGAAAACGGTCATGCTCGAGCGCGAGAGCCAGCCCGGTTACCATTCGACGGGCCGCTCGGCCGCGCTGTTCAGCGAAACCTATGGTACGCGCCAGGTCTGCGCGCTGACCAAGGCGAGCCGGGCCTTCCTCGAAACGCCGCCCGCCGGCTTTACGGAGCATCCGATCCTGACGCCGCGCGGCATGCTGGTCGTGGCGTCCGCCGAGCAGGAGCATCTACTGGAAGAACATCAGGAGGCGGCCCGCTCGATCGGCCTCTCCGGCGAGCGGCTCGATTTCGAGGGCGCAAAAGCCTGGATTCCTGTATTGCGCCCCGAAAGCACGGTCGGTGCGGTCTATAATTCAATGGCCGAAGACATCGACGTGCACGCCCTGCACCAGGGCTATCTGCGCGGGTTCAAGCGTGCCGGGGGCACCGTCGTCAACAATGCCGAAGTGACCGCTGCCGAACGGATCGGTGCCGACTGGCGCATCACCGCCTCGGGCAAGGACTATATCGCGCCGATCGTGATCAATGCCGCCGGTGCGTGGGGCGACGAAGTCGGCGCCCTGCTCGGCGCCAAACGGGTCGGGCTGGAGCCGCGCCGGCGCACCGCTTTCGTGTTCGCGCCGCCGGCCGGGCTGGACGTGACCCGCTGGCCGATGTTCATCAGCGCCGACGAGAGCTGCTACATCAAGCCCGATGCCGGCATGCTGCTGGGCTCGCCGGCCAATGCCGATCCGATGCCACCGCAGGACGTGCAGCCGGAAATGGAGGATATCGCCCTCGGCATCCACCGTATCGAGGAGTTGACCACGCTTCCCGTGGGCCGCCCCAGCCGCGTCTGGGCAGGCCTGCGCTCCTTCGTCAGCGACGGAGACCTTGTCGGCGGTTTCGACCCTTCCGTGCCCAGCCTGTTCTGGCTGGTCGCACAAGGCGGCTACGGCATCCAGACATCCGCCGCCATGGGCGAAGCCTGTGCGGCGCTCGTTCGCGGGCAGCCGCTGCCCGGGCGCATCGTCGATTTCGGCCTCGACACGGGCATGCTCGGCCCGGCGCGGCTCGACAGACAGTAAGACCGGCGTCAATCCGGCCCAGCTACCGCTAGACGGCAAATGCAAAAGCCCCGCTCCACATGAGGTGAAGCGGGGTCTTTTTTGTTCATGAAGGCAATCAGCGCGCCGAGAAGCCCGGGGGCGTACGGCCAACGCGCGACTTGCGCGCGGCATAACGTGCGTCGCGCTTAGCCTTGCGTTCGGCCTCGTCGGCCAAAACGCGGGCAATGCGCTCGTTCTCTTCGGCATCGCGCAAGGCAGCTTCCTCGCGTGCCTTCTCTTCGGCTTCCAGCCTTGCAGCCTCGGCAGCCGCTTCACGCGCAGCCTTCTCGGCCGCTTCGCGTGCCAGGCGTTCCTGCTTCAGCCGAGCCTTCTCAGCCTCGCGCACGGCGCGCGCCTCGAGAATCGCCTTGCGTTCGGCCTGACGGGCCAACACCGCGGGGTCGTCTGCTGCGGGTTTCGCCTTGAAGCGCTCCAGAAGCGCCTTCTTTGCCTCGTTCGCGGCATTACGCCGCTCGAAAATGTCTTTTTCCCTGTAGATAGCCAAGTCCAGTTCCCTGAAGTCTATGTGCGCCGCTTACATACGCGCGCAAAGCCAGAGATCAAGCGCCAAAACGGTATGCCAGCCATGAATAGAACGCTTATGTTGCAATGCAACGACATATTAGAGCGCCGCGCGGCCATTCGGACGAGCAAAGGGTACTCCAACACTTTTGAATTTGCGCGTCGTGCTTTCGAAAATTGAACCCGATTTTCGGGCCGATGCGTTAGCGCTGGCATAATCAGTCGGTTTGCTGCCTCATCGGCCCCACCCTATATGCGGTTTCACCATCCAGCGGGGCCTGCCCATGACCGATCTTTCCGTTCTCGACCTGTCGCCGATCATCGAAGGCGGCAGCGCCGCGCAGTCGCTGGCCAACACGCTGGATCTGGCCCGCCATGCCGAACGGCTGGATTACAAGCGCTACTGGCTGGCCGAACACCACAACATGCCCGGCATCGCCAGCGCGGCCACCGCCGTGGTGATCGCCCATGTCGCTGGCGGCACCAACACCATTCGCGTTGGCGCCGGCGGCATCATGCTGCCCAACCATGCACCGCTGGTGATCGCCGAACAATTCGGCACGCTGGCTGCCCTTCATCCCGGCCGCATCGATCTTGGACTGGGCCGCGCGCCGGGCACGGACATGCTGACCGCACGCGCCCTGCGCCGCAATCTCGACGCCGGCGTGGACAGTTTCCCCCGCGACGTCGTCGAACTGATGGCCTATTTCGAAGCTGCGGAAGAAGGCCAGCGCATCCGCGCCGTGCCGGGTGAAGGCGAGGATGTGCCCGTCTGGATCCTCGGCTCCAGCCTATACGGGGCGCAACTCGCCGCCATGCTCGGCCTGCCCTACGCCTTTGCATCGCATTTCGCGCCGGCCGAACTCGACCAGGCACTGGAGGTTTACCGGACGCGGTTCGAACCGTCGAAACAACTCGACAAGCCGCGTGTGATGCTGGGCCTCAACGTCATCGCCGCCCCGACCGACGCCGAGGCGCGGCTGTTGTTCACATCGCTACAGCAGGCTTTCGTCAATCTGCGCAGCGGCCGACCGGGCAAACTGCCGCCGCCGGTCGAGAACTATGACCGCGATCTCGACCCCGTCGCGCGCACCATGCTCAACCAGGCGCTCTCCTGCGCGGTCGTCGGCTCGCCGGAAACGGTGCGGCAAGGTGTCGAGACCTTCATCCAGCGTACCGGGGCGGACGAACTGATGGTGACGGCGCAGGTCTTCGACCATGCGGCACGCGTGCGGTCGTTCGAGATTCTGGCAGACGTGCACCGCGAACTGTCGAAGGCGGCATGACGGCGCAAACGCGCCGTTACTTCACCGCCTGCACCAGTGCTGTGTCAGGGTAACAGGTGGCCGCGCGGCCGTTCTTGGCCTGCCACTCGCCGATCGAGCGCCGGGTCTTGAAGCCGGGCAGCCCATCCGCGCTGCCGACGTCGTAGCCCTTCTTCTCCAACGCGCGCTGCAGGGCTGCGATATCCGAGCGATAGAGCCCGCCGACCGCGCCCCAGTCCGCCGAAAATCGATGATCGCCTTGAGCGATACGGTCGGCGGCGAGGCCAATGAACAGCGCGTAAAGGTCGGACGTATTGTATTCCTTCAACACGTAGAAATTGGGCGTGGCGAGGAACGCCGGACCATTGCGGCCGGCCGGCATCATCAGGAAGCCCTCGGCTTTCTGCTCGCTTGCCGGGAACGCCTTGCCGCCGACACGCTTGATGCCGAGCTTGGCCCATTCCGCGATCGGCTTGCCGCGGTCCGGTCCTTCCAGCGAACACGACACGCTTTCAGGCACCGTCACCTCATAGCCCCAGCCGCGCCCCTTCACCCAGCCATACTGGGTCAGATAGTTGGCGATGGACGCGAGGATGTCCGGCACCGAGTTCCAGATATCGGTCTTGCCGTCGCCGTCGAAATCGACCGCGTGTTTCAGGAAAGACGTCGGCATGAATTGCGGCTGGCCGAGCGCGCCGGCCCAAGAGGATTTCATGGCGCCAACCGGCGCCAGCCCGCGTTGCACGATCTCCAGCGCCGCCAGCAGCTCCTCGCGGAACATGTCCTTGCGTGTCGCCAGAAAGGCCTTGGTGCCGAGCACTTCGAAGGCATCGTACGGCATCTTGGCAGTGCCGAAGCCGCTTTCACGACCCCAGATTGCCAGCAATATCGGCGCCGGAACACCGTAGCGCTTTTCGATCTGGCTGAGCGTGGCGGTATATTTGCCGGCGCGCGCACGGCCGCCGCTTGAGACCGCGCCAACGATCTTTTCGGCGAAATAGGCGCCCGGCGAACCGAATTCGGCCTGATGCTGCTTCTTCGGCGTCTTCGGTTTCTCGCCCGGCAGGACGAGATCGGGCAGCTTGAGGTTGGGCCTCACGCCGTCGAAGGCGGCCTTGAAGGTGGCCTGCGAAATGCCCTTTGCCTTGGCCTCGGGCCAGAGATCGTTCTGCAGCCAAGCGCGGAATTGGTCGTCGACGGACGCGGCGGAGGCGGGGGCCGTCAAACCGGCAACGACCCCGAGCAACAGCAAAAACCTTGCCAGGAAGATGGGCAGGTAGCGAGGGTTCAAACTGTGCATCCGACCCTTCCCCGAAAACCCTGCATCAAAATGCCGTGCGCGACTTCAGCGCTGCTGCCAGCGTGCCCTCGTCGAGATAGTCGAGCTCGCCGCCCACCGGCACGCCATGCGCCAGCCGCGTCACCTTCACCTCGAAGCCGGAGAGCTGGTCGGTGAGATAATGCGCCGTGGTCTGGCCTTCGACGGTGGCGTTGACGGCCAGAATGATCTCCTTGATCGCGCCGGCGGCAACGCGGTCGACCAGCGAACGGATGTTCAGCTGGTCCGGCCCGATGCCGTCCAGGGGCGAGAGCGTGCCGCCGAGCACGTGATAGCGGACGTTCATGGCCGAAGCCCGTTCCAGCGCCCAAAGGTCGGAGACGTCCTCGACCACGATCAACGTCGCATCGTCGCGGCGCGGATCGGTGCAGATCATGCAGGGGTCTGCGGTATCGACATTGCCGCAATTCGAGCAGATGCGCACCTTTTCCGCTGCCTCGCTCATGGCACCAGCGAGCGGCGACAGCAGCTGATCCTTCTTCTTGATAAGGTGCAACGCGGCGCGGCGTGCCGAACGCGGGCCAAGTCCCGGCACCTTGGCCAGAAGCTGGATCAGGCGTTCGATCTCGGGACCGGCGATTCGCTTGGACATCGCACCGATGTAGGATTTTTCCAGCCGGTTTGAAACTGAAAGCCGCGCGCGTCCGCAACGATGCGGACGGAAACCGCCATCCGAACGGAGACGCCGGTCAGGCCGGCGCGCCGATCATTGCAGCGGACGGCTCTCGCTCATGATGAGCGCGCCGATGGCGTCGGTATTGTCCGGCGTCGACTGGAACGACATCACCGGCTGCGGTTCAGCCATCGAAGCGGAGGCCATGATCGGAGCCGGTCGTTCGCTCGGCACAGCCGAAGCGGTGATCACCGGCAACGGCGCCGGCTCGGCCGAAGCCATCACCACGGGCGCGGTCACGGCAGCTTTTGTCGCCTTGGTCGTCGCGAAGGCGGTGGCTGTCGACGTGCTCGACACGACCGGTGCCGCCGGCGTCGCCATGGCGATGGCAACCGGGTTCTCGTCCGGCAGCGGCTGCCAGTTGCGGCCGCGCTTTTCGTAGAAGGCGTTGCCGCCGGCAACCAGCACATAATGCATATTGTTGTAAGGGAACTTCAGCCCCGCCGTGTGGAAGTACATCGAGTTCTTCAGCTTGGTGGAGCGCTCACCGTTGAGCACGGCCTCGGCCGCCGCCTGCACGTCCGGCATGGCACGGGAATTCATGCGGCGCGTCATCACGCCGGGCGCGAACTGGCCACGCTCGCCGACAACCGTGCAGACGTCGTTGCCATGCTTGCCGGACCGCAGGCGGTTCATCACCACGGTGCCGACGGCGACCATGCCATCGCGGCTGGAACGGTTCGATTCGAAGAACATCGCGCGCGACAGGCATTCCTTATCGCGGGCGGAATAACGGTAGGGGCGAACCTTGGAGCTCGGCGCGACCGAATCGGTGAATTTGGTCACCGACATGCCGTGGCTACCGGTTGTCTGGCTGCAGGCGGCCAACAAAAGGGGCGCCAGAACCACCGTTCCCAGAACGAACGGTCTTTTCCATCGCTTGGCGATCAACAAACGTCCCTCATTTTCGCGCCGCCTTGTCCCCAGGATATGCGGCAAGAATGAGACACTTTCGGGCAAAAAGATGGCCAAAGGCTTACTTTGGCAAACAGAGTGAACAATTCGTGGATTTTACCGGCGTGCCACAGCTGTTACTGAAGGGTTAATACCAATGTATGACTAATTGTTACACTCTGTAATAAAGCGAGAACGAGAGAATTGATGAAGATTTTCTGTTCCAATTCTCTCGCTATTATTATGGTATATTGTCTTGCCGCTTAAAACGGCAGTTTCATACCGGGCGGTAGCGGCAGGCCGGCAGTCAAAGCCTTGGTCTTTTCCTGCATCACCTGCTCGACCTTCGTCTTGGCGTCGTTGTGTGCTGCCAGCACGAGGTCTTCCAGAATTTCGGCCTCGCCTTCCTTCAACAACGACGGATCGATTTTCAAAACCTTCATCTCGAACTTGCCGGTCAGCGTGATGCTGACCAGACCGCCACCGGATTGACCGGTGGCTTCGAGACCAGCGATCTCCTCCTGCATGGTCTGGAACTTGGCCTGCATTTCCTTTGCCTTGCCCATCAGGCCGAGCAGATCTTTCATCGTCTTGTCCTTCTCAAATATCGGTATCGTCGTCGGCCACGGGTTCCGACGGCAGATTTTCGTCCGCGTCGTCGCCACCGGGGGCATCGGGAATGCGCACGTCGATGATCTTTGCGCCGGGGAACCGGGCGAGGATCGCTGCCACGGCCGGATCGGCGCGCGCATCGGAGATGGCGCTTTCACGCCGCGCGGATTCGGCTTCGGCCATGGTCGGGCCGCCCTCTTCCTTCGACAGCGACACCAG
This sequence comes from Mesorhizobium terrae, assembly GCF_008727715.1. GTDB lineage: Bacteria > Pseudomonadota > Alphaproteobacteria > Rhizobiales > Rhizobiaceae > Mesorhizobium > Mesorhizobium terrae. Next base: position 1,769,477 of record NZ_CP044218.1, read on the forward strand.
CCAGCTGCGGCCGGTCCAGGCCCGCAGCTTCGAGGTCATGTCGTTCAGCAACATCTTCGGAGCGTCGGGCGTCAGCGTCACGTCGATACGGCCCAGCTCGAATCGCACCGGCCTGACATAACGCTTGACCAGCACCTTGAAAGCGATGTCGCGGTTTTGATCGGCGAGGGAGACGATGTCGGCCAGCGATTTGACCGACACAGTCTGCTGTTCCTGCACCGGTTCCGGTGCGGGCACAAAGGCCGGCGCGGCGACAGGCTCGACGAGCCGCATGGTCTGGCCACCGCCGGACGTAACCGGCATGCGCGTCGACGCCATTGCAGCAGCGGAGGCTGTATTGCCGCCACCGTTGGGAGTTGGGCTGCCATTGGCACGCGCCGTCGCGGACGATAGCGGCAGGCCGGCTTCCAGCGATTTCAAGGCCTCGTCGAGCGTTGGCAGATCGGCGGCATGGGCAAGCCTGATCAGCACCATTTCGGCGGCACTCACCGGGCGGTTGGAGTTCTGCACCTCCGGAATGCCCTTGAGCAGCATCTGCCAGCTGCGCGACAGCACGCGCACGGAGAGCGTTTGCGAGAACTCGAGGCCGCGCACGCGCTCGTCCTCGCTCAGCGCCGCATCGTCCGCGGCGCCCGGCACGAAGCGCAGGCGCGTAACCAGGTGATTGAATTCCGCAAGATCGGTGAGAACGGCGGCCGGATCGGCGCCGACATCGTAGAGCGCCCGCAAGCCTTGCAGGGCCGAAGCGACGTCGCCCTTCATGACCTGTTCGAACAGGTCGACGATACGGGCCCTGTCGGCAAGGCCGAGCATCGAGCGCACCGCCTCCGCCGTGACATTGCCGGCGCTGTGGGCAATCGCCTGATCGAAGATTGACTGGGCATCGCGCATCGAGCCTTCGGCGGCGCGCGCGACCATGGCGAGCGCGTCGTCCTCGACCTCGATCTGTTCGAGCCCGGCGATACGCCGAAGGTCGGCCTTGATCATGGCGGCATCGATGCGGCGCAGGTCGAAACGCTGGCAACGCGACAAAACCGTGATCGGCACCTTGCGAATCTCGGTGGTGGCGAAGATGAATTTTACATGCGGCGGCGGCTCTTCCAGCGTCTTCAGCAGGCCATTGAAGGCCTGCGTCGACAACATGTGAACCTCGTCGATGATGTAGACCTTGTAGCGGGCCGAGACGGGCGCATAGCGCACGCGGTCGATGATGTCGCGAATGTCGTCGATACCGGTGTGGGAGGCGGCGTCCATCTCGATGACATCGACATGGCGGCCTTCCATGATCGCGTGGCAGTGTTCGCCCGGCACGGAAAGATCGACGGAGGGGCGGTCTATTTCGGCCGTTTTATAGTTGAGGGCGCGCGCAAGAATACGCGCGGTGGTTGTCTTTCCCACGCCGCGTACGCCGGTCAGCATCCAGGCCTGCGCGATACGGCCGGTGGAGAACGCATTGGTCAGCGTCCGCACCATCGGCTCCTGGCCGATCAGTTCCGAAAAATTGGACGGGCGGTATTTGCGCGCCAGGACACGGTAGCCGCCGGGGGCTTTTTCCGGTGCGGATTTGTTTCCGGCTTCGCTCATCCGCCCTCAATGCTCCCTGGAGCCTGTTCCCGCAAAAGAGTTTCACCCGCTGAACTGCGCGTCGTCATTGTTAGCGACAGAAGGACCGCGGGAGAAGGGCGAAGAAGGCGGGAGGCTGGAACAATGACCCGTTCCGGGCTCGTTAGGGCTGCTTCCTTCCGGACCTGACCCGGTTGGCGAGTGGATCGTCCACCACCAACCTCCCACCCCCATATCGGCAATTTGGCGGCGGAATGCAAGGGTGGAGTGCCATGACAGATCATTGGGGCAGGGCAAGGAAGTGCTTGCGGCGGGCTCTGCGCCGTTTTAGCCTTCCTCCAAACCTCTGGGGGAATGCCGATGCTGCCTGGCCTGAAGGCCGGATTTTCGCTGGATGCCCGGTTGGAGGCAGACAGCGAACAATTGTTGTGGCTCGGCCTGTGCGAACTGCGCATCATGAACGACTGCCGCTGGCCCTGGCTCATCCTGGTGCCACAACGGCACGGCATCGAGGAATTGCATGACCTGACGCCGCTCGACCAGGCGATGCTGACCTTCGAAGCCAATATGGTGGGGCAAGCGCTGAAGCGGGCGACCGGCTGCACCAAGATCAACACCGGCGCCCTCGGCAACATCGTCCGGCAGCTCCATCTCCATGTCATCGCCCGCAACGAGGGCGACCCTGGCTGGCCGGGCCCGGTCTGGGGCCACGGCTTGCGTGAGCCTTACAAACGGTCCGACCTTCACCGGTTTGCCGAACAGGTGAAGGCAGCGCTATAAATCGCGGACAAAGTCCCCCGACCTCCTGACCTCCGAGTTTCCCCAATGAGCTTCCGCCTGTTCGACGCACCATTGCGCGAGCCCAGCCAGTTCGTCGGTTTTGCCGGCAACCATATCGACCGCCAGTCCGAACACCGTTCCGACGATTGCGTGACGGTTGCGCTGGCCGACCCCCGCGCCCGCATCCTGCCGATGCGGGACGGCCGACTGTATCTCAAGCTCAAGGACGGCGCCTTCGATCCCTGGTTCGACCAGGCCGAGAGCCAGGGCGTCGAGACTCAGCTCGCCGATGCGATTCTGCTCGGTTTTTCCGATGGAACGCCCATCTTGGCGGCGCCGGCGGCGATGGTTCCGGAAGCTCTGCCTGAAACGATCAAGGCGATCGACCATCGCTCCGTCTACATCCAGGGGCTCATCGACGAGGCCGCGCTCGGCGCCCTCGCCCAGGGCGCTGCACTCCTGTCATGGAACGCCAGCCACCGCTTCTGCTCGAAATGCGGCAACCCGTCCGAAATGCGTGCCGGCGGCTACCGGCGCCACTGCCCGGCCTGCGGCACCGACCATTTTCCCCGTACCGATCCGGTGGCGATCATGCTGACCGTGTCGCGTGAACGATGCCTGCTCGGCCGCGGCCCGCATTTTTCGCCCGGCATGTATTCTTCGCTCGCGGGCTTCATCGAGCCCGGCGAGACGATCGAAGCCGCCGTGCGCCGCGAAACGCTGGAAGAGGCCGGCATCCGGCTTGGCCGCGTTGTCTACCACGCAAGCCAGCCCTGGCCGTTCCCCTATTCGTTGATGATCGGCTGTTTCGGCGAGGCGCTGAACGAGGACATCCAGCCCGATCTCAACGAATTGGAGGATTGCCGCTGGTTCTCGCGCGAGGAGACGCGGCAGATGCTGGAGCGAAGGCATCCGGACGGGCTGATGACGCCGCCGCCCGGCGCCATCGCGCATCACCTGATCAAGGCCTGGGTAGACAGCGAAGGCTGAATTGCAGCTGGCGCAACGAAGCTGACGTTCGAGCCCTGCCCGTGACAGGTATCGTTTTGGATGATCGAACCGAGCCGCCGGGCTGGAAATCCACATCCACCACTCCGATATGACGGTTCCGCCGCCACGCGAGCGCGGCCGCTCGATCGACCTGCCAGCCGGAGCCTGCCTTGACGCAACGCCACACGATCAATCCCGACGGGCTGTTCGACAGCCTTCAATATGGTTTCAGCCAGGCGATGATGGTGGAGGGAGGCCGCAGGCTGCTGCTTTCGGGCCAGGTGGGCGTCGACGAGAACGAAAAGACCGTCGAGGGCGGCATCGGCGCGCAAACCGTTAAAGCGCTCGACAATATCGACTATCTGCTGAAGCAGGCGGGTGGCGATCTTTCGCATGTGGTGATGCTGCGCATCTACATCGCCGAGGCGGCGCGGGACGATCAGAGGCCGATCACAGAAGCACTACGCCGCGCTTTCCCAAGCAATCCGCCACCCTCGTCCTGGATCATCGTCACCGGACTGTCCTTGCCGGAATGGCTGATCGAGATCGAAGCGGAAGCCGTGCTGCCCTAGTGGCAGGACCTCAGTCCGCCACTTTCCACTGCTCGCGCGAATCGCTGGCCGGGTAGACACCGAGGATGCGCACTTCCTTGGAGAAGAAGCGCAGCTCCTCCAGCGCGTTCTTCACGCCCGGGTCCTCCGGATGTCCCTCGATGTCGGCGTAGAACAGCGTCGCGGTGAAGGCGCCCAGCTGATAGCTCTCCAGCTTGGTCATGTTGACGCCGTTGGTGGCGAAACCGCCCATGGCCTTGTAGAGCGCGGCCGGCACGTTGCGCACGCGGAAGATGAAGGTCGTCATCATCTTGGCGTCGGGCGAGGGGCGTTCCACCCATTGCTTCGACTTGGTCAGCACGACGAAGCGCGTGACGTTGGAATCGGTATCCTCGACATTCTCTTCCAGGATATCGAGCCCATAGAGGGAGGCGGCGAGCCGTGGCGCCAGCGCCGCCATGGTGCGGTCCTTTATGGCCGCCACCTGCTTGGCGGAGCCGGCGGTATCGCCGGCCACCACCGGCTTCCAGCCATTCTTGCGGATGTATTTGCGGCACTGGCCAAGCGCATGGATATGGCTATGCACGGTCTTGATCTCGGCGCGCTGGACGCCGGGCAGCACCATCAGATGGAAATGGATCGGCAGGAAATATTCGCCGATGATGTGCAGTTTCGATTCCGGCAGAAGGTGATGAATGTCGGCGACGCGCCCGGCGATGGTGTTCTCGATCGGGATCATGGCGAGATCGGCCTTGCCGCTTTCCACCGCGTTGAACGCATCCTCGAAGGTCGGGCAGGGCAGCGGTTCCATCGTCGGGAACATGTTGCGGCAGGCGGTGTCGGAATTGGCGCCCGGTTCGCCCTGGAAAGAGATGCGGTTGGTGGGGGCAGGAGACATGCTTCAACCTTCAGTGTGACAGTATTTCGCGCGCGCGTTCCAGATCCTCGGGCGTATCGACGCCAAGCGGGACCGAGCGGACGATTTCGGCGTCGATGCGCATGCCGGCCTCCAGCGCGCGCAGTTGCTCGAGGCTCTCGCGCTGCTCGAGCGCCGACGGTTTCAGCGCAACAAAGCGCTCCAGCGCGGCGCGGCGATAGGCATAGAGCCCCACGTGGTGATAGAGCGGGCCTTCCCCCCATGGGGCGGTGGCGCGGGTGAAATAGAGCGCCCTGAGCCGGGTTCCGGACAGAGGCGAGCCGACGATCTTGACCACATTCGGGTTGGTCTTTTCTTCCGCGCGCGTGATCTCGACGCCAAGCGTGGCGATGTCGACCGCGCTGTCCTCGAATGGCTTCAACGCAGCGCCGATGATGCCCGGCTCGATGGTCGGCAGGTCGCCCTGCACGTTGACGACCGTCTCGACCTCGCCTTTCGGATCAAGCGCGGTCAGCGCCTCGAAGATGCGGTCCGAGCCGGACTGGTGGTCGGCGCGGGTCATCACCGCCTCGAAGCCATGGGCGCGAACGGCCTGTGCCACCGCCTCGGTGTCGGTCGCCACCGCGACACGGCCGAGCCCCGCCTCGGCGGCGCGGGCCGCGACATGAACGATCATCGGCTTGCCGGCTATGTCGGCCAGCGGCTTGCCCGGCAGACGGGTGGAGGCCATGCGGGCCGGAATCAGGATCAAGGTGGACATGGATGACGCGGAACTGGGATGGGTAAGGCGGAAAGTGGCAAAAGGTCTCACTGGAAGCGCCCTTATAGGTGTTGCAACCGAATAGCAAAAGACCTAGTTTCCGCCCGATTTGGCCCCCTCGACGGGGAGGGTCTCGATACCGACGGCCGGAAGGACGGAACGGTCCGCCGGAAAAGGGAGCTGGGGTGCATGGATTCCAACGAAGTCAACAAGATACTGGCCGGCCTGCTGGGAACCGTGTTCGTGGTCTTCTCGGTCGGTATCGTCTCCGACTCGCTGTTCGCCGCACCCAAGCCCGCGAAGCCCGGCTTCACGATCGAGGCGGCTGAGCCCGAAGCAGCCGGTGGTGGCGCCAAGGAAGTCAAGGCCGCCAAGCCGGTCGCCGAGCTTCTGGCCGCGGGCACTGCCGACGCCGGTGCCGCCGTTTTCAAGAAGTGCCAGGCCTGCCACAGCGGCGAAAAGGGCGGCCCCAACAAGGTCGGTCCGGACCTGTGGGACATCGTCAACCGCCCGGTTGCCCATCATGAAGGCTTCGCCTATTCGGCCGGCATGAAGGATTTCGCCAAGGGTGGCGATACCAAGTGGAGCTTCGAGAACCTCAACCATTTCCTGACTTCGCCGAAGGGCTTCGTGAAGGGCACCGCCATGGGCTTCGCCGGCCTGCCCAAGGACGAGGACCGCGGTAACCTGCTTGCCTATCTGCGCACGCTTTCCGACAGCCCGGCAGCGCTGCCGGAAGCCGGTGCCGCGCCGGCAGCCACGCCTGCTTCCGCCCCGGCGGATGCCAAGCCGGCCGAGGCAAAGCCCGCGCAGTGACGGATTTATCCTAGCAATGATCACGAAAAAGCCGGGTTCACCCCGGCTTTTTTGTTGTTCGCGGGCAAGAAGCTGGTCTCCGCCGGTTTCGGCTGACCGCGAATAAGCTAAAGTGCCGGCACGAACCGCCAGCCATAGGCAGAAGGATCACGAATGCAGCGTTTCCGGCTCGGTATGCCCTTGAAGTTCCTGGCGGCGGGTGCCGCCCTTGTCATCGGCATCCAGGCGGCATCGGCCGACGAATGGCGCACCACATCCTCGCTGCTCGGCGAATCGAAATACGGCGAGAATTTCCAGCGCTACGACTTCGTCAATCCTGACGCGCCCAAAGGCGGCACGCTGAATTCGACCGTCGTGGGCAGCTTCGACAGCTTCAATCCCTACATCGTTCAAGGCTCGCCGGCAGCTGGCTTCGCGGCGTTCGGCGGCGGCCTGCTTTATGACACGCTGATGGAACAGGCGATCGACGAAGGCAGCGTCAGCCATCCGCTGGTCGCGGAAGCCTACAAATACCCGGCGGACTATTCGTCAGCCACCTACCGCCTCGATCCGCGCGCGAAATGGCACGACGGCAAGCCGATCACCGTCGACGACGTAATCTGGTCGTTCAACGTGCTGAAGGCGAACAGCCCGATGTACAACCGCTATTTCGACAACGTCACCGAGGCGGTGGCGGTCGGCGACCGCGAGGTGGAATTCCGCTTCAACCAGAAGGGCAACCGCGAACTGCCCAAGATCATGGGCGACCTTGCCATCCTGCCGAAGCATTGGTGGGAAGGCACGGACGCCAAGGGCAACAAGCGCGACGTGACCAAGCCGACGCTGGAAATTCCGCTCGGCTCCGCTGCCTACAGGGTGAAAAGCTTCAAGGCCGGCGCCGAAATCGTCTGGGAACGGGTTCCCGATTACTGGGGAGCCAAACTGCCGGTGAAGATCGGCCGCGAGAATTTCGACACCAAGCGCTATGTCTATTTTCTCGATGACAGCGCTGCCTGGCTTGCCTTCACCAAGGGCGGGCTGGAAGACATCAACGCTGAAAACAGCGCCCGAGGCTGGATGACAAAATACGACTTCCCGGCACTGAAAGCCGGCGACGTCATCAAGAAGGAGTTCAAGGCCACCTCGCTGCAACGCATGCAGGGTTTCGGAATCAACACACGCCGGCCGCTGTTCCAGGATCGGCACGTGCGCCAGGCGCTGTCTTATCTCTACGATTTCGACACCATCAATCGCACCCAGTCCTTCGGGCTGAACACCCGCATCACCAGCTACTTCATCGGCAGCGAGGAGCTGGCCTCCAGCGGCCTGCCACAGGGCAAGGAGCTGGAAATCCTCAATCAATACAAGGACAAGCTTTCGCCGAAGCTCTTTACTGACGAATTCAAGATCCCCGCCTTCGATACGCCGCAGGCCGAGCGCAAGGTGTTGAAGGCCGCCGTGGACCTGTTCGCCCAGGCAGGATGGGCGATCAAGGACGGCAAGATGGTCAACACCAAGACCGGCCAGCCCTTCGCCTTCGAGATTCTCGACTTCCGGCAAGGCGCCGAGGCGACGCTCAATCCCTATGTCGCCATGCTGCGCAAGATCGGCATCGTCGCCACGCTGCGCTTCGTCGACAGCAGCCAGTACGTCAACCGCGTCCGCAATTTCGACTTTGACATGACGACCGTGGTGCTGCCGCAATCGGACTCCCCCGGCAACGAGCAGCGCGATTACTGGTCGTCAAAGGCAGCCGACTCGCCCGGTTCGCGCAATTATTCCGGCATCAAGGATCCGGTCGTCGATGCGCTGGTCGATCGCGTTATCTTCGCTTCCAACCGGGAAGATCAGGTTGCCGCGACCCGGGCGCTCGACCGCGTGCTGTTGTGGAATTTCTACGTGGTGCCACAGTTTTCGCGCCCGAATGTATGGCTGGCCTACTGGAACAAATTCGGCATTCCCGACAAGCAGCCGACCTATGTCGGGCCGGATCTCGATTCCTGGTGGATCGACGTCGATAAGGAAAAGGCGCTGGCCGCCAAATACAAGGGCCTCAATTGATGGCGGGCCCTTCCCGCCGCGAAGTGCTGGCGCTTGGCGCAGCGACCGCCGCAGCGACACTTCTGCCGAGCCGGGTCTTCGCCGCCAGCCCGACACAAACACCCCTTTACGGGCTCTCTGCCTTCGGCGACCTCAAATATGCGGTCAGTTTCAAGAACTTCGACTATGTGAACCCGGACGCTCCGAAGGGCGGCACGTTCAACTTCGCGCCGTCCAGCTGGGTGTTCAACCAGAACCCGCAGACCTTCAACACGCTGAATTCGTTCATTCTCAAGGGCGACGCGCCGCCCCGGATGGAACTGTGCTTCGATTCGCTCATGGCATCGGCGCTGGACGAGCCCGATTCATCGTACAGTCTGGTCGCCGAGACGGTGACGATTGCACCTGACCGCAATTCCTTCACCTTCAAGCTCAGGCCCGAAGCGCGTTTCCACGACGGTTCGCCGCTCACCGCGGAAGATGCCGCTTTCAGCTACAAGCTTCTGAAGACGGACGGCGCTCCGGATTTCTCCATTCCGCTCGCGCATCTCGCTGATGCCATCGCCGACGACAAGCAGACGCTGCGCCTGGTTTTCGACGGCAAACAGACCGAACGTCTCATCCTCTCGCTGATTGGCTTTCCGATCCTGTCCAAGGCCGATATCGAGGCCAATGGGTTCAAGGGCGGCATGCGTCCGTTGCTTGGCTCCGGCGCCTACAGGGTCGGCAAGGTGGCTGCCGGCCAGACCATCGAATATGAGCGCGTCGCCGATTATTGGGGCAAGGACTTGCCGGTAAATCGCGGCCAGAACAATTTCGACCGTATCCGCATCGATTTTTATCTCGAACGCCGCGCCAATTTCGAGGCTCTCAAGAAAGGCGACGTCTTCTTTCGCGAGGAATCCGTCTCGCGCAGCTGGGCGATCGACTATGATTTTCCGGCCGTCAAGGAAGGCAGGGTCGTCAAGCGCGAGTTCCCGACCGAGAAACGGCCGCGCATGCAGGCCATGGCGCTCAATCAGCGTCGCGACCGTTTTCACGACATCAAGGTGCGCGAGGCGATCGGCTTCTGCTTCGACTTCGAGTGGACGCAGCGGAACTTCTTCTACGGTCTCTACCAGCGCTCGCAATCGCTGTTCGAACTTTCCGATTATCGCGCCGAAGGCAAGCCGACCGCCGCCGAACTCGCCTTGATGGAGCCGTTGCGTGGCAAGGTTCCTGAAGAAGCATTCGGCGAGGCGGTGATGCAGCCGGTCTCCGACGGTTCGGGCCGAGACCGCAAGATGCTCGGCACCGCGTCAAGGCTGCTCGCCGAAGCCGGCTGGAAGCGTAATGGCGCCTTTGTCCAGAACGACAAGGGCGAAACGCTGACCCTGGAATTGCTGACCGACGAGGAGGTGTTTTCGCGCGTCCTCTCGCCTTTCGTCGAAAATATGCGCGCCATCGGCATAGACGCCACCTTCCGCATCGTCGACACGCCGCAATATCAGCGGCGCCTTTCGGCGTTCGATTTCGACCTGGTCGTGGTCGCGTTTCAGTTTTCACCGACGCCGACGAAGGACGACATGGAACAGTTCTTCCATTCGCGCAGTGCCGCGATGCCAGGCACCCGGAACTACGCCGGCGTCGCGGACCCGGCCGTCGACGCACTGATCGACGCGGTTGGTGTTGCCAAGGACCGGCAAAGCCTGGTCGTTGCCATGCACGCGCTCGATCGGGTCTTGCGCGCGCGGCACGACTGGATTCCAAACTATCTCAACGCGAATCACTGGGTGGCGTTCTGGGACATGTTCGGCTTCAAGGAGCCGAAACCGGACTATGCCTTCCCGGTGGAGACGCTTTGGTGGCTGGATAAGGACAAGGCGGCGAAGATTGGCAAAGCCTGACGGTTTGAACGGCATCCGACACAGCGACCCGCGAGGCAGAGCCTGATGGGCGCCTATATCCTGCGCCGCCTGCTGCTGATGATCCCGACGCTGTTCGGCATCATGGCGATTTCCTTCGCCGTGGTGCAGTTCGCGCCTGGCGGACCGGTCGAGCAGGTCATCGCCAAGCTGACCAACCAGGGCGGCAGCGCCAGCGACCGGCTGGGTGGCGGGGGTGGCGGCGATCTCGGCGGCACCAATTTCGACGTTGCCGGCGACGTGAGTTCGAAATACCGCGGCGCGCAGGGCCTCGATCCCGAATTCATCGCCAAGCTGGAGAAGCAGTTCGGCTTCGACAAGCCGCCGCTGGAGCGGTTCGGGCTGATGTTGTGGAACTATGCCCGCTTCGATTTCGGCGACAGCTATTTCCGCGACATTTCGGTGGTCGACCTGATCCTTGAAAAGATGCCGGTTTCGATCTCGATCGGCCTGTGGATCACCCTGCTTTCCTACCTGATCTCGATCCCGCTCGGCATCCGCAAGGCGGTGAAGGACGGCTCGCCCTTCGACACCTGGACCAGCGCCATCGTCATCATCGGCTACGCCATTCCGGGCTTCCTGTTCGGCATCCTGTTGATGATCCTGTTCGCCGGCGGCTCGTTCTGGGACTGGTTCCCGCTGCGCGGGCTGACCTCCGACAATTGGGACCAGCTGAGCTGGCCGCACCGCATCCTGGACTATTTCTGGCACCTCGCTCTGCCGCTGACGGCCATGGTGCTGTCGGCCTTCGCCACGACGACGCTTTTGACCAAGAACTCGTTTCTCGAGGAAATCCGCAAGCAGTATGTGGTGACCGCACGGGCGAAAGGCCTGTCGCAGCGACAGGTGCTTTATGGCCATGTCTTCCGCAACGCCATGCTGATCGTCATCGCCGGATTTCCAGGCGCCTTCATCTCGGCCTTCTTCTCCGGCTCACTGCTCATCGAAAACATCTTCTCGCTCGACGGGCTCGGCCTGCTCGGCTTCAAATCGGTGGTCGACCGCGACTATCCGGTCGTCTTCGCCAATCTCTACATCATGTCCCTGATCGGCCTGTTCATCAGCCTGATCTCCGATCTGACCTACACCTGGATCGATCCGCGCATCGACTTCGAGCGGAGGGACGTATGACAGCCGAACGTGCTGCCAATCCCGTCGCCGAGGTCGCACCGGTGGCGCGACCGCGCGTCTCCCCGCTCAACCAGCGCCGCTGGGCCAACTTCAAGGCCAACCGGCGCGGCTACTGGTCGTTGTGGATTTTCCTCGTCCTGTTCGTGCTGTCGCTGTTCGCCGAGTTCATCGCCAACGACAAGCCGATCATCGCCTCCTACAAGGGCGAGATCCTGTTCCCGGTGCTGGTCGCCTATCCGGAAGAGAAGTTCGGCGGTTTCTATGCCGTCACCGACTATCGCGACCCGGTCATCCGCGACGAGATCAACGCCAATGGCTGGATGATCTGGCCGCCGATCCGCTACTCCTATCGCACCGTCAACAACGCCGTGCCGGAGGCGGCGCCCGCCAAGCCTTCCTGGCAATACAGCGCCGACAAACGCTGCGTGCAATATCCGCAGAAGGCAGCCGACCCGGACTGCGTCGTCGGCAACTGGAACTGGCTCGGCACCGACGACCAGGCCCGCGACGTGCTGGCGCGCGTCATCTACGGCTTCCGCATTTCGGTGCTGTTCGGCCTGATACTGACCATCGGCTCGGCGTTGATCGGCGTCTCGGCGGGCGCCATTCAGGGCTATTTCGGCGGCTGGGTCGACCTCCTGTTCCAGCGTTTCATCGAAATCTGGTCGGCCATCCCGGTGCTCTATCTGCTGCTCATCGTGGCGGCGGTGCTGCCGCCGGGCTTCTTCATCCTGCTCGGCCTGATGCTGTTGTTCTCCTGGGTCGCCTTCGTCGGTGTCGTGCGCGCCGAATTCCTGCGCGCCCGCAACTTCGAATATGTCAACGCGGCCCGCGCGCTCGGCGTGCCGAACCACACCATCATCTTCCGCCACCTCTTGCCCAACGCCATGGTGGCGACGCTGACCTTCCTGCCTTTCATCCTCAACGGCTCGATCTCGACGCTGACGTCGCTCGATTTCCTCGGTTTCGGCCTGCCGCCCGGCTCGGCCTCGCTCGGCGAACTGCTGAAGCAAGGCCAGCGCAACCTCAACGCACCCTGGCTCGGCCTGTCCGGCTTTGTCGTCATTTCGCTGATGCTGTCGCTGCTGATCTTCATCGGCGAAGCGACCCGCGACGCCTTCGATCCGAGGAAGACGTTCAAGTGAGCGAGACCCCTCTTCTTTCCGTCCGCGACCTTTCGGTTGCCTTCCTGCAAGGCGGCAAGGTCTCGACCGCCGTCGACCACATTTCCTTCGACATCGCCAAGGGCGAAACCGTAGCGCTGGTCGGCGAATCCGGCTCCGGCAAGTCGGTTTCGGCGCTGTCGGTGCTGAAGCTTCTGCCCTATCCGCCCGCCAGCCATCCGTCGGGGCAGATCCTGTTCGGCGGCGAGGATCTGCTTTCGCTGGACGAGCGGCAGCTGCGGCGCGTGCGCGGCAACAAGATCACCATGATCTTCCAGGAGCCGATGACCTCGCTCAATCCGCTGCACACGATCGAGCGGCAGATCGGCGAGATCCTCAGAACGCACCAGGGCATGGGCGAGGCGCAGGCACGCAAGCGCACCGTGGAACTGCTCAACGAGGTCGGTATCCGCGAGCCGGAAAAACGGCTCGACGCCTATCCGCACCAGCTGTCCGGCGGCCAGCGCCAGCGCGTCATGATCGCCATGGCGCTCGGCAACGAACCGCAACTCCTGATCGCCGACGAGCCGACCACGGCGCTCGACGTGACGGTGCAGGCGCAGATCCTCGAATTGCTGGCCAGGCTCAAGCAGAAGAACGGCATGTCGATGCTGTTCATCACCCACGATCTCGGCATCGTGCGCAAGATCGCCGACCGCGTCTGCGTCATGACCAAGGGCAAGATCGTGGAGACCGGCCCGACCAGGGAAATCTTCGCCAATCCGCAGCATGCCTATACGCGGCATCTGCTTGCCGCCGAACCGAAAGGCCGGCCGCCGGTCGCCGACGAGACGGCCAAGGCGGTCATGCGCGGCAACGACATCAAGGTCTGGTTCCCGATCAAGCAGGGTTTCTTCCGCAAGACGGTCGATCACGTGAAGGCGGTGGACGGCATCGATGTCACCGTGCGCGCCGGCCAGACACTGGGCGTGGTCGGCGAATCCGGCTCCGGCAAGACGACGCTCGGCCTGGCGCTGTCGCGCATGATCTCGTCCACCGGCGCGATCCAGTTCGACGGCCGCGACATCAACAAGCTTTCGTTCGGCGCCATGCGACCGCTGCGCAGCGAATTGCAGATCGTCTTCCAGGATCCATTCGGCTCGCTCAGCCCGCGCATGTCGATAGCAGAGATCATCGAGGAAGGGCTGAAGATCCACGAGCCGAAGCTGACGCCCGACGAACGCGACACGCGTGTGGTCGACGTGTTGACCGAGGTCGGGCTCGATCCCACGACGCGCTTCCGCTATCCGCACGAATTCTCCGGCGGCCAGCGCCAGCGCGTGGCGATCGCGCGTGCCATGGTGCTGAAGCCGCGCTTCGTCATGCTGGACGAACCGACCTCGGCGCTCGACATGAGCGTGCAGGCGCAGGTTGTGGATCTGCTGCGCAGCCTGCAGGCCAAGCATAACCTCGCTTATCTGTTCATCAGCCACGATTTGAAGGTGATCCGGGCGCTCGCCAACGACGTCATTGTCATGCGCAACGGCAAGGTGGTCGAGGCTGGACCATCAGAACAAATTTTCGAGCGGCCGCAGACCGAGTATACTAAGGCCCTGATCTCGGCCGCCTTCCGCATCGAGACCGCGCCGCTCGGCGCCGTCAGCGAATAGCGGTCGGGCCTCAGCACATATTCGGGGGAAGAAGAAAGAATGCCTGTTCTGGACAAAGGCCGCATCCTGCTTTCCGTCACCGGGTTCCACCCGCAGCGCTGGCATGAGCTTCTTTCGGCCGAACGCGACGTGGTGACCGAGCCGGCCGGCAAGGACGACCCGTCGATCACCTATGCGGTGGTGTGGAAACACAAGCCGAACCTGCTTGCCGGCCTGCCCAATCTGCGCGCCATCTTTTCGATCGGCGCCGGCGTCGACCATATCTTCAACGATCCCGGCCTGCCCAACGTGCCGATCGTCAAGGTGGTGGCCGACAACCTCACCCAGTACATGACCGAATATGTGGTCTGGCGCGTTCTCGACCATCACCGCCAGGGCATGCTCTATCGCCACCAGCAACAGAAGAAGACCTGGCACGAGCCGCAACAACGGCCGGCCAACGATATTTCGGTCGGCATCATGGGGCTGGGCACGCTCGGCCGTGCGGCCGCCTCGGTGCTTTTGTCGCTGGGCTTTCGTGTCAATGGCTGGTCGCGCTCCGTGCGGCCGATGGAGGGTGTGACCACCTATGCTGGCGACAACGGGCTGATCCCCTTCCTCAACGCCACCGATATCCTGGTCGTGCTTCTGCCCTTGACGCCGACCACCCAGGGCATCGTCAACTACGGCCTGCTGAAGGAATTGCGGCGACGCAACGGGCTCGGCGGCGCCGTGCTGATCAATGCCGGCCGCGGCCGCCTGCAGAAGGATGCCGACATTCTGCGCGCGCTGGACGACGGCACCCTGAAGGAGGCAAGCCTCGACGTGTTCGAGGTGGAGCCGCTGCCCAAGACAAGCCCGCTATGGAGCCACCCGAAGGTCTATGTGACGCCGCATGCGGCCGCCACGTCGGACCCCAATCACCTGGTGCCGACCATGCTGGCTCAGATGGCAGCCGTGGAGCGCGGCGAGGCTCTGCAAAACACGGTCGACCGCGCCGCCGGCTACTAGGCTTTTCCAGCCCGGTCCGAGCCGCAGCACACCGCTTCAGACGCTGGACTTTTGGGCAGAAGCCGTCCCGATCAAGTCGTGGCCGGCTTCGGGATGCACTGACGCCGGATCAGCGAGCGGTTCATCGCATCGATCTGGGCGGAGGCCTTGTCGGATGATTGCCGCTTGGCCGACCGGATGTCCGGCAGCACTGGGCCGAGGCCGAGCGGCGTTTCAGCGAAGACCGGTTTGGCGTTCGACGTCAGCCCATTCGCCTTGGCGAGGCCATCGCGCTGCGCGATCAGTTGCTTGCATTCGACCTTGTCGTATTGCAGCGACGACTGCAGGTCGGCGTCCTGCCGCGATACCAGCGAGTAATCGCCGGCGCAGCCAGCCAGAAGCAGCAGCAGGACCAGAGCGGACGTTCTCGGCACCATCGGCGAATCTCCATCGGTAATGCCGGCAACTTCGCATGCCGGCACCATGGCCCGCAACCACGGCAACCGCAGCCTCGAAACGGCACGCTGCCCCCGCGCGAACAGCCGCGCCGCGAGCCCGATCTCAGCCGGAACTATCCGCGCAGTTCGCGCCTCAAGATCTTGCCGACATTGGTTTTCGGCAACTCGGTGCGGAACTCGATATATTTCGGCCGCTTGTAGCCGGTCAGGTTCTCGCGGCAATAGGCGAGCAGCGTCTCGACGGTCAGCCCCGGGTCCCTCTTGACGACGAACAATTTCGGCACTTCGCCCGAATGCTCGTCCGGCACGCCGATAGCGGCCACTTCCAGCACGCCAGGGTGCTGCGCCACCACGTCCTCCAGCTCGTTCGGATAGACGTTGAAGCCGGAAACCAGGATCATGTCCTTCTTGCGGTCGACGATCTTGGTGTAGCCCTTGTCGTCCATGAAGCCCATGTCGCCGGATTTGAAGAAGCCGTCGGCCGTCATCACCTTCGCGGTCTCGTCGGGACGGTTCCAGTAGCCGGCCATGACCTGCGGGCCTCTGATGCAGATCTCGCCGACCTCGCCGAAGGGCAGCGTATTGCCATCCTCGTCACGGATCGCGATTTCCGTCGACGGCAACGGCAGACCAATGGTTCCCGTGTAGTCGCCGGCGCTGAACTTGTTGGCCGTCGCCACGGGCGATGTCTCGGACAGGCCGTATCCTTCCGTGATGGCGCCGCCGGTCAACGCCTTCCAGCGATCCGCCACAGCCTTCTGCACCGCCATGCCACCGCCCAGCGTCAGGATCAGCGGCTTGAAGTCGAGCTTACGGAAATCCTCGTTGTTGAGGAGCGCGTTGAACAGCGTGTTGAGGCCCGGGAAGATGTTGAACGGGTATTTCTGCAGTTCCTTGACGAAGCCGGGAATGTCGCGCGGGTTGGGGATGAGGATGCAATGCGCGCCCATCTGCATGCCCATCATCGCGTTCACCGTCAGCGCGAAGATGTGATAGAGCGGCAGCGCGCAGATGTTGATCACCTGTGCCGGCCTCGGCTTCAAAACATAAGCGTCCTCGGTCCACAGCGCGTTCTGGGCGACATTGGCCAGGATGTTGGAGTGCAGCAGCGTCGCCCCTTTCGAGACGCCGGTGGTGCCGCCGGTATATTGCAGGAAGGCGACGTCGGAGAGCACAACCTTGACCGGCTTCAGGCTCATGCCCTGGCCGGCGCGCAGCGCGGCGCCGAAGCGCACATGCCCCGGTAGCGACCAGGCCGGCACCATCTTCTTCACCCGCCGTACGACGAAATTGACGATCGCGCCCTTGAGGCCGCCCAGCAATTCGCCCATCGACGCGACGACGACATGCTTGACCTGGGTGCGGGCGATGACCGCCTGCAAGGTGGTGGCGAAATTCTCCAGGATGACGATCGCCTCGGCGCCGGAATCCTTCAGCTGGTGCTCAAGCTCGCGCGGCGTGTAGAGCGGGTTGACGTTGACGACGATGTAACCGGCCCGCAGCACCGCCATCATCGCCACAGGATACTGCAAAACGTTCGGCATCATCAACGCGACGCGGGCCCCCGGCTTGAGGCCGAGCGATTGCAGATAAGCGCCGAACCCGGCCGAAAGCCGCTCGAGCTCGGCATAGGTCAGCGTCTTGCCCATGCAGGTGTAGGCAGGACGGCTGGCGAACTGCCGGCAGGTGTCGACCAGGAAATCGCCGATCGAAGCCGCCGGCATCGGTCCGAGTTCGGCCGGGATGTTTTTCGGGTAGCTGGCGAGCCAGGGTTTTGCCGCTTGGCCGGCGGCCAGTGCCGCGATCGCCTTTGGCAGCTCCTTCGCGCTGGCCGCGGCAGCGGTGGTCTTCGCAGGTTTGGCAGCAGGCTTCGCTGTCTTGGCAGCCTTTGCCGGAGCCTTGCCGGCGGCCTTCACCGGGGCCTTGGGCGCGGCTGTAACCTTCGCCGCATCGGTCTTTGCAGCAGCCTTCGCCTGCTGCGGTTTGGACTTCGCTGCCGCCTTCTTCGCAGGCCGTTTCGCGGCAGCGGCAACCGCCGGCGGCGCGGTCTTGGCAGGGACTGGTTTCGAGGCTGCGGTCTTGGCCGGTTTTTTCGCCGGCGCCGCCGCTTTCTTCACCGCTGGGGCCGGTTTTGCCGGAGCCGTTTCGGCCTTGGCTACGACGGCCTTTGCCGGTGCCTTCGCGGTCGAGGTTTTTGTCGGGGCCGTAACCGGCTTGGCCGGAGCGACAGGTTTCGCGGAGACGGTTTTGGCGGCCGTGGGCTTGGCTGGCGCTTTCGCCGAAGCCGCCTTCCTGGATGACTGGGCCGAAGATGCCACAGGAGCGGTCTTGGTGGACTTTGCGGACACTGCCTTGGGTGCCGTGGGCTTCGATGCCGGCTTTGCGGCGGGCGCGGCCTTACCTGCACTGGTCGCCTTGGCTGCAGTCGTCTTGGGCGGCGCTGCCTTGACGGCGGGTTTTCCCGCCGCGGCCTTCGCTTTCACCGGCGCTTTCGCTGCGGCGGCTGGCGCCTTGCTCGCTGCCTTCGTCGCACCCGTCGTCTTCGCTGCCTTCACCACGTGCTCCTCCCTGGACGATAGCTGGGCCGGCCAGGCCCCTCTTGGGTGGGGGCTTGTGCGATGCGACCGACGCCGATTGGCGCTGAAAACCCTTCTGTCGACTATGTATTGCGACAATTCATCGCCGTGCAAGTCTTGCCCCAACGGCACCCGGGCAGGATTCTGCGACGCGATGCCTATAGCCCGCTGGGCGCGTCCTTTTTTGCCCGAATGGGTCGTAGGAGGTTTTTGCACCTCAACGAAAGATACAGGCTTTCACATTCCCGTGATAAGCAAATAGCGAAACATTTATATCGCAATTTTCAAGTCTGATAGAATTTCATTCCCAAACCGGCCTGCTAGGCAGACAGGGAGTTCCAATACCACAAAAACGGTGCTTATATGCGCGCTTCGCGAGCCTATAGAGGGGCTTGGCAGAACACCAGGGAGTGCTCAATGAAAACGAAACTGACTTTTGCGGCCGCGTTGCTGGCCGCAACCGTCATTGGTGGCGTGGCGAACGCCAAGCAGTTGGTTTACTGCTCCGAAGCGTCGCCGGCAGGCTTCGATCCGTCGCCGTGGAGCGGCGGCAACGACTTCGACGCATCGTCGCGCACCATCTATTCGCGTCTGGTCGAATTCGACCATGGCAAGACCACCATCTCGCCCGGCCTCGCCGAGAGCTGGACCGTTTCCGACGACGGCAAGGAATACACCTTCAAGCTGCGCAAGGGCGTGAAGTTCCAGACCACCGATTGGTTCAAGCCGACCCGTGAACTCACCGCCGAAGACGTCAAGTTCTCCTTCGAGCGCCAGTGGAAGAAGGACAGCCCGTGGTACAGCTACCTGGCCGGCACCGGCTGGGAATACTTCGCCGGCATGGGCTTCCCGGACCTGCTCAAGGAAATCGTCGTGGTCGACGACCACACCGTCAAGTTCGTGCTGAACAAGCCGGAAGTCGCCTTCCTGCCCGACCTCGGCATGGACTTCGCCTCGATCGTGTCGAAGGAATATGCCGACCAGCTCCAGAAGGCCGGCACGCTGCAGCAGTTCTCGCAGAAGCCCGTCGGCACCGGCCCGTTCCAGTTCGTCGACTACCAGGTTGACGCGGTCATCCGCTATCAGGCCTGGGACGGCTATTTCGGCGGCCGCCAGAAGATCGACGACCTGATCTTCGCGATCACCACGGACCCGGCGGTCCGCGCACAGAAGCTGAAGGCCGGCGAGTGCGATATCATGTCCTATCCGGCCCCGGCGGACATCGCCGGCCTGAAGGCTGATACCAACCTCCACGTTGCCGAGCAGGAAGGCCTGAACATCGGCTACATGGCCTACAACACGACCGTCGCGCCGTTCGACAAGGTCGAGGTCCGCAAGGCCCTCAACATGGCCGTCAACAAGCAGGCGATCATCGACGCGGTCTATCAGGGCGCCGGCCAGGTGGCCGTCAACCCGATCCCGCCGACGATGTGGTCCTACAACAAGGACATCAAGGACGATCAGTACGATCCTGAAGCGTCCAAGAAGATGCTGGCCGAAGCAGGCGTCAAGGATCTCAAGATGAAGATCTGGGCGATGCCGGTGTCGCGTCCGTACAACCCGAACGCCCAGCGCGTCGCGGAGCTGATCCAGGCTGACTATGCCAAGGTCGGCGTCAAGGCCGAGATCGTCTCCTATGAGTGGACCGAATACCGCGAACGCGGCAAGGCCAAGGATCGTGACGGCGCCTTCCAGCTCGGCTGGACCGGCGATAACGGCGACCCGGACAACTTCCTGTTCCTGCTCGGCTGCTCGGCCATCGGCCAGTCCAACTACGCGATCTGGTGCAACAAGGAGTTCGAGGACCTGCTGCAGAAGGGCAAGGCCACCACGGACGTCGCCGAACGCACCAAGATCTATGAGAAGGCCCAGGAAGTGTTCAAGAAGGAAGCCCCGTGGCTGACGATTGCGCACTCCAAGGTGTTCATGCCGATGAACAAGAAGGTCGTCGGTTTCGCCATGGATCCGCTCGGCATCCACCGTTTCGACGGTGTTGACGTCACCGAATAAGGCTTCAAACGCTAAATAGGGAACGGCGGCGCTGGACTTTCAGCGCCGCCGTTTTATTAAGGTCCATGTTCCGCTATCTACTCCACAAACTGGCGCTCATCGTGCCAACCATCTTCGGCATCTCGCTGGCGGCCTTTGCCTTCGTAAGGCTTCTGCCCGGCGACCCGATCCTCGCTATGGCAGGCGAGCGCGGCGTAAGCCCCGAACGCTATGCAGAACTCATCGAACGCTTCGGCTTCAACCGCCCGTATGTCGTTCAGTATTTCGATTACATCGTGAACGTCCTGTCCGGCGATTTCGGCATCTCGCTCTCCACGAAGCGGCCGGTTTTCGGCGAATTCATGACGCTGTTCCCGGCGACGCTCGAACTCGCCACCGTCGCCCTCATCATCGCCATCGTGATCGGTATTCCCGCCGGCATTTTCGCCGCCGTCAAGCGCGGTTCCTGGTTCGACCAGGCCACCATGGGCGTGGCGCTGACCGGCTATTCGATGCCGATCTTCTGGTGGGGCCTGCTGCTGATCATCTTCTTCTCCGGCTATCTTGGCTGGACCCCGGTTTCCGGCCGCATCGGCCTGCAATATTTCTTCAAGCCCGTCACCGGCTTCATGCTGATCGACAGCCTGATTTCGGGCCGGCCCGGCGCATTTTCCTCGGCCGTCAGTCACCTCATCCTGC
This sequence comes from Mesorhizobium terrae, assembly GCF_008727715.1. GTDB lineage: Bacteria > Pseudomonadota > Alphaproteobacteria > Rhizobiales > Rhizobiaceae > Mesorhizobium > Mesorhizobium terrae. The sequence continues at coordinate 1,790,332 of NZ_CP044218.1, forward strand.
CGTCGATCGTGCTCGCCACGATCCCGCTTGCCGTCATCGCACGACAAACGCGATCAGCCATGCTCGAGGTGCTGGGCGAAGACTATGTGCGCACCGCGCGAGCCAAGGGCCTCGCGCCACGTCGCGTCATCGGCCTGCATGCCTTCCGCAACGCGCTGATCCCGGTCGTCACCACGATCGGCCTGCAGGTCGGCACGCTGATGGCCGGCGCCATCCTCACCGAGACGATCTTTTCCTGGCCAGGTATCGGCAAGTGGATGATCGACGCCATCGGCAAGCGCGACTACGTCGTCGTGCAGAGCGGGCTGCTCATCATAGCCCTCATCGTCATGGCCGTGAATCTCGTCGTTGACGTGCTCTACGCCGTCATCAACCCCCGTATCCGGGTACAATGACATGACTGATCAAACCGCAGGCGAGAACACCGCCGCCACGGTGCCCACCGGCCCCCGGCAGCGCGCACTCGCCGAATTCTGGCACTACTATTCCATGAACACCGGCGCCGTCATCGGCCTGGTGGTGTTCACCCTCCTTGTCCTGATGGCTGTCTTCGCGCCTTTGGTGGCACCACATCTGCCGGACGAACAGTTCCGCGATTCGCTGCTCACCCCGCCGGCCTGGTATGAAGGTGGCAAGTCAACGTTCCTGCTGGGCACCGACGCGGTCGGCCGCGACATCCTCTCGCGGCTGATCTATGGCGCGCGCTATTCGCTGTTCATCGGCCTTATCGTCGTCGTCTTCGCGCTGTCGTCTGGCATCGTGCTCGGCGTGCTGGCCGGTTATTTCCGCGGCTGGGTCGACGCGCTGATCATGCGCGTGATGGACATCATCCTCGCCTTCCCGTCGCTGCTTCTGGCGCTGGTGCTGGTGGCGATCCTCGGGCCCGGCCTGTTCAACGCCATGCTCGCCATCGCGCTGGTGCTGCAACCGCACTTCGCCCGCCTCACCCGCGCGGCCGTCATGGCCGAAAAGAACCGCGAATATGTCGTCTCGGCCAAGGTCGCCGGCGCCAGCCATATCAGGATGATGCTGGTGACAATCCTGCCGAACTGCGTGGCGCCGCTGATCGTGCAGGCGACGATGTCGTTCTCCAACGCCATTCTGGAAGCCGCGGCACTCGGCTTCCTCGGCATGGGCGCGCAGCCGCCGACGCCGGAATGGGGCACGATGCTGGCCTCGGCACGCGAGTTCATCCTGCGCGCGCCATGGGTCGTCACCTTCCCCGGCCTCGCAATCCTGATCACCGTGCTCGCCATCAATCTGATCGGCGACGGTCTGCGCGACGCGCTCGACCCCAAGCTGAAGAGGTCTTGAGATGGCGTTGCTGGAAATCAAGAACCTGACGGTCTCGTTCGACACATCGAGCGGACCGTTCATGGCGGTGAAGGGCATCGACCTTGCGATCGAACCGCGCGAAGTGCTGGCGATCGTCGGCGAATCCGGCTCGGGCAAGTCGGTCTCGATGCTGGCGGTGATGGGCCTGTTGCCGCCCTCGGCTACGGTCAAGGCGGACCGCATGAGCTTCAACGGCGTCGACCTGCTCGGCCTCGACGCGGCCGAGCGCCGCAAGATCGTCGGCAAGGACATCTCGATGATCTTCCAGGAGCCGATCGCCAGCCTGAACCCGTGCTTTACGGCCGGCTACCAGATCGAGGAAGTGCTGCGCGTGCATATGGGCATGGACCGCGTCCAGCGCCGCGCCCGCGCCATCGAACTCCTGACCCTGGTCGGCATTCCCGAACCGGAGGAGCGGCTCAATTCCTTCCCGCACCAGATGTCGGGCGGCCAGTGCCAGCGCATCATGATCGCCATGGCGATCGCCTGCAATCCGAAGCTTTTGATCGCCGACGAGCCGACCACCGCGCTAGACGTCACCATCCAGAAGCAGATCCTCGACCTTCTGGTCCGCCTGCAGGCCGAATACGGCATGGGGCTGATCATGATCACCCACAATATGGGCGTGGTCGCCGAAACGGCGGACCGCGTCATCGTGCAATACAAGGGCACGAAGATGGAAGAGGCCGACGTGTTGTCGCTGTTCGAAAACCCGAAGAGCAACTACACGCGCGCGCTGCTTTCGGCGCTGCCGGACAATGCCACCGGCGACCGGCTGCCGACCGTCTCCGACATGCTCTTCGAGCCCGCTATTTCGGGAGCCGCCTCATGACCGTCGTCGTCGAAGGAAAGACCATCAAGCGCGACTACCATGTCGGTGGCGGCATGTTCCGGCCGGCCCGCACCGTGCATGCGGTCAAGGGCGTGTCGTTCTCGGTCGAGAAGGGCAAGACGCTGGCCATCGTCGGCGAATCCGGCTGCGGCAAGTCCACGCTGGCACGCATCATCACGCTGATCGACGCGCCGACCGCCGGCGAGCTGTTCATCGACGGCAACAAGGTCGACATCGCCAAGGACGGCCTGTCCAAGGAGATGCGCCGCAAGGTGCAGATCGTGTTCCAGAACCCCTACGGGTCGCTCAACCCGCGCCAGAAGATCGGCGATATCCTGGGCGAACCGCTGGTCATCAACACCGACGTTCCGGCTTCCGAACGGCGCGACCGCGCCATGGCGATGCTGAAGAAGGTCGGCCTCGGCCCCGAGCACTACAACCGCTACCCGCACATGTTCTCGGGCGGCCAGCGCCAGCGCATCGCGATCGCGCGCGCGCTGATGCTGAATCCGAGCCTGCTGGTGCTGGACGAGCCGGTCTCCGCGCTCGATCTTTCGGTGCAGGCGCAAGTGCTCAATCTGCTCGCCGACCTGCAGGACGAATTCCAGCTGACCTATGTCTTCATCAGCCACGATCTGTCGGTGGTGCGCTACATCGCCGACGATGTCATGGTGATGTATTTCGGCGAGGCGGTCGAATACGGCTCGCGCGAAGAGGTCTTCGCCAACCCTCAGCACAGCTACACCAAGACGCTGTTCGCCGCGACGCCGCGTGCCGATGTCGAAAGCATCAAGGCAAGGTTGGCTCGCAAGAAGGCGGCCTGAGGGCCGCTCTTCGTGCTTGCGCGACCGGACACCGTGAACCGCGTCGGCCTGCGCGCCGTCGCGGCTGACATGCGGTCGTCGTCCCCATGATTGCAGCCACCTTACCTGATCTTCCCGTCACCGCGGTGCTGCCGGCGCTGGCCGACGCGCTCGCCGGCAAAAACAGTGCCGTGCTGGTGGCGCCGCCCGGCGCCGGCAAGACGACGCTGGTGCCGCTTGCCCTGCTCGACGCGCCCTGGCTCGGTTCCGGCAAGATCGTGCTTCTGGAGCCGCGGCGGCTCGCCGCGCGCGCTGCGGCCAGGCGCATGGCCGCCCTGCTTGGCGAAGAGCCCGGCGGCACGGTCGGCTATGCCATGCGCATGGAGAACCGTACCTCGGCCAGGACACGCATCCTCGTCGTCACGGAAGGTGTTCTGGCCCGCATGATCCTCGACGACCCGGAGCTGCCGGGTGTCTCGGCGGTGATCTTCGACGAATTCCACGAGCGCTCGCTGGACGGCGATTTCGGGCTGGCGCTGGCACTCGACGTGCAGGGCGCGCTGCGGGCGGACCTGCGCCTTCTGGTGATGTCGGCGACGCTGGACGGCGCGCGCGTCGCCAGGCTCCTGTCCGGTGCCCCGGTGATCGAAAGCGAGGGCCGCAGTTTCCCGGTCGATATCCGCTATCAGGAGCGCGCCGGCGGCGTGCCCATCGAGGAGGCGACGGTTAAAGCCATCCGCGCGGCGCTCGCCGACGAGACCGGCAGCGTGCTTGCCTTCCTGCCCGGACAACGCGAGATCGAACGCACGGCCGAGCAACTCGCCGGCCGCGTCGGCGCGGACACCGACGTCGTGCCGCTTTACGGCCAGCTCGACGGCAAGGCACAGGACGCCGCTATTCGCCCGGCGGCAGAAGGGCGGCGCAAAGTGGTGTTGGCCACCGCTATCGCGGAAACCTCGATCACCATCGACGGCGTGCGCGTCGTCATCGATTCCGGCCTGTCACGACTGCCGAAATACGAACCGGCCAGCGGCCTGACCCGGCTGGAGACGGTGCGCGCCTCGCGCGCCTCGGCCGACCAGCGCGCCGGTCGCGCCGGCCGTACCCAGCCGGGCGTCGCCATCCGCTTGTGGCGGGCCGAGCAGACCGCGGCGCTGCCAGCCTTCACGCCGCCGGAAATCCTCGAAGCGGACCTCTCGGGGCTGATGCTGGACTGCGCCGCATTCGGTGTCGCCGATCCCGCCAGCCTCGCCTTTCTGGACACGCCGCCGGCCCCGGCACTGGCCGAGGCGCGCGCGCTGCTCAAGGCACTGCATGCCATCGATGACAGCGGGCGGCTGACGCAATCCGGTGCCGCCATGCGCAAGCTGGCACTGCCGGTCCGACTCGCCCACATGGTTGCCGAGGCGGGTCCTGGCCGCGCGCAGGATGCGGCCCGGCTCGCCGTCCTGCTCACGGAACGCGGTCTGGGCGGTGACAGCGCCGATCTCGAACGGCGGCTGATGCGCTTCGCCTCGGATCGTTCGCCACGCGCCAATGCGGCGCGCCAGCTGGCGGATCGACTGGCGCGCACGGTCTCGTCGGCCGGACACGAAGCCGGCACGGCCGGCGCCCTGCTTATCAACGCCTGGCCCGACCGCGTCGCCAAGGCGCGCGGCGAGCGTGGCCGCTTCGTGCTCGCCAATGGTTCCGGCGCGATGCTCGACGGTGCCGACCCGCTCGCCGGAGAACCCTTCCTCGTCGTGGCCGACCTGCAGGGCAAGGCGCAGAATGCACGCATCACCGCGGCGGCAGCAGCCAGCGAGACGGAAATCCGCGACGCGCTCGCCGACCGCGTCGAGAGCCGGCGCGAAACCAGCTTCGACCGCGACAGGCGCGTGGTGCGCGTGCGCGAGACGGTTCGGCTCGGCGCCATCGTGTTGGCGGAGCGGATGCTGCCGGCCCCGTCCGGCGCCGACGCCGACCGCGCCATTCTCGATGCCCTGCGCGAACACGGGTTGACGCTGCTGCCCTGGAACAAGGAAGCGGAGACCATGCGCAACCGCCTCGCCTGGCTGCACCGCGGCCTTGGCGCGCCCTGGCCGGAGATGAGCGAGGCGGCGCTGATCGAAAGACTGGACGACTGGCTGGCCCCCTTCCTCACCGGCAAGGCTTCATTCGATGCGATTTCAGGTGCGGCGCTGATCGACGGATTGACCAGCCTGGTGCCGCACGACCTGCAGCGCCGGATCGATGCGCTGGCGCCGACCCATTTCGACGCGCCCTCCGGCAGCCGTGTTCCCATTCGCTACGATGGCGAGGCGCCGGTGCTGGCGATCCGCGTGCAGGAACTTTTCGGCCTCGGCCGTCATCCTTCGATCGCCAACGACACGGTGCCGTTGACGCTGGAACTGTTGTCGCCGGCACACCGGCCGATCCAGACGACCAGGGATCTGCCCGGTTTCTGGCGCGGTTCCTGGGCCGATGTGCGTTCGGACATGCGCGGCCGCTACCCCAGGCATGTCTGGCCGGAAAACCCGCTCGAGGCAGCCGCCACCAGCCGCGCCAAGCCACGCGGCACCTGAACGACCGCTCCGAACTGGCGCCGTCCCCGCCCGCGCGATAGAAGGCATGATGATCAGTTTCCAGCGCTCCCCCGACTTCCAACCCACCGAACGCCTGCGGCTCAACACGCTGATCAGGCTGCGCTGGCTGGCCATCGTCGGCCAGAGCATCACCGTGCTGGTCGTCGCCTATGCGCTGAATTTTCCGCTGCCGGTCAGCTATTGCTTCACGCTGATCGCCTGCTCGGCCTGGATGAACCTGTTCCTGGCCTTCCGCTACCCGGCGGCGCACCGGCTGACACCGCCCGCCGCGTTCGGCATCCTGGTCTTCGACGGGTTCCAGCTCACCGGCCTGCTCTACCTCACCGGCGGCCTGACCAACCCGTTCGCGCTCCTGCTCACCGTCCCGGTCGTCATCTCCGCCACCTCGCTGCCGCTCAAGCTCACCGCCCTGCTCAGCGTGCTGGTGATGGCGGCGGCAACCTTGCTGGTCTTCATCCACGAACCGCTGCCCTGGCATGAAAACAGCACGCTGGTCATGCCCTTCGTCTATGTCGCCGGCGTCTGGGTGGCGGTGGTGTGTTCCATCGCCTTCACCGCCATCTACGCTTTCCGCGTCGCTAAAGAAGCCCGCCAGCTCGCCAACGCGCTTGCCGCCACTGAACTGGTGCTGCAGCGCGAACAGCACCTTTCGGCGCTGGATGGGCTGGCGGCCGCAGCCGCCCACGAACTCGGCACGCCGCTCGCCACCATCACTCTGGTCGCGCGCGAGCTGCAGAAGACGCTGGGCAAGGATCCTAAATACGGTGAGGACGTCTCGCTGCTGCGCACGCAGAGCGAACGCTGCCGCGAGATTCTCAAACGCCTGACCAGCCTTTCCTCCGAGGGCGAACCGCAGCTGGCGCAATTGCCGCTGACCTCGCTGGTCGAGGAAGTGGTTGCCCCGCATCGCGACTTCGGCATCACCATCACGCTGCACCCCGGCGAATGCATCGGCCCCGAACCGGTCGGCCGGCGCAATCCCGGCGTGATCTACGGGCTCGGCAATCTGGTCGAGAACGCCGTCGATTTCGCCCGCTCTTCGATCACCGTGCGCTGGGCCTGGAACGATCAGCGCGTGGCGGTGTCGATCACTGACGACGGGCCGGGCTTCCCGCCCGAGATCATCGACCGGATCGGCGAGCCCTATATGTCGACCAGGCAGGGCGCGGAGCGCGGCGGCGGGCTGGGTCTCGGCCTGTTCATCGCCAAGACGCTGATCGAACGCTCGGGCGCGGTCATCGATTTCCGCAACTCGGGTGGTCCCGGCGAGGGCGCGCTGGTCAGCATCGACTGGCCGCGCGAGGTGTTCGTCAACGCCGAGACCATGATTCCGATCGGTTTCGATGCGGCGGAATAGCGCAGAAACGCCACAAATCGTGGCGAAAACCTGCTCAAAATTGGACAATTCGGGCGCAATCGCTATATCTGGGCCAAAAGCCAAGAAGAAGGACAAAACAGATCATGAGCGTTGAAGATGCCCATGGCGGCATGGTGACGGGCGACGACATATCCCTGCTGATCGTCGAGGACGACAAGCCGTTTCTCACCCGTCTCGCCCGCGCCATGGAAGGCCGCGGTTTCCAGGTCGATACCGCCGAAAGCGTCGAGGAAGCCCTCGTCAAGGCACGCGCGCATCCACCGGCCTATGCGGTGGTGGACATGCGGCTCGGCGACGGCAGCGGGCTCGACGTAGTCGCAGCCATCCGGGAAAAGCGGGCCGACGCGCGCGCCATCATCCTGACCGGCTACGGCAACATCGCCACGGCGGTGACGGCGGTGAAGCTCGGCGCAGTCGACTATCTGTCGAAACCCGCCGATGCCGACGACATCTTCGCGGCCCTGACCCGTAGCGGCAGCGAGCGCGCCGCCCCGCCCGAGAACCCGATGTCGGCGGATCGCGTGCGCTGGGAACACATCCAGCGTGTCTATGAAATGTGCGAGCGCAACGTCTCGGAAACCGCCCGGCGGCTCAACATGCACCGCCGCACGCTGCAGCGCATCCTGGCCAAGCGCGCGCCGCGCTGATCGGCCGGAAAAACACGCGAAAACCGGACTTTATGGTCGCAGCCTGCCCGGCCTTGCTTGCCGGGCGCGGCCGCGTTCGGCATGATCGCCCCTGAACGGCAACGATGGCAGGAGCAGACATGGCGAATGACAACCGGCGATCGGTTTCGGTCTTCCGCGAGTTTCTCGATGGCGAAGCCGCCGGCGGCATCATCCTCATCGCGGCTGCCGCGCTTGCGTTGATCGTCGCCAATTCGCCGCTGGCCGAAACCTATTTCGCCGCGCTGCACGCCTATCTCGGTCCGCTCAGCCTGCTGCACTGGATCAACGATGCGCTGATGGCCGTCTTCTTCCTACTCGTCGGGCTGGAGATCAAACGCGAGGTGCTTGACGGGCAGCTCTCCACCTGGCCGCGCCGCATGCTGCCGGGCATCGCGGCGGCCGGCGGCATGGCGGTGCCGGCTCTGGTCTATGTCGCCATCAACCGCGACAACGCCGCCGCCCTTCCCGGCTGGGCGATCCCGACCGCCACCGACATCGCCTTCGCGCTCGGCGTGTTGTCGCTACTCGGCAACCGCGTGCCGGCGTCGCTGAAGGTATTCCTGACCGCACTCGCCATCATCGATGACCTTGGCGCGGTCGTCATCATCGCGCTGTTCTATACGAGCGGCCTGTCGTTCATTTATCTCGCGGCGGCGCTGGCCGTCATTGTCGTCCTTGTCGTGCTCAACCGCATGGGCGTGCTGTCGCTGATACCCTATCTGGTGCTCGGCGTCGTGCTGTGGGTCCTGGTGCTGAAATCGGGCGTGCATGCGACGCTGGCAGGCGTGGCACTGGCGCTGACCATCCCGCTCAAGGCGACACCCGGCATTGCCCACGATCTGGAGCATTCGCCGCTGCACCAGCTGGAACACGCGCTGCACCGCTTCGTGCCGCTGATCATCATCCCCATTTTCGGCTTCGCCAATGCCGGCGTCTCATTGGCTGGCCTGACACCGGCCGCGCTGGTCGAACCGCTGACGCTCGGCGTCGCGGCGGGGCTTGTCCTCGGCAAGCTGGTGGGGGTGCTCGGCGCGTCGGCCTTGGCCATCAAGCTCGGCCTCGCCGATCTGCCGATGCGCGCCGGCTGGATGCACATGACCGGCATTGCGCTGCTATGCGGCATCGGCTTCACGATGAGCCTGTTCATCGGCCTGCTCGCCTTCGCCAACAGTCCCGAGCTGCAGGATGCGGTCAAGGTCGGCATCCTGGCCGGCTCGCTGATCGCGGCACTTGGCGGCGCGGCGCTGCTGATGGCCGCGCCCAGCGTCGCCGATCACGGCGAGGACGAATAAACCAGGTCCGAATGAAAAAGGCCGGGGTGTCCTATTGGAAACGCCGGCCTTTTGTTTTGAAATCGGTTCGTGCGGCGACCACCCGCACGGGCAGGCCGCCATGATCCTCAGGCTGGAGCGGTCTCCAGAAGCACGGCGACCAGCATGCCGGCGGCCATCAGCGCCAGGATCACCTTTTTCATCATGTTCATGCGAATCTCCTTTTTGCCGTCCCTAAGTGGGGCCTGCGGCGCCGCTCGTCCAGAGGTACCGGCGCCACAGCCTAGAGTTTCAAGCAACTCAGCCTAAAGTTTCAAGCCGCGCAGCCTGAGCGAGTTGGCGATGACCGACACCGAGGAAAGGCTCATGGCGGCGGCGGCCAGCATCGGCGACAGCAGCGCACCGAACACCGGATAGAGCACGCCCGCCGCCACCGGCACGCCAGCGACATTGTAGAGGAAGGCGAAGAACAGGTTCTGGCGGATGTTGGACAAAGTCGCCTTGGCCAGCCGCCGCGCCCTGACGATGCCGGTCAGATCGCCCTTCACCAGCGTGATGCCGGCGCTTTCCATCGCCACGTCGGCGCCGGTGCCCATGGCGATGCCGACATCGGCGACGGCAAGCGCCGGAGCATCGTTGACGCCGTCGCCGGCCATGGCGACGACGCCGCCACGGCCGCGCAATTCCTCGATCAGCGCGCTCTTGTGCTCCGGCAGAAGGTTTGCCCGCACCTGGTCGATGCCGAGCCGCTTGGCAATGGCCTTGGCGGTGCGTTCATTGTCGCCGGTGGCCATGACGACGGTGATGTTTTCGTCATGGAGAGCGCGGATCGCCTCGGCCGCCGTGGCCTTGATCGGATCGGCGACGGCGACGAGACCGGCCAGCTTGCCGTCAACCGCCACATACATCGCGGTCTTGCCGTCGTTCTGGAGCGAGCCGGCACGATCGGCGAGAGCGGCGGCATCAAGGCCGAGCCCAGCCATCATGGCGGGGTTGCCGAGCGCCACCTTGCGACCGGCCACCGTGCCGGAGACACCCTTACCGGTGACGGCCTCGAAGTCGCCGGCATCCACCACTTTCAGCCCACGCTCCTCGGCGCCATCAACGATGGCTTCGGCCAACGGATGCTCCGACCCTTTCTCCAGGGCGGCAGCCAGCGCCAGCAGCTCGTTTTCGTCGATGCCGCCGGTGGCGATCACGTCGGTCAGCTTCGGCTTGCCCTCGGTCAGCGTGCCGGTCTTGTCGACCACCAGCGTGTTGACGGCGGCGAAGCGTTCGAGCGCCGCCGCGTCCTTCACCAGCACGCCGGCATGCGCGCCGCGCCCGGTGGCGGTCATGATCGACATCGGCGTGGCCAGCCCCAGCGCACACGGACAGGCGATGATCAGCACCGACACTGCGGCGACGGTGGCGAACACCAGGCTGGGCTGCGGCCCGAACACCGCCCAGGCGATGAAGGCGAGGATGGCGATCAGCACCACCGTCGGCACGAAATAGAAAGAGACGCGGTCGGCAAGGCTCTGGATCGGAGCACGGCTGCGCTGCGCCTTGGCGACCAGGTCGACGATGCGCGCCAGCGTCGTCTCCGAGCCGACCTTCTCGGCATACATGATGAGCGTACCGTTCTTGTTGAGCGTACCGCCGGTGAGCGCATCGCCCTCGACCTTTTCGACCGGCACCGGTTCGCCGGTGATCATCGATTCGTCGATGGAGGAGCGACCTTCGAGCACGATGCCGTCCACCGGCACCGCTTCGCCCGGCCGCACGCGCAGCTTGTCGCCAGCCTTGACCTGATCGAGCGGCACGTCGTTCTCGGAACCGTCGTCGCCGATCAATCGCGCGGTCTTGGGCGCGAGGTCAAGCAAGGCGCGGATCGCTGAGCCGGTCTTTTCACGGGCGCGCAGTTCCAGCACCTGGCCAAGGAAGACCAGCGCGATGATGACGGCCGCCGCCTCGAAATAGACCGGCACGGCGTCACCATGACCGCGGAACTCGTGCGGGAACACGTTGGGGAACAGCGTGGCGAAGACGCTGAAGAGATAGGCGGCACCGACGCCGAGCGAAATCAGCGTCCACATGTTGGGGCTGCGGTTGACGACGGAAGCCCAGCCGCGCTCGAAGAAGGGCAGCGCCGCCCACAGCACGACCGGCGTGGCGAGCACCAGCTCGACCCAGACGGCGGCGCGCTCGCCCAGCCATTCGCGCAGGAATGGCAGGCCGATCATCGGTCCCATGGTGATGACAAGCAGCGGTACGGACAGGACGGCGCTGATCCAGAACCGCCGGGTGAAATCGATCAGCTCCGGGTTCGGTCCATCCTCGCCGGTCGGCACCAGCGGTTCCAGCGCCATGCCGCAGATCGGGCAGGAGCCCGGCTTGTCGCGGATGATCTCGGGATGCATCGGGCAGGTGTATTGCGTGCCCTTGGGCAAGGGTGCCGGCGCCGGGCGATCGCCCAGATAGGCCTTGGGATCAGCCTCGAATTTCTTCTGGCAGCTTTCCGAACAGAAGTAATATTTCTCGCCCTCGTGGCGCAGGAAATGCTTGGCGCTGGCGCGATCCACATCCATGCCGCAGACCGGGTCCTTGGCGGTCAGGAACAGCTCCGGATGCGCCTCGAACTTGCCGCGACAACCCTCGGAACAGAAATGGAAGAGGCGGCCGCCATGCTCGAAGGTCGACTTGCCGGCAACGGGATTGACCTCCATGCCGCAGACCGGATCGCGCACGACAGCTGCACCGGCCAGCTTGGCGCCATGGCCGGAACAGCAGGAACCATCCTTGGCGTGCGCGTGGTGGCTATGATCGTGGTGTGTCTGCGTCATCAAAGAATCCCTCGTATTTCCAGCTTTTGACCGCAGATAGGGCTTCCAGCAACTGGAAGGTCAAGCGCTTATTCCTGCGCCTGCCCAGGTCGCGCCGTCCCCATACCCATAGCCGTCAAAACAGGCTATAGACGCCGCCGGAAAGGCGCTAGCTGAGACGAATGGCGAAGATTCCCCTCAAGCTCGACGAGATCATCGACGGCAAGACGCTGCGCGAGGAATTGTCGGCGCTGACCGCCGAAACCAATGGCGACGGCTCCAGCGCGTCGACGCGCGCCGCCGTGCTGCTTGTCCTTAAGGAGCGCATCGCCAGCGGGCGCAAGATCGCCGAAAAGATGCTGATGCAGGATGGCGGCGGCATCGCCTGCGCCGAGCGGCTGTCGCATCTGATGGATGAGATCATCGCCGCGCTCTACGATTTCGCCGTCACCCATGTCTATCGCGCCAAGAACCCGTCCGCGGCCGAGCGCATGGCGATCGTCGCCGTCGGCGGTTATGGCCGCGGCACGCTGGCGCCGGGCTCCGACATCGATCTCCTGTTCCTCCTGCCCTACAAGCAGACGCCCTGGGGCGAGCAGATCGTCGAATACATGCTCTACATGCTGTGGGACATGGGGCTGAAGGTCGGCCACGCCACCCGCAACATCGAGGAATGCCTGCGGCTGTCGCGCTCCGACATGACGATCCGCACCGCCGTTCTGGAAGCGCGCTTCGTCTGGGGCGAAAAAGCGCTTTGCGACGAGCTGATCACCCGCTTCGACCGCGAAGTGGTGCGCAATACCGGCGCCGAATATGCACAGGCCAAGCTTGCCGAGCGCGACGAACGGCATCGCAAGGGTGGTGAAAGCCGCTATCTGGTCGAGCCCAACATCAAGGACGGCAAGGGCGGCCTGCGCGATCTGCAGACCTTGTTCTGGATCGGCAAATATTTCTACCGTGAGCGTACCGTGGAAGAACTGGTCGCGCAGGGTGTGTTCACGCGCGACGAGTTCAACCAGTTCCAGAAGGCCGAGGATTTCCTGTGGGCGGTGCGCTGCCACATGCATTTCCTGACCGGCAAGGCCGAGGAGCGGCTGCATTTCGACATCCAGCGCGATATCGCCGACCGGCTCGGCTACAAGAGCCATCCCGGCCTGTCGGCGGTCGAGCGTTTCATGAAGCACTATTTCCTGGTCGCCAAGGATGTCGGCGACCTCACCCGTATCTTCTGCGCGGCGCTTGAGGAAGAGCAGGCCAGCCACGTCTCGGGTTTCAACCGGCTGTTCCTCACCTTCTCGCGCCGCCGCCGCAAGCTGGCCGGCACCGCCGATTTCATCATCGACAACGACCGCATCAACATCGCCGACAACAAGGTGTTCGACCGCGATCCGGTCAACCTTCTGCGCCTGTTCTGGTTCGCCGACCGCCACGGACTGGAATACCATCCAGATGCGCTGAAGCTGGTGACGCGCTCGCTCAAGCTGGTCGACCGCAATCTGCGCCGCGACCGCGAGGCCAACCGGCTGTTCATGGACATACTGACTTCGGACAACAAGCCCGAGCTCAATCTGCGTCGCATGAACGAGGCGGGTCTGCTCGGGCGGCTGATCCCCGATTTCGGCAAGATCGTCGCCATGATGCAGTTCAACATGTACCACCACTATACGGTGGACGAGCATCTGCTGCGCTGCATCGACGTGCTGTCGGAAATCGAGCAGGGCGGCGGCGAGAAGATCCACCCGCTGTCGCACAAGCTGATCGGCGAACTGAAGAACCAGCGCGAGGCGCTTTACGTCGCCGTGCTTTTGCACGACATCGCCAAGGGCCGGCCGGAGGACCATTCCGAGGCCGGCGCCAAGATCGCCCGGCGCATCTGCCCGCATATGGGACTTTCGGCCATCGACACCGAAACCGTCGCCTGGCTGGTGGAGAACCATCTGGTCATGTCGATGACCGCGCAGACGCGCGACCTGAACGACCGCAAGACGATCGAGGATTTCGCCGATGTCGTGCAGTCGGTGGAGCGGCTGAAAATGCTGCTCATCCTCACCGTCTGCGATATTCGTGGCGTCGGGCCAGGCGTCTGGAACGGCTGGAAGGGCCAGCTTCTGCGCACGCTCTATTATGAGACCGAGCTGCTTTTGACCGGCGGCTTCTCCGAGGTCTCGCGTGCCGACCGCACGGCGGCGGCGCGGGACCGGCTGGAAGAGGCGCTGGCAGGCTGGCCGCAGGACGAGCGCAAGCGCCTCGTCGGCCTGCATTATGAGAACTACCTGCTCGCCGTCGACCTCAAGGATCAGCTGCGCCACGCCGAATTCGTGCGCGAAGCCGATGCCGCCGGCAAAAAGCTCGCCACCATGGTCAAGACGCACGAATTCGAGGCGGTGACCGAGATTACCGTGCTGGCGCAGGACCATCCGCGCCTGCTCTCGGTCATTGCCGGCGCTTGCGCGGCAGCGGGCGGCAACATCGTCGACGCGCAGATCTTCACCACCTCGGACGGCCGCGCGCTGGACACGATCCTGATCGCACGCGAGTTCGACCGCGACGAGGACGAGCGCCGGCGCGGCGAGCGCGTCGGCAAGCTGATCGAGGACGTTCTGTCCGGCCGCTCCTGGCTGCCCGAAATGATCGAGAAGCGCGCCAAGCCGAAGCGCGGCGCCAAGGCCTTCCGCATCCAGCCGCGCGCCGAGATCCGCAACGCGCTGTCCAATCGCTTCTCGGTGATCGAGGTGGAAGGGCTGGATCGGCCCGGCTTGCTTTCCGAAATCACCGGCACGTTGTCGGACCTGTCGCTCGATATCGCCTCGGCCCACATCACCACCTTCGGCGAGAAGGTGATCGACACTTTCTACGTCACCGACCTGACCAACCAGAAGATCGAAAACCAGAGCCGCCTGAAAACCATTCGCGAGCGGCTGATCGCAACGCTGGACGGCTCGCAGGCCGCCCGCGGCAAGACCAAGGCCGCGGCGGAATAGCGCCACGCATCCCATGCCCCATCGCCCCTTCACCCGTGCTCCGCACAGGAATACCGCATGAGCCTCGTCAAGAAATTCGCCACCGTCGCTTCGGGCACGCTGATGAGCCGCGCGCTCGGCTTCACGCGCGAGATGTTCATGGCCGCCGCCCTCGGTACCGGTCCGATCGCCGACGCCTTCAACGCCGCCTTCCAGTTGCCCAACACCTTCCGCCGGCTGTTCGCCGAGGGTGCGTTCAACGCTGCCTTCGTGCCGCTGTTCTCCAAGGAGATCGAGGCCAATGGCGTCGAGGGCGCCAAGCGCTTTTCCGAGGAAGTGTTCGGCGTGCTGTTCTCAGTGCTGCTGGTGCTGACCATCGCCATGGAACTGGCGATGCCGCTGATCGTGCGTTACCTGGTGGCACCCGGCTTCGCCGACATCCCCGGCAAGTTCGACATGACGGTGCGGCTGGCAACCGTCATGTTCCCCTACCTCATCTGCATGTCGCTCGGCGCCATGATGGCCGGCATGCTGAATTCGCTGCGCCGCTACTTCGCCGCCGCCGTCGCGCCGGTGTTCCTCAACATCATCCTGATCGCGGTGCTCGCCTATGCCTGGTACAAGGGCAAGGACGCGTATTATGTCGGCTATGGGCTCGCCTGGGGCGTGCTGGCGGCGGGCCTGGTGCAGCTTGCCATCGTGTGGATTGCCGTGCGCCACGCCGGCATCTCGATCGGTTTCCGCTGGCCGCACATGACACCCAACGTCAAGCGGCTGCTGTGGCTGGCACTGCCGGCGGCAATCACCGGCGGCATCACCCAGATCAACCAGCTGATCGGCACGGCGATCGCGTCGGGCCAGAACAGCGCTGTCTCCTCGCTCGCCTATGCCGACCGCATCTACCAATTGCCGCTCGGCGTCGTCGGCGTGGCGGTGGCGATCGTGCTTTTGCCGGAACTGTCGCGCGCGCTGAAATCCGGCAACATGGTGGAGGCCGCCAACCTGCAGAACCGCTCGGTCGAGTTCACGCTGTTCATGACGCTGCCGGCGGCGGTGGCGCTGCTGGTCATGTCGGAACCGATCGTGCGACTGCTCTACGAGCGCGGCGCCTTCGCCGCCAACAATTCGACGCCGACGGTCGCCGCCATCCTGGCGATCTTCGGTCTCGGCCTGCCGGCCTTCGTGCTGATCAAGGCCTTCACACCAGGTTATTTCGCGCGCGAGGACACGCGCACGCCGATGATCTTCGCGGCGATCTCGGTGGTCGCCAATGTCGCCATCGCGCTCACTTTGTTTCCGTCCATGGGCGCGCCCGGCATCGCGGTGGCTTCGGCCGTCGCCGGCTGGCTGAATGCGATCATGCTGCTTGCCGTGCTCGTCCGGCGCGGCCATTGGGGCCGCGACGTGCCGCTGCTCAAACGCATTCCGCGTCTCGTGCTGGCGGCGGCATTGATGGGAGCCGCGCTCTATTTCGGCGAGCACTGGTTCACGGTGCAATTGTCGTCGGCGGCACATCTGACGACCAAGGCGGTGACTCTGGTCGGCCTGTCGGCAGCAGGCGCTGTGATCTATTTCGTGATCGCCTTCGCCATTGGCGGCGCCGATTTCGGCATGATCCGCCGCAACATCAAGCGCGGCAACGCCAAGGGTTCGCCGGCGCCCGTCGATACGGAATAGCGAGCGACCGGCCTTGGCGCCGAAGCCGGACCACCGGCTTCGGCTCTCCAGTTCCAATCTCTCCGATCACGGAGCAGAGACGGCAATTCTACCCTTCATATTCGGGTGGAAACGGCAGAAATAATCGAGGGTGCCAGCCTTCTCCAGAACGATGCTTCCCGACTTCGCGACGGGCAGCATCACTTCCCATTCTCCCGTCACCGTCGCGGTATGAGCGAACGCGTCCTTGTTCACCCATTGGACGGTGTCTCCGACACTGGCGCCGATTTCAGCGGGAGAGAACGCCATCTTTTCGACCGTAACCGTTATCGTCTTGGCGTGAGCCGACAATGTGCCCAAGCCGAGCGCCAGCACCAAAGGAGGCAGGAGGCGACGTTGCGCGCACATGGCCGATCCTATTTCAGCTCGGACGCAACCATCTCGGCATGTTTTTCATGGCCCTGGAATATCTTGAGCCCGGTTTCCAGCAGGCTCTTGAGTTCCGCATTTTGTGCCGACGGAATGAGCAGCGTCTCCAGCGCGCCGTTGACCTGCTTGTGATAGGCGACTTCGTTGGCAACATAAGCCTTGTCGAAAGCGTCACCGTCGAGCTTTTCAAGCTTGGTCTTCTCGGCAGCAGCCGCTTCGGTCAGCGCCTTGCTCGTTGCATTGTCTTGCGGCGTCACCTTGAGCTTCTTGACGAGGTCGAGCGCCTGTACGTTCACGGCCTCGTGATCACGTACCATGTCATTGGCAAAACCCACGACATCCTTGTTCTTGGATTTGGAAATGGCCAGTTTGGCCATATCCACGTCAAGCGCCCCAGCGGTATACGCGATATGGGCGATCTGCGGGTCGGTTGGCTTGTCCGCTGCCTGAGCAGCTCCAGCCGTGCCAAGCATCAAGGCGGCGACGAACGCCATATGCAATCTCGTGGTCATCGGATGAACTCCTGTTTTCGTGCTCGCAATAGCGAGCACTTCGGTTCGACATCCATTGGATGAACCACGTTGCGAAACGTTCCCGCGATCTCTTGCGAAAATCGTCAGCCGGAAAAACCGAGCCGTTTCATCACCGCTTCGGTCATGCGCTCGCAACGCGTGCCGGCGAAGGGAAATGCCTCGAGCAGCACCGGACCAATCTGCGCGTCGAGCCGCTCGCGCAACAGCTTGCGAGCGCGGTGCAGACGGGTTTTGACGGTTTGGGGCCTTATGTCGAGCAATTCGGCCGTCTCTTCCACGCTCAGGCCTTCTATGACGCGCGCGACGAAAACCATCCGAAACGTTTCGGGAAGACTGTCGGTGGCCTGTTCGACAAACCGCAGGATCTCTCGCTGAGCCATGTTCCGTTCCGGGTCGCCTAAACCTGCATTCAAGGGAAAGGGAATGATCCGGGCCGCCCCGGCATCCTCGACAGGCAATGACACTGTTTCGGCGCGCCGGGTCTTACGCAGGCGGCCAAGCGCCTCGTTGATGACGATCCGCGATAGCCAGGTTGCCAGGGAGGAGTCGCCCCGGAAACCGGCGAGATTGGCAAACGCACGCAGATAGGCTTCCTGAACGGCGTCCTCGGCTTCCGCGTCGTTGCGCAGGATCGAACGCGCAAGCCGATAGAGCCGCTGGTTGTACCGTGTCATGATGGCGCGGAAGGCCGCAGCCTCACGCGCCAGCGCCCCGCGCACAAGATCGATGTCGCTCGCAGTGCTGAGAGGTATCAACGCTGATCTGACCGGCTGCATCGAAACCTCCTCCATTTGGAAGTCAGATGGCGAAACGACGATAAGGTTCCCGCCGTGCGAAAAAAATTGCAATGCCCGTGGCTTTTGATCGGTGGCGGGTGAGTTGAACTCTTCAGTGGACGCGATGTGAGTTCCGGTTTGCTGCTTTCTTAACGAAGCAAGGATAAAGTCGCGCGAAACCATTTTCGGCAGATGGCCTTTGCGCTGGAGCCTTCGCCATGCAGCCAACCAGCCATCGCCTCTATTATGTTGACGCCCTGCGCGTTTCGGCCTTCGGCCTGCTCATTCTCTACCATTCGTCGGCTGCCTTCCTCTACGATCTGGACTGGCTGTTCAACAGTCCTGAAAAGAGCCAGACCCTGTCCCTGGTCACGCTGTTTCCCCGCGCCTGGCGGCTGGCGCTGCTGTTCTTCGTCTCCGGCATGGGCACTTGGTTCGCCTTCCGCTCGCAGACGACGTTCGACTTCCTGAAGGGCCGTTTCCTCAGGCTATTCCTGCCGCTGATCTTCGCCATGTGCGTGATCATCGTGCCGCAGGTCTGGTACGAGCGCCTGTCCGACGGCCGCTTCCAAGGCTCGCTGCTGGAGTTCTGGGTGCTGCGCTACTTCACCGAAGGCAAGTATCCCACCGGCAATTTCTCCTGGGCGCATATGTGGTTCGTCGCCTATCTCCTGGTGATGACGGTGATCTGCACGCCGATCTTCCGACTGTTCACCCTCCCCTCGACGCGCCGGCTGTCCGACTGGTTCGAACGCACGGCCCGCTCACCGGCCATCTACCTGTTCGTGCTTCTGCCGCTGGCGCTGCACCTGATCTTCCTGCCGTTCTTCCCGCGCGAAACCAATGTGCTCTACAATGACGGCGCCTGGTTCGCGGTGTGGGCAAGCTGGTTCGGCCTCGGCTTTCTCGTCGCCAAACATCATCAGGCGGTGGTGCCCGCCATCATCGCCCGGCGTTGGTGGAGCCTTGCCATCGCCGCGGCTTTGACCATCTGGCTTTACCGGTTTTCCTGGGTGACCAAGGCGGCCAGCATCGGCGGCGAAACCGGCGGCATGTCGATGGCGCTCTACAAGACGCTGACCTTCTCGCTGGCCTGGACGGTGATCCTGGCCGCAGTCGGATTCGCGGCGCTGCACGCCAACCGCAAGAGCCCCGTCCTGAGTTGGCTGAACGCCAAGATCTTCCCGCTCTACATCGTCCACCAGACCTTCGTCATCATGGCGCTGTATTATGTTCTGCCGCTCGATCTCTCGCTGTGGAGTAAGCTTGCGCTGGTGGTGGCAATCACCACCTTCTGGTCGCTGCTTACCGCAGTGATCGCCGACCTTCTGCCTTCGCCCTTCCGCATGCTGGTCGGCCTGCCCGATCGTCGCAAGGTTCGCGCCCCCGACCAGAGCATGGCGGCCGCCGGCGGCTAACCAGTCCAGTTCACGACCTTCTTACCGCCCGGCAACCGTTGTTTCGGCCCCGCCCTTCACGGCGAGGCTTGATCGACGCCCCGGCGTCGTCCATAACGCGCCGTCCGAAATTTCGCCGCGCGCGAAACGGCCCTCCACAAGCCAAGGAAACCAACATGACCGCCTCCGCCTTCAAGCCGCTCATCTTTTCCGGCGTCCAGCCGACCGGCAATCTCCACCTCGGCAACTATCTCGGCGCGATCAGGAAATTCGTCGCCCTGCAGGAAACGATGGATTGCATCTATTGCGTCGTCGACCTGCATTCGCTGACCGCCCAGCTCGTCCATGAAGACCTCAAGGACCAGACCCGGCAGATCACCGCCGCCTTCCTCGCCGCCGGCATCGACCCCGACAAACACATCGTCTTCAACCAGAGCCGGGTGATGCAGCACGCCGAGCTTGCCTGGATATTCAACTGCGTGGCGCGCATCGGCTGGATGAACCGCATGACGCAGTTCAAGGACAAGGCCGGCAAGGACCGCGAGAATGCATCGCTCGGCCTGCTCGCCTATCCGAGCCTGATGGCGGCCGACATCCTGGTCTACCGCGCCACCCATGTGCCGGTGGGCGACGACCAGAAGCAGCATCTGGAACTGACCCGCGACATCGCCCAGAAGTTCAACAACGACTTCTCCCACCGCATCGCCGAACTCGGCGTCGGCGTGGAAATCCAGATGGGCGACGAGACGGTGAACGGCTTCTTCCCGTTGACCGAACCGGTCATCGGCGGGCCGGCGGCGCGCATCATGAGCCTGCGCGACGGCTCCAAGAAGATGTCGAAATCCGATCCGTCGGACCTGTCGCGCATCAACCTGACCGACGACGCCGACACGATCTCGAAGAAGATCAAGAAGGCGAAGACCGACCCGGAGGCTTTGCCCTCCGAGATCGCCGGCCTGGCCAGCCGGCCGGAAGCGGAAAACCTCGTCGGCATCTATGCCGGCCTCGCCGACACCAGCAAGGAAGCCGTGCTGAAGGAATATGGCGGCCAGCAATTCTCGGTGTTCAAGCCGGCATTGGCCGACCTCGCCGTCGAGAAGATGGCGCCCATTGCCGGCGAAATGCGCCGCCTGATGGCCGATCCCGGCCATATTGACGGTGTGCTGCGCAATGGCGGCGAGCGCGCCGGCGTGCTGGCCGAGGCCAATATGAAGACCGTGCGCGACATTATCGGCCTGCTGCAGGGCTGAGCCGGTCGTCATTCCAACCCAGAGGCGGCCGTTCGCGGCCGCTTTTCCTTTTTGGCACAAGCCGTATCAGCAGGCTGCCAGCCCTGTGGAGTTTCGACCCTGGCCGGATGGCGGGGGGCGCTTGCAAGGCACCCCACCCGAATGGCAGATTGCGGCCGAAACCACCGAACAGGATCCATATGGTCTCCAAACGCCTGAGCCGGGAAGCCGGCCACCGCCGCAAGTTCCTGGCGATCATCGACGACACGCCCGAATGCGAGCGTGCCGTGGCCTATGCCTCGAAGCGCGCGCAAAGCACGGGCGGCGTGGTGGTAATGCTCTATGTCATCGAGCCGGACGACTTTCAGCATTGGCTGGGCGTTGAAAAGATCATGCGCGAGGAGGCCAACGCTACCGCGCGCTCGGCGCTCGACGTCCAGGCCGGCAAGGTGCGCCAGAAGGTCGGCATCGAACCCGAGCTGGTGATCCGCGAAGGCAAGCGCGCCGACGAGATCCACAAGCTGATCGAGGAAGACCAGGACATCGCCATCCTGGTGCTGGCCGCCGGCGCCGGCAAGGAAGGTCCAGGCCCGCTGGTTGCCTCGATCGCCGGCAAGGGCGCCGCCTTTCCGATCCCCGTCACCGTCGTTCCGCAGAACTTGTCGGACGAGGACATCGAAAGCCTGGCCTGAGCTTCCTATATCTCTAGGAACGGTCCCGCCGCTTTTGCTTGAACGGCCGGCGAATTGGGCCTATTTAGAATTATTCCAAACTAATGCCCGCCAAGGGCACGGAGACGGCCATGTTCATCCAGACCGAGTCGACCCCCAATCCGGCGACGCTGAAGTTCCTGCCCGGCAAGGAAGTGCTCAGGGACGGCACCGCCGATTTCCGTGACGCCGACGCCGCGCGCGAGGCTTCGCCGCTGGCCGGCCGGCTGTTCGACATTCCCGGCGTCAATGGCGTGTTCTTCGGCTACGACTTCATCACCATCACCAAGGACGGCCCCGACTGGCAGCACCTGAAGCCGGCGATCCTCGGCGCCATCATGGAACATTTCATGTCCGGCCAGCCGGTCATGGCGGCCGAAGGCAAGGGGGCCGGTGCCCATCACGACGACGGCAAGGAATTCTATGACCAGGCCGACGAGGAAATCGTCGTCACCATCAAGGAATTGCTCGATACGCGCGTGCGCCCGGCCGTGGCGCAGGACGGCGGCGACATCACCTTCCGTGGCTACGAGAAGGGCACCGTCTTCCTGCACATGAAGGGCGCCTGCGCCGGCTGCCCGTCGTCCACCGCCACGCTGAAGCACGGCATCCAGAACCTGCTGCGCCACTTCGTGCCGGAAGTGGAGCATGTCGAGCAGATCGCTTAAGCACCCGTATCCTTTTGGTTCAAAAACCCCGAGATAACATCTCGGGGTTTTTCTTTGGGGCGGGATGCGATCTTCGCTAGAAAACAAAAAACCGGGCGACAAGGCCCGGTTTTCTGTTTGGGACGTCCGTGTTGCCTAGACGGTCCGCATACGAAACGCATTTGAGGTCCTGTCCGGCTTCGGACAGGAGCCAAATCACATCACGATCACCTTGGCGCCCACTTCGGCGCGGCTGTAGAGGTCGATGATGTCCTGGTTCATCAGCCGGATGCAGCCCGACGACATCGCCTTGCCGATCGACCACCATTCCGGCGTGCCGTGCAGCCGGTAGCCGGAATCGCCACCCTTGTTGAACAGATAGAGAGCGCGGGCGCCGAGCGGGTTCTTCAGGCCCGGGTCCATGCCGTTGCGGTATTGCGCGAGTTCCGGCTGGCGCTTGATCATCTGCGACGGCGGCGTCCAGGTCGGCCATTCACGCTTCAGCGCGACATGGGCGGAACCGCTCCATTCGAAGCCCTCGCGGCCAACACCGATGCCGTAACGCACGGCCTCGCCTTCCGGCAGCACGAAATAGAGGAACTTGTTGCCGGTATCGACGATGATCGTGCCCGGCTTTTCCTTGGTGTCGTAGCTGACGATCTGGCGATGGAACTGGCGCGGCACCTTTTCGATCGGGATGCGCGGCAGCTGATAGCCAGCGTCGCTGACCCCGCCATAATCATTGGTGAACAGCCGCATCTGGCCGATGGTGCTACAACCGGCGAGCGAGGCGGCAAGTGCCGCGACAATAATGGCAGACTTCAAGCGCATGAACCGTTCCCAGCCCCCGGTCCCGTGTTTTTCGGTGCGATTCGACCAAATCGTTAACGCATTCATGCTGGCATTTCTTTTGCTTGCCAAGCAGCCGATGCTTATATGAAAGCAAGTGCTTGCCGGTAAGGCGCCGGCTATGGCATTTCGGCAACATATGCCGCGAGATTGTTGAGTAAAATCAAGAAAAGCAGTCCGAAAAACCCTTCGGGACGGACCGCACGAGGGCAAGACCATGAATATCGGCGACGCCGCCCGCCGTTCCGGCCTGCCGGCCAAGACCATTCGCTATTATGAAGAGATCGGGCTGATTTCGCCTGAACGCTCCGGCAACAGCTATCGCGACTATTCCAATGACGACGTGCATCGCCTCGCCTTCCTGAAACGGGCGCGCAATCTCGGCTTTTCCATCGACGACTGCCGCCAGCTGATGGCGCTCTACAGGGATCGCGGCCGCGCCAGCCAGGACGTGCGGGCGATCGCCTCCGCCCATGTCGCGGCGATCGAGGAAAAGGTGCGCGAGCTGCAATCCATGCGCATGACGCTGAACAAGCTCATCCACGCCTGCCATGGCGACGAGCGCCCGAACTGCCCGATCCTCGAAGAGATGGCAGGCGAAGCCGAGACGGTGGGCTGAGCAGGGTTCAAACCGTGAACAGAATCGGGCATGATGGGTTATGCCCATCATCTCGCCGGTATCGCAAAATCCCCTGATCGACGGTCGCCAGTCGGAGCGCGCCATGCTGGTGCGGCGCGGCGTGCAAAGGCTGTTGTCGGAAATGGGTGCGCATGTGCTGCCGGAATTGTCGCTGGCCACCGGGCGGCGGGCCGATCTCGTCGCGCTCACCCGCCAGGGCGACATCTGGATCATCGAGATCAAATCCTCGATCGAAGACTTTCGCGTCGACCGCAAATGGCCGGACTACCGGCTGCATTGCGACCGCTTTTTCTTTGCCACCCATCCCGGCGTGCCGGCCGACATCTTTCCGGAGGAATGCGGCTTCATCCTCTCCGACGGCTATGGCGCCGAGATGCTGCGCGACGCGCCGGAGCACCGCATGGCAGCCGCAACCCGCAAGGCGCTGATGCTGAGAATCGCACGCGCCGGCGCGGCGCGCTTGCTCGCCGCCGAACTTGCCGGCGTGTCGGTTCCGGCGCTGGACGGCGAAAGCGAGTAGCGGCGAGACCCGCTCCCGCAAGGGCATGTGGATCGACGCGGCATTCCGGTCCCGGCGATCATCTCCAACGTTTCCTGAAGCCGCAGCTGGCCCAATCGGCCAACTCTTGACGTCCGGCCTCTTTCGTAACATATAAAGTTGCATGAAAAGAGACAGTCGACTTTCAGGCGTCCTGCACGTCCTTTTGCACATGGCCGAGGAAGCCCGTCCGATGACATCGGAAGAGCTTTCCAGGACATTGAGCACCAACCCCGTCGTGATCCGGCGCATCATGGCCGGCCTGCGCGACATGGGCATCGTGCGCTCCGAGCGTGGTCATGGCGGCGGCTGGACGATCAGCCGCGACCTCGCCACGGTGTCGCTGCGCGACGTCTATTCAGCACTTGGCGAGCCGATGGTGTTTGCGCTCGGCAACCGCATGGAGACGCCCGACTGTCTGGTGGAACAGGCGGTCAACGCCGCGCTCGACGACGCCTTCGATGCGGCGCAGGCGCTGCTGATAACGCGGCTCGGCGAAGTGACGCTGGCCGACCTTGCCGCCGATTTCCACGAACGCTGGAAACGGAACAAGACCAGAAAGGCCAATCCCCATGCAGCTTGAAGCCCCAAGGCCACTCCTCGCCCCGAAACAGCTCGACGCCGTCGTTATCGGCGGCTCCTATGCCGGCCTTTCGGCCGCCATGCAGATTGCCCGCGGGCGCCGCGCGGTCGCCGTCATCGACGCCGGCAGGCCGCGCAACCGGTTTGCCGCGGCCTCGCACGGCTTCTTCGGCCAGGATGGGGTCGCGCCAGCCGCGATGATCGCCGCCGCCCGCGAAAAACTCGCCGCCTATCCCAATGTCCGCCTGGTCGCCGACGAGACGGTCGATGCTAGCGGCCAGGACGGCGCCTTCACCGTGGAACTGGCCTCGGGCTCGACGCTCAAGGCTTCCAAGCTGGTGCTGGCGACCGGCGTGGCCGACACACTGCCCGATATGCCAGGGCTGGCCGAGCGCTGGGGCGTCAGTGTGCTGCATTGCCCCTATTGTCACGGCTACGAATTCGGCGGCGCGCCGCTCGGCGTGTTGGCAACCTCGCCGCATTGCGTGGAAAAGGCGCTGATGATTTCCGAATGGGGCCCCACCACGCTGCTGCTCAACGGCCAGCCGATGCCGCATGAAGGCATGCTGGCGAAGCTTGCCTGGCGCGGCGTCACCGTGGAGCAGGCACCCGTGCAGGCCCTTGAAGGCGAAGGGCAGGCGCTCGACGCGGTGATGCTTGCGGACGGCCGGCGCCTTGCCCTGACCGCGCTCTATCTGACACCGCGCATGGCGATGGCGAGCCCGCTGGCCGAGCGGCTGGGCTGCGCTTTCGAGGATGGTCCTTTCGGCCGCATCATCGCGACGAATGCCATGAAGGCGACGAGCATCGCCGGCGTCTTTGCCGCGGGCGATGCCGCGCGCACCACGCACAACGCCACCTGGGCCTCGGCCGACGGTGTTACCGCCGGTGCCGCGCTGCATCGCAGCCTGATCTTCGAGGGTCTCGACGCGGCGTGAGCCCGAAGGCGACACCTCCCTAGCCGGCGACGCCGAGCCGCCGGCGGATCTGCATCATTGAGCGCGAAAACACCGCCGGATCGTCGAAAGCGCGCGCCAGGGTCAACGCGCCCTGGATCGCCGCGACGGCCTCTTCTGCCAGCAGCATCGCCTCCGCATGCTCGGCGCGGCGCAGCGCGCCGGCGAGATCCGCCACCCAGCGGGCAAAATAAGACTTTATTTCGGTAGCGAAACGATCACGCGCATCATCCAGCGCGAAGGCGCCGACCAGACAGATGCGGCGGCCGGAGTGGAAATAGGCATCCGTCGCGGAAAGCATGCGATCGATGCCTTCCTGCGGCCGTTCGGCTTCGCGCAGCGGCGTAAAGACATTGTTTTCGAACCAGCGGTCGATATGGGCGAGAACGGCTGTCGCCATCTCATCCTTGCCGCCCGGAAAGAAGTTGTAGAGGCTGCCCTTGCCCAAGCCTGTCGCCTCGGTAATCAGCGACAGGCTGGCGCCGGCATAACCATGTGCGCGAAACACCTCGGCGATCGCCACGACAAGATCGTTGCGACCGGGCGCGATCCTGCGCATCTAGAGACCGAGGTCGGACAGACCGGGATGGTCGTCCGGCCGGCGACCGAGCGGCCAATGGAACTTGCGCTCGGCCTCGGCGATCGGCATGTCGTTGATCGAGGCGACACGCCGGCGCATCAGCCCGGCCTCGTCGAATTCCCAGTTCTCGTTGCCGTAGGAGCGGAACCAATGGCCGCTGTCGTCGCGCCATTCATAGGCGAACCGCACGGCGATGCGGTTCCCACTCCAGGTCCACACTTCCTTGATCAGGCGATAGTCCAGTTCCCTGGCCCATTTGCGGGCGAGGAAGCCGGCGATCTCGCCACGGCCCTGGATGAACTCGGAGCGGTTTCGCCAGACGCTGTCCTCGGTATAGGCGAGCGACACCTTCTCGGGATCGCGGCTGTTCCAGGCATCCTCGGCCATTCGCGCCTTCTGCGCGGCGGTCTCGGCGGTAAAGGGCGGCAGTGGCGAACGAGCCATTTTGATCTCCATCGGCATCGGGATGGAGAAATTGTACTGATCGGTACAATCGAGTCAAGACGCCCGCCTTCGGCCTTGCGCGCATCCTGTCTGGCGCTTTATCCGGCCGCGCGCCGCGACCGCGTCGCAGCCGGGATTTCGACGCCAAAGTCGAGACTGGCGGTCGCGCGGAAATGAACATCGAAGGGGCGGGGGCGCGCGATGCCGAAACCCTGCGCATAGTCGACGCCGATGGTGCGCAGCGCCACTGCAATCTCGCGGCTCTCGACGAACTCGGCGATGGTGCGCTTGCCGGTCACCTCGCCGATATGCTGGATCATCTCGACCATGGCGCGATCGATGCGGTCGGCCAGCATGTCCTTCACGAAACCGCCGTCGATCTTCAGATAGTCGACCGGCAGCGTCTTCAGATAGTTGAACGACGACATGCCGGCGCCGAAATCGTCCAGCGAGAAGCGGCAGCCATGCGCCCGCAGAGCCGTCATGAAATGCGTTGCGCGGTCGAGGTCGGCAATCGCGCTGGTCTCCGTAACCTCGAAACAGATCAGCGAGGGGGCAATGTCGGTGCGCTCGAACTGCTCCAGCACATAGTCGACAAAACTGTCGTCGCCGAAGGAAGCGCCCGACAGGTTGATGGCGCAGGTGGCGATCGCGCCGTCGGTGCCGGCCCGGTCCCGCAGCGCCAGCATCTCGAAGGCGGAACGCACCATCCAGCGGTCGACCAGCGGCATCAGGCCATAACGCTCGGCGGCCGGAATGAAGGCGCCGGGCGCGATCATGTTGCCGTCGGCGTCGGTTAGCCGCACCAAGAGCTCGACATGCGCGCCAGCCGGCGTGTCATCCTGCAATGGCACGATCTCCTGCGCATGAATGCAGAAGCGGTTCTGCTCCAGCGCCTCGCGCAGCCGCTGCACCCAGGCCATCTCGCCCATGCGCTGCTCCAGTTCGATATCGCCCACCTGCTGCAGCTGGATGCGGTTGCGGCCATTCTCCTTGGCCATGTAGCAAGCGACGTCGACGCTGCGCAGCGTCTCCTCAATCGTCATCGAGGCGTCGGTGAGCCCGACAACGCCAATGCTGACGCTGATGTTGAAGGCGCGGCCGTTCCACACGAAATGCAGCTCCTCCACCGCCTTGCGCAAGGTTTCCGCCGTGGTCGCGGCAAGCTCCGCCGGGCAGTTCTCCATCAGGATGCCGAACTCGTCGCCGCCCAGCCGGGCCAGCACGTCGCCCGGCCGCAATTGCTGGCGCAGCGCCGTCGAAACCTTGCGCAGTAATTCGTCGCCAGCAGCGTGGCCGCAGGTGTCGTTGACGATCTTGAACTGATCGAGGTCGAGATACATCAGCGCATGCGTCGCCGGACGCTTGGCGAGCCCCGCCAGCGAAGCGCCAAGCCGGGACTCGAACTCGCGCCGGTTGGCGAGCGAGGTCAGCGTGTCGTGCGTGGCGTGCCAGGACAGCTGCGCCAGGAATTCCTGCTCGGTCGTGCGGTCGTGGAAAACCAGCACCGCGCCGGCAACCCGCTGGTCGACATAAAGCGGCGCGGCGACCAGGGAGACGGCGATGCGCGACTGGTCCTGGCGCACAAGGCGCTGCGTCAGGCCATTGCCGTCGAAGGCTTCGCCGGCCAGAAGCCGCGCCAGATAGGCGCTATCCTCCTCGCCTGTCTCCTCGCTGGCCAGCCGGAACAGATCGTCGAGCGGCTTGCCCTTGGCATCCGCGCTTTGCAGCCCGAGCAGCCGCTCCGCTGCGCCGTTCATATAGTCGAGCCGGCCATCGGCGTCCGTCGCCACCACGGCCTGTCCGATCGAGGCCAGCGTCACCTGCGCGCGCTTGCGTTCGGCGTTCAACGCTTCCTGGACGGCGCGGCGCTGCCCGATCAGGTTGGAGGTGCGCCGGATGGCGAGCAGGATGAGGCCGAAGGCGACGACGACGTTGAGGGCGAGCAGCAGGGCGGTGATGTCGCGCGAGCCGCGCCCGAGCGACTGCGAGAAAGCCTGAGCCAACGGCGCGATCTGGTCGTTGATGCGGCCGATCGAACGGCGCCAGACGTCAAGCTTCGCCGGTGAGGCGCTGCCGGTGGTGAAGCCAACATTCATGGCCTCGCCCAGCGCCGCCAGTTCGAGGATCTTGGGATCGGCATCCGTCCAGCGCTGCACCGCATTGGCCAGATAAGGCACGCTGCGGAAATTGCGGAACAGCCAGATCAGGCCGTCGACATCGTCGGGATTGTTGCCGCCAAGCTGCAGCGCCCGCGCGGCGCCGTCATAGTCGAGAACCGGCTGCTCCATCAGCCGTCGCGCTTCGCGGTCGGCGAGCGGGATGGCGATGGCGTGGCGGAAACGTTCGAAATAATGCGGTTCGGCAGTGTTGGCGTAGAGCGTCAGGTAATAGATCGCGTCTTTCTGACCCTTCGTCCAGGCACTCTCGCCGGCCACATAGGCGCGTACCGCCGAGAGCGTGTAAAGACTGACGCCGGCGATGATGGTCTGGATCAGTACAACGACAATAAAAGGCCAGAGCAGCCCGAGAAGCTGAAATTTCGATCGTATGTTGCCTGGCTTCCTCACATGCCCTGCGAAACGAACTCGCTCCCTTTTAGCCAGTTCTTCTCCGCGTCCGCCCACGCGAATATTCGCAAGTGCTACAATAGTAAGCTTTAAGATTCCCTTCATGAGAGGGGGCTGTTTCCAACCATGCCCACGGCCGGTGGACGATCGTTGGAAAGCACCGCAATCCTAGCGGAACCGCAGGTTCCTCCGGCTCAGCTCGGCAACGGTGCCGCATCCCATCAGTTTCATGGCGCGCTCGATCTCGACACGCATCAGGTCCAGCGCCCGCTCGACGCCGGGTTGGCCGGCCGCCGCCAGCGGAAACAGATAATAGCGGCCAAGCCCCACCGCCTTCGCGCCGAGCGACAACGCCTTCAGCACATGGGTGCCGCGCTGCACGCCGCCGTCCATCATCACGTCTATCCTGTCGCCGACGGCGTCGACGATCTCGGCAAGCTGGTCGAAGGCGCTGCGCGAACCGTCGAGCTGGCGGCCGCCATGGTTGGAAAGCACGATGCCGGTGCAGCCTATGTCGACCGCCCGTCGCGCATCCTCGACCGACATGATGCCCTTCAGGCAGAATTGCCCGCCCCAGTGCCGTACCATTTCGGCGACGTCGTCCCACGACATGGACGGGTCCAGCATCTCGGTGAAATAGCGGCTGATCGACATGACGCCGCCGCCCATGTCGACATGGCTGTCGAGCTGCGGCAGACGGAAACGTTCATGGGTGAGATAGTTGATCGCCCAGGCGGGCTTGACCGCGAACTGGGCAATGCCGGCGAGGTTGAGCTTGAAAGGGATGGCGAAGCCGGTGCGCTTGTCGCGCTCGCGATTGCCGCCGGTGATGCTGTCCACCGTCAGCATCATCACCTCGACGCCGGCCTGCTTGGCGCGGGCCATCATCTCGCGATTGAGCCCACGGTCCTTGTGAAAGTAGAACTGATAGACCTGCGGTCCGCTGCTGATCTTGCGTGCTTCCTCGAGACTGACGGTGCCGAGCGAAGACACGCCAAACATCGTGCCGAACCGGCCCGCCGCCGCAGCCACGGCGCGCTCGCCCTGGTGGTGGAACAGGCGTTGCAGCGCCGTCGGCGAACAATAGACCGGCAGCGCCAGTTTCTGCCCCATCACGGTCACCGACAGGTCGACGTCGCCGACGCCGCGCAGCACGTTCGGCACCAGATCGCAATGCTCGAACGCCGCCGTATTGCGCTGGTAGGTAACCTCGTCGTCGGCCGCGCCGTCGATATAGTTGAAGATCGGGCCCGGCAGACGCTGCCTGGCCATGGCGCGGAAGTCGTGGAAGTTATGGCATTGGGCGAGACGCATGGGGCAACCTTGGCTTCGGCTTTCCCAGCTCGATAGCATATCGACGCGCGACGCGCCCATCCGCCCCCGGCAATCCTTGCAATGGCCGCCGCACGAATCGTCCCTGTTGGGCTCAAGCCGCCTGCGGACGCCAGGCGATCATGCCTTCCGTGCGCGCCCGAACCCGCGGCGAGGCCAGGCACGAAGCGACAGCTTCGAAGCCGGCAGCGCCCGAAAAGGCAGCCACCCGCATCGGCGGACTGTGATTGGCCGGACAAAACAGGATCGCCTCGCCGGGACCGACGGCGGCAAGGTCGAGGATCGCATCGGAGCGGGTCATCAGGAACAGCGGGCGCGCCTGCGGGCCACGGCGGCGCAGGCGCGCGATCAGAGCCTCCTGGGTGGCCTGATCCAGACCCTGCTCGACCATGTCGACAACCAGCGCGGCCGGGCGCTCGGCCTCCAGCGCAACCATCAGCGTAAGCAGCGCCGGCGAACGCGACGCGCCATCCGCGCACAGCCGGGCGATGGCTTCCTCCACCCGCGCGTCCAACGCGGCATCCTTCTCCAGCAGCGCTTTCGCGGCGGCTGCTCCATCGTCGCTCGATCGCTCCAGGCCGAGGAAAGCAGCGTCGGGAAGCGCTTTGGCCAGCGCCTCTGCAAAGCGCGTCTTGCCGCTGCCCAGCGGGCCGACGATGAAAGTCAGCGGTCGCGCGTCGCGAAGTTCGAACCGCTCGCCGTCCCAGGGCCAGGGCAAGTCGAAGGCGGCCACGATCTCGCCGGCGGGTCGCAACAACCTCGTCAGTTCACCGGCGCTGGGGACCTTGCCGCCGGCCAGCTCGCCGCGCAGGCCGCGCACCGTCTCGACGGTCCGGCCGAGCCGGTTGAGCTCGTCCTCAAGCACGGCCTGATGGGTTGCCAGCACCGGCTCCAGAGCGGAGGGGTCGCCATTCAGGATGCGCGCCACCTCGACCAGGCTGAGGCCCAGCCCGCGCAAGGCAACGATTTCGCCGGCGCGCGTCATTTCGACCGGTCCGTAGGCGCGCCAGCCGGCGCCGGTGCGCAAGGGCCTGATCAGACCGCGCCTTTCATAAAGGCGCAGCGCCTTGGCGGATACGCCGAGCCGCCGCGCGGCTTCGGCGGGATTGAGGACTTCTCCGGAAATGCTCACGAATCGATCTCCTGATTGCCGACCGCCCTCTTATCGGGGCGGTCCCAGGGGACGGGTCAAGGTGTTTTTAGCGCATTCCGGACCGCCCGCCGTCAGCCGAACACCGGCGGCTCCAGCGCGTCGAGTTCGGCGATCTCGGCCGGTGTCAGCGCGAGATCGGCGGCGGCGGCATTTTCCTCGAGATAACGCAGGCGCTTGGTGCCTGGGATCGGAATGACATGATCGCCCTTGGCGAGCAGCCAGGCCAGCGCCACTTGCGAGGGCTTGGCGCCGTGCCGCGCGCCTATGCGCTCGACCGCCGCGACGAGCGCTCGCTGCCTGGCGAGACCTTCGTCGCTGAATTGCGGCAGCCTGCGGCGCCAGTCGTCCCTGGGCAGGTCCTCGTGCCTGGCGATGCCGCCGGTCAGCACGCCGCGACCCAAGGGGGAAAACGGCAGGAAGGCGATGCTATGCTCGACCGTGTAGGGCAGCACTTCGGCAAGCGCCGAGCGATCGAACAGTGACAGTTCCGATTGCACGGCGGCAACCGGGTGGATCTTTTCCGCCCGGCGGATCTCGTCAAGGCTCGACGCCGAGAGGCCGAGCGCGCCGATCTTGCCGGCGTCGACGGCCTTGGCCAGCGCGCCCCAGCTCTCCTCGACCGGCACTTGCGGGTCGATGCGATGCAGGAAATAGAGGTCGATATGGTCGACGCCAAGCCGCATCAGGCTGTCGTCGACGGCCTTCGCCAGATAGTCGGGGCGACCGTTGTTGCTGAAGCCGTTTTCGTCGAACAGCAAGCCGCCCTTGGTGGACAACACCACTTCGTCACGCCGCCCTTTCAACGCCGTGCCGACGAGCTCCTCATTCGTCCACGGCCCATAGACGTCGGCGGTGTCGATCAGGGTAACGCCAAGATCGATGGCGCGGCGGATCACTTCAGCCGACGCATCGTCGTCGCGCCCATGCGGGTCGTAGCCGAAGGTCATGCCCATGGCGCCGAGGCCAATGCGGCCAACCCGCTTGCCGTTCTTTCCCAATGTGGTGGTCTGCATTTCCGCTCTCCAGTGTCTCGACGATGCCCAAACGGGCGGGTCGAACTGGACTTATGCGGCGATGATCGATAATTCCAATCGATCTCGTGTATTTGCGGAATAGGCTCTATGGATATACGCGGCATCGATCTCAACCTGCTCACAGCGCTGGACGCGCTGCTGGCCGAACCCAGCGTCTCAGGCGCCGCGCGCCGGCAGGGGCTGAGCCAGCCGGCGATGAGCGCGACGCTGGCCCGGCTGCGTGAATTGCTCAACGACCCGATCCTTGTCCGGCGCGGCAACCGCATGGTGGCGACACCGCGCGCCGAGCAGTTGCGGCCGCGCGTACGGGCACTGCTCGACCAGATCGTCCAGACGCTCGAGACCGAGGCGCGGTTCGAGGCCGCGACCTCGACCCGCCGCTTCCGGATATTGGCCAATGAATATGCGGCGGCGGTGCTGATGGTCCCGCTGATGCAGCGCATTCGCGACGTCTCCGCCGGCATGGTGCTGCAGGTGCTGCCGTTCGAGGCCGATTTCGAGGAGCGGCTGGCGAGCCACGACTGCGACCTCGTCATCTCCGAGGCAAGCACGCTTTCGACGGCGCGCCGGCGCGAGGTGCTCTACCAGGATCGCTATGTCTCGCTTTGCCGCGACGGCCACCCACGGCTCGGCGCCTCGGTGACGCTGGATGCCTTTCTCGACGAGGACCATGTCATCGTCTCGCGGGTCGGCCGCATGAACGCCGTCGCCGACAAGGCGCTGGCAGGCATCGGCCGTGCCCGCCGCATCGCCATGTCGGTGCCGCACTTCCTGGTCGCGGCCAATGTTGCAGGCTCGACCGACCTCGTCGCCACGCTGCCGGCCAAGCTGGCGCGCTGCTGCATCGGCGCCTACGGGCTCAGGCGGTTCGAAACGCCGGTGCCGCTGGACGGGTTTGAAATCGGCATGGCCTGGCATGCGCGCAGCGATGCCGACGGCGCCACCAACTGGCTGAAGGGCGAATTGCGCGATCTGTCTGTCCAATTGCAGGCGGGCTGCGCCGCATCTTCCGAGCCCGCCCTCAGCGGGCGGCCATGAAACCGGCCGCGACGATCAGCAGCCCGCCGGCCGAACCTTCGACCACGCGGCGGCTGCGGTCGCTGATGCCGCCACGCCGGCCAAGCCCGGCGATGGTGAGACTGAGCACCGTATAGACCAGGCCGCACAACGCCACGAAGATTGCTGAAAGCAGGACCGCCTGCAGGGCGGCATTGGCGTCATGCGTCATGAATTGCGGCAGGATGGCGAAATAGATCATCATGCCCTTGGGGTTGAGGAAGGCCGTGAGGAAGCCGCGCCGCAGGCTAGCCCCACCAGCGACGGCGGCCAGCGCGACGCCGCCCGGCCGCATCGCCGATTGCAGCAGCTTCACCGCCAGATAGACGAGATAGCCGACGCCAAGCCAGCGCAGCGCCTCGAACAAAAGCGGCGAGGCGGCGATGACCGCAGCCAGGCCGAGTGCGACAAAGGCCGAATGCACGACATAGCCGAGGCACACGCCGGCGGTGCCGCGCAGACCAGCGCCCGCGCCGCCCGACAGCGCCTGCGAGGCGACGAACAGCATGTCGGGACCCGGCGTCAAGATCAGCGGCAATACCGTGGCGGCGAAAAGGATCAGGGTCATCGTTTGCATGACAGACAGGCTAGACAACGATGCCGGCAATCGGATTGCGAAGATGCCATGCTGCTTTTCAGAATTGGCATGATATGCTGATTTCAACGAAATCCTGGCATGGAATGCCGATGAAACTCGACGAGATCGATCGCCGTATCCTGCGTGCCCTGCAGGAAGACGGCCGCTTGCAGAATGTCGAACTGGCCAGAAAGGTCGGCCTGTCGCCGTCGCCTTGCCTGCGCCGGGTCAAGCTTCTGGAGGAAGCCGGCATCATCGACCGCTATGTCGCCGTGCTCGACCCCGTCCGTATCGGCGTCGGCATGTCGTTGTTCGCCAGGGTGTGGCTGACGGCGCAGGACGCGGAAACCATCGACCATTTCATGGCGGCGATGAAGAGGCTGCCGCAGGTGATGGAATGCTACATCATGCTGGGCGAGAGCGACGCGCTGCTGCGGGTGGCGGTGGCCGACCTCACCGAATACCGGCAGTTCCAGGCCACTCACCTGACGCGCGCCAACGGCATCCAGAACGTCAAGACCGACGTGCCGAGCCAGATCGTCAAGCAGACCTACGCACTGCCGATCGGCTGAACGAGGGCCTGGCGCACGCGCCAAGCCCGCAGGTTCGCAAGACGGCTATTTCCCCGCCGCCAGTTCCTTCAATCTGTAAAGCGCTTCCAGCGCCTCGCGCGGCGTCATCTCGTCGGGGCTCAGCTCTAACAGAGCGGTGCCCAGCACATCGGGCTTGGCGGTCTTCGGCGGCTCGCGTTTCACGGCAACGGAAAACAGCGGCAGGTCGTCGACAAGGCGGTCGGCCTTGCCCGACACCTCGCCTTCCTCGAGCTGATGCAGAACTTCCCTGGCCCGCGCCACCACGGCTTCCGGCAGACCGGCGAGGCGCGCGACCTGCACGCCATAGGACCGGTCGGCCGCACCCTTGCCCACCTCATGCAGGAAGACGACGTCGCCCTCCCATTCCTTGACGCGCATGGTGACGTTGTGAAGCCGGTTGAGCTTGCCGGCCAAGGCCGTCATTTCATGGAAGTGGGTGGCGAAGATCGCCCGGCAGCGGTTCTTCTCGTGCAGATATTCCACCGCCGCCCAGGCGATGGAGAGACCGTCGAACGTGGCGGTGCCACGACCGATCTCGTCGAGGATGACGAGCGCGCGTTCGCCAGCCTGGTTGAGGATGGCGGCGGTCTCCACCATCTCGACCATGAAGGTCGAACGGCCGCGCGCCAGATCGTCGGAAGCGCCGACGCGGGAGAACAGCCGGTCGACGACGCCGATATGGGCGCTTGCCGCTGGCACGAAGGAACCGGTCTGGGCCAGGATGGCGATCAGCGCGTTCTGGCGCAGGAAGGTCGACTTACCGCCCATATTGGGGCCGGTGAGCAGCCAGATTGCGCCGTTCTTCGCATCGCCCTCCGGCGACAGGTCGCTGTTATTGGCGACAAACGGCCCCTCGCCGGAACGGCGCAGCGCCTGTTCCACCACCGGGTGGCGGCCGCCGGCGATGGCAAAGGCCAGGCTGGCATCGACGACCGGCCGGCACCAGTTTTCGCTCACCGACAGCGCGGCCAGGGCGGCCGATATGTCGAGCACGGCCAGTGCATCCGCGCCGGCGCGGATCGCCTCGGCCTCGCCGACGGCTTCGGCCAGCAGCCTGTCGAAGGCAGCAAGCTCGATGGCCAGCGCGCGGTCGGCGGCATTGGCGATCTTCGTTTCCAGCCCGGCCAGTTCGGTTGTGGTGAAGCGCATGGCGTTGGCCATGGTCTGGCGGTGGATGAAGCGCGCCTTGGCCTCGTCCGTGCCGGTCATGATGGCCTGGTGGTTGACCGTCACCTCAATGTAATAACCCAGCACATTGTTATGCCGGATCTTCAGCGAGCGGATGCCGGTTTCCTCGATCAGGTCGCGCTCCATGCCGGCGATGACCTTGCGCGTCTCGTCGCGCAGCGCCCGCATCTCGTCCAGCTCGGCATCGTAGCCAGCGCGCAGGAAGCCGCCATCGCGTTTCAACAGCGGCAGCTCGTCGGCCAGCGCACCGGCGAGGTGTTCGGCCAGCGGCTTCGGCAGCGCGCCGATGGCGGCGAGCGCTGCGGCCACCTCCGCCGGCTGCGCGGCCCGGCCAAAGATCCGTGCGATCTCGCCGGCGGCAAGGAAGCCCGCGCGCAGCGCGCCAAGGTCGCGCGGGCCGCCGCGGTTCAGCGCCAGCCGCGACAAGGCGCGCGGCATGTCGGCAACGCCCTTCAACGAAAGCCGCAGCGCCTCGGCCAGACGAACCTCGTCGCGGAAGAAGGAGACCGAATCGAGCCTAGCGGTAATCGCCGCGGGATCGGTCAGCGGCGCCATCAGCCGGTCGGCCAACAGGCGCGCGCCGCCGCCGGTGACGGTGCGGTCGATGGCCTTGAACAGCGAGCCGTCGCGGCTGCCGGACAGCGTGCGCAACAGTTCCAGATTGGCGCGCGTCGCCGGGTCGATAAACAGGGTGGCGCCGTTCTCCTCGCGCTCGGGTCGCGACAGCGGCGGGCGTTCCGCCTTCTGCGTCTTCTCGACATAGGCGATGGCGCCGGAGATGGCGGAGAGTTCGGCGCGGCTGAAGGTGCCGAAGGCATCCGGCGTCGCCACGTTGAAGAAACGGGCGATGCGGGCGGTGGCCGAGGCGGAATCGAACAGGCTGGCCGGCTGCGGATTGGCGACGCGGCCAAGCACATCGAACACCGGCTTCAGCTCGGGATCGTAGAAGACCGGCTCGGCGACGATCAGTTCGCGCGGATCGACGCGGAAGATGTCGGCCAACAGCCGCTCGGCATTGGTCTCGGCGACACGGAAGACGCCGGTGGAAATCTCGATCCAGGCCAGCGCGAAATTCTGGTCAGTGCCGCCCTTCACCCGCCCCAGCGCCATCAGAAAGCTCGATTCCGACGGCGCCAGCAATTTGTCCTCGGTGATGGTGCCGGGCGTGACGAGACGGACGACGTCGCGCTTGACCACCGATTTCGAACCGCGCTTCTTGGCCTCGGCCGGATCCTCTATCTGTTCGCAGACGGCAACGCGGAAACCGAGCGCGATCAGTTTCTGCAGATAATCGTCGGCCGCATGCACCGGCACGCCGCACATCGGGATCTCGGCGCCCTGGTGCTTGCCGCGCTTGGTCAGCACAATGCCCAAAGCCCGCGAAGCCTTCTCGGCATCGTCGAAGAACAGCTCGTAGAAATCGCCCATGCGATAGAACAGCAGCGAATCCGGGTTCGCCGCCTTGATCTCGAGATACTGCTCCATCATCGGGGTGGCGGCAGTGGGCATGGATGCCGAGGCGCCAGCCAGCGGCGCGCTACCTTCCATCGCGATAGGGGTTTCGTCGTTCAAGAAACTGTTTCCAAAAATCCCGAAGGCAATTGCTTGGCGGTTTACACCTCCAAAGTGTAGCCTTAATCCCGAACGCTCCACAAAGAAATTGAGCGCGCGCAAAGCGCCACCCAAGGGGAAGAAACGCAGCATGGCCCGTAAGAACGCACAGGATGGACAAGGCCCTTCGGTGAGCGCGGAGGAGGCGCTGGAATTCCACGCCATGGGCCGGCCGGGCAAGCTGGAGATCGTGCCGACCAAACCGATGGCCACGCAGCGCGACCTTTCGCTGGCCTATTCGCCGGGCGTCGCCGTGCCGGTGAAGGCGATCGCCGAAGACCCGTCGCGCGCCTTCGACTACACCACGCGCGGCAATATGGTTGCCGTCATTTCCAACGGCACCGCCATCCTCGGGCTGGGCAATCTCGGCGCTCTGGCCTCCAAGCCGGTGATGGAAGGCAAGTCGGTGCTGTTCAAGCGTTTTGCCGACGTCGACAGCATCGACCTCGAGGTCGACACCGAAGACGCCGACGAATTCATCAACTGCGTCAAGTTCCTCGGGCCCTCCTTCGGCGGCATCAACCTGGAAGACATCAAGGCGCCGGAATGCTTCATCATCGAGCAGCGGCTGCGCGAATTGATGGACATTCCCGTCTTCCATGACGACCAGCACGGCACCGCCATCATCGCCGCCGCCGGCCTGATCAACGCGCTGGCGATCACCGGCCGCGACATGAAGACGACCAGGCTCGTCTGCAACGGCGCGGGTGCTGCCGGCATCGCCTGCATCGAACTGGTCAAGTCGATGGGTTTCGCGCCGGAAAACGTCACCCTGTGCGACACCAAGGGTGTCGTCTACCAGAGCCGCACCGAGGGTATGAACCAGTGGAAGTCGGCGCATGCGGTGAAGACCGAGGCGCGGACGTTGGCCGAGGCGATGGACGGCGCCGACGTGGTGTTCGGGCTTTCGGCGCGTGGCGCCTTCACCAATGCCATGATCCAGTCGATGGCGAAAAACCCGATCATCTTCGCCATGGCCAATCCCGATCCGGAGATCACGCCGGAGGAGGTGGCCGAGATCCGCACCGACGCCATCATGGCCACCGGCCGGTCCGACTATCCGAACCAGGTCAACAATGTGCTGGGCTTCCCCTATATCTTCCGGGGTGCATTGGACGTCCGCGCGACCACCATCAACGACGCCATGAAGGTGGCGGCCGCCCAGGCGCTGGCCGAGCTTGCCCGCAAGGACGTGCCCGACGACGTGGCCGCCGCCTATCAGGGCAACCGGCCGAAATTCGGCCCGCAATACATCATCCCGGTGCCGTTCGACCCGCGCCTGATTTCGGCCATCCCGATCGCGGTGGCCAAGGCCGCGATGGAAACCGGCGTGGCGCGCAAGCCGATCCTCGACCTCGACCGCTACGCGCAGGAACTGTCGGCGCGGCGCGACCCGATCGCCTCGACGCTGCAGCGCATTTACGACCGCGTGCGGCGCCAGCCCAAGCGCATCGTCTTCGCCGAGGGCGAGGAGGAACAGGTGATGCGCGCGGCGGTCGCCTATGTGAACCAGCGGCTCGGCACCGCCATCCTGCTCGGCCGCGACGACATCATCAAGGAGAATGCCCGCCACGCCGGCATCGACCTCGACAAGCCGGGGCTGGAGATCATCAATGCGCGCCTGTCGCGCAAGAACGCGATCTATGCCGATTTCCTGTACGAGCGCATGCAGCGCAAGGGCTTCCTGTTCCGCGACTGCCAGCGCCTGATCAACAACGACCGCAACCATTTCGCCGCCTGCATGGTGGCGCTGGGCGATGCCGACGGCATCGTCACCGGCGTCACCCGCAACTATTCAACGGCGCTGGACGACGTGCGCCGCGTCATCGACGCCAAGCCCGGCCATCGTGTCATCGGCGTATCGATCGTGCTGGCGCGCGGGCGCACCGTTCTGGTGGCCGACACGGCGGTCCACGACATGCCCAATGCCGACCAGATCGCCGACATCGCCGAGGAAGCGGCCAATTTCGCGCGGCGAATGGGCTATGAACCCCGCGTCGCTATGCTTGCCTACTCCACCTTCGGCCATCCGCAGGGCGAACGCTCCGAGCGGGTGCAGGAGGCGGTGCGCATTCTCGACAAGCGGCGGGTCGATTTCGAGTATGACGGCGAAATGGCCGCCGACGTCGCGCTCAACCCGCGCGTGATGGCGCAATACCCGTTCTGCCGGCTGACCGGGCCGGCCAATGTGCTGATCATGCCGGCGTTCCACTCGGCCTCGATCTCGACCAAGATGCTGCAGGAACTTGGCGGCTCGACCGTGATCGGCCCGCTTCTGGTCGGCCTCAACAAGCCGGTGCAGATCGTGCCGCTGAACGCCAAGGATTCGGACATCGTCAACATGGCGGCCATCGCGGCCTATTCGGCCGGAGCCTGAGGGCTGATCCCTTCCCGCGAAGCGGGCGAGGGTCGCGTCAGAGACATGTCTCGGATGCTGCTCCGATCAGGCACTCGCCAAACCCAAAGCAAAACCCCGGCGGTCACCCGCCGGGGTTTTTGTCTGTTCCAGCGCTAACCCGGTTCAGTGCGTCAGATCGAGCGCGGCGGTGAGGTC
The DNA here is from genome assembly GCF_008727715.1 of Mesorhizobium terrae. Classification (GTDB taxonomy): domain Bacteria; phylum Pseudomonadota; class Alphaproteobacteria; order Rhizobiales; family Rhizobiaceae; genus Mesorhizobium; species Mesorhizobium terrae. Next base: position 1,830,602 of record NZ_CP044218.1, read on the forward strand.
GCCCATGACCGGCAGGCTGTTGGCACGCAGCGCGTTGTCGCGCGCGACCAGCCCCTGCAGCACCGGCAGGTCGTAGCGCGTGGTGACGAAACGCAGGATCGAGGTGGTGTCGTACTGGCTGTGATCCACCGTGCCCATCTTGGCGAAGGGCGAGACGATGATGGCCGGGATGCGGTTGCCCGGCCCCCAGCGGTCGGCCTTGGGCGGCGCGACATGATCCCAGAAGCCGCCATTCTCGTCATAGGTCACCACCACCAGCATATGCGCCCATTGCGGGCTCTTCTCCAGATGGGCGATGACGTCGGCCAGGTGCTGGTCGCCGCTCGACACGTCGGCATAACCGCCATGCTCGTTGAGGTTGCCCTGCGGCTTGTAGAAGGTGACGGCCGGCAGCTTGCCGTCGTCGATATCCTTGATGAAGGCGGCGCCCTCGAGGCCACCGTCCTTCAGATGCTCGGCGCGGGCCGGCGTGCCCGGCGCATAGGCGGCGAAATAGTTGAAGGGCTGGTGGTGGAACTGGAAGTTCGGCACCGGCGTGGCGTTCTTGCCGTCGAGCGCGGTCTGCCAGGCCCCGGCATACCAGGCCCAGCTAATCCCCTTCAGCGACAGGAGGTCGCCGATGGTGATGTCATGCTGCGGCGGCAGCGTGGTGGCGGCCTTCGGGTCGGCAAAAGCCGGATCGCCGCCTTCCGCCGGCTTGTTGTTGGACGGCTGGTAGGGCGGTTGCATGGTGTTGACGGCGTAGAAGTCGGGCGAGATGGCGCCGTCCTTGACGAATTTCGGCCCGCCGGCGAGCGCCGATACAGGCGAATTGTCGGCCACCTTCAGCGTGACGCCGTCCGGCTCCACTGAAGCGATCATGTCCTTCACCGGGCTCTTGTCGGCGTCGGGATAAAACGGCGTGCAGGCGCAGACCAGCGCGAAATGGTTGATGAAGGAACCGCCGAACGCACCCTGGAAGAAGTTGTCGGCCAGGACGTATTTCTGCGCCACCTTCCACATCGGCAAAGACGAGCCGTCATAGTGGCCCATGACGAGGCCGCCGGAATCGGCCCAGGCCACGAACTTGTCGTTCTTGCCGCCATTGATCTGCATCTGCTCCTGGTAGAAGCGGTGCCACAAATCGCGCGTGATGACGTTGAGCCCCTGGTTGAAACCCTTGGCATCGTCGATGGCGAAAACGGCATTGGCGAGGTGCGCCGACTGCGCCTCGGTGACAGCCGGCGTCACGCCCTTGGCGGTCAGGCCGCCCCAGGACGGCGGCAATTCGGACAGCGGCTTGCCGTCGCGGTCGAGCTGGGTGACCTCGTCGGCGCTGGCATTGGCGAGGCCGTTGGCGCCGGGGAAACCACCGTAGAGATTGTCGAAGGAGCGGTTCTCGGCATAAATCACGACAATGTTATCGATCTTGTCGTAGCCGGCGGGAGCGGCATGCGCGGGCAGCGCGGCGGTGAGCAGAGCCAGCGCGGAACTGGCCAGACAAGCGGATTTGAGGGGTTTGAGCCTTGGCATGGGGGATGACCTTGTGGCTGAGGGACTGGCTGGAGGGCCGCCTGCGGGCCGTCCTGCCGAAGCCACGCACCTGCAAGTCGCAAAAAGCCTAGGCCCGCTCTCTGTCAGGTTTGTGACATGGGGATGCAGTGCCGGCGGGCGTCATCATTTCGTTGCAGGCGCCGGGAATCATGCGCCGGCTTGCTCCGATACGACAAAACCCGAAGGTGCCTCCGAAAGTGCCCAAGATCGATCCGCGACGCCTGCGACACGGTCTCGCCGCGCTGGCGGTGGCCATGGCGCTCGGGCTCTCAGCCCCCGCTATCCGACACACGGTCGCCGCCGAGGCCAACGGCGTCCATCCCGGCCCGCTGTCGCGGGCGCAGGCCTTCGCCCGTGCCGCCACGCTGACCGAACTTGGCCGCCAGATGTTCTTCGACCCGGCGCTGTCGGCGTCGGGGCGGCAGGCATGCGCTTCCTGCCATGACCCGAAGCATGGTTTCTCCTCCGCCTCGGCCGCGCCGGTCGAGATGGGCGGTCCGGCGCTCGACCGGCCAGGCCAGCGCGCGGTGCCGACGCTGCGCTATCTGCAGGCGGTGCCCGCCTTCAGCGAGCATTTCTACGATTCCGAGGACGAGGGCGACGAAAGCGTCGACAACGGCCCGACCGGCGGCCTGACCTGGGACGGCCGCGTCGACCGCGGCGCCGAGCAGGCCAGGATCCCGCTTCTGTCGCCGTTCGAGATGGCGAATGCCGGCCCAGACGCTGTGGTGGCACGGCTCGCCAGGACCGCCTATGCCGACGCGTTCAAGGCGGCGTTCGGCGACGACATCTTCTCGCGACCCACCGATGCTTTCGACGGCGCCGTCGAGGCGCTCGGCACGTTCGAGCAGGACGCCGCCACCTTCTACCCCTATTCCAGCCGCTACGACGCCTTTTTGGCCGGCAAGGGCACGTTGACCGCGCAGGAACTCCATGGCCGCGCCCTGTTCGAAGACCCGGCCAAGGGCAATTGCGCTTCCTGTCATCTCAGCGAGCCGGCCAATGACGGCGAGCCGCCGCAATTCACCGATTTCGGCCTGATCGCCGTGGCGGTGCCACGCAATCCGGCCATTCCCGCCAATGCCGACTCCGCCTATGTCGATCTCGGCGTGTGCGGCCCGCTGCGCACCGACCTCAAAAGGCGGGACGAATATTGCGGCCTGTTCCGCACGCCGACGCTGCGCAACGTGGCGTTGAAGAAAAACTTCTTCCACAACGGCTTCTTCCACACGCTGCGCGATGCTGTCGCGTTCTACGCCTCGCGCGACAGCGACCCCGGCCACTGGTATGCGAAGAACGCCGACGGCTCGGTTCACCGCTATGACGACCTGCCGCAACGCTATTGGGCGAATCTCAACCAGGACCCGCCCTTCGGCCGCAAGCCCGGCGACAAGCCGGCGCTGGACGATGCCGAGATCGACGACATCGTCGCCTTTCTCAACACGCTCACCGACGCCGACCAGTTGCAGCAGGCGGGGCAGTAGCGGCTTGCGGTTCTCGCGAGCTCAAGCGCAGAAGGTGGCCTGCGCCGTCTCCGGCTGCTCCTCTTCCGCCCTCCGTCCCATGAACAGGAACACCACGATCGCGGTGACCACGGTGATCGCGGTGAGCAGGACGAGCAATGTCGAGAAGGCCAGGCCGTATTGCGTCACCAGGAGGTCGCGGCCCGTGCCGGGCAGCAGGGCTTGTGCTGCGGCGAGGTCGCCGGTGACCAGCCTTTGCGCGGCCTGACCCAGTCGGCCGGTTTCCGCCGCGGGCGCCGGCGTCGCTGCCGTTGCCAGGTGCCCGGCCGTCAGCGCCGACAGCACGGCGCTGACCACGGCCAGTGCCAGGCCTTCGCCGGCAACGCGTGTGGTGTTGAAGATGCCGGTCGCCATGCCGGCGCGCTCCTTCGGCACCACCGAGACGGCGAGCCCGTCCATCAGGCCCCAGGGCAGGCTGATGCCGACGCCGATGGTCAACATCGGCAGAAGCAGCGCGGACGGCGGCGCGCCGCCCGGCACGCCCGACAGCCAGAACAGGCCGGCGGCCGAGATGGCCAGGCCCGTCGCGCACAGAACCGAGGCCGGCAGCCAGCGCGTCAAAAGGCCGGCCACCAGCGGCAGCACCAGCAACGGCGCCGACAGCGCGATCATCATGCGGCCGGCGCCGATCTCGCCCATGCCCTCGACGCCGACGAAACGCACCGGCAGCAGGATCAGAAGCACGACGAAGGCGTAGGCGGGAGCGGCGGCCAGAAGCTGCACGCCGACGAAGCGCGGATAACGAAACAGCGAGAGGTCCAGCATCGGCCGCGCCACCTTGCGCTCGATCAGGCCGAAGGCGAGGAAAAGCACGACCGCGCCGGCGATGAGACCGACCACCGTCGGATCGCTCCAGCCGGCCTCCGGCGCCTTGAGGAAACCGTAGGTGAGCAGCGCAAGTGCCGCGGTGAAGCTTGCCGCGCCCGGCCAGTCGAGACCGGCGGCGGCGGGATCGCGGCTGTCGCGCATGAAACGGGCCGCGATCAGGAAGGCGACGGCGGTGGCGCCCGCCACCGGCAGGAAGATGGAAGGCCAGCCAAAGGCGTCGATCATCAGGCCCGACGCGATCGGCCCGAAGGACAGGCCGATGCCGAAGGAGGTACCGAGCAGCGAAAAAGCGCGCATGCGGGCGCCATCGTCGAATTCCTGGGCAAGTGCCGCCGCACCGCCGGCGAAGGCAAAGGCGGCGGCGACGCCTTGCGCGGCGCGGGCAAGGTCGAGCCAGAGGATCGAAGGCGAGATGGCGGCAACCAGCGAAAACAGGCCGAAGGCCGCGGTGCCGATCAGGAAGATGCGTTTGCGGCCATAGGCGTCGGCCAGCGCGCCCGCCGCCATCAGCGAGGAGCCGAAGGTCAGCATGAAAGCGTTGGTCACCCAGTTGTGCGCGATCGGGCTGCCGCCGAGCGCCCGGCCGATGGCGGGCAGCGCGACAGCCGGCCCTGTGAAAGTGAGCGGCATGGAGAGAGCGGCCAGACACACCGCAACGAGAACGAGCGCTTTTTCGGCCGCGCCCGGAGCCTTTTTCGATTGAACCATGATGCCCACGGGGGTTTTTCGCCCGCGACGTCCGCATTCCGCGAAACACGCCGCCGGGCTTGTTGAATGACCATTTCATGATAGTTTTGCGGTAATCAGGACAAAATGCCGGTCACGTTCCGCTTATCATGGAAGGAAACGCTCGAATGGATCGCTCCCTCGACCGGCTGAGCGGGCTCGCCGCCTTCGTGCGCACGGCCGATCTCGGCAGTTTCGTCGCCGCTGGGCGGGTGCTTCGGCTATCGCCGTCGGCGGTCGGCAAGGCGGTGACCCGGCTGGAGGAGCAGCTGGGGGTTCGCCTGCTGCAGCGTTCGACCCGCAGTCTAAGGCTGACCGAAGAAGGGCGCCTGTTCCACGACCGCTGCCGCAGGGTGCTGGACGACCTCGACGACGCCCAGGCGATGCTGGCGGAAGCGGTGGAAACGCCACGCGGGCGGCTGAGGGTCAGCGCGCCGGTGGTCAGCTATCATCTGTTCCTGCCGGTGCTGCCGGAATTCACGCGGCTCTATCCGGAAGTCGAGATCGACCTCGATTTCAACGACCGCATCGTCGACCTGATCGACGAGGGCGTCGACGTGGCGCTGCGCAGCGGCGACCTGCCCGATTCGCGGCTGATGGCGCGGGCGCTCAGGCCCTTCCAAATGCTCTTATGTGCTTCCCCCGATTATCTCGAGCGCCACGGCAGCCCCGCCTGTCCGCGCGACCTCGACGGCCATCGGGCGATCCTCTTCCGCTTCCCCAACAGCGGCAAGCTGCATGACTGGCCGCTGACCCTGCCGGAGGGCGAGCCGGAACCGCGCCGGCACATCGTGCTCACCTGCAACAATATGGAGGCGTTGCGCGGCGCCACCCTTGCCGGCCTCGGCATCGGCTGCATGCCGGATTTCCTGGCGCGCGAGCCGGTGGCCAAAGGCGAATTGGTGACGCTGCTCGACCGCTATCTCGACGCGCCGGGCCAGTTCCGCCTGATCTGGCCGTCGAACCGGCAATTGTCGCCGAAGGTCCGGGTGTTCGTGGATTTCATCTGCGAGCGGCTGTTCGCCGCCCGCTGCGAGGCCTTGCCCGGTCCGGGCACCGGCGCGGCATCCCAATCGCGAGCGGTGGAAACAGCTCAGACCTGATTCCAGCGGCGCACCACCGGCTCGGTCATGTCGTGCTCGTAGCCGAGCGCCGAGATGCTGGCCGTATCGAGCACGAACAGCGCCCCTTGCGGGGCCGGCAGGCCGAGCCAACGGGCGGCAAGCGTGCGCAGGAAATGCGAAGAAGAGAAAACCAGCACGTTGCCATTCACCGCGCGCAACGCCTGAACCACGCGGTCGGCGCGGGCGCCGGCCTCGGCCACGCTTTCGCCGTCCGGGCAACCGTCGCGGTAGAGGTTCCAGCCGGGGCGCTCGACCAGGATTTCCTTCGTCTTCAGCCCCTCATAGGCGCCGTAATCCCATTCGGCGAGGTCGGGTTCGATCACGGCGTCGGTGCCGAAGCCGGCCAGTTCCGCCGTGCGGCGCGCGCGGGAAGACGGGCTCGACCAGACGGCGGCGAAACTCCTGCCCTTCAAGCGGTCGCCCAGCCCGCGCGCGGCGTCTTCGCCCGTGCCGGTCAGCGGAATATCGGTGCGGCCGGTGTGTTTGCCGGTGGCGCTCCACTCGGTCTCGCCGTGCCGCACCAGGGTGATTTCGGGATAGGGGCTCGCCATGCTCGTCCTCGTTTGTCGCGGCGAGGACTATACGGATTTCGTCTTGCGGCGCCATGATCCTTCTCCCGCATGGGAAAAGGAAAAAGACGCTACAGCAACCCCGCCTGCTCGGCCTCGCGCTTGAGGTTCTGGCGCGGACGCGGGCCGATCTGCTGGATGACCAGGCCGGCCGCCAGCGAGCCGAGATCGCCGCAGGTCTTGAGGTCGAGACCCTTGGTGTAGCCGTGCAGGAAGCCGGCGGCATAAAGGTCGCCAGCGCCGGTGGTGTCGACCAGCTCATGGATCTTGGTGGCCTCGATGACGAAGGTCTCGTCGCCATGGACGATGACCGACCCCTTCTCGGAGCGGGTGACGGCGGCGATGCGGCAATCCTTGCGGATCTGCGCCAGCGCCTCATCGAAGGAAGCGGTCTGGTAGAGCGACTTGATCTCATGGCTGTTGGCGAAAACGATGTCGACCGTGCGCGAACGCATCAGGTCGAGGAATTCGCCACGGTAACGGTCGACGCAGAAACTGTCCGACAGCGACATCGACACCTTGCGGCCGGCGGCGTGGGCATGCTGCGCCGTCAGCCGGATCGCCTCTTTGGCGCGCGGCGGATCCCACAGATAGCCCTCGAAATAGGTGACGGCCGCGCCACGGGCCTTGTCGGCCTCGACATCTTCCGGGCCGAGCTCGACGCAGGCGCCGAGATAGGTGTTCATCGACCGCTCGCCGTCGGGCGTGACGAAGATCATCGAGCGCGCGGTGGGCGGCGTGCCCTGCAGCGGCCTGGTGTCGAAGGCAACGCCCTGGGCATGGATGTCGTGGGTGAAGATTTCGCCCAGATGATCCTGGCTGACCTTGCCGAAATAGGCGGAGCGACCGCCGAAGCTGGCGATGCCGGCGGCGGTGTTGCCGGCGCTGCCGCCGGACGCTTCCACGGCGGGTCCCATGCGACGGTAGAGCAGTTCGGCGCGCTCGGCGTCGATCAGGTTCATCGCGCCCTTGATGATGCCGTTGTCGGCGAGGAAGGCCTCGTCGCATTGGGCGATGATGTCGACAATGGCATTGCCGATGCTCAGCACATCATATTCCGGCATTCAGGTCTCCGCGCGGGGCTGGGTCCAGTCAAATGGCCCAAAACCCTGGCTTTCTGCCATGCCGGCCGCGCGCGGGTCTACAGAAATGGCCGGATTTTGCAAGTTATTGCTGCGGCCGGGGCGCGTTGAGGTCGCTAGGTGCGAAAGTGACGACGATCTCGCTCCATATCTCGTGCGGGTAAGGGCGCAGCATGGTGTAAGGAGCGCATTTTTCGATGGCGCGTATGGCGCTCTCTGCGTAGAGCCGAAATGCTTTCCCTTTTTGAGGCTCCCGGACCGTCGGTTTTTCAGCTAACGAGCCATCGGGCTTCAAGCGGACGAGAATTTTCGCCTGAAACAAGATGGTTTCTCCTGAAACCGCGCCCGCCGGTATCGACCAGCAGCTGTCGATCTTCTCCCGCATGGCCACCATGGCGGCCATACTGATCTTCCCGGCAGCCGCCTTGTCGCCGGCTTCCGCAGACACGGTTGGAGCGCACATCAACAGAGTGGCCAGAACGCACCGGGCCCGTGAATGCATGCCTTGGCTTCCCCCTGCACATCAGCGGGTCCTACCGTAGATTGAAACAGGGATTGGGCACAACGGTCGCCTTGCGTGCCGGCAAACCGGCTCAAAACACCGGCGCGAAGTTCAGTTTCAGCTCGCGCCAGCGCTCGTAGGGCAGGCGGGTGCCGGCCATACTGTGAAAAGGCGCGCAGCGCTCCACCGCGCGCACGGCGCTGGCGGCGAGCAGCTTCGCCTCCTTGGCCTTGGGCGGGTTCTCGGCCACCGGCTTGGCGGCCAGCGAGCCGTCGCGCTTCAGCCTGACCTTAACCACCACCGAGATGGGTTTCGCGCCGGTCATATCAGGCGGCATCCAGCAGGCGGCGATTTCGTTGCGCAGCGCATCGACCAGCGCGGCAAGCTCACCCTTCTCGTCGGCACGCACCGGCGAACCGAAACCCGCCAGCAAGGCGGCGATAAAAAGAACGCGGATCGCAACATTCATCTCAACAGGAACCCTGGCCGGGCGCGTCATTCGCATCGGCGATGAATTTGGCGCGGGCATCATAGTAGGCGCGAGCGCCAGCCCGCGCAATGAGAGCGGGCCGGCCTGGTTCAACGCCGCGTCGGCACACGTTGCTGGAACGACGTGCGTCGCCGTCAACCCTGTTCCGTCGAGAACAGCTCGTTCAGGCGGCGGAAGGTCATGGTGTTGGCGCGGTTGAAGGTGAAGGAGCCGACGTCGAGCAGTTCGCGGCCGGCCCGCTCCAATGCGCTGAAGGCGGCGCAGGCAAGCTGCGAGCCGACCGAAATGCGCTTGGCGCCGGCTTGCGCCAATGCCGGCACGGTGAAGTCGGGCACCGCCAGCACATTGACCGGCCGCGTGACCGCCTGGCAGACGGCGCGCACCGAAGCAACGTCGGCGATACCCGGCGCATAAAGCACGTCGGCGCCGGCCTTCTCATAGGCCTGCAGCCGGCGGATTGTGTCGTCGAGGTCGGCCCGGCCGTGCAAAAAGTTCTCGGCGCGCGCCGTGAAGACGAAGTCGCGTTTCAAGGCCCGCGCGGCCTCGGCCGCCGCCGCCACCCGCTCCACGGCTTGCGAGAAATCGTAGATCGGCTTGTCCGCGTCGCCGGTATGGTCCTCGATCGAGCAACCGGCAAGGCCGGCAGCCTCGGCCGCGAAGATGGTCTCGGCGGCGCTTTCGGCGCTGTCGCCCTTGCCCTTCTCGAGATCGGCCGACACCGGCAGCGCGGTGGCCGCGACGATCTCGCGGCAATGCTGGATCATCGCCTCGAAGGTGATGCTGCCATCGGGCAGGCCGCGCGAGAAGGCGTGGCCGGCGCTGGTGGTGGCCAGCGCCTTGAAGCCCATGGATGAAAGAAGCTTGGCCGAGCCGACGTCCCACGGGTTGGGAATGACGAACGTCTCGGCGTGCAAATCCCTGAAGGTCTTGCCCTTGTCCATTGAAATATCTCCGGCAATTGTGCGATTGGGCTAATCCTAGCGAGCCCTTCGGGGCCGGGCAAACGAATGCCGTTGGCGCAGGCCCAGGCCGCTCAACACTCCTGCCAAAAGTCGGCGTCGAGGCTTGATCGAACCGTCATGGAAGGCGCGGCGCTAGCGCAGCGGGACCATGCTCGGCAGTTCGCGCATGTCGGCGAACAGGATGCCGCCGGCCTCCCGCAGGCCTTCGGGATCGGAATGGGGGTCGCCGTGATAGGAAAACACCCGCATGCCGGCGGCGATGCCGGCCTTGGTTCCGGCCACCGAATCCTCGATGACGATGCAGTTTTCGGGCGCGACGCCCATTTCCCTCGCCGCATGTAGGAAAAGGTCGGGGAAGGGTTTCGAGCGGCCGACCATGGTGGCGCTGTACATGGCGTGTTCGAACAAAGGCAGAAGCCCGGTTACGCCGAGCGTGATGTGCATCTTGGAAACGCGCGCCGAGGAGGCAACGCAATAGGGAATGCCGGCGGCGCGCACGGCGTCGATGACGTCGCGCACATGCGGGATCTCGTCGACGCCCTTGGCGAACAGCTCCGGCAGGCCGATGTTCCAGCGGTCGGCGAAATCCTCGCCGAGGTCGATACCGGCCGTTTCAAGGATCTCGTTGCGTACCGAGACCATCGAACGGCCGGAAAAATGCTTGCGGCAATAGTCGAAATCGGCGGGATAACCGGCCTCGGTCAGCCAGACGGCCAGCCGCTCATTGGCCATGTTCTCGGTGTCGACCAGAATGCCGTCGCAATCGAAGATGACCAGTTCCGGCAACGTCATCAAGCCGTTCCGGTCGACCCGAAACCGCCGCCGCCGCGTGTCGTGCCGCCGGCGAGGCTGCGTTCCTCGGCCCGCACCTGGACAACGGGCGCGAAGACGATCTGGGCGACGCGCATGCCGCGCTCGACATAAAATTCCTCGTCGCCATGGTTGATCAGCAGCACCTTGACCTCGCCGCGATAGTCGCTGTCGACGGTTCCCGGTGTGTTGAGGCAGGTGATGCCGTGCTTCAGCGCGAGGCCGGAGCGGGGCCGCACCTGGCCTTCCAGACCCTCGGGGATTTCCATGACCAGCCCGGTCGGCACCAGCACGCGCCTGCCGGGCAGGATGAGCAGCGGCCGGTCTTCGGGAACGGCGGCGCGCAGGTCCATGCCAGCGGCGCCGGTGCTTTCATAGGCTGGAAGCTCCAGCCCCTCGCCATGCGGCAGGCGGACGAAACCGACCGTCGGGCCAAGGACGGGTGAAGTTTTCGATGTCGGGTGCATGGCGCGATCCTATCGGCCCGACCGCGTGCCAAGTCAACCGCCCACCGGGGTTTCAACGGGATTCTTTGGTGGCGGGAAGCGGTCTGCCACGGCGGTTGAAAAGCCAGCTAACCGGCTTTCGCCGACAGGCGGCGGCGCATGGATAAAAGCGCGATCAGGGTGAGCAATGCAAAGGCCGCGCCGGCAAGGAAGGTGGCCTGGGGTCCGAACTGATCCCATAGGGCGCCGGCGACGACACTCGCGACCAGCAAGGCGAGACCGGTGACGAGGTTGAACATGCCGAAAGCTGTTCCACGCAATTCCGCCGGGGCGGCATCGGCGACCAGGGTCGCCAGCAGGCCTTGCGTGAAACCCATATGCAGCCCCCATAGAAGAACGCCGGCCGCGAGCCCTGCCACGTTGGGCAGGAACGCCAGTGCGAGGTCAGCCACTATGAGCAATACCAGGCCGAGGCCAAGCAGGGTCGGGCGGTCCATGCGATCGGCAAGCACGCCGACGGGATAGGCGGAAAGCGAATAAGCAAGGTTCATGACCACCAGGACGATCGGCACCAGAGCCAGCGGCAGGCCGATCGACTGGGCCCGCAGGATCAGGAACGCCTCGCTGAAGCGGGCGAGGGTGAAGATCGCGGCCACTGCCACCACCCACCAGAAGGCCGGACCGAGGCGCTTGAGTTCGTCGCGCCGCAACGGCATGCGCACCCGGCGCTGCCCCTCGACGCGCTTCGGCTCCTTGACGGCGACAATGATGAGGGCAACGGCGACGAAGGCCGGGATGACGGCGATCCAGAACACCGCCTGGAAATGATTGGCGGTCAGCCACATCAAAACGATCGCCAGCAACGGCCCGACAAAGGCGCCGACAGTGTCGAGCGACTGGCGCAGCCCGAAGCCGGCGCCGCGCTGTTCGGGCGGCGTGATGTCGGCGATCAGCGCATCGCGCGGCGCGCCGCGAATGCCCTTGCCGACGCGGTCGATGAAACGCGCGGTTACCAGCCAGCCGATCGACGGCGCCAGCGGGAAGATGGGCTTGGTTATCGCCGCAAGACCATAACCCAGCGCCGCCAGCAGCTTGCGCTTGCCGAGCCAGTCGCTGAGCGCGCCGGAGAAGATCTTGGTGATCGACGCCGTCGCCTCGGCGATGCCTTCGATGATGCCGACGGCGAGCGTCGAGGTGCCGAGCACCGCCACCATATAGACCGGTAGCAAGGCGTGGATCATCTCCGAGGAGATGTCCATGAACATGGAGACGAAACCGAGCGCCCAGACGCCCGCCGGGAGCCCGCGGCGAGCCCCGTCCGCCCGATCTTTGCCAGTGCCCTGTTGGCCGCCCATCTCAGCGGTTCTCGTCATGCGCATCGAAGACGCGCCGGGCATATCCGTCCAGCAGGGCCTCGCAGGCGCGCAAGCGCTGTTCTGCCTCCCCGGCGAGCGTCGCCTGGTAAAAATCGAGCTTCCTGATCTTCTCAAGCCAGCCCTGCAATTTCTTGAGGTCGGTGTCCTCCTCCTCAAGCTCGGCATAGGTGAACTTGTTGATCGCGATCTCCTTGGCGATCTCGGCTTCGAAATCGGCGCAGCGGCCGAGGAACTCGCGATACTGGTCGTCGCGGTCGGCGCGGAAGCGCTGCACCACCCGCTCTTCCTGAGCGCGATCGAGCGCGACGGTTTCCAGGATGACGGATTCGCCCGCCATTTCGAGAATGTCGTTCTCGATCATCTTCAGCCGGCGCACATGGTCGTCGGTCTTGGGCAGAAGGCAGACACCGTTCTGCAGATAGACCGCACCCATGCCCTTGAGGCGCCGCCACAGCGCGATGCGTTTGGCGGCGGGTTCCGGCGGTACCTTGTAGGTGAGGAGAAGCCAGGACAATGATACCATGGTTGTGCCTCAATGTTACGGTTGTAACATATGAGCTCAAACCACCGTTGTCCAGAATGTCATCGGGCACCGCTGTCCGGCGATTGCCTATCGAACCTCCACCGGCACCACCGTCGTCTCCTTGATTTCCTCCATGACGAAGGAGGCCGAGACGTCGGACAGCGGCACCTTGGCGATCAGGCGCTGGTAGAGCCGGTCATAGGCCTTCACATCGGCGACGCGGGCACGCAACACGTAATCGAGATCGCCCGACATGCGATAGACCCCGGTGATCTCGGGAAAGGAGGTGACCGCGGCACGAAACTTCGCCAGCCAGTCCGGGTCGTGGCTGGAGGTGCGCACGATGATGAACACTGACAAGCCGAGGCCGAGCTTGTCGGCATCGACCAGGGCGACGCGGCCGATAATGAAACGCTCGTCGTCCAGCCGTTTCACCCGGCGCCAGCAGGCGTTGCGCGACAGGCCGACCCGCTCGGAAAGCTGGTCCACCGACAAGGTGCCGTCGCGTTGCAGCTCGGCGAGGATTCGCCGGTCTAGCGTATCGAGTTCATGCTCCATCTTGGGATGTTTGTCCCAACTGCGACCACGAAACAAGGACAATTTGGGACTCCCGTTCCGTCGAAGCGTGGAACCATGGCGGCAGAAATGGGAGAATCACATGACCGCGCGCATCGCCCGCCTGTTCACCGACCATCCACACTCGGTCGACGAAACCTATTTCGAGCATATGCGCTTTGCCGGCTGGTTCGCCGGCAAGCTGTTCCTGGCCGGCTCGGCCGCGCTCATTCACGCTTTCTTACCCTTCCTGTTCGAGACTACGGCGAGCAGGACCATCCGCCAGCTCTACGAGCGCACCCACAACCGGCGACCGCAGGCGTAACCCTGCCGGAGGCTTCGAGCCTCCCGAACCTGGCGCCTGAAGGACGCTGAGCAGAATGTGCCGATGGGCGGCCTATCTCGGTGAGGAAGTCTTTCTGGAAGACATCGTCACCGCGCCATGCCATTCGCTGATCGCCCAGAGCCATTGCGCGCAGGAGGCCAAGTCGCCGACCAATGGCGACGGTTTCGGCCTTGCCTGGTATGGCGGCCGCGCCGAGCCCGGCCTCTATCGCGACATCCTGCCGGCCTGGTCGGACCCGAACCTGAAAAGCCTGTGCCGGCAGATCCGTTCCGGCCTGTTCCTGGCGCATGTGCGGGCCTCGACCGGCGGCGCCACCAGCCGCGCCAACTGCCATCCTTTCGTGTCAGGCCGCTGGGCGTTCATGCACAACGGCCAGATCGGCGGCTTCGAACGCATCCGCCGCGCCCTGGAAGCGACGCTGCCCGACGCGCTCTACGACCAGCTCGAAGGCACCACCGATTCCGAGCTGTTCTTTCACCTGATGATCGACGAGGGGCTGGACGACGACCCGCAAGGCGCGCTCGAACGCGCGACCGCCCGGGTGGTCTCGGCGGCGCGGCGTGCCGGCATCGATCCGGCGCTGAAACTCACCGCCGCTTTTTCCGACGGCGAGACGCTGTTTGCGGTGCGTTACGCCACCGACGCGACGGCGCCGACGCTCTACACCTCGTCGTTTCGCGACGGCACGGGCCGTTGCATCGTCTCCGAACCCTTTGACCGCGAAAACGCCGAATGGCAGCCGGTGCCGCCATCCAGCTTCGTCGTCATGACCAGGGCCGACATCGTCATCCGGCCTTTCGCGCCGGTCTCGGAAAGACGTCCTGTCGCGGCCGAATAAGCGGCGACCGCCTGCCTTCCGCTCGCCTGGGCTACCGGCGCATGGACTTACAGGAACCCAACGAGATGGAAGCCGACACTTTCGTTTAGTGATGCTTCAGCGCGTGGTTCATCGGCCCCCAGTACATCTTCTGCCAACCGTCTTCGAGCATATGATGGGTAGCCTGGGGATAGCCGTTCTGGTCGAAGACAAGCCTGGTGCCGGTGCCATCGGCCTGCAACTCGAAGCGGACGATCGAAAAGATGCCTTCGGGCCAGGCGCGCGAGCGCCAGGTCTGGACGATGCGGCGGTTGGGCACCAGCTCGACGTTTCGGGCTTCGATGTCGCCGCCGAACATCGACACCTCGCCGCCCTCATGCGTCGAGATGTGAGCCGAGCGTCCGCCCGTCATTGCCTGGAAGCGGGCGGAGTTGAGCAGCAGGTCGTAGATGTCCTTCGGCGTGCCTTTGAAATGAACTTCCTGATGGATGGTCATAGCGACCTCCTGGATCGCTGGTGCATGACCCAAAAAACCGGGATCGGTTCTCCGAACGGGTCATGCACAACTCGACGTCCACAGTGTGCTTTGGGCGTCCGAAGGGACGCGCGGCGCTGTGGAGCGGCGTCGAATGATCGACGCCTTTGCGGATATTATCCGCCTGTCGGTTATGGCGGTCAACGACAACAAACGGCCCGCAAACGATGGCGGGCCGTTTGTTCGCAAAGTTCGGATCGCGTCAAGCCGTAGCGTCGAGCACGGCGCCGAAGCCCAGGAGGATGCCGCCCCAACCGCCTTCGGAATCGAGCATCACGGCCGTTTCCTCGGCCTTCGGACCCATGTTTTCAAGCAGCCGGTGTTCGAGATCGACGCGGGTTCCGCCGCTGGCGAGGGGAACGAACCTGACCTCGACTTCGGTGAGGAGATCGGGATCGAATTTCCAGTCCGTGCCGATACGCCATGCCAGGACGATGCGCTGCGGCGGCTCCCAGGCAATCACATCGCCCCATGGGCATTCGCTGCCGTCTTCGCCGGTCTCGTACCAGCGCCCGCCGGCACGGGGCTCGATGGTCGCCGTTTTGAGCGGGACGGTGCCGATGCTGTGGGTCTTTGGCCACCAGCTCGAAAAGCCCGATGTGAAGACCTCGAAAGCCCGCGCCGGGCTTGCCTTGACGGTGACCGAACGGCGCACCGGCGACGGTGAAATCGTGGCTGTCATGTCTGGTCCTCCATTTCCGCCTTGAGCTTGAATTCGTCGAGCGCGTCTCCCCAGAGCCGGTCGAGCCAGGCCCGCATGCGGCCGAGACCGGCCGGGTCGATGTGATAGATGTTGCGCGCGCCCCGGGGCTGCATGCGTACCAGCTGCGCCTCCTTGAGCACCTTGAGATGCTGCGACACCGCCGATTGCGACACCGGCAGCGTGCGCGTGATCTCGGCCACCGAGCAGGGCCGCTGCGCCACCCTTTCGAAGATGGTCCGCCGGGTAGGGTCGGCCAGAGCGGCTATCTGCGCGTAATCATAAGTCATAACTAATCATAAGTGTAAACTGATGATTAGTCAAGAATGATGCAGGTCTCGCCATTTTGTGCTGTAGAGCCGCGCGCCGGTCAAAGCTCCTGACAGTCCGTTGACAGCAGGCTGGTGTAGCGTGCCGCCACGATTCGTCAGGGCTGACGGGACAGAACAGGACGAGCATATGGACAACACCGCCACCCAGGCCGCGCCAGCGCTGAAAGAGATTTTCGACCGCGCGCGGCTTGGCCATTTCGCCGCCGAGACAGCGGCCATTTCTCCCGGTTTCGACGCCGAACGTTTCCTGGCACTCGCCACCGACAATCTCGACGCGCTTGGCATCATGCAACGGCTGCGGCAGACGGCGGTGAGTTTCCATGTCACCTTGCCCGGCTCCTATGGCGAAGCGCTTGAGGTGCTGACCGCGCTGGCGCCGCGCATCAACCACGGCTTCGCCTCGATCGTGCTGCCGGAATTCGTCGCACTCTACGGGCAGGACCATTTCGACCTGTCGATGCGGGCGCTGCATCTGTTCACCCGCTATGGCTCGGCCGAATTCGCCATCCGCCATTTCCTCGCCCGCGATTTCGAACGCACGCTTGCCGTCATGGTTGGCTGGGCCGAGGACGACAACGAGCATGTGCGGCGCCTGGCCAGCGAAGGTTCGCGGCCGCGCCTGCCATGGTCGTTCAACCTCAAGAACCTGATCGCCGACCCGGCGCCGACCGCGCCGATCCTGGAGGCGCTGAACAGCGACCCCAGCCTCTATGTGCGAAAATCGGTGGCCAACCACCTCAACGACATCACCAAGGACAATCCAGACCGGGTGATCGCGCAGGTCTCGGCCTGGGACATGGGCAATGCCCACACCGCCTGGATCGTCAGGCACGCGCTGCGCACCATGATCAAGAAGGGCGAGCCGCGTGCGCTGGCGCTGATCGGCACCACCGGCAAGCCGGAGGTGCGTATCGGCCATTTTTCGGTGACGCCGGCGGCGATCCGTCTCGGCGAGCGCATCCAGCTCGACGCGCGCCTCGTCTCCAGCGCAGCGACCGAACAGAAACTCGTGGTCGACTATGCCGTCCATTATGTGAAGAAGGCCGGCACGGCATCGAAGAAAGTGTTCAAGCTGAAGGAGATCGCCTTGGCGCCCGGCGCTGGCGCCGAATTTTCGATCGGCCAGACCGTGCGCGATTTCACCACGCGCAAGCACCATGCCGGTCATCACCGCGTCGAGCTGATCGTCAATGGCGAGACGCTGGCGACCGGCGGCTTCGATCTCGCACTCTGACCGACGGTCGAAAAACGCCCGCGATGAGCGCTTGACCTCGCCCTTGGGGCAAGCCTTAGACAGGCGCCATGACCCGTCCCCATCTGCTTGCCGGCCGCTTCGGCGCGGCCACCCGGCTTTCGCCCAAGGCGCTCAGGCTCTATGCCGAGCAGGGCCTTTTGGTGCCTGCCCATGTCGACCCGCAGACCGGCTATCGCTACTACGCGCCGGAGCAGGCGCCGCGCGCTAGGTTGATCGCCCGCCTGCGCCAGCTCGGCCTGCCGGTGGCGCGCATCGCGGCCCTGCTCGACCTTTCACCACAGGCGCGCGCAGTGGAATTGCGGACCTGGCTGGAGGCACAGGGCGAACGCCTTGCCGGTCACGCCGACCTGGTCGAGGCGATGGTGCGCCAGGCCGATTTCGGCGGACCGGCACTGTCGATCGCGCTGCGTGACGTTCCCGCCACCAAGATCGTCGGCCGCCGGCGGCTAGCGACGACCATTGATCTCGACGCCTATATGGCACAGGCGCAGACCGACATCCGCGCACATCTTGCCGCTTCAGGCTTCGCCCATGACGGGTCGATGAGCGTGCACCATCACGATCTCACCACCCGCGACAGCGAAGGCTGGGTGGAGGTCGCGATCGCCTGCGAGGGGCCGGTCGAACCGGTCGGCGACCTGCATGTCCGGCTGCTGCCGGCACGGCGCGAGGCCTTCGTGCCGGTGCCGGCGGGCCACGAGGATTTTCCGCTGGTACTTGCAGTCTACGACGCGCTCGAAGCGTGGATCGAACGCAACGGTCTCGCCGCTACCGACAGCCCGTCCGAGACCTATCCCGGCAGCGATGGCGCGCGCTTCGACATCGCCTATCCAATCAGTTCCTGAGGAAACCCAACGCATGCATGTCAACTATGTCGGCTCCGGCCCGTATTGCTACGCCAACTCCTTCGCCATGATGTTCGGCGATGCGGCGCCCTCCGTCGCCGTGATCGAATTCGCCACGTCGAGCCCGTTCGGCATGCAATTGATCGGCGGCAAGCTGCCCCTGTTCGACCCCTATGGCTGGGACCCCGAACAAGGTTTCGACGACACGCTCAACGCGCTGGGCTGGACATCCGAGGTCTCCGGCCGCGGCACGGCCGACGACGCGCTTGCCCGGTTGAAGGCGGCGCTGGCCAACGGTCCGGCCTGGGTCGGTCCGCTCGAAATGGGGCATCTGCACCACCAGCCGGGCATGCGCGGCCCGATCGAGGCAGACCATTATGTCGTGGTGCTGGAGGTCGATGGGGAGCGCGTGCTGATGCACGATCCGCAGGGCTATCCTTATGCGACCCTGCCGCTGGCCGACTTCATGACCGCCTGGGCTGCGAAGACGCTGAGTTATGGCACGCCCTATGCGATGCGGACGGCGTTCCGGCGCGTCGCCGAACGCAACGAGGCCGAGATGATCGAGGCGTCGCTGCCGGCCGCAAGACGCTGGCTTGCCATGGAAGGCGTGTCCGGCATGCCCGAGGGCAGCCTCGGCAACGGCGCGGCGGCGGAACGGCTGGCCGGCATGATCGAAGCGGGCTGCGACGACGGCCTGCGCGGCCACATGATCCACTTCGCCATCCGCGTCGGCGCCCGCCGCGCCAACGATGCCGCGACTTGCCTTGCGCGTATCGGCCGCACGGAGGCGGCAGCGATCGCCGCCGGGCAAGCCCGCCTCATCGGCTCGCTGCAGCACCCGCTGGTGGTCGGCGACGACAAGACGGCGGCCACGCAATTGCTGAAGCTGGCGCCGACCTATGAGCGGCTGCGCGCGGTCCTCTAGAACGCCGCGCGTCCTTTTGGACGCGCAAAGGACGCTCTGACATTTTGAGTCGGCGCATGACCCTTTCCGAAGATCGATTCCGATTTTCTGGGTCATGCGCTGGCCGCCGTTTCCGTTCGACAGGCGGGTTTGTCGCTGGTAGAAGCCGGCGCAACGAACGGAATTCCTGAAAAAATGACCGAAACCATCGAAAAGGCGGTGGCCCGCCGCCGCACCTTCGCGATCATCGCGCACCCGGACGCCGGCAAGACCACGCTGACTGAAAAGCTGCTTTTGTTCGGCGGCGCCATCCAGCTGGCCGGTGAGGTCAAGGCGAAGAAGGACCGTATCCAGACCCGCTCGGACTGGATGAAGATCGAGCGCGAGCGCGGCATCTCCGTCGTCACCTCGGTGATGACCTTCGAATATGGCGACAACGTCTTCAACCTGCTCGACACGCCCGGCCACGAGGACTTCGCCGACGACACCTACCGTACGCTTTCGGCGGTGGATTCGGCGGTCATGGTGATCGACGCCGCCAAGGGTATCGAGCCGCGCACGCTGAAGCTGTTCGAGGTGTGCCGCCTGCGCGACATCCCGATCATCACCTTCGTCAACAAGATGGACCGCGAAGCGCGCGACACGTTCGAGATCCTGGACGAGATCGAGCAGAAGCTGGCGCTCGACACCGCGCCCATCACCTGGCCCATCGGCCAGGGCAAGACCTTCGCCGGCACCTATCACCTGGCCGAGAACGCGGTGCGCCGCAACGACGAGGAAGAAGAGCGCACGCCCGTGCACGGCCCGGATTCCAACCGCGCCGCCGGCCTGTTGCCCGACAATGACCGCCCGGCCTTCATCGAGGAGCTGGAGCTGGCGCGCGAGGCCTGCCGGCCGTTCGACCTGGAAGCCTTCCGCCAGGGCCACCTGACCCCGGTCTATTTCGGCTCGGCGCTGCGCAATTTCGGCGTACGCGACCTGATCGAGGCGCTCGGCGCTTTCGGCCCGGCGCCGCGCGCGCAGGAGGCCGACACCCGCAAGGTCGAGGCGACGGAAGAGAAGATGACCTCCTTCGTCTTCAAGATCCAGGCCAACATGGACCCCAACCACCGCGACCGTATCGCTTTCGTGCGCGTCTGCTCGGGCGAGCTCAAGCGCGGCATGAAGGCCAAGCTCGTGCGCACCGGCAAGCCGATGTCGCTGTCGGCGCCGCAGTTCTTCTTCGCCCGCTCGCGCATAACCGCCGACGAGGCCTATGCCGGCGACGTCGTCGGCATCCCCAACCACGGCACGCTGCGCATCGGCGACACGCTGACCGAGGGCGAGGACATATTGTTCCGCGGCGTGCCGAACTTCGCGCCGGAAATCCTGCGTCGCGTTCGCCTCGGCGACGCCATGAAGGCGAAGAAGCTGAAAGAAGCGCTGCAGCAGATGGCCGAGGAAGGCGTCGTGCAGCTGTTCCAGCCCGAAGACGGCTCACCGGCCATCGTCGGCGTGGTCGGCGCGCTGCAGATCGACGTTCTGAAGGAACGTCTCAACGTCGAATATTCGCTGCCGGTCGATTTCGAGATGTCGCGTTTCTCGATCTGCCGCTGGATCGACGCCGACGACAAGCTCGACCTGACGCGCTTCGTCGAAGCGCATCGCGGCGACATTGCCCGCGATCTCGACAACGACCCGGTGTTCCTCGCCCAGCACGAATTCTCGCTGAACTACGAGGCCGAGCGCTGGAAAGCGATCCGCTTCGCCGCGATCAAGGACTATCAGGTGCGCGACAAGGCGGCGTAGCGTTTACCTTCCCCATGTGGGGAAGGGTAAGTGATCATCTTTTTCCCGCCATGTCCCGCACCAGCGCGGTGACGCGCCCGATATCGGCGTCGTTCATCTTACCGATACGGTCAGCCAGCAGATTGGCGAGCTCGGTGGCGGCGGGGGAAAGGCCCGACGTGTCGATCCTGACCTTGGGGTGCGAGCTTTCGGCCAGCCGCTGCAAATCCTCGGCATCGTCCCAGATGATGTTGAAATAGCCGATGATCTTCTGGATCAGCGTCCAGCTCGGCACGCCGCGCTTGCCGTGTTCGAGCGCCGACAGATAGGCAGCGCTCACCCCGATCGCCGCCGCCATGTTCTTCTGGCTGACGCCGCGTTCCTCGCGCAGCACGCGAATGCGCTCGCCGAGCGGGGTCAT
This sequence comes from Mesorhizobium terrae, assembly GCF_008727715.1. GTDB lineage: Bacteria > Pseudomonadota > Alphaproteobacteria > Rhizobiales > Rhizobiaceae > Mesorhizobium > Mesorhizobium terrae. The sequence continues at coordinate 1,851,576 of NZ_CP044218.1, forward strand.
GCCCGCGCCCGCCGCAGGCGCACGTAAAGCGCGCCGCCGCCGCCGTGATGGCGGGCGGCATGATCATGGCTGGAAACCAGCGGCCGAAAGGCGGGTGTCGACAGCCAGGCCGGCACGGAACGGCGCAACACGCCGTCGCCGCCGGACGAAGAACCCTTGCCGGTGATGACCAGCACATAACGCACGCCGCCGGCATGGGCGCGGTGCAGGAAGGAGAACAGCAGCGCGTAGGCTTCGTCCTGCGTCATGCCGTGCAGGTCGACACGACCCTCGATCGGCAAGCGGCCCTTGGACAGCTTGTCCAGCGTCGGCTCGTCCAGCACATGCCGCACCGCCTGAACCTTCGGCTTGGCCGGCGTGGCAATGGTCGTTGCAGCGGGAACCGGTCCGGGCTGCGGTGCCTGTGGCGCGATCAGTTCCGGCAATTCGGGCGTGGCCTTGCCTTTGAGCGGCTTGGCCGAGCGCGCCACCAGGTTCCACAGAACCCGATCCTCTTCCGACAGGGGTTTTTCGGCGCGCCGGCTCATCCCGCCGCCCCGTCGAGCAGGGCGCGCGGCACCAGCGCATAGAAATCGGCCTGGTTGCGCACCACGCCGGCGATCTCGCCGGCGGCGTCGCCGGAACCTGCGAACAGGTCGCCGCGCGCCGGGCCGGTGATGGCGGAGCCGGTGTCCTGCGCGATCATCAACCGGCGGAACGGTCCGTCGCCGAATGCCGTCAGCGTCGGCGCATCAATATAAAAAGGCGTGCCGAATGTGTGCAACAGCCGGTCCACCGCCACCGAGCGGCCGGCGGAAAGCGGCACCTTGGCCGCGGCGACCGGACCAAGCCCGGCATCGTCGACGGCCGCGATGCGGAAGAAGATGAAGGAGCGGTTCTGCCACAGGATTTCGTCGACGCGCTCCGGATGCGCCTTGAACCAGGCGCGGATCGACTGCATCGTCACTTTTTCGAAGGGAATTTCGCCGGCATCGATCAGCACGCGGCCCGGCCCGGTGAAACGCTGGCCGGATTTCGCGGCATAGGTGACACGCAATTGCCGCCCGTCGGTCATGTTGAGGCGGGCGGCGCCCTGCACATGGATGAAGAAGACATCGACCTTGTCGGCGAACCAGGCGATTTCCAACCCCTGGCCGGCCAGCGCACCGCGCTCGATCGTGCCCCGGTCGTGATATTCCACCGGCCCGGCCGCCGTTTGCCGGGCAAAGGCCAGATAAGGGTCCATGCCGGCAGGCCTGTTGGTGTCGTCGATGTCGATCAGGTCGACTGGGCGCGCCAAAAGCGGCCAGCGATGGGTTTCGGTGCGCACCGGCGAGGCTTCCACCACCGGCTCGTAGAAGCCGGTGACGAGACCGCCGCCATCGCCTTCGGCGGCAACATGGACAGGCGCGAAATGGTTTTCGAAGAAAGCGCGGGCCGCGGCCCGGTCCGTCGGCGGCTTCGCGCGCGCCACCTCATAGGCCTGATGGAAAGCGGTGAAATCGATGCCGAGCGCGCCCGTGCGGTAGGGTTTCACCGGTACATGGAATGCCGAACGGCGGAAGGCTTCGAAGGCGGCGAGGTGGTCGTCGTCTGCCCAGCCGGGCAGATCGTCATAGGAGCGCGCCGAAAGGAGGGGCGACAACGGCACCGGCGCGGCTCCGGCTCAGTCTTCTTCCTCGGTGGCGACGAGCTTCCAGTTCGGATCGCGCGAGCGGCTGTCGCGGGCGAACGTCCAGACGTCCTTGACCTCGGCAACCGTCTCCGGGTCGCCGTCGATGACGGTGCCGGCCTTGTCGCGGGTCGCCGAAATCAGCTCGCTGACGATGCGCAGCGTGATGTGCGCTTCCGAACCCTTCATCTCGGCCGAGACGATGTCGGCCTTGTCGATGCCGACGAAGGAGGACTGGATCTTTTCCGACTTGGCCTCGCGGTCGGAAATGGCGGCAACGAAGCCGTCATAGACCTCGCGCGACAACAGGTTCTTCAGCGTTTTGCGGTCGCCGTCGGCATAGGCCATGACGATCATCTCGTAGGCCATCTTGGCGCCGTCGACGAAACCCTTCGGCTCGAAGCTGGTGTCGTTGTCCTTGATGGCGCGCAGGCCCTTGTTGAGGTCGGTGTCCGGCTTGGCGAAAGCATCGATCGCCGCATAGACGTCGGGCGCGGGGGCATCGCCCGGCGCGCGCTTGCGCGGCAGCGAAACGACGTTCTCCTGCGCCTGGGCCGAATCCTTGTCGCGCGAACGCCCGGCCGTATAGGGATCGAAGGGCGGCCGCTCGCTGCCGGTGCGGCGGCCCAGCACGTTACGCAGCTGGAAAAAGATCACGATCGCCGCAACCAGGAAGAAAATCGTGCCGAAGTCGAAAAATGCCATGTCTTGCGCCAATCAATCCTCGAAGCGGCCAATCTACTCAACCGGCCGCGCCTCCATTTCGCGACTGATCGTCAAACTATAAAACCATATAGAACGTGGCGCGCCATCATTCAAACGCAAGCGGCGCATACCTATTTGATATAGTGAACGCCAGCGGCGATTGGTCGCCATGGCTAAACATACAACAAACGGGCGAATTGTGCGTCTTTCCTTTGTTCCTTTCCTCCTGCTGGCGCTGCCGTTGATGGAGATCGCCGGCTTCGTCATCGTCGGCAAGCAGGTCGGCGCGCTGGCCACGGTGGCGCTGGTGCTGGCCTCGACCATGCTAGGCGGCATGCTGCTTAGACGCCAGGGTTTCAGCACCATGGCCACGGCGCGCGCCGAGATCGACGCCGGCCGTGACCCGAGCCGGCCGCTGGCGCATGGCGCCATGACCGTGTTTTCGGCGCTGCTTTTAATGGTGCCGGGCTTCATCACGTCCATCATCGGGCTGGTTTTCCTGCTGCCGCCGGTGCGCGACCTTGCCTGGCGCCTGCTCAAGAGCCGCGTCACCGTGGTCTCGTCCTTCGGTCAGGGCGGCTTCGGCCAGCGTCGTCGCGACAAGACCATCGATCTCGACGCCGAGGACTTTTCGCGCGGCCCCAATGCCGATTCGCCCTGGCGCCGCCTCAAGGACGAATGAGCGGGGCTGATTGAACAGGCGGCAAATCTTGTCTTGGCGCGCCTGCCGTGATAGCCAACGCCCCGATTTCAATTGGGGCCGAGCGGCCCAGCAAGGGGATATGGCTCATGGCCGACAACAATGAAGCGCAGGCTGGCAACGGCAACGGAGCGCAGCCGACGCTGAACGTTCTGGCCCAGTATGTGAAGGACCTTTCGTTCGAAAGCCCCGGCGCGCCGAACTCGCTGCGCGGCCGCGACAAGGCTCCGGGCATCGCCATCAGCGTCAACGTCAACGCCAATCCGCTCTCGGACGCGCAGTTCGACGTGCATCTGACGCTCAACGCCAAGGCCTCCTTCGACAAGGAAGTGCTGTTCAACGTCGAGCTGGTCTATGGCGGCGTCTTCAACATCGCCGGCTTCCCGCAGGAGCACATGCTGCCGATCCTGTTCATCGAATGCCCGCGGCTCCTGTTCCCGTTCGCGCGCCAGATCATCTCGGACGCCACGCGTAATGGCGGCTTCCCGCCGCTGATGCTCGACCCGATCGACTTCGCGCAGATGTTCCAGCAGAAGCTGGCCGAGGATCAGGCCGCTTCCAAGGTGCTGGTCAGCTAATCAGCTGTCGCCAAAGCAGAATTGAAAAACCCGGCCTCGCGCCGGGTTTTTTGTGCCCTCAGGCAGGCTGCCCAAGGTTTACTCGGCGGCCTCGGCCTTGCCGCCGTCGAATTTCAGCCACGGCGCCTTCTCGCCCAGCGTCTTGACCATGCGCTGGTGCGTCTCGCGTTCGGCCTCGGTCAGGCGCGGCGGCAGCGGGACCGGTCGCGGCGCCACCGCCGCCCGTCCGGCACCGCGACGACTGGCCTGCGAAGCGGCATCCAGGCCAAGTGCGGCCTGCTTGCCGCCGATCAGTTCGACATAGACTTCGGCCAGAAGTTCGGAATCGAGCAGCGCCCCGTGCTTGGTGCGGTGGCTGTTGTCGATGCCGTAGCGACGGCACAGCGCATCGAGCGAATTGGGGCCCATGGGATGCTTGCGGCGCGCCAGCGCCAGCGTGTCGACCACGCGCTCGGGCCCGATCGCCGGGTAGCCGAGACGGCCGAATTCGGCGTTGATGAAACCCATGTCGAAGCCGGCATTGTGCGCGACCAGCTTGGCGTCCTCGACGAATTCCAGGAACTCGGCGCAGATTTCGGCGAAGTTCGGCTGCCCGACCAGCTGGGCGGCGCTGATGCCGTGCACCGCCTCGGCTTCGGGATTGATGGCGCGGCCCTGCGGGTTGATGAATTTATGGAAGGTGCGGCCGGTCGGGAACCGGTTGACCAGCTCGACGCCGCCAAGCTCGATGATGCGATCCTCGCGGGCGTCGAGGCCGGTGGTTTCTGTATCGAAGATGATCTCGCGCATCACAGACGCTCCGCGGCCCATATCATCTCTCCGGGGAGGGATGCCGGCGCATTTCGTTTGACCCGAAAATGGAGCCCGCCTGGCCGCCCCGCAAGGTCAGCCGGCGTCATTGCCGCCATTTTCCCCCGTTAGCTCGGCTATGATCGCCGCAAGGGCCGCCCGCGTCTCCTCGAAACTGCTGCCGGTGTCGACGACATAGTCGGCCATGCGGCGCTTTTCGGCGTCCGGCACCTGCTTCGCCAGGATGGCGGCGAACTTTTCCTCGGCCATGCCGGGGCGGGACAGAACGCGCTCACGCTGCGCCGCCGCCGCCGCACTCACCACCACCACCTTGTCGACGCGGTTTCTGCCGCCGGTCTCGAACAGAAGCGGGATGTCGAGCACAGCGAGTTGGGCACCCGCGGCGCGATGGCGCGCCAGGAAGGCGTCGGCGTCGGCGCGCACCAGCGGATGGATGATGGCTTCCAGCGTCTTCAGCGCGGCGGCATCGCCCAGCACACGCTGGCCAAGCAGTGCCCGGTCGACCGTGCCATCCCGGGTGACGCCGGGAAAGGCGGCCTCGACCAGAGGTGCTGCCTTGCCGGCATAAAGACGATGCACCGCCTCGTCCGAATCGTGCACCGGCACGCCGGCCTCCGCGAACATTTTTGCCGCGGTCGACTTGCCCATGCCGATGGAGCCAGTGAGGCCGAGAACGATCAATGGCTGGTCTCCAGGTCGGCGACGATCATGGCGCGCAGTTCCGGCGTCACCTCGGGCCGGCGGCCGAACCAGCGCTCGAAACCGGGTACCGCCTGGTGCAGCAACATGCCCAGCCCGTCGACGGTCTTCAGTCCGCGCTGCCTGGCGGCGGCGAGCAGCGGCGTTTCCAGCGGCACATAAACAATGTCGGTGACGATCGCATGCGCCGGCAAGCCGGCGGGATCGGCAGGCAGGCCTTCATTGCCATGCATGCCAAGCGCCGTGGTGTTGATGAGCAGGCCGGCATCGCCGAGCAGCGCGGCGGTCGCATCCGCACCATGCGCCGAGACACCGGCGCCGAACTGGTCGCCCAGCTCCCGCGCCCGCGCCACGGTGCGGTTGACGATGCGGATGTCCTTGAGCCCACGCTCCTTCAGCGCATGGATGACGGCGCGGGCGGCTCCGCCGGCGCCGAGCACGACCGCCGGCCCGTTCCCCGCCCAGCCGGGGGCATGTTCGTCGAGATTGGCGGCGAAGCCATGCGCGTCGGTGTTGCCGCCACACAAGAAGCCATCCTCGAACCACAGCGTGTTGACCGCGCCGATCTGCTCGGCCGCCTCGTCGCGTCGCCCGAGTGCCGCGAACACCACTTCCTTGTGCGGAATGGTGACGTTGCCGCCACTGAAGCCATTGCCGGCAAGTGACGACAGGAACGCTGATATATCGCCGGGCGCGACATCGATCGCTTCGTAGCTGCCGGCGATGCCGTAGCTGTTCAGCCAGTGGCCGTGGATCTTCGGCGACCGCGAATGGGCGACCGGATGACCGACCACGAAAGCTTTCTTCCGATCAGCCATCGATGGCACCCAGGTTGCGCAGTTCGGAAAGCAGCGGCAGCAGCGGCAGGCCGACGATGGTGAAATGATCGCCTTCGACCTTTTCGAACAGCTGGATGCCTTCGCCCTCGATCTGGTAGGCGCCGACGCTGGCGAGTGCCTTCTGGCCGACCCGCGCCAGATGTCGGCCGATGAAAGCCGGGGTGAGGTTGCGCATGGTGAGGTTGGCGATGCCGACATGCCGCCACAGCACCGCACCGTCGCGCACCAGCACCGCGGCGCTGTTCAGCTGATGCGTCCTGCCGGACAACGCCAGAAGATGGCGCCGCGCGCCTTCCATGTCGGCCGGCTTGTGGAACACCTCGTCGCCCAGCGACAGCGTCTGGTCGCAGCCCAGCACCAGCGCGCCCGGCCGGCGTTCGCTTACCTCGACCGCCTTGGCTTCCGCCAGGATGGCGGCAACGTCCTCGGGCGACACACCGCTGCCTTGAAGCGGTGCCTCGAGCGCGCGCTCGTCGACCTTAGCCGGCACCGCTTCGACATCGAGCCCGGCATTCTTCAGCATCGTCAACCTGAACGGGCTGCCCGATGCGAGGATGAGTTTCTCGGCCATGTTTGCTCCGCGCGCTGTTTCGTCCCGGCTATAGCATGCCCGACGAGACTGGAAGGAAAAACCCGCGCGGCCCTTTCAGGCGCGCTAGCGCGCCTTTTCGCGCATCAGCCCGACAATGGCCGCGGCAGTCTCTTCGATGGAGCGGCGGCTGACATCGATGGTCGGCCAGCCGTGGCGGGTGCATATCTGGCGGGCATAGGCCAGTTCCTCGTTGATGACGGCGCGGTCGACATAGCCGTTGGAATCGAAACCGGGCGTGGAACCCAGCAGGCGGTTCTGCCTGACATGCGAGATGCGTTCGGCGGTGGCCACCAGGCCGACGACCAGCGGCGTCTTGGCCTCGACCAGTGCCTGCGGCACCGGCACGCCGAGCACGATCGGGATGTTGGCGGTCTTGATGCCGCGATTGGCGAGATAGATGGAGGTCGGCGTCTTCGAGGTGCGCGAAATGCCGATCAGCACGATGTCGGCCTGTTCCATGTCGATCGGCAACTGGCCGTCGTCATGCTCCATGGTGAAGTTCAGCGCGTCGATGCGACGGAAATATTCGGCGTCCAGCACATGCTGGGCACCCACCCGCCGCCCGGCCGGGGTGCCGAGATAGGACTGGAAAACGGTCAGCACCGGTTCCAGCACCGAAACACAGGGCAGGCCCATGGCGGCGCAGCGTTCGTCGATACGGCGGGCAAGCGCCTGATCCACCACTGTATAAAGCACGATACCCGGTTCTTCCTCGATATCGTCGAACACCTTCATCAGCTGTTTCTCGGTACGGATCAGCGGATAGATGTGCTCGATGGCGCGCGCATCCTTGTATTGCGCCGATGCCGCCCGGCCGGCGGCCAGCAGCGTCTCGCCGGTGGCGTCGGAAATCAGGTGGAGGTGGAAGAAGCTCTGGGGTTTGTTCACAGGGGCTCGCGGGGTGCTGTGGGTGAATGTGGACAAGTGGGGGCAAACGCACCGGTCTGGTCCGGCCGACTGTATCAGATGCCTGTTTGTCCACAATTGATGGCGTTGTCAGCTTTTTCGGGCGTCTGGGGAGAAGTCTGGGGACGATGGAATCTGGCTGTCAGCCTTCCACAGGCGATCGCGCGGCAAGAGGTGGCCAGTACCTTGAATCCGAACGAAGAATCGACTTTTCCACACTGTTCCCAAGGGCGCGGAGAACAACACGCGACATTATGCGGGCTGGCATTTCAGGCGCCGATGCTGGACAGCTCGGCATTCCCGATTCAAACAGACTCATAGAATTAGAAGACTCTTTAAAAATCCTATTAGATTTATAAGAGGCTTTCGAAAGCGAGCGCATGGCAGCCAAACGGACCGTTCTTGAGGTACTGAAGGGCGAGACGGTGTCGCCACCTCCGCTCTGGATGATGCGCCAGGCAGGCCGCTATCTGCCGGAGTACCGGGAGACCCGGAAACGCGCCGGCAGCTTTCTCGACCTCTGCTACAATCCAGACCTTGCCGTGGAAGTGACGCTGCAGCCGATCGAACGCTTCGGCTTCGACGCGTCGATCCTGTTCTCGGATATTCTTGTCGTGCCGCATGCGCTCGGCCGCGATTTGCGCTTCGAGGAGGGCCGTGGGCCGCTTCTGACGCCGATCCGGGCCGATGAGATCGACGAACTCGACACCGAATTGTTTCACGTGAATCTGGCCCCGGTTTACGAAACCGTGCGCCAACTGCGCCGTAAATTGCCTGAGGAGACGACGCTGATCGGCTTCTGCGGAGCGCCGTGGACGGTGGCCACCTATATGATCGCCGGCCATGGCACGCCCGACCAGGCGCCGGCCAGGCTGTTTTCCTATCGCGAGTCGCAGGCGATGCGACGCCTGTTGGCGGTGCTGGCCGAGCAGTCCGCCGCCTATCTCATCCGCCAGATCGAGGCGGGCGCGGATGTGGTGCAGATCTTCGATTCCTGGTCCGGGGTTCTGGACGAGGCGTCCTTCCAGGCCTTCTGCGTGGAGCCGGTAGCCGAGATCGTGCGGCGGGTGCGTGCGGTCTATCCCGAAGTGCCGATCATCGGTTTTCCGAAGGGTGCCGGTTTCAACTATGCGTCCTATCGCTCGCTGACGGGTATAACGGGCCTCGGCCTCGACTGGACCGTGCCGCTGACCGCAGCGAAGGCGCTGCAGAAGGGCGGCGCCGTACAAGGCAATCTCGATCCGCTGCGGCTGGTGGCCGGCGGACGGGCGCTGGAGGAGGGTGTGGCGGCGATCCTCGACACGCTGGGCGACGGGCCGCTGATTTTCAACCTCGGCCACGGCATCACGCCGGAGACGCCGATTGCCCATGTCGAGGCGATGGTGAAACAGGTGAGGAGCCGTCGATGAGCGCAACCGAAAATACGGGCAGCGGTGGTCAGGCACTGCGGCGGGCAGCCATCGCCATCGCCATCTTCCTGTTCCTCACCGCGCTGCTCTATCTGTTGGCGCCGGCCGATTTCTATCCCTGGGCCAAGGCCGTGCATGTGATCGCGGTCATCTCGTGGATGGCCGGCATGCTCTATCTGCCGCGGCTCTTCGTCTATCATGCCGAGACTGAACGCGGCTCCGAACAGTCCGAGACCTTCAAAGTGATGGAGCGGCGCCTGCTGCGCGGCATCATCAACCCCGCCATGGTGATCAGCTGGGCCTTTGGCCTGTGGCTGGCATGGAAGGGCTTCGGCTTCCACGGCGGCTGGCTGCACGCCAAGATCGGTGCCGTGGTGCTGCTTTCGGCCGTGCACGGCTATCTGGTCGGCGCGGTGCGCAAATTCGCCGAGGACCGCAATGAAAAACCAGCGAGGCACTGGCGGATCGTCAACGAGATCCCCACATTGCTGATGATCGTCATCGTCGTGTTGGTGATCGTGAAGCCGTTCTGAGGCATCGGCGCGTCCAAGCGGGCGCATAAAGGGCGCCCTGAACTTTTTGAATCCGCTGCATTGTGCCTGCCGAAAATCGATTCCGATTTTCTGGTCGACGCAGTAGGGGTTCGAAATCTTGGCTTGGCAGGCCGGTTTCGAGGAAATTCTTGTCCGCGGGTTTGTCTTTCTCAACCCAGGCACGCCAGAAGCGGCAAAAAGCTTGAGCCGAGGCATAATTTCGCGCCTTGCTCTTTGGATAGTGTGACGGTACAAGACGGGTCTCTCCTCGTCACGCACCGCATTCAATTCCCGCCTTCCGGTTGCGTTCGGCACTTTTTCACCCGCCGACCCATTTTCCCATTTTTACATTCAGGCTCCTCTCATGCAGGAAATGAAACTTACCGAATTCAAAAACAAGAAGCCGCCGGAGCTGATCGCTTACGCGGAATCGCTCGAGGTCGAGAACGCCAGCGTCATGCGCAAGCAGGAGCTGATGTTCGCGATCCTCAAGAAGCTGGCCGCGCAGGACGTCGAGATCATCGGCGACGGCGTCGTCGAGGTGTTGCAGGACGGCTTCGGCTTCCTTCGCTCCGCCAACGCCAATTATCTTCCGGGTCCGGACGATATCTATATTTCACCCTCCCAGATCCGCCGCTTCTCGCTGAAGACCGGCGACACCGTGGAAGGACCGATCCGCAGCCCGAAGGAAGGCGAACGCTATTTCGCGCTGCTCAAGGTCAACACCATCAATTTCGACGACCCGGAGAAGATCCGGCACAAGATCCATTTCGACAATCTGACGCCGCTCTATCCGACCTCGCGGCTGAAGATGGAGGTCGAGAACCCGACCACTAAGGATATCTCGCCGCGCGTCATCGACCTGGTGGCACCGCTCGGCAAGGGCCAGCGTGCGCTGATCGTGGCGCAGCCGCGCACGGGTAAGACGGTGCTGCTGCAGAACATCGCCCACTCGATCACCACCAACCATCCCGAATGCTATCTGATCGTGCTTCTGATCGACGAGCGTCCGGAAGAAGTCACCGACATGCAGCGTTCGGTGAAGGGCGAGGTTGTGTCCTCGACCTTCGACGAGCCGGCTGCCCGCCACGTTCAGGTCGCCGAAATGGTCATCGAAAAGGCCAAGCGCCTGGTCGAGCATGGCCGCGACGTCGTCATCCTGCTTGATTCGATCACCCGCCTCGGCCGCGCCTACAACACCGTGGTGCCGTCGTCCGGCAAGGTGCTGACCGGCGGTGTCGACGCCAACGCGTTGCAGCGGCCGAAGCGTTTCTTCGGCGCCGCCCGTAACATCGAGGAAGGCGGTTCGCTGACCATCATCGCCACCGCGCTGATCGATACCGGCAGCCGCATGGACGAAGTGATCTTCGAAGAGTTCAAGGGTACCGGCAACTCGGAAATCGTGCTCGACCGCAAGGTGGCCGACAAGCGCATCTACCCGGCGATGGATATCCTGAAATCCGGTACGCGCAAGGAGGACCTCCTGGTGCCGCGCGCGGACCTGCAGAAGATCTTCGTGCTGCGCCGTATCCTGGCACCGATGGGCACGACCGACGCGATCGAGTTCCTCATCGACAAGCTGAAGCAGACGAAGACCAATGGCGACTTCTTCGATTCGATGAACACCTGATCAGGTTTCTATTACCGGCGAACGGTAATGGACGATTTTCAAGGCAAGGCGCGCCCAAACGGGCGCGTTTTGTATTTCTGGACCCTGTTGTGTATCAAAACCGGTGCCAGGTTGCGGATGCTTCCGCGTAACCTATTGTATAAATTATAGAAAATTATTTGACTCTGGTTTGTGACATCCGATCCTACCCACTTTTGCGGCGCAGGAGACGCTCGAGTTCCTCCGGTTCGGTGACAACCGGCAGGCAGACCTGGCCGGTGCAGTAATAAGCCCCCGGCCTCTCGGTGGTCGGGACCAAACCCCCGGGCAGACCCGGTGCGGCGTCCCCCAGCGGCACGATAAGATCGACGCGGCGCGGGTCCGGATTTCGATTCGCTACCGGAACAAGGCTTGGATTGTCGGAGCTTTCGATGATGACAAGCTTCAAGGGCTCGAGCACCAGCACGCAGGAATTGACGATGCCGGCCTGGCCGTAGGCCTGTTTGGACGCGCGGCCCATAGCGTGCTCGGCGACGATATAGGCCTTGTCCTGCAAGGCCAGATCGCCAGTGGCGGTCGCCAGCCGCGCCAAGGCTTCAACGATCTGTCCGGTGGCGGAGGGAATGGCTTCATCGACATCGCCACGGATGCGGATCGGAACATCGGCGCTGTCGGACGCGGACAGGAAGTGCCCGGTTCCGGCGCTGTCGTCATGCCAGCGGTCGAGTTGTTCAGCCAACCCTTTGGCAATATTGATATATTTTTGGTCGTGTGTTGCTTCAAATAGGGCAACCGCGGCATTGATGAGAGCGGCATAATCGCCGGAAAGCGCGGGAAACAGCTTCTTCGATCCGAGAATGGAGTGGGGGATACGGCCGTTCTCAGTCGCTGAAAGAATGGTCGAGAAGGCTTGGGCAGCGGCTTCGATCCAGTCGGTTCGGCCAAATGAACGCCCGCATTCGGCCAGTGCGGTGATGGCAAGTCCGTTCCAGTCGGCCAGCACCTTGTCGTCGCGCCCGGGCGCGATGCGTGATGAGCGGCTGGCCAGCAGCTTGGCCTTGAGGCCAGCAACAACAGCGTGATCGGTTACACTAGCGTCGCGTTGCTCGCCAGTCTGGCGCAGGATCGGTTTGCCTTCCCAGGCCGAGGGACTGACCAGCGAGAAGTATCTGGAAAACAAGCCAGAATCGCTGCCGAGAGCGTCGGCGATTTCTCCGTCTGTCCAGCAGTAATAAAGGCCTTCCTCGCCTTCGCTGTCGGCGTCATAGCTCGACGCAAATGCACCGCCGTCGACGCGCATGTCACGCAGAAGCCAGGCGACAGTCTCCTCGATTCGGTGCCGAAACAGTTCATCGCCCGTCTCGGCATAGGCCCAGTTGGCCAGGCGCAGGAGCTGAGCATTGTCGTACAGCATCTTCTCGAAATGCGGCACCGTCCATTCGGCGTCCGTGGAATAACGACAGAGGCCGCCGCCGACATGGTCGTAGATGCCGCCAGCCAGCATCTTGCGCAAGCCGAGAAGGACGGCATCGCGGCGGGTCGTATTGCCCGTCTGCAGCCAGGACAGCCAGAGCGTGGTCGTGAAGGGCGCATTGGGGAACTTCGGCGCGCCGGACAGGCCACCTCCACGCCAGTCGATCATGCCCTGGATGCCCGCAGCGAGGCCATCCAGGGTATCCTTTGTCAGTGCGGTCCTTGGTTCAGCCGACGACAAGCGTGCCGCGACATGGGCGACCAGGCCGTCCGCGCTTTGGGCGATGCTGCTCCTCTTTTCGCGCCAGGCTTTATCGACGGCCTCCAGTACCTGCACGAAGCCTGGCCGACCGTATCGCGACGTTGGTGGGAAGTAGGTTCCGCCCCAGAACGGCTTGCCGTCTGGCGTCAGGAACATGGTGAGCGGCCAGCCACCTTGCTCGCCCATGGCCGAGAGCGACGCCATATAGATCTGATCGATATCGGGCCGCTCCTCGCGATCGACCTTGATATTGACGAACAGACGGTTCATGACGCCTGCGATTTCGGCGTTCTCGAAACTTTCATGCGCCATCACATGGCACCAGTGGCAGGCGGCATAACCGATCGAGAGCAGGATTGGTCGATCGGACGCCCTGGCTTCGTCGAGCGCGGCCTGGGACCAGGCACGCCAATGGACGGGGTTTTCGGCATGTTGGCGAAGATAGGGGCTCGCCTCATCGGCCAGCATGTTTCTTTGCGGTAGCGTCACGGCAAGCGCCCTGTTGCGATGGCGCTGACGTTAGGGGATTTCCACGAGCGGACAAATGAGATTTTCGGATTCGATCGTCGCACTCTCGAGCGGTAAACTACCTGCCGGCGTCGCCGTGGTTCGCCTGTCCGGCCCACAGGTTCGATTCGCACTCGAAACGATATCTGGTTCAGTGCCGCTCTCGCACACGGCTCACCTGCGGAAACTGAAGCAATCCGACGGCACCGTAATCGACACAAGTTTGGTGGTTTTCTTCGAAGGCCCGGCGTCCTTTACGGGGGAGGATGTCGCGGAATTCCAGGTGCACGGCGGGCGCGCCGTGGTGGCAGCATTGCTGAAGAGGCTCACGACCATCGACGGCATCAGGCATGCGGAGCCCGGCGAGTTCACCCGCAGGGCCTTTCTCAATGGCAAGGTCGATTTGATCGAGACGGAAGCGTTGGCCGACCTGATCAATGCCGAGACGGAAGCGCAGCGTCGTTTTGCCGTGCTGAGCGCGAGCGGAGCGCAAAGCAAGCTTTACGAAGACTGGCGCAAGCGGCTTATCCACGCCCGGGCGATGATCGAGGCCGAGATCGATTTCGCGGACGAAGATGATGTGCCCGGTTCGGTTTCGGCGAGCGTCTGGGCTGATATGCACAAGCTTTCTAGCGAGATCGGCGAACACGTTAAGGGGTTCCATGCCGGAGAAATCCTTCGTGAAGGTTTCGATGTCGTCATTCTAGGTGCGCCGAACGCAGGTAAGTCCAGCCTCTTCAATGCTTTGGCCAAACGTGATGTGGCGATTGTCAGCGATGAAGCAGGCACGACACGCGATCTTCTGGAAGTTGCGCTTGATCTTGGTGGCTTGAGGGTGCGGTTGACGGATACGGCAGGCTTGCGGGAGCAGGCAGGAAAGGTCGAGACGATCGGGATCGGACGCGCCAGGGAACGCGCGAACGAAGCCGACCTGCTGATCGTGCTTGAGGATATGACAGGACCGATTACATCGCTGGAGGTACCTGCGAGTGTGCCGGTTCTTCGCGTTGGGACAAAGGCCGACCTGATTGAAGCTGCGCCTAAGGACGGAGAACGGAGGTATGATCTCGCTGTCTCCACGGTTTCGGGGCTCGGGTTGGCAGGCCTCCTCGATGAACTGGGCAGGTTGGCAAATGAGGCTGCTGGGACGACGGGAGAGCTGTTGCCGTCGCGCCTGCGCCATGTGGAACTGTTGGAGGCGAGCCGGAGTTTTATCGATCACGCGGCTGGGCAAAGCGACGCATTTCAGGAACTTCGCGCGGAGGATCTGCGGCTCGCGGGGGATAGGCTCGGGCGGATCGTCGGCACGGCGGGTGTCGAAGATCTGCTCGACGTCATCTTCTCGCAGTTCTGTATCGGCAAGTGACTCACGTGAAACATTTCCGTGTCAAAGAAGGTGATTCACGTGAAACACCTGGGCAGGTGACCGTCTCATGATGTTTCACGTGAAACCAAATTGCTTTTCCTTGACACGACTCGTTTCTAGGAACATGAAATCGACAACGAAACTCCAGGAGCCAAGACGATGAGCAACAGCTACGACGTAGTCGTGGTTGGCGGCGGCCATGCCGGATGCGAGGCAGCCAGTGCGGCGGCGCGCGCTGGCGCGCGTACGGCTCTGGTTACGCTGCGTTTCGACACCATCGGCGTGATGTCCTGCAATCCCGCGATTGGCGGCCTTGGCAAGGGGCATCTGGTTCGCGAGATCGATGCGATGGACGGCCTGATGGGCCGCGTCGCTGATGCGGCCGGCATCCAGTTCCGCCTGCTCAACCGCAGGAAGGGCCCGGCCGTGCGCGGGCCGCGCACGCAGGCTGATCGCAAGCTCTACCGGCTGGCCATGCAGGATGCCATTCGCGCTCAGGCCAACCTCGACGTCGTCGAGGGCGAAGTGCTTGATTTCGAAGTGAAGAATGGCTCCGTTGAAGCGGTGCTTCTGGCGGACGGACGCAGGTTGCCTTGCGGCGCGGTGGTATTAACCACCGGCACCTTCCTTCGTGGCCTCATTCATATCGGCGATCGCAAGATCGTGGCCGGGCGGATGAACGAACAGGCGTCGATGGGCCTGTCAGCGACGATGGAGCGCATCGGCTTCAATCTCGGGCGCTTGAAGACGGGTACGCCGCCACGGCTCGATGGGCGTACCATCGACTGGAAGTCGCTGGAGAGCCAGGCAGCGGATAACGACCCTGTGCCTTTTTCTCTGATGACGGATCGAATTCGCAACCCGCAGATCGATTGCGGCATAACGCGAACGACGCCGGCATCGCATGCGGTGATCAGGGCCAATCTCAGTCGCTCGGCTATGTATTCCGGCGAGATCGAAGGTGTCGGCCCGCGTTATTGCCCGTCGATCGAAGACAAGATTGTCAAGTTCGGTGATCGCGAGGGGCACCAGATATTCCTGGAACCCGAAGGGCTTGACGATTCGACCGTCTACCCAAACGGCATTTCGACCTCGTTGCCGGAAGACGCGCAGCTGGATTTACTGAAGACCATTCCGGGCCTGGAGCGGGCGCATATGCTGCAGCCGGGCTACGCTATTGAATATGATCATGTCGATCCGCGCGAACTGTTGCCGACGCTGGAAACCCGACGGGTCAAAGGGTTGTTCCTGGCCGGTCAGATCAATGGGACGACCGGTTATGAGGAGGCGGGCGCCCAGGGTCTGGTCGCCGGGCTGAACGCCGCTCGCCGCGCTTCTGGTGGCGAGGAGGTCGTGCTGAGCCGCACCGAAGCCTATATCGGCGTGATGATTGACGACCTGACTAGCCGCGGCATCGCCGAACCATACCGGATGTTCACCTCCCGGGCGGAGTTTCGGTTGTCGTTGCGTGCCGATAATGCCGATGAAAGGTTGACGCCGAAGGCAATCGAACTGGGCATCGTGTCGGCGGATCGCGCGCAGCGATTCAAGGAAGTTCGGGATCGCGTGGACGGGGCGCGGGCGCTGGCGCAAGAGATCCAGCTGACGCCGAATGAGGCGGCCAGGTTTGGCATCGAAATCAATCGCGACGGGGTGAGGCGCTCGCTTTACGAACTGCTGGCTTATCCGGATGTTGATGTTGCGCTGCTCGGCCAAATCGACGACAGGTTTGGCGCTGTCGATGTCAAGACAGCGGAAGCTCTTGAAATTGAAGCGAAATATGCCGTCTACCTAGGTCGGCAGAAAGCCGATGTCGAACAGATGCGTCATGAGGAAAGCCGGTTGATCCCGCAAGATCTGGACTTCGCGGCGGTGTCGGGTCTGTCGAACGAACTCAAGCAGAAAATGAGCAACCGCAGGCCGCGTTCGGTGGCGGATGCGCAACGCATGGAAGGCATGACGCCCGCCGCATTGGCGGTTATCGTCGCCCATATCCGCAACGCGGAGCTGGCACAAAAGGGTGCCGCTTGAGCACTGCATCCTTTGAGAGTCTACAGGATGTGGCGGGACACGTTTCACGTGAAACATTCGAGCGCCTGCGTGCGTTCGAGACGCATTTCCTGAAATGGAACAACCGCATCAATCTCATTGCGGCATCGACGGAAGCCGAGATATGGCAGCGTCATATTCTTGACAGCGCCCAGTTGGCGGCCCTCGAACCGCTTGCCACGAAATGGGTCGATATCGGTTCCGGTGGCGGATTTCCGGGCCTCGTCATGGCGTTCCTGCTTGGCGAGTGCGGCGGTACGATCGATCTGGTCGAGAGCAATCGCAAGAAAACCGGATTCCTGCAGGCCACGGTAGGCGAGTTTCGGTTGCCCGCCCGGATCGTGGCAAAGCGGATCGAGGATTCCTATCCGTTCGTGAAAGCGCCGGAGGTGGTGACAGCTCGCGCCTTGGCACCTTTGACGGACCTGTTGGGGCTGGCCGAGCCGTGGCTGGCTGCCGGCGCGCGCGCCCTGTTCCATAAAGGTCGGGATTATGAGCGGGAGATCGAAGAAAGCGCTCACCGCTGGCGGTTCGATCTGCTAAAACATGGCAGCTTGATCGACCCACAAGGGGTTGTGCTTGATCTGCGCAATGTGCGCAGGGCTTGATTGGAA
Organism: Mesorhizobium terrae; assembly: GCF_008727715.1. Lineage (GTDB taxonomy): Bacteria > Pseudomonadota > Alphaproteobacteria > Rhizobiales > Rhizobiaceae > Mesorhizobium > Mesorhizobium terrae. Next base: position 1,868,878 of record NZ_CP044218.1, read on the forward strand.
AGCTTATCGCTCGCGAAATGAACTTCTGGCGGGAAACCATGACCAGCACCGGACCAAGGATCATCACGGTCGCCAACCAAAAAGGCGGGGTCGGCAAGACGACCACCGCCATCAACCTGGCGACCGCCCTTGCGGCGATCGGCGAGCGCGTGCTGATCGTCGATCTCGATCCGCAGGGCAACGCAAGCACCGGTCTCGGCATCGATCGTCGCGACCGCGCGGTTTCTTCTTATGACGTGCTCACCGGTCAGCTCGACCTGGAAGCGGCGGCGATGCCGACGGCCGTGCCCGGCCTGTCGATCGTGCCGTCGACGCTCGATCTGCTCGGCATCGAGATGGAGATTGCCTCGGCGCCGGATCGTGTGTTGCGGCTGCGCAATGCGATCCACGCCTCGGACAAGTTCAGCTATGTGCTGATCGACTGCCCGCCGTCGCTCAATCTGCTGACGCTCAATTCGATGGCAGCCGCGGATTCTGTGCTGGTGCCGCTGCAATGCGAATTCTTCGCGCTGGAAGGCCTCAGCCAGCTGCTCGAAACGGTCGAGCAGGTACGTGGCTCGATCAATCCGGCCCTCAGCATCCAGGGCATCGTGCTCACCATGTTCGATGGGCGCAACAATCTCGCCAATCAGGTCGTGCAGGACGTGCGTGCCTATATGGGCGACAAGGTCTATGAGACCATAATCCCACGCAATGTCCGGGTGTCGGAAGCGCCGTCCTACGGCAAGCCGGCCATCCTTTACGATCTGAAATGTTCAGGCAGCCAGGCCTATCTGCAACTGGCGTCTGAAGTGATCCGCCGCGAACGTCAGTTGCGTGCCGCCTGAAACCGATTCGATACCGAAACGATCCGGAAGACCAAATATGAACGACGATCCCTCAAGAAAGCGGCTGGGCCGTGGGCTGGCGGCACTGATCGGCGAAATCGACCGTCCTGCGGCCGTCGAGACGGAGAAGCCGCGCCTGGCGGCGGACGGCAAGGTGCCGATCGAATTCGTCACCCCCAATCCACGCAACCCGCGCCGTCATTTCGGGGAAGCGGAACTGACGGATCTGTCGCAGTCCATCCGTGAGCACGGTGTCGTGCAGCCGGTGGTGGTGCGTCCGTCGCCGACCCAGCAGGGCCGCTATGAGATCATCGCCGGCGAGCGCCGTTGGCGGGCAGCCCAGCGCGCCGGCTTGATCGAGCTTCCGGTTATCGTGCGCGATGTGAACGACCGCACTGCGCTGGAACTGGCGATCATCGAGAACGTGCAGCGCGCGGACCTCAATCCGGTCGAGGAAGCGCTTGGTTATCAGCAGCTGATCGATGAGCATGACTACAGCCAGGCCGATCTCGGCCAGGTCATCGGCAAGAGCCGCAGCCATGTCGCGAACACGCTGCGGCTGCTGAAACTGCCGGATGTCATCCGCGATATGCTGGTCGACGGTTCGTTGTCCGCCGGTCATGCCAGAACGCTGGTAACCGCCCAGGATCCGGCGGCGCTGGCCAAGCGGATCGTCGAAGAGGGGCTTTCCGTGCGGCAGGCCGAAGCGCTGGCGCAGATGCCGGCTCAGGCGCAACGCGAGGCCAAGCCTTCCGGCGCCGCCGAGAAGGACCCGGACACTTTGGCGCTGGAGAGATTGCTATCGGATGTCACCGGCATGAAAGTGGTCATCGCGCATAAGAGCGGTGGTGGCGAATTGCGCGTGTCCTACCGTTCTCTCGACCAGCTCGACGACCTCTGCCGGCGCCTGAAACAGAGCTGATCCTGGCCGGTCATCCCTGAGAGGTCTGTTTGCGCCGATCTGTTCGCCGGGGATGGCTTTAACATATTGTTTCAAAAAGGTTTTCTGTTTTGGATCGCCGCGGTGCTCCGGTCATCCGGCGCGCCGGTTGCTGAGCCTGGCGCTTTCCACCGCGATACCAAGCAGAGCCTGACGGGCGATGGAAGCAGCCAGATCCGACCGTCGCCGTGTCTGCAGGATTGCGGCCTGCAGGCGGGTCAAAGCTCTGGCCAGGGCGTCGGTGGTCCAGCGCTGCAGCGCGGTTTCCACCAGTCTGCGTCGCGTGAAAAACACCGGCGGCTTGTGCGCAGCGACAATCGCTGCGGCGTTGCGGCCATCCGCATCCATCGTTCCGCGCATCGCATGCAAGGCCTGGAGCTGGCGCATGGCGCCCGACAACGCAAGAAAAGGCTGGCCACCTGCCTGGCATTGACGGGTAAATGCAGTGTCGAACGCGTCCAATTGTCCGGCCAGAACGGCATCCACGGCATCGTCGAAGGATTGTCCCGAAACGTCACCGGTCAGGGCCTGCACATCGTCCAGCGTGATTTCGCCGCGACCAAGCGCATAAAGCGTCAGTTTGGCGACCTCGCCGCGTGAGGCCAGCCGGTCGCCGCCAAGATTGCGACGCAGCATCTGGCGCGCTTCCAGCGTCATCGACATGCCGGCCTTGCCGAGCTCATCGTCGATGACGCTGTCGATGTCGCGAGCCTCGTCGGAATAGCAAGGCAACGCCATGGCGCCGTCGCCAGCTTCGACGATGTTGCGCAGCCCGACACCTTTCTTGAGATCGCCTGCCTCGATCAAGACGATGGCGTCGCGCGGCGGTTCGGCCAATAGCGCCTTGACGTCTTCGGCGAGACCTTTTTGGGCACCGGCATTGCGAAGCCAAAGCAGCCGCCGGTCGGAGAACATCGGCACGGTGCGTGCCTCGTCCAGCAGCCGGCCCTCGTCGCGGTCGGCCTCACCGGCGTCCAGCTTCACCACGGAAAAGGGATCGTCGAGCGGCAGACCGGTGCGCACCGCAAAAGCGCGGGCACGCTCAGCCACCAGGCCGCGATCCGGTCCATAGATGAGGACCAGCCAAACGCGCGCGTCCGGCCGTGCGAGCCACGAATCGACTTCCGAGGCTTTCTTCTGTGCCATGAATGTCCCTTAGCACGATGTTGCGGCAAGGCGAACGGCTGCAGCTATCGAACCCAAACGGGCGATCCGCCATGCAGTTTGTTGCCGGCAAAGACCAGGAAGAGACGGGATATTACGTGGAATTCCTGCCACATTGCGCCGCCGTCGGCCGCCCCTGCGCGATAGAACAGGGGTGTTCGAAGGAGGTACTTTGACGCTGCTTCGGCGGCGAAGATGTGCGAACATCGCCAGGTGACAGTGGAGGACGGGAGCCATGGCCGAAGCTGGGAAGTTACGTTTTCACGTTCCGGAACCGGAGGTGCGACCGGGCGGAACGCCCGATTTCTCCAATGTTCCCATTCCCAAGGCGGGCTCGGTTCCGAGGCCGCCGATCGACGTCGATCCGCGCGACATCCGCGATCTCGCCTTCTCCATCATCCGCGTCCTGGACCGCGCCGGCGATGCGGTCGGGCCATGGTCGGGGATGCTCTCCGACAAGGAGCTGCTCGAAGGCCTGCGCCACATGATGACGCTGCGGACCTTCGATGCGCGCATGCAGATGGCGCAGCGCCAAGGCAAGACCTCTTTCTACATGCAGCACCTGGGCGAAGAAGCGGTGAGCTGCGCCTTTCGCAAGGCGCTCGACAAGGGCGATATGAATTTTCCGACCTACCGACAGGCCGGCCTGCTGATCGCGGACGGCTATCCGATGGTCACCATGATGAACCAGATCTACTCCAACGAGGCCGATCCGCTGAAGGGTCGGCAATTGCCGATCATGTATTCGTCGAAGGAGCATGGCTTCTTCTCGATTTCCGGCAATCTCGCCACGCAATATATCCAGGCCGTGGGCTGGGCGATGGCTTCGGCGATCAGCGGTGACACGCGCATTGCCGCTGCCTGGATCGGTGACGGCTCGACGGCGGAATCGGATTTCCATTCGGCGCTGGTGTTTGCCTCGACCTACAAGGCGCCAGTGATCTTGAACATCGTCAACAACCAGTGGGCGATTTCGACCTTCCAGGGCATCGCACGCGGCGGTGTCGGCACCTTCGCGGCGCGCGGCTTGGGCTTCGGCATTCCGGCCTTGCGTGTCGACGGTAATGATTATCTGGCCGTGCATGCGGTGGCGAAATGGGCGGCGGAGCGTGCGCGCGCCAATCTCGGGCCGACACTGATTGAATATGTCACCTATCGCGCTGGCGCGCATTCTTCATCCGACGATCCATCAGCCTATCGGCCGAAGGCGGAATCGGAAGCCTGGCCGCTGGGCGATCCCGTGGTGCGGCTGAAGAACCATCTCATCCATCGCGGGGTCTGGTCCGACGAGCGCCATGCGCAAGCGGAAACCGAAATCCTGGACACGGTGATCGCAGCGCAAAAAGAGGCCGAGACGCACGGCACGCTGCATGCCGGCGGCAAGCCGTCGACCCGCGATATGTTCGAAGGGCTATACGCCGAGATGCCACCGCATCTCAGGCGCCAGCGCCAGCAGGCAGGGGTCTGAACCATGGCACGCAAGACCATGATCGAGGCGATCCGCGACGCCATGGATGTCGCCATGGGGCTGGACGAACGTGTCGTCGTGTTCGGCGAGGATGTCGGCTTTTTCGGCGGCGTTTTCCGTTGCACGCAGGGCCTGCAGGCCAAGTATGGCAAGAACCGTTGTTTCGACGCGCCGATCAATGAATCGGGCATTGTCGGTTCGGCGATCGGCATGGCCGCTTATGGTCTGCGGCCATGTGTGGAGATACAGTTTGCCGACTACATGTACCCTGCCTACGACCAACTGACACAGGAAGCGGCGCGGCTGCGCTATCGCTCGAACGGCGACTTCACCTGTCCGATCGTCATACGCATGCCTACCGGCGGCGGCATTTTCGGCGGCCAGACGCACAGCCAGAGCCCCGAGGCGTTGTTCACACATGTCTCGGGCCTGAAGACGGTGGTTCCGTCCAATCCCTATGACGCCAAGGGCCTGTTGATCGCGGCGATCGAAGATCCCGACCCGGTGATCTTCCTGGAGCCGAAGCGCCTCTACAACGGACCGTTCGACGGCCATCACGACAGGCCAGTCACGCCATGGTCCAAACATGATCTCGGCGAAGTGGCCGAGGGCCACTATACCGTGCCGCTCGGCAAGGCCGTCATCCGGCGACCAGGCTCGGCGGTTACGGTGCTTGCCTATGGCACGATGGTCTATGTCGCGCAGGCAGCCGCCGAGGAAACCGGCATCGACGCCGAGGTGATCGACCTCAGGACCCTGCTGCCGCTCGACCTCGACACCATCGTCGATTCGGTGAAGAAGACCGGCCGCTGCCTTGTCGTGCACGAGGCGACCTTGACCTCAGGCTTCGGCGCGGAGCTGTCGGCGCTGGTCCAGGAAAACTGTTTTTATCACCTCGAGGCGCCGGTCATGCGCGTGGCTGGATGGGACACACCTTATCCGCATGCGCAGGAATGGGAGTATTTCCCCGGGCCGGCGCGCGTGGGGCGCGCACTCGTTGCGACGATGGAGAGCTGACATGGGCGAATATCTCATCAAGCTTCCCGATGTCGGCGAAGGTGTCGCCGAGGCCGAATTGGTCGAATGGAACGTCAAGGTTGGCGATCTCGTGCGCGAGGATGCCGTGCTTGCCGCGGTGATGACCGACAAGGCGACGGTGGAGATTCCGTCACCCGTGGACGGAGAGATCCTGTGGCTGGGTGCCGAGATCGGCGACACCGTGGCGATTGGCTCGCCCATCGTGCGCCTGAAGGTGGCGGGCGAAGGCAATGTCACTGCCGGCAACCAGTCGGCACCAGTAACCGAGGCGAAACCGCCGGCCGCGACCGCATCTTCCGAAAAGGAAACGCCAACCAAGGCCGAGCCGGCGAAGCCGGTCGAAACCAGCCGGCAACCGCAAAGGGCGTTAGCGGAAAGTGCGCAGCGCGTCGCCAATATCGGCGCGCCGCGCGCCGAGGGAGAGAAGCCGCTTGCATCGCCGGCCGTGCGCCTGCGTGCGAGGGAAGCTGGCATCGATCTGAGGCAGGTGGCAGGCACCGGTCCCGCCGGCCGCATTCGCCACGAAGACATCGAGGCTTTCCTGGCGCGCGGCCAGCAGACCAGCCGGCCTGCCGCCGGTCTCGCTCGCAATGAGGCGGTCGAGGAGATCAAGGTCATCGGGCTTCGGCGCAAGATCGCCGAGAAGATGAAACTCTCCAAGTCGCGCATCCCTCACATCACCTATGTCGAGGAGGTGGACGTGACGGCGCTGGAGGATCTGCGTGCGGCGCTGAACAAGGAGAAGCGCGCCGACCGGCCGAAGCTGACGCTTCTGCCGTTCCTGATGCGGGCGATGGTCAAGGCGATCGCTGAGCAGCCGCAGTTGAATTCACTGTTCGACGACGAGGCGGGGGTCATCCATCAGCATGGCGGCATCCATATCGGCATTGCCGCGCAAACGGCGAACGGCCTGGTCGTGCCGGTGGTGAAACATGCCGAAGCGCGCGACCTTTGGGATTGTGGCGCCGAGGTCAATCGTCTGGCGGAAGCCGCGAAGACGGGCACCGCGACCCGCGAGGATCTGTCGGGCTCCACCATCACCATCACTTCGCTGGGCGCGATGGGCGGCGTGGTCACCACGCCGGTCATCAACCACCCCGAGGTGGCGATCATCGGCGTCAACAAGATGATGATCCGGCCGATGTGGGACGGAACGCAGTTCGTGCCTCGCAAGATGATGAACCTTTCCTCCTCCTTTGATCATCGGATCATCGACGGCTGGGACGCGGCGGTGTTTGTCCAGCGCATCAAGGCGCTGCTCGAGACGCCGGCGCTTATTTTCGTGGACGGCTGACCATGGCGAAACCTGCCATACATCGCGCGGCCGAGGGCGGCGCGTCTGACCGGGGAAAACGGCAATGAAGGATATCTCCTGCAAGCTGCTTGTCATCGGCGCGGGCCCGGGCGGTTATGTCTGCGCCATTCGCGCCGGACAACTCGGCATCGATACCGTTATTGTCGAAGCCGCAAGGCCCGGCGGCACCTGTCTGACCATTGGCTGCATTCCATCCAAGGCGCTTATCCACGCCGCCGAGGAGTTCGAGAAGGTGGCCCATATGACGGCCGGCACAAGCCCTCTCGGGATAACCGCAAGCGGCCATTCGATCGATTTCGGCAAAACGATTGCCTGGAAAGACGGTATAGTAAGCCGGCTTACGAATGGTGTTTCAGGCCTGCTGAAGAAGGCGAAGGTCAAGCATGTTTCGGGCTGGGCCAAATTCCATGACGGCAAGACGGTCGAGGTCGAGACCGAAACCGGACTGCAGGTGATCCGCGCTGAAACCATCGTCATCGCCACTGGCTCGGCGCCCGTCGAATTGCCCTTCATGCCGTTCGGCGGGTCGGTGATCTCCTCGACTGAGGCACTGTCGTTAGCCGAGGTTCCCGCCAGATTGGCCGTCGTCGGGGGCGGCTATATCGGCCTCGAACTCGGCATGGCTTTCGCCAAGCTCGGCTCCAAGGTGACGGTCGTGGAGGCACTGCCGCGCCTGCTCGCGCAATATGACGCCGAGCTGACCAGACCGATCGCGAAGCGGCTCGGAGAACTCGACGTCGACGTGCTGACCGAAGCCAAGGCCAAGGGTCTTTCGGCCAAGGGCGACGCGCTGCTGGTGGAAACCGCTGCCGGCAAGGAAGTGAAGATCGCTGCCGACAAGGTTCTCGTCACCGTCGGGCGCAAGCCGGTGACCGAGGGCTGGGGGCTCGATCAGATCGAGCTCGACATGGCTGGCAGGTTCATCCGCATCGATGACCAATGCCGCACCTCCATGCGCGGCGTCTTTGCCATTGGCGACGTGACCGGCGAGCCGATGCTGGCGCACCGGGCAATGGCTCAGGGCGAGATGGTGGCCGAAATCCTGGCTGGCCACAAACGCAGCTGGGACAAGCGCGCCATACCGGCGGTGTGTTTCACCGATCCCGAAGTGGTCAGCGTTGGGCTCGCTCCCGACGAGGCGAAAGCGCAGGCCGGCGAAGTGAAGATCGGACAGTTTCCGTTTTCAGCCAATGGCCGCGCCATGACCAAACTCGGCGAGGCCGGTTTCGTGCGCGTCGTTGCGCGCGCCGACAACCATCTGGTTCTGGGCATCCAGGCGGTTGGGCACGGCGTGTCGGAATTGGCGGCGGCCTTCGGGCTGGCGCTGGAGATGGGCGCTCGGCTGGAAGACATCTCCGGCACGATCCATGCGCACCCGACCCAGGGCGAGGCTTTCCCGGAGGCCGCGCTCAAGGCGCTCGGCCACGCTTTGCACATCTAGGCCAGATAGGTACCGGCATAACAAAAGGGCCCGCCAACACATGGTTGGCGAGCCCTTTTGTTATTCGAAGTCGTTGGTCGGGTTCTCGTCGAACCCGGCGTGATGATCAGCTTGCCAAGCGGCCGGCGCGTTCGTGCTGCGCATAGGCGCGGCCGAAGCGGTTGGCGAGGAAGGTGTCGAGCGCGATGTCTTCCTGCCGCACAAAACCGCGCGCCGGCAGGCTGCCGTCGGCCAGCATGTCGAGCACGGCGCAGATGCCGGACGCCGTGGTGATCTGGATCGCGCTGCGCACGGTCTGGCCAGAGCGCTGGCTGTAGATCTTGTTGGCGTAGGTTTCCTGCAGCAGCCGGCCGTTCTTACGACCCGACACGGTGACGAAAACGATGACCACGTCCTGCATGGTGGCCGGCAAGGCATTCTCGAGGATGTCCTTCAGGACCTCGCGGCGATGACGCAAGCCAAGGTCGTTGAGCAGCGCCTTCATGATCGCGGCATGGCCGGGATAGCGGATTGTGCGGTAGTTCAGCGTACGGACCTTGCCCTTCAAAGTCTCAGCCAGCGTTCCAAGCCCGCCGGAAGTGTTGAACGCCTCGTAGGTGACGCCGTCGAGCGAGAACTCCTCGCGTTCCTCGAGCGGCGGCACTTCGATCAGCTCGCCCTCGACGATCGCCTCGCAAGGCTCGCAATATTCGTTGATGACGCCGTCGGTGCTCCAGGTCAGGTTGTAGTTCAGCGCGTTGGACGGATATTGCGGCAGCGCGCCGACGCGCATGCGCACGCTCTCCAGGCTGTCGAAGCGGCTGGCCAGATCGTTGGCGACAATCGAGATGAAGCCCGGAGCCAGGCCGCATTGCGGGATGAAGGCGGTCTTGACCGTCTTTGCCAGTTCCTTGACGCGGCGGGTGGAGGCGACGTCCTCGGTGAGGTCGAGATAATGAACGCCGGCGGCGGCAGCGGCCTCGGCGATGCGGGTGGTGAGGTGGAAAGGCGCGGCGCTCATGACGGCGAACTTGCCGGCGAGCACGGTTTCCAGGGCGCCGACCGCTTCGATGTCGGTTTCGACCGCAGCCACACCGGCCGGTACTTCCAGCGCCGCCAGCTGGGCGGCGGAGCGGTCGACGATGGTGACGCGATAGTCACCGGTTTCGGCCAGCATGCCGGCAATGGTCGAGCCGATCTTGCCGGCGCCAACGACGACGATTTCCTTCATGGGTTGCTCCAGTTTTTCGATTTGAACTTTACCGGAGGAATCGCAGTTTGCCGGACGAATGGAAGTGTGCGATTGAGCGAAACGCCGATCCTTTTCGAATAATTCGCCGAGCCAAGTCGTCATTATGCTTAGTCAAGCCGATAGAGACCTGATCGCCCTGCTGCGCGAGAACGCCCGCGCGTCGACCGCCGAACTGGCGCGCCGGCTGGGCGTGTCCAGAACCACGGTGCAAAGCCGCATCGAGCGCCTGGAGGCACGCGGCATCATCGTCGGCTACGGCGTCAGGCTGGCGCCCGACTACGAACAGGGACTGGTCAGGGCGCATGTGCTTTTGACGGTGGCGCCAAAAGCCGCGGATCGCGTGGTCAAGGAACTGCGGGCGCTCGCGCAGGTGCGGACGCTGCATTCGGTCAGCGGCAGCTTCGACATGATCGTGACGGTGGAATCGGCGTCGATCAGCGATCTTGATTCGCTCATAGACCGCATCGGCGCAATGGAGGGCGTGGAACGCACGCTCTCCTCGATCATCCTCTCAACCCGGATCGACCGATAGGCCTACGGCCAAAAACGAAACGGCCGCCCGAAGGCGGCCATGTCGTTTAACCGTTAAGATAATTGGAGCGGGTGAAGCGATTCGAACGCTCGACCCCAACCTTGGCAAGGTTGTGCTCTACCCCTGAGCTACACCCGCTCGCGCGGCTTTGGGCCGCAAGCCGGGCCTATATGGCCGAAGAGCGTGACGATTGCAACAGGGAAAAATGCACATATTCGCATCGTCGCCAAAACAGGCGAAATCGGCTTTGCGGCCGACCCGCCTTACATTATTGGGTCTGAGGTTCGCTATCGGTACGGAGGCAGGCAAACTGCGGCCTCGAAGCCCGGTGGGCGGGAAGCGGAACAAAGATAACGAGGCAGCGATGGCCAAAACCGAAGATCAGCTTTTCGCCTTCCTGACCGGATTGGGCATAGAAGTGTCGACGCAGCGCCATGCTCCGCTCTTTACGGTGGCGGATTCCCAGGCGTTGCGCGGCGAAATTGCCGGCGGGCATACCAAGAACCTGTTCCTCAAGGACAAGAAGGACAATTTCTTTCTGGTGACCGTCGACGAAGAGGCCGAGGTCGACCTGAAGCAGATCCACCAACTGATCGGTGCCTCAAGCCGCGTCTCCTTCGGCAAGCCGGAGATGCTGATGGAACTGCTCGGCGTCGTTCCGGGCGCGGTGACCGTCTTCGGGCTGATCAACGACGGCGAAAACCGGGTGAAGATCGTGCTGGATGAGGCTTTGATGGAAAATTCCGTCATCAATGCCCACCCGCTGACCAATGAGGCAACGACATCGATCGCCGCGACCGACCTGATCAAATTCATCGAGGCAACCGGCCATGAGCCTGTTATCTTGAAAGTCTCGGCGTGATCGCCACATTGGGTGGCAACCGGCATCCGTGATCGGGCTGCCACTGCATGCGCGGCCGAAAGGACAGAATGATGAGCGACCAAAATCCGTTTGGCGGCATGAGCAACGCCTATGCCACGACCGTGCAGTATGGCGGGCAGGGTGGCTCGACGGAACCGGCGAACGGCGCGGGCCAGAATCTGATCAAGGACACGACGACGGCGGCGTTCACCGCGGACGTCATTCAGGAATCGCGGCGCCAGCCCGTGCTGGTCGATTTCTGGGCGCCGTGGTGCGGCCCGTGCAAACAATTGACCCCGCTGCTCGAAAAAGCGGTCAATGCTGGCGGTGGCAAGGTCAAACTGGTCAAGATGAACATCGACGATCATCCGGCAATCGCCGGTCAGCTCGGCATTCAGTCCATCCCCGCGGTGATCGCTTTCAAGAACGGACAACCGGTCGACGGTTTCATGGGCGCTGTCCCCGAAAGCCAGATTCGTGAATTCATCGATCGTGTCGGCGGCAAGGGCGACGGCCTGGCGCAGCTGGCCGAGGCCCTGACGGCGGCTGGCGAAGCACGCACGGCCGGCGACGTGCAGACGGCGGCGGATATCTATCAGGCTGTGCTGGAGCAGGCGCCCGACACTGTCGAGGCAGTCGCGGGGTTGGCGGAAATTCTGTTCGATTCGGGCGATACCGCGGGCGCCGAGGCCGTGCTCGCGCAATTGCCGGAAGCCAAGGCGGACGCGCCGACCATCAGCGCATTGCGCGCACGCATGGCGCTTGCCGCCCAGGCGGCATCGCTCGGCAATCCGGCCGAATTTGAGCGACGCCTCGCCGAAAACCCGAAGGACCACGAGGCGCGTTTTGACCTGGCGATGATCCAGAATGCGTTGGGTGAGCGCGAAAAAGCTGCCGACAATTTGCTGGCGATCATCAAGGCGGATCGCAGCTGGAAGGACGATGGCGCGCGGTCACAGTTGCTGCAGCTGTTCGAAGCCTGGGGCATGGCCGACGAGGCAACACTTTCGGCACGCCGGAAGCTGTCGTCGCTGCTCTTCGCTTAAAGCGGCCTGCGCGCACTGACGCCCGGATTGGGCGTCGCGATTGGGCCAACACCTGTGTTTGGCTTTCGAGACGGTCATACGAAGAGGAAGGGATGCGAGCGGGAAACGCGCGATATCGGCTTGAAGCGGATTTTCCGGCCTCGATCGCGGTCTTCCCGCTGAGCGGAGCGTTGTTGCTGCCAGGCGGGCGATTGCCGCTCAACATCTTCGAGCCGCGTTATCTGCAAATGGTGGACGAGGTGCTGGCCGGATCGCGCCTGATCGGCATGATCCAGCCGGACCTGGAAGGCGTTCTGCGCAAGGACGGAGAACCCGAACTGAGCGGCGTTGGCTGTATCGGCAGGGTTATCTCCTATATGGAAACGGGCGACGGCCGCTACGTCGTTTCCTTGCAAGGCATATGCCGGTTTCGCGTCACGCAGGAACTCACGGTGCGCACGCCGTTCAGGCAATGCCGCATCGCGCCCTTCTTGGCCGATCTCGACGAAGACCCCTCGGCTGCCAGCGTGGACCGGACCGCCTTGCTCAAGGCATTTCGCGCCTATCTGCAGGCCAACGAACTGGAAGCGGACTGGGAAAGCGTAAGCCGCGCCGACAACGCCATGCTGGTCAATGCGCTGTCGATGATGGCGCCTTACGGGCCGGCCGAAAAGCAGGCGCTGCTGGAAGCACAGGATCTGAAAAGCAGGGCCGAAACGTTGATCGCGATCACGGAGCTGACGCTGGCCCGCGACAACGAGGATTTCGGCTCCGGCCTGCAATAGGATCGTGAACGGGAGACGAGGGATGGGCGATCGCGAAGGCAAAAAGATCGACGTCGATCCGAAGCTGCTGGAACTGCTGGTATGTCCTCTGACCAAAGGACCGCTAAGCTGGGATGCCGAGCACGGCGAGCTGGTCTCGCGTGTCGCCAAATTGGCCTATCCGGTGCGGGACGGAATTCCGATCATGCTGCCTTCGGAGGCGCGGGCGATTGCACCCGGCAAGGGCTGAATGCATTCCAAACCCCGTGGCGACCAGATGACGCAGGTCGATCGCAGCGGTTGGCGATAGGCCGCGCTAATGAAAATTACGCCCCTTCGGCATGACGCGCTGCGCGTCTTCGGCATGTGTCGGGAAATCCTGTTCGGGGACTGTTTTCCGATCCACTCGGTCGGCGGTACGGCTTTGGTCCGACGGCCCGGGCAAGAGCCTGTTTCCAGTTGCCGGTGAATTCGCTGCATCCGGCTGCCCGGTCTCCAGCAGCGACGAGAGCCAGGGCGTCAAATCTTCGATCTTGTCGGCGACGATGTGGATGACATCGGACTCGCATTGCAGCTTGCCGGTGACGCGAACGAAGCGCGCGCCCATGATAACCGGGCGATATCGATCGAATGTCCGTGCCCAGAAGATGATATTCGCGACGGTTTTCTCGTCCTCCAGTGTCAGAAAAATGGCTTTGCCGTTGCCCGGCCGCTGGCGCACGAGGACAAGCCCGGCGACCGTGACACGTCTGCCGTCCGGCACCGAAGACAGCAGCGCATTCGGCGTGACGCCGCTGCGGGCGAGCCGGTCGCGCAGGAACGAGACGGGATGCGCCTTCAAGGACAGGCCGAGCGACCGGTAATCGTGGATGACGTGCTCGCCCGGTCGCATCATCGGCAGCTTCGTCTCTGGCTCCAATTCGGGCAACCTGATCTGCGGCTGATCGAACAGAGGCAGTCTTTCCGTGGCCTTGCGGCCATCGAGCGCACGCACCGCCCAGAGCGCATCGCGCCGGCTGATGCCGAGCGAGCGGAAAGCGTCGGCCTCGGCCAGTTTCTCGATCTCGTCAGTATCGAGGCCGGAGCGTAGCCAGACATCGCGCACGGATTCGTAACCGTCGCCGCGCCGGGCCGCGAACATCAGCATCCGATCCTCCGATAGCCCCTTGATCTGGCGAAATCCCAGCCGGACGGCGTGGTCGGTTTTAATGACGCCGCGCATCTCGGCATGGCGAGATGTGATGCGCTGGGGATCGAACGAGGCTTTTTCGAGCGCGCAGTCCCAGATCGAGGCATTGATGTCGACATCGCGGATTTCGACACCATGATCGCGCGCATCGCGCACCAATTGGGCCGGTTGGTAGAAACCCATGGGCTGCGAGTTAAGGATCGCTGCGCAGAAGACGTCGGGATAAAAGGTCTTGAACCAGCAGGAGGCATAAACGAGCAGGGCGAAGGAGGCGGCGTGGCTTTCCGGGAAGCCATATTCGCCGAACCCTTCGATCTGCTTGAAGCAGCGCTCGGCGAATTCACGGGGGTAATCCTTGCGGACCATGCCTTCGATCATCTTCTCCTTGTAATTGCCGATGGTTCCCATGCGTCTAAACGTTGCCATGGCGCGGCGCAGCTCGTCCGCTTCTCCGGGTTTGAAGCCGCCGGCAACTATAGCGATCTTCATCGCCTGTTCTTGGAACAGCGGTACGCCATAGGTCCTGCCCAGGATCTCCTTCAATTCGTCCTTGTAATACTCGACCTCTTCCCTTCCTTGCCGCCGGCGCAGGTAGGGGTGGACCATATTGCCCTGTATGGGACCGGGCCGCACGATAGCCACTTCGATGACGAGGTCATAGAACTCTCGCGGCCGCAGTCGCGGCAGCATCGACATCTGCGCGCGTGATTCAATCTGGAAAACACCGAGCGTATCCGCGCGGCAGATCATATCGTAAACACGCTTATCCTCTTCCGGCAGTGTCGCTAGCTCATACGGCCGATCGAATTGATCGCGGACGGCGGGATAATGGCTTTTCAACAAACTGAATGTGCGTTTCAGGCACGACAACATGCCGAGCGCCAGGACGTCGACTTTAAGCAATCCAACGGCGTCGAGATCATCCTTGTCCCATTCGACCATCTTGCGTTGGTCCATTGCCGTCTTGACGATAGGTACGATCTCGTCGAGGCGATCCTTGGTGATGACGAAACCGCCGACATGCTGCGTGAGATGGCGCGGGAAGCCCATGATTTCGTTGGCGAGATCGAGGACATATCTGGTCAACGGGTCCGTATGGGCAAGACCGCCGGCCTGGGTCTCTCGCTCGCCAAGTTCGGATGAATACCAGCCCCAGATCGAACTCGACAAAGCGCTTCGGACATCCTCGGATAGACCCATTGCCTTGGCGACCTCACGCAAAGCGGAGCGGCCGCGATAGGTGATCACCGCCGCGGCAAGTGCAGTATGCTTTTCCTTATATTTCTCATAAATATAAGCGATAACCTCCTCGCGGCGTTCATGCTCGAAATCGACATCTATGTCGGGCGGTTCGTTACGCTCTTCAGAGATGAAGCGCTCGAAAAGTGCATGGATTTGATTAGGCCCGACCGGCGTTATACCGATGCAGTAACAGACGACGGAATTGGCGGCAGAGCCACGGCCTTGACACAATATGCCTCGGCTGCGTGCGAAGCGAACGATGTCATGTACGGTCAAGAAATAGCGCGCATACCCCATTCGCCCGACCAGGGCCAATTCTTCCCTGATACGCGAGGACACGGGCTGCGGTACTCCGTCAGGGTAGCGCTCCACTGCTCCTTCCCAGGCAAGTCGTTCCAGTTCCTGCTGCGGCGTTGCGCCATCGCGCGTCGGTTCGTCGGGATAATTGTGACGTAATTCCTGTAGTGAAAAGCTGAGGGTCTCGGCGAAGCGCAGCGTTTCGGTAAGCGCCTGTGGATGGCGACGGAAAAGACGAGCCATTTCTTGCGTCGGCTTCATATGGCGCTCAGCATTTGCAGCGAGTTCCATTCCAGCCTCGGCTACAGGGACGTTGAGCCGGATCGCAGTCACCACATCCTGCAGCGGTCGCCGTTCTGCGCAATGATAGAGTATGTCGTTAGTGGCCATGAAAGGCAGACCAGCGGCTTGTGCCAGACCTTGAGCCTGCTCGATGCGAAAGAGGTCGTCGCCTTGATATTTGGGCGCGGCAGCGAGCCACAGATTTCGACCGAAACGTTCCTTCAACCGGCATAACAGCGGTAGTTCATCTTGGCCGGGGGAAAGACGGGGCAGTATGGCGAGAGATATATGGTCACCCCCTTTGAGGAGGTCGTCGAGATAAAGTAGAGGAGCCCCCTTTTCTCCGCGAAGATTCGCTTCGGTTAAGAGCCGGCACAGATGCCCCCAACCGGTTCGGTCCTGAGGATAGGCCAAGATATCCGGGACACCGTCGCAGAACACCAACCTGCAACCGGGATGATAAGGCAGCCAAACCGCCTCGGTCTCGTTGGAAAGCTGAATATGCCGCGATTGGCTCCAAGCACGCACCACACCGGCAACGGTATTACGATCTGCAAGTCCCATGGCGGTGTAGCCCAGCGCGCATGACATCACGACCAACTCCTCCGGGCGCGAGGCGCCGCGCAGGAAGGAAAAATTCGACTGCACGCCGAACTCGGCATAGGCCGGCAGGGCAGATGGCGCGCGCAGGTTGGCCGTCTTCATGCGAACACCCCATGCATGAACCAGCGCGGCGGCGGTTCGGAATCGCTGTAAAAGCCCTGGCGATAGAGCCAGTAGCGGCGGCCGTCCGTATCCTCGACGCGATAATAGTCGCGTGTCGGCTCCTGCTTGCGCCACCACTCCGCCGCGATGCGTTCAGGGCCCTCGACGCTGGCGACACGGTGCAGCGCGCGCCGCCAGCGGAACTGCGGCGGCGGGCCATCCGGGATTTCCGTGGCCGGAACCTCGATCGGTTCCGGCACCCGGAACAGCCGGATCGGGCGTTCCGGCTGGAAAGGCGTTGTGGTGGGCAGGTTCCTGGGGGCGGCGGGTTTCTTCGGCGGCGATACACGCTGCGGCGGGTTCTCCCAGTAGGGGATGGTCGTGACGGCCCGTTCCGGCAGATGGCTTTCGATGGCGACCGGTTTCATCACGGCACCATCGCCCAGGCGGGCACGGATACGGTCAACGAAGAGAGCGAGACCTTCCTCGTCTTCCTCGACATCGCCGGCGAGGTCGGCTTGTCGTATATCGAAAGGCGCGGTGGTCAGGACGGCGAGGCGAACGAGATCGAAACCGTAGCCGGCATCGAAATCCTCAGCGATCGCGGCCAGCCTTTCATGGAACAGTTTCTGGACGAGCCGCGGCTCACGCATCGGCCGCGACGTGCCGACGACAAGCCGGCTGACCACGCCATCGACCCTGAAAAGCAGGAGTGCGAGCGCCCTGGCGCCTTCGCCTCGCCGTTCGAGATCGGTTTTCAGCGCCGTCGCGAGCAAGAACACCAGACGCTCGATGTCGTCGGTCAGGGTGATCGGCTCGGCAAGATGCCGCTCGACCGAAAGAGGCGCGACGGGCAGGCGCGGCGACACCGCCTCATCCTGCCGGCCGAGCGCCTGGTCGAGCCGCAGGAGCAGGGTCGCGCCGAAACGGCGCACCAGCGGCGCGCGTGGCGCCGCCATGACGGCGCCTGCCGTGCGAAGACCGACGCTTTCCAGGCTGCCGCGCACCTGCGGATCGAGGCGCAGCGCGGTCAGCGGTAGGGGTGCCAGGAGCCTCTCCTCATCACCACGTTCGACGATGCATTGCCTGGAAAATCGCGCGGCAGCCCAGGCAGCCCCGGCTGTCGAGGCGATGCCGGCGCGCACGTCGAAACCCTGATGGAAAAACCGGGCCAGGATCTCATCCAGCATGGCGCGTTCGCCGCCGAAAAGATGCGCGCAGCCGGTGATGTCGAGGAACAGGCCGTCGGTACCGTCCAGGGCGACCAGCGGTGTGTAGCGGTCGCACCAGTCGGCCAGGCTTTCGAGCAGGCGCAAATCCGCCTGTGGATCGGCTTCGATGATGTCGATCGCCGGATGCATGGCGCGGGCGTCGGCGATGCCCATGCCGGGTTTCAGGCGCAATGCCTCGGCTCGTTCATCGAGCGCGGCGATGCGTTGCGCGTTGCGGTCGCGATGGCTGATCACCAGTGGGTGATGACTGGAAGGGCGGGAACGCCACGACCGCCCCAGGCGCTGCCGCAGTATCCGCTCCGCCGGAAGATGCGGAAACCAGAGCGACAGGATCCTTTGCTCCTTCTTGCGCGTCCCTTCGCCATTTGCCGGTTCCGCCCACGCGCTTTCTGTCCAGGAATGTGCGTTCATCGGGGTTCCACTCCAGTGTGAATTGTCCAGGCTGTGCCGCGCGGCTCTTGTCGATGGTGACGGTGAAGGCCGGGCGGCCGATCGAGCCGTCCAGCGGTCCGGCGACGGTGAGGCGAGGTGCGGCGGGTGCGGGGGCGACGACAAGACGGACAGGGGCGGCCGTCGGTTCGGCGAAGGCTGCCTGGCGCAGCAGGAATACGGGCCGGCCAGCCATCTGCGCGCGCCGATGCAGCCGCCGCGTCGCCGTGAGGTCGAGCCGTTCGGAATTGCCGCGCAGCTCCAGAACGACGGCCGAGAGCGCCGTCAGCCCGGCCGCTTCCTCGGCGATCCACAAGGCGTCGACGAGCTTTGGCGCCTCGGCATAAAGCAACATCTCGGGCGCGATGCCGAAACCGGCCTGAAGACCCCGCGCGTAAGGAAAGCCGGCCTCGCGGAAGATCTCGGCGGTGCCGACCCAGAGGATGGGGGCAGGCGAGCCCGCCGCTTTCAAGGCCAGGCCGGCAAGGGAGAGCGCGAAACCGGCGACGGTGCCGGCGTCGCGCGTCTCGGCGCCATGGAATTCGGTGAGGGCGGCTTTCGGCAGGCCGCCGCCCAGGGCGGCGTCGAGGCGGCCGGCACCCGTCGCGAGCAGCCCATGGCTTTCGGCCACGCCGCCACGGCGAACCAGCATGCGATCCGCGTCGAAGGCATCGCCGGCAGGCGCGTCGAGGCGCTCGGCCAGTGTTCCTTCGATTTTCGCGATCTGGCGGCGCAGGGCAAAAACAGTGTCCCGCACCACAGCGCTTGTCGCCATGGTGTTCCGTTCCGTCGATATGTTCCTGTTATGTTCTTATAGATTCCAGAGGGCGGAACGAGAGTCAAGCGGAGTCGTGAAGAATTTATTCCTCTTCCAGGCGGGCACTCGTCTCCGGAGCGTCCGGCATTTGCCGATTGTGCCGCAACGGCCTATATGCCGAATGTCAAAGGACAAAGAATGGCCCGCATCTACAAGACCCGCACCTGGCATGGGGAGCTTTCACCCTCCCTGGAGGAAATGGAGCTCCTGGCGCTGGAAGCCTATGCGCATCTGCCGGAAGAATTCCGCAAGCTGACCGGCGAGATCGTCATCCAGATGGCCGAGTTCCCGACCGACGAGATCATGGACGACCTGTCGCTGGAGACGCCGTTCGACCTGCTTGGCCTGTTCGAGGGGCGCGGCATCGCCGAACGCTGGAACCCGGCGACCGGCGAAGGGCCGAACCGCATCACGCTCTATCGCCGCGCCGTCCTCGACTACTGGGCCGAGAACGAGGAGACACTGGGCGACATCGTCACCCATGTGCTGATCCACGAGATCGGCCATCATTTTGGCCTCTCCGACGACGACATGGAGCGGATCGAGGCGGCCGTCGAATAGACTTTTCGATGCGTGGCCTCAGCGGCCGCCCGTCACCAGTCGCTCAGCTTGGTCTCGCCGGGAACATAGTCCTGGCCGTCTATGTCCTTCACCACGGCCTGGCCGCAGCGCATCGCCTTTTCTTTTTTGTCGTAGGCATAGGTCGGCGAGCCATAGAGGTGCCAGCCCTTGTTCAGCGCCGCTGTCACCTTATGGCAGAAGGTGGCGTCGTCGACGGCGGTGAGAAAACGGTAAAGTCGCATGAGCGGGTCCTGTCCTGTATAGGGTAGCGGCGATCATGCGCCGATGCTTGTGGCTTTCGCCAGCAATTTTTCGGCCTGGGCGAGGTGCAGCCGCTCGACCATCCGGCCTTCCAGCGCGATCACGCTTTTTCCGGCGTTCTCCGGCCTGCCGAAGGCCTCGACAACGGCGCGGGCCTCGGCCAGCGCCCGCGGCGACGGCGAGAAGGCGGCATTGGCGGCCTCGATCTGCGTAGGATGGATCAGCGTCTTGCCGTCGAAGCCCATGGCCGCAGCGTCGGCGCATTCGCGCAGGAAGCCGGCCGAATCGTGGAAATCATTGTAGACGCCGTCGAGCAGCGCGATGCCGCCGGCGCGCGCGGCCAGCACCATCTGCATCAGCCATGGCATCAGATAGCGTCGGTCCGGCGTCGCCTGGATGCCGGTCTCCTTGATCAGGTCGTTGGTGCCGGCGACCAGGCAGGCGAGCCGCGAGGCGGGATCGCGGCCAAGCTCGGCGATGGCGGCGATGTTGATCAGCGCCTTGGGCGTCTCGATCATCGCCCACAACTTGACCTCGTCGGGCATGTCGGCCTCGTCGAGGGCATCGCCGGCTTCCAGGATGTCGCGCGGCGTATCGATCTTGGGCAGGAGAATGCCGTCGGGCCGGCAAGCAAGGGCCGCGGCCAGATCATCCGGGCCGCTTTCGCCGCCAAGGCGGTTGATGCGCACCACCATTTCGCAGCGTCGCTTTGGGCGGTCGGCGAAGATCGCGCCCAGCCTGTCACGCGCCGAAGCCTTCTCGCCGGAAGCGACGGCGTCCTCCAGATCGATGATGACCGCATCGCAGGTAAGGGCCGGGATCTTGGCCAGTGCCCGCTCGTTCGCGGCGGGAATGTAGAGCACGGAGCGGCGCGGACGATAGGAAATCTCAACCATCTGGTCTTCTTGCCCGGCAAAGCTGGCCCTTGCAAGCTCTTGCGGGAGGGTGGCTGAACCTGCTTTCCTTCAGCGCGGCAATTCGGGACTTCAGTTCATGGCGCAATACGACATCGTGATCATCGGCGGGGCCATCGTCGGCGCCTCGGTTGCCTATTACCTCCGCGAGGAAGGGTTCACCGGCTCCATCGCGCTGATCGAGCGCGATCCGCAATTTGCCCATGCGGCGACGACGCTGTCCTGCGCCTCCATCCGCCAGCAGTTCTCGATCCCTGAAAACATCCGCCTGTCGCAGTTCACGCTGAAGCTGTTCCGGCGGCTCAAGGAAGAATTCGGCACCGATGCCGATATCGGCTTCCGCGAAGGCGGCTATCTGATCCTGGCCGGCGAGAACGGCCTGCCGATCCTGAAGGCCAACCACGACGTGCAGGTGGCGGAAGGCGCCGACATCGTCCTGGAGGACGTCGAGGCGCTGACGCGTCGTTTCGCCTGGTTGTCGGCGGAGGGCATCACCGCCGGCGCCTATGGCCGCTCCGGCGAGGGCTGGTTCGACGCGCACGCCTATCTGCAGCTGTTCCGCAAGGCGTTGCGGACCAAGTCGGTCGACCTGATCACGGCCTCGGTCACCGCCATTGCTCGCGACAACGGCCGCGTCCAGTCGGTGACGCTCGACAATGGCGAGACGCTGCAGGCCGGTATCGTCGTCAACGCCGCAGGTCCGAATGCCGGCAAGGTCTCGGCCATGGCCGGGCTCGAACTGCCGGTGGAGCCGCGCAAGCGTTCGGTCTTCGTGTTCGAGGCCCGCGAGCGCTACGAGGATCTGCCGCTGCTGGTCGACCCGAGCGGCATCTATGTACGGCCGGAAGGTTCGGTCTACATCACCGGCGGCGCCGAGCCGGAGGAGGGCGAAACCGCCGCCGACCCGACCGATTTCGAGCCGGACTGGTCGCTGTTCGAGGAGACGATCTGGCCGGTGCTCGCTACCCGCATCCCGGCTTTCGAGGCGATCAAGATGACACGCGCCTGGGCTGGCCATTACGACTACAACACGCTCGACCAGAACGCGGTGATCGGCCCGCACCCTGAAGTGTCGAACTTCATCTTCGCCAACGGTTTTTCCGGCCATGGCCTGCAGCAGGCGCCGGCGGTGGGCAAGGCGCTGGCCGAACTCATCATGCATGGCGGCTACCGCAGCATCGACTGTTCGGCCTTCGGCTATGCGCGCGTGGCGCAAGGGCGGCCGTTCCGCGAGCTCAACGTGATCTGACCGCCACAGGCGCGCCGAACTTTGCCGTCGGGCTTTCGTTGCGATTGACTCCTTTCGCAATCAGCGTAAAAGCCCGTCCCGAACAGGAACGTCCCGATGCGCGGCCTCATCATGGCTCTTTTCGCATTCGACTTCCCCGGCCATGGCAACATGGTTGCGGGAGAGCGGCAACGCGCGCGCCTGTCCTCGACCAAAACTACGGCCAAAAAAACCACCGTCACCACGGTCTGATCTCCCTTGGCCTTCTCGCCCTCTCCCCGGGTCTGGCCCGAGGGAGGCGAGACCCGCAGTGGCCGGCGGGTTT
The DNA here is from genome assembly GCF_008727715.1 of Mesorhizobium terrae. GTDB lineage: Bacteria > Pseudomonadota > Alphaproteobacteria > Rhizobiales > Rhizobiaceae > Mesorhizobium > Mesorhizobium terrae. The sequence goes on from NZ_CP044218.1 coordinate 1,890,967, forward strand.
CTCCAAGCAAAGCGAGCGGAGAGCGACAGGAGAATTTTTCTATGGGTTTCAAGGTTGCGGTAATCGGCGCCACGGGCAATGTGGGTCGTGAAATGCTGAACATCCTGGAAGAGCGCGGCTTTCCGGTGAGCGAAGTGGTAGCGATCGCCTCGCGGCGCAGCCAGGGCACCGAAGTGTCCTTCGGCGACAAGACGCTGAAGGTGAAGGCGCTGGAAGGTTACGACTTCTCCGACACCGACATCGCCATCATGTCGGCCGGCGGCAACATCTCGAAGGAATGGTCGCCCAAGATCGGCAAGCAGGGCTGCGTCGTCATCGATAATTCCTCGGCGTTCCGCTACGATCCGGAAGTGCCGCTGATCGTGCCGGAAGTGAACCCGGACGCGATTTCCGGTTTCACCAGGAAGAACATCATCGCCAACCCGAACTGCTCGACCGCCCAGCTGGTGGTGGCGCTGAAGCCGCTGCATGACGCGGCCACCATCAAGCGCATCGTGGTGGCGACCTACCAGTCGGTGTCGGGCGCCGGCAAGGAAGGCATGGACGAACTGTTCACGCAGACCCGCGCCGTCTTCGTCGCCGACCCGGTCGAGGCCAAGAAGTTCACCAAGCGCATCGCCTTCAACGTCATCCCGCATATCGACGTCTTCATGGAAGACGGTTCCACCAAGGAAGAGTGGAAGATGGTGGCCGAGACCAAGAAGATGCTCGACCCCAAGATCAAGCTGACCGCGACCTGCGTGCGCGTGCCGGTGTTCATCGGCCATTCGGAAGCGGTGAATGTCGAGTTCGAAAAGCCGATCACCGCCGACGAGGCGCGCGATATCCTGCGCGAGGCGCCGGGCTGCCTGGTCATCGACAAGCGCGAGGACGGCGGCTACATCACGCCGATCGAGTCCGCCGGCGAGGACGCCACCTACATCTCGCGCATCCGCGAAGACTCCACGCTCGATAACGCCCTCAACATGTGGATCGTCTCCGACAATCTGCGCAAGGGTGCGGCGCTCAACGCCGTGCAGATCGCCGAGCTGCTGGTCGAACGCGGCCTGATCCAGCCGAAGAAGAAGGCGGCTTAATTCCGCTCACGGGTCGCACCGCCGCCTCTGGCGGCTGACCCTACGCGGGTGCGCCGGACCGACCGGCGGCCCGCAGTCGCGGGCTCGGCCTTCGGCCGATAGTTCCTCCCACGCTGTCTCCGCTTAGCGGTTCGCTCCGGACGGGGCGCGCCACGAGGCGCGACGCGCGGTCGCGCTTGCGGTCTTCGACCGATGGTTTGCTCACAGGCCGCAGCGCTGCCTGCGGCGGCGTTCGTCGTTCGAAAAGCCAAGCAGTTGGCTTTTCGTCCGCTTCGCGGAACTCTCTTCACCTACGTGGGTGCGCCGGACGACCGGCGGCCCGCAGTCGCGGGCTGGGTAGCTAGCCCGTCCCGCGCGTTCGTCATTCCGGGCAAGCGAGGCGAAGCCGAGCGCCGACCCGGAACCCATTGGTCCCAGCGCATTGAGCACGGCCCGGACCTGAGTTCGCACGGATCGCCGTGAAACATGCGGCGTCGGTTCGGCTGCGTGAACGGTTCAGAACGAGGACCGGGCCGTGCCCGACAACGGTGCGGCCAATGGGTTCCGGCTCTCGCTGCGCTCGGCCGGAATGACGGCGGCGTGGCGGGCTTGAATACACTTATTCATCGCCACGCCCTGCTTTTCGCAGTCTGGCCATTGTCAAAGAGCACTCCCTTGAGGGAGGTGGGAAGCGGGGCGCCGGGTCGGTGCCTCTCAATAGCAAGTACGTGGCGCCTTCCGGGCGCCCCGCCAGTGTTCTTGCCCCGGACCGACCTCGCACGTCACTGTTGACGGCAGACTTCGGGCCTCAAAGCCGCCATTCGCGGCGGCCGGGTTTTTCCAGGGCCCGGACTTAGGGCTCGTCACCAGACACCGCCACCGTTAGCGCTGCCAGTCCGGCACCGGCGCCCTCCCTGATACCCGGTGCGCACCAGGTTCCCGTGAGGGCGATGGGCTGATTGTGGCGTGTGCCCCGAACGTGTGGACAAATCCGGGCGCGATTTTCGCGTGGTTTGCGGCAAGGGATTGAAGGGACAGCGTTCTTTCTTTCGCCTCGTGCCTACCGCCGCGCTTTCTATCCACATCCTGCACGGCGCCGGCGCGCCAGCGTTCCGGCATGGATTCCCGACACGCTCCGCTCGTTCCTCGCTCACGCGGTCGGGTGTAGCGCGCCGCGCGGTTTTGAGTTTTTGACACGCGGTTTTAGAGCACGAGCTATGGCTTAAAAGGAGCTTCAATGCGCCCTCGAACCTGCTTTGAGCCTTCATCGCGGGGTTATGATCAACTCCCGCGCAGGCCGACCCTTTCCCCCGCCTACCGTATAGTTCAGCTGAACCTCATCCTGGTCGAACGCCGCGAAGATCTTGCGGATAGCAGGCACGTCGTTGATGGAGAGGATGAAGCGACCCTTCAGGCGTGAAAGGCGCTCGGCCATCACCTCGAACTGCTCCCGGCCAAACAGGGTTGCGCCATAGTCACGTTCCGATCCGAAATACGGCGGATCGAGATAGAAGAGGGTCTCAGCGCGATCGTAGCGATCAATGAAGGGAAGCCAATCCAGGCACTCAATGGTGACACCAGCAAGCCGTTCATGAACCTCCGCAAGCAGGGGCTCCAGGCGTGTGAGGTTGAAGCTTGCCGACGAACTGGGATCGACGCCGAAACTTTGGCCAGCGACCTTGCCGCCGAATGCCGTCTTTTGAAGGTAAAGGAACCGGCCGGCGCGCTCCAGGTCGGTCAACGAGGCGGCGTTGCTCGCCTGCAGACGCTCAAACTCGCGTCGGCCGGTCAATTGCCATCGCAGCGTGTCCATGAACTGCGGATAGTGCCGTTGGAGGATCCGAAAGAGGTTGGCGACCTCTCCGTTGCGATCATTGATGACTTCGGCTCTCGGCTGCTTCTGCCGCCTGAAGAAGACGCCGCCCATGCCGACAAAGACCTCGGCATAGGTGCGATGAGGAACAGCGCCGATCTGTTGGACTAGACGCGCTGCCAGCTTCCGTTTGCCACCGATGTAAGGTGCTGGCGGATGAACTGGTGTGACCGCTGCGAACTCATCGTGAATGCCCATATCCGAGCCTCTGAGAATCAGTCACCGTCTCGCCGCCCGAAAGGGCCGCAGGCGTGACGTTATCTCTGGTGTCGTCAGGCGGGTCGAAGTTTGCCGACAGAGGCCCGCCTTCCCGGAGCCTGGCTCCGGGCGTCTGCGCTGCTAAGGCCAGTCGGCCGCATCGATCTGTGCCTGCGTGGTGATGGTGCCAGCCTCGATGCCAGCTAGAACTGCGCCCTCGATGGCAAAGGAGGCGTCGACGTGATCGAGGACCGCATTGCTGATGGCAATGATGGTGGCTGCGTCGATCTCGACAAATCCCGCCGGCGTCTTCCAATTCGTCGTGAAGGCCGCATCCTTGTCCGCCTTCACGCGGGCTCCGGTGATCATGAGCTTGGACCTGTCGTCGGTCGCCACCGACATCCCACCGACAACGATGCCGCCCGTTTCCACACGCCAGCGTTTGTCGGCCGCATAAACCAGCAGCGAGCTTTTCAGAGCAGCCGATCGGAGATTGGCGATGTCATCGATCAGCGCCTCGACGTTTTCGGCGTCGGCATCTGCGATCTCCAGATGACTGCCGTCATAGACGACGCCAGCCGGCAGTTGTGGCGCTATGACGACAAGGTCGTCTCGGGTGATTTCAATCGTGGCCATCTTCAGCTCCCTTAGACCGCGAGACGCAGGACGGAGATGCGTGCTCCATAGTTGACGACGGCGCCAGCCGGCATGCCGTCGATGAAGCACCTGAATTCAAGGTAGTCGCCGACAACGGCATCTTTCACGTCGGCTCCGCCGCCGTACGTTGTGTTCAGGGATGCGCTCTGTACCCGGTTTGAGGTGTTCAGGAATTCGGCCCCATTGAAATAGACCCCCGCGTTCATTGCCAGGGCGAAATTCGCACTGATGAGGTTGAGGCCGAAGGACGCGAAGAAAGCAAACCGGCCTGCTTTCTGGCAGACAATCTTTGAGCCCACGATCTGCCAATCGGCCTGCCCGTCATCCGTCAACGACACGGGAGTGATAACTGTCAGCACATTGTTGACGGGTGTCGGCGCCAGCGGGCGGCGGGTACAATCGATGACGGTCGAGGCCTGTTTGAAGGCATCGCCGCTGGTCTTCTTGATCTGCGCAAGCGAAACGGTGCCGCGAACGGTATCGGCGGCCGCTATGTTGCTGGCGACAAAGACAGCACCGTTATAGGTCAATCGAACGACCATGAACGGTTGAAATTCACCACCCGTCAGGAGCGCCGCGCTGCTGATCGGCCTGACGCTCTTGGCACCGAGGTCGTTGACCTTGATCGTCACAGGGCCGGTATTGGCAATGGCGATCTCGACGTCGATCGTCATGCCCAGAACATAACCGGCCGGAGCAGGGTCTAGCGTCACGGTGATGGCATTGGCGGTGCCATTGGCAGACACATAATCGCCCTTCCGGCGCATCCACCACAACATCTTCGAGATCTGCGCACGGTCGGCTTCGTTCAGAACGCCACCATTGAACTCAATGATCGCCGCCAGCTCCTCCTGGAGGCTGTTTAGAAAAGCGGCCGTGACTTCTGTGCCGGGCACGCCGGCACCGGCGTTTTGACTGCGAAAGCCTCTCTTGCCTGCACCAATGTCCACCCAATCTTGGCCGTTAACGCGTTCCATTCCGGGCTCCTAGAGATAGATAAAGACAAGCTGGGTGTGGGCTGGCTTGAGCCTGCGCAGTTCGCATTCGATGTCGCTGGGTGCGTATCCGCCGAGCGGATCTCCAGCGACGTTCTGGCCAGCGCGGAACCACCATTGGGAAATCAGGGCGAGCTTCACGCGCCAGGTAAATTGCTCGCCTTCAGCGACCAACGGCTGGCCCGCTCGCAAGACGCCGGCCTTCGACGGCCAGAACTCTTCGACCTCGATCGCGGCCCCGAGGCGGGCAGCAGTCTCGACAAAATAGGAGACACTCTGCCCTCCACGCGCGGTCCAACGTTGGTGCGCCTGGCGCTGGCGCTGTTCCACAGTCCGGTTGCCAAGATCGCGGCCGCACGGATCCGGGCCGAGCACGCGTTCGAAGTCCGGCAGCAGCCGAACGGCAGTGCGCGGGTCGATCTCCCGCATCAGCGCTTCGGCCTCGGCCTCGGCATCCGCGAGCGGATGCGCCAACGCGTCAAGCAGCGCGTCCAGCACGCCGCCCCGGAAGGCAAGCACCCAACCGATCGGTAGCTTGCCAATCAAACTGCCAAGGATGGTGGGAACGGTTCTGCTCACAGCGGCGCCACGAATGTGATTTCGCCAGGCACCGGATAGTGATCGCGGGCAAGCGTGAAGGGTGCAGCCGGCACGAGCAGGTCATGCGCGTATTCGCCCGCAGCGGCCGAAAGAGCTTCCGAGATCCGCGACGGCTCGATCCGTGCCCCGATCGGCCCGGCGTTCTGAGTATCCTCCGCGTCACCGATCGTCGCGACGAAGCGCTGATAGGCTTCGCTGACGGCGGCTCGAATGGCTACCGTGTCGGGTCGGGTGCGTACGGTGATCGGGAGCGAATGGGTAACGGCCGGGACCACCACCACATTGGCGGTTACCGGACGCACGCCTGTTGACGAGCCGGGAGCGCCGAGATGGGCGAGCATCGCGGTTTGCTCACCAGCTGTCGGTGCCTTGCCGAAAAGACCGTCCTTCATTGCCACCACAACACCGACCGACCCACGGCCGATCCAGTCGGTAACAACCGCGACGGCGCGCACGTCGAACGCTTCGCGCAGCCATTCGGGATAGTCGAAACCGGCACCACCATGAGGCGGCTGTCGGATACGGTTGATCGTTGCGGCGCTCAGTTCGCGCGCCGTTTCCTCGGGCGAGCCGCCCGCCAAACCGGCAGCGCCCACCGTCGCACGGCTGATCTCGGGAAATGGAGCAGCCGTTCGTAGCCGGATGCCAGCAGCGATGTTGCCTGCCGGCCCACGAACCAAGGCGACGACGGGGATCGAGACGGTGCCACCAGCACCTATGGCGGTCACGGCCGTGGATTTAACCGTGACGCCATCGGAGGCGGCAAATTCCAGGTCTGCGGGTAAGGGCGTGCCGGCAACACCTTCCACAAGCACGCTGCCGACAGCAAAGGTCGCCAGCCGCTTTTCGACACCCCAGATTGAGGCGTGTCGATCAGCGAACTCGTCTTCTGCGGTGTCGGGAAAATACTGGCGGCTCCACCATGCGATGTGATCGTGAATACCGCGCATTTCCATGGCGACAGCCCTGCCGAGGATCGCGAACATGCCGCGTGGCGAGCGAACGGCCCGCGACAGCGCGATTGGGTCGATGTTGGGTCGGACAGCGAGGATCAGGGTCTCCAGTGCGCCTGCAATCCGTTCGGCAATGGCGCTGGTTCTAGGGATTTGCCAAGCCATCAGCGGCCTCCCGAAATCGAGAGCGCGGCGTCGGCTACCAGGATGCGATAGCCGAGCGTTTGCGGGCGCACCCACGAAACATCCAGCTCGGCCGGATTGCCAGTCTCCGGTTCAGCCCAGGCCAGCGCCTCTTCCAGCCAAAACTGAAACAAGAGCCGCGTGGTTTCGGTCTCCTTTGCCCTGTCGAGCAGCCAGAGACGCGAGCCAACACGCTCGCCCCGTGGATCCAGCGCATCACCGGCCCAGCCGCGACGCTCCGCGAATGCCGAGGTCAGGAATTCGGAACGAGCCTGGGGTAGCGGATCGTCCGGCGACGCGCGGCGATCCAGGCCTATCGACAGCAGTACTGGCGTGATGGAGGTTTCGTCGATGACCAGATCGCCATCGTCGCCGACCGCGAGATCGCAGCGGCGCGTCGACGGATTGTAGGTCAGCGCGAGATCGAAGAACATGGTGCGGATTTACCGCGCGCGCGTGTCCCGGATCATGCCCGCCAAGGCGGGCGGGCCGTGGGATTTTCTTACGCGCAATCCCATTTGCTGGCGCCGGATATCAGGCTGGCGCCGCATGCCGTCTTGTCGCCCTGGCGCGCGATCGGCATGCCTTCGCATTTCCATTTGCCCGAGCCGGTGACGATCGGGTTGACCCCATGGCCAGGTATCGGGCAGCTGAACATGTCACCCTTGCGGGCGATCAGCGCTCCTTCGCAGGGCCATTTTGTGTTGGAGGAGACAACCGCGCCACCATGATCTGAGGTGTCACCCAAGCGAACGATCAGTTGCGCCATTATTCGAGGTGCCCCGCAGCCGACTTGAGCGTGATGCTGGCGCCGCTGCCCATCTCGATCGCGCCGCCCGCTTTCATGACCATCTTGTCGCCATGCCCATTGTACATGCCGACCTCGCCAGGCTTCAGGCCGCCCATGCGCTTCGAAGGGTTGGCGACAGGCAAGACGACCAGGTCGCCTTCATCGCTGCCGACCGACAGCACGATCGCCAGCGCGCCATCCTCCGGCACCGACGAGGCAAAGCCGAACGGTTGCAGGATCTCGACATCGTCGCGCCAGATGCCGTCGGCGACTTCAACCGAGCAGCGCTGGGTCTCGCCGTCGTCGCGAACATTCTTCAGCACCGATCGGCGGATCATGCCGCGCATCTTGTCGGCGGTTTCCTTGTCCATCACAGTTTCTCCGCAGTTCCGTCGAGCTTGCCGGTACCGACGCTCTTCTTGCCCTTGAGGTTCTTGCGGCGCGAGCCCGACGCCTTCTTGTCGTAGGCCTCCGGCGACGTGACGGTCAGTTCGGTTTCCTCACCGCTTTCGTCCTTCCGAAACGTCACCGTCGAAATCAGCATGTCGCGCTCGATGCCCTGGAATGCGTCGGAGACGAACGTCATCTCATTGACACGCCAGACGCGGCCACCGACCGAATAGCCGTGAACGCGATAGTTGGCCTCTTCGGCATTTGCTCGGGCGGTCCGCATGCGCCAGTCAGCCTCGTCATTGGCGGACTGTTCGTCGGCCTGTGTACGGGCCAAGTGAACGATCGGGCGGTAGCGCTCGATCTCCGGGTCCGTCGCTCGTCCTGTGGTGGCTGTCCCACGCCGCTCGCGCTCGTACGCGGATCCGTCGCTGGGTTGACGATTTCCCGGATCGGCCGGCTCGGTCCCTGGCGTCAGCGCTGCCGAGCGACTATCGCGATCACCGCTGGCTTTCTCGCTCTGACCGCGCACGATCGTCTTAGAGTGACGGCCCTCGTGGCTGAAGGTCGCGCGTGACCCCTTCACATTGCCCGGCAGAGTGAGATCGGCCGGCGCTCGCTTGGCACCTGTGCGTGTGATGACAACACCGCCGACGCCATCGCTCATCACCAGGGCGTGCCGCTGGCGCGCGCCTTTCTCGATTGCGGAGTGTCCCGTCTCACCGAGATCCAGCGCGTAGCGGGGAAAGGGCTTGCCTGTGTCGATCTCGGTCCGCACGTTCAAACCGAATGGCGCGACGATGCGCTTGACGGCATCTTCCAGCTTTATGTTGGTGAACTCGCCTGGCCCCTCGGGCACGGCAGCGCAATCGATCAAGTCGCCGGCCTTGTCCTCCCCGGATATGCTGACCTCCGCATGCTCCTCGTCGATATTGGGCTCGACCTTCTTGATGTAGCCGTGCAGGACGAGGGCGCCGTCAGCGAGACACTTCACTTCCATTCCAGGCCGTACCCTGAAGATCGCCCGAGGCGATGCATAATCGAAAGTCGAGATCGAGCGCACGCCATCGCGGAGTGTGAAGGAAAACGACCCCGAAAAATCCTTCAGGTTCCGGGTGACCTCGGCCCTGGTCCATTCCTCATAGAGGACGCCGTTAATCTGCAACGTGAGGCTCATTTGAGCGCCTCGACGCGTCCGGCTTGCAACATCGCCGGATGCCTCGGTCGGTTGCGCTCGACCAGGGAGCGATAGCCGGCCTCGATCGTCTCCGGTCGGTCGCCATAGAGATCGTTGGCCACCGCGAAGGCATCCGTCTCGGTATCGTATGTGCGCACGATCAGGGACGGCAGCCGGCCGATCGCCTCGTTGATATCCGCGATCACGGCGGCCCGCAGGTCGCCGGCTGCGCGACTGGCGGCGGTCGTGACAGCCGTAAACTGCATGTCCTCGATGCCGGCCAGCGCGTCGGTAAAGCCGTCGATCGCGCCGACCAGCCTGCCGCGCAAAGCCAGGGCATCCTCCCGGCTGGCATGCTCGATCTGGACCGAGAGACCGACCGCTTTCCCCAGTGGGTCGCCTGCAGCGGTGAGCAACAGCACGCTATCCGTGGTCGAAGGCGCCTCGGCGTGCTGGACAGTGAACCGCTGTGACGCGCCGATGAACAGGTCGACGATCTGTGCCGGCGTCACGGGTGCAATCGGCACTGGGGCCTCCGCTGCTGGCGAAACGGCGGCATCGTCATTGCCCTGCAGCTGCTGCACAACGGTATCGGTCACCGCCATAGCCGCATTGGTGAACGCAGCCGGCCCGGCCGGCATCGACCCCGGCAAGGCGGATCGAACGACGGCAGCGGCACTTCCTGCCGGCAGGGTGAGCCACTCGCTCTTGAGCAGCCTGGTTGAGCGCTGCGTCGCGAGATCCTGAACGCGCGAGATCGTTCGGCTGGCCGGCGAGCTGCCCAACGCTGTGAGGGTCGACGCGAAGTTCAACGCCGCGCCGAGGAGAGTGGCGGCAGTGGAATTCAAGAACCCGTTGAAGCCGGTTCGAGCCAGTTTGAAGGAAGCGGTGAAGCGCGCAACCCGCAACTCGCTCGATGAGAACGAGATCTCGGCCGGCTCGCCCAGGATGACGGTCATGACGCCCCACCAGGGGTGGATCAGCGTGCCTGGACCTGGACGCTCGAAAGCGGCCCGCAGGGTGCGCGCCTGGGCGACATAGTCATCGCCGACCAGCACGCCGTCGATCGAGGTGGCGGCTGGATGCAAGCCGAGATCGTCATAGGCTGCACGGTCGGTGCCTGGGAACAAGTGCTCCGCCACCCTGCGACCGGCTTCGGTCGAAGTGTCCGGCACGAAGAAGCCGATGCCGCGAAAGGACGCGGGCAAGCAGCCCGGAAGAACGTGAGCGACGCTGTCGAAGATCATACCCGGCCCACCATGCGTCCGCTGCCGGCCTGGACGGGCACGGCGGCATTGTCCGAAGCCACGCTCGCAACCTTGGCAGGCCCGTCGACCACGATGCGGACGGCGCCGCCGACATTGACGTCCTGGCGCACCGGCGCCGCGATCGCGGCGAAACGGCTGCTGGCGGCCGGCTGCAGCGAGGATTGCTTGTTGTTGTTGGCAGGCGGGCGGACCGGCGGCACGGTGAAGTCTTGCAGGGCCCGTTCGCGATCTTCCGGCATGCCGCTCGGGCCGACCTTGTTCGGATCTCCGGCCGGCGTGCCGTTCGGCAGGACGTCGCCAGTCTTGGCACTGCTACCAGCACCGAACGGATTGAGGTTGATCGTGGGCAAGGAGAATTTGGACAGCCAGGCCGCGAAGTCAGTGAGAGCCGCCTTCACCTGGCTAATCACTATTACAACCTTCTCATACGCAGCGACGACGCCGTCCGGCATGATCTTGCTCCACGGGATTGGCTCACCGGTTGCCAGGGCGTTGGTGATCTCGCGGATCGCCTTCAGCACATCCCCGACCGACCTTGCCAGTTCGACGAAGTCATCGGCAGTCTGCTTCAGCTGGCCGCCGACGAAGCCACCGATATCGCCGAACACCTTGCCCCAGTCGATGCCGCTGCCGGCGAAGACATTGCTGACGATCTGGCCGATGTTCGAGCCGATGTCGCGCAGAATTCGGAAATCCTCGACCACGGCCGAGACATACCGCGAGAAGCTGTCACCGATGCCGGCGATGTTCTTTTGGAACCCGCCGAGGAATTTCGATCCGGCGAACTCAGCACCCGCCCAGGCGCGCTCGAAACCGCGCTGGATCATCGGGCCATATTGGCTGACCATATCGCGCCCGGCGTCAATGATGCGTCGACCGCGATCGACGACATCGCCGGCCAATGACCGGAAGCCCTGCTTGGCCCGATCCCACAGCCGCATCAGGCGCGGGCCGAACCGATCCCAGTTCTTCCAGATGAACGCCGCACCGCCTGCGAGCGCCGCAATGAGCAACCCGATCGGCGACAGAATGATGCCGATCAGCGCGCCGATCGCGGCCAGGCCGGCGCCGACGATCGGCAAGACGAAGCCGAGCACGCCGAGTGCTGCGGCCACGCCGAGGCCGGCGCCGGCGAACACGAGCATCTTGGTTGCCATACCACCGGACGAAGCATCGAATTCGCGAAGCCAGCCCAAGGCAGCGATAGCCCATTCGTTCAAGGTCGGCAGCCATTGCGCAAAGGCCATGCCGACGAAACGAACGGCCTGGGTGCCAACCTCGCGGAAAATAGTCAGCTGGCGGTTGATGCCGGCCATCTGGGTGTCGAAGTCCGCGTCGGTGATCGCGCCGGTGGCGGCGGCCACCTTGGACTTGATGTCCTTGTACTCGTCGATATTGGCGAGGAACGGGACCAGGAAGTCGAGAACCTGTTTGTCCTGGAACAGCTCGCCGACCTTGCCGGCCGCGCCGATCGCCTCCAGCTGCTGGCGCACATAGCCGAGCGCCTCCGCGCCTTCGAGCCCGTTCTGCTTGGCCTTCTTCATGAAGCCCGCGATCTGGGTTTCGTTGACGCCGGTCAGCTTGCCGATCTTCTGGATCACCGCCTCGATCGGGTTCATGCCCTTGGCGGCGGCGTCCATCATGACGGCCTCGATGTCGACGCCATGCTTTTCGAAGTTCTTCTTCGTCAGCGGCGCCAGCGCCTTGTCCAGGAAGTTGGCCAGATTGTTGGCGGCCGTGGCCGGATCTGCTGTGCCCTTGCGGGCAATCTGCAGGGCGGACGCCAGGAAGTTCACCGCCTCGCGGCCTTTGACGCCGAATTTCGCGACACCGCTGGTGAGGTTCGGGAAGCTGGCGGCCATATCCTTAAGCTCGAAGGAGCCGAGCTTGCCGGCGACGACCAGGGCGCCGAGGCTGTCGCGCATCTGGTCGGCCGGAAGCTTCAAATTGTTCAGCATGGATATGCCGACACCGGACATGTCGGCGAAGCTGGCGTTCGCGGCCGTCGTCGCGCGGCCGATGTCGCCGATCGTCGCGTCAATCAGCTTCGGGTTGACGCCGGCTGCGATCATCTGCCCGACGCCGTCGGCGATGGTGTCGGAATGCTGGCCGATCTTGAAGGCAAGTGCATCATAGCGGATCTCGGCCTGATCGACGAAGGCAAACGCCGCCTTGCCGGTCAGTTCCGCGGTGCCGGCGATATCGAGCAGCTTCTGCTGGAAAGCCGCCGCTTCCTGGATCGGTCCCATGAAGGAAATGCCGGCAACAGCGGCGCCCAGGACGCCGATCTTGCGCGCGAAACCGACCAGGCTGGACAGGTTGTTCTTGAGCGAACGGAGCGGCCCCGAGAGATGATCCCGGAGCCGCACCAACACATCCAATGCCATCGACCTGCCGGACACGCCTCACTCCTTTTTTGAGACCTCCTCGCGGTAGGCCATGATCGCGTTCCACCAGAAGGTGGCGTCACGGGCGGTGAATTGGTCGACCTCGGCTGCCGACAGGCCGGTCCCGTCGACCAGCCCGCCCAGGATCACCTGCCAGTTGTCCGGCCAGTCGCGAAAAAACTGTTCAGCACCTGGCCACCGGCGGCGATGTCGGCGCCGTCCATCTTGTCAAACAGCGCGTTCATGATCGCCTGGCTGATGCGAGTGGAACGGGCGAATGCAACAACGCTCATGTCATCCTCTTTCGCGGCAGCAATCGCGCGCTGGTCGGCGCCGTTCAGCCGATGGAAGACGAGACGCTCATAACGATCGGTGCGGACCTTGCCGTTCTTGCGGATCTGGAGATCGCGCGGGAACTTGAGCGGCAAGGTAACCGAGCCGTCCTGGTTCTTCTTCGCGTGCGGAGGCAGGCGGTCGAGCGGGTCGATGTCCTCGTCGACAACGTCGGCATCCGTTTCCGCGTCAGCCGGGACCGGGCCGTCTTCGTCGACAACGGTTTCCGCTGCCGCTGCGCTGTCGGCCTGGTCTTCGTCCAAGTCGATCGCGACTTCCTTGACCAGGCGGCTCATGCCAGCACCTCTTCAGGCGCCGAGCCCGCCCATTTGAGTTCGATCTTGCCGCCTTCGCCGCCCGTCACGTCCGGGCGATCAGTGAGGAACGCGTCCCCGATGACGAAGGTCTGGCCGGTGTCGCACAGCACCTGCAGTTCCCCTTCGCCGGGACCCCAGAGGTTTCCGAAGCGCTGGCCGCGCTCCAGGTTGGTCGTGGCCGTCACCTCCGACGGCTCGAACTCCTGAGCACGAGCGGCCTTGTTGCCGTAGTTGACGACATTGTTCTTGATGCCGCCGACCTTGATCTTGGCGCCTTTTTCGACCGGAATGTTCCGACCGCGCCAGACGATGTCGACGATGCCGAGCGTCTGCATTTAAACCTCCTTGTTAAACCTGGAATTCGAGCGAGCCGGCGAGCGTCATCAGGTTGCCGACGATGCGGACCTGCTGGCGGCTCTCCAGACGGTTCTTGTCGTCGACGTTGCGCTGGAAGACGCTTTCCTTGACCGTCCGCGCGATGTCCTCGATCCAGGCACGGTCGTTGTAGAGCCGACAGCGAGCCGCCCAGGAGCCGTGCATGCGGCGCGGTGTCACCACGCCATTGCCCGGATCTTCGTCACCGTCGCTGCGGCTGGTGAAGGCCGCACCGTTGTCGTCGTCGACCAGCTTGGAACGCGGGTAGAGCAGCGTGACGTAACCTGCCCAATCGTAGCGGATCCGGCTCATGGTCGCCGGGACCATGATGTCCAGCCAGGCGCGGTCGGGCACTCCGAGATTGGAGACCTTGTAGGTGGTGGCGACGCGCGAGACTGTGACCGTGCCGTCCGCCAGGCAGTCGAAGGTGGAAATGCCCTTGCGCAGGAGCAGATCCTGCTCGACCTCGACAAACTGGTCGACCGGATCGGGCGCCTCGACGCCGGGCAGGACCAGAGACCGCAACTGGCGGGCCGGATCGTTGGCGAGATGGAACGAACACAAACCCATCAGTGTCGCCGACAGGATCCACGAGCTGGTCGGCGGCTTGTTCAGGCCGGCAGCGGTCAGGAAAGGCGAGTTCGTCAGATCGCCGAAGGCGCCGAGCGCGGCAAAGCTTCCGCGCTTGGCAACGTAGCCATGCACATCGAGCTTCGACATGGCCTTGTAGCGTTCAGCCAGCCACGCCGCGAACACCCCCATATTGGTGGCGTCGGACCAAGGATGCTGGACCGCCGTGTACCAGGTGTTGGCGATCGCATCGAGCACCGGCTGCAGGTTGGGGTTGCCAGCGCCGCCAGCCATGGGCGCGATTGCGACCGCCAGGCCTGATGGGAGCGGCTGCGCCTTAGTGTCGACGCGCAGATCGATGTCGTTGCCGACCTCGCCGCCATTGCGGGCGGTGACGGTGACGACACCTGCGTTCGACGCGGCGGTTACCACCAGCGACGGATCCGCGTTGATGGCGTCCTTCAGGGCGGTCGCCATGGTGGCGACCGTGGCACCTGCCTGCGCCGTGATCCGCACCGCCTTGCCGGCAATCTTGAAGCGCAGGACGACGGCCGCAGCGACGGCACCGGTAAAGGTGAGCGTGCCCGAGGCTTTTACCGCGCCCGGATCGTCGACAACCGCCGTGACGAACAGAGGCTGCGTCTTGTTGGCCTTGCGGAAGGCGATCACCTGCTCGGCGCCGATCGATCCCTGGCCGAACAGCGCAATGGCCTGTTCCGGGCGCACCACTTCCACGAACTGGCCGGGGGCGAGCGTGCCTGCGGCAAGCTTCTGACCGGCGATCAGATTGCGAACCGGATAAGGCAAGATGCCCATCGTCCGGTAGTTCGGCTTCACCTCGATATAGGTGCCCGGCTCCAGCCAGTCATACGGGATCTCGTCGAAGATCATCGGTTCCATGCTCATTTACCTCCGTTGCGGGCCTTGCGGCCGGAATTGTCGGGATCCTCGGGCGGGTCCAGGGGTTCAGCGCCGGCCGGCTTGGCGGGCACCTCGTCCTCGGCCGCGACCAGGTCGCCGTCGGCAAGGCGACGGCGGATGTAGAGGGTGACCTCGACGGTAGCGCCTTCGGCCGGCCAGGCGCGGCCGTCTTCCATCGCCACCGTTCGGCCTTCCGCGAGTTTCAGTTTCTGTTCGGGCACGTCTGTTGCTCCTAGCTGTTGGGCTGCACGGTTTGCGGAGCATCCACGCCACCGGCTGCCGGGCTGTCCGCGTTCAGCCAGGTCACCCCTAGCGCTGTGAAATCGTCGATGGTCTTCAGCTGCAGGGCGGCCGGCGAGAATTGGTAGCGGACTTCGAAATCGAGGTTCGCAACGACCGTGGCGTCATCGCTCCAGCCGTCGGCATAGACCGCCTCGGCTCCCGTGACCGCGCTGGCGCCGATACCGTCGAAGACCGCGCCCTGCAGGAGGGCTGCCGCCACGTCGATCATGGCATCCATGCCGATATCCATTCGATCGCCCTTGAAACGGGCTTCGAGACTGGATGACGCCTTCACGATCATGGTCAGGCGCCAACGCATGGCGGCTGCCAGCAACCGGCCGGATGCCGGATCCGGCTTGATGCCGAGCCAGGCGAGCCCAATGAACGGCGTCAGTCGCACCACACGCTCGAATTCCTTGACCGTGAGCACGGGCGGCACCCGCTTGATCTGAAAAGTCTTCGACGGAAACGCCAGCCGCAACCGGGCTTCGATTGCTGGCTCGACGGTGCGGATGGGAGCGAGTGCCAGGTCCACGATCAGCCCCGCAATCTCTGGTGATCGAAGACATTGGTGCGGTCGGAGATGCGGGCGCCGGTCGAACCGAGTTCGCCGGCTGGCGGCGCGTCGATGTTGATGCGGCCTGCCGCGATACCATCAAGCCAGGCTATCACCTCCTTGCGGTCCAGGCGCATCGGCTCGGTCGGATCGGTCCGCTCGCCTTTGGCCAGGTCGTAGCGCGCCAGGACGCAGGTGGCGCGCACGATGCTCTTTTCCGGGGTGGCGACCGGGACGCGGTAGCGGCCGCGCAGATAGTCGTCGATCTGCC
The DNA here is from genome assembly GCF_008727715.1 of Mesorhizobium terrae. Lineage (GTDB taxonomy): Bacteria > Pseudomonadota > Alphaproteobacteria > Rhizobiales > Rhizobiaceae > Mesorhizobium > Mesorhizobium terrae. The sequence continues at coordinate 1,907,118 of NZ_CP044218.1, forward strand.
CGCACGCATCGGCAATCGCTAGCTCGACCTTGGCGGCAAGCACCGTCGTGGCGTCGCGATCTTCCGGCCGCGAAAGCCGGATCATCTCGGTTTCGCCGAAGCGGTCGACCATGTCCTGGACGGTGGCGTAGGTCATGGTCAGTTGGCCCCGCACGGTAGCGCGAGTTCCTTGACCAGGTAGTAGGTGAGCCAGATTTCGCCCGCGATGATCGTCACGGCGGCGCTCGACAGCGCGAACATCACGAACCAAAATACTTTGGGGTGGTCGCTGATCATTCCTGTGATCCAATGACAAATGACACGACCAGGTTCGGCTCGGAGAAGAGCTGTTCGAGCTGTGCCGGCGACGTGAACACGTCGAGCCCATGGTCCACGCCGTCCATCGAATGAACGACACCAGCCCTGCGAAAGCCGTTGACCTTGGAGATGATGCGCAGCGCCGTCGGGTTGGGCATATCGCTTTCCTCCCAGGCGTCGATCGCGGCGGAAAACTTCGGAAACGTAGCCCGGAATGCGTCCCTGTCCTCGCGCAGCCGTTCACGCACCTCGGCCATCTGGCGACGCGAGGCCTCGGCGCCGGCCGCCATCAACTCTTCCGTGCTTTGAGCACCTGCGGGACCGGCCGTATTGCCGGCCCCGCTTTGGTCGCTCTCTCCGGGGGTATGCGTCGAATTGGTCGAGGCCTGGTCTTTCGCCTTGTTGGCGTCATCGGCCGCGTCGGTTTTCCTGGTCATGTCCGGTTCCTTGCTTCGGGTCTCGCAAAAGGGGTCGATGGTCGGCCCTTTTTGAGAGACCCGACGCCGATGGGCATCCCGCCCAGGCGTCGGGTCGTAGGCTGCGGACGGTCCTCGCGGCCGCTGCCTATTTCGTCATGCAAGCCAGGGGACCACCAGCAGTTCGGCGGTGTTGGCCCACGGGTTGCTCTCGCCGCCATTGATGAGGGCCGACTGCAAGATGCGCTTGCCGGCACCTTCGAGAGACGGCGGCACGACCAGGAGGTTCGGTACGATGCCGAGTGGCCGACCGTTGTCACCCTTGAACCCACCCATTGCGACGCGGGCAGCTTCGTAGGCAGCCGGGTCAAGTGTCTGTTTCGAGCCGTAGCCCATCTGCCAGAAGCCGAAGCCGACATTGCAACGGCCATCGGTGCCGTAGACGAATTCTTTGCGGCTGAAGACGTTGTCATCGGTCTCCTGGTCCTTGCGAACCAGGCGGTCGAACTTCTTGCGGCTCTGGTAGATCACGGGCTTGAGGGCACGCGACACGTCGAGCAGGAACCAGGGCGTGCCATTGCCGCCGCCCGAATTGGACACGGACGTCTCGCCGCCGTTCTCGTCGACAACAGGATGGTCGGTGTCGAAGAAATACTGGCCGTCGTAGCAGGTGGTGTTGAAGCCAGCCTTCAGGAACGGAAACACCAGTTCGTCCGGGAAGCTCGCCGACGCGCGGCCAAGTTCCGTAAACAGCGGCGTGTAGATGCCGATGTTGTCGTCTTCGATGTCGTCGCGATCCACGCCGACGGTGTTTTCGAACGGCTTGTTCTTGATCGTGTAGCCGTGGGTCTTCAGAGAATTGACCTGGCGATCGCCGATCCACTCACGGAAGCGCGGCATCTGGCCAAGCCAGCCATACTCGTTTTCGCGCGTCGTCGAATTCACCGTCGTGGCGACGCGCTGGTACATGGGCGCAACGCCCGTAAAGCCGCCCTGGAACGCCGTCGAATAGCCGGTGTAGAGCGAGCGCAGAGAAGTCGAATTGATCAGCATCGAGGGCTCCTAGGAAAACTTGACCCAGACGCCCTGGGCGTCCACGTCGTAGATTTTGCCGGCGACCGAACGGGTGTTGGCGCCATTGGTCTTTGCGACCGTCTGGTCATCCACGCCGTAGCAATCGTTGCCGATATCGGCAGCGGTGATTTGGTCGGCGGCGGCGGAGTTGGCGAAACGGTAGACACCCGCGCCGACCCGTGCCCGGAGCGCGCCGTCCGCGCCCGCCGAATTGTCGGCGCGGCGCTCAACGCGGCCAAGCCCGCGCAGGCCAAGGGCAGTCGCCATCGGCACGACCAGGCCGGCCGCATTCACGGCCGCCATCGCCCCGGCATAGAGGACGGTGGCACCTTTGACCGGCAGTTCGCGGATCTCGCCGCTGCGCTGCTTAGTATCGCGATCGGAACCCAGCGCAGGCATCAGTGCGTCTCCTTCTGCAACTGCTTTGCGGCCTCGGCGTACTTCACGGGATCGAGGCCCATGAGGTTGCAGACCGTGTCGTCGGCGTCGGAGAGCGAGGCGCCGCCTTCCTCGACCATGCGGCGATTGCCGAGGCCGCCACTGTTCAGCGACGGCATCAGCTTGATCTCGGCCTCGACATCGGCCGGATCCTTCATGTGGCGGGTGATGAAGCGATCACGCAGGGCCGGCACGAGCTTGCCGTCCTCGATGGCCTTGTCGATGGCGGTGACCGCGCGTTCGTTGGCGCGGGCGTTGACCTCGGTGGTCAGCCGCGTGTTCAGCTCCTTGACCTGGTCGCGGAGCTGGGCGTTTTCGGCATCGTCGCCGGCACCGGCGCGCGCCTGCAGGGCGGTGACCACTTCGTCGGCGGTTGCCCCCGCCTGGAGGCCGGCCGCCGTCGCAATGCGCGACATGGTCGCCACCGCGCCGGTGGATGCGGCTATTGCGGCTTCAAGGGCGGCAAGGATCGCCGCCTCGTCGGCCGTCTCGGGAAGGCCAAGCGCCTTCCTCAGATCTTCGTCCATTGCTGGATCTCCGTCGGTTTGTGAATGATCTCGGGTGTGAAGGGCGGCCAGCTGCAGATTGGGGTCGTTCGTCAGGCTGGCGCGCAGCAGCTGCACGACACGGTGCGGCTTCGCGGCATATGCATTGAACACGGGTGAGACAAACCCGTATTCCTTGTCGGCAAGCGCCTGCTGCCCCTTGGCAGTCCACTCGACCTTGCCCCAGATGCCGTCATCGCGACCTTCCAGGGCTACGATCCAGCCAACGGCGGGCGTCTCCTTGCCGGTCTTGTTGAGCAGATCGATGGAATGGTTGATGTCGATCGGCAGCTTGCGGCCTGCCGGCAGCGAGGTCGCTATCAGCTTTGCGACATCGCCAAGCTCGTAGGGACCGCGACCATCGACGCCGGAGAACGTGCCGGCCGGCAGCAGATGAATGAACTCGGGAACGCCGCCAGCGGCGGTGCCGGCCAGCATGCTGTGGGTGATGGAGTTGAGGACCGTTTTCATCGGACCGACAATGGCCCGGCGCGTGCGCTGGTATCATGCCCGCCAAGGCGGGCAGGAATGGCTTTTCTCTACTGGAAGCGGCGAAGGAACCGGAAGACGATGTCGGCGATCATCTCCTCGTCGTCGTCGGAGATGCCCAGATAGGGTCGTGCGCGAAGCGTAACAGACTTGGCCAACACCACGCCAGTGGCCAAACGGAAAACCAGGTGCGAAGCGTTCTTCGGCACGATGGTGCCGCCGAACTGGTGGATGGCTCCATAGATCACGTTGGTGCCGACGCGCACATGGTCACGGCCTGGCTGGCTGGAGATGCTGTCGCGAAGCCTGCCGCTCTCGGTCAGGATCCGCGCATTGCGTTTCATCTTTTTGTATTCGGTGTTGAGGGAGGCCCAAGCCTCGCCGTCGGGGCTGGTTTGCGAAATGAACCGGCGATGCGTCGACGAGACCATGCCGGTGCCGATCGCCGACATGATCGGCGTGGTGTTGCCCATCAGCCCGATCAGGCTGGTGAAGGCCTGGCCAACGCCGTGGTCGGTAATCCGGGTTTCCAGCGTCACGCCGCTCATGCTTGCCTCAATCCGGCACCGGGCCTATATTGGCGGTGCGCCGAGCAGGAAGCGGTCCTTCGGGACTTGGGTGGTATTTCCGGCCACTCCGGCGCATTTTTCATTTTCCGGTCAGCACCTTTCCCTCGTCGCGCAACCGCGCGATCTGGCGGGCGTTGGTGCGCCTTAGCGAAAGCAGATAGACCTCGTCGCCATTCTGGCGGCGCACAACCTTGAGCGCGGCCGCGTAAGGCTCGCCGTCGATCGTGGCATGCAGCAACAATCGCCCGTCGTCGCGTTCGATCAGTTCGCCCTTTTCGACAAGATGTTCGGGCGCGGTCCCGTAAAACTCGGGCGTCGCGTGGCGGTGCTTGACGTGGGAGCGGATGGTGTCGGCCGACAGCCTGACCTCGCTGGCCACATCGACGCCCAGGGGACCGGCCAGCCGGCGCGGCGTCAGCGCGGCAGGCACCCAGCTGTTGCCAGGCCACTGCCCACCGACCGCCATCTTTGCGAACCGCTCGATCATGCCTGGAGCGGCTGCTACGGTTTCGGATCCGGGCAAAGTCCGCGACAGCCATGCTTGACCCGGATTGTATTCAAAGCCGGGGTCGACGCCGAACGGCACCATGACGCGCTTGCCGCCGACTTCCTCGGCGCGAAACAGCAGGTCCGGCGAAGGATCGGGGCCGCGCTTGCCCTGGCGCTTCAGGTCACGGTCGGAGACCGCCGTTGGGAAACAGCCGCAATGCCAACCGTTCGGCGGATAGTTCGTCGCCCAGAATGGATCGTCGGCCCGCAGCACCTTGCCATCCCAGGAGAGGTGTTCCTTGCGCGGATGAAGCGCGCCGGAGTGGTTGTATTGCCAGTAAGGGAAAGCCTCCAGCGTGTCGGGCTCGGTCAGCTGGGCGTAGCGGCCGGCCGCATAGGCGGTGCGCAGATTGGTGTCGAAGATGATCCGAGATCGCCAATTGCGACTTCCGGTGTGGTCCCAACCGTTGCGCTTAACAATATCGTCGAAGGCGCCGCGGAACTCGGCCAGCGTGGTTCCTTTTTCGAGAGCCTTGGCGATCTCCTGGCGGAAGTCGGCCACCAGCGCGTCGGTCGCGGCACCCGCCACCACGAAGGCGCGAGAATGAGCCGCCGCATAGACATCCGTCCACGACCTGGTCGTCAGCGACGCCTTGTCGCGGAAGAACCGAATGGCCGCGTCGAACGGCAGATCGAGCGCACTGGTGTTCGCGTCGGCCATGACCGGTTCTTAGCCTCGAAATAAGGGGCTGTTCAAAGCCCGTGAACGCGCTTTGAGGGCTCGGTCGCTATCTCGGGCCGTCCACAGCGCCGAGCGCGTTCCTGGGCCGTTTCTGCGGCTGGTCATTTGCGGCCTGTCAACTCGTCGACCAGGGCAGCCTGGCCGGCGAGATGCGAAAGCGCCATGCCCCGCGCCATGGCAACAGCCAGGGCTTCCGGCTTCAGGTCGAGCTGGGCCAGTTTTTCGGCAGCGTCGGCCAGGTCGGTGGCGTTCTCCAGGATCGCGCGGATCTCATCGGTCAATCCAGCCATGGCGCCGGCCGCGTCGTTCTCGATGCGCTGGGTGAGCTGCTCGACGATCGTGTCCGTCTGCTCCCGTGCGTGGCGGGTGCGCAGCAAGTCGGAGACCGAATTCGTCTGCGGTTCGCTTGTTTTCGCCGGTACGGGCTGGCGGCCGCCGATCACTTCTTCGCCCGCCTTCGGTGCGGGAATGCCAAGGCGGGACCACACCCAGGTGATGGGTGCGGTCAGGCCGTGCTTGCCGAGCTTGTCGAAGGCTTCGGAAAACTCCTTCAAGGGCACTTCATCGGGCCGTCCAATCGAGACTGTGGGATAGTGGTCCTGCGGGCCGAACTCGAATGCAACCAGGTTGGGCACAATCTGCCGGTTGGTCGTGGTCGAGGACGCGATGGCGTCGGAACGCTCGATGTCTTCCTGGACAAGCCGGTGCTCCCTGGAAACCGCATGGCCGCCCGAGACTGCGTCCGTGGTGGTGGTTTGGCCGAGCACCGCTTTCGATATCTGGCGGTCCATCCAGTCGGCTCGGCGCTCGAACAGGTCGGTGCTCGCGCTCTTGGCCGCGACTTCCTGGAATTCGATCGACATGTCCTGCGGGATGATCGCAGCGCAATCACCGGCGATCTGCGACACCGCGCGCCACAATATGTCCTTCTCGTCGTTCGAGGCGTTGCGCCCGTAGCGACCGATGCGGATCGGTGCGCCATAGTTCTGCACGAAGATCGCCCAATCCTTCGCCGTGAACGCTTTGTACATCCATGCCCAGCTGGCGACGCGGGCGATGCCCGAGCGGATGGTCAGGCCAGATTTGGACTTGTGCCGGTGCACCACGAACTTGTGTGGCGCCAGCGGCTGGTCGCCGGTCGCCTCCCGCAACAACACCGTTTCCCCGTCAGTGCGGTCGAACGTGAACCAACGCTGCGGTCGATAAATAAACTCGCGCGGGCAGGTATGCCCCATGTGAGACTGCCAGTCCGCCTCAAGAACCGAAAAGCCCTTGCCGATCGCATCAAGCATGTCGAATAGGCTGGCCTGCAACACGCCGTCGTTGATCCATGACTGGACGTATTCGGCATGCTTCTTGTGTTCGGTAGCGTCCGAGGCGGCAGTCACTGTGATGGGCAGCTGCGAAACCGAGCGCTTCCGCGTTGCCATCACACCGGCATAGTGCAGATCTCGCTCCTCGATGTCCTCGGCCAGCTCCAGATACCGCAGCGGCTCCCCCATCGCCGCTTCGCGGTGGATTGCGGCCAGCCGCGCCGGGGTCAGGCCGTCGGCCGGATGACCGGAGATCGGATCGCGAACACCGACTGTCGTCGGGCCTGCGCGCTCTTCTGTCACTTCGGCATCGGTCAGCTTGTTGCCGCTGGCGTCGACCAGGCGCTGGCCAACGGCGCGCATCAGGGATTTGAGGTTCATAGCCGGCCTCGCATTTCAACATCGATGGAACGTTCGCGCCGATCATCGCCACCACGGCTGTCACTCGCGCCGGGACGTGCGCTTTCGTAGCCGTAGGAGAGTGTCATCTGCAGTGAGGCGAACCAGGCGAGGATACCGGCGATCGCCGTGTCGCCGTGTCGATCGAGCCCGTCCTCACCCTTGTGGCGATGATCATCCGGCACCTTGATGATGCCATTCACGTACTGCAGCGCCTGGTGATCGCGGATGACATCCTCGTCAGCCGGGATCGTCACGGTGAGGTCGCCGAAGGCCTCGACATAACGCGGTGAGTTTTCACGATACCATTCGGCCGAGAGCTTCACCTCGACGATGCACTCGCCCCAGCGCTGCGCCGCAACTTCAGCCAGGTAGCCGCCATTGCCGGTCGCATCGAGCGCACCGCCAGAAAGGCGCGGCAGGTTATCGCCGACATAAAAGAGGATATCGCGTTGCGCTTCGTAGGGAACGTTGCGCAGCTCCAGGACGAGGCGGCAGCGGCGCACCGTGTCCTGGCCGATCTCATCGGCCTTCAGTGCCGAGACGTCGCCACTGCGGGCGAAGTCCATGCCGAAGACATGGGCGCGGTCAGGATCGAGTTTGTCCAGGATCGGCTTAAGTTTCTCCCGGCAGAGGTCGCGGATCACGGCTTCGCGCATACTCTTGTCGAGCGACTTGAAGCTGTCTGGCAGCTGAACCCGCACCACGGGAACGGTCGGATCCTTCACCCGCTCGATGACGACACGGGTCAGCGCAGCGCCCTGGGCATCGGCAGGTATCGCGTCCAGCTCCTGTTGCATCTGGGCTTCGCGCGCACCGTAGGAACCTCGGATCAGCTGCTCCCATTTCGCCTGGGCTTCGATGCTGAAGGTCCAGCCGCGTGTCAGGCAGACACGTTGATAGAGGCCGTTGTCGACGGCGGCCTGGAACGGGATGTGATGGATCTTGAACGGGTTCTTGCCGGCTCGCGCTTCCCGGATCAGCTCGTTGAAGGCGTTCAGCACACCGTTGTGCGTCGAGATCACGCGAACCTTGCCGCCCCAGATCAGCAGTGCGTTGACGGCATCGATGACGGCCCGCACGTCGCGGTGATAGGCCGCCTCGTCGATCACGACGATGCCCTGCAAGCCGCGAATGTTGGCAGGGTTCGACGACAGCGCCTCGACACGGTAGCCCGAGGCGAAGCGCACGCGATACGCGGAAATGTATTTGGTCGAGCCGTCTGCCTGCTCGTCCTCGAACATGAAGTCCTCGATGGCGACCAGTTCCTTCGCGACGATCTTGGCGAAGTGGGCGACATAGCCGATGAACTCGCGGCCCTTGTCTTTGGTGTCGCCGATGTAAAAGACGTTGTCGCCACCTTCACCGCGCTTGCTGGCAGAGATGATGGTGTCGTCGAGCGCCTCGGCATAGGTGATGCCCGTGCGGCGGCCCTTCTCCGCAACTTTCAGGTCGGAGCGATCTTCCAACCACTCCTTCTGATGCAGCATCAGGATGCCATCGGCCAGCGGATCGTGGTCGGCCGGCAGCTCGGACCCGCGTGGCAACTCGACGGGAAGCTGCTCGGGATCGCGAGAGAGGACGGGCTTGGCCGCGTCCTCTCCTCTCACGAAGTCTCTGGCTGCCGCCACCGTCATGATCGCAACCCCAGAACCTGTTTTCGGATCTCGGCGGCACGCTCCTGCGACAGGCCCGCCACCTTGGCGACGGTTTCGACCGTCTCTTCGACCTTGTCGGCGAATTCTTTTTCCACCTTGAGGCGACGGGCGGTGGAAATGCCTTCCGCCTGGGCGGCAGCTCGCAACGCGTTGGCGAGGCTCATTGCCTCCTTCGGCAGGATGTTCTTGGAGCCTCGGCTGGCAATGATGTTCGTCACCAGGGATTTGATCGCCATCGCACCCATTCGGGCAAGATCGTCCTCACCCTCGGCATCGAAGCGCGACGCGATCGCTTTGGTCATTTCCCGAGCCTGCTCGATCTCGGCGGCGAACACGGCAAGACGCATCGAATAGCGATTGAAGGCCTGGAACGACGGAATGCTGAACTCCAGTTCGCCATGATACTCGGCCTGCAGAGCTTCGAGCTTGGTGTAAAACTCCTGGTAGATGTCGGTTTGGGTGCGATCGCTGTTCTGAAGTTCCTGGGCGGCCCATGCGACAACGCCCTCGCACTCGCGAGGCAGAAGCTGAATATTCGACAGGCGTCCGCGACCGCGTGCCATCATCAGATCTCCGGCTTGAGTGGGCGCTTCACACCTTCGATCGCGATCTCACGGCGCAAGTGACGCCGCCCGAGTTCGGTCAGGGTCGCGCCCATCACCGTTCCGGCAGCAGTCGCGATGACCGCGCCCAACTCCTCGAGATACTTCAGCTCGCCGTGTACCCAAGCGCGTGGCCGGCGAATGCCGAAGGGTACCAGGCGCACTTCGATGACGTCTGAAGGGAGTGTTTCGTCCGTTTCCTCGGCCAGCATTTTCAGCATCGCGAGCCGAGCGCTCTCGCGAAAAATCCGGTCGGCAGCTTCTCGATCGAAGGTCATTTCTTTGCCTGCTCCAAAATGAGTTCCTGCCAACGATCGGCGATGGCGGAGACCGGGTCGAGTTTAGTAGCCAGGTTGTCGATACGACCGTTGAGCTTCTCCAGGGCGATCTCCATTCGGTGCGCTTGTTCGCGATCAGGCAGGTGCCTGAGTTCGCCCTCTAACGCCTGGACGCGCCGCTCCAGATCGGAGACGGTCTCTCCCACTTCTTTCACGCCCTTGCTGACGGCTTCCTTGTGCGCGGTAAGGTCGGCGGCAACTGCCTTCTCACCAGACGTAAACCAGCCATAGACAATGCTCAGGAGCGCGATGACGCTGAGGGTCAACGAGATCCACGGGGCAAGTACTTCCGGCGTCAATTGCGCCTCCGCTTGAAACGTTCGAGACGCTGCTGGCAGGCCAAGCAGCGCTTTGCTGATGGAAGTGCCTGGCGGCGCTCGGGCTCGATCTCTTCGTGGCACACCACGCACGTTGACGAGCCATGACCGGCAAGAGCAGCCTGGGCCGCGCGGATGCCGGTTTCGCGTTCCTGCTCGGTGCGCAGATCGGCCAGTTCAAAGGCGAAGTTTCCGAGCTTCACTGCGGACGCCCCAGCCACTTGGTCATGGTGTCCTTCAGCGTGTGCCCGCCCATGTAGAAGCCGGCGAAGGTGGCGGTCAGCCAGAAGAGCGTGTCGAACGGCAGCTGTGTCGCCATCGTGGAGCCGGCGCCAGCGTCGACGGTCGGCACCACCACGAAACGGAACAACCAGAGAAAGCCGAGAAACCACATCCAGGCCGGCCGCCATGCCCACATCCAGGTCGGCTCACCGACCTTGTCCATCTCGGCCTTCTGCAGGGCGATCGCCTGCGCCTGCTGGACGTTCCATTGCACGAGGATGTCCGGCGCCTGACCTTCGACCTCCTTGACGGCCGCGTCGATCTTCTCGGCCGGCTGGTCCGGGATCTGCGCTGGGGGAACGCCGAGCTTCTCGGCGACCGTGTCGATGACGATGCCGCCGACCTCGGCCGCGCCATCGCCCAGGAAGCGTTCCAGCAGCGACTTGACGAGCGGCGCGCCGACCCGCGTTGCCGCCTCGATCAGGATGGTGCCGATGACGGGGTCCATCACAGCACCCCCATGGCGTCGGCCTCGGCGGCATAGGCGGCGGCGCGCTGGCGATGGATCACACTACGGCTGATGAGGACAATCGCTACGATCGCGCCAGCCACCAGCAGGCCGCCAATCACCCAGCCCGCCAGCTGCTCGGCATGGTGCGGATTGACCAGCACGTCGCCACCGCCACCGGCGGTGGCAGCCCCTGCGGTTCCGCCGCTGGTCCGGGCCGTCTTCGCGATCCTGGTTGCCGCCTGCTGTTCATCGGCGAGCTTGGCTTTGACGGTCGTGGCCGGCGCCGCATGGGCGAGCGCCCAGGCCACGCCCTTGGCTTCAATGGCGGCGATGCGAGCACCCCAACCGCGCCCGAACGTGCTCCAGATCTTGAGCGACTGAACGAAACCCAGCCGCTTCGCACACAACCGCTTCACGGTCTGATGTGCGGGTCCGCCGACCGATGCCCTAAGCCAGGATTTTGCGCGGCCCGGCCCCGAGTTTACAGCCGCGTCGAAGGTGGCGAGATCCACGCCCGCCTCCAGCGTGTCACCATTGACCGCCTGCCAAAAATCCTGGCGGTAGATCTTGGCGACGTTCTCGGTGGAGATGTTGCGCAGCTGCGTCTTGTTGGCGCTGGGGAAGTAGCGCCGGTAGGTGGCGAGCGTTATCCCCTTCATGGTGGCGCCGCCCGGATCCTTCGGATGATCCGACCAGCCGCCCTCATAGGCGAGCGTCACCTTCAAGCTCGCTTGGAAATTCTCGCGCATCGACACCGCTCCGGCTGCAGGAAAGGCCGGGCGATCAGCCGGCCAAGATGCCTGCAGAATGCGTGTGGTCGCGCGCGCGTATCATGCCCGCATCGGCGGGCGGGATCAGTCGTCGAACAGGAAAAGCTGGCGCGGATCCGCTGATCCTTTGATGGGGCGGAAACCCATCCTGCGGAACATCTTGTCGATGCCCGTTTCGGTCAGCCCGAGCTTGCGGGCGATTTCGGCATTCGACATTCCAGCGGCGCGATAGTGGCGCGCCCGAGCCTCTCGCGCAAGAGGCACCCGCAGATAGGACCGGCCATAGCGGCCGGCGAGCTGGTCGACCGCGACACGGCCGAGGATGGGGAGCAGCTGGTTTTCGCGGTCGGTCGAGGGGATGAACAACCGCGTACCGCCGAACGCCTCGGCCAGCGCCAGGAAGGCTGGCTCGCCTAGCAAGTTCTGCAACTCGGCCGAGAGACGGTCGTCACTCATGCCGGCCTCGCCAGGGGATAGTGACCCGAGTCCAGCGTTGTGTTAGCGTCCGCACCTCTGTGGGGGTGTGTAGTATGAAGCTCAGGTATTTCGGTTGCTGCGTATTGACCCTGGTGGTCACCGAAGCGCGCGCTGCCGCCAGCTACGAAGTGGTCAGCAATGTTGGATCGGTTCTGGCTGCAGAAGAATTCTGTGGCTTGAACTACGACCAACCGGCAATCGCCGCGTACATCGAGAAGAATGTGCCCGCTGACGATATGACCTTTGCCTCCAGCCTGAACATGCAGGTCATTGGCGTTAAAGCCTTTCAGAAAGAGATGTCCGCCTCGCAAAAAACGGCACACTGCACGCAGATTGCCCGCGTCGCGAAGAGCTACGGCTTCACGAAGTAGGCGCGCCAGGGCCATTCAGTTGGCCTCCAGCTGAACGCCACGCACCACCTTGGTCAGCGACAGCCCGTTTTCGCCATGCCATGTGAGGCAGACGGTCAGGGTGCCGTCGCGACGGCGTTGCACGGTGCAGTGTTCTGTCAGGCGCCAGGTACCGCTGGCCTCGCCAGCATCGACCAGCGCGGCCAGCTCGACGGCGGCAAACTGCTCGATGACTTCGAACGACACTGGGATCCTGCGGCTACGGCGATCGCTCATTGCGCCTTCACCTCGCGGATCTGCTTGCCAAGCGCGTTCATCACGACGGGCCAATCCTCACTCACCATCTGGTCGAGAGGCTTCGCAAGCTGTGCGACGATGCTGCGGAAGTCCCTGCCGCGCTCTCTCATGGGGCCGGCCTTGAACAGGATCTGCCATTGTGCGAGCGCGACCTGCGCGCCCGGCAGTCGCTGCCAATGCGCCGCCTCGAAGGTGACGGCCCAATCGACGCCGGCCTCACGCGTCATCCAGGCTTTCAGGGCTTCGATAGCCTTGGCGGCATCGCCGGCATCGTGGAGGAAACGCACATGCGACAGGCCCGTTTGCCGCTCGACAAAGGCGATCAATGCCCGATCGTCGTTGTTCGTCACGATGCCGAGGTTCCAGGCCGCGATCCACAGCGCCTGCAGTTTGGCCGCATACTTGCCTTCAAGGCGCTTTCGAGAACCCACCGAAGCGGGTTTGAAGCCGCCGCGCCGCAGCTCCTGAACAACGTTGTTCTGCTCGACCGACGACATGTCCCGCAACGAGCGTTTGCCCGTCACGCGTTCATAGACGTCGCGGATCGTATCGTCATCGAGACCAAGCTGTTTCTTGGCAACGTGGATTGCTGCGGTGGCGCTCATGACAGCGCCCTCTCGATGTCGATCGCGAGGCCCGTCAGATTGACCTTCGCCGCGATGGCGCTGCCCCCGTGTTCGCTTGGGCAACCATGGTGGTAAACACAGGCGACGCGTTCGCCACCGGGCTCGGTGATGATGTCAGAACCGGCCAGGCGGTACTTAATCGCCTCCGCAAGCGCGGTTTCGATTTTGCGGATCATCGTGCTCATCGCACACCGCCGATCTGCAAGGGCGCCTCTGAACCGCTGACGCCATGTGCGAGCGTGACACTCTCTCCAGCTCGCCATCCTGCCGATCGGGCAGCATGGTGCCGCAGCGGCGCGGATCTCTGATTGACCGTTTGCGTTTCGGGGTGGCGTTCCATGAGCGCGATTTCGGCCTGCTCTCTAGCTTCGCCGTCAACAACGGTGGCGAATATCTCGAACAGCCGATATCGCAGGCGAATGACCATGCCGTCGGTGAAGTCGGCCACGGCATCACGCCTGGACTTCAGGCCACGTCGACGGCGGTAAAAAGTCGTCGTCTTGAACTCGCGCACCGCACGATTGACGGCACCTTCTGCTACTTGGCGCAGGTAGACGGCAATCTCCGGCCCAGGGGCATGACCGAGAAACTGGACCTCGGAACGACCGTTGACGCTCACGATGACGTGCGCCGTATTGGTGCAATAGGCGATCACCGGCCAAAGCTTTGCCTTGATCGAGCGGCCACGGTCGCTGACCGAAGACTGTTCATCCATAACGATGTCGGCCTCGGAAACACCATGGTCGCGCATGAGCTGCGCGGCTTTCTCGGCAGCGGCGAGCGCCTCAGCTTCAGTGCAGCCGCGCGCGGCCGTCTTGTCGCGAAGGGCCCGGATACGGTCGCGGATTTTTTGGCTGGTCATTGCTCAAACCTCCCTGGCTACGACCGGCGCCGGGCCGGAGCCCTGGAGATTGATGGGATCGTCAGAGGCGGCGAGCCGTCGCCTGGCGGCGGCCTGCCAGTTGCGCAGAAGGCCTTGAGGCTCCTGGGTGTAGGTCGCTTCGATACCTGCCAACCTTAGCCGGCTGGTATCGCCATCCCAGGAGAAACGGCCACCTTCTTCGGCGACGAGCTGCTCGACTAGTTTAAGGACGTCGACGTAGTAGGCACGCAACTCCTCGTACTCCATGCGCAGGCCGCCAGTTTTCGGCATCAGCGCGTCGATCCTGGCGATGATGCGGTGAAGGTTTTCGTGCCAGAGGGTCATGGTCGTTGCCCTCACGCTTTGGCGAGATCGATGGTGACGGCGCGCCAGTCGTCGTCATGGGCGTCGCGCTCGTAGCAGCGCACATAGGTCTTGGAACTGACGACACGCATCGCATCGCGGATCGCGGTCATTGCCCTGACCCAGCGCTCGTCCTCGATGTCGTGCCGAAGGAGAGCGAAGATCTCGGAGCGGTTTATCTGGCCGCTCTTGTCGACGTTGAAGGCTCGGGTGACGATGGCACGGATTTCGGAACGGCTCTCGGCCGTCCATTCCAGCAGACACTCGTCGATTAGGCCTTTGGCGACCTGCAGCTGCGGCCCGAAGTCGATGTAGTCCTGCACCTGGACGATGATCTTCATGAGCCCGTCAAAGGTCATGAAGGTCTTGTTTCCCTTCGCGCCGCCAACCTTGCCGCCGTATTCCTGGGCGAGCAATCCTTCATAGGATTGCAGATCGTCAAAGGTGTGCTGCTTGAAACGGGCGACCTGGGCGGACAAATCCCGCGCGTAGCCGATCACCTTGCGCACGGTTTCATCCTGCAGTTTGTCGGCGGGCTTGACGTTTTCGAGGGGCACCAGGTTGCCCTTGGCATCGTGGAGATACTGCTTGTCGCCAACCAGGACGGTGCCGTTCGCGATAGAGTTTTCAAGTACGCTGAGTTGCATGTTCTTCATCCTTTGGGGTTTCGCCGCGCAGGGCGGCCATCAATTCGTGAACGCGTTGGGTCTGCTGTTGGATGGCGTCGTCCCGGACATCCTCGTCATGGACGTTGCCGGTCATGGGAAGCCGCACGGCCCGGGCCAGCAGTTCGGCCTCAACACACACTGCCCAGAAGCGCTCGGTGGCCATGGCCAGTGCGAACACGGTCGCGGCGGGCGCTGCTATCGCGTTGCGTGCCGGATTGGCGATGATGCGCCCGGCCGCGTCGATCACATCGACCTCGGCGGCAGCTTCGAGCAGGGTCTTGCTCATGCCGCGCCGCCTTTCGGACGGCCGTCCGAAAACGGCCGCGGAGCCACCGGAAAAAGCCGGACATTGCTGCCGGGCCGCTGCAATTCGGCAAGGATGTTGTCGGTCTCGGCGAGACGATCCCGCGCGGCGTCCTCATTCCACCGTTTCTTGGAGACCTCATTTTCGAGGGTGCGAGCTTGAGCACGCAGTTGGTCGATACAGACTTGCAGGAGCCGGGCGTCCTCGGGTGAGAGAACACGCGCTTCGTGGGTGTAGTCGTCGAATTGGTGCAGCAACTGGTGCAACCCATCCGACAATTCGAGCGACAGGGTCTGTCCCATGGTCATTCCTCCCACTGACGGTTTTGATAGGCGGCCTGGATGTGCTTGAGGGCGAGATCAGCCTGTTCGCCCGCAGCGAGCAGGTGAGCGATGCGCAGGGTCTTGTCGATTTGACCGAGGTGGCCTGGCTTGCGACCGATACCGGTAAGCAATGTGCGTTGGTCGGTGTCCTGGATGCACCATGCGTCGATGATCATGGCGATGTCTTCGGGGTAGGGCTGCATCTTGTAGAGCCGTTTGCCAAAACGCCGCTTGATCTGGGTGTAATCCGGCCCGCTCGAACGGTCCTTGAAACGCCCGTAAATGCTGGTGTTGCCGGTCAAGGCGATGCCGCAGCCATATTCGTCAAGGAAGTAGCGCAGCTGGTCGATCGCGCGGTCTTCCAGGTTCTGGGCCTCGTCAACGATCAGGAGCGTTTGTCGGCCGTTGCGCTGCAGGCGCGCGCCAATGGCGCTGTCCAGCTTGGCAGGGTTGTTTTCCATGACGCTGAGTGCACGACCGAGTTCGACCAGCATGGCAAAGCAGGTCTTAGTCTGCGGTCGCATAGTGACGCGGAACGCGTGCGGCCTTGTCGCCGCATATTGCTTACAGGCGTGCGACTTCCCCATGCCAGCGGCCTGGGTGATGATGACCATATCGGGCGCGATCTGCGCCAGTTCGAGCGCGGCGAAAATCTCGGCCGCTGTTTTCGTCATGACAAAACCGGGGCCGGCAGGGATGGCGCGTTCGATCGTTGCCGCGCTGGCCGCGCTTTCCAGCCACTGCGCCATGGTCAGGTTGGTGCGGTCGAGGCGACCGACATATTTGCCGGAGTACCATTGTGAAAACGTGCCGTCGGGCATGCCTGCGCGGCGAGCCACCTCGGCCTTGGACAGGCCAGAGCGTTGCGCCAGTTCGCGCGTGCTGTGGGTGAGTTCGCGCCAGCGGTTGAGGTCCGCTGGGGTGCGGCCCTCGCGGCCCTCCGAAACGTCGGGCTCTTGTGCGGGCGGCTGCCAGATTGAGTTCGTATCGATGTTCATGTATCAAGTCCTCGTGCAATTGGCCCTTTGGGCCGGACATGGCCGGGTTCATCCCGGCCTTCTTTTTTCAGCCGTCCTCGGCACTTCTCGGCGTGAAAGGGATGATCTCGGCGTCGCCCTGGCGCTGATTGCGCAGCAGAGCGAGGCCAGCGGCGAAACTCTCTTCGAAATCGTCGGCAGGGATCGGCGCGGGCGCCGCGCCGCCATTGGCGATAGCGAGCCGCTTAATCGCGGGCTTGGTGGGTTCGGGTTTCGAGGCGGGCTGTTCGCTGCCATAGAGGCGCGCCAGCTCGGCAGCCGTCATCTTCTGGTGCAGGCGAGCCTGTTCGCGGAGCGTGCGCTGGTAGGCGCCACGGTCGCGGGCATGAGTGCGCGCGGCGTCGACATCGTCGAAACCGGTGGCCGCGATACAGGCTGCAGTGCAGATCAACCGGTCATCGAGCGTGTAGACCTTGATGTTGTCCTGCAGGCGGTCGGGGTCGAAACGAACGATGACCTTCTGGCCAGCATGGGCGTTCAGTTCGACGGACCAGTACCGATTTTCATAGAAGTGGATTTCTCCCGAGCCTCGCTGGGCGGTGACTTTTTCGGCGGCGAGCAGCCAAAGGTAACGCTGCGCCTCGGTTGGCCAACGCACGATGGATGCCGGTTCGGCTAGGCTGGCCTTGAAGGTCTCCAGGAACGAGCGCCCCGAGCAGGCTGCGGACTGGCGACCGGAGCGGGTATTGTGCTCTTCGATCTCGCGCGCGACGTGGCCGCGAAACTCGTCGATGGGGATAGCGGCATTGCCGTAATTCTCGGGCTTCGCCTCTGGGCTGTTACCGGTATAGGCACCTGCGCAGAACGGGTGCTTGGCGATGTTGTCGGCGAGATCGCGCCAGGCGCGTTCGATCGGTTTCGACTGACCGCTATAAGGTTTTGTCCACATCGGCTGGATGCCGAGCGAAACGAGGATGCCCTGCGGGTCCTCGTCGCGGATGGTGAACCGGTAGCGGTTCGGAATGCGACCGGAAATCCACTTCGAGGCGAAGGCGCGCCCGTTGTCGAGCCAGATTTTTTCGGGGATGCCGTGGCGTTCCACCATGTCGCCGATGACGAGGCGGACGGTTTCCTTGTTCTCGGTTTCCGAGATGCGCCAGGCGAGGATCGTTCCAGAGTAGAGGTCCTGCAGGCCGAGTAACTGGACGCGGGTGATGCGGCCGTCGTGCAGGCGCACGAACACGTCGAGCTTGTGGCCGTCCATGTTGACGGCCTGCATGGCATGGAAGTGGGTGCGGATACGGGTTTGGGCCGGATAGAGGGTCTTGGCCTTGTCCTTCCCTTCGCGCGCCAGGGCGATGACACCGGCCGGTATCTCGGCCTCCACACGGCGACGCAGCGCCCGTTCCGAGGGGATCGGCAACCATCCTTGTTTCGATGCCGCTTTGCGGACACGCCGGTAGCAGGAGGAGAACGTGGGCTTCTCCGCCCGGAGCCAGTCGGATGTCAGCGCTTCCCACACTTCCTCGCGGCAGTCGCTGAAACTGGCAGTTGCTTGATAGCTTGGCGCTAGCACGGCCAGCCAGTCGGCGCGCGCGACACCCTTCACCAGCTTTTGCCAGTTGTAGATCGACGCGGGCGATGTCCC
This sequence comes from Mesorhizobium terrae, assembly GCF_008727715.1. GTDB lineage: Bacteria > Pseudomonadota > Alphaproteobacteria > Rhizobiales > Rhizobiaceae > Mesorhizobium > Mesorhizobium terrae. The sequence goes on from NZ_CP044218.1 coordinate 1,925,202, forward strand.
GTTCATGGCTGCGGCCTGGAGCACGGCGTTGGTCGCGCCAACACCGGTCGCGGCCAGCTGCTCGACCGCATGGAGGCAGGCGAGACGGCGGCGGCATTCTGCTTTCTGTTTGTCCGAGATTGCTTCGAAGCGCGCCCAAACCCCGGCCGAAGTGTCGTCAACGGTCGGCGCCAGGTCGGGCGCGTTGCCCGCGCGGGACAAGAGCGCAAGTCGTGCCTGCGCGCCCGGCGGCAAGGCCGACAGATGGTACTCCCATCCGCCGCCCTTGCCACCGGCTCGGCGCGCCCTGGCCGGGTCCGCACGCCAGTTGCTGGCGACAGCCAGGGCATTGAGATTACGAACCGTGCCGGGCAGCTCGGGCGAACGTGCCTCGACGATCTCGGCCAAAGAGAACCACTCCTTCACGCGCGGTCCCTCCGAAGGATGTGGACCGGCTTGGCCTTGAGTTCTTTCAGCTTGTCATCGAGGGCCGCGCGTTCTTGCTGGACACGGGCTATCTCGGCGAGGCGTGCCTCATCGCCGATCAGCATGGTCAAGCCATCGTCGGCCACCACGAGATCCCACAACCATGTCGCGCGGGTCGCCCGAACGAAGGCTTTGAAGCGGACGAGGCTGATATCGTGGGTTTCGTTGCTCTCGGCGGTGTAGGCGTTGAGCGTCGCCAGCGAGAAACTGTCTTGGCCAAGCGCCGTGGCGATCCGCATGGCGACTTCCGGGCGTTCGTGAGCGCAGTCTTTCAATGCCCGGCTCATGCCGCGCTTGAGCTTGCCGCGAAAACCGGTGAGGTCGATGCTCTGGTCGGCTACGCGGCTGGGATAGACCGGGCTGAAGAAGAGGTCGCCCTGGTCGGGGCTGGCTTTACGCGGCATTCGCATTCTCCAGGCTGCGGGCGGCGCTGCGGATGTGAGCGTCGATCTGTTCCCGCAGGTGTTGCTTGATGTCGGGATCGTCGGCGCGCTGGCAGGCGAACTGCAGCGCGAAAATCTGGTTGGTGGCGCGGTATGGGAGGCGGAAATGGCAGTCAGCGCAGAAGACGGCTTGCGGACCCTTCGGCACCGGATTGATGCAATTCCTGGTCGGGCAAACCTTCGTGCTCACGGCTAGGTCACCTTTCGGATTTTGTGGTCGGGAGAGGATTGGCGAACGCCCAAGCGGCATCGTCGGGCCACCGGGAGATCAATTCCTGGAAGGCCTTGCGGCGGTCGGTCGGACTGAGCTGGCTGAAATTGGCGGTGACGGTGCCTTTGCGCTTTTGGCCAGGAGACAGGTCGGCCTTGGCCTTGGCGTTCGGATCGGTCAGGTGCAACGCCCGGCCAATGTCGGGCTGATCGGCATAGGCAAGAGCAACCTTGCGTTGGCGATCCGGCTCTAGGCCGGCCAGCTGTTCAAGGACGCGTTGATTGTCCGCCTCGGGCTTGTCACGAAGCACGTCGAGCAATTCCGGCCGCAGCTTGGAGCCAATGAACTGCGCGCGCTCGATGGCACGTCGCGACAACCCGAGATCGTCAAGAGCTTGCGCGAAGAAGTGACCTTGAGCCGTTTCGGCCAATTCCGCCAAGTTGGCGGAATTGGAAAACTGAGGGTTCCCACGAGCGAGCTTGCCGTGTTCTTCCTCCCACAGCCTGCGGTATTCAATCACATGCAGGGCGCGGTCCAGCTTAGACAGCTCGTCGCGGAACAGGTTCTCCTCAATCTCGATGCGTCGTGCGCCAGCCTTGTCGAGCTTGCGCACCAAGGCATCGACCTCGGTGAGGCCGTGGAGTTCGTGTCCGCGATACCTCGTCGCGCCCGCAGCGAGGGTGTATGGGCGTTCGCCGTTGGGCGTGCGGTACACGTTAACGGGGTGGATAAGTTCGCCCGAGACAACGGATTGGCCAATGAGAAAGGCCTTGTTGTCGTCAACCTTGCGGAGGCGGTCGGCGGGCACGAAGATGTCGGAGAGCGGAAGTCGTTTGAACTCAACCACGGCGCCCTCCGACTGATGCGTATTCGGAGGGAAGGACGCCTGTCTCGGTCTCGGTCGCCTGGATGTCGTCGAGAAGCGTTCGGGCTTGGTGCTCGACGAAAGCCACGAAGGCCGAGGTGAGATAGCTGTCCTGACAAGCGTCCTCCACCTGGTACACGCCGTGGAGGACCGATGACCGGTCGCGGGCGAACAGTTTCGCGACCTTGTTGAGGCCCGCGCCGAACCGACGGTGCATGACGTACATCGCCACCTGGCGCATCCAGGCGGTGACCTGCGGGCCGCGATAGCTGTTCTTGTCGAACAGCATGGCCTCGGATGCCGTTGGCACGATCGACGCGACGACATTGCGCACGACACGGTGCACGATCTGGGGCCGGTCGATGATGAAGGGGACCGCGTTCATCGCACCGCCCCCACAAGGTGATAGCCGACGCCGCGCACATTCGCGATGTCGACGCCGAGCGGTTTGACCTTCAGGCGGATATCGTGAACCAAGCGACGAATGGTCGTGCCGTGAAGGTTGACGGCCGCCTGCAACTCGCCAACGGAGTGGATGCTGGGTGCATCGTCGTGGAGGATTTCGACCAGGGCAAACTCGGACGGGCGTAGCCGGGCATGGCCGCATGGCGTGGTAATAGTCCCCGACCGCCGTTCGAAGACGAGGCGAGATACACCAGCAAGGCCACGGCCGCAGGTGGGACAACAGGCATTCATTGAAAAACTCCAAGCCATGCGAGGCCGATCAGAACGAAACCAGCGAGCAACAGCGCGGTCAGAACCGAGCCGAGCAGGAAGCCCGGATCGTCTGAGAGGTGCGGTTGAAAGGGGGTGGCGCGCTGTTGATTTGAGGACAGCGATTTGACGTCGAACATGTCTAAGCCGCCTTGTCGTTTCGACGTTGCCAGCGCGGCTGGGGGCGGAGATAGTTTTTGGGAGGTTGAGGCGATAGCCGCTGGCCGCTGGCGTCGTAGCGCTCGGGCCACAGTTCATGCGGTTCACAAGCGAGAGCAGCAGCTATCGCCACCTCGCCAAGCGAGTTCGGCTCCCAGAGAGTTCGGGAAGCCGTACCGAGTGGGAGCTTGTGCCGGCGGTCGACGTCAAGCAGGACGTAACCGGCTGTAAAGAGATCGGCTTTGATCTTGGCCGAGCGTGCAATCGGGTCCATAGTGGCTCCGGTGTTGAAAGGGAGGCCCTGACCGGCCTCCCTTTCTTCGAGGTTTGTTTTCGTTAGCTAGCGGAGAATGTCCAAAAAATTGGACGTTGTAAAGTGTGATTACGCAAAAAGCTCCAAAAAATTCTACCCCCGAGAATGATGGTGATGCGCCAGCTGAGGCGATGGCGAGAGCTCGTGGCGAACTCCCCGATATCGAGAGGCAACTTGCTGAAAAGATTGAGATGCTTGCGGAGTATGCGGGCGGCCGAAAGGTGGCGGCTAAGGCGATGGGCGTCTCCGTAACGACCCTGGACAATTACCGGTCAGGAGCAACGCAGCCCAGATTTTTGGAGCTTTTGAAACTTGCAGCTGCGGCAAATCACAACGTGGAGTACCTGCTCGCAGGCACCGGCTTTTGGACCCTCCTTTCACCGCAGAACGATGAGGAAGAGAGATCTGACCTACCGGCGACGCAACTCAGCGAACGGATGATCCAGATGCCGCGCTATGATGTGCGCGCATCGGCAGGGGCCGGCGCGCTGGTGGTCTCCGAAGATGTCAGCGAGTACTTCTCGGTCGGAAGGAACTGGCTTAGCAGAAATCTCCCACCTTGGGCGCCGCCGAATGCCGTCGTCGGAGTTTTGGAAGGCGCCGGCGATTCAATGGAGCCCACCATTCGCGATGGCGACCTGGTAATGGTCGTACAGAACGTGGACTGGCGTGTCGTCGAGCGCGGCGGTATCTTCGTCTTCTCCCTTGACCATGATCGTTTGCTGTTGAAACGCCTGCAGGTGCTGAACAACGGCGACCTGCGCATCATTTCGGACAACAAAGCATACGAACCGGACCTGGTGCCGTTCGGCGACATCGAGCATCGTGTGCGGGTGCACGGCCAGGTGTTTTTCGCTGGCGGCAAGCCGAGGAGCTACTAGCCAGAAGAGACCGCCTGTTAATCAAGCGAGGAACATTTTCCTCGCCTGCTTGACTCCTGACAGATCGCAAGAACAAAATAGGAACATTCTTGGGCTGGAGGTGTTTCTATGAAGCGAGTGCAGAAGTTCGTCGTCATTGCGTTCCGTTTGATCAAAGGACGTCTGTTGATCGCTGAAATGCGTGAGGCGCGCGGGGGAGAGGCGAGCGCAATCCGCTTGGCAGAGATGATGTCTCAAAACTGGGCCGGGGCGGCTGCATTCGAGGTTCATGTCGAAGAAGAGAGCGGCGATATGCATGCGCCTCGTCTGCTTGCGGCGTTCGGCTCGGTTCCTGATCTCGACGAGGCTATGGAGGCTGCGGCTTGATGCCGACACCCGTTGACAATTACCGGGTCGAAATCTGGTCTGCCGACGAGGGCGAGCGCTTGGAGGTGCTCGCCCAATCGTCCGACAATTTTCTAAGCCAGGCTGCCTGGAATGAGGCCTGTGAGCGGTTTCCCGGAGTACTACTCGTTCACTACAACAATCGGTTCGTCATGCAGCGGCGCAGAGCCGGCGAGCTGAACCCGTCAAAATCCTCACAACAGTGAGGCGGCCGGGCGGGCGCCGCACCCGGCCGATGGTGTCAGGCGCGCACATTCGATCCGCCTGGGCGATCTCCCCGAATGGTACCGTCTGGGTGCGATGTGTTCTCGATGCCGGCACCTGGGCTGGCTCGATCGGCAGCGGATCGAAAGGCGGTTCGGCAAGAACCGCTTTGTGGTGACGATGGAACCCTTGCTGCGCTGCACGTCATGCGACAACCGTTATGACAATGACTTCAAGATCGCCAAAATGCGCCGCTGATCGGCGACAGCAAACATCCAAGTTCGGCGACCAACGTCATCGGTCGTGATCCCTTTGATATTGCGTAATATTCTGCCGTTTTCGCCTAAGTTGGACGCATCATCCAAGTTTATTTTGGTTTTTTCCGTAGTGGCGAGCGTCGCGCGGGTATCTCGCCGGATCGGCGCCTCGCGCCTCAAGGCCAGTTTTCTGCGGGTTTGAAGGCGGGTCGAAGGTTTCTCAAAGGCCGTTAACAAATCCGGCTCTGTGTTGCCGCCGCCTCGCTCGCTTTGCAGTTCTGGTCAGTTCGTCTAAAACCACACGTCAAACTGAACGTCTCTGCCACCGTCGCTCAATCGCTTGAGATTGCAGCACTTTTCGCCAGTTCCCGGCCATTCCCACTTATTCCCGGATTTCTAAGACCCGGTGTCAAACTACATCGGGAATGACGAATGTTCTGAAACGCTTTCGCCAATCGCCAGCGGCTTTGAGAGTAGCTGTCGTTCGCGTCGGTTTCGATGACCCCCGTTGTTCACACCAACGGTTTTAGGGATCGCTGTCATTCGCAGCGCCCCTGATGCAAAGCCGGGCATGGACAATCGGCGAGACCATCCACGCGTCTCGTCATTCCCGGCCGCGTGAGCGACCGCAGGGAGCGGAGCGTGTCGGGAATCCATGCCGGAACGCCGGTGAAAACAGCGACGGCTCAGAACGGGCAAAAAGCGGAACGCGGGCCTGAGGCCGGCGGAACGGTGATGAAGACAGCGGCGGTTCGGATGTGTTGGAGATGCGCGACACGCAATAGGGCGGCGCGGCGAACGGTTGCGCGTGAGCGACCCCGAGGAGCGGGGCATGTCGGGAATGACGAGGCGTTCCTGCCTTCGGCAAGCGGTTGAATGCAAGAGATAGTTTCCCACCGCGACGGGCCAGCCCGCATGCAAAAAGGCCCCCGGCGGGGATGCCGGAGGCCTTGAAATGGTATCGGGTCTTTTCCCGCCGGAGCGGGAAGAGGTCGGACCGGATCAGTGCCAGTCGCGGATGTCGACGAAGTGACCGGCGATCGCGGCAGCCGCGGCCATGGCCGGCGACACCAGATGGGTGCGGCCCTTGAAGCCCTGGCGGCCCTCGAAATTGCGGTTCGAGGTCGAGGCGCAGCGTTCATGCGGCTTGAGGCGATCGTCGTTCATGGCCAGGCACATCGAGCAGCCCGGCTCGCGCCAGTCGAAACCGGCCTCGATGAAGATCTTGTCCAGTCCCTCGGCCTCGGCCTGCGCCTTCACCAGGCCCGAGCCCGGAACGATCATGGCGTTGACCGTCGCCGCCACCTTCTTGCCCTTGGCAACGGCGGCAACGGCCCGCAGGTCCTCGATGCGGCCATTGGTGCAGGAGCCGATGAAGACGCGGTCGAGCTTGATGTCGGTGATCTTCGTGCCGGCGGTGAGGCCCATGTAATCGAGCGCGCGCTTCTTGGAGTTGCGCTTGTTCTCGTCCTCGATCTCGTCGGGGTTCGGCACGACGCCGAGCACCGAGGTGACGTCCTCCGGCGAGGAGCCCCAGGTGACGATCGGCGGCAGCTTGGCCGCGTCGAGCACCACCACCTTGTCGTAATGGGCGCCTTCGTCGGTATAGAGCGTCTTCCAGTAGTCGAGCGCCATGTCCCAGGCCTCGCCCTGCGGCGCGCGCGGCTTGCCTTTGACATAAGCGAAGGTGGTCTCGTCCGGCGCGATCAGGCCGGCGCGGGCGCCGCCTTCGATCGACATGTTGCAGATGGTCATGCGGCCTTCCATCGACAGCGCGCGGATCGCCTCGCCGGCATATTCGATGACATAGCCGGTGCCGCCGGCGGTGCCGATCTCGCCGATGATGGCCAGGATAATGTCCTTGGCGGTGACGCCTTCCGGCAGCTGGCCGTCGACACGCACCAGCATGTTCTTGGCCTTGTTCTGGATCAGCGTCTGGGTGGCCAGCACATGCTCGACTTCCGAAGTGCCGATGCCATGCGCCAGCGCGCCGAAGGCACCGTGGGTGGAGGTGTGCGAATCGCCGCAGACGATGGTCATGCCGGGCAGGGTGAAACCCTGCTCGGGGCCGATGATGTGGACGATGCCCTGGCGGCGATCCTTCTCGGAATAATATTCGACGCCGAAATCGGCGGCGTTTTTCGCCAGCGCCTCGACCTGGATGCGGCTTTCCTCGTTCTTGATGCCGTTCACGCGGTCGGGCGAGGTCGGCACGTTGTGGTCGACCACGGCCAGCGTCTTTTCCGGGTGACGGACCTTGCGGCCGGCCATGCGCAGGCCCTCGAAGGCCTGCGGGCTGGTCACTTCGTGCACGAGGTGGCGGTCGATCCAGAGCAGGCAGGTGCCGTCGTCCTGGCGGTCGACCACGTGTTCGTCGAAAATCTTGTCGTAGAGGGTGCGCGGTGCGCTCATGTGCGTAAATCCGTCGATGTGAAGCAGGAAGATGCGAAATGCGCGCCGGCAAACGGGCGCGGCCGGCTACTAGCTAAGTCGGCTGGTCGGCGTACCGGAAATGCGGGCGAAAAAACGCGCGGGCAGGCGCTTCTTGTCCTGCAGCACGAAGCCCTTATAGGCCGGATCGCCGAAAAGCTCTTCCATCGCCCAAGGCTCATATCAAGAATCCATCCGGTCGGCAATTGCGCCTGCTCCGGTCAAAAATAAGCCCGAAAGCTCGATTGCCCTGACCGTCGTATCGAGGGGTGTCACATGGTCGATCGTCGCACTGTCCTGAAATCGATGGTGCTGACCGCTTGTCCGGCACTGTTGGCGCGGCCGGCGGCGGCTTCGCCGGCGCAATCCTGGGGCATGAAACTGGTCGACGCGGGGCTCGCCCAGGTCGGCGTGACCGTTCTCTACGATCCGGCCTATGTGCGGCTCGACTATCCGGGCGGCGACGTTCCGGTCGAGCGCGGCGTGTGCACCGACGTCGTGGTGCGGGCCTATCGCCACGCCTTCGGCATCGACCTGCAGCGGCTGGTCAACGAGGACATGCGCGCCGGCTTCTCCGCCTATCCGAAAATCTGGGGCCGCAAGCAGCCGGACCGCAACATCGACCATCGCCGCGTTCCCAATCTGGAGACCTTCTTCAGGCGAAAAGGTGCGGCTCTGGATGTCGTCGACGACCCGAAGGCCTATCGTCCGGGCGATCTGGTGACCCAGCGCCTGCCCGGCAACCTGCCGCATATCGCCATCGTCACCGACCGGATGACGCCGGACGGCCAGCGGCCGCTGGTCGTCCACAATATCGGCGCGGGCGCCAGGGTGGAGGACACGCTGTTCGCCTTCCGCCTCAACGGTCATTTCCGCTTTCCGCCCAATGCCTGAACGGCTTTAGCCGGCCGCTTCGCTAAAGCACCTCGAAGACGAAGGTTTTCACCAGCGCGTCCGGGTCGGCGATCGCATAGCAGCGGAACCACGGGCTTTCCTCGAGCGGCCGCCATTTGCCGGCCCGTTCCAGCTCGGCGAAGACGTTGCGAAAGCCGCCTTTGTCCAACACCTGGTCGCGCACGGTGAAGATGGCGTGGCCGCCGCTTTTGGTGATGCGCACCAATTCGTGCAGGCCGGACGCCGGCGCGTGGCCGATGGTGAAGACGCCGGTGGAGAAGAAGGCGCGGAAATGCCTGTCGGGCCAAGGCAGCGGGCCGCCGAGCATCGCCTTTTTGAGCTCGCCATAGGCCTGCCGGCCGGCGGCGACCTTCAGCATGTCATCCGAGAGGTCGAGCCCGACGAGGTCGTGATAGCCGAGCGCCCTGAGCTGCGGGCCGGTCAAGCCGGTGCCACAGCCGGCGTCGAGCAATGGCCCCTCGCCCGCCGGCACGTAACGTGTGACCCAGGCGGCGATCAGGAACGGCAGCAGATAACCCAGCGAGGCGGTTTCGCTGTCATAGCTCGCCGCCCAGGCCGCATAGGCGTCGCCGAGCGCTTCAGGCGAGCCGGCGCCGTAAACGGAGTCCAGCGCCACATGCGCCTTGTCGGTATCCATCGCCATGTCTCCTCCCCTGGTCGGGCCAGCGTGGGAGGGAACGGCGTCGGCGTCAACCCGGAGCCTTCGCTCTGAAATTTGCTCGGCGCTTCACAGCGAGCAGCGGGCAAACCCCAAGATCACGACGCCGGGCGCTGGCTGCGTCGCATGCGTTGTTCGAGAGCCCTCAGGGCAAGCGACAGGCTAACGGTGAGGGTGAGATAGATATAAGCGACGATCGAATAGGTCTCGAAAAAGCGGAACGAGCCGGACGCGTAGATCTTGCCCATCTGGGTGATGTCGGCGACGCCGAGCACCGAGACCAGCGAGGAATCCTTGGTGATGGCGATGAAGTCGTTGCCGAGCGGCGGCAGGATGACACGCACCGCCTGCGGCATGACGATCAGCCGGAAGCGCTGGCCACGGCTGAGGCCGAGCGCCTTGGCGGCTTCGATCTGGCCGATGTCGACCGACTGGATGCCGGCGCGGAAGATCTCGGCGATGAAGGGCGAGTAGCCGAAGGCGAGCGCGATGATGGCGCGCCACAAAAGCGATACCTCGCGCACCAGGAGCGCGTCGATGTAGCCGGCCTGCTGCAGCGGCAGGGTGACGAAATTCCAGCCAGCGACGAAGGCCGGGACGCCGGCGAAGGCGATCCAGAACAACAGCACCAGCACCGGGATGCCGCGCATGATCTCGACATAGAAGCGGGCGATCTGCCTGAGCCAGATCGAGCCCGACAGACCCATCAGGGCGATGCCGAGGCCGATCGTCGCCGCCAGCAGGAAGGCGATGAGCGCGACCAAGATGGTGATGCCGATGCCCTGCACGACGGTGCCGAAGACCTGGGCATAGATGTCGCTGGTGAAGATCGCGATTGCCGCGACGACCGCGATGGTGGCCGCCGCCGCGAGCCACCAGGGAAATTCCTTGGCCTGCTTGCCGGATGCGGGCGGGATCAATGTCGCGGCTCGCCGAACGAGGACGGCAGCGTCTCGAAGCGATCGAGGATGGCAACGACCTGGCGGCCGCCCTCGGACAACGAATAGACGACGCCGCGCGGGAAGGCGGAGACTTGATCGCGTTCGACCAATCCACGCCGCAACAACCCGTCCAGCCGCTCCGACAGCACTTTCGCGGTGATATTGGGCAGGCAGGCCATCAGCTCGCCGTGCCGCCTGGCGCCGGCCGAGAGATGCCACAGCAGCAGCGCGTTCCAGCGGTGCCCGAGGAAGGCCAGCCAATCCTCGACCGGGCACAGGTCCGGCCGGCGCGGCATGGGCGTCTCAGGGCTGGCTGAGGCAATCGCCGGTTCGGTCATGTTGGGTTCCCGTTTGGATAGTTCTGAAACGACATGGTTCTGTTCTCGAAACAGGAGAAAGCCAATGTCAAGGAAAGTCTATCGACCCGCGCAAATGAACGGCACTTTTGCGGCTCTGCGCAATGCCGGCAGGCTGGAAGAGCTGCTTTCGCTCTACGAGGACGACGCGCGGTTGCTGGTCGATGCCAGCGGCGCCAGTCTCACCGGCAAGGCGGCGATCGCGACGGAATTGCGGAAACTCATCGAATTGCCGGGCACGATGGCGTCGAACAACACCTTCTGCGTCGAGCATGGCGATCTGGCACTGCTGCGCGCCGATTTTTCGTTGGCCGATGAAAATGGTGCGGTCATCCATTCCGGCTTCACCGCCGAAATCGTGCGCAGGCAGGCTGACGGCAGCTGGCTCTACGCGGTCGATCACGCCGGCGCCAGTCGCTACGGCGCCGCGGGCGGTTAAGCGCCGGCCCCGCCAGACGACGGAGCCGGCTGCGGCCTGTTACTGGCCGATCTTGTAGTCGAGGAACCACTTCTTGTTCAGCGCGTCGATCGTGCCGTCGGCCTTGAGCGCGGCGATCGCCGCGTTGACCGGCTTCACCAGATCCGAGCCCTTGGCCAGGATAAAGCCGAAATCCTCGGTGCCGAGCGGCCCGCCGATGAGCTTCAGCTTGCCTTCGGAAGCCTCGACATAACCCTTGCCGGCGGTGCCGTCGGTCAGCACCACGTCAACGTCGCCGGCCTTGAGCGCCTGCACGGTGGCGCCGAAGGTCTCGAACAGCTTGATGCGCGGGTTGTGTTCATTGCCGTCGAGTACGGAATAGACGGCGGTGTAGAAGGGCGAAGTGCCCGGCTGCGCGCCGATCAGGCCGTCCTTCAACGCGGCGAAACTCTTGGCCTCGGTGAAGCGGCTTTCGTCGCCGCGCACCAGCATGAACTGCTCGTTGCGCATATAGGGGTCGGAGAAATCGACCTTGGCCTTGCGCTCGTCATTGATGGTGATGCCGGTCATGCCGATGTCGTACTGCTTGTCGGCGACGGCCTGGATCATCGCGTCCCAGGAGGTGTTCTGGTATTCGACCTTGAAGTTCAGCCGCTTGGCGATTTCGTTCATGAAATCATATTCCCAGCCGATCTGCTTGCCGGACTTGGGATCGACGAACTGCAGCGGCGGGTAGGCGTTTTCCGTCACCACCACGACCTTCTTGCCGGCGAGATCGGGCAAGGTCTGGGCGTTGGCCGCGAACGGCGCGAGAAGGCAGGCGGCAATCGCGGCCAGCACGAGTTTCGATCGGATCATGGTACTTCCCCCGGGAAATGGACCGCGCGGGTTCGGCGGTCGAAAAGGATCGCGCCGACATTAGCCTTCTGGCGCGGCCTTGCAAGCCGCCGCGCTGCGCCCGGCAGGAGGAAACTGGAAATCGATACCCAGGAATGGCGGAATCGGGGACGATTTATCTCCCGATCCCGCAGCCTTACTCCGTCTCGACGGTCTCGGCTTCCGCAACGCGCAATTGGCCGATCAGGGCATTCAGCGTTTCGCGCAGGCCGGCGAGCTCGGCCGGGGCGAGCGGCACGCGGCAGGCGAGTGCGGCTTGCACGCCGCTGGCGGCGGTACGCAGCGCCTCGCCCTGCGCGGTCGGCTCCACCAGCACGCGGCGTTCGTCGGCGGGGTCGCGGCGGCGGCTGATCAGCCCGCCCGCCTCCATGCGCTTCAGCAGCGGCGTCAGCGTGGCCGGATCGAGGCCGAGCGTATCGCCCAGTTCGCCCACCGTGCGCGGCGCCTTTTCCCACAGCGCCAGCATAGTGAGGTATTGCGGATAGGTGAGACCGAGCGGCGCCAGCAGCGGCCTGTAGAGCTTGGTCATCAGGCCGCTGGCCGAATAGAGCGCAAAACAAAGCTGCCGGTCGAGCCGGGGCGTTTCGGCCCGGCCCGGCGCAGCTCCATGCTCGATCGTGCCCGTCACGTTCAACCGGCCTGGACCGACAGGGCGACGTCGACATTGCCCTTCAGCGCATTGGAATAGGGGCAGACCTTGTGGGCGGCGGCGACAAGCGCCTCGGCAGCGGCCTGGTCGAGGCCCTTGGTTTCAGCGGTGAGCGCGGCGCCCAGCCGGAAACCGCCCTCGCCGTTCGGGAGAAGATCGATCTTCGCCGTCACCGCGGCGTCGGTGAGCGAAAGCTTCTGCTTGCCGGCGATGAAGCGCATGGCGCTTTCGAAACAGGCGGAATAGCCGGCGGCGAAAAGCTGCTCGGGATTGGTGGCGCCGCCCTTGCCGCCCAGTTCCTTCGGCATGGCAAGGTCGAGGCTGATCAGGCCGTCCGAGGACTTAACATGGCCGGCGCGGCCGCCGACGGCGCGGGCTTCGGTGGAATACAATGCGGACATCGTCATCTCCAATTAATTTGTGTACAAATCATTAGTGTACAAAATAATGCGAGTCAACCGCTCTTTCGTAATTCCAGACCGCGTGAAAGCGGTCGCAGGAAGCGGTACGCAGCTTGTCAATCGGAGACTTATCGAGGTCCGAGGGCACACATTACCGAGGCCGTTCAATTGGCGGTTCCACCCCGAGGGTATCATCACGCAAGTGAAATAATGAATCCCAATCAAGGGCTTAGTCGATTAAGGCGTTGATTCACTTGACTTTTTGATGAAAATGTACCACTTATGCCCGTGGCGGGAAACGCTGGGAGAACTTCGGGCCGGATCCTAGATGCGGCAGTTGGACGGACGGTCCCCCTCGGGATGGGGGCCTACACGCCGCCGATGGTAACGAAGCCAGGGCCCGCCGCTTTCATATTTCGTAGCCGTAAAATCGAAAGATTTTCTTTTGCGCATCTGTGAGGCGTAGCGTCCAGTTCTTCCACGGCAACAATGTAATGCCGAATCCTGCATGTCGGCCGTCCGCTCTCGACGCCACTCGGTCTTTAAGAGCTTCCGCGTATTCGGTATTCCACTTTTTCGTTCCAGCGTTTGCTGCTTGATAGAAGGCGCTCGCAACAACGTCAGCAATCTGACAACCTGCGTTTTTGTTGTGCTCGATCACCTCGATCAAACGATGATCGAGGACTCTAAAATCGGGAACATTGGCCGACTGATATATTCGACCATTTTCCGCCTGGTTAGCGAGAAGGTGTATGTACGTTTCGACGTGACGGTAGGAGTGCCCGCCACGCTTCGAAAATACTAGTTTGACGTGTTTGGGTTCGCCAGTTTCGTAGATCGAACGCCGCGCACACCATTGGCTAACTCGTTCGAGCAAAACGCGGATGCAGTAGTTGTAGAAGTAGTTATGCTTATGCAGTGAAACCGCCTCTGCTTGAGGGTTGCGATATCCTCGCATGTTCTTCTTGTTTGAAGCGATGACGAAAAAGCGCAAATTCGCTGCGGCTAAAGCTTGGCAGACGGGTAGCTTCTTATGTTCGACCAGATTTCGAAAATGCAAGTCGGGGCTTTGCGTGGAAAAAACTGACTTCTTAATCGACTGTACGAGAGGCACCAATCCGGGTTCATTAGTAGCACGCACAACCGTACAGCCGACCGTGAACCATTCGCTCGCCCCGTTCGGATCTATTGGTGCAACAGTTTTGATTCCAGGATCACCAGCTTCATCGAAATAGGCAACGAAGTATGGGTCCGGTACACTCCCCCCAGAGCTCATCTTTTATGAAAGACGACCGATAACGAAAAGAGTCAAGTGGATACGGCGCGTGAGGTTACTCGTCGCCAAAACGAAAAAGGCGGCCGAAGCCGCCTTTTCCAAACCTGTATTTGTCCGAAGATCTTATTCGGCGGCCGTGGCTTCAGCAGCGGCGGCGGCCTTCTTCTCGGCGGCTTCCTGTGCGGCCTTCTCGGCAGCCAGAGCCTCGGCGGCGGCGACCTTCTCGGCCTCGATCTTGGCCTTCTCGGCGGCGAGCGCCTCGCGCTCCTCGTCGTTCAGCTTGCGGGCGCGCACGCCGGTGTTCTCGGTAATGCGAGCCGACTTGCCGCGACGGTCGCGCAGGTAATAGAGCTTGGCGCGGCGCACCTTGCCGCGGCGGACGATCTCGACCGCTTCGATCATCGGCGAGTAGACCGGGAACACGCGCTCCACGCCTTCGCCGTAGGAAATCTTGCGGACGGTGAAATTCTCCTGGAAGCCGGAGCCGGAGCGGGCGATGACGACGCCCTCATAGGCCTGCACGCGGGTGCGGCTGCCTTCGGTGACGCGCACCTGGACGCGCACGGTATCGCCGGGCTGGAATTCGGGAAGCTTGCGCTTGGCTTCGATCTTGGCGACCTGTTCGGCCTCGAGCTGACGGAGGATATCCATCTTAACAATCCACTTCTTGTTCTTCCGACAGTCAGAGCGCCCTACGCTCGCCTTGCAGTTCCTGAAATCGACTTCCGGGACCGCTCGGTTATGCCCTTCATCCGAGGATGTCAGGCAGGGGCGACTACACCGCCATAGTTGACGGGTCCGGACGATGCTTGTCCGGTTCGGCGCGGCACATAGCGCTATTTCGCGCTCTTGTCACCTGTCCAACGCTATTTTTTAGCGTGGCCGGTTGGTCAAATAGCACCAGAATGCCAAAAAAGGCGGTCTTATGGGGAGCTCGCCTATGACCGGACCCTACCCTATCCGCTTCGCCCGCGCCACCATGCTCGACATCGCCTATGAGGAGCATGGCGAGCCCGGCGGCGACGCAATCGTCCTCTTGCATGGCTTTCCCTACGATCCGCGCTGCTATGACGAGGTCTGGCCGCTCCTTGTGGCGCAGGGGCATCGTGTCATCGTGCCTTATCTGCGCGGCTACGGGGCGACGCGGTTCCTGTCTTCCGAGACGATGCGCTCTGGCCAGCAGGCGGCGCTGGGGCTGGACCTCGTCGACCTGATGGATGCGCTGTCGATCGAAAAGGCGTCGCTGGCCGGTTACGACTGGGGTGGGCGCGCCGCCTGCATCGTTGCGGCACTCTGGCCGCAGCGGGCGCGCTGCCTGGTCACCGGCGACGGCTACAACATCCAGAACATCCCCGCTTCCGTGAACCCGGCCTCGCCCGAGACCGAGCACCGCTACTGGTATCAGTATTATTTCCATTCGGCGCGCGGCGTGCGCGGTCTGACCGAAAACCGCGACGCGCTGGCCCGGCTGTTGTGGAAATTGTGGTCGCCCACCTGGGCGTTCACGGACGATGCCTTCGCGCTGTCGGCCGCTTCCTTCCAGAATCCCGATTTCGTCGACATCGTCATCCATTCCTACCGGCACCGCTACGGCTACGCACCGGGAGATCCCATCCTGCAGCCCGTCGAGGACCGGCTGGCCGAACAACCGCTGATTTCGGTGCCGACCATATCGCTGTGCGGTGCCGACGACGGCGTCGGCCCGCCGGACGAGGAAGACGGCCACCAGTTTTCCGGCCCGTTCGAACGGCGCATTCTGCCGGGCGTCGGGCACAACATTCCGCAGGAGGCACCCCGGGCGACGGCGCAGGCATTGCTGGAGCTGCTCGGCAAGGGCTGAGTTTGCTTGCGCAAAGGCGATGCGGCCCGTAAGTGTCTGATCCAAAAGTCGCGATGCCGGGCTGCAAACGGCGCTTTTCTGCGCTTCGGTGCTCGCGTACTTTATGTACGCTCCGCTCCGATGCTCGAAAACCACCATTTTCGCCTCGGCCTAGCGGTTTTTTGATTCAGACACTAAACCTCGCATCATTGCTTGCGACAGGGGCTTACCGACGCCTTGACGTTCATCGACGCAGCCATCCTCTTCGTCGCCGGGCTGCTTTCCGGCATCGTCAATGCCGTCGCTGGCGGCGGCACCTTTCTCACTTTCGGGGCGATGAGCGTGCTTGGCATTCCGCCGATCGCGGCCAATGCGACGTCGTCGATCACGCAGTTTCCCGGCTACATCACCTCGACGCTGGCCTATTGGAGCGACATTAGGGCGATCTGGCGCAGCGCCGTGCTGCTTTGCATCGTTTCGGCTATCGGCGCGCTGGGTGGCGCGCTTTTGCTTCTGGCGCTCGACAATCCGTCGTTCCGCGCCATGGTGCCGTGGCTCTTGATCGCCGCCACCGCGCTGTTCGCCGCCGGGCCATGGCTGAAGCCGAAACCGAAACCCGGCCAACCGGCCGCCGTCGGGTCCGTCGCGGGTGCCGCGATGCAGTTCGCCACCGCCGTCTATGGCGGCTTCTTCGGCGCCGGCATGGGGGTGATGATGCTGGCGACGCTGGGCCTCACTCAAAGCGGCGACTACCACCGCCTCAATGCCCTGAAGAACATGTTCTCCATCGTCATTGCCGCCGTCGCCATCCTGATCTTCGTGTCGGGCGGCGTGGTGTCATGGCCGCAGGCGCTGGTGATGATCCCGGCCGTGGCGCTCGGCGGTTACCTTGGCGTGTGGATCGCCAAGCGCGTGCCGCAGAACGCGGTGCGTATCTTCGTCATCGCCGTCGGGCTGTTTTTGGCGGCGTATTATTTCCTGAAGGCGTAGGCGCCTTCAGGATTTGCCTGCCAGCAAATCCGGCCGGCGTTCGGCCGTCAGCTTTTCCGCTTGCTCGTGCCGCCATTGGGCAATCTTGCCGTGATTGCCCGAGATCAGCACGTCGGGGATTTGCCGGCCCTCGAATTCCTGCGGGCGGGTGTAGTGCGGGTGTTCGAGCAGGCCGTTCTCGAAGCTCTCCTCCTCGCCGGAGCGCTCGTTGCCCATGACGCCGGGCAGGAGCCGCACGACTGCATCGAGCAGAACCAGCGCCGCCGGCTCGCCGCCGGACAGGATGAAATCGCCGACGGAGACTTCTTCCAGGTTGCGCGCCTCGATGACCCGCTGGTCGACGCCTTCGAAACGGCCGCACAGGATGATGACGCCCGGCCCGGCCGCCAGTTCGCGCACGCGCGCCTGGGTCAGCGGTTTTCCGCGCGGGCTCATCAAAAGCTTCGGGCGCGGGTCGCCCTGCGGGCCGGTGCGATCGATGGCACGGGCCAGCACGTCGGCGCGCATCACCATGCCGGCGCCGCCGCCGGCCGGGCTGTCGTCCACCGTGCGGTGCTTGTCGGTGGCGAAGTCGCGGATCTGGACGGCGTCGAGCGACCAGTCGCCCCGCTCCAGCGCGCGGCCGGCCAGCGAAAGGCCAAGCGCGCCCGGAAACATCTCCGGATAGAGGGTGAGAACCGAAGCGGCGAAGCTCACCGGTTGCCCCCGGCACCTTTCGGACCGCGTGGGCGGCGCTTCGCATCGAAACCGTCGTCGCCGGGCGCCGGGCCGATGTTCGGTTCGCCGTCGCCGTCCTCATCCTCGACAAGACCGGCCGCGACCGGGTCGAGGCGCACGAAGCCATCTGCAATCGAAACTTCCGGCACGGCGGCGTGGGTGAACGGGACCAGCACGCCCTTGCGGGAGCCGAGCGTAATGTCGAGAATATCGCCGCCGCCGAAATTCTGCACCGCCGCCACCTTGCCGATGACGGCACCCGTATCGTCCCTGACCGCGAGGCCGACCAGGTCGGCATGGTAGAATTCGTCCTCGTCGCCATCGTCGGGCAGCGCCGAGCGGTCGACGAACAGTTCCGTTCCGGTCAGCGCCTCGGCGGCGTTGCGGTCACTGACGCCCTTGAAGCGCACCACAACCACCTCGTTGGCGGGTCGGATATCGGTGATCTCGAAGGCGCGGCCGTCCCTGGCGTAGAGCGGTCCGTAGTCGGCGAGCGCCAGCGGGTCGCCGGTGAAGGTCTTCACGCGCAGCTCGCCCTTGATGCCGTGCGCGGCACCGATGACGGCCATCTGGATCGGATTTTTCGGTTTGCTCATCGCCTGCGCTTCATCGCTTGCTAACCTGATCGGCAAATACTGCCTTATTCAATCGGGCCTGTTCTGCCAATGCAGGAATTCCTCATCGCCGCCAAACCGGACCTCCAGGCCGCTCGCGAAAGCTGGCTGAAGGCACTGGCCGGCGAGCGCCGGCTGTCGGCGCTGACGGTGGAAGCCTATGAGCGCGACACCCGCCAGTTCCTGCAATTTTTGACCGGCCATTGCGGCGGTCCGCCGGGCATCGCCGATGTCGCGGCGCTGCGCCCGGCCGATTTTCGCGGTTTCCTCGCCCTGCGCCGCAATGAAGGCGCCGGCGCCCGCACTTTGGGGCGCGGGCTGGCCGGTGTGCGCTCGCTGCTGCGTTTCCTGGAACGGCGCGGGTTGGTGAATGCGGCGGGCGCGGTGGCACTGCGCGCGCCGAAACAGCCGAAATCGCTGCCCAAGCCGCTGACCGCGGCGGATGCGCGGCGCGTGGTTTCGGCCGGCGAACAGCTTGCCGAAGAACCGTGGATCGCAGCCCGCAACGCCGCCGTCTTGACGCTTCTCTACGGTTCGGGCCTGCGCATTTCCGAGGCGCTCGGCCTCACCGGGGCCGATCTCGCGCATAGTTCGGAGACGGTGCTGCGTGTCACCGGCAAGGGCGGCAAGACCAGGCTGGTGCCGGTGCTGCCGGTGGCCTTCCAGGCGATCGCCGAATACCGCAAGCTCTGCCCCTATCGTCTGGGCGCGGACGGGCCGCTGTTTCGCGGCGCGCGCGGCGGCCCGCTCAATCCGGCGATCATCCAGCGCGAGATGGTGAAGCTGCGTTCGGCGCTGAACCTGCCGGAGACGGCGACGCCGCATGCGCTCAGGCATTCCTTCGCCACGCATCTGCTCGGCCGCGGCGGCGACCTGCGCACCATCCAGGAACTGCTCGGTCATGCCTCGCTGTCGACGACGCAAATCTATACCGGCGTCGACACCGCCCGCCTGCTCGATATCTACGAAGCCGCGCATCCCCGCGCCTGAGCCCCGGCTTGCCAGCGGGCGGTGACAATTTTCATCGCGCGGTTAACCGTTTTGCCGCCTTTGGCGCCTAGAACGATTGGCATGCATCTCGTTCCGACCAAGACCGACCGTGTCGCGCATCTGTCGTTGAAGCTGCTCGCGGCGGTCAACGTGCTTCTGTTCCTGTCCTTCCTGATCGTGGCGCTGCTGGCCGCCGGCCGCGCGCATGCCGAGATGGTGTCGTGCAGCGGCGCCGATATGGTCGCCGCGCTGCAGAAGAGCGATCCCGCCACCTATGCGAAGATCGAAAAGGAGGCGGCCGCCGTGCCCAACGGCAAGGGCCGGTTGTGGAGGCTGGAAAAGCCCGGCGAGAAGCCATCCTGGCTGTTCGGCACCATGCATATGACCGACCCGCGCGTGGTGACCCTGCCGGAGGCGGCGCAGAAGGCTTTCGACGGCGCCAATACGGTCATCATCGAGACGACCGACGTGCTCGACCAGGGCAAGATGATGGGGGCCCTGGCCAGGGAGCCTGATTTGATGATGTTCACCGACGGCACGACGTTGACGTCGCTGCTGCCGCCGGAGGATGCCAAGATCTTGGAGAGCGGCCTCGATGCGCGCGGCATTCCGGCGGCGAGCGTCGCCAAGATGAAACCATGGATGCTGTCGGCGATGGTCTCGCTGCCGGCCTGCGAGATGGCCCGCAAGAGCGCCGGTGCCCCGGTGCTCGACGTCAAGCTGGCGGAACAGGCCAAGGCGTCCGGCAAGGGCTTGGAGGGGCTGGAGACGGCCACCGACCAGCTGCGCGCCATGGCCTCGCTGCCGATGCAGCAGCACATCAAGGGGCTGGTGGAGACGCTGAAGCTCGGCGACAAGATCAACGACGTGTCGGAGACGATGATCGTGCTCTACCAGCGCGGCGACATCGGCATGATCTGGCCGCTGTTTCGGGCAACGCTGCCGGATGTGGCGGGCGACGAGGAAGGTTATTCGGCCTTCGAGGAAGCCATCGTGAACAAGCGCAATACGGTGATGGCCGAGCGCGCCTTGCCGATCCTGGCCAAGGGCAATGTGTTCATGGCCGTCGGCGCGCTGCATCTGCCCGGCGCGGAAGGACTGGTCGAGGATTTCCGCAAGGCCGGCTACACCGTCACGGCGGCGAACTGATCGCCCTTCAGGCGACCCGCGCCAGCATCGCCGGCACGATGACGCGGTGGAACGGCATGATGGTGGCCAGATAGGCGCGACCGAGTAGGTTGTGCGTGGCGACGAGCGTCGAAGCGCTGATCGACTGCCTGCTGCCGCTCAACGCGTCGACTTTCACCACCAGCCTGAAATCGAGATGCCGATCGTCGAGACCGAGCACCACGGTGGACGGGCTTTCGCTGATCAGCGGAAACAGGCCGATCACCTCCTGGTCGGCCGGCATGTCGACGGGCCCGGTCTTCAGGCCGAAGGGGCCGACCAGGATGTTGCGCAGCGCCAGCAACCAGTCGACCCAGGCCGGCCTGCGCGACATCACGCGCTCCGCCGCCGTTCGCGCGTCGAGCTGCTCACCGGCGATTTCGATCGCGAAGCTGTCGAAGAAATTGGCACCGGGCAATATCCCGGCATAGTCCGAAAGACCCTGCACTGTTGCCATATTGGTCGCTCCGGCTGAAGCCAGCTTGTAACCAGCCGAAAATAGTATCGTTTCGGTGCCAGAACGAGCTGACGAAACGTCGCTGGCCATTTGATTCGATTGTTCGGCGCGTCATGATTTTCCGCAGCAGAAAAACCCGCCGTGGGCTGAAAAAAGCGCGTTTTCGCCGATCCGCAGCTGAAAAAGCTGGGTGATACGGTGATTTTCATGGTCCCGTCGTTGTTTTGGTCCCATGCACCTTCTAAATTTTACACACAATCACGCGCGACGCGTTGATTGGCATTGATTGAAAACTTTCTCCCAGGAGGACTTCCCATGGCGGATTCATCCAACAGCTCTTCCGGCTCCGGTGGTGGCGGCAGCAGCTGGCTGATCGCGCTCGTAATCGTCGTTCTGGCCGTCGTCGCGTATTTCGTCTTCGGCCGCAGCGGTGGCGAGCACACGGCACCGGCCGAGGCTCCGGCAGCCAGCACGCCTGCTCCGGCACCGGCGGCGCCCGCCGCCGAACCGGCCAAGCCGGCTGCTCCCGCTCCGGCAACTCCGGCACCCGCTACGACCGCGCCGGCGCCTGCAAACCCGGCTCCGGCTGCTCCGGCTCAATAACCGGACACCAGAAAACAGAACGGCCCGCTAAAAAGCGGGCCGTTTCTTTTTGGGCGAAGCGAGGATGCGGCGCGCGCCGCGACCTCACAGGTGAATTGGCTTGAAGAAGGTGGCGAGCGCCGCTTCCTTGACCGCCTCCGACATGGTTGGGTGGGCGTGACAGCTGCGGGCGAGGTCTTCCGAAGAACCGCCGAACTCCATCAGCACCACCGCCTCGTGGATCATCTCGCCGGCGCCGAAACCGAGGATGTGCACGCCGAGCACGCGGTCGCTGGCCTTGTCGGCCAGGATCTTCACGAAACCGTCGGTGTGCAGCATGGCGCGCGCGCGGCCATTAGCGGTAAAGGGGAACTTGCCGACCTTGTAGTCGATGCCGGCCTTCTTCAGTTCCTCTTCGGTCTTGCCGACCGAGGCGACTTCGGGGCTGGTGTAGACCACGCTCGGGATGACGTCGTAGTTCACATGACCGGCCTGGCCGGCGATGCTTTCGGCCACGGCAACGCCTTCGTCCTCGGCCTTGTGCGCCAGCATCGGCCCGGCGATGACGTCGCCGATGGCATAGATGCCGGGCACGTTGGTGCGCCAATGGTTGTCGGTCTTGACGCGGCCGCGCTCGTCCAGTTCAACGCCGGCCTCCTTGAGACCGAGCGCGTCGGTGTAGGGCCGGCGGCCGGTGGCGATCAGCACAGCGTCGGCCTCGATGGTCTCGGCCGCGCCGCCCTTGACCGGTTCGAACGTGACCGTCGCGCCCTTCTTGGCCTTGGCGACGCCGGTGACCTTGGCGCCCAGCTTGAACTCGAAGCCCTGCTTGGCCAGCATGCGCTGGAACTGCTTGGACACTTCGCCATCCATGCCGCCGAGAATGGAATCCAGATATTCGACGACGGTGACCTTGGCGCCGAGGCGGGACCAGACCGAGCCGAGCTCGAGGCCGATGACGCCGCCGCCGACCACGACGAGATGACCGGGCACCTTCTCCAGCGACAGCGCGCCGGTGGACGAGACGATGACCTTCTCGTCGATGTCGACCTTGACGCCCGGAATGCCGGCGACGTCGGACCCGGTGGCGATGACGATGTTCTTCGCCTCGATCTCCTGGACCTTGCCGTCCTCGCCGGTGACGGAAACCTTGCCGGCGGAGACCACCTTGCCGGTGCCGCGGAAGGCGTCGATCTTGTTCTTCTTGAACAGGAAGGCGACGCCAGTGACGTTGGACGCCACGGTCGCGTCCTTATGCGCCATCATCTTCTTCAGATTGAGCTTCGGCGTGCCGACCTCGACGCCCAGCGTGTCGAAGGAATGCTGCGCCTCGGCCAGCATTTCGGAAGCGTGCAGCAGTGCCTTGGACGGGATGCAGCCGATGTTGAGGCAGGTGCCGCCATAAGTCTCGCGCTTCTCGACCACGGCCACCTTCAGGCCAAGCTGCGCCGCCTTGATGGCGCACACATAGCCGCCCGGGCCAGATCCGATAACGACGACGTCATAAGCCATGGTCCTGTCCTTCCTGCTGGGCGGTCAGCGGCCGCCGCTTACGTTCACAATCGAGCCCGTCGTATATGATGCCTCGTCCGACAAAAGCCAGAGCACGGCATGGGCGACTTCTTCCGCCTTGCCCTCGCGTTTCATCGGTACGCTGTCGCGGATTGCCGCGACGCGTCCCGGCTGACCGCCGGAGGCATGGATTTCGGTGTCGATGATGCCCGGCCGGACGGCGTTGACGCGCACGCCTTCATTGGCGACCTCGCGGGCCAGGCCGAGGGTGAAGGTGTCGATGGCGCCCTTGGAGGCGGCATAGTCGACATATTCGCCGGGCGAGCCCAGCAACGCGGCGGCGGACGAGAGGTTGACGATGGAGCCGCCCTTGCCGCCGCGCAGCGTCGACATGCGTCTGACCGCCTCGCGGGCACAGAGGATCGAGCCGATGACGTTGATGCGCATCATGCGTTCCAGGCGCGCGGCGCTCAGTTCGTCGACACGCGCCTTGGCATCGACCACGCCGGCATTGTTGACGAAGGCGTCGAGCGATCCAAAGCGCTTGTCGACGGTTTCGAACATGGAGAGCACGTTGGCCTCGTCGCCGACATCGCCCTTGACGGCGAAGGCTTCGCCGCCTCCGGCCTTGATCTCGGCGACCAGCGTTTCGGCTGCCTCCTGGTTGGAGGCGTAGTTTATCGCGACGCGGTAGCCCGCTCCGGCCGCCAGCCGGCACACTGCGGCGCCGATGCCACGGCTGCCGCCGGTGACGAGCAGGGTTTTTCCGGGCGCGGTCATTCCTGGCAGCCTTTCAGCGCAAAGACATCCCAAGGCAGTTTGGGCAATTTATCGTGGATGGCTGAGCGGCCGAGCTGTCCGGCGAGATCGGGGAAGATCAGCGTGGCCGGCGCGTCCTTGCGCTCATTGGGCAGAAGGTCGACCGCGCCCTTGGCGTCGGCCGTATAGATCACGCCTTCCCAGACGGTGCAGGCCGCGAGTTCCCCGCCGGTGACGTCGCCTTCGGGGCATTGGTGCATGAGTGAGCCATGTGGGCGGGCGGCATCGCCGCTCCACAAGACGACGCCATCCAGCATCACATCCTTGCCGACCACCATCTTGAAGGTGTTGGTGGTCGTGGCCGAGCCCATGGTCGGCCTGAAATCGATCTCCGCCGCCTGCTCGCGCTCGCCATAGACGGCGAGTTCGATCGGGCACGCCGCCAGTGCTGGCGAGGCGCCGAGCAGAGCCAGGGATTGGATCAGGACCGACAGCCTCGACATGCGGCGCTCAGCTCGCCTGCTGCGTGGCCAGGCGTATGCCAAGGCCAATGAAGATGACGCCGGTGACGCGGTTGAACCAGCGGCCCCAGGCAAGGAAACGCGCCCTGACGGAGGCAACCGTGAAAAAGGACGAGACCGCGACGAACCACAGGATCAGCGTTGCCGCCATCAAGAGACCGTAGACCGCCTGCACCGTGGCCGGCGTGTCGTGGCTGACGAGCGCGGTGAACAGCGACAGGAAGAACAGCACCGGCTTCGGGTTCAACGCATTGGTGGCGAAGCCGAGCAGGAAGCAGCGCAATGCCGAAGGCGGCGCGGCCGGCGTCGTCGCCTCGGCCGTGTCCGGCATTTCGAAGGTGTCGGCGCGCAGCGACTTCCAGCCGAGATAGACGAGATAGGCCGCACCCGCCCATTTCAGCAGACCGAACAGGAACAGCGATTTGGCGACGATGATGCCGATGCCGAGGATGGTGTAGCCGATGTGGAACAGCAGCGAGGCGCCGATGCCGAAGCTGGTGACAATGGCCGTGCGCCGGCCGTGCACCAGGCTTTGCCGCACGACGAGCAGGAAATCGGCGCCGGGCGAGACCACCAGGACCGAGAAGACGGCCATCAGGCCGAGGAATTCATAGACGTAGTGCATCGATCGATATCCTGCCCGTCGCAGCCCTGCCCAGTCCTAAGCCATCAACCTGACCAGCATCAAGACGAGACCGAGGAGGGAGACGAACCATACGATGGTGCGCAGGACCGGAACGCCCGCCGCATAGAGACCGAGATACACGATCCTGGCGGCAAACCACAGCCATGCGCCGGTGGCGCCAAGCCCGCCGGTCTTGCCGGTGACGGCTAGCGCCAGCGCCAGCGCGATGAAGGCGGGATAGGTTTCGAGCAGGTTGCCGAGCGCGCGCGTCAGCCGTCCCGCCAGCACGCTGTTGGTCTGGCGCCCCTGATCGCGCGGGCCGAGCAGATATCTGACGCTGATATCGCCGGAAAGATCGAGCGCCAGCGCCTGTGCCAGGATATGGGCGATCAGGAACGCAACGCTCAGGCCCAGGACCAAAATCTCAACCGACGCCGCCGCTGCTTCCATTATTTCCCCGATCAATTCCCTTGCCGTGTCAGCCGAGCAGCCTGACCAGCATCATCGCCAGGCCGACGATGGAGGCGGTCCAGATCACTGTGCGAACGACAGGTATGCCCGCCGCATAAGCAATGAGGTAGAGCACGCGCGCCACGATCCACACCACCGCGCCGGTGGCGGCGATGCCGCCGGTCTTGCCGGTGAGGGCAAGCGCCAGCACCAGGGCGATGAAGGCCGGATAGGTCTCGAGCAGGTTGCGCAAGGCACGCAGAAGGCGCCCGGCCAAAACGTTTTTCGAGACGCGGTTTTCGTCGCGGGCGCTGAACAGGTATTTCGGGCCGAGATCGCCGATGGTGGAAGCCTGGGCGATGACCTGTACGAGCAGGAGCGCGGCGCTCCAGCCAAGAACCCAGACTTCAGTCGATGCTGCAACAGCTTCCATATTCCTTGTCCCCCTGATGCGAGACGCGGAGCGCCTCGCCATGATCAGTTACAAGCGAAAGTCGTTTGCCGGCCGGTCGTTTCGACCGGCCAGGGAGAATAATCTTCTCCGCGCAGCAAATGGAAGCGGGGCCTTAGAGATCCAGAACGAGCCGCTCCGGATCCTCGAGGCTTTCCTTGACCCGTACCAGGAAGGTGACGGCTTCCTTGCCGTCGACGATGCGGTGGTCGTAGGAGAGCGCCAGATACATCATCGGGCGGATGACGATCTGTCCGCCGACCACGACCGGACGGTCCTGGATCTTGTGCATGCCGAGAATGCCCGACTGCGGCGCGTTGAGGATCGGGGTCGACATCAGCGACCCGTAGACGCCGCCATTGGAGATGGTGAAGGTGCCGCCCTGCATGTCGGCGACCGACAGCTTGCCATCGCGCGCGGCGAGGCCAAGGCGGCCGATTTCCTTTTCGATCTCGGCGATCGACATCTGGTCGGCATTGCGGACGACCGGAACCACCAGGCCCTTCTCGGTGCCGACGGCGACGCCGACATGGGCGAAGTTCTTGTAGATGATGTCGGTGCCGTCGATCTCGGCGTTGACGGCCGGGATTTCCTTCAGCGCATGGGTCACCGCCTTGGTGAAGAAGCCCATGAAGCCGAGCTTCACGCCGTGCTTCTTCTCGAAGACGTCCTTGTATTTGCTGCGCAGGTCCATCACCGCCTTCATGTCCACCTCGTTGAAGGTGGTGAGCATGGCGGCGGTCGACTGCGCTTCCTTCAGGCGGCGCGCAATGGTCTGGCGCAGCTTGGTCATGCGCACGCGCTCTTCGCGCGAGGCGTCGTCGGCATTGGACGGTGCGCGCACGGCAACCGGGGCGGCGGCGGGCGCCGCGGCCGGGGCGGAAACGCCCTTGGCAATGGCGTCAAGCACGTCGCCCTTCAGCACCTGGCCGCGCTTGCCGGAACCCGCAACCTGGTCGACCGCGATGTTGCTTTCGGCGAGCAATTTGGCGGCGCTCGGTGCCGGCGGCATGGCGGTCTGGGCAACGGCTTCCTTGACAGTCGAAGCGGCGGTCGGCGCGGACGCCTGGGCGACGGCTGCCGGCTTGGCGGCGGGGGCACCCGCACCGGCCGAAATCGAGCCGAGCAGGGCGCCGACGCCGACGGTCTCACCTTCCTTGACGATGATCTCGGCCAGCGTGCCCGCGGCCGGAGCCGGCACTTCCACCGTCACCTTGTCGGTTTCCAGCTCGACCAGCGGTTCGTCGGCGGCGATGGCGTCGCCAACCTTCTTGAACCACTTGCCGATCGTGGCTTCGGTGACGGACTCGCCGAGTGTCGGGACTTTGATTTCGGTAGCCATGTGCCTGTCCGTTGTTTTCGGTTCGGTTCAGTTATCAAGCCCGGCTCAGCCGCCGAGCGCGTCTTCGAGGAATGCGGCGAGCTGCGCCAGATGCTTCGACATCAGGCCGGTGGCCGGCGAAGCGGCGGCCGGGCGGCCGGTGTAGCGAACGCGCTGATGCTTGGCGTCGATATGGGCGAGCACCCATTCCAGATACGGGTCGATGAACGACCAGGCGCCCATGTTCTTGGGCTCTTCCTGGCACCACACCATCTCGGCGTTGCGGAAGCGCGAAAGCTCGGTGATCAGTGCCTTGGCCGGGAACGGATAGAGCTGCTCGACGCGCAACAGGTAGATGTCGTCGATGCCGCGCTTCTCGCGTTCCTCGTAGAGGTCGTAATAGACCTTGCCGGTGCACAGCACCACGCGGCGGATCTTGGAATCCTTGACCAGCTTGATCGTCTGGTTGGGCAAAAGCTGCGCATCGTCCCACAACAGGCGATGGAACGAGCTTTCGCCCGACAGATCGGCGATGGTCGATACGGCGCGCTTGTGGCGCAGCAGCGACTTCGGCGTCATCAGGATCAGCGGCTTGCGGAAGTCACGCTTCAGCTGCCGGCGCAGGATGTGGAAGTAGTTGGCCGGCGTGGTGCAGTTGGCGACCTGCATGTTGTCTTCGGCGCAGAGCTGCAGGAAGCGCTCGAGGCGCGCCGAGGAATGCTCGGGGCCCTGGCCTTCATAGCCGTGCGGCAGGAGGCAGACGAGGCCCGACATGCGCAGCCACTTGCGCTCGCCCGACGAGATGAACTGGTCGAACACCACCTGGGCGCCGTTGGCGAAGTCGCCGAACTGCGCTTCCCACAAGGTCAGCGCCTTGGGCTCGGCCAGCGAATAGCCATATTCGAAGCCCAGCACCGCCTCTTCCGAGAGCATCGAGTTGATGACCTCGTAGCCGGCCTGCGCGGCCGACAGATTGTTCAGCGGAATGTAGCGGGTCTCGTCGCGCTGGTCGTAGAGCACCGAGTGGCGCTGCGAGAAGGTGCCGCGTTCGGAATCCTGGCCGGACAGGCGGATCGGGTTGCCGTCGAGCAGGATCGCGCCGAAAGCCAGCGCCTCGGCCGTCGACCAGTCGATGCCTTCGCCGGTTTCGATCGCCTGGCGGCGGTTTTCCAGGAAGCGCGCGATGGTCTTGTGCGCCTCGAAGTCCTTCGGCACTTCGGTCAGCTTCTTGCCGATTTCCTTCAGGGTCTTCACCGGCACCGCGGTCTTGCCGCGGCGCAGCTCGTCCTGCTGGTCGGCCGAGCGCAGGCCGGACCAGGCGCCGTCGAGCCAGTCGGCCTTGTTCGGCTTGTAGGCCTGGCCGACTTCCCATTCGGTTTCCAGATGCGCGCGCCAGTCGGCCTTCATCTTGTCGAAATCGGCCTGAGACATATGGCCTTCGGCGATCAGGCGGTCGGCATAAAGCTGCACGGCGGTCTTCTGCGTGCGGATCTTGCGGTACATGATCGGCTGCGTGAAGGCCGGTTCGTCGCCTTCGTTGTGGCCGAAGCGGCGATAGCAGAACATGTCCACGACCACCGGCTTGTGGAACTTCATGCGGAATTCGGTCGCCACCTTGGCGGCGAACACCACCGCTTCCGGATCGTCGCCGTTGACGTGGAAGATCGGCGCCTCGATCATCTTGGCGACGTCGGACGGGTAAGGCGACGAGCGCGAGAAGCGCGGGTTCGTGGTGAAGCCGATCTGGTTGTTGATGATGAAGTGCAGCGTACCGGCGACGCGGTGGCCGCGCAGGCCCGACAGGCCGAGGATTTCAGCGATCACGCCCTGGCCGGCGAAAGCGGCGTCGCCATGCAGCAGCAGCGGCATCACCTTGGCGCGCTCCGACAGCGAGACGATCTCGCCGCGCTCGCGGCCAGCCATCTGGTCCTGCTTGGCGCGGGCCTTGCCCATCACCACCGGGTCGACGATTTCCAGATGCGAGGGGTTGGCGGTCAGCGACAGGTGCACCTTGTTGCCGTCGAACTCGCGGTCCGACGAAGCGCCGAGATGGTACTTCACGTCGCCCGAGCCCTCGACGTCGTCGGGTGCGTAGGAGCCGCCCTTGAACTCATGGAAGATGGCGCGATGCGGCTTGGCCATCACCTGGGAGAGCACGTTGAGGCGGCCGCGATGGGCCATGCCGAGCACGACCTCCTTGAGGCCAAGCGCGCCGCCGCGCTTCAAGATCTGCTCCAGCGCCGGGATCAGCGATTCGCCGCCATCGAGACCGAAACGCTTGGTGCCCTTGTACTTCACGTCGAGGAACTGCTCGAAGCCTTCGGCCTCGATCAACTTCTGCAGAATGGCCTTCTTGCCTTCGGCGGTGAAGGAGATTTCCTTGTCGGTGCCCTCGATGCGCTCCTGGATCCACGCCTTCTCCTCGGGATCGGAGATATGCATGAACTCGACGCCGAGCGTCGAACAATAGGTGCGGGTGAGGATTTCCAGCATCTGCCGGATGGTGCCGAATTCGAGGCCCAGAACATTGTCGAGGAAGATCGGCCGGTCGTAGTCGGCTTCGGTGAAGCCGTAATTCTGCGGCGACAGCTCGTTGTAGTCCTCGAGCGGGTTGGCGATGCCGAGCGGATCGAGATTGGCGTGCAGATGGCCGCGCATGCGGAAGGCGCGGATCATCATGATGGCGCGCACGGAATCGCGCGTCTGCTGATGGACATCGGCCTCGGAGATGGCGACGCCGTTGGCGACGGCCTTTTCCTTGACCTTCTTCTCGATCGTCTTTTCGACCAGGCCCCAATTGCCGTCGAGCGCCGAAACCAGTTCGCCATTGGCGGTCAGCGGCCAGGACGGCCGCGCCCAGGATGCGCCCTTGGCGTTCCTGCGCACATCGGACGCATCGTCCTTCAGCGCGGCGAAGAATTCCTGCCACTGCGGATCGACCGAGGCGGGATTGTCCTCATAGGCGGCATAAAGCGCGTCGATATAGTCGGCGTTGCCGCCATAAAGGAACGAGGTGAGGGAAAACTGGTCGTTGGCCTGATCTTGTCGTGCCATCTGTTGTCTCGGAGCGTCGGCTCCGTCTCCTGATTTCGGTAGTCGGTCTTCGGCAGTCGGCAATCGGAAAATGAACCGACTGCCTATTGCCGACTGCCCATTGCCTAACCCTTGATCGCCTCGACCAGCGTCGTGCCGAGACGCGCCGGCGATGGCGATACGCGGATGCCCGCGGATTCCATCGCGGCGATCTTGTCTTCCGCGCCGCCCTTGCCGCCCGAGATCACCGCGCCGGCGTGACCCATGGTGCGGCCAGCGGGCGCCGTGCGGCCGGCGATGAAACCGGCCATCGGCTTCTTGCGGCCGCGCTTGGCCTCGTCCTTGAGGAACTGCGCGGCGTCTTCCTCGGCCGAGCCGCCGATCTCGCCGATCATGATGATCGACTTGGTCTCGTCGTCGGCGAGGAACATCTCCAGCACGTCGATGAACTCGGTGCCCTTGACCGGGTCGCCGCCGATGCCGACCGCGGTGGTCTGGCCGAGGCCGACATTGGTGGTCTGGAACACCGCCTCATAGGTAAGCGTTCCCGAGCGCGAAACAACGCCCACCGAACCCTTCTTGAAGATGTTGCCGGGCATGATGCCGATCTTGCACTGCTCAGGCGTCAGGATGCCGGGGCAGTTCGGGCCGAGCAGCCGCGACTTCGACTTTTCCAGGCGCGCCTTGACGCGCACCATGTCCATCACCGGGATGCCCTCGGTGATGCAGACGATGAACGGGATCTCGGCCTCGATGGCCTCGATGATGGCTTCGGCCGCGCCCGCCGGCGGCACATAGACGACCGAGGCGGTGGCGCCGGTCCTCTCCTTGCCTTCGGCGACCGACGCGAAGATCGGCAAGGCCTCGCCCTTGGCGCCGGTCCAGGTCTCGCCACCCTTCTTGGGGTGGATGCCGCCGACCATCTGCGTGCCGTAATAGGCCAGCGCCTGCTCGGTGTGGAAGGTGCCGGTCTTGCCGGTCAGGCCCTGGACCAGGACTTTGGTGTTCTTGTCGACGAGAATGGACATGCCCAACCTTTTTACGAGAGGGTGATGGAGGAAGGCGAAACGCGCCGGTAGACGCCGTTCACCATGTCTTGCCAGATGTCGCTGCCGGCGGCCTTGAATTCGAGGCGCATGCGGTAGCTGTCGGGAGTATCGAAGCGATAGGTTGTCCGCGCGGCGCCGCGCGGCGAGCTTTTCACCAAAGCCAGTCCGGTGTCGCCCCAGGTTCCGGTTGCCGGCTCAGCCGGCACGAAGCCCATCGTATCGAACTGGTGCATGGTGCAGGTGGCGTTCGGCTGGTCGACGCCGAAGATGTTGTGCGAAGCGAAGGACGTCTTGCCGTCGCGAGCCTGGCGATAGCGCTGCATCACGAACAGGCCGCCGAACTCGGCTTGCGCGGTAACCTCGGCGGTTGCCGAACCGGCTGGCGCCCATTGCGTGGCCGAAATCTCCTCCTCGCCATGCCACGCGCCAACCAGCGCCTGGAGGCGCTGGTGGTCGGGTGACAGGGTTGGGGAAGACGCCGTGTTCATGGTCAAAGCCGCTTTAACGCCGCGCTCAGCCCTTCTTGACCGCGGCGACGATCTTCTTTGCCGCATCGTCGAGATCGTCGGCCGAGGTGACGTTCAGGCCGCTCTCGTTGATGATCTTCTTGCCCAGCTCGGCATTGGTGCCTTCCAGGCGCACCACCAGCGGCACTTTCAGGCCGACTTCCTT
Source organism: Mesorhizobium terrae (assembly GCF_008727715.1). Taxonomy (GTDB): domain Bacteria; phylum Pseudomonadota; class Alphaproteobacteria; order Rhizobiales; family Rhizobiaceae; genus Mesorhizobium; species Mesorhizobium terrae. The sequence continues at coordinate 1,956,768 of NZ_CP044218.1, forward strand.
GACCGCGGCGATGACGCCCTCGGCGATGACATCGCATTTCATGATGCCGCCGAAGATGTTGATGAGGATGCCCTCGACCGCCGGGTCCTTGGTGATGATCTTGAAGGCGGCCGTGACCTTTTCCTTCGAAGCGCCGCCGCCGACGTCGAGGAAGTTGGCGGGCTCGGCACCGTAGAGCTTGATGATGTCCATCGTGGCCATGGCGAGGCCGGCGCCGTTGACCATGCAGCCGATATTGCCGTCGAGCGCAACATAGGCGAGGTCGTATTTCGACGCCTCGATTTCCTTCTCGTCCTCTTCGCTGGTGTCGCGCAGCTCGACGATGTCGGCGTGGCGGAACAAAGCGTTGTTGTCGAACGACACCTTGGCGTCGAGCACGCGCAGGCGGCCGCTTTTCATGACGATCAGCGGGTTGACCTCGAGCAGGCTCATGTCCTTCTCGACGAAGGCCTTGTAGAGGATCGGGAACAGCGTTTCGCCGTCCTTGGCCGCGTCGCCCGAAAGCTTCAGCGCAGCGTTGAGCTTGGCGACGTCGGCAGCGGTAACGCCGGCCTCCGGATCGATCGCAACCGTGATGATCTTCTCCGGCGTGTCGTGGGCAACGGTCTCGATGTCCATGCCGCCTTCGGTCGAAACGACGAAGGCGACGCGGCCGACCGAGCGGTCGACCAGGATCGACAGATAGAGCTCGCGGTCGATGTCGGCGCCGTCCTCGATATAGAGGCGGTTGACCTGCTTGCCGGCGGGGCCGGTCTGCTTGGTCACCAGAGTGTGGCCGAGCATCTCGTTGACGTTGGTGACAACCTCGGCGATCGACTTGGCGAGACGCACGCCGCCCTTGGCGTCGGCGGACAGTTCCTTGAACTTGCCCTTGCCGCGACCGCCGGCATGGATCTGGCTCTTCACCACATAAAGCGGCCCGGGCAGGCGCTTGGCGGCAGCCTCGGCATCCGCCGCCTGGAACACCGGCACGCCCTCGGCGACCGGCGCTCCGAAACCCTTCAGAACCTGCTTGGCCTGATATTCGTGGATGTTCATCGGAACGTTCCTCGCTTACTTCTGGCCAAGTTGCGGCGCGATCGCCACGCAGGCTTCGCACAGGCCCTTCACGGCCTCGACCGACCTCTCGAACATCTTCTCTTCGGTCTTGTTGAAGTCGAGCTCGAGGATGCGCTCGACGCCGCCGGCACCGATCACCACCGGCACGCCGACATAGGTGTCCTTGATGCCGTACTGGCCGTTGAGGTGGGCGGCGCAGGGCAGGACGCGCTTCTTGTCCTTCAGGTAGCTCTCGGCCATGGCGACCGCCGAGGCGGCCGGCGCATAATAGGCCGAGCCGGTCTTGAGCAGGCCGACGATCTCGCCGCCACCCTTGCGGGTGCGCTCGACGATGGCGTCGAGCTTCTCCTGGCTGGTCCAGCCCATCTTGATGAGGTCGGGCAGCGGCACGCCGGCAACGGTGGAATAACGCACCATCGGCACCATGTCGTCGCCGTGGCCGCCGAGCGTCATGGCGCTGACGTCCTCGACGGAAACCTTGAATTCCTCGGCGAGGAAGTAGCGGAAGCGGGCCGAGTCGAGCACGCCGGCCATGCCGACCACGTGGCTCTTCGGCAGGCCCGAGAACTTCTGCAGCGCCCAGACCATGGCGTCGAGCGGGTTGGTGATGCAGATGACGAAAGCGTTGGGGGCATATTTCTTGATGCCGGCGCCGACCTGTTCCATCACCTTGAGGTTGATGCCGAGCAGATCGTCACGGCTCATGCCGGGCTTGCGCGGCACGCCGGCGGTGACGATGCAGACGTCAGCGCCTTCGATGCCGGCATAGTCGTTGACGCCGACATAACGGGCGTCGAAGCCGTCGACGGGCGAGGATTCGGCGATATCCAGGCCCTTGCCCTGCGGGATGCCCTCGGCGATATCGAACAGGACGACGTCGCCGAGTTCCTTGAGGCCGATCAGATGGGCGAGCGTGCCGCCGATCATGCCAGAGCCGATGAGCGCTATCTTGTTGCGTGCCATGTGAGGATCAATTCCCTTGTCTTGGACGGCGCCATTGCGGCGTCGGAGGAGAGGCCGTTAGGGTCGGGAACCCGCGAAATTTCGCCGCACCCAATAGACCCGCCGTGGGAAAAGTTCAAACGATTATTTTGGAGCTAAATATTTCAATCGGTTAGATTGTCTGGGATTTACGTAAACGTCAAAGTTTACGAACCCGGTTCGAAGGATCGCCACGAGATAGGCATAGAAATCAGAAGAATGTTGCCGGGTGATGACGCCCTGTTCGCTGAGGTTGCCGAGGAGGTGTTCGACGAGCCGGTCGACGCGTCGCGGCTCGAGGGCTTTGCGAGAAAATGAAGCGTTTTGCGGGATCGTGGCGCGCCCGATCCGACACCAACATAGGATCGCGGGCCGGGTCGCTTGCCTCTACTGGCGGGGTATCGCGCTTCCTGCCATGAATGCGCCATGGCGATGTTCCTCACCGCACTGCATCTTTTGCTCTTTTTGGCCGTGACATTGCGCGTGTTGGCGCGCTCGGACATGCTGCCGACGACACGAGTGGCGTGGATCCTGGTTTTGCTGGTCGTGCCCGCTTTCGGCCTGTTGCTCTATTTCTTCGTCGGCGAGGTCAATTTCCGCGGTCCCGCCCGCGCCGCCCACACCGCCGCCGAAACGGCAACCCGGTCGTTCGTGATTGCCAGCGGAGAGAGGCCGGACCTTGGCCGCTTCGGCGTCGCCAGCGGCTTTGCCACTTCAATCAACGGTTTCGGTGCGACCGAGGGCAACAAGGGCGAACTCCTGGACAGTCCTGCCGGTGCCAGGGCGCGCATGATCGAGGACTTCGACAATGCCAGGGAAAACATCTGCGTCCTTTATTACATCTGGCTCGATGACGGCACGGGACGCGCGGTAGCGGACGCGCTGATCAGGGCAGCCAAACGCGGCGTGCGCTGCAAGGCCATGGTCGATGCGGTCGGATCGCGCGCCTTCATCGAGAGCGAGACCTGCGCCTGGCTGCAGGCCGCCGGCGTCGAAACCACGGTCGCGTTGCCGCTCGGCAATCCGCTGAAGACCATGTTCCAGCGTCGCCTCGATCTGCGCAATCACCGCAAGATCACCGTGATCGACGACAGGATCCTGCATTGCGGAAGCCAGAACTGCGCCGACGCTGAATTTCGCGTGAAGCCGAACTTCGCGCCATGGGTGGATGTCATGGTCCGCTTCGAAGGACCGGTCGTGCACCAGATGCACCTTCTGTTCGCGCAAGACTGGCTGAGCGACCGCCCCAACGAGCTGATGCATTTCGACAGGGTCGTCAAACCCATGCCCGGCGGCTTCGTCGCCCAAACGGTGGGCACCGGGCCGAACGTCAAACATGGCGTCACCGCGCAATTGTTTTCGCGCCTCATCTACGAGGCCCGCAGCGAACTGATCGTCTCGACGCCCTATTTCGTGCCGGGCGAAACGGTGTGCGAGGCGCTGACGAGTGCCGCGCAATCCGGCGTGGCGGTGACGCTGATCCTGCCGCGTCGCAACGATTCCGGTTTTGTCCGGAATGCCAGCCGTTCGTACTATCCACGTCTGGTCGCCGCCGGCGTCAGGATCGCGGAATATAATGGCGGCCTGCTGCATTCCAAGACGCTGACCATCGACGGCGAGACGGCCTTTCTCGGCTCGTCCAACATGGATATCCGCAGCTTCGACCTGAATTTCGAAAACGACATCCTGTTCACCGACAGGGTGCTGACCGGCAAAATCCGCGAACGGCAGATGGCCTATCTGGCGGACTCGACACCGGTCGATCCGGCCGGGGTAAAGGCGTGGTCGATCCCGCGGCGCATCTGGTTCAACGCCTTCGCGATCGTCGGACCGATCTTGTAAAATCCGCCTATCTGCCCCGGGTTGGCGCGCTAGGAGAGAGCGGACGGTGCGGGCTGCAAGGCGTGCCGGTCCTTCCAGTCGTCCAGCCAATCCTTGCTCTGCATCTCGATCAGCCGCGAGGCGGTGCGGTCGAATTCGAAGGCTTCGGTGACGCCGGCACGACCGGCATAAAGCTTTTCCGGCGAGGCCTCCGCGCTCATCACCACGCGCTTTTTCGTATCGTAAAGCGTGTCCACCAGGAGGATGAAACGCTTGGTCGGGTTGCGGCGGGTCTGGTCGAGCATCGGCACATGGTCGATGAAGATCGTGTCGAACCGTTGCGCGATCGCCAGATAGTCGCGTGCGCCGAGCGGCGCGTCGCACAGTTCCGCGAAGGTGAAGCGGGCATTGGCGCCCACCGCGCGGGGAACCGCGACGTGCCGGCCCTTGATCGGAATGTCCAGGGGTGCCGCGACATGGCCGTGGGTGACGGCATGCCAGGTATCATCCATCCGACGGTCGGTGTCGGCTTCCAGCGGGGTCATATAGACCGGCATGCGCGAAAGCTTTTCCAGCCGGTAGTCCGTATCGGAATCCAGCGTCACCACATCGGCATGCCGTTCGAGGATCGCGATGAAGGGCAGGAAAAGCTGGCGGTTCAAGCCATCGCGGTAGAGGTCTCGCGGCGCGACATTGGAGGTGGCGATCAGCACGACGCCGTTGGCGAACAGCGCCGAAAACAGCCTGGACAGGATCATGGCGTCGGCGATGTCGGTGACGCTGAACTCGTCAAAGCACAGCACCCACGATTCTTCGGCCAGCGCTTTGGCCACCGGCGGGATCGGGTCGTCTTCCTTGACGGTGCCTTCCTTGCGGGCCTGCCGGTGCTTCTGGATGCGGTCCTGCACGTCCGCCATGAAGTCGTTGAAATGGACGCGCCGCTTGCGCCTGACCGGCAGAAGCTCAAAGAAGATGTCCATCAGCATCGTCTTGCCACGGCCGACGCCGCCGTGGACGTAAAGGCCTTTCACGGCCGTCGGTGCGCGGGGCCGCTTGGCGAACAGCCAGCCCAGCGCACTGGATTTTTGCGCCAGCCGCTTGTCGGCGATCTCGTCGACGAGGCGGTCGAGCCGCCCGACGATGCGCTCCTGCGCCGGGTCGCGCGACACGGCGCCGGTTTCGACCAGATGATCGTAGCGCTGCCTGACGGTCACATGGGTCTGGAGGCCGTCACGCACATGCATGGGGTCTGGTCACCGGATAGGGATTGGAAGAACGCCTATCCTATCTGGAAAGCGAGATCGGCTGGCCATTCGAGGTCTGGCCGTCGAACTTGGTCGGGCTGGAGGAATAGAGCCTGGCCAGCGTGCCGCCGTCCTGATCGAAGAGGGTCAACTGCTTGCCGGCGACGTTCCACGACTTGACGTTGTCGATGGGCGGCGGGCAGCGCAGCGGGCCGGCGCGATAACCCTGGCCGAATTTGGTCTGCGGTGTCGCCACCTTGCAGCTCTGGCCGGCGACCGAGGCGCTCCACACGCCGGCGATGGCCGAGGCGGTGAGGTCAGGCGCGTTGGCCGGAGGCTGGCCGCCGCCTGGCGGCAGCGAAGCGACCTGGGTGCCACCCGGCGCGGTCGGGAACTTGGAGGCGTCCGTCGCAGCCGGAGCGGCCGGAGGCGGCAACTGGCTGGAGGACACGGTGCCCGAAGGCTGCGGCTCGAGCGGTGCGGGCTTTGAATCTTCCGAGCCAAAACGCGTGCTGGTACAGCCGCTGGCAAGGAGCGCGGCAAGGGATACGGCTACGAGACCGGATCTCGAAAGAATCATGGCAACCTCCGCGGCCCGCTACGGGCGCCGTCCAACGAAATGCACGCCCCACCAAAACGGCGAAGACGGCAGAATTTCAACCCGATATGGTTAAAATAGGGTTTGCGCCGGCGTCTGTTGCAATTTTATCGCAGGTGGATGTGGTGGGGCGGCGGTGCGACAGGCGCCTGTCCGGCCTCGCATCTTCGCATCGCCTGACAGCGCCAATCCTTTGCCGCACTGGTAATTTCCGGCTGTTTCCGCCATATAGCGCCAAACAGACACGGAAACGCGGAACGCAATGGCTGGCGCGGCCCCCTTCGCCAAGATGAACGGCATCGGCAACGAGATCATCGTTGCCGATATGCGTGGCCGTGCAGAGCGGGTGAGCGCTGCCGCAGCGCTTGCGCTGAACGCCGATCCGGCGACGCGTTTCGACCAGATCATGGCCATCCACGACGCCAGGACGCCGGGCACCGCCTATTTCGTCGACATTCTGAATTCCGACGGGTCGTCAGCGCAGGCCTGCGGCAACGGCATGCGCTGCGTGGTGCAGGCACTGGCCGCCGAAACCGGCGAGACGGTCTTCACCTTCGAGACGGTCGCCGGCATCCTGAACGCCAAGCAGCATCAGGACGGGTCGATTTCCGTCGACATGGGCATGCCGCGTTTCGGCTGGCAGGAAATCCCGCTGGCGGAAGAATTTCGCGACACCCGCATGATCGAGTTGCAGATCGGCCCGATCGACGCGCCGGTGCTGCATTCGCCTTCTGTGGTCTCGATGGGCAATCCGCATGCCATCTTCTGGGTCGACCGTGACGTCTGGAGCTATGAGCTCGAGCGATTCGGCCCGATGCTGGAAAACCATCCGATGTTTCCGGAGCGCGCCAACATCACCATTGCCCAGGTGACGTCGCCGGACAGCATGATCATCCGCACCTGGGAACGCGGCGCCGGCCTGACCAGGGCTTGCGGTTCGGCCGCCTGCGCGGCTGCGGTCGCTGGCGCGCGCACCAAGCGCACCGGCCGCAGCGTCGAACTGACAGCTCCCGGCGGCAAGCTCACTGTCGAGTGGCGCGACGACGATCACGTCATCCTGACCGGTCCGGCCGAATGGGAATTTTCCGGCAGCTTCGACCCGGCCACCGGCACCTGGGCGCGCGACACCGAGAGCGCCGCCTGATGTCCGCAACGTCTGCCAGTGGGATCGAGGTCGTCACCTTCGGCTGCCGGCTCAACACCTATGAATCCGAGGTGATGCGCCGCGAAGCCGAAAGCGCCGGCCTCGGCGCGCTGAAGGGCGGCGCCATCATCTTCAATACCTGCGCCGTCACCGGCGAGGCAGTACGGCAGGCCAAGCAGTCGATCCGCAAGGCGCGCCGTGAGCACCCGGAAGCCCGTATCATCGTTACCGGCTGCGCCGCCCAGACCAAGCCGCAGGATTTCTCGGCGATGAGCGAGGTCGACCTCGTGCTCGGCAACGAGGAAAAGCTCAAGGCGCATAATTACCGCGCCCTGCCGGATTTCGGCGTCAACGATTTCGAGAAGGCGCGCGTCAACGACATCATGTCGGTGAAGGAAACGGCCTCGCATATGGTCGATGCCATCGAGGGCCGCGCGCGCGCCTTCGTGCAGGTGCAGAACGGCTGCGACCACCGCTGCACCTTCTGCATCATCCCCTACGGTCGCGGCAATTCGCGCTCGGTGCCAATGGGCGCCGTGGTCGAGCAGATCAAGCGCCTGGCCGGCAACGGCTATGCCGAGATCGTGCTTTCCGGCGTCGACATGACCAGCTACGGCGCCGACCTGCCGGGCGCGCCGCGATTGGGCAAGCTGGTGAAAACCATCCTACGTCAGGTGCCGGACGTGAAGCGGCTGAGGTTGTCGTCTATCGATTCGATCGAGGCCGACGAGGACCTTCTGGAAGCCGTCGCCACCGAACACCGGTTGATGCCGCACCTGCATTTGTCGCTGCAGTCGGGCGACGACATGATCCTGAAGCGCATGAAGCGGCGGCATCTGCGCGACCAGTCGATCCGGTTCTGCGAGGATGTGCGCAAACTCAGGCCCGGCATCGTTTTCGGCGCCGACATCATCGCCGGTTTTCCGACCGAGACGGACGAGATGTTCGAAAACTCGCTGAAGATCGTCGAGGAATGCGGCCTCACCCATCTGCACGTCTTCCCGTTCAGCCCGCGCGAAGGCACGCCGGCGGCACGCATGCCGCCAGTGCGGCGCGAGGTGGTGAAGAGCCGAGCGGCCAGGCTGCGGGCGGCCGGCGAGGCTGCCTATACCCGGCATCTGGCCGGGCTTTCCGGGACGACGCAATCCATCCTCATCGAGCGCGAGGGCCTTGGCCGCACCGAAGGGTTCACCCTGGCGGCGATTGCCGCCGGCCAACCCGGCGAGATCATCGAGGCCATGGTCACCGGCCATGACGGCGCCAGGCTGGAAGCCGCGCCACTGACCGCGCGCGCGGCCTGAAACGAGCGAACGCATGGCATTCGGGTTCATCAAGAAAGTCTTTTCCTTCGGCAAGAAGGAAGTGGTGGAGGAGAAGGTCGACGAGACCGCGCCGCTGCCGCCATTGAATTTCGACGCGCTGGAGGCGTTGAAGCCGGCCGCCGAGCAGGAAGTTCCTGATTTCCTGAAGCGCGAAGAGCAGGTTGAGGCCGCGCCAGCCGCCGAGTTGGAGCAGGCGCCCGAGGCTGAAAAGGCGGAACCGGCCGCGCCGGCCGAAGCCAAGGCCCCGGAAGCGGAACAAGCCGAGGTTGTCGCCGAACCGGAAGCGCCCGTCGAGGATCAGGCGGCAGAGCCACATGTCGAGATCGATCGGCCGGTCGTCGTCGAACCTGCGCCCGTCGAGGAAATTGTTGCGGCAAGGCCCGTCGAGCCTGAACCCGAACCGGCGCCTGAAGAAAGCGTCGCCGCGCAAGTGGAGCCTGAACAGGTCGAGGCGATCGCCGAGCCGGAACCGGTAGCTGTCGAGGCCGTGGAACCGGAGCTTAAGGTTGAGCTGAAGGCTGAGCCGGAAGTTGAGGCCGTTGCCGAGGCGGAAACGGCCTCGGCTGAGGCGGAAGAGCAATTTGTCGCGGAGCCTGAACAACCGGCGCCGGAAAAGCAGCCCGAGGCACTGCAGGTCGAGGAAGCGTCCGCGCGGGAAGTCGAACAGCTAGAGCCAACTTTGGCGCCCCCCTCTCCCCGTGAACGGGGAGAGGGTAAGGGTGAGGGGCAGCATCTGCTGCCCGAGGCTGAAGCGCCAATAGAGCCAAGCACTTCGGATGCTGGCACCGCCCCTCATCCCCTGCCGGACCTTCTCCCCGCGAGCGGGGAGAAGGAAGCTGTCGCTTCGCCGGTTGCCCAAACAGAACCGGCGGCGCGTTCCGCCACCGGCAAGGTTACCGTCGCGAAGAAGGTCGAGCAGAAGGCCGAGGCCGAAAAGGCACCCGAACCGGCGCCGAAGCGCTCATGGTTCCAGCGTATGCGCGAAGGGCTCTCACGCTCGTCGCGCGAACTCACCGGCAACATCGCCGGTGTCTTCACCAAGCGGAAGCTGGACGACGAAACGCTGCAGGATTTGGAAGACGTGCTGATCCGCGCCGATCTCGGCGTCGAGACGGCGTTGCGCGTCACCGATTCGCTCGCCGCCAGCCGCTACGGCAAGGATGTGTCCGACACGGAAGTGCGCGCGGTGATGGCGGCCGAGGTGGAAAAGGTGCTCGGGCCGGTGGCGAAGCCGCTGGAACTCGACCTGTCGCACAAGCCGCATGTCATCCTGGTGGTCGGCGTCAATGGCACCGGCAAGACCACCACCATCGGCAAGCTCGCCGCCAAGCTCACCGATGGCGGGCTTTCGGTGATGCTGGCCGCTGGCGATACCTTCCGTGCCGCTGCAATCGAACAGCTCAAAATCTGGGGTGAACGTACCAAATCGCCGGTCATCGCCACCAAGCTCGGTGCCGATGCCGCCGGCCTTGCCTATGATGCGTTCGAGAAGGCCAAGGAGGCCGGCTCCGACGTTCTGATCATCGACACTGCCGGCCGCTTGCAGAACAAGACCGAACTGATGGCGGAACTGGAAAAGATCGTGCGCGTGCTCGGCAAGCTGGATCCGGAAGCGCCGCACACCGTGTTGCAGACGGTGGATGCCACCACCGGCCAGAACGCGCTCAATCAGGTCGAGATCTTCCGCAATGTCGCCGGCGTCAACGGTCTGGTGATGACGAAGCTGGACGGCACGGCGCGCGGCGGTATTTTGGTCGCAATCGCGGCCAAACATAAGCTGCCGGTCTATTTCATCGGCGTCGGCGAACAGGTCGACGACCTCGAACCTTTCTCCGCCGGCGATTTCGCCAAGGCGATCGCCGGGGTGGCATAACCACCCCGGCTGCTGCACAATCAGGAAGCCATGAGCAACCCAATTCTCGAACGCGATCCCGCCGACCCGCAAAAGCGCAAGGAAGCCATCAATCCGGTTCTCAAGCTGGTGTTGGAACTTGGGCCTTTGATGGTGTTCTTCTTCGCCAACACACGCGGCGAATGGCTGGCGCAGAAATTCCCCATCCTGACCGATTTCGGCGGCCCGATCTTCATCGCCACCGGCCTGTTCATGATCACGACGGTCATCGCGCTTGTGGTTTCCTGGGCACTGGTGCGCACATTGCCGATCATGCCGCTGGTTTCCGGCGGCGTGGTGTTGGTCTTCGGCGCCTTGACGCTCTATCTGCAGGACGACGTCTTCATCAAGATGAAGCCGACCATCGTCAATGCGCTGTTCGGCGTCGTGCTTCTGGGTGGGCTCGCCTTCGGCAAATCCCTGCTCGGCTATGTCTTCGATTCCGCCTTCCGCCTCGATGCCGAAGGCTGGCGCAAGCTCACCCTGCGCTGGGGTGTGTTCTTCCTGTTCCTCGCCGTGGTCAACGAAGTGGTCTGGCGCAACTTCTCGACCGACTTCTGGGTGGCCTTCAAGGTGTGGGCGACGCTGCCCATAACGGTCCTGTTCACTGCCGTTCAGATGCCGCTGATCATGCGGCATTCGGTCGAGGAACGGGCCGAAAAATAGCCTTTCAACCGATTAATTCGGCATTAACCGGCCATGCGCGAGGCGCAATGCTGCATTGCAACATCTTGTTTTGCAATGCACACCAACTATGTCATGTTGCGTATCGAATAAAGGGAGGACTAACCGCCGCGCCAATGCGGCCTTAAGCGAAGGAATTTCGCCATGATCCTCGACCTCGTTTCCCGTGCCCGCGACAGCATGGCCAAGCGCAAGCGCTACAACCTGCTCGTCAGCGAAATCCAGGGCCTGACCGACCGCGACCTCGCCGACTTCAACGGCAACCGCGCCGAGATGCTCTACAACGTCCGCAAGCAGATCTACGGCTAAGCCGTCCATCGCCAGCCGCGCCGAGGATGAACTCCAGGCGCGTTCGGCAGCGGAAACTATTGGAGCCCGAAAGCCGGCCGGCTTTCGGGTTCTTTGCTTATCGGGACGCCTTTTGCGCAACGGGCGCTGCGTGTGTCCGTTTCAGCCAGTAGCCGAAAATCGCCGCGGTGATGAAGGCGATGACCCCGTAGATCGCCGCCGGCACCGCCATCGTTGCGTTGTTGAGCAGGAGCGGGCTGAGCGCGATGGCGATCGCCAGCGTGCCATTGTGGATGCCGATCTCCATGCCGATGGCGGTCGCCTGCCGCCGGTCGATGCCTGCGGCGCGCGGCACGCAATAGCCGACCGCCAGGCTGACCAGGTTGAAGGCGAGTGCCGCCATGCCGACAATCGGGGCCCAAATCAGCGCCGTCTCCCACTCCTGGACCAGCGCCACCACGACCACGGCGAACAGGAACAGCATCGACAGGATCTTCACCGGCTGCGCCATGCGGGCGGCGAAAGCCGGGAAACGGCTGCGCAGCCACATGCCGATCAGCACCGGTCCGAGCACGATGACGAACACCTGCACGACCTTCGCGAATTGCAGCGGGATCGCCTGATCGCCGGACATGAAATGGCCGAGCGACCAATTGACGATCAGCGGCAGCGTGAGGATCGACAGGGCCGAGTTGATCGCGGTCAGGGTGATGTTGAGCGCCACGTCGCCGTCGGCGAGGTGACTGTAGAGGTTGGCCGAGGTGCCACCGGGGCTGGCGGCCAGGAGCATCATGCCCACCGCCAGAGCCGGTTCCAGCTTGAACACATAAACGAGACCGAGGCAGGCGAGCGGCAGGATCAGCGTCTGGCAGATCAGAGCGACAACCACCGCTTTCGGTTTTTGCAATACGTTGCGGAAATCCTGGATCGTCAGCGACAGGCCGAGGCCCAGCATGATGATGCCGAGCGCCAGCGGCAGAAAGATAATCAGCGCGGAGTTGTCCTGCATCGAAGTCCCCCCTCTTTAGAGCGCCGCGCGTCCTTCTTGGACGCGTCAGGGACGCTCCAACCCCTAGTGTCGGCGCACGCTGTTTTCCGAAAACCGATCCGATTTTCGGGGTCATGCGCCAGGCCGCGCGCGCCGTTGTGGCGTCCTCCGGGCAGCCTTGGAGGAAAGGTAGTCGAAAACGGGGGTATTTGCCTATCCGACGCGGGCCGGGTGCGGCTTACCAAAGGTCAAGCCAAGTCCAGGCGACTATTCGTCGGCGGCCAGTGCTTTTTCGATTTCTGGCAAAAGCAGCGCCTTCGCGGTTTGCGGTGTCAGCGGGCCGACATATTTGAAGGTGATCTTGCCGCTCTTGTCGATCAGGAAGGTTTCCGGCACGCCGTAGACGCCCCAGTTGATGGCCGCACGGCCGGCCGGGTCAATGCCAATGGCCTGGAACGGGTTGCCCAGTTCGCCGAAGAAGCGGCGGGCGTTCTCCGGCTTGTCCTTGTAGTTGAGCGCCGCCATCGCGTAGCGTTTGTCCTGGGCGAGGCCCATCAGCACCGGGTGCTCTTCACGGCATGGCACGCACCACGAAGCGAAAACGTTGAGCACTGTCACCTTGCCTTCGAACTGGTCCGAATCCAGCCCCGGCAGGTTGCTGCCCTCCAGTGGCGGCAGCTTGGTTTCCGGCGCGTCCTGACCAATCAGCGCGGAAGGGATCGCGGCAACGTCGCGGCCGGAAAGCAGCTGGGACAGGAACAGTCCGGCCAGGGCCAGGAAAATGGCCAACGGAAGAAGCATTATCGGACGGAAACGACGCGCCGGCGCCTGGATCTGGTCGCTCACAGCGGTACCACCCTCATGGTTTGGCCATCTTGTCGGAGCGGCGGCGGACGCCGGCCGCTTCCAGTTCGGCCAATTCGCGCTTGCGCGCCTGCTGGTCGAGCAGGATCCAGCCGATCAGCCCGGCCAGGGCGATGGCGGTGATGCCATAGGCGGCGGCAACATAAAGCGCGTGCGCACTCATGCCTTGCCTCGCGTACAATGGCTGGCAAGCCCGCTTTTATAGCCGTTCGTGACCATGCCTACCCTTAACCCTCGCCCATCGGATGCACAATCTGCCGTCGCGCCGCACCCGCAGGCCGTTCAGTCGCCGCTGTGGCGCAGCGCCAGTGCTGCAGCCAAAGGCCCGACGACTGCCAGAAACAACGTCAGCGCGGCGAGAATGAGGAAAGGTTGAAAAAAAGGTGCCGGATCGTTGACCGCGCCGTAGCTGGCCGAGACGCCGAAGATCAGCACGGGGATGGTCAGCGGCAACACCAGTACTGAAATCAGCAGCCCGCCGCGCGGCAGAGCCACCGCCACCGCCGCGCCGGCCGCGCCGATGAATGTGATGGCCGGCGTGCCGACCAGCAGTGTCAGCGCGGTGGCGCCGATGCCGGCGGGCGACATGTTCATGAACAGGCCGAGCAAGGGGGCAGCGACCACCAGCGGCAACACGCTGACCGTCCAGTGGGCCAGGCATTTGACGAACACGGTGAGCGCCAGCATCTGGCGGTCGCCATTAAGAACAAGCAGGTCGAGCGAACCGTCCTCGCGCTCGGCCTGGAACAGGCGGTCGAGGCCGAGCAGCGAGGCGAGCAGCGCGCCGATCCACAGGATCGCCGGGCCGATGCGGGCGAGCAGGTTGAGATCCGGCCCGACGCCGAAGGGAATGGTGGCAATGACGGCCAGGAAGAAGATGACGCCGGTGAGCGCGCCGCCGCCGGCACGGACGCCAAGTTTGAGGTCGCGCAGATAAAAGGCGAGCATCAGATTTGCGCCCCCATCTCCAGCGTCTTCGCATTTCCAAGTCCGAGCGGCAGATGCGTCGCCGCGACGACGATGCCGCCTGTCGCGCAATGCCGCCGCATCAGGGCGGCGAAGCGTTCCTCGGAAGCCTTGTCGAGGCCAGCGGTCGGCTCGTCCAGCAGCCAGACCGGACGATGCGAGACCAGAAGCTTGGCGATGGCGGCGCGCCGGCGCTGGCCGGTGGAGAGATAGCCGAACGGCAGGTGGCCGATGCCACCGAGCCCGACTTCGTCGAGAGCGCCGGAGACGTCGAACCGGCCCTCGCCCGAGAATTGCCGCCAGAAGACGAGGTTCTCCGTCACCGTCAGCGCCGTCTTCATCGCGTTCTGGTGGCCGAGATAGTGGCAGGCGGAAGCGACGGTCGGAAATTCCTCGCCGCCTTCGGCGATTCGCACCTGGCCCTCCGCGGCGGGCAGGAAACCGGCGACAACGCGCAGCAACGTCGATTTGCCCGATCCGTTCGGCCCCGTCACGACCAGGCTCTCGCCGTCCGTCACCGAGAAGCCGATACCTTCGAAAACTGGCTCGCCGCCGCGCTCCCCGCTGAGATTCTCGGCGATCAGCCGCATCATTTTCCCTTCGCCGAAAGTCTGAGCGCTGGCGCATTGCGCCGCAGCAAAAATGCCAATTCCGTCTCTAGAACTATTCCAGGAATTTCTCTATATGCACCCTTACCAACCCCAGCGGTCGGGGAAGGCAAATGAATTTGCGCCGAACCAGCGCACGCGCCGCCTTGAACGGCTCGGGTTGCTTGGGAGCGGACAGCGGAAATGGCCGTACCCGCACCTTTGCGCGTGATAAGCATGCCCATCGGAGTCCGTTCCCTTTCAGGCTGAACAGACAAGGATGGAACGCACGTGTCCAAATCAATCGACAGTTTCAATTGCCGCCGCACCCTGACCGCGGGTGGGGCCGACTATGTCTATTACGACCTGACCGAGGCCGAGAAGAACGGCCTCGCCGGCGTTTCCCGCCTGCCCTATTCGATGAAGGTTCTGCTTGAGAACCTGTTGCGCAACGAAGACGGTCGCTCCGTCACCAAGGAAGCCATCCAGGCCGTAGCCGCCTGGCTGGCCGACAAGGGCACCGCCGGCGTCGAGATCGCCTACCGTCCGGCCCGCGTGCTGATGCAGGATTTCACCGGCGTTCCGGCCGTGGTCGACCTCGCCGCCATGCGTGACGGCCTCGCCTCGCTCGGCGGCGATCCGCAGAAGATCAACCCGCTGGTGCCGGTCGACCTCGTCATCGACCACTCGGTGATCGTCGACGAGTTCGGCACGCCGATGGCCTTTGCCCGCAATGTCGAGCTCGAATATGAGCGCAACGAAGAGCGCTACAAGTTCCTGAAATGGGGCCAGCAGGCATTCCGCAACTTCCGCGTCGTGCCGCCCGGCACCGGCATCTGCCACCAGGTCAACCTCGAATATCTCGGCCAGGTCGTTTGGACCAATGACGAGGACGGCGAGACGACGGCTTATCCGGACACCTGCGTCGGCACCGATTCGCACACGACCATGATCAACGGTCTCGGCGTTCTGGGCTGGGGCGTCGGCGGCATCGAGGCTGAAGCCGCCATGCTCGGCCAGCCGGTCTCCATGCTTCTGCCGGAAGTCATCGGCTTCAAGCTCACCGGCAAGCTCAAGGAAGGCGTCACCGCCACCGACCTGGTGCTGACCGTCACCCAGATGCTGCGCAAGAAGGGCGTGGTCGGCAAGTTCGTCGAGTTCTTCGGCCCCGGCCTGTCCAACATGACGCTGGCCGACCGCGCGACGATCGGCAACATGGCGCCGGAATATGGCGCGACCTGCGGCTTCTTCCCGGTCGATTCGGAAACGCTGCGCTACCTCACCATGTCCGGCCGCGCCGAAAACCGCATTGCACTGGTCGAGGCCTATTCGAAGGCGCAGGGCATGTGGCGCGACAATTCTTCGGCCGATCCGGTGTTCACCGACACGCTGGAGCTCGATCTTGGCTCCGTCGTGCCGTCCATGGCCGGCCCGAAGCGCCCCGAAGGCCGTGTCGCGCTGGAGGATATCCCGGCCGGCTTCGCCAAGGCGATGGAGACCGAGTACAAGAAGGCCGTCGAGATTTCCAAGCGTTATGCCGTCGAGGGCACGTCGCACGATCTCGGCCATGGCGATGTCGTCATCGCGGCCATCACGTCGTGCACCAACACCTCCAACCCGTCGGTGCTGATCGGCGCGGGCCTGCTCGCCCGCAACGCCAACCGGCTCGGCCTCAAGCAGAAGCCGTGGGTCAAGACCTCGCTGGCGCCCGGCTCGCAGGTTGTGGCCGAGTATCTGGAGAAGTCCGGCCTGCAGAAGGAACTCGACCAGATCGGCTTCAACCTGGTCGGCTTCGGCTGCACCACCTGCATCGGCAATTCCGGCCCGCTGCCGGGTCCGATCTCCAAGACCATCAACGACAAGGGCCTGATCGCGGCCGCCGTGCTTTCCGGCAACCGCAATTTCGAAGGTCGTGTGTCGCCCGACGTGCAGGCGAACTATCTCGCTTCGCCGCCGCTGGTGGTTGCGCACGCGCTGGCCGGCACGGTGACCAAGGATCTTACCAAGGAGCCGCTCGGCGAGGACAAGAACGGCAAGCCGGTCTATCTCAAGGACATCTGGCCGACCTCGGCCGAGATCCAGGAGTTCATCGAGAAGAACGTCACCCGCGAGCTGTTCGCCCGCAAATATGCCGACGTGTTCAAGGGCGACGAGAACTGGCAGAAGGTGCAGGCGCCGAGCGGCCAGACCTACGCCTGGGACGACGATTCGACCTATGTGCAGAACCCGCCCTACTTCGCCGGCATGGGTGCCAAGCCCGGCCAGATCCGCGATATCAAGGGCGCGCGGGTGCTCGGCCTGTTCGGCGACAAGATCACCACCGACCACATCTCGCCGGCGGGTTCGATCAAGGCCGCTTCGCCGGCCGGCAAGTACCTGACCGACCATGGGGTGGGCGTTGCCGACTTCAACCAGTACGGCACGCGCCGTGGCAACCATGAGGTGATGATGCGCGGCACCTTCGCCAACATCCGCATCCGCAACCACATGCTGGGCGAGAACGGCAAGGAAGGTGGCTACACCATCCACTATCCGTCGAAGGAAGAGATGTCGATCTACGACGCCGCTATGGAATATCGCAGGGAAAACGTGCCGCTGGTCATCTTCGCCGGCGTCGAATACGGCAACGGCTCGTCGCGCGACTGGGCGGCCAAGGGCACCAATCTCCTGGGTGTCCGCGCGGTCATCGCTCAGTCGTTCGAGCGCATCCATCGCTCGAACCTGGTCGGCATGGGCGTCATCCCCTTCACCTTCGAGGAAGGCACGTCCTGGGCCTCGCTCAACCTGAAGGGCGACGAACTGGTCGAGATCGACGGTCTGGAAGCGATCAAGCCGCGCCAGAAGATGGTGGCCAAGGTCACCTATGGCGACGGCACGGTGAAGAACGTTCCGATCCTGTGCCGCATCGATACGCTGGATGAGCTGGACTACTTCAAGAACGGCGGCATCCTGCAATATGTGCTGCGCGATCTGGCGGCATAAACGCTGTTGGAGCGATGAATGACGAGCCGCCGGGACGAAAGTTCCGGCGGCTCTTTCTTTTGAGGTATCGACGTTCTGCTGGTGACAAAATTTCACCGCAACGTGACTTCCCGTTGACTGCCGCTTCTGGCAGATGTTCTGGCAACGATGAATAGATGCCGGCCATGCCGGCGGGACCCAGACGATGTCTTCTCGAAAACCACTGCTGCTGGCTGCGGCCGGGCTGGCGGTTTCGATGTTTGCTGGCGCGGCCCTGGCGGCCGATTCGGCGCGTCCACTCGGCGTCATCGAACTGTTTACCAGCCAGGGCAACAAATCCTGCCCGCCGGCCGACCGCTATCTTGCTGAAATCGCTGCGAAAGGCGACGTGATCGCGCTCGCCTATCATGTCGACTACTGGGATTATCTCGGCTGGCAGGATTCCTTTGCGCGCAAGGAGAACACCGAGCGCCAATATGGCTATATGCGCGCCTTCAACGGCCGCTCCGTCTACACGCCGCAGGCCGTCATCAACGGCCGTGCCGACGTCAACGGGGCCAGCCGCGAGGCGATCAGCGGCACGCTCAACCGCCTCAGCAAGGCGGGCAGGGGCATGCAGGTCGACATCAAGGTTTCCAGCACCCCGGACGGCGTCGCCATCGAGGCGGGCGACGCTCCGAGCGATGCAGGCGGGGTTCCCGGCAAGGCGCATGTCGTCATCGTCTATTTCAATCCACCGCAGGTGGTGAATGTCGGCAAGGGCGAGAATGACGGCCGCCGGATGATCTATTGGAATGCGGTGTCCGACGTGCAGACAGCCGGCATGTGGTATGGCAAGTCGCAACGCTATGACCTGCCGGCCAGCGAAATCAGCAAGGCTGCCGGTTCCGCGGTGCTTTTGCAGGCGGTCAGCCGCGACGGCCTGCTCGGCCCGATCATCGGCGCGGCTTTTATCCGCCGGCCGTCGCTTTGATCTCTTAAATCATCCCGGATGAGCCGCCGGCGGGTTGCCGGGGTTGTCGACCGTGCGAGGACAACAAAAAACCGACGTCAGGCTGTGTCCGACGCCGGTGGCTCTTTTCAAAAATTGTCGCTCTTGTTTCGCCTGCAGGCAGAGGTTGGTTCGATCCGACGCTGACCCGTGGGCGGGGGGCTTGGGGTTTACGAGCCGGTGCCGGACCGAACCGTCTCAGGCAACGATCGCAGGTTCGTCGGATATTGGGGCGACAACGCGGATAAAAGACGGCGAGAATGTGGCGGTGAATCACCATTTCCAACACGTCGTTTGCAAACGTGAGTGGACGCGTCCTCGATCAACAGCGTGGGTAGGGATTCGCCTGCACCCTTGCAATTGACGGCCGAAAGCGCGACCCTGTTGCCAGCAAACGATTCCGCCTGAGGATAAAGGCATGATGGAACGCGGTGGCGGGACGGAGGATGGGGACGCATCCGCAATACTGATCCCGCTGCATGAGGCACGACGCGAGCGTCTCGACCTGCCGGTTGCCTTCGAGCGGCGTGAGCTCGATCTTATTCTTCGACTCTATGGGCGAATGGTCGCCGCCAACGAATGGCGCGACTATGCCATCGACCATCTCACCGACCGGGCGGTGTTTTCCGTCTATCGCCGGGCCTCGGAAGTGCCGCTGTTCCAGATCGTCAAGGACCCGAAACTGGCGCGCCGGCAGGGCGCTTTCGCGGTCATCGCCGCCGGCGGGCGTATCCTCAAGCGCGGCCATGAACTGGCCCGCGTTCTCGGCATCTTCGACACCGGGCTGAAGCTGGTAAAGGCTTGAGAAGCCTCGATTTTGAGCGGTCGGGACCGCTGCTTTAGCCTTGCCCGAACTTGCGCTCCGGCCAGGAGGCCGGGTCCGGCGGGATTGAAGCGCCGCCATTCAGTTCCAGCTGCATGAACACGGTGTCCAGCCAGCGGCCGTGCTTGTAGCCCGAGCCGACGAGGCGTCCCGAATGGGTGAAGCCGAGCCTCTCGTGCAGCTTCACCGAAGCGCTGTCGGGACTGCCGTCGCCGATCACCGCGACGATCTGGCGGAAACCCAGCGCCCGCGTCGCTTCGATCAGCTGTTCCATCAACTGCCGCCCGACGCCCTGGCCTTTGGCTTCGGGAGCGACATAGACCGAATCCTCGACGATGAAACGGTAGGCCGGCCGCGCGCGGAAGGCGCCTGCATAGGCATAACCGAGCACGATTCCATCCGAATCAGTGGCGACCAGATAGGGAAAGCCACTGGCCTTCAATGCCGCATACCGGTCTCCCATCTCGTCCCGACCGGGTGGCGAAAGCTCATAGGAGGCCGTGCCGTTGGCGACGGCGTCCGCATAAATCTCTGTGATTCGGTCGAGATCGGCGGGTTCCGCATCGCGTATTGTCAAACTGCTCATTTTTTATGCACCAATCATTGCTGCCTCAGATGAGAGCAAAAACAGGCGCAAAAGAAAAGGGGCGGCCGTTGGGCCGCCCCCTCGATTTCGCTGGTCCAGGGTGTCGCCTTAGCGGCGGTCGCCCATGAACTGCAGCAGGAACATGAACATGTTGATGAAGTCGAGATACAGCGTCAGCGCGCCCATGATCGCCTTGCGACCAGCGACGAGCGTATCGTCGTTCTCGTAATACATCTCCTTGATCTTCTGGGTGTCGTAGGCGGTGAGGCCGGCGAACACCAGCACGCCGATCGCCGAGATGGCGAAGGACAGCGCCGACGACTGCAGGAAGATGTTGATGACCATGGCGATCAGGATGCCGAACACGCCCATGATCAGGAACGAGCCCATCGCGGTCAGGTCACGCTTGGTGGTGTAGCCGTACAGCGACAGCGCGCCGAAGGCGGCTGCGGTGGCGAAGAAGGTCTGCGAGATCGACGCCGACGTGTAGACGAGGAAGATCGACGACAGCGACAGGCCAACCAGGCCGGCATAGACCCAGAAGGTGGTCTGCGCGGCCGAGACGCTCATCGACTGGACGCGGAACGACAGGAAGAACACGGCGGCGAGCGGGGCAAGCATGACCACCCAGCGCAGCGGCGAGGCGAAGATCGCGTAACCGAACGAGGTCAGCATATCGCCATTCGGCAGCGTGGCGACGGCTGCGGCCGGATTGTTGGTGGTGGCCAGCATGACGGTGCCGACCGCGGCAATGCCGGTGATCAGCAGGCCAAGGCCCATCAAATTATAGACCTTGAGCATGTAAGCGCGCAGGCCTTCATCAATGCCGGCGTCGGCACGGGTTCCAGCCGGCACGCTACGCGTTTGATAGTTGCGGAAGTCAGACATGGGATTCCTCTGTTGCTCTGCCCCGTCGGGTGTCAGGCTCCCGAAACGGAGCCCAGGCGCCGCTGGCGGGGCTCCAGCATGCCTGCCCGAAATATGAGGGTTCTTGAAGGCAAGAACAAGACCGTGACGGCCTGCAACGCTTCGTGAAGGGGCCAAGAGGCGAAAAATGCGCCGTTTCTGGCGATTTCTTACCGTGAATTAACCGAAAATCGTCCGAAACAGCGTGATTTTTGCATGGCTCATAACGTACGCAGTACAGGTGCGGCTTTGTGGCCCAGCACCCGCCAGGTGCCCAGGAGCCCGATGCCGACGGTGACGACGAGTGAAAGCAGAATGGTGCCGATGGCCACTTCGGGCTGAAACTGCCACGGCAATGTCATGACCCGCGACACCACGAACCAGGCAGCAATACCGCCCGCGAACAAGGCAAAGACAGCGGTGGCGAGGCCGATCAGCATGTATTCGAGCGAGAAGGCGGCAATCAGGGTGCGGCGCGTGGCGCCCAGCGTCTTCAACACGACCGCGTCGTGGATGCGTGCCCGGTTGCCGGCGGCCAGTGCGCCGGCCAGCACGAGCACGGACGAGACGAGTGCCACACCGGCGGCGGCACGGATAGCGGTGCCGATCTGGCCGACCAGCCGATTGACGATCTCGAGCGCATCCTTGACCCGCACGCTCGTCACCGCCGGGTAAGCGCGGGTTACCGCGTTGAGCACCCGGGCGTCGTCGGCCGTGGTCGCGGTCTTTTCCGTCAGCGTCGCCAGCCAGGAATGTGGCGCGCCGGCGAAGGTGTTGGGCGTAAACACCATGACGAAATTAATGCCCATGGTCTCCCACTGCACCTGGCGGAAATTGGCGATCCTGGCGGTGATGTTGCGGCCCAGCACATTGACGGTGACGGTATCGCCGATCTTCAGGTCGAGCGCATGCGCTTCCTCGGCCGAGAAGGACACCAGCGGTTCGCCCTGATAGTCGGCCGGCCACCAGTTTCCGGCCGACAGCGTGGCGTTTTCGGGCATGGTCGTTGCATAGGTGATGCCGCGGTCGCCGCGCAGCACCCAGGCGCCTTCAGGCCGTACGGCGATCTTGTCGACGGCGACGCCGTTCAGCGCCATCACGCGGCCGCGCAGCATCGGCACCCTGGCCAGCGTTCCCTGCGGCGCTTCCCTGGCGACCAGAGCGGAGAAGGCGTCGACATCGGCCGCCTGGATATCGACGAAGAAGAAATTCGGCGCGCGCTCGGGCAGGCTGCCGCCGATCTGCCGCCTGAGATTTCCATCGATCAGCGCGAGCGTGACCAGTAGCGTCAGGCCAAGTCCCAGCGACAACACGACGGATGGCGTCAGGGCGCCGGGACGGTGAATGTTGCCGACCGCCAGCCGCAGCGCGGTGGAGCGGACGCGCGGGCTTCTCCTGGCGACAAGCTGGACGAGCGCGCTCACCAGCCTCAGCACGAGAAATGAAAATATGGTCGCGCCGACGAAGATGGCGGCGATGCGACGATCGTGGGCCAGCAGCACCGCCAGACCGGCAAGCACCGCGGCAATGAGCAGTGCAGCCGCGACATAAGGCAAGCGCGGCAAGCCGCGGCTTTCAAACCCCATCTCGCGAAACAGCGCGGTGGCTGGAATGTCGCGGGCGCGACCGAGCGGCAGCAATGCGAAGACGAGCGTCACCATGACGCCAAACAGCGCGGCAAGGGTCAGCGCGCCGGGATAAAACCCGCCTTCGGCCGGTACGGGAATGAGCGATTGCAGCGCGGCGCTCGCCGCGAACGGCATGGCCGCGCCGAGCAGCAGGCCGAGCAGAATGCCCAGCCCGGAAATCATCAGGATCTGCACGAGATAGACCGTGAAGACGAAGCCGCCCGAGGCTCCGAGGCTCTTGAAGGTGGCGATCACCGAACGCTTGCCGTCGAGATAGGCGCGCACGGCGTTGGCGACGCCGACGCCGCCGACCACCAGCGCGGTGAGCCCGACCAGCGTCAGGAACTGCGAGAAACGTTCGATGTTGGACGACAAAGCCGGTGCGGCGTTGGTTCGATTGCGGATCGACCAGCCCGCCTCGGGGAACTTGTCGGTCGCCTGCTGGCGGATGGCCTCGATGTCGGCCTCGCTGGCCCGAGCGGGCAAACGGATTTTGTAGGCGTTCTCGACCAGACTGCCCGGCTGCACGAGGCCGGAGGCTGCCAGTCCTTCCTTGGAAATCAGCAGGCGCGGCGCGAAACCGAAGCCATCGGACACCGCATCCGGCTCGCTGGTCAGCATCGCCCGCAGTTCGAACGTGGCGTTGCCGAGCTTCAGGCGGTCGCCGGGCTTCAGATGCAGCCGTTCGAACAGGATGTCCGGCGCGACAGCGCCGAATGCGCCCGAATTCTCCGAAAATAGAGCCTCGCGCGGCAGCGCCGGTTCGGTCTGGAGCGTGCCATAGAGCGGATAGGTCTGGTCGACAGCCTTGGCCTCGACAAGAGCCTGGTCGGAGCCGTCCATCAGGCGCGCCATGGAGCGCATGCCGGAGCTTTCCGAAACAGTGCCAAGCCCGTCCAGGAAGCTGCGCTCGGCCGCGGTCGCGTCGCGCTGGTTGAGCTGGAAACGGATATCGCCGCCAAGCAGCGTCTGGCCCTGGGTGGCGACGCCGTCTGAAATCGATCGCGCCACTGAATTGACACCGCCGATCGCCGCGACGCCGAGGGCGATGCAGGCGATGAAAATCAGGAAGCCGGACAGGCCGCCGCGCATTTCGCGCAAGGAAAAACGAACCGCCAGGGCAAGCGTTCGTGCCAGAGGATTGGGAACCGAGGCGCCGTTCATCCGCGCGGTCTCAAGCCGGGATCCTGGCGAGGATCGCGCCTGCCTCGATCCGGCCCGAGCGCATCGCGATCTGGCGCGTGCAGCGGGCCGCGAGCGCGGGATCGTGCGTGACCAGCACCAGCGTCATGGCGCGTTCCACAGCCTTGGCGAAAAGCAGGTCGGCAACCTGTTTTCCCGTCGCCTGATCGAGATTGCCGGTCGGCTCATCGGCGATGAGGATGCGCGGCGACGGCGCCAGCGCACGGGCGATCGCCACGCGCTGCTGTTCGCCGCCCGAAAGCTCGCCGGGATAGTGAGTAACGCGATCCGCAAGACCGACCGCCGCCAGTTCGCGCGCGGCAACGCCAAATGGATCGGCGGCGCCGGCAAGTTCCAGCGGCACGGCGACATTTTCCAGCGCCGTCATGTTGGGAATGAGGTGGAAGGACTGGAAGACGATGCCAATGTTCCGGCCCCGAAACGAAGCAATCTGATCCTCGCTTTTGCCGTTCAGCAATTCGCCGGCTATGCGCACGCTGCCGGCGTCGACCCGCTCCAGACCGGCCAGCACCATCAGCAAAGTGGACTTGCCCGAGCCGGACGGTCCGACTATGCCGGTGGCTTCTCCCGCCGCGACATCGAGGCTGATCCCCTTCAGCACATGCACCGACGAGGCGCCCTCGCCAAGGGTCAGTGAAACGTCCTTCAGCTGGATGACGGCTTCAGTCAAAGCGAAACTGTCCTATATGGAGAAAACGGGGCGGGACTGTCCCGGTGATATGGGGCTTGCCGCATGGCTTTCAAACATCTCGCCGTCTTTGTCGCATTTTTCATGGCGCTTATGCCGATTTCAGCCGCCCGGGCCGAACAAGTCCAGATCGTCGGCTTCGGCGACAGCCTGACCGCGGGCTTCGGCCTGGCGCCCGGCGAAGGGTTCACCGACAGGCTCCAGGCCGCCTTGCGCGCCAAGGGATATGATGTCGCCGTCGCCAATGCCGGCGTTTCCGGCGACACGTCGAGCGGCGGACTGGCGCGGCTCGACTGGTCGGTGCCGGACGGGACCAGGCTGGTCATTCTTGAACTCGGCGCCAACGACATGCTGCGCGGCATCGACCCGCAGCTGGTCGAGGACAATCTGGACAAGATGCTGACGCGACTGAAGGAGCGCAAAATCCCGGTGCTGCTCGCCGGCATGGTTGCTGCTCCCAATCTCGGCCACGCCTATGGCGAGGCGTTCGGTACGCTCTATCCGAGGCTCGCCCAGAAATACGAAGTGCCGCTCTATCCGTTCTTTCTCGACGGCGTTGCCGGCAACCCTGCCTTGCAGCTTCCCGACGGCATGCACCCCAATGCCAAAGGCATCGATGTCATCGTCGAGCGTATCCTGCCGACGGTCGAAAAGGCCATTCAGGCCACGGCCGGAAAATCCTGAGCCGGCTGCGCGGATCGACGGAAATGGGCGCGGCGCCCAAAATAAACCTCTTGCTCCCGCCGCTTTTCAGTGATTCGCTGTAGGTGAGAGATCGATTCGAGGACAGGAGGCTTACCATGCCGCGTCTTTTCACCGCCCTCGAAATTCCGCGTGATGCTGCTCTCTCACTCTCCCTGCTCAGGGGCGGCCTGCCCGGCGCCCGCTGGATCGATGTCGAGAATTACCATCTGACGTTGCGCTTCATCGGCGATGTCGAAGGCCATGTCGCCGACGAGGTCGCCAATGCGCTGGACCGTGTCCACCGCCCCTCGTTTTCGCTGACGCTGTCGGGTGTCGGCGCTTTCGGACAGAAGAAGCCGCATGCGGTATGGGCCGGCGTCGCGCCCTCGCCCGACCTCAATGCGCTGCAGGCGGAGATCGAACGCATCTGCCAGCGTCTCGGCGTGCCGACCGATCCGCGCAAGTTCACGCCGCATGTCACGCTCGCGCGGCTGCGCAATTCCAGCCCGCTGGAGGTCGCCCACTATCTCTCGGCGCGCGGTAACTTCGCCGCCATGCCCTTCCGTGTCGGCCGTTTCGTGCTGATGTCGTCGCGCGATTCGGTCGGCGGCGGCCCCTATGTCGTGGAAGAGGCCTGGCCGCTGCTGGATGCGGACGCCCGTCCCTCCAACCGGGTCGCGATGGTTTCCGACGCCTCGCGAATCATGCGGTAGACCGAGGCGAAGCCTTCGGACCCGCCATAATAGGGATCCGGCACCTCGCTGCCGCGGTTGCCGGCGAATTCCAGGAAAAGGTGGATGCGGTCCTGTGCGGACGATGGAGCCGCGGCCTTCAGGTCGGCGACATTCGACCGGTCCATGCCGAAGATCAGATCGAAGCGGTCGAAATCGTCAGGCGTCACCTTGCGCGCCTTCTGGCCGGAAATGTCGATGCCATGATGCGCGGCAATGTCGACCGAGCGCGGGTCCGGCGCCGAGCCGGCATGCCAGCCGCCTGTTCCCGCCGAATCGAGCCGGAAGGCCTGGTCCATGCCGCGCGTCGCCAGGACGTGCCCGAAGACGCCTTCGGCCAGCGGAGAACGGCAGATGTTGCCGAGGCAAACAAACAGGATCGATTTTGGGGGTTCCACGCGCATCGGCTGCCACGCTATCTTGCCAACAATCCCAATCGCGATAGCACGGAAGCAGGACATGACGAGAGAAAAATTGAGCCGGGAGGCCGTTGCCGCGTTGCTGGCCGGACTGGACGGCTGGGCTCTTGCCGCTGACGGCAAGTCGATTTCCCGCACCTTCGATTTCAAGAACTTTTCGGAAGCCTTCGCCTTCATGATGCGGACGGCGCTGGCCGCCGAGAAAATGGACCATCACCCCGACTGGTCGAATGTCTACAAGACCGTGAACGTCACGCTGAACACGCATGACGCCGACGGGCTGACCGCGCTCGACTTCGAACTGGCCAAGAAGATGGACCGCATCGCCGGCAACTGATTGGGCGGTCGTACCGCTTGGCGGGGCGGCATCTTGCAGGCGGGTTCGGTACTTCCCACATCTCGGCCGAGGCCAAGTCGGTGCCTCGTTGTTTCGGGGGCTCCAGGATGGTGCGCGACGGCAGCTACGAATTCTTCGGCCCGGGCGATGGCCCAGCCCAGGAAAGGAGCGTTCGCGCGAAATTCTGGCGCACGGCCAAGAAGGCGGCACGACAGATCCCGTTCATGGAGGACGTGGTCGCTGCCTATTATTGCGCGCTCGACAAGGAAACGCCGGTCAAGGTCAAGGCGATCCTGTTTGGCGCACTGGCCTATTTCGTGCTGCCGATCGACGCCATTCCCGATTTTGTCGCCGGTATCGGCTTCACCGACGACATCGCCGTTTTGACGGCGGCGATCACGGCCGTGAGCTCCCACATCACGCCGGCGCATCGCCAGGCCGCGCGCGACGCCATCGCTGAGCACGACTGACGACACCGTCGCGCCTGGCGCCCGACATGACGGGCGCCATTTCCTCCAGTCAAATTCTTGCCGTTTTCGTGCTCTCCATGTCTGCCATGGGGTGCGGGCCCCTGTCGCAAGGCGGCTAGGGCCCGGAATAGGCAACGGTTTCTGAAGGCGGCGTTCTTTTCCTCGGAAAGTTCACCCTTTGGTAACCCAGATTAAATCAAACTAAAGCGAAACGGCGGGCGGGGTCCTGCCTGGCACCCGCATAGTTTGGAATACAGGAAAGAAAATGCGCGGATTGATTGCTATTGCCACCGGTCTGGCCCTGTTTGCCACGGCGGTGCCGGCGCTCGCCCAGCAGGCGACCAAGATTGGCCAGCACAATGCCTGGGGCACCTACAGCTACAAGGCTGCGAGCGGCAAGGTCTGCTACGTCCTGACCGTGCCGACCGACAAGCAGCCGCCGACGCTCGACCACGGCGACATGTTCTTCTTCGTCAGCCAGCGTCCGGGTCAGCAGGTTTCCTACGAGCCGCAGTTCATCGCCGGCTATGCGTTCCAGCAGAATTCGAAGGCTGTCGTCACCATCGACAACAAGTCGTTCTCGATGTTCACCAAGGGCAAGTCGGCCTGGGTGGAGAACGCTGCCGAGGAACCGGTGCTGATCGCAGCCATGAAGACCGGCAAGGACATGAAGGTCACCGCCAAATCCGGTCGCGGCAATCCGACGTCCTACGTCTTTTCGCTGAAGGGCATTTCGGCGGCGCTGCAGTCGATCGCCACCTGCAAGTAGGCGCGGCTTTCCAGACATGCCGACGACAGGCCGGGCCACGCGCCCGGCTTTTGTTTTTCGACAAAAACGGGAACGATCGGCCTGACAGGTCGTTTTCGACGGGCTGTCGCCATGCTGGATGCGACACCATCGTGACGCCATGTCGCAGCTGTGATATGTGCGGCCTGAACCCTATCTAGCCGAAATCGTAACAGTCCACGCCAGATCGCTATGACCCTTTCGCTCGACATCACCGATGGCAACACGCGTGCCGCTCTCGCCGCCCGCGCCGGCACGACCCAGAAGGCGTCGCTGATCGGCCTTGGCCGCGCCGAAATGGCCGAGGCGCTGGTCGCCGCCGGCATCGTGCCGGAAAAGCAGGCCAAGATGCGCGTGCAGCAGCTCTGGCATTGGCTTTATGTGCGCGGCGTTTCCGAATTCTCGCAGATGTTCAACATCTCGAAGGATCTGCGCACCGCTCTCGACCAGCATTTCGCCATCACGCGGCCCGAGATCGTCGAGGAGCAGATTTCTTCCGACGGCACCCGCAAATGGCTGTTCCGTTTCCCACCGCGCGGCGCCGGCCGTCCGGTGGAAATCGAGACGGTCTATATCCCCGAGGAAGGGCGCGGCACGCTGTGCATTTCCAGTCAGGTTGGCTGCACGCTGACCTGCTCGTTCTGCCATACCGGCACGCAGAAGCTGGTGCGCAACCTGACGGCGGAAGAAATCCTGACGCAGCTGATGACCGCTCGTGACCGGCTGGGCGACTTCCCCGACCGCGACACGCCGGCCGGCGCCATCGTGCCGGCCGAGGGCCGCAAGGTCTCGAACATCGTCATGATGGGCATGGGCGAGCCGCTCTACAATTTCGAGGCGGTGAAGCAGGCGCTGCTCATTGCATCCGATGGCGATGGGCTGGCTTTGTCCAAGCGCCGCATCACGCTGTCCACCTCCGGCGTCGTGCCCGAAATCTTCCGCACCGGCGAGGAGATTGGCGTGATGCTGGCCATTTCGCTACATGCCTCCAACGACGATTTGCGCGATCTCCTGGTGCCGATCAATAAGAAGTACCCGCTGAAAGAGCTGATCGACGCCTGCCGCAAATATCCGGGTCTTTCCAATGCGCGCCGCATCACCTTCGAATATGTGATGCTGAAGGACGTCAACGACAGTCCGGAAGATGCCAAGGCGCTGGTGCAGCTGCTCAAGGGCATCCCGGCCAAGATCAACCTGATCCCGTTCAATCCCTGGCCCGGCACCAACTACCAGTGCTCGGACTGGGAGACGATCGAGAAGTTCGCCGACTTCATCAACAATGCCGGCTATGCCTCGCCGATCCGCACGCCGCGCGGGCGCGATATCCTGGCCGCTTGCGGCCAGCTGAAGTCGGAATCGGAGCGGATGAAGAAATCCGAGCGCCTGGCGCTTGAGGCGATGATGATCGCAGGGCACGGCGAGTGAGCCGCTTCGCGGCCTATTTCGTCCGTTGCCTCGTCATCCTGTTCGGCTATGCGATTGCCGCGCTGGCGGCGAGTGCCTTCATCAATGTGCTGTTTCTCGGCTCGGCCGGCTTCACGGCTGAGGAAACCCGTTTGATGGCGAACGGCCCATTGGTGGTGACCATACCGCTGCTTTCCTTGTTCATAGGCTATTTCGCCTTTGCGCCGTCGGCGCTGCTCATCCTGTTGTCGGAAGTGCTCGCCCGCCGTGACTGGCTGTTTTATGCGCTGGGCGGCGGCGTGGTTGCCGCGGCCATTATCGGCTTTTCGCGCCAGTCCGGCGATCCGGATTTCATGATCACCGGTACGCGCGTCATTCTGGCGCTGATTGGCGCCGGAATGGTCGGCGGCATTGTCTACTGGTTTTGCGCGGGACGGTGGGCGGCAAGCTGGTGGCGGGACGACAATCCGCCTACTTCGCCTGGGCCGTCAGGATCTTGAGCGCGAAGGCCGAAAATACCCCGGCAAACAGATAGTCCACCACGCGCGTGACGCGCGGGCTGGCCTTCATCGCCGCCGAGAATTTCTCCGCCGCGAACACCATCGGCGCGGTCACCGGAATGGACAGCACCACGAACATCGCGCCGAGGAAGAACAGCTTGCCCGGCGCGTTGGGATCGTGCGCTGAGACGAATTGCGGCAGGAAGGTCATGAAGAACAGGATGATCTTCGGGTTGAGCAGGTTGACGCCAAGTCCCGCCGCCCAGGCGCGGGCAAGTGAAATCTGCGGCCCAGCCTTCTTTTCCGGCGAAAAGGCCGAGCCCCTGGTGACCGCCTGCCAGGCGAGAAAGACCAGATAGCCGGCGCCGAAGATCTTCAAAACGAAGAAGGCCATCGGCGAGGCGACGATCAGCGCCGAAACGCCGACCACAACCAGCGATGTGTGGATCAATGTGCCCGACAATGCGCCGGCCATTGAGGCGAAGCCGGCGGCGCGGCCCTGGCTCAGCGTACGGCTGACGAACAGGGTCATGTCCGGTCCGGGCGTAATCGCCAGGATGAAGGTGGCGATGGCGAATTGGATCAGCGTGGTGTTGTCCGGAACAAAGGACATGGAAAGGCTCCCAGCAGCAGGCAAGCCGAGCCATAGCCGATAAGCTTGTACCGCTCCAGAGACAGTTGCCTGGGGCTATCGACCCAGGCGTTTCAAAGGCGGGCGCACGGAGACGGTGGTTTCCATAGCGTCCTCGACGATTTCCGGGCCAAAGTTGGCTTCGATGATCTTGCCGAGCGGCTGAGGCCGGCCAAGCAGAAAACCTTGCGCTTCGTTGCAGCCTTCCTGTTGCAGGATGGAAAGCTGGATTTTTGTCTCGACGCCTTCGGCGAGCACCGGGATCTCGAGGCTGCGCCCGAGAGCCAGCACGGCGCGCACGATGGCCTTCGCCTGCGGGCTTTGTTCGATGTCGCCCATGAAGGAG
Source organism: Mesorhizobium terrae (assembly GCF_008727715.1). GTDB lineage: Bacteria > Pseudomonadota > Alphaproteobacteria > Rhizobiales > Rhizobiaceae > Mesorhizobium > Mesorhizobium terrae. Next base: position 1,987,300 of record NZ_CP044218.1, read on the forward strand.
CGGTCGAGCTTGATCTTGTCGAACGGGAAGGAACGCAGCGTGTCGAGCGAGGAATAGCCGGTGCCGAAATCGTCGATGGCAATCGTAACCCCCAGTGCCCTGATCTGGCGCAGCGCATGCAGGGTTCGCGCCTTGTCGGCGATGATGGCGGATTCCGTCAGTTCCAGCTCAAGCCGGCGCGCCGGCAGGCCGGTCTCCAGCAGGATTTCGTGGATCAGCTTCGGCAGGTTGCTGTGCGACAGCTGCTTGGGCGACAGGTTGACGGCGACCTTGTGTCCGTTGTGCCAGCCCGCTGCCTGCCGGCATGCGGTGCGCAAGACCCACTCGCCGATGGCCTGGATCGAGCCGTTTTCCTCGGCGATCGGGATGAATTCCGACGGAGGGATCATGCCACGCTCGGGATGGCGCCAACGCAGAAGCGCTTCGTAGCCGGTCACTTCGCCGGTCAGCACGGAAGCCTGCAACTGGTAGTGGAGCGCCAGATCGCCGCGGTCGATGGCATGGCGCAGATCGTTGGCGAGCGCGCGCCGGTCGCGGGCCGCCTCGTCCATGGCCGATTCGTAGAAGCAGACCGCCTGCTGCACGTCCGCCTTGGCGCGGTACATGGCAAGGTCGGCATTGCTCACCAGTCGTTCGCTGTCTTCGCCATCGAGCGGGTAGACGGCGACGCCGATGCTGGCGCCGGTAACGATCTCGAAATCGTCGAAACGCAGCGGCTGAAACAGCGCCTTTTCCAGTCGCGCCACGAAGTCGAGCAGGTCGCTTTGCTCGGTGAAACGCTTGATGGCCGCGAATTCGTCGCCACCGAGGCGCGCCGTGAATTCGCCGTCCTTCAACAGGCGCGCCAGGCGGCGCGCCACCGTCTTCAGCGCATGGTCGCCGGCTGCGTGGCCACGCAGATCGTTGATTTCCTTGAAGCGGTCGAGATCGATGCCGATCACCGCGACCTTGGTGTCGTCGGTTTCGGCGGCCCGCTCGATTTCGTTGACCAGATAGTCGGTGAAGCTGGTGCGGTTGGGCAGGCCGGTCAGCGCATCGTTGAGAGCGAGCTGCTGCAAGCGCTCGTAATTCTCGAAGCGCATGCGCTCGTCGATGAGGTAGCTGACGGCGCCGGTGCCGGCGATCAGCAAGCCGACGATCGCCACGGAAACGGCCATCGCTTCGAGGACGCTGGGATTGGTGCCACCGGTGACGAAGGACATCGGTGTCACCGAAACCGCGGCCATGCCGGTGAAGTGCAGGCCGACGATCGCCAGAACCAGAACGCCGGTTCCAATGAAGAGTGCATTGCGGCTTTGTCCGCGCACCCACTGTGCCAGCGCCACTGCGCCGAAGGCGATTGCGATCAGAACGGAAGCGGTGACATAGGCGCTGTCCCACTCGACGATACCGGCAACGTGATAGGCGGCCATGCCGGTATAGTGCATCGCAGAGATCGCCAGGCCGACGATGGCGCCGCCGACAGGCGCCATGTAGCGGCCACCACTGGTTGCGCAGGCGAAGCCGAGCCCGGTGCCGATGATGGCGATGATCAGCGAGGCCATAGTCAGAAGCGGTTCGAAGAAGATCGGCGCGCCGGGATCATAGGCCAGCATGGCGACAAAATGCGTGCACCAGATCGACGAGCCGGCGGCAACCGCCGTCAAAACCAGCCAACCCTTGGCCTGGATGCCATCGGTTTTCCTGGTGCGCTGGAAAAGGCCGGAGGTGACCCAACAGCCGGTGACGCACAGGAAAGCGGCGAGCAGGACGAGCCACAGATTATGTTCCGTGGCGATGCAGGAGATGACGCGCATCTGGATCAGAGGACCTTGGATGGGAGGCGATCAGGAAAGCCCGGGTCAATTACCGGTTGAATCGTGAAGGCAGACTTAACCCGGTGGAGTTTGCGGCGCCGCGCGACTGAATCGGCCTCGCACTTGCGCAAGTACAGTCAATGAAACCTTTCGACCGGGTGGCGGGTGCCTGGGCTGAACGTCGCCAACGCCATGCATTTTGGCGTGCCTGGCCGCTTCCCCCCGGATCGGAACCGCACTAATAGTGCTGCCGCAAAAATGCGGTTCTGGCCAAGCGCAAGAAGGTTACCCTCCAAGATGACCAAGTGGAAAGACGTCAAGAAGGTTGTGCTCGCCTATTCCGGCGGCCTCGACACATCGATCATCCTGAAGTGGCTGCAGACCGAGCTCAATGCAGAGGTCGTCACCTTCACCGCCGACCTCGGCCAGGGCGAGGAGCTGGAACCGGCGCGCAAGAAGGCCGAGATGCTCGGCATCAAGGAGATCTTCATCGAGGACGTGCGCGAGGAGTTCGTCCGCGACTTCGTCTTCCCGATGTTCCGCGCCAACGCCGTCTATGAAGGCGTCTACCTGCTCGGCACCTCGATCGCCCGTCCGCTGATCTCCAAGCATCTCGTCGAGATCGCCAAGAAGACCGGCGCCGACGCGATTGCCCACGGCGCCACCGGCAAGGGCAACGACCAGGTCCGCTTCGAACTGTCGGCCTATGCGCTGAATCCCGACATCAAGATCATCGCACCGTGGCGCGACTGGTCGTTCAAGAGCCGCACCGATCTGCTCGACTTCGCCGAGAAGCACCAGATCCCGGTCGCCAAGGACAAGAAGGGCGAGGCGCCGTTCTCGGTCGACGCCAACCTTCTGCACTCGTCCTCCGAGGGCAAGGTGCTGGAAGATCCGGCGGTCGAGGCGCCCGAATACGTGCACATGCGCACCATTTCGCCCGAGGCCGCGCCCGACAAGGCTACCGTCATCAAGATCGGCTTCGAAAAGGGCGATGCCGTCTCGATCAATGGCGAGCGCCTGTCGCCGGCGACCCTGCTTGCCAAGCTCAACGACTACGGCCGCGACAACGGCATCGGCCGTCTCGACCTGGTCGAGAACCGCTTCGTCGGCATGAAGAGCCGCGGCGTCTACGAGACCCCCGGTGGCACGATCCTGCTTCAGGCGCACCGCGCCATCGAGTCGATCACGCTCGACCGGGGTGCCGCGCACCTCAAGGACGAGCTGATGCCGCGCTATGCCGAGCTGATCTATTACGGCTTCTGGTTCTCGCCCGAGCGCCAGATGCTGCAGGCGGCAATCGACCTCAGCCAGAAGGACGTCGAGGGCGAAGTGACGCTCAAGCTCTACAAAGGCAACGTCATGGTCATCGGCCGCGAGAGCGCGAAGTCGCTCTATTCGGACAAGCTGGTCACCTTCGAGGACGACCAGGGCGCTTACGACCAGAAGGACGCCGCCGGCTTCATCAAGCTCAACGCGCTGCGCCTGCGTACATTGGCGGCCAGAAACCGCCGCTGAACGTGCGCGGCACCGCTCTGTGCCTGACCGGTCTGGCTCTGCTTGCCGCGGAGCCAGCCGTCGCACAGGAATTCGACCCCGGCAGCCTCGATCTTCCGGCCCTGATTGAATGCCGGGCCGATGTGCCGGCCTATAATGGTTTCGCTTTCTGGCTGACCGGAGAAGCAGGTGCCGCCGAAAAGCTCGGCTGGCGCAAGGTCGACAGCAACAATCCCTTCCTGGCGCAATACGAACTGGAAAAACCGGTCGCGGTCTTTGGCGCGCAGGCGAAAAGCATCGTCTTTACGTCCAGCGGGCCGATGGCCGTGCTGGACGGCGTGGTGGCTGCGGACGTTGCAAAGAAGCTCGGCATTCAGCCGCTGATTTCCAGCCCGCAGAAATTCCTTGGCGAGAAAGTGGTATCGGACAAAACCGAGAGCGCCGAAGGCGTCACCTTCGCCACGCGTATCAGCCTCAATGTCTCAACCGTCGAGACGCATCCCGGCAAGGTGCTGGCGGGATGCTCCTACAAGATCGAAGTCCAGTAGGAACTGCTTTCGCGCACCGGATTGTCCGTGAGGGGTAAACTCAACAACTCGTTTGGGTATGTAGTGCAATACACGGGCGCTTCGGCTTCTGGATCGCCGGATTCTTCGCATTGACAAACGCAATGGGGACATTCCTTTTGACCCGGCGTTTCTACGCTTTTCCAGATTGGACTATTATTCAGACGAGGGGGACTATCCATTGCGAAAGAAGTTTCGCCCATTGTTGGCGGCAATCGCTGTTCTGTCAGCCTGCCAGATTTCTCTTGCGGGCGACAAACCGGACATCAAGGCCGGCATGGACCAGTGTATGAAGAGTTATGCTGTCTTTCCGCTGTCCGCGAAGGAAGAATTCAGAACCTTCATGGGCGTGTCGAAGGAGCGCGCGCCCGCGGTTTTCTGCCAACGCCTGGTCAAAGCCATGGCGAGCGGACGTATCACCTATTCCGACATCAACCGCCTTCAGGAAAACCGGCATAGCGAGGTCTGGAAGGTCATAAAGGGGCGCTAAGGTCGGCACCGCCCCGAAAATGTAGAGGTTCAAGCAAGGGCCTGCTTGGAAACAAGGCCCTCGCTTGAATCGCGTGGCTACTTAGTTGGCGATCCGCCTTGCGAATTCCGCCAGGCCTTTCTGGTAGACGGACGCGCGGTTCCAGTCGTTCCAGACACGGAAATTCACCTCGCCGGGGCCATAGCCGCCGCCGGCGACCCAGCCATGGCCTTTCAGGAAGTTGGCGGTCGAGGCCAGCACGTCAGCGCGCGAATGGATCAGGTCGCGGCGGCCGTCGCCATCGAAGTCGACGGCGTATTGCAGATATTTGGATGGCAGGAACTGCGTCTGGCCGAGTTCGCCGAAACCGGCGCCCTTCATCTGGCTGGCGGCGATATAGCCCTTCTGGGCAATTTCCAGCGCCGAATCGAGTTCGTTGGTGAAGAAGGCCGAGCGGCGGCAGTCATAGGCCAGCGTCGCCAGCGGGCCGAACACGCTCTTGTTGCCCGAATTGGCGCCAAAGCCGGTTTCCATGCCCCAGATGGCGAGCACGACTTCCGGCTGGACGCCGTAACGGTCTTCGATGCGCTTGAGCAGGCCCGCCTGCGACTTCATGTAGCCCTTGGCCTTGGAGACGTAGGAAGCGGGCGCCCGGCGCGCCAGGAATTGTTCGACCGAACCGGAGAACGCTTTGTGCTGGCTGCGGTCGATGCGGATGACGCCGGTGTCGTATTTTATGCCGGCCAGCGGGCCGGTATCGATGCCGCGGCGCGCCGCGTCGGACTTGTAGGCTTCGACCCAGGCCGCGAAGCCGCTGCCATCCTTGCCGCATTTGCCGGCAGCCTGGGCTCCGGTCGCCGCTGCTACAACAGCCAGAACCGTGGCCGCAAAAACCTTCCCCTTGGCAAGCAATGCCATTCTCGTCTCCTGGTTGCCTGAATCACCTCGTCTGCGCGAATTTACAGCGAAAAACCGGCTTGTCACCGCTATTCGCGCAACTCCGCCATATCCGGCTAAGAGGCTAGAACCCGCCGTCGATCAAGCGTTTTTTGACCCTCCGGCATATTTCGCCGGCGGTTGTGTTCATTGGGAAACGGATTTCAGGGCGCGCGCGAACCTTCGAAACCTAATCCTAAGCTCCTGCGCCTAGCTTTCGGACACACCAAAAGGAGGCCTTATGGCCATCGATCCCGCTGCCTTCGAAGCCTACCGCTCGGGCCCGAACGGAAAGACGACGCTGCCGCGGCTCGTGCTCGGCACGGTCATCATCCTTTTGTTCTGGGGGCTTTCGACCTTCGTCGCGATCTATCTCGGCATGCACCTGCTCGAAATGCCGCCGCTTTCCGTGCTGCCCGAGGGGGAGGACCCGGCGGCGTTCTTGGCATCGCCCGCCGGAATACTCATTTCGCTTGGCACGTTCTCCGGCATCTGGGCCGGCGCGTGGCTGGTTATGCGATGGGTCCATGGCGAACCGCTCTCCGCTCTCTTCGGCACCAGCCGCCGCATTTCGCGGTCTGGTTTCTTGAAAGGGCTCGCCGCCGTCGTCGTGACCTCCCTCCTGTCCGAGATCCTGCTCTATCTGATCAACCCCGGTATCTGGCGTGGGTCGATCGCGTTGGTTTCCTGGCTGCTGGCGCTGGTGCCCATTGCGCTGTTGGCATTCATCCAGACATCCTCGGAAGAACTGCTGTTTCGCGCCTACCTGCCGCGCGGACTGGCCAAGAGGTTCCGCAGCCCGTTGATTTGGGCGCTGCTGCCGACGCTCGTTTTCACCGCCCTGCACTGGGGTGCCGGCGCGACGCCGGCGATGAATGCCGCCGGCCTCATTTCGATCGGTGCCTTCGCCGCTGTTCTGATGATGCTGGTTTATGTGACGGGCAATCTCGGTGCCGCCTTTGGCGCGCATCTCGGCAACAATCTGTTCGGCTTCCTGCTGATTTCGCACCAGAAGAGCCTGGGCGGGTTTGCCCTGTTGGAGGCAAGATCGCTGGAGGATGCGAGCTGGGCCGGGCTCGATGCCGTGCTGATCGCCGGCATCGGCATCGTCTCTAGCCTGCTCACCGCGGTGCTGCTGCTCCATCCACGTTCGCCGCTCAGGGTTGGGCCCGACCACGGCATCGGAAAATAGGTTCTGGCCTAGACGTGCACTTCGCCGAAGCCGCTTTCGCCGGTGTCGTCCTGCGTTCGCAGGCAGGCGTAAAGCAGCCAGAGGAAGAACGCGGTCACCGCCGCAAGCACGAACAGGCCCGGGATCGGGCCGAGATTGGCGTTGGTCACCACGTCCTGGAACGATTGGGAAATGCCGAGGCTGTTTCCCTCATGCTGCAGTTTCGGCGTCGAAATCTTCAGCACCCATGCCGCGAGCAGGATCAGGAACATCCAGATGTAGTTGCGGCGCAGGCGTCGCGACAACGCATCGCCGGTCGAGATGAAGAAGCGCGGCTCGCGCAGGTTCTGGCCGAGAATCTGCTGCCAGTTCGCGGAAGCATCGGGCACCGGCGAGAAGGCCTGGGCGAAATAGTGGCGTTCGAACTGCCGCACCCGGTACCGATAGACGTCGAAGAAGCGATAGCGACGCGCTTCGATCATCAAAAGAAGATAGACCAGAAGCATGGCGAACAGCAGCACGCCGTGATGGGCCGTGGCGGTCGACAGCGAGACCGACAACAGCGCGGCAACGACGGTGATCGCCCAATTGGTGGTGTGATCGATGCGCTCGCGCCATCCCGCCATGCGGGCGATCTCGGCGCGATAATAGTGGACGGCGGCGGTGACCGCTTCCGAGCGGGTTTCCGGCAACGACGGTACCGGTATCGGGGTTGTATCGTGGGTCATGGCGGTCTCCTCCTCGCTCCTCAGGGTAGAAAGATAGAGCGCCGTAGCCGCCGAACATCCCCGTTTGCCTTGACTCCCGGCGGTTTTTGCTGTCAAAGGCCCACAACTTCCGCGACGACCATCTTCGCGAAAGCCGACCGGGACGTGGCGAGCGCCGCAAGATGCGCTCCAGACCGATCCCGGAGGCCAACACCCGGCAGCGCAGCGCGCCCCCGGGTGCTTTTTGGTTTTGGGCCATCGCGCTCCGGCTTTGCTTGGATGATCGGGGCGGGCGCATTACTTCTCGGGTCTGACCACTCGGGATCGAAGGAAGTAGCATGTTCGAATCGCTGCAAGAGCGACTTGGCTCAATTCTGAACGGCCTCACCGGCCGCGGCGCGCTGTCGGAGGCCGACGTCTCGGCAGCGCTGCGCGAAGTGCGCCGTGCGCTGCTCGAAGCCGACGTCGCGCTTGAAGTGGTGCGCTCGTTCACCGACAAGGTGCGCGAAAAGGCCGTTGGCGCGGCGGTGCTGAAGTCGATCAAGCCCGGCCAGATGGTCGTCAAGATCGTCCATGACGAGCTGGTCGAGATGCTGGGCGCCGAGGGCGTTGCCGTCGACCTCAATGCGCCGGCGCCGGTCGTCATCATGATGGTCGGCCTGCAGGGTTCGGGCAAGACGACCACTTCGGCCAAGATCGCCAAGCGGCTGACCGAGCGCCAGGGCAAAAAAGTGCTCATGGCTTCGCTCGACACGCGCCGCCCGGCCGCGCAGGAACAGCTGCGCCAGCTCGGCGAGCAGACCAAGGTGGCGACGCTGCCGATCATCGCTGGCCAGACGCCGGTCGACATCGCCAAACGCGCCGTGCAGGCGGCCAAGCTTGGCGGCCATGACATCGTCATCCTCGACACCGCCGGCCGCACGCATATCGACGAGCCGCTGATGGTCGAAATGGCCGACATCAAGAAGGCGTCGACCCCTCACGAAATCCTGCTCGTCGCCGACTCGCTGACCGGCCAGGACGCCGTCAATCTCGCCAAGAATTTCGACGATCGCGTCGGCATCACCGGTTTGGTGCTGACCCGTATGGACGGCGACGGCCGTGGCGGTGCGGCACTCTCCATGCGCGCCGTCACCGGCAAGCCGATCAAGCTCATCGGCACCGGCGAAAAGATGGACGGGCTGGAGGAATTCCATCCCAAGCGCATCGCCGACCGCATCCTCGGCATGGGCGACATCGTTTCGCTGGTCGAAAAGGCCGCCGAGAACATCGACGCGGAAAAAGCCGCGGCGATGGCCAAGAAGATGCAGTCGGGCAAGTTCGACCTGAACGATCTCGCCGACCAGCTTGGCCAGATGCAGAAGATGGGCGGCATGGGCGGCATCATGGGCATGATGCCCGGCATGGGCAAGATGAAGGACCAGATGGCCGCGGCCGGCATGGACGACAAGATGTTCGGCCGCCAGCTCGCCATCATCTCGTCGATGACCAAGGCCGAGCGCGCCAATCCCGACGTTCTGAAACACTCGCGCAAGAAGCGCATCGCCGCCGGCTCCGGTACCGATGCCGCCGAAATCAACAAGCTGCTCAAGATGCATCGCGGCATGGCCGACATGATGAAGGCGATGGGCGGCAAGGGCAAAGGCGGTGGCATGATGCGCGGCCTGATGGGCGGCCTTGCCAACAAGATGGGCCTTGGCGGCATGATGCCCGGCATGGGCGGTATGCCGGACCTGTCCAAGATGGATCCCAAGCAGCTCGAAGCGCTGAAGAAGCAGGCGGAGGCGGCCGGCCTCGGCGGCGGGCTGCCCAAGGGCCTTCCCGGTGGTTTGCCGGGCCTCGGCGGCGGCGGATTGCCCGGCCTGCCGGGCGGGCTGAAGCTGCCGGGTCTGGGCGGTCCGGGCGGATTGCCCGGTTCGGCCAAGAAGAAGTGAGGCAGGGATGAGCGACGACGTGACCATGGACGACGCCCGGACCCAGCTCGCCGGCTACCGCGCCTCGATCGATAATATCGATGCGGCGTTGGTCCATATGCTGGCCGAACGTTTCCGCTGCACCAAGGCGGTCGGCGTGCTGAAGGCCACGCACGGCCTGCCGCCGGCAGACCCCAAGCGCGAGACCGAGCAGATCGAGCGGCTGCGTCGCCTCGCCAAGGAAGCGCATCTCGACCCCGATTTCGCAGAAAAATTCCTGAACTTCGTCATCCGCGAAGTGATCCGCCATCACGAGCAGATCGCAGCGGAAAACGGCGCAAGCAAAACCGGCTGAACCCGGCCGTAACCCGACCAACGAGAAACAGAGCTTTAGGAGAAATAAAATGTCACTGAAAATCAGACTGGCCCGTGCGGGCTCGAAGAAGCGTCCTTACTACCACATCGTCGTTGCCGATGCGCGCTCGCCGCGTGACGGCCGCTTCATCGAAGCGATCGGCGCCTGGAACCCGCTGCTGCCGAAGGACGGCGAGCGCGTCAAGGTCGACGCCGACCGCGCCAAGCATTGGCTGAGCAACGGCGCGCAGCCGACCGACCGCGTGCTGCGCTTCTTCGACGAGGCTGGCATCGCCAAGCGCGAAGCTCGCTCGAACCCGAACAAGGCGGAGCCGGGCAAGAAGGCGCAGGAACGCGCCGCTCTTCTGCAGAAGGCCCAGGAAGCGGCTGCTGCTGCCGCGGCCAGCGCCGCTGCTCCGGCCGAGACGAGCGCCGAGTAAATTTCGCCAATCTGGCGCAGGCAAACGGCGGGTCGAGAGGCCCGCCGTTTTGCATTTATCAAGCCACGGGGTCGGCGAACGGGGTATCAGGCTTGCTGACATAGAAAATCGCCATCCGCGCCGGCGTACCCGCGCTTAGATTGCGGCCGGTCATGGCTATGTGCGGTGGCTCGACAAAGACTTCGCCAGCCTTCACCTCCACTGGCGTCCGTCCATCGAGCTCCAGCGTGAACGTGCCTTCCAGCATGTAGACCGTCACGGGGTGCCGGTGGCTGTGACGGGGTGTGCAATCGCCTGGATCGAGCCTGGCCAGCAGGACCCGTATTTCCTGCATTTCCTCCATCGGCATACCGGTCGTTTTCTCGCGGTGTACGACCGAGAGCTTCGCGGCGCCCGACAGTTGCGCCGAGGTGGTGATACCGACGGTCATGCCCGCGATGGCATCCCTGGTGGCCATTGTCTTGTGCATCGCCTCCTCCATCGTTGCTGAATGAAGGCTAACGCGGGACCGGCCGCTCCGGCAGCCGCAAGCTTGCAGAGCGGCCGTGCAGAAGCGCATAAGTTGAGGATGTTCGACTGGAACGACCTGCGCTATCTGCTTGCCGTCGCGCGCGAGGGCAGCACGCTGGCGGCGGCACGGACGCTCAGCGTCAACCAGTCCACGGTTCATCGGCGGCTCGTCGAGCTCGAACGTCGGGCCGGCTTTGCGCTCGTCGTTCGGCATCCGACGGGCTACAGGTTGACCGCCCTTGGCGAGGCGCTGCTTCCCACAGCCGAGCGCGTCGAGGCTGAAGTCGCGGTTCTCCAGAACCAGATCCACGCTCACGGGAACGAACTTGTCGGGGTCATTCGCCTGACCTGTCCCGAGCCGCTGGTATCGCGCCTCGTTGGGTCGCCATATCTCGATCTTTTTCACGAGAAGCACCCGGGATTGAAGATCGAATTCGTGATGAGCGACCGCTATCTCGATCTCGGAAAGGGTGAAGCCGATGTGGCGCTTCGCTCAGGTGAGCCGGATGACGAAACGCTGGTCGGCCGAAAGATCGCCGATTCGATATGGGCGGTCTATGCCAGCAAAAGCTATCTTCAACATCACGGCCGGCCGGAACGGGTTGACGACCTCGGCCATCACGCGCTTGTCGGTTTCGATGGGATGCTCGTCAACCATCGCGCGGCGAAATGGCTATCGGCTGTCGCACCCGGCGCCAAGGTCATTGCGCGCAACAACAGCGTGCTTGGGGTGCTGCACGCAGTGAAATCGGGCGTCGGCGTCGCGCCGCTACCCACCGCCATTGCAGACATGGAAGAGGAGCTCGTTCAGGTTCTTCCACCCGTGCAGGACCTCACGCGCGGCTGGTATCTTCTCACGCGAGCCGATCTGCGCCAGACACCGCGCATCGGCAGTTTCTTCGATTTCACCTTCCGCCATCTCAATCTCGTACGGCCGATCCTCATGGGTTGAGGTCCGTCCGGTCGCGTCGAAAGGCTCAGCGCTGGCCGAGGCTTCGTCTCCACCAGACTATGACGGCTATATGACATTCGGCTTAAGCAACGAGTAAGTTAGTCGCCGCTAACGTGGTTTCGATGGCGCGCGGACCACGACCGTTCGCGCGGGCATGATGCCGGGCCATTGCGCCGAATCCGGTTCGGCATGTGCTGAAAGATCGATCCGACATCGACTGGGAGTCCGGCACCGCCGGACCTTTGGTCGTTGCGATGGTGGCGGGCTCAAATGATGCTGACGGTGGTGCGGGCAAACGGGCTGAATGGGGGAGCAGGATCGCTGCGTGACCCGGTCGAGCCCGACGGGTTCTCGCCAACGCGGGCATCGACCAGGGTCGAAACGGAATTCGACGACGTCAGGCTGGTGCTGCGGCGCTGGCAGGCGGCCTGTGTCGACGGCGCCCTGCCGCCCTACGAAGAACTGGCCTTGGGCAGCGTCGGTCGTTTCGCCGACGAGATGGCGGTGGTGCGGATTGCGGCGGATCGCGAAGGGTTCATTCTGCGCGCCGGGCCGCGCTTCGGCGCTCTTGCCGGGCTTGCCGAACCCGCCGTCTCGCTTTCCGCGCTGCCGTTTGCCCTGCAGCGGGCCGTTGCCGGTGCCATCGATCTCTCGCGTCTGGCGGCGAAGCCACGGTTGACGCTTTGCCGTTCGATCGTCGACGGCATGGTGTCGACGGTCGAGGTGCTGGCGCTGCCGCTGTCCTGCCGCTGGCCGGGCGAATATTTCCTTATCTTCGCACGGCCGCGCAAAGCGCAGGTCGACCTTGCCAGATTGCTGATCAACTCCACCGACGAAGGCATCATGGCGCTGAGCGCGCTGGAAACGGCCAGCGGCGAAGCGCGCGACTATCAGATCCTCAGCATGAACGATGCCGCCGCGCGGCTGCTCGGTGTTTCCGCGGAAGCCATGCGCTACCATCTTTTGTCGGAAACGTGTGCCGCCCAGAGGCTGACGGACTTGCTCGATCGATGTGGCGAGGCGCGTGCGCATGGCGTCGCCGCGCCTTCGCTCGAACTCGAATATGAGCTCGACGGAGAGGCTATTTCGCTGCAGGTCGGTGTGGCGGAGACCGAAGGACTTCTGGCGGTAACGCTGACCGACATCCGCGAAATCCGCAATCGCGAGATGCTGTTCCGCTCGCTGTTCGACGACAACCCGGTGCCGATGTATGTGCGGCGCGCCGACGGCGGCGCCTTTCTCAACGTCAATGCCGCGGCGCTCAATCTCTACGGCCGCAGCCGGGCCGAGTTCCTGGCGCTGAGCATCGGCAAACTGGTGCCCGGCACAGCCGATCGGCCGGCGGTTTCCGGCGAGCGGTTTGTCCGCCATCGCACCGCCACCGGCGCCGATCTCGACGTCGTCGAATATGCTCGCGCCATTACCGTCGGTGGACAGCCGGCGATGCTGTCGACCATCGTCGACATCACCGAACGCAAACGCGCCGAGGAACGCGTCTCGTTCCTGGCCCACCACGATCCGCTGACCGGCGTCGGCAATCGCACGACATTCTCGCAGGAGATCGAGGATGCGGTGGCGACCGCCGTCGCGGGCCACCAGCCATTCACACTCGTCCTGATCGACCTCGACGACTTCAAGGCCGTGAACGACACACTTGGCCACGCCGCGGGCGATTCGCTGCTGATCGAGACGGCCGCGCGCATCCGCAGGCTGTTGCGCCGGACCGATCTGGTCGCGCGGCTGGGGGGCGACGAATTCGCCGTGCTGCTGCGCGGTGCGCTGGGCCGCAACGATGTCGAAACGCTGGCCAGGCGCATCATCCAAACAATCTCCGAACCGCATGGTTACGAGGGACACAGGCTTTCGATCGGTGCGAGCCTCGGCGCGGCGATGGCGCCTGTCGACGCGCGCGAAGCCGGAGCCTTGCTCAAATGTGCCGATCTGGCGCTTTATCGGTCCAAGCGCGACGGCAAGGGCGCGTTCCATTTCTTTGAGCCGGAGATGGATGTCGAAATGCGCGAACGTCGCGCGCTGGAGCTCGAGCTGCGCTCCGCCGATTTCGACCGTGAACTTGAGCTGCATTACCAGCCGATCATATCGCTGCGCAGCGGTGGCTTGCGCGGCTTCGAGGCGCTGGTGCGCTGGCGCAATCCAAGGCGGGGCATGGTGTCGCCGGCGGAGTTCATTCCGCTTGCCGAGGAAACCGGCATGATCGAAGCGATCGGTCGCTGGGTGCTGGACGAGGCCTGCCGGCGCGCGGCTTCCTGGCCTGACGACCTCATCATCGCCGTCAATGCCTCCGCGGTCCAATTCCGCCAGGGGCAGTTCGCCGAGACGATCCGCGTCGCGATCGATATGTCGGGTCTGGATCCGTCCCGGCTGGAAATCGAGATCACGGAATCGGTCCTGCTTGCCGATACCGGCGCCAATCTCGCTTTGCTGCAGCAACTGAGGGAAATCGGCGTGCGCGTGGCGCTCGACGATTTCGGCACCGGCTATTCCAGCATGAGCTATCTCAGGCGCTTCCCGTTCAGCCGGCTGAAGATCGACCGCTCATTCGTGCGCGACATCGGCTCCAGTCGCGAATCCATGGCGATCGTGCGCGCCATCATCGGCCTTGGCGCCAATCTCGGCATCGACACGACAGCCGAAGGCGTCGAGACCGGCGCACAACTCGAACTGCTGCGGCAAGAACGCTGCGGCGAGATCCAGGGCTTCCTGTTCAGCCCGCCCGTCGACAGCGTTGGCGCGGCGCGGATCATCGAAACCTACCGCAACGGCGAGAGCAAGGTCGCGTAGCAAAGGCGGCTCGGTCGCCGCGACGGCCTACGAATAGAAGAAGTTCTCCGCCGCCAGCATTGCCGGTGGCGGTTCGCCGAGCGCCTCATACACCGAGATCTCGCAAACTCGACAGAGAGCGTCGAGCGCCAGGTCGTTGGCCTCCGTGCCGAACGGATCCTCCAGTTCTTCCGAAAGCGCGTCGAGCCCGAAGAAAGTGTAGGCGATGAGCGCGGTGAAAAGCGGCGTCACCCAACCGGCGCTGGTGGCCAGGCCGAAAGGCAGCAGCAGGCAGACGACATAGGCTGTCCTGTGCAGCAGGAGCGTATAGGCGAAGGGCAAGGGCGTGCCGGCGATGCGCTCGCAACCGGCCTGCATGGCGGCGATCGCCGATAGCCGCTCGTCGAGAATGCGGTAACCGATGCTGTCCAACGTGCCGTTTTCGCGCAGCGTGGCGGCGCGCTTGCCCATGCGCCTAACCATTTCGTCGGCGCGATTGGTGAAAGCGACGTCGTCGACAGCATCGCCGATGAACGCGCGCGCTTCGTTCAGGCTGTCCACCTTGCGCAGCTGTCCGCGCAGCAGGTGGCAGAAGGCCAGGGAGTCCATCAGCAGGGCGCGATGGTCCGATCGGTTCGCAATCAGTCCGGTTGCCGCGCGCGAAAGATTGCGGATGTCGTAGACCAGCTGGCCCCATAATTTGCGGGCCTCCCACCAGCGGTCATAGGCGGCGTTGTTGCGGAAGCCCAGATAGATCGACAGCGTCACGCCGAGCAGACCGAAAGGCGCGATGGTGAAGCCGCTGAGCTCGATGTTGAAATGCCGCACCAGCGCGACCACCGCGGCGGCAAAGGCGGCGAAGCCGAGAATCTGCGGCAGGATGCGCGGTACGATCGAACCGCGCATGATGAAGAAGAGCTGCAACAGCCCTGGTTTCGGCCGCACGATCATAATGGCCCCCGCTACTCGAACGCGACCGGCCAAGCCGGCGGATCGGGCATAGAGCGCCTCGGCGCCGGAGACAACAGTCGGTCACGACACATTGCGTCGCGACCGACCTATTTGCGTATACGGGTTTTCGCCGGCTCGGCGGGTCCAGCGCGGCGGCCTTTCTGCTAGTAGCCGCCGGGCCGGTCGCGATAGTCCGGGTCGCCCTGACTGTAATAGCCGCCGCGGTCGGGACAGCTGGCGACATAGACGCGGCCGTCGCGGTCGCGATAGCGGCACTTGCCCGGCTCGTTCGCATTGCCGATCAGCGCGCCGGCAACCGCGCCGACGGCACCGCCGACGACCGCGCCCTTGACCGGATTGCCGGCGACGGCAGCGCCAACAGCAGCGCCGCCAAGGCCACCGATCGCAGCGCCGCGCTCCGTTTGCGAACATGCGGCGAGCGGCACGAGCATCGCCATCAGGATCAGGACGTTCTTCATGATCGTTCCTCTCGGGCGCGGTATGCCGCCCCGCCTGATCCTAACGCGCTGGCATTCGATTCGATCCGAAATCGAGCAGTCGGGCAGGGTTTGTATATCCGACGTCAACGAGAAAACGGCAGCAAAGCGCGCAGCCGGGCATCGCGAAACCATAGGCCGCCCCACATGATGATGCCCAGATAGACGCCAAAGAAAGTGTGCGAGAACAGCGGGTTGCCGATCCTGACATGGGTTGCGATGGCGCCGCCGAAATAGGCGGTCAGCAGGATGGCGCCGAGAAAGGCGGTGCGCGGCCAGGCATACAGGGCGGCGGCGGCAAGGCTGATGATGCCGAGAAGCCGTGCCGTGCCGACGTCGGTCGGCCAGCCAAGCTGGGCCATCGACTGCGGAACGACATCCAGCGGCGGCAGCTTGATGACGCCATCGAAGATCATGAACAAGATCACGAGGCCGCTCAGGATGCGGCCGGCCCAAACCATGCGGGGCGACGTGGTGCCGATGTGCGGGTTTGCGGTGTGCGAAATGTTAGCCATGGAAATCCCTCCGGTTGTTGAAACTTACAAAGAGTGCTCCTAGGACGGTCGGCGGGCGGGCGATCCTACAAGCCCCTTGCGTTTTTGCCGAGGGTCGCCGCTCATACTGGGCAAAACCGCTTGTGACCTGGTGAGTTTGCGCATCAGGCCAACGATAGGTTCACCTTTGGAGAAAACCGATGACCAGCGGCGGGCCGCAGCCATGACAGGCGAAACGGATCTGACGACATTACTGAGGTCGATGCGGCCGATCCTGCAACCCGATAGTTTTGTTTTCGTGACCATTCCCCTGGCCGACGAATTGCCTGGCGGCGTGCAGCCCCTCATGGTGTTTCGGGAAGACGAAGGCTGGACCTGCATCCTTTCAGAGGACGCGGCGCGGGGCGCCGGCCTGGCTGGCACATTCCCATGCCGGATGATCACCTTGTCCATTCATTCGTCGCTGGGGGCGGTCGGCTTCCTGGCCGCGATCCTGCCGCGCCTGGCGGCGGCCGGCATGGGCGTGAACCCGGTTTCGGCATTCCATCACGACCATCTTTTCGTGCCCGCCGATCGCGCCGACGATGCAATGCGCATCCTGGAGGAGCTGGCGGCGACCGGCTGACGGCGCCAAGCCGCCTCTTCCGTCATTAAGCCGCCTTTGTGGTCCGTCGCTTAACCCGTTGTTTGCCGCTTCGTTCTAGCCTTGCAGGGCTGGGATGTCGGGCACCGGGCGGTGAATCAGAGCCTTTTCATTTCTCTTCTCAATCCCGTGCTGTCGATGGTGCTGTCGACGGCCTTCTTCGTGCTGTGGTCATTCCGGCGCGAGAACACCTATGTTCTGCAGCTTTGCCTCTGCTATCTCGCCGTTGCCATCGGTTTCACGCTGCAATCCTTCGACTTCGGTCTTGGGCCGATTGCATCCAAGATCGTCGCCAACACGCTGTTCTTCGGCGCCCTGTTTCTTCTGGCGGCGGCGATCATCCTGCGGCAGGGGCTCAAGGTTCCCGTCGTGCAACTCCTGCTTTGCGTCGCGGCAGGCATGGGCTGCCTGCTGTGGTTCTTCTTCGCGCAGCCCAGTTTCCCGGCGCGGGTCTTCGCGGTGAATTACGGGCTCGGCGCCATGTGCGTGGTCGCCTTGATGCGTTTGCGCCAGGCCAAACGGCGTTCGGTGATCGACCGGATGATCGTCCTGGTCGCCGGTCTGCGGGCGGCGGATTTTTTCGTTCGCCCTCTCGCGGTGGCCATGTTCGACAGCGTCAATGCGGGTCAATCGCCGCCGATAACCTCGTCCTACTGGCTCACCACCAGCCTTTCGGTAATGGTGTTCTCGCTGCTGATCGCGCTGACGCTGCTCACGGCCGTTGCCTTGGATACGATCAAGGAGCTGGAGGCTGAGTCCGAGACCGATCCGCTTTCGAAGCTGCTCAACCGTCGGGGTTTCGAGCAGAGGGCCGCCTTGATGCTGGAGCGCTGCGCCCGCTTGAATGAGCCGGCGACGCTGGTGCTGGCCGACCTCGATCACTTCAAGGCCGTCAATGACCGCTTCGGCCATGCCGTCGGCGACCGCGTGATTGCAAATTTCGCCGCGCGCCTGCAGGCGGTGGCCGGGCCACGCGCTGCCGTCGGCCGCGTCGGCGGTGAGGAGTTCGCCGTGCTGTTGCCTTCCGCCGATCTTGTCGCCGGGCGCTTGTTCGCCGAAACGGTGCGCACCGCCTTCTCTTCGGAAGTGCCGGAAGGGGTGCCCACCGGCACCATGTTGACCGCCAGTTTCGGCGTGGCGGGGCGCTTTGGCGACGAGGAACTCGCTCCCCTGACGGAGCGCGCCGACGAAGCGCTGTACAAAGCCAAGCAGAATGGCCGCAACAGCGTCCGGCTCTCCTTCCAGAGACCGTCGCCAACCCCGTTGGGGGATTTGCCCGCCGCGGGCTGACGATGGCGCGACAAGTGCTGGATTAACCTGTTGTTCGCTTCGGAGCCCTACATTCAGCTCTTGCTAAATTGACGTAACCGTTGCGACCGGACCTGAGGCTGCGGATAGATTTGTCACGATGAGCGGTGCGAATTTTATCCTCGCGATCAACCTGTTCGTGGCCGGCCTGCTGGCCGCGGCCTTCATGACCATTGCCGCCTACGACACGCGCCGCGTCGCCGCTCGCTGGCTGGCACTCGGCTATGCCGTCGGCATGGCCTATTTCGTGGTGGAGTTTTCCATTCCGGCGTTCAACTATGCAACGCCGCCGGTCGTCGCCGCCTTTGCCGTCTTCCTTGCCGCGACGCTGATCTTTAACATCGGGCTCGCGCACAAATATGGCATCGATCCGCCATGGCGGTTCATGACCGTCTTTCTGGTGGCAACCTCGGTCATCGTCTATTTCGTGCAGGACCTGCCCAGGCAATCCTTCCCCCGCATGATGGCCTACCAGTTTCCTTATGCCGCCATGCAGCTGATTGGCCTCTGGATCGTCTGGTCATCCAAGCAGCGGCGCGACAAGCTCGATATTTTCCTGATGGCGGTGCTCGCGGCCAGTGCGTTGCAGTTTGCATCGAAGCCGCTGATCGCTCATGCGCTGGGTGGCTGGGGCGCCGATCCCCAGGCCTATCTGCAAACCAACTACGCCATGGTCTCGCAGTCGCTGGGCACGGTCTTTGCCATGGCCATCGCGCTGTTGCTGCTGGTCATCCTGGTGCGGGACGTGCTTGCCGAGGCAACATCGAAGTCGGAGACCGATACGCTGTCGGGACTGCTCAACCGCGGCGGTTTCAAGCGTCATGCCGAAGTGGCGCTGCGCGAGGCGGCGCGGCAGGGGTTGCCGGTGTCGCTCGTGATCGCCGATCTCGATCATTTCAAGCTGGTCAACGACAATTTCGGCCATGCCTATGGCGATCGCGTCATCGAGATCTTCGCCTCATTCCTGCGCGACGCGGCCGGACAGAGCCACCTTGCCGCGCGGTTGGGCGGTGAGGAATTCGCGGTGATGCTCCCCGGCACCAATCTGGCGACGGCGCGCCTGTTCGCGGAGGGAGCCCGCAGCGCTTTCAGCGCCCTGAGCATCAAGGGATTGCCGCAGACCTATCGCTGCACGGCAAGCTTCGGCGTTGCCGAGCTTCGGCCCGGCGAGGCATTCGCCGATCTGATGAACCGGGCCGACGAAGCGCTCTACGGCGCCAAGAAGAGCGGGCGCGACCAGGTTAGGGTTGCGGCAGGGCCGATCGCCATGGTGCCGAAGCCCAATGGCAAGCCAGCCGGCAACGGCTTCAACGGCAGGGACTGATCTCCGGCATTTCGCCGTCGGCCAGGCCGTACATATAGGTGCGGCCCTTGACGAAGGCCGGCGGCCGATAACAGTCGCGTTCGTCCGAGGAATAGCCGGAGCGATCGAGATATCTGACCTTGGGCTGGCCGGCAGACGTATAGTCGGCCATCTTCCTGGCCATCGCGCCTTCGCCGACGAGAATCCGCTTGTAGCCGGCAGCACCGTCGATGACGAGGTTGCCGAACGAGTCGGCATAGACATGATCGCGGTTGCTGGACCAGGCCGATGCCGGCGTCGCTTGGCCGAGCACCGTTGCGGCAAGCATAAGGCCGACAATGCGCCATCCGGCGGAATTCGAACGCATGATGCATCCTCCTTCGAGAGGCGAGCTGAGCTTCAACGAATCGCACAATTAACCTTTTCTTAACCTTTGTTAAGAGGCTGCCGCGCTTCGAAGCGCGGCATTGCTTAACATGGTTAATGTCATGGCTTGATCTATCGAGACCACCGCGACTAGTTTGGCCGCCTGGAGGATTCGCATGGCGCTAGGCCAGATTTCCCGAATTGTGCCCGCTTTCATCGCGCTTTTCGCGCTCTCGGCCTGTGTCTCGGAACCGGGTCATCCCGGCATGAACAGCGGTACCCCGAAGGTGCAGTCGTCATCCTCTGCGGCAGTCAGCCAGCCCAAGGCGACACTGGTGGCGAAGGATACGCCGCAGCCGCGCACGGCCACCTACAATTGCGCCGACGGCGGCATGATGACGATCGAGAATGTCGGTACGGCGATCCGTGTGCTCGGCCCGGACGGCATCAGCGAGGAGCTGCCGGCTTCGCCGGCGGGGCAGAACAGCCGATTCGGCGCTGCCCATGACGCAATCGTGATCGACGGCCGCGAGGTGCTGGTCATGAAAGGCAATGCAACGCCGATCCCCTGCACGCGCTGATCCTTGGCGCTCACTTCCGATGGGCCAGCCGAAGGGAAGGGTTTCCCTGGGCCGAGAAGTTCAATCGGTTGAAGGCTCGGGTGCGCTTATTCGTCATACTAAATGACTTTTCCGAAACGATTTTCTGGCTTTGACGCGGTGCAAAAAGCGTTTTAGAACCCGGCAGTCCATAGTCGCATTCCGCATCGTCGATGCCGCGTTTGCATTGCCGAAAAGAGTGCCGAACGGGGGAGCCATGAGCCACTCACCAGCCACCCGAGACAGACCGCTTTCGCCGCATCTGACCATCTATCGGCCGGCGATCACCATGACGATGTCGATCGTGCACCGCATCACCGGTGGCGCGCTGTATTTCGGTACGCTTCTGGTCGCATGGTGGCTGACCGCGGCCGCCGGCCCGCAGTCCTATTTCGATTTCGTCAATGGAATCTTCGGCTCCTGGTTCGGCCGTCTGGTGTTGTTTGGATACACCTGGGCGCTGATGCACCACATGGCGGGCGGCATCCGCCACCTGATCTGGGACACCGGGGTCGGGCTGGAGAAGCACACCGCCTCCAAGATCGCCTGGGCGACGCTGGCCGTTTCGGTCGTGCTGACGATCCTCGTCTGGGTCGTCGGCCTTATGGTCCGGGGAGGCTGAACGATGAGCGCCAACCGTTCCGACATGCGCACGCCGCTCGGCAAGGTGCGCGGCCTGGGCTCAGCCCGCGAAGGCACGATGCATTTCTGGCGCCAGCGGCTGACGGCCATCGCCAACAT
Source organism: Mesorhizobium terrae (assembly GCF_008727715.1). Classification (GTDB taxonomy): domain Bacteria; phylum Pseudomonadota; class Alphaproteobacteria; order Rhizobiales; family Rhizobiaceae; genus Mesorhizobium; species Mesorhizobium terrae. Next base: position 2,008,291 of record NZ_CP044218.1, read on the forward strand.
TCCGCTGCTTCTGTTCTTCGTCGGGTTTCTCATCGCCATCAATGGCGCGGGATACGCCGAGGTCCGCGCCGCGCTGGCCCATCCGCTGGTTGCGCTGGCGATGATCCTGGTCCTGGTTTCGGGGCTCTATCACATGCGGCTCGGCATGCAGGTCATCATCGAGGACTACGTCCACGGCGAGGGCGGCAAGCTGGTGCTTTTGATCCTCAACACATTCTTCACCATAGCGGTCGGCGTGGCCTCGATCTTCGCCCTGCTCAAGCTGGCATTCGGAGGCTGACGTTTTGGCCAAGGACGCAAAAAGCGGCAGCGCAGCTTCCGCCTATACCTATGTGGACCACAAGTTCGACGTGGTGATCGTCGGCGCCGGCGGCGCTGGCCTGCGCGCCACGCTCGGCATGGCCGAGCAGGGGCTGCGCACCGCCTGCATCACCAAGGTCTTCCCGACCCGTTCGCACACCGTGGCGGCGCAGGGCGGCATTGCCGCATCGCTGCAGAACATGGGTCCCGACAGCTGGCAGTGGCACCTCTACGACACCGTCAAGGGCTCCGACTGGCTCGGCGACGTCGACGCCATGGAATATATGGTGCGCGAAGCGCCGGCCGCGGTCTACGAGCTCGAGCACTATGGCGTGCCGTTCTCGCGCACCGAGGAAGGCAAGATCTACCAGCGCCCGTTCGGCGGCCACATGATGAATTTCGGCGACGGTCCGCCCGTGCAGCGCACCTGTGCCGCGGCCGACCGTACCGGCCACGCCATCCTGCACACGCTCTACGGCCAGTCGCTGAAGAACAACGCGCAGTTCTTCATCGAGTATTTCGCGCTCGACCTGATCATGGACGACGACGGCACCTGCACGGGCGTCGTTGCCTGGAACCTCGACGACGGCACCATTCACCGTTTCTCGGCCAAGATGGTGGTGCTGGCGACCGGCGGTTACGGCCGCGCCTATCTGTCGGCCACCTCGGCGCATACCTGCACGGGTGACGGCGGCGGCATGGCCGCCCGCGCCGGGCTGCCGCTGCAGGACATGGAGTTCGTGCAGTTCCATCCGACCGGCATCTATGGCGCCGGCTGCCTGATCACCGAAGGCGCGCGCGGCGAGGGCGGTTATCTGGTCAATTCGGAAGGCGAGCGCTTCATGGAGCGCTACGCACCGTCGGCCAAGGATCTGGCCTCGCGTGACGTCGTCTCGCGCTGCATGACGATGGAAATCCGCGAGGGCCGCGGCGTCGGCAAGCTGAAGGACCACATCTTCCTGCATCTCGACCATCTCGACCCGGCCGTGCTGCATGAACGCCTGCCCGGCATTTCGGAATCGGCGAAAATCTTCGCCGGCGTCGACGTGACGCGCGAGCCGATCCCGGTTTTGCCCACCGTGCACTACAATATGGGCGGCGTGCCGACCAATTATTGGGGCGAGGTTCTGAACCCGACCGCCAAGAGCCCGGACCGCGTTTCGCCCGGCCTGATGGCCGTCGGCGAGGCCGGCTGCGCCTCGGTGCACGGCGCCAACCGCCTCGGCTCCAACTCGCTGATCGACCTGGTCGTGTTCGGCCGCGCCGCGGCGATCCGTGCCGGCCAGGTGGTGGACCGCACCTCGTCCGTGCCGTCGGCCAATCCGCGTTCGCTCGAAAAGATCATGGACCGTTTCGACCGTCTGCGTCATGCCAATGGCAGCACGCCGACGGCGGTGCTGCGCGACAAGATGCAGCGCGCCATGCAGGAAGACGCAGCCGTGTTCCGCACCCAAGAATCGCTGGAACAGGGCTGCAAGCGCATCTCCGCGATCTGGGGCGAACTGAAGGACATCAAGGTCTTCGACCGCTCGATGATCTGGAATTCGGATCTGGTGGAAACGCTGGAGCTGGAAAACCTGATGGCCAACGCCATCGCCACCGTCTATGGCGCCGAGGCGCGCAAGGAGAGCCGTGGCGCCCACGCCCGCGAGGACTTCTCGGCGCGCGACGACGCCAACTGGCGCAAGCACACGCTGGCCAAGGTGAGCGAGGACGGCAAGGTGACGCTGACCTATCGCGGCGTGCACACCGAAACCCAGTTGCCGGTCGACAAGGGCGGCATCGACCCGGCGAAGATCGCGCCGAAGGCCAGGGTGTACTGAGAGGATGATAAAGGGTCTGATCGCTTCGGTGGTTTTGGTTGGCTTGGCGACGCAAGTGGCGTCAGCTGAGACGGTCTATATCTATGACAATTCCAGCAAAACCGCGAAGATGGTGAACGACATACCCGTTTGGAAAGATGCCGCGACTGCCCAATCGTCAAGTAGAGATTTTTACTCGAAGAACGTCGGGCACATCAGATGCCTAGCAAAGCCCCCAGTCGGTGGCGAGCTGAAGCAAAAAGTTGGCAAAGCATTTGAAGTGCGCGTGCATGGTCGTTGCACGGGCTTTGTGAACGCCGTCTACGTTCACGCGGAGAAATAGAATGGCGCTGGCGGCCGCAGGATACTCCGGCACGCCGCTTGCGGCGAAGCTGGGCTTGAAGGACGGCATGAATGCCGCCTTCCTGGCCTTGCCGGAGCAGTTGGCGTGGCTTGCCGATGCGGTCCGCTTCGCCTCGGTGAAGCGCTTCGCGGCCTGGGCGGAGATCGAGGCCGATACCGGCCATGATGTCGTCCACGCTTTCACCAGGCAGCGCGGCGAGATCGAGGACGGTCTCGTTCGTCTGCAGGCCGCGATCAAGCGCGACGGCATGATCTGGGTGTCATGGCCGAAAAAGGCATCCAAAGTGCCGACCGACGTGACCGAGGACGTGGTGCGCACTGAGGCGCTCAAGCTCGACCTGGTCGACGTCAAGGTCGCGGCAATCGATGAAATCTGGTCCGGGCTGAAGCTCGTCATCCGAAAGGACCGCAGGTAATGGTCGAACTCGCACTCCCCAAGAATTCGCAGGTCAAAGAGGGCAAGACCTGGCCGAAGCCGGAAGGCGCCACGAACCTGCGCGAATACCGCATCTACCGCTGGTCACCGGACGATGGCGAGAACCCCAGCATCGACACCTATTTCGTCGACATGGACGATTGCGGGCCGATGGTTCTGGATGCGCTGCTCTACATCAAGAACAAGATCGACCCGACGCTGACTTTGCGCCGTTCCTGCCGCGAAGGCATCTGCGGCTCCTGCGCTATGAACATCGACGGATCCAACACGCTGGCTTGCACCAAGGGCTGCGACGACATTTCCGGCGCCGTGAAAGTCTACCCGCTGCCGCACATGCCGGTGGTGAAGGACCTCGTGCCCGACCTCACCAATTTCTACGCGCAGCACCGCTCGATCGAGCCCTGGCTGAAGACCGTGTCGCCGGAGCCGGCGAAGGAATGGCTGCAGAGCCATGAGGACCGCCAGAAGCTTGACGGGCTTTATGAGTGCATCCTGTGCGCCTGCTGCTCGACCTCGTGCCCGAGCTATTGGTGGAACGGCGACCGCTATCTCGGTCCCGCGACGCTGCTGCAGGCCTATCGCTGGCTGATCGATTCCCGGGACGAAGCCAAGGGTGAACGCCTCGACAATCTCGAGGATCCGTTCCGTCTGTACCGCTGCCACACCATCATGAACTGCGCGCAGACTTGCCCGAAGGGTCTTAACCCGGCCAAGGCGATCGCCGAGATCAAGAAGATGATGGTGGAGAGAAGGGTCTGACGGGGAGCGCAAAACCCAGACCGTCAACGAGTGCCGAAGTCGTCGCTTTGGCCTCGGAAGCCATTTTTGGCAAACCACTTGTTACAAATGTCTACCGATCCGTCATCGTTGAAGCGATCGTAGCCGCAGCACTTCCCACTTGGAAATGGTGTTCGTCGGACTATGCGGGACATGATTTCGAGCGCGGTAGCATAAAGCTGGAGGTCAAGCAGAGCGCGCTTTTGCAGACTTGGTCGAAGTCACGGCTTTCAAAGGCGTCCTGGGATATTGCACCACGCACAGGGTTTTGGGTCGATGGCGACACATGGGTCCCTTCACCTGGCCGCAACGCACATATGTATGTGTTGTCACTACATACCATTGCGGATGAAAACGCGGATCATCGAGACCCCCTGCAATGGCAGTTCTATGTGATCGCAAGCCGAAACCTTCCGGATGTGAAGACGATTGGCGTGCGTGCTGCCGAGAAACTGATCGCTCCCGTCAAGCTTGACCGTTTGAACGAGCGGGTTGAAGAAATAGTCTGCACGATAGAGTAAATCGCCAATGTCCAGTGAAGACTTCCCTCACCTCAACGCTCTCGAAGTCCGCGTACTCGGATGCCTGATGGAAAAGCAGCTTCTGACGCCAGACGTCTATCCGCTGACGTTGAACGCGCTGCAATCCGCGACCAACCAGAAGACCTCGCGCGAACCGGTGATGGCATTGGAGCCGGTCGACATCAGCCGAACCTTGAAGTCGCTTGAGGAGAAGGGGCTGGCGCGGCGGATGATGGCATCGCGCGCCGACCGCTACGAGCAGATGGCTTCACGAAAATTCAGCCTGACGACCCCGCAAAGCGCGCTGGTCGCCATGCTGCTTCTGCGCGGGCCGCAGACGCTCAACGAATTGCAGACCCGCACTGATCGCATGGCCAATTTCGGTTCGGCCGAAGCGGTACAAACCGAACTCGACATGCTGGTCGGCCGGCGCCCACCGCTGGTGAAGGAGATCGGCCGTGCGCCGGGTCAGCGCGAGGATCGTTTCGCGCATCTGCTTTCGGGCGATGTCGATGTGTCGTCGATTCCGGCTCCGGCCGCGCGTGCCGCCGCGCCTGCCGGTTCGGCCCTGAGTGAACTGGAAGAACGCGTGCGTACGCTTGAAGAGGACGTGGCGGCGCTCAAGGCGCGGCTCGATGCCGTAGGCGCATAAGCGTGGCCGAGCAGCAGGCCGCTTCGACAAACACAATCTTCAAGGTCGACATCGTCGTCATCGGCGCGGGCCAGGCGGGCCTGTCGTCGGCCTATCATCTCGGCAGGCTGGGCCTCGCCGTCGGGCGGCAGTTCCTCGTGCTGGACAGGAATCCGACACCAGGTGGTGCCTGGCAGCACCGCTGGCCGTCTCTGACGCTCAGCACCGTCAATCGCCTGCACGATCTGCCCGGCATGCAGTTTTCCGAAGCCGTCGACACCTCCAGCGGCGAAGCCAGGGCATCCGTGGCGGTGCCCGAATATTTTGCCGCCTATGAACGCAAGTTCGAGCTGCCGGTCTATCGCCCCGTCACCGTCAAGGTCGTCTGCGAGCGGTCCGGACGGCTGCGGATCGAGACGGACCGCGAGATGTTCTCGGCGCGCGGTATCATCAATGCCACGGGAACCTGGGAGACGCCCGTCATTCCCGATTATCCCGGCGCGGCGCAGTTCACGGGCCGGCAACTTCACTCACACGACTATCGCACCCCGGACGAATTCGCGGGACAGCATGTGATCGTCGTGGGCGGTGGGATTTCGGCGCTGCAGCATCTGGACGAGATTTCCAAGGTGGCGGGCACGACATGGGTGACCCGCCACGAACCGCGCTTCCGGGACACGCCCTTCGTGCAGGAAGACGGCCGCGCGGCCGTCGCCATGGTCGAGGACAGGGTCAGGCGCGGACTGGTTCCGGGGTCGGTGGTTTCCGTCACCGGCATCCCGCTCACGCCGGCTTTGCGTGCCGCCAGGGAGCGCGGTGTGTTGAAACGCTTGCCGATGTTCAGCGAGATCACCGAAGATGGCGTGCTGTGGCCGGACGGTTCGATGCAGAAGGCCGACGTCATCTTGTGGGCGACGGGGTTCCGCAGCTCGCTCGATCATCTGGCGCCGCTGCAGCTGCGCGAGGACAATGGCGGTATCGTCATGACCGGACGGCTGGCGACAGAGGTGAAGAAGGACCCTCGCATCCATCTGGTCGGCTACGGCCCGTCGGCCTCCACCATCGGAGCGAACAGGGCCGGCGGTGCCGCGGCCCGAGAGCTTGCAGCCCATCTCGGTTTGATCTGAGCGAGATCATACTGGCGGCGGCGGTGATGGTCCTGATGTTCCGCAAGACCGGTACCGGCAGGCCGCAATCGGCTGCGGTGCAGAAGGCCGCGCAGCCTGGATGGCGACGCGGCCTGGTCCCCGCGATCAGGCCAGTTTGGCGTCCAACGAAATCTTGATCGCGCCAAGCGCGCGCGAGACCGGGCATTCGGCCTTGGCCTTGGCGGCCAGCTCCTGGAATTTTGCGGCATCGATGCCGGGAACGTCGCCGACAAGCGTGATGTTGCTCTCGGTGATGCCGGTGCCGGGGGTGAGCTTAACCGCGGCGCTGGCTTCCAGCTTCGCCGCCGGCGTGCCGTTTTCGGCGAGGAAATGCGAAAGCTGCATGGCGTAACAGCCGGCATGGGCAGCCGCGATCAGTTCCTCGGGATTGGTGCCGGACCTGCCGCTTTCATCCTCGAAACGCGTCTTGAACGAATAGGGCGTGGCCTTGAGCGCGCCGCTCTGGGTGTCGATGGTGCCGCCACCCTCCTTCAGATTGCCTTTCCAGACGGCTTTTGCAGTGCGGTCCATGGTTTTCTCCTGGCTGGGTGGTTGCAAGAGGCCGACTATAGCGCCGCAGCCTGACAAGGCCACAACATCCTTCGCGGGGCGATGGGATCGGTGGACGAAAAAATCGCCGTGCAAAAATGTCGGCTTTGTTGCCGCCAAACCGTCCTGCGGACGGCGCTACGCAGGCGCGGGCCATGCGGGCTGCAACAGGGAGACAACGATGCAATATATCTGTCTAGTCTATCACGAGGAATCGGCGTTGCATGCGCTTTCAGCCGAGGCGGGCAGAACGCTCGACGCCGACTCGCTCGCTTATGACGTGGCACTGGAAAAGAGCGGCCATCTGGTCATGGCGCAGGCGCTGCAATCGGTGAAGACGGCCAAGGTGGTGCGCAAGCGCAAGGGCAAGACGCTGGTGACCGACGGTCCGTTCGCCGAAACCAAGGAACAGCTGCTCGGCTTCGTGATGATCGAGGCGCGCGATCTCGACGAGGCACTCGCCATTGCAGCCGACATCCCGCTGGCGGCGATGGGCATGGTGGAGGTGCGTGCGATCTACGACATTCCGGTGCCCTGACCGGCGCGGTCAGCCCTGGATCGCGGGTGCCGGTGCCTGGCAAACATCGACCCATTCGGCACCGACGAGCGCCGCCATGCGGTCGGGATTGAGCCGTACCGCGGCATTGGTGGCGCCGGCGGCCGGCACCACCTCGTCGAAGGCTTTCAGCGAGACATCGCAATAGACCGGCAGCGGTGTCGGCAGGCCGAAGGCGCAGACGCCGCCGACCGGATGGCTGGTGAGGGCGACGACCTCTTCGGCCTCCAGCATGCGTGCCTTGCCGCCGAACCGGTCCTTGAACTTGCGGTTGTCGAGCCGCGCCGTGCCGGCGGCAACGACCAGCATGGCCGTATCGCCGACCCTGAGGCAGATCGTTTTGGCGATCTGGTCCGGTTCGACGCCATGTGCTTGAGCGGCAAGGGCTACAGTCGCCGAGCTTGCCTCGGTGACGATGACTTCGATGTCCGGGGCTTTGGCGGCGAAGAAGGCGCGAACGGATTCAAGGCTCATGGCGCGACCATAAGGTTGCCAGACCTGGCAGGCAACCAAGTTGGCAACCCTGCCGGACAGCCGGTGTACTATCGATTGGTCCTCTTTCGACCGGCCCGGGACCGGCGCCAATGGCGCGAGGAAGCGTAGTTATATTGCCTCGCCCTTGAGCAGTCGGGGCGTATCGCCGCCAAGACCCGATGCCTGGCGGATGAAGAACTCCTTCAGCCTCGGCATGCGCTCGACGATACCGAGCCCGATGTCGCGCACGGCGCGCAGCGGCGCGATGTCGTTGGAGAACAGCCGGTTCAGAACATCGGTGGTGACGCCCATCTGCATGGTGTCGAAGCGGCGCCACTGCTGGTAGCGTTCGAGCACATCAAGCGCGCCGATGTCCTGGCCGAGCCGATCCGCCTCGACGATGACCTCCGCAAGCGCGGCGACATCCTTGAAGCCGAGGTTCAAACCCTGCCCGGCGATCGGGTGGATGCCATGCGCCGCATCGCCCGCCAGCGCTATGCGCGGCGCCACGAAGTCGCGGGCAAGCGTCAGGCCGAGTGGCCAGGCGCGCGGCTTGTCGACAGCGCGGATTTCGCCGAGCTTCAGGCCGAAGCGTTGCTCCAGCTCCATCTCGAAGACCAGATCGTCGCCCTCGACCAGTTTGCGGGCATCGTCGGTGCGCTCGGTCCAGACGATGGACGAACGGTTGGTGCCATCCTTGTCCGGTTTCAGCGGCAAGGTGGCGAAAGGCCCGGCCGGCAGGAAATGCTCTTCGGCGCGGCCGTTGTGGGGTCGTTCATGCGCCACCGTGCAGACAATGCCGGACTGGCCGTACTCCCACTTCACCGTCTTGATGCCGGCCATGTCGCGCAGCTTCGAGTTGACGCCGTCGGCGGCAACCAGCAAGCGGGCGCGCAGCGCCGCGCCATCGGCCAAGTGGACGGTAAGGCCGCCCCCGCCGGCATCGAAGGATTGCACGGCCACGCCCTCGATCAGGTCGATGCCCAGCTTGTCCGCCTGGCGACGCAGCGCGCCATTAAGGTCGCGATTGGCGACCATATGGGCGAACGGCTCGCCCGGGGCGATCTCGCCGTCGAACGTCAGGAAGACCGGCCGCACGGGATCGGCGGTGCGCGAATCCGTCACGATCATCTCGGTGATTGCTTGGGCTCCTGGCGCGATCTCGGCCCAGACGCCGAGTTGGTCGAGCATGCGCGAGGCGGCGGCGGCGATCGCCGAGGCGCGGCCGTCCTTCTGCCATACGCCAGCAGGCGCCGCATCGACGATCGCGACCCGCAGAGCCGGGCGCGCCTGTTTCAGCGAGACGGCCGCGGCCAATCCGACATAACCGGCGCCGGCGATCAGTACGTCGAGCCGCGTGTTCTGAGACGCTTCCGATTCGCGTTTCGACGCCATGTCCTGCCACCTTTCCTGCCCGCCGGTATCGGGCCGCACCCGCATAAGCCTTGACTGGCCGCCGTTGCTGTCCGAAACCGCCCTATAGTCGTGGCAAGGATCGAACGCATGACGCAAGCCATGAATGAGCTTCTCGGCATTCTCGACCTGGAAAAGCTGGAAGACAATCTGTTCCGTGGTCGCAGCCCGCAAACCGACTGGCAGCGCGTGTTCGGCGGCCAGACGATCGCGCAGGCGCTGGTTGCCGCGCAGCGCACCGTCGACGCCGATCGGCACGTCCACTCCCTGCACGGCTATTTCATGCGGCCTGGCGACACAAAACTGCCGATCGTCTACGAGGTTGACCGCATTCGCGACGGTTCCTCCTTCACCACGCGGCGCGTCGTCGCCGTCCAGCATGGCCATGCCATCTTTTCGCTCGAAGCGTCGTTCCAGCTCGACGAAGGCGGGCTCGAGCACCAGGTTCCAATGCCGCATGGCATTCCCGAGCCCGACACGCTGATGACGCAGCGCGACCTGTTGGAGAAGTTCGGCGAAGCGGTGCCCGAGGGGATCAAGCGCTACTGGCAACGCGAACGGCCGATCGAAATGCGGCCGATCATGCTCAAGCACTACACCAGCCGGGAACGGCTGGAGCCAAAGCAGAATATCTGGATCCGCACGACCGGGCCGGTGCCGAACGACCGCGCGATGCAGGCCGCGGTGCTCGCCTATCTGTCGGACATGACGCTTCTCGACACATCCACCTTTGCCCATGGCCGGGCCATCTTCGACCGTGATATCCAGGCAGCCAGCCTCGATCATTCGATGTGGTTCCATCGCAGCCATCCGCTCGACGACTGGATCCTCTACACACAGGACAGTCCCTCGACCCAGGGTGCGCGCGGCTTCACGCGCGGCTCGCTGTTTGCCCGGGACGGCACGCTGATCGCCTCGGTGGCGCAGGAAGGCCTGATCCGCCTCAAGCGGTCGCCTACAGAATAGGCATTTTTATCAATTTGCTCAATTGATGGGCAATTGATGGGTGGCCTCTGTACAGCGGCCGGCGCCCCTCCGCTCGACAATCTTTTATCTTCAATGGCTTAGCTTGTCGTTTCGGCATTTGGCACGGAGCTTGAATTGCCATGGGCATCGCCGACCCATGTCGAGGCCGGCGATGTCGCGTGGAACGCGGGGACCGCAACGAACAAAGGGCGAATCCTGATGAAGATCGTGATGGCTATCATCAAGCCGTTCAAGCTGGACGAGGTGCGCGAGGCGCTCACCGCCGTCGGCATCCAGGGCCTGACCGTCACCGAAGTCAAAGGCTACGGGCGTCAGAAGGGGCACACGGAAATCTATCGCGGGGCGGAATATGCCGTCTCCTTCCTTCCAAAGATCAAGGTCGAGGTCGCCGTTGCGACCGACCTCGTCGACAGGGCGGTCGAGGCGATAACAAGCGCCGCCAAAACCGGCCAGATCGGCGACGGCAAGGTCTTCGTCTTCGGCATCGACCAGGCCGTGCGCATCCGCACCGGCGAAACAGACACCGACGCGCTGTGAGCGGGTCACGCACCTCCATGGAGATATCGATGAATATTCTTCCCAAGCTGAAGACGGCAGGGCGCGTCGCGCCGCTGACTGCTCTCGTCGGGCTGCTGGGCACCCTCGCCGCCTATGCCCAAACCGCCACCCCGGCACCGGCTGCGGCCGCGCCGACGCCAACCCTGGACACCGGCAACACGGCGTGGATGCTGACCTCGACGGCCCTGGTCCTGATGATGACCATTCCAGGCCTCGCCCTGTTCTATGGCGGCATGGTGCGCAAGAAGAACGTGCTTGCCACCATCATGCAAAGCTTCGCGATCTGCTGCCTTGTCACGGTGTTGTGGTTCGTCGTCGGCTATTCGCTGGCCTTTTCCGACGGCGGTTCGTGGAACAGCTTCATCGGCGGCTTTTCGAAGGTGATGCACAAGGGCATCACGGTCTCGACGCTGTGGCTGCCGGGTGTCTCCAACATCCCGGAATTCGTCTTCTCGATGTTCCAGATGACGTTTGCCATCATCACGCCAGCGCTGATCGCCGGCGCCTTCGCCGAGCGCATGAAGTTCTCGGCGCTGCTTCTGTTCAGCGGTCTGTGGCTGATCTTCGTTTATGCGCCGATCGCCCATTGGGTCTGGGGCGGTGGGTTCCTCGGTTCGGCCGGCGTGCTGGACTTCGCGGGCGGTACGGTCGTCCACATCAATGCCGGCGTCGCCGGCCTGGTCTGCGCCCTGGTGCTCGGCAAGCGCGAGGGCTACGGAACCGTCAACATGGCGCCCTATAATCTCGTCTACGCGGTGATCGGCGCCTCGCTGCTGTGGGTCGGCTGGTTCGGCTTCAATGCGGGTTCCGAACTCGCGGCCGACGGCCTGGCCGGCGCTGCGATGATGAACACGCAGGTTGCCACCGCCGCCGCCGGCCTTGCCTGGATGTTCACGGAATGGCTTGTCGCCAAGAAGCCCTCGGTGCTGGGTATCATCTCGGGCGCCGTCGCCGGTCTTGTCGCGGTGACGCCGGCATCGGGCTTCGTCAATCCCACGGGCGCCTTCATCATCGGCATCGTGGCGGGCATCGTCTGCTACTTCGCCGCGGTGAAGCTCAAGCATGCGCTCGGCTACGACGATTCGCTCGATGCTTTCGGCGTGCACGGCATCGGCGGCATCATCGGTGCGCTGCTGACCGGTGTCTTCGCCGACCCGGCCATCAACGCGCTCGGCAAGGATGCTTCGGTTGCCAAGCAGCTCTACGGCATCGGTTTCACCATTCTCTGGACCGCGGTCGTCAGCTTCGTGATCCTCCATGTGGTCAAGGCTCTGGTCGGACTGCGTCCGAGCAAGCAGGAGGAGGTCGAGGGGCTGGACGTGACCCTGCACGGCGAAGTCGTGCAGTAGCCGGCGCCCGCCTGCGGGATACGCACTACGAAGAAGAAAAGATCCCGTCGTGAGCCGCTGCGAACGCACTCACGCGCTTGGGCCCGGAGCAATCCGGGCCCTTTTTTGCGCGCCGACTGGCACGCAAAATCGCCATGGTTAATGCTGCCTTAACCTTCCCCCCGATAGTCTGGTCTTCGAATCTGCCGGAGTGCGCGCTGCTTCCGGCCCAGGCAATGACTGACGGGGAAATGCATGCGTTCAGGGGCATCGGCACCGCTCGCGCTGACCAATACCGGGCACGGGTTCCAGGCGTTCCTGCGGCGGCAGGCCGGCCGGCTCGTCGGTGGGGCGCTGTTCGCCTTCGTCGCTTTCGGCGTGGCCGCGCTGGCTACCTGGAACGTTGCCGATCCTTCGTTCTCGCATGCCACCGACAATCACGTCACCAATGCGATGGGCTATCCTGGCGCGGTGTTCTCGGATCTGGCGACCCAGTTCTTCGGCCTGTCGGCGGTTGCCGCGGTGGTGCCGGCGATCATCTGGGGTTTCCTGCTGTTTTCGGCCCGCGGCGTCGACAAGCTGCCGCGCCGCGGCGTGTCCTGGTTCGGTTTCTCGCTGCTTGCCGCCGGCATGGCGGGTTGCGTGGTGCCGCCCAAGACCTGGCCGCTGCCGAGCGGTCTCGGTGGCGTCTTCGGCGACATGGTGCTGAAGGTGCCCGGTCTTTTCCTGGGCGGTTATCCGACCGGTGTCGCCGCCAGCGTCATTGCCATCCTGCTGGTCGCGCCGACGCTTTGGCTGTTTGCTTATGGTTCGGGGCTGATCGCGCGCAGCAACGGCTTTGCGGTCATTGAGGAGCAGGAGCCGAAGCGCCGCAAGGCGGAGGAAGATCGCGACTCGATCCTTTTCGAGAACGAGGAGGACGACGACGACAATGGCGGATTGCTGGCGCTCGGCGCCATCACCCATTGGTGGCTGTCGTTCCGCGCCTGGATGCATCGCCGCGCCGCCGCCAAGCGGCGCCAGGAGGAAGAGGAATTCGATTTCGCGGAAATGCCGGCGCGCGAAAGCGCGTGGCGCCGCGCCGCCGACCGTGTCGAATCGGCGGAACTCGCCGAAGCCCATATGAGCACGACCGGCCGCGCCCGTGTCGAGCCGAAGTTCTTCGCGGCGATGGTCAACGATCGCCATGTCGCGGTCGATCCCGTGGCCGGCGGCTCCGCCCATGCGGACGATTACGACAATGACGGTTTCGACGGCGCCGATTTCGAGCGCGACGAGGACGATTATCCGCAGAGCCTGCCCGTGGCCGCCCCGCGCGCCGCGGCGCCGGCCGGGGCCAGCACGCAGGTCCGCAACTTCCGTTCCGATGCCGCGACCCGTGTCGAGGCGCCGGCGCCCCGGCCCACCCAGGGCGCGCGCGTGCAGCGCGAGGCACAGACTTCGCTGATTGCCGCCAACAGTTTCGAAATGCCGTCGCTGCATTTCCTGTCGGAACCAAAGAGCGTGGTGCGCGACGCCAGCCTGTCCAAGGATGCGCTGGAACAGAATGCGCGACTGCTCGAAGGCGTTCTCGAGGATTTCGGCGTCAAGGGCGAGATCATCCATGTGCGGCCCGGCCCCGTCGTCACCCTCTACGAACTGGAGCCGGCGCCCGGCATCAAATCCAGCCGGGTCATCGGCTTGGCCGACGACATCGCCCGCTCGATGAGCGCGATCGCCGCCCGTGTCGCCGTCGTGCCCGGCCGCAACGCCATCGGCATCGAACTGCCCAACGCCAAGCGCGAAATGGTCTACCTGCGCGAAATCCTGGCCAGCCGCGATTTCGAGGAGAGCAAGGCCAAGCTGGCGCTGGCGCTCGGCAAGACGATCAATGGCGAGCCGGTCATCGTCGACATCGCCAAGATGCCGCACGTGCTGGTGGCCGGTACCACCGGTTCCGGCAAGTCGGTCGCCATCAACACCATGATCCTGTCGCTGCTCTACCGGCTGAGGCCGGAAGAATGCCGCCTCATCATGATCGATCCGAAGATGCTCGAATTGTCGGTCTATGACGGCATTCCGCATCTCCTCACGCCCGTCGTCACCGACCCGAAGAAGGCAGTGGTGGCGCTGAAATGGACGGTGCGGGAGATGGAAGACCGCTACCGCAAGATGTCCAAGGTCGGCGTGCGCAACATCGACGGCTTCAATCAGCGCGTGGCGCAGGCCGAGAAGAAGGGCGAGAAGATCTCGCGTACGGTGCAGACCGGCTTCGATCGCCAGACCGGCGAGGCGATCTACGAAACCGAGAATCTCGACCTCGAGCCGATGCCTTACATCGTCGTCATCATCGACGAGATGGCCGACCTGATGATGGTGGCCGGCAAGGATATCGAGGGCGCCGTCCAGCGCCTCGCCCAGATGGCGCGCGCGGCCGGCATCCACGTCATCATGGCGACGCAGCGCCCGTCGGTCGACGTCATCACCGGCACGATCAAGGCCAACTTCCCGACCCGTATCTCCTTCCAGGTGACGTCGAAGATCGACAGCCGCACCATCCTTGGCGAGCAGGGCGCCGAACAACTGCTCGGCATGGGCGACATGCTCTACATGGCCGGCGGCGGCCGCATCCAGCGCGTGCACGGCCCGTTCGTCGCCGACGACGAGGTCGAGAAGGTGGTGCAGCACCTGAAATTGCAGGGCGTGCCTGAATATCTCGACGCGATCACCGAGGACGACGAGGAGGATGGTGATGAACCGTCAGGCCGCGGCGGCTCAGGCGGCGGCGGTGGCAATTTCGACGAGTCCGACGACCCTTACGACCAGGCGGTCGCGGTGGTGCTGCGCGACGGCAAGGCCTCGACCAGCTACATCCAGCGGCGCCTCGGCATCGGCTACAACCGCGCTGCCTCGATCATCGAGCGGATGGAGAAGGAAGGCATCGTCGGTGCGGCCAACCACGCCGGCAAGCGCGAGATTCTGGTGCCGACGGAAGACGACAAGCTCTGAGGCGGGGACGGTCAAACTAAAGCCCAACTGAGGGTTCACCACCTGTCCGGAACAACCAGACAAGAGCGAGCTGCATGAAAGACGACCTTTTCGGAGCGACCATCGGCCTGACCATGACGCGGCGGCGCCTGCTTGGGCTCGGCCTGATGGTGACCGGTGCCGCTGCCGTCAACGTCGTGCCGGGCTTCCTGCCCGTCGCGGCTGCCCAGGCCAGCGTGCCGCCTGCGGCGCAGAAGATCGCCGATCATTTCTCGTCGGTAAAGTCGATGACGGGTGAGTTCGTGCAGTTCGGGCCGAAAGGCGAGCAGACCGGCGGCAAGTTCTTCCTCGAGCGTCCGGGCAAGATCCGTTTCAACTATGACGGCGCCAACAATTTCAAGGTGATCTCCGACGGTCAGTCGGTCGTGCTGCTCAACAAGAAGCTCCAGACTTCCGATCTCTATCCTCTGTCGAAGACGCCGCTGAAGCTTTTGCTTGAAGACAGGATCGACCTGTCGGGCGACCGCGTGAAGAGCGTCAAGGAAGAGGAAGACCTCATCACCATCAAGTTGTCGGACAAGCAGGTGTTCGGCAATTCGACCATCACCATGATGTTCGATCCGAAGACCTATGAACTGCGCCAATGGACGATCACCGACGCGCAGGGCAAGGACACCACGGTGATGATATTCAACACCAAGGAGGGCGTCAGCTTCGCGCCCGACACGTTCAAGATCGACTACACCGCCAATCGCGAACTCAACGTCAACAAGGGTATGCGCTGAGGCAGTTTAGGCAACGCTTCCGCAGTTGCCGGTTCCTCGACGACTTCTGTGGAAATGTGCAACGCAGTCGTGTTGCGCTACCCTCCGGCTTGTCTTTGCAGCCTGAGGCTGGCAGGTTCCGCCCCAATCTTTCTGTCGATGATGCCTTCGCTTGAGCCCGCCGGCTTAACGGGCACGGGTTCGGAACACGCGAATGGCCTTTACGCTGGCAACCTGGAACATCAACTCGGTGCGGCTGCGCATGCCGCTGGTCGAGCAGCTGATCGCTGAACGGAATCCCGACATTCTGTGCCTTCAGGAAACCAAATGTCCGGATGATCTTTTCCCGGCGGCGGCCTTCCGCAAGCTCGGCTACGAGCACATCGCCATCCATGGGCAGAAAGGCTATCACGGCGTTGCCACCGTATCGCGGCGGCCGATCGAAATCGTGGAAAAGCGCCGCTTCTGCGAGATCGAGGACAGCCGGCACATCTCGGTGCGTTTCAAGGCCGGCGACAAGGCGATCCTGCTTCATAATTTTTACGTGCCGGCCGGCGGCGACGAACCCGATCCCGCGATCAATCCGAAGTTCAAGCACAAGCTCGGTTTCGTCCAGGAAATGCACGACGTGCGCGCCGACCAGCCCGACGGGGCAGGCTCAATCCTGGTCGGCGACCTCAACATCGCGCCGCTCGAACACGACGTCTGGTCGCACAAGCAACTGCTCAATGTGGTCAGTCACACGCCAGTCGAGACGGAGAGTTTCGAGGCCATGCGCAAGGCAGGTGCCTGGGCCGACCTGATGCGTCTCAATGTGCCGGTCGATGAGAAGCTCTATACCTGGTGGAGCTATCGGGCGGCCGATTGGGAAATCTCCAATCGCGGCCGCCGGCTCGACCATATCTGGTCGTCGAACAACCTGGTGCCGGCGTTCGAAGGTTATGAGATCCTGCGTACCGCTCGCGGCTGGGAGCGGCCGTCGGATCATGTCCCGGTGATCGCGCGGTTCAGCCTCTGATCGTGTCAGCCGACGCGGCCAGTGCCTGCCGGGCTTCCCATTCGGGTCTCAGCAACGCCATCACCAGTTCATCGTGAAATTGCCCGCCGAAGAAGGCGTTGCCGCGCGCGACCCCTTCGGCCTGGAAACCGACCGCTTCGTACATGCGGCGGGCGCGCAGGTTTTCCGGGAACAGACTGATGACGAGGCGATGGAGTTCGGTTTCCATGAAGGCGCGTGAAACAACGGCATTCAGCAAGCGTCGTCCCTGGCCTTGTCCCGGACTGACGACCGCCAGGCGGCGAACCAGGGTTACGCGTTCGATCGCGTTCCAGAAGCGCAAAATGGAAAAGCCGGCGGGCGCCTCGCCTTCGTAGCCGACGAAATAGGCGTGGCTGCCATCTACCATCGCCTCTCGATGGCGCCGCTCGTCCCAACGGCCGACCAGCCTGTCGTAACCGTCAAGCCGTTCCGTCGCCATGATGAAAGGGAGGTCATCCTCCCTGGCACGGACGAGTGTGAAGGTCGCGTCCATGTCGGAATGCCTCAGCCAGCGAAGCGCGGTGCCAGCGCTTCGATGCGTTCGATCAGCGCCTGAAGTTCGTCGGTGATGCGTTGATGCAGGTGAACGGCGATATCGGGGTATTCTTCGAGGATGCGTCGAAACATCTTGCGGTTGAGGCGAAGAACCTGCGAATCGGCCGCTGCCGATGCGCTGGTCAGCCGCCGGGTGTCGGCAATCAGTGCCAGTTCGCCCAGGATCGCACCGGGGCCAGCCGTGCCGATGATGATGCGGGTGCCCTCGGCTTCGCGGTAGAGGGCGATGGAGCCGCTGATGACGACATAGGCCGAATCGGCCTCGTCATCCTCGCGATAGAGCTTTCTCTCCGCCGGCAACGAAGTCGTCTCCGCGCCGAAAGCGAGCAGGCGCAACTGTTCCGCCGTGAAGCCCTCGAAGAGCCGCACGGTGGAGAGGATGCGTATGTCGTCATCCAGCGCCATCAGCTATGTCCCCGGACCGACAGGTCGTTCCCTCCGTTTTGCGACCCCGCCCTGAATCGCCTTCGGCCAAATACAATTAATTGACCAATAATATAGAGCCTTTAACAGAATCTCATCGGTGAGGGCAGCGGGCGACGAAAAGAGTGGTCAAGCGCGCGGCAACCGTCACCGCGCCGAGCCACGAGGCTGGCACGCTCCGCTTTTGCGGCCAAAGCACGGCGCCGCGGTGCGGCGCTGAAGAAATCGAATCCGGGAAACAGCGAAGTTAAGTCCGCGCGGGCGCGCGGAAGCTGTTCAGGGCACCAGCTTGTAGCCGCCGCTTTCGGTGACGAGGATCGCCGCGTTCGACGGATCGTGCTCGATCTTCTGGCGCAGGCGATAGACGTGGGTTTCCAGTGTGTGCGTGGTGACGCCAGAATTGTAGCCCCACACTTCTTCCAGAAGCACGTCGCGGGTCACCACCTTCTGCTCGGCCCGATAGAGGTATTTGATGATCGATGCCTCTTTTTCGGTGAGCCGCACCTTGCTGCCGCGCTGGTCGATCAAAAGCTTCTGGCTGGGCTTGAATGTGTAGGGGCCGACCGAGAAGGTGGCGTCTTCGCTCTGCTCGTGCTGGCGCAGCTGGGCGCGGATGCGGGCAAGCAGCACGGCGAAGCGGAAAGGCTTGGTCACATAATCGTTGGCGCCGGCTTCCAACCCCAGGATCGTGTCGGAATCGGTGTCATGGCCGGTCAGCATGATGATCGGCGCCTTATAGCCGCCCTTGCGCAGCAACTTCACCGCCTCGCGACCGTCCATATCCGGCAAACCGACGTCCATGATGAGCAGGTCGATCATGCCGGCGCGGGCGGTGGCGATGCCCTTGGCCGCGGTCGTCTCCTGAAGCACGTCGAATTCCTCGTAGAGCGACAATTGCTCGGCCAGCGTGCCGCGCAGGTCTTCGTCATCGTCGACAACCAGGATGGTGCGTGAAGTCATGGATCAATCCGTTGTTTCAAAATCACAAAATGTTAGGACGCCGTTGACCGACGACCGTTTATGCGGAAGCTGTCGGCTACAACAGCCGATCACGGTAATTTGTTCCATGGTTCTATCATATCCGAAAAACCTTGTGCGCAATGGGGCGAACAAGGCGCAACCAACAGGTCTTCGCATATTGGTCGTGCGTGCGCGGCCTGGCGACGGAACCAAGGGCCTGCTGCAGGCCGGCAGCCTGGTGTTTCCCTGTGCTCTGGGTAGTGGCGGGATTTCGTCGAACAAGCGGGAGGGCGACGGCGCCACGCCGCTTGCTTCGATGCGCATCCGCTCCGGTTATTTCCGTAACGACCATTTCGCCAAGGCGCGACGCACGCGCCTTGCAATGGCGACGATCGGACCGGATCTCGGCTGGTGCGAGGTGCCGGATGACCGCAACTACAACCGGCCGGTGACGATCCCCTACGGCGCCAGCCACGAGCGCATGAAGCGCGACGACCGGCTCTACGACGCGTGCCTGGTGCTCGACTGGAACATCGCGCCACGCCGGCGCGGGCGCGGCAGCGCCATCTTCTTCCATCTGGCGCGTCCGGGCTATACGCCGACGCAAGGCTGCGTCGCCGTCTCCGCGCAAACCATGGCGCGGCTGTTGCCGCTGTTGTCAGCTCGCACGGTGATGAAGGTGGTGCGCTAGGTCAGGATTCTGCTTCTGCCGGGCGATGATCCCGGCGGAAGCGGAATAGAGCGACGAGTCGGCTGGATTACCGGTGCTTGTTGGAACGGGGTGGCTGCCAGCCGAGATCGAGCAGGCCGAGCCGCTGCGGCGCGTCCGATACGCTGCGGGCAATGTCGGTGCGTCGCAGGCCGATGTCACGCAAATGCGCATCCGACAGATATCCGGAATCCTGCGGCGGCAGGTTGATGGCAATACGGGCATGGCGCAGCCAGTCGAGCAGCGGGCGGATGCGGTTTGGGCGCGCGACTTCGGATTTCAAAACAATGGCGGACATGAGGGAGTTCTTTCAAGGCGGCCTGGCTTCAAGCCAAGCTTGGAGATTTTCGATTGGGGTCAGTATCTCGCATTGAAATGAAAGGGGGAAACGAGTAGTTCTTGGCTGATCATCAAGGAGCGCTTGAAGATAGCCATGTCCCGTCTGCTGCCTGGGACCCGTGCGCTGCGGACGCTGGAAGCGGCCGGCCGGCATCTCAATTTTACCCGCGCCGCCGACGAACTTGGCCTGACGCCGGCGGCGGTCAGCTACCAGATCAAGGAAATCGAGGACCAGCTTGGTCTGGTGCTGTTCACCCGCACCAGCCGCACCATACGCCTGACCGAGGCGGGGATGGCGCTGGTGGACGCGTCCGCGGACGCGCTAGAGACACTCAACCGCGCGGTGACCCGGGCCAAGAAGCTTGCGCGCGGCGGGGCGCTATTGAAGGTGACCGCCAGCGCGGAATTCGCAACACGCTGGCTGTTGCGCCGTGTCGACGGCTTCCGCAAGCTCCATCCCGACATCGAACTGCGTTTCGATATCACCTACGAGCCGCGCGATTTCGACCGCGACGACGTCGATATCGGCATCCGTTTCGGCACCGGCAAATATCCGGGCTTGTGCGCCGACAGATTGTTCGAAAACGTCATCATTCCAGTTTGCAGCCCGGGACTGCTGCGTTCCGGACCGCCGCTCGACGAACCCCGCGACCTGCTCAAACATACGCTGGTTCACATCGAGTGGTCCCGCCAGGGCATCACCTGGCCGAACTGGCGCATGTGGATGGCGGCGGCCGGCATCGAGGATTTCGATGACAGTCGTACGGTGGTGATGACGACGTCGACCGACGCCATCGCAGCCGCGGCGGGCGGCAATGTGGTGGCGCTCGCCGATTTTGCCATGGTCGCCAACGACCTGTCGGAAGGGCGGCTGGTCAGGCCGTTCGAGCTCAGCATCAAGGTGCCGCCCGAATTTGCCTACTTCCTGATCTATCCCGAGGGTTCGGCGCAGGATGCGCGCATCATCGCCTTCAAGAACTGGCTGCTCGCGGAGGCACATGCGCCGCAGATGGATGTCACGCAGCGAAGCTGGGACGATTTCTGATCGGAAGTGTCGGCAGCCGGACAGGTGCTACGAAGCGGGCGCGCCGAACCAGCCTATGACAGCGCCCATGATCAGCATCGCGCCCAGCCAATGGCCTGAATCGATGGCCGTCAGCGCCCAGCCGAAACCCTGATAGCGGTGGTTGACGGTAAGCGTGGTGGCAACGAAGCCGAGCCACAGCACGAACCCCAGCACGATCCCGGCAACGACACTCGGTTCTCCTCCGGTCATGCCGGGAATGACCAAGGACAGGACGAAGGCCATGACGACCAGGCCGACAAAGCCGATCACGAACGGCATCACCGAATTGCGCATCGTCGTGGGGTCAATCCGCACTGCCTTGAGCCACGGTTTGCTCAGCGCGGTGTACCATACCGCGCCGAACAGCCAGCCCAGAACGGCGGCCGCGATGATTGCAAGCCAGTTTACGGCAGAAAAATCCATGGTGTCCCCCTCCATTGACCCGCATGGAACGCTTGTTCGGAGGTCGCGTCAAGCGAAGCGCCAGACCGTGGTGCGCTTGACCTCGGCATCTTCCAGAGCCCGGGTGACCGGCACTTCGTAGGCTGCCAGCCGCTCCAGGCCGGTCTTCGGCAGATAGGCGCGGCCGGGGTCGCCGATCAGGATGTCGGCGCCACGCGATTTCAGCGCGGAAAACCAGGGTAGCAGGCGGCCGGCAAAGGGTTTTTCGTAAAAGACGTCGCCGGCAAGGATGACGTCCCATCCTTCATCCGATCCGACGCGATCGGAGGCGGTGAATGTGACGTCGACACCATTGGCGGCGGCATTCAGGCGGATAGCGGTATCGCAGAACGGGTCGATGTCGGCCGCTTCGACGGCCGACGCGCCGGCCTTCATCGCCGCTATCGCCACCAGACCGGAGCCGGAGGCGAAATCAAATACGCGGCGGCCGCGCACGCTTTCTGGATGATCCAGGATGTAACGAGCCAGCCCCTGCCCGCCGGCCCAGGCAAAGGCCCAGAAGGGTGGCGGCAGGCCGATCTCGGCCAATTCCTCTTCGGTACGTCGCCACAGATCATGCGCCTCATCGGCGAGATGAAGCCGGATTTCCGGCACATGCGGCGGCGTCATCAACGCCGTGTTGTCGAGGATGAAGCGTTCGGCGGTTTCGGGCGTCAGTGTCACGGCGCGGGGTTGAGACCGCCCATGCGACAGACTTCCTTCCACTCCTCGGGCGTGACCGGCTGCACCGACAGGCGGCCGAGCCTGACCAGCGCCATTTCCGACAGCTTCGGGTTGGCCTTGATGTCTGCCAGCGTCGGCGGCGTGGGCACATCGCGGACGGCGCGGATGTCGACACACTCCCAGCGTGGATCGTCGGTGGTGGTGTCGTGATGCGCCAGCGCACAGACTTCCGCGATGCCGACGATGTTGAGCCCGTCATTGGAGTGATAGAAGAAGCCGAGGTCGCCGATCTGCATGGCCTTCATGTTGTTGCGCGCGGCATAATTGCGCACGCCGTCCCACTGGGTGCCGGCCTTGCCCTTTTCCTTCAGCATGTCGAAGGAGAACTTGAACGGTTCGGATTTGAAGAGCCAGTAGTTCATGGTGATCCTCTGCGGCGGTATCAGGCTTCGGCGGGTTTGTTGAACACCCAGGTCCAGGGTTTGATCTCGACTTTCTCGAACAGGCCCGCCTTGGCATAGGGGTCTGCCGCCGCCAGCGCCTCGGCACCGGCAAGATCGGTGGCCTCGATCACGACCATGCTGCCATTGGGCTTGCCGTCGGCATCGAGGAACGGACCGGCAAAGGCCAGTTTCTTGTCGGCATTCAGCCCGTTGAGAAAGGCGACATGGTCCGGCCGCGCATCGAGGCGCACCTGGAGGTGGCCGGGTTTGTCCTTGCAGATCAGTGCAAACAGCATGTTTGGCTCGCTTCCTCAGTCGTTTTCGGTTTTCAGGGGCCGCGTCATCAGCATGGAGACCGCTTCACCGATGGTGATCGCGCCCTCCAGGATGGCGGCCACGGCGGAAATGATTGGAGCATCGATGCCCTGCTCGGCGGCCAGCCTGGCGGCAATCGCCGCCGTCGGCACGCCTTCGGCCAGCGGCCGGCCGGCAAGCGCCTCACCACGACCCAATGCCAGCCCATAGGCGAAATTGCGTGACTGGGCCGAGGAACAGGTCAGCATCAGGTCGCCCAGGCCCGACAGCCCCATCAGCGTCTCCGGCTTTGCTCCGAAGGCAGCGCCGATACGCCGCAATTCGACGAAGCCGCGCGTGACCATCGCCGCCTGCGCACTGGCGCCCAGTCCGGCGCCGGCAACGGCGCCAGCGGCGAGCGCGAAGACGTTCTTCAACGCGCCGCCGATCTCGACGCCGACGAGGTCGTCACTGGAATAACAGCGCAGGTTGCGGGCCGAGAAGAGGGCGGCAAGCTCCGCTGCCAGGCTCTCCTCCCGCGCCGCGACCACGACGGCGGTGGGCAGACCCTTGGCGACGTCGGTGGCGAAGCTCGGTCCGGACAGGGCGGCGATTGGCGTGCCGGGCAGGATTTCGCCTGCGATCGTGGAGAGCAGGGCACCGCTGTTGCGTTCGATGCCCTTGGCGCACAACACGACGGGTATGGCGGGGGCGAGATATGGTTTCGCCTCGTTGAGAACCTGGCGCAGGGACTGTGCCGGTGTCACCGCCAGAACGCAGTCTGCTCCCTTAAGAGCCTCTGCCAGAGAGGAAGTCGCCTCGATGCCGGCGTCGAGGACGATGCCCGGCAGATAGCGCGGGTTCGCGCGTTTGCGAATGGCGTCGGCCATCTCGGCGTCGCGCGCCCAAAGCGTCACGCTATGGCAGGCTCGCAGCATGGCCTGCGCCAATGCCGTGCCCCAGGCACCGCCGCCCAGCACCGCTATGCGCCGGCCGCCTGGCAATGCCTCGCTCATGCCTTGGCTCCCCGTCTGCCCGAGCCCACCACGGGCACCGAGACCGTATCGAGCGGCCAGCGTGAACGTGGCACGAAATCGAAAGCGTTTTCCTCATCGAGCCCGGCGCGCAGGCGCTCTATGCCGGCCCAGGCGATCATCGCGGCGTTGTCAGTGCAGAGTTTCAGCGGTGGTGCCACGAAACGGAAGCCGGCCGTGGTGCAAAGCCGCTCGAGCGTCGCCTTGATGACGCGGTTGGCTGCCACGCCACCCGCGACAACCAGGGCCGGCTCGTGCTGATCCGGAAACTCGGTCCGGAAGCGGCCAAGGGCGCGCGAGACGCGGTCGGCCAGGGCATCGGCGACGGCCGTCTGGAAAGAGGCGCAGATGTCGGCGACATCCTGGTCGGTCAGCGGCGCGATCGCCTGTGCGGCCTGGCGCACCGCGGTCTTGAGCCCGGAGAACGAAAAGTCGGGCTGGGCGGCGCCCTTCATCGGCCTTGGAAAGGCGAAACGCGTCGGGTCTCCCTTCGCGGCCGCCTTTTCGACATTGGGACCGCCGGGATAGGGCAGGCCGAGCATTTTCGCGGTCTTGTCGAAAGCTTCGCCCAGCGCATCGTCGATGGTGGTGGCCCAGCGCTGATAGTCGCCGACGCCGGCCACGCGCACGATCTGGGTGTGACCGCCGGAGACCAGCAGCAGCAGATAGGGGAAGGCCAGCCCGTCGGTGAGCCGCGCGGTCAGGGCGTGGCCTTCCAGATGATTGATGGCCAGCAAAGGTTTGTCGGCGGCGGCGGCGATCGCCTTGGCCGTCATCAGGCCGACGATCAGCCCGCCGACGAGGCCGGGACCGGCGGTTGCGGCAATCGCGTCGATCTCATCGAGCTTCACGCCCGAATCGGCAAGTGCCGCGGCAACAATGCCGTCCAGCGCCTCGACATGGGCGCGCGCCGCGATCTCGGGTACGACACCACCGAAAGCCGCATGTTCGGCGATCTGGCTGAGCACGACATTGGACAGGATATCGGGCGCGGAAGCGCCGTCCAGCGCCACGACGCTGGCCGCTGTTTCGTCGCAGCTCGTCTCTATGCCCAGAACGCGGATCAATTCGCCGCAAACCTCGATGATTGCCCATGCGCGACTTCCCCGTTAGGAGAGAGCCGGATATCTGGAGCTTTGGGCTCCGAGCCGGGGTTATCACGGACCGCGCTTGATGCAAACAACCTTGAAGATCGGAACGCGAGGCAGCCTTCTGGCGCTGGCGCAGGCACATGAAACACGGGCGCGGCTCGTGGCTGCCCATGGCCTGCCGGAGGCGGCGTTCGAGATTGTCGTCATCACGACCAGTGGCGACCGCGTCCAAGACCGACCGCTTTCGGAAGCCGGCGGCAAGGGCCTTTTCACGAAGGAGATCGAGGAGGCGCTGCTCGACGGCCGCATCGACATCGCCGTGCATTCCTCCAAGGACATGCCGACGGCGCTGCCGGATGGGCTTGAGCTTTCGGCGTTTCTGCCGCGCGAGGATGCACGCGAGGCCTTCATCAGCCGCAAGGCGGCGCGGATCGCCGACCTGCCCGCAGGAGCGAAGGTCGGCTCGTCGTCGCTGCGCCGCCAGGCACTGATCCGCCGCATGCGCCCCGATCTCGACGTCGTGCTGTTCCGGGGCAATGTGCAGACCAGGCTCCGCAAGCTGGACGAGGGCGTCGCCGACGGAACCATCCTTGCCCTAGCCGGGCTCAAGCGACTCGGCCTGGAGCATCTGGTCACCGATCTCATGTCGCTGGAGGCATTTCCGCCGGCGCCCGGGCAAGGCGCGATCTGCATCGAAAGCCGTATCGGCGATCAACAAACCGGTGCCTTGCTCGCCCCCATTCACGATGTGCCGACCGGTCAGGCGCTGGCCTGCGAACGGGCTTTCCTGGCGGCGCTTGACGGTTCCTGCCGAACGCCGATCGCCGGCTATGCGACTGTCGATGGGGAGAGGTTGGTCTTCTCAGGCCTGATCCTGACGCCCGACGGCACCGACATATGCGAGGTCGCACGCGAAGGTCTTGCCGCTGACGCGGCCCTGATCGGAGCGGAGGCCGGCGCCGACGTCAGGGCGCGGGCCGGCGCCGAGTTCTTCGAGGGCTGGAGCTGATCCGATGCGCGCCGGCTCAGGAACCCATTGAATGGTTCGCGTCGTGGTCACGCGACCGCAGCCCGGCGCCAGCCGGACAGCGGCCCGTCTTCGAAAACTGGGTCTGGAGCCAATCCTGATCCCGCTGTCGGAGACGAAGGCGCTCGATATCGATATCCAGTCTCTCCCGGCCGATATAGCGGCGGCGGCAGTGACCAGCTCCAACGCCATCCGTCATGCGTCCGCCGAACTGATCCAGCGGCTGGCCGGCCTTCCCTGCCACGTCGTCGGGCCGAAAACCGCCGATGCGGCGCGTTCAGCCGGGCTGTCGGTTGCGGAGATTGGGCAAGGCGATGCCGAAGCGTTGGCTGACAGGATCGCTCCCTCGCTGGCCGGCAAAACGGTCGTCTATCTGTGCGGTCATGTGCGGTTCTCGGCCTTCGAGACAGGGCTGTCGGCGAAAAACGTCAATGTGGTGCCGCTTGAGATCTATGACACGCTTGCCATCCACCAAGCCGGCGTCGTCGTCATGAAACGGCTGGCCGGGCGGCCGGCGGACGCGGTGCTGCTTTATTCGGCCAAGGCCGCGCAGGCTTTTTCGGAACTGGCGCGGCGGCCCGAACTGGCACGGTATTTCGACGAAACGCGGATCCTTGTGCTGTCGGAGCGCGTCGCGAGCTCGTTCGGTCCCGTTGCGCCCGGACGGCTGGTGGTGGCTGGCGAGCCAAATGAGGACGCCTTGCTGGCGCTGCTCGATCCCGCAGATTGATACTGCGCCATCACGCCGCCCCTTTTCACAGCTTGGAGGTGTGGTAGACCTTTTTTGAGCCTTCCTTGCCGTCCCGATAACCCTGCGGAGCCCAAGTATGGTCAAGACGCCGAAGACGCGACATTCGAGAAGCCGGCATGAGCCGGTGACGATCGATCTCGATCCCGCTGACGTCTCGCGCGTGACCGCGGCGGATGGCGGCGACAAGGCAAAGGACCGGGCGACGATATCGGAACCGGTGGGCGCCGAATCGCGGGAAAGCGTCCAGGCAGGCCGGAGCGATTCGTCCGCCGAGACGTCCGCGCCTGAAAGTGCCGCGCAGCAGCATAAGAGCTTCGACTACGATTTCGCCGAACAATCGGCCCGCCCGCAGCCGGAACCGGCTGCCGCGGCCCAGGTGAAAGAGGCCAACTCCGACGGCTCGAGGTCGAATAGCCAGCCGGCGGAAACCAAGCGCGGCGGTATCGGGCTTCTCGCTGCCGGCCTGATCGGCGGTGCCATAGCTCTGGTTGGCGCAGGCGGCCTGCAATTCGCCGGCCTGCTCGGGGCGCCGGGATCGTCCGGCGCCAGCGCCGGCGATATCGCGACCCTGAAAAGCGAGGTCGCCGGCCTCAAATCCAATGCCGATGGCGACGTGGTGGCGCGGCTTTCGGCCGCGCTCGATCAGGTCAAGGCTGACGTCGCCGCGCTGAAGGCTGTTCCGCAGGCCGGCAATGGCGACGACAGCAAGGTTGCGGCGCTTTCGGACAAGATCGCGCAACTGGAAACCGCATTGGCCGGGCTGAGCAAGGCCCCAACTACAACCGTCGATCTTGGACCGGTAACCGAAAAGCTCGATGCTCTCGATAGTCTGATCAAATCGGCCGATCAGGCGGCCGGAACGCTGGACGGTCGCGTGGTTGCGCTGGAGCAGCTTGCATCGCAGTTGTCAGGCAAGGTGGACGCGCAGGCCTCGCAACCCAAGATCGCGCTGGCGATCGCTGCTTCCGCG
Source organism: Mesorhizobium terrae (assembly GCF_008727715.1). Taxonomy (GTDB): domain Bacteria; phylum Pseudomonadota; class Alphaproteobacteria; order Rhizobiales; family Rhizobiaceae; genus Mesorhizobium; species Mesorhizobium terrae. Next base: position 2,035,691 of record NZ_CP044218.1, read on the forward strand.
TTGAAGGCGGCGCTCGACAGGGGGGCGCCGTTCACGGCCGAGCTCGATACCTTCGCCGCTGTCCGCCCGGATGCACCGCAAATAGCGGTGTTGCGGCCCTATGCCGAAAAAGGCGTCTCGACGCGGGTCGATCTCGCCGCCGGCATGAGCGATGCCGCCAATGCGATGATTGCCGCGGCCACGCCGGTCGATCCCAATCAGGGCATCTTCCAGCGGCTTGTCAGCAGTGCCGAATCGCTGGTCAAGGTACGCCCGATCGGTGCCGTCGAAGGCAAGGGCGCACCGGAAACCGTCGCGCGTCTGGAAGTGGCGGTAACCCAGGGCGACTACGCCAAGGCGCTCGCCGAATATGACACGCTGCCCGAGCCGGCCAAGGCCGCCGGCGCCGACTTTGCCGGCAAGCTCAAGTCGCGGCTTGATGCCGAGGCGGCGGTCGATGCCCTGGTGTCCGGCGCGATGAAGGGATGATCCGATGATCCGCATCCTCTTCTATCTTGCCATCGTCTTCGCGCTTGGATTGGGCTTCGCTTGGCTAGCCGATCGCCCTGGCGAGATGGTCGTCACCTTCAGCGGCTATCAATACAAGGTCAGCCTGATGGTGGCCGCGGTTGCCGTCGTGGCGGTCGTTGCCGCGGTGATGATCGTTTGGTGGCTGCTGAAGTCGATCTGGAACAGTCCCTATGCGATCGCCCGGCACTTCCGGGTCCGCCGTCGCGACCGGGGTTATCAGGCGCTGTCGACCGGCATGATCGCGGCTGGCGCGGGTGACGGCGCGTTGGCGCGGCGCAAGACCAAGGAGGCGGCCAAGCTGATCCGCTCCGATCAGGAACCGCTGGTCAACCTGCTCGATGCACAGGCTTCGCTGCTGGAAGGCGATCACGAGGGTGCCCGTCAGAAATTCGAGGCCATGCTCGACGATCCCGAGATGCGGCTGCTTGGCCTGCGCGGACTGTATCTGGAGGCAGAGCGGCTGGGCGATCGCAATGCAGCCCGGCACTATGCCGGCCGTGCTGCTTCCACGGCGCCCCAGCTTGCCTGGGCCGCCGAGGCAACGATGGAAGAACTGGCCGCGCGCGGCGATTGGGATGGCGCCTTGAAGCTAGCCGACGCCCAGAAATCGACCCGGCAGATCGAGCGCGATGCCGCCAACCGCCGGCGTGGCGTGCTTCTGACGGCAAAGGCCGGGGCGTTGATGGACAGCGACCCGACCGGCGCTAAGGCGGCCGCGCTGGACGCCAATCGCCTGTTGCCGGACTTCGCGCCGGCTGCGCTCGTTGCGGCCAAGGTGCTGTTCAAGCAGAACGACCTGCGCAAGGGCTCGAAGGTCCTGGAGGCGGCATGGCGCGCCGAGCCGCATCCCGACGTGGCGGACCTTTATGTTCGCGCGCGGCCCGGCGATGCAGTGCTCGATCGTCTGGGCAGGGCCCGCAAGCTGCAGGAGATGAGGAAGAATCACGTCGAATCGTCGCTGGCGGTCGCGCGTGCCGCGCTCGACGCTCAGGATTTCGCGCTTGCCCGCCAGGAAGCGGAAGCCGCGACCCGGATGCAGCCCAGTGAAGGCGCTTATCTGCTGCTTGCCGACATCGAGGAGGCCGATACCGGCAACCAGGGCAAGGTGCGGCAATTGCTGTCCCAGGCCGTTCGCGCGCCGCACGACGCGGCATGGGTGGCCGACGGCGTCAGCACCGATCGCTGGGCTCCGGTCTCGCCTGTTACCGGGCGACTGGATGCGTTCGAATGGCGCGGTCCGGTGGAACGCGCCGGCCGCTTGATCGAGGCGCACCGTCCCGCGCCAGAGATTGCGGCGCCCGTTCTGGCCGCCCCGGAACGCGAGGACGACGATGCCATCGTGGTCGATGCGGAGGCGGTCACGGTCTCCACGGCAGCGACTGAGAAGGTCGATGGTGCGGGCGACCGCCCGGTCAAGACGGCCAAGGGTGAAACGGACCCTCCCCGCTTGCCGGACGATCCCGGTGTCGAGCCCGAGGACGGGACGGACACGCCGCGCCGCTTCCGGTTGTTTTGAAGGCAGTGTCTTGATCGCGACCGCGAAGGAGCCAAATTAGTCCCGATGTTCGAACGCGTTCTGTCATTCCTGAAAGACCTGCCCTCCGGCGGCAGCCGTGCCCATGCTGGGGAAGATGACCCGCATATCGCGGCCGCGGCCCTGCTCTACCATGTCATGAACGCCGACGGCGTCAGGCAGGATGTCGAGTGGGAGCGCTTCAAGACAATTCTCGGCGAAACCTATGCGGTTCGCGGTCGGGAACTGGAGGACCTCGCCGATGCCGGCGAGAAGGCCGACAACGAAGCGATCGACCTCTACGCCTTCACCAGCGTGCTGAAGCGTCATCTCGATCCTGAAGCGCGCAAAGCCTTCATCGGGTTGATGTGGGATATCGTTTACGCCGATGGCGAGCTTCACGAGCTGGAGGACAACACCGTCTGGCGCGTTGCCGAGCTCCTCGATGTCGAGCGCGTGGACCGGGTGGCGGCGAAGCGCGCAGCCGCGGCCAAGGCTCCTGGCAGTGAGAGCAAGACCGGCGACGAATGAACCGGGTCCATCCGTTCACGGCAGCTGGAAAACGTCCCCGGATCCTGATCGTCCTGCATCAGGAGACGTCCAGTTCCGGCCGTGTCGGGCATATGCTGATCGAAGCGGGTTACGATCTCGACATACGCCGGCCGCCGCTTGGCGACCAGCTTCCCGAAACGCTCGCCCATCACGCTGGCGTGGTGGTTTTTGGCGGGCCAATGAGCGCGAACGACCATCACGAGGAGTTCGTGCGGCGCGAGACGGACTGGCTGGCGGTGCCGCTCAAGGAGGGCAAGCCGCTGCTCGGCATCTGTCTCGGCGCGCAGATGCTGGTCAATCATCTCGGCGGTCATGTCGAAGGTCATGGCGAAGGGCTGGTCGAGATCGGCTGGTACCCGCTTCGCGCCACGGAAGAGGGCCGCAAGCTGATGCATTGGCCTGACATGGTCTATCAATTCCACCGCGAGGGGTTTTCACTGCCGAAGGACGCCACGCTGCTGGCGACCGCGGATACCTATCCGAACCAGGCCTTCCGTTATGGCGACAATGCCTGGGGCATCCAGTTCCACGGCGAACTGACCCGGATGATGATGCAGCGCTGGGTGGTGCATGGCGCGCATCGTTTCGAGCTACCCGGCGCGCAGCCCGGCCGCGATCATCTCGGCGGCCGGTTGGTCTGGGACATGCATCTGAAACGCTGGCTTGCCGAATTCCTGGCCACGATCTTTGGCCGACCGGCTGCGGGCTGACGCGGCGGGCCGGTTACTCCCGGGCATCCAGCCGGCGGACCTTGCGCAGATTGGGAAAGATCAGCGCCCATAGGCCGGCGACGGCGATCGCGCCGATGCCGCCAACAACCACCGCCGGGACCGTACCGACGATCGCCGCCATGGTGCCGGCGCGGAATTCGCCCACTTCGTTGGAGGCGCCGACAAATACCTGGTTGACGGCATTGACCCGCCCACGGACGTCGTCCGGAGTCCACAACTGGATCAGGGTTTCACGGATATAGACGCTGACCATGTCGGTAGCGCCCAAAAGAGCAAGCGCGACGATCGACAGCCATGTGGTGACCGACAGGCCGAACAGAGCGGTAACGGCGCCAAACAGCGCCACGAAGATGAGCATGACGGCACCGGCATGGTCGCGGATCGGATGGCCGGCCAACCACACGGCAACGCAGATGGCGCCGACGCCCGGCGCCGAGCGCAACAGGCCAAGGCCCCATGGGCCGAGATCGAGGATGTCGCGCGCATAGACCGGCAGCAAAGCCGATGCGCCTGAAAGAAGCACGGCGAACAGGTCAAGCGATATCGCTCCCAGGACGACCTTTTCGCCCCAGATGTAGCGGAAGCCGGCAAACAGGGTTTCGAGGCTGGGCTTGTCCGTCTCGCCGCGCTGCGCCGGTTTTGGAATGGCGAGAATCAATACGACTGCCAGCAGCATCAACAATGCGGCGCAGCCATAAGCGGCCTCTGCCGACAGCCCATAGAGCAGGCCGCCGGCGACGGGACCGACGATGGTGGCGGTCTGCCAGGCCGATGAATTCCAGGCAATCGCGTTGGCGAAGTCCTGCGGCGGCACCAGATTGGCGAAGAGCGAGGCCGAGGCCGGGCCGAAAAAGGCGCGGGCAATGCCGAACGGGACGAGCACGGAAAAGATCGGCAGCGGCGAACCCAGGCCGTGCCAGGTCAACAAAAGTAGTGTCGCCGCGCAGGCCGCTTCCATCACGATCGCCAGCGCCATGATCCTGCGCCGCCCGAAGCGGTCGGCGACGACACCGGTGACCAGCACCAGGAGCAGCGAGGGCAAGAACTGCACGATGCCGACCAAGCCAAGGTCGAACGGGTCGCGTGTCAGGTCATAGATCTGCCAGCCGACCGCCACCGAAACGATCTGGGCGGCGAAGGTGGTGAGGAAGCGCGCGGCCCAATAGTTGCGGAACGGCGCGTGCCGGAACGCTGCGTAACGTCGTTCCGGAGACGGTGATCTGTCGGTCTTCATGGATGTCGGCCCCATAGCAGTTGCACAGGCCGGCGGGGCTCTTCCACGATGGGCGCTGGTCCGGTCGCCGAGCTATAGCGCAGATTTCCGCACCGCGGGTGTGGAATTTCGCCCTGTCTTCGCCGCGCGTCAGTCGCGCAGCGCCGCAGATATGGCGGCAAGACCGCCACGCAATTGTTCGGCGGTCGGCCAGCCGAACCCGACGCGGAAAAAGGTTTTCGGCATTTCGAACCAATGGCCAGGCCCCACATAGGTGCCATGTTTCTCCAGAAGCCGGGTGTAGAAGCCGTCGAGGTCGAAATTGGGCGCGACGTCGATGCGCGGAAAGCCGACGACACCGCCGGAAGGCGGCACCCAGTCGACCAGCGGTTCCTTGTCGATCCAGTTCTGCACGATGCCGCGACGGGCCGCCATTTCCGGCAGCAGCCCGGCCAGGAAACTATCGCGCCGTTCCAGCATCGCGCGGGCGATCGCCTCGTCGATGACACTGCCGCAGATGCCGATCTGCTCCTTGGCCGACAGGAATTTCTCCTGCAAGGCAACATCGCGGGTGATCAGCCAGCCGATGCGGATTCCGGGAATACCGAAGGCCTTCGACAGCGACGAGACGCTGATCGCCCGCTTGCTGAGCGAGGCGGCCGTCGGCAATTTGGTGCCGTAGCTGAGATCGCGATAGGTCTCGTCGACCAGAAGATAGCAGCCTTTCTCTTCCGCCAATGCGATCAGCCGGTCGAGGTCCGCGCGGCTCATCATCGTGCCGGTCGGGTTATGCGGGCAGGTGATGCTGATGTAGCGCGTCCGTGGCGTCATCGCCACCGCGATACGGTCGACATCGATGGCGAAGCCGGTATCGAAGGCGAGATCGATATAGGTGATGGCGCAGCCGATCGCCTTTGGCGTTTCGATGTTGGTCGCGTAGTTCGGCCGCACCACGACCAGATGATCGCGTTCCGACAGAAGCGACGTGGCGATGATGAAAAGCGCGCCGGCGGCACCGGCTGTAACCAGCACGTCGTCAGGCGACAGGCCCCGGTCCTGGGCCGCGATCAGTTCCCTCAGCGCACGGTCGCCGCGATGTTCGCCGTAGAACAGAGTGAGGTCCAGCAAGGCGATCCCGATGTCGGAAAGCTTCTGGTCGGCAATCGAACTTTCCGAAAGATTGTAGCGGATGCGGTCGTAGCCGTATTCCTCCGGCGCTTCCTTCTCGATCACCATGCGTGCGTAGTTCATCGGCAAGCCTCCACCCTTTGTCGTGCAGCGTAAGGGACAAGGATGAGGCCAGACAATCCCGACAGGTCGATCCAGCCTACTTTCTCGGCTGCAGGCCCGAGACGATAAGCGAATGATATTGCAGGGCGAAGTCTTCGGCGCGAACCTCGCCTTCAGGCCGGAACCAGCGCACCATCCAGTTCATCAGCGAAAGCACGGCACGTGCCGCGATGGCGACATCGTCAATCGCAAAGGTTCCCGCAGCCTTGCCGTCGGCCAACAGGGAACGCAGCAATTTCTCGAAGCGATCCCGCAAAGCCAGTTGCTCGTCGGTCCAGTGATTTCTCTCGACGCCGCCGAAACCGTGCAGCATGACGACGAAGGCGGCGTAGTTGGTTTCGAAGAAAATCGCCTGCGTCTGCATGAAGGCCTTGAGCTTTTCGTCCGGTTCCGGAGCTGCCGTAATCGCCGCGCCGACGGCGAGATATTGCCGCTCCAGCAGGTCGACGACCATCTCGTCGAAGATGTCCTTCTTGGTGGGGAAGTAGTGGTAGACGGCCGCCTTGGTGACGCCAACGGCTTGGGCGACGTCGTTCAACGAGGTGCCATCGAAGCCATTGGCGGCGAACAGTTTCGCGGCGGCGCCGAGAATGGTGGCACGTGGCGCCGGCATGGTTGGCGGCCGACCGACCGGGGCCTTCCCTGCGTGGACGGTGTCTGGTCGTTGACGAGGCATGCACCGTGTTTTATTACCGGCCAGCTGGTTTGTAAATATGATCGGCGCCCGAGGCCGCGACGTCTGGCTTGAGCGCCTTGTTCGAAGAGGCCAACCGATGACCGACATCAAGACACCCGAGGCCAAGGTCAGCGTCGCGCATCGCGGCGGCGTCGCCATCGTCACCATCGACAATCCGCCGGTGAATGCGCTGTCGTTTTCCGTGCGCAGTCCTCTCCATGATGCGCTCACCCGGTTGCGCGACGACCAGGCGACGGCCGCCATCGTGATCGCTTGCGCAGGACGCACTTTCGTTGCCGGCGCCGACATCGCCGAATTCGGCAAGCCGATGCAGGATCCGGACCTGGGAGCGTTGATCGCGCTGCTGGAGACGATCGAAAAGCCGACCGTCGCCGCCATTCATGGCACGGCATTGGGTGGTGGGCTGGAACTGGCGCTCGGCTGCCATTTTCGGGTCGCCGACGAGACGGCCCGGCTCGGCCTGCCCGAAGTGAAGCTCGGCCTGTTGCCCGGGGCTGGCGGCACCGTTCGCCTGCCGGCGCTGGTTGGACCGTTCAAGGCATTGGATATGATCACCTCCGGCATGCCGATTGTCGCCGCGGAGGCCCTGGAGGCTGGTCTTGTCGACAGCCTTGCCGGTGTCGACCTGGTTGCCGATGCCGCCGCCTTCGCGGCGGTCAAGGCGGCGGAGGGCGGCCCGTTCATCGCCGTGCGCAACCGGCGCGACAAGCTCGAAAGTGTCGATCGGGATGAGCTTGAGGCGCGCATCAAGGGCGTGACGGCAAAGGCCAGGGGATTGCAGGCGCCGGTCGCTTGCGCGCAGGCGGTGCGCAACGCCGTGCTTTTGCCTTTTGACGAGGCGCTGGCGCGCGAGCGCGCCCTTTTCATCGAACTGGTGGGATCCGAACAGTCGCGCGCGCAACGGCATCTGTTCTTCGCCGAACGCGAGGCCGCCAAGGTGGTTGGCATCGACAAGACGATCAAGCCGCGGCCGATCCGCCGTGTCGGCATCATCGGCGCCGGCACAATGGGCGGTGGCATCGCGATGGCGTTTGCCAATGGCGGCATCGCCGTGACCTTGGTCGAAGCGGCAACCGAGGCACTGCAACGCGGTCTGGAGCGGATGGCGAAGAATTACGCGATCTCCGTCTCGCGCGGTTCGCTCAGCGAGACCGACAAGACGGCGCGCCTGGCACTGCTTTCGGGCACGACCGACTATGCGGCGCTGGCGGATTGCGATCTGGTGATCGAGGCGGTGTTCGAGGAGATGACGGTCAAGAAAGAGGTGTTGGCGGCCATCGACAAGTCCGTGAAGCCGGGCACCATCATCGCCACCAACACCTCCTATCTCGACGTCAACGCGCTGGCCGGCGCCGTCTCAAAGCCACAGGATTTTGCCGGCATGCATTTCTTCTCGCCGGCCAATGTCATGAAGCTCTTGGAGATCGTGCGGGGCGCGGAAACGGCGCCGGACGTGCTGGTCACGCTGCTGTCGCTCGCCCGTTCGATCGGCAAGGTGCCGGTCGTGGTCGGCGTCTGTCACGGCTTCGTCGGCAACCGCATGCTGGCGGCACGCGGCACGGAGATCGAGGCCCTGCTCCTCGAAGGTGCCAGCCCAGCGGAGGTCGACAAGGCCTTCACCGATTTCGGCTGGCCGATGGGACCGTTCCAGATGGTCGATCTTGCCGGACTGGACATAGGCTGGCGCAACCGCAAGGCCCTGGGCAAGACGGCCTTGATCGCCGACTGGCTCTGCGAGCAGGGCCGTTTCGGCCAGAAGACCGGTCGGGGCTTCTATCTCTACGCCGATGGCCGCACCGCGCAGCCCGATCCGGAACTCGCGGCGCATATCGCCGAAGAGGCCAAACGCATTGGCGTCGCGCCGCGCGCGATTACGGCCGAAGAAATCATAGAGCGCACGCTCTACCCGCTGATCAATGAGGGCATGCGCATTCTCGAGGAAGGCATTGCCGCGCGCGAATCCGATATCGATCTCGTCTGGGTGAACGGCTACGGCTTTCCGCTCGGCAAGGGCGGGCCGATGTTCTGGGCCCGGCAGAAGGGTCTGGCGACGATCGCCGGACGCCTGAGCTATTGGCACGACCATACCGGCAAGGATGTCTTCAAGCCGTCCGAACGGTTGAAGGCGATGGCCGCTGAAGCGTGATGGAAGGATTTCCGTTGGTGGACTGAGGCCTGCCAACGACGGTTCGCTATTGGCGATGGCTCACAGCCCGGCCGCCGAACACCCGCGGGGTTGGGGGTAGGATGGTCCGGCGGTCGGGACAGGCCGGTTGTAGGACGCCGGCAGAATTAGCGTAACCTCACGCAAGACACCCAGCAATTCAACCAAAAGGACAGCCGTGGACCGATGGCGTTTCTACGCAGCGTCCGGAAAATGGAAGCCCGCCTGCTACTTTTGTAGGCTGATGCCTGCAGGCGGGCCGCTCCTCGTACGAAATAGCTCCGCATGGATAGAGCGGCCCGACAATAGCGCCTGGCGCTGGGCTCGCTATTGTACTTATTAGCAGGCGGTGATGTTTCGGAATGGCTTGACTATCAGTGCCCGAACCGAGCGCGGATGTTTCCGCAGGCTTAGCCAACCCGATACCCTCGCAAAGCCCGAGCAGGCAGCTTCGGAAGGCTCGAAGCTATTCTGGCACCGCGAAGATATCAAAGTGCCGGATGCTCGCCATATCGTTCTCGGCAAGTTTGCGCCCGAACAGCGTGCTCTGCTCCACTAGGTGTACGGCGTAGCCCTTTTCCGCGAAGAAGCGGTACAAAGCACGGCGCTCCTCCGGGGTGTTGTGAACATTGACCTCGGATTTGACGCGGGGGCGCGCTTCATCGACCAGATCCTCGATCGATTTGAGCGCGGAAAGGTCGTGACCTTCGATATCCGTCTTGATGTAGCGGAGTTTCGAGACCTTTTCGCCCAAGCGAGCACGTATCATCGGGCCGATCCTCCTGCCTTCGACAGGTAGGGAGTAGGTGCTGCCGTGCTTCCAGACGGACGAACCGTGCTTGTCGCCGCCATTGGGGAAGTCCGGGCCGTTGTATTTGAACACCAAGGCTTCGTCCTGGTTCGTGACGGCATAAGGGAAGGCGACGATGTTGTATTTGCCCGGGTTCAGGATGGCGTTGCTGGCAAGGATCGAGAACACGAACGGGTTTGGCTCGAAGGCAAGAACAAATCCGTTCGGACCGCAGGCGAGTGCCATGGGAAGCGCGGTGTCCCCACAATGGGCGCCGATATCGATGGCCACGTCACCGTCGGAAATGAAGGTGCGCAGCTCGTCGATTTCCGATTGTAGAATTTCAAATCCGTTGAATCGGGGATTTCGCCACAACGCGAATTTGACCTCGCCGTCCTTTTCGAGATGAACGGTCTCGGTCGAATGGCCGTAGACCCGCGCGCTCGGCTTCAGGCCCAGCAGGTAGAAGAACTCCGTGAGCCGCATGCCCGTGCTCCCCAAGCAATCGCTGCTCCTTGGATAGAGCGCGATTTCGCGAACTGCAAGAATATCGGAAGGAAGCCACGATGAGCCGCATCTTCGCGGGCGCTGGGCGGCATCTGGATGATATCGATCCTAAACGGGACCGGCACGGCGCCGTGAAAGCCACCCGGGAAGTCTTGCTGAAAAGCGAGGGACAGCGAAATTTCATGTCGATGATGGGGTGCCGCTTTTGGCGGACGCCGTCACAGGAGCGACTGTTTACGTAGATTGAGACAAGCGCCGTGGACGCTCCTAACGACCTGAACCGCTGAGTTCCTCGCGCGTTGTGGTCCCCTTCCCAAGGGCCCTTCTTACCGGGCCAATTCCGAGCTGCCTGGACGCATTGAGAATTGCCGAGGCAAGATTGTTTGCCATTCATTTAACCCGGTATGTGCTAAGGGAGGACCGGGTTTGTGGTCTTCTCGAGGGGGAAGTCGTGCGTTTTCTGAAGTCGCTCTATGAGCGCAGCGGCCTCATTCTTTGCGCGCTCGCTATTGCGACGGTGCTGGTTTTGTGTGCGCTGAAGCCGCAGGTTCGCTCAGTTCTTGTCGCTTACGATTTTGGATCGCAGATGTTCTTTGAACATCAGCCTCTCTACGATTTGAAACGAGCCATGGGGTATCTCTATGCCCCGGCCTTTGCTGCCCTCTACCTGCCGTTTTACGAACTTGGTCCAACTGTTGGTGGCCTGCTCTGGCGTGTGCTTGGCGTTGGCTTGTTGACGGCAGCTGTCTTTACGCAGGCAAAAAAGCTCGACCCGGAAAAGGACGGCTGGATTGTCTCGCTCGGCTTGTTCCTGGCTCTGCCGCTTTCCCTGGGAGCTGTTCGCAACGGGCAATCGACAATTCTGCTCACTGCTGCCTGCTGGTTTCTAACCATGTCGGCGCTGGACAACAAACGATGGCAGACGCTGCTTTGGTCATTCGCCGCGCTAACCGCCAAACCAACCGCGATTGTCGTCATCCTCCTTATCGCCGCACTGAGACCGCGCCTTATTCCGTGGATTGTTGGTGCGGTCGCGTTGATGCTCGCAGTACCCTATGCCTTCGCGCCTGCAGAGTACGTCAATGCTCAGCATCTGGAGTTCTTCCAGCTCCTCACTTCGATGAGTTCCAACAGCGCGCGGGAGGCGTTCGAGGCCGCCGATTTTACGGGGATATTGGCTGCTGCCGGCATTTCGATCACCGGTCCGGCCGCAATGATAGTCAGGCTATCGGTGGCGGCGATTGTGCTTGGCGCCGTATTTCGACTTGACCGCGAAAATGAACCGTTGCACCGCTTTGTGATCTTCCTGATCGCAGCCTACTACATGACGGTTTTCAACCCGCGCGTTGAGTCCAACACATATGTGATGGTGGCTGTTCCGCTGGGCCTTGCGGTTGCCTATCTCAAAACCCGCGAGCCAACGTCATATGTCCCCACTGCCCTCGGCTCGATGCTGTTCCTCTGCGGGTGGACCGGAATTGACGCAGACCTGCATGCGGCGCTGAACCCATGGTTCAAACCCATGATGGTCACCCTCATTTCCGTACCATTGCTATTTTGCCTTTTGCAGAAAGTCGCGACGCTCAAATTGTCCATTGGAAAGCGTATTTAGACGGGGATGGGAGGGAGGCCCGGAAGCCTCCCCTCACTCCCGATTTCATTGATCTCGCTATGCGAGCCAGTCACGGTTAACTTTGCGGCCCATCAGGCCGTTATGATCGTGAAGCCAGGCCCGACTGACGCCAAGGCCCGCATGCTGGCCTCGCTCGCTATTCGTCGCGAATAGTTTTTTGCTTCATGCTCGTTCGTGTTGGTGCGAGCGAGTCAAAAAACTTCGGAATGTTAGTCGAAATGAAAACCCCCGCTGACGCGGGGGCTATCGGATCGAACCATGTTCAGCTTACTTTGGCGCCTTGCCACCATTCTTCTTGCATTCCGCCCGGAATTTCTCGCGGTCCTTGCCGTGAAGGCCCTTGGCGTCGGCGAGTACCGAGCACTGCTTGGAAATGGCCGTCTTCTCCGGAGACTTCGTCGGGGTCGTCTTCTTGACGGTCGTGCTCGCTGCGGCGGGAGCCGTTGCCGTGCTTGCTGCGGCGGGAGCGGTTGTCGTGCTTGCTGCGGGCTTGCTCGCTGCAAACGCGGCAGTCGAGAGGAAGCCGGCGAAAACGACAGAGGCAACAAATGTCACGGTCTTCATGGAAATTCCTTTGATTTGAGGACTAGGCCACAAACGTTGTGACACGAGCTCATTTCTCCAGTTTTTCCAGCGTGTAGAATTTTGTTTCTGAATTGTACGCAAGCAAGCCGAGATCTGATTGGCCCGACCGGAGGTGCTAAAGCTCAAACGAAAACCCCAGCCGGAGCCGGGGCTATGCTTTTCTGCGCAATACGCCAAGATTTTTCCGCGATCACAACGCGCGAAAAAATATCCGCCGGCCAGAATTCTCAGAAGCGTCATCGCGAGCGGACGATTCCTCATTCTGAGCGAATGCGAAAATTCATCTGCCGCTTTGAGCGCGGTCCAAAAGATCAAGGGGAATCAAAGTCAAATTATCCGCCGTTGGTGGAGCTGAGGGGGATCGAACCCCTGACCTCGTCATTGCGAACGACGCGCTCTCCCAGCTGAGCTACAGCCCCGTCCAGCGGATGGCGCATTTATGAGGCGAGGCGCTTCACTGTCAAGCGAGCTTTTGGATGGCGGAGCCGGTCCAGCCGGCGTTGCCAGTTTGCGAACGCCAGATGCTCCGGCGTTGGTTCATTCCGGTCCTGTCATTCCGACCCCGAGCCGAATAAGCCTCCGTCTGATGTCGGGTTTCGCTCTCGGTTCGCCCGGCTCTTGCCGCATCCGCGTGTAATGGCTACATGTCGGCAACACTCGGAGACCTGCATGACCGCCCTCATTCAAACCGTCATTCTGGCGCTTGACCTCTATTGGTGGATCATCATCGCCTCGGCCATCTTCTCGTGGCTTTACGCGTTCAACGTCGTCAACCCGCGCAATCAGTTCGTTGGCACTATCGGCAACGCGCTTTACCGGCTGACGGAACCGGCGCTGCGGCCCATCCGCCGCGTTATGCCCGATCTCGGCGGCATCGACATTTCGCCGATCATCCTGCTTTTGATCCTGTTCTTCCTGCGCCAATTCATTCTCACCACCATCTATCCCGCGCTCGTCTGAGCGCTGCGATGGCGGAGCCCTTCCGGCGGCGCGCCGACGGCATCGATCTCATCGTGCGGCTGACGCCGAAATCGGCGGCGGATGCGCTGGAAGGCGTGGAAATGGCGGCGGACGGTCGTTGCCATGTCAAGGCGCGCGTACGCGCCGTGCCGGAAAAGGGCGCGGCCAACAGTGCCCTGGAGAAGCTCGTGGCCAAGGCTCTCGGCGTTCCGTCGTCGTCGGTGACGGTCGTCGCCGGCGGCACCGCTCGACTGAAGACGCTGCGCATAACAGGCGATCCGGCTGAACTCGCACGGCGTGCGTCGGACCTCGGCGCGCCATAGTCGCTGGCGGCGTTTGGCGTTATTGTCCGCAATCCATTAGCCGGAGGCCGTCATGCGGATTGTTTTTGCGATGCTTGTCCTTGCCGGTTTCTGCAGCTGTGCCTCGGCGGGGCAGGTCACCAGCGTCTATACCGACCTCGTTCCTGAAAAGGATTGCCTGACCTACGCACAGGCCGGCGAGAATGACGGCGATTGGGCCGATCTCTCCTGCTCGGGTTATCTCGGCTACCCGGTCCTGCTTTCATACGGTGATGCGCGCGAATCCGTCTTCTTCGGTTTTCCTCCTGAAGACATGACCTCTACCTGGGAGAGTTTCGCCGGTTTCAACAGCTCCGGATCGAAGGTGGAATGGCGGGTCGAAACGACCGGCAATGTTTCCATCCCCTTCGCCGCCATCCATCGCCGTTCGGTCAATACCAGCGGCGAGGATGCTGCCAAGCAGGTGGATGTGCTGGTGGTGGCCAAGGTGGCCCAGATAGAGGGGCGCGAAGGCTGTACCGTCGGCCTGGTGCTGGCGACAGGCAATGCCGGCGCCAATGACGACGCCCGCAAGATTGCCGACGAAAAGGCGCGCGCTTTCGTGTGCGGGAAAGACAAGCGCATCGCGATCGGAGAGGTGCCGCCGTTCGGGCGGGTGGACAATTGAAAACGGGCGGCCGCAACGACCGCCCGTGATCTTTCCGCTTAGTCGGACTTGTTAGCCAGCCTTGTGCGTCTTGGCGCGTTCAATCGCCTCGACGATCATCTTCTTGGCATAGGCTGAGTCGTGCCAGCCGCCGATCTTCACCCATTTGCCGGGCTCGAGATCCTTGTAGTGTTCGAAGAAGTGCTCGATCTGCTTGAGCGTGATCTCAGGCAGGTCCGTGTGGTTGAAGACGTTTTCGTAGCGCTTGGTAATGTGCGGCGACGGCACCGCGATCACCTTCTCGTCCTGGCCGGCATTGTCTTCCATGATCAGGACGCCGATCGGGCGCACATTGATGACGCAGCCCGGCACCAGTTCGCGCGTGTTGCAGACCAGCACGTCGATCGGGTCACCGTCGCCCGACAGGGTGTGCGGCACGAAGCCGTAATTGCCGGGATAGCGCATCGGCGTATACAGGAAGCGGTCGACGAACAGCGTGCCGGCTTCCTTGTCCATTTCGTATTTGATCGGCTCGCCGCCGACCGCCACTTCGATGATGACGTTGACGTCTTCCGGCGGGTTCTTGCCGATCGATATGGCTTCGATGCGCATGGGCTATCCTCTCTTTGGCGCATGAGCCCGAAAGCCGAAGCGGTTCCGGGCTGCGACACGCAGAATGAAACGGCTTGCGACGTCTGTCACGCACCTCGAAGGCACGGGTCGCCGCAATCGCGCGCACCGATAGCGGGCGAAGCGGTTTTGTGCAATGCGGGAATGACGGGAGAAGAAGTCGAAGCCGCGGTTTGCGGGCCCCGCATCTCAATCCCAGACGAAAGCGACCTTCTTCAGCGCCTTCTGCTCGAACACTTCGACGCCCTCGGCGACGTCGCGTCCGCCTTCGCCGGCGTAAAAGGCCAGCGCGTTCTGGTTGTCTTCCAGTGCCCATACGACCATGCCCTTGAGGCCGTGGTCGGCAAGCTTGCGGCGGGCGGCGGAAAACAGCCGCCGGCCGATGCCGATGCCCTGATATTCAGGCCGCAGGTAGAGCTCGTAGATTTCGCCCTGCTGATGCAGTTCGCGGGCGCGGTTGCGGCCGACCGTCGCGTAGCCGGCGATAACGCCGCCGATCTCGACCACCAGAACGGTCGCGGCGCGGCGAATCGCGTTCGCCCACCAGTCTGTGCCGCGGCGGTTGATCATGCCCGTCAGCGTCTTGTGCGGGATGATGCCGCTATAGGCACCGCGCCACGCTTCGAGATGCACATCGGCTATCGCCGCTGCGTCTTGCGGCTCGGCCCTGCGGATGTCGATGGTCAACGTGTTCATGATTTGTTAACCATAGACCGAGGCGCAAGGCTTGCAAAGACTCCTTGCTGCTTTCGCACATACGAAAGCTTCGTCGGCCGATATGGGTAGGGTCGGTTAGATTTCGACGAGGTGGTCGTCGAGCTCGTTGACGTCGTCCGGCGTGACCGGGAAATGCTCGGCCAGCACGGCGCCGACCACGCCGGTCGCGTGAACGAACCCGTCGGCGAGGCGGTCGTCGCCGGCATGCGCGGTCAGGTCACGCACGACACCGTCCCACACGTGCTGCCCGACACGGGCGTCGATGCCGCTGTCGGCCACCACTTCCGCGTAGCGTTCGGCGATCGAGACGAAGATCAGAACGCCGGTGCGGGTGGCGGTGCGATGGACGTTGCGTGCCAGGAACTGCTTCACAGCATTGGCATGGGCCGCCTTGTAGCGCTGCCGGCGTGGCACGAAATGGATGCGCAGGCGTGGCGCCAGCCACAAAACGATGGACAGGCTGATCGCCGCCACCGCCTGCGCGATGAGGAAATGCGGCAGGCGTATGCTGACCCACAAGGCTTCGAGAACATAGGCGAAGGCGATGCTGACGGCGAACAGGGCCAGCGTGGCGGTGAAGGCCGCCTGGAAGAAATAGCCCTCGCTCGAGCGCGCCACGACGCAGTAGATTTCGCCGCCGGTCTTCGTCTCGGCGTCGCGGATCGCATCGGCGATGCGTTCATGGTCGGCATGGGTGAGCGGTCGTGTCGCCATGGTCACCAGCTCCCCGAAGAACCGCCGCCGCCGGATGAGCCGCCGCCGCCCGAAAACCCGCCACCACCCGACGACCAGCCCCCACCACCACCGCCACCGGAGGACCAACCGCCGCCGCCACCGCCGCCGGATGACGACCTGTTGGTGTCGAAGGTCATGCCCAGCCAGCGATAGCGGCCGGGGCCGATCTTGGTGCCGAAGATCGGCGGCAGGATCGCCATGGCGAAGCCGCCGAAGAACAGTACCACCCAGATGGTGACGAATAGGAAGAAGATGATCTGATCGGGATCGATGCCGTCGAGGGTGGATTGCTGGTGGCGTTTGCCGCGCGCTTCCAGTTCCTCCGGGTTGCCCTCCAGAACCATGATCATGTCGTCGACAGCCTTCGAGATGCCGCCCGAGAAATCGCCGGCGCGGAAGGCCGGAACCATGTCGTTCTCGATGATCAGCTTGGTGTGCAGGTCGGTCAGCGTGCCTTCGAGCCCATAGCCGACTTCGATGCGCATCTTGCGGTCATTCTTGGCGACGAGCAGCAGTGCGCCATTGTTGTCGCTGGCCTGGCCGAGTTTCCAGGTCCTGAAAAGCCGGTTGGCGTAGGGTTCGATTTCTTCGCCGCCGAGGCTGTCGACGGTGACGACGACGATCTGGTCGGAGCCCTTCTTCTCGAAATCCGCCAGTTTCTGGGTCAGCGCTGCCTTCGTCGCCGCATCGATCATGCCGGCATTGTCGACAACGCGCCCCGTCAGCGCCGGCAGGTCATCGGCGAAAGCTCCGAAGGCGAGGAACAAGCCCAGGATGGCGGCAACAACCGCGGTCAACGCGACGCGATACCGGGTCCGGAACGGCACCGGCTGGCGGCTGGAGGTCATGATCGAGGGCACGGCGCGGCCGATCCTGGATGAGGGCGGCGCCTAGCCGCCCTGCTTGGTGCCGAAGTCCACCTTCGGCGTCTGCATCTTGTCGTCGCTGATGGTGAAGTTCTGGAACGGCTCGTTGCCGCGGAACCAGAAGGTGGCCCACAGAACCGAAGGGAAGGTCTTCAGCGTCAGATTGTAGTCCTTGACCGCCTGGATGTAGTCGCGGCGGGCGACGGCGATGCGGTTTTCCGTGCCTTCGAGCTGGGCCTGCAGGGCGATGAAGTTCTGATTGGCCTTCAGGTCGGGATAGTTTTCGGTGATGGCAAGCAGGCGCGACAGCGCGCTGGTCAGGCCCGACTGGCTGTCCTGGAATTTCTTGAAGGCTTCCGGGTCCTTCAGCGTTTCCGGCGTCACCGTCACTTGCGTGGCCTTGGAGCGCGCCTCGACGACGGCGTCGAGCGTGTCCTTCTCATGCGCGGCATAACCCTTGACCGTCTCGACCAGATTGGGGATCAGGTCGGCGCGGCGCTGATACTGGTTCAGCACCTCGCTCCAGGCGGCCTTGGCATTTTCTTCCGCCGTCGGGATGGTGTTGTAGCCACAGGCGGACAGGAAGGGCAGCAGAACCGCCATCAAAAGGAAGGCGGGAAGGCTGCGGGGAAGGGTGGACAGGCGCTGGGCGTGCATGAGCGGTCCCTCATTGGCTCGAATAGTCAAGCAATACCATAAAGATCGGCCAAGAAAACGCCTCTTGGTCGATGTGGCGCCACTGAAGTCCGTTGGCTTAGCCCAGCCGTGAAGGAGGCCCTGTAACCGGCGCACGGATCGGTCTAGAATCGTCTCAAACGAGGGATCGACATGGCAGGGACTGCCGACAGGGACAGCGAGCATGAATCGCGCCGCATCCTCGACCGCATCGCGCGCGAGACGGAGCCGGGCGGCCTGCCTTCCGATCGGCACTCCGGTGAGCGCCCCGATGTCGATGACCCGATCGAATATTGGGGCACACGCATCGGCCGCACGCTTGGGCTCATCCTGGCTGTCGCCATGATGATCGCCGTCGTCTATTACCTGGCCCGCCACATATAGGATCAGCATGAACACCAATCAGGCCGAGGCGCCCCGCGCCGTCATCGTCGTGTCCAGCCATGTCGCGCGCGGCTCGGTGGGCAATCGCGCCGCCGTCTTTGCGCTGGAAACTCTTGGCTTTCCGGTTTGGGCCGTGCCTACGGTGATCCTGCCCTGGCATCCCGGTCATGGCCGCGCCACAAGGATCGTTCCGCCTGCGGAACAGTTCGCGGCACTGATGGCCGATCTGGCGCGCGCGCCATGGCTCGGCGAGGTCGGCGCGGTGCTGTCGGGCTATCTGGGCGAGGCGAGCCAGGCCGATGCCGTGGCCGAGCTGGTCGGTGCGGTCAAGGCCAGGAACCCGTCGGCGCTTTATGTCTGCGACCCGGTGATGGGCGATTCCGGCGGGCTCTATGTGCCGGAGGCCACGGCTGCAGCCTTGCGCGACCGGCTGATGCCGCTGGCCGACATCGCCACGCCCAATCGCTTTGAGCTGGCTTGGATGGCCGGCGCCGAACTGCCCGACCTCAAATCGACCGTGGCCGCGGCACTGCACGCGGGACCGGCGACCATGCTGGTGACGTCGGCGCCGGCGATGATGGCCGGCAGCACCGGCAATCTGCTGCTCGACGCCAGTCAGGTACTGCTGGCCGAGCATCGGCTGATCGACCGGCCGCCCAATGGCCTCGGCGATTTGACCGGCGCCATCTATCTGGCGCGCACGCTCGCCGGCCAGCCGCCGGCCAAGGCGTTGCAGTCGACCACCGCCGCTGTCTACGAGATCCTGGCGCGCACCGCCAAGCGTGGTGGCGACGAATTGCAACTCGAAACCGATGCGCAGAGCCTGTCGCATCCGATGGCCATGGTGCAGATGCGCCACCTGACCCATCCGGGGCGGGATCGCCGCGCGTGACAGGCGGCACGGCCACGCTGACGCTGGCCGGGGTCGATGGCTGCAAGGCCGGCTGGATCATGGTGCGACGCACGCCAGCCGGGGCGCCAGCCGTCAGCGTCCACACCAGTTTCGTCGATCTGCTCGCGGCCTTGCCCGCCGATGCGATCGTCGCGGTCGACATGCCGATCGGCCTGCCGGATGTCTCCGGAAAGGGCGGTCGCGGGCCGGAAATGCTGGTGCGGCCTCTGCTCGGAGAGCGGCAGTCCAGCGTCTTTTCCATTCCATCGCGGGCAGCGGTCTATGCCGATACCGCCGCTTTCACCACGGTGGAGGCCTGGCACGAGGCGCATCGGCGGGCCAGCGCGGTGGCAATGGCAACGTCCGATCCGCCACGCGGCGTTTCAATCCAGGCCTTTGGCATCTTCGCCAAGATCCGCGAAATCGACACGCTGCTGGCGTCCCGGCCGCAACTGCGCGGCCGGGTGTTCGAATCGCATCCCGAAGTGGCGTTCTGGCGCCTCAATGGCGGAAAGGCGATGGCGCTGCCGAAGAAGATAAAAGGCGCAGTCAACGCAGCCGGCATGGACGAGCGCCGCACGCTGCTTGCCCGTCACGGTTATGATCGAGCCTTCCTCGATCAGCCGCCGCCGAAGGGCGCTGCCGCCGACGATTTCCTTGATGCCGCCGCGATGTTGGCGATTGCCGGGCGAATCGCGCGGGGCGAGGCGGCCTGCTATCCCAATCCGCCGCTGGTCGACGGCAAGGGCATTCCGGTGGCGATCCGCGTCTGAGCGATGCGGCACGGCGAGCCATGCGCGCGCATGGCTCGCGCCATTCAGCCATGAACGATTTCGCATTGATCGTGGCGTGGTTTTGCCGTTAGTGCGTTGCACAGTGGAACAGAGCCGCTGCCGTTCAGCCTGGAAAGGTCCCCGCCGCCAGATGCCGCATCTCCCAGAACATCTCCTCGCCGGTTATCGCAGCTTCATCAATGGTCGCTACGTCGCCGAAAGCGGTCATTACAAATCGCTGGCGCGCGAAGGGCAGGCGCCGGAAACGATGATCGTGGCCTGCTGCGATTCGCGCGCGGCGCCGGAAGTGATCTTCAACGCCGGCCCCGGCGAGCTGTTCGTCCTGCGCAACGTCGCCAATCTCGTGCCGCCCTATGCGCCAGACGGCGAATATCATTCGACGTCCGCCGCGCTGGAATTCGCCGTGCAGAGCCTCAAGGTGAAGAACATCGTCGTGATGGGCCACGGGCGCTGCGGCGGCATCCGCTCGGCGCTGGACACCACGTCGGCGCCGCTGTCGCCGGGTGATTTCATTGGCAAATGGATGAGCCTGATCGCACCCGCGGCCGAGGCGGTATCGGCCTCGACCATGATGACGACCACCGAGCGCCAGACGGCATTGGAGCGTATCTCGATCCGCTACTCGATCGCCAATCTGCGCACTTTTCCTTGTGTCAGCATTCTCGAAGGCAAGGGCCGAATTGCGCTGCATGGCGCCTGGTTCGACATCTCCACGGGCGAGTTGTGGGTGATGAACAAGGAGACCGGCGACTTCGAGAAGCCCGATATCGGCTGACCAATCGCACTTCCCATCCTTGCCTTGCAGGCCTAGGTTGCATGTGGGAGGGCCGCGCGATGTCTGTCGTTGGCTGGCGGGAATTCTCCACTGCGACGCTTTTGGGCCTGATGCTCGTCTCGGCGCGTGCCGACGAGGCGGCGCTTATCGACCGCTGGTATTCGGCGCTGCTTACCGCCGATCGTACCAGCCTTGCCGAACTGCTCTCCGACGACGCGCGCATCCGCCTGCACGATATCGGCGTCGAGCAGACGAAGCCCGAATTCATCGCTTCGATGGACGAATGGCGCGGCGCGGTGGCTGGTGCCACCATTCGCCACCGCATCGAAAAAGCCGAGACCGGTTTGGTGACGGTCATCGTCTGCTACGATTTTCCCGGCAACGATCTTCTGACACGCGAAAGTTTCGCCTTGTCCGGCAGCCGCATCACCGCGTCGTCGCAGGAAACCATCGCGGAAAGTTGCAGCGGTTATTGAGAGGGGCGTCGCCTGCCTGCGATGCGGTGCAGTTGCGGCCTGCCGTTGCATGGGCGGCACCGGCGGCCTACATCGGAAGACAACACCCGCCTCCGCAATCCAGCGAAAGCCTCTCCATGACCGCAGTCCCAAGCCTCGACCTCGCCCTGCATCCGCTGACTTCCTGGAACGGGCCGCTCGGTCTTCCCGATTTCGCCAGGATTCGCGACGGAGATTTCGATGCCGTTTTCGATGCGGCGCTGAAGGCGCATGAAGCGGAGATCGAGGCGATCGCCGCCAATCCGGCGCCGGCAACTATCGAAAACACGCTGCAGGCGCTGGAGCTCGGCGGCGAAGCACTTGATCGCGTCTCGTCGATCTTCTGGTGCCGGGCAGGCGCGCATACAAACGACGCGATCCAGGCCCTGGAACGCGCGGTCGCGCCGAAGATGTCGCGGCATTTCTCGGCCATCTCGATGAACGAGAAGCTGTTCGCGCGGATTGACGATCTTTATCAGCGGCGCGCCACCCTCAAGCTCGATGCCGAGACGCTGCGCGTGCTGGAGAAGACTTGGAAGGGGTTCGTGCGGTCCGGCGCCAAGCTCGATGCTGCCGGCAAGAAGCGGCTCGCCGCTATCAATGAGGAGCTTTCCTCGCTCGGCACCAGCTTTGGGCAGAACGTGCTGGCCGACGAACGCGATTGGGCGCTGTTCCTTGACGAAGCCGATCTGACCGGCGTTCCGGAATTCCTGAAAAGCGCGATGGCGGAAGCCGCCGAGACGCGCGGCCAGAAGGGCCGCTATGCGGTGACGCTGTCGCGGTCGATCTACGAACCCTTCACCACCTTCTCCGAGCGTCGCGACCTGCGCGAGGCGGCCTGGCGCGCGTTCACCCAGCGCGGCCAGAATGGCGGCGCCAGCGACAACACCGCCGTCGTGCGCGACACGCTGAGGCTGCGTACCGAAAAAGCCAGGCTGCTCGGCTATGCGTCCTATGCGGCGCTGAAGCTCGACGAAACCATGGCCAAGACGCCGAAGGCCGTGCACGATCTGCTCGACCCGGTCTGGGAGAAGGCACTGGAGAAGGCAGCGGCCGACCAGAAGGAGCTGCAGCGGCTGGCGACGGCCGCCGGCAGCAACGAACAGCTCGCAGCATGGGACTGGCGCTTCTATCAGGAGAAGCTGCGTGCCGAAAAATTTGCCTTCGACGAGGCCGAGCTGAAACCCTATCTGCAGCTCGAGCGCATCATTGCCGCTTGTTTCGACGTGGCGACCAGACTGTTCGGTATCACTTTTGAAGAGAAGAAGGGCATCGCCGGCTGGCATCCCGACGCGCGCGTCTTCGTGGTGAAGAATGCCGATGGATCCGAGCGGGCGCTGTTCCTGGCGGATTATTTCGCGCGGCCTTCCAAGCGTTCCGGCGCCTGGATGAGCGCGCTGCAGTCGGGCTACAGCCTGGGCAAGGGTTCCACGCCGATCATCTATAACATCATGAATTTCGCCAAGCCGCCGGCCGGCGAGGCGGCGCTGCTTTCAGTGGACGAGGCGAAGACGCTTTTCCATGAATTCGGCCACGCGCTGCACGGCATGCTGACCAATGTCACCTGGCCGTCGGTGGCGGGCACCTCGGTCAGCCGCGATTTCGTCGAACTGCCGTCGCAGCTCTACGAGCATTGGCTGACGGTTCCGGCCGTTCTGGAAAAACACGCACTGCACGTGAAAACCGGCAAGCCGATGCCCAAGGAACTCCTGGACAAGATGCTCGCGGCGCGCACTTTCGGCGCGGGCTTCGCCACGGTGGAATTCACCGCCTCGGCGCTGATCGACATGGCCTATCACGCGCGCTCCGAGGCGCCGGCCGAGCCGCTGCGTTTCGAGGCGGAAACGCTGGAGAAGCTCACCATGCCGGAGACGATCGCCATGCGCCATCGCACCCCGCATTTCAGCCATGTCTTCGCCGGCGATGGTTATTCCGCCGGCTACTATTCCTACATGTGGTCCGAGGTGCTGGACGCTGACGCCTTTTCAGCTTTCGAGGAAACCGGCGATCCGTTCAACCCGGCGCTGGCGAAGAAACTGCGCGAGAACATCTATGCGGCTGGCGGCTCAAAAGATCCGGAAGAGCTCTACACCGCTTTTCGCGGCAAGATGCCGACGGCAGATGCGATGATGGCCAAGCGCGGCCTGGTGTAATTCCGCTGCCATCTCCCGCGGAGAGAACAAGGTGCTAGCCCTTCAGGCTGGCGCCGATCAGCCAGTCTGCGTGTTTGGCCACCGACTGCGAAGGCCCGCCGGGACCGAAGATCTGGCTGGAGATATAGGCGCCCTCGATCAGGAGCAGCAGGCCGTCGCCCAGCATATCGGGGTCGGCCGCGCCCATGCCTTGGGCCATTTCGCGCAAGCGGCGGCGCAGTTCGCGCTTGTTTTCCTCGCTGACCACGCGCGCCGGGTGGCCGGGCTCCGGATATTCGACGGCGGCGTTGGTCATGCCGCAACCGCGATAACCAAGCTTCTGCGACCGTTTGCCGACACGTGTCAGAAAGGCGATGATCTGTGCGCGCGGGTCGCCGGGATGGGCGGCGACGGCCTCGTCGAACCGTTTCCAGAATTCAAGATCGTACTTCCTGAGATAAGATGCAGCCAATTCATCCTTGGATGAAAAGGAGCGGTAGAGGCTCGGCTTGGTGACGCCCGCCTTCTTCACGATCTCGTCGACGCCGATCGCCCGGATACCCTCGCGATAGAACAGGTCGCGCGCCACGTCGAGGATCTTCTCGGCCGCCGGCGGCAGCGCAACGGTCTCCTGTGAAACGCTTGGATCAAAATTTTTGTCAGCAGGCATGATGCATTCCGATTGACATGTTACCGACCGGTACGTACACAGAAACCAATTGCAACGTACCGGTCAGTAACATGATAGCTCAGTCCCGCCCGTTTGGCCAGCGCTACGCCTTCGTTGTCGTTGCCGTCATCTTCCTGTCCTTGCTGATCGCGGCAGGCCTGCGTTCCGCGCCTTCGGTGATGATGCTGCCGCTCGAAAAGGACTTCGGCTGGCGCCGCGACGTGGTGTCGCTGGCCGCCGCCATCGGCATCTTCCTCTACGGGCTTACCGGTCCCTTCGCCGCCGCCTTGATGGAGCGCATCGGCCTGCGCAAGACGGTGATCGCCTCGCTGGTGGTGATGTCCGCCTCGACCGGACTTTCCCTGTTCATGACGCAGTCGTGGCAACTCATCGCCACCTGGGGCGTCTTTTCCGGTGTCGGGTCCGGTGCCGTTGCCACGGTGCTTGGTGCCACCATCGTCAACCGCTGGTTCAAGACCAATCGCGGCCTGGTCATGGGCCTGATGTCGGCCTCCAGCGCCACCGGCCTTTTGGTGTTCCTGCCTTTCCTGGCTTGGCTTGCGCAATCCGGCGGCTGGAAGCCGGTGGCGCTTGTCATTGCCATTGCCACCGCGGCACTCGTGCCGCTGGTCTGGCTGCTGGTGCCGGAACGGCCGTCGACGATCGGCCAGGTGCGCTTCGGCGCCGAGCCCGACGATGTGCCGCCGACGCCACCCGCCGCTGCCGGCAACTTCATCTCCCATACACTGGGAACGCTGCGTGAGGCAGCCAGAACGCGTGTGTTCTGGTATCTGTTCGCCACCTTCTTCATCTGCGGCTTCACCACCAACGGCCTGGTCGGCACGCATCTGATCGCATTTTGCGCCGACATGGGCATCAACGAGATCCAGGCCGCCGGCCTTTTGTCGATGATGGGCATCTTCGACCTGATCGGCACGACATTGTCGGGTTGGCTGACCGACCGTTTCGACCCGCGCAAGCTGCTCGGCGTCTATTACGCCATTCGCGGCCTGTCGCTGATCTACCTGCCCTATTCGGGCTTCTCGGCAACGGCCCTGATCATCTTCGCCATCTTCTATGGGCTGGACTGGATCGCCACCGTGCCGCCGACGCTGCGTCTCTCGAACGAGGCCTTTGGCGATGGCAAGGGGCCGCTGGTGTTCGGCTGGATCGTCGCCGGCCATCAGGTCGGTGCCGCGACGGCCGCTTTCTTCGGCGGAGCGATGCGCGAATTTCAGGGCAGCTACGAGCTCGCCTTCGTCATCGCCGGCATGACCGGCATCATCGCCGCCTGCCTGTCGCTGCTGATCAACACCAATCGCCCGATATCCCAGCCGGAAGAACAACCGGCCTGATCGAGGCGGCCCGCTGGCTGTGGGCCGTCAAGAAAGTTTCACGTCTCCGAAATGCTGCTGAAACATTGGCCGCCGACCTTGGCTTGCGTTCACAGCCAAGGAGACAGCCATGAACTCGCCCGTCCAAATCAGCCGTCGTGTCTTCCTCGCCTCGACGGGGGCAGCGGGTCTGGTCGGCTTCTCCGGTTTGGCGATGCCCTATTATTCGCGGGCGAATACGCGGCCCGTCGTCACGCATGGCGTCCAGTCCGGCGATGTCGATTCCGCCTCGGGCATGGTCTGGACCCGCGCCGACCGGCCCTCACGCGTGATGTTCGAAGTGGCGACGACGGAGAGCTTCGCCAACGCGGAAAGGCTGGCGCCGCTCACCGCACTGCCCGACAGCGATTATGCGGTGAAGCGCCTGCTCACCGATCTCGCCTCCGATCAGGACATCTTCTACCGCATGACGATTGCCGATCTGAACGACGTCAACGCCGTCTCCGAGCCGGTGGTCGGCCGCTTCCGCACCGCGCCGATGTCGCGCCGCTCGGTGCGCTTCGCCTGGTCCGGCGATACCGCCGGCCAGGGCTGGGGCATCGATGAGGTCGGCATGAAGACCTATGCCACGATTGCCAAGCACATGCCCGACTTCTTCCTGCATTCGGGCGACACCATCTATGCCGACGGCGTTATGAAGGACGAGGTCGGCCTCAAGGACGGTACCAAGTGGAAGAACGTCGTTCTCGTTGACGAAAAGCGCAAGGTGGCCGAAACACTGGAAGAATACCGCGCGCAGTGGAAGTACAACCTGCTCGACAAGAACCTGTTGGCGATGAACGCCGCGCTGCCCACCTTTTTCCAATGGGATGACCATGAGGTGGTCAACAACTGGTCGAGCTCCAAGAACCTGACCGCCGATGACCGCTACAAGGAAAAGTCCGTCTCCGTGCTTTCCGCCCGCGCCGGGCGCGCCTTCCACGAGATGACGCCGATCCGCTTCACCCCAGCCGAGCCCGGCCGCGTCTACCGCAAGATCGCCTATGGCCCGCTGCTCGACGTGTTTTTCCTCGACATGCGCTCCTATCGTGGCGCCAACGGTCCCAATATGGAGACGGAACTCACCCCGCTGGCGCGCATGCTGGGCGAGCAGCAGACAAGGTGGCTGAAGCGCGAGCTGGCCAATTCGAAGGCGACCTGGAAAGTGATCGCCGCCGACATGCCGATCGGTCTGGTGGTGTGGGACGACGCGGCCAACAAGAAGGGCTCGGAGGCGGTCGCCAATGGCGACAACGGTTCGGCCAAGGGCCGCGAGCTGGAATTTGCCGACCTTTTGCGCTTCATCAAGAATGCTGGCATCACCAACACGGTCTGGTTGACGGCCGACGTGCACTACACGGCCGCCCATCTCTACAACCCCGACAAGGCGCAATTCCAGGATTTCAATCCGTTCTGGGAATTCGTCTCGGGGCCGATCCATTCCGGCACATTCGGTCCCAACGATCTCGACATGACCTTCGGCCCCGAAGTGAAGTTCGTGAAGGCGCCAAGTGTCGAGCAGGGCCAGAACCTGCCGCCCTCGGCCGGCCTGCAATTCTTCGGACTGGTCGATATCGACGGCGGCACGGAGCAGCTCACCGTCAGGCTGATGGATCGCGACGACAACGAGCTCTACAAGACGACGCTCGATCCAGTGCGCGCGGTGTAGTCGCGGGGTTTAATGTTCGAAACAGGCGGCGGGCACGTTCGGCCAGGCTGCCTTGTCGCAACCCACATCGGCCTGGCGCTGCTTGAAAGCCGCGCTGACCGGCCCGGTGACGACCGGGTCGACGCCATCCGGCGCATCGGGGAACATCCGCTCAGCCTGGGTGACAACCGCCGCGATCGGCTTGTCGGCCGGCGTGGCGGCCGACCAAGCGACGCCCAGCGCCAGAAGCGCTACCGTCGTTGCCGATGCGAAGATCATGCCGAAGCGGTTGAGTGCACGTATCATGGACGCCCGAATGCTCGACTGCGGAAAAGGTTCCGCCTTTGGTTAATGAAATTCTACGCCCGCGCCACTTAACAAAAGGTGACCAACGAATTGCCCGCACGCCGCCCCTTTCGCAAATGCGAAAAAACCTGTATGAGCCGCGCAACCGAAAAAGGCGGCGTCTCGATTTGATTATCCGGGCATGCTGCCTGTGCAACCTCCGAGACCCAGCATGAACATCCGCAATATCGCGATCATCGCGCACGTCGACCATGGCAAGACCACGCTGGTCGACCAGCTTCTCAAGCAATCCGGCTCGTTCCGCGAGAACCAGCGCGTCGCCGAACGCGCGATGGATTCGAACGATCTCGAAAAGGAACGCGGCATCACCATCCTGGCCAAGGCGACTTCGGTCGACTGGAAGGACACCCGCATCAACATCGTCGACACTCCCGGCCACGCCGACTTCGGCGGTGAGGTCGAGCGCATCCTGTCGATGGTGGATTCGGCCATCGTTCTGGTCGACGCCGCCGAAGGCCCGATGCCGCAGACCAAGTTCGTCGTCGGCAAGGCGCTCAAGGTCGGGTTGAAGCCGATCGTCGTCATCAACAAGATCGACCGCCCGGATGGCCGCCACCAGGAAGTCATCAACGAGGTGTTCGACCTGTTCGCGGCGCTCGACGCCACCGACGAACAGCTCGATTTCCCGATCCTCTACGGTTCGGGCCGCGATGGCTGGGTCTCCGAGAACCCGGAAGGCCCGAAGGACCAGGGCCTGGCGCCGCTGTTCGACCTCGTGCTCAAGCATGTGCCGGCGCCGACGGTTCACCCCGGCCCGTTCCGCATGATCGGCACCATCCTCGAGGCCAACCCGTTCCTCGGCCGCATCATCACCGGCCGCATCCACTCCGGCACGCTGAAGCCGAATCAGGCAGTCAAGGTGCTGCACCATGACGGCTCGCTTCTGGAAAACGGCCGCGTCTCCAAGATCCTGGCCTTCCGGGGCCTCGAGCGCCAGCCGATCGAAGAAGCGCAGGCAGGCGACATCGTCGCCATCGCCGGCCTGTCGAAGGGCACCGTCGCCGACACTTTCTGCGACCCGGCCGTGACCGAGCCGCTGCACGCCCAGCCGATCGATCCGCCGACCGTCACCATGTCCTTCATCGTCAACGATTCGCCGCTGGCCGGCACCGAGGGCGACAAGGTCACCAGCCGCGTCATCCGCGACCGCCTGATGAAGGAAGCGGAAGGCAACGTCGCGCTCAAGATCGAGGAATCGGCCGACAAGGATTCGTTCTACGTGTCGGGCCGCGGCGAATTGCAGCTTGCCGTGCTGATCGAGACGATGCGCCGCGAAGGTTTCGAGCTTGCCGTGTCGCGTCCGCGCGTCGTTATGCAGAAGGACGAGAACGGCGAGTTGCTGGAGCCGGTCGAAGAGGTCGTCATCGACGTCGATGAGGAGCATGCCGGCGTCGTTGTGCAGAAGATGTCGGAGCGTAAGGCCGAAATGGTCGAACTGCGTCCTTCGGGCGGCAACCGCCAGCGCCTGGTGTTCCATGCGCCGACGCGCGGCCTGATCGGCTACCAGTCCGAACTTCTGACCGACACGCGCGGCACTGCGGTGATGAACCGTCTGTTCCACTCCTACCAGCCCTACAAGGGCGAACTGCCCGGCCGCACCAACGGCGTTCTGATCTCCAACGAGCAGGGCGAAGCCGTGGCCTATGCGATGTGGAACCTGGAAGACCGCGGCCCGATGGTCATCGACGCCGGCGTCAAGGTCTATCAGGGCATGATCATCGGCATCCACTCCAGAGACAACGACCTCGAGGTCAATGTGCTGAAGGGCAAGAAGCTGACCAACATCCGCGCCGCCGGCAAGGATGAAGCGGTCAAGCTGACGCCGCCGATCCGCATGACGCTGGAGCGCGCGCTGGCCTGGATCCAGGACGACGAGCTGGTCGAGGTGACGCCGAAGACCATTCGCCTGCGCAAGCTCTATCTCGACCCGAACGAGCGCAAGCGCTTCGAGAAGTCGAAGGTCAGCGCGGCCTGATGCTTTCAGAAAGGGCGGGGATTTCCCCGCCCTTTTCATTTTCACCGCCGGATCGACGTCATCATTCCGGTAGCGCATTGCGCAGGATCGCCTCCGCCGCGCTGTCTCCATCCAACTCGATCTCGACAAGCAACCCGTCGCGCACCGCCCGGTTGAGCTTGCCGGTCGTCCTGATCCTTGCCCGGTCGGCCAAGGCGGCCATGCGGCTGCGCGACAGGCCGAGTTCCGTCGCCAACAGGCGATCCAGCCGCAGGGAGACGGGATCGGGGGCGGCCAGCACAATCTCCAGCCGCGTCGGCGCATGCCCCGATCCGTCAAGGCGCTCCTTGCGGACGGCGACGTTCGCGAACTCCTCGACCCGCGACGTGTTGCGGCGCAGGGCGATGACATCGAATGCACAACGCCGCGCCAGCTTGGGATCGTTGCTTTCCAGTGCCGAAAGCAGATCGACGTCGATGTCGTGCGCGTTGCGGCGCTCGAACAACGTGTGGTTCCAGGTGTCGTCGCAGGCCGAGCATTTGTAGACGAGCCAGGCGTCGAGGCGCCTGCCATTGGCATTCAGCCGGAATTTGCCGCTGCAACGGAACGGCCGCTGGGCACCACAGCGTGCGCAGGCGCGCCAGGGCTCGGGGAAACGATCTGCAATAAGGGTCCATCGAACGCGGAGCGTGAACGACATGCCGGTTGGTCCTTCCCGTTGGGAAGTCCGTCCGAGCGACGATGAGCGAGGTGCCTCGAGCGGAGGCGCGGAATGGCGTTCGTGTGGAGATCAGGCGACGTGCCTGCGGCTCTGGCGCCGGGGCGCTGGCCAAACCGGTCTCGAACCGCCACAGGAACGAACGCAATCAAAAACGGCAACGCTCGCGCGCTGCCATGCGAGTTCAGGGAGAGCTGACGAGACCGGTGATTACGATGGCAAAGTCGGTAGCCTGAGGCTGATGAAGATGCGCGTTCCTAGCGGGTGGCATGGGCGAGATCAAGCGCACGTTTGACGCCGCCAGCTGTCGTGTAGCCAAATCTATTCGTTGCCACGCCTGCTTTCGCAATCTGGCTCATTGTCAAAGAACGCCCCCTTTTTTGGGGGGAAGTCGGGAAACCATGCCGGAACGCCGACACGCCGTCGCGGTGCGGGATTCTGGCGGCCGGACCCGCCAGGCCGGTTTTCAATCGACAGCGGAACGTCGTTTGCTTGCGTCCGGTGTCGATCCGCCTATTCTCCAGACGACAATGGTCGGTTTGGAGCCCGTCATGACCTTTACCTCGCTTCTCATCTTCGCCGGTGCTTTGCTGGTTGCGGCCGGTTCGCCGGGGCCGTCGATCGCGGCATTGGTGGCAAGGGTGATCTCGAAGGGCTTTCGCGATGTGTTCCCGTTCCTGGCCGCCATGTGGATCGGCGAGGCGATCTGGCTTTCCTTCGCCGTCTTCGGCCTGGCCATGGTGGCGCAGACCTTCCACCTCGCCTTCGTTGCGGTGAAATGGCTTGGTGTCGCCTATCTCGCCTATCTTGCCTGGAAGATGTGGACGGCGCCGGTCGACACCACCGGCGGTTCGCTGCCGAAGGATGATTCGCCGGCGAAACTCTTCATGGCCGGCATGGCGGTGACGCTCGGCAACCCCAAGATCATGATGTTCTACCTGGCGCTCCTGCCGACTATCATCGATCTCGCCTCGGTGAGCGTCGTCGGCTGGATGGAGCTGACCGCAACCATGGCGGTGGTGCTGATCGCCATCGATCTCGCCTGGGTGCTGGCGGCCGCGCAGGCACGTAGGCTCCTGAAAAGCCAGCGCGCCATGAAGATCGCCAACCGTATCTCGGCCGGCACCATGGCCGGGGCGGCGGCGGCGATCGCGGCGCGCAGCTGAATTTCTTTCTACCTTCTCCCCGTTCACGGGGAGAAGGTGGCCCGAAGGGTCGGATGAGGGGCTGCGCCTGCCTTTCGAAAGTTAGCTCCGCCCCTCATCTGCCCGCCGGCATCTTTTCCTGTTCACGGGGTGAAGAGCGCTACCGCGCCATCGCGTGATATTCGTCGTTCGGGCGCATATCGATGGCAGCGGCGACGCGGTTCGACATGTTGAAGAAGGCGGCGGTCGAGGCGATGTCCCAGATGTCGCGGTTCGAGAAGCCGGCCTTGCGCAATGTTTCGCGGTCGGCCTCGACGATCTTTGCCGGCTGCTCGGTCAGCTTGACCGCGAATTCCAGCATGGCGCGCTGCTTGTCCGACAGATCGGCGGCGCGGAAATTCATCACCATCATCTCGCCGAAGGCCGGATCGCCCGACAATTGCCGCACCGCCGCGCCATGCGCGGTCAGGCAATAATAGCAGTGGTTGATCGATGAGACGACGACCGCGATCATCTCGCGTTCGAGCTTGGTGAGGCCGGAATCGCCCAGCATCAGATCGTTATAGGTGTCGGTGAAGGCGCGCAGCTTCTTCTCGTCGAAGGCGTAGGCCTTCAGCACATTGGGCACGAGGCCGAGTTTTTCCTCGCATTTGGCGAAATAGGCCTGCGTGGCTTCGCTGAGTTCGGCTTGCGGCAAATCCAGCGCGGTGATCTTTTCGGCCATGGCATTCTCTCCCGGATGCGAGCTGCAAATTTATTGTGCAGACGGCATTTTTCTTAGGCAGCCGTCAAACCTTTGTCGCCAAAAGGCGTTCATCTGCTACGATAGTAGCAATGCAGCCTATGGCGGAGGAAAATCGCATCATGGCCAGCCTGAAGTCCGCGTCCAAGCCGAAAAAATCGACAATGGCGAAGGGAGGTGCGACGAAGGAAGGTCAAAAGCCGGGACGGCTCGCGGATTTTCTCCTGGCAAGAGCGCCCTCCGAAGACGTTGCCGCCTATGAGGCGGCCGACCTCGCCCGAGCCGCCGAACTCGCAGAAAAAGCGGTTGCCCGCCACAAGAAGGGCGAGAGCATCGTTGCCGTCGATGCGGCTTCCGGCGTGTCGCGGCAGGGCCGGCCGGTGACGGTCATCACCGTCGTCAACGACAACATGCCGTTCCTGTTCGATTCGATCCTTGGCGAGATCACCGAGACGGCCGGCGAGCCGACGCTGGTCACCCATCCGGTCATCGCGGTCAGGCATTCCAAGACCGGCGTCGCCGAGATCGTCGGCGACGGCAGCCTGGTCAAGGAAGACGCCGGGCTCGACAAGGTCAGCGTCGTGCATGTCCATATTGGTCGGCTCGGCGAAGAGACCGCCGCGGCACTTGGCGCGCGGTTGACGAAGATGCTGGCGCAAGTGCGCGCCGCCGTTACCGACTGGAAACCGATGCTGGCCAGGCTCGACCAGGCGATCTCGGAATTCCGCTATGCGCCGGTGCCGCTCGACAAGAAACACGTGGCCGAAGGCATCGCCTTCCTCGAATGGCTGCGCGACGACAATTTCACCTTCCTCGGTATGCGCGAGTTCACCTATTCCGGCGGCGAGAAGAGCGGCACGCTGGAGCGCGCCGACAAGCCGGGGCTGGGCATCCTTGCCGATCCCGACGTGCTGGTGCTGCGGCGCGGCACCGAAGCGGTGACGACGACGCCGGAAATCCGTGCCTTCCTGCACGGGCCGGAGCCGCTGATCGTCACCAAGGCCAACGCCAAGTCGGTGGTGCACCGGCGCATCTATCTCGACTATGTCGGGGTCAAGACCTACGACAAGAACGGCAAGCTGGCGGGCGAACTGCGCATCGTGGGCCTGTTCACTTCCACCGCCTATACGCGCTCGGTGATGAAGATCCCCTATCTGCGCTCCAAGGCGGAAACGGTGATCGCCAAATCCGGCCTCAATCCGGACGACCATTCCGGCAAGGCCCTGATCAATGTGCTGGAGAGTTATCCGCGCGACGAGCTGTTCCAGGTGCCGGTGCCGATCCTGCGCAAGCATGCCGAGGCGATCCTCGGCCTGATCGAGCGGCCGCGCGTGCGTGCGCTGGTGCGCGCCGATCAATTCGACCGCTTCGTCTCCATCCTCGTTTTCGTGCCACGCGATCGTTACGACAGCGTTGTACGCGAGAAGGTGGGCGCCTATCTGAAGACGGTTTTCGACGGTCGTTTGTCGGCTTACTATCCGGCTTTCCCTGAAGGCGGGCTGGCGCGTGTCCATTTCATCATCGGCCGGTCCGGCGGCAAGACGCCGAAGGTCGAGCAGGAGACGGTCGAGGCGGCGATCCGCGACATCGTGCGGACCTGGGAAGATGCGCTGGCCGAAGCCGCCGAGGCCGGCGGCAACGATCCGGCATTGAAGGCGATCGCCGCGCGCTTCCCGGAAAGCTATCGCGATTCGTTCTCGCCCGCCGTGGCGCTGGTGGACGCGGCGCGCATCGCCAGGATCAACGCCGAAAACCCGATCGCCATCGACTATTACCGCGACGCCGGCCAGGCGCCGGAACAGGCTTCGCTGAAGATCTATCATCACGGCAGCCCGGTGGCGCTGTCCAGGCGCGTGCCGGTTCTGGAGAACATCGGCTTCCGCGTCATCAGCGAACGCACCTTCGAGGTGGGCGAGAATGGCGACCGCGTCTTCATCCACGACATGGAACTGGAAAATGCCTATGGCCGGCCGATCGATCTTGCCGATGGCGGCGGCCTGTTCGAGGACGCGTTCCTGGCGGTGTGGCGCGGCGACATCGACAATGACGGCTATAACGGGCTCGCCCAGACCGCCGGCCTGTGGTCGCACGAGGTTCTGGTGCTGCGCGCCTATGGCCGCTACCTGCAGCAGGCGGGCATTCCGCAGAGCCAGGATTTCATCGCGGCCGCGCTCAACCGCTATCCCGACATCGCGCGCGGCCTGCATGCGCTGTTCGTCGCCCGGCTGGGGCCGGCCGCTACCGGCGAGGGCGTAACGACGGCGAAACACCTCAAGGCCAAGATCAAGGATGCGCTGGAAGACGTTCCCAACATCGACGACGACACCATCATCCGCCGCTATCTCAACCTGATCGAATCCTCGCTGCGGACCAACCACTTCGTCCCGGCTAAGAAGGAGCGCGGCCAGTCGCTGGCGATCAAGCTCGAGTCGCGCGCCGTCGAAGGTCTGCCGGAGCCGCGGCCATGGCGCGAAATCTTCGTCTACGGTTCCGAGGTGGAAGGCGTGCACCTGCGCTTCGGCCCGGTGGCGCGCGGCGGCCTGCGCTGGTCGGACCGGGCGCAGGACTATCGCACCGAGGTGCTCGGCCTGGTCAAGGCGCAGCAGGTGAAGAACGCCGTCATCGTGCCGGTGGGCGCCAAGGGCGGCTTCTTCCCGAAGCGCCTGCCGCCGGCCAGCCAGCGCGACCTGTGGTTCGAGGCGGGCCGGCAGGCCTATATCAACTTCGTCTCCAGCCTGCTGTCGATCACCGACAATATCGGCGTCGACAGTGTCATCCCGCCGGTCGACGTGATCCGGCACGACAAGGACGATCCTTATTTCGTCGTCGCCGCCGACAAGGGCACGGCGACCTTCTCCGACACCGCCAACGCGATTTCGGAAAAGCATGGCTTCTGGCTGGACGATGCCTTCGCTTCCGGCGGCTCGGCCGGTTATGACCACAAGAAGATGGGCATCACCGCCAAGGGCGCCTGGGAAGCGGTGAAGCGGCATTTCCGCGAGATCAACCGCGACATCCAGACCTCGCCTTTCACCGTGGTGGGCGTCGGCGACATGTCGGGCGACGTGTTCGGCAACGGCATGCTTTTGTCGGAGCAGACCAAGCTGATCGCCGCCTTCGATCATCGCGACATCTTCATCGATCCGGAACCGGACATGGCCGCCTCCTTCGCTGAGCGCAAGCGCATGTTCGACCTGCCGCGCTCGAGTTGGCAGGATTATGACAAGTCGAAGCTGTCGGCGGGCGGCATCGTCGTCTCGCGCAACCAGAAATCGATCACGCTGCCGGCGGACGCCGCCGCCGCGATCGGGCTCGCCAAGACGACCGCGACGCCGGCCGAGATCATGACCGCCATCCTCAAGGCGCCGGTCGATCTTCTGTGGTTCGGCGGCATCGGCACCTATGTGAAGGCGTCGAGCGAGACCAACCAGGACGCGGGCGACCGCGCCAACGATCCGATCCGCGTCAACGCGATCGACGTGCGCGCCAAGGTGATCGGCGAGGGCGCCAATCTCGGCGTCACCCAGCGCGCCCGCATCGAGTTTGGTCTCGCCGGCGGCCGCAACAATTCCGACGCCATCGACAATTCCGGCGGCGTCAATTGCTCGGACGTCGAGGTCAACATCAAGATCGCGCTGGCCTCGGCCATGCGCAAGGGTTCGCTGGCGCGGCCGGCGCGCAACAAGCTCTTGGCCGAGATGACCGACGAGGTCAGCGGGCTGGTGCTGGCCAACAATTACGAGCAGACGCTGGCGCTTTCGCTGGCCCGCAAGCGCGGCCTGGCTGACATCGCCCATCAAGGCCGCTTCATGGCGGCGCTCGAGGCGCGCGGCCTGCTCGACCGCGCGGTCGAGACGCTGCCTTCGCCGGCCGCGCTGGCCGACCGCGAGGCGCGCGGCGAACCGCTGACCAGGGCCGAGCTCGGCGTGCTGCTCGCCTATGCCAAGATCGTGCTGTTCTCCGATATCGTTGCTTCCGACGTGCCGGACGATCAGCAGTTCGACGCCGATCTGATGGGATATTTCCCGGACCGCATGGCCAGGAAGTTCGCGGCCGAAATCCATGGCCACAGGCTGCGCCGCGAAATCATCGCCCGCGTCGTCGCAAACGATCTGGTCAATCGCGGCGGGCCTTCCTTCACCAACCGGCTGATGGAGGCAACCGGCCGCAGCGCCGCCGACGTGGTGCGCACCTTCGCGGTGATCCGCGCCGGCTTCGGATTGTCGGCGCTCTATCGCGAGATCGACGCGCTGGACAACAAGATCGACGGCCAGGTGCAGATCGATCTCTACCAGGTCGTAAGCCGGCTTATTTACGTGACCGCCGGCTGGTATCTGAAGAACGATACCGGGTCGGCGCCGCTTGGTCAGCGCATCGCCGAACTGCAGGAAGCGCGCAAGGCACTGGAGCCGAAGCTTGCCTCGCTGCTGTCGGATTTCTCGCGCGAGCGGCTGGAGGAGAAGCGGCACGGGCTGTTCAAGGTTGGCACGCCGGACCGTCTGGCGGATCGGTTGGCGCTGGCCGATGTCGCCGAACTGATCCCCGACATCGCGCTCACCGCGCGGCTGGCCAATGCCGACATCGTCGCGGCCGCCAAGGCGTTCTTCGCCGTCAGCGAGGCGTTCCGCATTCCGCGCATTGAGGAAGCGGCGCGTTCGGTGACACCGCCGGACTATTACGACCAGCTGGCGCTTTCGCGGGCCACCGACACGATCGGCGCGGCCAGGCGCGGCATCGCGGTGACGGCGCTGACCCAGCATGGCACGGCGGCCGATCCCGTCGCGACCTGGCTGGAAGCCGGCGGCGAACGCATCAGCCGCGTGCGCGAGCGGCTGCAGGCGCTGACCGAGGGCGGCGAGATCACGGTGTCCAGGCTGTCGGTGGCGTCCGGGCTGATGAGCGACCTGATCGGGGCGTAGGTAGCAACGTCGATTCTGTGGCGGCGGTGAGCTGAATGTCACCGCCGCACGCAATCTTCATTCCGGGCTAGCGGTTGCGCCTACGCCGCCAGCCGGGTGCGGGCGAGCCCTTCGCGGATGTGGCGAGCAAGCTCTGCCGTTGCCGGGGCGGCGTCGCGCTCGGGCATGCGCAAATTGATGGCGAAGGAAGGCAGCGGCGGCAGGCCGGCCTCGACCGGCAGGATGTCGAGATGCTGCGGCACGGTGAAGGCGAGCCAGGTGGTCACCGCCAGATCGGTGGTTACGGTGGCCGTGGTGGCATCGATGCTGCCGTTCTCGAACACGGTGCGCCATTCCCGGCCCTGGTCGCGCAGCGCGGCCAGCACGGCCGGCCGGAAGGCGCAGGTTTCCGCGACCATCGATACCGGCAGCGGCGTCTTCAGATACGCCTGGCCGCCCTTGGCGCCGACCCAGACCAGCCGCTCGACAACAAGGCATTCGCCCGTGGAAGCGCCGACCGGCTCCTCGACGAGGGCAAGGTCGATCTCGCCATTGGCGAGCGCGCGAGCGAGATCGGGCGAAGAGGCGCAGACCAGCGATATCTCGACCTGCGGAAAGGCCTGCGCATAGGATTTCAGGATGGGCGCGATGAAGGCGCCGGCGAGGTCGAACGGCACGCCGAGCCGCACCGGGCCCTCGACGCGGCGCGTCGTCATATCCGCCCATATCTCGTCGTTGAGGCTGAGCAGGCGCCGTGCCTTGCCCAACAGGCGCTCTCCCGCCGGGGTGAGGCGCAGCCCGCGCCGGTCGCGGAAAAACAGCGGCTTGCCGAAGGCCTGTTCCAGACGGGCGACCTGCTGGCTGACCGCGCTCTGCGTCAGATGCAGGGCATTGCCGGCGGCGGTCATCGAGGCGCGGTCGGCAACGGCGAGGAAGGTTCTGAGCAGGGCGATGTCGAGGTTACGGGTCATCGCAGCATTATGATTGCTAATGCCAATTATAATCAACATGCGATTTTCTAATGGCAGGCGGCACGGTAGCAATGGTGCCGTTTCAACGGACAAACCGCATGTCGCCCGAGACCATTCTGCCGCTCGCCGTCTTCGCCCTGATTTCGACCGGGTCGCCGGGCGGCGCTACGACGCTGGCGACGGCGTCCGGCGCCCATTTCGGTTTCCGCCGTTCGATGCCGCTGATGGTGGGCATCGCCGCCGGGCTGGCCAGCATGGCGGCGGCCGCCGCTGCCGGACTTGCCGGTGTTCTGGAAGCAATGCCGTCGCTGCAACTGGCCATGAAGGCGATCGGCTCGGCCTATCTTTTGTGGCTTGCTGGCAAAGTGGCGACTTCGGGTGCGCCGCGCCTCGACAAAGACCTAGCAAAACCGACCAGCCTTCTGGGTGGCGCCTGGCTGTTGTGGTGCAATCCGAAAGCCTGGGCGATGACGCTGGGCGCCGCCGCCTCCTTTGCGGCGCTGGCGAGCAGCCCAGCCGCGCTCGGCGTGCTGCTGGCACTGGCCTTTGGTCTGGCGGCGGCGCTTTCACTGTCGGTGTGGTGCGCGGCCGGTTTGCTGATGGCCCGGGTGCTGAGGACCGAGCGCCAATGGCGTGTCGTCAACATGGCGCTGGGCGTTCTGCTTGCGCTGTCGATCCTGCCGATGTGGCTTTGAGTCCGGACCATGCGCAACCGGGGAGAGGTTATGGACATCGGCTTTATCGGTCTCGGCGTCATGGGCCAGCCGATGGCGCTCAATCTGGCGCGCGCGGGAAAGCCGCTGACGGTCTGGAACCGCTCGGCCGAGCGTTGCGAGCCGCTGCGCGCGGCGGGCGCAAAAGTGGCGGCCGATGCCGCCGAGGTTTTCGCGGTTACACGCATCGTTATCCTGATGCTGGCGACGGAAGCGGCCATGGATGCCGTGCTGGGGCGCGGCTCAGCGGATTTCACAACGCATGTCGGCGGCCGCACCATCGTGCATATGGGCACGACCTCGGCCGACTATTCGCGCCGGCTCGGCGCCGACATCGAGGCCGCCGGCGGTACCTATGTCGAAGCGCCGGTTTCCGGCTCGCGCAAGCCGGCGGAGGCCGGGCAACTGGTGGCGATGCTGGCCGGCGCGCCGGAGGTGGTCGAGACTGTCCGGCCGCTGCTCCAGCCGATGTGTCGCGACATGGTGCCATGCGGGGTGGTGCCCAATGCGCTCTTGATGAAGCTCGCGGTTAATATATTCCTGATCACCATGGTGACGGGCCTTGCCGAGTCCGTGCATTTCGCCGAGCGGCACGGGCTGGATCTCGAACGGCTGGTCGCCGTGCTTAATGCCGGGCCGATGGCGAGCGACGTCTCCCGCATCAAGGCGGCCAAGCTCCTTAGCGGAGATTTCTCCGTGCAGGCGGCGATCACCGACGTGTTCAAGAACAACCGGCTGATCACTGAAGCGGCGCGCACGGCCAAGGTGGCTTCGCCGCTGCTCGATGTTTGCCACGCGCTCTATGGCGAAACGGAAGCGATGGGACTGGGCCAGGAAGACATGGCCGCCGTTATCCGCGCGCTTGAACAGCGCACGGCGGCGGCGCGGGCTACCTGACCGGAACCCAGATTTCGAAGCCGCCGGCGCCGGTGACGGGGTCGAAACCTTCGCCATAACGTTCGATCAGGTCGGGCATGTCTCCCGGTATCAGTCCGGCCGCCGGCAGGGCCTGCGTAAAGACCGCGTGAATGGTGGCGGCGATGGTGGTGACGTGCCCGGCATGCCGAAAGGCGGCCCAACGCTGCGCCGGCAGCCTGATGCCGGTGAAGGTGCCATCGAGATCGGCGAGGGTCCGCATTTCGACACCGGCCAGATAAAAATAGCCGTCGCCGGCGCCGACACCGGTGACCAGCCCGTAAGTGGCCTTGCCCTTCTGGCCCGGGATCGCGCCGAGATGCGGCGTGAATTCCTGCCACAGCGCCGGTATGCCGGCGAAATCATCACTCGCGAAACGGCGACCGAGGCCGGCTATCAGCAACGGGCCGGGCGTCTCGATGCGCGGCGGCGGCAGGCTGACGCTGACCTTGGGGTCCTCGCGCAAGGGCTCGACCAGGGCGATGCCATTGAGATCGCCGCGCGTGCGGATTTCGGCCGGCGTCAGGCCGAATTGATCGCGAAAGGCGCGTGAGAAGGCTTCATGCGAACCGTAACCGGCCTGCAGCGCGACGGCGAGGATGTCAGGAGCGCCGGCGGCCAGCGCGCGGGCGGCTTCGCTCAGCCGCCGTCCGCGCAGATAGGCGCTGACGCTTTTCCCGGTGGCGTGAGAGAACAGGCGCGACATCTGGAACCGCGAAAGGCCGCAGACCCTGGCCACGGCATCGAGCGTGACATCTTCGGCGAAGTGGCTTTCGATGAACCAGATCGCCTTTTCGACCGGTGTCCGCATCCGCGACGGTCCGCCTTTCAGACCTCGAAAAC
The DNA here is from genome assembly GCF_008727715.1 of Mesorhizobium terrae. Taxonomy (GTDB): domain Bacteria; phylum Pseudomonadota; class Alphaproteobacteria; order Rhizobiales; family Rhizobiaceae; genus Mesorhizobium; species Mesorhizobium terrae. Next base: position 2,075,834 of record NZ_CP044218.1, read on the forward strand.
CTGCTCCTGTCGCTGGCGCAAGGCGTTGAAGACGGATCGCGGCAGCGCGAGCCCGGCATCATCGGCGAAACGGCGGCGCATCGCATCAAAATTCGCGTCCGGATTGGCGGTCAGCCGGGCGACCTCGTCGAAGAAGACGAGTTGATCGTTCGAAAGCCGGGCATCGATGGCCGGCTGCGCGCCCCATACGTCCCATGGCAGGATTTCGCAGCCGTTCAGGGTGGCGAGATCGCGCGTCATGTTGCCGGCGATGAACCAGAGGCCGCGCATCTGCGAGAACTCGATGCCGAACAGCTCCGGGTCCAGCGCGCCGGCGCGGCATAACCGCCAGGCGTCGGGCGCCGTCAGGAAGCGGTCGCGCGGCACGTCATGGATGCCATGGCCGATGGCGAGGTTGCGTATGAAGATGGCGTCGAACTGGGCGTCCAGCAGTGCCCAGCGGCCTTCATCCGCCTTCCAGTATTCGCAGACCCAATGGTCTTCATATTTCCCGGGGTTGAAATAAGCGCCGAAACCGCCCCTGCCGCGTGCTGGGATGCCGTGGTGGCGGAAGATGGCGACGGCGAGCAGCATGAAATGCCGACAGATGCCGACCAGCCGCCGCTCGGGCGGACGGGCGACCGACAGGGGCTGGCCATCAAGCGCCAACAGCCGGTCGACAATGGCCTCGACCGGGCGGATATGGCTCTCGGCGCGGCGCTCGGTGGTGATCGGGCAGCCGTAGAACGGCTCGGTGACGTGTTCGTAGATCAGCAGGCCCTGGACGATGCGCGCTATGTCGGCGGGGTCGGACGGCAAGGCGTCGAACAGTGCGGCGTGGCGGCCGGGCGTGCTGAAGGCGGATTGCCGCGCATAATAGTCGAGGACGGCTTCGGGGCATTTGTGGGCAAGGCGGGCGTGAGCGGGGTGCGTGCGTGCGGCATTGAGGGTGTCCATGGCGGTCTCCCGAGTTCGAAACGGCTATCGCTCTGTTCTGCCGCAGGACTCGCCGCCGCGCTTGATCGCGTTTGCAGCAGCCGGCACGCGACGACCTCGCGCAGGGTCATGGCCGCGAACCGGCATCGGGCCTTTGCAGTGCCGGCAAAAACGTGCAGACATGGGCACACCGCGAACGGGACCGAGCGGCTGGAGGACAGATGAGCGACGTGACCATGCAGCGCGCCTCCGGGCGCGGCATCTGGGGCTGGATGTTCTTCGACTGGGCGGCGCAGCCCTTCTTCACCGTGGTCACCACCTTCATCTTCGGCCCCTATTTCGTCTCGCGCCTGTCGGCCGACCCCGCCATGGGCCAGGCGGTGTGGGGCTACGGCCTCGCCGCGGCCGGCTTGGTGATCGCCATCCTGTCGCCGATCCTCGGCTCGATCGCCGACCAGACGGGCCCGCGCAAACCGTGGATCGCCTTCTTCGCGACGATCAAGATCATCAGCCTGTCGATGCTGTGGTTCGCCGCGCCGGGCTCGAACCTGTTCCTGATCGTGCTGTTCTTCTCGCTCGCCTCGGTGGCGGCGGAGTTCTCGACGGTGTTCAACGATTCCATGATGCCGCGCCTGGTGCCGAAGAGCGAGATCGGCAAGATCTCCAACGTCGCCTGGGGGCTCGGCTATCTCGGCGGCATGGTGGCGCTGATCTTCGTGGTGACGATGCTGGCCGGGTCGCCGGAAACCGGCAAGACCATCGCCGGTCTCGACCCGCTGTTCGGCCTCGATCCGAAGCTCGGCGAGGACGCGCGCGCCACCGGGCCGCTTTCGGCGCTGTGGTATCTTATCTTCATCCTGCCGATGTTCTTCTTCACGCCGGACGCGGTGAAGGGCGTGCCGGTGGGGCCGGCGGTGCGGCGCGGGCTGACGGAACTGAAGTCGACGCTCGCCGAGGTGCGCAAGCGCGCCGGCATCTTCCGTTTCCTCGTCGCCCGCATGATCTACCAGGACGGCGTCAACGCGCTGCTTTCGCTCGGCGGTGCCTTCGCGGCCGCGATGTTCGGCTGGTCGATCACCGAGATCGGCATCTTCGGCATCATCCTGAACGTCGTCGCCATCCTCGGCTGCTGGGTGGCGGCACGTCTCGACACCGCGCTCGGCTCGAAAGTGGTGGTGATGATCGCGCTGGTGCTTTTGTGCATCGCCACCATCGGCATCATCTCGACGGGGCCGGGCTACACGCTGTTCGGCTGGCTGCAGTTCACGGCGGCCGAGGCCGACCCGCACAAGCTGTTCGGCACGCCGGCCGAGAAGGCCTATATCGCCTACGGCCTGCTGATCGGCCTGGCCTTCGGCCCAGTGCAGGCGTCGTCACGCTCCTATATGGCGCGCAGCGTCACGGCCGAAGAATCCGGCCGTTATTTCGGCATCTATGCGCTGGCCGGCCGGGCAACCAGCTTCCTGGCGCCATTCCTGATCGCAACCGTAACGGCGACGACCGGCTCGCCGCGCCTCGGCATGGCGATGATCATCCTGTTCCTGGTCGGCGGCATGGCGATCCTGGCCGGCACGCCCTACCCGGCGGACAAGACGGAACACGAGTAGCCGTCTTCTTCCTCCCCCGTTTGCAGGACGAGGATATCGGCGCAGGCCGACAGGCGAGAGGCAACTCGCGAGATTGAGTGCCGCCCCTCATCCGGCCCTTCGGGCCACCTTCTCCCCGTCAACGGGGAGAAGGAAAGGCACTAATGCCTGAAGTGCCTGATCCCGGTGAAGACCATGGCGATGCCGTGCTCGTCGGCTGCCTTGATGACATCCTCGTCGCGCATCGAGCCGCCCGGCTGGATGACGGCCGTCGCGCCAGCCTCGACGGCGGCGAGCAGGCCGTCGGCGAAGGGGAAGAAAGCGTCGGAGGCAACGACCGAACCCCTGGTCAGCGGCTCGGCATGACCCGCGGCTTCAGCGGCATCGAGCGCCTTGCGGGCGGCGATGCGCGAGGAATCGACGCGGCTCATCTGGCCGGCGCCGACGCCGACGGTGGCGCGGTCCTTGGCATAGACGATGGCATTCGACTTCACATGCTTGGCGATGCGGAAGGCGAATTTCAGGTCGGCCATTTCGGCTTCGGTCGGCGCGCGCCTTGTCACCACCTTGAGGTCGAGGTCGTCGACCACGGCATTGTCGCGGCCCTGCACCAGCAGGCCGCCGGCGACGGACTTCACCATGATGCCCGCCTGGCGCGGGTCTGGCAGGCCGCCGGTGACCAGCAGACGCAGGTTCTTCTTGGCGGCGACGATGGCGGCGGCCGCCTCGGAGGCTTCTGGAGCGATGATGACCTCGGTGAAGGTCTTGACGATCTCTTCCGCCGCCTCGGCGTCGAGCAGGCGGTTCAGTGCCACGATGCCGCCGAAGGCCGAGACCGGATCGCAGGCCAGTGCCTTGAGATAGGCTTCCCTCAGCGACGCGCCTTCGGCAACGCCGCACGGATTGGCGTGCTTGATGATGGCAACCGCCGCCGTGCGCGCCGGGTCGAACTCGCCGACCAGTTCATAGGCCGCGTCGGTGTCGTTGATGTTGTTGTAGGAGAGCTGCTTGCCCTGTAGCTGGCGCGCGGTGGCGACACCGGGGCGTTTGTCGCCGTTGACGTAGAAACCGGCCGACTGGTGCGGGTTCTCGCCATAACGCATGACCGAGTGCAGCCGGCCGCCGAAGGCGCGCCAGCTCGGCTGCTCGATCTTCAGCTCCTCGGCGAACCAACCGGAAATCGCCGCATCATAGGCGGCGGTGCGGGCGAAGGCCTTGGCCGCCAGCCGCTTGCGGAAATCGAGCGGCAGCGCGCCGCCATTGGCGGCGAGCGTTTCCAGCACGGCGGCATAGTCTTCCGGTTCGGTGACGATGGCGACATAAGCGTGGTTCTTGGCCGAGGCGCGTACCATGGCCGGGCCGCCGATATCGATGTTCTCGACCACCGCCGTATAAGCGGCGCCGGAAGCGCGCACTTCCTCGAACGGGTAGAGATTAACCACGACGAGGTCGATAGGTTCGATGCCGTGCTCGCGCATGGCGGCCGCATGTTCGGGATCGTCGCGCACGCCGAGCAAGGCGCCGTGCACCGAGGGGTGCAGGGTCTTGACGCGGCCGTCCATGATCTCGGGAAAGCCGGTGAGTTCGGAGACATCGCGCACGGCAATGCCGGCTGCGGCGATCGACTTGGCGGTGCCGCCGGTGGAGATCAGTTCGACACCCGCCTTGGCAAGGGCCGCCGCGAAATCAATGAGGCCGGTCTTGTCGGAAACGGAGAGCAGCGCGCGGCGGACGGGGACGAGGTCCGGCGCGGGAATGTTCTTGGCGGCGACGGCCATGGCGGGCGGCCTTTCTGCGGGCTGATGAGGATCGTCCGGGCCGTAGCACAAGGGGGGCCAAAATCAAACGCAGTCGGCGCCGCAAAATGTTCGTGGCGGAAAACTCAGGCCGGCTGCGCGCCGATCCTGTCGCGCCAGAAGGCGAGGCGCTCCTTCAGCGCAGCACCTTCCGGTCGGGCGTCGTCCTCGAAGCGTTCGACGATTTCGATGGCGATAACGTCCTGGCCGAACTGGTTGTAGGTAGCCTGAAGGTCTGCCGAGCGGTGACTGCCCAGCCGCAGCGTGAACCACAGCCGGTTCGGCATGGCGTCGAGGTCCGGCGCATGGCCGACCCAGCGCCTGCCCGCCTTCGCGCAGGTCAATGCATAGATGCCCGCCGGGGCCGCGCGTTTCTTGTAGGCCGCGATGGCGGCTTTCCTGTCGATGCTCGTCATGATCCGAACCTTTCCCGGCCGGCATGTAGGAGCCATAAACGGTTTTGTCAATTATACCCGGGTAATAATTGACAGGGCGTCCGCGACAGGGCAAGAAGGCGACTGCAAAGGAGCCTCTTCATGTCCCTGTCCTTGACCGGAGCCAGCACCGCCTTCCAGGGCGACCGCATCGTCGCCAGTGGACCGCTTGTCGAGGTGGCCCTGGCGATCAGGGCGTTTGGCAATGCGCCAGCGGATGTGCCGGTGCTCGTGTTCGACGATTCGACCGGGTCCGTCGTCGATCTCGATCTGCGCGGTTCGGATGCCGAAATTATGTCCCGGTTGGCCGAACGGTTTCCGCCAACCCCACCGACCGGAACCGAGCCGCCATCCACGACGCAAGCGAGCGAGGCCGGCACGCGTGGCCGGGGTCGGCCGAAACTCGGCGTGGTGGCGCGCGAGGTGACGCTGCTGCCGCGGCAATGGGAATGGTTGGCAGCGCAGCCGGGCGGCGCCTCGCAGGTGCTGCGCCGGCTGGTCGACGCCGCGCGCCGCGCCGATGGCGGCGAGAGCGTCCGACGCTCCCGCCAGGAGGTTGCCTACCGGTTCCTCTCAGCAATGGCCGGAAACCTGCCGGGTTTCGAGGAAGCCATGCGGGCGTTGTTTGCCGGAGACGGCGAAGGTTTCGAGGCGAAAACAGCGGGCTGGCCGGTCGATATCAGGACCCATGCGCTGAAACTCGCCGGCTTCGCGCGGGGTCTGTGAAAGGCTGCCGGCGGAGCCGTCAGCTTCGGGCGGCGAAACCGGCCGGGCCGGTGCGGACGAACTGCCAATGCGCTTCGGCCAAGGCCGACGCGTTGAAATGCAGGACGATCTGGCGGCTGCGGCGCGGACCGGCGATACCGGCGAAGAAGATCGATTCCTCGACCTCGGGCTGGATTTCCGGTGAGGTGAACACCCAGATGTCGCCGCCCTCGGCGGCCAGCACCAGCCGGTCGTGTTCATCGCGGAACAGGCTAGTGTCGGGGTGGATGTGGAAGCGGATGGCGACGTCGTCGCGGCCGTCATTGCGGATCGCCCCGCCGCTGGAGCGCAGGAAGCGGTCACGGCCGGTCAGCACATTGCCATTCGCCGACAGGATCAGCTCGCGCTCGTGTACAATGCCGAAACGCTGCGCGTAGCCATCGTGGCGGGCGACGAAGCCTTGCCGGCCACCGTCGTCGAGGCGCTGGCTGGAAACGTTGCGTGGACCGCCGAGCAAAGGCGAACCCGGCAGGCCGCCGACACGCAGCGACAGGGCAAAGCGCGCCGACGATGTGTCGTTGAGGGTTGCCGTGGAATGGGCGGCGGTGGCGCGCGCCAGCGGCCGGAATTCGGCGGCGCCATAGGTGTCGACGCCGGCATTGACGATGTAGTGCTGGCGGCCGGACGACAGTTCGAAGGACAGGCAGCCGGCATGGGCGGAATTGGAAACGTCGAGCGGTGGCGGGGCGCCGGTGTCGGCGATGACGGTGACGTCGCCCATGGCCAGCCGCTCATAGCCGGAATAGGGTGCATGCAGCAGCGGCTGGCCGGCGGTGTCGTCATGGCGCAGGATGGCGGCGATGCGGTCCTGGATGGTGGCGCCCATGCCGTTGAAACGGGCGAGGCTGCCGTCATGGTGGCGGAAGAAACGCAGCGCCGGCAGCATGCGGTCGATGGCGCCGATCAAGGCCGCGGGCGGTGTCTCGGCCTGGTTGGCATAAGTCTGGCGCAGCGGCAGAAGGTCGGCAAGCAGCTCCAGCACGGCCAACGGATTGCGCGAGATATGGCCGCCGTCGGGCAGGATCTGCCGGTCGAGTTCCTCGCCGAGATTGCGTGTCGCCGCGCGCAGCGCCGAGGCCGGCGCCGGCAGCGACAGCGCCGCGAAGGCGAGCGCGACGCGGGCGCGCAGCCTGTCCTTGCCGTCCGGCATCTCGCGTGTCACCGAACGCAGGTAGCGGATCTGGACGGCGAGCGATTTCAAGAAAGCGCGGTAGAAGGGGAACTCGGCGCCCTGCAGCACTACGGAAGAATGCTGCTGCCAGGCGATGATGCGCTTGGCCGTGGTGCCCGGCTCCCAGGCGATGCCGGCAATGCGGTTGCCATGCGCGGCGATCCAGTCGGAAGCAAGCGCGCGGGCATTGGCGGCGGCAAGCTCCGTGCCGGCGGCGCGCATATGGCGCAGCCAGCGGAAGCCGTGCAGCGATCGCTGCCAGCCATTGTGGGCGACGTCGAGCTGGAACGGCGACTGGCCGCCGGTCTCGACCAGATGGCCGGAGAGCGGGAAACGTCCATAATAGATCTCGAGCGCGATCTGCGGGTCGGCCAGCCTCAAGTCAGGCGGCGCGATCAGCACGCGTTCGGGCGTACGTCCCGAATAACGCCAGCGATAGACAGGCCCGGCGCGCAGGCGTCGGCGCGCCTTGCGCCAAACCTCCTTCGCGACGAGCGTCCACAGACGCGTCGTGTCGTCGGCAGCGAGTGCCAAAAAACCTCCTCGATTTGTCCCGTCCGCCCGGCTGAATTATAGGATTCAGCAATATCCTTGAAAGCGAATTCCACCGGAAGCCCACAGATCAGGGCTGGGCCATACCTTTTTTGGAGGTATCGGGCCGTTTTTCCGCACCGGGAACGGTGCGGATGCGGGCTTTCAGGGCTTCCGGCGCAGCCGTGCGGCAAAAAAGCCGTCGAGACCGGAAAGAGCTGGATTGCCAAGGTCGAAGCCCGCCGGCGTGGTGCGCAGCGTGCCTTGCGGCGTGACGAAGGCGGCGATGCCCTCGGCGTCGTCGGCCTCGTCGGCCCGAATCGGGTCGTCGTCGACATCCGCCACTTCCGCCAGGAAGGCGCGATGAAGATCCTCGCCCTCGATGGGGTCGAGCGAACAGTTGGAAAAGACAATGCGGCCGCCGGGACGCACCAGCGTCACCGCGCGTTCGAGCAGCCGGCGCTGCAGGTCGGCCAGCTTCTGGATATCGGCCGGCGTCTTGGTCCAGGGCACGTCGGGATGACGGCGCACGGTGCCGGTCGACGAGCAGGGCGCGTCGAGCAGAACGGCATCGAAAAGCTCTGCCGGCGCGAAGGCGAGCAAGTCGGATTGGACGATCTCGGCCTTCATGCCGAGCCGGTCGAGATTCTGGCCGAGCCGGACCAGCCTGTTTTTCGACGCGTCGACTGCCGTCACCCTGGCGCCCGCCAACACGAGCTGCGCGGTCTTGCCGCCGGGGGCAGCACATAGGTCGGCAACGCGTTTGCCGGCAATATCGCCGAAAAGCCTGGCCGGCAGGGCAGCGGCGGCGTCCTGCACCCACCAGGCGCCTTCAGCGAAGCCGGGCAGTTCGGGCACCGGCGCGGGCAGCTTTTCCACGCGCACCGTTCCGGTCGGCAGGACGATGCCGCCGAGCCGTTCAGCCCAGAGCGTCGGATCGGCTTTCACCGTGAAATCGACCGGCGCCTCGAGCCGGTGCGCGGCGAGGATCGTCCGCGCGGCTTCGGAGCCATAGGCGGCGCGCAAGCGTTCCGCGAACCAGGCCGGGGCGTCGTCGGTGGCGGCAAGCACCTTTGGAAGCTCGGCATTCTTGGCGCGTACCAGTGTTCTCAGCACGCCGTTGACGAGGCCGGAAAAACGCGCGGTGCGCGGATCGGCCTTGGCGTGGGTGACGGCGAGATCGACGGCGGCGCTGTCGGGCACATCGAGGAACAGCACCTGTGCGGCTGCCACATGCAGGATGTGCGACAGCGTGGTGGCGTTGGCGGGCAAGGGTTTTTCCAGCCGGCGCGCGAGCAGGCCCGCAATGGTCATGCGATGGCGCAGCGCCGTCACCAGAATGGCGCGCACCAGCGCGCGGTCGCGCCCGTCGAGCGCGCGGTATTGCGGGTGGCCATGTTCGTTGTCGGTCAGCCCGTCGAGCGGCGTATGCGCGTCGATCACGGCAGCCAGCAGCCGCGCCGCCGCCTTGCGCGCGGTAAGGCCGGGTGCTTCGGGCGTGTCGTCCTGGCGGTGCGACGTCGGCTTGCGGGCAGCCCTGCCGTCCTGCCTCACGACCACGGGCCCTTCGGCCCGGTCGGGTTGCGACCCCACGGATTGGGTTGCGGCTGCTCGGGCTCGTCAGCACGCGGGCCGGCGCCGTCAGCGCTGCCCCATGGGCCAGTCGTATCGGCCTGCGGATGCCGGGGAGACGGCGGTGCTGCCTGCTGTGTTGCTTCGCGGCCGTAGTCGCGGCCGTTCGTCTGCGCGTTTCCGGCCGGGCCCATCTGAGCCGCCATCGCCTGCAGCGCGGCAATGCGGTTTTCCGTATTCGGGTGGGTGGAGAAAAGATTATCCATGCGCTCGCCGGAAAGCGGGTTGATGATGAACAGATGCGCGGTCGCCGGATTGCGTTCGGCATCGTCGTTGCGGATGCGTTCGGCTCCGCGAGCGATCTTGTCAAGGGCAGAAGCGAGCCACAGCGGGTGGCCGCAGATTTCGGCGCCGCGCCGGTCGGCCTCGTATTCGCGGGTGCGGCTGACCGCCATCTGCACGATCATGGCGGCGAAGGGCGCGACGATCATCGCCACCAGCACGCCGACGAAACCAAGCGGGTTGTTGTTCTCCCGGCTGCCGCCGAAGAAGAAGGCGAAGTTGCCGAGCATGGAAATGGCGCCGGCAAAGGTTGCAACGATGGTCATGGTCAGCGTGTCGCGGTGCTGCACATGGGCAAGCTCGTGCGCCATGACGGCGGCGACCTCTTCATGCGACAGGCGCTGCAACAGCCCCGTCGAGGCGGCGACGGCGGCATTCTGCGGATTGCGGCCGGTGGCAAACGCGTTGGGTTGATCTGTGTCGATCAGATAGACGCGCGGCATCGGCAGGCCGGCATTGGCGGCGAGGCTCTTCACGATGGCGTAGAATTCCGGAGCGCTGCGCTCGTCGACCTCGACGGCGTGGTTCATCGACAGCACCATCTTGTCGGCATTCCAATAGCTGAACAGATTGGTGCCCGCGGCGATGATCAGCGCGATCATCATGCCGCCGGAACCGCCGATCAGATAGCCGACACCCATGAACAGCGCCGTCATCGCGGCGAGAAGCATGGCTGTGCGCATCGTGTTCAAATGTTTCTCCATCGCCTGGAAGGGTCGATCCCTTGCCCTGGTTCCACTATATGATGGGAAGAAGGCCAACCCGTTTCAATCCATCGGAAAGATCGCATGCCGGACGAAAACCGCAAGCCGAACGAGACTTCGGGGCAAACCGACCAGGACAAGGCGCTGACGCCGGCAGCGCGGCGGGCGCTGGCCGAGGCGGAAGCGCGGCGCTCGGCCTACCGGCAGGCCGAGGCGGCCTTGCCCAAGGAATTCGGCGGCCGTGGCGGCAACGATCCCAACCGCTACGGCGATTGGGAAGTGAAAGGCCTGACCAGCGATTTCTGAACGGCCTCTCGCGTCCCGGTTCCCCGATCCGCGATGGCGCCCGGACAGGGTGTTGTCGGCGCGAATGCGCCAGGCGACCGGTCGATAGTTACGGGTTGCGCGAAAAACTTTACCCGGCATTCACCCCTCTTCCATTTTTGGCGTCGCGAAAAGTCCGAAATTTACCAAGCCGCCACCGGTCCTCTGGCAAATGCCGACGATCAAGCGGGAATCCTGCGCGGACGGATCGGGCGATCCGCCGGCGGGACGGGAAGGGCAATGTTGCGTTTCATCGAGTTCAGACAATTGGTCCGCCGTTTCGGTGACAACCGAAGCGGCAATTTCATGGTTGTGGCCGGGGTCGTCATCGCGGTCTTGGTGCTGGCGGTGGGCTTCGGCGTCGGCACCGCGCAATTGATGAATGCCAAATCCGCGCTCGGCGCCGCCGTCGATGCGGCGGTTACTTCGACGACACGCGATCTCACCCTTGGAAACGTCACCGAGCAGCAAGCGAGCGCATCGGTGAAGGCGTTCCTTGATGCCAACAGCGGCGGCGGCGGTGCTCTGCCATCTGGCAAGATCGTGCTCGACAGGGTGACGCTGAACCGCTCGGCCTATACGGTCGAGGTCGCCGCGCATGTCGACGTGCCGCTGTTCTTCCCGGTGTTCGGTCTCGAGAAGACGCGCCGGGTTTCACAGACAAGTGCGGCGGCCTATTCGTTCAGGCAGATCGAGGTGGCGATGATCCTCGACGTGACCGGCTCGATGAAAGAAAACGACAAGATCGGCGCGCTGAGGACCGCGGCCGCGAAGGCCGTCGACATCATCTTCAAGGATCAGAATCCCAATCGCCCGCGTGTGCGGGTGGCGGTCGTGCCTTATGCGAATTCGGTCAATGTCGGCAGCACGCTGGCGGCAAGTTCCGTTTTCGTGGAACCGACGGCGAACGATCGTGGACAAGCGCCCGGCAGCAACGAGCCCCGGCCTCCCGGGAGCTCGTACAACCCGAACGGTTGCGCCACCGAACGCAAGGGTGCCTACCAATATACCGACGACGGGCCGCAGGCGTCCATGGTCAATCGTGATTATCTGCTGGCCGAGTTCGTCTCGCAAGGCAATCGCGGCTATGGCACCAGGGATTGTCCGGAAGCAGCGATGATGCCGCTGACGGCGGACGCGGCGGCACTGAAGTCAAGGATTGCTTCCTTTGCCGCATCCGGCGGCACGGCGGGCCATATCGGCATCCAATGGGGCTGGTACATGCTGTCGCCGAAATGGGCCGGCGCCTTGGCTCAGTCGCAGCAGCCGGAGCCTTTCGACACCACCAAGGTTTCCAAATATGCGATCCTGATGACCGACGGCGAGTTCAACCTCTCCTATTTCGACGTTGACTCTCCCGACGCCGTCTACAACGACTACGGCAAACCTGCGACGCGGAATGCCGCGACGACGCTGTGCACGAAGATGAAGGCGCAAGGCATCGAGATCTTCACGATCGGCTTCGACCTGACAGAGGTGAACGCGAAGGGGACGCTGCAAAGCTGCGCCAGTCCCGATACCGGCGGGCTGAGGCATTTCTATCAGGCATCGACGGGGACGGAGCTGGAAAAGGCCTTCACGACGATCGCCTCCAACATGCAGAGGCTGGCGCTGACGAAATAGCCGGCCGGCCAAGCCACTTCGCCCGAAACGGAAAAGGCCGCCACATCTTTCGATGGGCGGCCTTCCGTGGCTTTCGTCCAGGCGCGGCTCGTGGCCACGATCCCTTCGGACCGTGCGCCGCGCGTCACGCGCTTCAGCGGAGAGGCTGCTCTCCGTGAAGGCGATCCGCCGGGATCACGCTCTGGAAAACGAAATCACTCGACATCGGATCACCTCCTTTCAGTTCGTTGAACACTTCGCCAAGGTGGGGTGTTTCGCGGCGAAGCGCAAGTGCACGGCTGCAACAGTTTTTAGGCCGCCGCGACAAGCGCCGGCATACCGGGCTTGGCGAAATGCAGGACGTCATAGGCCGCGCCACGTTCCGGCTGGCGCGCTGCCTCCGCCGAAAGCAGGAAACGCGACAGCCGCCAGCTGGCCAGATCGATCGCGGTGATGGCGGCGAAGCTGCCCGGCTGCTTGACGGCCGCCGTGTTGCGTTCGCCCTCGCGGCGGCGCAGCGCCGAAAAATCGGTATCGGCGTCGAGCAGGATATCCTCGCGGTAGACCGAGCGCGCAATGCCGGAAGAGCCGATATGGATATCCAGCGGCAGCCACGTCTCGATGGCGGGGCGGCCGAAGCCGTCGATCACCTTGCGGAAACGCTCGCCGGTGATGAAATCCACCGCCGCTTCGTCGTCCAGCCACAGATAGAGCGAGGAATAGGCGTTGTTGAGCGCGCCGTTTTCGCCACGCCGCTGCGCAATGAAGGCCTTGAAGCCGAGGCCGGGTGTGTCGTCCCAGTCGGGTCCGAGCTTCGTCGCGCGCTCGACAATCCTGCCCATGTCGTAATCGGCCGGCAGACGGTGGATGTATTGTTTCATCAGCATGGCGGTGCTCCTTGTCTCGGCAGCAACTTGCCATCACTGAGTCATTGTGAAAATGTATGTATACATATATCTGCCATAAGAATTGGAAATGAATAATCCGGCGAAGATCCTCGATATCGACACGGTGCGGGCGTTCGTGCTTGTCGCCGATCTCGGCAGTTTCACCCGGGCGGCCGAAGCGCTGGATACCGCGCAGGCGACGGTCAGCCTGAAGCTGAAGCGGCTGGAGGGCCTGCTCGGCCATCGCCTTTTGGAACGAACGCCGCGCCATGTCGCCTTGTCCGGAGACGGCGAGCGCTTCCTTCCCGCCGCCCGCAACCTGCTCGATGCCCATCAGCGCGCGCTGGCCGGTGTCCGAACCGCGCCGCCCAGCCGGCTGACGCTTGGCATCAGCGATCATGTCGCCGGAGCGGAGCTGCCGACATTGCTTGCAAGGCTGAACGCCTACGATCCGACGCTGGTGGTGGAGGTGAGGGTGTCGTCATCGCGCGATGTGATCGCCCGCTATGGCCAGGGCGAACTGGACGCGGCGATTGCACGGCGCGGCGAGGAAGGCGCCGACGGCGAGACGCTGTTTCGCGAGCCGTTTGGCTGGTTCGCGGCCCCGTCCTTCGCGTATCGCCCGGGCGAGCCGCTTCGGCTCGCAACGCTGGCCGCACCCTGTGGTATCCGTACATTGGCCATCGACGCGCTGGACGAGGCCGGCCTGCCGTGGACGGAAGCGTTTGTCGGCGGCGGGGTTCTGGCGCTCGGCGCGGCGGTTAGCGCCGGGCTTGCCGTGGCCACGCTGGCGCATCGCGTGGCGCCGACCGGCGCCATCGAGGTCGGCGAAGCGTTCGGCCTGCCGCGGCTACCGGCGCAGGATGTGGTGCTGATGGCGCGACCGGCGCGGCGCGAAGCCCGCGACGTGCTGAAAGTCCTCGCCGCCGCCTTCAGGGGCGCGGCGGCGAGATAGGGATTTCCGCTCAGGCCTTCTTGTTCTGGCGGTTCGCGACGAGGTCGTCGACCACGGCCGGGTCGGCCAGCGTCGAGGTGTCGCCGAGCGCGCCGAAATCGTCCTCGGCGATCTTGCGCAGGATGCGGCGCATGATCTTGCCGGACCGCGTCTTCGGCAGGCCGGGCGCGAACTGGATCTTGTCGGGCGAGGCGATGGCACCGATCTCCTTGCGCACATGCGCGACAAGTTCCTTGCGCAGATCCTCCGTCGGCACCACGCCGGCCATCAGCGTGACATAGGAGTAGATGCCCTGGCCCTTGATGTCGTGCGGGTAGCCGACGACGGCGGCCTCGGAGACCTTGTCGTGGGCGACGAGCGCGGATTCCACTTCGGCCGTGCCCATGCGGTGGCCCGACACATTGATGACGTCGTCGACGCGGCCGGTGATCCAGTAATAGCCATCGGCATCGCGGCGGCAGCCGTCACCGGTGAAGTACTTGCCCTTGTAGGTAGAGAAGTAGGTCTGGATGAAGCGCTCATGGTCGCCATAGACGGTGCGCATCTGGCCCGGCCAAGAGTCGGTGATGCAGAGATTGCCGTCGGCAGCCCCTTCCAGCACCTTGCCGTCATTGTCGACCAGTTCAGGCTTCACGCCGAAGAAGGGACGCGTCGCCGAGCCGGCCTTGAGATCGGTGGCGCCGGGCAGCGGCGTGATCAGGATGCCGCCGGTTTCGGTCTGCCACCAGGTGTCGACGATCGGCACCTTCTTCTCGCCGACGACGTTGAAATACCATTCCCAGGCTTCTGGGTTGATCGGCTCGCCGACCGAGCCCAGCACGCGCAGGCTCTTGCGCGAGGTCTTCTTCACCGGCGCCTCGCCGGCACCCATCAGCGCGCGGATGGCGGTTGGGGCGGTGTAGAAGATGTTGACCTGGTGCTTGTCGACCACTTCCCAGAAGCGCGAGACGCTCGGGTAGTTGGGCACGCCCTCGAACATCAGCGTGGTGGCGCCGTTGGCGAGCGGACCGTAGAGAATGTAGCTGTGGCCAGTCACCCAGCCGACATCGGCCGTGCACCAGTAAATATCGCCGTCGTGATAGTCGAAGACATATTGGTGGGTCATCGAGGCGTAGACGAGATAGCCGCCGGTGGTGTGCAGCACACCCTTGGGCTTGCCGGTCGAGCCCGAGGTGTAGAGGATGAACAGCGGGTCTTCCGCCTTCATCTTCTCGGGCTTGCACTCGGCCTTAACGGTCCGGACTTCGTCATGATACCAGAGGTCGCGGCCCTCGACCCAGCCGATCTTGCCGCCGGTGCGACGCACCACGACCACCGACTTCACGGTCATCTTCTGCTTGGCGGCGATCTCCACCGCCTTGTCGGTGTTCTCCTTCAGCGGAATGGTCTTGCCGCCGCGCAGGCCTTCGTCGGCGGTGATGACGAAGGTCGAGGCGGCGTCGACGATGCGGCCGGCCAGTGCGTCCGGCGAGAAGCCGCCGAAGACGACCGAGTGGACGGCGCCCAGCCGGGTGCAGGCCAGCATCGCATAGGCCGCTTCCGGGATCATCGGCATGTAGATGGTGACACGGTCGCCCTTCTTGACGCCGTGCTTCTTCATCACATTGGCGAGCCGGCAGACATGCTCGTGCAGCTCGCTATAGGTGATCTTCTTGTCGTCGTAAGGATTGTCGCCCTCCCAGATGATCGCCACCTGGTCGCCGCGCTTCTTCAGGTGGCGGTCGATGCAGTTGTAGGAGACGTTGGTCAGACCGTCCTCGAACCATTTGATCGAGACCTTGCCGTCGAACGAGGTGTTCTTGACCTTGGTGTAGGGCTTGAACCAGTCGATGCGCTTGCCGTGCTTGCCCCAGAACTTGTCCGGGTTCTTCACGCTGTCGGCATACCATTTGAGATAGGTGTCGTTGTCGATCAGCGCATTCTTCTTCCACGCCGGCTGAACGCGATGGACCTTCGCCTCGGACATGTCTTGGTCTTCCTCCTGAGATCGGCCGCGCGATGGCGGCAACACGGCTGGCAGCCGCGAAATCGCCGGCATTTATTACCAGTTCGGGGGCTGCGGCAATATTAGACATTGGGTTTGTGCGATACCTGCCCCGAACGGCCGGGCATCTGGAGCAAATTTGCGTGAAAATGCTCATACTGCGCCAAGTGCGGTGAACCGAAATGCCGCGCCGAACGTTATAAAGACGTGGTTAACATTCGAAGCGCACAGTCTTTACAGGAGGAACTGCAAGACCAGCTTGCGAGCACAACCATGCGCGACCATCCCGAACTGGAACTTCTCCTCAAAGGCTACGGTCTGACGACCGCCCGCATCCTCTATCATTTCCCCGATCATCCGCATTTGCTGCAGACCTATGTCTGGCAAGACTACGACATCGCGCCGAAATTCCCGGCGCTGTTCGGCTTCATCGAGTTCTGGAAACAGAAGCTGGAAGGGCCGCTGCATTCGATCTGCTTCACGCACAAGACGCTGATTTCGGCCAATGAATGGCGCAAGGTCGACGGCGAGATCGTTCTGCACTAGCCGACGGGACCGGACCAATTGAAACCGAGGTCGGCGCCGGTCAATCGAATTCCGTGACTGGCTGATTGGCCTTGCGGCCGCGAACGTTTCATGTGCGGGCTCCTACTCCATTTTTCGAGGAAGAGCTTATGAAAACCAAGATGTTCGCGGGCGTTGCCTTTGCCGCCCTTATGGCTTTCGCGTCGACCGCCCGGGCAGATATCGTGTTCGGCCTCGTTGCGCCGCTGACCGGCCCGGTCGCCGCCTATGGCGACCAGGTCAAGAACGGCGCCCAGGCGGCCGTCGACACCATCAACAAGAACGGCGGCATCCTCGGCGAAAAGGTCGTGCTGAAGCTGGCCGACGATGCCGGCGATCCGAAGCAGGGCGTTTCCGCCGCCAACCAGCTGGTTGGTGAAAGCGTGAAGTTCGTTGTCGGTCCGGTCACGTCGGGCGTGGCCATTCCGGCCTCGGACGTGTTCGCCGAGAACGGCGTTCTGATGGTGACGCCGACCGCCACCGCGCCCGGCCTGACCGCCCGCGGCCTGACCAACGTGCTGCGCACCTGCGGCCGCGACGACCAGCAGGCGGAAGTGGCCGCTGCCTATGTGGTGAAGAACCTGAAGGACAAGAAGGTCGCCATCGTCGATGACAAGGGCACCTACGGCAAGGGTCTGGCCGACGCCTTCAAGAAGGCGATCAATGCCGGCGGCGTCAAGGAAGTCAGCCACAATTCGCTGACACCGGGCGAGAAGGATCTTTCGGCGCTGGTCACGCGCCTGAAGTCCGACGGCGCCGAGGTGATCTATTTCGGCGGCTATCACCCTGAAGGCGGCCTGCTCGCCCGTCAGCTCGCCGACGCCGGCGTCAAGGCGCTGATCATCGGCGGCGAAGGCCTGTCCAACACCGAATACTGGGCGATCGGCAACCAGGCCGCCGCCGGCACGCTCTTCACCAACGCCACCGACGCGCTGAAGAACCCGGATTCGGCCGAAGCCGTCGCCGTTCTGAAGGAAAAGAACATTCCGGCGGAAGCCTTCACGCTCAACGCCTATGCCGCCGTCCAGGTGCTGAAGGCCGGCATCGAAAAGGCCGGCAAGGCCGACGATGCGGCTGCCGTGGCAAAGGCGCTGAAGGGCGGCGAGGCGATCCCGACCGCCATCGGCAAATTGACCTATGGCGAGACCGGCGACCTGACCAGCCCGAGCTTCTCGCTGTTCAAGTGGGACAACGGCAAGATCGTCGCGGCCGAGTAAGGTTCGCGGCATAAAAACAAGAAGGCCGGGAGTTTCCCGGCCTTTTCTTTTGATCCGATGGCCACTCAATCCGCCCAAGGATTGACTATGGCGAGGCCGGTATCTTCGAAGTCGGCGACATTGCGGGTCACGATCGTCAATCCGTGGACTGCCGCTGTCGCCGCGATCAGGCCGTCGGGAACTCCTCGCGTGCGTAGTGCGGCGATCCTTCCCCATTCGATGGCGATACGTTCGTCAATACCAAGAATTCGATTGCCATAGTCGTGTCTGAGCATTTGCAGCCATACGGCGAGGTGGTTAGCCGTCGTCGGATCGTGGCGCTGCTTCATGTGAATGCCGCGCGCAATTTCGCCAAGTGTGACGACGCTCAGAGACAGATCTCCGCGCTCCCGATCGGCTAGCCATTTCGTCACTGCCGGTTGGCGCTTGCGAGCGGCCGAAACCACATTAGTGTCGAGAAGAAACATATGGCTGCCGATCAGAAATCGATGTCGCGCGATGGCGTTTTGTCGCGCCGATTGACCTCCTCGACGAAATCGTCGTCCCACACCGGGCCGGTGAGCAGGAATTCCGCAAGCGATGGCTTCTTCGCGGAAAGCGCTTCATATTCTTCAGCAGAGAGAACGACCGCCGCGGGCTTGCCGCGCAGGGTGATAGTCTGCGGACCCTCTTCGCGAGCCCGCTGCACCAGTTTCGATAGATTGTTCTTCGCGTCCTGAAGATGCCAGTTCATAAACATCACCTAGCTAGCTTGGCTAGCTTGTAATATGCGCCTTGCCCCAAATCCAATCAAGGGTCGCGACTAGCGTGTCCCGAAAATGGCCGAGCCGACACGCACCGAGGTGGCGCCAAAGGCCACGGCCAGCTCGTAGTCGCCGGACATGCCCATCGACAGTTTTTCGACGCCGGCCTGGCGGGCGAGCTTTTCCAGCAGCGCGAAATGCGGGCCGGGGTTCTCATCGGCCGGCGGAATGCACATCAGCCCCTCGATGGCGAGGCCGTGCACGCCGCGGCAGCGTTCGACGAAGGCGACGGCGTCCTTGGGCTCGATGCCGGCCTTCTGCGGTTCCGAGCCGGTGTTGACCTGCACATAGAGTTTTGGCGCCTTGCCCTGGCGGGCAATTTCCTTCGCCAGTTCCGCGGCGATCTTTTCGCGGTCGACGGTTTCGATACAGTCGAAGAGGGCAACCGCCTCCTTGGCCTTGTTCGATTGCAGCGGGCCGATCAGGTGGAGCTCGACGCCGGGGAATTGCTCGCGCAACGCCGGCCATTTGCCTTGCGCTTCCTGGACGCGGTTTTCGCCGAAGACGCGCTGGCCGGCGGCAAGCACCGGGCGGATGGCGTCGGCCTCGAAGGTCTTGGAGACGGCGACCAGTGTCACCGTCGTGGCCGTCCGGTTCGCTTCGCGCTCGGCTGTCGCGATCCTGGCGTTGACCGCCTCGAGTTGCTGAACCGCGTCACTCATGTGGCATCCCGTCCTGATCCTGCTGTTTTTGCCGGGCGTTGCGGCCCATATGGTTGACGGGTTCCCGAAAGCATGGTGAAGACCCGGACCATGTCCTTGAACCACCGGATCAGCCGGCGGTTTCCCGCATGCTTTGTAAGTGAAAAACCGGCCATGGCAACCGAACGATACAACCCCCGCGCTGCAGAGCCCAAGTGGCAGACGGCATGGGACGAGGCCAAGCTCTTCGAGACGAAGAACGACGATCCGCGGCCGAAATACTATGTGCTCGAGATGTTCCCCTATCCGTCGGGACGCATCCATATGGGCCATGTGCGCAACTACACGATGGGCGACGTGGTGGCGCGCTGGCGCCGCGCCATGGGCTACAACGTGCTGCATCCGATGGGCTGGGACGCCTTCGGCCTGCCGGCCGAGAACGCCGCGCGCGACAACAAGGTCAACCCGCGCGACTGGACCTACGCCAACATCGCCACCATGAAGGCCCAGCTGAAGACGATGGGCCTGTCGCTCGACTGGGCGCGCGAACTCGCGACCTGCGACCCGAGCTACTACAAGCACCAGCAGAAGATGTTCCTGGACTTCTGGCGCGCCGGCCTGGTCGAGCGCAAGTCGGCCAAGGTCAACTGGGATCCGGAAGACATGACCGTGCTCGCCAACGAGCAGGTCATCGACGGCCGTGGCTGGCGCTCGGGCGCGCCGGTCGAGCAGCGCGACCTGACGCAGTGGTTCTTCAAGATCACCTCGATGAGCCAGGACCTGCTGGACAGCCTGGACACGCTGGACAAGTGGCCGGAGAAAGTCCGCGTCATGCAGGCCAACTGGATCGGCCGCTCCGAAGGCATGCTGATTCGCTGGGCACTGGCCAATCCGCCAGCCGGCGAGAGCGAACTCGAGGTCTACACGACGCGGCCCGATACCATCTTCGGCGCCTCCTTCGTGGCGATCGCCGCCGATCATCCCCTGGCAAAGAAGGCCGCCGCCGACAATCCCGACCTCGCCGCCTTCATCGAGGAGGTGCGCCACATGGGCACTTCGGCGGCCGCGCTTGAGACAGCCGAGAAGAGAGGTTTCGACACCGGCCTGCGCGTCGTCCACCCGTTCGACGAGAACTGGACGCTGCCGGTCTATGTCGCCAATTTCGTTCTGATGGACTATGGCACCGGCGCCATTTTCGGCTGCCCGGGGCACGATCAGCGCGACCTCGACTTCGCTAACAAATACGGTCTGCCGGTTGTCCCGGTGGTGCTGCCGGACGGCGCCGATCCGCAGGGTTTCCAGGTCACCGAAGAGGCCTTTGTCGACGATGGCGCGATGATCAATTCGCGCTTCCTCAACGGCATGCGGTTCAAGGAGGCCTTCGACGAAGTCGCGACAAGGCTGTCCGGCGTCACCATCGGCAATCGCCCGCAGGGCGAGCGCAAGGTGCAGTTCCGCCTGCGCGACTGGCTGATCTCGCGCCAGCGCTACTGGGGCTGCCCGATCCCGGTCATCCACTGCGAGGCCTGCGGCGCCGTGCCGGTGCCGGCCAAGGACCTGCCGGTGGAATTGCCGACGGACGTCACCTTCGACAAGCCGGGCAATCCGCTCGACCATCATCCGACCTGGAAGCACGCCAATTGCCCGCAATGCGGCAAGCCGGCCAGGCGCGATACCGACACGATGGACACATTTGTCGATTCGTCGTGGTATTTCGCCCGTTTCACCGACCCGTGGAACGAGAAGGCGCCGACGACGCTCGCCCATGTCGACGGCAGGCAAGGCTGGCTGCCGGTCAACCAGTATATCGGCGGCATCGAGCACGCGATCCTGCATCTGCTCTATTCGCGCTTCTTCACCCGCGCCATGACCGTCACCGGCCATCTCAACGAGGTGAAGGAGCCGTTCGAGGGCATGTTCACCCAGGGCATGGTGGTGCACGAGACCTACCGCGCCGGCAGCGGCCCCAGCGCTCGCTGGGTGCAGCCGGTCGAGGTCAAGATCGAGGACATCGATGGCGCGCGCCGCGCTTCGCTGCTGTCGGATGGCAGCCCGGTCGAGATCGGCCCGATCGAGAAGATGTCGAAGTCCAAGAAGAACGTCGTCGATCCCGACGATATTCTGGCGAGCTATGGCGCCGATACGGCACGCTGGTTCGTGCTGTCGGATTCGCCGCCCGAACGCGATGTGATCTGGACGGAAGCCGGCGTCGAGGGCGCGCATCGTTTCGTGCAGCGTGTGTGGAGACTGGTTTCCGAAACCGCGCCGCAACTGGCTGGCGTCGAACCCAGGACCGCGGTCGACGGCGAAGCTGGCGCTATCTCGAAGGCCGCCCACAAGATCGTCAAGGCCGTTGGCGAGGACATCGAGCGCCTGTCCTTCAACAAGGCTGTCGCCCGGCTCTACGAACTGGTCAATGCGATCCAGACGCCGGCGGCGGCGCTTGCAGAGGGCAAGGCCGATGCGGCGAGCGCGCAGGCGCTGCGCCAGTCGATCGAGATGCTGGTGGTGATGATCGCGCCGATGATGCCGCACCTGGCGGAAGAGTGCTGGTCGGCGCTCGGCGGCAAGGGGTTCATTGCGAATCAGCCTTGGCCAACCTTTGATCCGGCGCTGGTGGTCGACAATGAAGTCGTCTATCCGGTGCAGATCAACGGCAAGAAACGCGGTGATTTGACAATCGCCCGCGACGCGGACCAAGCTGCCGTCGAACAGGCCACCATGGCCTTGGACTTCGTTCAGAAGGCGCTCGAGGGCAAGGCGCCGCGCAAGGTGATCGTCGTGCCCCAGAGGATCGTCAATGTCGTTGCCTGACAATCACAAGACAGGCGCGGCGCTTCTGCGCCGCTTTGCTCTGTTCGGCCTGCTTGCCGGCATGGCTCTGGTTTCGGCCTGCCAGGTGCGGCCGCTTTATTCGAAGGCGCCGCTGTCGCCGGGTTCGACGGTCGGCGCGCGCGAGGAACTGGCCTCGATCGCGGTCAAGCCCGTGTCTTCGCGCTACGCGCAGCAGGTGCGCAACAACCTGATCTTCGGGCTCACCGGCGGTTCCGAACGGACGGCCGCGCCCGCCTATTCGCTGACGCTCAACGTGACCGAATCGGTGATCGCGTCGGCGAGCGTTCAGGTCGCCACCGACCAGGATCAGCCGACTGCCGGTACCGTCATTATGAGCGCATCCTATACGCTCACCGACGCCAAGACCGGCAAGTCCGTATCGACGGGTTCGCGCTCGATTTCGTCATCTTTCGACAAGCCGAGCCAGGAATTCGCGTCCTATCGCGCGCAGATTGATGCCGAGAATCGCGCGGCCCGCGAACTGGCCGAGCTGCTGCATCTGGCGCTGGCGCAGGATCTGGCAAAACAAGGCGCCAAATAGAGCTGCGGGCCGCGATGCCAGGGGGTCGCCGGAGCGTCGCATCATGCGCCTGACCGGACTGGTCGCCGAGGGTTATCGTTCGTTGAAGTCGATCCGGCTGGAATTCGGCCAGGTCGGGCTGTTCGTCGGTGAAAACGGCGTTGGCAAATCCAATCTCTATCGTGCGCTGCAATTGATCAAAGCCGCGGGCCAGGGCTCGCTTGCCTACGAGATCGCACGCGAAGGCGGCATGCAATCGGCGCTTTGGTCGGGCGGGCGCCGCCTGGCGCAACCGGCGCGCGTGATCCTCGGCGCCGAGCTCGAGAATGACGAGACGGCCGCGAAGTTCTCCTATCAGGTTGAGATCGGCCTGCCGCCGCCTGTTTCAGCCGGCTTTGCCTTCGAGCCGCAGGTCAAGGAAGAAAAATTGTCCGTGGAAGCCGGTCGTCGACCGGTCGAGATGATGACACGCAAAGGCCCGGCCGCCTTTGCCCGCGACGGCGACGGACGGCGTGTCGAATATCCGGTGCGTCTGCTCAACTCGGAGACAGCGCTGGCGATGCTGGGTGCCTCGGGCCGTTATCCGGAAGCCGGCGATCTGCGCGCCGCTGTTGCCGGCTGGCGTTTTTATCATGGTTTCCGCACCGACCGCGATTCTCCGGCCAGGAAACCGTCTCTCGCGATTACCTCGACGATGCTCGATGAGGATGGCGGCAACCTGGCCGCGGTGTTCGCGACGCTGGCCCATATCCGGCAGGACACGGTCGATCTCGATCGGGCCGTGGCCGATGCGCTCGGCGCGGAACTGGATGTTCCCGAACCGGGAGAGGCGGCAACCTTCGGCCTGAAGTTGCCGGAGTTTCCGCAGCGCCTGTTTCGGCCGGAAGAACTGTCCGACGGGCAGATGCGCTTCCTGGCGCTGGCCGGTGCGCTGATGTCCTATCGCCTGCCGGGGCTGATCGCGCTCAATGAGCCGGAAGCGAGCCTGCATCCGCGCATGCTGCCGGCGCTGGCCGATATGATCGCCAAGGCGGCGGAGCGCACCCAGCTGTGGGTGGTGACCCATTCGCAGGAACTGGCCGCGCTGATCACGGATCGCACCGGAGCCCAGGCGCTCGCCATGGTGCGGATCGACGGCGCAACCGCGATCGAGGGCCTCGGCATCACCGGCCGGCTGTCGGACGAGGACTGACAGCCTTACCGCGCGCTGGGCACCGCGACGCGGGGCCTTACAAGGTTCCATCCCAGCGTCATGCCGGCGGCGGCGATGAGGATGGCGGCGGCGCCGACCAGCTGCAGCGGCTGCAGGCGCTGACCGAAGGCCAGGAAATCGGCGGCGATGGCGACGACCGGGTAGATGAAGGACAATGCCCCGACGAGGTTGGTCGGCAGCTTCTGGATGGCGCCGTAGAGCAGGATGTACATCAGCCCTGTGTGGATGACGCCGATGGCGGCGAGCAGCGCCCAGCTGCGCCAATCCGTCGGCAATGCCGTCAAATTGGCGAAGGGGGCGAGCATGAGAATGCCGACCGTGACCTGGATCAGCGCGATGAGATGCGGAGGCACGCCCTTCAGCTTCTTGGCGACGATCGCGGCAATCGCATAAAAGAACGCTGCGCCCAGCGCCAAAAGGATGCCGGCCAGATAGTTCGAGCCGACATGGCCGGCATTCGATTTTGCCTGGACGATCAGCAGCATTCCGGCAAAGGCAATGGCCAGCCAGGTCAGCTTGGCGATGGTGAGCCGTTCGCCGAACAAAAATGCGCCCAAAGCCACCAGCATGAAGGGCTGCGTGTTGTAGACCGCGGTGGCGATCGAAATCGAGGCGCGCGGGAATGCGGCGAAGAGCAGCAGCCAGTTGGAAACGATGGCGACGCCGCCGACGACCGCATAGGCGAACTGGCGGCGCGAGATCACATCCGGCCTGAACAGGCCGAGCGCGGCGCAGACGATCAGCAGCGTGACGGCGCCGAAGGCGCAGCGCCAGAAGACCACGTCCATGACCGGCTGGCCCGACAGGACCACGAACAGTCCTATCGTTCCCGAAATCATCATTGCGGCGGTCATTTCGACCGTACCACGCGTCTTCTCTGACATCTCGCGACCCTTCTTCCCGACAGGCCGCTTTTGTAAGCCCGGGTCGGATCGAAAACCATGCTTTGGATAAGGTGTTTGCGGAGCGATGCCTAATTCTGTAAGGTGCTCAAACACAGAATCCTAAGGATGTGTGATGCTGGACGATCTTGACCGACGCATTGTCGAAATCCTGGTCGACGATGCGCGCATTTCGCTGAAGGAACTGGCGAGCCGCGTGAACCTGTCTTCGCCGAGTGCGTCGGAACGGTTGCGGCGGCTGGAGGAGCGCGGTGTCATCCGCGCTTTCACGGTGGATATCGATCCCGCCGCGCTCGGCTATACGCTGCAGGCGATCGTGCGCATCAAGCCGCTGCCTGGCAGGCTGCACGCGGTGCAGAAGCTGATCGAGGAGATTCCCGAGTTCACCGAATGCGACAAGGTGACGGGCGACGACTGTTTCGTCGCGCGGCTGCTTATCCGTTCGATCAGCGACCTTGACCAGATCCTCGACAAGATCACCGACAAGGCCGAGACCAGCAGCGCCATCGTCAAGGCGCAGCCGGTGAAGCGACGGCTGCCGCCATTTTCCTGAGCATTTTCGGGCATGAAAAAACCGGCGCCGCGAGGGCGCCGGTTTCGGTCTTCATTCGACGGCTTGTCGAAATCAGCTGATCTTCTGGCCGGTCTTTGCCCAGTCGGCGAGGAACTGCTCGAGGCCCTTGTCGGTGAGCGGATGCTTGACCAATGCCTTCAGCGTCGCCGGCGGGATGGTGGCGACGTCGGCGCCGATCAATGCGGCGCGCTTGACGTGGTCGGGCGTGCGGATCGACGCGGCCAGGATCTCGGTGTCGAAGCCGTAATTGTCATAGACCTGGCGGATCTCGGCGATCACCTCCATGCCGTCAAAGCCCATGTCGTCGAGACGGCCGATGAAGGGCGAGATGAAGGTGGCGCCGGCCTTGGCGGCGAGCAGCGCCTGGTTGGCCGAGAAGCAGAGCGTGACATTGACCATGCGGCCCTCGGCGCGGATGGCGCGGCAGGCCTTGAGGCCGTCAAGCGTCAGCGGCACCTTGATGCAGACATTGTCGGCGATCTTGGCGAGCACCTTGGCTTCCTTCATCATTCCGTCGTAGTCGGTGGCGGTGACTTCGGCCGAAACCGGGCCTTCGACGATGTCGCAGATCTGCTTGGTGACTTCGTCGATCTTGCCGCCGGATTTCAGGATCAGCGACGGGTTGGTGGTGACGCCGTCCAGCAAACCAAGCGCGTTGAGTTCCTGGATCTCTTTTACATCAGCAGTGTCGACGAAGAATTTCATGGTGATCTCCTTGGGAAGGAATAAGGCAGTTCGCCCGGGGTTTGGCGCCGCCCTTTGCTCTAGACCAAAGTCGGGGCAAGGTCACGCCTGATGAAAGAAGATTCGCCCTTCATGACGGCCGCACCGGTGCTGGTGCCGATGCCCGCCGAACGCGCCTATACCTATGCCGTGCCCGAAGGCATGCTGGTGGTGCCGGGTTCCATCGTGCGCGTGCCGCTGGGACCGAGGCTGGTGGCGGGTGTCGTCTGGGACGGGGCGGTCGAACGGGTCGAGGCGAAGAAGCTGAGACCCATCGACCACGTCTTCGATTGCCCGCCGATCGACCACGACATGCGACGCTTCGTCGACTGGATCGCGCAATACACGCTGACGCCGCCGGGCCTTGTCGCGCGCATGCTGTTGCGTGCGCCGGAAGCTTTCGACCCCGAGCCGTGGATCGAAGGGCTGCAGCGCACCGCGATCGCGCCCGACCGGATGACGGCGGCGCGGGCGCGGGTGCTGGAAACCGCCGATGGCGGGCTGGCCTGGACCCGGTCGGGCCTCGCGCACGCGGCCGGCGTTTCCTCGACCGTCATCGACGGGCTGAAGGCACAAGGCGCGTTCGAGACGGTGATGATCCCGCCACGGCCCGTCGTGGCGCCGCCGGACCCGACCTATGCCCGGTCGGAACTGACGCCGGACCAGGCCGCGGCGGCGGAAACGCTGCACGCCAGCGCATCGGCCGGGGCCTTCGGCGTCACCCTGCTGGACGGCGTCACCGGCTCGGGCAAGACGGAGGTCTATTTCGAGGCGGTGGCGGCGGCGCTCGACAAGGGCAGGCAGGTGCTCATCCTGCTGCCGGAAATCGCGCTCACCCATGCCTTCCTGGAACGCTTCCAGTCGCGCTTCGGCGCCAAGCCGGCGGAATGGCATTCCGACCTCGCGCCAAAGACCCGCGAACGGGTGTGGCGGCAGGTGGCGGAAGGTACGGTGCGGGTGGTGGCCGGCGCGCGCTCGGCATTGTTCCTGCCGTTCAAGGAGCTTGGCCTGATCGTCGTCGACGAAGAACACGACCCGGCCTACAAGCAGGAGGACCGTGTCTTCTACAATGCGCGCGACATGGCGGTGGTGCGCGGCCATATCGGCGCGTTCCCGGTCGTGCTGGCTTCCGCCACGCCTTCGGTGGAAAGCCAGGTCAATGCCAATCAGGGCCGTTATGGCCGGGTCGACCTGCCGACGCGCTTCGCGGAGGCGGCGCTGCCCACCTTGCGCTCGATCGACATGCGCCGCGCGCCGCCGCCGCGCGGCGGCTTCCTGTCGCCGCTGCTCGTGGCGGAGATGGGCAAGACCCTGGAAAAGGGCGAGCAGTCGCTGCTGTTCCTCAACCGGCGCGGTTATGCGCCGCTGACGCTGTGCCGGGTCTGCGGTCACCGTTTCGGCTGTCCGGTCTGCTCGTCCTGGCTGGTCGAACACCGGTTCCGCGGACAGCTCGTCTGTCATCATTGCGGGCACAACGAGAAACGGCCTGACGCCTGCCCGGAATGCGGCACGTTCGACCATCTGGTGGCATGCGGGCCGGGCGTGGAGCGCATCGCCGAAGAGGTGGTGGCAACCTTTCCGGAAGCGCGGACCATCGTGCTCTCCTCCGACCTCGTCGGGGGCGTGCGGCGGCTGCGGCTCGAACTTGAGGCGATCGCCAACGGCGACGCCGATATCGTCATCGGCACGCAACTCGTCGCCAAGGGTCACAATTTCCCGAACATGACGCTGGTCGGCGTCGTCGATGCCGATCTCGGCCTCGCCAATGGCGACCCGCGCGCCGCCGAGCGCACGTTCCAGCTCTTGTCGCAGGTCACCGGCCGCGCCGGGCGCACCGGCAAGAAGAGCCTCGGCCTTTTGCAGACCTATCAACCGGACCACCCGGTGATGAAGGCGATCGTTTCGGGCGATGCCGCTGCCTTCTACGAGCGCGAGATCGCCGAGCGCGAACGTGCCGCGCTGCCGCCCTTCGGCCGGCTGGCCGGCATCATCGTCAGCGCGGAGACCCGGCAGGAAGCGGAGGCGCATGCGCGCGGCCTGCGTCGCGCGGTGCCCGAGGCGTCGGATATCTTCGTGCTGGGTCCCGCCGAAGCGCCGCTGGCGCTGGTCGGCGGCCGCCACCGGTTCCGTCTTTTGATCCATGGCGAGAAGCGTTCGGACATTCAGGGCTTCGTGCGCCGCATGCTGGCCGACGGGCCAAAGCTGCGCGGCTCGGTGCGGGTGAGCGTCGACATCGACCCGCAGAGTTTCCTTTGAGGAGGACGTCCATGAAGACGCTTGGCCTGATCGGCGGCATGAGCTGGGAATCGACGGCGATCTACTATCGCCTGCTCAACGAGATCGTGCGGGAACGGCTTGGTGGGCTGCATTCGGCCGAGCTTTTGCTCTACTCATTCGATTTCGCCGCCATCGCGGCGCATCAGAGCGCCGGCGATTGGGATGCCGCCGCCAGGCTGCTTGCCGATGTCGCGCGCCGACTGGAGGGCGCCGGAGCGGAAGGCCTTCTGATCTGCACCAACACCATGCACCGCATGGCGGACGAGGTGCAGGCCGCCGTTTCCATCCCGCTCATCCATATCGCGGATGCCACGGCCGGTACGATGAAGCGGGCCGGGGCGACGAAGCCGGCGCTGCTCGCCACCGCCTTCACCATGGAACAGGATTTCTACAAGGGCAGGCTGGCGCGCAGGCACGGCATGGCCCCGGTCGTTCCCGACGCGGAAGGCCGCGCCATGGTCCACCGCGTCATCTATGAGGAACTGTGCCGTGGCGTGGTGAGCAAGGCATCGAAGACGGCCTATATCGCCGAGGTCGCGAAGATGCGGCAGGCCAACGAGATCGACAGCGTCATCATGGGTTGCACCGAAATCACCATGCTGATCGGCCAGGACGATTTTGACCTACCGGTGTTCGACACGACCAGGATCCACGCCGAAGCGGCGGTGGAGTTCGCGCTGGGTTGAAAAAGCTTTGACCTGCCCGTTTTTCGATCATTGGGCTGATTTCGCGAGCCGCCATTGTCCATGAAAACCGAACTCGACTTTCATCCACTCTCGCGTGAACGGCACGTCGATGCGGTGGCGGCATTTTTCGAGCGGGCGGCCGACTATGTGATGTTCGAGAGCGGGCAGCTTGCCGATGCGTCGACAGCCGGCGCCTTCTTCGAAGACCGTGCGCCCGGCTGCGATCCCGGCGATTCGTTGAAATCCGCGTGCGCCAGGGCGGACGGCGGAATCATTGGCATTGCCGACATGTCTTTCGGCTATCCGGAAAAACCCGATGCCTATATCGGGCTCCTGCTCATCGATCCCGGCGTCCGTTCGCAAGGTGTTGGTCGGCAGTTCCTGGAGTGCCTCGTCAACGAGGCGCGGTTGCGGAAGTGCAAGCGGATGCCGGTCGCGGTGCTGGATGAAAATGCGCGCGGTCGGGCCTTCTGGGAACGCGAGGGATTTGTGATCGAGAAGAGTTTTGAACCACGACAGATCGGTTCCAAAGTCCACGTGTTACACCGGCTGACCAGAGCCTTGTGAACCCGTTCCTCATCGGTTCTGTCCACAACGCCTAGTGGCAAGGTTTGTCAGGACAGTTTCCTTGCATGGAAACTTTTGATTGCGACTGGAAGGTCATCCAGATAGTTTCTTTGGAAGGAAACTATCTGGATTTGCTCATGTCGCTGACGCTCTACATCCATCCGCTCGCCTCGTTCTGCCACAAGGTGCTGATCGCCTTCTATGAGAACGCTGTCGACTTCCGTTCCGAGACGGTTGACCTGATGGAAGCCGGCTCGACGGCGGACCATCTGGCTCGCTGGCCGGTGGGCAAGATCCCGGTGCTGCACGATGGCGCCCGCAACCGCGTGGTGCCGGAAACCAGCATCATCATCGAATATGTCCAGCAGCATTACCCCGGTTCGCTGCCGATGCTGCCCCGCAACGAGGAGCAGCGGCTGGACGCCCGCCTGTGGGATCGCTTCTTCGACCTTTATGTCGGCGTGCCGATGCAGAAGATCGTCACCGACCGGCTGCGCCCAGCCGGCGGCAACGATGCCATCGGCGTTGCCGACGCGCATCGCGCGCTCGACACCGCCTATGCGATGATCGACGGCCAGATGGCCGACAAGACATGGGCGACCGGCGACGATTTCACCATTGCCGATTGCGCCGCGACGCCCGGCCTGTTCTTCGGCTCGATGGTCCATCCATTCGCGCCCGACCAGCATCATCTGCGCGCCTATTTCGAGCGCCTGCTGGCACGGCCTTCGATCAAGAGAACGCTCGAGGAAGCGCGGCCGTTCTTCTCGATGTTCCCCTATCGCGAAGTGATGCCGGAGCGTTTCGCGAACGGCTCCGCTTTCGCCTGAGGTGGTGCGATGCAGCAAGCCCAAACTCTCGACCGCATCTTCCTGGCGCTCGCCGATCCCGGCCGGCGCGGCATGATCGAACAGCTGGCGCGCGGGCCGGCCACGGTGAAAGAACTGGCGCGACCAACCAACATGCGCCTGCCGTCGGCGGTGAAACACCTGAAAGTGCTGGAGGAGGGCGGCATCGTGGCGTCGCGCAAGGCCGGCCGCACCCGCACCTATAGCATGCGGCGGGATGCGTTCCTGGCCGTCAACGACTGGGTGCAGGCGCGCGAGACCGCGCTTAATGCGGCCTTCGACCGGCTCGTCCAAGCCATCGCCGATATGCCCGAAGAGGAATGATCATGGCTATCGAACACAAGACCTTCGTCGTCGAGCGCATGTTGGCGGCAAGTCCGAAACACGCCTTCCGCTTCTTTTCCGAGCCGGCGCTGAAGGAGCGCTGGACCGGCTGTCACCCCGACTGGACGGTGCTGGAGGAGCGCTTCGATTTCCAGATCGGCGGCGTCGAGGCCAAACGCTGGCGCATGACCAACGGACAGGAACAAACCTTCCTCGCCCATTATCTCGATATCGTGCCGGCCCGGCGCATCATCTATGCCTTCGACATGACGTCCGCGGGCGAGCGCGTCTCGGCCTCGCTGGCCACCGTCGAGCTGATGGCGGAGGGCGCCGGCACCCGCATGGTGTTCACCGAGCAGATGGCCTATCTCGGCGATGCGGCCTCGATGCGCCAGCGCATTGCCGGTACCGGCGACGGTCTGGACCGGCTGGTCGATATCATCGCCATGGATGTCGCCAGCGTGCATTGAACAGCACGGCGTCGCCGAAATCGACCGCCGATGACGGCTAGCCGTCCCGGGTGCCGGCGGTGACGGCGGCGAGCCAGCGGCGGACGATCTTCTGCTCGTCCTGCGAATAGCCGGCGGCGAGGTCGGCTTCCAGGAGACGCACGCGGTCGCGCGCCTCGGCATAGATGGTTTTGCCCTTTTCGCTCAATTCGAGCTGGCGGATGCGTTCGTTGGCGGCGTGGCGGCGCTTGACGATCAATCCGGCCTTTTCGAGATTGGCGATGATGACGCTGAGCGTCTGCGGCGTCAAAAGCGCGGTGCGCGCCAGATCGGCATTGGAGAGGCCGGGATAGGCGCCCAGCATCGCCATCACCGCGAATTGCGGCTGGGTGATGCCGAGATCGACCAGGGCTGCCTCCATGCGGTAGCGATAGGCACCCGCGGCCTGGCGCAGCAGATAGCCGAAATAGCCATCCTCGCCACGCTTGCCCTCGCCGGCACGCGGTATCGGTTTCTCGGGCTTTGTCCTGGTTATGATGCCGTCCCCCTGCTTAACTGGCGTGGCCATCGTGTCCGTCGGGCATCGGGATCGTCAAGGGGCCGCAATTCTCGTCGGCGATGAACATGGCGAGCAGCGATGCCGGCTCGGTCTTGCTGGCGTTCTCGGCATAGAGGTGGATCGCCCCGGTCGGCTCGAACCAGCTCTGCCCCTCGGTGTAGGTCATTGGCGGCTCGCCGGCGAGCTGTGACTTGAGCGTGCCCTTGAGCACGAAGGCAGTGACATTGCCGGGATGGCGATGGCGCGGCGTGTAGGCGTCGGGCGGGAAGTTGACGATCGCCATGGTGACGGCCTTGCCGGTAATGTCGGGCAGCGGCGTGCAGGAAATCGGCTTGATCTCGGTGACCGGCCGGCCGGACGCGCTGACAGGCGAGGCGCTTTCGGCCATATGGATTGTTGCCGGGCGCGGCGATGTCGCCAGCGCATGGAAACCGGCGATGCTGGCGCCGATCGCCGCGGCGGCGGTCAGGCCGCCGAGATAGTACCGCTTGCGCCGGCCGCTGAAGATCTCGGCTTCGAAACCCTGGCTGCTCATGCCCGGGCCCTCCTGAAACCGGCACGCCAGCCGAGCTCGGCGACGGCCTTGTCGGTGGACACCTGCTCGTTCGGTTCGGCGATGTTGTAGGCGCCGGCCGTGCCGCGCTCGACGGCAAGCAGGGCGGCATGGGCTGCGGCGTCGACATGCACCGACGCGCCTGGTTTCGGCGCGTCCGCCCCGGTGCCGGGGCCGTAGAGCTGGCCGTATCGCAGCACGATGCCGTCCATGCCGGGTGCGCCAAGAACCTGGCGTTCCAGCGCGATGACGCCGTTCACGCTTATGGCGCGTGGACCTTCAGCGCCGGCGTCGAGCGGGTCCTGTTCGCCGTGCGGCAGTGGCCCGGGCGCATAGGCCCAGGCGATGCTCTGCGCGATCAGCCGCTTCACGTCGGCTTTTCTCGCCGCCTCGATCAGATTGCGGGTGCCCTCGTCGCGGATGCGGGCGTTGCCGGCGATCGCGGTGGCCATCCGCGCCGGGTCGAGGCCTTGCGGCAGGTCGGTCAACTGGTGGACGACGATGGTCGGGCGGGCGGCAAGCATCGCCGCCGACAGGGCCGCTGCATCGAACACGTCGACGATCACCGGATTGGCGCCGGCGCTCTGCAGTTCCGTCGCCTTGGAAGCGGAGCGGGTCGTGCCCCAGACCGTATGGCCTGCCTCGATCAAAAGCGGCACGAGGCGGCGTCCAATCGCCCCGGTGGCGCCAGCGACGAAAATCCGATGAGCCATCTCGCTCTCCTTCATGTATCAAAGCACTGATATCAGTGTGCTGATAATAAGTCAATCGGGCACCGTGCGCTGCCGGCCAGGCGCCGGCCGTGCTTGACTTCCCAAGGCGATGATCTTCAATGCGGCGCACGCTTTCGAGGGGATCCGAGCAAATGGCATTTTCGTTTCCATGGCCGACCAGCCACGGTGAATGGCTCGCCTGGTCGAGCGCGGCCGTCACGCTCGTCCTGGGTCTGGCGCTGTTCTTCGCGCCCGGCCTCTGCTTCAAGCTCCTGCGGCTCCAGCCCAAGCCGGAGAAACCCGAGGCGATCGCCGAGGGGCGCGCCCGCATGGCCGGTTTCTACCTGGGCGTCGGGCTGTGCGCGATCCTGCTTGCCCAGCCGCTGCTCTACATGGCGCTCGGCTTCTCCTGGCTGTTCACCGCCTTCGGAAGAATCCTCGCCATGATGTCCGACGGAGCCAACACGCCCTACAACTGGGCGGCGGTCGTGGTGGAGATCGTGCTGGCGGCAATGCCGCTCGCCTTCGCCTTCGGCTTTTTGCCCTGAATCGCGCCGAATCCGGCCGCGCCCATTGAACTCGACCGCTGGATGCGACAAAAGTGCCTTGAAAGCGTGTCCGTGGACGCATTGCGGTCCTGAAAAGCCTGTGCTAGACGGCAACCGACTTTCGGCCGGGGAACAGCGGAAGCCACGTCCCTTGGCTTGGAAAAATTTAGTAAGGTCAAAGATTTAGCCAGAGTTTTCGCTCGCGCCAACAATCTGCGGCCTGTCAGACAAGAGAAAAGACGGTCCGTGGCCCAAACGTCCTCGCCAATCTCCGCTGTCGCTGAACGCTACGCGTCATCGCTTTTCGAGCTCGCGCTCGAAGCGAAATCCGTTGCCAAGGTCGAGGCCGACCTTAACAGCTTCGACGCGATGCTTGCCGGCAGTGCCGACCTGACGCGCCTCATCGGCAGCCCGGTCTTCTCGACCGAGGAGCAGGTCCGTGCCATTTCCGCCATCGTCGACAAGGCCAAGATCGGCGGTCTCGCCGGTGACTTCCTGCGTGTCGTGGCCGGCAACCGCCGCCTGTTCGCAGTGCCTGGCATGATCAAGGCGTTCCGCCGTATCGCCGCCGAACACCGCGGCGAAGTGGCGGCCGAGGTTACGTCGGCGCATGCGCTGACTTCCGCCCAGGAAACCGAACTCAAGGCCGCGCTGAAAAGCGTCGCGGGCAAGGATGTGACGATCGCCGTTACGGTCGATCCCTCGCTGCTCGGCGGCATGGTCGTGAAGATGGGCTCGCGCCAGATCGATACGTCGCTCAAAACCAAACTCAATTCGCTCAAGCTTGCACTGAAAGAGGTCGGCTGATGGACATCCGCGCCGCGGAAATTTCCGCAATTCTGAAAGACCAGATCAAGAATTTCGGCAAGGAAGCCGAAGTTTCCGAAGTCGGTCAGGTTCTGTCGGTGGGTGACGGTATCGCCCGCGTCTACGGTCTCGACAACGTCCAGGCGGGCGAAATGGTCGAGTTCCCCGGCGGCATCCGCGGCATGGCGCTCAACCTCGAAGCCGACAATGTCGGCGTCGTCATCTTCGGTGCCGACCGCGACATCAAGGAAGGCGACACCGTCAAGCGCACCGGCGCCATCGTGGACGTTCCGGTCGGTCCGGGCCTGCTCGGCCGCGTCGTCGACGCCCTCGGCAACCCGATCGACGGCAAGGGCCCGATCAAGGCCGACAAGCGTATGCGCGTCGACGTCAAGGCCCCCGGCATCATTCCGCGCAAGTCGGTGCACGAGCCGATGTCGACCGGCCTCAAGGCCATCGACGCGCTCATCCCGGTCGGTCGCGGCCAGCGCGAGCTGGTCATCGGTGACCGTCAGACCGGCAAGACAGCCATCATTCTCGACACCATGCTGAACCAGAAGTCGGTGCACGAGACCGGCCCTGAATCGGAGAAGCTGTTCTGCGTCTACGTCGCTGTCGGCCAGAAGCGCTCGACCGTCGCGCAGTTCGTCAAGGTTCTGGAAGAGCGCGGCGCGCTCGACTACTCGATCATCGTCGCCGCCACCGCTTCGGACCCGGCTCCGATGCAGTTCCTGGCGCCGTTCACCGCCTGCACCATGGGCGAATATTTCCGCGACAACGGCCAGCACGCGCTGATCGGTTATGACGATCTGTCCAAGCAGGCCGTCGCCTACCGCCAGATGTCGCTGCTGCTGCGCCGTCCTCCGGGCCGCGAAGCCTATCCGGGCGACGTCTTCTACCTGCACTCGCGCCTGCTCGAGCGCGCCGCCAAGCTCAACGACGACATGGGCAACGGTTCGCTGACCGCGCTGCCGGTCATCGAGACGCAGGCCAACGACGTCTCGGCCTACATCCCGACCAACGTGATCTCGATCACCGACGGCCAGATCTTCCTCGAGACCAATCTGTTCTTCCAGGGCATCCGTCCGGCCGTGAACGTCGGTCTGTCGGTGTCGCGCGTCGGTTCGTCGGCGCAGATCAAGGCGATGAAGCAGGTTGCCGGCTCGATCAAGGGCGAGCTCGCCCAGTATCGTGAAATGGCGGCCTTCGCTCAGTTCGGCTCGGATCTCGACGCCGCCACGCAGCGCCTGTTGAACCGCGGTTCGCGTCTGACGGAACTCCTCAAGCAGCCGCAGTTCTCGCCGCTCAAGACCGAAGAGCAGGTCGCGGTGATCTTCGCCGGCGTGAACGGCTATCTCGACAAGCTGGCGCTGAACCAGGTCAGCAAGTTCGAGCAGGGCCTGCTCACCCATATGCGCACGGCCGGCAAGGCCATTCTCGATGCGATCCGCAAGGAGAAGGCGCTGTCGGACGATCTGCGCGGCAAGCTCAAGGCCGAAATCGACAACTTCGCCAAGACCTTCGCGTAAAGCGGCGGAAGACGGGACCGGGTTCGGAGCATGGCTTCACTAAAAGACCTTCGTAACCGCATCGCCTCCGTCAAGGCGACGCAGAAAATCACCAAGGCGATGCAGATGGTCGCCGCGGCGAAGCTGCGTCGTGCCCAGGAGGCCGCGGAAGCGGCGCGTCCCTATTCCGAGCGGATGGGCGCGGTGCTGGCCAACATCACCCAGGCGGTCGGCGGTGGCGGCGATGCTCCTGCGCTGATGACCGGCACCGGCAAGGACGACGTGCATCTGCTCGTCGTCTGCACGGCCGAGCGCGGCCTGTGCGGCGGCTTCAACTCGCAGATCGCCCGACTGGCGCGCGACCACATCCGCCGGCTGCTCGCCAATGGCAAGCAGGTGAAGATCATCTGCGTCGGCAAGAAGGGCTACGATATCCTGCGTCGCGACTTCGCCGGGCAAATCCTCGACCGCGTCGACCTGCGCGAAGTGCGCACGCTGGGCTTCGTCAACGCCGACGGGATCGCCAAGAAGGTGATCGGCCTGTTCAATGACGGCCAGTTCGACGTCTGCACGCTGTTCTATTCGCAGTTCAAGTCGGTGATCAGCCAGGTTCCGACCGCGCAGCAGATCATTCCCGCCGCTTCCGCTCAGTCTTCGGGCGAGGCCGCGAACGGCGCCGCCGTCTATGAATACGAGCCGGAGCCGGGCGAAATCCTCTCCGACCTCATCCCGCGCAACATCGCGGTGCAGATCTTCCGGGCGCTGCTTGAAAACGCGGCCGGCGAGATGGGCGCCAAGATGAGCGCAATGGACAGTGCGACGCGCAACGCAGGCGACATGATCAACAGGCTGTCGATCACGTATAACCGCCAGCGCCAGGCGCAGATCACCAAGGAACTGATCGAAATCATTTCGGGCGCCGAAGCGCTCTAAGCGTGAACCGCGAAGGCACGCCGCCTTCGCACGGATCACGCGGTAACCAAACGGACGAAAAAGGGTAAAGACGATGGCGAAAGCAGCGACCCCGAAGAAGGAAGCACCGGCCAAGGCCGCGGCCGCTCCCAAGGCGCCGGCGGCGGCAAAGGCCGCTCCGGCTAAGAAGGCAGCGGCTCCCGCCAAGGCGGCAGCTCCGGCCAAGGCCGTGGCAAGCGTCAAGGCGCCGGCTCCGGTCAAGAAGCCGGTCGGTGCCGCCGGCAAGGTCCGTCAGGTCATCGGCGCCGTCGTCGACGTGCAGTTCGAAGATCACCTGCCGGCGATCCTGAACGCGCTGGAGACCGAGAACGTCGGCAACCGCCTGGTTCTCGAAGTCGCCCAGCACCTCGGCGAAAACACCGTGCGCTGCATCGCCATGGACACCTCGGAAGGTCTGGTTCGCGGACAGGCCGTCTACGACACCGGCGCGCCGATTTCGGTTCCGGTCGGTCCGGGCATGCTCGGCCGCATCATCAACGTCATCGGCGAGCCGGTTGACGAAGCCGGTCCGGTCGACGGCGTTGAAATCCGCGCCATCCACCAGCCGGCCCCGGCCTATGTCGATCAGTCGACCGAGGCACAGATCCTCGTCACCGGCATCAAGGTTCTCGACCTGCTGGCACCTTACGCCCGCGGCGGCAAGATCGGCCTGTTCGGCGGCGCTGGCGTCGGCAAGACCGTTCTGATCCAGGAACTGATCAACAACGTCGCCAAGGCGCATGGCGGTTATTCGGTGTTCGCCGGCGTCGGCGAGCGCACCCGCGAAGGCAACGATCTCTATCACGAGTTCATCGAGTCGGGCGTCAACAAGAAGGGCGGCGGCCAGGGCTCGAAGGCAGCGCTGGTTTACGGCCAGATGAACGAGCCGCCGGGAGCCCGCGCCCGCGTCGCTCTGACCGGTCTGACGGTCGCTGAATATTTCCGCGACCAGGGCCAGGACGTGCTGTTCTTCGTCGACAACATCTTCCGCTTCACCCAGGCGGGTTCGGAAGTGTCGGCTCTGCTCGGCCGTATTCCTTCGGCCGTGGGTTATCAGCCGACGCTCGCCACCGACATGGGCGCGCTGCAGGAACGCATCACCACCACGACCAAGGGTTCGATCACCTCGGTGCAGGCCATCTACGTGCCCGCCGACGACTTGACCGACCCGGCGCCGGCAACCTCGTTCGCCCACCTTGACGCGACGACCGTGTTGAACCGCGCCATCTCGGAAAAGGGTATCTACCCGGCCGTCGATCCGCTCGACTCGACCTCGCGCATGCTCGACCCGCTGATCGTCGGCGACGAGCACTACCAGGTCGCCCGCCAGGTGCAGTCGATCCTCCAGCGCTACAAGTCGCTGCAGGACATCATCGCCATCCTGGGCATGGACGAGCTTTCGGAAGAGGACAAGCAGACGGTGGCGCGCGCCCGCAAGATCGAGCGCTTCTTGTCGCAGCCGTTCTTCGTCGCCGAAGTGTTCACCGGTGCGCCGGGCAAGCTGGTCGACCTCGCCGACACCATCAAGGGCTTCAAGGGCCTTTGCAACGGCGACTACGACCACCTGCCGGAAGCCGCCTTCTACATGGTCGGCAACATCGACGAGGCGGTCGAGAAGGCCCAGCGTCTGGCCGCCGAAGCGGCTTGATCGGAGCGAAAAGCGAATAGGGAGTAGCGAATAAGGAAGATGTGATGGCCAGTGGCGAAATCTATTCGCTAATCACTATTCGCTGTTCGCTAGAACGACATGGCTGAAGCTTTCAAATTCGAACTGGTCTCGCCCGAGCGCCTGCTGGTCTCGGAACAGGTCGAGTCCGTCGTCATTCCGGGTGCGGAAGGCGAGATGACCGTGATGGCGCAGCACGCGCCGGTCATGACCACCATCAAGCCGGGTGTCGTGACGGTGAAGACCGCCGGCGGCCAGGAACAGCGCTACGTGGTATTCGGCGGTTTCGCCGACATCCTGCCCTCAGGCTGCACGCTGCTGGCCGAATCGGCGGTGGCCGTGAAGGACATCGACCGCGCCGACATCGCTCGCCGCATCCAGGAAGCGCGCGAGGACATGAACGACGCCAAGGACGATGCATCGCGCACCAAGGCAGAGCAGTTCCTGCACCAGCTGACCACGCTGGAAGGCGCCATCCTGCCGGCCTGAGCGGCCTGCATCAAAGAACGAAAAGCCGGGTCTCAGCCCGGCTTTTTTGTTTTTTGGCCCGTGTTTCGCAGTTTCGGGCGGGTTGGAGTGTCTCCCGCCAGGGTGGGAAATACCCGGCCGCTACAGATTCCAGAACCGTCTCGCATTCGCCGACAGAAGCCGGCTGCGTTCGTCCTCGCTACAGCCTTCGAGCAAAGCGTGCGTTGCTGCTACCCATGTCGAAAGGCCGCCGCCAAGGGTGCAGACCGGCCAGTCGCTGCCCCAGACCACGCGATCCCAGCCGAAACTGGCGATGACGTGTTCGACATAGGGGCGCAAGGTGGCGACCGTCCAGCTCGACGGATCGGCATAGGCGACGATGCCGGAGATCTTGGCGATCACATTCGGCCGGCGGGCGATCTCGGCGACATGCGCGCGCCAGGGATGATCGGCCTTGCCCCTGATGTCCGGCACGCCGCAATGGTCGAGCACGAAGCGGACATCCGGGGCGAGGTCGGCGAGCGCGATCGCTTTCGGGATCTGATGCGGCTGTACGCAGAGGTCGAAAGTAAGACCGCTGCCGCCGATCTTGCGGATATTCTCGCGAAACAGCGCGCCTTCCGAGACATCGTCCGGCACGACATGCAGGACACGGCGAAAGCCCTTCACGAAGGGATCGGCGCGCACACGCTCCAGATAGGCAGGAAAGCTCGCCAGTTCCGGCCGACAGGAAACGATGGCGCCGCTGACCAGGCTTTCCCTGTCCGACGCCAGTGCCTTCACATAGGCCGTCTCGGCTTCGATGTCGGCGGGATCGACATCGACCTCCATATGCATGGCCGTCTCGATGCCGGCGCGGCGCGCTTCGACCGCATAGTCCGCATGCGAAAAATCCCGGTTGAGTGCTGGTGCACCGGTCAGCCAGGGATAGCGCAGCGCCCGCCTGTCGATCAGATGCAGATGGGTGTCGACGATCATGGCTGCTTCCCTCGAAACGGCGGAAGGCATGCCTCCCATTTTGTCCATGAGAGCATCAATCGGACGGGAAGGAAATGCTTCTTGCCGGGAAGCTTTTTTGCAATGCCGGCGTCAAGACGAGGTGGCCAAGACAATGGCCTTTCCGTAAGGTACGGCCGGTCGGCCCTCAAGGACCGGCCCTATCGGCTGCACTATCCGTGCGTGCGATCATCATGGCGAGGGATGCGGACGGAACGGCCAGGAGGCGGCCGCGGCGTCCATCTTGCGGATCGCGGATGGTGGCGCCGGGACGGTGAGTGAGGCGGCCGAAGCGCCAAAGGCGCCGGCGTGGAGGAGGAAGACGGTTCATGGGTACTCTCGACGGCAAGGTCGCGGTGGTGACGGCGGCCGCGCAAGGCATCGGGCGGGCAAGTGCGCTCGCCTTGGTTGAAGCTGGCGCACGCGTGGTTGCGACGGATATCAACGAGGCCCTGCTTGCCGAACTGGCCAAGACCAAGGGCATTACCGCCCGCCGGCTCGATGTGCTCGACGACGGCGCGGTGGCCAGCGCTTTCGCCGAAATCGGCCGTGTCGACGTTTTGTTCAACTGCGCCGGCTTCGTCCATTCCGGCTCGGTGCTGGAGATGAAGGATGGCGATCTCGACTTCGCCTTCAATCTCAATGTGAAGGCCATGGTGCGCACCATCCAGGCGGTGCTGCCGGGCATGTTGGAACGCGGCGACGGTTCGATCATCAACATGTCGTCGGTGGCGTCCAGCATCAAGGGCGTGCCCAACCGCTTCGCCTATGGCGTGACCAAGGCGGCGGTGATCGGGCTGACCAAATCGATCGCCGCTGACTTCGTCTCCAGGGGCATTCGCTGCAACGCCATCTGTCCGGGCACCGTGGAAAGCCCTTCGCTGGAGAGCCGCATGCGCGCGCAGGGCGACTATGAGGCCGCGCGGGCCGCCTTCATCGCCCGCCAGCCGATGGGCCGGCTCGGCACGCCGGAGGAGATCGCCGCGCTCGCCGTGCATCTGGCCGGCGCCACCTACACGACCGGCCAAGCCTACGCCATCGACGGCGGCTGGTCGATCTGACGACTGGAACGAACTGGAGGATTTGCATGAAACTCGTTCGCTATGGCGCCGTCGGCGCCGAGAAGCCCGGCCTTGTCGATGGAGACGGCACGCTCCGCGACCTGTCGGGCCATGTCGCCGACATCGCCGGCAAGGTGCTGGACCCGGCATCGCTCACGGCGCTGGCCAGGCTCGACCCGAAGGCATTGCCGGCGGTGTCCGGCAAACCGCGCCTCGGCCCCTGCGTCGCCGGCACCGGCAAGTTCATCTGCATCGGCCTCAACTATGCCGACCATGCGGCCGAGTCCGGCCTGCAGGTGCCGCCCGAGCCGGTGGTCTTCATGAAGGCGAGCTCGGCCATCGTCGGCCCGGATGACGATGTTCTGATCCCGCGCGGTTCGCTAAAGACCGATTGGGAGGTGGAACTGGCCGTCGTCATCGGCAAGACCGCCAAATATGTCACGGAGGCCGAGGCGCTCGACCATGTCGCCGGCTACTGCGTGGCGCACGACGTTTCGGAGCGCGCTTTCCAGACCGAGCGGTCCGGCCAATGGACCAAGGGCAAGAGCTGCGACACGTTCGGCCCGACCGGGCCCTGGCTGGTGACCAAGGACGAGGTCAAGGACCCGCAGGACCTCAAAATGTGGCTGAAGGTCAATGGCGAAACCATGCAGAACGGCTCGACCCGGACGATGGTCTATGGCGTCGCCTTCCTGGTCTCCTATCTGTCGCAGTTCATGAGCCTGCATCCCGGCGACATCATCTCCACCGGCACGCCGCCCGGCGTCGGCATGGGCATGAAGCCGCCGCGCTACCTCAAGGCCGGCGACGTGGTCGAACTCGGCATCGAAGGCCTTGGCAGCCAGCGCCAGACCTTCAGGGCAGACGCCTGACATCGACGCCTGAAATGCCATGGGCTGGGCAGGCGGCGCAGTACCGCCCGCCGGCTCACGGCATTACTGAAGCGATCCGATAGGCGTCTCGGGGCGGATGCGTCGGTCGTTAGCCCTTACCTCGTCGTGCCGCCTGGCCGGCTTTCCCGGACGCAATCGCGCCCTTCGCTCTTTGCCTGGTAAAGTGCGCGGTCGGCACGGATCATCAATCCTGAGAGGTTCTCGCCCTCGCTTGCAACTGCGATCCCGAAGCTCGCTGTTGGGCTAAATTCGCCCGAGAGCATATTCAGCGTTCCTTCCTTGAAGATGGACCGAACAGTCTCGGCGAAGTTGTGGGCATTGGCCGCCTGTCCCGATGGAAGCAAGACCACGAATTCCTCCCCGCCATGACGGGCGATGATGGCGTCATCCGGGGCTTTCTCCTTGAGGATTCTGGAGAAGGTCTGGATGATCCTGTCGCCACCGCTATGCCCGAAGCGATCGTTGATCGCCTTGAAATTATCGAGATCGCTCAGGATCAGGGCTGCCCGTGCGTCGGCCGGTTGCCGCGCAAGCGCATCGTGTGCGCGCGCATCAAAACCCCTGCGATTGAGCAATCCTGACAAGGCATCAGTCTGTGCCTCGGTCTTCATACCGTCCATTATGTCGACGGCGATGATCGCGAAAATCCCCACTCCCAAGGTCGCACAGATGAGAGCATCCGAGATCGACACGATCAGCCAGTATGTGGCTTCGATTTCATCGGCGGCGATACCGGGAATGTGGAAGGTGAAGGGACGAAGCAGGAAACCCAGGCAAGCAAGGGCGACGAGCCCGAAAAACAATTGTTCAACCGGCGTGCGGCGGGGACGTCTCCCGACATCGCCCAGCATCAGCAGGCAGACCGCCGCCAGCCCCCAATTGAGAATGAAAGCTCGCGCCGGCAAGTTCGGTTCCACGAACATGTAGAAATAGAGTGCCGCCAGCGACATCGCGCCGATGGCGAACAGGATGCCATATCGAGGCCGCTGTTTATCTCGGCGGGACAGCGCGACGTACAGCAACATCATAGCCAAAAGGACAAACGAGTTGGCGACGAGCCGGAGCACCAGCGCTTCCTGGGTAAACGCGAAATAGAGGACGCCGAAGCAGAGGCCCCTGATCGCATATGAAAGAGCGAAGATTACGATATAGGTGAGGTGGCGTTGATGTCGCCAAAGCACGACTAAAGATGCGCAATATATTGCCGACATCGCAGGATTCAGCAGCGCGACGACGCCTTCATAACTCATAGCTGTACTTAACCATTGCCTTCGCCTTCTGGCGGCCCCGGCAGGTTTTGAGCAAGTGGAATTTCAATATTCCTCTGTCTAAACCATGCTCTTCATGCAAACTGCTGTCGTTCTAGGCG
The DNA here is from genome assembly GCF_008727715.1 of Mesorhizobium terrae. GTDB lineage: Bacteria > Pseudomonadota > Alphaproteobacteria > Rhizobiales > Rhizobiaceae > Mesorhizobium > Mesorhizobium terrae. The sequence goes on from NZ_CP044218.1 coordinate 2,118,637, forward strand.
AGAAGCATTGAAAGTGGATTTAGCGACATGCTGAACGCCCGGTTACATTCCGTTTGGAGATTTCGTGACTTGAATCGGCTTCAACCGCCCGGAGTTCGTTTGAGAACGCCTGTTGGTGAGCGACCCGTCTGAGGAGGAGGCTCCCGTGAGCGACGTGGATAATGGCGTCGGAGCAGTCCATGCGCTCCTCACAGCCACGCACGAGGCGCCGCCGTCGGGTCGCCCACCCGAAGGCGCGCTCGACAACCCTGCTGTGTGGCCGGACTTCAAAGCCCTGGGCGGTGTCAGGCCATTTGATGGCGCCGTGGTGATCGGCGGCAATATCGTGCTGTGGGGAGCGGATCGGTCCAAAAGAACCAGATGGCGGAGAAGGAGGGATTCGAACCCCCGATACCCTTGCGAGTATGCCGCATTTCGAGTGCGGTGCTTTCAACCACTCAGCCACTTCTCCGCAGCGTGGTCGGCCTGTCGGCGCGGCGCACTAGATAACGGCTGCTTGGCCGGGACACAAGGCCCTTCTCAGGCTTTTATGCCGGCTTTTCCGGCCTTTGCTTGACTCACGCCGAACCTTCGGTTAGGGACGACGCGCATTCGGCGTGGGGGATTCTCCGCGCCGCTTGTTTTTTAAACCCGCAGACTGACAAAAAGACGGCCGAACCGCCTGATCCCGAGAGGATCGTTTGGTTCATAAAGGCCGACCGAACAGCGAAAGGCAAAAAATGTTCGCAGTCATCAAAACGGGCGGCAAGCAGTATCGCGTTGCCGCCAACGATGTGCTCAAGATCGAGAAGCTCGAGGCCAATGTCGGCGACGTCGTCGAAATCGGCCAGGTTCTGGCGCATGGCGAAGGCGAGAATGTCGTGATCGGCGCTCCGTTCGTCGACGGCGCGGTGGTTACCGCCGAAGTCGTCGAGCAGGGCAAGAACCGCACCGTCATCGCTTTCAAGAAGCGCCGCCGGCAGAATTCGCGCCGCAAGATCGGCCACCGCCAGCTTCAGACCACCGTGCGCATCTCCGAGATTCTGGTCGGTGGCGCCAAGCCTTCGAAGAAGGCGGCCGCCAAGGCCGAGGTGAAGGCTGAAGTCGCAGCGGAAGCCGCTCCCAAGAAGGAGAAGGCTGCGCCGAAGAAGGCCAAGGCCGAGGCCGCCGCCGAGTAAGACTGCCGGGCGGCTGGTGTCGCCCAAGCAGGCTTGAAACGGAACGCGAACGCGTTCATAAGGATTTTGAGGCGCCTTCGCGGCGCAAAGGAGCAATGAAATGGCACACAAGAAAGCTGGCGGTTCGTCGCGCAACGGTCGCGATTCGGAATCCAAGCGCCTTGGCGTGAAGAAGTTCGGCGGCGAAGCCGTGCTCGCCGGCAACATTATTATTCGTCAACGTGGCACCAAGTGGCATGCCGGCGTCAATGTAGGCATGGGCAAGGACCATACCCTCTTTGCGCTGGAACAGGGCTCCGTCGCCTTCGCCAAAAAAGCCAATGGCCGAACCTACGTGTCGGTGAACCCGACCCTTAAAGCAGCGGAGTAGCCGGTTCCGCACCACGACACCGGCGCCCCATCTCGGGAACCGGTGTCTGGCCAAGCCAGGAAATGGATCAGGGGAGATGGGTGACCATCTCCCCTTTTTCTTATGCCTGGAGGACTTTTCTATGGTTGCCGAAGCGGACTACACGGACGACGGAGGCTTCACGATCGACTGCCCGGTGCTGCGCACCGAGCACCTGGCGATGCGGGCGCCGTGCGAGGCGGACATCGAGCAGCTGGTCACGCTTGCCGACAATCGCCACGTCGCCGAAATGCTGGCCCGCATGCCGCATCCCTATGGCATCGACGAGGCCCGCGCCTTCCTCGCCATGGCGCGCGCACCGCGCGGCGGCATCGTTTTCGCGCTGACTTTGGCCGAGACCGGGGCCTTCATCGGCTGCGCCGGATTGAACGGCACCGACCGCGGCCTGGAGCTGGGTTACTGGATCGGCGAGCCCTACTGGAAGCGCGGCTATGCGACGGAAGCCGCGCATGCGCTGGTCGATCTCGCCTTCACCCGCACCACCATCCAGGTTCTGCATGCGTCGACCAGGGTCATCAATCCGGCGTCGCGCAGGGTCATCCACAAGTGCGGTTTCCAGTATGCCGGGCAGGGCATGCTGAATTCCATCGTTGCCGGCCAGGTGCCCGTCGAGCGCTACCGGCTCGACCGCAAGACCTGGACGAGCCTGAGGACCTGGGTGCGGCTGTAACCTCGGTCGGCATAGGTCAGTTCACTTCGAGCCAGACCGGCAGATGGTCGGAGCCTTCGGCTTCGCGGTCGACCCAAAGCCGCTTCAGGGAACCGGCCAGCGACGCACTGGTGAAGATGTAGTCGATGCGCTTGTGCCGGCTTTCGTCCTTTGGTCTGTCCGGATCGACCCAGGTGACGAGGTCGGCGCCGCTGGAGCCGAGCCGGGCGGCGGCGTCGACGGCGAGGTCGACGCTCAAGGGCAGGCCGAATTCGTGATCGGGCAGGCCGGCAAGTTCGACATATTCGGGCGAACCGGGAAGCATGTTGAAGTCGCCCATAACCACGTAGGCCTCGGGACAGGGCGGCTCCGGCAGGCCGATTTCGCCGAGACCGCTGAGGGCGCCGCCTTCGAGCGCATGGTTCAACAAACGTTCGCGCAGGAAGCGAACCTGCCGGGCGCGTTCGAGCGGATTGCGATGATCGAGATGGGTGGAATAAAAACGCACGAAGCCGAGTGGCGTTTCGATCAGCGCTTCCAGCGCGCCGCGCTGGAAGTTCATCGCGCCGATGGAGCGGCCGCGCGGCAGAAGCAGGTTGCGCGACAGATGGATCGGCGTCTTGGACAACACCATGTTGCCAAGCTGGAACGTGACGGTGCGGGCACGCCCGCCGATGACGGCGGAGCCGGCATTGGCCTCGAAGTTGGAACCGTAGACGGCGAAATAGTCGGGCAGCGCTTCCATGATCGCGGCCACCATGTCGTGTCCGCCATTCTTGGGATTGTTGCGCGTGACCTCCTGCAGCGCGATGACATCGGCGCCACGAACCGCATCGACGATGCGGGCGAGGTCATAGCGGCCGTCGAGGCCGATGCCGTATTGAATGTTGTAGGTCACTACCCGCATGACAAACTCTCCCGCGCCGGGCCGCAAAAACGACCCGCTCCGCTCTCGCTCTAGGCTTCGCCATAGTTTAGAGCAGACAGGTTCATGAAGTTCCATAGCAGCAGAAATCGCGTCGTCCGATGAAATTCCTCGATCAAGCCAAGGTCTACATTCGCTCCGGTGACGGTGGCGCTGGTTCCGTGTCTTTCCGGCGCGAGAAGTTCATCGAGTTCGGCGGGCCGGATGGCGGCGACGGCGGCCGCGGCGGCGATGTCTGGCTGGAAGTGGTCGATGGGCTGAACACGCTGATCGACTATCGCTACCAGCAGCATTTCAAGGCCAAGACCGGCACGCACGGCATGGGCCGCAACATGACCGGGGCCAAGGGCGCCGACATAGTGCTGAAAGTGCCGGTGGGCACCCAGGTCTATGCCGAGGACAACGAGACGCTGATCTGCGACCTGACCCAGATCGGCCAGCGCTTCCGGCTGGCAGCTGGCGGCAATGGCGGTTTCGGCAACCAGCATTTCAAGACATCGACCAACCAGGCGCCGCGTCGCGCCAATCCCGGCCTGCCGGGCGAGGAAATGTGGATCTGGTTGCGGCTCAAATTGATCGCCGATGCCGGGCTGGTGGGGTTGCCCAATGCCGGCAAGTCGACTTTCCTGGCTGCGGTGACCGCGGCCAAGCCGAAGATCGCCGACTATCCTTTCACCACGCTGCATCCGGGCCTCGGCGTTGCCCGCGTCGATGCGCGTGAATTCGTCATCGCCGACATTCCGGGCCTCATCGAAGGCGCCCATGAAGGCGTCGGCATCGGCGACCGCTTCCTCGGCCATGTCGAGCGCACGCGTGTGCTGCTGCATCTCGTCTCCGCGCAGGAGGAAAACCCCGGCAAGGCCTACAAGACCGTGCGGGGCGAGTTGGTGGCCTATGGCCACGGGCTCGCGGAAAAGACCGAGATCGTCGCGCTGTCGCAGATCGATATTCTCGACGCCGACGAACGCAAGAAGAAGACGGCCTCGCTGAAACGTGCCGCCGGCCGCGCGCCGCTCTTGTTGTCGGCGGTGACCGGCGAAGGCGTGGAAGCAGTGCTGCGCGCACTGATGGCCGTGGTGGCCGAGGCACGCGACGCCGTGCCGGCAAAGGTCGATACGCGCTGGGAACGCTAGTCATGTCCGCGCAGTCCCTGAAGAAATATCGCCGCATCACGGTGAAGATCGGCTCGGCGTTGCTGGTCGACCGCACGACCGGTTTGAAACGCGAGTGGCTGGCCTCATTGGCGCAGGATGTCGGCACGCTGGCCGCCGGCGGAGCGGAGGTTCTCGTCGTGTCCTCGGGTGCGATCGCGCTCGGCCGCACCATTCTGGGACTGGGCAAGCGGGCGCTCAAGCTGGAGGAAAGCCAGGCCGCCGCCGCCGTCGGGCAGATCGCGCTTGCCGGCGCATGGTCGGACGCGCTTGGCGGCCACGGCCTGAAGTCCGGCCAGATCCTGCTGACGCTCGGCGATACGGAAGAGCGCCGTCGTTATCTCAATGCGCGGGCGACCATCTCGACGCTGCTGAAGATGAAGGCGGTGCCGGTCATCAACGAGAACGATACGGTGGCGACGTCCGAAATCCGCTACGGCGACAATGACCGGCTGGCGGCGCGGGTGGCGACGATGATGGGCGCCGATCTCCTCGTGCTGCTCTCCGACATTGACGGGCTCTATACGGCGCCTCCGGCGCGCGATCCCAATGCCGCCTTCATTCCAGTGGTCGAGCGCATCACGCCCGACATCGAGGCGATGGCCGGTGCCGCCGCCTCCGAATTGTCGCGCGGCGGAATGCGCACCAAGCTGGACGCCGGCAAGATCGCCAATGCCGCCGGCACGGCGATGATCATCACGGCGGGTACCAGGCTGTCGCCGCTGATGGCGATCGAACGTGGCGAACGGGCGACTTTCTTCAAGCCGAGCCCGACGCCGGTGAAAGGCTACAAGACCTGGATCGCCGGCCAGCTCGAGCCGGCCGGCCGGCTCACCGTCGATGCCGGCGCCGTCGGGGCGCTGATATCCGGCAAATCGTTGCTGCCGGCGGGTGTGAAGCTGGTCAGCGGCAATTTCGCGCGCGGCGACACCGTCGCTATCCTCTCGCCCGAGGGGCGCGAGATTGCCCGCGGGCTGGTTGCCTATGATGCGGCCGATGCCGTAAGAATCGCCGGCCTCAAGACAGCCGAGATCGAGGCGGTGCTGGGCTACGAGGCGCGTTCGGCGATGATCCATCGCGACGATCTCGTGGTGAGCCATGCCGGTGCCGACAGCGGAGAATGAGCCATGCTGAAGCTGCATGAAGGGTCGGTAGCCAATACGGTCACGCTGATGGCCGAACTCGGCCGCAAGGCGCGCGCGGCGGCCCGACCACTCGCCATCGCTTCCAGCGACCGCAAGAATGCCGCGCTGCTTGCGATGGCCGATGCGATTATGCGCAACGAGGCGGCGATCGTCGCCGCCAACGCAATTGATATGAAGAACGGCGAAGAAGCAGGCCTTTCGCCTTCGCTGATGGACAGGCTGAAACTCACTTCGGCGCGCATCAAGGCGATCAGCGACGGCATCCGCGAGATCGCGGCACTCAAAGACCCGGTTGGCGACGTGATCGCGGAATGGGACAGGCCGAACGGCCTGCACATCGAACGCGTGCGTACGCCGCTCGGCGTCATCGGCGTGATCTACGAAAGCCGCCCGAATGTCACCGCCGATGCCGGCGCCTTGTGCCTGAAGGCCGGCAATCCGGTCATCCTGCGCGGCGGCTCGGATTCCATCAATTCCTCTTCCGCCATTCATGCCTGCCTGGTGGAAGGGCTGAAGGCCGCCAATCTGCCCGAGGATGCGATCCAGCTGGTGCCGACCACGGATCGCGCCGCCGTCGGCGAGATGCTGAAGGGGCTTTCCGGCAATCTCGACGTCATCATCCCGCGCGGCGGCCGCAGCCTGGTCGAGCGTGTGCAGACGGAAGCGCGCGTCCCGGTGTTCGCGCATCTGGAAGGCATCTGCCATCTCTACATCGACAAGTCGGCAAAGCTCGACATGGCGGTGGCCATCGCCGTCAACGCCAAGATGCGCCGCACCGGCATCTGCGGCGCCGCCGAGACGCTGCTGGTCGACAGGGCGGTCGCTGGTACGCATCTCATTCCCATTTTGGAGGCCCTGCGCGTAGCCGGCTGCGAAATCCATGCCGAAGCCGATGTGCTGAAGGCCTTTGGCGATGCCAAACCCGCCACGGATGCCGACTGGGTGACGGAATATCTCGACGCCATCATCGCGGTGAAGCTGGTCGACGGTGTCGATGGCGCCATCGAGCATATCGAAACCTTCTCCTCGCATCACACCGAGGCGATCGTCGCCGAGGACGTGGCCGTCGTCGAACGGTTCTTCAACGAGATCGACTCGGCGATCCTCCTGCACAACGCCTCGACCCAGTTCGCCGATGGCGGCGAATTCGGCATGGGCGCCGAGATCGGCATCGCGACCGGCAAGATGCATGCGCGCGGGCCGGTTGGCGTCGAACAGCTGACATCGTTCAAGTACCGGGTGCGCGGCAACGGGCAGGTGCGGCCGTGAAGGAGATTGTTGCTCTCCCTTGTTTGGGGAGAGTGGCGGGTGCCGCGAGCTTGGTTTGGGGGTAAAACTGATTTCCGACGCGCCTCAGGCCGGCTCCGCTTCACGGATCGACGCTTCCCATGTGGGTAAGGGCGAGGCGGTCGCCTCCCGATATCTGCGGATGCCCTATGCCGAGAAAGGCATGCAGATCGGTCTGTTCGGCGGCTCGTTCAATCCCGCCCATGCCGGGCATGCGCTGGTGGCAGAGATCGCTCTCAGGCGCCTGGCGCTCGACCAGCTCTGGTGGATCGTCACGCCCGGCAATCCCCTGAAAAGCACGCGCGAACTGGCGCCGCTTGCCGAACGCATCAGGCTTTCGGAAAAGATTGCGCAGAACCCCCGCATCAAGGTGACTGCCTTCGAGGCAAGCCACCATATCCGCTATACGGCCGACACGCTGGCGCTGGTGCGGGCCAAGAACCCGGGCATCGACTTCGTCTGGATCATGGGAGCGGATTCGTTGCGCGATTTCCATCGCTGGCAACGCTGGCGCCAGATCGTGATGACCTTTCCGATCGCCGTCATCGACAGGCCGGGTTCGACGCTGTCCTTCCTGTCCTCGGTCGTCGCCAAGACCTTCGACTACGCCCGCGTCGACGAGGGCGATGCGCCGATCCTGGCGCGCATGAGGGCGCCGGCCTGGACCTTCATCCATGGCCCGCGTTCGCTCTTGTCTTCGACCGAGATCAGGCAGGCGGCAAAGAAATAGTCCTCCGCTTTGCCTGCGGGTTGATGACGCCCTGCGGGCGTGTCCGCGTTAACGCGAAGCGTTTGTCTTGAAAGTGCAATGCGACTCTGCCTATCTAAGTGGTGTCACCTGCGTTGCCGGTGATTTGGTTGTTCTTCTCGTGAAAGGAAAGACACTGAGAACAGCACTGCGGAAGAAGGCCGACATCGTGCCTTCGGCGGCCGGGATAGGCGGCATCGACGCCTCGGCCCGCGCCATCAAGACAGTCCTTGCCAGTCTGGAAGACTCCAAGGCCGAAAACATCGTCCCCATCGACATCCAGGGAAAATCGAGCCTCGGCGACTATATGGTCATCGCGTCGGGCCGCTCGAACCGTCATGTGACGGCGGTTGCCGACCATCTCCTCAAAGCGCTGAAGGACGCCGGCTTGGGCGACGCGCGCGTCGAGGGTCTGGCCAGCGCCGATTGGGTGCTGATCGATTCCGGCGATGTGATCGTGCACGTCTTCCGTCCAGAGGTTCGTGACTTCTACAATCTTGAAAAGATGTGGTTGGCACCCGATCTCGAGGAAGAGACCCTCCACTGAGCCGTTAGGCTCCGCGAGGCAGGGATGAAGATCATCGTACATGCCGTGGGCCGGATGAAAGCCGGCCCCGAAAGAGAATTGGCCGCTCGCTATTTCGACCGTTTTGCCAAAAGCGGAGCCGCGATCGGCCTCGAGTTTTCCGGCGTCACCGAAATCGCCGAAAGCCGCGGCCAGACGGCCAGCGAGCGCCGGCGCGAGGAAGGCCAGCGCCTGCAGACGCAGCTTCAGCCCGGCGGCGCGCTGGTGTTGCTGGATGAGCGGGGCCGCACCTTTTCGTCCGAGGAATTCGCCGGCCGTCTCGGCCTGTTCCGCGACGGCGGGCGTCGCGCGCTGGTGATTGCGATCGGCGGCGCCGACGGCCACGACCAGTCGCTGCGCGATCAGGCCGATCTTGTCGTGTCGTTGAGCGCCATGACCTGGCCGCACCAGCTCGTGCGGGTCATGCTGGGCGAACAGCTCTACCGCGCCGCCACGATCCTTGCCGGCCATCCTTACCATCGCTCCTAGAGCGCTGATCCGATTTTCGCCCCATTGCGGTTCGAGAAGCCCAGAAGGTGGGTGAGCGAATAATTATGGTTGATGGTTCGTTAACGAAGCCGCGAATACAGTCGGGCTTCCATGGTAGAGCGTGAAAAGTCGAGATCGGGCATCATGCGCGGTTGCTTCATTGCAGCTGCGTTCGTCATGTCGTCTTCGGCTCACGCACAAAACACCCCCGAAACGCCGCCCGACGCGGACCAGAACCGGGCGGAATATGAGCGGGTATCCAAGGAGATCACCCTGTCGGGCGAGCGGCTTGGCAAGCTCGCCGCCGATATCGCCACGGTGAAGAAGGATTCCGCGTCGATTACCGCGGCCCTTATCCAGTCGGCCAAGACCGAGCAGAAGCTCAGCCAGGACATCGAGGAGATCGGCACCAGGCTGGGTGGCTTCAAGGACCAGGAAAAAAAGCTGCGCGAATCGCTGGCTTCGCGCCGCGACGTGCTGGCCGAGGTGCTGGGCGCGCTGCAACGCATGGGCCTCAATCCGCCGCCGGCGATCCTGGTCCAGCCGGAGGATGCGCTGTCCTCGGTGCGCAGCGCCATCCTGCTTGGCGCCGTCGTGCCGGAACTGCGGCACCGCGCCGACGTGGTGATGGCCGAACTGGCGGAACTTTCCAAGGTGACGGCTTCGATCGAGGCCGAGCGGGCGCGCCTCGCCGCCGCGGTCACGGATCAGCTCGCCGAGAAGCAGCGACTCAACCTGTTGCTGCAGACCAAGGAGAAGCTTCAGGCCGATACCGAAACGGCTCAGGCGGACGAGCAGAAGCGGGCGCGGGAACTGGCGGCCAAGGCCTCCAGCCTCAAGGACCTGATCGCCTCGCTCGACGCCGAGGCGGACAAGACACGCAAAGCCGCGGAAAAGGCAAAGCAGGATGCGATCGACAAGGCGAACGCCGATGCAGTCGCTGCCGCAACCCCGGTTCCGGAAGCCAATCGCCTGGCATCGGTATCGCCGTTTTCGGCGATGCAAGGGCAGGTTGCCCTGCCGGTTACCGGCAAAATGCGACGCCGGTTCGGAGGCGAGGACGGCAGCGGCGGCATCATGCAAGGCGACATGGTTGCGACACAATCGGGAGCCATCGTCACCGCACCGGCGGATGGAAGCGTTCTTTATGCGGGGCCGTTTCGCTCGTATGGCCAACTCTTGATCCTGAACGCCGGCGACGGCTATCATGTCGTGTTGGCGGGAATGAGCAAATTGAACGTAGCGGCTGGCCAGGCCGTGCTCTCGGGCGAACCGATTGGCACCATGGGCGAAGCCCGGGTGGCGAGCACGTCTGCAGCGCAGAATGGAAATGCCACGCCGGAACTCTACATCGAGTTCCGCAAGGATGGAAAACCTGTCGATCCTAACCCATGGTGGGCGGATCGATTCTCTGGAAGGACGTGAAATGATGCGGAAAGTGTCGCTCTTGTTCGCCGGCGCGCTGATGGGCGCGTCAGCCATGAGCCTGGTTTATGGCGTACCCAGCACAGCGGCGAACGCGGCGGGCTCGGAGACCTACAAGCAGCTCGCCATCTTCGGCGATATCTTCGAGCGTGTGCGCGCCCAGTATGTGACGCCTCCGGATGACAAGTCGCTGGTGGAGAACGCCATCAACGGCATGCTGTCGTCGCTCGATCCGCACTCGTCCTACATGAACGCCGATCAGGCGCAGGACATGCGCGTGCAGACCAAGGGCGAGTTCGGCGGTCTCGGCATCGAAGTGACGATGGAGAACGATCTCGTCAAGGTGATCACTCCGATCGACGACACACCGGCCGCCAAGGCCGGCGTGCTTGCCGGCGACTATATCGCTAAGATCGACGGCCAAGAGGTGCGCGGCCTGACGCTGAACGACGCGGTCGAGAAGATGCGCGGCGCGGTCAACACGCCGATCAAGCTGACGATCCTGCGCCAGGGCGCCGACAAGCCGCTCGACATCACGGTGGTGCGCGACATCATCAAGGTCAAGGCGGTGAAGTTCCGGGTCGAGAACGATGTCGGCTACATGAAGATCACCTCGTTCACCGAGAAGACCTATGACGATCTCGAGAACGCCATCGCCGAGATCAAGAAGCAGATTCCGAAGGACAAGCTGAAAGGCTATGTGCTCGACCTGCGGCTCAATCCGGGCGGTCTGCTCGATCAGGCGGTTTCGGTTTCCGACGCCTTCCTGAAGCGTGGCGAAATCGTCTCGACGCGCGGCCGCGATCCGAAGGACGTGACCCGCTTCGACGCCAAGACCAAGTCGAACGACGAGATCGACGGCAAGCCGCTGGTGGTCCTCGTCAATGGCGGTTCGGCGAGCGCCTCGGAGATCGTCGCCGGTGCCTTGCAGGATCTGAAGCGCGCCACGGTGGTGGGCACGCAGTCCTTCGGCAAGGGCTCGGTGCAGACCATCATTCCGCTTGGCGAAAATGGCGCGCTGCGCTTGACGACGGCGCTCTATTACACGCCGTCGGGCAAGTCGATCCAGGGCAAGGGCATCACGCCCGATGTCAAGGTCGATCAGCCGGTGCCGGCGGAATTGCAGGGCCGCGACCTGACCCGTGGCGAATCGGACCTGAAGGGCCACATCAAGGGCGCCGAGGAAAGCTCGCAGGGCTCGGGCTCGGCAGCCTATGTGCCGCCGGATCCGAAGAACGATCTGCAGCTCATCTTCGCCGAGCAGCTGCTGCGTGGCGAGAAGACCGATCCGTCCTTCCCGCCGAACCCGGACAAGGCGGTGATGAACCAGTAAGGACCGGCCCGGAGCGAAGGCTCGGGCTGTCACCGTCCGGCTGGCGCAACACAGCGCTGGTCGACCGATTGAAGCAATGCGATGCTGCCGGAACCGCAAGGTTCCGGCAGTTTGATTCGGGGGCCTGTGCAGGCGCGCAGGGGTTGGCGGCTTGGCTGAATTCACCAAGGAGATCGAACGACCGCTTGGCCAATCGGCCGGGCCGCGCGCGCCGCGTGCGGCAAGCCGGTTCAGTGGCGGCCAGATCGCCGCTGCCCTGGCTGTCCTGGCGGTGCTCGGGGCTTCGGCGATGATTGCTTTTGGCGAGAAGCCGTTCCGCAAGCCGGAGGTTGTCGCCACGCCCGCGCCGAAACCGGACGCGCCGGCCGAGACCGGGAAAGTAGCGCAGGCAACGCCCGCCAATCCGGCCAAGCCTGCCTCGTCCCGTCCGGCCACTTCCGCCGAAGGCCCCAAGATCATTCGCGTGCAGCCGGTCGAATCCGGCGGCCAGGCCGGCATCGTCATTCAGGATGCCTCCGCCGTCGGCCAGAACCTTTCGGTCGCACATCTGCCGGACAAGGCATTGATCGAAGACAGCGAGACCGGGCCGCTGCCGATCCGCTCGGCCGATGGCCGGCGCCCGTTCGACGTCTACGCGCGGCCATGGTCCGGGGCTCGCGGCGCCCGTGTCGCCATCGTCATCGGCGGGCTTGCCGTGTCGCAGACCGGCACGCAGTCGGCGATCGCCAAATTGCCTGGAGAAGTGACCCTGGCCTTCGCCTCGCAGGGCAACAGTATCGGTCGCTGGATGCAGGAGGCGCGCCGGCGCGGACATGAAGTCGTCATGCAGGTGCCGTTGGAGCCGTTCGACTATCCGAATGTGAACCCCGGTCGCAACACGCTGACCGTCGACGCCACGCCGGACGAGAACCTCAAAAACCTGCGCTGGGTTCTGTCGCGAACCACGAACTACACGGCGGTCATGAACTATATGGGCGCGCGTTTCGCCACCGACACCGAGGCCTTCGGCCCGATCATGGCGGAACTGGGCAAACGCGGCATCGGCTATCTCGACGACGGCTCGTCGGCGCGCAGCGTCGCGCCCGATCTGGCGCTGAAGGACGGGGTGCCGCTCGCGGTCGCCGATACCGCCATCGATGCGATACAGGACCGTGGCGCGATCCTGAAAAAACTCGACCAGCTTGAAGCGACGGCACGCTCGAAGGGTTACGCCATCGGCACCGGGTCCGCCTTCAATGTGACGATCGACGCGGTCGCGTCCTGGGTCAACGAGGCCAAGAAACGTGGCATCGAGATCGTACCGATCTCGGCCGTGGCGAACGATCCCGAGCGGAAATGAGCATGGCAAACAAGAAACCGGTCGATCCCGAAACGCTGCCCTATCGCCCCTGCGTCGGCGTGATGGTGCTGAACGCGCAGGGCCTGGTCTGGGTCGGCCATCGTATCGCCGAGCCGGACAGCGAATTCGCGGGTACCACGCAGCTCTGGCAGATGCCGCAAGGCGGTATCGACAAGGGCGAGGAGCCGCTCGCGGCCGCGAAACGCGAGATCTATGAGGAGACGGGCATGAAAAACCTCGATCTCCTCGCCGAAGCGCCAGACTGGATCAATTACGATCTGCCGCGCGACCTGGTCGGCATCGCCTTCAAAGGGCGCTATCGCGGCCAGACGCAGAGATGGTTCGCATTTCGCTTCCGTGGCGAGGAAAGCGAGATCAAGATCAATCCGCCGCCCGGCGGGCATGAGGCCGAGTTCGACGAATGGGGCTGGCGCCCGATGCAGGACCTGCCTGGCCTGATCGTGCCGTTCAAGCGCAAGGTCTATGAAGAGGTCGTTGCGGCCTTCCGGCATCTGGTGGCATAAGCGTTCAGGAAGCCAATCGTATTGCCGCACGGGGTCGAAGATGATCGATGCCGCCAGCATTGCCGGAGCCAGACCACCCGAATTGACCAAATCGACAATCCATGCGCCCGCCCAGCCCGATGAAGCGGCGGCCGGCGCTATCCTCACCATCGATCTTTCCGCCATTCGCGAAAACTACCGGCGCCTCAAGGCGCGGCTCGACGGCGTCGCCTGTGCCGGCGTCGTCAAGGCCGACGGCTATGGCCTGGGCGCGGTGGAGGTGGCGAAAGCCCTTCGCAAGGAAGACTGCGACACCTTCTTCGTCGCGCATCTTTGGGAAGGCATCGTGCTGCGCGCCGGCCTCGGGTCCGAGCCGACGATCTTCGTGCTGCACGGCCTGCTGCCCGGATCGGAGGAAGAGGCGCTCGATGCGGCGCTGATCCCCGTCATCAACAGCAGCGGGCAGCTTGCCGCGTGGCGGAAGCTGGCGCAGCGAAAAGGCCTGACATTGCTCGCTGCCGTCCAGGTGGATAGCGGCATGTCGCGGCTCGGCATGGCGCCGGTCGAGGTGGAGGCGCTTGCGGCCGACCCATCGCGTTTCGACGGCATCGATGTCAGGCTGGTGATGAGCCATCTCGCCTGTGCCGACGAGCCGGAACGCGACGCCAACGAAGCCGAGCGGCTGGAGTTCGAGCGGCTGCGCAAGATGCTGCCGCCGGCCCCGGTCTCCTTCGCCAACTCTTCCGGCATTTTCCTCGGCAAGCCCTATCATCACGATCTGGCCAGGCCGGGCGCCGCGCTCTACGGCATCAATCCGACGCCGGGGCACAAGAACCCGATGCTGCCGGTGGTGACACTGGAAGCCAAGGTGATCCAGACCCGGCAAATCGATGCAGGAACCGGCGTCGGTTATGGCCACACTTTTCACGCAACCGGCCCGCTCGCGATGGCGACGATCGCGCTCGGCTATGCCGATGGCTGGCATCGCCGCACGTCTGCCGCCGCCTTCTTCGACGGTGTCGAACTGCCCTTCATCGGCCGGGTCTCGATGGATTCGATCATCCTCGATATTTCGGCGCTGCCGGACGGACGCCTGAAGGAGGGCGATCTGGTCGAGCTGATCGGTCCGTCGCATCCGCTCGACACGGTGGCCGATGTCGCCGGTACGATCGGCTACGAGGTGCTGACCAGCCTCGGCCATCGCTTCCACCGGCGCTACATCGGCGGCTGAGCGGCTTTGCCATGCTTGACAAGCCAGCCTGTGTCGGCAAGGCTCGCCGCATGAGCACCGTTGCCCATAACCGGACCTGTTTCAGGATCTGCCCCATCGCGGGAGCGTAGCCCCGGCGCGGACGCCTTTGCGCGTCCGTCCGTACCGGGGCGCATTTCAACACGACATCTGAGTTTCGAGCCGAAGGCGTGAAAGTGCGCGTCGGTTCGATTTGAGGCCGCCATGCGTGCGGTCAGCCGCGCATCGCCTCGATGCGCCCATCCAACATGAGAGGTTTACCATGCAAAGATCAATCAAGGTTCGTCCACCTGACACCATCCTGGTGACCGCGACCGACCACGGTCGCCTGACCGGACTGGCGCGGGCATCGCTCGACCGTTTGCCCGACACCGCGGAAGAACTGCTTTCCGAAATGGATCGCGCAACGGTGGCCGCCGCCGGCGCGATGCCCGACAATGTGGTGCGTATGGGCTCCACCGTCAGAGCGCGGAACGGCGACGGCGCCGAGCAACACATGACACTGGTCTATCCCGCCGAAGCCGACATCGCCGCGCAACGCATCTCGATACTCACCCCGCTCGGTACGGCGCTGATCGGCGCGCAGGTTGGCCACCGCGTGCACTGGGCGACCCGCGATGGCCGCGAAATGGCGCTCGACATCGTCGCCGTCGAGCCGCCGCCGGCGGAGCGGTTGTGATGCGGGAGATGGCCATGACAACTTGCCGCCTGACCACCAAGGATTTCGCCATACTGGAAACGCTGCTGGAGCGGAAACGCGCGCTGGGCGATCCGCTGGCCGCCGTGCTGGAAAAGAAGCTCGCCAACGCCAGCGTGGTGCTCATCGGTTCCGTCGATCCGGATGTGGTGACGATCAACAGCCGCGTCACTTTCCGCGTCGACGGCAAGGCGGCCGAGACGCGCACGGTGATCCAGAACGAGGCGCGCGGCGTTGTCGGCGGCAGCCTGTCGATGACGACGCCATGGGGCCTGTCGCTGCTTGGCATGACGGAAGGCGAAACTACCCTGGTCGAGCGGGCGGAAGGCGAAACCGAGCAGATCCGGGTGGTGAAGGTGCTGTTCCAGCCGGAAGCGGCGCTTCGTGCGAGTGTTGCCCGGCCCAGCCGACCGCGACTGCGGCTGGTCTACAGTGCCAATAGCGTTGTGCCACCTCTTGGCGCGGTTGCGGAAATGCGGCAGACAGAGGGCAAGGACGACCCGGATGGCCCAACGGCGGCGTGACAGGGCGACTAGGAGCGGGACTATGAGAATTCTGGTGCTTGGCAGCGGCGTCATCGGTGTGACGGCCGCCCATTATCTGGCGGAAGCCGGCCATGAGGTGACGGTGGTGGACCGCCAAAGCGGGCCGGCGCTGGAAACCAGCTTCGGCAATGCGGGCGAAGTGTCGCCGGGTTATTCGTCGCCCTGGGCCGGTCCCGGCGTACCGATCAAGGCGATCAAGTGGCTGCTGATGCATTTCGGGCCGCTGGTGATCCGGCCGAAGGTCGATCCGGCGATGATTTCCTGGGTGCTCAAGATGCTGCGCAACTGCACCGAGGCGCGCTACGCCGTGAACAAGGCGCGCATGGTGCCGATCGCCGAATACAGCCGCGATTGTCTCAAGGCCCTGCGCGCCGAAATCGGCATCCAGTATGACGACCGCGCCCAGGGCACCTTGCAATTGTTCCGCACCCAGAAGCAGCTCGACGGCACCGCCGGCGACATCGAGGTGCTGAAGCAGTTCGGCGTGCCTTATGAAGTGCTCGATCCGGCCGGCTGCATCGGCGCCGAGCCGGCATTGGGCAACGTCAAGGGCAAGTTCGTCGGCGGTCTGCGCCTGCCCGGTGACGAAACAGGCGACTGCAAGATGTTCACCGAACGGCTGGCCGAACATGCCGCCAAGCGCGGTGTGCGCTTCCGCTTCAACACCACGATCAAGGGCATCGCCACCGAGGGCGGCCGAATCGCCGGCGTCGATACCAGCGAGGGGCTTTTGACGGCGGACGCCTATGTCTGCGCGCTGGGCAGCTATTCGCCGATCATGCTGAAGCCGCTTGGCCTTTCGATTCCCGTCTTTCCGATCAAGGGCTATTCGATCACCGTGCCGATCAGCGACGCTGCCGGCGCACCGGAATCGACCGTCATGGACGAGACCTACAAGGTGGCGATCACCCGCCTCGGCGACCGTATCCGCGTCGGCGGCACCGCCGAGATTTCCGGCTACGATCTGGCGCTGCGGCCCGCCCGGCGGGCAACGCTGGAACATTCCGTCACCGATCTGTTCCCGCGCGGCGGCGATGTCTCGAAGGCGAGCTTCTGGTGCGGGCTCAGGCCAATGACGCCGGACGGTCCGCCGATCATCGGCAAGACCCGTTTCGACAATCTCTTCCTGTCCACCGGCCACGGCACGCTGGGCTGGACCATGGCCTGCGGCTCGGGACGGGTGCTCGCCGACGTCATTTCAGGCAAGAAGCCTGACATCGACGTCAGCGAACTCAATATGTCGCGCTACGCCTGAGGCGTGCGCCGAAGCAGTTTCGGCGCACCGCCCCTCCGTCGCTATTTCTTCAGCGAACGCGGCTGCTCTTCCGACTGATACATCGAGATCTGGTGGCCGTCCGGGTCGGCGATTTCGGCCGACCATCCCCCGGGGGCGTGGCTCACTGGCGTGACGATGGTGGCGCCTTTGGCTGCCAGTCCGGCGACGACGTCGTCGATGCCGCCTTCGGCGATTTCGAAGACGATGATCGGCGAATTGCCGGGTCGCGATTCCTTCTGGAAGAAGATCAGCTCGATGCCGTTGGCGGTCTGCGCCGTCAGCCAATCGTGGCCGTCGCCGTCGTCGCCCATGTTCTGGACTTCGAGGCCGAGAACGTCGCGATAGAACGCTTCGGTGCGGCCGATGTCGGAAACGAAATAGCAGATGGTGCCAAGTTTTCTGTTGCGAAACACGGGATGTCTACTCCTGGTTTGAGGGTTTGCGTTCGCACTGTTGCCGCGCCATCCCGATTTGTGAGGGAAGGCTCACCAAAAAAAGATGACCGTCGGGATCGTGGCTGGCGAGCAGCACGCCATCGCGGCGCGCCGGCCCGAGCAGCGCGCGGCGGATGCGGCCGAAATGAAGCGTGCCGTCGAGACCGGATAATTCTTCGAGCTGATTTCCACCGGCGTCGCGCCAGCGCCGCCTGATCTCGGCGATGCGCTGCCGCAAGGCAGGGTCCGACAGGCGCAGCAGCCAGGCGATTTCCTGCCGTGTATGGCCGGTGAGCGCCAGGAGCGCGGTGGTTTTGAGCGCCGAGGGCAGTGCGACGACGAAAGCCCTCGGCATGTCCTCGCGCGCGACCGATGCCATGGGCTCGGCCTGCCAGCGGGTTTCGCGATGGCGCCGGCGGACGGCGGCGCGGGCATCGAATGCCGCGCGCTTGCGCAGCGCGCCTTGCAGCCATTTGCGGTTGTCGGGGCAGGAAAGATCGGCACGACCGGCTTCGATCGCCGAAAGCAGCACCGTCTGCAGGAGATCCTCCGCCTCGTCAGGCCGTCGCGCAGCGCGGCGGGCCTGGCGCAGCAATTCGACATAGGGTCGTGACAACACTTTGTTTCCCCAAGCACGAAATGTGCGGCCAAGCTAAAGAAACAGGGGGCGGTCTTCTTCGACAAGCCCTTGAGGAAAGAAATCATCCTTTTATTTCAATTGACTATCCGATCGCGCATTAAATTTCCCGGCAATTCTTTCCACACCCTTCCTGGCCTGCGGCATCCTTGCGCCTGAAAGCCGTCCTCAACGGGAACCTGGTGCGCACCGGGTATCAGGGAGGACGTCGGTGCCGGACTGGCAGCGCTAACGGTGGCGTTGTCTGGTGACGAGCCCTAAGTCCGGGCCCTGGAAAAACCCGGCCGCCGCGAATGGCGGCTTTGAGGCCCGAAGTCTGCCGTCGCGAATGACGTGCGAGGTCGGTCCGGGGCAAGAACACCGGCGGGGCGCCCGGAAGGCGCCAGCATTAGAATAGTGTGAGGCACCGACCCGGCGCCCCGCTTCCCGACTTCTCCCGCAACGGGAGTGTTCTTTGACAATGGCCAGGGCGGATTTTCCGCAGCGTGGCGATGAAGAAGTGTGGCTTACAAAAACAGGGCGCGGTCCTTTTCAACGAGCCCGGCAATGAAGGCGGCGACGACCTGAATGCGCCGCAGCTGGCGGACACTTTCATGATAGACCAGCCAGTAGGCGCGGCGGATCGGGGTGGCTGCTTCCACGGGGACCAGTTCCGGCATTGAGCGGGCGACGAAAGTATGCAGGATGCCGACGCCAGCACCGGACCGTACCGCCTCCGCCTGGCCGAGCGCCGAGGAGATGGCGAAAGTGGAATGCCAGTCCGGACTGAACTCGGCCGCGTAGTCGAGCGACTGGCTGACGATGAGGTCAGGCACATAGCCGATCAACGGATGTTGCTGCAGTTCGGCCTTGCTCGCCGGCAGGCCGTGCTTTTCGGCATAGGCGCGCGAGGCATAGAGGCCGAGCGTGTAATCGACCAGCTTGCCGGCAACCAGTCGCCCCTCGGTCGGCCGTTCGACGGTGATCGCGATGTCGGCCTCTCGGCGCGACAGCGAGAAGGAGCGCGGCACCGGCACGAGTTGGATCGTGAGTTCGCGATGCAGTGCGGTCAGCGCGCCAAGCCGCGGCGCGAGATAGGCGACGCCGAAGCCGTCGGGCGCGCCGATGCGCACGGTGCCGGAAATGTCGTCGCCTTCGCCGGCCACCGTCGAGCGCGCGGCGATCATCTCCGCTTCCATGCGCTCGGCAATGTCGAGGAAGCGTTCTCCGGCCGGCGTCAGCTCGGAACCGGTGGTAAGCCGGCGAAACAGTTTGGTCCGCAAGGCCTCTTCGAGCGCGGCGATGCGCCGCGAGACCGTGGCATGGTTCAACTCGAGGCGTTTTGCGGCGCCCAGGATCTGGCCCGAGCGGGCCACGGCCAGGAAGATACGCACGTCATCCCAATTCATGATGCCTCCGGGCGGGTGGGCTTGCCTGTATTCCGGACGAAACGAACCATCGGCATCTTTGCGCTGTTTGATGCTTCTGTCCAGTTCGGTATTTAATCCTTGCACAACGGCTGCGATTTCCCTCGCGTTGCGTTCCGATCCTCAAAGGCAGACAATGGCCTCATCAAAATCCAGGGAGAGAACCATGATCGAATACGGTCATTTCGTCGGTGGCAAGCGCGTCGCCGGTACGAGCGGACGCAAGCAGGACGTGATGCAGCCGATGGACGGCTCGGTGCGCGGCACGGTCGCGCTGGCCTCCAAGTCGGAGCTGCGCGCCGCTGTCGAAAACGCCAAGGCGGCACAGATAAAGTGGGCGGCGGTCAATCCGCAGCGCCGCGTGCGCGTGCTGATGAAGTTCCTGGAACTCGCCAACCGCGAATATGACTCGCTGGCCGAAATCCTGGCGCGTGAGCACGGCAAGACCATCGCCGACGCCAAGGGCGACATCCAGCGCGGCCTCGAAGTGGTCGAGGTCTGCATCGGCGCGCCGCATATGATGAAGGGCGAGTTCACCGACGGCGCCGGCCCCGGCATCGACGTCTATTCGATGCGGCAGCCGCTCGGTGTCGTCGCCGGCATCACCCCGTTCAATTTCCCGGCGATGATCCCGCTCTGGAAGATCGCCCCCGCGATCGCCTGCGGCAACGCTTTCATCCTGAAGCCTTCCGAGCGCGATCCGGGCGTGCCGCTGCGCATCGCCGAGCTGTTCATCGAGGCCGGCCTGCCGGAGGGCGTTCTCAACGTCGTCAACGGCGATAAGGAAGTGGTCGACGCCATCCTCGACGATCCGGACATCAAGGCCATCGGCTTCGTCGGCTCGACGCCGATCGCGCAATACATCTACTCGCGCGGCTGCGCGGCCGGAAAGCGCGTGCAGTGCTTCGGCGGCGCCAAGAACCACATGATCATCATGCCCGATGCCGACATGGACCAGACGGTCGATGCGCTGATCGGCGCCGGCTACGGTTCGGCTGGCGAGCGCTGCATGGCGATCTCGGTTGCGGTTCCGGTCGGCAACGATACCGCGAACCGGCTGATGGAAAAGCTGATCCCGCGCGTCGAGAGCCTCAAGGTCGGTCCGTCGACCGATTCGTCGGCCGATTTCGGCCCGGTGGTGACCGCGCAGGCGCTGGAGCGCATCAAGGGTTACGTCGACATCGGCGTCAAGGAAGGCGCCAAGCTCGTCGTCGACGGTCGCGGCTTCAAGATGCAGGGCTACGAGAACGGCTACTATATGGGTGGCTGCCTGTTCGACAATGTGACGCCGGACATGCGCATCTATCAGGAAGAGATCTTCGGGCCGGTGCTTTCGGTGGTGCGCGCCCCGCGCTACGAGGACGCGATCAAGCTCGCCAACGACCATGAGATGGGCAATGGCGTCGCCATCTTCACCCGCGACGGCGATGCGGCGCGCGATTTCGCCAGCCGCGTGCAGGTCGGCATGATCGGCATCAACGTGCCGATCCCGGTGCCGATCGCCTATTACACCTTCGGTGGTTGGAAGGCGTCGTCCTTCGGCGATCTCAACCAGCACGGCCCGGACGCGTTCCGCTTCTACACCAAGACCAAGACGGTCACCTCGCGCTGGCCGTCGGGCGTCAAGGATGGTGCCGAGTTCGTCATTCCCACGATGAATTGACGACAGCCAATCTCGAAAATGAAACGGGCGCCATCGGCGCCCGTTTTTTATGCATCATCCTCTTCCTCGGCCCCTGGCCGATATTCGAGCAAATCCCCCGGCTGGCAGTCGAGTTCGGCGCAGATGCGCGCCAGTGTCGGGAAGCGCACGCCCTTCACCTTGCCGGATTTCAGCAGCGACAGGTTCTGCTCGGTGATGCCGATCTTGGCGGCGAGTTCCTTGGAGCGCACCTTGCGGCGCGCCAGCATGACGTCGAGATTGACGATGATCGGCATCAGACGAACCGCCTGTTCTCGTCTTCGATTTCGGCGGCGACCGTCATCAGATGCCCGCACATCACCAGCACGCCGGATACCAGCAAGGTGAACAATTCGGGCGTCCCGAAGCCGATGGAGAGGAAGCGCTGGCCGGGCGGCATGTCGATCGACAAAACGAGCGAGACGACCGGACGCGAGACCAGCATGACGAGTGCATTGATGAAAAAGGCGATGCCGGCCCGCCGTAGCCAGCGCGCGGCTTCAATGCCAATCGTCTCGCGGCGGCCGATATCGCGGAGGGCTGCCCATAGTCCCAGCAGGCCCGCGACCATCGGAACGGTCTGAACCAGGAAGATCGCCACCAGCAGCCATGTCGAGATGTCGGAGCTGTGGGCAGGAGTGGCAAAGCCGTATTGCTGCGCGGCGAACGGGCCAATCCGTTCCGGTTCCATAAGCGCCCATCCCAGCCCAACGGCCACGACGCCGAGGACGATCACGACGATCGCCGCGACCAGATATTCCAGCTGCCGGCTCAGCCGGCGGGCCCGTTCTCGTTCCGCCATTTCATGGTCCTTCTTTTATCGGTTGCATTTATTATCGTAAAACAATAATTATTGGCTGTCAAATATGGATTCCCCTCATGATCAAACATGTATTTCGTGTCAGCGCATTGGTTGCCGCGCTTTTGGCGGCCGGCTGCGCATCCATCACGCCATCGGCACTGGTCAGACTGGCTACCATGGACCCACTTGCGGCCGATCCCGCGGTGCTCAGCGTTGCCGCGGTGATGCCGGCCGCCCTGAAACTGCGCAACGCCGATGTCGTGCTGGACTTTTCGCTGGAAGCGCCGGCGCCTTATGGACCGGTGCACGAGGTGGTGCCGCTTGAGATCGTCGATGGCGACGCAACGCCAGGTGTCGTCGCCAGCCCAACCTTCGAACATATCCAGCAGGCACGTATCGCCAGGGCCGATGTCGAGAGGCTTTCGGCGGGCCTGGCAAAGGCGCGCGCCTTCCGCGCGACCGGGCGCAGTGACGGCAAAGGTAGCATTACAGTGACAATCAAGGGCGGCTGCCGGGCCGGTGCCGTCGGCAACGGGCCGCTGATTGCCGCCATTCACATGCGCAGCAAGCCCGGCGAAAAGTTCTTTCCCCTGACGACGTCGATCGATCTGCGCAAACTGCTGGGCGATGCGGCCATTGCAATGTTGCCGGCGTGTCGGGGCGGATGATCTCGGCGCTTTCTTAGGCCGATGCTTGTTTCCGCAACGGCGCCTACCCATATCGATTCATAGAGCCCCAGCGATAGCTCGGGGCATGAACCGGAAACCAGAAGGAGCGACGCGATGAAGTCGTCGAACCAGGCCTGGAGCGTACCGGCACACTGAGGCGGCCCATATGCCTCTCCTTGCCGGCATGCGCAGGCAAAGGAGGTGCCTTATGGCACGCTATTTCACGTTTCGATGGATCAGAATGGGCTTGGTTGGCGTCTTGCTGGCGCTGCCGAGTGCTCCGGCGCAGGCTCAGGTTGCCTGCGGACCGCACGATCTTGTCGTGACCCGGCTTGGCCAGCTCTTCCAGGAGCGGCAGACTGGCTATGGTCTTGCCGGACAAGCGGTCATTGTCGAGATCTATGTGTCGACGAGCGGCACCTGGACGATGCTGGTGACCGATGTTGCTGGCCGAAGCTGCATCGTGGCGGCTGGCGATGGCTGGGAGAATACGGTTCCGGTCGCCAGCAAAGGGCGCGCTGCCTGATCCGCCACTGCGGCGGAACGAATTCACCGCATCGCGGCGGCCTGAGCGTGCAGGCGAAGCAGCGCCATGAGCCGGTCCGCTTCGGCGGCGGCGGCGTCTTCGTCTCGTTCCAGGATGGCGCGGATCAAGGTGACATGATTGCCGGCGGCTTCGGCAAGGCCGGTGCCGCTCTGGAAGCGGAACCAGAAGCGACGGCTGTGCGTCTGCAGGGGGGCGACGAGCCTGGCAGCATATTGATTGTCGGTAGCCGCCGCCATCACCTCATCGAGCGATTTGTCTGCTTCGAGGTAGCCGATGACGTCGTTGGTGACGACCGCGTCATGCATGGCCAACGCCGTCGCTTGCAGACGGGCGGCGATGTCCGGCGTGGCGAAACGCGCGACCGAGCGCGCGAGGATGATTTCGATGCCACGTCGCGCGTCGAGTACTTTCAGCCAGTCGCCCGCATGGAGGGGGGCGATTTCGAGACCAGCGCGGGGGCGAACAGAAATGAGCCCCTCCCAGGCAAGGCGCTGGATCGCCTCTCGGACAGGGGTGCGACCGAGCGACAATTTTTCGATGAGCGCCCGTTCGGTGGTGAGACTGCTGGGTGCCAATTCGAGCGTGACGATCATTTTTTCGAGCGCGTGATAGGCTTTCGCGCTGACCGATTCAGCGGTTTCAGCGCGCTCGGTTTCAAGCTCGACGGTGTTCAAGGCTGCATCATCCGATTGATATATTTTTGATATATCAAGCCGACAAACCAATTGACAGAAGGAATTTCGTCAAGATATATCAGTGATATATCAGATGGGGAAAACCTTGTGGGAGGGGTTATCGCCAGTGCTTGGGGCAGGATCGTCGCGACTGGTTTGTGCGGTGACGGCTGGGCGATGCGGTATCGCTGGCGGGTCGATGTGCCTGGGGCCGCACAACGCTCCTCTTGCGACGGCGGGCGCATGTTGAGGACGACGGGCGTCATGTCCGGGCGTCCGATCGGCGATGCCACGCTGTGCAAGCGCAGCTCCGGTAGAGCTCCGTCTTTTCTTCTAAATTTCTACAGGCAAGCCGGTTCAATGGCACCGGGCGCGTCCAGTCGTGGCTGGTCGGCGTTGCGGCAAGGGACGTGTCGCATGCCGGCGAATCCGCGCCGGGCCGATATACAGACCGCGTGCAACGGTTTGATCGTTAAGTATGGGGCCGGAACAGTTTCGCCGGTGAAGAAGGAGGAAAAACGATTAGGCGCCAATGTGCAACAATCTGTCTAATCAACCGATTTTGAAGACGAAAGTTTCGAAAAGGGGTGCAAAATAATTCGGAATCGTCAAAGACATTGCTTTGTGCCAATGATACGGTCCGCAGTAGTCCACGAACCGGGCAACGATAAAATGGCAATCGCAAGGCACGTTGAAAACACGCGCCGGGCGATGAATAATTCGCCATTGCAATCCAGGTTTGAAGTCTTGGGACCAGGGGAAATACGAGAAGAAACGCGTCCGGGCCGGCGACGTTTCAGGGGAGCCTCCGTAATATGCAGTACTTCGTCCAGCAGCTTGTAAACGGGCTGACACTCGGGTCCATCTATGGGCTCATCGCGATCGGCTACACGATGGTCTACGGCATCATCGGCATGATCAACTTCGCCCATGGTGACATTTTCATGGTCGGTGCGTTCACCGCCCTGATCGTCTTTCTGATCCTGGGCGCGGCCTTCGGCTCCGTGCCGGTCGTCATCGCCCTTCTGGTGATGATGGTCGTGGCGATGCTGCTCACCAGCCTCTACAACTGGACGATCGAAAAGGTCGCCTATCGCCCGCTGCGCGGCTCGTTCCGCCTCGCTCCGCTGATCACCGCCATCGGCATGTCGATCGGCCTGTCGAATTTCGTGCAGGTCACCCAGGGCCCGCGCAACAAGCCGATCCCGCCGATGGTGTCGGAAGTCTACAACGTTGCCGGCATCTCGATCTCGCTGAAGCAGATCATCATCGTTGTGGTTACCGCGGCGCTGCTGGCGCTGTTCTGGTATCTGGTCAATCGCACCGCACTTGGCCGCGCTCAGCGCGCCTGCGAGCAAGATCGGAAGATGGCCGCGCTGCTCGGCGTCGACGTCGACCGCACCATCTCGATCACCTTCATCATGGGCGCCTCGCTGGCTGCTGTCGCAGGCACGCTGTTCCTGATGTATTACGGCGTCGTGTCCTTCTCCGACGGCTTCGTGCCGGGCGTGAAAGCCTTCACGGCTGCGGTTCTCGGCGGCATCGGCTCGCTTCCCGGTGCCGTGCTCGGCGGCCTGCTCATCGGCTTCATCGAGAGTATGTGGTCCGCCTATTTCTCCATCGATTACAAGGACGTCGCCGCCTTCTCCATCCTGGCGATCGTGCTGATCTTCCTGCCTTCCGGCATCCTCGGCCGGCCTGAAGTCGAAAAGGTCTGAGTCCATGGCCGTTACCGTGTCCAACACTCGCGACGAAGTCGCGAACCCGCTCGCTCGCGCCTTCCGCGAGGCGATCTATGCCGGCCTCGTCGCGTTTGGCCTGTTCGTTTTGTTCATCGGTCTGAGGACCGACCAGAACATCCGCAACGAACTGGTGCTGCTGCAGCGTTGGGGGCTGCTCGCCGCCGTGGTCTTCGCCACCGCACTAGGGCGCTTCCTCTATGTCGGCTTTGTCCAGCCGGCCATGGAGCGCGCCAAGGCCGAAAAGGCCAAGGCGCCGGCGGCCGTTGCCGAGCCGGGCTTCATTCGCCGTAATTTCAACTCCATCGGCATCGGCGTTCTGCTGATCTATCCCGTCGTGGTGGTTCTGCTGGTCGGTTTCCAGGGATCGCTGAAATGGGTGGACAATTTCGGCATCCAGATCCTGATCTATGTGATGCTGGCCTGGGGCCTGAACATCGTCGTCGGCCTGGCCGGCCTGCTCGACCTCGGTTATGTCGCCTTCTACGCGGTCGGCGCTTACGCCTACGCGCTGCTCGGCACGCATTTCGGCCTGTCTTTCTGGATCCTGCTGCCCGCAGCCGGGATCATGGCGGCCTTCTGGGGTGTGCTGTTGGGTTTCCCGGTGCTGCGTCTGCGCGGCGACTATCTGGCCATCGTGACGCTTGCCTTCGGTGAGATCATTCGTCTGGTGCTGATCAACTGGCGTGACATCACCAACGGCTCCGCCGGCGTTTCCGGCATTCCGAAAGTGTCGTTCTTCGGCCTGTTTACCTTCAACGTCTCGGACCCGAACTACATCTCCAAGGTGCTGGGCATTGCCCAGTCGGGTGCCTACTACAAAATCTTCCTCTACTACCTCATCCTGGCACTGGCGCTGTTCACCGCCTTCGTCACCATCCGGCTCAGGCGCATGCCGGTGGGGCGCGCCTGGGAAGCCCTGCGCGAAGATGAGATCGCCTGCCGCTCGCTCGGCATCAACACCACCACCACCAAGCTGACCGCCTTTGCAACGGGCGCCATGTTCGGCGGCTTTGCCGGCGCGTTCTTCGCGGCGCGCCAGGGATTCGTCTCGCCGGAATCCTTCGTCTTCATCGAATCGGCGATCATCCTGGCGATCGTCGTTCTGGGCGGCATGGGCTCGCTGAGCGGCATTGCGGTCGCCGCGGCGGTCATGATCGGCGGCACCGAAATCCTGCGTGAACTGGACTTCCTCAAGGTTTTGTTCGGGCCGGACTTCACGCCTGAGCTCTACCGTATGCTCCTGTTCGGCATGGCCATGGTCATCGTCATGTTGTGGAAGCCACGCGGCTTCGTCGGCAGTCGAGAACCGACAGCGTTCCTGAGAGAACGAAAAGCGGTTTCAGGCTCCTTCACCAAGGAAGGACACGGCTGATGAACGCGAGCCCTCCCATGAACAAGACACTTCTCCAAGTCGAACACCTGTCGATGAAGTTCGGCGGACTTGTCGCCATCGGCGACCTGTCCTTCGAGGCCAGGCGCGGCGAGATTACCGCGCTGATCGGCCCGAACGGGGCCGGCAAGACCACGGTGTTCAATTGCATCACCGGCTTCTACAAGCCGTCCGAAGGCATGATCCGCTTCACCGGCGAGAGCGGTTCGGAGTTCCTCTTGGAGCGGATGCCCGACTTCCAGATCACCGCCAAGGCCAAGGTGGCTCGTACCTTCCAGAACATCCGCCTGTTCTCGGGCATGACGCTTCTGGAAAATCTCCTGGTGGCGCAGCACAACAAGCTGATGAAGGCCTCCGGCTACACGATCATGGGCCTGGTGGGGCTCGGCGGTTATCGCAAGGCATCAGCTGAATCCGTCGAACTGGCCAAACATTGGCTGGAGAAGGCCGACCTGATGGATCGCGCCGACGATCCGGCCGGCGACCTTCCTTATGGCGCGCAGCGCCGGCTCGAGATCGCGCGAGCGATGTGCACGGGCCCGGAATTGCTCTGTCTCGATGAGCCGGCAGCCGGTCTCAATCCGAAGGAATCGCTGGCGCTCAACGAACTCCTGATGGACATCAAGAACAATACGGGCACCTCGATCCTGCTGATCGAGCACGACATGTCGGTGGTCATGCAGATTTCCGACCACATCGTCGTCCTGGAATACGGCCGCAAGATTTCCGATGGCGATCCGGCCCATGTCCGG
Source organism: Mesorhizobium terrae (assembly GCF_008727715.1). Taxonomy (GTDB): domain Bacteria; phylum Pseudomonadota; class Alphaproteobacteria; order Rhizobiales; family Rhizobiaceae; genus Mesorhizobium; species Mesorhizobium terrae. The sequence continues at coordinate 2,146,262 of NZ_CP044218.1, forward strand.
TCCGATCCCAGGGTCATCGCCGCCTATCTCGGCGTCGACGACGAGGAAGTGGAAACAGTGCTCACCGACGTCGGTGACGAGAACGTCCTCGAGCGACTGGATGGCCATCCGGATGTTGCGCACGGCCCCAGCACCTCTGCCTCGATGCTCGCCGGCCCGATCAGCGACACGATCGACCACAACGACGGCGAGAGGGTGACCGTTTCGAAGGGGGCTTCCAAGGCAGCGCTGGTCGAGGCACAGATAGCAAGTGCCGCGGCGCGGAAACCTGCCACGCGAAAAGCGGCTTCGACGAAGCCGGCGGCGAGCAAGACAGCCGGCGGCGCGGCCAAAGCGACAGCCGGCATTTCCAATCGACTGGACGCCCCGCGTGGCGGCAAGGCGGACAATCTCACCCGCATCAAGGGCATCGGCTCGGTCAACGAGAAGAAGCTGAACGATCACGGTATCTACCACTTCGATCAGATCGCGGCGTGGAAGAAGGCGGATGTCGTAGCCGCCGAGGCCTATCTGGCCTTCGACGGGCGCATTGCGCGCGAAGAGTGGATCAGTCAGGCCAAGCTGCTTGCAAAGGGGAAGGAAACCGAGTTCTCGCGTCGCGTCGACGCTGGCAAGGTTGCGACAAGCCACACGTCGGCGCCGGCAAAGCCCGCGGCAGGCAAGCGCGGAGGGCGTAAATAATGGCTGGTGCACCGCTGCTCGATATCAAGGGCGTCCACACTTATTATGGGAACATTCGGGCGCTCAACGGCGTCAATGTCAGTGTCAACCAAGGCGAGATCGTTGCGCTGATCGGCGCCAACGGCGCCGGCAAGTCGACGCTGATGATGACCATTTTCGGCGCGCCGCGTGCGCGCACGGGGTCCATCACTTTCGCCGGCACCGACATCACTGAAATGCCGACGCACGAGATCGCCAGACTTCGCATCGCGCAGTCGCCGGAAGGACGCCGTATCTTCCCGCGCATGACCGTGATGGAAAACCTGCAGATGGGCGCCGGCCTCGACAACCTCAAACACTACGCCGAGGATGTCGAGAAGGTGTTCCAGTTGTTCCCGCGGCTCAAGGAACGCATCAGCCAGCGTGGCGGTACGCTTTCCGGTGGCGAACAGCAGATGCTGTCGATCGGGCGCGCGCTGATGGCGCGGCCGAAACTGCTCCTGCTCGACGAGCCGTCGCTGGGCCTCGCGCCGCTGATCGTCAAGCAGATCTTCGACGCCATCCGCGAGCTCAACCGCACGCAGGGTCTCACCGTGTTCCTTGTCGAACAGAACGCTTTCGGCGCGCTGAAGCTCGCCACGCGCGGCTACGTCATGGTCAACGGCAATGTCACGATGAGCGGCACCGGCAAGGAGCTTCTCGCCAATCCGGAAGTGCGCGCCGCCTATCTCGAAGGCGGACATCACTGAGCTCAAGGGGTCTTCATCATGCAAGGTATTATTTATGAAGAAGCCTCCATCTGGCAGTTCTTCTTCGTCACTTGTCTCCTCGGCGGCTGGGCTGCCTGGATGACCGGCAAGGCCTGCGCCCAGACATGGCGCACCAAGCTCATGCTCTTTTTCTACATCCTGGGCCTTGGGATCGGCGTGCGCTTCATCCATCACGCGCTGTTCGAGGGCACGATGTTCACGCTGCAATATTACATCGTCGACACGATCGTGCTGATGGTTCTGGCCTTCCTCGGCTATCAATACACACGCACCAACCAAATGGTTACACAGTACAACTGGCTCTACGAAAGAGCTTCTCCGTTGAGTTGGAAGCCTAAAGGTTGATGTTCATGATTAACGCCGTTTCGGGGAAGAATCGGCGTGACAAGGCCCCAAAAAGGGGCAAAGTACGTTTTCTGCGATCGGGGTGGGCATCGCATGAAAACATCATCATCGCCCACCCGGTAAATGGGAGCGTTTCAATGAAAAAATCACTTTTGTCCGCCGTTGCCCTGACCGCGCTGGTCGCGTTCAGCGGTAACGCGTGGGCTGACTTGCTGATCGGCGTCGCTGGCCCCATCACCGGCCCCAACGCCGCCTTTGGCGCGCAGTTGCAGAAGGGTGCCGAGGCGGCTGTTGCCGACATCAATGCCGCCGGTGGCGTCAATGGCGAACAGATCAAGCTGTCGGTCGGCGACGACGTCTCCGATCCGAAGCAGGGCATCTCCGTGGCCAACAAGTTTGTCGCCGACGGCGTCAAGTTCGTGGTCGGTCACTTCAACTCGGGCGTCTCGATCCCGGCTTCCGAAGTCTATGCCGAAAACGGTATCGTTGAAGTAACGCCTGCGGCCACCAACCCGAAGTTCACCGAACGCGGTCTGTGGAACGTGTTCCGCACCTGCGGCCGCGATGACCAGCAGGGCAGCATTGCCGGCAATTACATCGCCAAGAACTTCAAGGACGCCAAGGTTGCCGTCATCCATGACAAGACGCCCTATGGTCAGGGCCTCGCTGACGAAACCAAGAAGGCCATGAATGCCGCTGGCGTCAAGGATGTCATGTATGAAGGCGTGAATGTCGGCGACAAGGACTTCTCCGCTCTCATCGCCAAGATGAAGGAAGCCGGTGTGACCCTGATCTACTGGGGCGGCCTGCACACGGAAGCCGGCCTGATCATTCGTCAGTCGGCTGACCAGGGCCTGAAGGCCAAGCTGATGTCGGGCGACGGCATCGTCACCGACGAACTCGCCGCCATCGCAGGCGACGCGGTTGCCGGCACGCTCAACACCTTCGGTCCGGACCCGCGCCTCAACCCGGGCAACAAGGAACTGGTTGCCAAGTTCCGCGCCCAGGGCTTCGAGCCGGAAGCCTATACGCTCTACTCCTATGCGGCCACCCAGGTGATCGCGCAGGCTGCCGCCGCCGCAAAGTCGAACGATCCCAAGGAAGTCGCCAAGGCGATGCACGAGAAGGGTCCGTTCAAGACCGTTCTCGGCGAGCTCTCCTATGACGAAAAGGGCGATCCCAAGCTTCCCGGCTACGTCATGTACGAGTGGAAGAAGAAGGACGACGGCAAGTATTCCTGGTTCCAGCAGTAAACAGCTGACCACTTGCTACAACGATGCCCGGCGCCATGCGCCGGGCATTTTCTTTTTCCGGTTCGGGTTCATCGATAAAGGCGTCCGACGGCTGGCTGCCGGCGGATGATTATTTCGCCGTTCCTTGCCGCATGCCGTCGCGGAATTTCCGGTGGGCTTAGTGAATCCCGGCACCCCAACTGCCTGATCCGTGTTCAGTCGATATCGGCTGCTTATTTTGGTTGCACCGCAGCATTTTCACGCTAATCATGCGCCCGCCTTTCTTCCCTCGTTGGCTGGAGCATTCCCCCTTGGCAATCACGAAGATCCTTGTCGCCAATCGTTCCGAGATCGCCATCCGCGTGTTTCGCGCGGCCAACGAGCTGGGCCTCAAAACGGTGGCGATCTGGGCCGAGGAGGACAAATATTCGCTGCACCGTTTCAAGGCCGACGAGAGCTATCAGGTCGGGCGCGGCCCATGGCTGACGAAAGATATGGGACCGATCGAAAGCTATCTGTCGATCGACGAAGTGATCCGCGTCGCCAAACTGTCCGGCGCTGATGCCATCCACCCCGGCTACGGCCTGCTCTCGGAAAGCCCGGAATTCGCCGATGCCTGCGCGGAAAACGGCATCACCTTCATCGGCCCGAAGCCGGAAACGATGCGACGGCTCGGCAACAAGGTGGCAGCCCGCAATCTTGCCGTCGAGGTCGGCGTGCCCGTGGTGCCGGCTACCGATCCCCTGCCCGACGACATGGAGACGGTGAAGAAGCTCGCCGCGCAGGTCGGCTATCCCGTGATGCTGAAGGCATCCTGGGGCGGCGGCGGGCGCGGCATGCGCGCCATCCGTTCGGAGGCTGATCTGGCCCGCGAGGTGATGGAAGGCAAGCGCGAGGCCAAGGCGGCTTTCGGCAAGGATGAAGTCTATCTCGAAAAGCTTATCGAGCGCGCCCGCCATGTCGAGGTGCAGGTGCTGGGCGATACACATGGCAACGCGGTTCATCTGTTCGAACGCGACTGTTCCATCCAGCGCCGCAACCAGAAGGTCGTGGAGCGTGCACCGGCGCCTTATCTCAGCAGCGAGCTACGGCAGGAACTCTGCGGCTATGCGCTGAAGATCGCCGGCGAGACCAGTTATGTCGGCGCGGGTACGGTCGAATTCCTGCAGGACGCCGATACCGGCAAGTTCTACTTCATCGAGGTCAATCCGCGCATCCAGGTTGAGCACACCGTCACCGAACAGGTGACCGGCATCGACATCGTCAAGGCGCAGATCCACATCCTCGACGGCTTCGCCATCGGCACGCTGGGCTCGGGTGTTCCGGCGCAAAAAGACATCAGGCTCAACGGCCACGCGCTGCAATGCCGTATCACCACGGAAGATCCCGAGCAGAACTTCATTCCGGACTATGGCCGCATCACCGCATATCGCGGCGCCACCGGCTTCGGTATTCGCCTCGATGGCGGCACCGCCTATTCGGGCGCCGTCATCACCCGTTTCTACGATCCGCTGCTCGAGAAGGTGACCGCCTGGGCGCCTACGTCAGGCGAGGCGATCTCGCGCATGAACCGCGCGTTGCGCGAGTTCCGCATCCGCGGCGTGGCGACCAATCTCACCTTCCTCGAAGCGATCATCAATCATCCGAGCTTCGCCGACAATTCCTACACGACCAAGTTCATCGACTCGACGCCGGAGCTGTTCGCACAGGTCAAGCGTCAGGACCGAGCCACCAAGCTGCTCAACTATCTGGCCGACGTCACCGTGAACGGCCATCCCGAGACGCGCGGCCGGCCAAAGCCCAATCCGGATGCCGCCGCGCCGGTCATTCCCTGGTTCACGGCGCCGATCCCCGACGGTTCGAAGCAGAAGCTCGACAAGCTCGGCCCCGAAGGCTTCGCCAAGTGGATGCGCGCGCAGAAGGAAGTGCTCGTCACCGACACGACGATGCGCGACGGACATCAGTCGCTTCTCGCCACGCGCATGCGCACGCATGACATCACCCGCGTCGCCGGCACCTATGCGCGCGCATTGCCGCAACTGCTGTCGCTGGAGTGCTGGGGCGGCGCCACTTTCGACGTGGCCATGCGCTTCCTGACCGAAGATCCCTGGGAGCGGCTGTCCCTGGTGCGCGAGAGAGCGCCGAACATCCTGCTGCAGATGTTGCTGCGCGGCGCCAACGGCGTCGGCTACACCAACTATCCCGACAATGTCGTGCAGCACTTCGTCAAGCAGGCCGCGGAAGGCGGTATCGACCTTTTCCGTGTTTTCGACTGCCTGAACTGGGTCGAGAACATGCGTGTCGCCATGGACGCGGTCGGCGCCGAAGGCAAGCTGATCGAAGCGGCGATGTGCTACACGGGCGACATCCTCGACCCGAACCGGGCCAAATACAGCCTCAACTACTATGTCGGGCTGGCCAAGGAGCTGGAAGCGGCGGGCGCCCATATCATCGCGGTCAAGGACATGGCCGGCCTCTTGAAGCCCGCCGCGGCGCAGGTGCTGTTCAAGGCACTGCGCGAGGCGACCGATCTGCCGATCCATTTCCACACGCATGACACATCCGGCCTCTCGGCCGCGACGGTTCTGGCGGCGGTGGGGGCCGGTGTCGATGCCATCGACGCGGCCATGGACGCCTTCTCCGGCAACACCTCGCAGCCTTGTCTCGGTTCCATCGTCGAAGCGTTGAAGGGCACCGATCGCGAACCTGGTCTCGATCCGAAGTGGATCCGCAAGATTTCGTTCTACTGGGAGGCGGTGCGCAATCAATATGCCGCCTTTGAAAGCGACCTGAAGGGGCCGGCGTCGGAAGTCTATCTGCACGAGATGCCAGGCGGCCAGTTCACCAATCTCAAGGAACAGGCCCGCTCGCTCGGCCTGGAGACACGCTGGCACGAGGTCGCGCAGGCCTATCACGACGTGAACCTGATGTTCGGCGACATCGTCAAGGTGACGCCGTCGTCCAAGGTCGTCGGCGACATGGCGCTGATGATGGTGAGCCAGGATCTGACGGTTGCCGATGTCGAGAACCCGGCCAAGGATATCGCCTTCCCGGATTCGGTCGTGTCGATGCTGCGCGGCGATCTCGGCCAGTCGCCCGGCGGCTGGCCGCAGGCTCTCCAGAAGAAGGCGCTGAAGGGCGACCAACCGATCACCGTGCGACCGGGTTCGTTGCTCAAGGCGGCGGACCTGAAGAAAAACCGCAAGGAGATCGAGGACAAGCTCGGCCGCAAACTATCGGAAAGCGAGTTCGCTTCCTGGCTGATGTATCCGAAGGTGTTCTCCGATTTCGCCGCCGCCCAGGAAACCTATGGTCCCGTCAGCGTGTTGCCGACGCCAACCTATTTCTACGGCATGAAGCCGGAAGACGAGGTTTTCGTCGACATCGAAAAGGGCAAGACGCTGGTCATCCGCTGCCTGGCTGTCGGCGAGGTCGACGAGAAGGGCATGGTCACCGTGTTCTTCGAACTCAACGGCCAGCCGCGTCGCGTCAAGGTTCCGGACCGCGCCCATGGCGCCTCGAACGGCAAGGCACGCCGCAAGGCGGAGCCTGGCAACGAGGCTCATGTCGGGGCGCCAATGCCGGGCGTGGTCTCGACACTCGCCGTTTCCGGCGGGCAGGCGGTCAAGGCCGGCGACGTGCTGCTTTCCATCGAGGCGATGAAGATGGAGACGGCGCTGCATGCCGAGCGCGACGGGGTGATCGCGGAAGTGCTGGTCAGAACCGGAGACCAGATCGATGCCAAGGATCTCCTGGTGGTGTTCGGCTGACGCTGCGCCAGGAGCATTGCTGACAATCAGACCTTGACCTGCCAAGGCCGGTCGGGCATCGAACCCGGCGAAAAACCGGTCACGGCTCTGCGAGTCGTGGCCGCGGTAACCAATGGAGACCAAGATGGCCGATGAAATCACCGAAACCAGCCAGACTGTAGCCGCCGGCCAGTTGCGGGCACTCATCGAGCGCATCGAGCGGCTCGAGGAAGAGAAGAAGACGATCGCGGACGATATCAAGGACGTCTACGCGGAAGCCAAGGGCACAGGCTTCGACACCAAGGCGATCCGTGCGCTGGTGCGCCTGCGCAAGCAGGATCAGGCGGAGCGGCAGGAAGAGGAAACGATCCTCGATCTCTACAAAGCCGCGCTCGGCATGGTGTGACGTCATTTTCTAAGGCGCGTCCCTCGCCATAGGGCCGAGGGACGCACCAGGTTCGGCGGGTCAATTCGATGAGCGAATTCGACTTCGGTGCGCGCAGGGCGAGAGAATTCCGCCATCGCGCCTTCTGGGCGCTGTTCGAGGAACGACATCCCGAAGAGCGCCCGAGGCGATCTCGACACGGGCCCTGGTTCTGGCAGCGGGGCCTACCGCCGGTCAGTCTTGTCATCACCATGTATGTCGCGCCCGAGCAGAACCTCGTCGGCGTCTTCTTCGGGCGCAACGAGAAGCTGGGTGCGGTCGACACCGAAACCAGGCTCGCTCCCCACCGCGCGACGATCGAAGAGCGGCTCAAGCAGCGGCCGGAGCAAACAGCGCAAGGCTTCGGCATCAACGCCATCTGGCGGGTGAACTGCTTTGCCGAAGACAATTGGCCGGCCATGGCTGACTGGCTGGTTACCGAGGCCGGCCGTTTCGAGCAGGCGGTGGCGGAGGCGCTGAACGAAGATGCTTGAGGATGTCGCGCCCGGCTGAAGACAGGCCTCCCATGGGGTTCTTCCGGTCTCGCCGCCGTGGCTCATCAATTTGCCGCAGCCATCTGGCTTGTTCTTGTTACGGTGGCTTGAACCGGCCACAGATCTGTCTGTCCTGGTTTGCCGTGTGATGGCGGTCTGCTGAAAGCGGATCGCTTCCTTCGTCAGGCCGGTTTGAAATTCAGCGCGACACCGTTGATGCAGTAGCGCAGGCCCGTCGGCGGTGGACCGTCCTCGAAGACATGACCGAGATGACTGCCGCAGGTGGCGCAATGGACCTCGGTGCGCACCATGCCGTAGCTGCGGTCGACGGTGGTTTCGACGGAACCGGGAACGGGGTCGTTGAAGCTCGGCCAGCCGGTGCCGCTTTCGAATTTCAGTTTGGCTTCGAAGAGCGGGCTGTCGCAGCCGACGCAGTGGAAAGCGCCGGCGCGCTTCTCATAGAGCAGGGCGCAGCTGCCTGGCCGCTCCGTGCCGTGATGGCGCATGACCTGATATTGCTCGGGCGTCAGCTTCGCGCGCCATTCGGCGTCAGTGCGGGTGACCGGGAATGTTCGGGTGTCCATGGATGATCTCCTTGCCTTTGCGGCTTGTTTTTCGTCGCAACGGGTGTTCGTCCAAACATAGGCATTTGTTACGCGTCTGCACAGCCGACAGCCTCGACGTATATCTCGATACGGACAGGTGCTGGCGAGACAGGCGGATACCGCTGATACGGCTCCAAACGGTCAGATCCCGCTGCCGGCCTCTTCCTGTTCCTGTCTCAGCGTCGCGATGAAGCGTTTTGTGCGCTGATGCTGCGGGTTGCGGAATACCGTATCGACCGGCCCCTTCTCGACGACTACGCCCGCCTCCAGGAAAACCACTTCGCGCGCTACTTTCGAGGCGAGGCGCAGATCGTGCGTCGCCATGACCATGGTGGTGCCCTCGACGGCCAGCTGGCCAAGGACGTCGACGACTTCCTGGGCAAGTTCCGGATCGAGCGCCGACGTCGGCTCGTCGCACAGAAGCACGCGCGGCGACGGCGCCAGGGCACGGGCGATGGCGACACGCTGCTGCTGGCCGCCGGAAAGCGTCGCTGGCCAGGCGTCGGCCTTGTGCGCCATGCCGACTTTCTCCAGCAGCGAAAGCGCCCGTGCCCGTGCCTTGTCGGCGGGCCATTTCAGCACGGTGACCAGCCCTTCCATGACATTGCCGATCGCCGTGCAATGCGGAAACAGCTGGAAGTTCTGGAACACCATTCCGGTCTGACGCCGGAGCCTCTGGATATCCCGGGTTGCCACTTTGACGCCCGGGCGGAAGGAGAGCGCCTCGTCACCGATGCGCACGGTCCCGGAGGTCGGGATTTCAAGCAGGTTGATGCAGCGCAGCAGTGTCGACTTGCCGCCGCCCGAAGGGCCAACCAGAGCGGTGACGCTGCCTTCGGACATGGCGACGTTGATGTCCTTCAGGACGACATTGTCGCCGAAGCGCTTTTCGAGGTTGGAAAGTTCGATCACGACCGTGCCTCCAGGAAACCGCCATAGCGGCCGAGCCGCGCTTCGAGCCGCACCTGCAGCGCCGACAGGACCGAACTCATCGCGAGATAGATAAGGGCCGCCTCGACATAAAGGATCAGCGGCTCATAGGTGACGGCAACGATGCGCTGCGCCGACTGAAACAGTTCCGGCACGGTGATTGCCGCGGCAAGCGAGGTGTCCTTGACCAGCGAGATGAAGGTGTTCGACAGCGGCGGCACGGCCACCCGTCCGGCCTGGGGCAGGATGGTGCGGCGCATTGCCTGGCTCCAGCTCATGCCGATGGAATAGGCCGCCTCCCATTGCCCGCGCGGTACCGAGCCGATGACGGCGCGGATGATCTCGGAGGAATAGGCGCCGATGTTGAGCGTGAAGCCGATCAAGGCCGCCGGGAAGGCATCGAGCACGATGCCCAGACTGGGCAGGCCGTAGAAAATGAGGAAGAGCTGAACCAGCAGCGGCGTGCCGCGAATGATCCAGACATAAAAACGAACGATCGCCACCAGCGGCCACGGTCCGAAAAGGCGCGCGAGGGCGGCGCCGAGGCCGACAGCCAATCCCAGGACGAAGGACAGGAGGGTGAGCGGTATGGTGAAGATAAGCCCCGCCCACAGAAGGGGACCAAGCGAATCCAGCATCAATTGCAGCCAGTACGGCACGAACGGGTCTCCCTTCGGCTGATCTTTGTGCCGCCATCATAGACGGTCGCGGAAAACACAAAAGCGGCGTGCCGCATCATCGGCACGCCGCCATGTCTGAACGAACCGGACTGCCTGTCCGGCGCGGAGGATGTCTTACTTGGAAACGTCCTGCCCGAAATAGGTTTCGGAGATCTTCTTGTAGGTGCCGTCCGCCTTGATCTCGGTCAGCGCCTTGTTGATCGCCGCCACCAGATCGGCGTCGCCCTTGCGCACGATGACGCCGGAATAGTCGGCATTGGCTTCCTGCGCCACGATCTTCACCTTGGCGTCCGGCTTGTGCTTCTTGAAATCATAGAAGGACAGGCTGTCGTTGATGGTGGCTGCGGCACGACCGTTCAGCACGAGCTGGATCGACTGATCGAAGCCGTCGGTGCCGACGAGCTCGGCGCCGTTCTTCTCGGCGAGCTTGCCGAAATTCGAGGTGAGCGACTGCGCAGACTTCTTGCCCTTCAGGTCGGCAAAGTCCTTGATGTCGGCATTGTCATCGCGAACGATGAGCACCGCCTTCGAGGCGATGTAGGGATCGGAGAAATCGTACTTCGCCTTGCGTGCCTCGGTGATGCCAACCTGGTTGATGACGGCGTCATAACGCTTGGCGTCGATGCCGGCGATCAGGCCGTCCCATTTGCCTTCGAGGAATTCGGCCTTCACGCCCAGGCGCTTCGCGATCTCGCGGCCGATCTCGACGTCGAAGCCGACGAGTGCGCCCGAGGCGTCGTGATAGGTGAAAGGCGCGTAGGTGCCTTCGGTGCCGATCTTGAAGACGCCCGTCTGCTTGATGTGGTCAAGGTCAGCCCCGGCGTGGCCAGCGGTGACGGCCAGAACTTGCAGGGTTCCAGCCAGGAGCAGCGATTTCAGCCATTTCATCTTTTTGTGATCCTGTAGTTCCGGCCAGCGACACGGGCTGGCCTGTCGAGAGGTGGAGGAATTTGGCAGAAGCTTAGTCCCGAAATAAGGAATGAAATTTCAAAGTATGGTATGGTGTAGAATTTTTTTCCAGCATAGCCGAGGATGCCGATGACGTGCAGGAGCGCCGGTTTCGTCGCGGCATAGGCTCTCGGGAACCATTGCTGGCATGGCACGTTGGTGCACGCTTCCAGACGCAAAGCCGACCGGTCCGCCCGGCCAGGCTCACAACGGGCAGACGGGGAAATCACAATGATTGAAGACAGGGCAGGGCGTATCATGGTCCGGGCGGCGATGGCCGCTCCCTATCTGGAACGGGATACGGAGCATGAACTGGCGCTGCGCTGGAAAGATGCTCACGACCAATATGCGCTGAACCAGATCGTCATCGCCCATATGCGGCTGGTCATCGCGATGGCCGCCAAGTTCCGCTATTTCGGGTTGCCGGTGTCGGACCTTATCCAGGAAGGCCATATCGGCCTCTTGGAAGCAGCGGCGCGCTTCGATCCCGAGCGTGATGTGCGTTTCTCCACCTATGCGACCTGGTGGGTTCGCGCCTCGATGCAGGATTACATCCTGCGCAATTGGTCGATTGTGCGCGGCGGCACAAGTTCGGCGCAGAAGGCACTGTTCTTCAATCTACGGCGTCTGCGCGCTCGGCTCGCGACAGGGGCCGAGCCGCTGTCCAATCGCGCGCTATATCTGCAGGTTTCGACGGCGCTTGGTGTGTCGGAGAACGACGTTGCCGTGATGGATGCGCGGCTGTCGGCACCCGACAGTTCGCTCAACATGCCGTTGGCCGACGATGGCAATGGCGCGGAGCGTATGGATTTCCTGGTTTCCGACGAACCGTTGCCCGACGAAGTGGTCAGCGACGCGATCGATGTCGAGCGCCGTTCAGCCTGGCTCAAGCAGGCGCTTGGGGCGCTCAATGCCCGCGAGTTGCGCATCATAGAGGAACGTCGGCTGGGCGACGACAGCGCGACGCTGGAAGAGCTCGGCACGACGCTTGGTATTTCCAAGGAGCGGGTCCGGCAAATCGAGGTCCGTGCGATGGAGAAACTCAAGGTCGCTCTCGTAAAGCAGAACCCTGAGTTCCTGGCGGCCTAAGACGTCGGCAAGACTGGATTTCCAGATTTCAGACCACCCGCGCGATCGCCATGGCGATGACGGTGATCGCTAGCAGGCCTGCTGCGAGGCGTTCGCCGCGTATGGCCTGTCCGGCGATCGCGGCCTCGGCCTCGCGGCCAGCGGCCAGGTTACGGCGGGCGCGGCCCACCAATGCACCCTGGACCCCGGCCGCGATCAGTGCCGCGACAGCACCGACGGCAAGAACCTTTTCCTGCGCGCCAAAATAGCTGCCATGAAAGAGGTGCCAGAGAACCGCGCCCGACAGGACGGCGGCAGTGGCGGCCCCCATTTGCGGTCCGAATAGGGCGATCGCCGTGCGCCCGTCGCCAATGCGCGACAGCACGAAGGTGGAGCCGGCCCAGAACACGCCGGACATCACATGCAGGGCGAGCGCGAGCATGAAGACGATCTGCATTTCGACACCTCTTCGACGATAATCACCAAGTTGCGTTTATAGGTAGATATCTAATGATTAGATGTCAATATATTAGACGTGATCGGTTTCCGTGCTAGTCTCGATGAATGTTCGATCCATCCGTTCAGCCAATCGGCCTCGACCTCGCCCAAACCGCAAAGATCGTGCGCCGCGCCTTCGATGACGCGCTGATCGCCGGCGGCGGATCCTTGCCGGTGTGGTCGGTGCTGATCTCGGTGAAGTTGCGCGGAGCGGGAAACCAGCGCGAGCTGGCGCAGTCGGTCGGTATCCAGGATGCGACGCTGACCCACCACCTCAATGCCATGGAAGCGAACGGGCTGCTGGTTCGTCGACGCGATCCCGCAAACCGCCGCATACATCTGGTCGAGTTGACGCCGAGCGGCGAGGCGTTGTTCCTCAAGCTTAGGGAAACAGCGATGGCGTTCGACCGACAACTGCGCGCCGGGCTCGATCAGGACGATCTCGACAAGGTGCGGTCGGTCTTTTCGCGGCTGCGTTCCAATGTCGAGGGCAAACCGGACGGCGGATGATCGCGGATTGCCGGGCGCACCCTTGATGCGTCGGCACCGGCCGGAGAAGCAGTGCGACCGGCCTATCTGTCGGTGACGATCTTGACCTTGTCGCCGGCCGAAACAGTGGCGCCGGGCCCCATGGCATTCAGCACACGGAACAGGTCGAGCTTGCGGTCGACGCCGACCATCTGGGCCGACAGGGTGCCGAGGGTCTGACCCGCCTGCACGGTGACAATGCGGATACGCAGGGGCTTCAGCGCCGCCTTTTCCGCGGCGCTCAGGACACGGAAGCTGCCGCTCACCGAGCGCGCGACCGTTTCGAGGGAGCCGCTGGCCGCCGGAGCGGCGGTGAGCAGCCGGTAAACCTGGCCGTTGGCGCGGATCACCACGATATCGAACTGCCAGCCGTCGGCGTGCGCCTTGGCGACGGCCGCCTCGTTGCCGTTGATCGTCTGTTGACTGACGCTGGCACTGTCGAGGCCCGCTACCCAGCCGCTGCGGATGTAGTCAGGCAGGGACAGACCCTTGTCGATCGTCACGCCGTCGAAACGAACGGCTATGTCGCCGGGCCCGGTTGCGGTAACGGCCGCAGCGGAATTATCGATGACGAAACCTTCCGGCACGGCGAAGGAGACGCCGAGTTTCGGGTGCAGGAAGGTGCTGCCACGCACATATCCTTCTTCCGGCGTGTCGCCGTAGAGCAACCCGTCGATGCCGGCGAGATAGGAATCGCGATCGCGCGTGCCGAAACCGGGCGGACCGAACATGCGCGCGTGACGCTGCGCCAGATCGATGCGCTGCGGCGTATTGGGGTGAGTGGCAAGGAAGTCGAGGCTGGCGTCGGTGGCGCCGCTGACGGAGCGGAAGCCGGCATAGGAGGACATCGACTGCAGGAAGCGGCCGGCCGCATAGGGGTCGTAGCCGGCTTCGCCCACCGACTTGATGCCGATGGCATCGGCTTCCAGCTCCTGGTTGCGCGAGAACTGGGCGAGCCTAAGCTTGCCGCGGATCAGCGCCGCCTTGGCCGTCGCATTGTCTCCGAGCACGTCGGAGACAACCTTGGTGGCGAGACCTTCCTCGGCCTCGAGCTGCTGCCGTTGCAGGCCGTGGTTGGCCGTCACGTGTCCCATCTCGTGCGCGATCACCGCGGCAAGTTCGGAGGAATCGTTGGCAAGCGCAAGCAGGCCGCGCGTGATGTAGAGGTAGCCGCCCGGCAGTGCGAAGGCATTAACGTTGGGCGAGTTGAGGATGGTGATGCGATAGGTCTGCGTCGGGTTGGCGGAGACCACAGTCAGCCTGCCGACGATTTTTGCCACCATGCGCTCAAGCTTCGGGTCGGAGTACTCGCCGCCATAGGTGGCCAGGATGCGCGGGTGTTGCGCCTTGGCCAGATCCGCCAGGCGGCTGTTGGCCTGGGCATTGTCGACGGTGACGGGCTTGTTAGACGGTTGGAAGCCGGATTCCTCGACGGAATTCGGCATGATCGACTGGCAAGAGGCGAGCGCAAACACAAGCCCCGCCAGCGCGAACAGGCGCGCCGGGTTCTTCATGCCAATCATTTTCAGGCCGGTCGGCAGGTCGGCTTCCTCTCGTCTCGCAGGGGCAATCGGTATCTAAGCCTGACCAGTTGTATGTGAACCTAGCCACACACAAGAAACATTGGCAAGCAAGGACGGCCGCGCCCCCAAATCGGTTTGACCGCAAATTATGTCGGCTTCCAGGCAAGACAAATGCCCGAGTCGCGAAAAGCGTTCCAGATTTCCGCGACAGAACACCCGACAATTTTCCTATCTTGAGTGTAATACGACTTGTTCGGATTGGCCACCGCGTTCCCAAGCCGGCTCATCTGCCGGCATTGGAGCCGGCATAACGTTGGAAGGCGGCCGGTCCGTCGGCGGAAAAGAAGTCGGCGGCGGTGCCGGAAGCCGTGACGCTGCCGTCCTCCAGAAAAACGACGTTCCTGGCGATGCGACGCGCGTCTTCCGGCTGATGGGTGACGAACAGGATGGTCATGGGCCGCTCGGCATGCACGGCGGCAACCAGATCCAGCATTTCCTCGCGCAGGGCTGGTCCGAGAGAAGCGAAAGGCTCGTCGAGCAGAAGAACCGGGCGATCGCGCACCAGTGCGCGCGCCAGCGCGACACGCTGGCGTTCGCCGCCCGACAATTCGCGCGGCAGGCGCCTTTCCTTGCCGCCGAGACCGGTGCGGGCAAGCGCGTCGGCGACGGTCGAATGGTCAGCCTTGTCGAGGGTGAGCGAAGGCGATCGCCCAAGCCCGACATTCTGAGCGACGTCGAGATGCGCGAAGAGATTGTTTTCCTGGAACACCATCGAAACCGGCCGTTCCGACGGAGATGCGTTGGTGTAATCGTCTCCTCCAATCAGCACACGACCGGTGAGTGGCACCTCGAAGCCGGCGACGAGATTGAGCAATGTCGATTTTCCCGAGCCGCTGGGGCCCATCACGGCGGTGATCTCACCGGCAGCGAAGGTGAGGTCGAAGTCGAGCTTCATCCCGTCATAGTCGAATGTCGTCTCATCCAGACGCACGGAAACGCCGCTGCGAGCCAGAACCTCGGCAATCATATGGCACGTTCCTTTCCGAGCCGGTGGGCCAGGAGCACCAGGACGAAGCAGACCAGGCCGAGCAGCAGCGCCAGTCCTGCCGCGTCGGCGGTACGGTAGCTGCCCATGCGGGCAAGCAGAAGATAAGGCAGCGTCTGGAGCGAATCCGAGCCGAACAGGGCAATCACGCCAAGATCGCCCAGCGACAGCGCCATGGCAAAAGCGAAGGCGGTGGCCAGCGGGCGCCTGAGCACCGGTCCGTCGATCAGTCGCAGCCGGTTCCAACCGGTTATGCCCAGCTGCGCGCAAAGACGCTCATGCCGTTCGCTCGTCGCATCATAGGCTGGACGAAGCGCGCGAATAGCGAAAGGCATCGCCATGATCGCGTTGACGGTGACGACCATGAGCGGCGCCACAGCCAGGGAATCACCGACGTGGCGTAGGAGAAGAAACCAGCCGGCGCCGATGACGATGGGCGGGACCACCAGGACGAAGCCGGCGCCGGTATCGGCGGCGTATTCAAGCAAGGAGCTGCGCCCGGTCTTGCGGCGACCGGCCAGGGCCCGTCGCGCGGCAACCAGCGAGAAGGACAAAACCACCGAAAGCAGGGCCGAGAGGAAAGCCAGCACGATGCTGGTCAACGCTGCCTGTTGGACGGTGTTTTCGCCAACTAGGCGCGAAAGGTCGGCCGCCAGACCGGCGGCGACGATCGCCGCCATCGGGCCGGCCACGAACAGCAATGCCGCTGCAATCATCACAAAATTCAGCGTGGCCTCTCCGAGGCCGATCGACAGATAACGCCGCGGCGCTACCGAGAGATTGGCGTCGCCGACGGTGTTGGCTCCCAGTCGGGCCAGCAATGTCATCACCACGAAGGTCAGGACGATCTGCAAGAGTGTCAGCGCGACCGCTCGTGCCGGATCGAAGTCGAAACGCAGCGCCTGATAGATCGCCACTTCCAGCGTGGTGGCGCGCGGGCCGCCGCCGAGCAGCAGGACGATGGTGAAAGATGTGATGCAAAGCATGAAGACCAGGCCGGCGACGGCCGGCATGGCCCGGCTCAGCGCGGGCCATTCGATCAGCCGGAAGGCCGGTCGCGCACCCATACCGAGCTGGCTGGCCAACCGCCACTGGTCGGTGGGTATGGTCTGCAGCGCCTCCACGAAGAGGCGCGTCGCCAATGGCAGGTTGAAGAAGACATGCGCGACAAGAATGCCGGAAAGACCGTAGATGCCGGGCCAGTCTTGCCCGCCCATTTCCGTCAGCGGACCAGCGAAATAGCCCGCGCGGCCATAGAGGGCCAGCACGCCGAGCGCCGCGACAATGGCCGGCAAGGCCAGCGGTACGGCAAACAGCTGCAGGATGAGGCCGCGTCCGAAAAAGGCCGGGTGGCGCGACAGCGCTCTTGCAACGAAAAGCGCTGGAACCACCGACAAAAGCGTCGACAAAAGCGCTTGCCATATTGTGAAGCGCACGACGCGGAAAAGATAGGAATCGAACGCCGAAGCGGCACCGGAGAGATTGCCGGCGCCCTCGGCAACGAGGCCTAAGAAGGCGCCTCCAATCAGCAGCGTGATGAAGGTGAGTGCCACGACACCGGCAACAACGCGCGTATCGCGCAAGGCAGCAGGCCTTCCGTCCTGGCGAGGCTGGATGATGGTGGCCCTCACTTGCTCATCACGGACAGCCATTCATCCACCCAGGCCTTGCGGTTCTTGGCAACCTCTTCTGGGCTGAAGATCAAGGTCTTGGCCGGCTTCACCAGCTTGTCGAAGGCCGGGTTGAGAGGCTTGTCCATCTTGCCGGCCGGGAACATCCAATTGGTTTCGGGAACGACGTCCTGGAACTTCGGGCCGGTCATGAAGGCCATGAATTTCTGGGACAGCGGGTTCTTGGCGCCAGTGGTGGTGATGCCGGCGACTTCGATCTGCAGATAGTGGCCTTCGGAGAAGGAAGCGGCCTGATAGCGGTCGGTCTTTTCGGCAACCATGTGGTAGGCCGGCGAGGTGGTGTAGGAAAGCACCATCGGCGCTTCGCCCTTGGTGAACAGGCCGTAGGCTTCGCTCCATCCCGGCGTGACCGTGAGCACGCGACCCTTCAACTTGGCCCAGGCCTCCGGCGCCTTGTCGCCATAGACGGCCTTTACCCACAACAGCAAGCCGAGGCCCGGCGTCGAGGTGCGCGGGTCCTGGATGGCGATTTTCTGCGAAGCATCGCCCTCGACCAATTCCTTGAGGCTGGCCGGCGGCGTCTTCAACTTCTCGGTGTCATAGACGACGGCGAAATAGCCGTAGTCGTAAGGCGCGAATGTATCGTCGGCCCAGCCGCCCGGCACGTCGACCGTTGCGATCGTGCCGTGTGGGACGAACAGCCCGCTCGCCTTGGCGTCGGCCGTCAGATTGGTGTCGAGACCAAGCACGATGTCGGCCTTGGTCGCGGCACCTTCCAGCTTGACGCGGTTGAGCAGGGCGACGCCGTCGGCAACCGAGACGAAATCGACTTCGCAGCCACACTCTTCCTCGAAAGCCTTCTTCACCTGCGGGCCTGGCCCCCATTCGGCGGTGAAGCTCTCATAGGTGTAGATAGTCAGCTTGTCCTTGGCCGCGGCCGGCAGTGTGGCGGCAGCAAGGGTGAGAGCCGGGATCAGGACTGACAGAATTTTGCGCATCGACGCCTCCTTCATTCGTGTGACAGGAGAGTTGGCGCCTTTGGCTAAGCGTCTAATCCCTCCGCCGGTACAAGCCGGATCAGGTTCAGCGGGTTGGCTTAGCGCCTCTCAGCCGTTCCGCGAAAACCGCGACCCGGCACCCCGTTAGAGCGGCAAAAGACATAGAGCGGGCCTGCGCGGGGTGCAAGCCTTAGTTTGCCGGGGCGGATCGAACGTCGCGCGGGCGCTGGCATGGACTTCCGTTTCCGCATGGGGGCTGGTAAGGGCGACGCCCATGAGCACTTTCACCCTTTTGCTCGGCGGCGAGCTCGTTCGTACGCCACGGCTCGATATCCAGACTGCCGGTACGCGCGTGATCGCTGCGGATTCCGGTATTCGTCATGCGGATATGCTGGGGTTGCTGCCGGAACTTTGGGTGGGGGATTTCGATTCCGCACCGGCCAACCTGCCGCCGCATCTGGCCAAGGTGCCGCAGGAACGATTTCCGGCCGAGAAGGACAAGACCGACGGCGAGCTCGCCGTGGCGATTGCCCGGCAAAGCGGTGCCACGAAACTGATCCTGGTCGGCGCATTCGGCGGCGCCCGGGCCGACCACGCCTTTCTCCATCTGGCGCTGGCGGTAAGGCTGGCCGAGGAAGGCATCGACGTGCTTTTGACCAGCGGCGCACAGGAAGGCGTTCCGTTGCTGCCTGGCCATGCCGCCAGGTTCGACTATGCCGACGATACGCTGTTTTCGGTGCTCGGCTTTTCGGAACTCACCGGCCTTACCATCAAGGGTGCGAAATGGCCGCTGAACGATATCGAAATGGCCTTCGGTTCGTCCCTGACCATCTCCAACGCGGTGAAAGGCGAGCTCGAAATCTCGTTTGGCAGTGGCCGGGCGTTGTTGCTTGCCCATCCGTTCCCCTTGCCTGAAACCTGAGAGCCGAAAGCAGACATGGCCCCGCCGCTTCTTAATCTTACCGGCATCAAACTGACGTTTGGCGGTACGCCGCTGCTCGACGGTGCGGAACTCGTCGCCGCCCCCGGCGACAAGATCGCGCTGGTTGGCCGCAATGGTTCGGGCAAGTCGACGCTGCTCAAGATCGCCGCCGGCATGATCGAACCGCAGGACGGCGAGCTGTTCCGGCAGCCGAGCGCCACCATACGCTACCTACCGCAAATGCCCGACATGGACGGTTTTGCTACCGTGCGCGCTTATGTCGAAGCAGGGCTCGGCCCGGCCGACGACCCGCATCGCGCCACCTATCTGATGGAGCATCTGGGTCTCACCGGCGAGGAACGGCCCGCCGATCTCTCCGGCGGCGAGGCGCGCCGCGCGGCATTGGCCCGCGTAATGGCGCCGGAGCCGGATATCCTTTTGCTCGATGAACCCACCAACCATCTCGACCTCGCCGTCATCGAATGGCTGGAAGAAGAGCTGGCGCGCACGTCGTCGGCGCTGATCGTCATTTCCCACGACCGGCGTTTCCTGCAGCGCGTATCGCGCGCGACAGTCTGGCTCGATCGCGGCCAGACACGCCGCCTGGACAAAGGCTTTGCGCACTTCGAGGAATGGCGCGACCAAGTGCTCGAGGAGGAAGAGCGCGACCAACATAAGCTCGGCCGACAAATCGTGCGCGAGGAACACTGGCTGCGTTATGGCGTGACGGCGCGCCGCAAGCGCAATATGCGGCGCCTTGGCGAGTTGCAAACGATGCGCCAGCGCTTCCGCAGCCATCGCGGCGCCGAAGGCACGGCGACACTGGTGGCGAGCGACGCCGCCGAATCCGGCAAGCTGGTGATCGAGGCCAAGAATATCGACAAGAGCTTCGGCGACCTTACCGTCGTGAAAGGGTTCTCGACCCGCATCCAGCGCGGTGATCGCGTCGGTCTCGTCGGCCCCAATGGCGCGGGCAAGACCACGCTCCTGAAAATGCTGACCGGAGAACTCGCGCCCGATGCCGGTTCGGTGCGGCTGGGTGTCAATCTGGAGATCGCCACGCTCGACCAGAAGCGCGAGGCCGTCAGCCCGGATGAAACATTGGCGCATTACCTGACCGACGGGCGCGGCGAGAACCTCGTCATCAACGGCGAACAGCGCCATGTCGTGTCCTATATGAAGGACTTTCTGTTCAAGCCGGAACAGGCGCGCACGCCGGTGCGCGAGCTTTCCGGCGGCGAACGGGCGCGGCTGCTTCTCGCCCGCGTGTTGGCGCGGCCCGCCAATCTTCTGGTGCTGGACGAGCCGACCAACGATCTCGACATGGAGACGCTGGAGCTGCTGCAGGAGCTGGTGGCGGGTTTCGCCGGCACTGTCATCCTGGTCAGCCACGATCGCGATTTCCTCGATCGTACCGTGACCAGCATCATCGCGCCGGACGGTGGCGGCCGCTGGGTCGAATATGCTGGTGGTTATTCGGACATGCTGGCCCAGCGCGGCGGCACCAAGCTGGAGGACCGCAAGGCGCGCAACAAGTCTGCTGCCGACCCGGCTGCCGAAAAGCCGCGCGCCGAGGTCTCGAAAGAGCCGGCGAAAAAACTCTCCTTCAAGCAGAAGTTCGCCCTGGAAAGCCTGCCGAAGAAGATCGAGGCGGTGACGGCTTCGATCGCGAGGCTCGAGAACAACATCGCCGATCCAGCCTATTATGAGCGCGACCCGACCGGGTTCCAGAAAACCATCGCCGCTCTCGACAAGGAGCGTGTGACGCTGGCTGCGCTCGAGGAAGAATGGCTCGAGCTGGAGATGCTGCGCGAGGAGCTGGAAGGCTGAGCCGTCGCTAGGCCCGGCGGTGGGACTACGGTCGGTCTCCCGTTCTTTTCATCCAATCCGGCATTGATTTCTATGGGGCTGATCGTGCTACGCTTGGCGTGTCGGGTTGCCGATGCACTGCGTTCGATCGATGGAGGAAATGGCTCATGAAGGAATCGACCGGATGGCGTCATATGTCGAGCGCGCCCAGGGATGGCAGCCGCATCCTCGTCACGGTCAGGTCATCGGAGCAGGGCCCTGCTGAAGTGGATGTCGCCTTTTGGGCGCGGGCGGACCAGTACGGAATGGAAGGCTGGCGCGCCAATGATTCCTATCCGGGCCATATGATCGAATATGCCGATCCGGAGCTCAAATGCTGGATGGCCCTGCCAAGCGCCAATGCCGCCGCCAGCACCGTGGCCGACATGCCCACGCCCTGGGAAGGCAGCGAAGAAGAACTCCATGGTTCTGGTATCTAGGCCGACTTTCCCGCCTTGGGTTCCAGCACCAGCCGCTGCTCATGCTTAACGATTGGTGTTCGTATCCGGTCTGACGTGTAACCACGTTTTTCAGTATATTATGAAGCTCTTTCATAATCCTGTGACGTCGGTATAGCCTGATACAAGTTGGAAGAGCAGCTTGTATCAAGGCGTAATCACGAATGCGAATTCTTGAAACTGGCGTGAACAGCGGTACGCGATCTGGCCGCTTGCTTTTTTCCAACTCCAATAGATCTGCCAGAGGACGGTGGTTTGCATCCATTGTGGTCGCGCTCCTCGCATTCGTCACCGTGCCGACTTCCGTGGCATTGGCAGATGAGTGCGCGTCGCTGGCACGCCAGATCCGCAGCAGCGGTGTAGGCGGCTCCAGCCCGGAGTCGGCGCAACTTCGGCGGCAGCTTGTGGCCATCCAGGCGTTGGAACGGCGGCGGCAATGCTCGTCCAAGAGCACCGGCGGATTTTTCAACCCCTGCGCCGATCTCGCGCGCATGCGCGAAGACGTGCTGAGGCAAATGGTGGCGAGCGGCGGCCGGCGTAGCGTCTCCGTCCTGCAAGCGCGGTACGCGGCACTTGGCTGCGCGCCCGAACGGCGCGAACGCGTGCGTGAAGCGTCTGGTCCGATGTCGATCGGTGGTGCCTCCATGCTCTACTGCGTGCGGCCTTCAGACGGCTATTTCTTCCCTGCCCCGAAATCGCAATTCGCCAAGGATGTGGAACTTCAGGAAACCGTCGACCAGTGCCGCTTTATTTGCGACGACCAGGGCATGGAGGTTTTTGCGTTGACCGACCCCAGACTGGAAACGGAGGAGATGATCTCTGTCGCCGAGCGCAAGCCCTACAAGGATTTGCAGACAGCGTTCCGTTATCGGGACGATCCGGCCTTCAAGAGTTGCGATCTCCGCCGCTACTACAGCAGGGTCAACGAGATGCGGGCGCGGACGGTTACGCCCGCCAATATGGCCAACGCGATCATTCCGCTGCCGACGGAGAAGCCGGAGCGGCAGCTGCCGATCACCGCTTCGGTGGAGCCCATCAAGACGCTTGAGCCCATGGCTTTGATGGAACAGCCGGCACCCGCCGGCAAATCGGTCCGCAGCGTCGGTCCGGCTTTTTTGCCGGACCCGTGACGGACCTCGCCTTTGGGCCGGCGCAGCGGCCGTCGGCACGCTGTTTCGATTATCCCGAGGTCTTCGCCTGCCAGGCCTTCATCGCCTCGTCGAAGATCTTTTCGCCCGGCAGCCCCTTTTCCATCGTCAGCAAGGCACGGCGGCCGGATTTGTAGACGACGGGGATGTCGATCCATTCCTGATTACGCAGGAGGGTCAAATTGGCGTCCTGGTCGGCCTTGGTATCGTTGAGCGCGACCAGGAAATAGCCGTCGGCGATCTTGGCGGGAACGCCGATCAGCGGGCTGCCGGCCTCCTGCTCGGACGTTTTCATCGCGATGCGCAGAACATTTTCGATGCCGCCGCCTTCGAAACCCTGCGGGGTCAGGAAGATCATCTCGATGATATGGCTGGCCGGCAAGGTCTGGTCGGCATTGCGGCGGATGGTCATGCGCAGCTGCACGTCCTTGCCGGGGATGGTCACCTCGGCACGGATCGCCGGCTCGGGCGGCGCATCGCCGCCAGGCGATTCCTGCACGAGCGACCAGACGATATTGCCCGGCTGGGCCGAGCCTTCGGCCGCGCTGGTGCGTTCTTCGTAGTAGATAGCCTTCTGGCCAACCGGAATGGCTTGCGGCGCGGGTGGCGTGCTTGGCGCCGCGGTGCCTTGCGCGGCCGGCGTCGTTGTAGCGGGGGCCGCGGGATTGGCACCCGGCGTCGCGGCCGGAGGCGTCGGCTGTTGCGCCTGGGCCGGCTGTGGTTGCGTGCTGACCGGCGGTGTGGTCGGCGACGGCGTGGTCAGCGCGACGACGGACGTACCTTCGCCAACGGTGGCTGCTCCGCCGGCCCGGCCAGGATCGGTTTCCTTGCCGTCGGCCTGCAGTCGCTGCGTGAATTTCTGCGGCTCGCTGCTTTCCGGCGCTGGAGCTGGCGCTGGGGTGTTGGCTGCCGTGGCTGGTTGCGCGGGTGCGTTTGGTTTCGCCGGCGCCGCAGGGGCGGGCTTGTCGGCCGCAGTCTCGGTCTTGTTCAGACCAAACATGCCCTTGAAGGCGTCCTTGTTCAGCCAGACGCCGTAACCGCCGCCGCCCAGGACAGCGAGCGCGACGACGGCCGCGATGATGCGTCCGAAGCTGCGCTTGCGTTCCGGTTCGTCGATCTCGCCGAAGGTTTCGTCTGTAGTCTCGTCTTCGCCCGACGATGCCGCGAAATCCGAACCCCTATCGTCGCGCCCGACATTGCGGGGTGTTTCCGGGGCGAAGGCTGGCGGTGGCGTGGCCGACGATGTCTTGCCGAAATCGAAGACCGGCTTGGTCTCCGTCTTCGGCTTGGGCCAAACGGGTTCGAGGGCCGGCTTGGGGCCGGGCGCGGAGGGTTCTTGTCTCGCGGGCGGTGCCGGCGGCACAGTGTTTTGCTGAGGCCTGGATTCCGGGGCGCGTGTTTCCGCCGTAGGCCTCTGCCAGGAAGGCTGTGTCGGGCGCTCTTCGGCGCGGGCGGGTGCGGCAGGCTGGGGCTTCGCCTCGGTTTGCGACGGCGGCCAACCGGATTCGGTCTTGGTCGCCGGCCGGGCATGCGTCGGCTGGTTCCGGTTGCGGTCGATCGAGGAGAAGATGTTCTCAAGCTCGGCCAGGGGATCGAGAGCGGGGGCTGGCGCGGCCGGCGGCCTTGCATACTCCTTCTCGATGGAGGCTATCGCATCTTCCAGCGCGCGCCGCTGGCGATCGGCCACGGCAGCCGGCGGCGGCGGATTGATTGCGGCCAGCTTACTCTCGATGGTGGCGCGCGCCTTGTCATAGACTTTCGCGCGTACCTCCGGCGTCGTCTCGCCGAGGCCGTCGAGCGTTTTTTTCAGAACCGCAACGAAATCTGCCATGCTTCAATCGAACCTGTCGTTCGCTTCCAGAGCGGGCCTTGAGCAAATCAGCCGGCCCGCTAGGCCTTTGACAATTAATCTTGAAACGGATCGGTCACAAGTATGGTGTCGTCCCGTTCCGGACTGGTGGAGAGGAGCGCCACCGGCGCGCCGATCAATTCCTCGATATACCGCACATATTTCACTGCTTGTGCCGGCAATTCGGCCCAGCTGCGCGCCCCGGCCGTTGTTTGCGACCATCCTTCAAGTGTTTCATAGATGGGCTTAACTGCTGCTTGTGCCCGCATTGAGGCGGGCAAGTAGTCAATTCGTTTGCCGTCCAGCTCATAGCCGACGCAGACTTTCAATTCCTTCAGTCCGTCAAGTACATCGAGCTTCGTCAGAGCGATGCCGGTGATTCCGGAAGTCTTGACGGTCTGGCGCACCAGTACCGCGTCGAACCAGCCACAGCGGCGCGGACGACCGGTGTTGACGCCGACTTCGCGTCCCACCGTGGCCAGATGCCGACCGACTTCGTCGTCGAGCTCGCAGGGGAACGGTCCCTCGCCGACGCGCGTCGTATAAGCCTTGGTGATGCCCAGCACATAGCCGATCGCCGTCGGGCCGAGGCCGGAACCTGCGGCGGCCTGGCCGGCCACCGTGTTGGACGAGGTGACGAAGGGATAGGTGCCGTGGTCGTTGTCGAGCAGCGCGCCCTGCGCGCCTTCGAACAGGATGCGGGCGCCGGCCTTGCGCTTTTCCTCAAGCACCCGCCAGACCTGGTCCATGAAAGGCAGGATCTGGTCGGCGATGGAGGTGAGTTCCTCATGGATCGTCGTCGCCTCGATCTCGTTCAGCCCAAGGCCGCGACGCAGCGCATTGTGGTGCGCCAGAAGCCGCTCGATCTTGAGCATCAGCGTTTCCGGCTCGGCGAGGTCGACGAGGCGGATGGCGCGGCGGCCAACCTTGTCTTCATAGGCCGGGCCGATGCCGCGGCGGGTCGTGCCGATCTTCAGCGCCGAATTCGCATCTTCGCGGATACCGTCCAGTTCGCGATGCAGCGACAGAATCAGCGGTGCGTTGTCGGCGATGCGCAGGATTTCCGGGGTGACGGTCACGCCCTGGGCCCGCAGCTTTTCCATTTCCTGGACAAAGTGATGAGGGTCGACAACGACGCCGTTGCCGATGACCGAGAATTTTCCCTGGACGAGGCCGGAGGGCAGCAACGCCAGCTTGTAGCTGACACCGTCGATGACCAGTGTGTGGCCCGCATTATGGCCGCCATGGAAGCGCACGACCACATCGGCGCGATCCGCCAGCCAGTCGACGATCTTGCCTTTGCCTTCGTCGCCCCACTGTGAGCCGACGACCACCACATTGGCCATATCACTATCCCTTGCTGCACACCAAAAGCGGGCTGCAAAGCCCGCCACGACAGGCCCATATAGCCTCATGCCTTTCGTTGCGCGACCCTTTCTTTGCCGCGAAAGCCGTTCGTAGGCACAAGATTTTGGGCATTTGCATCATTTACTTGGGCCACCGCGCGCCATAGGTCGGAAGTCGTCGCTTTTCGGCATTGTTCCGGGGGATCGCCGATTGCATCGAAAAGCCTATGCCCTGCTTCTGATGACCACGCTGTTGTGGGGCGGCAATGCCGTGGCGGGCAAGCTGGCGGTCGGCCATGTCACGCCGATGACGCTGGTGTTTTTTCGCTGGGCGATCGCCGTGGCTGTGCTGTTGCCAATCGGCGGGCGGGCATTTGTCGAGGATTGGCCGGTGATCCGTCGCCACCTGCTCCTGATCCTGCTGCTTGGTGCCTGCGGGTTCTCGCTGTTCAACGTCATCTTCTACGCGGCGCTCAACTACACCACCGCCATCAATGTCTCGATCGAACAGGCCAGCATGCCGATCCTCATCATCGTGGCCAATTTCATCTTCTTTAGGCTCTGGGTGGGGTGGGCGCAGGCATTGGGCGTAGCTCTGACGGTTGTCGGCGTCGTCATCACCGCCAGCCATGGCGACCTGGCTGGGCTCATGCGCCTCAATCTCAACTTTGGCGACGCGATCATGCTGGTCGCCGTCATTCTCTACAGCGGCTATTCGGTCGGGCTTCGGTTGAAGCCTGCTCTCCAGTGGCAAAGCCTGATGCTTGCACTATCAATCGCCGCTTTGGTCACCTCTGTACCCTTCTTCGTTTGGGAGGTGGCCAGCAGCGTCGCGGTTTTTCCGGATTCTCGCGGTTGGGCAATCACGCTCTACACGGCCATTGGTGCCTCAGTGGTGTCGCAAGTGGCCTATATCCGCGGCATCGAGATGATCGGCGCCAATCGTGCGGGCCTGTTCATCAACCTCGTGCCCATCTTCGGCACGCTCCTGTCGATCGTGCTTCTTGGCGAGGATTTCCACATCTATCACGCAATCGCCCTGGCACTGGTTTTCGGCGGCATATGGCTTGCCGAGCATGGCAGCCGCCGCTCGATCGCCTGAACGACGCCGGCGAAGCAGTCGAGGCCATCTTGCCGCTTGTCCTTTGCGGGATATGGCCTAGGTTGATGCGCTGAGAAACCTCCCGACAAGGGATGCCGGACATGCTGGAGGGAACCGGAGATCGGGTCGGGAAGCCGATGGCGAGACCGGCTCTGTTTCTTCGTGGTCTGCAGGGCTGGAGCGGCCGCGACCTCAGCGGCGACCTGTTCGCCGGACTGACGCTCGCCGCCATTGCCATCCCCGAGCAGATGGCGACGGCGCGGCTCGGCGATTTCTCTCCCGAAGTCGGGTTCTTCGCCTTCATCGCCGCCGTGTTTGCCTTTGCCGTGTTCGGCGCGAGCCGGCATTTGTCGGTGGGGGCGGATTCCACCATCACGCCAATCCTCGCCGGCGGCCTTGCGCTGATCGCCACATCCGGCTCACCCCATTATGTGGCGATGGCCGCGCTGCTTGCGCTGATGGTGGGCGCGATCGTGCTGGCCGGCGGGCTGCTTAGATTGGGATGGATCGCGGATCTCCTGTCGGTGCCGGTCATGGCCGGCTTTCTTGCCGGCATTGCCATCCACATCCTGGTCTCGCAGCTGCCGGAGTTGCTCGGTCTGCCGTCGGGCAGCGGCAACGTTTTTCAGCGCCTCGCCGCTGTCAGGGCCGATCTCGGCCAGGTCAATTTCTGGAGCCTGGCGCTCGGCGTTGGGGTGTTCGCGATCGTCACGGGATGCGAGCGCATAAGCCCGCGCATTCCCGGCGCGTTGATTGCGCTGGCGGTGGCTACGCTCGCCGTGACGGCGCTCGGCCTGACCGGTCGCGGCGTCGCAGTTCTGGGCAACTTGCCGGCCGGCCTGCCGGGTCTCGGCCTGCCGCAGGTGACGTTCGACGACATGCGCACGCTGGTGCCGCTGGCTTTGCTGGTGGCGATCATCGTCATGGTGCAGACGGCCGCTACCACGCGGTCGTTTGCCGGGGAGTCCGGCACGCCTCCGGACGTGAACCGCGATTTCGTCGGCGTCGGGGCGGCAAGCCTGCTGTCCGGGTTGGCCGGTGCCTTTCCGGTCAATTCCAGCCCGCCGCGCACGGCCATCGTCAGCGAAACGGGCGGGCGTTCGCAGCTCACCTGTCTGTTCGCGGCGGCAATCGTCCTCTTGCTCGTGCTGTTCGGGAAAAGCCTGCTTGCCAGTGTGCCGCAAGCCGCGCTTGCCGGCATCCTGTTCTTCGTGGCGATGCGCATCCTGCGCTGGCAGACGTTCTTCGGTACGTTGCGGCAAGCGCCGCTGGAATTCGCGCTGATCATGATCACTGCCATTGCCATCGTCGCCCTCCCGATCGAAGTTGGCGTGGCGATCGGCATCGGGCTTTCGCTGCTGCACGGCCTTTGGGGCATGACCCAGGCGGCCGCCATCGAGTTCGAAAAGGTGCCCGGCACCTCCATCTGGTGGCCGCCAAGCGGGGATCCACGAGGCGAACGTGTGCCGGGCGTGCTGGTGGTTGCGTTCCAGGCGCCGCTTTCCTTCGTCAACGCGGCAGGGTTCGGCCAGGAATTCCGGGCCATGATCGATGCCAGCACCGGCACCCTGAAGCATGTCGTCTTCGAGGCAAGCAGCGTCATCGACATCGACTTCACGGCCGCGCAAGCCCTTCGCGGGGTGATCGAGCATTGCCGGAATGCCGGCATCTCTTTCCGGATCGCCCGGCTGGAAACTGTGCGGGCCCAGAAGGCGCTGGAGCGTTTCGGCATCGTTGAGATGCTGGGGCCGAATGCCATTTTCCGCAGTGTCGACAATGCCATAACAGCCATCGCCACCAGCGAGACGACCCGGCGGGACCCTATGCCGCCCGCTTCAACCTCGAAAGGATGAACCATGCCACGGAACATCGTACCTGTTTTGCATCCGGTTTCCGTCGATGAATTGCGCCCCACGCAAATGACGGTCGGCCTGCGTGAGGTCGCGCTCAAACGCAAGGAACTGCGCGCATTGCCGGCGAACAAGAAGGACGATTTCCTCGGGGCGCATTTCATCCCGGCGGTGATCGGCCCCAAGGGACGGCCCTTCGTCGTCGACCATCACCATCTCGCCCGCGCCTTGCACGAGGAGGGCATGGAAAAGGTGCTGATCAGCGTGCTGGCTGACTTGTCGCAACTCACCAAGGAAGAATTCCTGACCTTCCTGGACAACCGCGCCTGGATGCATCCATTCGATGCGTCGGGACGGCGGCGCACGTACGAAGATCTGCCGAAATCCGTCGACAAGCTGGTCGACGATCCTTACCGCAGCCTGGCCGGTGCGGTGCGCCGAGCCGGTGGTTATGCCAAGGATACAACGCCCTTCGCGGAATTCCTCTGGGCGGATTTCTTCCGCCGGCGCATCGATGCCGGCCAACTGGCCGACAGCTTCGACAAGGCGGCCAAGAAGGCCACCACGTTGTCGCAGGACAAATCCGCGAGCCACCTGCCAGGCTGGAGCGGCCCCGACGATTGAGTGTTTGACGCCAGCAAAAGCACCGCAAACTGAAAGGGCGCGGGATTTTGCCTGCGCCCTTTCAGTTGCTGCGCGAATGCCATCAGGCCGGATTGACGTCGAACTGCAGGCGCTTGGCCGAGTCGATCGACTGGTGGGCGCGCAATTTGGCCAGCACGGGTTCGGGGAACGGCGCGTCGAGATAGAGCAGGGCGATGGCATCGCCGCCCGGCCGGTTGCGGCCGAGCTGGAAGTTGGCGATGTTGACGCCGTTCTCGCCGCAGAGGGTGCCCAGCAGGCCGATGATGCCCGGCGCGTCGGCATTGGTGGTGTAGAGCATGTGCTGGCCGACTTCCGCGTCGAGATTGATGCCCTTGATCTGGATGAAGCGCGGCTTGCCGTCGGAGAAGCAGGTGCCGGCGATCGAGCGTGTCATGTGCTCGGTCCTCACCGTGAGCTTGATATAGCCGTCGAAGACGCCCGATTTGTCGCGCTTGACCTCGGCGACGATGATGCCGCGTTCCTTCACCATGATCGGAGCCGACACCATGTTGACGTCGGCAACCTGCGGCCGGATCAGCCCGGCCAGGGCAGCGCTGATCAGCGCCTTGGTGTTCATCTGCGCGGTCGAGCCGTCGAAGAGGATTTCAACCTCGGTGATCGGGTCTTCGGTGACCTGTCCGACAAAGGCGCCGAGCACTTCCGCCAGCTTGACGAAGGGCTTCAGGCGCGGCGCTTCCTCGGCCGTGATTGAAGGCATGTTGATGGCGTTGGTAACCGCGCCCTTGACCAGATAGTCGGCCATCTGTTCGGCGACCTGCAAGGCGACGTTCTCCTGCGCTTCCGAGGTCGATGCGCCGAGATGCGGGGTGCAGACGACGTTCTCCATGTCGAAGAGTTCATTGCTTTCAGCTGGCTCGACCTCGAACACATCGATCCCGGCACCGGCCACCTTGCCGCTCTTCAGCGCGGCGATCAGGTCCTTTTCCACGACCAGACCGCCGCGCGCGCAGTTGATGATGCGCACGCCGGTCTTCATCTTGGCGATGGCCTCGGCATTGATGATGTTGCGGGTCTTGTCGGTCAGCGGCGTGTGCAGCGTGATGAAGTCGGCACGGGTGAGCAGCTCATCCAGTTCGACCTTCTCGACGCCCAGTTCCTCGGCGCGGTGTTCGGACAGGAACGGGTCGAAGGCGACGACATGCATCTTGAGGCCGACGGCGCGGGTGGCGACGATCGAGCCGATATTGCCGCAGCCGATCAGGCCGAGCGTCTTGCCGGTAATCTCGACGCCCATGAAGCGGTTCTTTTCCCATTTGCCGGCATGGGTCGAGGCGTTGGCTTCGGGGATCTGGCGGGCGACCGCGAACATCAGCGCGATGGCGTGTTCGGCGGTGGTGATCGAGTTGCCGAAAGGCGTGTTCATGACGATGATACCGCGCCGCGAGGCGGCGGGAATATCGACATTGTCGACGCCGATGCCGGCGCGGCCGACGACCTTCAGATTGGTCGCTGCATTGATCAGCTTCTCGGTGACCTTGGTGGCCGAACGGATGGCGAGGCCATCATACTGGCCGATGACCTCGAGGAGTTTTTCCTTGTCCTTGCCGAGGTCGGGTAGGTAGTCGACCTCGACGCCACGATCCTTGAAGATCTGGACGGCGGTGGTGGAGAGTTTGTCGGAAACGAGAACGCGGGGCGCCATTGCTGCCTCCTTGAAGAGTGATCAAACTGTTCGGGGAAAGGGCGGCCCGGAGGCCGCCGCGGGTCTGGTCAGGCAGCGGCCTTGAGCGCGGCTTTCTGATTGGCGAAGGCCCAGTCGAGCCACGGCATCAGCGCAACCAGATCGGCCGTTTCGACCGTGGCTCCAGCCCAGATGCGAAGTCCGGGAGGGGCATCGCGATAATGGCCGATGTCGAAGGCCACCCCTTCGTTGTCGAGCGCCGACGCGATGCCCTTGGCGAATGCTGCCTGGCCGTCCTTGTCGAGGCTTGCCACCTCAGGGTCGACGATCGACAGGCAGACCGAGGTGTTGGAACGCGTTTCCGGCGCGATGGCCAGATGGCCGAGCCAACCGGACCTGTTCACGAAGGTGTCGATAGCCGCGAAGTTGGCGTCGGCGCGGGCAATGAGCGCATCGAGGCCGCCGAGAGCCTTCGCCCAGTTCAGCGCATCGAGATAATCTTCCACGCACAGCATCGACGGTGTGTTGATTGTCTCACCCTTGAAGATGCCTTCGATCAGCTTGCCGCCGGAAGTCAGGCGGAAGATCTTGGGCAACGGCCAGGCCGGCTTATAGGTCTCCAGGCGTTCGACGGCGCGGGGGCTCAAGATCAGCATGCCGTGCGCGCCTTCGCCGCCCAGCGCCTTCTGCCAGGAGAAGGTAACGACATCGAGCTTTTGGAAGTCGAGACGCTGCGCGAAAGCGGCCGAGGTGGCGTCGCAGATGGTCAGGCCCTTGCGGTCGGCCGGGATGAAATCGCCATTGGCGACGCGCACGCCTGAGGTCGTGCCGTTCCAGGTGAAGACGACGTCGCGGTCGAAATCGACCTTGGCGAGGTCGGGGAGCTCGCCATAGGGAGCTTCGAACCTGCGCACGTCTTCGAGCCTGAGCTGCTTGACCACGTCGGTGATCCAGCCGGTGCCGAACGATTCCCAGGCGACCATGTCGACACCGCGTTCGCCGAGCAGCGACCATAGCGCCATTTCGACGGCGCCAGTATCGGAAGCCGGAACGATGCCGATGCGGTAGTCGGCCGGAACCTGGAGAATTTCGCGGGTCAGCGCGATGGCCTGTTCGAGCTTGGTCTTGCCAATCTTGGCGCGGTGCGAGCGACCAAGGGCAGCATTCTTCAACGTCTCGACCGACCAGCCGGGACGTTTTGCGCAGGGACCTGAAGAGAAATTGGGGTTTGCCGGACGGAGTCCGGGCTTGGTGACGATCGTCATCGTGGTTCTATCCTTCCAGATAGCTGGCCCCTCGTTGGGGAGGGGTGGCCCACGGATGGCGATATTCCTCGGCGCCTGCGGCGTCAAGAGGAAAGTTAAAGTCGCTACGGGAACATTCGTTG
This sequence comes from Mesorhizobium terrae, assembly GCF_008727715.1. GTDB lineage: Bacteria > Pseudomonadota > Alphaproteobacteria > Rhizobiales > Rhizobiaceae > Mesorhizobium > Mesorhizobium terrae. Next base: position 2,178,587 of record NZ_CP044218.1, read on the forward strand.
GCGCCGATGCGGCGGGCCGCAAACGAAAACGGCGAGCACAAGGCCCGCCGTCCAAATCTTGCCGTCGCTGTTGTCTCTACCAGAGATCGTAGCGGAAGCCGAGCTTGACCTGATGGTAGTCGAGGCCCTTGTGGGTGTTGAACTGGCCGCGGTCATAAGCGACGTAGGTGGCGCCCGGTATGGCGAAATATTCGTAGCCGAGATCGAGCGATACGTTCTTGGTCATCTGGTAGGAGAGACCGGCGCCGAGCGAATAGGCGAAGTTGAATTTCGCCTCTGATTCAACCTGGCCATCGTACCCGGCCGGGTCATCGCAGGCAAAACCGCCAGCGCCACTGGAATTGGGAGAGACTTCCTTGCAATCCTTCTTGCCGATCGACTTGGAATATTTGGTATAGGCGATGCCAAGGCCGCCGCCGATATAGGGGGTCAAGCCGACATAGGTGCCGAGATCGACATAGGCGTTCGCCATCGCGGTGTAGGCTTTGTTGGAGCCGAAGTTACCGACGTTGCAATCCTGGGTGGCGGCAACTGGCTGGATGACGATGGGATTGGTTCCGACGATGACATTGGTGTGGCCGCGGCACGCATTGGCGACGAGGACGGTGTCGCTGAACTTGTTGCCCGGCAGGATGCCGAAGTTGAGTTCGGTGCGCAGATAGTCCGTCAAATGATAGCCGACGCCGACCGTGCCGGTGAATTCGTGCGAGCTGTATTCGTAGTTCGACGTATCGGTGAAACCCTGTTCCCGCTTGAACGGGTCGGAGAAGGCGTAACCAATGTCGCCGCGCAGATACCAGCCGGAGCCCACTTCGACGGGCTGATATTCCGGCGCCTGGTCGACATAGATCGGCGGATCGTAGTCGGCGGCGAGAGCCGAAGCCTGCGGCAGAAGCACGGCGGCGGCCAGCGCCAGCACGATGCGTAGTTTGAATTGCATGGACCCAAGCTCCCGAAACTGTCGCCGGCCGCAAATGCGAGGGCGGTCGCCATCTGGGAGCATTCTTAACCATAGTGGTTAAGTCGCGGTTAAGGATAACGAAGCGTTACCGCATTGATTTTGCTGGCCTGCGGAAAGCCTTAACGTCAGCGTTCGGTGAGTTTCAGTTCGATGCGGCGGTTTTTGCTGCGCGCATCGTCGCTGTCGCCGGTATCGAGTGGCTGGTATTCGCCGAAGCCCGCCGCAACCAGTCGGTTGGCCGGGACGCCATTGGCAATCAGGAACTTGACCACCGCCGTCGAACGCGCCGACGACAATTCCCAATTGTCCTTGAAGCGGCCCGTTCCGGAAAGCGGCTTGTTGTCGGTGTGCCCGTCAACCCGGAGTACCCAATTGATTTCCGGCGGGATCTCCTTCTGCAGCTCGATGATCGCGTCGGCCAGCTTCTTCATCTCTACCTTGCCGGCATCGTTGATCTCTTCGGAGCCCGTTGGGAACAGCACTTCCGACTGGAAGACGAACCGGTCGCCAACGATGCGGATATTGTCGCGGTCGGACAGAATCTCGCGCAAACGGCCGAAGAAATCCGAACGATAGCGATTGAGTTCCTGCACCCGCTGCGCCAGCGCCACGTTGAGGCGGCGACCGAGGTCGGCGATCTTGGTGTTGGATTCGCGGTCGCGCTGCTCGGATGCATTGAGCGCATCCTCAAGCGCAGCGATCTGTTTGCGCAGGGCGGCGATCTGCTGGTTGAGCAGTTCCACCTGGCTCAGCGCGCGCTGGCTGACCTGCTTTTCCGTATCAAGTTCACCTGCCAGCTGGCTGGCTCGCTGGTTGGCGGCGTCACCCGCGCCGGAGCCGGTGGCCAAAAGCTGCTGCAGCCGGCTTTTTTCCGCTTCGGCGGCTGTCAGCGAGGCCTGCAGATTGGCAAGCGAATCCTGCGCGTCCTGGGTATTGCCCTTTTCCAGGGCCAGAAGCTGCGTCAGTTCGTTGATCTGCGAGTTGAGGCGGTTCAGCACCGCGTCCTTGCCGGAAATCTCGCGACTGAGCAGAAACTGCGCCAGCACGAAAACCGAGAGCAGGAACATGATGGCGAGCAGCAGCGTCGACAGCGCGTCAACGAACCCTGGCCAGTAGTCGATATGGCGATAGCTGCGTCGCCCCCTTGCCAGCGCCACTTTAGCTCGGCTCCCGGCTCTTCAGCGCCTGGGCGATCTTGTCCAGCGTGGCGCGCATGGCCTTTTGTTCGTCCGATTGCGCTTCGACCCAGTCCCGCATGATCTGCTGTTCGGAACGCATGTTCTTGACGAGACCAGAGATGCCGTCGGCAAGATTGGCCATGGCGGTGGCGACGCGCGGGTTGGAGCCATCGCTCTCCTGCAGGCTGCGCAGGCGCTCCGACAGCACGCGGAGTTCGTCGGTGGACTCGGCGCGCGCATCCGGACCGACGATGTCGGAGGAAAGGTCGGTCACCGTCGACAGCCAGTTTTCCAGCTCCGTGTAGAAGCGGTTTTGCGCGCGTCCGGCCTGGAGGTCGAGGAAACCCAGCACCAGGGAGCCCGACAGGCCGAACAGGGAAGATGAAAACGCGGTGCCCATGCCGGCAAGCGGCGCCGACAGTCCCTGCTTCAATGCGTCGAGCACGGCTGCTGCGTCGCCCGAACCGGGATCCAGCGACTGGATCGTCTCGCTGATCGAGCCGATTGTGTGCAGGAGGCCCCAGAATGTGCCGAGCAGGCCGAGAAAGACCAGCAGTCCAACCAGATAGCGGGACGTATCGCGGCTTTCGTCGAGGCGGGTGCCGATCGAATCGAGCATGGTGCGCATCGAACTGGTCGAAAAGGCGAGCGACGACGAACGGCCGAGCATGGCCTTCATCGGGGCGAGCAGGACAGGCTCCGTGGTCTCCGAGCCCGCGCGGAAGGAATTGACCCAGCGTACTTCGCGAAACAGCCTGCCGACCTGCGCGAAGGCAAGCAGGATACCGACCACAAGCACGCCGACGATCAGCCCGTTAAGGCCGGGATTGGTGGTGAAGGCGGTCGAAATCTGCCGTGACAGGACGATGGCGATGAAGGCGACGATGGCAAGAAACACCACCATAGTCAGCACGAACACCTGTGGGCTGGAAAGCTTGTGCGGGTCGTAGCTCAAGACGTCCGAGCGCCGCCCCGAGGTGATGGATTTAAGAAAGGTCATTCCGGCCCCGTTTCCGATGTCGCCGTGGAATTGGATCGTGGCGACTCTAAACGGAAATGTGACGAAATTGGAAGGCGCGACACGTCGGATGTCAAAGTCGGTTGATGACAAGGCTGTCCAGCATGGCCGCGAAATGCAGGCCGGCGCCCGTCACGACGAAACCGTGCCAGAGCGCGTTGTGAAAACGCAGCCCCTTCCAGGCGAAGAAAACCACGCCGAGCGAATAGACGATACCACCCGCCAGCAGCAGCGCGATGGTAGTCGACGGCAATGCCTCGATCAGCGGTTGCATGAGAACCACGCCGCTCCAGCCGATGGCGAGATAAAAGACAATGGCCAGCCTGTCATAGCGGCCGGGGAGGAAAACCTTGATGGCCATTCCGGCGAGCGCGGCCGTCCAGATAAGGACCAGCATCGAGCCGGCAAGGGTTGCGTTCTGAAGCTGGGCTAGGAAGGGCGTATAGCTTGCAGCGATCAGCAGATAGATCGCGGAATGGTCGAAGCGGCGCAGCACCCATTTGACGCGCGAGGTGACCGGCCACAGATTATAGGCCATCGACACGGAAAGCACCGTCAGCAACGCCACAACATAAAAAGCCGCGGCGACATATTCGCCGGGCGCGGCGCGCGAGGCGGCGAGCGTCAGCATCGCCGAACCGGCAGCGATGGCCAGAACGATGCCAACGGCATGAACGATGCCGTCCGCGATCATCTCGGCACGTGAATAGTGCCACCGTCCGACGAACGGAATGTTGAAAGCGGTTTCTGGCTGTCTATCGCTCATCATCGAACCTGCATCCGCCCTATCTGGGCGGTCGCCAGCCAGTATTTCAAGTTCGTGTAACGGTTTCGTGGCTGCGGCGCTTCAGCGCGCCGTCGCACGGCTTCAGCGCGTTTGCAGCGGCTTCTTGACGGTTGCCAGCAGCGCGCGATGGATCGTTTCGTTGCCGGCCACGACCGTGCCTTGCTCCAGCATGTCCTGGCCGCCTTTCGCGTCGGACACGTAGCCACCCGCCTCGCGGACCATCAGGAGGCCGGCAGCAATGTCCCAGGGCGAAAGGCCGCCTTCCCAGAAGCCGTCCATGCGGCCGGCCGCGACATAGGCGAGGTCGAGCGCGGCGGAGCCGAGCCTGCGGATGCCCGACACTTCGGCCATGACGTTACGCAGTTCGACGAGGAAATTGCCGTGGTGGCCGCGGCCGAGATGCGGGACGCCGCAGCCGATCACGGTGTCCGACAGCTTGGTGCGCGCGGCGACACGCAAGCGGCGATCGTTCATGAAGGCGCCGCCGCCGCGTTCGGCCGTGTAGAGCTCGTCCATGGCCGGGTTGTAGATGACGCCGGCGACGATCTGGCCCTGACGCTCGAGAGCAATGGAGACCGAAAAGATCGGAATGCCGTGCAGGAAGTTGGTGGTGCCGTCCAGCGGATCGACGAGCCAGCGATGCTGATCGTCGTCACCGCCGACAGTGCCGCGCTCTTCCATGAGAAAGGCGTAGCCGGGTCTCGCCTTGGACAGTTCGGTGAAGATGATGTCTTCCGCCTTGCGGTCGGCCTGGCTGACATAGTCGCCCGGCCCCTTCATCGAGACCTGCAGGTTCTGCACTTCGCCGAAGTCGCGCGACAGCGAGCGGCCAGCTTTCATCGCGGCCTGAACCATGACGTTGAGAAGTGCGGAACGCGCCATGCTGGATGGTCCTTGAAAGTAGAAGGGCGACGTAGAAGACGTCGGACCCGATATCAGTCCGCGCGGCGGACGTAGGTGATCTCGTTGGTGTCGACGATAATGCGTTCGCCTGAAGCTATGAACGGCGGCACCAGAACGCGGACGCCATTCTCGAGCACCGCCGGCTTGTAGGAAGACGCCGCCGTCTGGCCTTTTACTACGGGATCAGCCTCGGTGATGGTCAGGGTCACCTGGTCGGGCAGTTCGATGCCGATAGGCCTGTCCTCGTAGAGCTGGACGGTGACCATCATCCCGTCCTGCAGGAAGGCGGCACGGTCGCCGACGAAATCCTTCGGCAATTCGAGTTGCTCGTAGCTCTCGGTGTCCATGAACACCAGCGCCTCGCCCTGCTCGTAGAGGAAGGAAAAATCCTTCAGGTCGAGGCGAATGCGCTCCACGGTTTCCGCCGCGCGGAAACGCTCGTTGAGCTTGGTGCCATTGATGAGGTTTTTCAGCTCGACCTGGTTGTAGGCGCCGCCCTTGCCGGGCTTCACCGTGTTGGTCTTCACTGCCACCCAGAGGCCGCCGTCATGCTCAATGACGTAGCCGGGACGGATTTCGTTGCCGTTGATCTTGGCCATTATGGTTGATCCGGAAAAGAGGTTCGCCGATGGGCGATTTCGGCGCCTCCAAGACCATAATTTGCCGAAAGAGGCAAGAGACGCGGCGAAAGCCGGGTTTTCGTTCGCTAGCGCAGCCGATTGGCTTTCTGCAACGCCTGCTTGGTCTGATCGTCGTCCAGGCCCTGCATGAAGTCTTCCATTTGCTGGTCGATCAGCCCGGCGCGGCGCGCGACGATGTACCAAGCGGCGGCGGTGACCAGGTCCGGGTCGACACCAATGCCGCCTTCATAGAGTTTCGCCAGCCGGTTTTGCGCGGCGACGTTGCCGCCTTCGGCAGCGCGCTTCATCCAGTTGAAGCCCGATTTGAGGTCACGCTTGCCGCCGCGCCCGTCGACCAGCCACTGGCCGAGGTCGAGCTGCGCGGTGTCGTAGTTCTGCCGGGCCGCCAAGACCAGAAGCCGTCTTGCTTCGGCATCGTCCTGCTTCTTGCCAGCGGCGCCATTGGCGTAGATCTGGGCCATGGCGTATTGCGCGTCGGCAAGGCCGCTGTCCGAAGCCTTCTCATAATAAGGCACAGCCTTGGCAAGCCCGTTTTCGCCGGGTTCGCGCTGGACGAGAAGCTGCGCGAGGTTGAACTGCGCCAGCGGGTTGCCGGTTTCCGCCGACGCTTGCAGCAGCGCCTGCGCCTCCTTGTCGTCCTTCTTGGCAAAGCGACCATCGAGAAGGATCAACGCGTATTGGAACTGAGCTTCCGAGACGCCTTGTTCGGCGGCGCGCTGATACCATTTCGCGGCTTCCGCACCGTTGACCGGCATGCCAAGCCCACGCGAAAGGATTTCCGCGACCAGCGTTTCCGCGGCGGCATCGCCCTGGTTGGCGCGTTCGATCGCCAGATTGTAGGCGGTCTTGTAGAGCCCACGCTGGTAGGCGCCGTAGGCGAGGTCCGGCTTCTTGCCACCGAAACGCATCGGGTCGATGTCGAGCGGCTTCGGTTCGGCGGTCGTTGCCGGTTGAGGCAAGGTGTTGGCGATGGGACGGTCGCCCTTCTTTGCCGCCGTCGTTGATTGATCGGGCTTAGGTAGTTCCGGCCGCACGGCGGGCGGAGCGGGTTGCCCCGGTGCGATGCCCGCCGGCTTTGACGGTTCGGACGGTTGCGCCTCCGGCTTTTCGCCGGGCGCAGGCTGGCCGGGCGCTACCGGCGTGGGCGTCGATGGCTCAGAGACCGAGGCATTTGGCTGGTTCGGCTGCAGGCTCGTTTCCGCTGGTGACCCCTGCGCTGGAGTGGTTGCGGCGGACGCCGGTTCCGTTGCCTGCGTCTGGGGGGTAGGCGTCACGGCGTCCGGCTTCGGCGGCTGTGCGGTTTCGGCCGCTACGGCCGCGGGGACCGCTACACCGAGCGCCACAAAGGCGGCTGCGAAGAGGCGGCGCGGCTGCATCTTCAACCCTCGAAATGCGGTGCGGTCTTGTCGAGCAACGTGTTGGCTTCGGCCACAGCCGTGGCCGGCTCGACACCGTCGGCGAAGATCGCCGCGGACAAGGCAACGAATTCCGCACCGGTGGCCGCCACGGCTTCCACCGAACCAATGTCGGACCCGGCCATGACGATGCAGGGGATCTCGATCATTTCCGCCCACCATTGGCCGAGCGAGAGATTGCGGGGGTGCGGCTCGGGCTTGTTGTCGTAGCCGAAGCGGCCGAAGAAGATGTAGTCGGGGCGCACCTCGCCCAGTTCCAGCGCGTCGTCACGTGTCTTGGCGCCACCGGTGCCCACCATCATCCGCTCTTGCAAGCGTTCCACGGCGTCCGCCAGTTCCGCCTTGCTGGCTTCGACATGCAGGCCATCGGCCTTGACCCGTCCGGCGATGCGGCTGTCGCCGGCAATCACCACGGCGATGCCGACTGCCTGTGCAGCAGGGACGATCTTTTCCGCATAAGCCTGGAACGTTGCCTCGTCCCTGTCGTCCTGCGGCAGGATCAGCGAGGCGATGTCACCGCTTGCGAACGCGGCAACGACACGTTCGGCGGCTGTGCCCGCCGGTGGAATGAGCACGATGCGGCAGCGGTTGGGTGGCGTTGTTTCGGTCATGGCGATATCGGTTCCGGTTCCGCCTATGCGAGGCGAAGATGGTTGCATTGCGGCATAGACGAATGCGGCGTTGTTGAACAGGCGCGCAAGCCGTCGATCAGAGATCGATCTTGTAACCCAGATGGGATTGCTTGAAGCCGAGACGTTCGTAGAAGCGGTGGGCGTCGTGCCGGCTGCGGTCCGTGGTCAGTTGCACGACGCGGCATCCGCGCTTTCTACATTGCTCAACCGCCCATTCGATCAGCTTCTGGCCAAGCCGCTGGCCCTGACGATCCCAGATCACCCGCACTGCCTCGATCTGGCCGCGTAGTGCGCCTTGCCGGGACAGGCCGGCGATGAAGGTGAGTTGCAGCGTGCCGACGGTGCGCCCGTCCTCGGTCATGACGGCCAGCAACTGGTTCGGATCGGCATCGATCGCCGCGAATGCCTTGAAATAGCCCTCGGCCAGCGGCTCGCTGATGTTTTCCCTGCCGCTGCCCAACGGATCGTCCGCAAGCATGGCGACGATCGTGGAGACATCGGCCTGTTTCGCCCGGCGGAAGGCAATCTCGCCAGTCATGCGGTGTCTCCACTGTCTTTCGAGTCCGCAATAGGCGGGTGATTGCATGCCTGCAAGTCTGGTGAGGAATGGGGCAGTTCCCGTCCGGTGTTGGCAGGCCGGCGTGGCGGCTTTATGGTTGCGGTGAAAGGCAATCACCATGGCACAGAACATCTACGACCGGCCGGAGTTTTTCGCCGGATACAGCAGTCTCGTCCGCTCGGTCGAAGGGCTGGCCGGCGCTCCCGAATGGCCGGCGTTGCGGGCGATGCTGCCCGAGGTCAAAGGTCGCCGGATCGTCGATCTGGGCTGCGGTTTCGGCTGGTTCTGCCGTTGGGCGTGGGAGCAGGGCGCCGCGAGCGTGCTGGGGTTCGATGTTTCGCAGAAGATGCTGGAACGCGCCGTCGCGAGTTCGGACATGGCGATCGAATACCGCCGCGCGGATCTGGAGGAACTGAACCTGCCAGCCGCGGCCTATGACCTCGCCTATTCGTCATTGGCGCTCCACTACGTCAACGACGTCGGGAGGCTGTTTTCTGCGATCCATCAGGCGTTGGCACCTGGCGGGCGGCTCGTCTTTTCGACGGAGCATCCCGTCCTCATGGCGCCATCCAAGCCCGGCTGGTCTATCGATGCCGAGGGAAAAAGGACCTGGCCCATCGACTGCTATTTCATCGAGGGGCCGCGTACCACCGATTGGCTGTCCGAGGGGGTCGTCAAATATCACCGCACGATCGGCACCACCTTGAACGCGCTCATCGCCGCCGGCTTCACCCTGAACCATGTCGAGGAATTCTGTCCGACGCCCGAGCAGATCGCGGCGAAACCGGAACTCGCGGAGGAACTGGAACGGCCGATGTTCCTGCTTGTTTCGGCCAGCCGCTGAAATGGTGGTCCATTCTGGTGAGGCCAGGCCGGTCGCGCGAATATCGGTTCAACCAAACCGCGAAATGCTCTAGGTAAGGGCTGTCGCCTCCTCAAGTCCCTCCCGGCATGTCCGCTCTGCTCACCGATCCCTGGTTCTACGCCGTTGCCGTGCCTGCGGTCATCCTGGTGGGTCTCACCAAGGGTGGGGTGGGCGGCTTTGGCCTGATCGGCGTTCCGCTGATGGCGCTGGCGATGTCTCCCGTGCAGGCGGCGGCGATCCTGCTGCCGATCCTGGTCGTGATGGACATCGTCTCTTTGTGGACCTGGCGTGGCCAGCAGAACAAGACGACGCTCGTCGACATGCTGCCGGGCGCTCTGGTCGGCATCGGCATAGGCTGGGCGACAGCAGCGTTCGTGACCGCCGATATGGTGCGTTTCATCGTCGGCGCCGTCACCATCGTCTTCGTCGGGCGATGGCTCTATCTCACCTATCGGCACGGCAGCACGCACGCCACGCAACCCAACAAGATCCAGGCAGCATTCTGGGGCACCATTGCCGGCTTCACCAGCTTCGTCGCCCATGTCGGCGGGCCGCCCTTCCAGGTCTATACGATGCCGCTTCGCATGGACCCGAAAGTGCTGACCGCCACAGGCGTGGTGTTTTTCGCCATCATCAACGCGATCAAGCTCATTCCTTATTTCGCGCTCGGCCAGTTCGACGCCGCCAATCTTGCCGCCGCAGGGGTGCTGATGCCGCTGGCGCCGCTGTCGACGCTGGCCGGCGCATGGCTGGTCAAGCGCATGCGGCCCGAGGTGTTCTACCCCTTCACCTACGGGACTATCGCGCTGGTTGCGGTCAAGCTGTTGTGGGACGGCGTGGTCAGCCTTCTGTAGAGGATGACGCCGTTCGCCAGCTGTGCTTGAAGTGCTGGAAATAACTCGTTTCGGAGGGCGGGATGACAAACCCCTACGCGCTGGATCTCGACAAAAATCCCGCCAATCACCAGCCGTTGACCCCGCTGTCGTTCCTGGAACGGGCGGCAAAGACCTATCCCGACCATCTAGCAATCATCCATGGCAATCAGCGCATCACCTATCGGGATTTCTGGCGCCGCTCGCTGAAACTGGCATGGGCGCTGGCGAAGCACGGCATCGGCAAGAGCGACACGGTGACGGTGATGCTGTCGAACACCCCGCCCATGCTGGAGGCGCATTTCGGCGTGCCGATGGTGAAGGCGGTGCTGCATTCGCTCAACACCCGCCTCGATGCGGCGATCGTCGCCTTCCAGCTCGACCATGCCGAGACCAAGGTGCTGATCGTCGACCGCGAGTTTTCCGGCGTGGTGAAGGAAGCACTGGCGCTGGCCAAGGTGAAGCCGCTGGTCATCGACTATGACGATCCCGATTACGCGGACGATGCGCCATATCCCAAGGGCGAGCGCATCGGTTCGCTCGATTACGAGGATTTCGTCGCAAGCGGCGACGAGGATTTTTCCTGGTCGATGCCTGACGACGAATGGGACGCGATTTCGCTGAACTATACGTCCGGCACCACCGGCAATCCCAAGGGCGTCGTCTACCATCACCGGGGTGCGGCCCTGATGGCCTATGCCAATACGATCCATGCCGGCATGGGCAAGCACGCGGTTTACCTGTGGACGCTGCCGATGTTCCACTGCAATGGCTGGTGCTTTCCCTGGACACTGGCGGTGCAGGCCGGAACGCATGTCTGTCTGCGCTGGGTGCGCGCCAAGGCGATGTATGATGCCATCGCCGACCATGGCGTGACTCATCTGTGCGGCGCGCCCATCGTCATGGCGTCGCTGATCAATGCCAGGGACGAGGACAAGCGCGATTTTCCGCAGACCGTCACCTTCAATACGGCGGCCGCGCCGCCTCCGGAAGCGGTGTTGTCCGGCATGGCCGATGCCGGTTTCGCGGTCACCCATCTCTATGGCCTGACCGAGACTTATGGTCCGGCCGTCGTCAACGAATGGCACGGCGAATGGGACATGCTGGACAAGGCGAACCGCACCGCCAGGAAGGCGCGCCAGGGCGTGCGTTACGCGGCGCTGGAGGGCCTGACCGTAATGGACCCCGCCACCATGGAAAAGACACCCGCCGACGGCGAAACCATCGGCGAGGTGATGTTTCGCGGCAACATCGTCATGAAGGGCTATCTGAAAAACCGGAAGGCGACTGATGAAGCTTTCGCCGGTGGCTGGTTTCACTCCGGTGACCTTGGGGTCATGCATCCCGACGGCTACATCCAGTTGAAGGACCGCTCCAAGGACATCATCATTTCCGGCGGCGAGAACATTTCATCGATCGAGGTCGAGGACGCGCTCTACAAGCATCCCGCCGTGGCTTCCTGCGGTGTGGTTGCCCGTGCCGACGACAAATGGGGCGAGGTGCCGGTGGCCTATGTCGAGCTGAAGCCAGGCAGAACCGCGACGGAAGCCGAGATCATCGAACACTGCCGGGGCCTGCTTGCCCGCTTCAAGGTGCCGAAAGCCATCATCTTCGACGAGATTCCCAAGACCTCGACCGGCAAGATCCAGAAATTCCGGCTGCGGGAAATGGCCAAAGCCGGCTGAGGCCGGCCCCGTCGTCGGAAGCTGGTCAGGCGGCGGCCGTGCCAGCGGTTTCCCGCCTTGCGAAGATCACGACAGCGCCGCCGATCATCAGCACCGCCATGGCGGTCAGTTCCCCGGTGTTGTGAAGGGTTGGCTTGAGGACCATGTCGGCCACCACGATGGCCATGACGATGTAGTCGAACTTGCCAAAGCGCAGGGTGCGTCGCCCGAGCGCGACCGCCGCGGGGGTGATCCCGTCGCGGGCGAGCATAGCGGCGATTTTCTGGGTCCAAGGCTTGAGGACGAAGGTGCCGGTGACGAAGGCAGCGGCGTAGCCGCATAACCCGATGATCACCCACAGCTCCGAAAAGCCGGTCCACACCGACGTCATGATCAAGCCGGAGACCAATGTCGCCAGCGATGACGGCATGAACAACAGCTTGCCGAGCTTCGCCGTGGCCTTGAGCAGGGCCATCAACGTTTCCTGATCGTTGGCGCGATCGGCGAGCGTCCCCACAAGGATCATGGTGAAGCCGCCGCCGACCCAGATCGTGGCGGCAACGACATGCAACAGTTTTACGATCGGGTACCAGTCCATCGGTCTCTGTCTCCAGGCATGGCGGATCAGGTTTTGCGGATGACGGGCCAGGCAATGACGGCGAACAGAAGCATGCCGGCATAAAAGAGGATCGAGAACATGCCGACCAGCGGCTCGATCGCGGTTTTTCCCGCCAGCAGGAGATAGAGCGTCACCATCAGGCCCGCTCCGCTCACCGCTGTCAGCCAGAAATGGATATTGGCCAGCCTCGTTTGCCCGGCGGCGGGGAACAGGTGGTAGAAAAACGCGAAGACCGCCGATGTCAGCCATCCCGCCACCAGCGCATGCGCATGGACGGGCATCTCGGTGTGATCCTGGCTGATCGCCATCTGCAGGCCCAATGCCATGCCGCACAGCGCATAGATGATGGCAAGCACGAAGAAGTTCCTGGCCACGCCTTGCATTGAAGTTCCCACTTCCGGTTCAGCGCGACCGTCGTTGCGGTCACGATCGAGTGAGTAAACGCGCGAGATGCCAGCTTTCATCCCGGATCGAGTTGTGGCCAGTCTCCAAGGCCGACTTGAAAGCGGTGAACCGGTTCGAAGATGAGAACAAGGTCTCGCGACTTTTTCAGGTGGCGCCAGGCATCTCAAGCACCTCGATGCTGTGCTGATACGGCACACTCGGCAGTCGTCCCTTAAAAAATTTCACCCCTTGTTAAGGGTTCATTAAGCTTTACGAGCGTTTACTATGCATATCCAGTGATCTGGATTCTTACCGAGTGGTTGGAGCCACTTTGTTTGACGCCTCCCTGTTAAACTCCTGAGAGCCGCCTCATCGCGGCTCTTTTTTTATCTGGCAAACAGGTGGGTCGATAGACGAGAAGCTGTCGTTAACCGTTTGTTAAACATGTGCTTGCCTTGCGCGAAGTCCGGGCGCATTTTCTTAGCCACTGTCATATAGGCTTGGAAACCGGCGGCATGACGCCGATTCGGCCGGAAGAATGCGAATACGGAACCAGGAAATGAGCGAGCCTTCTAAGGAAAGCGCGAACACGATCAAGCTGGCCGAGCGAAGGGTTTTCTCGCAGTCGTTCAAGCCGCTCTATGACGAGGGCATGGGGCTGGTCGAGCGCACGGCCGAGTATCTCGACGGCAAGGGCCGGCTTGAAGCGAAGAAGCTTTCGCGGCTCGGCGCGACGCTTTACGCAGCTGAATCGATGCGGCTGACGACAAGGCTGATGCAGATCGCTTCGTGGCTCCTCCTGCAGCGCGCGGCCAATTCCGGCGAGATGACGCGTGACCAGGTTGCGTCGGAAAAATCCAAGGTTCGGCTGGATACAGCGTCCGCCCATAGCGAAGCCGCGGGCTGGAGCGAACTGCCCGACGACTTCCTCGATCTCGTCAACCGCTCGCTGCGCCTGCAGTCGCTGGTGCGCCGCATGGACGAAGAGATCTATGGCGGCGCCACGTTGCCGCCGCAGCCGGCCAACCGCCGTTCCAACCCGGTTTCCGACCAGATCACTCTGCTCAAGACGGCTTTTGCGGGCGGCTGAGCCGGGACTTCCCCAGGTCGTCGTCCTGTCGCACTTGCGTTTCTGGTTTGTTCACATTTTGCTGGCATCGCTCTGCGCGAAAGGTAGACTTCGCGCATGGGGGAAACGATTCGCATCATCGGCATCGACCCGGGGCTTCGGCGCACCGGCTGGGGCATCGTGGAAAGCCTTGGCAATTCGCTGCGCTTCGTCGCTGCAGGAACCGTGCGCTCCGACGACAAGGCAGCTTTGGCGGCACGGCTGTGCCAGCTGCATGACGGGCTGGCCGAGGTGCTGCATCGGGCGATGCCGCATGAGGCAGCTGTCGAACAGACCTTCGTCAACAAGGATGCGTCGGCGACGCTGAAGCTCGGCCAGGCGCGCGGCATCGCCATGCTGGTGCCGGCCCGCGCCGGGCTGGTGGTGGCCGAATATGCGCCCAACGCCGTCAAGAAGGCGGTGATCGGCGTCGGCCATGGCGACAAGAAGCAGATCCACATGATGGTGAAGGTGCTTTTGCCCAAGGCGGCCTTCGACACGGACGATGCCGCCGACGCTCTGGCAATCGCCATCTGCCATGCGCATCACCGGCAGAGCATGGCCTATCGCATGGCTATGGCCGGATAGGCCACAACAGTCACCCGAACGACTTTGTTCTTGACTTGTTCTCATTCTGTCGCTAGGTAATACTGTAGAGGTATTACAATGCGCGTTACGGAAAAGGGCCAGGTCACGATCCCGAAGAACATTCGCCGGAAACTCGGCATTGTCGCGGGGACCGAGGTCGAGTTCAATCTGCAGGACGGTAGCGCGCTTATGCGCCCTGTTTCGGCGACCGACGTCGAGCGAGAGGTTGCCGAGTTCATGGCTCATATCCGTCGTCACAAGGGGACGATGGATCTCGGGGGGATGACCGGGGACGAATTCTTCAAACTCCTGAGAGATTGATGGCGACGCTCGTCGATACCAACGTCCTGATCGATCTCTTCGACGCGGGCAGTTCATGGGAGGACTGGTCGATCCATACGATTGAGCGGCTTCGGTCGGAGGGTCCCATCATCGTCAACCAGGTCGTCTATGCCGAGATGGCAGCCGGCTTTGCGAGCGAAGCAGCGCTGGAAACGGCGCTGTCGCCGTCGCGCTTCCTCAGGGAAGATTTGCCCTGGGAGGCTGCATTCGCTGCTGGTCATGCATTTCTGGCTTATCGCCGCGGCGGTGGGGCGAAACGCTCGCCCTTGCCGGATTTCTATATCGGCGCGCATGCAGCCATACGCGGGTATTCGCTTCTAACCCGCGACCAGGACCGCTATCGGGCCTACTTCCCGCTGCTGCGGATCGTCTCTCCAGAAACCCATCCAATGGGGAGCAACAGATGATCGGCAAGTTGAAAGGCACGCTGGACGAGATCGAGGAGGATCATTGCCTCGTCGACGTGCATGGCGTGGGTTACGTCGCCTATTGTTCGGCACGCACGCTGTCGGCGCTGCCGGGGCCTGGCGAAGCGGTCGTGCTTCATATCGAAACCTATGTGCGCGAGGACATGATCCGCCTCTATGGTTTCCAGACCGCGCTGGAGCGCGAATGGTTCCGTCTGCTGATGAGCAATGTCCAGGGTGTCGGCGCCAAGGTTGCGCTGGCCATCCTGTCGACGCTGTCGCCATCCGATCTCGCCAATGCGATCACGCTGCGCGACATCGCCATGGTGTCGCGGGCACCGGGGGTCGGCAAGAAGGTGGCCGAGCGCATCGTCACCGAATTGAAGACCAAGGCGCCGGCCTTTGCCGGTGAAGCTTCCGGCACGATCGGGCTGAAGCAGGAGTTGGGCGAAGGCGTGGCGGCCGCTCCGGTCGCCGATGCTGTCTCGGCGCTGACCAATCTCGGCTATTCGCGCGACGTTGCCGCCAATGCTGTGGCCGCGGCTCTGAAGAGCGCCGGCGATGGTGCCGATTCCGCCAAGCTGATCCGGTTTGGGCTGAAGGAGCTGGCGCGGTGACGCACCGCTTGTTCAGGCCCGGACGCTATGCGAGGAGAGGGGCATGACCACCGCCCCCCGTCTCATCTCTTCCGAAAAGCGCGGCGAGGATGCCGACCAGACGTTGCGTCCTCAGGTGCTGGACGATTTTGTCGGCCAGGCAGCGGCACGCGCCAACCTGAAGGTCTTCATTGAAGCGGCCAAGGGGCGCGGCGACGCGCTCGATCACGTCCTGTTCGTCGGTCCGCCGGGGTTGGGCAAGACGACGCTGGCGCAAATCATGGCGCGCGAGATGGGGGTCAATTTCCGCTCGACCTCGGGCCCGGTCATTGCGAAGGCTGGAGATCTCGCCGCGCTGCTCACCAATCTGGAAGACCGCGACGTTCTCTTCATCGACGAAATCCATCGGCTGAGCCCGGCCGTGGAAGAAATCCTCTACCCGGCGATGGAGGATTTCCAGCTCGACCTGATCATTGGCGAGGGGCCGGCGGCGCGCTCGGTCAAGATCGACCTTGCCCGCTTCACGCTGGTGGCCGCCACCACGCGGCTTGGACTCATTACCAACCCGCTGCGCGACCGTTTCGGCATTCCGGTGCGGCTGAATTTCTACACGGTCGATGAACTGGAGCTGATCGTGCGGCGCGGCGCGCGCATTCTCGGCATGCCGATTGGCGATGACGGGGCCGTGGAGATTGCGCGGCGCGCTCGTGGCACGCCGCGCATCGCGGGACGCCTTTTGCGTCGTGTGCGCGATTTCGCTTCCGTTGCCGGCGCTGAGACCGTGTCGCGCAAGGTCGCCGACGATGCGCTGTCCAGGCTGGAGGTGGATGCACTCGGCCTCGATCAGCTCGACCGGCGCTATCTGTCCATGATCGCCATGAATTTCGGCGGCGGGCCGGTCGGCATCGAGACGATCGCGGCCGGGCTTTCCGAGCCGCGCGATGCCATCGAGGACATCATCGAGCCTTACCTGATCCAGCAGGGCTTCATCATGCGCACACCACGTGGGCGCGTGCTGACAGCCAATGCCTGGAAACATCTCGGCCTAGAAGTGCCGCGCGAATTGAACCAGCAGCAGATCAATCTCTTCCAGGAAGAGGATTAAGGCGTCCGCGCCTATGTAACCTGTTCCACCGGGAACGGCGTTGGCTCCCAGATGCGGGCAAACCCTTTCGGCAACTTGGCGATGCGCATTGTTTCCCAGGCCGCGAGTTGGCGCGCAATGCCGGCCCGGTCGCCTCTGTCCAGCAAGGGGCCAAGTGGTTCGACAACCGAGGCTATTTCCGCTTCGGCGAAGCCCGGGATACACCAAAGCGAGCGGCCGTTTCGAAGATCGTCCAGTTTGGCGCGAGCCGCCTCAAGGTCACCACGCGCGGCATGGAGCGAGACACCGCGCAATTCGTCGATTTCGAAGTCCCTATACTTTAGCGGCTTCGTCGCCAGATATGCGACCATGTCATCGAGGGTTTCCATACTGCGAAAGAGGGGGAGAATATCCCGTTCGATCTGCGCCATGAATTGGGCAGGGGTTTCCGGGTCGGCCCACCTGAATAGCCCGGGCGTGTCCCGGTCTATGCGATCTCCCCAATTCAATGGAAAGCGCCCTATCGGCTCGCAGAAGTGGGTCACAGCCCATTGCGGGACAAAGTAGCTGTCATGATCCCAACTTAAAATAACAATGCCGCGAAGCAGATGTCTGATGGGTTTCATCACAAGCCAGCGTCCAATCAACTCTACGTCGGAATGTCGCTTGAGGAGCGGCACAAGGTGACGCCTAATCATTTGGGAGGCGGTCATTCGTTGGGCCTCACTTCAATGACGATAATTGGGCGGCCATGCTTCAGTAATCTTATTGCGAATTCTGCTGTGCGCGGGCCACTCAAACCTCTTTTTCCAGTTTTCAGATCATAAACGCATATTGGGCCTTCCCCCCGATTCTCGATGACATCTACGCGAATCGCGCTGAAATCCAATGGTTCCTCCTCAACCTTCTTCAAGAGAGAGAACTCTGCTTTAAGAGTGGGCCCTCCATGGGTGAGAATCTTCTGGCGCAACCGGGCATGAACGGCTGTGCCGAAAACCGCAGCGTTAGGATACGGTCCAGCACGCTTGGCTTCGGCAAATGCTTCATTTGAAAGCCGTTGAACAAGGTCGAGTTTGGTGCAAACAGTTGCGGTTTCTGCGCGCGTCAATGTGCCGACATAGTTCAAATGCGGGACAATCTCTCCGCCTGGGCGGAATTCCTTGGCCGTGAAGGCAAGGCAGGCTCGCAAGCCTTCCGAGGCGGTAGCGGAGAGATAATTGTAAAGCTGCCGCGCGGCCTCAAAGGTTTCTTGTGCGGTTTTGAGGCTGGTTTGGAGATTGGCGGTGTCTCGCGTTCCGATTGCGCTGACGCGTTGCACGGTCGGGAGAGGCATTGGACCATTCGGTGTCCAGATCGTTCTGCTGATCGGACGATTGGAGCCGTTGAAGACGGTCTGTATCTTGCCGTCTGTCTGGAAGCCAAATCTTCTCTGCCCAGGCAACGTAACGGTGTAGCGAACTTGAGGACGGTCCGGGGAATGACGTGGGCCGACGCGCGTTGCAACGCGAGCGGTCGCTACGTCGCGACCCTGCGGCGCGACCGTTGCCGGATTTTTTGCAATCCCTCTTGGTGTGTCGGATCCTGATTGGCCGCCGCCCGAAAAACCGTCATCCGACCATTGTCCGCCATCCGGATTTCCACTGGGGACGCGCGGCTGGTTAGGATTAAACCCGGCCTTTCGGCGAAGCCTCAGGAGCTTGATGTCGACATCGATGTCGGTAAGGCTGGATTTGATTTTTCGGATTTCGGCCTCTTCATTGGGAATGTTGGTCATCGGGTCCTCGCCGTCAAATATCGGGAAATGATGATATAGGATAATATTCCTAAAATCAACTGACGGGTGTCGAATTCTCGGAGACGCGGCCATTTCTGGGAGATGCCGAAGGCGAGTGCTGTCGGCCTCCAGGCCTTGAATGCTCTGACCATTGCTGCCATCGGAATGCGGCGAGCAATTCTCAAGCCCGAAACGGAGACGCCATGTCTGTCGATGACAACCAAAATGCCCTGCTCAGCGGCATTTCAGGCGCGTTGACGGAATTCGGCCATCGCCTGATGGCGCGGGTCTATTATGCCGACACCGATTTTTCCGGCGTCGTCTATCACGCCCGCTACCTGGAGTTCCTGGAGCGTGGGCGTTCGGATTTCCTCAGGCTGGCGGGTGTGCACCATACAGAGCTCGCCGAAGGCAAGCATGGCGAGAAAATCGTCTGGGTGGTGCGCCGCATGGAGATCGACTTCCGCTCGCCGGCCCGCATCGACGACATTTTGACCGTCGACACCCGCGCCGACGAGATTTCCGGCGCGCGCATCTTCATGGTGCAGCAATTGAAGCGCGGCGACGAGGTTCTGGTCGATGCCAGGGTAGAGGCCGCGATCATCGGCGAGAATGGCCGCCCGCGCCGGTTTCCCAAGGAATGGGTCGCGGCATTCATGCCCAAGGGCTGATAGACGCCAGCTTCAAGCAATTGTGATGCGCGTTGAGCGGCAGCCTGCTTGTTGCAGCGCACAACGCCGCGATTCCTAACCTCTCCTTAACCATAACGGTTCATGAAGACATTGGTGAGCATTGGAGGCGCCCATGCCTTCGTTTCACCAATATTTGTCGTGAAAAGGCCGCGAAAGGCGCCTTTTGGGCATTTCCGGAAGCTTCGCGCGAACGGACCACAAGAGGTAGAGCGCCAGGGGCTAGCGGCGAGCCGGGCCCGGAATTCTTAAGGAACGAACCATGGAAAACATCGCACTCGCCGATCCGGGCGCGCATTTGTCGATCTGGGGCCTGTTCATGCAGGCCGGCTGGGTGGTCAAGCTGGTCATGCTTGGCCTGCTCGGCGCCTCGGTCTGGACCTGGGCCATCGTCATCGACAAGCTGATTTCCTACGCGCGCATCCGCGTTGCGTTGAACCGCTTCGAGCAGGTGTTCTGGTCTGGGCAATCGCTTGAGGAACTCTACCGCAACCTTGCCGACCGCAAGACGGTTGGAATGGGCGCCATCTTCGTGGCCGCGATGCGCGAGTGGAAGAAGAGCTTCGAAAAGGGTGCGAAGTCGCCGCTGGCGCTGCAGACGCGCATCGATAAGGCGATGGATCTGGCGCTGACCCGGGAGATGGAGCGCCTCGAAGGTCGGCTCGGCTTCCTCGCCACGATCGGCTCGGCGGCTCCCTTCATCGGCCTGTTCGGCACGGTGGTCGGCATCATGACCTCGTTCCAGGCCATCGCCGGCTCGAAATCGACCAATCTCGCCGTGGTTGCGCCCGGTATCGCCGAGGCGCTTCTCGCCACCGCCATCGGCCTGCTGGCGGCCATTCCCGCGGTCATCGCCTATAACAAGCTGTCATCCGATGCCGGCAAGATCGGCGTGCGCATGGAGGGCTTCGCGGACGAGTTCTCCGCCATACTGTCGCGCCAAATCGATGAGAAAGTGGCCCAGAAGGCCGCCTGAGGAACAACACGATGGGAATGTCAGTCAGCTCAGGCGGTTCAGGACGCGGCGGTCGAGGCCACAGACGGCGCGGCCGCCATCACGGCCTGATGTCGGAAATCAACGTGACGCCGTTCGTCGACGTCATGCTGGTGCTGCTCATCATCTTCATGGTGGCGGCGCCGCTTCTGACCGTCGGCGTGCCGATCGACCTGCCGGAAACGCAGGCCAAGCCGATGAATGCCGAAACCCAGCCGATCACCGTTTCGGTCAATCAGGCCGGCCAGATCCATCTGCAGGAAACCGAGATTCCGCTCGAAGAAGTGGTGCCGAAGCTCGAGGCGATCGCCAAGACGGGTTACGAGGAACGCATCTTCATCCGCGGCGACAAGGCTGCCGACTATGGCACGGTCATGAAGGTCATGGCCCGCATCTCGGCGGCCGGCTACAAGAACCTCGGCCTGGTCACGTTGCAGGAACAGGAAAAGTAGCCTTGAAGGCCGGCCTCACCACATCGGCGATTTTGCATGCCGTCGTGATCGGTTTCGGCCTGTTCACGCTGCGGGCTCCGCCTGGCTTCCAGCCATTGGATGTGGAGTCGTTCCCCGTCGATATCGTTCCCGTGGAGGATGTCGCGCAGTCGCTACAGGGCGACAAGAAAGCGACGCCACGCGACAAGCCGGCACCGAAGCCGACTGAGCGGCCCGATATCGTCGCCAATGCCCAGAAGATTGGCGAGAACACGGTCGATACCGACAATCCGGCGACGCCCGCGCCAAAGCCAAAGCCGGTCGAGAATACGGAGTCGGCACCCAAGGCGCCTACGCCGACGGAAAAGCCGAAACCGGAAGACGCACCGAAGCCGAAGGAAGAGCCTAAGCCGACGCCTGCAACGGAGGTCGCGCCGGCGGAGCAGCCGAAACAGGATGTGAAGCCTGATCCCGTCAAGCAGCCTGATCCCAAGCCGCTGCCGGTGAAGGAGCCTGAGCCTGCGCCAAAGCCAGCCGAACAGAAGCCGGCGGAGGCCAAACCCGAGCCGGCAAAGCCGGATGCTGTGGCCGAAGCGATCGCTACGCAGCCGACCGAAGCGGTTGCCTTGCCCAATTCGGCGCCGGCGCCTGAAGCGAAGCCGCGCCCCGAACCAGCTCAGGCCGAGACCGCCAAGGCGCCGGATCGCAAGAAATCGGACAAGTCGGTCAAGGAAGCATCGTCGCGTCAAAAATCGGAGGATGAGGCCTTCAACGATAAGGTTTCCGCTCTTCTCAACAAGCAAAAACCTTCCGGTGGCGGCGCAAAACGGTCCACTCAGCAGTCATCGCTCGGCGGCGACAGGAACAATGGCCAAAAGCTGAGCAACAGCGAGATGGGCGCTCTGCGCGAGCAGCTTAGCGGCTGCTGGACCATTCCTGTCGGCGCACAAGACGCCGGGAACCTGGTCGCAATCATTCGGTTCAATGTGGATCAATCGGGCAAGCTGGATGGCCGCCCGACGATCCAGACTTCCAGCGGCAATCGTTCGTACGATGAAAGCGCGGTGCGCGCGATCCAGAAATGCGATCAGGCGGGGCTGACACTTCCAGCAGGCAAGCAGGACATTTGGTCCGAAATTCAAGTCACTTTCAACCCAGGCGACATGGGCATGTAACGTCTAACGCCCGGATATGAAACAGGAATTCTCGATGAAGCATCTTCTCAAGACTCTTTTTCTGATCGGCGCCATGGCCACCGGCATGGGTGGACTGGCGATGCTGCCCGCCCACGCGCGGGTGGAGATCGACGTCAACAAGGGCAATGTTGAGCCTTTGCCGATCGCCATCACCGACTTCCAGTCGACCAGCGGTTTGGGCACCGAGATTTCGAACATCATCTCGGCGGATCTGAAGCGCTCGGGCCTGTTCGCGCCGATCGACAAGGGTGCTTTCATCGAGAAGGTCTCCAGTCCGGACCAGACGCCGCGCTTCGAAGACTGGAAGGTCATCAACGCGCAGGCCCTCGTCACCGGCCGCGTCAGCAAGGAAGCCGACGGCCGCGTCCGCGCCGAATACCGCCTTTGGGATACCTTTGCCGGCCAGCAGCTGTCGGGCGAGCAGTTCTTCGCCAACGATGCCAACCAGCGTCGCGTCGCCCACATCATTGCCGATGCCATCTATGAGCGCCTGACCGGCGAGAAGGGCTATTTCGACACCCGTGTCGTCTATATCGACGAAACCGGCGCCAAGAACGCACGCAAGAAGCGGCTTGCGATCATGGATCAGGACGGCGCCAATGCACGCTACCTGTCCAACGGTTCCTCGATCGTGCTGACGCCGCGTTTCTCGCCGAACCGGCAGGAAATCACCTACATGTCCTATGAGAGCGGGCAGCCTAAGGTCTATCTGCTGCAGCTTGAGACCGGGCAGCGCGAACTGGTCGGCAATTTCCCCGGCATGACCTTTGCGCCGCGCTTTTCGCCGGATGGCCAGAAGGTGGTGATGAGCCTTCTGCGCGACGACGGCAATTCCAACATCTACGCGATGGACCTGCGCAGCCGTTCGACGACCAGACTGACCAACTCGACCTCCATCGACACGTCGCCTTCCTATTCGCCCGACGGATCGAAGGTCGTCTTCACCTCCGACCGTGGCGGTCGGGCCCAGATTTATGTCATGGGCGCGGATGGCTCCGGCCAGACCCGTATCTCGTTCGGCGACGGCACCTATTCGACGCCGGTATGGTCGCCGCGCGGCGACCTGATCGCCTTCACCAAGCAGGCGGGCGGCGAATTCCAGATCGGCGTGATGAAGACAGACGGCTCGGGCGAACGTATCCTGTCCTCCGGCTTCCAGCAGGAAGGCCCGACCTGGGCGCCGAACGGCCGTGTCCTGATGTTCTTCCGCGACAGCGCCGGTGGTGGTGGGCCGAAGCTCTATTCGATTGACCTGACCGGCCGCAACGAGCAGCCGATCCCGACGGCAGGCTTCGCTTCCGATCCGGCCTGGTCGCCGCTGCTCGAGTAGCACGCATTCTCGAAATGCCGTAGAAAGGGGCCTCACGGCCCCTTTTTCATGACTTGGCCGCGTTTTGGCCGCATTTCGGACTAGAGCCTCCCCGCTAGTGGCCGAAGCCGGCCAATCCCGGGGCTTCCGGGAGGTTGGCATACGGAGTGCAAGTGTAGCGTCGAGCGTGCCCCGGCGTGCTGGTCATTCTGGCCTATCGCCTTGGCAACGGTCGCGGACGGCGACCGCAACCGAATTTTAACCGTGTTTCTTGAGCGCCGGTTAACCCAAACGTGGTTACTGGCAGATCAATGAAATCACTCGAATGCGAAGGAGAGGCGGCATGCGCCGTATCGCAAAGCTTACCACGAACCCGGTCATGATCGCGCTGGTCGCCTCGCTGGCGATTGCAGGCTGCGCCTCGAAGAAGACCCCGAACAGCGCTGCCGATCTCGGTCTCGGTGGTGGCGCCGCGACCCCCGGCTCCGCACAGGACTTCACCGTCAATATCGGCGACCGCATCTTCTTCGACACCGACTCCTCGTCGATCCGCGCCGACGCCCAGCAGACACTTGGCCGCCAGGCGCAGTGGCTGAACAAGTATGGTCAGTACGCGATCGTCGTCGAAGGCCATGCCGACGAGCGCG
Source organism: Mesorhizobium terrae (assembly GCF_008727715.1). Taxonomy (GTDB): domain Bacteria; phylum Pseudomonadota; class Alphaproteobacteria; order Rhizobiales; family Rhizobiaceae; genus Mesorhizobium; species Mesorhizobium terrae. The sequence goes on from NZ_CP044218.1 coordinate 2,202,250, forward strand.
GTACCCGCGAATACAATCTGGCGCTCGGCGCCCGCCGTGCCGCTGCCGCCCGCGACTTCCTGATCGGCAAGGGTGTCGCAGCCAAGCGCCTGAAGACCATTTCCTACGGCAAGGAACGTCCGGTCGCCGTCTGCGACGACATCTCCTGCTGGTCGCAGAACCGCCGCGCCGTCACCACCCTGTCGGGCGCCGGCTCCTGATAGGCCGTCGGCTTCGGCCGGCCAGCCAATTGCAGATCATCGAAAAGGCGGCTTCGGCCGCCTTTTTTGCAACCTTTTGTTTCTTGGACATCTGGCCGAAACAAAATTTGGCCGAAGTCTCGCGCCCTGCTAAAAGCGGATGCGTTCGGGTCGGTCTACCGTCTCCAAGGCGATGATCGGCTTCCGGGCATTGAACCGTTTGACCTTGATGGCGAGAGACCAATGCATTTCAGAACAATCCTGAGCGGGACGCTTGCCGTTCTTCTCACAGCGAGTGTCGTCGCACCCGCCTGGGCGGCCGGACCGGTGCGCACCACCGAGGACGGCTTTTCGTTCAAACTGCCCAGCATCAATCTGCCGGGTGTCTTTGGCGGACAGTCGAAGAAGTCCGACGACGTCCAGCTTGCGCAGGCTGGCGGCACCGTAGGGCTGGAAGACCAGATCCGGCAGATGAACGGCAAGATCGAGGAGCTGAACTTCCAAATCCTGCAGCTGCAGGAGCAACTGCGCAAATCACAGGAAGACAACGAGTTCCGCTTTCAGCAGATCGAGCAGGGTGGCGGCGCCTCGCACAAGAAGTCCGATGCCGCTACCGGCAACAGCAGCGTGGCGCAGGCGCCCGCTGCAACAACACCCAAGGTGCCGGCGACCGCCGGCACCCATGCCGCAGGAACGTCACAGACCGCTGCCCAACCGCAGCCGGCCGACCAGGCTTCTTCCGGGGATCAGGTCGGCGACCTGATCATCGATTCGGGAAATGGCGATCCGGGGAAGCTCGTCCCGGGTCAGCAGTCCAAGTCGTTCGGGACCATTACCGTCGACAAGAACGGCAATGTGGTGACCGCACAGCCGCCGGCCGACATCCCGAGCGCTCCGGCGACATCCCAGGCGCCTTCGGGCGGTGCAGTTGTCGCATCCTTGCCGAGCACCAACAGCCCGGAGGAGCTCTACCGCAACTCCTATCAGTTCATCCTGTCCGGGGACTACAACACCGCCGAACAGGGGTTTCGCCAGCATATCGAACGTTTCCCGACCGATGCGAAAGCTGCCGACGCCCACTATTGGCTGGGCGAGGCTCTGCTCGGCCAGCAGAAATATCGCGACGCCGCCGAAGTTTTCCTTGGCGCGAGCAAGGACTATTCGAAGTCCAAGAAGGCGCCTGACATGATGCTGAAGCTCGGCATCTCCCTGATGGGTCTCAAGCAGCGCGACGTCGCTTGCGCCACCTTCGCCGAAATCGGCAAGCGTTATCCCGATGCCACCAGCGCGCTCAAGGAACGCGTCAAGCAGGAGCGGGCGCTCGCCTCGTGCTGATGGCGCATATCGGGCCGCTTTCTGAACATCCGCTTTTCTCGCATATCGACTTCGGCCAGGGCGCCGTGGCCGCCGTTTCGGGCGGCAGTGATTCGACCGCGCTTCTGGTTCTCCTGAAAGATCACCTCGACCGTTCCGTCCCGTCGGCCCGGCTGCTCGCCGTCACGGTGGATCATGGGCTGCGCCCGGATTCCATCGCGGAAGCGCAAGAGGTCGCCCGTTTGTGTGCCAGGCTCGGTATTGCTCATCGCATCGTCGTCTGGGAGGGAGCCAAACCCTCGACCGGATTGCCCGCGGCGGCGCGCGAGGCCCGCTATCGGCTGCTTGCCGACGCCGCGCGGCATGCCGGCCTTGGGATGGTGTTGACCGGCCATACCGCGGACGACCAGGCTGAAACCGTCCTGATGAGGCAGGCGCGGGATCAGGGGCGTGGCCTTGCCGGCATGGCCCCGGCAACGCTTTTCGACGGAGATATTTGGATCCTTCGCCCGCTTCTGGCAGAGCGGCGCGATGCGCTGCGCACCCTGTTGCGCGCGCGCGGCCTTGGCTGGATCGACGATCCGACCAATGTCGACGGCCGGTTCGAGCGTCCTCGCCTGCGCACCGCTCTCGGTAGCGACGGCCGGCGCTTCGACGAACTCTTCGCAATCGCCGGAAAGGCCGCGGCTGAGCGGGAATATCTCGGCCGCCGCGCGGCCAGATTGATCGATGTCCACGCGAGCCGCCCGACCCGTGGCCTGATCCGCCTAGACCCGGTCTTCGCGAACACAGATGATCCAGCGGCCTCCATCTACGCGCTGCGGGTTTTGTTGGCCGTCGTCGGAGGCATCTCGTTCCTGCCGGACGAGGAGCGCGCGACCGTGCTTTTCCATCGTCTCAAGGGTTTGGGACATCGCGCTACATTGTCGCGGACGGTAGCCGACAGTCGCCGCTCGGGCATCTTTCTGCGCCGCGAAACGCGAGGCCTGCCCACTGACATGCCCGCCGTGTCCGACACGGTTTGGGATGGCCGATACCGCATCACTTTCAACGACGCCGCAAGGGATTGCGTGATCGCGCCATTCGGCCAAATGGCTGCAAAAACCTTCGCCGATGAAACGGTGTCGGGGACGCCTTCAAGCTTGTTTTACGCGGCGTTGGCTACAGAACCCGCACTTTGGCGGGACGGCACGTGCCTTGGACTTGTCGGGGAGGCCGGAAAACCAACGGTTGGAGCAGCGTTGCCCATTGCCTCACCTTTCGCCCGTTTCCTGCCGGGCTTCGATCTTGGCCTTGCTCGGGCGGTGGCGAAGCTCATCGGCGGGGCGGTCGTTGGAGAGCCACCATTGGTCGTCCGTCGTGGCGCGAAAGCGACGGCGAATGCTTAACCGAGCCATGTTGTTATGCTTGGCAAGGGGGTGCGCTCTCCCTATGTTAAGCGCAACACTTCAAAGATCAGCGCCCATGATCGGGCGCCAACGGGACAATCGATGAATCCGAACTATCGCAACCTGGCGCTCTGGGCGATCATAGCGGTCCTGCTCATCGCTCTTTTCAATCTCTTCCAGACGCCGCAGACGCGTGGCGCGTCGACCGACGTTCCCTATTCGCAGTTCCTGCAGGATGTAGCGTCCGGCCGCGTCAAGACGGTGACGATCGCCGGCGACCGTATCAGCGGCACCTATGCCGACAGCGCAGCAGGCTTCCAGACCTACTCACCCGGCGACCAGTCTCTGGTCTCGCGGCTTGAGGAAAAGAACGTCGTCATCAACGCTCGTCCCGAGACCGACGGTTCCAACACCTTGTTCGGTTACCTGATCTCGTGGCTGCCGATGATCCTGATCCTCGGCGTGTGGATTTTCTTCATGCGCCAGATGCAGTCCGGCTCTGGCCGTGCCATGGGCTTCGGCAAGTCCAAAGCCAAGCTTCTCACCGAAGCGCATGGCCGCGTCACCTTCCAGGATGTCGCCGGCGTGGACGAGGCCAAGCAGGACCTCGAGGAGATCGTGGAGTTCCTGCGCGATCCGCAGAAGTTCCAGCGCCTGGGCGGCAAGATCCCGCGCGGCGTGCTGCTCGTCGGCCCTCCCGGCACTGGCAAGACGCTTCTGGCCCGCTCGGTCGCTGGTGAAGCCAATGTGCCGTTCTTCACCATTTCGGGTTCCGACTTCGTCGAAATGTTCGTCGGCGTCGGCGCGAGCCGTGTCCGCGACATGTTCGAGCAGGCCAAGAAGAATGCGCCCTGCATCATCTTCATCGACGAAATCGATGCCGTCGGTCGTCACCGCGGCGCCGGTCTCGGCGGCGGCAATGACGAGCGCGAGCAAACGCTGAACCAGCTGCTGGTCGAGATGGACGGCTTCGAGGCCAACGAGTCGATCATCCTGATCGCCGCCACCAACCGTCCCGACGTTCTCGACCCGGCGCTGCTGCGTCCGGGCCGCTTCGACCGTCAGGTCGTGGTTCCGAACCCGGATATCGTCGGCCGCGAGAAGATCCTCAAGGTCCATGTCCGCAACGTACCGCTGGCGCCGAATGTCGACCTGAAGACGGTCGCGCGCGGCACCCCCGGCTTCTCGGGCGCCGACCTGATGAACCTCGTCAACGAATCCGCCTTGATGGCGGCGCGGCGCAACAAGCGTCTCGTCACCATGCAGGAGTTCGAGGATGCCAAGGACAAGATCATGATGGGCGCCGAGCGCCGCTCCTCGGCTATGACCCAGGCCGAGAAGGAGCTGACCGCCTATCACGAGTCCGGCCATGCCATCTTGGCGCTCAACGTGCCGGCCGCCGACCCGCTGCACAAGGCGACCATCATTCCGCGCGGACGCGCGCTCGGCATGGTCATGCAGCTGCCGGAAGGCGACCGCTACTCGATGAGCTACAAATACATGATCTCGCGCCTGGCCATCATGATGGGTGGCCGCGTGGCGGAAGAGTTCAAGTTCGGCAAGGAGAACATCACCTCCGGCGCCTCTTCGGACATCGAGCAGGCGACCAAGCTGGCGCGCGCCATGGTGACGCGCTGGGGCTTCTCCGACAAGCTCGGCCACGTCGCCTACGGCGAAAACCAGGAAGAGGTCTTCCTCGGCCATTCGGTGGCGCGCACGCAGAACGTCTCGGAAGAGACCGCGCAGATCATCGACGCCGAAGTGCGCCGCCTGATCGACGAGGCCTATTCGACCGCCAGAACGATCCTGACCAAGAAGAAGAAGGACTGGATCGCGCTGGCCGAAGGCCTGCTCGAATACGAGACGCTGTCGGGCGAGGAGATCAAGCAGCTGATCGCCGGCCAGAAGCCGTCGCGCGATCTCGGCGACGATACCCCGACTTCGCGTGGCTCCGCCGTGCCGAAGGCCGGTACGGGTGGTCGCCGCAAGAAGGGCCCCGAGGCTGAAGGTGGCATGGAGCCGCAGCCTTCGAGCTAATCGGCACCGGTCCCTATCCAACATGAAAACGCCGCGACCTGTTCGCGGCGTTTTCTTTTTGTAGGTTCCCGATGGTTTGTGGTGACCAGGGGAAACGTGGCCAGAGAAGAAACGCCGAAAATCGTCGGGCGTCGAAGGCAGGAGACGGGTCCTGACATCGTCGTTATTGTCGCTGGCGAACCCGCGCGTGCGCCGGCCGTGATTGTCGGAAATTCGCACGAACGAACTCTATCCGGCGTGGCAACTCCATGCAGACATTCCAGTGGATCATCGTTCTCCTGCTCGGAGCGGCATTGCTCTCGACGCTGGCGCGGCGCGTTGGTGCGCCCTATCCCACGTTCCTGGCCATCGGCGGCGTTCTGATCCCGTTTCTGCCGAACAGCCCACAATGGACGCTTGATCCCCATCTGGCGCTGACCCTTTTCGTCGCGCCGGTGCTGGTCGATTCCGCCTACGACACGTCGTTGCGGGACTTGCGCGACAACTGGTTGCCGGTCGCCGGTCTCGTACTCGTGGCGGTGGGCTTGACGACGCTCACCGTCGCTCTCGCCGCGCGCTGGCTGGTACCCGGAATGTCCTGGCCTGTCGCCGTTGCGCTCGGCGCCATCGTGGCGCCACCCGATGCGGCCGCGGCAACCGCCGTCATGCGGCAGGTCAAGCTGCCGCATCGCCTCCTGAAGATCCTCGAGGGCGAGAGCCTGCTCAACGATGCCAGCGCCCTGCTTCTCTACAAGCTCGCCATCATGGCGGTGCTGGCGGGCGGGCTTTCGGTGTCGAGTGGCACGCCGGTTTTTCTGCTGACAGTCTTCGGAAGTGTGGTGGCCGGATATCTCCTGGCGCGTGTGCTGATGCCGTTCACAAGTACCCGCGATTTTCCGACCTCGATCATCGTTCAGTTCGCCACCACCTTCGGCGTCTGGATTGCCGCCGAGGCGATTGGCCTGTCCGGCATTCTGACCATCGTCGTGTATGCCATGACCATCGCCAATTCGCGTGGGCCGCACATGCCGGCGAGGCTGCGCGTGCCGGTCTATGCTGTCTGGGAAGCAGCCGTCTTCATTCTCAATGCAATGGCTTTCGTGTTGATCGGCATGCAGCTCGGCCCGATCTGGAAGCAGCTGACACCTGACATGCGCAGCAACTATGTGTTGTTCGCCGCGACCATTCTTGCCGTCGTCATCCTGACGCGTTTTGCCTGGGTGATGAGCTACAACAAACTGATCCGCTGGCGTATCGAACGCTACGGCTTCAACCCGCCAAGGCCAATGGCGCGACCGACGCGCGAGGGTGGCATTGTCGTTTCCTGGGCGGGCATGCGCGGCATCGTCACGCTCGCTGCGGCGTTCTCCATTCCTGAGGTGCTGCGCGACAGTTCGCCTTTTCCGCATCGCGATCTCATTCTCTTCACCGCGTTTGCCGTCGTCTTCGGAACGCTGGTGCTGCAGGGGCTGACGTTGAAGCCGCTGATCCTATGGCTCGGCCTGTCCGACAACGATCCCGTCGGCCAGGAAGTGCTGCATGGGCGCATCGAGGCCTACCGGGCAGCGGTCGCCTCGATCGGAGAAGAAGACAGCCTCGCAGCCAAATTGTTGCGCAAGGAGTACGGCGCCGTCATAGAACTTTGCGAGGTTGGTATGCAGCCGCGCCAGACCGTCGGTCTGCCGGGCGGTGCCTTGCGGCTACAGGCGATCTCGGCTGCCCGCGCCCGTGCAATCGAACTGAGGCGAAGCTTCGTTATCGGCGACGATGCTTACCATGTCCTGGAGGAAGAATTCGATTGGGCGGAACTCAGTGCCGTCGGGCGAAGCGAACCGGCCTGAGCTCGGTCAAAAGAAAAACCCGCGGACCGGAATCCGCGGGTTCGATTTGTCGGGCTTTGCCAGCCTCGCTTTGGGGCGATCAGCCCTTCAGCTTGGCATTGCAGAGGCTGTAATAGCCGCCGCCCTTCTGGATCCACTTCAAGCCGCCGAGCGCATTGGCGTCCTTGGCGGCATAATACTGGTCAAGGCAGGTGTGCATGCGAGCCTTGCCGGCAGTCTCCGACGAATATTTCGGCGAGACGGCGGTCGGGAACTTCACGCCGCTCGGAGCCTTCGCGGTCGGGGTTTCCGGCTCGTTGGTGTAGTTGGCTTCCTGCGGGTTCGGCACGGATTCGTCGTCGGCAGCGCCGGCGCCGCAATTGGCCTTGCGGAAGTCGTTCCACTTCTGGCTGCCCAGCGTACCGCCGCTCTTGGCTGCCTGGTACTTGGTCGAGCATTCGGCCATGCTGAGGCCCTTGCCGCCAGCAGCGGCGGTATCGGCAGGCTTCGCGGTGGTCTTCGCAGCCGGCTTCATGGTGTCGGTCGCTGCCGCAGCGGCGCCAGCGGCGCACTGGGTCTTGCGGAAGTCGTTCCACTTCATGCCGTTGAGGGTACCGGCAGCCTTGGCAGCCTGATACTTAGCCGAGCATTCCTTGGCCGTCAGGCCCTGGCCGGCCGAGTCGGCGGCGGCTGTCTTGGCTTTCTTCGCCGGCTTGGTGGTGTCCTGCGTGGCCGCAGGCGTCGCCGTCGCGCTGGCGTCGGTGCCGCACTGAGCCTTGCGGAACTGGTTCCACGTCTGGCCCGACAGCGTGCCGGCATCCTTGGCGGCGTTATACTTGGTGCTACATTCGGCCATCGTGAGGGCGCTGGCTGGCTGAGCCAGGAACAACGTCACGACGGCAAGGCCCGTCAAAGTTGCAATACGATCGATGAGCATAGCGTTCTCTCCGTTGTGCCACTCACAATCAATCCCATGCGAGCAATAGCGCGCAACCGATGGTTACGCCAGTGTCGGCAGCCGCATTTCCTCCCGCACTATCGGCGAGCATTGTGACCAGTATGTCACATTTTTGGCGGGACAACGAATTTCTAACAATCGTGACACAAGATAACACAATGTGATGGCCTGGCGTGGGGCAGATGTGGCATTAGCTGCCTTCGGGCAGACAGGCAGGCAGGGATCAAAAGTAAATGTCGGGACGTTATTTCGGGACTGATGGTATTCGCGGTCGCGCCAACAAGTTTCCCATGACGGCCGAAATCGCGATGAAAGTCGGCATGGCCGCCGGTCTCTCGTTCCAACGTGGCAGTCACCGCCATCGCGTCGTGCTGGGCAAGGATACACGTCTCTCCGGCTACATGATCGAGAACGCCCTGGTCGCCGGCCTTTGCGCCGCCGGCATGGACGTCTTCCTGCTCGGCCCGATCCCGACACCGGCGGTCGCCATGCTGGTCCGCTCGTTGCGCGCCGACATCGGCGTCATGATCTCGGCCTCGCACAACCCTTACTATGACAACGGCATCAAGCTGTTCGGCCCGGACGGCTACAAGCTTTCCGACGAGATCGAGGAGCGCATCGAGGCGATGCTCGACGAGGATGTCGAGATGGCGCTGGCGGATTCCGACAGCCTCGGTCGCGCCAAGCGTGTCGATGGCGTGCATGACCGCTACATCGAATTCGCCAAACGGACGCTGCCGCGCGCCATGTCGCTGTCGGGTCTGCGCATCGTTGTCGACTGCGCCAACGGTGCCGCCTACAAGGTGGCGCCGGCCGCGCTTTGGGAACTTGGCGCCGACGTCGTCGCCATCAATGTCGATCCGAATGGCTTCAACATCAACAAGGACTGCGGTTCCACCCATCCGGCCGACCTGCAGAAGAAGGTGCACGAAGTACGCGCCGACATCGGTATCGCGCTGGACGGCGACGCCGACCGGGTCGTGATCGTCGACGAGAACGGCGTGGTCGTGGATGGCGACCAGATCATGGCGCTGATCGCGGAGTCCTGGCACCAGAATGGCCGCCTGGCAGGCGGCGGCGTGGTTTCCACGGTGATGTCCAACCTCGGCCTCGAACGCTTCCTGACCGGTATGAAGCTGCAGCTGCACCGTACCAAGGTGGGCGACCGTCACGTGGTCGAACATATGCGCGCGCATGGCCTCAATGTCGGCGGCGAACAGTCCGGCCACATCGTCCTTTCCGATTTTTCGACCACGGGCGACGGCCTGGTCTCGGCCCTGCAAGTGCTGGCTTGCGTCAAGCGTCAGAACCGCCCGGTCAGCGAACTGCTCAAGAAATTCGAGCCGGTGCCGCAATTGCTCAAGAATGTGCGCTTCTCCGGCGGCAAGCCGCTCGAGGAAGCACCGGTCAAGGCCGCGATCGAGGAAGCGCAGAACCGGCTCGGCAAGAAGGGCCGACTGGTCATTCGCCCCTCCGGCACCGAGCCGCTCATCCGCGTCATGGCCGAAGGCGACGACCCCAAGCTGGTCGAAGACGTCGTCAACGACATCGTTGGCGTGATCTCGCAAGCACGCAGCGCCGCGTAAATCTTCACCGCAACTTCAGACGCTCCTTTGAAACGCCCGCCTCTGGCGGGCTTTTTGTTGTGTGCCTAAGAGCTCGATGTCTAAGCGCAAGCAATCTTAGAGATTCATAGTTAATCAGCACGGTTAAACGCGTCTTAACCTTTGCAATTCATTATCCACACCCGAGGTCAATCGCATTCGGGCACGTTCCGTGCTCCGACGTCTCAAGGGTGACAAGGATGTTCAATTTCGGAAGAGGGGCAGTCCTCGCAGGCCTGCTGTCCGGTCTCGCCATGCCGGCGTTGGCGGCGGATTTGCCGGAGCCGCCGGTGGTGGAGGCTCCGCAGCCTGCCGCGCCCGTTTATGAAGAAGCCGATTATGGCGGCTGGTATATCCGCGGCGACCTCGGCTATCGCAAGTCCACCATGCGCGGCGCCGACTACATCCTCTATGGCGCACCCGGCATTGTTGGCCATTTCGACAGCCACGAATTGAAGGGCGGCTTCTCGATCGGCGGCGGCGTCGGCTACCAGGTGACCAAATACTTCCGCACCGACGTGACGCTCGATTACTGGTCGAAGACCAAGTTCAACGGCAGCACCTCTGGCTTCTGCGGCACCGGCCTGCCCTGTACATCGAGCGACACCAGCTCTTATTCGGCGCTGTTGCTGTTGGCCAACGCCTATGTCGACATCGGCACCTGGCACGGCATCACCCCTTATGTCGGCGCCGGTATCGGCGGCGCGAACCTCAAGTGGAACAGCCTGATCAACAAGGATCCGGACGGCGAGTTCGAGCATGAAGGGAAAAGCAGCTGGCGCTTCGCTTACGCCCTCATGGCAGGTGCCTCCTACTGCCTGACCGACAATGCCAAGCTCGATGTCGGCTACCGTTTCAGCCACATCAATGGCGGCCCGATGTTCGGCTACAAGGTCGGTGGCGGCCCGGGCTTCGACACCGGCATCAACTCGCACGAAGTGCGCGCCGGTCTGCGCTACCAGTTCGGCAGGTCGGATTGCGCGCCGCCTCCGCCGGTCTATGTGCCGGAGCCGGAGCCGGTCTACACCAAATAAATCCCTGCTCGAGACGTTCAGGAACCGCCCGGCATTGCCGGGCGGTTTCATTTTTGGAGCACCAAATCAATGCCGCTCGATCACGAACCGATCACGCTTCGATCACGCCAAGCTCGCTTTACTTCACGGTTGGTCACGTTCGCGACAGGCGCTGGAACGCCTGCGCTCCGCCTTCATTTCCCTGATGCGGGCCGGGTACCGCCGGCGCTCGGGGTGCAGCGCGACACGACGACACCGGACGGCCGATCAACAGGAAGCGGGAGGATTGAGCCGCTTCCCGATACCAGGGAGAAGCGACCATGCGTCGTATCAAGTCCAGGACCATCATCTTCGCCACCGTGCTCGCCGCGGTGCCTTTGACCGGCGCCTATGCGGCCAAGCATCACAAGGGCGCACTGGATGAGCCGGTAGCCATGGACACTTCGTTCGACGGCTCGCATCTGCGCGCCGCTCTCAACCAGCTCCAAGGTGTCGAGCAGGGCATCGCCGACGCCAAGCAAGGCAATTTGATCTCATCGGCCGAAGCTCACAAGCTGACGGCCTGGGCCAACCAGATTCGCCATGGCGCTTCGCGCACCGGTTATCGGCAGGTGCTGCAGCAAGTCGACGATCTCAACACCAGCCTGCTGAACGATACTGGCCAGAACATCAATATGGGCGACGGCTCGGACGGCGGCAGCTATCCGAACGGCTAGCGCCGGCTTTCATGGCAATTGTCTACGCCTCCGAGTCCGCCCGGAGGCGTTTGCGTTCACCAGCCCAGCCAGAGCGCAGCGAGCGCCAACGCGGCTGGAAGGGCCTGGATGTAGAGGATTTTCCGATTCGCTGTTGCCGCGCCATAGAGACCCGCGACGACAATACAGATGAGAAAGAAGGTTTTGACCTGGAAGCCGGCGCCGCCGAGATAAAGCCCCCAGACCAGACCGGCGGCAAGGAACCCGTTGTAGAGGCCCTGGTTGGCGGCAAGCACCTTCGACGCAGTGGCGAATTCCGGGGTCAGGCCAAAGGCCTTGTGGCCTCGCGGCGTGTCCCACAACACCATCTCCAGGTAGACGATATAGGCGTGAATCAGCGCGACCAGGCCGACAAGCACGTTGGCAATCATTGTCTCCCCCTCGGGTCCAAAGCGCTTTCATGTTCCCGCAGGCGAAAGCGTTGCGCAAGGGGCCGCGCAGGCTTGCAACGGCCTGCTCCTTGATGTCTGTTCGCGCCAACCCCGAACCGATCCCTGGTGAAAGCAATGTCCTTCAAGAAGCTTGACGAACTCGGCCACAAACTGGAAGCGCTGGAACACGCGCAAGCTATTCTGGGCGCCGACGAGGCCACCCACATGGCTGTTGGCGGTGGCGAGAAACGGGCCGAGGCGATGGCTACTCTAGCCGGGCTCTATCATCGCCAGGCGACGGCGCCGGAAGCGGCGGACTGGATTGCGGCGGCCAAGGCGGAGGCGCTGGATGCCGACCAGCAGGCGGCCCTGCGCGAGTTCGAGCGCCAATACGTCAATCTCACCTGCCTGCCGACGGAATTCGTCGAGCGGCAGACGGCCGCGCGGCTGCGTTCGGAACAGCTGTGGCGCGAACTGCGCGCGAAAAATGACTGGGCCGGGTTCCGGCCGGCGCTCGAGAACATCGTTTCGCTGGTGCGCGAGGAAGCGGGCTTGCGCGCCGGCGTGCTGGGGCTTTCACCCTATGATGCGCTGATGGAACAATACGATCCCGGCAATCGCGCCGCGGACATCGCTCCCGTCTTCGCCGAGCTCAAGACCTTCCTGAAGGACTTCGTGCCGGAAGCGCTGGCGGTGCAGGCCGAACGGCTGGCCAAGCGGCCGCTGAAGCCGCTTGGCGGTGTCTACCCGGTCGACAGACAGCGCGAACTGGGTCTAGCGATGATGGCGGCGGTCGGCTTCGATCTCGACCACGGCTCGCTTTCGGTCTCGCATCACCCGTTCTGCGGTGGCGTGCCGACCGACGTGCGCATCACCACGCGCTACAAGACGTCCGATTTCCTGTCGGCGCTGATGGGCGTCCTGCACGAGACCGGTCATGCGCTTTACGAGCAGAACCTGCCCAAGCAATGGCCGCATTGGCCGCTCGGCAAGGCGCGCGGCATGGCCGTGCACGAAAGCCAGAGCCTGTTCGTCGAAAAGCAGCTTGGCCGCAATCCGGCGTTCTGGCGCTGGGCGCTGCCAGTGGTCGAGAAGCATCTGGGCGAGGCCTGGACGCTGGATGATCTTCTGCCGCATGTGCACAAGGTCGAGCGCGGCCTGATCCGTGTCGACGCCGACGAAGTCACCTATCCGCTGCATGTCATCTTGCGCTTCGAACTGGAGCAGGACTTGGTCTCCGGCCGGCTCGAAGTCGCCGACCTGCCGGAAGCCTGGGACGCCAAGATGCGCGACTATCTCGGCCTTTCCACCATCGACAACGCGGCCGACGGGCCGATGCAGGACGTGCACTGGCCGTCTGCCGCGTTTGGCTATTTCCCGTCCTATACGCTCGGCGCCATGATGGCCGCCCAGCAATGGGCGGCGCTGACCGGGGAGCATCCGGCGGCCAACGAAGAGATCGCCCGTGGCGATTTTGGTGCCGTCAACGGCTGGCGCCGCGACCGTATCTGGTCGCAAGGCTCGCGCTATTCGACGCCTGAACTTTTGGAGCGCGCCACCGGCGAAAAACTCAACGCTGCGCATTTCATCGCGCATCTGAAGCAGCGCTACGGCAAGTCGTGATAGGGTCTCGACCGACAGGGACAGGACCGGGCCGTCTTTCGTGACCGATCGCGACACATCCTCGACAGCACAGCAGGTTGCCTCCGCCATCGCGCAGGCGGTGCGGGGAGGCCATCTCGTGCCGGGGCAGCGGCTGACCGAGGTCGAGCTTGCCTCTCGGTATGGCGTGTCGCGCACCTCGGTGCGCGAGGCTTTCCAGCGGTTGACGGCGGATGGATTGCTTGCTTTCGAGCCGCATCGCGGCGTCACGGTCCGCCGGTTGTCACGCAAGGAGGTCAACAATCTGTTCGCCGTGCGCGGCGCGCTGGAGGTGCTGGCTGTCGGCCTCGCCTTGCCGGCTCTGCGTGCCGACCCGGGCAAGCTGCTTGTGCTGCAGGAAGAGATGAACCACGCCGTCGACGGCAACGACATGGCCGCCTTCTCCGATGCCAACAACCGTTTCCACGGATTGTTCTCGGAGACTGCGGACAATCCCGTGCTGGCCGAGACCCTGACCAGGCTGTCCAATTCGCTCTACTGGCTGCAGTTCCGCATGCTGGTCGACCGGCAGGATGTCTTCGCCAGCAATGTCGAGCACCGCCGCATCGTCGAAGCGATACTTGCCGAAGACATGCGGGCGGCCGAAGCCGCGATGCGGGACCATGTCGCCGCCTCGCGGACATTGATCCAGAGACTGTCCGACGATCATTTCGCGCCGGCCTGAGCGGTTCTCCGCAAGGCAGCTTGCACTTTTCATGATTGTTGGACAATATTGTTGGACAATGTGAGGAGCCCGTTCGATGAAGCCGACCGCCAGCTACCAGCCGATCCCCTTGCCTGACTATCGCGAGCTTCCGCTCGAAACCATGCGCGCCAACGCCGAAGCCTTCTACGCGGAACTGCGCGCCCGCCACACGGTGCGGGAGTTTTCGACCCGGCCGGTGCCGCGCGACATCATCGAAACCTGCATCCTGGCGGCGGGTACCGCGCCCAACGGCGCCAACCACCAGCCCTGGCATTTCGCGGTCATCAGCGACGCTTCGATCAAGAAGCGCATTCGCGAAGCAGCCGAGATAGAGGAGAAGGCTTTCTACGAGGGCAGGGCCGGCGAGGAGTGGCTGGCTGCGCTGGCGCCGCTCGGCACCGATGCCGACAAGCCGTTCCTGGAAGAGGCGCCCTGGCTGATCTGCATCTTCGGCGAGCGTCGCAGCCGCTCCGCCGACGGTGTCATGCGCAAGAACTACTACGTGCCGGAATCGGTCTCGATCGCCACCGGTTTCCTGATCACTGCCATTCATCGCGCCGGACTTGTCGCGCTGACCCATACGCCGAACCCGATGAGCTTCCTGAACGAGATCTGTGGCCGCGACCCGCACGACAAGCCCTATATCCTGATGGTCGTCGGCTACCCGAAAGAGGGAGCCACCATCCCGACCCACGCGATCGAGAAGAAGCCGCTGTCGGAAATCGCGACATTCATCTGAGCCTCGGCGCTTCGCGGCTGGAAGGTCGTTTTCCGGCCGCTGCATCTTCCCGCCGGCGGTTTTGGGCTGCATGCTTGCGGCCCATCAACCGGATGTGGAGGCCGCATTGTCCCTGACCAACCAGGACCTCATCGAACTCACGGCCTGGCGGCGCCGGCTGCATCAATATCCGGAAATCTCCAACGAGGAGGAAGCGACCGCTCGCGCGGTGGTGACCTTCCTCGACGACACCAAGCCGGACGAGGTGCTGACCGGTCTTGGCGGTCACGGTGTCGCCGTGATCTACGACAGTGGCAGACCCGGCCCGACCGTGCTGTTCCGGTCCGAACTCGACGCGCTGCCGATCGAGGAATTGTCGGGCGTGCCGCATTCCTCGCTGGTTCCAGGCAAGTCGCATATGTGCGGCCATGACGGGCACACCACCATTCTGGCCGCACTTGGCCGGCAGTTCGGGCGCAAGCGCCCGGCAAAGGGGCGTGCGGTGCTGATGTTCCAGCCGGCGGAGGAGACTGGCGATGGTGCCGCCGGCGTGGTGGCCGATCGGCGTTTCGGCGAGATCGCGCCGGATTTCTCGTTCTCGCTGCACAATTTGCCAGGCATCCCGTTTGGCGAGGTCAGGCTGAAAGCGGGCGTCGTCAATTGCGCCTCGCGCGGCATGCGCATCGTGCTGGAAGGCAAGACGGCGCACTCGTCCATGCCGGAAACCGGGACTTCGCCGATGCTGGCGGTGAGCCAACTGATGCCGGCGCTGGCGAAGCTCGGCGGCGGCGCTTTCACCGACGACGATTTCGGCATGGTCACCGTTACCCATGCCGCGATGGGCGAGGCTGTGTTCGGTGTCGCGCCGGGCCGTGCGGAAGTGTGGGCGACCTTGCGTACGCGGCTCGACGAGCGCATGGCGGGGCTATGCGCCGCGGCCGAGGCGCTTGCTGGTCGTATTGCCGGCGAGCAGGGGCTGACGTTCAAGGTCGATTATCACGAGATCTTCGTCGCCAGCATGAATGCGCCTTCGGCGGTCGAGCATCTGCGTACCGCGCTCGACCAGGAGGGCGTCAAACACAGCGAGGAGAGCCTGCCGATGCGGGCTTCGGAGGATTTCGGCATCTTCGGGCGCAGCGCCCCTTCGGCGATGCTTTTCCTGGGCGCCGGCGAACGGCATCCGGCACTGCACAATCCCGATTACGATTTCCCCGACGATCTTATTCCGATCGGCACCAGGGTTTTCATGCGCACCGCGCGCAATCTGCTGGGATAGGCGGATGCGTGGCTGCGGCTTATACGTTACTCCGCCGCACCCATAAAAGCGCTGGCGCCCGTCTCGAATTGCAGCTTGGCGAGCTTGGCGTAGATGCCGCCCTTGGCGACAAGGCTCTTGTGGGTGCCTTCCTCGACGATGCGGCCATTGTCCATGACGAGGATGCGATCGGCCTTCAGCACCGTCGCCAGCCGGTGGGCGATGACCAGCGTGGTACGGCCGCGCATCAGGTGTTCGAGCGCCTCCTGCACCAGGGTCTCGCTTTCGGCGTCGAGTGCCGAGGTCGCCTCGTCCAGCAGCAGGATCGGCGCGTCGCGTAGGATGGCGCGGGCGATCGCCATGCGCTGGCGTTGCCCGCCGGAAAGGGTGACGCCGCGTTCGCCGACAGGCGTGTCGTAGCCATTCTGTAATTTGAGGATGAATTCATCGGCGAGTGCCGCCTTGGCCGCCGCCTCGATCTCGGCGTTCGAAGCACCGGGCCGCCCGAAGGCGATGTTGTCGCGCGCGCTGGCGGCGAAGATGGTGACATCCTGCGGCACGATGGCGATGCGCTGACGCACGGCCAGCGGATCGGCTTCGGTGAGATCGAGGCCATCGATCTTCACGGTGCCGGTTTCAGGGTCGTAGAAACGCAGGATCAGCGAAAACACCGTGCTCTTGCCGGCTCCGGACGGGCCGACGATGGCGACCGTCTCGCCAGGCTTCACCTTGAAGGCAAGGCCGTGCACGGCGGCACGGTCCGGCCTTGCCGGATAGGAGAAGGAGACATTGTCGAACTCGATTGCGCCCTTGGTCGTCGTCGGCAGCGGCTTCGGCCGTGCCGGCGCCTCGATGCCCGGCTTCTCGGCCAGGATCTCGGTCAGCCGTTCGGCGGCGCCGGCGGCCTGTGACAGTTCGCCCCAGACTTCCGAGAGCGCGCCGAGCGCGCCGGCGGCGAACACCGAATAGAGCAGGAACTGGCCGAGCGTGCCGGGCGACAGCGTACCCGACAGCACGTCGCGCGAGCCGAACCACAAAACGGCGACGACCGAGGAAAACACCATGAAGATGGCGAAGAAGGTGAGCAGGGCGCGGGCAAGCACCGAGGCGCGGGCGGCGGCGAAGGCGCCTTCGACGGCGGCGGCGAAACGGTTGGTGACCAGGCCTTCATTGGTGAAGGCCTGCAGCGTGCGCACGGCGCCGATCTGCTCGCTTGCATAGGCGGTGGCGTTTGCCAGCGTGTCCTGCGCCTGCCTGGACCGGCGGCGCACCGAGCGGCCGAAGGCGACCAATGGCAGCACGATGATGGGAATGGCGGCAATGACGAGGCCGGAGAGTTTCGGGCTGGTCACCACCATCATCGCCAGCGCTCCGAGGCCGAGGATGACGTTGCGCAGCGCCACGGAAGCGGTGGCGCCGACAGCGGATTTCACCTGCGTGGTGTCTGCGGCAAGTCGAGAAATAATCTCGCCCGACTGCGCCGTGTCGAAGAAGGCGGGCGACAGCGTGGTGACATGGGAAAAGACGTCGCGGCGGATATCGGCGACAACCCGTTCGCCCAGCGTAATGACGAAGTAGTAGCGGCCGGCGGAAGCCAGCGCGAGCACGGCCGCCATGATCATCAGCATGCCGAAGTAGCTGGCGATGAAGACGGAATCGGAGGTGGAAAAGCCGTTGTCGATCATGCGGCGCACGGCCAGCGGCAGCGCCAGCGTCGTCACGGCGGCCAGGGTCAGCGAGATGCCTGCACCCACGACCAGACCGCGATAGCGGGCGATGTAGGGGAATACGCGCTGAAGCGGCTTGAGCGAGCGTCTGCGCTCGTCTGCGCTGAGAGGGTCCGCCATCGTCCGGGTTCCTGTCCGAATTGGCTCCGGCGCGGCCTTGTGATTCAATTTCGCCTGTTGTATAGGCACGCCGACCGTTTTTGAAGCCGTGGCTCCTCAATAGCTGCGGCTTCGAGTTTTAAAAAGGGGCGCATCGCCGCAGGGCCGCCGTCCCACCTAGCCAGGACAAGAGCGATGAAGGCTGACATCCATCCCGACTACCACACCATCAAGGTCGTCATGACCAATGGCACCGAGTACCAGACCCGTTCGACTTGGGGCAAGGAAGGCGACACGATGAACCTCGACATCGATCCCTCCACGCATCCGGCCTGGACCGGCGGCCAGCAGACCCTGCTCGATCGCGGCGGCCGTCTGTCGAAGTTCAAGAACAAGTTCGCCAATCTCGGCATCTAAGCCGGACGCGACAGCGAACACAAAAAACCCGCCTTCGAGGCGGGTTTTTTATTGCCGAAAGATGCCCGGCAAGCTCCTCCACCTTGTTATCCCGTGCGGTACTCGACATTCGGACAGCTTCGAGTTGCATCGTATCACGAAGTGTCCGATCTTCCTGCCGGGGGCAGGGAGGACATGTGACGGACACCGCTCTCCATTTCGACGACGCCCGGCGTCGGATCAAGGCCATCTTCATCGGTTCGATCGGTAATCTGGTCGAATGGTATGACTTCTATGCCTATACGGCCTTCGCGCTTTATTTCGCGCCGGCCTTCTTCCCGTCGGAAGATCCCGTCGTCCAGCAATTGAATGCGGCGACATTGTTTGCCGCCGGCTTCATCGTGCGGCCTGTCGGCGGCTGGTTTTTTGGCCACCTCGCCGACCGCTACGGGCGCCGGCTGTCATTGACCATTTCGGTGCTGATGATGTGTTTCGGCTCGCTCATCATCGCGTTTACGCCGACCTATGCCACGATCGGTTTTGCCGCGCCTGTGCTGCTTGCGCTCGCCCGCGTTATCGAAGGTCTCAGCCTCGGCGGCGAATACGGCGCCAGCGCCACCTATCTCAGCGAGGTCGCCGATCCCAACCATCGCGGCTTCTATTCCAGCTTCCAGTATGTGACGCTGATCGGCGGGCAGCTCTGCGCCATCCTGGTGCTGCTGCTTCTTCAGAACGTGTTCCTGACGCATGAGCAGCTGGTTGCCTGGGGCTGGCGCATTCCCTTCGTCATCGGCGCGCTGCTGGCCATCGTCTCGGCAATCATGCGCCGGCAGTTGCACGAGACCGAGGCATTCGTTGCCACCACGGCGGCGCAGAAGCGCGAAGGCGCGCTGCGTGGCCTGGTGAAATACCCACGCGAGGTTGCCATCGTCGTCGGTCTCACGGCGGGCGGTACGGCCGCCTTCTATACCTTCACCACCTATATGCAGACCTTCGTCAAGCAGACGGTCGGCCTGGCGGATCTCACCACCACCTATGTGATCGCCGGATCGCTGATTTTCGCGTCGATCCTGCAGCCGATCTACGGGCTGATCTCCGACCGGATCGGGCGCAAGCCGCTGCTGGTCTTCTTCGGTGTCGCCGGCACGCTGCTCACCGTGCCGATCCTGACGCTGCTGGCGTCGACCAAATCGCCGTTCGTCGCCTTCCTGCTGATCTGCAGCGCCTGGATCTTCACCGCCGGCTACACGTCGATCAATGCGGTGGTGAAGGCAGAATTGTTCCCGACCGCCGTGCGTGCCACCGGCGTCGGCGTGCCCTATGCGCTGACGGTTTCGATCTTCGGCGGCACCGCGCCGGTCATCGCGCTGTGGTTCAAGCAGCATGGCCACGAGCAATGGTTCTACTACTACCTTGCCGGGGTGATCTTCGTTTCGCTGCTGGTCTATGTCTCCATGCGCGACACCAAGCACGCGTCGGCGATGGACGAAGGCGCGGTCTCAGCGGCGCGCTAGTTCACCAAGCGCCATGCGCTTGTAGGTGGCGACCAGCCTGTCGCCCTCCTCGCGGTCGACCGAGACCGCGAGCCGCATCGCCGCTTCGCCAAGTTGCCAGATAAGGAAGGCCGAGCTTTCGAGCGCGGCCGGATCTTCGTTGGGGCGCAGGCGCCTGAGCACAGCGAGCAGCAAGCCGGCATTGGCGCGGCTGCAGGCGAGTTCGAGTTCGCGCAACGCCTTGTCGGCCTGCGTGCCGGACCAGATGTCGCGCATCACCGGTTCGGCCAGGAAAATGTCGTAATAGGTATCGACCAGTTCGGAGAAGGCCCGTTCCAGGCTTTTCATATCGTCGACACTTGCCAGCGCTTCGGCGATGCAGGCTTCGCTTTCCTTCTGGTAGCGGTCGGCCAGCGCCCGGATGATGGCGCTCTTGTCGGGAAAGAACTGGTAGAGCGAGCCGATCGACACGCCGGCTCTCTCGGCCACCTCGCCCATGCGCAGCGCGTCGCTGCCCTTTTCCGCAATCAGCGCCGAAGCGACGCCCAGCATGCGTTCCACTCGTTCGCGGCTGCGCTTCTGGCTGGGCTCGCGGCGCGGGCCGGGAGCGTCCTGTGCGACGGTCGATGCGCTTTCCATCAATGGATCCTCAAAAGGCGTTCCGGGCGGGCGTCCCGAAAAATTCCTGCTTGACTCACAGAATATGAGGATTTATCACATTTTGCAAACGTGAGGATTGCTCATGTTTTGCAACGAGGAGAGAAACAATGACCAACACAACATCCAAGCCGGTCCTGATCCTTGGCGGTACCGGCAAGACCGGCCGCAGGCTGGCTGAAAGGCTGGAAGCCAGGAACATTCCGGTCCGCATCGGCTCGCGCTCGGGAAGCCCGGCCTTCGACTGGACCGACAAGGCAGGCTGGGCCGGCGCCCTCGAAGGCGTTGGCGCCGTCTACATCAGCTATTATCCCGATCTCGCCGTGCCGGGCGCCGCGGAAGCGGTCGACGAATTCGCCCGGCTGGCGGTAAGCCACGGCGTGCGCCGGCTGGTGCTGCTTTCCGGCCGCGGCGAGCCGGAAGCGCAGCGCGCCGAGGAACTGGTGCAGGCATCGGGCGCCGACTGGACGATCCTGCGCTGTGCCTGGTTCGCGCAGAACTTCTCCGAGAGCTTCCTGTTCGAGCCGGTCCTGGCTGGCGAAGTTGTCTTGCCGGTCGGCGAGGTGAAGGAGCCGTTCATCGATGCCGACGATATCGCCGATGTGGCGGCCGCGGTGCTGAGCGAAGACGGCCATCTGGGCGAGGTCTATGAATTGACCGGCCCGCGTCTCATCTCTTTCCCGGAGGCGGTCGCCGAAATCGCCGGGGCAAGCGGCCGCGACATCCGCTTCGTGCGCGTGCCGCAGGATGCCTACAATGCCGCCATGGCCGAACATGGCGTGCCGGCCGACCTGATCTGGCTGGTCAACGAGCTGTTCACCGAAGTGCTCGACGGCCGCAACGCCTCGCTCACCGACGGTGTGCAGCGTGCAATCGGCCGCGCGCCGAAGGACTTTTCAATCTATACCGCTGAAACCACCGCCGCCGGCGTGTGGAACCTGAACCGTTGAGGAGGGAGGGAAAAATGTTTGCTCCGATCGTCGTTATCGTCACCTTCATTGCCGCGCTCGGCAGCGGCCTCATGGCGGGGCTGTTTTTCGCCTATTCCAATTCGGTGATGCCCTCGCTGGCGCAGGTACCGGTGCCCCAGGGCGTGCTGGTCATGAACACCATCAACACGGTCATCCAGAACCCGCTGTTCCTGTCCATCTTCATGGGCACGGCACTGCTGGCGCTGTTCCTGGTGCTGGCGGCTCTGCTCGGCTGGGGCGTCGCGCGGCCCGGTTGGGTGGTGGCGGGTGCGGCGCTTTACATCATCGGCAACATCATCGTCACCATAGTCGTCAACGTACCGATGAACGATGCGCTGGCGGCGACTGCGCCAGACAGTCAGGCGGCCGCCCAGCTTTGGGCGGTCCATCTCGACCGCTGGGTGTTCTGGAACCATGTGCGCGCCTTTGCCTGCACCGGCGCCCTGGCCGCCTTCATCGCGGCGTTGATGTAAGCCATCTGGCAGTCTGCCAGGAAAAATCCGCCGCCTCTGATCCAGGCGGCGGATTTTTTTTCGCCGACGATCGGGACCAAGCCGGCGGAACCCGCAGCAAGGGCCGCGCCCCGCATTCGAACCGACTGGTCGCACTCGAAGTGCTACGCCTTGTTGCGGTCGGAATGACCGAGGTCGCGCTCGGGGTCGATCACATCGCGCACCAGCTGCTTCAGCCTGGCGGCATCGGGAAAGCCGCCATCGCGCTTGCGGTCCCAGATGAGTGTGTCGTTGCACTGGATGGTGAAGATGCCACCGGTGCCCGGAACCAGCACGACCTCGCCGAGGTCAGTAGCAAAAGTGGACAAAAGCTCTTGCGCCATCCAGCCGGCGCGCAACAGCCACTGGCACTGCGTGCAATAGGTGATGACGATGCGGGGCTTGTCCATCTCAGTCAGGTCTCAATCTCAAACAGGCGAACTGTCGTGCTTGCAACCCGATCGTGGATTGGATCGTCGCCGAGTGCAGTGGATATCATTATCCAGATCGGCCAAACCAGAGCGATCGCAGAAACGACGAGCGCGATCACTATTTCCAGATTGGAAATTTGCTGAATCGTTCCCGGGACATCGCCCCAAGCCTGAAGGGCATACCAACCTCCAAGGAGCGCCATCGGTGCGAATCCGAGGAACTTCATTGTTTGCCGACGAGCAGACGTTTGCACCGACAATCCGGTGCGATGTTTGTCATACTGGTCGTGTACCTTGATTGCCATGCTTCGTTTGCCAATCGACTGTCCAGATTTCCGCTCCAAAACAAAGAAATAGAGGGCGAGGACAAGCGGTTCGAGGAAGCCGAGGTCCAGGGCTGCCGGTCGAAAGTTGCCTTTTGAATCGAGATCTAGCGAGATGGAGGAAGGCTCACCCGCTTGCTGGTCGGGCGCAGTTCCGACTGCCGATTCGGCTATTTTCAGACCGAAAATGGATGTTCTGCATACATTCCAACTATAGCGACTAAGTGACGGGTCGCTTGAATGGTTCAGGGTCGCCGCTTGGCAGAGATTCCAGCGAAGCGAGAACGTGCTTTTCACCCCACCGTCAGTCAAATAATGAGCAAGAGATGTAAGTGGAAAAAATATAACAAAAACAACTATATAGTCAATAGATAGGGCTGCCAGCCTGCGCCATAGGCCCGGGCGACCAGGCCAATTCAGCGCTTCATCAAACCAAGTTGGATCACGGCTGGCGCCGCCATCATCAGCCATCTCATCCCCCCGCATGCAAATCATATTGCAAACAAGGGGACAGTTTGGCAGCGACGCCTAGTTTCCGTCCAGTGGGTCGGGCGGTAGTTGGCGACTAAGCCGCGCTGAGCTTGGCCAGCGTTGCGTCGTCGACCTCGAAATTGGCGTAGACGTTCTGGACGTCGTCGTCGTCTTCCAGCGTCGCCACCAGCTTCATCAGCGACTGCGCGCGTTCTTCGTCGACCGGGATGTTGTTCTGCGGCTTCCAGATCGCCTTGACCGATTCCGCCTCGCCGAGCGCGCCTTCGAGCGCTTTGGAGACTTCGCCGAGATTTTCGAAGGCGCAGTAGATGGTGTGGCCTTCCTCGTCGGTCTCGACATCGTCGGCACCGGCGTCGATCGCCGCTTCCATCACCTTGTCGGCGTTGCCGGCCTTGGCCGGATAGACGATTTCGCCGATGCGATCCCACATGAAGGAGACCGAGCCGGTTTCGCCCATGGCGCCGCCGGCCTTGGTGAAGGCCGCGCGCACATTGGAGGCGGAGCGGTTGCGGTTGTCGGTCAGCGCCTCGACGATCAGCGCGACGCCACCCGGGCCATAGCCTTCGTAGCGCACTTCCTCGTAGTTCTCGGCGTCGCCGCCGGAAGCCTTGTTGATGGCGCGCTGGATGTTGTCCTTCGGCATCGACTCGGCCTTGGCGTTCTGGATGGCCAGACGCAGACGCGGGTTCATCGCCGGGTCGGGCATCCCCTGCTTGGCGGCGACGGTGATTTCGCGGGCGAGCTTGGAGAAGATCTTCGAGCGGACCGCGTCCTGGCGGCCCTTGCGATGCATGATGTTTTTAAACTGTGAATGGCCGGCCATGGCACCCCTACGGTCTGTTCGCGGCTGTGTTGAGATGGGCGGCTTATAAATAAATCGGCTCAACACGTCCAGATACGACCGCCGAGATGCCGAGGCCGCGCCTTGCGCGCAAGGCCTGATACCCATGCCAAAGTGAACAGAAGTCGGGATAGCGGCCGCGAGTGAAAAAATTTGGCGCTTTCGGATCAAGGACCTGCGCGAAACAGGCGGCTTTTCGCGCCCGGTTTTTATTCACTGCCCCTCGGGATCGCGAATAATAGGCTTCTTTTCGCGAACGATCGGCCTCAATAACCGGCTTTGATTTTCTCGAACTCGGCGACCATGCGCTGTTTCAGCTCCGCCGGCAGCGGCTGCTGGAAGAGGGTCTTGTCGAGGAAGGCGTCGAGGTTGTCGAAACCCCGGTCGGCAAGCAGCTTCTTGTCGACCGAGGCCATGCCAGCGGCGTTGCCATGACCGTAGCCGAAGGTGGTGACGATGTGGCTCGACACATTCGGCGCGTTGACGGCGTTGAAGAAGTCGTAGGCCTCGTCGACATGGGCGGCGTCTTTCAGCAGCGTATAACCGCACACCCAGGTCGACAGGCCTTCCCTGGTGTCGCGGTTCATCTCCAGCGGCACGCCCTGGCCCTTCAGCGTGACATAGGTTTCGGCCCAGCCCCAGGCGAGGTCGATCTCGCTGCCGGTGAAGGCCTGGTTGATGGAGGTGTCGTCGGTCCAGTAGAAGCGGACGTTCTTGTGCACCTGGCGCAGGAAGTCAGCGGCTTCCTTGAACTGGGCGTCGGTCATCTTGGTCCAGTCCTTCAGCCCGATGACGAGGCTGGCCAGCGCGAAGGCGTCGTCGACATTGTCGCCGATGGTGACGCGGCCCTGGAATTTCGGGTCGGCGAAGATGCGCAGCGACTTCGCGTCCTCGGGCGTCACCTTGTCGGTGCGGTAGATCAGCGAGGACGTGCCCCAGTCGAACGGCATCAGCCATGCCTTGCCGTCGCCGCTGGTGACGAGGTCCTTCATCTTCATCAGCCCGGGGTTGATGTCCTTCCAGCCGGTGATCCTGGATGTGTCGAGCGGCTGCAGCAGGCCGGCGTCACGCCATTTCACCACGCTCTGGGCGCAGGGGTGGCCGACATCGGCCTTGAAGCCGGCGCGCAGCTTCTCGAAGGCCTCGTCCTCGTCGCCGAAGAAGGAGAAGCTCGGTTCGGCGCTGTATTTGGCGGCGTAGTCGGGGTGCAGCAGCGGGTCCTCATAACCCGACCAGTCGAACACGACGAGGTCGCCGCCAGCGGCGAAGGCCGCGGTTCCGGCGGCAGCGCTGGCGAGTGTTGCGGCTAAGAGGATAGGGCGAAACGTAAAGGCCATGGCGCGAGAGCTCCCGATCGCAAAACGGCATGTCGATCGAGGTTAGGAGAAATTTCTCGCCTTGACGAGGGCAGCCGCCTTACCCTGCCTGGGGACCAGGGCGGAAGTTGAAGGACCCCGGCTGCGGGCCGGGACCGACCGCCGATTGGCGCGCCCGCTCACGAGACCGGTTCAGCGCCGCCTTGCCCGGTTCGCTTCGCGATGAAGGCGTCGAGGACCTCGGCGCGGCCGGCGGTGGAGGCCGGAGGCTCGAATTCAGCGAGCGTTCGTTTCCAGACGGTGTTGGCGCGCTCCGTCGCCGTGCGCGAGCCTGCCTCGGTCCACGAGCCGAAATTGGAGAGATCGGCGACCAGCGGTTCGTAGAAGGCGGTGCGATAGCGCGTCATGGTGTGCCGCGCGGCGAAGAAATGTCCGCCCGGCTGCACCTCGGCGATGGCATCGAAGCCGATCGCGTCGGCATCGCCCGGGACGGCGGCGCAGAGTTCGGCGATGGTCTGCAGCGCCTCGATGTCGGTGACCAGCTTTTCGAAGGAAACGCTCAGGCCGCCTTCCAGCCAGCCGGCGGCGTGGATGCACATCGTGGCTCCCGCCAGCACCGTGCCCCACAGCGAGAACTGGGTTTCGTGCGCGGCCTGCGCGTCGGAAACATTGGCGGCGCTGCCGCCGCCGGAACGCCATGGCAGGCCGATGAAGCGCGCGAGCTGGCCGGAGCCGAGCGTCGCCTTGACATGTTCGGGCGTGCCGAAGGCCGGAGCACCGGACTTCATGTCGACATTGGAGGAGAAGCTGCCATAGACCACCGGCGCGCCGGCGCGGCTGATCTGGGCGAGCGCCAGCCCGGCCAGCGCCTCGGCATGCTGCAGCGTGAGCGCGCCGGCAACCGTGATGGGCGCCATGGCACCGGCCAGGCAGAAGGGCGTGATGACCGACATCTGGCCGGCCCGCGCGAAGTCGATGATGCCTTGCGCCATCGGAATGTCGAGCATGCGGGGCGAATTGGTGTTGATGACGGTGTAGCAGTAAACGTTCGACAGGAAGTCGTCGTCGGAAAGGCCACGCGCCAGGCGCAGCATCTCGAAACAGTCTTCAACCTGCGGCGCGCCGCGCGCGAAGACAAAGGGCAGCTTGTCGGAAAGCGTCAACTGCGCCCGGTTGACCGCATAGTGGCGGAACCGGTTGTCGACGTCCTGGGCCTCGATGAACGGGCCCATCATATGCAGGGCATCGAAGCTCTGGACGATGCGGACAAGATTCTCGAAATCGGCGAGGTTGCCGGGGCGGCGGCCCCGGTCGAGGTTCGTCACGTTGGGGGCGCCGGAGCCCGCCAGGAAACTGAGCGTGCCCGTTTCCAGCACAAGGTCCCTCGATCGGTCGCCGGCATAGGCCCGGATCGACTTCGGCGCGGAGGCAAGGGCTGCCGTGACGATGTCGCGGCCGATGCGCACCATTTGCGTCTCTTCATCGACGACGGCGCCGGCGCGACGGTAGAGTTCGCGCGCTTCCGCCAGCAGCACCTTGATGCCGAGCTCTTCCAGCACGCGCAGCGCGGTGTCGTGGATGGCGGCTACCTGGTCCTCGGAAAACACCGGCTGCGGCAGGAAGGGGTTGCGCAGAGTGCGGTAGTCGGGCTTGCGCCGCGCGGCGTTCCCCGCTTCGTCACCCCTGACGCGCCGTCTTTCGCGGCGGCTCTCCGTCACCACTGCGTCGATCATGGCCGCGACGATATCGGTATTGGCGGACCGGGTTCCGCCGGAAAAACGACGCCGGCGGGTCGCGTTTTCGGGCCCAGGTCGGCGCGAGGTTTTACCCTAGCGGGTCGAGGCCGACCGGCAGGTCGAACATATCGCAGACCGCTTCCGCCGCCCGGCGCCCGCTGACGATGGCGCCTTCGACATAGCCGGGAAAAGACAGCGACAATTCCGAACAGGCGAAATGGATCGGCGACGCGCCGGCGCGAAGTACGGCTTCGGCATCCTGCGCGGAAAAATCGGCGACGCTGTCGCTGTAGCCGCCACCGCTCCACGGCTCGTCGCTCCAGTCGCGGGCGGCAAAGTCGAGCACGTCGCGGGCGTCGGTGCCGAGCGCCGCGACCAGCCGGTCCAGCACCTCGGCGCGCATGCCGTCGGCGCCGAGCGCGCGCAGCCGCAAGGCCAGCGGACCGCCGGCGAAGACGGTCAGGATCGTGTGGCCGTCGTCGCGGCTGGTGTCGCAGGCGAACAGCCCGTGGATGTCGCGCCACAACACCATGCCGTTGCGGCCCTCGTCGCGCCAGAAGGCGCGGGCGTAGCGAAGCCGCATCTTGATGACCGTGCCGCAGCGCCAGGCGCCGAGCGCCCCGGCGAGCTGCGCCGGCAAGGGCGGCGAAAAGGCGATGCGGCTGGCGGTGACGGGCGGCACGGCGACGACGACGTGTAGCGCCTGAAACGGACCGGCCGGCGTCACCACAACAACGCCAGACTCTTCGCGGCGGATTTCGGTTACCGGCGTCGACAGGCGGATGCGGTCACCGAGCCCGGCAGCGAGGTCCTCGGCAAGCCGGTGCATGGTCTCGCCCGGAAAATATTGCAGCTCCGAGACCTCGTTGGTGATGCGACGGTCATTGTCGACGAGGTACCACAGGGGCACGGCGTCGAGCGGCTGGCACCACAGGCCCTCTATGGTCGACCGGAAAGCCGACTTGGCATCGGCGGCGTCCGGCTGGCGGGCCAGCCAGTCCGCCACGCTGAGGTCGCGAATGGCCGGATCGGCGGGGTCGATCGCGTTCATGCGCTCGCGAATGGCGAAACTGGCCAGCCAGAGCGCCTCGCCGTCTTCCTCCGACATGGACGGTTGCAGGGTGAAGGCACCGTCGGTGGGCGCCGGCACCAGGGTCTTGCCGTGGCGGAATGCCAACGCCATCACCTGAGGCATGTCCTCGCACAGGAACTGGCCGCCGCTGTCGTAGCGGTCGCCGAGACCATCGATCCGGGATTCGACGCGACCGCCGACGCGCTGGCGCGCCTCCAGCACCAGCACTTCGAGGCCGGCGTCGCGCAGGGCCAATGCAGCAGAAAGGCCGGCAAAGCCGGCCCCGATGACGATCACGTCATGGATCATGCCGTTCAATACCCCGCTTTGATCTTCTCGAATTCGGCAATCATCTTCTGCTTGAGTTCCGCCGGGATCGGCGACTGGAACAGCGTCTTGTCGACGAATTTGTCGACATCGTCGTAACCCTTGCCCTTGAGCAGGGCCGGGTCGACCGCCGCCATGCCCTTGGCATTGGCCTGACCGTAACCCCAGTTCTTGACCAGCACATTGGCGACGTCGGGCTCGTTGATGGCGTTGAGGAAATCATAAGCCTGGTCGGCATTGCCGGGGGCGTCCTTCAGCCTGACATAGCCGCAGACCCAGGTGGAGATGCCTTCCTTGGTGTCACGGTTGGCCTTGATCGGGGCGCCGGCCAGCACCGACTGCGCGGTGGCGTCGTTCCAGGCCCAGGCGAGGTCGATCTCGTTGCCGGTCAGCGCCTGGACGATGTTGGTGGTGTCGGTCCAGTAGAGCCGGACATTCTTGTGCACTTGCCGCAGGAAGTCCGACGCCTGCTTGAACTGGTCGTCGGTCATCTGGGTCCAGTCCTTCAGCCCGATGACGAGAGCGGCCAGCGCGTAGGCGTCGTCGACATTGTCGCCGATCGAGACGCGACCCTTGAATTTGGGGTCGGCGAAGGCCTTCAGCGACTGAACGTCCTTTTCATCGACCTTATCGGAATTATAGGTGAGCTGGGTGTTGCCCCAGTCCCAGGGCATGAACCAGGCGGTGCCGTCGGCCGAGGTGGCCAGGTCCTTCATCTTCATGATGCCGGGGTTCAGGTCCTTCCAGGCGGTGATCTTGGAGGTGTCGAGCGGCTGCAGCAGGCCGGCGTCGCGCCATTTCACCACGCTTTGCGAACAGGGATGGGCAAGGTCGGACTTGAAGCCGGAGCGCAGCTTCTCGAACGCCTCGTCCTCGTCGCCGAAGAAGGCGTAGGTCGGGGCGCTGCCCTGTTTCTCGGTGTATTTGGGATGGAATTCCGGCAGCTCGTAACCCGCCCAGTCAAAGACGACCAGGTCGCTGCCAGCGGAATGCGAGGCGGTGGTTGCCGCCGCCGCCAAAACGCCTGCCAGCGCCAATGCCATCGTCCAATAGCGGGTTTTCGTCTTCATCTGGATTCCCCTTTTGCTGCGGGCCGGCGCCCGTTCGTTGTTGTCAGGTCGCCATACGGCGGATTCCGCTCGCCGCGCGGGCGAAGTGTTTCGGGAACGCGGTGAGCAGGAATTCATTGGCCGAGGTCAGCGCCGTCTCCCGCGACACGTCCTCGACGCCCATCATCAACCGCAGCCAAAGCCCTTCCAGAAGCGCGCTCAACGACAGCGCGAGCGCCTGCGGCTCGTAGGCATAGCCTGCCTGCTGGCCGAGCTTGCCGCAGAGGTCTTGCATCAGGTTCTGGTAGGCGGCGTCGCGCGCGCCCGACAAAGCCTGATAGGTGGGGCGCGACTTGGCCTCGCCCCAGAAGGCGCACCAGGCGGCGAGTTTGCGCTTGTTGCAGACGGCGCGGTCGAAATCCGCCACCACCAGGGCCAGCAATTGGGCGGCCGGATCGTCTCCGGCCTTGGTGTAGGCGGCGCGCCAATGCGCCGAATATTCGTCGTACATATGCTGCAGCGTGGCGACGAGCAGCTTCTCCTTGCTCTCGAAATGGAAGTTGACGATGCCGCGCGACAGGCCGGCGCCGTCGGCGACGTCGGCCATGGTGGTGTCGGCATAACCGCGCTTGGCCAGCGAATCGATCGTTGCCTCGATCAGCTGCAGCCGGCGCACTTCCTTCGAGGCCTTGCGGCCGCGCTTTTCAGGCCCGCCCCGCTGCTCGGGCTCGGCGGGTTGTTCTTCCAGGTCGATGGTCTTCATCGGCGAAACGGTCTCCTGCATACCCGGCTATCCAATCTCGCCGGGCTTCCAGCCGCGCAGATGAGTGGGGCGGTGCTCGCCCGAGTCAAGCACCTTCTGCATCGCCTCCCAGGTGCGGATGTTCTTGTCGACATAGGCGGCGCCGACCGCCCTGGCGGCAACCGCGTAGAGCGGGCCTTTCAGGCGTTCCAGTTCCGCCCGCGCCACCTCGCGATACCACGGGTTGCGGTCGCGGGTGGCGACGCCGACGAAGCCGGCCTCGCGCATCGCCTCGGCATAACGCATCGGCGAGGCCATGGCGAAGGACAGGCCCTCGGCGGCGACATAGTTCTTCATCGCCGGGGACGGCTCGTCGTCATGGCCGATCAGCCAGTCGCTGGCGGCAAAGACGCCGCCTGGCTTCAGCACCCGGAAGATCTCGGCAAACAGCGCCTCCTTGTCGGGCACATGCAGCAGCGCGTCCTTGGAAAAGACGACGTCGAAGGAGGCGTCGGCGAAGGGCAGCGGGCCCGGCGGGGCCTGGACGAAGACGGCGCGTCCTTTTATCTCAGCCGCCTTCGCCCGCCCGCGCGCCGCCTCTACGACCGGCAGTTCCACGTCGAAACCCGTCACCTTGGCCAAGCCATGCCTAACAAGCAGGTGCAGCGTGATGCCGCCGGCGCCGCAGCCGATATCGAGCAGGCTCTTGCCCTCAAGGGCGAGGCCCTCGACGATGCGGTCGACCTCGTCGGGGCCGCCGGGCGACAGATAACCTTCGCCCCAGAGCGCGGCCAGGAAGCGGATCGCGGCATCGTCATATTCCGGGCCGGCATCCGGTGCGCCCGCATGCGTCGTCCTGCTCATCGGGTATCGACCCCAAGTGCTGACTGACTGTTTCCGATGCCACAAAGCGTAGCGCGTCGGCGGGAAAACGCAAGATAATTTGCTGAACATTCATTCAATATGAACAGGGCGGGTCGGGCCGTGGCATCTTCGGCAGTCGGCAGTCGGCAGTCGGCAGTCGGCAGCGCCGTGTCGTTCTGGCATGATGCCGGCGCCGGTCGGTGGGGCGGGCGCTCGCGAGGTGGATCTGATGACGGAAGCCGAGGACGCCGAGGCGCTGGAACAATGGGCGCTGGTCAACACGCCGCTCGGCGAAGCCTGGTCGGGCCGCGCCCGCTACGCGGCGGCGATGTATTTCTACAAGCGCGGCGAGATGGATGCCGAGACGCTCGAAGTCTACCGCATCTGCTCCCGGCTCGACGCCGAGGACCCGCTGGCGATCATCCGCGATCGTAAGGTGGGCAAGGCGTGGCTGGAGCGGATGGGTTGAGGGGGGTCTTCCTTCTCCCCTTGCGGGAGAAGGTGGATCGGCGCGTAGCGCCGAGACGGATGAGGGGTGTTGGCCGGAGCGCAGCTTTGCAGGATGAGGTGTCGTTGAATTGAGGCGCTGGTTCTGAAGCGCCTCGTTTCTTCCAGCACCCCTCATCCGACCTCGCCCGCGGCGGCTTTGCCGCCGGGGCTCGGCCACCTTCTCCCACAAGGGGAGAAGGAAGCGGCGCATCACCCGATCGACTTTTCCAGCACGCGCAGCCAGTTGCGGTAGGCGATCTTTTCGATGAGGGCGCGGCCATAGCCGTGCTTGGCCAGCGCGTCGGTGAGCCTGGGCAGGCCGGCGGCGTCGCCGATGGTGGCCGGGATCATGGCGCCGTCGAAATCCGAACCCAGGCCGACGCGATCCTCGCCCAGCGCCTTCAACAGCGCATCGATGTGGCGCACCATCACCTCCAGCGGCGTGTCGGCATTCATGCGGCCGTCCTCGCGCAGGAAGCCGGTGGCGTAGTTCAGGCCGACCATGCCGTCGCTGTCCTTGATGGCGCCGAGCTGCCACTCGGTCAGGTTGCGCGAATGCGGACACAACGCGTGCACGTTGGAATGGGTGGCGACCAGCGGCGCATCGGAAAGCCTGGCGACGTCGCGGAAGCCTTTTTCGTTGAGGTGGGACAGGTCGATCATGATCTTCAGCCTGTTGCAGGCCTTGACCAGCGCCTTGCCGGCATCGGTCAGCCCGTCGCCGGTGTCGGGCGAGGACGGGAAGCGGAACGGCACGCCATGACCGAAGGCGTTCGGGCGGCTCCAGACGATGCCCAGCGAGCGCAGGCCGGCGGCGTGCAGCACGTCGAGCATGACGAGGTCGGTGTCGATCGCCTCGACGCCCTCGATGTGGAAGACCGCGGCCATCGTGTTCCTGGCCATCGCTGCGCGGATGTCGGCGGCGCTGCGGCAGATGGCGAGGGCGCCGGCCCGTTCGAGCCGGAGCAGGATCGAGGCCATGGCGAGCGTGCTTTCCTGCGCGACCGAACGCGGCAGTTCCGGCGGCAGCGGCTCGTTGTCGCTTGGCAACGAGATGACGCCGTCGTCCTTGGCCTTGCGCTCTTCCTGCGGCGGCGGGAAGATGGCGAACATGCCGCCGATCAGGCCGCCCTTCCTGGCGCGCGGCAGGTCGATGTGCCAGCTGGCCGGCGACCCTTCGATGAACAGCTTTTCGACATCGGACTGGCCGGACTGGTAGAGCTTGAGCAGCGTGTCATTGTGGCCGTCGAAGACGGGGATCAGGTCGGTCTCGGTCATGATGGGCTTTCGATGTTGGGAAGCGGAGCTGACCCGCCCTAATTAGGGCGCGGCGCCGCGACAGGCAAATGCCAGAAGGCGACTTGCGCTTGTCACTGGACCCCGGCCATGCTGCAAGGGCCCGACCCGTTTCGCTTCGCTGGAGACCATCTTGGCCAACACGCTCTACGATGCCCTGTTCAAGCCGCATGAAGCGAGCGAGGCCACCTTCCTGCGGCTGAAGGACGGGTCGACGGTTTCTTATGCCGGCTTCCTCGCGCTGTCGGCGC
Organism: Mesorhizobium terrae; assembly: GCF_008727715.1. Taxonomy (GTDB): domain Bacteria; phylum Pseudomonadota; class Alphaproteobacteria; order Rhizobiales; family Rhizobiaceae; genus Mesorhizobium; species Mesorhizobium terrae. Next base: position 2,235,051 of record NZ_CP044218.1, read on the forward strand.
GGTTTGCCCATGCCATGGCCGAGGCCGGCATTACGCCCGGCGACCGCGTGGCGCTGCAGGCCAGGAAATCGGTGGAAGCGCTGGCCGTCTACGCGGCGGCGGTGCGCATGGGCGCGGTGTTCCTGCCGCTGAACACCGCCTATACGGCCGCCGAGGTCGACTATTTCGTCAGCGATGCCGGCGCGAAACTGCTGATCTGCGACAGTGCAAGCGAAGCGGCGCTGCGGTCGGTGGCCGACAAAGCGGGTGCTGTGCTGATGACGCTTAGTGGCGACGGGTCCGGCACGCTGAAGGACAGGGCGCAAGGCAAGCCCGCGACCTTCGCCCCGGCTGAACGTGGGCCGGACGATCTCGCCGCCTTCCTCTACACCTCCGGCACCACCGGGCGCTCCAAGGGCGCGATGCTGACGCACGACAATCTGCTCTCCAATGCCGAGGCGCTGGTCGATACGTGGCGTTTCACCAAGGACGACGTGCTGTTGCACGCCTTGCCGATCTTCCACACGCACGGCTTGTTCGTGGCGACCAACGTCATTTTGCTCGCCGGCGGCTCGGCGGTCTTCCTGCCCGGCCTCGACCTGGACGACCTTGTCGCCAACATGCCGGTGGCGACGACGATGATGGGCGTGCCCACCTTCTATACGAGGTTGCTGGCCGACCCCCGGCTGACGCACGAGCTTGTCGCCCATATGCGCCTGTTCGTTTCCGGCAGCGCGCCGCTGCTTGCCGAGACGCACCGCGACTTCGAGGCGCGTACGGGCAAACGCATTCTCGAACGCTACGGCATGACCGAGACCAACATGAACACCTCGAACCCCTATGAGGGCGAGCGCCGCGCCGGCACTGTCGGCCAGCCGCTGCCGGGCGTCTCCGTCCGCATCGCCGACCCGGACACCGGCAAGCCCGTGGCTGCGGGCGGCATCGGCGTCATCGAGGTGAAGGGCCGCAATGTCTTCAAGGGCTACTGGAACATGCCGGAAAAGACCGCGCAGGAGTTTCGGGTCGACGGCTATTTCATCACCGGCGATCTCGCCACGCAGGATGCTGACGGCTACGTCACCATCGTCGGCCGCGCCAAGGACCTGATCATCGCCGGCGGCTACAACATCTATCCGAAGGAAATCGAGCTTCTGCTGGACGAGATACCCGGCGTCGAGGAATCGGCGGTGGTCGGCGTGCCGCATCCCGACCTCGGCGAGGGCGTCGTCGGCATCGTCACCGCGCGCAAGGGCACGACGCTGGACGAGGCTACCCTGCTTGCCGGATTGTCGACGAAGCTTGCCCGCTTCAAGCAGCCGCGCCGCATCTTCGTGGTCGACGAATTGCCGCGCAACACGATGGGCAAGGTGCAGAAGAATTTGTTGCGCGAACGGTTCGCCGGGACGTTCAAAGGATAGATCGGAAAATCGTCATCCCGGAAGCCGGAGCGCAGCGAAGGCTATCCGGGATCCATTGGTCGCAAGCCGTCGGGCGCGGCCGGGTCCTCGCCTTGAACATTCGCGTCGCCGAACCCACGCTGCACGTTTCACGAAGGCTGACCCAAACCTAGATCCCGGCCGCGCTGCTCAATAGGCTCCGGGTCTGCGCTCGCTTTGCTCGCTTGCCCGGAATGACGGAGCGAGAACTTCGCGCCATGCCATCCACATGGCAATCGCGAACCTGCCCCGTCTCGTCACCTACGAAAGCTTGTCCAGCTTGCGCTGCATGGCGGCGATCTGTTCCTTCAGTTCCTGCAGATCGTCGGTCTTTTCGGCCGGCTCCGCCTTGGCGGGTTCGGCTCTGGCCGGCTCGGCGGCCGTGCTCGAGGCACCGCCCGTCGCAGCCCCGGGGAAGGGCGTGAACATGCGCATGGCGTTCTGGAACATTTCCATGTTGCGCCGTGTCTGTTCCTCCAGCGCCTTCATCGGCGTCGCCAACTTCATCATGTCCATCGGCGATTTGCCGAGCGACGATTTCATCTGTTCGCGGAAGCGCTCCTGCTCCTTGGAGAAGGCGAGCATCGACTGTTCGAGGAATGACGGCACGATCATCTGCATCTGGTCGCCATAGAAGGCGATGAGCTGGCGCAGGAACGGAATGGGCAGCATGTTCTGCCCGTCCTTGTTCTCCAGCTCGAAGATGATCTGGGTGAGAACCGGGTGGGTGATGTCGTCGCCGGTCTTGGCGTCCTGCACGGTGAAGTCCTCGCCCTTCTTCACCATTTCGGCGAGGTCCTCGAGCGTCACATAGGTGCTGGTGCCCGTGTTGTAGAGCCGGCGGTTGGCATATTTCTTGATGACCACCGGTTCGTTTTTCGCCGCCATACAGCATCCTCCCGCGGATACCGGCGGGCCCGTAAGCGGCCGGTAACGATTGCTCCCAAGTCGAGGATATGCGCAAAACCGTCATAATTCCAAGCGGTTTGTGCAGTGCGGAAGCTTAGCGGGTTCTTTCGGCGCTGCAATATGCTGCGCAGCATAACTTACGCAGCCGCCGGGTCGCCCAGTGGGTGCCGATTTCCAGTTTGACTCAAGGGCTGGAACCGGCAAGAAAAGTCGAACGCAAAGCTTGCAAACCGTTCAAATAGAAGTCTGGAGAACAATATGTCCGCTTCCAACGCCATCGTCGTCGCCAGTGCCGCGCGCACGGCCGTCGGCTCCTTCAACGGAGCTTTCGCCGCGACACCCGCCCATGATCTGGGCGCGGTGGTGATCCGCGAATTGCTGTCGCGGGCCGGCGTCGAGGCGGCGGAAGTCGACGAGGTGATCCTCGGCCAGGTGCTGACCGCGGCGCAGGGCCAGAACCCGGCGCGCCAGGCGTCGATCAATGCCGGCCTGCCGATCGAGACGACCGCCTGGGGCCTCAACCAGGTCTGCGGCTCGGGCCTGAGGGCGATCGCCATCGGCATGCAGCAGATCACCTCCGGCGACGCCAAGGTGATCGTGGCCGGCGGCCAGGAATCGATGTCGCTGTCGGCGCACGCCCAGCACCTGCGCGCCGGCGTGAAGATGGGCGACTACAAGATGATCGACACGATGATCAAGGACGGGCTGTGGGATGCCTTCAACGGCTATCACATGGGCATCACCGCCGAGAACGTCGCCAAGCAGTTCCAGATCACCCGCGACGACCAGGACGCTTTCGCGCTCGCCTCGCAGAACAAGGCCGAGGCCGCGCAGAAGGCCGGCCGGTTCAAGGACGAGATCGTCGCCTTCACCATCAAGGGTAAGAAGGGCGACACCATCGTCGACCAGGACGAATATATCCGCCACGGCGCAACGATGGACGCGATGACCAAGCTGAAGCCGGCCTTCGACAAGGACGGCACGGTGACCGCCGCCAACGCCTCCGGCATCAATGACGGCGCCGCCGGCGCGCTTTTGATGACGGAAGCCGAAGCCGTGCGCCGCGGCATCACCCCGCTCGTGCGCATCGCCTCCTGGGCGACCGCCGGCGTCGATCCGTCGGTGATGGGCACCGGCCCGATCCCGGCGTCGAAGCGCGCGCTGGAAAAGGCCGGCTGGAAAGTGTCGGACCTCGATCTGGTCGAGGCCAACGAGGCCTTCGCCGCGCAGGCCTGCGCGGTCAACAAGGGCCTCGGCTGGAACCCGGACATCGTCAACGTCAATGGCGGAGCGATCGCCATCGGCCACCCCATCGGCGCGTCGGGCGCGCGCATCTTCAACACGCTGGTCTACGAGATGCGGCGCCGGGGCGCCAAGAAGGGGCTCGCCACCCTATGCATCGGCGGCGGCATGGGCGTCGCCATGTGCGTCGAGGCACTTTGATCGAAAACAAGACGGGCGGCCAAGGAGCCGCCCATTTTGTCTGTGAAGGTTGTTTGTGAAGGCCCGGCATAAGGGTCGGTTTCAAAAGTCCGTCATACGGACCAGCCATTGAATGATGCAGCAAAAAGGGGAAACGCATGACAAAGGTCGCACTCGTCACCGGAGGCTCGCGCGGCATCGGCGCCGCGATCTCGATCGGCTTGAAGAATGCCGGCTACACCGTCGCGGCGAACTATGCCGGCAACGACGAGGCGGCGGCGAAGTTCACGGCTGAAACCGGGATCAAGACCTACAAATGGTCGGTGGCCGACTATGACGCCTGCGTCGCCGGCGTCAAACAGGTGGAGGCCGATCTCGGCGCGGTTTCGGTGCTCGTCAACAATGCCGGCATCACCCGCGACGCCATGTTCCACAAGATGACGCCGCAGCAGTGGAAAGAGGTGATCGACACCAATCTGTCCGGCGTCTTCAACATGTCGCATCCGCTGTGGAGCGGCATGCGCGACCGCAAGTTCGGCCGCATCATCACCATCTCCTCCATCAACGGCCAGAAGGGCCAGGCCGGCCAGGCCAACTATTCGGCCTCCAAGGCCGGCGACATCGGCTTCACCAAGGCGCTGGCCCAGGAGGGCGCGCGCGCCGGCATCACCGTCAACGTGATCTGCCCGGGCTACATCGCCACCGAAATGGTCAAGGCGATCGACGAGAAGGTGCTCAACGAGCGCATCATCCCGCAGATCCCGGTCGGGCGGCTCGGCGAGCCGGAGGAAATCGCGCGCTGCGTGGTTTTCCTGGCCTCCGAGGAAGCGGGCTTCATCACCGGCTCGACCATCTCGGCCAATGGCGGGCAGTATTTCAGCTGAGGGTAGAGCTTTACCTTCTCCCCTTACGGGAGAAGGTGCCTGAGCCTGGCGGCACAGCCGCCATGGCGAAGGCGGATGAGGGGTGCTGGAAGAAATGGGGCGCATCAAAACGAACGCCTCAGTTCAACTTGATCCCACATTTTGCAGAGATGCGCTCCGTCCAACACCCCTCATCCGACCTCGCCTTCGGCTCGGCCACCTTCTCCCTCAAGGGGAGAAGGAGACGCGCGCCACCGTCCCATCCCGGCACACAAAAGTTAACGGCTGACGGGAGGCTTAAGAACATTCGCCCGGCCAAGTTGTGAATCGTCGGTGGACAAGCTGTGCACAACACAAGATGTTGGGGTGAACAAACCGGGAAACTTTCGCCATCGCTGATTCGTCGCCGATTCGTTCCGGCTTTGAGCGGATTGTTAATGGAAATGGCTGTCGCGACCGCGAAATTGGTTAATTGCCGTTAAGAAAGACGTGCGATTTCAGGTGCTTGTTCCCTGTCTCCGGTTAGCCGGCATAGCGACGGGGCTCGCTTGCCGGCAAAAGTTAACGGCGATGTTCCGCGGCCGACATGCGAGGCGGTTAGCCGATTCAGCATGTGGTGCGATTGGCCGGTCACAGTCCCACATATAGCCGTGAACGAAACATGAATCATCACGAGTCAGTGATTCGTCGCCGATTCGTTCCAGACTCGTTCCGGACGTTAATGGCGCGGTGCAAAAACCGGCATGCCGAACCCGGCTGCGACGGTTTTGCGAACATTGTGCTTTCGCTTCGTCGCGTGAATGCCTATGTGTCGCCAGTCGCCGGGCTTGCCCGGTGCCGATCACGGGAAAAAGGTCCCTGCTTCCGGGCTGATGAACATCCATCCCAAATCGAATGAGCCGTTGATCCTGTCGGGCCGCGACGTCACGGCGGTGCTCGGCCCGACCAACACCGGCAAGACCCATCTCGCCATCGAGCGCATGGTGGCGCATGAGAGCGGCATCATCGGCCTGCCGCTGCGCCTTCTGGCGCGCGAGGTCTACACACGTCTCTGCGAGAAGATCGGCGCCCACAAGGTTGCGCTGGTCACCGGCGAGGAAAAGATCCAGCCGGCCGGGGCGAAATATTCCGTGCATACGGTCGAGGCGCTGCCGCGCGAGACCGACGCCGCCTTCGTCGCCATCGACGAGGTGCAGCTGGCTGGCGATCTCGAGCGTGGCCATATCTTCACCGACCGCATCCTCAATCTGCGCGGTCGGCAGGAGACGCTGCTTCTGGGTGCGGCCACCATGCACGGCATCCTGCAGAAGCTGCTCAGGGGCGTTTCGGTGGTGACCAGGCCGCGCCTGTCGCATCTCGCCTACGCCGGCTCGAAGAAGCTCACCCGCCTGCCGCGGCGCTCGGCCATCGTCGCCTTCTCGGCCGACGAGGTCTATGGCATCGCCGAGCTGATCCGCCGCCAGCAAGGCGGCGCCGCCGTCGTGCTCGGCGCGCTGTCGCCCCGCACCCGCAACGCCCAGGTGGCGCTCTACCAGTCAGGCGATGTCGACTATCTGATCGCCACCGACGCGATCGGCATGGGGCTCAACCTCGATGTCGACCACGTCGCCTTCGCCCAGAACCGCAAGTTCGACGGCTATCAGTACCGCAATCTCACCGCCGCTGAGCTCGGCCAGATCGCCGGCCGCGCCGGCCGCCATCTGCGCGACGGCACGTTCGGCGTCACCGGCCAGGTCGATCCGTTCGACGAAGACCTGGTGCAGAAGATCGAAGGCCATGACTTCGAGCCGGTGAAGGTGCTGCAATGGCGCACCGCCAGCTTCGACTACGCCAGCCTCGACGCGCTGAAGCGCTCGATCGAGACCAATGCGCCGGTGGAAGGTCTGACCCGCGCGCTGCCGGCGGTGGACGCGCAGGCGCTGGAATTTTTGTCCAAGGACGGCGAGATCCGCAGCCTGGCGACGGGCCGCGAGCGCGTGGCGCTTCTGTGGGAAGCCTGCGCGCTGCCGGACTACCGCAAGATCGCGCCGGCCCAGCATGCCGACCTCGTCGCTTCCATTTATATGGACCTCGCCAGGCGCGGCCATGTCGACGAAGCCTACATGGCCGAACAGGTGCGCCGCGCCGACACGACCGAGGGCGACATCGACACGCTTTCGCACCGCATCGCGCAGATCAGGACGTGGACTTTTGTATCCAACCGTCCAGGTTGGCTTGCCGATCCGACACACTGGCAAGAAAAGACACGTGAAATCGAGGACAGATTGTCGGACGCGTTACATGAGCGGTTGACGAAACGCTTCGTTGATCGCAGGACTTCCGTCCTCATGCGGCGCCTTAGAGAAAATACCATGCCTGAAGCCGAAATCAGCCCTACCGGAACCGTCCTCGTCGAGGGCCATCATGTCGGCGAATTGCAAGGGTTCCGCTTCACGGCGGACCAGGGCGCCGGCGGCGAAGACGCCAAGGCCGTGCGCGCGGCCGCGCAAAAGGCGCTGGCTTCCGAATTCGAAGCGCGCGCCGAACGCTTCGCCGCGTCCGGCAACAATGACATCGCACTTGGCTCCGACGGCGTGCTGCGCTGGATCGGTGCGCCGATCGGCACGCTGGTGGCCGGCGAGGACGCGCTGAAGCCGCGCCTGGTGCTTCTGGCCGACGAACAACTGACCGGCCCGGCCCGCGACAAGGTGGCGGCGCGCGCCGAGCGCTTCGTCAATTTCCAGATCGAGCAGTTCCTGAAGCCGCTGGTGGACCTCAAGAACGCCGAGCAGCTGACCGGTATCGCGCGCGGCATCGCCTTCCAGCTGGTCGAGCATTTCGGCCTTATCAACCGGCGCGACATCGCCGAGGAGATGCGCACGCTGGACCAGGAAGGCCGCGCGGCGCTGCGCCGGCTCGGCGTGCGCTTCGGCGCCTACCACGTGTTCGTGCCGTCGTTGATCAAGCCGGCACCCGCCGGCCTGGTGACGCTGTTGTGGGCACTGAAGAACGACGGCAAGGAAAAGCCGGGCTTCGGCGACGTCGTGCATGCGCTGGCTTCCGGCCGCACCTCCGTCGTCATCGACCAGGCGTTCGACAAGGCGTTCTACCGGCTTGCCGGCTACCGCAATCTCGGCCGCCGTGCGGTGCGCGTCGACATTCTGGAGCGGCTGGCCGACCTGATCCGGCCGGCGACCAACTGGAAGCCGGGCCTCGGTCCGCGTCCGGACGGCGCCTATGACGGCCAGGCCTTCATGGTGACGCCGCCGATGATGTCGATCCTCGGCGCCACCGCCGACGACATGGAAGAGATCCTCAAAGGTCTCGGCTATCGCGCCGAGCCGAAGCCGGCGGCCGAGGTGAAGGCGAAAACCGAAGCGCTCGACGCCGCCGTGCGCGAGGCAGCGGAAGCCAAGGCGGTGGCCGACGCGGCCGCGAAGGCGGCACGGCAGGCGGCCGATGCTGCCGCTGCGCAAGAGGCCGCGCCGAGCGCCGACGAAAGCACCGCCGAGGCGACGGACGAAGCAGCCGCCAGCGCGGAGCCGGCCGAACAGGTTTCCGAGCCGATCGCTTTGGCGGAAGAAACGGTCGACGCGCCGGATGCTGGCGACGAGGCTGTCGTGGAGACGGCCGAGCCAGTCGCTGAGGTTGCCGAGACAGCCGAGCCGGTCACCGATGAAGTCGAGTTGGCTGCGGAAACGGCCGAGCCGGCTGGCGAAGCCGAGAAAGCCGAGCCCGTCGTGGCGGAAGCTGCCGCGGCTGCTCCGGAAGCCGAAGAGAGCAAGGCCGACGCGACTGCCGCAGAAGCAGAGGAGCCGAAGCCGATTCTTCTGTGGCGGCAGGCGCGTTTCGAACACCGGCGCGACAACCGCCACCAGCGCGGCAATCGCGGCAACCAGCCGGGTGGCGAGCAGAACCGCCAGCCGGGCGGTCGCGAGGGCGCCGAGCAAGGCAATGGCCGCGAGCGCTTCTCCCGCGACCGCTCCAAGGAGCGCGCCAATGGCGATGGCGGCCGCCCGGGTCGTCCCGGCGGCAAGCCGCAGGGCGACCGCCAGGATCGGCGCGAGGGGCGCGGCGACTGGAAGGGCGGCAAACCCGACGGTCGCCGGCCGGAGGGCAAGGGCGGCAAGCCGGCTTTCCAGCCGAAGCCGCGCGAGGAGCGCCCGGTGCGCTTCGATCCCGATTCGCCATTCGCCAAGCTGGCCGCCTTGCGCGACCAGTTGAAGAAGTAGATGTCGCGGCCAGGCCTTTCGGCGCGCCGCCTCGGGTTTTGAACCGATGGCCGCCGAGGGTCGCCAGCGCATCGACAAGTGGCTGTTCTTCGCCCGCGCGGTGAAATCGCGCTCGCTGGCTGCGAAACTGGCGGTGGCGGGCCGCGTTCGCATCAACCGCGACAAAGCAACGCAGGCGTCCGATCTGGTCAAGATCGGCGACGTGCTGACCATCACGCTCGACGGCCGCATCCTGGTGTGGAAGGTGTTGGCACCCGGCATCCGCCGTGGCCCGGCGGAGGAGGCGCGCACGCTTTACGAGGACATGTCGCCGGCGCCAACGCCGAAGGCCGAGACTGTGCCCGACGCGATCGCGCCGCTGCGCGATGCGGGCAGCGGCCGGCCGACCAAGCGGGAACGGCGGCAAACCGATCGTCTCAGGGACGAAAACTGAGGACGCGCGTGCCGTCGCGCATCGTGCCGTGGAAAGCTATTCCGACCTGGGCCAATTCCTTGGCATGCGCCGGCCTTGCAAGCGCGCGGCAAAGACGTTACCTGACCGGCAACAATAGAAAAGAGAACGGGACCTTCCCGGAGCCGCCTGATGACCTACCTCGTCACCGATAATTGCATCAAATGCAAGTACATGGATTGCGTCGAGGTGTGTCCGGTCGACTGTTTCTACGAAGGCGAGAACATGCTCGTCATCCACCCGGATGAGTGCATCGACTGCGGCGTGTGCGAGCCGGAGTGCCCTGCCGACGCGATCAAGCCGGACACCGAGCCGGGGCTCGACAAGTGGCTGCAGATCAACACCGAATACGCCGAGAAGTGGCCTAACATCACCACCAAGAAGGACGCGCCGGCCGACGCCAAGCAGTTCGACGGCGAGACCGAGAAGTTCGAAAAGTACTTTTCAGCGGAGCCGGGCGGCGGCGATTGACGCCTTCCAGGCGCGGGGCTGCGACAACAGGATTGTGCTAACCACCTTGACATAGGTGGTTGCGTGTATCCTTCGCGCGTGCAGCAAAATCTTGATTCTTGCGGCTTTTTGTGTTACACGGAAAAAACATGCCGATGACACAACGTCGATTTATGGCGCAGACGCCCCTAATCATCGAAAGGTGAATTCCATATCCGGACCAGAGCACTCTGGGTCAGGCGGACGCAGTCTTGCGGCCGGCCGGCGCAGGACTTTTCCGGTGGGTTTCGCTTGTTGTGTGGCATTCCGGGCCGGATCTGATCCGGCGGCCCCAGTTCTGCCGGCAGAGACCTGCCGGCACCACAACAAGGAGTTCAGGGCGTAATGGCAACGACAACCCCGCAGAAGAAGTCCGTATCCGCAGCACGTCACGGTTTCAAGACCGGCGAGTTCATCGTCTATCCGGCGCACGGCGTCGGCCAGATCGTCTCGATCGACGAGCAGGAAGTGGCGGGCCACAAGCTGGAGCTGTTCGTCATTGATTTCCAGAAGGACAAGATGCGCCTGAAGGTGCCGGTCGCCAAGGCGACCTCGATCGGCATGCGCAAGCTTTCCGAAACCGACTATGTCGACCGCGCGCTGAAGGTGGTGCAGGGTCGTGCCCGCGTGAAGCGCACCATGTGGTCGCGCCGCGCCCAGGAATATGATGCGAAGATCAATTCCGGCGACCTGATCTCGATCTCGGAAGTGGTGCGCGATCTCTACCGCGCCGAAAACCAGCCGGAGCAGTCCTATTCCGAGCGCCAGCTTTATGAAGCCGCGCTCGACCGCATGGCCCGCGAGATCGCCGCCGTCAACCGCATGTCGGAAACCGAAGCCGTGCGCCTGATCGAGGTCAACCTCAACAAGGGCCCCAAGCGCGGCACCAAGGCCGACAATGAAGAGACCGAGCAGGAAGAAGCTGCCTGAATAGCTCCTTCCGATTGAGTTCACGAAAACCCGGCCGAAATGGCCGGGTTTTTTGTTTTGGAGGCAATCTCGACCTTCCCTTGTGGGGCTCGGCGGCGTGGCCGCTGAAGCGAAAGCGATCAGGGGTGCTGGACGGAGTTTGAGCGGTCGCGCTCCGTCCAGCACCCCTCATCCGCCCTCGCTTACGGCGGCTTCGCCGCCTGCTCAGGCACCTTCTCCCCCAAAAGGAGAAGGGGAGCGATGCGCCGTTCAATGCTTGCGCGACAATTGCCGGGTTGCGGTTTCGAGGCCGGCCAGCGTCAGCGGGTACATGCGGCCGCCGAAGATGTCGTGGATCATGCTGATGGAATGCGTGTAGCCCCAGTGCTGCTCGCGCGTCGGGTTGAGCCAGACCGCGTTCGGCCATTGGTGGAGCACGCGCTGCAGCCAAATCGTGCCGGCTTCCTTGTTCCAGTGCTCGACCGCGCCGCCGGGTGAGACGATCTCATAAGGGCTCATCGCGGCGTCGCCGACGAAGATCACCTTATAGTCGTGGCCATATTTGTGCAGCACGTCGAAGGTCGGGATCTTCTCGGTGTAGCGGCGGCGGTTGTCCTTCCAGACGTCCTCGTAAAGGCAGTTGTGGAAGTAGAAATATTCGAGCTGCCGGAACTCGGTTTTGGCTGCCGAAAACAGCTCCTCGACAACCTTGATGTGGTCGTCCATCGAGCCGCCGACATCGAAGAACATCAGGAGCTTGACCGCATTGCGCCGCTCGGGACGGGTCTGGACGTCGAGATAGCCATGCTCGGCGGTGGCATGGATGGTGCCCGGCAGGTCCAGTTCCTCCTCGGCGCCTTCGCGCACCCAGCGGCGCAGGCGTTTCAGCGCGACTTTGATGTTGCGGGTGCCGAGCTCGACGCTGTCGTCGAAGTTCCTGAACTCGCGCTTGTCCCAGACCTTCACCGCGCGGCGGTGGCGGCTTTCGTCCTGGCCGATGCGCACGCCCTCGGGATTGTAGCCATAGGCGCCGAAGGGTGAGGTGCCGGCGGTGCCGATCCATTTCGAGCCGCCCTGGTGGCGGCCCTTCTGTTCCTCCAGCCGCTGCTTCAGCGTCTCCATCAGCTTCTCAAAGCCGCCGAGCGCTTCGACCAGCTTCTTCTCCTCCTCGGTCAGCGTCTTTTCGGCCAGCCGGCGCAGCCAGTCTTCGGGGAGGGCGGCGACGTCGATGCCGCCTTCGCCCGAGATCGCCTCGACGCCCTTGAAATAATGCGAAAACACCTGGTCGAAGCGGTCGATGTGGCGCTCGTCCTTCACCAGTGTGGCGCGGGCGAGATAATAGAAGCCCTCGACATCGTAGCTGACGAGATCGGCTTCCAGGCTTTCCAGCAGAGTGAGGTATTCCCGCAGCGAGACGGGAACCTTGGCGGCCTTCAGTTCGAGGAAGAAGGGGATGAACATGCCGCCATTTTGCTTCGGCGGTGGCGGGGAGGCAAGGGCGGGAACTCGACCTTCTCCCCTTGCGGGAGAAGGTGGCTCGGCGCGCAGCGCCGAGACGGATGAGGGGTGTTGGAAGAAACGAGACGATCAAGGAATTGGCGCTATCTTGTGATCATTCCAAGTTCGGAAAGGTCGCGCTCTGGCCAACACCCCTCATCCGACCTCGCCTACGGCGGCTATGCCGCCGGGGCTCGGCCACCTTCTCCCGCAAGGGGAGAAGGGAAGAGGGTAGGAACGCCACACTCTTGGTAAAAATAAGATTCAGCCTTTTTTGGTAATTTCCCGTTAGCAATTGGAACTGATGGGGCCGCGGTATCGGCTTCCGTCTCCGGTTCTTGTTTTGCGTACGGGTTCTCATGCGTTTCACCACGGTGTCGGCTATCCTGCTTGCCTGCGCGGCGCTTGCCAGCTGCGCTTCCCGTTCGGGCATGGACGAGATCCTGGCGCCGGGGCCGTCGTCGGAGACGACCAGCTCGATCGCCCGGCCGAACAGCCCGGTGCCGACCGCCGATATCAAGTCCGAACTGCGCGCGGCGCCGGCGCCGCAAATGGCGATGGCGGCGCCCATGCAGGAGCCGTCATTCCCCGAGACGGAATCCTTTGCCGGTCCGCAGCCCAGCATGCCGGTCATGCCGATGCCTGCCGCGATGCCCACGGCGAAGCCCGCGATCATGACGCCGGCGGAAAAGCCGGTGATCCGCAAGGCGGCGATCGTGCGCGGCGAGGTTTTCGCCCGGCGCTTCCGCGACGCCAAGCCGATCAATTTCGGCCGCGCCACTTCGCCCAAGCAGCTCGCCGTGCACGGCGTCGATGTCTCGCGCTGGCAAGGCGACATCGACTGGGACAAGCTGCGCTCGCAGGGCGCCAACTTCGCCTATATCAAGGCCACCGACGGCGGCGACCACCTCGACCCGATGTTCAAGAAGAACTGGCGCGAGGCAAACGAGGCCGGCCTCAGGCGCGGCGCCTATCACTTCTTCTACTGGTGCCGCACTGCCGGCGAACAGGCCGACTGGTTCATCCGCAACGTGCCGAAGGTGGCCGGCGCGCTGCCGCCGGTCATCGATGTCGAATATAATGGCGAGTCCAGCTGCACGCGCCGCCCGTCGCGCGAAAAGGTGCTGGAGAAGATGAAGGTGTTCATGGACAAGCTGGAGCGCCACTACGGCCAGCGTCCGGTCATCTATACGGCGCCGGACTTCTACCGCGACAACCTCAAGGGCGAATTCCTGGACTATTCGTTCTGGCTGCGCGCGGTGGCACAGCATCCGGGCAAGGTCTATCCCGGCCGCAAATGGGTGTTCTGGCAGTACTCCGGTTCCGGCCTGTCGCACGGCGTCGCCGGCCGCATCGACCTCAACGCCTTCCACGGCTCGGAAGAAGACTGGCACGACTGGGTGGCCGACAAGTCGAGCTGATGCGCAAATTCAAAGTGTTGGAACGACCTTTGCGCGTCCGAATGGACGCGCGGCGCCCTAATATCCCGGCGGCCCCGGGCAGGTACCACCGGAAGGCCTGATTACAGCAGATCGTATTCGATGAAGCCGGTGCGCCGCGCGACACGGTCGTAGAGCTTGCGCGCGGTGGCGTTGGTCTCATGCGTCATCCAGTAGACATTGGTGACGCCGGCCGCCTTCGCCTCTTGCTTGACCGCGTCGATCAGCGCCGAACCCACGCCCTTGCCGCGGATGTCCGGGTCGGCGAACAAGTCCTGCAGATAGCAATTGTTGGCCTCCGCCCAGCAGGAGCGATGATACATGTAATGGGTCAGGCCGACGGGCTTGCTATCGAGAAGCGCGATGAAGCCGCGCGGCTCGTATTCGCCCGGCGTGAACAGCCGCTTCCAGGTGAGCTCAAAGGTCTCCGCCGGCAAAATGGTGTTGTAGAATTTGAGATAGGCGACCCACAACCGGCGCCATTCGGCATGGTCGGACTGTTCGAGAGGGCGGATGACGATGTCGGACATGGTGCGGTTCCCCTGAATTACGCCGATGTTCTAGCCCGGCACGCGCCGTCGGCGCGATGGCACAGGCGCGGGGTTTTTGTTGTTAGAGGCGCGTTTGCGCCGTGTTCGTCATTCCGGGCAAGCGAGCAAGGCGAGGGTAGATCTGGACCCATAAAGCGGTACGGCCGGGACCTGGGTTCGCGCAAACGTTAGTGACTCGAACGGTGCAGGGCGAGGACCGGGCCGGGCTCGACGATGTTGCGGCCAATGGGTTCCGGCTCTCGCTCCGCTCGGCCGGAATGACGGCGGCGTATGCTGGCGACATCGCAAAAATCGCAGATCGTGCCGGCAAACGGCATCGTGGCGCCGCGTTCGTCATTCCGGGCAAGCGAGCAAGGCGAGCGCAGACCCGGAACCCATTGAGCAGCACGGCCGGGACCTGGGTTCGCGTTGACGGGAATGAAGCGCACAGCACCGGTTCAGCCGCATGAACGGTTGAAGACGAGGATCGGGCCGGGCTCGACGATAGGGCGGCCAATGGGTTCCGGCTCTCGCTGCGCTCGGCCGGAATGACGGCGGCGTATTTGGCGACACCGCAAAAATTGCAAGGAGCGCCGGCCAGCGGCACCGTGCCTGGGATCGCTATCGCGGACCGCTTCTCACCCCTGCCGTCTGGCCATGAACGCCAGCCGCTCGAAAAGGTGAACATCCTGTTCGTTCTTCAAGAGCGCGCCGTGCAGCTTGGGTAGCGCGTTCTTGGGGTCGGCGCGCAGGTCTTCCGGCGAGACGTCGTCGGCGACCAGAAGGCGAATCCAGTCGAGCGCCTCCGAGGTCGAGGGTTTTTTCTTCAGGCCCGGCACTTCGCGGATCTCGTAGAACTGGGTGAGTGCTGCACGCACCAGGCTCTGCTTGATGCCGGGATAATGCACGTCGACGATGCGATGCAGCGTGTCGACGTCGGGGAAGCGGATGTAGTGGAAGAAGCAGCGGCGCAGGAAGGCGTCGGGCAATTCCTTCTCGTTGTTGGAGGTGATGATGACGATGGGGCGCACCGCGGCGCGGATCGTCTCGCCGGTCTCGTAGACAAAGAACTCCATGCGGTCGAGTTCCTGCAACAGGTCGTTGGGGAACTCGATGTCGGCCTTGTCGATCTCGTCGATCAGAAGCACGATCTTCTTGCCGGCGGCGAAGGCATCCCACAGCTTGCCGCGCTTGATGTAGTTGGCGATGTCGTTGAAGCGGGCATCGCCCAGCTGGCTGTCGCGCAGGCGCGAGACGGCATCGTATTCGTAGAGGCCCTGCTGCGCCTTGGTGGTGGACTTCACGTTCCATTCGATCAGCTCGAGGTCGAGGCCCGCCGCCACCTGGCGGGCAAGCTCGGTCTTGCCGGTGCCTGGCTCGCCCTTGACCAACAGCGGCCGCTCGAGCGCGATCGCCGCGTTGACCGCCACCATCAGGTCCTTGTCGGCGACATAGGCCGAGGTTCCTTCAAAACGCATCAAAAACTCCAGTTCCGTCGCGACGAGCCTAGAGGCGGGTTGCGGCAGGGGCAAGCGTCCGGTTTCGTCGCTTCTCCACAAGGGGAGCGGCTAATGTTCGATCGCCTCTGGCAAGGCGGTCGGCATCGCTCTATATTTGCCGGTGACGGTCTGCGCCTCGCGGCAGGAGAGACATTTCCCCGGGGCCTTATTGATCTCGAAGGGAGCTGTCCCTGACCGGACCCGTGGGTTCGGACATATGGCGCCCACCTACTTTGTAGGTTCCCGGGATCAACTTCTCCACCGGTCGCGTGGATCGTCACTCACCTCCCCGACCGGCAGGCAAAAGCTTGCGCATGACGATGGCGGCGCCGAAACGCATCTGCTGTTCGCCGATGCGGGTGAAGCCGCAGGCTTCGTAGAAGCTGAGCGCATCGGGATTGGCGAGAACGCGCAGCCATGTCGCGCCAGCGTCGATCGCGACCCGTTCCAGATGCGCCACGAGCAGCCTGCCGATTCCCTGCTTCCAGTTGTCCGGCTCGACGAAGAGGCCGTCGAGTTCGGCTTCGTCTTCCGATTGCGGCAGCATCACGCCAAATCCCACTATCCGCCCCTGCCGCTCCGCGACATAGACCAGTCCGGCCGCGATCTGTTCGGCCGGCAGCTCGATTGCATCGGGATGGGCAAGCAACTGTGCCTGATCGCTTGGCGAGGCCAGGGAAGCCCGGCGCTGCAGGTCTTCCAGCAACAAGCGTTCGGCGATGCCGGCCTGCCTGATGACGATTGGCAACGATTGCGAACGATCTGGCATGATGGCGGCTCTGGCGTTTGGTCGCGCGACCCTTCTATAAAGATCGCATGATGACGCAATCCAGAACCCTGAAGAAAGAACTGCGCAAGGAGGCGCTGGCCCGCCGCGACGCGCTCGACCCGTTCTGGCGCATCGAGGCCTCGCTGGAAATGGCCGAGACCGCGCGGGATCGGATTGCCTTCGAACCAGGCGCGATCGTCTCCGGCTTCTGGCCGATGCGCTCGGAGGTCGACGTGCGGCCGATGATGTTCGCACTGCGCGAGCACGGGGCAAGGCTGTGCCTGCCGGCGATCCTCGACAAGACCACCATCGTCTTTCGCGAACTGGTGCGCGGGGCGCCGATGGTTGACATGGGGTTCGGCACGGTCGGCCCGCACGAAGAGGCCGAGGTTCTCGACCCGGCGATCATGCTCATCCCGCTTGCCGCCTTCGACGCGCGCGGCCACCGCATCGGCTATGGCGCCGGCTATTACGACCGGGCGATCGCCAGGCTGCAGGACGCCGGCAAGGAACCCCGGCTGATCGGCATCGCCTTCAATTGCCAGGAGGTCGCAAAGGTGCCGGACGAAGCGCACGACGTGATCGTCCCGGAAATTTTGACCGAAAGCGGGTTGCGGCGGTTCGAAGCGCCGTAGGCTGAACAACGCTAGGGTTGGATCCCGCCGCGTGCTGGCCAGAGCCAACGAATGAGCATT
Source organism: Mesorhizobium terrae (assembly GCF_008727715.1). Lineage (GTDB taxonomy): Bacteria > Pseudomonadota > Alphaproteobacteria > Rhizobiales > Rhizobiaceae > Mesorhizobium > Mesorhizobium terrae. Next base: position 2,252,149 of record NZ_CP044218.1, read on the forward strand.
CTCAAAGCGGTCATGGCAAGGGTCATGATCGCGAACACGCCGATCAAATGGACGGCGCTTTCCGTCTTGTCGGGCAAAATCAGGATCAGGGCAGCCGAGAGGAGAGCGGAGTCCAGCAGCAGGAACTCCACCCATGTGGTCGTGCTGCGTGTGGCGTCGTTGTCTCGGGTGAAATGCTGTCTCAGTCCAAGGCTGGCCAGAATGTACATCGGCCCAATCAGCGACTTCAGAAATACGGTCTTGGCGGGATCGCCGTTGAGATACGCGCCGAGCGCAAACAGAAGCCCGAGCGAAATTGGCTCGAAATAGGCAAGCAGAATTGCCTTCCTTGTCATCACTGACACCTCTCAGTGTGCGCGTGTCGCAAGTCTATCGCAGTTCCACAGTCGAGCAAGCACGGGTTGCTGTGGGATTGAGCCTGGTGTGCCGCGCCTCCACTTGCATGATTTCGCTACAGCCCTGTAGAAGCGTCTCATGAGACTTCTTTTCCTCGGCGACATGGTGGGCAAGACGGGCCGTACGGCGGTGTGGGAGCAGCTGCCCGGGCTGATCTCCGATTTCCGGCTGGATTTCGTCATCGTCAATGGCGAGAACGCCGCCGGCGGCTTCGGCATCACCGAAGAGATTTTCCGCGAGACGATCGCCGCAGGCGCCGACGTGGTGACCACCGGCAATCATGTCTGGGACCAGCGCGAGGCGCTTGCCTTCGCGCCGCGCGAGCAGCGGTTTCTCAGGCCCGCGAATTTTCCAAAGGGCACGCCAGGGCGCGGCTCCGGCGTCTATATCGCCAAGAACGGCGCGCGCGTGCTGGTCTCCAACATCATGGGCCGGGTGTTCATGCATCCCGAGCTCGACGATCCGTTCCAGGCGGGCGAGCGCGAGCTGGCCGCCTGTCCGCTCGGCGAACAGGCCGACGCGGTGGTGATCGATTTCCACGCCGAGGCGACGAGCGAAAAGATGTGCTTCGCGCATTTCGTCGACGGCCGCGCCTCGCTGGTGGTGGGCACGCACACGCACCAGCCAACGGGCGACCATCAGATCCTCAATGGCGGCACCGCCTACATGACCGACGCCGGCATGTGCGGCGACTACGATTCCTCGCTTGGCATGGACAAGGAGGAGCCGCTCAACCGGTTCCTCTCCAAAGTGCCGAAGGGCCGCTTCGAGGCGGCCAACGGACCGGCAACGCTGTGCGGCGTCGGTGTCGATATTTCGGACCGCACCGGCCTTGCCGAGCGCATTGCGCCGTTTCGCCGCGGACCGAGACTGGAAGAAACCGCGCCGTCCTTCTGGTCATGACATTGAAGACGGCGGCAGCCATACCTAACTGCCGCCGGACATGACACGCCTGCTTCAGATCGTTTGAGGGGAGAACGACCTCCATGCAGCTCATAGAGTTTCTTGCGCCGCATTTCGCCTTCGTCAATGACCCGACCGCCTGGGCGGCGCTGATCACGCTGGTCGTGCTCGAGATCGTGCTCGGCATCGACAATCTGATCTTCATCTCGATCCTGACCAACAAGCTGCCGGAAGCGCAGCGCGCGCAGGCGCGCCGGCTGGGCATCGGCGCGGCGCTGATCATGCGGCTTTTGCTGCTGGCGACGATCTCGATCATCGTGCAGCTGACGACGCCGGTCTTCACCGTCTTTGGTCAGGGCTTCTCATGGCGCGACCTCATCCTGATCGCCGGCGGCCTGTTCCTGGTGTGGAAGGCGACCAAGGAAATCCACCACACCGTCGATCCCGAGGACCATCAGGACACGATGATCGGCGGCACGCTGCAGATGAGCCTGGGCGCAGCGATCTTCCAGATCCTGCTGCTCGACCTGGTGTTCTCGATCGATTCCATCATCACCGCCGTCGGCATGACCGACGAGATCGCCATCATGTATATCGCGGTGATCGTCACTGTCGGCGTGATGCTGGTGGCGGCGACACCGCTGGCCAATTTCATCGCCAAGAACCCGACCATCGTCATGCTGGCGCTGGGCTTCCTGTTGATGATCGGCATGACGCTGATCGCCGACGGCATGGGCTACCATGTGCCCAAGGGCTACATCTATGCCGCCATGGGCTTCTCGGCGCTGGTCGAGGGTTTGAACATGCTGGCCCGGCGCAAGAAGAAGAGCGGGGGGAAGTAAAAGGGCGCTTCCTTCTCCCCTTGTGGGAGAAGGTGAGGCGCCTGGTCTTATGCTCCAGGCACGCCTTGCGGATGCCGGTCGACGATTAGGCCGATGGCGATGCCTTGCTCCAGCCATGCCTTGGCGCCGGCGAGAACCAGTGCGAAGCCGTCGGTGGAATCCAGCGCGCTTTTGACCTGTGCGTCGAGGCTGCCCTGGAAGCCCGAATTGCGGATGGCGACGAAGGTGGCGGCGCCGTCCAGCATCGGGGTGAAGGTCCATTCCACCGTAGTGGCGGGATCGCCCCAGCCGACGACGATCTTCTTGTCCTTCACCAGTTCCCTGACCTCGACCGGCGACTTGAAGGCGTACATGCGCCATTCCCATTCGACGGGACGGCCGGCATCGAGCCGGGCGCTGCCATGGGTGAACCAGAATTTCGACGTGACCGCCGGATCGACGAAGGCTTCGTAGACGGTCGCGACGGGTTTGCGGATCAGCATTCCGACCGAGGCGACGGGGGCTTCATGCAATTCCATCTCGCTGCTCCTTCAGGCCAGCATTTCGGTTGGGGTTCACGTGGCGTCACCACGCGTCCGGTTCGCGCACCATATGGACGATGTTGGCGGGGTTCATGACCCAGCCGCCGCGAAAGCCATCGCCGAGCGGTTCGATCGGATCGCAGCGCACCACGCCGGCATCGGCCAATTGGCGCAGCGCGCCGGTGGAATCGGGCGTGAACAGCTCCAGCCAGACCTCGGCCTGGCTCATCGTCGCGCCCTCGTCGATCCAGAGTTGGTTGGGGCCGAGCTTGAAGCCGACCGCCGGCGCTTTCTCTGTGATCGGCTCAAGGCCGACGGTGTCGCGGTAGAAGGCGATGGTCGTTTCATACTGGTGGCTCGGCACCTTCATGGCGATGTTGATGCCGCCTTCGAGTTTTACGGTCATGGGGTCTCCGTTCGATGTGGTTCAGATGTTGTCGGGATTGGCCGGCTCGCCCCTCATCTCGGAGCGGTAGTAGCCGTCGCGCAGATTGATGCCGTGTTCGACATAGGCCTTCATGCAGGCGAGCATCTGCGACCAGCCTTCGCAGTTGATGTAGGAGCGCTTGCGCCCGGTCTCGGTCTCGCGCCAGCCCTCCTCGGCGATGGTGACGAAGGTGCCGCCGTCGTCCAGGGGTTCGAAGTTCATCTCGATACGGGTCTTGTAAGCCGGCTTCTCGTCCGGCCCGCTGCCGTCCCAACGCAAAACGATCCGGCGCTCGGGCACCACTTCGTCGACCTCGACCGGGATTTCCCCCCACCAGGTGACGGTGGTGCCGGCGACCAGCGGCGCCGAGGCGCCGCGGACAGTGGTGAAATAGCCGCTTAGCTTGGTTGGATTGACGACGGCGTCGAACACTTCGGCCACGGGCCTGCCGATGCGGCCCGAAATCCTGAATGCGATGGACATGTCCACAGGCTCCTGCTTGAAATTTCGCCCATTGTGTTATAAAAACATAACATGTCAAGTGAAGTCAAAGACGACCATGTTTTCAAGGCCTTGGCGCATCCGCGCCGCCGCATGATCCTGGACGAACTGAAGGACGGGCCGAAAACGACCGGCACCTTGTGCGAAATTCACGCCGACATGGACCGCTGCACGGTGATGATGCACCTGAAGGTGCTGGAAGACGCCGGCCTGGTGGTGGCGCGCCGCGAAGGGCGCGAACGCTGGAACCATCTCGACGCGCTGCCGATCAAGCGCATCCACGACCGCTGGATCAGCGAATACGCCACGCATGCGGTTTCGATCCTCGACCGGCTGAAGGCCGATCTCGTTTGAGATCGGCTCGACATCGGGAAACGTCGGGAACCGGTTCGCGCAAACGACGCGTGAAAATCAGGCCTACGGGGCGACGACGTCCGGGCCGTCGACATTGACGACCGTTTCGCCACGCCCGACGCGGACGAAAACGTAGTGAACATCGTCGCCGCCCTCGACAATCTGGCAGCGATGGATCGCGCGGCGTGGAAAATACGCGTAATCGCCCTTGCCGATCTCGAATGATTCAGCGCCGTTTTCGCCGTAATCCACGCGAATACGACCGGACAGCATGAACATCACGCTGTCGAACTCCTGATGGTGATGCCACTGGCTTGGTTCGGCGAGCGCGGTCACGTGGCACTGGCCGACCCAAAGGTCGCCGGCTTCCAACGCCTTTCGCCGGTTCTGGCCCGGCGTGATGGGACCATCGACCAGCTGGTCCGACTTTACGTATCCAATCTTTTGAAAAAGGCCGTCGCTCATTGCCGTGTCTCCATGAAAGGTTCGCGATCTCGCGCCTGTCTTGAAAAGCGCGACCAGCAGGCTACGCTTGTCGAATGGAGACAACCGGCCATTTTCTGTCGCCAACAAGACAGGCCGAAATCCTGCCTTTCGAGACGGCGCCGCGATCGGTCGTGGGATATGCCCGCGACTATCCGTCGGGGCTCTCGACAGGGTTCCACAGCCATCCGCGCGCCCAGTTGCTGCATGCGGTGTCGGGCCTGATGCGCGTCGAAACGCGGGGTTCGAGTTATCTCGTTCCGCCGACCACGGCATTGTTCCTGCCGACAGATGTACCGCACGCCGTCAGCATGGACGGCCCCGTCGCCATGCGCGAGCTTTTCCTCAGGGAAGACGCGGCAAGGCGGGTGGGAGACCAGCCGAAGGTCATAACCGTATCGGGCCTGCTGCGTGAGATTGTCATCGCTGTCTGCGCCGAGCCGATCGAATGGGAAACACAGGGCAGGGGTTATCATCTGGCGGAACTGATCCTCGACGAAATAGCCAGATCGACGCCGTTGCCGATGCGGTTGCCGCTGCCGCGCGATGCCCGTCTTCTTCGCGTGGTCTCGGGCCTTCGCGATCGTCCGGACGACAAAAGGAACCTGGAACAATGGGGCGAGGTGGCGAATGCATCCAGCCGCACCCTGGCCAGGTTGTTCCGCGTGGAAACCGGCCTCAGTTTTCGTCAATGGCGGCAGCAGACGCGTCTGACCGAGGCGCTGAGTGCCCTGACGATGGGCATGCAACCGACCAGGGCCGCCGCCATCGCCGGCTTCGATAGCGTTCCGGCCTTCGGATTGGCGTTCCGGCAATTTTTCGGAATGACACCCGGGCAAGCCCGGCGTTTGCGGGACGGTTGATCCCTCGAAACTAATCCGCCATCGCCACCAGCGCGTCGCGGTCGTAGCCGAGGCGGATGGTGGCGCCGACCGGAATGTCGTCGGCGCCGAAATCATTGGTCTCGGTCACCGACAGCGGCTTTTCCAGTCCGGGGATGTCGACGATCAGGTGGGTGATCTCGCCGAAATAGTGCCGCTCCACCACGCTGCCCGACACTTCGTATTTGGCGGTTGCCTGGTCCCACAGAACGCGCAGCCGTTCCGGCCGGATGCCGAGCGTGGCGGCGGCGCCGTTGCGCACGAAAGCCTTCGGCTTTTCGGTGGTGACGCGGCCGAAGCCCAGCGTGTCGACGGTGATGGAAGAGCCGTTTTCCTCGACGATCTCGGCCTTGACGAAATTCATGCCGCCAAGGAAGTCGGCGACCTGGCGGTTCACCGGCCGCTGGTAGATTTCCTTCGGCGAGGCGACCTGGGCGATGCGGCCGCCGAACATGACGGCAATGCGGTCCGACATGGCGAGCGCCTCGTACTGGTCGTGGGTGACCAGGATGAAGGTGATGCCGACTGCCTGCTGCAGCCGGCGCAGTTCCACCTGCATCTGTTCGCGCAGCTTCTTGTCGAGCGCCGACAGCGGCTCGTCGAGCAAGAGAACCTTGGGCCGCATCACCAGGGCGCGGGCGAGCGCCACGCGCTGGCGCTGGCCACCGGACAATTCATGCGCGCCGCGTTTGCCGAGGCCAGTCAGCGAGACCATGGCCAGTGCTTCGTCGACCCGCCGCTTCTCCTCGCCCTGGTCGAGCTTCAGCCGCTTCAGCCCGTAGCCGACATTCTGCTCGACATTGAGATGCGGGAAGATGGCGTAGCTCTGGAACACCATGTTGGTGGGGCGCCGGTTGGCCGGCACGCCGACCATCTCCTGGCCATCGACGACGATGGTGCCTGAGGTCGGGTTGTCGAAACCGGCGATCATTCTGAGCAGGGTGGTCTTGCCGCAGCCGGAAGGCCCGAGCAGGGAAAAGAACTCGCCCTCGCGAATGGTCACGGTGGCGTCGTCCAGAGCCTTGAAGGCCCCGTAGTTGCGGGTGACGCCCCTGATCTCGATCATCGGCCGCTCGGAGGCGCTGCGTTCGGATTGCGGCCGGTCAAGCATGCAGGAGACCCTCGGACTGGGTGCGCCGGGCGGCGCGGCGGCGCAGGATTTCGGCGATGGAAAGAAGCACGAAGGAACCGACCAGAAGCAGCGTGCCGAGCGCCAGCACGCCGGGCAGCTTGGCGGCGAAGCGCAACTGGCCCCAGATGTAGATCGGCAGCGTCGCGTCGGTTCCGGTGAGGAAGAAGGCGATGATGAACTCGTCGAGCGAAATGGTGAAGGAAACCAGCAGGCTGGAGATGATGGCCGGCGTCACCATCGGCAAGGTCACGCGCCGGAAGGTGCCGAAGGCGCTCTCGCCGAGATCGGCCGAGGCTTCCTCCAGGCTGCGGTCGAAGCCTTCGAAGCCGGATGTCAGCACGGTCATCGAATAGGGGATGCAGACCAGCACGTGGCCGAGCACGACGGTGAACAGCGACAGGCTGAGGCCGAGCTGCAGCATCACCAAAAGCATGGAGATGGCGACGATCACTTCGGGCAGCACCAGCGGCGCCATGATCAGGCCATGGATGGGCCGGCGGGCGGGGAAACGATAGCGGGTGATGGCGCGCGCGGCGAGGATGCCGAGAACGGTGGACAGCACCGCGGCCGAGACACCGACGATCAGGCTGTTCCAGGCCGCATCGATGAGGGCCGGCGTCTTCGGCAGATCGCGATACCATTGCAGCGTATAGCCGGAGAGCGGGAATTTGGGCGAGGCCGAGATGTTGATCGAGAAGATCGGCAGGAACAGCACCGGCAGGTACAGGAAGCCGACATAGAGCACGGCATAGGCCGTAAGCCAGGAGCTGCCGCTGGGCAGGAAGCGCTTGAGGGTACTCATCGCGCCAACCTCGCGGCGGTGCGGATCAGGAAGACGGCAGCGCCCGCCATCAGGCTGACCACGACCATGGTGGTGACGGAAAGCGCGGCGCCCAGCGGCCAGTTCGCCGCTTTGCCGAACTGCGCCTGGATGGCGTTGGCGATCATGACGCCGTCCTTGCCGCCGACCAGCTTCGGAGTGACGTAGTCGCCAACCGTCGGGATCATGACGATGAGCAGCGCCGAGATGACACCGGGCGCCGACAGCGGCAGCGTCACGCGCAGGAAGGAGCGCAGCGGCCCGTCGCCGAGATCCTTGGCCGCCTCGATCAGCGTGCGGTCGACTTTTTCGAGCGACACGAAGATGGGCAGGATGGCGAAGGCCGCCCAGGCGTGGGTCAGCGTGATGACGACGGCGCTGGTGTTGTAGAGCAGGGCGGTGGATGGCTCGCTGATCAGGCCGAGCCCCATCAGGCCGGAATTGAGGACGCCGTTGTAGCCGAGGATGACCTTCCACGACATCACCCGCAGCAGGTAGCTGGTCCAGAACGGGATGGTGATGAGGAACAGCCATAGGCCCTTGTGGCGGCCGCCGTGGAAGGAAATGAAATAGGCGATCGGATAGGCGAGCACGACGGTGAACAGCGACACCATCAATGAGACGTAGAGCGAGCGCCACAACAGGTCGAGATAGATCGGCTCGGTCAGCGCGATGCGGTAATTCTCGAGCGTGAAGGTGTGGTCGATGGTGAGGTAGTGCTGCGTCCAGAAGGAATGGGCGAACACCACCAGGATCGGCACAACCAGAAGGATGAGGGCGTAAAGAAAAGTCGGGCTGATCAGGGCAAGGCCCTGGGCGGATTCGGATTGCAGAAGCGTCTTTCGTCTGATGCCGCCCGCGACCAGCGGCGGCGACCCTTCCGCGGCTGCCGTCATTGCGGCGCTCCGGGCAGCGCTCCAAGCGCATATGCGGTCGCTGGCCTGGATTGTCCCGCCATGCTGCCTTCCCATCAAGCGCCGGCTTGTTCCCAATCTTCTGTTTCGAGCCGCTCCGTGCCTGCGTTTTCACGCACAGGAGCGAGCGGCTCTCGTCTTGCCGGCTTCCTTCATCATGAGCGCATCCACCGATTGAAATCAAGCGGTATTTCTGCGATATTGATTGAACGACCATTCAAAATCATGTGAAGAAATCCGGATTTTCCAATGGTTTGAGTGTCTTGTTGAGGCGAACGTCACTTTGAGGATCGAAAGCGAGGCGAAGATGGCTGCGGTGCGGCAAGCAAGAACGGGCGGAGGGGATGCCGAGGCCGGGCAGGATGCGGTGGAGACGGCGCGGCGCCATCTCGTGCAGCCGTGGCCGATGGCGGGTTCGGTCGGCGCCGAGGCGCGGGCGCTGATCGGCGAAGGCGACGGCATCTACATCACCGACGGCAACGGCAAGCGGCTGATCGACGGGCCGGCCGGCATGTGGTGCATCAATGTCGGCCATCGCCGCGAGGAACTGGCCAAGGTGATGTACGACCAGGCGATGCAGCTCTCCTACAACACGCCCTGGTACACGATGAACGCGCCTTCGGCCGAACTCGCGCGGCGTATCGCGGACCATGCGCCGGGCGATCTCAGCCACGTCTTCTACACCACCGGCGGCTCCTCGGCGGTGGAGACGGCGCTGCGCTTCATGCAGTTCTACAACAATGTGCGCGGCCGGCCGGAGAAGAAGCTCATCCTGTCGCGCGGCGGCGCCTATCACGGGTCGACCTACCTGGCGGCCTCGCTCAACGGCCGGCCGCGCGACCGCGACTGGATGGACGGCGCCGACGATCTGGTGGTGAAGCTGTCGTCGCCCGATCCGTTCCGCCGGCCGAAGGGCATGGATGTCGCGGCCTTCGCCGACATGCTGGTCGCGGAATTCCGCGACAGGATCGCGGAGATCGGCGCCGAAAGGATCGGCGCCTTTGTCGGCGAGCCGGTGCAGGCCTCGGGCGGCGTCATCCTGCCGCCGGACGGCTACCTGAAACGCATCCGCGCCATCTGCCGCGACAACGACATTCTCTTCATTTCCGACGAGGTGGTGACCGCCTTTGGCCGGCTCGGCCATGTCTTTGCCTCGGGTGAGGTGTTCGGCATCGACCCCGACATGATCACCTTCGCCAAGGGCGTCACCTCGGGTTATTTCCCGCTGGGCGGCGTCGTCATCTCGGAGCGTTTGCTGGAGGAATTGCGCCGCTCCAACCATCCCGACGCGATGTTCGCGCATGGGCTGACCTATACCAGTCACCCGGTCGGCTGCGCGGTGGCGCTCAAAAACCTCGACATATTGGAAGACGAGGTGCTGGCGCATGCGCGTGCGGTCGCGCCTTATTTCCAGGCGCGCCTGAAGACGCTGGAGGAACTGCCGCTGGTGGGCGAAGTGCGCGGCTTAGGGCTGATGGCCTGCGTGGAATGCGTGGCCGACCGCGAAAGCAAAAACCCGCTGCAGCTCGACCGGGCGGTCGGTGTGCGCATCGACGCGCATTGCCATGAGCTCGGCCTTCTGGTGCGGCCGCTGATCAATATGTGCGTGATGTCGCCGCCGCTCACCATCAGCCGCGAGCAGATCGACGACATGGTGGCGATTCTGCGCGAGGGCATTTCGCGGACGATGGAGGATCTGCGCCGGGAAGGGCTGTGGCAAGGCTGACGGGAGCTGTTGCGATCATCCTGGCGGATAAAAATGCTGGCTCCGGTTTCGGCATCCGACTATGCCTGATCGGGCGTCCGCGCGATCACGGCGCCGCCGACAAGGCGGCCCGTTTCGTCGCCGCGGAAACCCGTCTTAACCGCCAGCACAGGACATTCGCATGAAACTCGGCTTCATCGGCACAGGCGCGCTTACGGCCGCGATCGTCGCCGGGCTGAAATCGGTCGCCGACAATTCGGTGTCGGTCGTGCTGTCGCCGCGCAATGAGGAAATCGCGGCCGGGCTGGCGGCCCGCTATGCCGACGTGCGCATCGCGGCCGACAATCAGGCGGTGCTCGACGATTGCGATACCGTCATGCTGGCGGTGCGGCCGCAGATCGCGCATGAAGTGCTGCCGGCGCTGCGGTTTCGTTCCGACCATCGCGTCGTCAGCCTGATCGCGACGCTGTCGGTCGAAGAGGTGGCCGGCCTGATCGGGCCGGTGGCAACGGTGACGAAGGCGCTTCCGATGCCGATGATCGCGCACAGGCAAGGCGCGACCATCCTGTTTCCGCCGGATCCCGCCATGGCGGCTTTTTTCGGCCGGCTGGGCAAGGCGATCGAGGTTACCGACGCTGACGAGTTCAACGCGCTGAGCGTCGTCACCGCGACCTATGCCAGCTACTTCAAATATCTCGATACGATCCACAGCTGGCTGGAGGGCCATCAGGTGTCGGGCGAGAAGGCGCGCGATTATATCGCCACGCTGTTCAAGGCGCTGGCCAACGCGCCGGACAGGGCCCCGGACGCCGGTTTCATGCATCTGGCGCAGGAATACGCGACCCGCGGCGGCATCAACGAACAGGTCCTGCGCGAACTGACGGAGCGGGACATGTTCGGCGCCTTCGCGCAAAGCCTGGAAGGTATCTACCGGCGCATCTCAAAGTCATAAGCCGGCAAGCGAGGACGCGCCCGGCCGGTCAGGCCGCCGGTTCCTCGACGGTGGCACTCTTGTTGTGCCACAGCAGGATAAGCCCGGCGAAGACGATCAGGCTGGCGCCGGCGATGGTGGCAGGGCCGGGCACTTCGTGGAAGGCGAGATAGCCGATGAGCGCGGCGCCGACCAGTTCGAGATAGACCAATGGTGCCAGCACCGAGGTTTCGGCGAGGCGGAAGGCGATGATCAGCATCAGATGGCCAATCAGCGAGAAGATGCCGAGCCCGGCGAAGAAGACGAGATCGCCCCAGGCCGGCGTCGACCAGGTGAGCAGCGCCTGCGGCATCAACAGCACGGCGCCCAACGCGCATTGAAAGGCGAGCGTCTTGACCGGGTCGCTTTCCAGCGCCGCCTTGCGGGTGACGATCATGTAGCAGGCGAAGGCAAGGCCGGAAGCCAGCGCCAGCAGGATGCCGGGTTCCATCGTGCCAACGCCCGGCCGCAGGATGACCATGGCGCCGGCGAAACCGAGCGCCAGGCTGATGCCCTTGCGCGTCGTCATGCGTTCGCCCAGCACGACGACCGACAGCACCATGGCGACGACCGGGGCGACGAAATAGGCGCTGATGGCGGTAGCCAGCGGGATGTGGGAGATGGCGACGAAATATAGCGACATCGCCGTCACCAGAAGCACGGTGCGCAAGATATGCGCGCCGAGGCGCTCGGCCGGAAACAGATGCCGGCCATGGCGTGCGAAGGCATAAGGCAGGACGATGATCGAAGCCGCTGCATAACGCGCCCAGCCGATGAACAGCGGCGAATAGTCAGCGCTCAGATATTTCGCCAGCCCGTCGACGATCTGGATGGCGAACGCCACCGCGGCCATCAGGATGATGCCTCGGGTCTGCGGGGAAAGGCCGGTGGGTGCCGTCATGGCGGGCTTCTAGCGCGAAGCCCTGCTCCGATACAGCCAAACAGGTTGATCCAGTCGGTCGCGATTTGCGACAGCAGGTCGGGCGCCAAACTTCTCCCGCGAGGAGAGAAGATTGGCGCTTGATTTCACCACTGCGCCAGCCCCAGCAGCTTTTCGCCGAGCGGGGTCAGCTTTGCCGTGGCGGCGTTGTGCTTTTCCCAGTCGCGCGGATCGCCCGGGAAGGCGTCGCGTCGCGGATGGTCGAGTTCGCGCCACAAGCGGATGCGTTCCTGGCGCTCGGTTTCGTTGGTCCATTCGGCCGGGTGCATGGAGATGTATTGCGCCATGCGGACCCGGTTGTCGGAATGGTTGGGGCGCACGCCATGGGCCAACAGCGAGTTGAAGATCATCAAGTCACCGGCTTCCATCTCGATGTTGACGGTCGCCTGGCCGGTCATGTCGGGATGCATCGGGTCGCGGTCGGGCGCTTGCGTTTTCTCCCAGGCATCGAAACCGGAGAAGAGCGAAGGCACGCACTGGAAGCCGCCGACGTCGCCGTCCTGCTTCTGCAAGCTGAGCACGCCCTGCACGCCGATCGGCAGGGGACGGATCGAGGTATCGACATCCCAATGGATGAAGCCGTTGGGATTGCCCTTGACCTTCCTGGGCGGGTTGAGATTGGCGCGGTCGATCGTCACCCACAAATCCTCGCGGTCCCAGATGTCGACGAAGGCGTCGTAGATGCGCCGCTCCATGCGATTGTCCCAGAGATACTGGTGATTGTAGATTTCCAGCATGCCGGTGTTGTTGAGTTCCTTCATCTTGTGCTCGCGCCGCTGCGGCGCATACCAGGTGGAAGGATCTGCGGGGTCCTTCTCGTCGAAGCGCCAGAGCAGATCGACGAGGTTGTCGACATTCTCAGGTGGCACCGCCTGGCGCACGATGACATAGCCATTGCTGATCCAGTGCTGCCAGTCGTCCTCGGAGAGGACGCGCAGCGGCAGTGTCTTCCGGATGTCTCGCAATTGCGTCGTCATGCCAGTGGTGGGGTGGTGGTCTCTGACAGTCGCTGCTTGCATGATGATCTCCCTGGATGATGCCGCGCGACGCGGTGCATGCAGCCAAGAATAGGGACCGTGCGGCCACGATGTTGTCGCGCTTCGGCCAATTCTGGTACTATTGCAGCGTTTCTGGAATCAACGACGCCATATGAAGCCCTATCTTGAACGCGTGCCAGCCAGTCCGGATAGTTCCTGGAGTATGCTGAACCGGCGGCTCGACGACGGCATTCCGTTCCAGTGGCACCATCACCCCGAGCTCGAACTGACGCTGACGCTGAACTCGCGCGGCCACCGCTTCATCGGCGACCATGTCGGCAGTTTCGACGGCATCGACCTGGTGCTTGTCGGCCCCAACCTGCCCCACACATGGTCGTCGTCGGAGAGGCTCGATCCGGCCCTCCCGCATGTCGCGCTGGTTATCTGGTTCCGGCAGGAGTGGATTGAGACGATCACCCGTTCGTCGGTGGAATTCGGCGCGGTGGCGGCGCTCGTCGCCAGGGCCGGCGCCGGCTTGCGCTTTTCGACAGCCGCCGCGATGGCGCTGGCCGACGATTTCGGCCGGCTGTTCGATCTGCCGGCGCCGCAACGGCTGCTGGCCATGCTGGGCATCCTCGGCCAACTGGCGGAAGACGCGGATGCCGTCGCGTTGTCCAGCGAAGCCTTCGCGCCCGTGGAACGGGATGCGGGCGCGGAACGCATCGACCGTGTGTTGACCCATATTCACCAGTTCTATGCCGAGGAAATCCGGCTGGACGATCTTGCCGATGTCGCCGCCCTCAGCGTGTCGGGAACCCACCGGCTGTTCAGCCGGCACATGCGTACGACGATTTCGGAATACATCATCCGCCTGCGCATCGGCGATGCCTGCGCGCGGCTGTCGGCAACCGGCCAGCCGATCCAGCATATCGCGAGTGCGGTCGGCTATGGCTCGCTCGCCAACTTCAACCGCCAGTTCCGGCGGCTGCGGGGCATGTCTCCGCGGGACTACCGGGCGCGGTTCCGGCTTTAGCGGCCGTCACGCGGGAGCCGGCCGGGCAGAGCGCCTCAGTGCACCGTCGTGCCCACATGCCTGAGCTTATCAGGGTTCCTGACGACGTAGATCGCGTGGATGCAGCCGTCGTCGATTTCCAGTGCAGTGGTCTGGAGGATGTTGCCGCGCTCGATGGTGACGAAGCCCGGTAGGCCGTTGATCACACCATAACGAAGCAGGCGCGACGGTTCCTCGGCAAAAACAGGCGCGAACCGCGCGAAGAAATGCAGGACGTTGTCGAGGCCGGTGAGCGGTTTCTTGCCGGCCGGCGCCTTGCCGCCGCCATCGGCGTATAGCGTCACATCCGCCGCGAGCAAGGTGCGCAGCCTCTCCATTTCGCCATCTCGGGATGCGGCGAGGAAAGCTCGCGCGATCTCGAAGCCATGTTGCTTCGGCACGAGGTAGCGCGGGCGGTCGGCGCGAACATGGATGCGCGCCCGGCGCGCCAGCTGGCGACAAGCCGTGGGCTCGCGGCCGATCGTCGCCGCGACCTCCTCATAGCCGAGGCCGAACACATCGTGCAGCAGGAAGGCTGCACGCTCGAGCGGCGACAGCCGCTCCAACGCCATCAAAAGCGGCAAGGTGACGGTGTCGACCTCCTGGTCGACCTCCTCCACCACCGGTTCCGGCAGCCAGGGACCGACATAGGTCTCGCGCCGGCGCCGGATGGCCTTGAGCCGGTCCAGGCACAGACGCATGACGACCCGACGCAGGAAGGCCTCAGGTTCGTTAACTTCCCGGCGTTCGGTGCCCAGCCAGCGCACGAATGCATCCTGGACGGCGTCTTCGGCATCGGCGACGGAACCCAACATGCGGTAGGCGACACGAAAGAGAACCGGCCGCAGCGGATCGAAGATGGCGGTGGCGTCCTTGTCCATGCCGGTATCGTCAGGCAGCCTTTTTCGCTTCGGCCGGGTGAACGCGGCGGAAGCCGATGTTGATGCGGTTCCACGCGTTGGTCAACGCAATCAGCAGCGACAGTTTCACCTGCTCGGCCTCGTTGAACTGTGCTTGCAGGGTTTTGTAGGCGTCGTTCGGCGCATGGGTCTGGGACACAAGTGTCAGGGCTTCGGTCCATTCCAGCGCTGCCCGCTCGCGGGCGGAATAGAGCGTGGATTCGCGCCAGGCACTCAGAAGATGAAGGCGGTCCTCCGATTCACCCTGTTTGCGCGCGTCTTCAACGTGATGGTGGATGCAGAAGGTGCAGCCATTGATCTGTGCCGCCCGCGTCATCACCAGTTCCTTCAGCAAGGGTTCCAGCTCGTCATCCTGGATGGTTTTGCCAATCTCGATCCAGGGCTTCATAGCCGCGGGGTTGGCGGTAAAGGGGTTCGGCCTTTGTGCCATAGTCGTCTCCTGTCGCAATCGTACAGACATGACGACCGGCTGCCGCGTTTTGTGACATGCGGCGTGACCTTTTTCGCCCAAGGGACGCTTATCGACGACAGGCCGCGGCACTGGAAGATGGCACGGCCGGGCGGCTATGCCTGGCTGAGCAGCGCGTCGTTGAGGGCTGCCATGTCCTTCTCGTCCGGCTGGATTTTCAGGGACAGCACCGGCAGGCGCGCCCGCATATGGTCGTGATGGGTGCGCACGCCATATTCGAGGTCGGACAGGTAGAAGCCGGCGAAGGCTTCCGACTGCATGGATTCGTTCGACCAGACGGAAAGCTGCACGTCCTCGGCCATGGTGTCGCGGTCGATGCGGAAGGCGAGATAACGCGCCGCCGCCTGTTCGCGGCTTTCCTCGGCGTGGCGGTAGATGGCGCCGCGCAGCAGGGTCTCGCCGGTCGAGAGCGGGAACTCCTGGTAGAACTGCACGGATTCCGGCGTCACCGCGATCACCGCATTGGGGAAGATGCCGTAATAGATCCAGGCCTTCTTCAGCATGTCGGGCAGATGCGCCGGCTCGGGTGCGATGGCGACGTAGTTCTTCACGCTCCAGCGGCGGCCGGCATGCGGATTGTAGGTGGCGAAGGAGCGCGAGACGCCATTGACGAAGGGTTCGTCGTAGTAGGTCGAGCCGTAGAGGTCCTGCAGCGCCGGATGCGCCATGGCGACGTGATAGCCTTCATTGTCGACGTCGCGTACCGACTTCCAGTTGACCGGGCTTTTCTGGGTCCAGATGCCCCAGGACGGCACCATGTCGGCAGCACAATAGGGCGCGATCTCGGCCTCGATCGGCTTCAAGAGTTCCGCCACCGAAGGCTGCGGTCCACCGTCGCGGAAGCGGATGAAGATAAAACCCATCCAGATTTCGAGGTCGAGCGGCCTCAGCCCGAACTCGGTCTTGTCGAGTTCGGGGAAGGAGCGCGGGCGGGCGGCGCCGCGCAGGGTGCCGTCGAGATTGTAGACCCAGCCATGGAAAGGGCAGACCAGCGCGTTGGCGCAATGGCCCTGGCTGTCGGCCACCACGCGGCTGCCGCGATGCCGGCACAGATTGTGGAAACCGCGCACGACGCCGTCCTTGCCGCGCACGATGAGCGCGCGCTCGCCGATGACATCCATGGTCAGATAGTCGCCGGGGTTTGGCATGTCGGAGACATGGCCGGCGATCTGCCAGTGGGTGCGGAACAGATGCTGCTTTTCCAGTTCCAGAAACGCATCCGAGTGATAGCTCCAGCCGGGCAGGCCCTTGCGATCCCAGTCATTGGGGACGGCTACGTCGCGGATATGCGGGTTCATGGAGAGAGCTTTCTTATTGAATATTCATTCAATAAAAGCATATTTTACATTGAAATGCAATGAGTTGTGAGATTTCGAATTCAAGTCACGTGAAATGTGAATGGCGGCCGACGGGAATTTTTCCCGTCTTTCCCGGCACTTAATCGCCATCCGGCGCGCGTGGATTTTTGTTGGAACGGCGACGGGAAAAGGCCGACATGACGCGCCTTCCGCGCCCGCCATCCCGGGCGCGTGCGACCGCGCGGCGCGCCCATGCCGAAGCCAGCCGACCGCCAAAGGCCGCCGGCCTCCAAAGTGCGTCGAAGGCGAACGGATGCAGCGTTGCGGAGATTATCCGGCCTTGGCGGGAACCTTCGGCTTAGCGGCCTTCTTGGGTGCCGGCTTGGCGGCCTTGACCGCTGCCGCCGGCGCCTTTGCCACCTTGGCTGGGGCAGCCTTCGCAAGCGCGGCGGGCGCCTTTGCAGCCTTGGCCGCTGTGGCCTTGGCAGGAGCCTTCGCCGGTTTCGCGGCAGCCGCCTTGGCGGGTTTCGCGCTGGCGGCGCGCTTCCCGGGCTTCTTGTCTTCCGCCTCGATTTCACCCGCGGCCTGATGCCAATGCCGCTCGTCGGCGCCGTGCGGCCTGCCTTCGCGTTCCCAGATCGCATGGGCTCGTTGCCGGATGCGTTCTTGTCTTTCATCTGCCATTAGGAAGTCTCCCGAGCTCGATCGACGCCCGCGCGACATGGCCGGAAACCATGCGCAGCCGCAGGTTGAACGCCGTCATATTCACGCAAGGCGATGATCGTGGCAAGCCCGGCGCGAAACCGGGAAATGACGGGTGGGAGGCACCTGATTGGTGATCCCGACAGGAATCGAACCTGTGACCTACAGATTAGGAATCTGCCGCTCTATCCTACTGAGCTACGGGACCACGCGGGCGAACACATAGCCGTTTCAGGCCGCTTCGCCAAGGGCCGAGCGAAGGGAACGCCCGTGCCGCCTTGAAGCAGGGGAAGAGATGCTGCAACGCTGGGAGTTGCGGCACCATCGATGACGGCGAGACAATCGCCGTGTTGTCTGCCCCTCTCCGCCATTTCTTGGGGTGAAGAACGGCGCCAAGCTCAGGCGGCGAGTGCCGTCTCGGCTAGTTTCACCCAATAGCTGACGCCATGTGGGATGACTTCGTCATTGAAGTCGTAGGCCGGGTGGTGCAGGCCGGCGCTGTCGCCATTGCCGATGAAGATGAAGGCGCCGGGACGGGCCTCGAGCATGTAGGAAAAATCCTCGCCGCCCATCACCGGCGGGATCGCGCGCAGCACCTTGGCGTCGCCGGCGACCTTGGCCGCGACATCGCCGGAGAAGACGGCTTCCTCAGGATGGTTGAAGGTGACGGGATAATTCGCCTCGTAGTCGACCTCGATGACCGCGCCATGGGCGGCGGCGAGGCCGGCGCTGATCTGGCGCATGCGTTCCTCGGCTTTCCTGGCCACCTCCGTCTTCAGCGAGCGGATGGTACCGGCGATCTCGGCGGTCTCGGGAATAACGTTATAGGCGTCGCCGGCATGGAATTTGGTGACCGAAACGACGACCGATTCGACCGGGTCGGTGCTGCGCGAGGCAATGGTCTGCAGCGCGCCGACCAGCTGGCTGGCGATGACGACGGGGTCGATGGTGCCGTGCGGCATCGCGGCATGGCCACCGCGACCCTTGACGGTGATGGTGAACTCGGCGGTCGCCGCCATGATCGGACCCGGACGGATGGCGAACTGGCCGACGGGAAGGCCTGGCATGTTATGCATGCCGAACACCCGGGCGATGCCGAAGCGGTCCATCATGCCTTCCTTGACCATCTCGTTGCCGCCGCCGCCGCCTTCCTCGGCCGGCTGGAAGATGACGGCGACGGAGCCGGCGAAATTGCGCGTCTCGGCGAGATATTTCGCCGCGCCCAACAGCATGGCGGTATGGCCGTCATGGCCGCAGGCGTGCATCTTGCCCTGCGTTTGCGAGGCGTAGGGCTTGCCGGTGATCTCGGTGATGGGCAGCGCGTCCATGTCGGCGCGCAGGCCGACCGTCGAGCCGTTGCCCTTCGCGCCGCGGATGACGCCGACCACGCCGGTCTTGCCGATGCCGGTCACCACCTCGTCGCAGCCGAATTCCTTCAGCTTTTCAGTGACGAAGGCGGCGGTCTCGAACACATCGAAATTCAGCTCCGGCCGCTGGTGGATGTGACGTCGCCAGCCGGCGATCTCTTCCTGCAGTTCGGCGGCGCGGTTCAAAATGGGCATAGGTCACAAACTCGCTGTTGGTCGGCTTGGCCGGCTTGGTCTCAATTGTGATCAGCCAACGCTTTGCCTTGCTCCCGTCACATAGGCTAAATAGCGCAACGTCACCATGCGCAAGAGGGCGGGTGGCGAGATTGGCGATCCCGTGGGACAAATCTTACGGAGGCCAGGGTGACTGCGGCAAGAGCGATTTCGGAATTGATGATGAGGCCAGGGTATTTGCTGAAATTTCTTGTGGCCGGCGCGGCCGCCTTGCCGATGTTCGCCGCCCAACCGGCCGCGGCCAATCCGGTCGTTTTGTTCGATCTCGACAATGGTCGCGTGCTTGAGCATCAGGACGCCTTCAAGCGCTGGTATCCGGCCTCGCTGACCAAGCTGATGACCGCCTATGTCGCCTTCAGGGCGGTTGCGGCTGGCGAGGTGGCGCTGAATTCGCCCATCCGCATGAGCAAGCTGGCGGTCAAGCAGCCGCCGAGCAAGATGGGCCTGAAGCCCGGTTCGGTGCTCAGGCTGGACAGCGCCATCAAGATCATGGTCACCAAGTCGGCCAACGACGTCGCCATGGCGATCGGCGAGAATGTCGGCGGCTCGCAGGAAGCCTTCGCCGAGCGCATGAACGCGGAAGCGGCGCGGCTTGGCATGACCGGGACGCATTTCGTCAACCCCAACGGCCTGTTCGAGCCCGACCAGTACACCACGGCGCGCGACATGAGCCTGCTGGTGACGGCGCTGCGTCGCGATTTTCCGCAATACACGGGCTGGTTTTCCATCGAAGGCCTGGCCTTTGGCAAGAAGAAGATCCCCAACTACAATCTGCTGGTGGGCCGTTATCCCGGCGCCGACGGCATGAAGACGGGCTTCGTCTGCCCGGCCGGCTTCAACATGATCGGCACGGCCACCCGCAATGGCCGCACGCTTGTGGCCGTGGTGCTGGGCGAAAAGTCGGCCATCGCGCGCGCTGATGCTGCTGCCGCGCTACTCAACCAGGGCTTCGACATGCCGGCCGCAAGCGCGACTAGCCTTGCCGGCCTGAAACCCTATGGCGATACGCTGACCCCGACCGACATGCAGGAAGAAGTCTGCAAGAAGCAGCCGAAGGAAGCGCAGTCGGAAGAAGCGGCACCCGCGCCGGTCAGTGCGCCGAAATCGCCCTGGCGCGAGAAAATCGTCAATCCGAAGTTGGTGACGGTCGGCCTGGGCGGCGCCACCGGCCCGGTGCCGAAGGCCATGCAGGGACGCGTCGAGGTTGCCGATACGGCCACCGGCGGCAAGCCGGCCAATGTGCCGGTGCCGGCTTGGCGGCCGGACCGGCCGGAGCCGGTCATGGTGATGCCATTGGCGGTGCAGGGCGACCAGCCGGCGAAATCGGCCAACTGACGACAGGGGTATCTGCACGATGGCTGCCGTCTTCCCCATTCCGGTCACCGTGCTGACCGGCTTCCTCGGCGCCGGCAAGACGACGCTGCTCAACCGGCTCCTGAAAGATCCGGCGCTGACCGACACCGCCGTCATCATCAACGAATATGGCGACGTGGCGATCGACCATCTTCTGGTCGAACAGGCCTCGGATGGCATCATCCAGCTTTCCGACGGTTGCCTGTGCTGCACGGTGCGCGGCGAACTGGTCGACACACTGGCCGATCTCGTCGACCGGTTGCAGACCGGCCGCATCGCCACCCTGGCGCGGGTGGTCATCGAAACCACCGGCCTGGCCGACCCGGCCCCGGTGCTGCAGTCGATCATGGCGCACCCGGCGCTGGTGCAGGCCTTCCGCCTCGACGGCGTGGTCACGCTGGTCGATGCGGTCAATGCGGAAGCGACGCTCGACAGCCATGTCGAGGCGGTGAAGCAGGTTGCGATGGCAGATCGTTTGGTGCTCAGCAAGACCGATCTCGCGGCAGCCGGACAGGTCGCGTCGCTGACCGCGCGGCTGAAGGCGATCAATCCCGGTGCGCGGCTTTTGGATGCCGGCGAGGCGAATGCCACGGCGCTGCTCGACAGCGGACTCTACAACCCGGCCACCAAAAGCGCCGACGTGCGGCGCTGGCTGGGCGAGGCGGCCGACGAGGAACACCACCATCACGATCATGATCACGACCATCACCACGATCATGATCATGATCATGACGGGCATGGTCACGCACACCGCCACGATGCGCGCGTGAAAACCTTTTCGCTGGTACATGACGGGCCGGTCGCCTTCTCGGCGATCGACATGTTCTTCGACCTGTTGCGCTCGACCCATGGCGACAAGCTCTTGCGCATGAAGGGGGTCATCGAGCTGAAGGAAGACCCCACGCGCCCGCTGGTGGTGCATGGGGTGCAGAAGCTGCTGCATCCGCCGGTGCGCCTGCCGGCCTGGCCGGACGCGCAACGCGGCACCCGGCTGGTGCTGATCACGCTCGATATGCCGGAAGATTATGTGCGGCGGCTGTTTTCGGCGCTCACCGATCGTCCGGCCATCGATACGCCCGACCGCGCAGCACTCGAGAACAACCCGCTGGCCATCGCCGGGCGGTAGAGGGCGCCTCTAACTTGCGGTGCTCCCAATCAAAACTAGAGCGTCCTTTGCGCGTCCAAAAGGACGCGCGGCGCTCTAGGCGCCGCGTTCCACCAAAAAACGGTGGCCGCCTGTCATGGCGGCGGTCTCGACCAGCCGGTGGCCGCTGTCGGCGCAGAAGGCCGGAATGTCGATGACGGCGAGCGGGTCGGTGGTTTCCAGCCAAAGCTGGCCGCCGGGTTTCATGCCGGCCAGGCGCTTGCGCGCCTTCAGCACCGGCAGCGGGCAGTTCAGCCCCTTCAGATCATAGACGGCGGGTGCCTTGGTCACGGTGCGGGCTCGGCGGGAACGATGGTGGCGGTGTCCGGCGGTCAGCCGCCGAACATGCCGAAGAGCTTCTTCTTGATCTGCGACAGGCGGCTGCCGTCGCCATTGTCGGCGGTCTGCGCGTCGGTGGCCGGAGCGGTGGCGTCCGCCGCCACGGTCGCGGTGGTCTCGACCGGCTGAGCAGCCTTGTTCTTGGCGGCTTCCTTGGCGGCCAGAGCCTCGGCCTTGGCGCGTTCCTTCTCGGCCTTGGCAGCGGCAATCATCGCCAGTTTCTGTTCCTCGGCCCGCTTCTTGGCGGCCTTCTCGGCGTCGAGCGCCGCCATCTTGCGGCCAAGCGGCGAATCGATGCGGCCCATCCGTTCGGTGTTTTCGGTGACCGTTCCGTCATGGTTCATCGACGGCGGCTCGATGGTGACACGTTCGCCGCGGGCGCGGCGCTTCGACCAGTCGGAGACGACGCTGGCTTCCTTGACGCCGGCGATGGAAGCCTTGGGCGCCGGCGTGGACGTGTTGATGGCGCTGGCGAAGGCGGCGTCATAGGTCTTCTGATAGGCGCCGTAGGCCACCTTCAGCGGGTCCGGCGTGGTGCTCATCGGGCAGGCGCCGGTCGGGTTGAAGCTCTGCCCGTCGGGCGCGACCTGATTGAAAACGTAGCGCTTCTCGCAGACGTCGACCTTCGGCGGCACCTTGGTGATCTCGAAATTGTCGTAACCGACCTTCAGCATCTTCCAGAAGTCGTAGTTCGGGTCGTTGCGGTAGCGCGCCATGTTGGCGGCGGTCATGCGGAAGGGGAAGGCCTGGATCTGGAACTCGGTCTGGCCGCCCTTGAAGGCGTCGCGCGCGAAGGCGTAGATTTCCTCGATCTGCGGGTCGTTCATCGAATAGCAGCCCGACGACGAGCAGGCGCCGTGCACCATCAGGTTCGAGCCGGTGCGGCCGTTGGCGCGGTCATAGGCGTTGGGGTAGCCGATGTTGAACGACAGGTGGTATCCCGACTTCGGGTTCATCTGCCCGGGGCGCACCGTGTAGAAACCTTCCGGCGCCTGGCGGTCGCCCTCGGTGTATTTCGGACCGAGCTTTCCGGAATAGCGGCAGATCGGATAGGTGGCGATCACCTCGTAGCGGCCATTGGTCTTCTGCTTCCAGACCTCGACGACGTTCTCTTCCTTGAAGATGCGGCCGACGATCGGGGCATTGCGGTTCATGCCCTTGGCGCGCATCTCGGCCAGGACCTTTTCCGGCAGCTGCTTGTTGGCGCCTTCCGGGACGAAGTCGGTCATCGATTTCTGGTTACAGCCGGCGACGCCGAGAACGGCGATCAGGAAACCGGTGCGTGCGAGTTTCGCGAACATGGATGCGCTGTCGTCTTCCGTTTATGCGCCATAGGCTTCAGTGCCCGAGCGCTATATCGAACATCGGCGGACCTTAAGCCCGTTAACCTTGAAAATTCCTTACCGCAAGCGGTCCGCACCGTCTTCGCGACATTGTCACAGAACCCAGGGCGGCGGCAATTTTGTGGCGAAAATCCGGCGATCCCGTCACATTTGCCGCCTCCGGGGCGGCAACGGCCTGTCGTCGACCCCAGGCGGAGCTAGAGGGTGCGGCCCATCGCGAGATATTTCTCGCGGCGCTGCTCGCGGAAATCGGCGTTGGAGCCGGCAAACTCCTTCATCGTCTTGGCGATGAGGTCGCCGGTCGCGGCAATCACCTTTTCCGGCTCGCGATGGGCGCCGCCGAGCGGTTCGGGGACGATGGCGTCGATGATCTTGAGCTCGAGCAGGTCCTGCGCGGTGATCTTCATGTTGGTCGCCGCGTCGCGAGAGCGCGTGGTGTCGCGCCACAGGATGGAGGCGGCGCCCTCGGGCGAGATCACCGAATAGATGGCGTGTTCCAGCATATAGACGCGGTTGGCGGTGGCGATGGCGATGGCGCCACCGGAGCCGCCTTCGCCGATGACGATCGAGATCGACGGCACCTTGAGCCCCAGACCCGCCGAGATCGAGCGGGCGATGGCCTCGGCCTGGCCGCGTTCCTCGGCATCGACGCCGGGGAAGGCGCCGGCGGTGTCGACGAGCGTGACCAGCGGCACCTTGAAACGGTCGGCAAGTTCCATCAGGCGCACCGCCTTGCGGTAGCCCTCGGGCCGCACGGAACCGAAATTGTGCTTGAGGCGGCTCGCGGTGTCGGAACCCTTTTCCTGGCCGAGGATAGCGACCGATTCCCCGCGGAAACGGGCGAAGCCGCCGATCATGGCCTGATCCTCGCCAAAGGCGCGGTCGCCGGCTAGCGGCGTGAAGTCGGTGAACAGGCCGTCGATGTAGTTCAGGCAGTGCGGACGATCAGGATGACGGGCCACCTGCACCTTCTGCCAGGGGGTCAAGGCCTTGTAGGCGTCGCGCAGCGCATCGCGCGAGCGCTTCTCGAGCCGGGCGATCTCGTCGGCGACGTCGACCGCTTCGCCGTTCTCGGCGAGTTTCTTGAGTTCGAGGATCTTGCCCTCAAGATCCTGAACCGGTTTTTCGAAATCGAGATAATTGTACATTCGTGAGCGGACCGCTGCGCCGGAAAACAGAAGGACGGGAAGCCGTGACGGCAGTTCCGAGCTATGGAAACGTCGCCCTCACATAGCGACACCGGGCCTAGTCGGCAAGCGGATGGTGATCGTTCACCAGTCTGACCAGCCTTTCCTCCAGCACATGGGTGTAAATTTGCGTGGTGGAGATGTCGGCGTGGCCGAGCAATTGCTGCACGGCGCGCAGGTCGGCGCCGTTCTGCAAAAGGTGGCTGGCAAAGGCGTGGCGCAGCACGTGCGGCGATATCTTCGTGGCGGCAATGCCGGCCCGCGCGGCCAGCCCCTTCAGTTCGCGCGCGAAAACCTGGCGCGGCAGGTGGCCGCTGTCGGAGGCTGAAGGGAACAGGAACGGGCTTTCGGCATAGGCTGGCAGCTTGGCCCGCGCGGCAAGCCAGGTTTTCATGGCGATGCGCGCCTTGGCGGACAGGGGCACCATGCGCTCCTTGTTGCCTTTGCCGCGCACCATGAAAAAACGGTCGTCGCGCTGCGCCACCGTCACCGGCAGGCCGACCAGCTCGGAAACGCGCAGGCCGGTGGCGTAAAGCACCTCGACCAGCGCATGCAGCCGCAACGCGGCAAGCTGGTCGCCGCCCGGCGGCGGTTCGACCGCCTCTGTCGCGGCACGGTCGAGCAGGCGACCGGCCTCGGCCTCGCCCATGGTCTTGGGCAAGGGGCGGCCCTTTTTCGGGCTGTCCAGCGTGCCGGTCGGGTCATCCTGGCGCAGGCCCTCGGCATAGAGGAACTTGAAGAACTGCCGGAGCGCCGAAAGCTTGCGCGCCTGCGAGGTTGGCGCGAAGCCCTGCGCGGCGATGCCGTCTAGATAGGTGCGGATGTCGGCGGGCGCCGCGTTGGCGAGGTCGCCCTTGATGGTGGCGGCGGCGTCCTCAAGGTCGCGGCGATAGCTCGCCAGCGTGTTTTCGGCAGCACCCCGCTCCGCGCTCATCATTTCGAGGAAGGCTTCGATGCGGGCGGCGCTGCTCATCGCGCTTGGGCTTCCAGGCCTAGTTCTTCTTCGGATTGAGTTTTTCAGGCGGGATGCGCACGGAAAGCTCGGCCTGTTTCGGCGACACGAACATCACCAGCGCGAACATGGCGCCATAAGCGAGGCCGGCCAGGATCGCCAGGGTCACGACGAAGCGGAACAGGGTCGGCATGGGTCTGGTGGGCGCCTTGATTCGTCGGGGTTGCCGGGACCGTGCCGTTATGGGACGGCGATTCCGCCATTTCAAGGGCGCGCATGCGCGCCGCGGGCGGGCGCTGCGCTTGACGCAAGGGGGCTTTTGATGTCGATACGCCGGCAATGAATGCGCAAACAACCCCTTCGCAGGACGAGAACCACGCGCCGCTGATCGAACAGCTCGGCCACCGCTCCATCGTCTTTGTCGGATTGATGGGGGCGGGCAAGACGGCGATCGGCCGCAAGGCGGCTTCCGCGCTCGGCCTGTCCTTCATCGACAGCGACCAGGAGATCGAGGATGTGTCGCGCATGACCGTTCCCGACCTGTTCGAACGGTATGGTGAGACCGAGTTCCGCGCGCTCGAACAGCGCGTCATCCTGAGACTGCTGGAACATGGCCCGCAGGTGCTGTCGACCGGCGGCGGTGCCTTCATGAACGCGCAGACCCGCGAGGCGATCGCCGCACACGGCGTCTCGGTGTGGCTGAAGGCCGATCTCGATCTCCTGATGGACAGGGTATCCAAGAAACAGAACCGGCCGCTCCTGAAGACGCCGGACCCGCGCGCCACGCTGCAAAAGCTGATGGACGACCGCTATCCCGTCTATGCGGGTGCCGACGTGACCGTGCCGACCCGCGACGAGCGCAAGGAAGTGATCGCGGCCGAGGTGATTGCGGCGCTCTACAATCATTTCGGCATCCAGGCGACCATGCCTGCCGGCGGGGAGCACGCATGAACGACAAGACCGTTACCGTCGAGGTGGGGCTTGGCGACCGCGCCTATGACATCCTGATCGGGCCGGGCCTGATCGCACGGGCCGGCGAGACGCTGTCGGCCAGGTTGCCGGGCACACGCGTTGCCATCGTCACCGACGAGAATGTTGCGGCACATCATCTCGAAACGCTGAGGGACGGGCTGGAGCGCGGCGGTGTGGCGGTGGCGGCTGTCGTTACCCTGCCGGCCGGCGAGAAGACCAAGAGTTTCAGCCATCTTCAGGATGTGGTCGACGCGATCCTCGCCGCCAAGCTGGAGCGCCGCGACGCGGTGGTGGCGCTGGGCGGTGGCGTCATCGGCGATCTGGCCGGTTTCGCCTCGGGCATCGTGCGGCGCGGCATGGATTTCGTGCAGGTGCCGACGTCGCTCCTGGCACAGGTCGATTCCTCGGTCGGCGGCAAGACCGGTATCAACAGCGCGCGCGGCAAGAACCTGATCGGCGTCTTCCATCAGCCGAAGCTGGTGCTGGCCGACAGCGGCGTATTGGACACGCTGCCGATCCGCGAATTCCGCGCCGGCTATGCCGAGCTTGCCAAATACGGGTTGATCGACCGGCCGCATTTCTTCGCCTGGCTGGAAAAGAACTGGCAGGACGTGTTCGCCGGCGGCGATGCCCGCATCGAGGCGATCGCCGAAGCCTGCCGCGCCAAGGCCGACGTGGTGGCGCGCGACGAATTCGAGACCGGCGACAGGGCGCTGCTCAATCTCGGCCACACATTCGGCCATGCGCTGGAGGCGGCGACCGCCTATGACAGCGAAAGGCTGGTGCATGGCGAGGGCGTGGCGATCGGCATGGCGCTGGCGCACCGCTTCTCCGCCCGGCTGAACCTCGCCAGCCCAGACGATGCCGCCCGAGTCGAGACGCATTTGCGGGCCGTCGGCCTGCCGTGGCGCCTCGCCGATATTCCGGGCGACCTGCCGGGCGCCGAAAAGCTGTTCGACTACATCACCCAGGACAAGAAGGTGTCGCGCGGCGCGCTGACCTTCATCCTGACGCGCGGCATCGGCCAGTCCTTCATTGCCAAGGACGTGCCGGCTTCCGAGGTGCTGGCCTTCCTGAAAGAGGCACTCGCGGGATGAACGCCGGCTGGATCGTCGCTAGCCTGTTGTGCGCCGCGATCCTCTTCGCCATCGTGCTGCGCAAGCCGTTGCTGGCGATGTTCGACCTGGAGCTTGCCAACCGCAAGCGCCGGCGTCTGTCGCAGCAGGAGACGCGCGCCATCATCCAGCGGCTGCGCAGCGAAACCCAGGCCATGAAGGACGACCGCAGCCGGGTCGAGGCGTTATTGGCGCTGAGCGAGCTGGAAGTCTCCGACGTCATGGTCCACCGCACCAACATGCGTTCGATCAACGCCGACAATGCGCCCGATATGATCGTGCGCGAGGTGTTGCAAAGCCCGCATACGCGGCTGCCGCTGTGGAAGGGTTCGCTCGACAACATCGTCGGCATCCTGCACGCCAAGGACCTGCTGCGCGCGCTCAACGAGGCCGATCACGACTTTTCCTGCATCGACATCCTGAAGATCGCCG
Organism: Mesorhizobium terrae; assembly: GCF_008727715.1. GTDB lineage: Bacteria > Pseudomonadota > Alphaproteobacteria > Rhizobiales > Rhizobiaceae > Mesorhizobium > Mesorhizobium terrae. The sequence continues at coordinate 2,279,793 of NZ_CP044218.1, forward strand.
CGAAGCCGTGGTTCGTGCCCGACACGACCAGCCTCGACGATCAGCTCAACGCTTTCCTGCGCCGCAAGGCCCACATCGCCATCGTCGTCGACGAATATGGCGAGGTGGAGGGCCTGGTGACGCTGGAAGACATCATCGAGGAGATCGTCGGCGATATCGCCGACGAGCACGACGTCGAGATGCAGGGCGTGAAGCAGGAGGCCGACGGCTCTGTCGTGGTGGAAGGCACGGTGCCGATCCGCGATCTCAACCGCGCACTCGGCTGGGCCTTGCCGGACGAGGAAGCGACGACCATCGCCGGCCTCGTCATTCACGAGGCGCAGTCGATACCGGAAGAAAAGCAGGCGTTCACGTTCCACGGCAAGCGCTTCGTGGTGATGAAGCGCGACAAGAACCGCATCGCCCGTCTGCGGATCAGGCCGGCGTCTGTCGAGGGTCCACCGCAGCCCGCAGCGAAGCCGTAACCGGCTTCGGCCAGAAGAAACGGCCCGCCGCGATCGCTATCGCCGCGCCGGCGAACTGGGCGATGACATATCCAGGGACATGCTGGGGCATAATGCCGGCCGCCGTTCCGGTGAAGGCGCGGATGATGGTCATCGCCGGGTTGGCGAAGGATGTCGAGGCGGTGAACCAGTAGGCGGCGCCGATGTAGAGGCCGACGGCGGCCGGCACCACCGTTGGTCGCCTGGCCGTGCAGCCGGTGATGACGAGGATCAGCCCGAAAGTGGCGATGCCTTCGGCGAACCAGAGCCCGGGCCCGCTGCGGGCTGTCGCGGACAATTGCAACAGTGGCAGTTCGAACATGGCGTGTGCGGCCCAGGTGCCGGCCAGGAAGCCGGCGAGCTGTGCGGCTACATAGGGGACAAAGTCACGCCATTTGAGCTCACCGTCGGCGGCGAAGGCCAGGCTGACGACGGGATTGAGATGCGCGCCCGAAACCGGACCGAAGGTCCAGATCAAAACGACCAGCATGGCCCCGGTCGACATCGAGGTGACAAGCAGCGCGAGTGCGGCTGACGCCTCCGCCAGCTTCGCCCCCATGATGCTCGACCCCACGACGGTGGCGAGCAGGAAGGCCGATCCGAGCGCTTCGGCGGCCAACCGTCTGGAAAGAGGTGTGTCCATGTCCCCGACCCCATCTGGGAGTTTCCGTCCGCGCGTGAAAGCGGTCACCGGCGGCTTCTTAGGCGTTTCTCTCCGACGCTGTTCAGATCGTCTAGCCGTCTGGCCGGAGGAAGTGTTTCAAAGCGGGTGCCTACCAGCGCGTCTTTTCGCCGGGGGCGGCGGGTTCGATCGCCAAGGCGTGCAGGCCGGCCTTCAATTCGTCGGCGAGAGCCAGGTTGACGGCGCGGTGACGGTCGATGCGGCTCATGCCGGCAAAGGCCGGAGAGACGATGCGGATGCGGAAATGCGTCTCGCCGGTGCCGTCGAAGGTGGCGTGATGGCCGGATTCGACATGATGGTGGCCGGCATGGAGGTGGCTTTCGTTGACGACGGCCAATCGTTCGGGCGCAAAAGCATCGCTCAGCTTCTTTTCCATCGCCGTCTGCATGGACATTGCCATTCTCCTTCACCACATAGGCGTCATCGCCACTATTTTTGTCGCGGCGCTGGCCGTCAACGTCTCGTTTAAGCCGCGATTCAGCGGTTAGGGCGATCATCGCTGAAATGTCAATTCTTGTATCGCCGGGCGAACAGCCCATAAATGGGGTCAGATGAAGCCCTATCCAAAATATTTCGAGAAACTCCGCATTCGTCCGGAAAAGGACGCGGAGCTGAAGTCGCGCGCGCCGCTGTGCCAGTGGGACGGCTGCAAGGAGCCCGGCACGCATCGCGCGCCGGTGGGGCGCATGGCCGAGGGGCAGTATTTCAAGTTCTGCTTCGAGCATGTGCGCGAATACAACAAGGGTTTCAATTACTTCTCTGGTGTCTCCGATTCCGAGATCGCACGTTTCCAGAAGGAGGCGATGACCGGTCATCGGCCCACCTGGACCATCGGCACGAATGGCGGGACGCACACCGCGCCGGATTTCGCAAAGCAGCGCTCGGGCCGCGCCGGCTACCACAACCGCATGCGCGACCCCTTCAACCTGTTCAACGAGCCGCGCGACCGCGGCGCCCCGCGCGAGCGCAAGGCCAAGCCGCTTGAGGCCAAGGCGCTGGAAACGCTTGGTCTTGACGCAAAGGCGACTGGCCAAGACATCAAGGCGCGTTATAAGGAATTGGTGAAGCGCCACCATCCCGACGCGAATGGTGGCGACAGAGGTTCGGAAGACCGGTTCCGCGATGTGCTGCAAGCCTATCGCGTGCTCAAGCAGGCGGGCCTGTGTTGAGCTCAAGCTGAGCTGAGGTCGTGCCTTTTTCCAACTATCATCGGGTTGGAAAAGGTTTTATGACCGCCCCGAACAATTTGGGTTGCCGGCGAAGCGCGTCGCTTCGCCCGTGGAGACGTTGAGACGCATGAACAAGGTCGATCGCGATATCGCCAATCTGCCGGACACGACTGTGTCGGTGAAGGAAAAATTCGGCTTCGAGTCCAAGATGGTCGTGCCGGCCTATTCGGTGGCCACCGAACATGTGCCGGACATCGATCCCGACTATCTGTTCGACCAGCACACCACCATGGCGATCCTGGCGGGCTTTGCCTACAACCGCCGCGTCATGGTGTCGGGCTATCACGGCACCGGCAAGTCGACCCATATCGAGCAGGTCGCGGCCCGGCTCAACTGGCCCTGCGTGCGCGTCAACCTCGACAGCCATGTCAGCCGTATCGACCTCGTCGGCAAGGACGCCATCGTCGTCAAGGAAGGCATGCAGGTCACCGAATTCCGCGACGGCATCCTGCCCTGGGCCTACCAGCACAATGTCGCGCTCTGCTTCGACGAATACGATGCCGGCCGCCCGGACGTGATGTTCGTCATCCAGCGCGTGCTGGAATCGTCGGGTCGCTTGACCCTGCTCGACCAGAGCCGCGTCATCCGCCCGCATCCGGCCTTCCGCCTGTTCGCCACCGCCAACACGGTCGGCCTCGGCGACACCACCGGCCTCTATCACGGCACCCAGCAGATCAACCAGGCGCAGATGGACCGCTGGTCGATCGTGACGACGCTGAACTATCTGCCGCACGACAACGAGGTGGCGATCGTTCTGGCCAAGGCCAAGCACTACAAGAACGAGAAGGGCAAGGACATCGTCAACAAGATGGTGCGCGTCGCCGACATGACGCGCTCCGCCTTCATCAACGGCGATCTGTCGACTGTCATGAGCCCGCGCACGGTGATCACCTGGGCCGAAAACGCCGAAATCTTCGGCAATGTCGGCATGGCGTTCCGGTTGACCTTCCTCAACAAGTGCGACGAGCTGGAACGTTCGGTGGTGGCCGAGTTCTATCAGCGCGCCTTCGGCGAGGATCTGCCGGAAAGCGCTGCCAATGTGGTGCTTGGCTAAACGGGAAATTCCATGGCCGGCCCCGGCGACAACACGCGCAACAAGCCGAAGAACGGCTCGGATACGGATGCCTTCAAGCGCGCCGTGACGGTGTGCATGCGGGCCATCTCTGGCGACAAGGAGATGGAGGTCGGCTTCGCCAAGGAGCGGCCGGCGCTCGCGGGCAGCCGCGCCCGGCTGCCGGATCTGCCGAAGAAGGCGTCGGCGACCGACATCGCCGTGACCCGCGGCCTGGGCGATTCCATGGCGCTGAAACGCGCCTGCCACGATAGCCGTATCCACACCCGACTGGCGCCGGAAGGCAAGCAAGCGCGCTCCATCTTCGACGCGGTCGAGCAGGCTCGCGTCGAGGCGATCGGCTCGCGCATGATGGCCGGCGTCGCCGATAATATCGGCACGATGCTGGAGGACAAATACGCCAAGGCCAATCTGGCCGATGTGCGCGACCGCGCCGACGCTCCGCTCGAGGAGGCGCTGGCGCTGATGGTACGCGAGAAGCTGACCGGCCGCGCCGTGCCGAAGAGCGGCGAGCGCATGGTCGACCTGTGGCGGCCCTGGGTCGAGGACAAGGCCGGCGCCGACCTCGACGGGCTTGCTGGCAAGCTGGAAGACCAGCAGGCCTTCGCCCGCGTCGTGCGCGATATGCTGGCTTCCATGGAAATGGCCGAGGAACTCGGCGACGACCAGGAAACGGAAGACACCGAGGACGACCAGGACGACCAGCCGCAAGGCGAGGAACAGAGCGAGGAAGGCGGCGAGGACGATTCCGGCTCCGACCAGTCGCAGTCCGAGGATGCCGACGCCTCCGACGACGAGGAATCGGCCGAGGCCGAGGCCACCGACGCCACCTCGCAGGATTTGTCCGACGAGGACGATGCCGACGCGGAGACGCCGGGCGAAGCCAAGCGCAACGACAATCCCTTCGCCACCATCTCCAAGGATGTCGACTACAAGGTCTTCTCGACCGCCTTCGACGAGACGGTGGGTGCCGAGGAACTGTGCGACGAAGAAGAGCTCGACCGGCTGCGCGCCTTCCTCGACAAGCAGCTCGCCAATCTGTCGGGCGTGGTCGGCCGGCTGGCCAATCGCCTGCAGCGCCGCCTGATGGCGCAGCAGAACCGTTCCTGGGATTTTGATCTCGAGGAAGGGTATCTCGACCCGGCCCGGCTGGTGCGCGTCGTCATCGATCCGATGCAGCCGCTTTCCTTCAAGCAGGAACGCGACACCAAGTTCCGCGATACGGTGGTGTCTCTGGTGCTCGACAATTCCGGTTCGATGCGCGGCCGCCCGATCACGGTGGCGGCGACCTGCGCCGACATCCTGGCGCGCACGCTGGAGCGCTGCGGCGTTTCGGTCGAGATCCTCGGCTTCACCACCCGCGCCTGGAAGGGCGGGCAGGCGCGCGAGAAGTGGCTGAAGGACGGCAAGCCGCCGAACCCCGGCCGCCTCAACGATCTGCGCCACATCATCTACAAGAGCGCCGACATGCCGTGGCGCCGCGCCCGACGCAATCTCGGCCTGATGATGCGTGAGGGCCTATTGAAGGAAAACATCGACGGTGAAGCGCTGTTGTGGGCGCATCAGCGCCTGATCGCGCGGCCTGAACAGCGCAAGATCCTGATGATGATTTCGGACGGCGCGCCGGTCGACGATTCGACGCTGTCGGTCAATCCGGGCAACTATCTGGAGCGCCATCTGCGCGCCGTCATCGATCTGATCGAGACACGTTCGCCGGTCGAGCTGCTCGCCATCGGCATCGGCCATGACGTGACGCGTTATTATCGCCGCGCCGTCACCATCGTCGACGCCGAAGAACTGGCCGGCGCCATGACCGAGCAACTCGCCTCGCTGTTTGGCGAGGAGACCGCGCGCGACGTGCGCCGTGGCGGTTTCCGGCGCGCTTCGTGAGCCTTTCAAACGGCGTGCGGGCGACGGGGTGGCGTGGCTGGCTTTGCGTTCTAGCGGCCGGTCTGCTCACCTCCACATCGGCTTTCGCCGCCGAACGCCAGCCGGTCGAGCCGGTCGACATCAGCGTGCGGGGGATCACCGAGTTTCATATCGGCCGGGATGAAAGGATGTTCGGACCGCTGGAATTCGTCGGCGGGCTGGAGATGACCGGCTCCTCGCGCGATTTCGGTGCCTTGTCGGCCTTCCGGTTCATCCACGCGGGCAGCGATTTCATCGGCGTCACCGACACCGGCTTCTGGTATTTCGGTTCGATCGCGCGCATGGCGCAGGGGCGACCCTTCGCCATCTTCAACTTCACCATGCAGCAGATGGTCGACGAGGCCGGCAAGCCGATCGACAAGAAATGGGATGTCGATGCCGAGGGCCTCGACGTCAAGGACGGCATCGCCACCGTCGGCTTCGAGCGGAAGCATCGTATCGCGCAGTTCAAGATCGATGCCGCCGGCATGAAGGCGCCGTTCAAGCTGCTCGATTTCCTGGTGCCGGTGCGCGAGCTGCGCCAGAACCGCGGCTTCGAGACGGTGACGCGCGCGCCGGCCGAAGGGCCGCTGAAAGGCGCCCTGGTGGTGGTGTCTGAAAAGAGCCTCGACAAGGACGGCAACATCTATGCCGCCATCATCGAAGGGCCGGGCAAGGGCATCTTCACCGTTCGCCGCAAAGGCGAGTTCGACATCACCGACGGCGCGTTTCTGCCCAATGGCGACCTGTTGCTGCTGGAACGCTCGTTCTCGATGGCCAGCGGCGTCAAGATGCGGCTGCGGCGCATTGCCGGCGCCGAGATCGCCAAGGGCAAGGTCGCCGACGGATCGGTGCTGCTGGAGGCCGACATGGCCTACCAGATCGACAATATGGAAGGCATGGATGTCTGGCGGCGGGACGACGGCAAGCTGATCGTGTCGCTTGTCTCCGACGACAATCACTCCATCCTGCAGCGCAATCTCTATCTGGAATTCATCCTGCACGAGGATTGAGCGCAGCGATGGCACCGGTTCCGAGGCTCCATTGAGAGCGGGAAGCATGTTGGAAGGGGCGTTCTCCTGCCGGGAAACACCCCTTCATCGCTACAATGTTCTAGTCTGCCCTTGCGAGCTCCAGCCGCATGACGACCTCGTCGCCCAATATCTGGCCGGTCTCGCGAAACCCTTCCTGACGGTACAGGTTGGCGGCCGTCTCGTTCTCGGGATAAACGCCGAGATAGACGGCGTCGCAGCCTGGAATGGCCGACATGCGTTCGACCACGGCGCGCAGGGCGGCGCGACCGAAGCCGCGTTTCTGGAAGCGCTTGTCGATCATCAGGCGATAGATCCACCAATTGCCGTCGTCGCCGTCCAGCGCATACATGGCGAAACCGACCAGGTCGTCAATGACGACCGGCTCGTCGCCCGAAAAGACGCCAAGCGGCACACAGGCGGGGTTCTCGTCGGCTTCCTCCAGGGATTCAGCATTGGTGGCGACGAAGTCGTCCTGATCATCGCCTACATCGAGGGCAATAACAGCCTCGCGCTCGGCCTCGCCGAGCGATTTCAAAACAACAGTCATTTTTGCTTGGTTCCGTCAGTTGAAGGCTTCGTCGGTCGAAAGCTTTGTCAGTTGAAAGCTTTGTTAGTCGAAGACCGGGCGGAAGAAAGAACGCTCGTAGCTGAGGAAACACTGGGTTTCCTCGTAGTAGCGCATGGCGGCCTGGCATTCAGGGTCCGATGCGGCCTTTGTCCTGTATTCTTCGTAGGCTGCCAGGCTCGGGAAGGTGAACAAGGCAAGGGCCACATTGCTCGCGCCTTCCGAGGGCATGAAATAGCCGTGGTGGTTGCCGCCGAATTTTTCGACAAGCGGAATCCAGAGCCTGCCGTAGTGTTCGAACTCCTTCAGTCGCGCGGGATTGAGGATGTAGCGCAGGTAACAGGTGACCATGATTGCTCCGGCGGTCTGTTGAGAGCGGAGAAAAACATGATGCATCGTCCGGCGGTAGAGCCAGCCGAAACGAGTTCGTTGCGATGTGATTGTTGTTAGCTCGGTTTGAGCGCCAGCCAGATGGTGTGCTTGGCGCCGCGCTTGCCATGGGCGCGCACGGTGACCGCCTCGGCGGCGAAGCCGCATTGCTGGAGGCGGCGGGTGAAGCCGCGATCCGGTCCCGATGACCACACCGCGAGCACGCCACCGGGACGCAGGGCATTGCGGGCGGCCTTGAGCCCGGCGAAGCCATAGAGGTCGTCATTGCCTTCCTGCGTCAGCCCCTCGGGGCCATTGTCGACATCGAGCAGGATGGCGTCATAGTCGCTGCGGGCGGCATCGATCAGCCGGCCGACGTCGGCCTCGCGCACGATGACGCGCGGGTCGTCGAGGCAGCCGTCGAAAATGGTTGCCATCGGACCACGTGCCCAGGTGACCACCGCTGGCACCAGTTCGGCAACGGTAACGCGGCTGTCAGCGCCAAGCTCGGCAAGTGCGGCGCGCAGCGTGAAACCCATGCCGAGACCACCGATCAGGACGTGAATGCGGTCGCTTTTGTCGATCTTGTCGAGGGAGAGCCTGGCCAGCGCTTCTTCCGAACCGCTGAGGCGGCTGTTCATCAGCTCGTTGGAGCCGAGCATGATGGAGAATTCGGTGCCGCGCCGTTTCAGCCGCAGTTCCTGCTTGCCGTCAGGTGTCCTGGCGGCGTCGAGCTGTTCCCAGGGGATCAAGGCTGGACCGGCGCCGGCTGGCTCCAGCGCGCCGCGATCAGCCTGTAGGGGATCAGCGCGAAGACGGCGATGATCAACTTGACCGACAGGTCGCCAAGCGCCCAGGACAGCCAGCGCATCGTTTCCACCGGCAGAGCGCCGAGCAGCGGCGCATTTTCCAGCGCGAAGGCGTCATTGGGGCCGGCGAAGGCGAAAGCCGCTGAAAAGGCGATCGAGAAAAACACCAGCGTATCGAACACCGAACCGACCAGTGTGCCGAAGATCGGCGCGCGCCACCAGCTTTGCCGGCGCAGCCAGTTGAAGACGGTGACGTCGAGCAATTGCGCGGTGAGGAAGGCCGCACCCGAGGCGCAGGCGATGCGCACCAGACGGGCGGCGGCGGTGTCGAACTCGATCAGCCCGGCGCGGAAAAGCAGCGGCGGGATGACGATGGAGCACACAACAGCCGTCATGAAGCCGACGAAGACGATGCGGCGCGCTACGGCCGGGCCGTAGCGGCGATTGGCGAGATCGGTCACCAGGAAGGAGAAGGGATAGGTGAAGGCGCCCCAGGTCAGGATGTCGGCCAGCGACAGCGTGCCGACCTGTCCCTGCATGGGGAACTGCACGAGAATGTTCGACGCCACCACGACGAGCGCCATGGCGAGCACGAAAGGCAGATATCTGGAAAGAAACTGCATTTTTTTATCCTGGGTAATGGAACCAGCGGAGCGCCTGGCCGGGACGGGCGGCGCATCCTTCATTCGAGCATCGGATAGGTGGGTTCAGGAAACCTGCCGTTCCGATGCCCAGGCGGTCGTCCCCCGCCTGAAAGCGATCAGGCGGCGATCTGGCCGGCCGTCTTCTTGGCGATCTGCTTCTTCAGCAGACGAGCGCGCTGCGACAGTTCCTTCTCGTCGGCCTTGGCCAGGAAGGCGTCGAGGCCACCGCGATGCTCGACCGAACGCAGGGCGTTGGCCGAAATGCGCAGGCGAACGTTCTGGTTCAGCGCTTCCGAGATGAGCGTGACATTGACCAGGTTCGGCAGGAAGCGACGCTTGGTCTTGTTGTTGGCGTGGCTCACATTGTTGCCGGTCATGACGGCTTTGCCGGTGAGTTCGCAAGCGCGGGACATTTTTGCTACCTTCAGTTCGTATCCGGCCAAACCTTCGACCGCGCCATATGGCGCGCGGTGCTGTCGGCGGCCTCAAGGAAAAAGTTGGCGTTCCATAGTTGCATTTAGCCGGGGCGTCAAGCGTTGTTCGGCCCGAGTGCCGGGTAATCGCCTCCCGGACCGGGCTTTCTTCCCTGTCGACGCCCGCCGATCACGACGCTTCAATCGGCCGGCGCGCGGCTGTCGCCGCCAGGAAAACCAGTATGACCGCACCAGCACCGAAGACGACATTGCCGGCCAGCGCGATGAATGGAGAGATACCCAGATATTGAGCGTGCTGGAACCCGGCCCAGACATAGGTCATCAGGGCGCCGCTGGCGAGGGCGACACCATGAGCTCGGTTCCATTGCGGCGAGCGCGACCATCGCCAGACAAGCGCTATGCCAAGCAGCACGACGACACACCACAGGCCGGCGACAACCCATTTGGACAAAAGCTCCGCAAGCACGTCGCGAAGCATCAGCAGGCTGGTGAGGAGAAAGCCGGCCAGGCCAACGTTTCGTGGCGAAGGCGTTGTCGCCTCCGCCACGCTTGGCGGTGAGGGCATCCAGAAGGCGGCAATGACCAGAACGAGGATGGCGAGGCCCGAGGCGACGAACTGGCCGGGCGAGGCAATGAATTTTTCCGATTCGATCTGGCCATAAGTCAGCAAGGCGGACCCGACAACAAAGACAATCGCGGTGACGCCGAGACCGAGCGGTTTGAGCCAGGGCCGCTGCGGTGTCGGGTCGAAGGCCTCGATCAGGGCGATCGGCACGGCGATGCTCCAGATGGTGTGCAGCGTCAGCACATCCTGGATCAACCCCATGCTGGTGCCGAGGGCTTCGACGCGCGTGTCGGCATAGGCGGCGGCCATGTCGAAGCCGTTGTAGTGCGGGTTCCACAGCATCTGGTCGATCGGACCCTCTTCCAGCAGCGCATAGGCTGCCGCCAAGAGAAGGATCGTCGGCCAACCGCGGCCGCTGCGGCGCGCGACCTCGCGGATCAGAAGGGCACCGCAGCCATACATGGGCGCGAGCAGAACGATCCACCCGAGACCGGTTATCGGCTGATTGCCGAGCAGCCACTCGCCAACCAGGGGCGCCAGGAGCACCAGAGATATCGCCAGGACAATGGGGCGGCGCTTGACGGACGACATCGTCGGGTGCCTTCAGCAGGGGTATCTCCGCAATAATAGAGTATGTGCTCTATTATTGCAATTCCCGGAGAAGGAGGCGAGAGACAGCAGCGAGCAGGAGCCCGTTCCGAAGACTGGAACAGGTCACTCCTCCGCACGCGGAGCCTGGTCGTGTGGGATCGATGGCTAGGAGGAAGAGCGGTTAAGACGCACGTCCTGGAAACCGGAAGCGGCGATCGTGCTGCACAGGTCGAACCATTCGCAGCCCTGGCAGGCCTGCCGCGTGGTGCCGGCGCGGAAAGCCTGGCGCATGCGCTCGATTGTCGGACCGTCCAGGGAAAATCGCTCGCCTTCGCGGACCGGACGGCCGATCAGGGTCTCGACCGCATCGGCCGCCAATCGGTCGCGCTCGGACACGCTGTCCTGGAAACAGTGGTGATCGGTTTCGGTGAGCCTTGGCTGGCAGATGTCGTCTGGACCGGCGACGAGGAGCATGTCCTCGCCGCCGCTCAAACGTTCCACCACCCGGTCATAGCCTTGCGTGAAGGCCTCGCTGTAGCCCTTGCCGACATAGGTCAGCATGCACAGCAGGTGATGGGCGCGGATGCGGACGGTCACGTCAGCCCCGCGAAGTCGGATGATCTCAGAGCGAGATCTTGGCGCGACGCACCGCTTCGATGGTGGCGGTAGCCAGCACGGCCTTCAGGATGCCGCCGAGCACGAAGGGGGCGAAGCCGAAAGTGTAGGCCTTTTCCGCGCCAATCATGCCGGCAAGCACGATGGTGCCGAACACCAGGATGAAAGCGTTGCCGGCCAGCATGGCGACGACGTTGCGGACCAGGCGGCCCTCGGCGGTCCAGCCGCGCTCGGCCAGCCAGCCGACAAGAGCGGCGGCGATCGGGAAGGCGGCGAGATAACCGGCGGTCGGGCCGGCGAAGTGGGCGAGGCCACCGGCGCCGCCTGCGAGGACCGGAGCGCCGAGCGCAGCTTCACCCAGCCAAGCGAGAACCGTGGCAAGGCCGAGGCGCCAGCCATAGAGTGCGCCGACCAGCGTGACGGCGAAGGTCTGCATGGTCATCGGCACCGGGAACATCGGCACCTCGATCCAGGACGAGGCGGCGAGGAACAACGAGCCCAGGAAGACCGCGGCGACTTTGACCGCCAGCGGGCGGCCGGCAAGGCGCAACGGGACAAAAGTGGTGGAAGTCATGGCGGGAGCGTTCATCGGGCCTCTCCGGGTCAATTATGGTTCGCGCCGACGTTTGTTGCCGGCTTGTCGCGCATATTTCACAGCTGCATGGTGCAACGCAACTAAAGAACGCGACAAGCGGATTGCCATGTCCGACCCGTGAGCACGAACAAGGCTAGCTTTGGCTCGATGCCGTTCCGACCGCGCTGGTTGCAACGACGAGCGCCACGCCGATGAGTTGCAGGGCCGCCATTGCCTGACCGAGGACGATGAAGCCGGCGCTGGCGCCGATTGCCGGCTCCAGGCTCATCAGCAGCCCGAACGCCGACGCGTTCATGCGGCGAAGCGCCATGAGCTCGAGCGCGTAGGGAAACAAGGGAACAAGCACCGCGAGCAGCCCTGTCGTCACGAGTGCTTCCGGGGAAAGTCCCAGCTGTGCCTGGTGAAAGCCGAAGGGCGTTGCGACAAGGGCGGCAAACAGCAAGGAAAGGCACAGGCCTTCCAGACCTTCGAACTGCTGGCCGGCATATTTCGTCAGCACGATATAGCCGCCCCAGCCAACCGCCGCGCCGAGCGCGAACAGCACGCCGATCGTGTCGGCCACCCATGCGCTGCCGTCCCAGGAAATACAAAGGACACCGAGCGCCGCGATGACCGGGCATAAGAGACGCCAGCCTCGCCCGCCGAAGATCGTGGCGACGGTCAGAGGTCCCAGAAACTCGATCGCCACGGCGAGCCCGAGCGGAATGCGTTCGATCGCGGCGAAGAAGCAGAGCGTCATCATCGCCATGACCGCACCCAGCGCCGCGGCCGTCGCCCATTGCCGCCTTGAAAAACTGAGCAGCGGCGGGCGCACGACTATCATCAGCACGATTGCCGCCCAGCAAAGCCGCAGCCAGGTCGTGCCGAACGGTCCCAGTTCCTGCATGGCTGGTCGGGAGAATGCCGCGCCGAATTGCACGCTGGACATTGAAAGCAGGCAGAAGGCGATTGCGAGATAGAAGCCCCCGCGAGAATGTTGCCTGACAGGCGCATTCCATTGCGGATCGGCGGTTTCAGCTTCGGCCATGACAAAACGTTCCCTTACCTGTCAGGGCCAGCAATAGATGAATTGGCAAATTCAGGAATGGTGATAATTCTGATGCTCGTATCAGGAATTTTTATGTTTTGTCGATCGAGCGATCGGCGAACCCCTCGCGCAGAAACGATGCCAGCTCGTTGACCAGCGGGGGCGAGTTCGCGCCAACAAAGATGCCGAACTCGGCGATCGGGGCGGGCGGCAAGCGCAGGCGACCTTGCACATTCTCGCAATCCGGCGGCAGGCTTTCGGGAAGCATAAGGCCGATGCCGAAGCCCGCCCTCAATCCCGACACCAGGGCCGCGAATGTCGAGACGCGGCAGCCGACACGCCAGGGCAGCCCGGCCTCCGCGAGCGATGCCAGCATCCGGTCCTGCCAGGAGCAGGCGCTTTCGAAGAGGACGAGCGGAAGCTCCGCTTCAGCGTCGATCTCGATGATGCGGCTCGCACCCCAGACCAGAGGTCGCGACATATAGCCGGATGGCGCCGAGGCGAAACGGACCGGATCGGCGATCACGATGTCGCTGCGGCCCTCGTCGATCGCCTTGGCGAGATCCGCGCCGCTCGCCGATGTCAGGGCGATCTCGACCGAAGGATGCCGGCGACGAAAATCGGCGATGATGGAAGGAAGCCTCGTCATCGCGAGATCCTCGATGATGCCGAGCCTTACCCGTCCGATCAGCATGCGCCCGGCGATCTGGCGGCGGACATCTTCGCCAAGGGCGATGGTCTTGCGGGCATAAGCGAGAACGATTTCGCCGGCCTCGGTGAGGATCATGCCGCGCGAGGAACGCAGCAAAAGCTGGCTGCCGAACTCGGCTTCCAGGCGCTGAAGCTGCATGGAGACCGCGGCCTGGGTGCGGGAGAGACGCAAGGCTGCCTTGCTGACCGTGCCTGCTTCGGCAACGGCAACGAAGGCACGCAGCAGGCGGATATCGAGATCTGCTTCCATCAGCAGGCCTTATTTCGTGGCAACCGGTATAAGGCTAGGCGCTGGTGCGGAGCGAGGCAACTCTCCAGAACGGGTGTGGTCGAACCGTGGGTGTCGCCTTCGATGGAAGGTCGCGGCGGGGATTGCCGTCATCCTCACACAAATGCCGGAATCGACCTGTTGAGAGACGCCTGGGGACATGCTGGATTAGCTTTCGATTGTTGCCGACCGTCAAAAGGATCGCAGTCTTGATGCCGCGTCTTGTCGTTACCCTGCCCATGCTGTTTGCGCTGGCCGCGCCGGCCGCGGCCGCCGATTCCTTCCATGGCGAATACACGGTCTCTTTCTTTGGCATCACGGTGGCCCGATCGAGTTTCGACAGCCACTACGAAGGCGATAAATACACGATCGACGGCAGCGCCTCCGCCGCCGGGCTGGCGCGTATCTTCGACGATACGTCGGGCACGCTGACGGCAAGCGGGCGCTTTTCGCGCGAGGGCGTGCAGTCGCAGGGCTTCCGCGCCGACTACACGTCGGGCAAGAAGGTGTCGATGGTCGACATCCGCTTTACCGGCGGCAAGGTGTCTTACACCCAGGTGCTGCCGCCGCCAAAACCGCGCGGCGACGACTGGCTGCCGCTCGACGCCGGCGACTTGAAGGGGGTTGCCGATCCGATCGCCGCCACCGTCATCCGCGCCGGCAGCCTCGACAGCGTCTGCGGCCGGACGGTGAAGATGTATGACGGTGAGATGCGCGCCAATCTGGTGCTGACGCCGGTCAGCAAGGGCAAGATGGCGGTGAAGGGGTATCAGGGGCCGACGGTGACCTGCCGCATGAACCTGCAGCCGGTTTCGGGCTACGCCCAGCGGCGCAAGGCGCTCAAATTCCTGCGTGACCGCTCCAAGATCATGGTGACGTTTGCGCCGCTCGGCCAAACCGGGATATATGCGCCGATCTATGCAACCGTAGGCACCGAGATCGGCACGATCACAGTCAAGGCACGGCGGTTCGAGGCAAAAAACTAGGCGCGCAAAGACGCGCCACCGGGAGGGGGACATGGGGCGCGCGACACTGATAGGCTTTTGCGCCGTGGCGATGTGGGCGCTTCTGGCGCTGCTCACCGACGCTTCCGGCACGATGCCGCCGTTCCAGCTTTCGGCCATCACCTTCGCCATCGGCACCTGTGTCGGCCTGGTGGCGCGGCTGTTCATGCCCGCCGCCGCCAAGCAGGAACCGGTCCCGGCCATCGTGTGGGTGATCGGCATTGCCGGCCTGTTCGGCTATCACTTTTTCTACTTCACCGCGCTGCGCAACGCGCCTGCGGTGGAGGCCAGCCTCATCGCCTATCTGTGGCCGCTGCTGATCGTGTTGGGCTCGGCCCTGATGCCGGGCGAGAAGCTGGCCTGGAACCATGTCGCCGGCGCTCTGCTCGGCCTCGCCGGCACGTTCCTGATCGTCACCAAGGGTGGCGGGCTGGCGTTCGACGCCCGCTACGGCTTCGGCTATGCCATGGCGGCGGTCTGCGCGGTCGTGTGGTCGTCCTATTCGCTGCTGTCGCGGCGCTTCCCGTCGGTGCCGACGACGATCGTCACATGGTTCTGCCTGGCGACCTCGGTGCTTTCGCTGGTCTGCCACCTGCTGCTTGAGCAGACTGTGTGGCCGCAGAATTCAGGCCAGTGGCTGGCGGTGCTGGCTCTCGGCCTGATGCCGGTCGGCGCGGCCTTCTATGCCTGGGACATCGGCGTCAAGCGCGGCAACATCCAGGTGCTGGGCGCCGCCAGCTATGCCGCGCCGCTTCTTTCCACGCTGGTGCTGATCGCGGCTGGTTTCGCGGAGCCCAGCTTGCGCATCCTCGCCGCCTGCGTGCTGATCACCGGCGGCGCCGTTCTGGCGGCGAAATCGCTTTTGTTCGGCAAGCGCGCGACGGTCGAGAATGGAGCGGGCGCATGATGCCGTTTCCAGGTGGCATCGAGGCGACGCCGAACGGCACGCTGATCTTTTCCGTCGTGGCGGCGGTCGTCTACGGTTTCGCGATCAGTCAGCCGCCGTCGCTGTTGCGTTCGGCTGCCAAGACGCTTGCGGTCGCACTTCTAGCCGCGCTCGCCTTTCTTCTCGGCGGGCCGCTGTTGCTGGTCGCCGCACTCGTACTCAGCGCACTGGGCGACGCGTTCCTGTCGCGCGACGGCGAAGTCGCTTTCCTCGGCGGGCTGGGCAGCTTCCTCGCCGCGCATCTGGCCTATGTCGTGCTGTTCGTGGCGATGGGCAGTGGCCTTGCGGCGCTCGGCGCCGCATCCTGGCGCGTTGTTGCCGCGCTTGTCATGGCGGTGTTCGCGGCCGGCATGTTGCGGCTTCTGTGGCCGCGCATCGGATCCGACCTGAAAGCGCCGGTCGCCGTCTACGTTGCCGCCATTTTCGCCATGGGCGTGACCGCGCTGACCACCGGCAACGCGTTGGTCATTGCCGGGGCGGTGATGTTCATGGCTTCGGACGCGTTGCTGGCGACCGAGAAATTCTTGGCCGACACCGTGGAAGGGCATCGCGTCTGGATGCGCTATGCGGTGTGGGTGCTCTATTACGTGGCGCAGATGGCCATCGCGATGGGCTTCCTGC
Source organism: Mesorhizobium terrae (assembly GCF_008727715.1). Classification (GTDB taxonomy): domain Bacteria; phylum Pseudomonadota; class Alphaproteobacteria; order Rhizobiales; family Rhizobiaceae; genus Mesorhizobium; species Mesorhizobium terrae. The sequence continues at coordinate 2,295,964 of NZ_CP044218.1, forward strand.
GCCCGGTTTAGGAAACCTTCGGCTGCCAGCCAGGTTCCGCCAGTTCGAACACTGAGAAGTCGAATCCCGGCGCCACCGTGCAGCCGACGAGGGTCCAGTCGCCGAGGCTTCGGGCGGTCTGCCACCATCCCGCCGGCACGACGATCTGCGGGCGTTCGCCAGCGGCAAGATCGATGCCTAGCACATGCTGGCTGACGTCACCGCCTTCCCGGTGCATCGAAAGCTCTATCGGCGCACCGGCGTGATGGTGCCAGATTTCCGAAGCGTCCTTCACCCGATGCCATGCCGAGACCTGACCGCGTTCGAGCAGGAAGTAGATGGCGGTCGAATGACCGCGCCCGCCTTGCGGCGCATCGCGGAAGGTCTCGACATACCAACCGCCTTCCGGATGCGGCTTCATGTCGAGCGTGGCGACGATCCCGGCCGGCGTCATCATTCAGAAAATGTCCTTGCGCTTGCGGATCTCGGCGAAGACCTCGGCGTCGCTCGCCTTCTCCATGCCGAGATGCCGGCGGATCGCCGGATCGTGCCAGCGCAGGAATGGATTGGTCGACAGTTCCTCGCCGATGGTGGTGGGAAGCGTCGGCTTGTCGGCGGCGCGCAGTTTTTCGATTTTCGCGGCACGTTCCTTCAGGGCGGAATTGGTCGGATCGACCGTCAATGCGAAACGCGCATTGGACAGCGTGTATTCGTGGCCGCAATAGACCGCAGTGTCGGCCGGCAGGGCGGCCAGTTTCTTCAGCGAATCGTACATCACCGCCGCCGGCGCCTCGAACAGCCGGCCACAGCCAAGCGCGAACAAAGTGTCGGCGGTGAAGACGACCTTCGACTGCGGGAAATGGTAGGAGACATGGCCGGCGGTATGGCCGGGCGTGGCGATCACTTCCACGGTCTCGGTACCGAATTTCAAGCTGTCGCCGCCCTTCACGGTGCGGTCGATGCCCGGGATCTTGGCCTTCTCCGCCGCCGGGCCGACGATCTCCAGACCGAAGCGCTGTTTGAGCGCGAGATTGGCCTCGACATGATCGGTATGGTGGTGAGTGGTGAGGATCAGCGACGGCGTCCAGCCGGTGTGTTTCACCGCGGCAAGGATGGCGGCCTCCTCCGGCGCGTCGATCAGCGCGACCGCGCCGCTCGCCGGCTCGCGAATGAGCACGCCGAAATTGTCCTGGCGACACATGAACTGCTCGATCTCGATCGCCATGGCCGGTCTCCTTGATTGCCGCAGACATAAGAGGCCCGATGCCTCCTGTCACCCTTTAAAGATGCCGGCGCGATCCTACTTGTCCCAGGACACGGTCGACAGGCCGCGCTTTGTTGACTCCAGCACCATCGCAGATACGGTCCAGCCAATGCATTCAGATATTGTCGATCTGCGCTCCTTCTATGCCTCGCCGCTCGGACAGCTGACCGAGCGTTCGATCACCATGGCGCTGTCGGCTGTCTGGGCCAGCGTGCCCAACGAGCGTCTGGTCGGGCTGGGTTACGCGCTGCCGTGGCTGGAACGTTTCGGAGCCGATGCCGAACGCACCTTCGCCTTCATGCCGGCGACGCAAGGCGCGGTGGTGTGGCCGGCGACCGGTCCGGCCGCGACGGCACTGGTGTTCGACGAGGAACTGCCTTTGGTCGATTCCTCCATCGACCGCATGCTGCTTGTCCATTCGCTGGAGCATGTCGAGAGCCCGCGCGAAACGCTGAACGAGATTTGGCGCGTGCTGGCGCCGGCCGGCCATGTCGTGATCGTGGTGCCCAACCGGCGCGGCGTATGGGCCCGTTTCGAACATACGCCGTTCGGCACCGGGCGGCCCTATTCACGCGGGCAGATCGCCGAATTGCTGCGCGAGGCGAACTTCACCCCGGCGGCGTGGTCGGACGCGCTCTATTTTCCGCCGTCGCAGCGTCGTTTCATGATGCGATTCCACAGCCTGTTCGAAAGCGCCGGCCGCGCCATGTGGCCGATTTTCTCGGGCGTCATCGCGGTGTCGGCGCAAAAGCGGCTCTACCAGGGCGTGCCGGTGGCAAAGCGGGCCTCGCGGCGTGTCTTCGTGCCGGTGCTGTCGCCGCAGGGCGCGGCCACCAGCCTCGGCAGGCAAGGCGAGCCTCTCGATCGGCTCGACACGACGGGAGTGCAATCGCGATGAGCGATACCGGTGCCCCCCAGGTCGAGACGAGCAGTCTGCGCGACCAGCTGATGACCGTGCGCCAGGGCCTGGTCGGGTCGCCGTCGCGCAAGGCATTGCTCGGCTTCAGCTGGGTCCTGCTCGCCGTCATCGTCGCCACCGCCTATGGCCAGATCCTGCTCAACCGCTGGAACCAGCCATTCTACGATTCGCTGCAGCGGCGCGATCTCGCGGTGTTTCTCGATCAGCTGGTCGTCTTCGCGATGATCGCCGGCGGGCTGCTGGTGCTCAACATCGGCCAGCAATGGCTGAACCAGCGCTTCAGGCTGAAGCTGCGCGAAGCGCTGACGATCGACCTGATCGAGGAATGGCTGAAGCCGAACCGGGGTTTCCGCCTCGCCAATGCGGGCGCCATCGGCGTCAACCCGGACCAGCGCATGCAGCAGGATGCCGGCCATCTGTCGGATCTCTCGACGGATCTCGGCGTCGGCCTGGTGCAATCCTTCATCCTGCTCGTCTCGTTCGTTGGCGTGTTGTGGGCGCTTTCGGCGGGTTTCGTGTTCCACATCGGCAGTCATGCCATCGCCATTCCGGGCTACATGGTGTGGGCGGCGTTTCTTTATGCCGGCATCGCTTCCTGGCTGAGCTGGCTGGTCGGGCGGCCGCTGATCGGGCTGAACAGCGACCGCTACGCGCGCGAGGCGGACCTGCGCTTTTCCATGGTGCGGGTGAACGAGAATATCGACGCGATCGCCCTGTCGCACGGCGAAGCGAGCGAGAAGCGGCGGCTGACGGCCGATCTTTCGGCGCTGATCGGCTCGATCCTGCGTATCTTCCGTGCCCAGATCAATCTCGGCTGGGTCACCGACACCTATGGCTGGATCACCGTCGTGGCGCCGATCCTGGTCGCCGCGCCGGTCTATTTCGCCGGCGACATCACCTTTGGCGGATTGATGATGGCGGTGGGCGCCTTCAACCAGGTGCACTCCTCGCTGCGCTGGTTCATCAACAATATCGGCGCCATCGCCGACTGGCGCGCCACGCTGATGCGCGTGGCCGATTTCCGCATGGCGCTGCAGGAGACCGACAAGCTGCACGACACCGAGCAGCATATCGAGGTCTTCCAGACCAAGAACGGGACCATGGTTTTCGACGACCTGATTGTCGGTGCGACAACGGGCTGTTCCAGGCTTGTGGAAAAGACGGTGACGATCAAGCCCGGCGAGCATGTGCTGATCACAGGCGATCCAAGCGCCGGCAAGACGCTGTTCTTCCGCGCCGTGGCCGGCCTGTGGCCCTGGGGCTCGGGCCGCATCGGCATGCCCGCCGCCGAACTCGCCTTCGTGCCGCGCACGCCCTATTTCGCGCCGGGCACGCTGCGCGAAGTGCTGATCGATGGCATGACCGGCATCGATGACGCGAAGCTCGCGGCAGTGCTGACCGAGGCTGGGCTCAACCGTCTCGCTGCTTCGCTCGACCGCAACGCGCGGTGGGACCGGGAGCTCTCCGAGGAGGAGCAGCGGCTGGTGGCGTTCGCCAGGCTGGCTCTGCAGAAACCGGACTGGGTGATCATCGACGAGGCGATGGATACATTCAGCGCCACGACAGCCAAGCGCATCTTTGCCATGCTGGACAAGCACCTGCCGGAGGCGGCTGTCGTCAATATCGGGCGTGGGCAGCACAACTATAATTTCTTCCCGCGCGCGCTCGACATCATCAAATGCTCGGACGTGCCGGCATTGAAACCGCCGCGGGTATGGGCCGGCGCGCTGGAACCGCCGCCAGTGCCACGCAAGCGCAACGGCAATGGCACGAAGCGTAACGGTGCGAACACCAAGGTCGAACAGGTGCTTTAGAGAAAGCGGATACGGCCCGTCGATCAGGTGGGCCGTATCTTTGGGCGAATCCCCGTCGACGTCAGAGAACCGGGGTTTCCGCGCGCGCTTCGGATGCCGGCGCGGTGCCGGCCTTGCCCGAACCGAAGATCGCGAAGGAGAGCGCGGCCAGAACCCAGACGCCGAGCCCGCCATAGGCCATCACCCAGCCAAAGCCTTCGACCAGCGCCGAGTGGACGGCGGTTGCGGGAATGGTCAGGCTGGGTTGCGCCGCGTCCTGCAGGTTTGCCGTGTTGCCTGCGGCAATCTTCTCGGCCACGGCGCGCAGGTCGGCACCGTCGGGCGAGCCGGGCAGGGCCTTCTCCAACCCGTGCAGAATGCCTTCGACAAGGACAAAACCCATCACGGCGATGTTGACGGCGAGCGCGATCAGCCTGGCGCTGGCGTCGATGCCCGAGGCCATGCCGGCACGGCTGGCCGGCACCGAGCCGGTCGTCATGTTGGTGGCCGGCGTCGTCGTCAGGCCAAGGCCAATGCCGGCGATCAGCGCGCCGGGCAGTACGGTAAAGCCGCTTGCCCCTTCGATGCTGCTGCCCAGCCACATGGCGATGAAGCCGAGACCTATGGTGAACAGGCCGAGCGGGATGACGATGCGGGCGCTGGTGCGCAAAAGCAGGTACTGAGCCACCGGTGACATCACCAGGAACGGCACCGTATAGGCGAGCACGGCGAGCCCGGTTTCGGTGCTGTTGTAACCGAGGCTGGCGGTGAAATAGATCGGCAGGTAGACCATGAACGGCCAATAGCTGAAGTTCATGCCGATGCAGCCGACGATGGCGCCCGAGAAATCACGGATGCGGAAGACCGAGAAGTCGAACATCGGGTAGGGATGCAGCCGCTCGACCGCAATGAAGGCGACGAGGCCGACGAGCGTCGCGGCGGCTATGCCGAGGGCCGTCGGGCTGACGAAGCCGAGATCGGCGCCCTGGGTGATGTAGTAGGTCAGGCCGAAGACCGCGGCGCTCAGCAGGGCGATGCCGAGCAGATCCAGTCTCTTGGCCTGCGGATCGCGCGATTCTTTGACGCTGGCGAAGGTGAGCGCCAGGCACAGCAAAGCCAGCGGCGCGTGCACGAGGAACACCCACTGCCAGGTCGACAGGGCAACGATCATGCCGCCGATGATTGGCCCGAAGCCGAGGCCGATGCCGGAGATGACACCCCAGACGGCGAAGGCGCTGCCGCGTGCCTTCGCGTCCTGGAACTGGTTCGAAAGGATGGCGATGGAGCAGATGAACATCGCGCCGCCGGCCATGCCCTGCAGGAAGCGGCTTACGATCAGCACCGTCGTGTTGGGGGCGAGGCCGCACATCAGCGACGTCACGCCAAAGGCGGCGACCGTCACGGCGAAAACCAGCCGGCGGCCGAAGCGATCGGCCAGTGTTCCCGTTGCCATCAGCACTGTCGTGCAGGCGATGGTGTAGGCGTTCATGATCCACTGCATGTCCTTGAAATTGGCCTGCAGCACATGTTCGAGCGTCGGCAGGATCACCGGCACGCTCGATATTTCGAGGCCGAACATCAGCGCGGACAGACAGATCGCGACCAGCGCCAGATTGTCTCTACTCGTCAGCTTCATCCCTTGTCTCCGGCTGGCGGCGGCGGGGACAGAAGGTCCGGCGCCGCTGGTTATTTGGAAACATCCCAGATAGGCGAAGCTTGATCATGCATAAATGATATGCAACCATATTTCAGTGATAACAAAATTGGATGAATGAGATGCTGTGGCTGGACGCAGAGGCCGTGCGCAACTTCGTCATGGTGGCGGAACTGCAGAGTTTTACGCGTGCCGCCGATGCCCTCGGTTCAACCCAGGCCGCGGTCAGCGTCAAGCTGAAGCGGCTGGAGGAGCGCATCGGCCGCAAACTGATCGAACGCACGCCGCGCCGGGTCAGGCTGTCGGCCGACGGTGCGCTGTTCATCGATTCGGCACGGGCCTTCCTGACCGCGCATGACAATGCGGTTGCCGGCCTGTCTTGCGGCATCCGGCGCTTTGCGCTCGGCATTGCCGGGCATGTCGCCGGGCCGGAGGTGACGACGCTGCTGGCGCGGCTCAACAAGCACGACCCGGCGCTGACGATCGAGGTGCAGGTCGACAATTCGAGCGTGCTGCTCGACGCCTTCGATCGCGGCAAGCTGGATGCGGCCATCGTCAGGCGCGAGGACGACCGCCGTGACGGCGAGGTTCTCGGCCCCGAGCATTTCGGTTGGTTCGCCACGCCCGACTTCCACCATCGCCAGGGTGAGCCGATTAGGCTGGCGGCATTGGCGCCGGCCTGCGGTGTCCGTGATCTCGCGACGCGCACGCTCAACGATGCCGGCATTCCCTGGGTCGAAGTGTTTCTTGGCGGTGGCTCGTCCGTTGTCACGGCTGCTGTTTCGGCCGGGCTCGCCACGGCCGTTTTTTCCAGCCGGCTGGCACCGCCCGGCACCGTCGAGATCAGCCGCAAGTTCGGCCTGCCCGAGGTGCCGTCGTCGGAAATCGTGCTGCATTCGACGCTGACCGACAGGCGTTCGCGCGAGGCGCTGCGCATCCTCGCCTGCGCCTTCCGCGAGCATCGCGCCACGGCAGCGTAGAGGGCTGCCGCAGCCTTTTTGCCGATCGGCTAACGATCCTTGCCGATGTTTTCCAGGTCGTAAGCGGTGGTCTGGTAGACCCGGTTGATCCAATTGCCGAACAACAGATGAGCATGCGAGCGCCAGCGGTTGAGCGGCGGACGTTTTGGATCGTCATCGGGGTAATATTCGTGCGGCACCGCGATGGGTGTGCCGGCGGCCACGTCGCGGTCGTATTCTTCCTTGAGCGAGGTCGAATCATATTCGATGTGGTTGAACATGTAGAGCCGGTTGCTGGCTTGCTCGGCGAGCAGGCTTGGGCCGGTCTCCTCCGAATCCATCAGCAATTCGAGGCCCGAGCCCTTGGGGATGTCGGTGGCGCGAACCTCTGTCCAGCGCGACACGGGGATGGCGAAATCGTCCGAGAAACCGGCGAGATAGGGCGAGGCGGGAGCGTTGTTGCGATGGCGGAAGACGCCGAACGCCTTCTCCTCCAGTGTGTATTTTGGAACGCCATGGAAATGCCACGCGGCGGCCATCGCTCCCCAGCAGATGAAGAACGACGAATGGACGTTCGTCGTTGTCCAGTCGAGGATGCGCTTGAGTTCGTCCCAGTAGGTGACGTCCTCAAAGGGCAACAGCTCGATGGGCGCACCGGTGATGATGAAGCCGTCGAACTTGCGATCCTTTACCTCTTCCCAGGTCTGGTAGAAGGTGATGAGGTGGTCTTCCGAGGTGTTCTTGGCCTTGTGGTTGCCGATGCGCACCAGGGCCAGCTCCACCTGCAGCGGGCTTGCGCCGATCAGGCGGGCGAACTGGGTCTCCGTCCGCACCTTGTTGGGCATGAGGTTGAGCAGGCCGATCTGCAAGGGACGGATGTCCTGACGGAGAGCGGTCTGCTCGTCCATGATGGACACGCCCTCTTTCACCAGTACTTCACGGGCGGGAAGCTGATCCGGAATCTTGATCGGCATGGTGCGAACTCCAAAAACAAAAACCGGCATTGCTGTCGCAAAGCCGGTTTACGGATCGCAAACGGCCCTTTAGCGACTTATTTAACGTGGCTGCAAGCCGACCGGCCAAATCACCACGGGTCTATGCCCTGCTCTTACGCCCGGTAGCGGATTGCGTCAACCGTACGCCGGCTGTCGTGCCAGCGCGCCCGGCTTGCCGGTTTTCCTCGACATTCCGCAGTGCGGACGGTATTTCCGCCATGGCCTCCGGCCGGAGGCGCACTTCACGGATTTTCGATATGACCAAGGCAAACGACCCGCTTCGCCCTCAGCCCCGCGCCGGCATCATGGATATCGAGGCCTATGTGCCCGGCAAGAGCACCGCGCATGGCGTTGCCAAGGTTCATAAACTCTCGTCCAACGAAAACCCGCTCGGACCGTCGCCCAAGGCGATCGAGGCGGCGCGTGAGGTGGCGGCGAAGCTCGACATCTATCCCGACGGCTCGGCCAAGCGGCTGCGCGAGGCCATTGCCGAAACGTATGGATTGAATGCGGCCAACATCGTCTGCTCGAACGGCTCCGACGAGATCCTCGGGCTGCTTTCGCAGATCTACCTAACGCCGGACGACGAGGCGATTTTCACCGAACACGCCTTCATGGTCTACAAGATCTATATCAAGGCGGCCGGCGCTACCCCCGTGGTAGTCAAGGAAACCGATGAGCGCGCCGATGTCGACGCCATTCTGGCGGCGGTGACGCCGCGCACCAAGATCATCTTCCTTGCCAATCCCAACAACCCGACCGGCACCTATCTGCCGTTCGACGAGGTGCGGCGGCTGCATGCGGGGCTGCCGAAGAACATCCTGCTCGTGCTCGACGCGGCCTATGCCGAATATGTCCGCCGCAACGACTATGAAGCGGGGATCGAACTGGTGGCGTCCAGCCGCAACGTGGTGATGACCAGAACTTTCTCGAAGATCGGGCTTGGTGGCGCGCGCGTCGGCTGGATGTACGGGCCGCTGGAGATCGTCGACGCGATCAACCGCGTGCGCGGGCCGTTCAACGTCAATGCCGTGGCCATAGAGGCAGGTATCGCGACCATCCGCGACCGAGCCCATATCGAGAAAAGCGTCGCGCACAACGAAACGTGGCTGCGCTGGCTTTCGGAGGAATTCACCGGGCTCGGCCTGCGCGTGACGCCGAGCGTCGGCAATTTCATCCTGATCCATTTTCCCGACGACGCGAAACATTCGGCGGCGGCGGCGGACGATTATCTGAGCGAGCGAGGCTATATCCTGCGGCGCGTTGCCGGCTACGGTTTTCCCAACGCGCTGCGGATGTCGATCGGAACCGAAGAAGCCAATCGCGGTGTGGTCGCCGCACTCGCCGCATTCCTGAAAAGCTAGAGATATGTCCGAACCCCTGTTTGAAAAGATCGCACTGATCGGCATCGGCCTGATCGGTTCCTCGCTGGCGCGCGTCATCCGCCGCGAGGGCCTTGCCCGCCACATCGCCATCTCCACCCGCCGCCCCGAAACATTGAAGCGGGCCGAGAACCTTCAGCTCGGCGACAGCTACAGCACCGACGCCAGGACGGCCGTGCGCGACGCCGATCTCATCATCGTGTCGGTGCCGGTCGGCGCTTCCGGCACCGTCGCCGAAGAGATCGCACCGGCGCTGAAGAAGGGGGCGATCCTCACCGATGTCGGCTCGACCAAGCAGTCGGTGGTCGCGCAGATGTCGCCCTTCGTGCCGGAGGGCGTGCACTTCATTCCCGGCCATCCTCTGGCCGGTACCGAGAATTCCGGCCCGGATGCCGGCTTCCCGGATCTGTTCGACAACCGCTGGTGCATCTTCACGCCGTTGCCGGACACGGACCCCTTGGCGCTGGAGAAATTGTCGACGTTCTGGCGCCGCTGCGGCTCGAACATCGATACGATGACGCCCGAGCATCACGACATGACGCTGGCGATCGTCTCGCACCTACCGCACATCATCGCCTACAACATCGTCGGCACCGCCGACGACCTGGCCAATGTGACCAAGTCCGAGGTCATCAAATATTCGGCTTCCGGTTTCCGCGACTTCACCCGCCTTGCCGCGTCGGACCCGACCATGTGGCGGGACGTGTGCCTGCACAACAAGGACGCGATCCTGGAAATGCTGGCGCGCTTTTCGGAGGACCTGTCCTCGCTGCAGCGGGCGATCCGCTGGGGCGACGGCGACAAGCTGTTCGACCTGTTCACGCGCACCCGCGCCATCCGCCGCTCGATCATCCAGGCCGGCCAGGACATCGACGTGCCCGACTTCGGACGCCAGGTGGTGGAGCATCCGGAGAAGAAGTGAGGAAGGCGGCAGTCGGCAGTCGGCAGTCGCGGAATAGTGGCAGCGCATCCGGCAGCCTGTCTTGCGATTGCTAAGCTACGAGTGAGCAGTTTCGACTGCCGACTGCCGACGACCTATTCGACAGGCTTGATCATCCCGAGCGGGATGAAACCCAGCGAAGCACGGCCCTTCACCACTTTCAGCGGCATGGCCGGTTCGTTGCCCAGCATCGACAAAGCGGCGAAGCCCTGCTGGATCTGGTTGGCCTGCTCGGGAATGGCGGTGGCCAGGATGCCCGCGACCGCCTTCGGGTTCTGCAGCTTGATGTTGAGGGTGGCGTCGATCAGCCCGTCGGCATCCACCGAAAGCGGGCCCGACAAGGCGATACGGGCCTCGCCCGAAGACAGTTCGAGATTGCGGATATCGACCGACTGGCCGCGCAGGCTCTTCGGCGGCGTGGCGATCAGCGCAACGCCGTTCTTCACAGTCATGTCGCCCTTGCCGTCGAAGGGCGGCAGCACGCGGCCGCCGATGGTATGCGCGTCGATCTCAAGGTCGGTGAAGGCGTGGTTCAGCACGATGTCCTGACCGGCGGGGCTGGCATCCAGCGCGAGCTGGCCGACGCTGAAGAGTTGCACCGGGTCGGTCTCGTCGGCCGGGTCCGTCTGGCCGTTGAAACCTTCGGCGGCGAGCGAAACCTTGCTCGGCAGCGGCCACCAAAGATGGGTGCTGGCCTGAAGGCTGTCCCAGTCGATCCATAGCGGTAGCATGCCAGGCACCGAAGTCCGTAGCGGACCGTCCAGCTCGGCGTTCGGAACCAGTGGCCGTAGCAGACTTGCCGCGGCCACCACGCCGCCGGACGCGGCCGCCACGTTCCTGGAATCATCCTGATAGGCCAGCGCGTCGCAGGTGACGACGAAGCGCAGCGGGTAGCCGCTGACGGTCAGGTTGGAGCAGTCGGCGTTGGCGCCCTTGGCGGCGAGCGCGGCAACCGCGTTGCCGGCCTCGCTCTTGACGCGCGCGGCCAGCCAGAACCAGCCGGCGCTGTAGAGCCCGAACAGCACCAGCAACAAAATGATCAGCCGGATCGGCCAGCGCCGACGCTTTGGCTTGGTCTGGTCGCTTGACGTCATGCCGTGGCCCTCGATAACGCATGAAGAACCGGAAAGGGAACCATCCCGGTCGAAATGAAACGTGCGGATGGCAATATCCGCATACAGGCTTGGCGATATGGGCGATTTTTGGGTTTTTGGCTATGGTTCGCTGATCTGGCGTCCCGGTTTTGCGCATGTCGAGACGCGGCGGGCGCGGCTTTACGGCTATCGCCGTTCGCTTTGCGTCTATTCCTTCGTGCATCGCGGCACGCGTGAACGACCGGGTCTTGTGCTCGGCCTCGATCGCGGCGGTTCCTGCATCGGCCTTGCCTTCAGGGTGCCCGGCGAGCTGCGCGACGAGGTGATCGGCTATCTGCGTGAGCGCGAACTGGTCACGCATGTCTATCTTGAGCGTTGGGTGCGCCTTGCGCTGGAAGATGGCAGGACCGTCGATGCGGTCACCTATGTCGCCGACCGGGGCCACGAACAATATGCCGGCGCGCTGGCCGAGGCCGAGGCGGCGGCCGTGGTGCGCGGTGCGGCCGGCCAGTCCGGCGTCAACGAAGACTATGTCTTCAACACCGTCCGGCATCTCGAAGCACTCGGCATTCGCGACCACTGGCTGGAAACGGTCGCGCGGCTGATCGCTCCGGTTGAAAACACGCCGGCCCCATTGAACGGGTAGCCACAAGACCTAGGTTGTAGCCGGGAACCAGCGGGCCGCTGCTGTCAGGGAGAATAATCTTGCAGAAACGTATGCTCGGTCGAACCGACCTCGAAATCGCGCCGCTCGTGCTGGGTGGCAACGTCTTCGGCTGGACCGCCGACGAAAAAACCTCCTTCGACCTGCTCGACCGTTTCGTGGACGGTGGCCTGAACACCATCGATACCGCCGACGCCTATTCGCGCTGGGTGCCCGGCAACAAGGGCGGCGAATCGGAGACGATCATCGGCAAGTGGATGAAAGCGCGCGGCAACCGCGACAGGGTGATCGTCATCACCAAGGTCGGCTCCGACATGGGCCAGGGCAAGAAGGACCTGTCGGCCGCGCATATCGAGCGGGCGGTCGAAGCCTCGCTGAGGCGGCTGCAGACCGACGTCATCGATCTTTACCTGTCGCACTGGCCGGACCCGACGGTACCCTACGAGGAAACGCTCGGCGCCTATCAAAAGCTGCTCGCCAAAGGCAAGGTGCGCCATATCGGCTGCTCCAACCTCGACGCCGGGCAACTGCGCGCTGCGCTCGACGTCGCCAGGCTGCGCGACCTGCCGCGCTACGAGGTGCTGCAGCCGGAATACAATCTCTACGACCGGGCTTCCTATGACGGTCCGTTGCGCGACCTGTGCATGGCCGAGAGGCTCGGCGTCATCACCTATTTCAGCCTGGCGAAGGGGTTCCTGTCCGGGAAATACCGCGGCAAGGCGGATCTCGGCAAAAGCGCGCGCGGCGAGGATGTGGGCGCCTACCTCAACAAGCGCGGCATGCGCATCCTGGCGGCGCTCGACGCGGTGGCCGCGCGCCATTCGGCCAGGCCGGCGGAAGTAGCACTTGCCTGGGTCATCGCCCGGCCTGGCGTTACCGCACCGATTGCCAGCGCAACTACGCCCGAGCAGATGGCAAGCCTTGTCCGGTCGGCCTCGTTGGTGTTGACCGCGACCGACATCGAGGAACTCGACAAGGCGAGCGGCTAGAAGCCCGTTTTCCGGAAACCTGTCTTTGGAGAGAGGGGCCGGTCAGGCCGCCAAAGCGCGGCCGACGCGGTCGCGGATTTCGGCCAGCGTGAACGGCTTCTGCACGACGTCGAGGATAATACCGTTCAATTCGTCGGCCCGTTCGCGCTGGTCGGCATAACCGGTCACCAGCATGATCTTGAGCGCCGGGAAATTGGCTGCGGCCGCCTTGGCCATCTCGATGCCGTCCATCTCCGGCATACGGATGTCGGAGACGATCAGGTCGTAGTTGCCATTGGCGGCGCGGATCGTTTCCAGCCCCTGCGCGCCGTCGGCGGCAACGTCGATGCTGTGGCCTGCGCGTTCGAGTGCGCGGGCGGCGAGAGTGCGGACGGATTCATCGTCCTCGACGATCAGGAGCTTTGCCATGGGCAAGGTTTTGCCCGGCAAGTGTTGACGTTTCCTGAAAGACCGAAACGGCGCCAGGCTATTTTAGCGATGGCTGTGGAAAGGCGTCAGGTTTCGTCCTTGACGACGCCGACGAAGGGCAGTTCGCGGAAGGCATGGCCGACATCCATGCCATAGCCAACGACGAAATAGTCGGGGCAATCGAAGCCGACATAGTCGGCGTCGAGATCGGTCTTGCGGCGCATGCGCTTGTCGAGCAGCACGGCGATCGAACAGCTCCTGGCGCCACGCGACAGCATCAGCTCGCGGGCGAATTTCAAAGTCTTGCCGGATTCCAATATGTCGTCGATCAACAGCACGTCGCGGCCCGCGACTTCGTTGTCGATGTCGCGCAGCACACGCACTTCGCCGCTCTCCGTTCCGGCGCCGTAGCTGGAAATGAAGATGAACTCGACCTCCGGCGACAGGCCCGCATCGTGCATGGCGCGGATCAGGTCGGCGGCGAAGATGAAGGACCCTTTGAGCACCGAGATGACCAAAAGGTCGTGGTAGTCGTGCGCCGCGATTTCCTTGGCGAGCTCCAGATTGCGCCGGGCGATCGCCGACGCTGAAAACAGGACCTCGATGTTCTTGCCGCGCACAACTGGCATGGAAAGCCTTTCCTGGGGAGCGCGTCCGGGATCGGCCGAGGCCGCGCCCGCTATTGCGCGAAGGTGACCGAGACGGCCGTTACCCCGTTTCTAGGCACGTCGAGCCGGCTGGAAAAGGCAAATCTTTCGCCTGGTGCCAATGCGCGGCCGGATGTCCCCAGCCCATAGCGGGTGATGTGCCCATCATTGCCGGTGACGCGGATCTCGAGCGGCGGCAGGGCCGCCGCCTGATCGCCGTCATTGCCGGCCTCGCCGTCAACCATCAGCAACGGCTTGAGGCCGGTGCTGTCGACGCGCGAGGTGACGCCGGAAATGCTCAGCGCCGTCATCGGATCGCTGGCGCCAAACAGCGTGGTCTGGCGAAACAGCGCGTGCCCTCCGGAAATCCAGAAGGCGGCGAAGGTGACCGCGACGCCGAGGCTCCAGAACAGCGGACCGCCCCGGCCCGAAGCCTCTTTTTGCGGGGTTGCCACCGTCTGGCGCAGCATGCCCATGCCGTCGAGGGACGGCACAGTTTCGAGCATTGGCGCGGCGGCCGGTTGCGGGTTTCGTTCGGCGGAGATGCCAGCATCGGAGGGCAGCACGATGAATTCGGCATCGATCACGTCGGCGGTCGCGGCGAAGCCATCATGGGCCGCCGTTGACGCGGTCATGATTTCGCCGGAAACCGGGCGTGCCCTGCCGCGATCGACCATCCTGCTCCTCGGTCGCCTCTGTTCGCCGTCTGTTTCCATGCGATAGACAAAAATGGTTAATGCTTCACAACCGGAATCGTTTTACAGCCGCCATTGGCGCCGAAATTTAACCGGCGGTTAACCATGCCGGTCGATGGTCGTTTCGTAGAGACGGGCGGACTGCCGCCAATGAAAGTTCCAGGTCGCCGCACGTGATCCGCTTCGAAAATGTCGGCCTCCGCTATGGGATGGGTCCGGAGATTCTCCGTGACATCACCCTGCATGTTCCGGAGCGCTCCTTCCAGTTCCTCAGCGGGCCTTCGGGCGCCGGCAAGACGACGCTGCTGCGCCTCTTGTTCCTGTCGCTGAAGCCGACGCGCGGCCTGATCACCGTCTTCGGCAAGGATCGGGCGCGCATCACGCGCGAGGAACTGCCGCATCTGCGCCGCCGCATCGGCGTCGTCTTTCAGGATTTCCGCCTGCTCGACCATATGACGACCTATGAGAACGTGGCGTTGCCGCTGCGCGTTCGCGGCCGCGAAGAGGCGAGTTACCGCACCGATGTCGTCGAACTCTTGAAATGGGTCGGATTGGGCGACCGCATGCATGTGCTGCCGCCGGTGCTGTCGGGCGGCGAGAAGCAGCGCGCGGCGATCGCGCGCGCGCTGATCGAGCAGCCGCAGATCCTGCTCGCTGACGAGCCGACCGGCAATGTCGACCCGCAACTGGCGCGGCGGCTGCTCCGGTTGTTCATCGAACTCAACCGGCTCGGCACCGCCGTGGTCATCGCCACCCACGATCTCGGCCTGATGGACCAGGTCGACGCCCGCCGCCTCATCCTGGCCGGAGGAAGGCTGGACATCTATGACTGAGATGGCCGCCGATCACGAAGAAGACGTCGACGACGTCCGCTACACCGAGACGCGGCCGCGCGTGCAGCGCAAGATGGCGCCGATCGTGCCGGCGCAGAACATCGCCGGGCGCGCGCTGGTGTTCGTCATCGCCATCATGACCTTCCTGTCCTGCCTGACCTTCGGCGCGGTGACGCTGGTGCGCAGCACCGCTGTCGTCTGGGAGAACCAGATCTCGCGCGAGGCGACGGTCCAGATCAAGCCGGTGGAAGGGCTGGACATGGAAGCAGCACTGGCTGCCGCCGCCGAGATCGCCGGCGGGTTCCCGGGCGTCAAGGGCACCAGCATCGTCGATCGCGACGCCACCGCGCGGCTCTTGGCACCATGGCTGGGCACCGGCTTGAACATCGACGAACTGCCAGTGCCGCGCCTCGTCGTCGTCACCATCGACGAGAACAGCCCGCCCGATTTCGCCGCCATGCGCACGGCGCTTGCCGCAAAGATAGCCAGCGCTTCACTGGACGATCACCGCACCTGGGTCGACCGGCTGGTCGCCATGGCGCGCACGACGGTGACCATCGGCATGATGGTGCTGGTGCTGATGCTATCGGCCACAGTGCTGACGGTGGTGTTCGCCACGCGCGGTGCCATGGCCGGCAACGGCCATATCATCGAGGTGCTGCATTTCGTCGGCGCCGAGGCGCGCTTCATCGCCCGGCAGTTCCGCCAGCAATTCCTCATCACCGGCATGAAAGGCGCGGCCGCCGGCGGCGCCGCGGCGGTCGTCGTCTTCCTGGTGTTTTCGTGGTGGACGTCGCATAATATGGCAACGCCCCAGGCCGACCAGGCGGTGGCGCTGTTCGGCAGTTTCGCGATCGGTTGGGCCGGCTATCTCGGCGTGGTGCTGATGGTGTTGGTCATCGGCGTGCTGACGGCCGCGACATCGCATGCCACGGTGATCGCCTATCTCAGCGATCTCGATACGCGCCAGACCGACGGCGGCTGAAAAAGGGCGGGTGACGTCGCGATGCGAAACCCCTATCCAACCATGAATTGTCCCTCGCCTTCGGAGCGTGCTTTCTCCTACCAAAGGCCGCAATTCGCCGTTAATCATGACGCCATGAAAAGCCGCGATTCTGCCGACACGGCCGAGGCCGCGCGGGGCACTATGTCTGTGCCGCGCGGTGCCTCCCGGCTGCGGCGAGCGGCGCGCTACACGGGTTTCGTGATCCTCATTGGCCTCGCCTTGTATCTTGTGGGCTTCGGCTGGTTCGCCGGGCATGTCAGCCGCCTCTCCACACCGGCCGATCCGGAGCCGGCCGACGCCATCATCGTGCTTACCGGCGGCCAGTCCCGGCTGGACGCGGCGATGGAGCTTCTGGAAACGGGCAAGGGGGCGCGGCTTTTGATCAGCGGCGTGCATCCGACCGCCAGCCGCAAGCAGTTGCAGAAGGCGACCGGAGGCGACACCAAGCTCTTCGCCTGTTGCGTCGACATCGACCGCGCCGCGCTCGACACGATCGGCAATGCCGAGGAAAGCGCCAAATGGGTGCGCAGCCACGGCTATAGCAGCGTCATTCTGGTCACCAACAACTATCACATGCCGCGCAGCCTTTTGGAGATGGGCCGCCTGCTGCGCAACGCGCGGCTGGTGCCTTACCCTGTGGTCAACAGCAGCCTCGACAATGGCGGCTGGTTGACCAAGCCAGGCGCATTCAGGGTGCTGTTCACCGAATACAACAAATATCTGCTGGCGCTCGGCCGCATCGTGCTGCCGATCAGGCCAGCCTTCGCCAGCCACGGGGGCGACTAGGGCACTTCCCGCCGGGCGCAGCCGGTCAACCGGTCCGGTTCATTGCACGCAGCTTGACGATCTCGGCTTCCAGCGTGGCAATGCGCTTGTCCCGTTCGGACAGGATTGCGGCAACGTCCGCAGCCTCGAAACGCTGCGGGATGTGTTGCGGGCAGTTCGCGTCCCAGGCCGAGACGGTGAACAGGATGACCTGTTCGGGCCGCGCCTTGTAGCCTTCCGGCATCAGGCGGGCGAGCAGGTCCGGATCGTTTTCGACAACCCGCGCCTCGCCCCAGATCTTGATGCGCTGCCGCAGCATGTAGTCGATGAGGAACAGGAAGGCCCTGTTGTTGTCGGCCAGATTGCCTTGCGAGATGAACTGGCGGTTGCCGGAGAAGTCGGCGAAGCCGATGGTGCGCCGGTCGAGCACGTTCAGGAAGCCGGCCGGCCCGCCGCGATGCTGGATATAAGGTTGGCCCTCGGCATTGGCCGTGGCCAGGAAGACGCTGGTCTGCGCGGCGATGAAGGCCGCCAGATCAGGCGAGATGTCCTGCTGCCAGCCACGCTCCTCGGAGCGGGCATAAGCTTGTCGCGAACCCTTGCGGGCCTGTATCGCCTTCACCGTCGGTGTGAAGGCAACGTCGCTTGCATAGATATGCGGGGTGGCCATCGTGGGTGCCTCGTCAGTCTTTCGGCCCTTTCGCCACGCAACGCCAGCCTTGGCGAAACGAGCAACGCGCGGCTCGGGGAGATCAGCACGAAGCTGGGGTCTTTCACAATGCAGAAGTAGGTGGCATTGTTGAGAGATATTGTTCCGAATATTGGAATAATGATGGATCGCCTCAACTCGATGTCGCTGTTTGTCGCCGTGGTCGAGGCCGGTAGCCTGTCGGCCGCCGGCCGCAGTCTTGGCATGCCCTTGGCCACTGTCAGCCGACGAATCTCGGATCTCGAGAAGCACCTCGGCACCAGGCTGCTCAATCGCTCGACGCGCCGGTTGGAGCCGACCGATGTGGGGCGCTCCTATCTCGCCGCATGCCGGCGCATCCTGCAGGACATCGAGGAAGCTGAGCAGGCGGCGGCGGGCGAATACAGCGCCGCCCGCGGCGAGCTTGCCGTGACAGCGCCGATCGTGTTCGGGCGCCTGCATGTGCTGCCGGTGATCGCTGATTTCCTCAGCGCCTATCCGGAAGTCGATGTGCGGCTTAGCCAATCCGACACGCTGCGGCGCCTGATGGAGGAACATATCGATCTGGCCGTGCGCATCGGCAACCTGCCGGATTCCAGCATGGTCGCAACACGGGTCGGTACCATTCGCCGTGTGGTTTGCGCGAGCCCTGCCTATCTCGATGCTCATGGCGTGCCTGCGACGCCTGCAGGCCTAGCTGCCCATCAATGCGTCACCTTCGAGGGGTTGGCGCTTCCCGCCGCCTGGACCTTTGCCGAGAGGCGAGTGGAAAGCTCGGTTCCCGTGCGGTCGAGGCTGAAGGTCAACACCGCCGAAGCCGCCATCGATGCGGCCGTGGCCGGTGTCGGCCTGGTGCGCGTGTTGTCCTACCAGGTCGCCGAGGCGGTGCGGACCGGCACGCTCAGGCTGGTGCTGGAGGATTTTGAACCGGCACCCTGGCCGGTCAGTCTCGTCCATGCCGGACAGGGCCTGCTGCCGTTGAAGCTGCGCGCCTTCCTGGACTTCGCCGCGCCACGGCTGAGGGCCCGACTGGCGGGTCTCGGCATCTGATACATATCAGCGACTTCGCCGCGTTCCGGGATCGAATGGCGTCGAATTCGCTGGCAAAATCGAGTTACCGGCGTCATTTCCATTTTGCCCAAGCATGGTGTAACCAACAGGCTTCCTCACCGGACTCTCCGCATGCTCTATATTCGCTCGCTGGCGTTCAACCTCGCCTTCTATGTCAGCCTGATCGTCCAGATGATCGTGTGGACGCCTTATTATTTCCTGTCGTCGCGCCGCCGGGCCTGGCTCGTGCCGAAGTTCTGGTCGCGCTCGTCGATGTGGCTCTACAAGGTGATCGCCGGCACGGACAGCCAGATCACCGGTACGGAAAATCTACCCGAGGGCTCCTTCATCCTGGCGCCGAAGCACCAGTCCTTCTGGGACGCCATTGCCTTCTTTCCGTATCTGAAGGACCCGCTCTACATCCTGAAGCGCGAGCTCACCTGGATCCCGTTCTTCGGCTGGTACATCATGAAGATGCGCATGATCCCGGTTAACCGCGGCAGCCGCTCCAAGGCGTTGAAAGCGGTCATCGCGGCCACCAATGCGGAACTGTCACGCAATCCGCGCCAGCTCATCATCTATCCCGAGGGGACGCGCCGGGCGCCGGGCGATGAACCGGCCTACAAATATGGTATCGTCGAACTCTATTCGCAGCTCGGCGTGCCGGTGGTGCCTGTCGCCCATGTCGCCGGCCTTTACTGGCCGCGCCGCAAATTCCTGCGCTATCCGGGCACGATCAAGGCGCAGTTCCTGCCGCCGATCCCTCCAGGACTCGAAAGGGAAGAGTTCATGCGCCGGCTGATCGGCGAGACCGAAGCGGCCTGCGACGCGCTGTTGGTCGAGGCAGCCAATTCGAAGAACCCGCCGCCAATGCCACCGACCGCCGCCAAGCGACTGTCGCAGCTTCGCGCCGCCGCGAAAGCCTGAGACGACAGCCCGACCGGGCTTTCCATTTCGCCTATTTGAGATCGAGCAGCCGTTCCAGATAGCTGCGCTCGATCTCCGGGCTCAGCGCATTGCCGAGCCGCTTGCGGATCGCATCGATAATCTCGCGTGCGCGCTGCATGTCGATCTCGTCGGGAACCTTGACCTCGGACCGATCGGGGTTCGGGCCTTCCGATCCGCGGATCGGCCTGTTCAGGGGATCGCGACCGTCGCCGCGCTGGTGGATCGGGCCACCGCCCTCATCACTCTGCATGGCCTGCAATTGCTGCATCAAGTTCTGCGCGCCGCGCCGCAGCGCCTCCAGCGCACGGCCCTGCTGGCCGACGGCGGCGCCACCCTGACCGCCGCCGAGCGAGTTTTCGGCTTCGCCCATCGCCCGGCCGGCCTCGCCGAAACCTTCGTTCGGCTCCATGCCCTGGCCTTCCAGGTTCTTGTTCAGCTTGTCGAGCTCACCCTTCAGCTTGCCCTGGCCTTCCTGTAACTGCTTGAGCGCATCGGCAAATTCCTGCGGCGTCATCGGCTTGCCGTCGCGGCCGCCATCCTGAGGTGTGCCGTTGTTGCCCTGGCGCTGCTGGCCATCTTCGCCCGGCATCTCCTGGCTCTGGTCGTCCTGTCCTTGCTGGCCGCGCTGCGCCTGGTCCATGCGGAAGGTGTCGTTCATCATCTCCTGTTGGCGGCGCATGATTTCGCCGAGCTTGTCCATCTGCTTGCGCAGTTCGGAATCCTGCTGGCTCGGCCCCTGGCGGCGGGCGGTGCGCAGGTTGTTCATCATGTCCTGCATCTCGGACAGCAATTGCTGCGCCTTGTCGCGGTCACCGGATTTCGCCAGATTCTCGATCTGGTCCATCATGCGCTTGAGGTCGTTCTCACTGAGGACTTGGGCGTCGTTCGGCAGTGGGCCGTCCTTGCCTTGCGGGTTGCGCTGGGCGAACTCACGCATGAAATCGGCCATTGACTGCCGCAGTTCCTTCATCAGCTTGTCGATTTCCTCGTCGCTGGCGCCATTCTTCAGCGCGTCCTGCAACGCCTGCTGCGCCTGGCGCAATCGCTTCTCGGCCGTCGACAGGCTGCCATCCTCGATGCCGAGCGCGACCTCCCACAAATACGACACGACACCGCGCAACTGGTCATCGGTGGCGGCGAGCTTGAGGCGGCTGCGGGCACTCATCAAGGCCAGATAGTTGGTCATCGAACCGAACGTGTCCTCGGGCCGGAGCGTGATCGCATCCATCAATTCGAGCACACGCGGCCTGGTGTTAGCGTCCAGCGCCAAGAGCCTGCGCTGCTCGATGACGGCGCGCGCCAGCGGGTTGGCGAAGGGCCGTTCCGGCATCACCCAGTTCTTGGTTTCGCTGCGCGCCAGCTGGCCGGCGCCGTCGGTCGCTTCCAGCGTCAGCTTGATGTTCGAGCCTGCCCAGACATGGTCGGTCAGATCCTTGGTGGTGCGGGCCGCATTGTTCTTGGCGCCGCGTCGCGGCAGCACCAGCGACATTTCCGGCGGACCGTAGAGCGGCCGTGCGCCGAGCGGCTGCTGGTCGGCCAGCGCGAAGTCGGCACGGGCGGAGGTCGCGCCGTAATCGTCGACGATCTGGTAGTTCAATTCTGTGGTGCCGTTCACCGCGCGCTTCGGCTCGCCGGCGAAGCTGATCTGCGGGGCGGTGTCGGGCGTGACGGTAAAGGACCAGCGGTCGAGTTCGTCACTGCCGGATTTCAGCACCAGCGCGCCGTCGGCGATAAGCTTGCCGTTGAATTGACGGGCGGCGGGGCGCTCCTGCTGCGCGGTCGAAGCCGGAGCAGCGGGTTCCTTCGAGGCATCGGCTTCAATGTCGCGGCTGTTGCCCGATGCTTCCAGATACGCGAGCGTTTCGACATTGGTGCCACCGGTGATGCGCACCGTCACGTCGCTGCCTTGCGGCACGGTGAAGGCGGTGTTCTGGCGGCTGGCCTCGGCGGTCAGGAAGAGCGGCGGCTTTCCGGTATAGGCCGGCGGCGTCACCCAGGCGTCGATGCGCGAGGGAACGACGTCGCGCATGCCGGCGGCGTTGAAGGCATCGGCGATGCGTCCGCCCGACGGACCGTAGGAAAAAGCCAGCGCCACGACGAGCACAAGTGCTGCCACGGAGCGCAGCGCCCAAGGGTCGCGCCGGGCGACATCGGTGGCCGGTAGATCGGTGCCGAGCGAGCCGAGCTTTGCCGCCATGCGTTTCTGATGCTCGCGCCACAACGCCTGCGCAAACGCGCCGGGCGCGCCACCCGGCTTGTCTGCCTGCACCCTGAGGGGGCTGTGCAGCAATGCGTTGGCGGTTTCGATGCGGCGATCGATTTCCAATGCCGTCGGCAGGTGGAAGAAGCGCAGCGGATAAAGGGCTGCTAGCGCGGCGATACCGAACAAAGCGACGAGGCCGAAGCGCACCATGTCCGGCAGATGTGCGAACAGGCCGAACCAGGCGGCGGACAGGAACAGCGCCGCGACGATGAGCAGAGGCAGGATGAGCGGCCAGCCGCGTTCGACGACCATCACCGCGCGCGTCGCCAGCCTGCTTGCGGCGAGCCGCGCTGCCAGGCTGCGATCAATGCCGGATGTGGGTTGCTCTGTCATCCGCTCTTCCGGGAAGCCGGCCGAAATGGTGCGACTTCGCTAGCCCGGAGCATAGCAGCAAACACGGCAAAGGCGAGGCGGCTTCTGGAAAAGGCGGGTCATAAACCCGTCCGCCGGCCGGTCCACGCGGGGTGTATCCAGTCTTAGAATTGCACAGCCGTCGTGTTGGCGCCGCAGACCAGGACAGCCACCCGTTCGCCGGGCGCCGGCGCGTATTTGCCCGATAGCAACGCAGCGAAGGCGGCAGCGCCGCCGGGCTCCGCGACAACCCGCACCGTCTCCCAAAGCGCCTTCTGCGCAGCGACGATGTCGCCGTCGGCGACCAGGATCGAGCGTTCGACAAAGGCCTGAGCGACGGGGAACATCAACGAGCCGACCCGTTTCGGCGCCAGCGAGTCCGCCGCGACCCCCTCCGTCGGCGCATCGACGGGTTCTCGCGCGGCCAAGGCGTTGTGAAGGGTCGGTGCGCCTTCCGGCTCGACGGCGACGATGCGCACCCGCCCGGCCAACCAGGCGGCGATGCCGCCGATCAGGCCGCCGCCGCCAACGGCGACCAGAAGCGTGTCGATGTCGGGCAGATCCTGCTCGATCTCGAGACCGAGCGTGCCCTGGCCGAGCATGGTCTCGGTCTGTTCGAAGGCATGCACGGGCAATGCGCCGGTTTTCGCCGCATAGGCCTCGCTGGCGGCAAGGGCATCGGCATAACGGTCGCCGGCGATCACCAGTTCGGCGCCATAGCCGCGGATACGGTCGGTCTTGGCCTTGGGCGAGACGCTGGGCACGAAGATGGCGGCCGGGATGCCGAGGCGCATGGCGGCATAGGCGACGGCGGCACCATGATTGCCTCCCGAGGCGGCGACCACGCCAGCCTTTGGAATGTCGCGCTGCAAGAGGTTGGAGAAGGCGCCACGCGCCTTGAAGGAACCTGAATGCTGCAGGCATTCGAGCTTCAGTTGCACCGGAAATGCGGGTCGGCCGAAATCGACCATGTCGACCGCTAGCACCGGCGTGCGCCTTATATGCGGCCTGATCAGCGCCTCCGTCTCGGCGATGCGTTCAGGGGTGATCCGCGTCTCGGCAGGCATCGGGCGCTCCGGAAAGTTGCAGTTGACAGCATTTAGTAACTTGGCAAAATACCAAAATGCAAGAGGCTGATATCTTCAAGGCGCTCGCCAATCCGCGCCGGCTGCAAATCCTCGATTGGCTGAAGGATCCGGTGGCGCATTTCCCGCGCCAGGTGGATGGCGATTTGGTCGAGGACGGCGTCTGTGCGCTGCTGATCGCCGACAAGCTCGGCATCACGCCGGCCACGCTCAGCGAGCACATGCGCGTGCTGTCGCAGTCGGGTCTGGTGCGCTCCAGGCGCATCAAGCAATGGATATTCTACCAGCGCAACGAAGACGGGATCGGTGCGGTCAGGGCGATGGTGCTCGAGAGCCTGTGAGGGCCGGCGTTTTACGCCAGCCAGTCCGGGATGGAATCCAGGCCGATCAGTTCCTCATAGGTCCGGCGCTCGCGCACCACGGCGAAGCGGTCGCCGTCGACCAGCACTTCCGGCACCAGAAGGCGGGTGTTGTAGGTGCTGGACTGCGTCGCGCCATAGGCGCCGGCAGTGCCGATGGCGATCAAATCGCCGCTCTTCGGCTTCGGCAGGTCGCGGTCGTGGCCGAGATAGTCGCCGGTCTCGCAGACCGGTCCGACCACGTCGGCGCGGATGCGTGGCGCATCGGCCGGCCCCAGTCGTACAGGGCGGATGTCGTGGTAGGCTTCGTAAAGCGTCGGGCGGATCAGGTCGTTCATCGCCGCGTCGACGATGACGAAGTTCTTGGCCTCGCCTTCCTTGAGATAGATGACCTCGGTTACCAGGATGCCGGCATTGCCGACGATGAGGCGACCGGGCTCGAAGATCACCTTCATCCCCAGCCCGCCGACATGCTTCTTCACGATTGCGGCGTAGGCGTCGGGCAGCGGCGGCGGGTTGTTGTCGGTCTTGTAAGGGATGCCAAGGCCGCCACCGAGGTCAATATGTTCGATAGCGTGGCCGTCGGCGCGCAGCGTTGCGGCCAGTTCGGCCAGCAGCCGGTAGGCGTCGTCGAAAGGCTGCAGCTCGGTGATCTGGCTGCCGATATGGGTGTCGATGCCGATCGCCTTGATGCCCGGCAACTCGGCCATGCGCTTATAGACCTCGTGGGCCCGCTGCCACGGCACGCCGAACTTGTTTTCGGCCTTGCCGGTGGAAATCTTCTTGTGCGTCTTGGCGTCGACATCCGGGTTCACGCGCAGCGACACCGGTGCCGTCTTGCCGGCGGCGACGGCGCGCGCCGAAAGGAGCTCGAGTTCCGGCTCGGATTCGACGTTGAAGCAGTGAATGCCGGCGGCCAGCGCGAAATCCATCTCGCGCGCCGTCTTGCCAACGCCGGAGAATACGATTTTGTCGGCAGGGATGCCGGCGGCGAGCGCGCGTCGCAATTCACCTTCCGAGACCACGTCGGCGCCGGCACCGAGTTTGGCCAGCGTGCGCAGCACCGCCTGATTGGAATTCGCCTTGGGCGAATAGCAGATCATCGCGTCTAGGCCGGCGAAGACTTCGGAGAAAACGCGGAAATGACGCGTCAGCGTCGCAGTGGAATAGCAGTAGAAGGGCGTGCCGACGCTGGCGGCGATGGCGGGTATCGCCACGTCCTCGGCATGCAGGATGCCGTCGCGATAATCGAAATGGTTCACGGTGGTTCGTCCGGAAAGGCTACTGGATCAGCTTGTCGAGGATGAAAGGCTTGTCCGTTTCCGGTTTCGTCGGTTCCGGTGGTACCGGCTGCTTGGCCTTGGCGGCGTCCTTGCGTTCCTGCACCGCCGCCTCATAGGGCGTGTCGAGCGCGGCGCGGCGTCCGCAGGCCGAGACGGCCGTCACCGTCGCCAGAACCGTCAGCGTCACCAGTATCCTGCCTGCCGTCATCGTGTCGTCCGTCCGTGCGTTTCGAGCGTCGCTTGTAGCCGAGTTTCTTAGGCATTGCATCCGGCATCACGCCTTGGCCAGGCGCTTTTTCCAGTAACGGATCTGTTTGCGGACTTCCGACGGCGCGGTGCCGCCGAAGCTGGTGCGGCTCTTGACGGAATTCTGTACCGACAGCACCGAAAAGATGTCATCGCTGATGCCGGCATGGATCGACCGCAGGTCTTCCAGCGAAAGCTTCTCCAGTCCGAGCTTCTTGGATTCGGCCAACGCGACCGCGCGGCCGGTGACGTGATGCGCCTCGCGGAAGGGCAGGCCGAGCGTGCGCACCAGCCAGTCGGCGAGGTCGGTTGCGGTCGAATAACCTGAGCCGGCGGCCTTCTTCATGGCGACGGCATTGACCGTCATGTCCGTCACCATGCCGGTCATGGCGGCGAGCATCAGGTCGAGCGTCTCAGCCGCGTCGAAGACGGCTTCCTTGTCTTCCTGCATATCCTTGGAATAGGTCAGCGGAAGGCCCTTCATGACGGTGAGCAGGCCGATGAGATGGCCATTGACGCGACCGGTTTTGGCCCGCACCAGTTCGGCGGCATCCGGGTTCTTTTTCTGCGGCATGATCGAGGAGCCGGTCGAGAAGCCGTCCGACAGGCGCACGAAGCCGAATTGCGGCGTCGACCAGATGACGATCTCTTCGGCCAGGCGCGACAGATGGGTGGCCGAGATCGAGGCCACCGACAGGAATTCCAGCGCGTAGTCGCGGTCGGAAACGCTGTCGAGCGAATTACGGGTCGGCTCGCGGAAGCCGAGCGCCTTCGCGGTTCTGTGCCGGTCGATCGGGAAGCCTGTACCGGCAAGGGCAGCCGCGCCCAGCGGGCTTTCGTCCATGCGCTGGATGGCGTCGCGGACACGGGAAAGGTCGCGCGCGAACATCTCGACATAGGCCATGCAGTGATGGCCGAAGGTCACCGGCTGCGCGGTCTGCAGATGGGTGAAGCCGGGCATCACCGTGGCGGCGTGTTCCTCCGCGCGCTCCAGGAAGGCGGCGATCAGCCCCTTCAGGGCCTCTGCGACGCGGTGGAACTCGTCCTTGACCCAGAGACGAAAGTCGACGGCAACCTGGTCGTTGCGCGAGCGCGCCGTGTGCAGGCGGCCGGCCGCCGGGCCGATCAACTCGGCAAGGCGTGCCTCGACATTCATGTGGATGTCTTCCAGCCGGGTCGAGAACTCGAACTTACCGCTCTCGATCTCTTTCAAAATCGTGTTCAGGCCGTGAGCGATCTTGTGTTGATCGCCCGCCGAAATAATGCCTGTTTCGGCCAGCATCTCACTGTGCGCGATCGAGCCGCGAATATCCTGGGCGTAGAGTTTGCGGTCGAAGGAGATCGATGCGTTGATCGCCTCCATGATAGCGGCCGGACCCGAGGCAAATCGTCCGCCCCACATCTGGTTGCTGGCCTTCTTGTCGCTCATCGCTATAACCCGTTTCCCGGAGATATTTGGACATGGCAGACGGCAAGAAACTGTTTCCCGCCCCGCGGCTCATCCTCGCAGCACTGGTTGCCGGCGCTCTCGCCGGCGCGGTCGCGGTATATGTCAGGGAGAGCGGGTCTGGCAACAACGAGCCCCAGCCGGTTGCCGCGGCTGCCGTCGGCAAGGATGACGCCGTCTGCGCCGCCAAGACCGAGCGCGCCAAGAAAGTGGCGGCTGCCGCGACCGGTCAGGTTGCCGCGCTGTTGCCCGCCGACCCGCCGCAATCGCTGAAAACGCTGGCCTTCAACGGGCCGGACGGCAAGGCGATGACGCTGGCCGACCGCACCGGCCGCACCGTGCTCGTCAATCTCTGGGCAACCTGGTGCGCGCCGTGCCGCGCCGAGATGCCGGCGCTGGATGCGCTGCAGAAGGAAAAGGGCTCGGACAAGTTCGAGGTTATGGCGATCAATGTCGACACCGGCGACGACACCAAGCCCAAGGCCTTCCTCGACGAGATCGGCGTGAAATCGCTGGCGCATTATCGCGACGCCTCGATGGGCGTGTTCAACGATTTGAAGAAGCGCGGCCTGGCGCTCGGCCTGCCGGTGACGCTGCTGGTCGACGGCGAAGGCTGCCTGATCGGCCACATGAACGGGCCCGCCGAATGGTCGGGTGCCGATGCCATCCGTTTGATGGATGCAGCGCTGGCTAACTAATTTCGCGCAATTCGAAAGCCAGCCGCAAACCAAACGATGCTACGATAGTCTGACACGAAACAAAAACGTTGTCCGGCTGCCGCATTCGACCCATACTCCCTTGGCGGAAGTTCGCTTGCGCCACTGGAGAATGGGAGAGGAACATGACGTTTCGCGGTCTTGCGGCCGGGGTCGCCGCCACTTTCGTGCTTTGCACCACCACCTCGGCCTTTGCCGTCACCCAGATCAGCTGGTGGCATGCCATGACGGGCGCCAACGCCGAGGTCGTCGACAAGATCGCCAAGGATTTCAACGCCAGCCAGAAGGACTACGAGATCGTCCCGGTGTTCAAGGGCACCTATCCCGAGGCGTTGAATGCCGGCATCGCCGCCTTCCGCGCGAAACAGGCGCCTGACATCCTGCAGGTATTCGATGTCGGCACCGGCGTGATGATGGCCGCCGAAGGCGCGGTGAAGCCGGTGGCCGACGTGCTGACCGATGCCGGCGTCAAGTTCGACAAAAGCCAGTACCTGCCCGGCATCGTTGCCTATTATTCGAAGCCGGACGGCACGATGCTGTCCTTCCCCTATAATTCCTCCTCGCCGATCCTCTATTACAACAAGGACATCTTCCAGAAGGCCGGGCTCGACGTGAACAACCCGCCCAAGACCTGGAACGAGGTGTGGGAGGCGGCCAAGAAGATCAAGGCGAGCGGCGCGGCGCCCTGCGGCTTCACCACGACCTGGCTGACCTGGATCCACACCGAGAATTTCGCGGCCTGGAACGATGTATCGTGGGCAACGCAGCAGAACGGGCTCGCCGGCGGCGATGTCGAACTGAAGATCAACGCGCCGCTCTATGTGAACCATTTCCAGGCGCTGGCCGATCTCGCCAAGGACGGCACCTTCAAATATGGCGGCCGCACCTCCGAGGCCAAGCAGATCTTCCTCGCCGGCGAATGCGGTATCCTCACCGAATCTTCCGGCGGTCTCGGCGACATCGTCAAATCGGGCATGAATTACGGCATCGGCCAGTTGCCCTATGACAGCGACGCCAAAGGCGCGCCGCAGAACACCACGCCTGGCGGCGCCAGCCTGTGGGTGTTCGCCGGCAAACCCGACGACCATTACAAGGGCGTGGCTGCCTTCTTCACCTATCTGTCGAAGACCGAGGTGCAGGAATATCTGCACCAGAAGTCCGGCTACCTGCCGGTAACGCTGGCCGCCTACGAGGCGACCAAGAAGTCCGATTTCTATGACAAGAACCCGGGCCGCGAAACGCCGATCCTGCAGATGCTGGGCAAGGCGCCGACCGACAATTCGAAGGGCGTGCGACTGCCCAACCTGCCGCAGGTGCGCGATATCCTTAACGAGGAATACGAGAAGATGCTGGCCGGTCAGCAGACCGCGCAGCAGGCGCTGGATAACGCGGTTTCGCGCGGCAACGCCGCCATCAAGGAAGCACTTGGGAACTGACACGCTTGGCGCGCTCCGTCACCCGACCGCTTGCTGGCACCGGATTGCCTGATCGCCTTCCTGCCGGTTCGGCAAGAAGGCGATCAGGGGCGCTTGACGGTCGGGGCGCCCTATGACCCCTCGCGTCGTCTTTCCGAACAAGGTGCTGCCCTATCTTCTGGTGGCGCCGCAGCTCGCCATCACTTTGGTCTTCTTCTACTGGCCGGCGGCGCAGGCGCTTTACCAGTCGATGCTCAAGGAAGACCCGTTCGGATTGAAATCGAAATTCGTCTGGTTCGACAACTTCAAAAAGGTGCTGGCCGATCCGAACTACCTGCATTCGATCAAGGTGACGGTGGTCTTCTCGGTGGCGACCGCGGCGGTCGCCATGGGCGTGGCGCTGCTGTTGGCCGTGATGGCCGAGAAGGTGGTGCGCAGCAAAGGGTTCTATCGCACGCTGCTGATCTGGCCCTATGCGGTGGCCCCGGCCATCGCCGGCATGCTGTTCCTCTTCCTGTTCAATCCGTCGATCGGCTCGCTGGCGATCCTGCTGCGCAAGATGGGTATCGCCTGGGACCCCGTGCTCAACGGGATGGACGCGATGATCCTGTTGGTGGCGGCGGCCGCCTGGAAGCAGATCAGCTACAATTTCCTGTTCTTCGTCGCCGGTCTGCAGGCGATCCCCAAGACGCTGATCGAGGCGGCGGCAATAGACGGTGCCGGGGAAACGAAACGCTTCTGGACGATCGTCTTCCCACTGCTTGCGCCGACGACCTTCTTTCTCCTGGTCATCAACACGACCTATGCCTTCTTCGACACATTCGGCATCGTGCATGCCGTCACCGGCGGCGGGCCCGGCAAGGCGACCGAAACGCTGGTCTACAAGGTCTACAATGACGGCTTCGTCAATCTGATCCTCGGCTCTTCGGCCGCGCAGTCGGTCATCCTGATGGTGATCGTGATCGCGCTCACCGCCATCCAGTTCCGCTATGTGGAGAGGAAGGTGCATTATGGCTGAGCCGAAGCCGCTTTCGTCCGCCAGCGGGCACGACAAGCTGATGATCGGCCAGTCGTCGACGGGCATCTATGTCGCCCATGCCGTACTGATCCTCGGCCTCGTCATCGTCGCCTTCCCGATCTACTACACCTTCGTGGCGTCGACGCAGACGCTGCAGACGATCCTGCGGCCGCCGCTGCCGCTGACGCCGGGCAGCGAGTTCTGGAATAATTATGGCGAGGCGCTTTTCGGCGGCGTCGGCCGCATCGGCGGCGTTGGAGCCCGTACGCTGCTTCTCAACACGACGGTGATGGCATTGGGCATCGCCGTGGGCAAGATCGTCATCTCGATCCTGTCGGCCTACGCCATCGTCTTTTTTCGCTTTCCGTTCCGGATGACGATCTTCTGGCTGATCTTCATCACGCTGATGCTGCCGGTCGAGGTGCGCATCCTGCCCACCTACAAGGTGATGGTCGATCTCGGCTTGATCGACACCTATGCCGGCCTGATCATTCCGTTGATCGCCTCGGCCACCGCGACGCTGCTGTTCAGGCAGTTCTTCATGACCATTCCGGGCGAACTGGTGGAGGCGGCGCGGGTGGACGGTGCCGGCCCCTGGCGTTTCTTCTTCGATATTCTTTTGCCGCTGTCGCGCACCAATATCGCGGCGCTGTTCGTCATCCTCTTCATTTATGGCTGGACGCAATATCTGTGGCCGCTCCTGGTCACCAACCGCAACGACATGACCACCATCGTCATTGCGCTGAAGAAGATGGTGTCCTTCGCCGACGCCGATACGCAATGGCATCTGGTGATGGTGACGGCGATCCTCGCCATCGTGCCACCGATCCTGGTGGTGGTGGCGATGCAGCGCTGGTTCGTGCGCGGCCTCGTCGATACGGAGAAATAGATGGCGACTGTCGACCTGAAGGATGTGCGCAAGGTCTATCCCGGCGGGGTGGAAGCGGTGAAGGGCGTGTCGATCGCCATTCCCGACAAGGAGCTTTGCGTGCTGGTCGGCCCGTCCGGCTGCGGCAAGTCCACGCTGCTGCGCATGATCGCCGGGCTGGAGACGATCTCGTCCGGCACCTGCGCCATCGATGGCAAGGTGGTCAATGCCGTCGGCCCGACCGAGCGCGACATCGCCATGGTGTTCCAGAACTATGCGCTCTATCCGCATATGAAGGTCTACGACAACATGGCCTACGGCCTGCGCAATCGCGGCACGCCGAAGGAGGAGATCGATTCCCGGGTGCGCTCCACCGCCAAGGTGCTGGAACTGTCGCATCTGCTCGACCGGCGTCCGCGCGAGCTTTCCGGCGGCCAGCGCCAGCGTGTCGCCATGGGTCGCGCCATCGTGCGCAACCCGAAAGTGTTCCTGTTCGACGAACCGCTCTCCAATCTCGACGCCAAGCTGCGCGGGCAGATGCGCGTCGAGATCAAGAACCTGCAGCGTTCGCTGGGCGTCACCTCGGTCTACGTCACGCACGACCAGCTGGAAGCGATGACGCTGGCCGACATATTGGTGGTGATGAACGCCGGACTGGTCGAGCAGATGGGCGCGCCGCTCGACATTTATGAAAAGCCGGCCTCGACTTTCGTGGCTTCCTTCATCGGCGCGCCGCCGATGAATCTGCTCGGCGTCGCGGCCAAACCGGATAGCCCCGCCGACAGCCAGGACAAGGTGTTCGCCAATGGCGTATCGCTGGCTATCGCGGCGCCGATTCACGCGGCGACCTTGGGTTTCCGGCCGGAGGATGCCGAAACCACCGGCAAGGCGGCCTCTGGTGCCATCGTCTTGCCGGCACTGGTCGAGGCGGTCGAGCCGGTGGGCGCCGAGAGTTTCCTCTATTGCGCCGCCGCCGGCAGTCGCATCATCGTCAGGGTTTCCGGTCGGGCTGCGGCGAAACCTGGCGACCGGCTCGAGGTGACCGTGCCGGCCGAGAAACTGCACTGGTTCGACAGCGCCGGGAAGCGACTGTAGCGCCTACCCCATGCGGTAAGGACGCAGAGGCGGCGTTCTTAAGAAAACACGTGCGCCTTGCCGACGACGCTGATGCGCACGATGTCGCCCACGGACGGCGCGTCGAGGCCGGGTTTCCTCAAGATGAGCGGGGTGTTGCCGATGGCGGCCGCCTCGGGCGGATCGGGGCTGTTCAAAAGCTTGACCGCGACGGTGCAGGCCGAGCCGCCGAATTCCGATTCGGTGACTTCTCCAAACAGCACGCCGGGCTTCGACGCGGCGTCGAGATCGGCGCGGGAGGCCGGTGCCAGCATCACCTGTTCGGGCCTCAGCATGATGCGGGCAAGGTCGTGTCGTTCCTTGCCGTCGACGGCGATGCGGCCGAGCCGCGTTTCGGCAAAACCACCGCCGATCTTGGCCGACAAAACGATTGTATCGCCGAGGAACTCGGCAACCATGCGGTCCTTCGGCTTGAGGTAAAGGTCGCGCGGTGTGCCAATCTGCGAGAAGCGCCCTTCGCGCATGACCGCGACCTGGTCGGCGAAGGACAGGGCCTCGGCCTGGTCGTGGGTGACCAGGATGGTGGTGATGCCGGCGCTTTCCAGCATTTCGGCCACCGCCTTGCGCATGGAGGCGCGCAGGCCGGTGTCGAGTGCCGAGAACGGTTCGTCGAGCAGCATCAGGCGCGGTTTCATCGCCATGGCGCGTGCCAGTGCCACGCGCTGCTGCTGGCCACCGGACAGCTGGTGAGGCCGGCGCTTGAGCACGCCCTTGTCCAGCCCGACGATGTAGGCGAGCTCGGCGATGCGTTCGTCGCGCTTCGCTTCGTGCTTGTCCATGCCGAAGCCGATATTGCCGGCGATCGACAGATGCGGGAATAACGCGCCGTCCTGTGCCACCAGGCCGATACCACGCAGATGCGCCGGCACTGCCGTCCCGCCATTGGCGAGGGTCTGGCCAGCCAGCGCGATACGGCCGGCATCGGGCGTCTCGAAGCCGGCGATCAGGCGCAACAGCGTGGTCTTGCCGCAGCCGGAGGGGCCGACGATCGCGGTTCGGCTGCCGGCGGCAACGGTCAAGTCGATGCCGGCGACGGCCGCGACCGGGCCGTAGGATTTGGCCAGCGAGGTGATTTCCAGAAAGCTCATTGGCCGGCCATTCGCTTCGACTGCATATAGAGCAGCCAGGTCAGGGGCAGCGACAACGCCACCATGATCGCCGCATAGGGTGCGGCGGCGGCATAGTCGATCTCGCCGCTGTAACTCCAGAACGCCATTGCCAGCGTGCGGGTGCCGTTGGGCGCCAGCATCTGGGTTGCGGTAAGTTCGTTCATGATGCCGAGCGCGACGAGTGCCATGCCCGCGGCTGCACCCGGCGCCGACAGGCGGATCGTCGTCGCCCACAGCGCCCTCAGCGGCGAACGGCCGAGACTGCCGGCGGCGCGCTCCAGTTCCACGGGCGCCTGGGCGATTGAGGCACGCAACGACACCAGCGCGCGCGGCAGGAACATCAGCACATAGGCGAACAGGATGGTGGCCAGCGTCTGGTAGAGCGGCTGCACGACACGCACGGCAATCGTAACCAGCGCCAGCGCCACCACAACGCCGGGCAGGGCGCCAACCACGTAGTTGCAGCCTTCCAGCACGCGCTGCAGGCGGCCGGGTGCGCGGATCGACAGCCAGGCCATCGGCGTGGCTGCAATCGTCGCCAGCACACCGCCGGCAACAGCAAGAAGCAGGGTCTGGCCGAGCGCCAGCCCGATCTCGTCGATACGCCAGACCTCGACGCCTCCGGCGAGGAGCCAGCTGCCAATGGTGAGGAACGGCACGCCCAGCGTCAGCGCCGTGACGGCAACCGGCAACAGCAAGCAGGGCAGGGTGGCGCGGCCGAGCACGGTGCGTGGCTTCAGGCGCGCAGCACCCGAACCGACGCGGGCATAACGCTCCTCGCCGCGCACCAGCACTTCAAGCGTCAGCAGCACTAGGCAGCAGGCGACCAGAACGCCCGCCAGCATGTTGGCGGCAGGGCCGTTGAAGGTCGATTGGAACTGGTCGACGATCGCCGTGGTGAACGTGTCGAAACGGACGAAGACGTAAAGCCCGTATTCGGCGAGCAGATGCAGGCCGACCAGCAGCGCGCCGCCGCACAGCGCCAGCCGCAGCTGTGGCAGCACCACGCGGAAGAATACGCGCCAGGGGCTCAGCCCCAGCGAGGCGGCCGCGTCCTCCAGAGCTGGATCGAGGCGGCGGAAGGCGGCCGACACCGGCAGATAAAGGAACGGGAAATAGGCGATCACCGACACCAGCACGCCGGCAAACAGGCCGTTGAGACCGGGCCATAGCGTGACCCAGGCATAAGAATGCACGAAGGCGGGCACGGCGAGCGGCGCCACCGCGAGCCAGGACCAGAGCCGGGCGCCGGGCAGATCGCTGCGCTCGGTCAGCCAGGCGAGCGCCACCGACAGCACCGCGCAGATCGGTACCGTCAGCAGGACCAGGAGCACGGTGTTGACCAGAAGTTCGCCGACGCGTGGCCGGAAGACCAACTGTACGACGGTTTCCCAGCCGGTCTGGACGGCGATGAAGACGACGAAGCCGAGCGGCAGGAGCGCGAGGGCCGAAACGGCGACGGCGGCCAGCGAGATCAGCGGGAAGGCGCGGCGCGGCGTCCGCCGGCCGGTCGAACGGACCGACACACCGGTCCGTGCGAGTTCGCCCGAGGCCACCATCAAGTCACCCGCATAGCCGCGCCTGCCTGTGGCGAGCAGCCTTTGAAGGGTGGATTGCGGCGGGTTCGGGCATCAAGAACAGTATCTCGGAAACGAAATGCTCCCGCGGGGACCGCGGGAGCGTTGTCGGCGAAGTCCTTTTAGGACGAATGCCGGCTAAAGCAAGCCAGCCGCCGTCATCAGGTCGGTCACCTTCTTGGAGTTCAGCTTCTGCGGGTCGATCTTGGGCGCCTGCAGGTCGGCAAGCGGAACCAGCTTGGTGTTCGACTGCGCGTCCTTGCCGACCGCGTATTCGAAGGACGTGCCGGTCTTCAGGATCTCCTGGCCGCCCTTGCCGGCCAGCCATTTGACGAAAGCCTGGGCTTCCTTCTGATGCTTGGACGAAGCCAGCACGCCGGCACCCGAGATTGAGACGAACGCGCCCGGATCCTGGTTCTTGAAATAGTGCATGCCGATGTTCTTGCTGTTCTCGCCGGTCTTATTCTGATCGCCGAAATAGTAATAGTGATAGATCACGCCGCCTTCGACCTGACCGGCGTTGACCGCCTTCATCACGGTGCTGTTGCCTTTGAACGGCTTGAAGTTCTCCTTCATGGCCTTCAGCCAGGTGGCGGTGGCTTCCTCGCCCTTTAATTCGAGCAAGGCGGAGACGATGGCCTGGAAATCGGCGCCGGACGGCGAAGCGCCCCAACGGCCCTTCCACTTGGCATCGGCGAGGTCGAGCAGCGACTTCGGCAGCTGGTCTTCCTTCAGCTTGTCCTTGTTGTAGACGAATACGGTGCTGCGGGCGGCGATGCCGACCCACTTGCTGTCGGACGGGCGGTACTGGTCAGGCACCAGCGCCAGCGTGTCGGCCTCGATCGGCGCGAACAGGCCGGCGGCGTCAACCAGTGCCATGGCCGGCGAATTCTCGGTCAGGAAGACGTCGGCGGACGAGGCCTTGCCTTCGGCGACGATCTGGTTGGAGAACTCGCTGTCGCCGCCATTGCGTAGCGTCACCTTGATACCGGTTTCCTTGGTGAAGGCTTCGGCCCATTCCTTGCCGAGGCTTTCGTGCTGGGCATTGTAGACGACGATGCCTTCCGCGTCGGCGGCCGTAACCGGCAAAGCGGTGAAACCGGCCGTCAGCGCAGCCGCGCCAGCCAGCATCGAAAGAATGGACTTCATCATGTTCTCCTCGGTTGAACGAACCAATCGCGGCAGCAGCTATCGATACATGATCGTCTGAGTCAAGAATTTGTCGCGCGGGACACCTGCGTCATGACGACCATTGTCGTGAAAGGCCTGTTCGAGCGCACGCCGCTTCATCATCCTGACGCCTGCTGCCAAAATTTCGGCATCCAGTCGACCCGAGGTGGCGTTGTGACACCTGCCGAACGCCAGCACGCGACCACCGTTCGCAGCCGGCGATTCGCGGTTTCCAACTTCGCACGAGCGTTGCTCGTCGCGCCTCCAGAGCTGGGTTGTGCAAAGGTTCGCTGACTGGCCGTTCAGCAGGAAAGATAGGAATAATGCCGCGTTTCCAGCTGGTTATGATGTCATCGCTACAGGCATCGCTGGGTGATTTGCCGGTTCTTCAAGCGGCTGACGAAGCGATCGCAACTATCAGCAAGGCGGCGTCAAGCAGACAAAGCGGCAGGGGTTGCCGTGCTCGCTGGGGAGGCGGGAGCCGTGCAGCAATCCGCTGGGAAAGTCTTTTGCCTTCCCGGTACAAACATGCCGCAATCGCGCGAAAATCATTGGCCGTTGCGGTGCGGGTGGGCACCTGAAGGTAACCGCACCTATTTTTACCACTGTCTAATAAGCAACTTTCATGTAAAAACCGCGCGCCGCCGATCACGGTAATTTGAACAAGGCGATGCGCATCCCCATATCCAGCGCGCCGACCGGCGACGCGGCGGGGGTTCACGCTCATACCGGAAGACGATGATGCCGAAAATCAGGTTTCATAAGGTTGCTGCCATTGTGGTGCTCGTCGGCTTCGCCGCCTGGGTGGCCACGGGGCATTTCTCATCCGTTGGCAGCGCGTCGAACGCCGACCAGCCAAAGGCCGGGACCGATGCGAAAGCGAAGTCTGGCCCGACCGAGCAGAAAGTCTCGCTGCGCATCGTCAAGGTGGTGACGCCGCCGCGCAGCGAACATGCGCGCGCTATCCGCGTTTCCGGTATCACCGAAGCCGATAAGCGCGCGGTGCTCGCGACCCGTGTCGCCGGTATTATCGGCGAATTGCCGGTGAAGCAGGGCGACCGCGTCAAGATCGGCGATGTCGTGCTGAAGCTCCACGCCGAGGAGAAGGTTTCCGCCGTCGAGAACGCCCGGCAGTTGAAGGGGCAGCGCCAGGCGGAGCTGGATGCGGCCGAGCGGCTGGCCAAGACCGGCAATCTGGCCAAGCTCCAGCTGGACAGCGCCCGCTCGGCGCTGGCATTGGCGACATCGCTGCTCGACGCCGCTGAAATGGAACTGGCACGCAAGGAAGTGAAGGCGCCATTCGATGGCGTCATCGACCGTATTCCGGTCCAGCTCGGCAGCGCCGTGCCGCTTGGCGGCGAGGTGGCGACGATCCTCAGCCTCGATCCGGTGATCGCCCGCGGCGAAGTCAGCGAGCGCGACCTTGGCTATCTCAAGATCGGCGACAAGGCCAATGTGCGCCTGGTCAGCGGCCAGGTCGCGGAAGGGACCGTGCGCTACATCAGCCGCGATGCCTCAACCGCCACCCGTACCTTCCGTGTCGAGATCGCCATCCCGAATGGCGATGGCGCGATCCCTGCTGGCATGACGGCCGAGATCACGCTTGCGGCCAAGCCGACCGATGCGATCGTGCTGCCGCGCTCGGTGGTGACGCTGAGCAACAAGGGCGACCTCGGCATCCGCGCCGTCGGCAAGGACAACAAGGTCGCCTTCTTCCCGATCGATCTGGTCGACGACATGCCGAACGGCCTGGTGCTCGGCGGCATTCCTGCCGATGCGCGGGTCATTGTCGCTGGCCAGGAGCTGGTTGCCGAAGGCGATGTCGTGCAGCCAGTCGAAGCCGATCTGCAGGAAATCAAGAAGCTGGTCGGCGGCGATGCCGCCTCCGGTGCGCTCTAGTCGCTTTTATCCGGGCCGATCGGTCCTCATCCACTTACGGGATCTGACCCCATGGATATCGTCACGCTTGCCATCAAGAATGCGCGGCTGACCATTTCGGTGCTGGTGTTCCTGCTGCTCGCAGGCGCCATTGCCTATATGTCGGTGCCCAAGGAAGCCGAACCGGACGTTCCGATTCCGATGATGTATGTTTCCCTGGTCTATCAGGGCATCTCGCCGGAAGATTCCGAGCGGCTGCTGCTGAGACCCGTCGAGACCAAGCTCAAAAGCCTGAAGGGCCTGAAGGAAATGCGTTCGGCCGCATTCCAGGGCGGTGGCTATGTGCTGGTCGAGTTCGATCCCTCGACCGATCTGTCCCAGGCGCTGCAGGACACGCGCTCCAAGGTGCAGGATGCCAAAGCCGATCTGCCGCAGGCGGCGGAGGAGCCGACGGTCAACGAGGTCAATATTTCCGAATTCCCGGTGCTGGTCGTTACTCTCTCCGGCCATGTGCCCGAGCGTGTGCTGACCGCCGCCGCGCGCGAATTGCGCGACCGCATCGAGGAAGTTCCGGGCGTGCTGGAAGGCACGCTGCAAGGCGCGCGCAAGGACCTCGTCGAAGTCGTCGTCGATCCGGTCAAGCTTTCCTCATACGGGTTGCAGCTTGATCAACTGATGCAGGGCGTCGGCGCGTCCAACAGCCTGGTCGCGGCCGGCAATATCGAGGGCGCGGAAGGCAAATACGCGGTCAAGGTGCCATCGCTCATCGAGACACCGGAAGACGTCGCCAACCTGCCGGTGGTGGCGCGGCCGAACGCCGTGGTGCAGGCGAAGGATGTCGCGACCATCCGCTCCACTTTCAAGGACGCCGAAACCATCACCCGGCTGGACGGCAAGCCGGCCATCGCCATCGAAGTGAAGAAGCGCATCGGCGCCAACATCGTCGAGACGATCGAGGGCGCGAAGAAGGTCGCCGACGAGTTCGTCAAGGTCGCACCGCCGGGCATGGAAGTCACCTACACGCAGGACAAGTCCGTCTTCGTGAAGCAGCTTCTCAACGATCTGCAGAACCACGTGATGATCGCCGTCATCCTGGTCTTCATCGTCATCCTCTACGCGCTGTCGGGACGCGCCTCGCTGCTCATCGGTCTGGCCATCCCGTCATCGTTCCTGATCGGTATCCTGCTACTTGCCATGATGGGCTACACGATCAACATGATCGTGCTGTTCAGCCTGATCCTGGCCGTCGGCATGCTGGTGGACGATGCCATCATCGTCACCGAATTCGCCGAGCGGCGCATGACGGAAGGCATGCCGAAGGAAGAAGCCTTCGCGCTTGCCGCCAAGCGCATGGCCGGTCCGGTCATCGCGGCTACCATGACGCGTATCGCCGCCTTCTCGCCGCTCTTGTTCTGGCCGGGCATCATCGGCGACTTCATGAAATACCTGCCGATCACGCTGATCGTCACGCTGGCGGCCTCGATGCTTTATGCGCTGGTGTTCACGCCGACGCTCGGCGCCATATTCGCCAAGGCCGAATTGCACAGCGAGGAAGAGCGCAAGGACGGCGCCTATATGGCGCTGGTGCGCAAGGCCGTGCAGTACCCGAAGACGGTGCTGATGCTGACGGTCGTGCTCCTGGTCGGCGTGCAGGTCGCTTATTCCAAATACGGCGCCGGCGTCGAATTCTTCCCGAATGTCGAGCCGGACTACGGCCTTCTCTATGTGCATGCGCGCGGCAACCTCTCATTGGCCGAGATGGACGCGGCGACGCGCATTGCCGAAAACAAGCTGGTTGGCTGGCCGGGGATCAAATCGGTCTATACCCGTGTCGGCAAGACTCAAGGCGGCGGCGCCGACATTCCCGAAGACGTCGTCGGCGTCATCCAGTATGAGTTCGTCGACTGGCGCGAGCGCAAGTCGGCCAATCAGATCCTGCACGAATTGCGCGAAGTTATGGCCGGCATTCCTGGCGTCGACGTGGAAGTGCGCGTGCCGGAAGCCGGCCCGCCAACCGGCAAGGCTATTCAGGTGCGTATTTCGGCCGCCGATCCGGCTGGCATCGAGAAAGTGGCGCGCGACGTCGCCGCCCGCGTCGCCAAAGTGCCGCATGTCATCGACGTGTCGGATGGCCTGCCGCCGCCCGGCATCGACTGGGCGCTGGAGGTCGACCGCAGCAAGGCGGCGCAATACGGCGTCAATCCGACCTCGGTTGGCACCGTCGTGCAACTCGTTACCAACGGGCTGAAGCTCAGCGAATACCGCCCGGCCGGTGCCGACGATGCCGTCGACATCCGCCTGCGGCTGCCGGAAGATCGGCGCACGCTGTCGACGCTGGACGAACTGCGCGTGCAGACCAGCCAGGGTTCGGTGCCGATCTCGAATTTCGTCGTCCGCAAGCCGGAGCCGCGCGTCGGCACGCTGCACCGCATCGACAGCGCCCGCACCGTGGTGGTGCAGGCCAACGTTGCCGCCGGAGGGCAAGTGGCGGCCGTGCAGGCCGAGGTGACCAAGGCGATTGCCGACATGGGCCTGCCTTCGCACTTCCGCTGGAAGCTCGCCGGTTCTAACAAGGACAGCGCGGAAGCCAGTTCCTTCCTGTCGAAGGCGTTCGGCGCGGCGATCTTCCTGATCTTCCTGGTGCTGCTGGCGCAGTTCAACAAGTTCACCTCGGTGTTGCTGGTGCTCTCCTGCGTGATCATGGCGACGATCGGCGTGTTCCTCGGGCTTATGATGACCGGTCAGGCTTTCGGCATCGTCATGTCCGGCATCGGCGTGATCGCGCTGGCCGGGGTCGTGGTGAACAACAATATCGTGCTGATCGACACTTACGACCGACTGCGCGAAGAGGGCTGGGACAAGACCGAGGCGGTGCTGCAGACCTGCCGCGAACGCGCCCGCCCGGTGGTGCTGACGGCGGTGTCGGCGATCCTCGGCGTGCTGCCCATCGCCTTCGGCCTCGGTCTTGAAATCTTCCACCATGAGACGACGATCAACGCGCCGTCGACGCAGTGGTGGATTTCGCTGTCCTCGGCCATCGTCTTCGGCCTGTCTTTCGCTACGCTTCTGACGCTGGTGGTGACGCCGGCCATGCTGATGGTGTTCACCCGCGCCAAGCGCAAGCCCGGCCAGCGCGGCTGGCTCGGTCGCCTGTTCAGGCGCCGCGAGGCCGCGTCGAATGACGACGTGGCCGGTGCCGACGCGGTTGGCGCGCTGCGCAAAGCGGCCGAATAAACGGCAAGAAGTCAGACGAACAAAAGGCCGCCCGTTTTCCCGGGCGGCCTTTTTTGCTTGGCGCGTTGTTCGCGCCGGGCGGTCAGGCGGCTTCGGCGTGCGAGGCGACGCTGGCCACCGGGATGCCAAGGTCGGTCAGGGCTTCGGCAACGGAGCGGTCGAGCGGCGTGTGCGGGATCGATCCGATCAGCTTTTCCAGCCTGCCGGAGACCAGCCGATGCGGCTCGAAGCGCAGATAGGACATCGACACGAGTGCCTTCCACATCGGCACGAACGGCGCGCCAACCCTCAACACCCAC
Source organism: Mesorhizobium terrae (assembly GCF_008727715.1). Taxonomy (GTDB): domain Bacteria; phylum Pseudomonadota; class Alphaproteobacteria; order Rhizobiales; family Rhizobiaceae; genus Mesorhizobium; species Mesorhizobium terrae. Next base: position 2,337,088 of record NZ_CP044218.1, read on the forward strand.
CAGGGCATGGCGGCCATGCTGAGCTTGCGGCCGACTGCCTTTTCCATCGCCGCCTTCATGTCCATGTCGGTGACGGCATGGCCGGGGAAGTGAAGCGTCTCATAGGTGCCGAGCCGGTCGAGATTGTCGGCAAGCGCGACGAAGGTGGCGGCGAGGTCGGGCAAATAGGCCCATTCATGCACGATGTCGGTCGGGCCGGCGGCCGTGTAGACGCCCTTCTGAACTTTCGAGGCCATCACCATGTCGAACCATGAGCCGGTTCCGGTGCCGCCGAAGAAATCGCCGGCGCGCAACTGGATGGTACGCAGGCGGCCAGCTTCGGCCTCAGTGCGCAGCATGTCTTCCAGCTCAACGCGAATGCGTCCCTTCTCGGTCGTCGGCCGGATCGGCGCGTCCTCGGTGATGAATTCGGGGATAGGCGAGCCGTAATTGTAGACGTTGCCCGGGAACAGCAGCACCGCGCCATTGGCCTCGCAGGCGGCGACAACATTCCTGGCCATCGGCAGCACGCTGCTCCAGTCGGAATAGATTGGATTGAGGCCGTGGAAGACGATATCGACGCCCTGGGTGGCGCGAATCAGCGCGTTGCGGTCGAGTGCGTCCGCGGCGACGGCCTCGGCGCCGGCGAGGTCCGCCGGCAGCTTGCCGCTGCGGGTGATGGCGCGGACATCATATCCTGCCTCGACGAAAGCCTTGCCGACAGCGCGGCCGAGGCGTCCATTGGCACCGAGGATTGCGATCGTGGTCATTGAATGTCTCCGTGTTCGGGTTTCGATGGCCCTATTTTCTCTTTTCGCGGGCGAATGAAAATTGACGTAATTCGGCGTTCTGATATTCATTTTTGAATATGCAGGATATGGACTGGAACCTCATCAAGAGTTTCGTGGCGGTGGCCGAGACCGGCAGCCTGTCGGCCGCGGCGCGCAAGCTTGCCGCCAGCCAGCCGACGCTTGGCCGCCACATCACGGAACTGGAGCAGGCGCTCGGCGTCACGCTGTTCCGGCGCGGGCGGCGCGGCTATCAGCTCACCGAGGCCGGTATAGTGCTCTATGAGCGCGGTCAGGCGGTGGCCGAGCGGGCAACCGCCTTTTCATTGCTGGCACTGGGTTCGGTCGAGGCGATCGAAGGCACGGTGCGTATCGCGGCCAGCGAGGTCGTCGCGGCTCATGTGCTGCCGGAAATCACCGCCAGGCTCGGCCTGGAGGAACCCGGCATCGAGATCGAGGTTGTCGCATCCAACCAGGTTGAGAATCTTTTGCGGCGGGATGCCGACATCGCCATCCGCATGGTGCGGCCAGCGCAGAACGAACTGGTCGCGCGCAAGGTGACCGACATCCCGCTGTGCGCTTGCGCGGCAACGTCCTACCTGGCGCGACGAGGCAGGCCACAGACGACAGCCGACATCGTCGATCACGATATCGTCGGCTTCGACCGCGACGACAGCATCATCCGCGGTTTCGCCGCCTTCGGCGTCACCCTGGAGCGCAGTGCCTTCCGCTTCCGCTGCGACAACCAGATCGTCTATTGGAAGGCGGTGCGTGCCGGCAACGGCATCGGCTTCACCCAGCGGCCGCTGGCCAACAGGGAGCCGTTTGTCGAGACCTTGCTGCCGGAGCTCGCCCTGCCGCCGCTGCCGGTGTGGCTGGCCATGCACCGCGACGTGCGCGGTTCGCTGCGCATCCGTCGCGTCGCCGACTTCCTCCATGAGGCATTGAAGGCCTATTCCGCCGGCTGAGCCGCGAAATCGGCGGCATGCGCCAGGTTCGACATCAGGAAGACGATGGCGAGGAAGCCGGACAAGACCATGAACACGGCGGTGAAGCCGACATGTTCGGCGGCGAAGCCGATCAGGGACGGCGCCAGGAGGATGCCGGAGTAACCCATGGTTGTGACCACGCTCATGCCGGTTCCCGACGCCATGCCAGGCTGATTGCCGCCGGCCGAGAAGGCGATCGGCACCATGTTGGCGATGCCGAGCCCGGCGACGGCGAAGGCGGCGATGACCAGCCAGGGCCAGGGCGACAAAGCCGCCACGAACATGCCGGAGGAGGCGATCAGCGAAGACACGCGCAGCGTCGTCACTGCGCCGAAGCGGTTGCGCACGCCGTCGCCGGCAAAGCGCATCAGGGCCATGGCGCCGGAGAACAGCGCGTAAGCAAGGCCGGCGGTGGCGAGATCGGCACCGAGTTCCTGTTTCAGATAAAGGGCTGCCCAATCGAGCACGGCGCCTTCCGGGATCATGGTGATCAGCGCCATCAGGCCGATGAGATAGATGGCGGGTGTCTTCGGCAGCGAGAATTTATGGTGTTCCTGCGCCATCGGTCGCGGATCGGTGACCAGATAACGCGCGGCGATGGCGAGCAGCAGAATGGCGACGACGGTGACGATGATCGCGTGGGTCAAGTGGCCGTAGTGCTGGATGGCGAAGCCGCCGATACTGCCGCCGGCAAAGCCGCCCAGGCTCCAGAAGCCGTGCGACGAGGACATGACCGCGCGCGATAGCCGCCGCTCGACCGAGACCGCGTTGGCGTTCATGGCAACGTCCATGCCGCCGATCAGGCCGCCGAACAGGAACATGGCTATCGCCGCCGTCGGCACGTTGGTGGCCAATGCCACGATCAGCAGCCCGAACACGCAGACACTGGCAAAACCGCGCAGAACCGCGCGCGAGCCGTATCTCGACATCAGGTAGCCGGACAGAGGCATGAAGGTGAGCGCGCCGAGGCCAAACAGCAGGATAAGCAGGCCGAGCGTCACCTTGCTGATGTCGAGTCTGGTCAGGAAGACCGGAATCTGCGGTGCCCAACTGCCGGTGAGAAAGCCGTTGATGGAGAACATCGCAGCCACCGCCCAGCGGCCGCGGACGGCGTCTTGCATGGAAATGGCTGCGGGCATGGCTCGGTCCGACTGAAATTGAAACGATTCAATCGCTAGATCGTTTCGTTTTTTTCGTCAAGTCCCGCGATGAAATTGGGCTTGGTCCAGGAATAGAAACGGGGCGGGGCCGCGAAGCTGATATTCGCGTCCGCGGGTGCCCCCGTCGTCGGCGTCAATGATCCTTCGGGCGATTGGTCGCGAAGGCGGCTTTCTGGGCGTCGGAAGCTTCGGTCTGGTGCTGGGCTTGCCATTCGGCGTAGGGCATGCCGTAGACGATCTCGCGCGACTGGTCCTTGGAAAGAGGAACGCCTTTGGCCTCGGCGGCCTCGCGGTACCAGTTGGACAGGCAGTTGCGGCAGAAGCCGGCAAGGTTCATCAGGTCGATATTCTGGACGTCTGTGCGCTCGCGCAGATGTTCGAGCAGTCGGCGGAAGGCTGCCGCTTCGAAGTCGCGTTTCTGTTCGTCGCTGAGGTCGTTCATCGTGGTGTCCTCGTCTTGGCGCGTCACAGCGGCCCGGTGCGCGAGCCGAACATCCTCACCGCCTGTATATCGGGTTGGCGGTTGACCACTTCAACGATCGGGGCCAGCCGCTCCGCCCAGGCGAGTGCGCCTTTCTGGTCGGCGATCAGGTCCTGGCGGATTTCGATGAGCGCATGGGCGAAGCCGTTGACGATAGCGTGCCGGAACATGGTGTCACCGCGCAGGGCGCCGTCATAGGGTTCGTTATCGCCGACCACGAGATCCTTGTCGGCCGCCAGCGCCTCGATGATCGGGCGCGGCGCGCGGTCGTCCAGGTCCCACAGGATGCCGGCATGCCAAGGACGCGTTCGGCCCTGCATAACGGGCGTGAAGGAATGGATGGAGAGGATGAACGGCGCCCGACCCGACGCCTCGGCCACCGAGGCGATCATAGCGGCGACGGCGTCGTGATAGGGGCGGTAGAAGCGCTCCAGCCGTCGCGCGCGCTCCTCGGCCGACATCGGATAGTTGCCGGGCACCACGGTGCCGTCATAAAGCTGGCGGATCAGCGTCGGGTCGTCCTCGCCACGGTTGGGATCGATCAGGAGCCGCGAGAAATTGGCGAGTATCGCCGGCGCGTTGACGAGAGCAGCCAGTTCGCGCGTCACCGCCTCGACGCCGATATCATAGGCGATGTGGCGTTCGAACTCCGCGGCTGGCAACCCAAGCGCGCCATATTCTTCCGGTAGATCGCGCCGCGCGTGGTCGGCCACCAGCACGATGCCGCGGCTACGGTCACCTTCTATCAGGTCGAACGGCGCAAAAACTGTGGATCGGGTCATGGCAGAGAGAAATCAAACGGTGGCGTTGCGGAGGAGGATGGTAGCGTGATCCCACGAAGCGGAAGTCCGCGCAATGCCGTTGTTTGGTCAAGGTTTTTGCGAAAAACTTTCCACGTCCGGCATGGCATGGGCCGGCTTGCCAATTAAATCGATTGGATTCACAGTGGGGGGCGCGTTGACATGCGCCCGGACATCTTCGAAAAGGGCGCCTGATCATGCAAGTTTCAATCAACCAGGGGGCACGAATGGCATCCGCCGGCCGGCAGCGTACGCGAAAGGGCCTCGCCCTCTTGCTGCCGCTGCTCGTGCTTCTCGCGGCGCCGCTGGTGATGGCATCCGAGGCCAGGGCCGATTTCAGGGTGTGCAACGCCACCCAGAACCTCGTCGGCGTCGGCATCGGCTATCGCGCCAAATCGGGCTGGATCACCGAAGGCTGGTGGCACATCGAAGGCTCGACCTGCAAGACGCTGATCGAGGGGCCGCTGTCATCGAGGTTTTATTATCTCTATGCAGAAGATGCCGAGCGCGGCGGCCGTTGGGATGGTCCGATCTCGATGTGCGTGGCCGAGAAGGAATTCAAGATCGCCGGCGTAACCGATTGCGTCGCCCGGGGCTTCCAACGCGCCGGATTCCAGGAATACGACACGGGCGAGCAGGCCAGCTGGATGGTCCAGTTGACCGAGCAGCCCACCACGGAGGGCGCGCCCGCCACTCCGGCAAGCAACGGTCAAAACAGTCAATGAGACGCAGCCGCAAGGTCAAGATCCTAGCCACCATCGGTCCGGCCTCCTCCGATGAGGCCATGCTGAAAAAGCTCTTCGAGGCAGGTGCGGATGTGTTCCGCATCAATATGAGCCATTCCGATCATGACCTGATGCGCACGCTCGTTGCTCGCGTCCGCTCGGTCGAGGCCGCAGTCGGTCGCCCGATCGGTATCCTGGCCGATCTACAGGGGCCGAAGTTGCGCGTCGGCAAATTCGCCAATGGCAAGGAAGAATTGACCGTCGGCCAGACCTTCACGCTGGACGACAATCCGGAGCTTGGCGACGCGACCCGGGTCCACCTGCCGCATCCCGAGATCCTGCGCTCCGTCGAGGTCGGCCACCGGCTGTTGATCGATGACGGCAAGGTCGAGCTGAAGGCGGTCAAGACCGACGGCCGTTCCATCGTCACCACGGTGGTGGTCGGCACCAAGATTTCCGACAAGAAGGGCGTGTCGTTGCCCGATACGGACTTGCCGGTCGGCGCGCTGACCGAGAAGGACCGCAGGGATCTCGACGCGGTGCTCGCCGCCGGCGTCGATTGGGTGGCGCTGTCCTTCATCCAGCGGCCGGAAGACCTGGCGGAAGCCCGCAAGATCGCGCGCGGCCGGGCGTTGCTGCTCTCCAAGATCGAGAAGCCGCAGGCCGTGGCGCGACTGGCAGAGATCATCGAATTGTCCGATGCGCTGATGGTGGCGCGCGGCGATCTCGGCGTCGAGATGCCGCTCGAAGCGGTGCCCGGCATCCAGAAGCAGATCACACGCGCGGCGCGGCGTGCCGGCAAGCCGGTCGTGGTGGCCACCCAGATGCTGGAATCGATGATTTCCGCGCCGGTGCCGACCCGCGCCGAGGTGTCCGACGTGGCGACCGCCGTGTTCGAAGGCGCGGACGCCATCATGCTTTCGGCCGAATCCGCCGCCGGTGCCTATCCGGTCGAAGCGGTGGCAACGATGAACCGCATCGCCGAACGCGTCGAGCGCGATCCGACCTATGCCGGCATCATCAATGCCCAGCGCTCGGAACCGGAAGCGACCGGTGCCGACGCCATTTCGCTGGCGGCGCGCGAGATCGCCGAAACGTTGAAACTGTCGGCGATCGTCACCTACACCGCATCCGGCACCACCGGCCTGCGCGCGGCGCGCGAGCGGCCGCAGGTGCCGATCATCGCGTTGTCGCCGATCCTGGCCACGGCGCGGCGGTTGTCGCTTTTGTGGGGCACGCATTGCGTGGTCTCGGAAGACGCCACCGATCTCGACGACATGGTCGAACGCGCCTGCCGCATCGCTTCGGAACAGGGTTTCGGCAAGGCGGGCGACCGCATCATCGTCACCGCCGGCGTGCCGCTGCGGACACCGGGTTCCACGAACATGCTGCGGATCGCCTATCTGGGTGCCGACGGGCAGAAGTGAGCGCTTGGTGAGCGGGCAATAATAAAGGGGCAGATTCTGCCCCGGCCCGCTTCGTCCTTACTATTCGCTAGTTCCTAGCGCCTCTCCCTCATATCGCTTCTCCAGCTAGGTCCTCGGACAGTTTCGACACCTGGTCCTGAGCGTTACGCAACATCGGATAGACGTCGAGCACCTTCTGCCAGGCGTCCAGCGCGGACTGCTTGCGGCCGGTCTCGGTCATGATCTGCGCCATGCCCGACAAGGCGCCGAAATGGCGCGGTTCGAGTTCCAGCGTCTTCTCGATGTCGGCCATCGACTTGGCGTAGTTCTTCATCAGGAAATGCGCTGTGGCGCGGCGGTTCCAACCCTCGGCATATTTGGGATCGAGTGTCACCACCTGGTCGAGAAAATCGAGGGCTACGTCGAATTTCTGATCCTCGATCGCCTTCTGCGACCATTGCATCATCAGGTCGATCGAGGCGCTGCCGGAGCGGTTCCATTCGGCCCAGATGCGGCCGGCGATGCGCTCGGCCGCCTTCGGATTGCGCTCATGCTTGAGATCGGAGAACAGCCGGTCGAGCCGCTGTTCGCGCGTCTGCGGCGCAGCGGTCTCCGTGGTGCTGTCGGCGGCAATGGCCGGCAGAACAGGAATCGAAAGAGAAAGCGCCGTGCAAACGGCGAAAAAAATCCGCATTCCCGGACTCTATCTCCGGGATGCCGGACGTCAAACTGAATCTGGTTTCGACATCAATGCGGCGCGCCTTGTTACAGGCGCGCTGGCAGGATCAGCCCTGACGCGCCTTGTAGCGCGGGGCAGTCTTGTTGATGATGTAGATGCGGCCCTTGCGACGAACCAGCTGGTTGTCCCGGTGACGCGCCTTGAGCGCCTTGAGCGAATTCTTGATCTTCATGGTCTTGCCCGTCGGTCTTAGCCCGGTTCCGGGCCTAATTTTTAAGGCGCGCCCGAAGACGCGCCCTGTCGGATCGGCTCAATACCGGGGTGCCCGGCTTATGTCAACCTTCGGCGCGTGCGTAAGCGACGATCAGTTGGCAAATGGACGGATGCGGGTGAAATGCCCCATCTTGCGACCGGGCCGCGCTTCTTCCTTGCCATAGAGGTGCAGCATGAGGCCGGGCTCGGCGAGCAAAGCCGGCACCTCGGCAACGTCGTCTCCGATCAGGTTTTGCATCACGCAATCGGAATGGCGCCCGGCATCGCCCAGCGGCTGGCCGGCAACGGCGCGGATATGCTGCTCGAACTGCGAAACCGTGCAGGCGGCCTCCGTCCAATGGCCGGAATTGTGCACGCGCGGCGCGATCTCGTTGGCCAGCAGTCCTCCGTCGGGCAGGACGAAGAACTCAATGCCGATCACGCCGACATAATCGAGCGCGCTGACGATGGCCATGGAGGCCTGCTTGGCCGCGTCGGCCGTGGCGACGGAGACGGAAGCAGGGACCGTCGAAGTGTGCAGAATGCCGTTACGGTGCACGTTTCGCGCCGGATCGAACACGACCAGAGAGCCGTCGAGACCGCGCGCGGCGATCATGGAAATCTCGAACTCGAAGGAAACCAGCGATTCCAGGATGAGCGGCACCCCACCCATGACCGCATAGAGGCCCTCGACCGGTTCGCCGCCGCGCAAAACGCGCTGGCCCTTGCCGTCATAGCCGAGGCGGCGGGTCTTCAGCACGCCGCTGCCGCCGAAGTCGGCCAGGGCCGCGGCAAGATCGGCATCGCTGTCGACAGCGTGGAAGGCGGCCGTGGCAACGCCGATGCCGTTCAGGAATTCCTTCTCGACGACGCGGTCCTGCGCCACCTGCAGCGCGCGCGCCGGCGGCCGCACCGGCCGGGTGGCGGCCAGCGCCTCGGCGGCGGTGACCGGCACATTCTCGAATTCATAGGTGATAACCGCGCAGGAGGCCGCAAGTTCGGCCAGCGCGGCGGCATCGTCATAGGCGGCGACGATCTGGCGATTGGCGACCTGGGCGGCCGGGCAATCCGGCTGCGGCTCGAGGATGATGGTGCGGTAGCCAAGCCGGGCCGCGGCCATCGCCAGCATGCGGCCGAGCTGGCCGCCGCCGATGATGCCGATGGCGGCGCCTACGGGAAGCGCTGCGCTCACGGCTGGTCCACCGGCACGACAGCGACCCTGGCGGTTTGGCCAGCACGCCAGCCGTCGAGCCGTTCGGCCAGGGCGGTGTCGTTGAGGGCAAGCACGGCTGCCGCGAGCAGCGCCGCGTTGGCGGCACCGGCCTTGCCGATGGCCAGGGTGCCGACCGGGATGCCCGCCGGCATCTGGACGATGGACAAAAGCGAGTCCTGGCCGGACAGCGCCTTCGATTCCACCGGCACGCCGAACACCGGCAGCGGGGTCATGGCGGCCGTCATGCCGGGCAGGTGGGCAGCACCGCCGGCGCCGGCGATGATCACCTTGAATCCGGCGGCCTTGGCGCCCTTAGCGAAATCATAGAGCCGGTCCGGAGTGCGATGGGCCGAAACGATCAGCGCCTTGTGCGGGATCTCCAGCACCTCCAATATCTCGGCGGCGTGACGCATGGTCGCCCAGTCGGACTGGCTGCCCATGATGATGGCGACTTCGGCTTTGTGCTGGGCCAAATTGCTCTCCCCGGCGGCAAAGTGGCGAGGTAGCCGAATTTGCCTTGCGGAGCAAGGATCGCGGTCGTTCTTCGGCGCGCTTCGTGCCTTATCCGCGGCGGAAAACTAACCGCGAACGTAGCAGGGATATTCGCTGCGCTGCCTGGAGGCGCGTTCCGGATCGATTTCGATGACCTGAAGCGGGTCTGACGGGTTAGTTACGGCCAGAAGGGCGCCATCCGGGGCGAAAGCAAAACCGGTGCCGCCAAAGACAGTGCCGTTCCGAGAACGGCCCACCCGGTTGGAGCTCACCACATAGCCTCCCGACACGATCGCAGCCATCTTACCTGCGGTGAGCCAGTTTTCCGTCGCCGTGCCCGCCGCGCGCGGGATGGCGATGAGGGAGGCGCCCTGACGTCCGTAGCTGCGCGCATGTTCGTTGAACATCGCGTCGGTGCACAACATCACACCAACGGTCAGGCCACCAACCGCGCTGGCTGTAAAGCCGTCGCTGCCGGGAACATACCAGCTGGCCTCGTACCAGCCGGGCTCTTCGGGAAAATAGTGCTTTCGATGAACTGGCCGGACAACGCTGTTCTCGATCGCCACGGCTTCGTTGACGAGCAAGCCTTCCGCTCGTACAGGTCTTGACGAAAGTATGGCCGGGATACCCAACCCGGCGAGGGCTTCGAGCCCCTTTTCGTGTGCGTCGATGCTTTGTTGGGAATGCTCGGCATCAAAAGCCGGTTGCTCGGCAATCCAGTGTCCGAATGGAAGTTCGTTGGTGATCAGGATATCCGGCCGTGCAGCGATGAGCCGGTCGGCGATGCCATCCCATTCCGCGCTATTTGCCTCAAGTGCCTCCGGCCATTCCACAAAAGCAACACGCATCTTGTTCTCACAATGGCGGATCGAGTGTTGACTGGCGGGGTCTGTCGTCGCGCAGACCGGATTCCGAAAAAAACGCCCGCTCAGGCGATGATGTCGGGGATGATGCGGTCTTCCAATGCGCTCAGCCGGTCCTTCAGCGCCAGTTTCTTCTTCTTCATGCGCTGGACCTGCAGCGGATCGCAGCCTGTGGCGATCATCGCGTTGATCGCCGCGTCGAAATCGGCGTGTTCCTGCTTCAAGCGTGCAAACTCGAGACGAATCTCGGCCTGTTCCTGTTCCGACATGTCCACCGTTCTGCTGGCTCCGGCGCCCATGCGCGCCTGATGGGCGGGGTCCACCGACATTCCGTCGACGGCGGGCTCGCATTATCACATTTCAGCGCTCGGTGGAATGCTACCACGTGGTATTCGACAAGGCGAAACAATGGTGGCACACTGTCATTTGGCCGTCACGCAGGCGCCCGCGGTGGACGCTGTTGCGACGGTCGCTGGCAAGAATATGAAAGGGAGATCCATTCATGTCTCTGGCGTCCCATCTTGAAGAGCTTCACCGGAAACACAGCGATATCGAACGCGAAATCGACGATGCGCTGCTGCATCCATCGGTGGATGATCTTGAGATCGTTTGCCTCAAGCGACGCAAGCTGGCCATTAAGGACGAAATCGAAAAACTGAAGGCCCAACCGACAACACACTGAAGCGGTTTCCTATCGCGGCGCTGCGGCGCTGACCTGCTCCCCCGGCGGCATTCGCCGCCGGCCAGAGCGGTGTAACATCAGGCATCCGGCGGCTCCAAGTCGATCGGACGGTGGGATTCAAGCCTAAACTTTCCCGTATTCGCCGTTTCGCCGTTGCCAGCCCTGCAACCGTGGCCGTCTGCTTTGTCGCCGGATGGGCGGCGAAATTGTCGCTGTTCGGCGATTTGACCGGCTGGGGCTGGTGCTTGCCATTGACAAGGCCGCCCGGCTCCTCCACCTCATGCCCGGACCCATTTCAGATGAGGCGACCGGCATGACCGGGTATTTTTCCTCCCCATTTCCGCGCCGGCAGTCGGTGGGTGTCGATGTCGGCGGCGTGATCGTCGGCGGCAGCGCCCCGGTCGTCGTGCAGTCGATGACCAACACCGATACGGCCGATATCGACCAGACGGTGGCGCAAGTGGCCGCGTTGCACCGCGCCGGTTCGGAAATCGTGCGCATCACCGTCGATCGCGACGAAAGCGCCGCCGCCGTGCCGAAGATCCGCGAACGGCTGGAGCGGCTTGGCGTTCATGTGCCGCTGGTTGGCGACTTCCACTATATCGGCCACAAGCTGCTGACCGATCATCCGGCCTGCGCCGAGGCGCTGGCGAAATACCGCATCAATCCCGGCAATGTCGGTTTCAAGGACAAGAAGGACAAGCAGTTCGCCGAGATCGTCGAGATGGCGATCCGCCATGAGAAGCCAGTGCGCATCGGCGTCAACTGGGGTTCGCTCGACCAGGAACTGCTGACGCGGCTGATGGACGAGAACCAGAAAAAGGGCTCGCCGCTGACGGCCAACCAGGTGATGCGCGAGGCCATCGTGCAGTCGGCGATCCTGTCGGCTGAACTCGCCGAAGAGATCGGGCTCGGCCGCGACAAGATCATCCTGTCGGCCAAGGTCAGCGGCGTGCAGGATCTTGTCGCTGTCTACACCATGCTGGCGACCCGCTCCGACCACGCGCTGCATCTGGGGCTCACCGAAGCGGGTATGGGCTCCAAGGGCATCGTCGCGTCGTCGGCCGCCATGGGCATTCTCTTGCAGCAGGGCATCGGCGACACGATCCGCATTTCGCTGACGCCTGAGCCTGGCGGCGATCGCACCCGCGAGGTGCAGGTGGCGCAGGAATTGCTGCAGACCATGGGTTTCCGCCAGTTCGTGCCGATCGTGGCGGCTTGCCCGGGTTGCGGGCGCACCACCTCGACCGTCTTCCAGGAACTGGCCCAGTCGATCCAAGAGGATCTGCGAAAGAACATGCCGGTCTGGCGCGAGAAATATCCCGGCGTCGAAGAGTTGAAGGTCGCGGTGATGGGCTGCATCGTCAATGGACCGGGCGAATCCAAACATGCCGATATCGGCATCTCGCTGCCGGGCACGGGCGAAACGCCGTCGGCACCGGTTTTCATCGACGGGCGCAAGGCGGCAACCTTGCGTGGACCGAACATCGCCGCCGACTTCGAGAAGATGGTCGCCGACTACATCGAACAACGTTTCGGCGGGCACGGCCAGGCGGCGGCCGAATAGCGCCGATGTGGCGCCTTGCCGGGGCAGCATTTTCCGTCTCCCTAGCGCTGCTGGTCGCCCCGGTGGCAAGAGCCGATCCGCCATACACGCATTCGGCGCAGAAGCGCCTGATCGGGCGGGTCTGCGACCTGATCGAGGCGCATGCCGGTGAGCAGGGACTGCCCAAGGACTTCTTCGCGCGGCTGATCTGGAAGGAAAGCCGCTTCGATCCGAATGCGGTGAGCCCGGTCGGCGCCGAAGGGATAGCTCAGTTCACGCCGGGCACGGCCAAGATGCGCGGGCTCGCCAACTCCTTCGACATCGAGCAGGCGATTCCGGCTTCCGCGAAATATCTGGCGGAGCTGAAGTCCGGTTTCGGCAATCTGGGGCTTGCCGCGGCTGCCTATAATGCCGGCGAGAACCGGGTGTCGCGCTGGCTGGGGTCCGGCGGATTCCTGCCGATCGAGACGGAAGAGTATGTGCTCGATGTAATGGGAGAGCCGGTCGACAAGTTTTCCGACAAGGCCTATGCCGGCGTTGTGCTTCCGCTTGATGCCAAGCGCGATTTCGCCGTCGCCTGCCGCCGGTTGCCGGTAAGCAAGGCAGCGACGGTGCCGATGGCGGCAATCCATGTGAAGCCGTGGGGCGTGCAGGTGGCCGGCAATTTCCGTCGACAGGCGGCTGTGCGCCAGTGGCAGCGGGTGCAGGCGCGCTTTCCCGTTCTGCTCGCCAATGTCGAGCCGGTCGTGAGTCGGGTGCGCACGCCGATGGGGCGCCGGGGCGTATATGCGGTGCGTATCGGCGCCGACGATCGCCATGCCGCCAACACGATCTGCGACAAGCTGCACAGCGTCGGCGGTTCGTGCATCGTGCTGAGGAACAGGTGAGTCTTTCAGACTGATCCGTAACGGGCCAGCGGGGATGAGGTATCGGAGATGATCGCGCGGATCATTCTGCTCAATGGTGCCGGCAGTGCAGGCAAGAGTTCGATCGCCAAGGCGCTGCAGACACTCACCGAGGCACCGTTCCTGCATGTCCAGATGGACACCTTCCTCGACATGATGCCGGAGCCGTTGCAGACGCACCCGGATGGCATTTCTTACGAGGAGGGCGAGACCGACGATCAATCTTCCGTGGCGGTGAAGGTCGGCCCTGTCGGCGCCCGGCTTCTGCGTGGCATGCGGCATGCGATTGCGGCAATGGCGGGCCAAGGAAACAACCTCATCGTCGACGACGTGCTATGCGACAGCGAGATACTCGACTATCAGGAGCTGTTGTCGGCCTTCGACCTGCATGTGGTTGGCGTTTCTGCGCCGCTCCACGTGCTTGAGCAGCGCGAGGCGGCGCGTGGTGACCGCCTCATCGGATTGGCGCGATGGCAGTTCGATCGGGTCCACCGTGGTATCGACTACGATTTGGTGGTCGATAGCAACGTCCTGTCACCATTCGAGTGCGCGCGGCGCATCAAGGACAAATTCGGATTGTGAGCTGCGAATGACTGTCGATCTTCTCTATCACGACCCGGCCCTTGTCGATTTTTATGACCTCATGAACACCGGCGATGCCGAACTGAGGCGTTGCATGGCGCTGGCCGGCGAGGCACGGTCGGTGCTCGATCTCGGCTGCGGCACCGGGCAACTGGCGGTGGCGCTTGCCGACGGGCGCGCTGTTGTGGGTGTCGATCCGGCCGCCGCAATGCTGGATGTCGCGCGCCGTCGCCCCGGCGGCGACAAGGTGCATTGGGTCGAGGCCGATGCGCGCACCGTTCGCCTCGGGCGCACCTTCGATCTCATCGTTCTGACTGGGCACGCATTCCAGGTCTTTCTGACCCAGGAAGATCGGTTGGCAGTCCTGCGGACGATCGCCGCGCACCTTGCGCCCGGCGGGCATTTTCTGTTCGACACGCGCAATCCGAAGATCGAGGAATGGCGTGAATGGACGCCAGAGCGGTCGCAGGAGACGGTGCAGCATCCGCGCTTCGGCACGGTGAAGAGTTGGAATGACGTGCGCATGGATGCGGTCGATGTCGCGACCTACTGGACCTATTACGAGATCGCCGCGACAGGCCAGCTGCTGACGGCGAAATCGAAGATCGCATTTCCGTCCCAGGAAGAGGTCGCCTCGGCCATCGAGACGGCCGGGCTTGCGGTCGAAACCTGGTTTGGCGACTGGCAGGGTGGCGCCTGTACGCCGACAGCGCGCGAGATCATCCCGTTCGGCCGACTGCGCTGAGACACTACCTCAGCGTAGCGGTCGATTTGACGATCAGGCGGTCTTGGCCACCGTTTCGCTCAGCCATGTGCCGATCTTGGCGCCGAGCCTGTCGGGCGAGATCGGTTTGGCGAGATAATCGTCCATGCCCGCCTCGATGCATTTGTCGCGGTCGCCCTTCAGCGCATGCGCTGTCACGCCGATGATCGGTGTGCGGGTGCAGTTGACGGCCTCGGTCGCGCGGATGGCGCGGGTTGCCTCGTAGCCGTTCATCTCGGGCATCGAGACATCCATGAGGATCAGCCTCGGGTTCAGCGTCTTGTACATCTCGACGGCCGTGCGGCCATTGGCGGCGATGCGATAGCTCAGGCCCAGCCCGTTCAGAATCTGGCCGAAGACGAGCTGGTTCACCTCGTTGTCCTCGGCGATCAGGATGTCGACGGGGCGGGCAGGATTCGCAATCGTCTCGGGCTTGGGCAACGAAGGCGGTGTGCCGCGAATGACGGTGAAGGCCGGCTGCGTTGGAGCCAGCACGGCGGGCGTGGCTTCGCGCACGAAATGCGCCTTGCCGGCCTGGCTGCGGGCCTTCTGGATGACCGCGATGACCGTGCCCAACAATACCGCCGAACGCGAGGGTTTGGTGAGGTGGGCAGCGATGCCGAAATCCAGGATCAACTTGGCGAAGTCGACCTGGTCGACCGAGGTGAGCAGGATGACCGGGATGGACGACAGGCGGCTGTCGGCAGAGATCGCCTTGGCGACATCGGCGCCGTTCATGCCGGGCATCTGGTAGTCGAGAATGACGCAATCCACCGACGCGCCGAGCTGATTGGCGCGATCGAGGAAGGCCAGGCCGACGGCGCCGCTTTCGGCGGCCGCGCAGTCGAAACTCCAGCTGCGCAGCTGCTCCAGCAGGATCTCGCGATTGACCGGATTGTCGTCGATGACCAGCACGCGGGCGCCGGTGACGTCCACCGGCACGATCTCGTTGTCGCCGCTTCCCTCGTGCACGGGCAACGGCACCGAGAACCAGAACACGGAGCCGCGTCCGATCTCGCTTTCGACGCCGATCTGGCCGTCCATCAGGTCGACCAGCCTGGCCGCGATGGCAAGGCCAAGGCCGGTGCCTTCGTGGCGGCGCGTCGATGAGGAATCCACCTGCGCGAATTTCTCGAACACGTTCTGCAGCTTGTCGGCCGGGATGCCGATGCCGGTATCCTCGACGCGTACCTTGAGCTGGGCGATGCCGTCGGCGGCGTCACCCGATACGTCGATCAGCACATGGCCCTTCTCGGTGAATTTCACGGCATTGCCGAGCAGGTTGGTGATGATCTGCCGGAAGCGGCCGACATCGCCGACGACATGGTGTGGCAGGCGCGGGTCGACACGCACGATCAATTCCAGGTTCTTTTCGGCGACGCGGGCCGAAACCAGCGTGGCGACGTCCTCGACCGCCTCGGCAAGAGGAAACGGTGCAGGGTCGAGCGTCAGCTGGCCGGCATTGATCTTCGAGAAATCGAGGATGTCGTTGATGATGGTGAGCAGCGCGTTGCCCGACTTGACGATGACGTCGGTGAAGGTCTTCTGACGCGGATTGAGCTCGGTCTTGGCAAGCAATTCGGCCATACCGAGCACGCCGTTCATCGGCGTGCGGATTTCATGGCTCATATTGGCGAGGAATTCCGACTTGGCGCGGTCGGCTGCCTCGGCCTTGAACAGCGACTCGGCGGTTTCGGCAAAGGCGCGGCGGATAGCCTTTTCCATCGGGCGGAAGATCCAGACGCCGACGGCGATCATGGCGGCGCAGAGCAACAGGCTCGTCCACAAAAGCAGGTTTTCGCTGCGCGTTTCGGCCATGCGGCGCTCGACATCCATGGCCGAGCGGGCGCGCGCCAGCATGGGCTGGGCGAACAGATCGTTCTGGTTGCGGATCTCGCGGTAATTCCAGTCCTCGGCCCGGGTGGCGCCGATCATCAGATCGAAGTTGCGCAGGATGTCGCGCGCCGACCACAGGAGGTAGCCGTTGACGGAGGCGGCATTCAGTTCGTCCTGCGTCTGCTTGGTCAGCTTCGGCGTGATGGCGGTGAGTTCGGCGCTGAGCGCTTGCATGCCGGTGTTGAGGCGCTGCGCGTGATCCTTGGCCGAACCGGCGAGTGCATCGCGGGTGTTCGGGTTCCAAGTGCTGACAGCGGTTTCGGCGAAACCGGTGGCATTGTTCAGATCGCGGGCGAAGGCGACGATGTGGCTGCTCAAAAGGTCGATCTCGGACCGGTAGGAACCGGCGCGATTGAGCACGATGATGGTGCCGGTGACGGCCAGCGCCAGTATCAGCAAACCGGAAAGATAACGGGTCCGGATGGACCGGATGAAAGAAGAATACTCAGGCATGCGTAACCCCACCCATACGCGCCGTTTAACGGCCGGGATTACGCTCTATTACCATTAACATTTCGTTCCGGGCTGGAAGGCGGCTCAGTTGCTACGGATCGCCACGAAATGCGCGGCCGCTTTCAGCAATGCTGCCTGTTCGCCATAGGGCTCGAGCAGTGCATGGGCCTGTTCCACGAGCCCGCTCAACTGTCGTCGCGCCCAGGCCTCGCCATGCAAGGCGACCAGCGTTGCCTTGCCGGCGGCGGCATCCTTCCCGGTTGCCTTGCCCATGGTACCGGCATCGGCGGTCAGGTCGAGGAGGTCGTCGGCAAGCTGGAAGGCGAGGCCTATGGCAGAGCCGAACTCGGCAAGCCTCTCGCGGTCGCTTGCGGAAGCTCCGGTCAGCACCGCACCCGCCTCGCAGGCAAAGCGGATCAACGCACCGGTCTTCATGGCCTGCAGCCGAATGATGCCGGCCTCGTCGGGGGCAGACGTCTCTGCTTCGATATCCAGCATCTGGCCGCCGACCATGCCGCCGCTGCCGGCGGCGCGGGCGAGCGCCAGTACCAATGACGCGCGACGATCGGCTGGCAGGCCTAACGCCTCGTCGGCTAGCGTGTCGAAGGCCAATGTCAACAGGCCGTCGCCGGCGAGAATGGCGGTCGCCTCGTCGAAGGCCTTGTGCACGGTGGGCTGGCCGCGGCGCAGATCGTCGTCATCCATGGCCGGCAGGTCGTCATGGATCAGCGAATAGCAATGCACGCATTCGAGCGCGGCGGCGACGGTCAGTGCCGGCGCTTCGTCATGGTCGGGTGCCAGCAGGGCAGCACTTTCCAGGACCAGAAAAGGGCGCAGGCGCTTGCCGCCATTCAGCACACCGTGGCGCATGGCGGCCAACAGACGCCGTGGCCGCGCAATCTCGCCCGACAAAGGGCGGTCGTCGAGCAATGCGCGCAGCCGCGCTTCAACCTGGTCGGCGCGCGCCATAAGCGCCGCCTCGAAAGGGATAAGGTTCCGCGCTGCCATGGCGGCGAGCGGTAGCCGACACTCAGACATTGCGCAAGAAGCCAAGCGCCTTTATGCCGAAGCAGCAGTGACAGGATTGGGCGGGTGGCAGAGCCGATCACCGATCACGATACCGAAGGGTTGGACATGGCGTCGCGACCGAGGAGCAGACGCGGTGACTACCGGCGCCTGCTCTGGCGTGCGTTGCGTGTCGCGGTCGTGCTCGCGCTGATTCCGGCCGTGCTGACCTTTCTCTACATGCCCTCTTTCGTGCACCCCGTGTCGACGCTGATGCTGAAAGACCTTGCAACTTTCTCCGGCTACGACCGTCGCTGGGTTTCGATCGACGACGTGGCGCCGGTGCTGGCCAATTCCGTCATCATGTCTGAGGACGGCCAGTTCTGTTCCCATCATGGCGTCGATCTGGGTGAACTCAAGGGTGTCGTCGATGATGCCATGGCCGGCGAAATCACGCGCGGCGCTTCCACCATCACCATGCAGACGGTGAAGAACCTGTTCCTGTGGTCGCGGCCGCTGGGCAGCGTGCGCAAGGTGGTCGAGCTGCCGCTGGCTGTTTATTTCGACGCGCTGATGTCGAAGCGGCGCATCATGGAAATCTATCTCAACATCGCCGAATGGGGGCCTGGCATCTATGGTATCGAGGCGGCGGCGCGCTATCATTTCGGCGTCTCGGCCAAAAACCTGTCGCGGCGGCAGGCGGCGCTGCTGGCGGTGGCGTTGCCCAATCCGATCACGCGCGATCCTGGCAAGCCAGGGCCGGGACTTCGGCGATTGGCCGCGCTTATCGAACGCCGTGCGGCTCGAGCTGGCGCCTATGTCGGCTGTCTTGATTGAGCCGGTTCAAAAAAAGTAATCGCGACACTGGCCAAAAGGCCGGCAGCCGTGTATAGGCACGCAACTTTCTTCTAGAACTCGGCCGTAAGCGGCCCTTTCACCAGGGCGACGCGGGCCATTGACCGAATGAATGGAGCATATCCATGGCTGTGCCGAAACGAAAGACTTCCCCGTCCAAGCGCGGCATGCGCCGTGCAGCCGACGCGCTCAAGGCCCCGACCTATGTCGAGGACAAGAATTCCGGCGAAATGCGCCGCCCGCACCATGTTGACCTGAAGACCGGCATGTATCGTGGCCGCCAGGTTCTGGAGCCGAAGGAAAGCTGATCGCTTTCCCTACGGGTGAATCAAAAAAGACCGGCTATTGGCCGGTTTTTTTTGCGTTTAGGCGACTGCGAGGAAATCAGCCCGCGTCGGCGACGAGGCCTGCAGCCTCGATGCCCGCGATAGCGGCTGCCTCGTCATTGTCGGAGGTGTCGCCGGAAATGCCGACGGCACCGATCACGGTGCCCGAGCCGTCGCGGATCAGCACGCCGCCGACCACCGGCAAGATCCTGCCGCCGGACAGGTCGGAAACGCCCGCGGTCAGATGCGGCCGCTCCTTGGCGACGGCTTCGACACGGCGCCCGCCCATGCCGACGGCGAGCGCAGCATAGGCCTTGCCGGACGACATCTGCGGGCGCAGGAAGGAAGCGCCGTCCTGGCGCTGAAAGGCGACGAGATGGCCGCCCGTATCGAGCACCGAGACGCCCAGCGGCTTGAGGCCTAGCGCCGCTGCCTTGGCAAAGGCGCCCTCGATAATGCGATTGGCCTGGTCGAGCGGAAAGCTGGTCATGCGCGGGCTCCTGCGTTTCGGGGCGGTGGCTCGGCTCTGCCGGCGCCAATGCCCGATCTTCCGGCCCACATCCCTGGCGAGCAAGGTGCGTTCGGCTTGAAACAGCTTCGCGCCGCCATGCATCGTGGCGGTCGGTGTGTCGTGGCTAAGAAGCCTTGCGCAACTGCGCGTCCACCACCGCCTGATAGGCCGCCTGCAGCCGCGCCCGCACGGTGGCGTCCACCGGCTTCGGCGTGCCGATGCCGAGATGTTCGCAGCGCAACTCGTCCATGAAATCCTGCCACAGCGCCATGCCGCCTTCCTCCAGGATCTTGGCGCGGATGGACAGTTCCTCGCTGACCGGTAGCCAGACACGGCCCCAGGCGCCGAGTTGCGCCAGGATCGGTATCAGGGTGATCGACATCTCGGTCAGGCTGTAGATCGCCTTCTGCTTGTGCGTAGGGTCATCAGCCTTTGTCAGCATGCCGAGTTCGACGAGCCGTTTCAGCCGGTCCGCCAATATGTTGGAGGCGATGCCCTCGATCGAGCCGTTGAGCAGTTCGCGGAAATGGCGACGTCCGCCGAAGATGATGTCGCGCAGGATGATCAGGCTCCAGCGATCGCCGAAGACCTCCAACGACAGATTGATGGGACAACCCGACCGCAAATCCATAGCCATATCAGCCTCCAAAAAACCAGTTGCATTATGCTATCAGTGTCATTATGGTGCAACCAATTGCAAAACGCAATCAGTTTGACGGCCGTGGCGAAGTTTTGCCGCGGAATGATGCCGCGCGTCGCGAGGGCGGGCTCGTACAGACGAAATCGGCAGCGCGGCGGTTAACCGGAAGAACGATCTCCAAGGTGGGATCATATGGAGAAGGACGATGAACGAACGCGTTTTCCACGACACGATCCTGATCGAGCGGCTGTTTCCGGCAACTCCTGCCGATGTGTTCGCGGCACTTGCCGATGTCGAAGCGCGGCAACGCTGGGGAAAGCCATCAGACGACACCGCGCTGGTCTACGATCGGGCGGATTTTCGCGTCGGTGGGACCGATGTCGGCCATTGCGGACCGCAGGGAAATCTCATCTACCGGATCGAGACTTCCTACCACGACATTGTGCCGGACCGGAGGATCGTCTCGACAGAGGCGGTCCACGAGAATGCCAAGCCACTGTCGGTCGCGCTGCTCAGCGTGGTGCTTGAGCCCGCAGGTGGCGGCACGAAGCTGACCTTTACCGCCCAGATCACCGCCTTTGGCAGCGAAGCCATGATTGCCGGCAACAGAGCCGGCTTCACCGCCGCGTTCGGCCGGCTTGCCAGCGAATTTCAACATCTTTCAACGGGAGAAGAGCCATGAGCGATCGTTCCATCGAACATGCCACGTTCACCATCGAGCGCATCTATCCGGCCACGCCGTCGAAGATTTTCCATGCCCTGTCGGACAAGGCCGCGAAACGGCGCTGGTTCGCGGATGCCGATGGCGGGAATGCCGGCACATACGAGTTCGATTTTCGCATTGGCGGCCGCGAGGTGTTTTCCGGCGGCCAGCCCGGCGGGCCGGTCTATACGTTCGATGCCGTCTATCGTGACATCGTGCCGGAAGAGCGCATCGTCTACGCCTACGACATGTTCATGGACGGCAAGCGCATCTCGGTGTCACTGGCGACGATCGAACTCGCACCGCATGGCGAAGG
The DNA here is from genome assembly GCF_008727715.1 of Mesorhizobium terrae. Classification (GTDB taxonomy): domain Bacteria; phylum Pseudomonadota; class Alphaproteobacteria; order Rhizobiales; family Rhizobiaceae; genus Mesorhizobium; species Mesorhizobium terrae. The sequence continues at coordinate 2,358,101 of NZ_CP044218.1, forward strand.
CACGCGGCTGGTCTTTACCGAACAGGCCAGCTTTCTCGACGGGCTCGACAAGCCGGAGTACCGGGAGGAAGGGACAGCCGACCTGCTGGACCTGCTTGGTAAGGCGGCCGGCAATCTCTGAAGGATATGATCGCAGGCAATTGCGATTGGCGCGGGCCCGGCCGGCGGGGCATGCGCCTGCAAATATCGATCCAGGTCAGTCTTCCCAGAACTGGTCGAGCCAGAGGTTGAGTTTGAAGAAACCGCCGTTGGCGACAGCATAGACCCGGCGCGTGCCTTCTGGCTTGGCGCTGACCAATCCCGCCTCGAGCAGAACCTTCAGATGCTGGGAAACCGCGGGCCTCGAAACGGGCAAGCCGGAGGCCAATTCGTTCACCGTTTTGGGCCCCCGCCTTAATTCCTCCAGAAGATAACGCCGGTTTGGATCAGCAATGGCGACGAAAGCATCGGAAAGCATCATGCCTCATTTGTGAGGCAAGTTGCATTAAATCTCAACAGGGAACGTTTAAGTTGTTTCGGCTTTTGTGCGGGGGTCGAGGCGAACGGCTTCGGGCGTGACGGCACGGTCCGCCGGCTGGGTCTTGAAGGCCTCGCGCGCTTCGATCGGAACCGGGGCGCGGCGGCTGATGCGCAAGGCGGTGTAACCGGCCAGAGCGAGATGCGCGAAGGCTGTCGCCAGGAATAGGCCCTCGGGTCTCAGCCATCCCATCAGGGCTGCGGCAAGCATCGGCCCGATCATCGTGCCGAAGCCGTAGAGCATGAGCAGGCCGCCCGAAACCTTGACGAATTCCTCCGGCGCAGCGTGATCGTTGGCATGGGCCACCGCGATTGAATAAAGCGTATAGGCAAAAGCGCCATAGGCGGCGGTGAAGGCGATGACCAGTGTGCTGTTCCGGAACTGGAACAGGAACATGACGACTGCGCAGAGTGCCGCGCCGACGGCGGCGGCTACCAGCACGTAGCGGCGGTCGGTGCGGTCGGAAACGCGTCCGGCTGGAATTTGCATGGCGGCACCCGCCACCACAACCAGGCTCATCATCAGGGCGATCTGCGCGGTCGAGATGCCGATGCGTGCGCCATAGACCGCGCCCAGCGTGCCCCAGGCGCCATTGGCGATGCCAATGAGCAGGCAGGCCACCGCCGAAACCGGCGAGTTGGCGTAGAGCGCTTTCAAATCAAGCTTCACATCCTGCAAAGGCTTGGGATGCGCGGCGCTGGAGACAGCGGTCGGTAGCAGCGACAGGCAGAAGAAGATGCCGGTGATCATGAACAGCGAAGCCGATTTGACGTCGCCGCCGGCAACGATCATCTGGCCTCCCATGATCGAAGCATATGTGACCATCATATAGAGGCCGAAGACGGTGCCACGGTTTTCGTTGGTGGCCTTTTCATTGAGCCAACTTTCGATGACCATGAAGGCGCCTGCCATGGTGAAGCCGGTGAAGGCACGCAGCGCGATCCAGACATATTCGTCGATCAACAATCCGGTCAAAAGGGCGATGATGGCACCGCTGGCGGCGAAGGCGCCAAAGGCTCGGACATGGCCGGCGCGGCGCACCAGGCGCGGTGCGAAATAACAGCCGGCGACGAAACCGCTCGCCCAGGCGGTGCCCATCAGGCCGAGGGCCGCAGTCGAAAACCCCTCAGCCTGACCGCGCAGCGGCAAGAGCAGGCCGTGCAGGCCGGACGCAGCAAGCAGGAAAGCGGTGCCGCGAAGCAAAGAGAGGATCGGACGGTAGGCTGCGAACATCGAAACAGTCCATTGCTCGAATCAGTGTGGGCGACGGGCAGTGGGGACTATGTTTTCAGGCTTTTCAGCGGCGTTGTACCGCCGTTGCGACGATCAGCGGCGAAACAGCGCCTCGGCCGCTGATTTGCTGGTGCCTTTGTTGGTCAATTCCGCTTCCAGCCGGACGATTTCGTCCCGCAGAAGCCCGATGCGCTCGGTCAACTCTCCGACCGACAGCAACGCCAGATCCTGCCCGATGGCGTGCACCGGTGCCTTTTTGGTGGGTTCGTCGTCGAAGATTGCCATCGTCGCTCCTCCCTTTTGCTGTTTGCCTCGTCGGGCAATCCGCATAGATAGGGGAAGCATACATGGGGCAGGGGGCAAAATCATCCCGCCGTGCGCGCGGAGGAAAATGGCAAGGATCATGGTGAACGGACAGAAAATCCCGGAAAAAATGATGGCGGTGGCGATCTCCACCCCCGGCGGACCGTTGGTGCTCAAGCCGGAAAAGCGCGATGTGCCGACGCCAGGCGAGGGCGAAATTCTGATCCGCGTCCATGCTGCGGGCGTCAACCGGCCGGATGTGTTGCAGCGCAAGGGTGCCTATCCGCCGCCGCCGGGCGCCTCCGATCTGCCTGGCCTCGAAGTGGCCGGCGAAGTGGCAGCACTTGGCGCGGGTGCATCGCGCTGGCGCGTCGGCGACCAGGTCTGCGCGCTCACGCCGGGCGGCGGTTATGCCGAATATGCCAAGGTGCATGCGTCCAACGCGCTGCCTTTGCCGGCCGGGTTCACCTACACCGAGGCGGCTGCCGTGCCGGAGACCTATTTCACCGTGTGGCACAATGTCTTCGAGCGCGGCGCGCTGAAGACCGGAGAGACACTGCTTGTGCATGGCGGCTCGTCAGGCATCGGCACCACCGCGATCCAGCTTGCCTCGGCGATGGGCGCCTATGTGATTGCCACCGCCGGCAGCACCGAGAAATGCGAAGCCTGCCTGAAGCTCGGCGCCGACCGCGCCGTCAACTACCGCGAGGAGGATTTCGTCAAGGCGGTGAAGGAGGCGACGGATGGCAAGGGCGCCGACGTCATCCTCGACATGGTCGGTGGCGACTATGTCGGCCGCAACTATGACGCGGCGGCGATCGAGGGACGCATCGTGCAGATCGCGACGCAGCATGGCGCCGTTGCCCAGGCTGATTTCTCAAAGCTGATGGTCAAGCGGTTGGTCCATACGGGCTCGACGCTGCGGCCCCGTACGGTCGAATTCAAGGGCGCCGTCGCCGCGGCGCTGGAAACGCAAGTCTGGCCGCTGCTTGCTACCCGGCGGGTGGCGCCGGTGATGGACATGATCTTTCCGCTCAGGGAAGCCTGGCGCGCCCATGAGCGGATGGAAGAAGGCGACAACATCGGCAAGATCGTGCTCGACGTCGGCTGAGGCCGCTCAGGCTTCTCGACATCTGCGAAAGGACCGGCCGTCGAAGGCCGGTCCGGCAAAATGGTTTTCAACTTGCCTCAAGCAGGTTGCGGATGCCTCGGCGTGACGCTGTAGGCGCAACGACGGGCGCCGGCCAGAATATGATCCCGCCGCTCGACCAAAACGTCTTGGCCGAGGATTTCCTGGAAAATAGCCAGCTCAGACCGGCAGAAATTCTGGCAGGTGGTGGCGGCGACGCAGATCGGACAATGGTTTTCGATCAGCATGAAAGCGCCGTTTTCTTCGCGCCATTCGGCCATATAGCCTTCGCGCGAGCGGATATCGGCGAGTTTCGACACGCGGTCCTTGATGTCGGCGATGCCGTCCATCTCGCGCTTGTAGTTTGCCAGCGTTTCGCTCTCGCGCGCATCGATCAACTTGTCCAGGCCGGCCAGCCCGAACGTTGTCCGTACCGCGCGCAGCAACTGCACCGTCAGTTCGGCATGCGCGTCAGGGAAGCGGGCATTGCCGGCCTCGGTGAGCTGCCACAACTGAACCGGACGGCCGACGCCGCGCACTTCCGAATGCGGCTCGGCGAGACCTTCGGCGGCGAGCTTGCCGAGTTGCTGGCGGGCGTTTTCGCCGGTCGTTCCCAACGCCCTGCCAAGATCGGCCGCGGTTTGTGGGCCGCGTGTCTTCAAAAGCGTCAGCAGCCGGTCCGCCACGGGACGCGGAAGATTACGCCATTTTTCCAAGTCGTCGCTTGACATATTAAGCAGGTGCTCGATATTTAACCAAGTCTTCTCTTTGAAAATAATCAAAGGCGAAGGCTGGCGCAAGCCCGCCTCGCCAGAGGAACTTCCCATGTCTCAACAGGAAACAGGCTGGGGTGCTTTGCTCTCCGGCACCAACGCGATCCGTTCGCTGGCTCTGGCCGGCGGCGTCGCGCTGCACGCCATCAATGTCTATGTCGCCACCACCATCCTGCCCTCGGTGGTCAAGGACATTGGCGGCATCGACTATTACGCTTGGAACACGACGATTTTCGTCGCCACCTCCATTCTCGGTTCGGCGCTTTCGGCAAGGCTGCTCGGGCTCGCCGGCCCTCGTGGCGCCTATCTCGTCGCGGCGCTGATCTTTGCACTGGGCACACTGATCTGCGGCTTTGCACCGTCCATGCCGGCCTTGCTCGCCGGCCGAGCCGTGCAGGGTTTCGGCGGTGGTTTCCTTTTTGCCTTGTCCTACGCCATGATCCGCATCGTCTTCCCCGAAACGTTGTGGCCGCGTGCCATGGGGCTGGTGTCGGGCATGTGGGGCGTGGCGACACTGATCGGACCGGCCATCGGCGGCATCTTCGCCGAATATGGCGTGTGGCGGGCGGCGTTCTGGTCGCTTGCGCCAGTAGCCGTTCTGTTCGCCGTGATGGCGGTTGCCATTCTGCCGGGGCGTAGTCCCGACAGGAACGAGCGCACGACGGTGCCTGTCCTGCAGCTTGTCTTGCTGATCGGTGCCGTGCTTGCGGTGTCGGCCGGCAGCGTTTCGCCCGATCCGATCCATAACCTGCTTGGTCTCGGCGCGGCCATCGTGCTCGTCGCGCTGCTGATCGGCGTCGAGAGCCGCGCCCGCAACAGGCTGTTGCCGCGCGGTGCGTTCCGGCCGTCAACGGCGCTGGGAGCTCTGTTTGCGACGATGGCGCTGCTCGGTGTCACCGTGACCGGGTCCGAAATCTTCGTCCCGCTGTTCCTGCAAGTGCTTTACCAGCAGACGCCGCTCATTGCCGGCTACCTCGCCGCCGTAATGTCGGCCGGCTGGACATTGGGATCGATCTCGAGTTCCGGCGCCCAGGGCAAGGGCATCGATCGCGCCATCTTTGCCGCTCCGCTGCTCAGCTTCGTGGGAATGGCGGCGCTTGCCGTGCTCTTCCCGCTCGGCAGTGGCCAGGATTGGCTGCTTCTGGCACCGATCTGTGTCGCCTTCGCCGCCATCGGCCTTGGTGTCGGCATCGCATGGCCGCATATCCTGACGCGCATCTTCAAGGCCGCGCCAGCCGACGAACAGGACATCACGTCGGCCTCCATCTCCACCGTGACACTGTTTGCCACGGCATTTGGCGCGGCACTGGCCGGCATGGTGGCCAATCTTGGCGGCCTGATCGACCCGGGCGGCGTGACCGGCACGGCGAGCGCTTCACGGTGGCTGTTCGGTCTGTTCGCCCTGGCTCCGCTGGTCTGTTTCCTCACCGTCCGGCAGGTGGCGCGTACATGCCCGGTGAAGAATAGCGGAGCGGCGATCGCCGTCGAGCCAGGAGCCGCCTGAACGGACAATCGTCGCGTTGGTAAACGGCCGGCCCGGAAACGGGCCGGCCGTTTACCTTTTGGTGATGTTGCAATGCAGCAAAGCATTGCTGCCATGCAAAAGCGTCTGTTCAACAAATGGGCAGGAATGCCTATTTGAACGCCATACGAAGAGATTGTGAAAATTAGGAGGGACAGATGAATCTGATCCGCAGCTACAAGAATTGGCGCCGTTACAACCAGACCGTTCGCGAACTGAGCCGTCTCAACAACCGCGAGCTGGACGATCTCGGCATCAGCCGCGCTGACATCGAGCGTGTCGCTCGCGCGGCCGTCTAAGCAGAGCCGACGTTTGGCGCGACTTCAATCGCGTCGCCGGTTCCGAACCCGCTGGACCCAGTCCGGCGGGTTTTGTCTTTTCCGGGCTGGATATTTCTCACCGGCTCCGGTTGTTCCGTTCAAAAAAATGGCCACGGCGCGAAGCCGTGGCCATTTTCGCTCGGGCGGGAGGCACCCGGGGCAGGGAACTCAATTGATGGTGGCGATGTTGCCAAGCCGCAGGAACAAGGTCTCGCCTGAGGAATTGTCGACGCCGTCATTGTCGGTAACGACATAGGCATCACCGACCTTGTCGATGGTGAAGCCCTCGACCTTGTCGACGACATAACCGTTGGTGGCCGCCTTCATGTCGGGCAGCAGGTCGCGCACCAGTGTCTTTTCGACCACCGGCAATTCGCCGCCGAGCTTGGCCGGCTTGAAGCCGTCTAGGCCAACGCCGTAGATGCGCTTCACCTTGGCCTCGGTGCCGATCTGATTGTCGCGCTCGATGACGTAGAGCTTGCCGTTGTGGGCGGTGATCTCCGACAGCCCCATCCAGCCCTTGCTCGCCTTTTCCAGCGGGTAGCGCACGGCGGCCCATTCCTTGGTCTTTGGCTTGTAAGCGAGCAGCTTGACCTGACCGTTGGGGTCGTCCTTCCACTCACGCTGCACCGCAGCCACCAAGGTGAGGTCGTCGCCTTCGCCGATGGTAGTGATGCCTTCGAGGCCGAAACGGGTCTCGTTGGGCAGCAATTCGGTCGGGAAAGCGATCTCCTGCTTGATCTCGCCCTTGTCGTCGACGCGATAAATGGCGTGTGGCACCAGCTTCTCGCTGTTGCCCTCCGATGCCAGCCAGAAACCGCCCTTGCCGTCTGGGGCGATGCCTTCAAGGTCAAGCTTCTGAGCGGGGTTGCCGCCACGGGTCACAACGGTCTTGGCAACGATCCTGGCCGGCGTTTGAGTGGCGTCGATCGTATAGATCGAGGGCTGTGCGGCGTAAGCTGAATCCGAAACCGAGTAAAGCTTGCCGGCGGTCTCGGGATCGGCGGCGAGTGCCGAGAGTGCACCCCAGCCGAGCGGCACGCCCCTGTCGGTCAGGCCGGCGGAGATCATCGGATAGGCCGGTTTGCCCTCGGCGCGTTCGTAGATCATGACATGAGAGCGAGCGCCGCCATCCTCGATGAGATCGGTCTCATTGGCGGTGACGAAGAGGTTGCGCGCCGGAATGGCGAGCAGACCTTCCGGGCCAATGCCCGAGGGCAGTGCCTGCAGGAACTTCGGCGCAGCGCCCGTATCCTGGTAGACACCGACCAGCGAGGCACGTTCGGCGCCGACGAAGACAAGCTTCTGGCCGCCATAGGTGCCGACTTCCATGCCTTCCGGCTCGATGCCCTTCTTGTTGCGGTGCTCCGGATAGTGGCCGAGATTGGCGGCCTCGTATTCGAAGCTGGTGCCGGATTCGTAGAGCACCTCGCCCTTCTTGGAAAATATGGTGAAGCCGCGCGAGCCGCCCTTGTAGTCACCCTCATTGGCGATCACGAGACGATCGTTATCCAGCCATTTCACGGCGTCGGGCTCGCGTAGTGCGTTCTCGATCTTGCCGGAGAAGTTCAGAGCGCCGTCTTTCTTGGTGTCGATGTTTTCAAGCGTCACCGAACCGGCCGAGAAATGCGAGACGAGAGCGCCGGTCGCGGCGTTGACCACGACGATGTGGTTGTTTTCCTGCAGCGTCAGCGCGATTTCGCCGGCGTCGTTGAAGGCGACGAATTCGGGTTCGGCATCCTCGGGGACGATCTCCGACAGGCCGGTGACCTCGACGGTCCTGATCGAAGCGCAATCCGGAACGCCGGCGGCGACCGAAACGATCTTGAGGTTGCCGGACGGCAGCTGCGGCATCGCGCCGTCGTTCAACTCTTCATCGCGCTCGTTCTCGATGGCGACGGCGAGATATTTGCCGTCCTTGCTCAGCGCCACCGAATCCGGTTGGCCGCCGAGATCGCAGCTTGCCTCGACCTTCCTGGTGGCGATGTCGATGACGGTCAGGTTGCCCTTGGGATCGGTTTTGCTCTTGGATGTGTTGACGCCGGCCAGCACCTTGCCGCCGGCAACGGTGACGGAGGTGGGTTCGCCGTCGATCTTGACGAGGCCGCCGGCCTTCGGGGCTTTCGGATCGGCGATGTCGACGAAGCCGACCGCGCCGTAGGGGCTGTCGGAATAGACCAGCGACTTGCCGTCATCTGTGGCGGCGATGATTTCGGCCGACGTCTTTGCCTTCTTGTCGGCAGCGGCTGGCAGGTTGGAAGCGACCGGGAAGGTGGCAATGCGATTGAACACCTGTTCCGCCTTCGCCGGTAGGGCAACAGAGGCGGCAAGAGCGGCGGTGAGCGCAATAAGGCAGGACGGACGAAGCATATTGGACCCCTCAAAATCGTATGTGGAAAAACGCCTTCCCAATTGGGGGAGGCGCATTTCACCGGGATGACGGGGACATGAAGCTTTGGTGACAATCGCGCGAACCGGTGCGCATTGGCTGCCGCCCAATGCGCGGTTCCGCAAAACCGTTGCGATCGGAGCCGTTAACAGCTATATACGCCCCGATTTCCCTTACTGGTGGCTCAAACCACCGCCCGCGCGGGAACGCGGGCGAACGAGAAGGATTTACCGCATGGCCAACACGCTGCTGATGCCCAAGGCGACTGCCGTCTGGCTGGTCGACAACACCGCGCTTTCCTTCGACCAGATCGCGCAGTTCTGTTCGCTGCACCCGCTCGAGGTGAAAGCGATCGCCGATGGCGATTCGGCGCAGGGCATCAAGGGCATGGACCCCGTCATCACCGGACAGCTCACCCGCGAGGAAATCGCGCGCGGCGAGAAGGACATAAACCATCGCCTGAAGCTGTCCGAGCCGAAGGTGCGGGTGCCGGAATCCAAGCGCAAGGGGCCGCGCTACACACCGCTGTCCAAGCGCCAGGATCGCCCGAACGCCATTCTGTGGCTTGTGCGCAACCATCCCGAGCTGAAGGACGCGCAGATCTCGCGCCTCGTCGGCACCACCAAGTCGACCATCGAGCAGATTCGCGAGCGCAAGCACTGGAACTCGGCCAATCTGGCGCCGATGGACCCGGTGACATTGGGCCTGTGTTCGCAGATCGACCTCGATCTCGAAGTGCAGCGCGCCTCGCGCGGCCGCGAACCGGTGCAGCCGATCGGCGACACGCTGCTGCCGGCAGCGCTCACCGAGCGCCTGGTGCCCGAGGCCGAAAAGCCGAAGGCCGAGGACGAGGAACTCGACGCCAACGCCGTCTTCGCCAAGCTCTCGGCGCTGAAGGGCAAAACCGAAGAAGACGACGAATAAGAACTGGAACTACGACCTCCTCAAACGAGGAGGTCGTGCCGTTCATGCGCCTCTTGCCGTCGGGCCCATGCCATAGGCTTCGCTGCGCTCGACGGCACGATAGAAATCGGCGAGCTGTTTGCCGCGTTCGGGCTTGAACAGGCGGTTGGCAATGATGACTGAAGCGATGCGGTCGATGCGGAAGGCGCGGAAATCGTCGCGCATCTCGCACCAGGCGACCAACGTCCACACCTTGCCCCAGAACCAGAGCCCGAGCGGCCGCACGTCGCGCGCCGTGCTGCGGCCGGCTTCGTCATTGTAGTCAATGGTCAGAACCTGCCGCTTCTCGATCGAGCGTTCGATGATATCGATCGCTTCGCGCGCGGCGTCGCTCACCACCCACATCGGCGTGTGGATTTCAGTGCGCGCGATGCGGTCCTTTTCAGTATCGGGCAACACCGCGCCGATCTTGACCAGGGCTTCGTCGGCAGCGCGGGCCATAGTGGCCCCACCAAAGGCGCGCACCATGCGGGCACCGGCTACCAGCGCCACAATCTCGTCTCTGGTGAACATGAGCGGGGGAAGATCGAACCCCTCCCTCATCATGTAACCGACACCGGCCTCGCCATCGATCGGCACGCCGGTCGATTGCAGGTCAGCGATATCGCGGTAGATCGTACGCTCGGACACTTCGAGCCAAGCGCCGAGCTTCTGTGCAGTGACCAAGCGGCCGCCGCGCAGATGCTGGACGATCTGGAAAAGCCTATCGGCACGTCGCATCGTTCGTATCCTCGGTTCCTACGGGTCGAGCCCTTCGCGGCGGCGCTGCTCATCAACCAGTTTGGCGCCAAGCGACAATTTCTTCGTTGTCGGCGTCCTTGAGCTGAGCACTCGCCAGAAGGGCGTGATGTCGGCGAGCGCGGTTCCGCGCTCGAGATCTTCCAAGGCCGCCTCCGCAACGGTACGCAAATGGTAGCCGATGGTGACCGGGCATGTCACTTCGGCGCCGTGTTCGACGGCAAGCGCGGTCCGCAACGCCCTTACATCCATCTCGACCCCTTTCGGGATCGAGCGGATGAACTCATCCACTTGCCGCGGCGTCGGCACCAACATCGGCTGGCCCTCGACCACGTCACTCATGGTGCGTGGCGTCGGCCGAATGCCATTGATGCCAGCCGTGTTCAGCCTGTCTGTCCAGCTTTTGACCATCAAGTTATCCGTTCATACGAACAAACCGAAGCTGTTGCCGTCCGGATCGAGGCAATAGGCGAAATGCCCGGATGGCACTTGGATGATTTCCGAGACGACCTCGCCGCCGTGGACCTTGACGCGTTCGAGCGCATCCTCGAGCGGCGCGGCCACAGCGAGATGAATGGTACCACCGGTGCCACGTGGCGCCGGCTTGCCGGGATAGACATGGCCGGAGGCAGCCTGATCCTTTGCCGCGAACAAGGCGATGGGGTTTGGTCCCATCGTCTCGAGCGACAGCGTGTTTTGCAGCACTGCACCATAGAAGGCCTGTGCGCGATCCATGTCGGTCACCGGAATTTCAAACCAGATAGCCGCTTTCGGCGGAACAAAATCAGTCACGTCCAAACCCCCCCCGTTTTACAACGCTGTCAGTATGGCATTGGCCTCCTGACAGCATATTGTCAGGAGCTTTCACCGTACTCCCGGGCAAACAAGGCGCGCATCTCAGTCAATTCGTCATGCTTGTCGGGATAGAGCGCTTCGATGAACTCCTTGGCGAAGGTGCCAGGTGCCGAACCCGGTGCGGAAACGACGTTGCCGTCGGCAACCGCATTCGGCACGTCGCGATAGCGCTCGACGCCGGCATAGTCGGGTAGATGTGTCAGGATCCAGTCGCGGCCGTTGCTGGTGTGCGTTCTGCCTTCGAAAACGCCAGCGCGGGCAAGCGGTAGCGTTCCCGCACAGATACCACCGATCACGCCACGGCGCATCGCCACGGCATCGACAAGGCTGGAAACATCGGGAGCCTTGTCGCCAGTCCATACATCGGAACCGATCACTGCAATGGCATCGAGGTCATGATTGTCGGCCACGGTAGCCGAACGGTGCGGCGACAGCCGAAATCCGCTTGCGGACGTGACAGGCTGGCCATCAGGTGTGATCGAAACGGCTTGCGCTCCGAACCATTCGACAGCAGAGGCCGACAAAAGACCATATTCCCAATCGGCGAACCGGTCGATGAACACGAAGCCAATCTTTTTTCCATTTGGCATAATTCTCTCCCCTCTTTAGACCGCGCCGTGCCCACGACAGCCACATCACAAATAATCAATGGCCAAATGCCCAGGCGCAGAAGAGCATTCCCTTGGGGTATGCGCAGCCGCGGTTTCCTTACTTGGGTGCGACAACCTGTCAATCCAAGGGCTTGCCGAAAAAAGTCAGTCAATCCTCGCGCCGCTTGAACCCGGCATACATATCGGGCCAGCCGATATCAGCGCGGATATCGGGCGAAAGGCTGTTGAGCAGGCGCTCGGTGCGGATCTCATTGCGCAGCGTGCGGATCTTGCCGACATAGCGCTGCACTGAGCTGACGATGGCGAAACGGGTCATGGCGGCCTCCTTTGTTTTGATGGAGGCATCATCGCATACCCCTCCTGACAGCTATCTGTCAGGAGTAGAGCGGGTCGTTTAAACGCCTATTCCCCGCGCGTTCAGCGCCGCCTTGATCTCATCGAGAATGGCGGGATCGTCGATGGTAGCCGGCATTTTCCATTCTTCTTTGTCGGCTATCTTTTGCATGGTGCCGCGCAGGATCTTGCCGGATCTGGTCTTTGGCAGGCGTTTGATCGTCACCACCGTCTTGAAGGCGGCAACTGGGCCAATGCGCTCACGCACGAGCACTACGGCCTCCCTCTCAACGGCGCCGTCTTCGCGCACCGCGCCGGCATTCAGCACGACGAGGCCAAGCGGCACCTGGCCCTTCATCGCGTCGGCAATGCCGATCACCGCGCATTCGGCAACGTCGGGATGTTCCGCCAGCACCTCCTCCATCGCGCCGGTGGAAAGGCGGTGACCGGCGACGTTGATGATGTCATCGGTGCGGGCCATGACGAGCAGATAGCCATCCTCGTCGATCAGGCCGGCGTCGGCGGTTTTGTAATAGCCGGGGAACTCGTCGAGATAGGATTGGCGGAAGCGCTTGTCGGCCTTCCACAATGTCGGCAGGCAGCCGGGCGGCAGCGGCAACCTCAACACCACATTGCCCAGCGCGCCGGCCGTCAGCTCATGCCCGGCATCATCGAGCACCCGAATGTCGTAGCCCGGCATCGGCACGCCGGGTGAGCCGTATTTCACCGGCAGCGGACCAAGCCCGATCGGGTTCTGGGTGATGGGCGCGCCGGTCTCCGTCTGCCACCAATGGTCAATCACCGGCACCTTGAGGTGCCGTTCGGCCCATTTGATGGTCTCTGGGTCAGCCCGCTCGCCGGCAAGGAAGAGAGCACGAAATTTGGAGAAATCGTAATTCGGCACCAGCAAGCCTTGCGGGTCCTGTCCCTTGATGGCGCGAAAGGCGGTCGGCGCCGTGAACAGGGAGACGACACCGTGATCGGCGATCACCCGCCAGAAGGTGCCGGCATCCGGCGTGCCGACCGGCTTGCCTTCGAACATGACCGTGGTGCAGCCGTGGAGCAGCGGCGCATAGACGATGTAGGAATGACCAACCACCCAGCCGACGTCGGAGGCAGCCCAGAACACCTCGCCGGGCTTGATCCCGAATTCGTTCTCCATCGACCATTTCAACATGACCATGTGGCCGCCATTGTCGCGCACCACGCCCTTGGGCTGGCCGGTGGTGCCTGAGGTGTAGAGCACGTAGAGCGGGTCGGTGGCAGCGACACGCACGCAGTCCACCCAGGCACCAGCGGCGCGTTCGCGCGCGACTTGGTCGCCGAGGTCGACGTCGCGACCGGGGATCAGCTCGCAGCGCAGTTCATCGCGCTGCAGAATCAGGCATGCGTCCGGCTTGTGGGTGGCCAGCTCGATGGCGGCATCGAGCAGCGGCTTGTAGGACACGACGCGACTCGGTTCGAGGCCGCAGGAGGCCGAGATGATGACCTTCGGGGTCGCATCATCGATGCGGGTGGCCAGTTCGCGCGCCGCAAAGCCGCCGAAAACAACGGAATGGATGGCGCCGAGGCGCGCGCAGGCGAGCATCGCAATCGCCGCCTCCGGCACCATCGGCATGTAGATGATGACGCGGTTGCCCTTGCGAATACCTTGGTTCCACAGTGCCGACGCGGTCGCCACCACCTCGCGCATCAATTCGGCATAGGTGTAGCGTGTGACCTTGCCGGTGTAAGCGCTGTCATGGACCAAAGCGAGCTGGTCGGCGCGGCCGCCGGTGACGTGGCGGTCGACGGCATTGTAGCAGGTGTTGCAGGAAGCGCCGACGAACCAGCGGCCATAGACGTCCTCGCGCGGATCAAAGATGCGGTCCCAGCGGCGATACCAGTCAATGGCCTCGGCTGCTTCCGCCCAGAAGGCTTCGGGGTCGCGTTTCCAATCGGCGTAGACCTCGTGGTAGCGGCTTGCCATCGTCTCCTCCGCCTTTCTTCGTCTTTTGCGGAAATCTAGCGCCTGCGGGCGGCGAACGTCCATCTGACTTAAGGGCGAGAGAATTGCGGCTGGTGGACCTTTGACAGGCATCGTGTGCCCTGCTCAAAGACGGTTATGTCGAAGCTGCTCGCGCTCCTCATCCTCGCCATGATGGCCATACAGGTCGTCAAGCCGCTCGGCTGGCCAGGATTGAAGCGCCGGCGTGACTGCTGGAAGCTGGCCGTGGCCGCAATGGCCGCGATTTCGATCACGGCTTTGCTCAGTCACGGGTGACAGAGATTTATTCTCGCGGGTGCGGGCAGAGGAGAGGTTCTGTCAGGCCGGCGGTACGCCGTCATCACCCAGCACAAACCTAGCCAGATGTTCGGCCCAGGCGCGATAGCCGGCGGCGGAAGCATGGAAGCCATCGCTGGCGAAACCGGCTTCCGGGTCGGTGATGGGCAGGCGAGGCGCAGGCACGGCGCCGCGTTCATGGCATAGCCGCATGCCCATGCGGTTCATTTCCAGGGCGCGGATTTCGAGAATCTTGCCGAGCAGCGGCGGCATTGCCGGCGCCTGGGTGAATTCCAGCACCGGCGACCAGATCACGCGCGCCTCCGGCCATTTGGCGCGCAGGGCATAAAGCAAACCACCGAAGTCCTTCTTGAAGCGCGACACCGAGTGGAAATTCTTGGTGTCGTTGGTGCCGATGCAGAGCACGATATGCGTCCACGGCTCGGCCGACAGATTGGGAAGGACATGATCGCGGATCTGACCGGAGGTTGCCGAATTGAAGCCGGCGGCGCGCCATCGTATCGCGCTGCCGGTTCGCTCCGAAATCAGTGACGCAAGCTGGGCCGCCAATCCCTCCTCGGAATTCGCGATGCCGACCGAGGCCGCGGAGGAATCGCCCAGCACCAGCAGCGAGAGAGCGGGCTTCTTGCCGGCGATCTCGTGCATGACAGGACCCGAGGCCGGCAACATGCGTGTGGTGCGGCGGCGCACGCCGAGCCCTTGCCAGATATAAACGGGCAGGGCGAACCAGGTAAGCAATGCGGCGATGCGGGACATGGCGAGCTCGATGCAACGACACATCAAGCCATAGCGCAGGACGCAGAGCAGATGAATAGGAAGCATTCGTTTCATCTGTTGCCGCAACGTTAGCACGACGCGCAGCGCTCTAGTGGCAGCAGCCTTCCTCTGCCTCCGTCGCACCCTCATACTCGTCGTGCAGGCGCACCCAATCGATCATGCCGTAATAGGGACCGTTCTCATTTCGACCCTTCGGCGTCATGTCGAGATAGTCGTAGGTCGTGATCAGTGGTTCGCCGCCCCGCGCCCGTGACATGAAGGTCAAAAAGACGTTGCCGGCCTCGTCCTTGAAGAAGACGCTGGTGCCGGGCAGGTCGCGAATGGTGATGGCACGTTTCTCGAAATTGTAGACGGTCTCGCCGGCCGCGATCTGTCTGTCGGTGTAGGACACCTGCATGTCGAAGTTGAAGTCGCTGGCATAGGACGACACCATGTCGAACTTCCAGCCCATGCGTTTCTTAAACGGCGAAAGCTCGGCCAGCGGTGCGCGGGCCACCACTACCAGCGAAACATCATGATGGCGAAGATGCTGATTGGCGCCGTCGATGTGGTCGCACAGGAAGGAACAGCCTTCGCAATAATGGTTGCCGCCCGGCCCAAGCATGAAATGGTAGACGATGAGCTGGCTGTTGGCGCCGAAGAGATCAGCAAGATGCCTTGGCCCTGCTTCGGTTTCGAACACATAGTCCTTGCGGATCCTGAGCCAGGGCAGTTCACGTCTTTCGGCGGCGATCTTGTCGCGCAGGCGCGTCAGTTCCTTCTCGCGCTTGAGGTGCTGCTGGTGCGCACGAAACCACTCTTCCTGCGGGACGATCTTGCGTTTGGACATGGAATTCTCCTCTCTCCATTGTCCAAGGACGCGTGGCGTCCGCCCATTCCGACATCCGCGGGGCCAAAAATTTCGCAGTCGGGCTGGGTGCTCGCGCAAAAAAGCAAAACCCGGGCGCGAGGCCCGGGTTCGCGTGTCGATATGAAAAGCTGGCTCAGGCGGCCGTTTTGACGCTGGACGCCTGGAAAATGCTGTCAATCGCTGATGCCAGCGCAGCGTTGAACTGCGCGTCGGTCTGTTGCGCCGAAAGACCCTCGGTCAGCGCGCGCGAGAAGCTGGCGATCATGCCGTAATTCTGCTTCAGCTTCGCATTGGCCTCGTCGCGGGAATAGCCACCGGAGAGGGCGACCACGCGCATGACGCGGGGATCGTCGATCAGCGGCTTGTAGAGGTTCGCCTTCGTCGGCAGCGTCAGCTTCAGCATGACCCTCTTGCCAGCCGGCACGGTGTCGAGATGCCTGCGGATTTCGCCAAGCAGAATGTCCTCGGCTTCCGCCTTGTCATGGATGGAGATCGTGACTTCCGGCTCGATGATCGGGACGAGATCATGCGCCAGGACCTGCCTGCCGACTTCGAACTGCTGGTCGACAACGGCGGCGATGCCCTTCGGGTTCGCCGCATCGATCACCGACCGTTCCTTGGTGCCGAATATTCCCTTAGCGACCGCACGCTTCAGCAACGCGTCGAGGTTCGGCATCGGCTTCATCAGCTTGACGCCGTCCGTGGCCTCAGCCAGACCCTGGTCGATCTTCAGGAAAGGCACCACATGGCGCTTTTCCCACAGATACTGGGCGGTCGGTATGCCGTCGATGTCGCGGTCCATGGTCTGCTCGAACAGGATCGCACCCATGACCTTGTCGCCGGTGAAGGCAGGCGACTTGATGATCCGCGCGCGCATCTGATGAACGAGGTCGAACATTTCCGCATCGTTCGACCAGGCGCTTTCGTCGACGCCATAAAGCTTGAGCGCCTTCGGCGTGGAGCCGCCCGACTGATCGAGCGCAGCAATGAAGCCGTCCTTGTTTGCTACCTGCGCGGCCATTTCCTGGTTCATTTCATCTTCCTTCAGAAAGTGATGCCGGGCGCATAGCAGAAGCATGCGCCAGCTGAAAAGGCCGATCCAGAGTACTAACCGATTGAAAGATTTTCAAACGATTTGAGGTCGCCGGCAGTGCTTGACAGCCGGCGTTTCGCCTACTTCTTCAATACTTCGACGCCGGGCAGTGGCTTGCCTTCCATCCATTCGAGGAACGCGCCGCCGGCGGTCGAGACATAGGTGAAATCGTCGGCAACGCCGGCGTGGTTGAGTGCCGCGACCGTATCGCCGCCACCAGCTACCGAAACCAATTTGCCGGCCTTGGTGCGGGCGGCTGCATGTTTGGCGGCGGAAACAGTCGCCTTGTCGAAGGGTTCGATCTCGAAAGCGCCGAGCGGACCGTTCCACACCAGCGTGGCGGCACGGTCGATCCACTGGTTGATCGTCTCGATGGTCTTGGCGCCGACGTCGAGGATCATGGCGTCGCCAGGTACCTTGTCGATGGCAACGGTCTCGTTGGCGGCTCCCGCCTTGAATTCGCGCGCCACTACGCCGTCCACCGGCAGGATGATGGCGCAACCGGCAGTGGCCGCCTCGATCATGATCTGCTTGGCGGTGGTGGCGAGATCGTGCTCGCACAACGACTTGCCGACATCGGTGCCGCGCGCGGCGAGGAAGGTGTTGGCCATGCCGCCGCCGATCACCAGCGCGTCGACCTTTTTGACGAGGTTCATCAGGAGATCGATCTTGCTGGAGACCTTGGCGCCACCGACAATGGCGATGACCGGCTTGACCGGCGCGCCGAGGCCTTTCTCGAGCGCCTCCAGTTCCGCCTGCATGGTGCGGCCGGCATAGGCCGGCAGCACGCGCGCCAGGCCTTCGGTGGAGCAATGCGCGCGGTGTGCGGCCGAGAACGCGTCGTTGATATAGACGTCGCCGAGCGCCGCGAACTGTTCGGTCAGCGCGGGATCGTTCTTTTCCTCGCCCTTGTAGAAGCGGGTGTTTTCCAGAAGCAGCACATCGCCGTTCCTCATGCCGGCGACAGCCAGCTCGGCCTTTTCACCCGCACAGTCGGCAGCGAAGGCGACGGGCCGGCCGAGAACCTCGGCGGTGGCGGCAGCGATCGGGCGCAGCGACAGGTCGGGTGCGGGGCCGTCCTTCGGGCGACCGAAATGGGCGAGCAGGATAACTTTGGCGCCCTTGTCCGAAAGCTCCGAGATCGTGGGCACGACGCGTTCGATGCGGGTAAGGTCGGTGACCTTGCCGTTGGCAACAGGCACGTTGAGATCGACGCGCACCAACACGCGCTTGCCGCCCACATCGCTGATATCGTCCAGGGTCTTGAAGCCAGCCATGCCTGTTCCTTTTCGAAAAGATGCCGGACCTTACCCGCCAAAAACGGGGATGCAAGGCTTGAGAAGCATGGGGCGATAAATATCTCGCCACAAGGTGACATCACGCTGGCAGCGGGGCGTCATCATCCTTGCGTTCATTCGCGTCGGGACGGTTCTGCGTCGTATCGTCCTCCGACGCCTTCGGCTTTTCGGGCGGCTTGCGGCGATTGCGAATGAGGCTGGCGATACGGTCAAAAAGTTCGCCGGCGCTGAGGAAGGCAGGCACCCGCGCGACCGGCGCCGTCGGCTCAAAGGACAGCCCGAGGCCGGTGATGCGGCCCTTGTCGTCGACATCGCGCACGATCAGTTCGATCGGCCCGATCGAGACACGATCGGCATATTCGGCATGGCCATCCAGCCGCTCTACCACCAGCGCGCCGATGGTCAGCTTGCGCTCCTCTTCAGTCAGCCCAGGCGCGTAGGCCGCTTCCAGTTCTTCGGCGGGGCGGTTCGGGTCGACGGCGAAGGCACCGAAGAAATCGGCATCCTCGGGGTCGACCACGGCGCGGCTGGCGAACAGCTTGTCGAGCAAGCGCGGATAGCGATCGGGCACGAAGATATAGACGTTGTCGCCGGCCTGCAGGCGGCCCATGTCCTGGAAGCGCATGGAGCGGCCATCGCGAACGACCAGCGATGGCCTTGCCCACCGCGGGATACGTTCGCCGCGCGCGACCGGGCTGCCCGGTACGACGCGGTAGGCGAGCAATTCATGGTGGGCCGAGCCCGGCAGTTCGAGCTCGACCTTATCAAGCGGGCCGATGCGTGCGGGCACTATGAGGCCAAGCCTTCGGGCCAAGGGTCCGACCGTCCAGCCCTGCACCACCAGCGAAACCAGAACGATGATGAAGGCAACGTTGAAGATCATGCGGCCATGTTCCAACCCGCCGAGCAGTGGGGTGATGGCGAGCAGGATGGAGACCGCGCCGCGCAGGCCGACCCAGGAAACGAAAGCGACTTCCGGGCGCGGCAGCCGGAACGGAATAAGGCAGAGCCAAACCGCCAGCGGGCGGGCGATGAAGATCAGGAACAGGCCAAGCAGAATGGCCGGCAACAGGATCGCCGGAAACTGAGACGGCGTCGCGAACAGGCCAAGCACCAGGAACATGATGATCTGCGCCAGCCAAGACATGCCGTCCTGGAAGCGTTTCAGGATGGTGACGGCGCGGATGTCGGAATTACCGGCAACGAGCCCGGCCAGATAGACCGCGAGGAAGCCCGAACCGCCGATGGCGCCGGCGGCGGCAAAGACCATCAGCGACAGGGTGAGCACGAAGATCGGCAGGAGGCCGTGGTCGAGGTTCAGCCTGTCGACCAACCGCACGATCGCCATGCCGCCAACAATGCCGACCGCCGCTCCCAGCCCCATGTTGAGCAGGAAGCCAAGCAACAGGTCGGCGAGCAGCACCGGAGCCTCCGGATTTGCTCCCGCGGCGATCACCTCGACCAGGGTGATGGTTAGGAAGATGGCGATCGGGTCATTGGTGCCGGATTCCACTTCGAGCGTGGAGCGCACACGTTCGCGCAGGTTGATCTCGCCGGCGCGCAACAGAAAGAACACGGCGGCGGCGTCAGTGGAGGCGACGGAAGCGCCAAGCAGGAAGGATTCCAGCCAGTTGAGATCAAGCAGATAGAAGGCGGCTGCGCCGAACAAGCCAGTGGTGAGCACGACGCCGACCGTGGCCAGCGAGAGCGCAGGGCCAGCTGCCTGACGCAACACCTTGAGCGGCGTGCCGAAGCCGGAATCGAACAGGATCACAGCAAGTGCGAGCGAGCCGATGAAATAGGCGACGCTGGCATTGTCGAAGGCGATGCCCAGTCCGTCGACGCCGGTAGCAAGGCCGATGCCCAGAAACAGCAGCAGCAGCGGGGCACCGAAGCGGAATGCGATCAGGCTCGAAAACGCGGCGGCCACCACCAGTCCGGTGCCGATCAGCGTCGCGAGATAGATCGCGTGCTCCATCCAGTTTTTCCCCTCGCGCTTCGCTCTTCTCCGCTTTACGGGAGAGTGGGGCGAAGACATGGCCGGTGCAAGGCGCGGCCGTGATTTTTTGAGCTAGCACACTGACTTCAGTGATTTTTCTCCGCCAACGAAAAACGCCCGGCGGAACCGAGCGTTTCACGAAGGTCGAAAAGGGGCGGAGCGATCAGGCGATCATCTTGCTCAAGGCGACGGCCGTGTCGGCCATGCGGTTGGAGAAGCCCCATTCATTGTCGTACCAGGACATGACGCGCACGAGATTGCCCTCGATGACCTTGGTCTGGTCGAGCGCGAAGGTCGACGAAGCCGGGTTGTGGTTCAAGTCGACCGAGACCAGCGGCTCATTCGTATAGGCGAGGATGCCTTTGAGCGGGCCATCGGCGGCGGCAACGAGAACAGCGTTGACCTCGTCGACCGTGACGGTCTTCTTGGCGACGAACTTGAAGTCGATGACCGAGACGTTCGGGGTCGGGACGCGGATCGAGACGCCGTCCAGCTTGCCCTTGAGTTCCGGCAGGACCAGGCCGACGGCCTTGGCGGCACCGGTCGAGGTCGGGATCATCGACATCGCTGCGGCGCGAGCGCGATAGAGGTCCTTGTGCATGGTGTCCAGCGTCGGCTGGTCCCCGGTATAGGCATGGATCGTGGTCATGAAACCCTTTTCGATGCCGAAGGCATTGTTGAGGACCATGGCCACCGGCGCCAAGCAGTTCGTGGTGCAGGAGGCGTTGGAGATGACGATGTGATCCTTGGTGATCTTGTCGTGGTTGACGCCGTAGACCACGGTCAGATCGGCGCCGTCGGCCGGGGCCGAGACGACGACGCGTTTGGCGCCGGCGGTCAGGTGCGCGGAGGCCTTCTCCTTCGAGGTGAAGATGCCGGTGCATTCGAGCGCGATGTCGACGTTGAGTTCCTTCCACGGCAGCTGGGTCGGATCTTTGATCGCGGTGACCTTGATCTTCTTGCCGCCGATGGAAATGCTGTCTCCGTCCACCTTAACTTCGTGGGGGAAACGGCCGTGCACGCTGTCATAGCGCAAAAGGTGGGCATTGGTCTCGACAGGGCCGAGGTCGTTGACGGCGACGACTTCGATGTCCTTGCGGCCGGACTCGTAGATCGCGCGCAAAATGTTGCGGCCGATGCGGCCAAACCCATTGATGGCAACTCTGACGGTCATGTCTTTCTCCCGGGGAGCGTGAAAGGCGGATGCAAAATGTCCGCCGCCTGAATAACGGCGAGCGGCAAAAGAATCCAGCCGCTCGCCCTGAGAGCTAATCGTTTCATTCGTCTGGTGCGACGAAAGGGCCCGGCGGATGCAACCGCCGGGAAGGCATTACTTGGCGTGAAGCCGCGCTTCCACGGCCTTGGCGGTATCCTCGGCGGTGATGCCGAAATGCTTGTAGAGCTGCTCGATCGTGCCGGAGGCGCCGAAACCGTGCATGCCGATAAAGATGCCATCGGTGCCGATGATGGGATCCCAGCCCTGGCGAATGCCGGCCTCGATGGCGACCTTGATCTTGGCCTTGCCGATGATCTTTTCGCGATAGGCATCGCTCTGCTGGAAGAACAGCTCGAAGCAGGGCACGGAGACGACACGGGTCGGGTGGCCGTGGCCCTGCAAGAGGGTGCGGGCACCGAGCGCGATCTCGATCTCCGAGCCGGTGGCGAAGATGGTGACGGCTGCTTCGCCACCTTCGGCGGCGGCAAGCTCATAAGCACCAAGACGGCAGAGGTTCTCCGCGACGTAGTCGGTCCGCACCGCCGGCAGGTTCTGGCGGGTCAGCGCCAGCGTCGACGGCGTCTTTTCCGATTCCAGCGCGATCTGCCAGCATTCGGCTGCCTCCGTGGCGTCGGCCGGGCGGAAGACGTTGTGGTTCGGAATGGCACGCAGCGCCGCCAGATGTTCGACCGGCTGGTGGGTCGGGCCGTCCTCGCCGAGGCCGATCGAGTCATGCGTCATGACGAAGATCGAGCGGATGCCCATCAGCGAAGCGAGGCGCATGGACGGACGCGCATAGTCGGTGAAGCACATGAACGTGCCACCGTAGGGGATGATACCGCCATGCAGCGTCAAGCCATTCATCGCGGCGGCCATGCCGTGCTCGCGGATGCCGTAGTGGACGTAGCGCTCGCCGTAGTCGTCGCGGGTGATCGCCTTGGTCTGGCTGGTCTTAGTGTTGTTGGAGCCGGTCAGGTCGGCCGAGCCGCCGATGGTTTCGGGAACCGCGCCGTTGATGACTTCCAGCGCCATTTCCGACGATTTGCGGGTGGCGACCTTCGGCTTGTCGACGGCGAGCTTCTTCTTGTAGTCGGCGATGACGGCGTCGAAATCTGCCGGCAGCTTGCCGGCGATGCGCCGTTCGAATTCGGCGCGCAGCTTGCCGTCTGTCTTGGCGAGGCGGCCTTCCCAGTCGGTGCGCTGCTTGGCGCCCGCTTCACCGGCGGCACGCCATGCACCCAGGAGGTCGGCAGGAATCTCGAAAGGCGGCGAATCCCAGTTGAAGAACTTGCGCGCGCCGGCGATCTCTTCAGCGCCGAGCGGCGAACCGTGCACCTTGTTGGTGCCGGCCTTGGTTGGCGCGCCGAAGCCAATGGTGGTCTTGGCCGCGATCAGCGTCGGCTTGTCGGAATGGCGCGCCGCCTCGATGGCATAGGCGATCGCTTCGGGGTCATGACCGTCGACATGCATGGCATTCCAGCCGGAAGCCTGGAAGCGGGCGACCTGGTCGGTGGAGTCTGACAGCGAGACCGGGCCGTCGATGGAGATGTTGTTGTTGTCCCAGAACACGATCAGCTTGTTGAGCCGGAGGTGGCCGGCCAACGCGATCGCTTCCTGCGAAACGCCCTCCATCAGGCAGCCGTCGCCGGCCAGCACATAGGTGTAGTGGTTGACGAGGTCGTTGCCGAAAGCGGCATTCATGATGCGCTCGCCGAGCGCGAAGCCGACCGAATTCGAGATGCCCTGGCCGAGCGGACCGGTGGTGGTCTCGATGCCGGTGGCATGGCCGTATTCAGGATGGCCGGCGGTCTTCGAGCCGAGCTGGCGGAAATTCTTGATCTGCTCAATGGTCATGTCCTCGTAGCCCGTCAGATAGAGCAGCGAGTAGAGCAGCATCGAGCCGTGGCCGGCGGAGAGGATGAAACGGTCGCGGTCGGGCCAGTGGGGGTTCTTGGCGTCGAATTTCAGAAAGCGCGTGAACAGGACAGTCGCGATGTCGGCGGCGCCCATCGGCAGCCCAGGATGGCCGGAATTGGCCTTCTCGACGGCATCCATGGACAGAAAACGGATCGCATTGGCCATCCGATCGTGTTGTTCGCGCGAAACCATGGTTCCTCCAGCCGTTCGGTTCGGAAAAGACGCCGCGACACATAGCAGGCCAGTCGCGTGAGTCAATCAAACCTAAATCGATTTAGTTGGCTTCTCATCAAGGAAAATGCCGACGGCGGCTCGATCAAATTAGCGTTAGCGGGGGACAGCGGTGACGGCTTTGTTGACGTGTCCTTCACACGCCGCCTAATGTTTCACGAATAACGCGTTCTGAACGCGAGCGATTCGGTGATGGGCACGGGCTGAGGACGAAGGCCATGACCGGGGAAACGACCCTTAAGGAAGTCATTGCGAGGCTGGGCAAGGCCATGGAAGGCCTAGAAAATGCCGTCGCGAACAAACTTGAAAACGAGCGCGACTATTCCGAAGCCGAAGCCGAGGTGCAGCGCATGAACGCCGACCGATCCAGGTTGGCGCAGGAACTCGACAATTCCGAAGCGCGGGCCGAACGGCTGGAGGACGCAAACAAGGAAGTGTCGCGTCGGCTGGTGGCCGCGATGGAAACCATCCGCGCGGTACTGGACAGATAGCACAGGAGATCCGGCATGGCGCAGGTCACTGTCACCATCGACAATAAGCAATATCGGATGGCTTGCGACGAAGGCCAGGAAGAGCATTTGGTCGACCTGGCCGAGCGCTTTGATCGCTATGTCGCGCATCTGAAGGATTCGTTCGGCGAAATCGGCGACCAGCGCCTCACCGTCATGGCCGGCATCATGGTCATGGACGAGCTGTCCGAGATGCAGAAACGCATCAAGGGCATGGAGAGCGAGGTGCTGACGCTGCGCAAGACGCGCGACGACGCGCTCACCAAGGCCGACAAGAACGATCAGGCGCTGACCGGCGCGCTGGGTGCCTTGGCGCAGCGCATGGAAGGCTTGGCCGCCACGCTTGCGCCGAAGCGGGTTCCGGCCGATTCCTGAGACGGTTTAGAGCATCGATCATTGCCGCAAAACAAAACCGCGCCGGTTTGCCGGCGCGGTTTTTTGCCTTGGGAGGCGAGGTCGTATCTTAAGCAGTCGGCTGGGCGTCGATCGTGCGCAGCGCCTGGGTTTGTCTGCGCGCCGCGGCCTTGACCGCATCCTGGACTTTCTCGAAAGCGCGCACTTCGATCTGGCGCACGCGCTCGCGGGAGATGTCGAATTCGGACGAAAGCTCTTCCAGCGTCAGCGGTTCGTCGGCAAGCCGGCGCGCCTCGAAGATGCGGCGTTCGCGATCGTTCAGAACCGACAGGGCGCCGGCCAGCATCTGGCGGCGGTTGTCCAGTTCGTCCTGCTCGATCAGCATCTCTTCCTGGCTGTCGTGGTCGTCGACCAGCCAGTCCTGCCATTCGCCGCTTTCGCCCTCGGTCGCGCGGATCGGCGCGTTAAGCGAGGCGTCGCCGGACAGGCGGCGGTTCATCGAGACCACCTCTTCTTCCGACACGTTCAACCGCGTGGCGATCTCGGTGATCTGCTCGGGCTTGAGATCACCGTCGTCGAGCGCCTGGATCTTGCCCTTCACCTTGCGCAGGTTGAAGAACAGGCGCTTCTGATTGGCGGTCGTGCCCATCTTGACCAGGCTCCACGAGCGCAGGATGTATTCCTGGATCGAGGCCTTGATCCACCACATGGCATAGGTGGCCAGCCGGAAGCCGCGCTCCGGCTCGAACTTCTTGACGGCCTGCATCAGGCCGACATTGCCTTCCGAAATGACTTCGCCGATCGGCAGACCGTAGCCCCGATAGCCCATGGCGATCTTGGCCACGAGACGAAGGTGGCTGGTGACCAGCTTGTGGGCGGCGCCGGTGTCTTCATGCTCATTGTACCGCTTGGCGAGCATATACTCTTCCTGCGGCTGGAGCATCGGAAAGCGACGGATTTCTTCCAGGTAGCGGGAAAGGCCGCCTTCACCGGAAACGATACTGGGTAGTGACTGGGCCATGAACTGCGCCCTCCTCTCTTTTGGGATTGCCCCCGAAACGTGGCGGGCAAATGACGCGGCTGCTTGACTGCACGGTCGCGCCGAATGGTTTATACCGGAACAAAACCGGAAAATCCACGTATTTGTTCAAGGCAAAACAGTGTGTCACCGTTAAGTGAACAATACGAGTCAGGTTTTTTGGTGGCAGGTTCAGAGATTCCGAAAGCCGCCGACCAGTTCCTCCATGTCCCCTGGCATCGGCGCTTCGAACGTCATCGTCAGATGGGTATCGGGATGACTGAATTCAAGGAGGCGTGCATGTAAGGCTTGGCGGGGAAAGGCGGCGACCTTTGCCTTCAGGGGATCCGGCAACCGGTTCGCCTTGGTGCGGAAGGCCTGGCCGTAGTCGGGGTCTCCGATCAGCGGGTGGCCGATATGGGCCATGTGCACGCGGATCTGGTGGGTGCGGCCGGTTTCCAGCCTGCACTCGACGAGGCTGGCGCTGGCGAATTTCTGCTGTCCTTCGCCAAAGCGCTCCTCCACCGTGAAATGGGTGACGGCATGGCGGGCGTCGTCGCGATGCTCGGGTACCACAGCGCGGCGCACGCGGTCGGCATGGCGGCCAAGTGCTGCATCGACAGTTCCCATGGCGCGCTCCGGAATACCCCAGACCAGCGCGACATAGGCACGGGCGAGATCGCCGGTACGGCCGTGATCGGCGAAGGCCTCGGAAAGCACCCTGTGGGCATGATCGGTCTTGGCGACAACCATGACCCCACTGGTGTCCTTGTCCAGGCGGTGAACGATGCCTGGCCGCCGCACGCCACCGATGCCGGAAAGGCTGGCGCCGCAATGATGAATCAGGGCGTTGACCAGCGTTCCGGTCCAGTTGCCGGCGCCGGGATGGACAACCAGTCCGGCCGGTTTGTCGATGACGATTAAGGCGTCGTCCTCATAGAGAATGTCGAGCGGGATGTCCTCGCCCAGGGGCTCGGCCGGCTCGGGCTCCGGCATGTCCACCGAGACGTGGTCGCCCACGGCCAGCTTGCGCTTGGCCTCGTCAACTAGGCTACCACCAATGCGCACGGCACCTTGCTTGATCAAAGCCTGGATGCGGTTGCGCGACAAATCGGGTGCCAGTCTGGCCGCAAGCCACTGGTCGAGCCGCTGGCCGGCCGCTTCCTGCCCAGCCTCCAGCGCGATCGTTACCGGCTCTATGAATTCGTCGGTGTCTTCGTTATCAGGTGCGGCCATCGAAACCGTTCCGAGAGAAATTGCCCATGGCCCGGCCCCTTGCCGATGAGGAAGACAAGCCGCTGGATCCCAATATCGAGAAGGTACGCCGCAAGCTCGTTCGCTTCATGGCCATCAATCTCGGCCTGCTGTTCTTTGCCCTTATGGTCGTGGCAGTCGCGCTTGTCTACAAATCGCGCACGGCAAAGCAGCCGGCTGCACCGCTGGTAGGCGATATTCAGACGCCGGCGGGTGAGCCGCAGACCGGAGATATCGTGCTGCCCGTTGGCTCGAAGGTGCTGTCGCAATCACTGTCGGGCGGCCGGCTCTCTCTCGATGTCGACCTTGCCGATGGCAGCCGCGCGATCTTCATTTACGATCTGACGGAGCGGCGCATCGTCGGCCGCTTCGTCATCCGCGCGCAATAGGTGGGCCCAGCCGTGAGCGACTTCGCCGCTGGTCGTTCCGTTGCCACCGTCGCCCTTGTAGTCAAGGACTATGACGAGGCGATCCGCTGGTATGTCGACCGAGCGGGTTTTGTCCTGACATCGGATGTCGATCTCGGTGGCGGAAAGCGCTGGGTCACGGTGCAGCCGGCGTCGGGGCAGGGGGCGAAACTGCTCCTGGCCAAGGCCGATGGCCCCGTCCAGTCGGCCAGCGTCGGCAACCAGACTGGTGGCCGCGTATTCCTGTTCCTGGAGACCGACGACTTCGAGCGCGATCACGCGGCGATGATCGCGCGCGGCGTCGAGTTCCGTGAAGCACCGCGCCATGAGCTCTATGGCACGGTTGCCGTCTTCGCCGATCTCTATGGCAATCTCTGGGATTTGATCCAGCCGGCGCGATAGCCGGCCGGGTGGTTACAACGCCTGGCCGCCGCCACTCTGGAGTGGCGGCGGCCAGGGCGAGTACGACCGTGACCGCTGTCGACGCCGACGATGAAACTTGCCCGTTTCAGCCTGTTGCTTTTTCAAACGGGCCAGCCTATATCGCCGGTTCTCGGCTGCGCCCATCGTCTAGCGGTTAGGACGGCGCCCTCTCACGGCGCAAACAGGGGTTCGATTCCCCTTGGGCGTACCAACCACCAAAACATCAGGACAAGTCGTTCAAGCTGCTGCCGCGGTGTGTACGAAGCGTGCTTTCTCGGCGAGTTTTTTGGTTGCGTCCACGGTGTCCTGGGCTGCGTACCAGTAGCGTTCTTTGAGCTCGATGTTGAACAGAACCCCATCCGGGAACTCGCATTCGGCCATCAGCTTGTCCCAAGGGATGTCGCCCCAGCCGACAGGCAGGTGAAGGTCGCCATGGCCATAGGCGATGCGCTCGCCGTCGGTGTACATCCAGATATCGTCCTGGCGGCCGAAGCTGTCATGGACATGCAGATGGCGCGCATAGGGCGCGAGCGCTTTTACTTCCTCGACGAAATCGTCGCGGCGGCCGTCGAAGTCGAGCTTCAAATAGGCATGGCTGAAATCGAGCGTCGCCATGACGTTGGGATGGTTGATGGCGCCGAGTTCCGTAGCGAGGCGTGACGGCGAGGCCGCGAGCGCCTTGCCTTCGTAGCCCGCGAAAAGCGTTTCGACGCACAGGATCAGGCCATGCTGGCGGGCGACTTCGCCGCTTTTGGCCAGCCATTCGCGCTGGCGCTGGTAACCGGCCTCGATGCCGTCGGCCTGCTGGGTCGCCATCAGGCCGGAGTGGATGACGTAGTGTTCCGCACCCACTTCGGCCGCCACTTCCAGAGAGGCCTCGAGCACCTCGAAATGGCGCGGCAGACGATAGGCTTCGTCCATGAAGTTGATGGCGAGCGGCCCATGCACGGAATAGACGATATCGCGTGCTGCGCAGGTGCGCTTCAGCGCGACAAGCTGCGGCTTCCTGATCTTGCCGCCGACGACGATATCCATGTCGTAGGTCGGCAGTTCGATGGCCTCGACGCCGAGTTCCTCGATCATGTCGAGTTCCTCGGCGAAGTCGGAGAGATCGTTGGCGCGCTTATGCGCAGAGATTCCGGTGCCGGTGACGGCTGACATAGGCTTGGTCCTTTGTTTTAGGGCTGGTTCGGCCGAGC
Organism: Mesorhizobium terrae; assembly: GCF_008727715.1. GTDB lineage: Bacteria > Pseudomonadota > Alphaproteobacteria > Rhizobiales > Rhizobiaceae > Mesorhizobium > Mesorhizobium terrae. Next base: position 2,386,616 of record NZ_CP044218.1, read on the forward strand.
GTGCTCGACAGGCCGTTTGCCAACATGACGCGTTTTCATGTCCGGCGTCTGACCGGCGCGTGACACTTCCCTGACGGCATCTGGGGAAAAGCCGCGCTGGCTCCCTGCGATCGCGGCTCGACAACAGCCGGCAAATGTCATTGAATCGTCATCGGACCGTCATGGATGGGGATTCGGGCTTTGCGCAGCACGGCTTTGTGTTCGGTAATCCTGATCGCCTCGGCGCTCGCAACCGGCGAAGCGGAGGCAGGCGACCTCAGTTCGACAGAGCTTCAGAACGAGTTGGTCGGCCGCTCAATCGCCTGGTGGGAGGCTGGCGGCTGGCGGGGCGGCTTACTTTTGCTGGCACCGGATGGCACGGCCGAGATCACGATCGAAAACGCAAACGAGCACGGCGACAAGGGGCGCTGGGTGTTGCGCAATGGTGAATTGTGCACCACCTGGCTTGAACTCCGCGACGGTGGCGAGAAGTGCTACAGCGTACGGCGCGGCGAGCATGGGCGTTTTGTCACCTCTGGCGGCAATGTTTTCGAAATCCGGGATGCCGGTGTCTAGCCTCGTCTGACACGGCTGGGTCAGATCAACAGGCCTTGAGCCTCAACGCACCCCGACCCGACGGGATTGCTGACGCCTGGAGTGTCCTGCGCACCTGATCGGTGGGGATTGTCGTCATATCATCACGAAACCACAACGCGGCTGTCACGTGACCTCTCTAGGGGAGGCGCCGTAGCGGGCGTTTCCGCTCGCGCAGCAACCTTCCTGTCTGGAGAGGACGAATGAAACGATTAATCCTGCTCGCGACGACGGCCGTCGTCCTTGCCAGCGGCGCCAGCGCCGCCGAACGCACAAAGTTCGAGTTCTGGTATGGCCTCACCGGCGACCTCGGCGAAGTGGTGGCCAAGCACTGCCAGCTCTTCAATCAGTCGCAGGACAAATACGAAGCCGTCTGCACTGGCCAGGGCGGCTACGACAAGGCCGAGCAGAACACGATTGCGGCCTATCGCTCCAAGCAGAATCCGACGATCGTGCAGATCTACGACGCTGGCACCGTCAATTTCATGCTGTCGGGCGCGATCTATCCGGCCAACAAGTTCGCCCAGGACTACAAGCTCGACATCGACTGGAAGGCGTATTTCCCCGGCATCGCCAACTATTATGCGACCAGCTCCGGCGACATGTGGTCGTTCCCCTATAATTCGTCGACCGCCGTGTTCTACTGGAACAAGGACGCCTTCGCGAAGATCGGCAAGACCGAAGCGCCGAAGACCTGGGCCGAGTTCGGCGAAGACCTGAAGGCGATGAAGGCCGCTGGCGTGCCTTGCGGCTTTGCCTTCGACTTCGATTCCTGGATGGATCTCGAGCAGTTTTCGGCCACCAATGCCATTCCGCTTGCCACGCTCGACAATGGCTATGGCGGTCTCGGCGCCGAGCTCGCCTTCAATAAGACCGCCTTCGTCGGCCACATGAAGGACTTCAAGTCTTGGCTCGATGCCGGCTATGCCAAGATCCAGACCAAGCAGATGGGCAAGGACATCGTCCAGGCTTTCGCCGACGGCACTTGCGCGGCGACCATCACCTCCATCGCCAACCACGGCACCGTCCACAACACCCAGGCCAAGGACCTGAAGTGGGACGTTGCGATGATGCCGGTTCTCGACGCCTCCAAGCGCACCAACTCGATGGTCGGCGGCGCTTCGCTGTGGGTCATGAAGGGCAAATCCAAGGAAGAATACGAGGCCGCGGCCGCCTTCCTGAAATACGTCACGGCTCCGGACACCGGCGAGAAGTATATCGCCGAGAACACCGGCTATATCCCGGTGACGACCAAGGGCTACGAGCTCCTGAAGGCTGAAGGCTTCTACAAGGATCCGAAGCGGGTGAACCGCGACATCGCGATCGCTTCGTTGACGGCTTCGAATGTCACGCCGCTGTCGCGCGGCATTCGCCTCGGCAACTTCACCTCGATCCGCGCCGAACTGCGTTCGGAACTGGAAGCCGCCTTTACCGGCCAGAAGGACATGCAGACGGCGATCGATGCCGTGGTCGAGCGTGGCAACCAGATCCTTCGCCGCTACGAGCAGACCTACAAGGGCGCGGCGCTGCCGTAAGCTGTTCAGACTTTCTCACGGGCGTCGCGGCTTGCCGCGGCGCCCTTTCATAAACATGACAGGCAAGGAGCATCCGCGTGGAAAAGCGTGCGACCTTCTCCAACCTCTGGCTGGCGGCAGCTTTCATTGCCCCGCAGATGCTTCTTATCTTCGTTTTCTTCTACTGGCCTTCCGGCGAAGCGCTTTATTGGGCGGTCACGCTGGAGCCGCCGTTCGGCGGCAGCAACCAGTGGGTTGGCTTGCAGAATTTCACAACCGTGTTCCAGGATCCGAAATACTGGGCCTCGGTGTGGGTCTCGCTGACATTCGCCTTCTCGGCAACGGTGCTCTCGCTCGCCATCGCCACGCTGCTTGCGCTCTTCGTCGACCGCCGGCTGCCCGGCCATCAGGTCTATAAATTCACCTTCTTCCTGCCCTACGCTTTGGCGGCACCTGCGGTCGGTCTCGCCTTTCGCTTCATCTTCTCGCCGGACGCCGGCTTCGTATCGGTTATCAACCGCGCATTTCCCGGTTTCTGGAACCCTGCGCTCAACGGCTACGACGCCTTCACGCTTATCGTGCTGGCGCAGAGCTGGAAGATGGTCGGCTACAACTTCATCTTCTTCCTGGCGGCGCTGCAGTCGATCCCGCGCACGATCTCGGAAGCCGGCGCCGTGGACGGTGCCAGCGTGCTAAGACGCATGTGGGATATCCAGTTGCCGTTGATCACGCCGACGCTGTTCTTCCTGATCGTGATCAACATCACCGACAGCTTCGTCGACAGTTTCGGCATCGTCGACATCACCACCTCGGGTGGGCCAGCGCGCGCCACCGAGCTGATGGTCTACAAGATCTACACCGACGGTTTCCAGGGCAAGGACTACTCGCTCGCCGCCGCCCAATCGATCGTGCTGATGCTGTTGGTCATCGCGCTGACTTTCATCCAGTTCCGCTTCGTCGAGCGGCGTGTCCACTACCGCTGAGCCGAGGTCGAGCCGTGATCGAACGCACCCCTGTCCTCGACTTCCTCACCCACGCGCTGCTCATCGTCAGCCTGGTGGCGCTGCTCATCCCCTTCTGGATCATCTTCGTGGCGGCGAGCCACGACTTCCATACCGTGAACCAGGTTCCGATGCCGCTTTGGCCCGGCAGCCATTTCCTCGAGAACATGGCCACCGCCTGGGAGCGTGGAAACTTCAGTCGGGTGATGCTGAACTCGATCATCGTCGCCGGCGGCGTCACCATCGGCAAGATCGTGATCGCGGCGCTCTCGGCTTTCTCGATCGTCTATTTCCGATATCGGCTGAGAATGGTGATGTTCTGGCTGATCTTCATCACCCTAATGCTGCCGCTGGAAGTGCGCATCGTGCCGACCTATGCCGTTGCCGCCGACGCGCTTCGGCCATTCAGGGCGATCTTCGAGCTGTTCGGCATCGCGGTAGCCCTGCCGGAATGGAACCTGCTTAACTCCTATTCTGGCCTGATCCTGCCGCTGATCGCCACCGCAACCGGCACTTTTCTCTACCGTCAGTTCTTTCTCACCGTTCCCGACGAGCTGACCGAAGCCGCCAAGATGGACGGTTCCGGGCCGGTGCGGTTCTTTCTCGAAGTGCTGATGCCATTGTCCAAGACCAATATGGCGGCGCTCGCCACCATCATGTTCGTATGGTCGTGGAACCAGTATCTATGGCCGCTGCTGGTGGTGACCGATCAGCAGAACTTCGCCACCGCGACCATGCAACTTCAGAAGATCGTGCCCGGTCCGGTCTTCGGCGAGCCGCCGATCTGGAACGTCGCCATGGCGGCCAACCTCATCGTGCTGACGCCACCGGTGCTCGTCACCATCTTCCTGCAGCGCTGGTTCGTGCGCGGCCTCATCTCCACCGAAAAATAAGGGATAACACCCGATGGCCGAAATCACCCTGCGCAATGTGCGCAAGTCCTACGCCAAGAACGAAGTCGTGCATGGCGTGAACCTCGATGTCGCCGGTGGCGAGCTGATCGTCATTCTCGGTCCTTCGGGCTGCGGGAAATCCACGCTGCTGCGCATGGTCGCCGGCCTGGAATCGATCACTTCGGGCGAGGTGGCAATCGCTGGCCGAGTGGTCAACAAACTGGAGCCACGCGAGCGCGGCTGCGCCATGGTGTTCCAGAATTATGCGCTTTATCCGCACATGTCGGTGGCGAAGAACATCGGCTACTCGCTGAAGATCGCCGGACTTCCGAAGGCCGAGCGTGCCGAGCGCGTCAACAAGGTGGCGGCGACACTCGGCCTCACCGATTATCTCGAACGCAAGCCGGCCCAGCTTTCCGGCGGACAGCGGCAGCGCGTGGCCATGGGCCGCGCCATGATCCGCGAGCCGAAAGTTTTCCTCTACGACGAGCCATTGTCGAACCTGGATGCCACGCTGCGCGTGGCCATGCGCGTCGAGATCCGCAAACTGCACCAGCGCCTCGGCGCCACTACCCTGTTTGTCACCCACGACCAGGTGGAGGCGATGACGCTGGCCGACCGTATCGTGGTCATGAACAAAGGCGGCATCGAGCAGATCGGCACGCCGAGCGAAGTCTACGGCCGGCCGGAAACCACCTATGTCGCCAACTTCATCGGTTCGCCGGGCCTCAACCTGCTCAAGGGCGCGGCCCATCCTGATGAAGGTATCGTCAAGTTGCCTGACGGCCAGCAACTCGCCTACGACCGCAATCGTTGGCCCGATATCGGCCATGGACCGGTAACTGCCGGCTTCCGTGCCGAAGCGGTGAAGTTCGGATCCGGTCCGCTTTCGGCGCGCTTCGATTTTGCCGAGGAACTCGGCATCGCCAAACTGCTGCACAGCTCGTTTGGCGGGCAGGCGATGATCGTGCATGTCGCCTTGCGCGACGACATGCAATCGGGCCAGCCGTTCTTCTTCTCGGTCGATCCCGCCGACGTGCAGCTGTTCGACGCCGATAGCGGCCGTCGCCTGCAAGAGGTGACGCCCGCCGTCTCGAAAGCGGTGCCGGCCCCACTCGCCCAAACCTTGTCGTAGGGAGTTCGTGCGGGGATCATCTCACCATGGTCGGGTGGGCGGCTATTTCGCGAAGCGATGCATCAGAAATGTCGGCCGTACGCCGAGCGCCGCCGAGGTGACGGCAATCGTTTCCCCGGTCGTCCCCTGTTGCAACCCGGTCAGGACAAGCACCGAGTCCAGCCCGGCGCCGGCCGCGCCGGCAATGTCGTGGTCGAGGCTGTCGCCGACACAAACGACCTTGCCGTGGCCCTCAACCTTGGAGAGGGCGAAGGCATAGATTTCCGGGTAAGGTTTTCCAATCCGCACGACCTTGCCGCCGAGTTCCTCATAGAGATTGGCGATCATGCCCGCGCCGGGCGCCTGGCCGCCCTGGACGAGCTTGTAAAGATCGGGATTGGTGCAATAGCAGGGCACGCCTCTCCTTGCGGCGGGTCGCAGCATGTCGCGATAGCGGTCGAGCGATATGCGCTCGGCCTGGCTGCCGGAAATGACGACGACGTCGGCATCGCCAGCCACGTCTGTCGCCTCCAGGCCGAGACGTTGCGAGACCTCATCATCGCCGTCGCTGGAAATGACGAAACTGCGCCGGATTGCGCCACGGGCCATTGCTTCGGCGAGGATCGAAAAGGCGACTTCCCCGGAGGTGATGAAGTGGTCGAAACTGCTCGCGTCGAAGCCGAGCTTGACGAAGCGTTTGGCGTTGAAGTCGCTGCTGCGTCCCGAATTCGATAGGATCACGACGATCTTGCCGCGTTCTTTCAAGGCAAGCAGCGCCTCGGCCGCTCCGGGATAGGGCTGGACGTCATCTCGCAGCACGCCGAACTGGTCGAGAAAAAACACATCGTATCGATCGGCCAGTTCGGCGAAATCGACCAGGGGCAGGGCGGTTTTCATGAACTTCTCGCCGCCAGCGGAAGGGCCAAGGATGCGGTGCCGACGGCGGCCTCCGTCGACTGGGAGCCGAGGAATGTTACGCCTAGCGCCTGTTGCCGGAGCTCGGTCCAGGCAGGGTTGTGGCTGCCGCCTCCAACGGTGCGGATCGTCTTCAATGTCGGCGCGCCCAACTCCTGGAGGCGGCGATAACCGAGCTGTTCTACCCGGGTGATGCCTTCCAGGATGGCCTGAAAATAAACGGCATCGTCTGATGGCCGTGGCTGGAGCCGGGGAGGAAGCTCGGGATCGTTGATGGGAAAACGCTCGCCGGGCCGGATCAGCGGATAATAGTCCAATCCAGTCGGTTCATGCGGGCGAAGGCGTCCGGTGAGTTCCGCCAGCCGGTCGTCGCCGATCAGCGCCCTGATCACGCCGCCGCCGCTGTTGGAGGCGCCGCCGACCAGCCAGAAGTCGCGAATTCGATGGCTGTAGATACCATGGCGACCAACATTGAGCGGCTTGTCTGACGCCAGCTTGAGAACCAGGGTCGAGCCGAGTGAGGTGACGCCGTCGCCAATCCTGTTGGCACCCGTGGCTAGAAAGGCCGCGCAGCCGTCTGTGGTTCCGGCATGGAGCCGGCAATGTGCTGGGAGCCCGAGGTCGCGGGCGGTGCGTCCAACGAGGCCGAGAGGGTCGCCTGCGCGGTGGACTTCGGGCAGGAGCGCTCGGTCCATGTCTGCCGCTTCGATCCAGTCCGGCCACACCTCAAGCTCAAGATCGTATCCGGTCTTCAGCGCATTGTTCTCGTCGGTCGCCAGATGATCTGGCGCAAGTTGCAAGGCGATCCAGTCGGCCTGGTGCAGGATACGAGCAACGCCGGGACGCCGGCTGAGATGAATGGCGCGCGCCAGGGCCGAGTTCGTGCCGAGAGCCGGGCTGTTGGCAGGGGCGTGACGCGAGATCGTCTCGAGGATCTGCCGATCGGGACATGGCTCATTGTACATGAGGGCGCCCGCGACCGGAGCGCCATTGGCGTCCACCGCCAGGAGCGTGCCGGAGGTACCATCGACCGCGACGCCTTGAACGGTCGCAAGGGGGATTTGCTGCGTCAGATCGTGCAAGCAGGCGCGGACGCCAGCCAGCCACCGCATGGGGGATCTGGCGTCCTCACTTGTCTCGAAGTGTTGCTGCGCGAAGGCCAGGCAAGCACCATCGGCATTTACGGCGGCGGCGCGGACGCCGGAGGTTCCGACATCGATGCCGATCGCAATCGCCGTGTCATGCGAAGAGCCTGCTGGCTTCATTGCGCGTTCTGCCCGCGGTCGAACGACTGCCTGTATTTTTCAGCCTCCCATCCGGTCAAGGCATATTCGTCAGGCTTGGTCAGGTAGATGATCGGCTCACCGTCGGGAATGCGCGAAACGACTTCACTCAAACAACGGGCCATCGCCTCGCCGCCCGTGGTCATGTCTTGCGGCAAGAGGACACCTATCCCCGGCGCGATGATCAGTTTTGGCGGTTGTTCGCCACGCCGCTCAAAGATCGAGGTAAAGTCGCTCACGACTTGGCCGTCCGCGAGCAGTCCGATCCTTGTGCCGAGGAAGATGACGTGATCGGGGTAAAGGGAACCACCGGTCGCTATCTGGATGTTCTGCGAATAAAGGGCGGTTGCATGCGTTTCTGCGTCGCGCGCCGGACGATAGGCGGTATCGCGGCATATCCCTTCGAGAGAGAGCAAGGCCGGAGCGGGCGTGTGCCGGGATGTGCCGGCAAGCGCCGTCGTAACGCGTTGGATACGGTTGCGGACCTCATCGATCGTTTCGCCACAGACAATCAGCCCGTGGTTGGCCAGGATGATGACGTCCGGGCGGGTTTCGGCAATGCTGTCGATAGTCTGCGCCAAGGGTATGCCCGGACGATGGTAGGGCACCAGCGCCCACTTCAAGTCGGGAACATGCGCCATCCGGTTGGCGATCAAGTCCTCTCGTCGTGCGAGCACCGCCAGCGCGATGGTGTGAACACAGTGGAAGTGGGCAATGACCCGCTGCGGCAATGCCGCATGAAGGGTGGTCTCGATCGATGGGCGCAAGGCGCCGGGATCGAGGTCGTTGCGGATGAAGGCCGTGGCCTTTTCAGCTCTTTCATCACCCGCCCGCAAGGCTTCGAGCAGGCCAACCCGGTCGACCGGCACCATGATGTTGCCATCGAGCGCGTTGGCCAGCCATGTGCCGGAGGCCTTCACCCAGAGGCAGTCGCCATGTTTGATCGAAGTGTTGCCGCCGGCCCCTTGCGTCTTCAGGATATCCCGGCCGATCTCGGCCGAGAGGGCCAGGAATTGGCGAAAATCCTCTGGCAATGCCGAGACGACAGTCGATTTCATCTCCGCACCTCCTGATAAGTTCCACGCGAATCTGCCAGCAAGTGGTCGCCGTCATTCGTCGGAGCGTCAATGCGAGGAAGGTACGAGCTTGAAGTTATTTCGTCAACAAGCGGTGCGAAGTGTGTCAATTCGGCTTGTTGCACCAAGAATCATGACGTAATTTGATCAAAATGGAGCAGTGCAATCATGCGTGATTCGGATCGCCATGTCGCCATCGCCGAGATGCTGGGCCGGGTGCCGTTCGCTTCCGTTCGCGATTTGCAGGAGCGTCTGAACGTTTCGGCGGCAACCATCCGTCGCGATATCGACCGTTTGCATGAAATGGGCAAGGTCCGGAAGGTGCATGGCGGTATCGCCTCCGTTGAAGGTGCCGGCCTCGCCGCCCGTCCTTATGACGAAAATCGCGATCTCGCTGTTGAAGCGAAGCGTGCCATAGCCGCGCAGGCCGAAACTTTGGTGCGGGATGGCGATTCGCTCATCATCAACGCCGGCTCGACCTGCTTTGAGTTTGGCTCTCGGCTCGCCAATCGCAATGTTCGCATCTACACGAACTCCATGCCGCTTGCGGCCTATCTCGGCGAGCATGGCTCCTGTCATCTGGCGATTGCCGGTGGCGAGCTCTATCGCGAGCCTTCGATCATTCACGATGTTTCGGCGGGCGCCCCCAATTTCTATGCATCGAAATTCTTCCTTGGTGCGCAAGGCGTCGGCGCGGAAGGGCTGCTCGAATCGCACCCCCTGTTGAGGGTCGTGGTCGAGAATTTCAGTCGCCGTGCGGACCAGGTGATCCTGCTTGCCGACAGCCGCAAGTTCTCGATCCGGCCGCGCCATGCCGTGCTGCCGCTTCAGCGCGTTAGTGCCGTCGTCACCGACGATGGGCTGAGCGACGCGGATGCGAGGATGCTGGAGGATGCAGGGGTGTCCATCATCATCGCGAATTCGTCATTCGCGCGCGAAAGCGTCTAAGACGCTGAGGCGATGATGACGCGGGGGCGGCTGCGGCGGTTTTGAAAAAACACGCGACGACAGACGATCCCGAGGCGGGCCTTACTCCACCACGAAATAGTCTTCGATACGTTTCGCTGCGCCGGTCAGGTGCGGGAGGATTTCGTCTCGCAAGTCGCGTATGGAGAAGCGCGCGGCCTGCGTGGAAACATTGATCGCGGCCTCGATCGCGCCATTGCGGTTGCGGATGGGTACGGCGATTGACCTGAGGCCAAGTTCCAGTTCCTCGTCGACGATTGCATGGCCTTCTTCCCGGGCCTTGGCGACAAGCGCGGCTAGCCTTTCCGCCGATGTCACCGTTTTCGGTGTCCGCTGCACGAGGGCGGTTTCGGCCAGAAATGCGCGGAGTTCATCGTCCGTCAGGCCCGAGAGCAGGACGCGGCCCATCGACGTGCAATAGGCCGGTAGCCTGGTGCCGACGTGAAGGGCGACGCTCAGGATACGGCGGCCGGGTACGCGGGCGACATAGACGACATCGTCGCCGGACAGCACGGCTGCCGAGCAGGATTCGCCCAGGACGGTTGAGACATCCCGCATGAACGGCTCGGCAAAACTCCACAAGGAAGCCCCTCCGATCCAACCGCGTGCCACCGAGATGAGCTTTGACGACAGCATGAAGCGCCGGCCATCCTGGGTGGCGTAGCCGGTCGACACCAGCGTCAGAAGCAAGCGGCGCGCCGCGGCGCGCGTCAGGCCAATCTCCGTAGCCATTTCGGTGAGCGTAGCGCCCGTTGGATGGCGGGCGAGCGCTTCCATCACCTGAAGACCGCGCGCCAGCGAGCCGACATGGTCACGCCGGTCAGCTTCCGTTGACTCGTCGCTATCGTCCATCTAGCTTGTATCGCATAGGAAACATATGTTCGCAATGCGAACTTTTTTGAAATGAGGCGCTAATGGCGAAATTCCTGCCTCTCAAACAGGCGGTGGCCGAGAACCTTCATGATGGCGACACCGTCGCGTTCGAGGGGTTCACCCATCTCATCCCGACCGCCGCCGCGCATGAGGCAATCCGCCAGGGTTTCAAAGACCTGACACTGGTGCGCATGACGCCCGACCTGATCTACGACCAGATGATCGGCATGGGCATGGCGCGCAAGATCGTCTTCTCTTATGCGGGCAATCCCGGCGTCGGTCTGTTGCGCCGTCTGCGTGACGCGGTCGAGAACGAATATCCGCACCGACTAGAGATCGAGGAGCACAGCCATGCCGCGATGGCCAACGCCTATGAGGCGGGCGCGGCGGGTCTGCCCTGTGCCGTGTTTCGCGGCTATCGCGGTGCTGGGCTGGCCGCGGTCAATCCCAACATCAGGGAAGTGACCTGCCCTTTCACTGGCGAGGTCCTGGCAGCGGTGCCGGCGCTCAGGCCCGATGTCACCTTCATCCACGCCCAGAAGGCCAATCGGCGGGGCGATGTGCTGGTGGAAGGGATCATCGGCATACAGAAGGAAGCTGTTCTTGCCGCAAGCCGGGCTGTCGTGACCGTCGAGGAAGTGGTCGAGGATTTCGACGACCTGCACCCGAACCTGACGGTGTTGCCAGCTTGGACGGTGACGGCGATCGCGGTAGTTCCGGGCGGATCGCATCCGTCCTATGCGCATGGCTACTACGCCCGCGACAATGCCGCCTATCTGGAATGGGATGAGATTGCGGCCGACCGCGAGCGGTTCCGCGACTGGATGCAAAAGAATGTCACCGAGGCGGATGCCGGCGACTTTGCAGCCAGGGTCGAGCATTTGAGGAAGGCCGCATGAGCGCGTTCTCGCCGAATGAGATGATGACGATTGCCGCATCGCGCGCCTTGAAGAACGACGATGTCTGCTTCGTCGGCATCGGCGCGCCTTCGGCAGCCTGCAATGTGGCGCGGCTGACGCATGCGCCGGACATTACCCTGATCTATGAGAGCGGCACGATCGGCACGGCACCGGACGTGCTGCCGCTCTCCATCGGCGACGGCGAATTGTGCGAGACGGCGATCACCACCGTCTCGGTGCCCGAAATGTTTCGCCACTGGCTGCAGGGCGGGCGCATCAGCATCGGTTTTCTGGGGGCGGCCCAGATCGACCGGTTCGGCAATATCAACACAACGGTCATCGGCAATTACGACCACCCGAAGACACGACTGCCCGGCGGCGGCGGCGCGCCGGAGATCGCAACCTCGTCGCGCGAGGTCTACATCACCATGACGCAGTCGAAGCGCGGAATGGTCGACAAGATCGATTTCTACACATCGTTCGGTCATGGCGAAGGCGGCGACCATCGGCAGCGTCTTGGCATCGGCACGAAAGGGCCGACGCTGCTGATCACCGATCTCGCCATCTGGCGGCCGGATCCCGATACGAAGGAATTCACCGTCGTGTCGTTGCATCCAGGTGTTAGGCGTGCGCAGGTTCAAGAGACCTGCGGCTGGACGGTGAAATTTGCCGACGACATTCAAGTGACGCCGGAACCGACCGCGCTGGAATTGAAGACGCTGCGGGACCTCAAGGCTCGTACCGAGGCCGCACACAAAGGCGCCGCCGGCGCGATCTGACATGCCGGGGCCTGCGTTCGTGCTCGCGGCTTACCGGCGGTTTACGACATCGAGCTAAAATCGTTCTCGTTCGATTCGTAGGGGTGAGAACCATGAGCAAGATCGTCACGTCATTCGCGCTGGTCGCCGTTTTTTCCGCTGTGCTGATGGCGTTGAGTTTCGCTGTCGCGCAGCACGGCTATCCATTCGGGGCCGTTGGCGTGAAGCGGCTGGACGACATTGCCAATGCCTCGACCTTCCTGCCGCTTGCCGCGCTCTACTTTTTTTCGGCGATGATGATGATGGTGCTGCCGCTGCGTGCCGCCAGCCTGGTGCTGCTCAACGCCGCCGACATCGTCGTGTGGGCGGTGGTGGTGCTGTTTGCCAGCATCGTCGGCTCTCTAGCGGCTCGCTGGGCCTTCGGTCAGAGCAGCGCGTTGTGGGCTCTGTGGAACTGGCGTTTCCTGTTCGTTGCGGCGGTGGTCGGCTGCCACTTGGTGATGAACGAACTGCGGCGCAATGTGCTCCTGCGCAGCCTGTTCCTGGTTATCTTCGCGGTCGCGACACTGGCCTGCCTGTTCTGGTCCTTCACAGTTTGACCGCTGGTCACGACAGGTCCAGTTTACTGGCTATTATCCATCTCCGTTCATGCGATTTTATTGCAGCTAATATACAGCAGGCACAGGGCTGGTTCTTATTTTCTATCCGGCGGGTGAGTATCGTGGGCGATGTAAAATCTAAAATTCGTGAAATTCTGGCGGCGCGTGGCGGTTTGCCAGGCGGTGTGGAGACGCTGGGCGACCAGTCGGATCTCTATGCTGCGGGCTTGTCCTCTTTCGCCTCAGTTCAGATCATGCTTGCGCTTGAAGAGGCTTTTGATCTCGAGTTTCCAGACTCGCTGCTCAACCGCAAGACTTTCCAGAGCGTCGAGGCGATTGCCGCGGCGGTGGAAGGAATTCTCAACGGGGCTCCGGCGGGAGAATGAACGCGCCGGCTGGCACCACCCTTAGTGAACGCGCCGCCCGTGTCGCGGCGATTGCTGCCGTCCACGCCGACGATGTCGACGCCAAGAGCCGGTTTCCGCGCGAGGCGGTCGATGCCATGCGGCTTGAGCGGCTGTTGTCCATCCAGATCTCAGGCGGTCTCGGCGGCGAGGACGCGACGGTCTCGGACGTCGCCGAAATCTGCTCGCTCATCGGCCAGTCCTGCGCCTCGGCGGCGATGGTCTTTGCCATGCACCACATCAAGCTTTCGAGCCTGGTGTCGCATGGCTCAGAGAGCGACTGGCACCTGGCATTCATGCGCCGCGTCGTCGACGACCAGCTGTTGCTTGCCTCGGCCACCACGGAAGGCGGCATCGGCGGCAATCTGCGCAACAGCATCTGCGCCATCGAGGTGAACGGCGCCGACTGCCATCTGCAGAAAGATGCTACCGTCATCTCGTACGGCGAATATGCCGACGCCATCCTGATCACCTCGCGCGCCAATGCGGAGGCTGCTTCCACCGACCAGGTGATGACGGTGTTCGCAAAGGACCAGTACACGCTGGAACGCACCCAGGTTTGGGATACGCTCGGCATGCGCGGTACCTGCTCGGACGGTTATCTGTTCAAGGGCGATGCGCCGGCGATGCAGATATTGCCGAAGCCCTTCGCGGAGATCGCGGCGCAGTCGATGCTGGCGACCTCGCATCTTTTGTGGAGCGCCGTCTGGTACGGCATCGCGGTCAACGCCATGGCCCGTGCCCAAAGCTTCGTGCGTGCAGCGGCCCGCAAGAGCCCCGGCGCGCCTCCGCCCGGCGCGTTGCGTCTGGCCGAAGCGTCCAGCCTGCTGCAGCTTCTGAAGTCCAACATCATTGCGGGCCTGCGCGAATTCGAGGCCGCGAAGGCCGACCACGATCGCCTGTCTTCCATCGGTTTCGCGGTGGCGATGAACAATGTGAAGATCGGCTCCTCGGAGACCATCCTGACCATCATCAACCACGCCATGCTGGTGTGCGGCATTCTTGGCTACAAGAACGGTACGCCCTACAGCCTCGGCCGCCATCTGCGCGACGCGCATTCGGCGCAATTGATGATCTCCAACGACCGTATTCTCGGCAACACGTCGAACCTCCTGCTTGTCCACAAGCAGGACACCAGCCTGATGGGGTAGGTCATGGATCAGCAAACCTCGCTTCTCGACAGACTGTTCGAGACCGGCCTGCTCATCGAAACCGGCGTCGAGGGCCTTTATGGCCGTAGCGGTCGTTTCGAGAATATCATCACCCGTTTCGAGGCGCTGATCGACACGATCGGCAGTGGCGACGGAGCTGAGCCGATCCGCTTCCCGCCTGGCATGAACCGCGCGCATTTCGAGGGCAGCGGTTACATGAAAAGTTTCCCGCAGCTTGCTGGCACGGTGCATTCGTTCTGCGGCAACGAACTCGACCACATGAACCTGCTTCAGTGCATGGAGGCCGGTGACGACTGGACAAAGGGCCAGGCGGGCACCGATATCGTGCTGACGCCTGCGGCCTGTTATCCGCTTTATCCAACGGTGGCCAAGCGCGGAGCGCTGCCCGAGGGCGGCGGGCTGTTCGATCTGCAGTCCTACTGCTTCCGGCACGAACCTTCCAACGATCCGGCCCGCATGCAGCTGTTTCGTATGCGCGAATATGTGCGCATGGGTACGCCCGACCAGGTGATGGCCTTTCGCAACGACTGGATGGAGCGTGGCAAGGCGCTGATGGCCTCTGTCGGCCTGCCTGTCGAGATCGACGTCGCCAACGATCCGTTCTTCGGCCGTGCCGGACGCATGATGAAGAACAATCAACGCGACCAGAACCTCAAGTTCGAGCTGTTGATCCCGATCACGTCGACGACCAAACCGACGGCCTGCATGAGCTTCAACTATCATCAGGATCATTTCGGCAAGGGCTGGGAGATCAGCACGGCGGGCGGCGAAGTCGCCCACTCCGCCTGTGTCGGTTTCGGGCTGGAGCGCATTGCGCTGGCACTGCTCCACCATCACGGGCTGGACATCGATAAATGGCCGAACCCGGTTCGCAAGACGCTCGGGTTCTGACCTTGGCGCTGCCGACGATCTTTAGCGGGCTCGGCCCCGATACTTACAAGCCGCATGCGCTGCATCAGCCGGAGCGCATGTGGCCGGAAACCAACTGTTATGTCGATCTGTGGATCGAAACGCTACATGCCTTCGGCAGCGAACCGGAGGCGATGCTGGGTTTCACGCTCATGCAGGATTTCGAAGGCGACCAGTTCACCTTCTTCAAGGTGCCATTGGAAGACCTCGAGGCACTTTACGGCATTCGCAGCACGGAACTCGCGATCTACGACCGGGTCGAGACACATGTCGCCGAACAATTGCGGCGCGGCCGGCTTTGCCTGGTCGAGATGGACAGCTTCTACATGCCCGACACGCATGGCGTCGGCTATCATGGCGAACATGGCAAGACGACGGTCGCGATCAATCGGCTCGACGTTGCCGGTCGTAGCATCGACTATTTCCACAATGCCGGTTTCTTCCGGCTCGAGGGCGATGATTTCGACGGGTTGTTCCACATGAAGGACGGGCCCGAGGAATTGCCGTTCCTGCCCTATACCGAGTTCGTCAAATTCCCGGCGCAACAGCCTACGCCGGGCCATCTGCGTTCCGAGGCAGAGCGGCTGGCCAAGCAGCATTTCGCGCGGCGGCCGACCGACAATCCGGTTGCGGCCTTCGCAAAGCTGTTCCCCAGCCAGGTCGAGAAGGTGGCGGAGCGGCCGTTCGACTTCTTCCACAAATATGCGTTCAACACGCTGCGTCAGCTCGGCGCTAATTTCGAACTGGCCGCCAGCCACCTCGATTGGCTGCGTCCGGACGGTTCGTTGGTCGAAGCCGCTGGCCATGCCCGGCGCATCTCCGAGGTCGCCAAGGCAACGCAGTTCCAGGTGGCGCGCGCCGTGGCGCGACGCAAGTTCGAACCGCTGGCTACCGCGCTCGATCCTGCCGCTGAGGCGTGGGACGCCCTGATGCGCGACCTGGCCGGGCGACTGGATTGAGCGAGGCGGTGAGCGCGCGCACTCCGGCCGCGAGCGGCCGCATTCTCGATCAAAGCTGGCGCATGACGCTGACAGCGGCCGGTGCCTGGAGTGAGCCGCCGGCGGATATCGCGGCTATTCAGACGTACAAGGCGCCGGTACCCGGCACCGTCGCCGGTGCGTTGGAAAGAGCGGGTCAATTCGACCGGACTGCGCCAAGACCGCTCAACATATCCGACGCTTGGTATTTTCTTTACCTCACCGGGGAACAACCGGGCACTGCGATACTGCATTTCGATGGTCTCGCAACGATTGCCGAGGTGTATTGGAACGGCGATGCGGTGCTGACCTCCAATTCGATGTTCATTGAACACGAATTAGCTGTCGCATTGACAGGCAAGGACAGTCTCGCCCTCTGCTTTCGGGCGCTGGCCCCGCATCTCGACAAACGCGGTCCGCGTGCGCGCTGGCGACCGCAGATGATTACGCCACCAGGCCTGCGCCTGGTCCGCACGACCCTGCTTGGCTACATGCCCGGTTGGTGTCCGGAAATCCATGCTGCAGGACCCTATCGCCCCGTCAGGCTGACGCGGAAGGATGGTGCCACGCCGCGCGATGTTCATATCGCCACAACACTGGACGACGACGGCACCGGCCAGCTCGCGGTTCGTTTCACCGCACCAGGGCTTGTCGAGCCGGTTCGCCTTTCATGTGCCGGCCGCGCGGTCGAACTTGCAGGCAAGAATGGACACTTCGAAGGCAGTCTTTCGATCCCGAACGTTGCCGCATGGTGGCCGCGCACGCATGGCATGCCAGCGCTGCACGATGTCGAGATCCAGAGTGGCGGCCAGCGCCGATCGCTCGGCCGCACCGGCTTCAGGCGTATTGCCGTCGATCGCGGTTCCGACGGGCGAGACTTCGCGCTGATCGTCAACGGCGTGCGGGTTTTCTGCCGAGGGGCAGCCTGGACCAGCGCCGATATCGTCGATCTTCCCGGCGAGCGCGATCGTTATGCACCGCTGCTTCAACTCGCTGCCGATGCCGATATGAACATGATCCGCGTCGGCGGCACCATGGTCTATGAGACGCTGGAGTTCTTCGCATTGTGCGACGAGCTCGGCATCATGGTCTGGCAGGACTTCATGTTCGCCAACTTCGACTATCCGGTGGGTGACGCGGAGTTCGCGGCGCTGGTGCGAAAGGAAGCGGAACAGTTCCTGCGCGGCATTTCGGCCTCGCCGTCGCTGGCGGTGTTGTGCGGCGGCAGCGAAATGGCGCAGCAGGCTGCGATGCTCGGATTGCCGCCGAGTGCATGGTCCGGGCCGCTTGTCGACGAATTGCTGCCCGCCATCGCCGCTGAGATCAGGCCCGACGTGCCCTATGTGCCGAACAGTCCGAGTGGCGGGGCCATGCCGTTTTCGCCCAATGAAGGCATCACCCATTATTATGGCGTTGGCGCCTATTGTCGGCCGCTGGAAGATGCGCGACGCGCTGGTGTGCGTTTTGCCGCCGAATGCTTGGCCTTCGCCAATGTGCCGGAACAGCAGACGCTCGACGTGCACCTGCCGGTGCCTGCGGTGCACGATCCGCGCTGGAAGGCGCCCGTGCCGCGCGACCGTGACGCGTCATGGGATTTCGAGGATATCCGCGAGCATTATCTGGCCCTGCTCTACGGTGTCGATCCGACGCGGCTGCGACGCGAGGATACTGCCCGCTACCTCGATCTGTCGCGGGCAGTGACGGGTGAGGTGATGGAGGCGACCTTCGCCGAGTGGCGGCGGCCGGGTTCGACTTGCAACGGGGCGCTGGTCTGGACATTCCAGGATCTGTTGCCGGGGGCAGGCTGGGGCGTTGTCGATGCGACCGGCCTGCCGAAGCCAGCCTGGTTTGCATTGCAGCGTGCCTTCCGGCCGCTCCAGCTCGTGTTGAGCGACGAGGGTACGAACGGCGTCGACGTGCATGTCGTCAATGACGGCGGCAAGGATCGTCAGATCAATGTCGAGATTGCCTGCCTGCGTGACGGGGCGCAGCCGGTGGTGCGCGGGGCGAGAACACTCGGCGTTCGGGCCCGCCAGGGCGTTACATTGCCCGCGACAGACCTGTTCGGTGCCTTCTTCGACACCGCCTATGCTTTCCGCTTCGGGCCACCGGCACACAATGTCACCGTGGCTAGGCTGCGGGACGCTGACGATCAGAGCCTGATTGCCGAGGCGTTTCATTTTCCGCTCGGTCGCGCCGCTGCCATGCACGAGGCAATCTTGACGGCGGTGCTTTCAGAAGAGGAGGGACATTGGTCCCTGGTGCTATCCACCGACCGTTTTGCGCAGTCGGTCCATGTCGACGTATCCGGCTTCCGGCCGTCCGATAACTGGTTCCATCTGGCGCCGGGAGAAGCCAAGGCGGTGCGGCTTGTTCCGCTTGCCGGCGCGACCAAGCCCTCCGGCGAGGTCAGCGCGTTGAACGCCAAATCGACCGTGCGGTTCTAACGGGCATTCCACCTACAAGGTAGGCGGTATCTCGTTCGCTTTGAGAGCCGCCGCCAGAATGTGCTTGCGCACAATCATCCTGGCTGCCGCTGGCGTGATGTTGTGGTCGGCGTCGGGAATGATCTCGACCGAGACATTGCCATAACGCTTAAGGCCTTCGCCTTTCCTGCCGAGATAGAAGCGGAACCGGTCGAGACCTATGTCCGTGGAGCTGTAGATCAGCGTAAGCGGCATGTGTCTTTGGCTGAGACGCCGAAACGCCGAATATGTTGCCTCCTTGAGACGAGCGTATTTGGACAGCGATGCGAATGTCGTCGGCATCGAACCCGCAACGCGGCGGGCGAGCTGCTTGGCGATATTGGCTGTAGCGTGGCGGACATTGATGCGGCCGGCCCGCAGGCGGCGCAACGTGTCCATGCTGACCATGCGCCGGCTATAGTCCTCGAGCGAACGGGCATTGTAGCGCAGCGCATCATCCACCACCTCGTCCTTGTCCCAGACGAAAGTGAAGGGGTTGATGACGACAGCCGCCTTGCAACGCTCGTCGGCGGCAGCGCTGCGGAAGGCGAGATATGCGCCGCTGCAACGGCCGGCAAGCACCGCCAGGCCGAGCGCCATGCCATCCAGCAGGTCGAAGGCGGCGCGGACATCGTCGATTTGATGATCGGAAAAGAGCACTTGTTCGGGCGCACCTATGACGGGCGGACTGTCGCCGACATTGGCCGCGTCGAAACGCAGTGACGCGACGCCGTTGGATGCAAGGTAGCGCGCGGTTTCAGTGACCGTGCGTGCCCAGCCGGCCTGCCGATCATAGGCGGTGCCAAGATAGACGACAGTTGCGCCGCGCCGTTCGCCGCGCGGTTGACAGAGTATGCCGAACAAACGTTCATCCGCGCCAAAACGCAACGGCGTTTCGACAAAGTCAGGCCCTTCGAGCGGCTCGGGCGTCGAAACGGCGACTTGTCTGCTCTTGTGGGCAAGAGGCACCGCCACATCGGCCACCCAGTCGACCACCTGGCCAGCGACCGTGAGCGGCTGCGTGGCGATGGTCGGGTTCGAGACAAGATCGTCATAGCCCAGATAAGGCTGACGGGTTACCTCGGCGCCGAGTGCCGTCAGGTGCGCCGACAGCGCGATATCCTTGTCGCGTGCCGGCCGCTCCACCATCAAAATTCGCCGGGCAGGCAGATGGGGGATGGCTTCGATGTTCAGCTTTTTGACATGGGCGGCAACCTCGTCGGGCATGACTAGGCCGGCTATGGCGACATGATCGGTGATGCGCTGGTCATCCCGCAGGCCGAGGCCTTCGTCCACCATCTTCGACCAGGCGGCGAGCTCCCGCAGATACATGCGCCCATTGACGACCGGCGCCATCAAGGCGACACCATCAAGGGCTTTCAGCTGCGGCGCGACGAGGGCGGCAAGCGTTGCGCCGAGGCCATGGCCGATCAGGATAAGCCGGGAGGTCCCGGAAAGCCGGCGCAGTTCTTCAGCAGCCACGAGTGCCGCTCTCTCCCAGATGGCAAGGCCGTCCGCGAATTCCGTGCGATCCAGCGCGTCTCCGGTGCCCGGATAGTCGAAGCGCAGGCTGGCAACACCAGCCGCTGCCAGGCGCTCGGCGAGATCGCGCCAGAGCTTGCGCGTACACATCTCCTCGAAACCCCAAGGGCTGAGGAAGAGGACCGCACTGTCGTGAGGCGCCGATCCTGGCGCGGCGGCAGAATAAAGACCGACTGTATCGGCGAAGGTGACCGGCAATGCGGCGGAGAGCTGTTTTGTCGCCGACTGTCGCGCCGTTGTCTGGTGTTGTTCCAGAGGCGTGGAATGCGCCGTCATTTCGGCACCTGCGGCGCGGCAGGGAGAGGGGCGATGAAGGAAAAGAACAGTCTCGCGATTCGTCCGATGCCAGCGGGCAGGCGTGAAAGAAGCCGGTCGATGACGGTCGCATCCTGGCCTGGAACCGCAGCAAGCAGCCGCAGTGTCAGCGCGTAGGCCATGGCACCTACGATAACGCCGGTAGCAATACCCGTAACGCCGTGCAGTGCCTGGGTGACCAGGAGTGCCGCGACACCACAGACTATCGCGGCCAATGCGACCTTGAGCACGACCATGATCAATTCGCCGGCGCCGCTCTGCAGCCTTACGCGAGAGAGCAGGAGCGCGGCCATGGCCAGAAAGACCACCCCGCGAACTGTCGACGCGCCGATGATACCCCACAGCGGCACGGCGACGAGGCAGCCTGCCACCATCAGGATCGCGCCGATGCCGCTGATGGCGAGGCGGCCCTTAATCTGGTCTTTCGAGTAGAGATATTGGGTGGTGAGCTGGATGAAGACGTAGGCGGGCGAGCCGATCGCCAGGATTGCGACCACGAGACCTGCCGGCTCGAAGGCGGTGCCGTAGACGGAAACGACAAGCGGTATCGCGACGGCAGCAAGGCCGAAGCACAATGGAAAGGTGATGTAGGAGAAAGAGCGCACCACGCTGGCAAAGAGGTCGGTGCCGCCGGCGCCGTCATCGGCCTCATGGCGCTCCGCATAGAAGGGGATCAGGCTGCCGGTGAGCTGGACCGGGAGTTGCAGCGCAAGGTTCGCCAGCGACAGCGCGACCGCGTAGAAGCCGACATCCTGCGTCGTGCGGAAATGCTGGAGGAAGACGAGCTCCGGCCTCGTCAGGAAGATTGCCGTGATGACGAATTCAAAAAACACAAGCAGGGAGGTCGCGGCGAGTGCGCGCGCGCTTTGGCCTGCCTTGTTACGCCGGGTGAAAAGGATGCCCAGAGTGTAGAGGAAGAAGACCGACTGGCCGGCGATATAGCCAAGCAGCGCGCCCTCTACACCAGCAAACAATGCTCCGACGAGAACGATGCCAAGTTGCAGCACCGAGGTGATCGCGGTGAAAACGAAGAACGTGCCAAGCCGCTTTTCGCCGATCAGGTAATTCTTGGTAAAGGAACCGACCGACTGGATGAACAACAGCGCGGTGGTGAGTACAGCGACACCAGTTGTCGCGTCGGTCCATTCGAGACCGCCGCCTTTCCAGCAGAAAAGGGCGTAGAGCGCGGCAAGAAGTGTCGTGGAAAGCAGGACTGGTAAAGCCAGATAAGCAGCGAAGCCGCGACGCTCCCGCGCAGTCACACCCTTGGCCGCGAGTTGCGGCAGGACCCGCAGGAGCAGGACGCCGGTGCCCAGTTCGGCGATCAGCGAGCCGGTGGCCGCGATCCACAGCGCAAAGGCAACGGTGCCGTTGGCAGCCGGACCAAGCAGGCGCGCGACGATGACTGAGCAAGCAAAGCCGATGATCAACAGCAGCATGCCTGCCGCCGCATTGATCAGCGAATTCGACATAATGCTTCTGCTCAAAGATGCCCCCGACCTCGCGGCGCGCCAGACGCCGATCCCGTTAATACATTAGTCGGAACGCGTTTTGCGCGCACGTTGCAAACAACCTTAAGAAGCTTTGGCGCGGGTAGCCGTCATCGTACGGGGCGCGGCGCGCCAGCCGAACCAGCGGCCGGCAACAATGTTCCATGAACGACGAGCCATGCCCGGTTTGCCCGCGAACGTGTAGATGGCGACGCCGGCCAAAGGGCGCAGCAAACGCGGCAGGTAATCGACGAAGCGATAACCGTGCTTGCGCATGACGTAACCCAGACCGGAGGAATAGACGCGCATCTTGGCAACAGCGGCGGGCGTGGTCTGGTCGCCGCGATCTTCCGGATGATGGCCGGTGAAGGCCGGGTCGTACCAGCCGTGCCGATCGGTCGCAAGCAGCTTCAGCGCCAGATCCTGGATCTCATAGGCGCCCCAAGGGGTTCCGGAGCCGGGGCCGATGGCGATGTCGAAGCCGCCCGCCTCGTCGAATGCCGGTTTCTTGACCACCAGCATCCATTCGATCAGCGTCGTCCAGATGGTCGGGCGCTCGATCGGCATTGGCTCGGTGGCGAAATCGCCCATGATCGTCCGGCCTGTCGTATCGGTAGGACGACCGCAATAGAAGTCGGCGGGATGTGCCGCTCTCAATGCGTCGACGCGTGACAGGAAATCGGTCGGATACCAGCAGTCGTCATCTGGGAATATCAACCAGCGCCCACGTGCGCGGGCGGCGCCCAGGTTGCGGGCACGACAAACGCCGCGCTTGTCAGTGCGCAGGTGGATGATCTCCAACTTGCCGGCAAAGGCCATCAGCACCGGTGCCAGCCGGTCGTCATCATTCTGGTCGACGACGATCACCTCGAAATCGTCCCGATCTTGCCCAACCAGCGAGTTGAACAGCCCTTCAAGCTCGTGCGAACGGCCGAGCGTGGCGACAACCATGGAGGTCTGGATTTCCGGAACGGTCCGGGACATGCGCGCCCTGTGGCAATGAGGTTTCGTCCGCAGGCGTATCCCGCGAAATTGCAAACTACTCTTGGGCTGGACGCGTTAAATTGCCGTGAAAAGACGCATTTTCATCGTCGAAACTTGACCTCTTCAGGCTCGCAAACGACGCAAGACCCTCGTCGCTATGGTGATGATCAAAACCCCGAGGATGCCGGCCACGGCTTTGACCGCCATATCCTTGAAGCGACCATGACGACCGGGGTCGATAAGCTGCAATGCTTCGAGTAGCACCGCTACGCCAACGACGAAGAAAGTCGTTCGCCAGGCATGGTGAGGAAAGCCAAGTGCGAGTGCGGCACCGAACAGCAGATAGGCAACCGCCCGTTCCAGATTGGGGTCGCCAAGATGTGGCCTCAAGCCGATCGGCGAGAGGGTCGCGAAAATGATCAGGGACAGGAGAAAGACCGAGACAAGGCGCGAAATGAGAATCATGCCTGCTAGCTAAAACCAGATCGTGTCGGTTTGAAGCGCGCCTTTAGTCGCTGCCATGCGCTGCCTCGATACTGAAAAGGGTCATGCCGCCTGCCGCGGCGTTAAAGATTCCGGTGGACGACTTAGGGGTTTCTTAACCATAAATTGGAAGAGTCGAGACACGCGAATCCGCACGCGACAGTCCGCGTCGAGGCAGAAATGGGGGCAGGTCGTGCCGCCAGCCAGGGGCTAGGCGTGACGGCTTTCATCTCGGGCGCTCCATGGACATAGACATTTTTCAACTGCCTGGGATTCTGAAGCGACGGGCACACTATGTCGTGCTGACCGTGCTGGCCTGCCTACTCCTGGCTATGGCCTTTCTCGCAACGCAAAAACCCTATTTTCGTTCGACGGCCGAAATCCTGCTCGATCTCAATCGTGGCTCAGTGGTTGGCACTGGCGGTTCCGCCAACGGTCAGGTCAGCGCGCAGCAGTCGGTTGGCAGTCAGATCTACGTGCTGCAATCGCGCGACGTGCTGCGCGAAGTGGTCAAGACCCTCAATCTAACGGACGATCCCTATCTTGCAGCGACGGGCGGCGGGCTTCGGCAGCGCCTGTTCGGCGGGGCGCCGCCGGCGACGACTGGCGATCGTACCGACGCGGTTGTCGATGCGCTGATCAAAAACCTGACCGTGGAACAAGCTGGCGAGTCACTGGTGCTGACAGTGTCGATGAAGCATCGCGACAGCGAAATGGCGGCCAAGATCGCCAACGCCGTCGTGGAAGCCTACCTAAACAGTTCCGACCAATCGCAAACTGATGCCGGTCAGCGCACCAGCACCGCTCTTCAGGCGCAGACCGAGGCCTTGCGCCGGCGGCTGCTCGACGCCCTTGCGGTGGCGGAGAAGTTCCGCACCGAGAACGGGCTGATCAGCACGGGTCAGCAGGGATTGGTCACTGACCAGCAACTGGCGGGGCTGAACCAGCAGCTTCTGGCGGCTCGCCAGGTTGCCGAGCAGCAAAAGGCAATCGCTGATCAAGCCAATCAGCTCAACATCTCCAATGTCGAAACCGGGGCTATCGCAGAGGCCCTGCAGTCGGCGACACTGACCGACCTGCGCAGCCGCTACGCGCAATTGCTCGACCGGCAGGCGGAGTTGGCCACCAGCCTGGGTTCCGAACATCCGCAAATGCGTGCGGTACGCTCGCAGGTCGCGACCATGCGCACCACGATCGAGAACGAGTTGCAACGCATCCGCAAGACGGCCGCATCCAACGCCGAGCGCGCGAAAGCCAATCTGGATTCGCTGCAGACGCGTTTTGACGCTCAGGCCGGCGCAAACAGCGAGGAAGGCAAGGCACGTATTAAGCTGGCGCAACTCGAGAGCGAGGCTGCTTCGATCAACGCGGTCTATCAGTCTTTCCTCACCCGCTCGGAAGAACTCGGGCGCCAGCAAGACATCGGCAAAGGCAATTCCCGTGTCATTTCCGCAGCCATTCCCTCATCGACACCGGTGCAGGCTCCGAAGAGCATCGTGCTCATAGCCGCAGTTCTGTTCGGCCTGGCCGCAGGCAGCGTGCTGGCCGTGCTTCGCGATGCGATCAGTGGTGCCGTACGCTCCGAGCGCGAGCTGATGGTTGCGACCGGTGCACCGATGCTGGCCACCGTTGACCGCATGGTGGAAAGCGGCAAGCCCGGTTGGCGCCAACGTCTTGCCCAGGCCTTCCGATTGAGACGCGCCGGCGATCCGCCGCTTCGGATCAAGGGCAAATTGGTGCCTGAACTTGGCCTAGCCAGGGTCAATCGTCTGCTTGGACTTCGCCGCGAAGACGGGTTGCCGACGGTTGTCGCGGTGGTGGCCGCCGATCCGACGCAGATCAGCGAGCGTGCCGCCACAGGCATCGCCCATCAGCTGCATGGCCTCGGCGAGGACGTCTATCTGTTCAACGGCATGTTGCGGCCGGAGACGGGATTGCGGCAACGCGACGCCCGTGGTGTCGGTGAAGTCGCCGAACAGCATCCGTTGAAGGACGTCCTGGTCTACGAGCGCGTCGGTAACAGTTCCAAGCGGTCGGGAGCGCTGCTTTCACTGGCGTCCGAGCTGGAACGATCGACCGCCAAAACCTCGCCCTTCTTCATCGTCGACGCTTGCGGCACGGAAGCGCAGGAATTGTTGCCGGTGCTGCTGAAATATGCCGATGGCATCATCGTCCAGTCTGAAATCGGTTCCACCCACAAGAATGATTTGGCGGTGCTGGTCAGCGAGATCGAGCCGTGGCGCGAGAAACTGATCGGTAACATTGTTGTCGGAAAGAAAGCCGCGTGAGAGGCGGAGCTACAGCGTGGCGGCGTTAGCGGCAACTGGCGGCAGGACTGCATCGTCTGCCATGACGCTGGCGCAACCGGCCTTGCCGAGCGAAACGGCGCCGGCATTGTTGCGCCTTTTGGCGATCGTCACCGTGATCGCCGCCCTCGTGTTCAATTTCTTCCTCTGCTTCGTGAACACCAAGGTCATGCACATCACCGACAGCTATGTGATGTTGTCGGAGATGATGATTGTCGGCACCGTCTTCATCGTGGCTTTGACCCGCCGCGCGCCGCTGTATCTGCTGCTCGGTGTCTTCGTCAGCTACATGATGTTCATTTTTGCACTGCGCGGCGGTCAGCTCAACCTGAAGCCGGTGCGGGACATCCTTATTCCGATCGCCTTCTATTTCGCGGGCATGCGCCTGCATGACCCCAAACTGGGCGACCGGCTTGTCCTGGTCAGCGCGCTGATCGTGATCGGTGCTGGCCTGTTCGAATATCTGGCGGTCGACACCTACATCTCTTACTTCAATGTGATCGGGTATTATCTGGCGCGTGGCACCGTAACGACTGATCAGCTGTTCGGTGCGACGCAAGGTTTGTTTATTTCCGGCACTCGCCCCGAACCGCGCACCATCCTGCCGTTCCTTGGCCAGCATCGCGTGTCGTCGGTGTTTCTCGAGCCGGTGTCGATGGGCAATTTCGCCGTGATCGTCTACTCCTGGGCACTCTATCGCGGCCGCGCGTTCAAAGGGCGCTGGTTTGCGATGTTCATGGCCTTGACTGTCATTACGCTCGCTGATGCCCGGTTTGGCCTCTACACCTGCGTGCTGATTACACTGCTCTACCCCCTCTACAATTTCATACCGCGCCTGGCCTGGAGCGTGCTGCCGTTTCTGCTTCTTGCTGTGCTGGCCGCCTATGGCATCACCACGGGTACCGGTGGCGGTGCGAACGACCTCACCGGCCGGTTCATGGTGACGGCCCACATCCTGACCCAGCTTTCGGCCGCCGTCGTGCTCGGCACCGAGCAGACCACGCAGTTCACGGCGGACTCCGGCCTTGCCTATTCGCTTACCGCTTTTGGCATCTTTGGTTTTGTGGTGCTGTGGACAGTGCTCGCCTATGCGCCCGCCGCCGAGGCGCGCGCCTGGCGTTTCCACTGCATGGTGATGGTCTATCTGCTGCTTCTGATGCTGATCAGCGACTCGTTCTATTCGATCAAGACCGCCGCTCTGCTCTGGTTCCTGCTGGGCACTTCCAACTCTTATCGTAGCCTCAGCCTATCCGGCAAACCTCTCCGTCCGGAGCCTCTTGCTTCGCGGCACGCTATGTTGGCCGCTGCCCGATAGGGTCTCCGAAGGCGTCAGCCTTTCTTTTGAAACGCCGGGCAGGCGCCCTTTCGAGGCGGCAGACGGCCGGCGGCCTCCAGCGCCTTTAGTTGCGGCCGGTCCCCTTTTGGGGTCGGCTGAATATTCAGCGCCTCGCTCTCCGGCCACCAATCGCCACCGGCCCAATAGGTCCAGCCCGTCCAGACATCGGAATTGGCATCGACGAAGGCTGTCATCGCCGTGATGCCGGTCATGCAGGTCCGATTGGCGGCGCCCCCGAATTCACCAAGAAAACCGCGCTTGTCGTTCTTGCGCAGCCAGGTAGAGAAGTCCTTCAGTGCCGTCAAAGCATCGTCTGCCCGATCGCAGGTTTTGTGCGTGCCGGAGAAATTGCTGTCGAGATATTGGTGAACCTCGAAGGCGTAGTTGTTGGCGGGGTCGACGACGCCCAGCATGACGGTGCCGTTCGCTTGTTTGGGATCTTCGTTCTGCCAGCTGTGCGCGCCAGTCCAGTTGGTGCCGGGCACCAGCACGAGATTGTTCGCGCCGGCCTGGCGAATGGCGGCGATCGCTGCGTTCGCGGACGTCAGCCATTGCGTGACATCGATGTCGTGCGGTTCGTTCATCAATCCGAACTGGATTGCCGGATCGTTGCGATATTCGGTTGCCAGGCGCTTCCACAAATCGGCGAAAGCGGTATCCGGGACAGCGTCGGAACCGATTTCCACATCCCGGTATCGTCCATAATTGTGCGGATCGAGGATGACGATCATTCCCGCCCCCTTGAGCTGCGCCACGGTATCGGCCAGCCGGCTCCGTTCGGTCTCGTCGAAAGCCTTGTTGAGGTCGGGCTGGAGCCGCTCCCACAGAAACGGCAGGCGCACGGCGTTGAAACCTTTTTTGGCGAAATAGCCGATCGTCGTGGCGCTCGGATAAGCATAGTCCTTGCCGTAAACACCGGGCACGTTGCCGAACTCGGCACCGGCCAGGTTGACACCGCTCAGGCACCCGGCTGATGCGGTCTGGGGCAAAAGGGCTGCCGTGGCGAGGAACATCGTCAGGATCCGCTTTGTTAGCCGGAGTTGCTTGGCCATTTGTAACCTAACGTGGTTCGGGCGCCGGTACG
This sequence comes from Mesorhizobium terrae, assembly GCF_008727715.1. Taxonomy (GTDB): domain Bacteria; phylum Pseudomonadota; class Alphaproteobacteria; order Rhizobiales; family Rhizobiaceae; genus Mesorhizobium; species Mesorhizobium terrae. The sequence goes on from NZ_CP044218.1 coordinate 2,414,547, forward strand.
GCGCGTGTCACGGGCGCGTGGCGACCCAGCACCTCGCGGTAGACGTCGACATAATGTTCGGCGACCTGATCCCAGGAGTAGGCGGACGCAGCTTGCATGGCGGACAAGCGATAGCGCTGAGTGTCGGCAAGGATGACATCGAAGGCAGCCTCGATCGCTGCCGCGGTCGCGTCGCTGTCGGCAAAGTCGCAAATTCTGATTTCGCCGTGCCTGGAAGCGAGGTCTTTGTAAGCCGTATTGGCATTCAACACGGGCATCAAACCTGCGCTTAGTGCCTCCACAGCGACAAGACCAAAACCCTCATAGTCTGAAGCCGAAGCGAACAGCGAGCAGCGGCCGAGCACATTGCGGATCTCCTGGTTCGGCAGCCCGATATGGACATCGACGTGACTATCGAGGCTGCGTTCGGCGATCATTCGCCGCAGTTCCGCTTCGCTCAAATCTCCAGGCACACCGACGATGTCGAGATGCCAATCCTTGGAATGATCGACGAGCTTGCGCGTGGCATCGAGCAGATTGTCCAGCCGTTTGTTGATCGAGAAACGGCCGAGCGTGACGATGTTGCGAACGGCTTGCCGCGAGCCGGAGTCAGCGAATTTCCGGGTATCGACGCCGTTGTCGATCTGGATGACGCGATTTCCGGCGATTGCCTGGAATGTGCGTGTATCCTGGGCGCTGCAGCCGATCAGGCGGCGATAGGCTAGGGCGGACAGACGCGTAGCGGTGTTGAACCAGATCGTCTTCAGTCCGGCATGTTTTTCAGTGTGAAAGAAGCCGCCATGGGTCGTGGCGACCATCGGCTTGCCGTGGAAGAGACGTGTCCAGGCCAAAGCATCGAAGAAAAAGTCGATGGCGTGAACATGCACGATGTCGGCATCGCCGATGTGGCGAAAGACCTGTGGTGCGAGGGGGTAGCGTGTGCTGCCTGAAAAAGGAATGCGCACGACCTCGATACCGTCGATGGTCTCGATGGCCGGCAAGGTCTCGTCGAGCGCCGTGAAACGCCGGTCGAGCGTGACGACACGCACGCGGTAGCCGTGTTTGCGAAGCTGTGTCGAAAGATTGGCAACGACCTCCTCCAATCCGCCGCGGTTGGGCAGATATTGTCGCACGACCTGCACCGCCAATGGGCTGGTGTCGCGGCTGGGCGATTGGGGGGCGGGCGATGCGGGCATGGCAGTTATCCAAACGGCAGCGGCAGGCGCCGCCTATCGAATAGCACATGGGTCGCCGACAGACTAAAGCGGCGTTAATTTAGGCAGATATGAAGTGCCAAACGTCATCAAACGCTTGGTTTGGTAAACCAACCGCAACGTGCAGCGTCTCATCGCAAGACAGGGAAGGCAGATTTGAGTGGCGGAGAGCCTGCCTATTGGCAGGAGACATGCACGCGCCCATCGGCCTGCCTTGCCTGTCCACAAGCAATCGGCGAAGACGATTGGCCACCGGGCTGCGAGGCGGGCTGAGATAAGGTCGTACGTGCATGCCGACGCGGTTTCTTGCGCGATATTGCCGGTTTCGTCGATGGAAGCGGCTGCGCCTCCGGACCGGTCGGGAAGACCTGAGTGCCGCTTTCCACGGGCGGGGTTTGTACGGCAGGATCGTTGCGTTGCCAGGCACGCCTCATGTCCATCGAAGGCGGAATCACCACGGTTCCGTCATCCGTACGTGCGCATCCCCCTGCCGCCACCGGCAGGCAAAGCGTGATCCCAAGGAGTGTCCGTCGCATCAAAAGCATCTTCGCGCCTGCTTACTCGCGTGAGAAGCCTATCGCAACCCGGCAATCGTCACGGGCGCTTGGTGCAGGGCGCGGTTCCGATTTGTTAAGGTTAATTGCCCGTTAAGCCTTCCCTGTCAGATTTGGCCGCCGGTCTCGGGAGGGGCCGGGGGCTGGTTTTGGGGGCTGACGGGGATGGATATTGTAGGTGGAGCGGTCGGGGCAGACGAGCCGCCGGCGGTAAAAGAACATGGCGCAACGGACGCGCTATCCCGGCAGGCATTGCAAGACCTTGTCGAGGCTGGCTCCGGCTGGCTTTGGGAAACCGATGCCGAGCTGCGCTTTTCCTGGCTCTCCGAAAGCTACCGGACGGTGACCGGCGCTGACCCTGCCTCGGTGCTCGGCCATTTCCGCTTCGATTTTCTCAACCAGGTCCAGAAAGGAAGCCGTGGCGCCTCGGCGCATCTGGAAAATCTGGAGGCACGTCGTCCGTTCAGCGACTTCGTTTATCAGCCGAAAGACAGCCGCCCCGGCTTCCGTTGGGTGTCGACGTCGGGCTTTCCACGTTTCGACGCCGAAGGCCGCTTCAGCGGCTATCGTGGGGTTGCCCGCAACGTCACGGCCCTCGTCGAGGCGGTGGACGAAATCAAAGGTCTCGCCACCGACGAGGCTGGCGAGCGCGGAGCGCACATGGATCACATGATGGCGGCGCTCAACGCGATGAGCGATGCCGTCTGCTATTACGACGAGGAGGACCGACTGGTCCTCTATAATGATGCTTTGCCGGCAATGTACCACGGCCTTGCCGACATCATCCGCAAGGGCTTGAGCTTTGATGAGCTGATCGAGACGGGGCTCGAACGGGGACTGTGGGATACGGAGGCGATGAGCCACGCAGCATGGCGTGACATCGTCTTGAACCGACGCTGCGACGCGGTTTCGTCGACATCGGCGCTACGGTTTACCGATGGACGGATTGTCATCCATCGGGAAATGCGAGGGGCCGAGGGCGGTACCATCTCGATCTGCACGGACGTCACGGAATTCGAAGCGAGCCGTACCGAGGCGCAGGCTGCCGGCGAGCGTGGCCAGGAGCTGGAATCTGACCTGCAGCGCACCATCGATTCCATGACGATGGGCGTCATCATCCTCGATGCCCAGATGAATGCCGAGATCATCAACAGAGCCTTCTACGACATCTGGAATGTGACGACGGACCAGATTTCCGTCGGTTGTCCGTTCCGCGCCCTCATGGATGTCAACCGCTACAATGGCGTCTATGAAATCGCCGACGAGCATTGGGAGGATTATGTAGCCTCGCGCGTTGCCGAAATCCAGGCGGGTGATGTGGCGCCACGCGAGTTCCGCAGAGCCGACGGTCACACCATGATCTATTCGGTCACGAAACTCTCCGGCGGCAAGCGGCTGATTTCCTACGTCGATGTTTCGGAGGTCAAGAAGCGGGAGGCTGAAGCCGAGGAAGCGCGGCGGTATCTCGCCAGTGTCCTGGAATCGTTGCCGACCGGCGTGCTGATCTATGATCGCGACGACCGTTTCGTTTTCGCCAACAAGAAGCTGCTGGATTCGATCCCGGTCCTGCAACCGGCCTGGCAGACCGGGCGCAGCTTCCGCGATTCCCTGGAACTCGGCCACGCCAATGGCTGTTTCCGCCTTAGCGGCGATCCCGAGATCGACGAGCTCTATGACGTTGATCGCAATCGCTGGTTGGATGCCATGATGGCACGCTGCCGCCTGCGCAGCTCGAGCTTCGAACGGCAGAACCCCGATGGCCTCTGGTATCAGGCTTTCGACATGCGTACCGATGACGGCACCTTCATCGGGGTGCGCGTCGACATCACCGAACTGAAGGATCGGGAACGCGCGCTCCAGGAATCGATGAGCGAAAACGAGGTGTTCAGGTCTCTCATCGACAACGTGCCGGTCTCCATCTACGCCAAGCGCTCGGATCTCAAACTGTTCTACGTTAACAAGGGATGGTGCGAGTTGACCGGCGTTGCGCGCAAGGATGCGATTGGCCGGACCGATATCGAGATTTTCGGGGAGGAGGGTCAGGCGTTCGTCGATGGCGATCTGGCGGTGCTGCGCACCGGAGAAACCCATGAGGTCGAGGAAGCGATCACGGCGGCGGATGGCGTAACCAGGCACCAGTTCGCGCGCAAGGGCGCGATGATCGCCTCCGACGGCTCGCTCTATCTGATCGGCTCGACCACCGACATAACCGAATTGAAGGAACGCGAGGCTGAACTCAAGGAGGCCCGCCAGCGGGCCGTGCTGGCCGACCGCGCCAAATCGGAATTCCTGGCCAATATGAGCCACGAAATCCGAACGCCGATGAACGGCGTGCTCGGCATGGCGGAGCTTCTGGCCAAGTCCGATCTGGATGCCAAGCAAAAGACCTTCACCGACATCATCGTGAAGTCGGGCAATGCGTTGCTGACCATCATCAACGATATTCTCGACTTCTCGAAAATCGACGCCGGGCAGTTGGTGCTCGACCCTGCTCCGTTCAATTTGGCCGAGGCGATCGAAGACGTCGCAACCCTCGTTTCGACGCGGGCAAAGGAAAAGGACCTTGAGCTGATCGTGCGCGTTCAGCCCGGTCTCGATGGCATGTTCGTCGGCGACGTCGGCCGTATCCGGCAGATCGTCACGAATCTGCTCGGCAATGCGGTCAAGTTCACCGACGAAGGCCATGTGCTGGTGGATGTCGCCGGCAACAGGATGCCCGCCGGCACCAAGCTGACCATCTCGGTTACCGACACAGGCATCGGTATTCCGCCGGAAAAACTGTCCCAGATTTTCGAGAAGTTCAGCCAGGTCGACACGTCGTCGACGCGACGTCACGAGGGAACGGGACTAGGGCTCGCGATCACCTCACGTCTTGTCGAGCTGATGGGCGGCGAGATCGGCGTGGATAGCGCCGAGGGCAAGGGCTCGACCTTCTGGTTCACCGTGACGTTGCCCGTTGCCCAGCAGACAGAGGGGCAGCGCGTGATGCCCATCGACGTGACGGGCGCCCGGATTCTGATCGTCGACGACAATGCGGTAAACCGATCCATCCTGAGCGAGCAGATGGCTTCCTGGTCGTTTGACGCCTGCGCGGCGGCGAGTGGCATGGAAGGGATGAAGGTTCTGGCCGCTGCCGCGGCCTATGGCGTTCCCGTCGACTGCGTGGTGCTTGACTATCAGATGCCGGGCATGACGGGGGCCGAAGTGGCGCGTGTCATCCGCAACACCGAAGGTCTCGCCAGTACACCGATCATCATGTTGACCTCGGTCGACCAGACACTCGGCAATGCCAGCTATCGCGACCTCGCCATCGCGGCTCATCTCATTAAGCCGGCCCGGTCTTCGATCCTCCTGGAGGCGCTGGTTTCGACCATTCAGCGCCATCGCAGCGCTGCCCTGCCTCCCAGTGAGGTCGATGCGACCGGTCGCTTCACAACCCGGACAACCATGCCGCTTGCCGTGGCCCTCGAACCGGCGCCACAGATCGCGCCTGTTCGTCCCTTGGCGACCAAGAGTGAAGGCGGCCTCGACATCCTCGTTGCCGAGGACAACGAGGTGAACCAACTGGTCTTTACCCAGATCCTGGCTGACACGGGATACAGCTTCGAGATCGTCGGCAACGGCCGCAAGGCTCTGGAAGCCGCCAGCGAGTTGAGACCGCGGATGATCCTGATGGATGTCTCGATGCCGGAGATGAACGGGCTGGAGGCAACGGGCGAAATTCGCAAACGCGAGGCCGGGAACGGCACGCACGTGCCTATCGTCGGTGTCACTGCGCATGCGCTGAAAGGCGACAGGGAGCGGTGCCTGGAAGCGGGTATGGATGACTATCTGCCGAAGCCGATCAGCCCCAAGGCGCTGCTGGAGAAGCTCGATCGGTGGATCGGTGGCGCATATGAGGCTCGCCGCAGTGCCGGATAAGAAGCCGGCGTTTTGACGCCGGTGTTTCCAATGAAATTTCATTTGCCGGCTGTCGCTGCCGGTAAATTCAAGCAAATCGCTGATTTCGCGGGCGGAACCCTGCTTTCCGCTGGGGACGGTTCGTGTGTGCTTTGGTGGTCGGTTGCCAGTCGTTACTAGGGTGACATGAAACTGTCATGCGACTGTAATAAACGGGCGCTATGGCCTCACTCGGCGCCGCAGGAAAGGCGTCTAGAGACCACCTTCCTAACAGGAGCAGGCCCAATGAAAAAAGCTCTTCTCACCGCGTCGGCCGCTGCCTTCGCGCTCGCCGCTTCGGCTGGCTTCGCCGCCGCGCGCGACCAGGTTCAGGTCGCCGGTTCGTCGACCGTTCTGCCGTATGCCAAGATCGTTGCCGAGCAGTTCGGCGAAACCTTCAACAAGTTCAAGACCCCTGTGGTCGAGTCCGGCGGTTCGGGCGCCGGCATCAAGGAATTCTGCAAGGGCGTCGGCGAGAACACCATCGACATCGCCAATGCCTCGCGTCCGATCAAGAAGGACGAAATCAAGTCGTGCCAGGACGCCGGCGTGAAGGAAATCCAGGAAGTGAAGATCGGCTATGACGGCATCGTCTTCGCAACCGACGCCAAGGGTCCGGATTGGGCGCTGGTTCCGGCCGACATCTACAAGGCCTTGGCCGCCAAGATCGTCGTCGACGGCAAGCTGGTCGACAATCCGAACACCAAGTGGAACCAGGTCAACGCGAAGCTGCCGGCGTGGGATATTGCTGCCTACATTCCGGGTGAAAAGCACGGCACGCGCGAAGTCTTCGAGACCAAGCTGCTCGACGCCGGTTGCGACAAGGCAGCTCTGAAGGCTGCTGGCGTGACCGATGAAAAGGAAATCGGCAAGACCTGCATCGCCATCCGCAAGGACGGCAAGGCTATCGACATCGACGGCGACTACACCGAGACGCTCGCCCGCATCGACTCCAACAAGACCGGCGTCGGCGTATTCGGCCTGGCCTTCTACGAGAACAACGCCGACAAGCTGAAGGTGGCCACCGTTTCCGGCATCACGCCGTCGACCGAGACCATCGCCAAGGGTGAATATCCGGTGTCGCGTCCGCTGTTCTTCTACGTGAAGAAGGCGCATCTCGGCGTCGTTCCCGGCCTCAAGGAATATGTCGACTTCTTCCTGACCGACCAGATGATCGGCCCGGACAGCCCGCTGGCAGAGTATGGTCTGGTTTCGGCTCCGGAAGCCGAGCGCAAGGGCCAGCGCGAAGCCTTCGACGCTGGAAAGACGATGTAATTTTCCTGCTGCCGGGGCGTGGACTTAAGTTCGCGCCCCGGTCATTGCAGTCGGACCCGGTCCGGCTGTTTCCGTGACCTTTCAGAGGCCGCTCCATGTCATCCATGCTCGTCTTGGCAATCGTCGTCGCGATCGGAATTGGCGCCTTCATCATCGCAAGGCAGAGAGCGGCAGCCCAGGATGACGGCAAGGTCAAGCCGCATTCGCGAGCCCACTATCATGGCTGGTGGGCATTCCTGCTCGCAACGTTGCCGGCCGCCCTGTTTCTGGCGCTTTGGGTTATAGGCTCGTCCGTCTATCTCAATAGCCATCTGCATGCGCAGATGCCGGCGCAGACCGGTGTTGCCAGCGAACCCCTGGCCGTCAGCCTGACCAAGAGCCTCGCCAACGGCTTGCGCAAGCTGGACCCGCAACAGGTCGCATCGCTGCCGGCGACTTTCGCCGAACTGCGACCTTCGCTTGCCGCTAAGGGCGTTGCCCTGGCCACCGATACGCAAGACTACATGATCTCGATCGCGGCCGCGGCCAACAAGGTCCAGGATACGCTGGGACTGGTTGGCGCCGTTGCCACCGTTGCGCTGTCGCTCGCGGGTGCCGCCTATGGGATCTCGCAGGTCATGCCGCGGGCTCGAGCCCGCAACAATGTCGAGCGGCTGATGCTTTGGGGTCTGCTCGGCGCGTCCACCATCGCCATCCTGACCACGATCGGCATCGTGCTGTCGATGCTGTTCCAGACGCTGAATTTCTTCCATCGGGTTCCGCTTTCGAATTTCTTCTTTGGCACGGTGTGGGATCCACGCTTCGCCGCCGCCGGTGCTGTTGGCTCCGAGGGGCAATTTGGCCTGATCCCGCTGTTGGCTGGTACGCTCTATATTGCTTTCGTCGCGTTGCTGGTGGCGGTGCCGATCGGTCTTATGTCGGCTGTCTACATGGCCGAATACGCTTCGCCGCGTGTGCGCGCCGCGGTCAAGCCGTCGCTCGAGTTGCTGGCCGGCATCCCGACCATCGTCTACGGCATCTTCGCGCTCGTCACGCTCGGACCATTCCTGCGTGATTTGAGCGCCGCTCTCGCCGGCGGTACGTCCTTTATCCAGGCGCAATCGATCCTGACCGCCGGCCTCGTCATGGGTGTCATGCTGATCCCGGTTGTGTCTTCGCTCTCCGACGACATCATCACGGCGGTGCCGCGTGCCATGCGCGACGGCTCGCTGGGTCTTGGCGCGACGCGCTCGGAAACGATCAAGCGGGTCATCCTGCCGGCGGCGCTGCCGGGCATCGTCGGCGCAATCCTGCTCACCGCCTCGCGCGCCATCGGCGAAACCATGATCGTCGTGCTTGCCGCCGGTGTGGCCGCCAATCTGACGCTCAATCCGTTCGAGGCGATGACCACCATCACGGTCAAGATCGTCAACCAGTTGACCGGTGACCTCGAATTCAATTCACCGCAGACGCTGGTTGCCTTCGCGCTCGGCATCACGCTGTTCGCGCTGACGCTGGTGATGAACATCGTCGCCCTTTACATCGTCCGCAAATACCGGGAGCAGTACGAATGACCGACGTCACCTTGGATACGGTCGCCGCCTCGGTTCCCCAGGCACGTCGCGACATCGGCCTCAAGAAACGTTATGCCGCTGAGCGCCGCTTCCGCCTCTACGGTGTGTTGGCGATCCTCGTCGGCCTGGCCTTCCTGGCGGTCATGCTGGTTTCGATCGTGGGCAAGGGCTACACCTCGTTCTGGCAAACGACGATCACCCTGCCGATTACCTTCGACGAGAAGGTCATCGACCCCGACAACAAACGGGCATCGGATCCAGACGTGCTGGTCACGGCCAATTATCCGGTCTTGGCGCAACGCGCCCTGATGGAGAAGCTCGGCATTGATCCGAAGAACAAGCCGATGGCGGCGAAGCTGAAAGGCTTTCTGTCGGAAGGCGCTCGCGTTCAGCTGCGAAACGTCGCCGTTTCCGATCCGGCGGTGATCGGCACGACGCGCAACGTCGAGATCCTTGCCGCCGCCAACCTCGACTCGGCTTTCAAAGGCCAGATCGATTTGAGCGTTCCGGAAGATCGCCGCAAGGTTTCCGACCAGCAGGTCGAATGGATGAACAAGCTCAAGGCCGAAGGCGCAATGGCCGAGCATTTCAACACCGGTCTGTTTACCTTCGGCGCCTCCAGCCGTCCGGAAACGTCGGGTCTCGGTGTCGCGATCATCGGTTCGTTCTACATGATGGTGATCGTGTTGCTGCTTGCGCTGCCCATTGGCGTCGCCGCTTCGATCTACCTCGAAGAATTCGCCAAGAAGGGCCGTTTCACCGATCTGATCGAGGTGAACATCAATAATCTGGCCGCGGTGCCGTCGATCGTTTTCGGCCTTCTAGGCCTCGCTGTCTTCGTCAATTTCCTCGGCATGCCGCGTTCTGCCGCCTTCGTCGGTGGCCTGGTGCTGACGCTAATGACGTTGCCTACCATCATCATCGCCACGCGCGCTGCTCTCGCTGCCGTGCCGCCCTCAATCCGCTCGGCTGCTCTCGGTCTTGGCGCCTCGAAGATGCAGATGGTTTTCCAGCACGTCCTGCCTTTGGCTGCGCCGGGCATCCTCACCGGTACCATCATCGGCCTGGCACGCGCGCTGGGTGAGACGGCTCCGCTGCTGCTGATCGGCATGGTGGCTTTCGTGGCCGATTATCCGACGACGCCATTCGATCCGGCGACGGCGCTGCCGGTGCAGATCTATATGTGGGCCAATGAGGCCGAGCGCGCCTTCGTGGAACGCATGTCGGGCGCCATCATCATCCTTCTGGTCTTCTTGATGGCCATGAACATCACCGCGATCGTGCTCCGGCGTCGCTTCGAACGGCGCTGGTAGAAAGGGAGCCTGATATGAATATCATGACGGAAAAGACCCTCGAACAGGCAGTGAGCAGCCAGATGAGCGCCCAGACCAATGAGATGATCAAGATGCGTGGTGACAAGGTCACCGTGCACTATGGCGAGAAGCAAGCGCTGTTCGACGTCAATCTGGACATCCGCCAGAACCAGGTGACGGCGCTCATCGGCCCGTCCGGTTGCGGCAAGTCGACCTTCCTGCGCTGCCTCAACCGCATGAACGACACGATCGATTCCGCCAAGGTTGGCGGCAAGATCACGCTGGACCAGGAAGACATCTACGATCCCAAGATCGACGTAGTCGAACTTCGCGCCCGCGTCGGCATGGTGTTCCAGAAGCCCAATCCGTTCCCGAAGTCGATCTACGAGAATGTCGCCTATGGTCCGCGCATCCATGGGCTTGCCAAGAGCAAGGCCGACATGGATCGGATTGTTGAGTCCAGTCTGCAAAAGGCGGCGATCTGGAATGAGGTGAAGGACCGCCTGCACGAACCGGGTACGGGCCTTTCCGGCGGTCAGCAGCAGCGCCTGTGCATCGCGCGTGCAATTGCCGTGTCGCCGGAAGTCATTCTGATGGATGAGCCCTGCTCGGCTCTCGATCCGATCGCAACCGCCAAGGTCGAGGAATTGATCGACGAACTGCGGCAGAACTACACGATCGTCATCGTTACGCACTCGATGCAGCAGGCGGCACGCGTGTCGCAACGCACCGCCATGTTCCATCTCGGCTATCTGGTCGAGGAGGGGGCTACCGACAAGATGTTCACCAACCCTGACGACAAGCGCACGCAGGATTACATCACCGGCCGTTTCGGCTGAGCCGACGAGCGCGGCAGACGACAAGCGAGGACAGGATCATGGGTGAACATACCGTCGCGTCGTTCGATGAGGAACTCGGACAGATCAGCAAGCTTGTCCGCGATATGGGCGACCTTGCGGGATCGATGGTCGAGAGCTCGACCAAGGCGTTGCTGAAATCGGACAATGGATTGGCGCAGCGCGTCGTGTCCGACGATGCCATCATGGATGCGCGCCAACGCGAACTGGACAACCGTGCGATCACGCTGATCGCCAAGCGGCAGCCGATGGCGCAGGACCTTCGTGCCGTCATCGGCGCCATCCGCATGGCGGGCGATTTCGAACGCATCGGCGACCTTGCCAAGAACATCGCCAAGCGGGTTGGCGCGGTCGGGCAGAGCGGGACGCCGCGCGAATTTTCGCATTCCATCGATGCCATGGCGCAGCTCGTACTCGTCCAGGTCGACGGGGTGATCGAGAAATATGCGGCGGCTGATCCGCAGGGGCTTGCTCAGCTGAGGGCCGACGATGAACGGATCGACGTAAAATACACTTCCGTCTTCCGCGAATTGCTGACCTACATGATGGAAGATCCGCGCAACATCACGCCGTGTACGCATTTGCTGTTCTGCGCCAAGAATCTGGAACGCATCGGCGATCACGTCACCAATATCGCCGAAAATGCCTACTACGTGCTGACGGGCGAGCAGTTGCCGCCCAATCGGCCGAAGTTCGACGAGACGGCCGCAGCCGTCCCGGCCGCGTAGCAAAAGGACGACGGCAAGATGATCGCGCCGCGTGTCATGGTGGTGGAGGACGAGGAGCCGTTGGGCGTTCTCCTCCGCTACAATCTGGAATCCGAGGGCTACCAGGTCGAGGTGGTGGCGAGAGGCGACGAGGCGGAAATCCGGCTCCAAGAGAATGTTCCAGATCTTCTGGTGCTCGATTGGATGGTTCCGGCCGTATCCGGTATCGAATTGTGTCGTCGGCTCAGGATGCGCCCCGAAACCGAACGTCTGCCGATCATCATGCTGACGGCGCGAGGCGAGGAAAGCGACCGTGTGCGTGGGCTTTCCACGGGAGCGGACGATTATCTGGTCAAGCCGTTCTCGATGCCGGAGTTCATGGCGCGGGTGAAGGCGTTGCTGCGCCGGGCCAAGCCTGAGGTGCTATCCTCGGTGCTCAAGGTGGGCGACATCGTGCTCGACCGCGAGTCGCACCGGGTTTACCGCAAGAAGAGTGAAATCCGGCTCGGGCCGACGGAATTCCGCCTGCTGGAATTCATGATGCGCCATCCCGGTCGCGTTTTCTCGCGCAGCCAGTTGCTCGACAATGTGTGGGGCGAGACCATCTACATCGACGAACGCACGGTGGATGTGCATGTCGGGCGGCTGCGCAAGGCGGTCAACAACGGTCGCATGCCGGATGTCATCCGCACCATCCGCGGATCCGGTTACGCTATCCGCGAGGACTGAGCCTAGCCTTCGCCGCCTTGTGGCGGCGGGGGCATGGTTGCCATCGGACCGCCCAGTGCGAAGATTTCCTGGTCGATGAAGGTCAGTGCGCGCATGGCGCACCCTTCCCGGATCAGCATTTGCTCGTTCGGCTCCGTGTCGAAGGAAATCGAAGCGGAATGCTGGCCGCCGGCGGTCTGGGCAATCGCTTCCCGCAGTGCCGGCTCGATCAGGTCGAAGGCCGTCGCGCCGATACCGACGAACGTCACCGGGGCGGGGTCGATGACGGCAAACAGGGACCCCAGACCGTAGCCCAGCGCCTCACCGGCGCATCGATAGGCGTCGCGTTCGGGGCCTGCTGTCATGCGTGCCTTATCAGCTAGCGCCTGCATCTCGTTATCAGGGATGTCGGCAGCCGGTTCCGCGTTTTCGTCGATGCCATTGGCGCTTCGCCAGATCGCATAGTTACCGGCATAGGCCTCGACGCAGCCGTGCCGGCCGCAGCGGCACAGCGCGCCTTTCGGGCGATGGATCATGTGGCCGAACTCGCCGCCGGACGAATGTGTGCCGATGAACAATTCGCCGTTGAGCACGATACCCATGCCGATACCGTGCGAGAGCAGGACGGCGATGAAGTCGTCACGATAACGGTCGGTACCGCGCCAGCGCAACGCAACGGCCATCATGTTGCAGTCGTTCTCGACGATGACAGGAATGCCGAACGCCTCTTCGAGGATATCTGCGAACGGAATATTGCCGTGAGGCGTTATTGGCGTCCAAAGCATGGCACGCGCATGGGAATCGGCAGTGCCCTGGACAGCGAAGGCAATACGCAGCACGCGTCGCCCAATCGTGGTTTCGTCTTCGAGGCGCTGCCGCACGATCGTGACACATTCCTCGATCAGGGCTTCCCGCGGCAGGGTCAGGGTGTCCAGCCTGCGGGCATCCTGGGCCAAAACGCGCCCGGCATAGTCGGTGACCGTCGCGGTCAAGAGGTTGAGCGATAGGATCACCGTGATCACCGCCGCAGCGTCCGCGGCAAGTTCCAGCCCGACCTGCGGGCGGCCACGTTTCGCGGCGGTCGATTCACTGCGTCCTTCCATCAGGACGCCCTCGGCGATCAAGTCGGAAGAGATTGCGGAAATGGTCGAGTGGCTGAGACCGGTTATCGTGGTGATTTCGGTGCGTGAAGGCTGTTTGGAGCGGCGCACGGCGGAGATCACCATCGCGCGGTTCCTGCGGCGCAAGTCATCGTGCCGGATTCCGACGGTCATGTCCTTGCCGTTCCTTCCTCCGCCAGCCCTTCGTGAATTCGAGGCTGTTTGCGCACAAGTCCCGCAAGGCATCGGGAAGCGTGCATTCTGTCCATAGGTCGCAGCGCAGGCGAATGCAAAATCCGTTTCGATTTTGGTGTCCTGCCACCAACCTCCTCCACAGATAGTGGCAGAAGCCCGTTCCCGCGTCACTATTATTTCGAGGCACGAAATAAATAAAACTGGATTGTTGAAACCGGTTGACAGAAGAGCCTGCCGCTGCAATTATTTTTTCGAAGCTCGAAAAAAAGCTTCTCCAAGGGCAACGCATACCAGCGCGCCATTGGGCGCAGGGAGGAAACCATGAAAAAGTTCACAACCGCCATTCTGGCGGGTGTCGCCATGACGTTCGCGCTTACGGCCGTCGCCGAGGCGAAGGGCAAGGTTATCGGCGTGTCCTGGTCCAATTTCCAGGAAGAGCGCTGGAAGACCGACGAAGCGGCAATGAAGAAGGCGATCGAGGCAGCCGGCGACAAATATATCTCTGCCGATGCGCAATCGAACCCTGGCAAGCAGCTCACCGACGTGGAAAGCCTGATCGGCCAGGGTGCCAACGCCCTTATCATCCTGGCGCAGGACGCATCCGCTATTGGCCCGGCGGTGCAGAAGGCGGTCGACGAGGGAATTCCCGTCGTTGGATACGACCGATTGATCGAAAATAAGGACGCCTTCTACCTGACCTTCGACAACAAGGAAGTTGGGCGCTTGCAGGCCAAGGCGGTGTTCGCCGTCAAGCCGGAAGGCCATTACGTCTTCATCAAGGGCTCCAGTGCCGACCCGAACGCCGACTTCCTGTTCGCGGGTTCGATGGAAGTGCTGAAGGCTGCGATCGATGCCGGCAAGATCAAGAACGTTGGCGAAGCCTATACGGACGGTTGGCTGCCCGCCAATGCGCAGAAGAACATGGAGCAGTTTCTGACCGCCAACGACAACAAGGTCGATGCCGTCGTGGCCGCCAATGACGGCACTGCCGGCGGTGCCGTTGCCGCGCTTGCCGCTCAGGGCCTCGCCGGCTCGGTGCCGGTTTCCGGCCAGGATGGCGACCACGCCGCCTTGAACCGCATCGCGCTTGGCACGCAGACCGTTTCCGTGTGGAAGGACGCTCGCGAACTCGGCAAGAACGCCGCCGAGATCGCCTCGCAACTCGCCGACGGCAAGAAGATGGGCGACATCGCCGGAGCCAAGGACTTCACGACCCCGGCGGGCAATACCGTCAAGTCGCTGTTCCTGACGCCGGTGGCCATCACCAAGGACAATCTCAACGTCGTCATTGACGCCGGCTGGGTTTCCAAGGACGTTGTCTGCCAGGGCGCCAAGGCAGGCTCGGTGAAGGCCTGTAACTGAAGCTGAGCTTCGCTTGGGTTGAAACCGCGGCTCTCGAGCCGCGGTTTTCTCAAAAACTCCGTTTCAAAGCCGAGAAGACCGGTTTCGCGACTTGACGCTCCATCGCCGCCGCTCGGCGCATGGATGGGAGGATATCATGACCGATACGACCTCGAATGCGCCGGTCGATCGCGCCCGTGCAGCCGAATTGACGGCCGTTGGGCGTTTTCTCAAGGCAACCGAACTCGACACTCGCATGCTTGGCATGGTGGCGGCGCTGCTTGTCATCTGGGTCGGGCTACACCTTCTGTCGGGCGGTCTGTTCCTCACGCCGCGTAATCTGTGGAACCTCTCGGTACAGACGTCGTCGGTCGCCATCATGGCGACCGGCATGGTGTTGGTTATCGTCATGCGCAACATCGATCTGTCGGTGGGCTCTGTCGAAGGCGTGGTCGGCATGATCATGGGCGTTGCCCAGGCCGAATTCCTGATCAGGGTCATGGGCATGCAGCTTGGCAATCCGTGGCTGTGGGTCGTTGCGCTGGCCATAGGCGTCGTCCTTGGCCTCGTTATCGGTGCCCTGCAAGGCTTCATCATAGCCTATCTGGAAGTGCCTGCTTTCATCGTCACCTTGGGCGGGCTGTTGATTTGGCGGGGTGCTGCCTGGTGGATCACCAGCGGTCGCACCGTTGCGCCGCTCGACGCGACCTTTCAATTGATGGGCGGTGGCCCGGCCGGTTCGATCGGCGCGACGTGGAGCTGGATACTCGGCCTTGTGGCCTGTGCGGGCGTGATCGCCATGCTTCTCAACGGCCGTGTGCAACGCCAGCGCTTCAAGTTTCCTTTGCGGCCTGTCTGGGCCGAGATTTTCCTGGGCGTGATGACCTGCGTTGCCATTCTTGGCGCGGTCAAGGTCGCCAATTCTTACCCCTGGCCTGCCGGCGTTGTCAGCAAATACGCTGCGGCCAATAACATTCCGATACCCGAAGGCGGCCTGTTCATCGCGCATGGCATCGCCATTCCCGTGCTGATGGCGGTGGCTGTCGGGCTCATCATGACCTTCGTCACCAACCGTACCCGGTTTGGTCGCTACGTCTTTGCCATCGGCGGCAATCCGGAGGCAGCCAATCTTGCCGGCATCAACACCCGCTGGGTTACGATGAAGGTATTCATGATCATGGGTGTGCTGGCGGCAATCGCCGCGGCGATCTCGTCGGCCAGGCTTAATGCGGCGACCAATTCGCTTGGCACGCTGGACGAACTGCTGGTTATCGCGGCCGCCGTGATCGGTGGCACCTCGCTGGCTGGCGGCTCGGGCACCGTGGTCGGCGCGATGCTGGGTGCGTTGCTGATGCAGTCGTTGCAGTCCGGCATGGTGCTTTTGGGTTTGGATACGCCGCTTCAGAATATCGTGGTCGGCCTCGTGCTGGTCGTCGCCGTTTGGCTCGACACCATGTATCGCAAGCGCGTCTAGGAAGGAGGCAGGATCATGGAACAGACCAGCACCCCTCTCGTCGAGATGAAGGACATCTCGATCGCCTTCGGTGGCATCCGCGCCGTGGATGGCGCTTCCTGCGACCTCTATCCGGGCGAGGTGGTGGCGCTTCTCGGCCACAATGGCGCCGGCAAGTCGACCTTCATCAAAATCCTGTCCGGCGCCTACAAGCGCGACGCGGGCCAGATTTTCATCAATGGGGAGGAGGCGACGATCTCCAATCCACGCGATGCCAAGAAATATGGGATCGAGACGATCTACCAGACGCTGGCTTTGGCCGACAATGTGGATGCAGCAGCCAACCTGTTCCTGGGCCGCGAGGTGATGACCAAATACGGCACGCTTGACGACGTCGCCATGGAGGCGGAAGCGCGCAAGGTGATGGGGCGCCTCAATCCGCGCTTCCAGCGCTTCAAGGAACCGGTCGTCAAGCTGTCGGGAGGCCAGCGCCAGTCGGTGGCAATCGCGCGCGCCATCCTGTTCAACGCGCGCATCCTGATCATGGACGAACCGACCGCGGCGCTCGGTCCGCAGGAGACGGCGCAAGTCGGCGAACTGGTGAAGCAGTTGAAGGCCGACGGGCTTGGCATCTTTTTGATCAGCCATGACATCCAGGACGTGTTCGAGCTCGCCGATCGTGTCTGCGTGATGAAGAATGGCCAGGTTGTGGGGACGGCACGGACAAAGGATGTCACCAAGGACGAGGTGCTCGGCATGATCATCCTTGGCAAATGTCCGCCCGGTGCCATTCCAGGCCCAGGTGCAATCAGGGAAGCTGCCTGACGCGCTCAGCCGCGTTTACCAATCACGTGATCGATACCAGGCTAAGAAAGCATACCGCTTTCGGACGAGGCCTTCGTGGGCTAAAAGATTCGCGGGGGCTTTTGCGGGCTAGCTGCGGAATTGAGAAAATTTTTCCCGACGATAGCATTCGTTGCCGTCGCCCTGGCCAGCCTTGTTCTGGCTGGCTTTGCCTATTTTGCGGCACGCGAGGCGGCACGGATAAAATTCGAGGCAGCGGCGGACGATGCGGTCGGACGCATCGAAAGCCGGCTTGACCTGCACACATCGTTGTTGCGGGCGACCGAGGCGTTTTTCAGTGCTCGCACCGGTGGCGTCTCGCGCGCGGAATTCGACAAATTCTATCAGACACTCGATGTCGACGGAAATTTCGCGGGCCTGCTCAGCCTTGGCTACCTCAAGTTGATTAGACCAGGCGGCGAAGCTGCCGCCAGGGACGAAATCCGAAGCAATTACGGTATCGACCCGGCCTTCCCGTTGGCCGACGGGCTGGAATGGCACGCGCCGATCACGTTGATTGAGCCCCACGATGGGGAAAGCCAGCGCTATCTCGGCTACGACGTGGCCATTGACTCGGTGTCGCGCGCCGCGATGGAACAGGCGATGGCGGATGGTGCCCTTCATGCAAGTGGCCGGCGCATGCTGGACCCGCTCCCCGATGCGAAGGGCGAGGCGAAGTCGGCCGTTCCGGGTTTCGTGATCTTTGCGCGCTTGGGAGTGGACGGCGTGCCTGCCGGCCAAGATGCGGTCGCGAAAACGAAGGGGTTTCTCTACGCGGCCTTCCGTGCGCGCGATCTGTTTGAGGTGGCGCTCGGCAAAGCGCCGCAGCTGCCGGTCAATCTCGAGGTCTACGACCAGTCCATCGATCTGGGCAATCTGCTGTACCGCTCGGAAATTTCGCCCGTACACGGTTACGGTCTCAAGACGATGCGCATGATCGAGGTGGCCGGCCGGCCATGGGCCGTCGTGCTGCGGCCGACTGCCGCCTTCACCGAGCCATCCTCGCCTTTCGTGCCAGTGGTGCTCGGGCTGTTCGGCTTGCTGCTTGCGGGCACCATCGCAATGATCGCCCGCTACCAGGAACGTGCCTTCGACGCGGCCACACGGCTGCATGAGACCACCGAGAAGAGCCTGATGGAGAAGGATCTGATGCTGCAGGAGATGCGGCACCGGATCAAGAACTCCATCGCCCGGGTGCTGGCTATCGCCCGTCAGACGGCGGCGCATTCCGCCGATCTGAAGGAGTTTTCGAGTTCGTTTTCCGCCAGGCTGCAATCGATGGCTGCCTCGCAGGATATGTTGACGCGCTCGCGCCGCCAGCAGGCCGATCTGGGCGATCTGCTGCGCATCGAGCTCGGTCAGGTTTTCGGCAAGGATCTGCCGGACGGGCTGCTTTCAGGCCCGCAAGTGTTGCTCGATGAGACGACGACCCAGGCGCTCGGCCTGACCTTTCACGAGCTTGCTACCAATGCCCTGAAATATGGGGAGGCCGGCAGCTCGGTCGGCGCGCTTAGGGTCGATTGGTCCGTGGACGGGCAAGGGCGCGAGAGAATGCTGGCGCTCAACTGGATCGAGGCTGGCAAGCTCAATCTGGAGGCACCGGCCAAGACGGGCTTCGGCACCAAGCCGATCGACATGAACATCACCCGCGAGTTGCGGGGCACGATCGAGCGCGAGTTTCGCGAAGACGGGTTACAGGTGAAAATCCGGATTCCGCACTCGAACTGAGGTTGCGAGCGGACAGGTGTCAAAAACAAAAGAGGCCGGCAAGCCGGCCTCTTTCGATTTCGTGCCGTGCAGATCAGTTGCAGCGGCGGGTGTAAATGCGCCCGGTGTCCGGATTGCGGTACTGGCAATAACCATTGCGCAGGTTGCGAACCAGCAGACCCGAGCCGGCGCCGACAGCAGCGCCAATAGCCGCGCCCTTCCAGCCACCCACCGCGCCGCCGATCAGCGCGCCGGCGGCGGTACCCACCGACACGTCCTGCTCGGTCGTGGTACATGCGCTAAGCGCGAGCACGCCCGCCAGAGCCAAAATAGTCTTACGCATCAATTTACTCCTCTCGCTTGAAGTCCTCGCGTCGCCGCGTGTTATCCACTTCCAAGCGGTTGTTTAGCATGGGTATATGGATATTGTCTGCCCCCCTCGATTGCCCCGCCTTTTGGCAGGTTTTTTCGAGGCGGCTGGCGAACTGATCCGCTCTACGGCATCAGGATATCAACTGGCAATCAGTATGGCGAGCGGGACCAGAAGGATCGCCCCGCAAGCAACCAACGCAACCGCAAGTCGGTGCCGATGGATTGGTTTCCTCTCCGCCGAACTCGGCTGATCTTCGAAATTGCCCAGCGAAAGGCGAGCTGCGCGCTCCAAGCCCTGCATGTCGGCGGTCACGGCACCAATTCCCCCATGTTGCGCGTCTGCCCGGATCCCAAGGACGCCGGCAAAGTATCGAAAATCATGGTGAATATGACGTTAACCACGATCGTGCGCGTTCAATCCGCGGCGAAATTGCCCGCCGGGACGACGAGTTGATATTCGATACGGTCGTCGGAAATTTCGAAGGTGGCCATGCCATCGAGGGCGCTGGGCACCACGCGTTCCAGCGCCACCGAGCCGAAGCGCTTCTGATCGAGCGGTTTCTTGCAGACGGGGTACCGTTCGCTCCAATGCAACCACAGCCCTGGTGCGCCTTCGCCCGGTTCCACCAAGCCAGCTTTCACTTCAACAGTGCCATAGGCTTGCGACAGGGCACCGTAGCTCATCGAATTGACCGTCAATTCGTGCACGGCAAGGCCGATGTGAAGAGCAGCGTTGGGATTGAGGAAAGGATCGACGCCATCGAAATTCAGGCCGCGTGCCGGATCGGCGCCATAACGCTCCATCTGGCCCTCGATCAACTCGCGCAACCGCGCACCGCGCCAGTTGGATGACGTCACCAGATCCTGCGAAGAGGCAAGCGACTGCAGCCTTCCGCGGAAGCGGGTCAGGAAGTCGCCGATATCGACCGAGTAGCGGCCGGTCTGGCTGGCGATGCTTTGAATTATGGCGAGCAGGTTCTTGGAGCGATGACTGACCTCACGCAGCAACGTCTTCAACGTCTGTTCGCGGCGTTTCTGCTCGGTGATTTCCACCCAAGTCGAGACAACGCCCTGGATGGTGCCGTTCTCGTCCCGGTCTGCGTCGATCCAGATGTCGAACCAGCGGACGCCCTCCTCATGTGGAAGGCCGACCTCGATGCGCTGCGATTCTCCGGTTCCGAGTACGTGCCGCTGCGCGGCTTCGATCCGCTCGGCCTGGGCGGGTGGAAGGCCGCCGCCCTTCTTCTTCGGCGCCAGCGGCGCCAGGATGTTTCGGGTCCAGATCTTGTTCAGGGTTCGATCGTGGTACGCCACATAGATGCCGGTATGCCGGACCGCCAGACCGAAGGCTCGCCGGATCTGTGCATCGCAGCCAGGCGGCAGGTCGTCCTGACCGACATCCGACACAACGGCCAGATCCGGAACCGTGGTCTTCAGCTTTTCCTTGGCGGACAGGCTCATCTGGCGCCCTGTCTTTCCGCTGAAGCGTCGACACCGAGACGCCAGCCCGACCAGCGGGTCATTCCATCGAAAACCGCTTTATGGCGACTTCCAAATTCGGCAGGCTGTGTGCCGCGGGGTGTCATGCTCGTTTGAAGATGCCGGCGAGCAGAGAAATGACGAGGAAAGCCAGGAAGATGAAGAACAAGATCTTGGCCAGACCCGCCGACGCCCCGGCTATGCCGCCGAAACCAAGTGCGCCGGCTACGATCGCAACGACCAAGAACACCAGCGCCCAGTATAGCATAAACCGACTCCTTCGATTGATACGGCAGAACGTGCTGCCGCCATTGTTTGTTCCGCTCCTGCGCGAAAAACACGATCCGAGCCGCCTTCGTCAAGCCGCAGCTCTGGCCTGACGGTCGAAGAACAGCGCCTGGCTGATCAAAGCCTTGACCATGTCGGGGTTGAAGGGCTTGGTGACGAGGAAAGTGGGCTCAGGCCGCTCTCCGGTCAGCAACCGTTCGGGGAAGGCGGTGATGAAGATCACCGGCACGGACGTCGTCCGCAGGATTTCGTTGACCGCGTCGATACCCGAACTGCCGTCGGCGAGCTGGATGTCGGCAAGCACCATTTTCGGGTGCGTTTTGGCAAACAGCGCCACAGCCTCGGAATGCGTGCGGGCAATGCCGACCACCCGGTGACCGAGGCTTTCGACCATCTCCTCGATATCCATGGCGATCAGGGGTTCATCCTCGATGATCAGCACGTCGGTGGCCACCTGGCGGGAAATCTCGCTGCTGGCCTCGGTCAGAAGATCGGCGAACCGGCTCTCGCTGACGCCGAGGATTTCAGCGCCCTCGGCCTCGCTGAAGCCTTCGACGGCGATCAGCAAGAAGGCTTGGCGTGGCAGCGGCGCAAGCGCCTCCAGATTGGCGGCGGCATGCTGTTCCCAACTGGTGGTCGCGTCGCCTTGAGGGACGCGGATAACCACAGAGGTGAACAGCTTCGCGAAAATCCTGTAGAGCGCTATGCGATCCGAAGAAGCCTCGGGGAAGATGGAGGTATCGGCGATGATGGCTTCCAGCATTGCCGCTACCATGGCGTCACCGCTTTCCTGGGAGCCGGAGACGGCCCGCGCGAACCTGCGCAGGTAAGGCAGGTGCGGGGCGATGGCGGCTGATAAACCCATGACGTATGGCTCCCTCGGATGGCGTATCGATAAAGTACAGGTTAGAAGAACATATAACTTGGCCAACGAACGTCGTTGCAATGAAAAAGTTCCACTGCGGTGGAACCATTGTCATGGGGGAGACGTTACGGGCCAGCTAGACGACAGGGAGGATGTCGTCGACTGGACTAGGCCGGAAACAGCCCGGGGGACTGGATAAAAGGCGAATGAAGGACACTAAAAAGACTGGCGTCCCTGAACGCCAGGTCGGCATTGTCGACCCGCTTGGCGCCAATTCGGAAATCGGCCGCAAACTCAAGCAATATTACGACGAACTCGTTTCGGACGAAGTGCCGGATCGCTTCGCCCAATTGCTCGCGCAGTTGGATCAAGTCGAACCAGGGCGCAAGAAGGACTGACGAATGTCCGCATCCGAGGGTTTCCGGACCGATCTGCTCGGCGCCATTCCGAGCCTGCGCGCCTTTGCCGTATCGCTGACCCAGAATGCCGACCGGGCCGACGATCTGGTACAGGAGACGCTGGTCAAGGCCTGGGACAAGCAGGACAGTTTTCAACTCGGCACCAATCTGAAAGCCTGGCTATTCACGATCCTGCGCAACGAATTTTATTCGCAGATGCGCAAGCGTGGCCGGGAAGTGCAAGACAGCGACGGCATTATGACCGCGCGGCTTGCCGTTCATCCTGCCCAGCACGGACAACTCGACCTCAAGGATTTTCGCACCGCGCTGGAGCAGTTGCCGGAGGATCAGCGCGAAGCGATCATTCTGATCGGCGCGTCTGGCTTTTCCTATGAAGAGGCGGCCGAAATCTGCGGTTGCGCCGTCGGAACCATCAAGAGCCGGGTCAGCCGTGCCCGGGTGCGGCTGCAGGAAATTCTGAAGATTTCCGGCGAAGACGATTTCGGGCCGGATGCGATTTCCGCCCAGGTTACGGGATCGACCTCGGCAGCTTGAAGGCATTGCCTATTTGCCGCTGGACGAAAACAGCGAAAATCCCTTCAATGGAACCCATCTCTCGCCCAAGGGTTGAGTAAAGGCCAGGCGGTGTGGCGACCATGAGGAGTGCAGTATGGCCAAGCCTGTAAACAAGACTGCCGAGACACCCAAATCCACGACCGAACTCGAAGCCGATATCCGTCGACTGCAAGCCGATATCGAAAAGCTGACCAGGCAACTGGCAGAGGCGGGCGAGCAGCACATCGGCGCAGCGAAGCGCGCCGCCGCTGAAGGTGTCGAGCAGTTGCGCCAGAAGGGTGAAGCCGCGATGGAGAGTTTGAGCGGCAACGCGCGCGATATCGAAGCGCAGGTGGTTGCCAGCGTTCGCGAGAAGCCCATGACGGCGCTCGCTGTCGCGGTCGGCATTGGCTTCCTGTTCGCGCTGCTGTCGCGGCGCTGAGCGGTAGGGTCGCGCCGCGTGGGATCTCTCACCTCGCTTCTGGCTGGCCTGGTTACCGGTGAGGCCAGCGCCATAGCCAAGCAGGTCCGGGGCGCAGCGATCGTCTATGGGGTGGCGCTTGTCGCGGCGCTGTTCGGTTTCTGCTTTCTTCTGGCCGCCGCCTATCTTTGGGCCGCCAAACGGTTCGGAGCCATCGAGGCGTCTTTGGGCTTCGGTGGCGGTTTTCTTGCCGTTGCGGGTCTGACCGTCATCTCATATCGACTGACCGCCAAGAGCCGTTCTCGTCGACGGGCGGAGAAGCGCCGGACGAATCTCGCGGCGCTCGGCATTGCCGCCGGCATCGCTGCTCTCCCAGGGCTGCTCCGAAGCCGGGAAGGCACGGGTGCCTTGCTTGGGCCGCTCGCCGCTCTTTTTGCCTATGCGCTCTATCGGGAGAATTTTCCGGGCGATGCAGAAAAAAATGGTGACCAGGAGCCATCGAGTGACGCGGACCGTCGCGGATAACGTCGTGCGCTCTTGGTGAACAGAGGCATTCTCATCGTTCTCATTTAGAGCACAGTCTATCCTGTCTCCACTGTCTTTGCCGCCATGGGTCATATGCTCATATTGGCGAGGACAGCGGCTGGGGCCGCAGCGGAGAGAAAGGCAAGACCATGCTCACCCAGATCAAGGGCCTGCATCACGTCACCTCAATGGCGGCGGATGCGCGCCAGAACAACGATTTCTTCACCCACAAGCTTGGCCTGCGCAGGGTCAAGCAGACCGTAAACTTCGACGCGCCCGATGTTTATCATCTCTACTACGCCGACGAATTCGGTACGCCGGGTTCCGTAATGACCTATTTCCCGTTCCCGAACATCGGTTCCGGCAGGCACGGCGTTGGCGAAGTCGGCACCACGGCTTTCTCGGTGCCGGAGGGCACGCTTCCCTTCTGGGAAAAGCACTTTTCGGAACATGGCGTGACCGTGGAAGGACGCGAGGAAAAGTTTGGCGAGAAACGGCTCAAATTCTTTGGTCCCGACGGCGACGGGTTTGCGCTGGTCGAGGACAAGGCCGACAACCGTGCACCCTGGCTGAAGGGTGGTGTCCCCGGCGACGAGGCTATCCGCGGGTTCCATTCGGTGTCGCTGCGCCTGAAGGACGGCGGTGCAACGGAGGAGCTCCTGAAGTTCATGGGCTACCAGGAAGTGGACCGCTCCGGCAATATCAGCCGGTTGGCGGTAAAGAATGGCAATGGTGCGGATGTCGTAGACATCGAGTCCTTGCCCGGTGCTTCCTTTGCGGGTCTGGGCGCGGGTTCCGTGCACCACGTCGCCTTCGCGGTCGAGAACCGTGCCAAACAGCTGGAAGTGCGCAAGGCGCTGATGGACACCGGTTATCAGGTGACGCCGGTGATCGATCGCGACTATTTCTGGGCGATATACTTCCGCACGCCGGGTGGCGTGTTGTTCGAAGTGGCGACCAACGAGCCGGGCTTCGACCGGGATGAGGATACGGCCCATCTTGGCGAAGCGCTGAAACTGCCAATGCAGCACCAGCATCTGCGTTCCTATCTGGAAAAGCATTTGCAGCCGCTGGACAACTGAAGCCGCCATGAACCTTCCTGTCGCTCCGAAAGGGCGACGGGCCTTTCATTGATCACATCAGGAGGTCGGGATGTCGAACGATCCCTATATTCACCGGACATTGCCGGGTTCTGCCGGTGGTCCCATGCTGTTCGTGTTCCACGGGACCGGCGGAGACGAGCAGCAACTTCTGTCGCTCGGTCGAGAGCTGCTGCCGACGGCGACGATCGTTTCGCCGCGCGGCGATGTCTCGGAGCTTGGGGCCGCGCGTTTCTTCCGACGCACCGGCGAAGGCGTCTACGATATGGATGATCTGGCGCGAGCAACGGCCAAGATGGCCGGCTTCATTGAAGAGCAAATCGAAGCGACAAAGCCATCGGTAATTTTTGGGCTGGGCTATTCCAATGGCGCCAATATCCTGGCGTCGGTGGTCTTCACACAACCCAAGCTGTTCAACGGCGTTGTGCTCATGCATCCGCTGATCCCGTTCGAGCCGAAGGTTTCGGGCGATCTGACCGGGAGCCGTATCCTCATCACGGCTGGTCGGCGCGATCCGATTTGCCCGCCGAATCTCACCAATCGGCTCGATGCCTATTTGCGCGCGGCCGGTGCCGATGCCACAGTGGAGTGGCATGAAGGCGGTCACGAGGTGCGGCCGAATGAAATCGAAGCGGCGAAACGGTTCCTGTCCCTTGAACCGGCGAAAGGAGCTTAAGTGATGGCCGAACAATTGCCCGAAATCGAGCTGGAGGACCGCGGTTCAAAGGGGCGCTATTTCCTGCGCGGCCCAAATGGGGCGGAAGCTGAGATGACTTTCACCCGGATCGGCGAGCATAAATTCATTATAGACCACACCGAGGTGCCGGATGCATTTCGTGGACAGGGCGCTGGCCTGAGGCTGGTCACACGCGCCGTCGAGGACGCCAGGGCATCAGGCAAGAAGATCATTCCGCTTTGCCCCTTCGCTGCCGCTCAGTTTCGGCGGCATGCGGAATGGCATGACGTGTTGGCAAGCTGAAATCGTGCAGTGCAGTATTTCGTGTCTGACGATTTTTTGCTTGGGTCTGCAATTGCCTGAACGTAACAAATCCAGCGACCAGCGCGAATAATAGGGGCGGAGCCTGTGGGCGGTAAGGATGAAACCGAGCTTGCCCGGCTGATGCGGGCGGCAACCGCAGGAAACGAGAACGCCTATGCCGAATTCCTGCAGAGGGCGGCCGCCATCGTTCGCGGCTTTGCCCGACGCAAGATCGTGCAGGGCGGAGTTGATCCCGAGGACGTCGTGCAAGAGACCTTGCTGGCCATTCATCTCAAGCGGCATACGTGGCGCCAGGACGCGCCCATCCTGCCGTGGATTTATGCCATTGCTCGCTACAAGCTGGTCGATGCGTTCCGCCGTCGCGGCCGACATATCGAGGTGGCGATCGAGGATTTTGCCGAGATGCTGGCCGAGCCGGAACAGGATACGGTCAGCGAGCGCGACATCAGCCGCGCGTTGGACGGCCTGTCAGCCGGGCAGCGCTCCGTCGTTTCGTCAATCTCGGTCGACGGCAATTCGATCGGAGAAACCGCAACGAAGCTTGGCATGAGCGAAACTGCGGTGCGCGTCGCCTTGCATCGCGGCCTCTCGGCCATTGCCAAGCGGTTCGGGCGGACCTGACATGAAGACGAACGAACTCATAAAAGCGCTCAACGCAGACTCCAAAATGACGGCGATGCCGTCCCACTCGGTCTGGCGCGTGGCGCTTATGATTGCCGTACCTGTCGCGGCTGCGGTGTTCTTCGCCACAATCGGTCCGCGCCCGGACTTCATGCTCGCCGCGCAAACCATGCGTTTCCTGTTCAAGTTTGTTTTCACGGCTACCTTGGCTGTGTCGGCCTTCCTGGCATTGCGAGCACTTTCCATGCCCGGGATCGCCACCGGCCGGGTCACGCGATGGCTGCTGGCGGCGCCGTTGTTGATGGCTGCGGCGATCGCGGTCGAATTGTTCCTGGTGCCGTCTGGCGATTGGGGCCGACGGCTGATCGGCACCAACTGGGCAATTTGCCTTACCTTCATTCCACTGATTGGCTTGGGACCACTGGCCGTTTTCATCGCTGCGCTGAAGCATGCGGCGCCGACCCGGCCGGTTCTGACGGGCGCTGTCGCGGGGATCCTTGCTGGCGGTCTTGCGGCCACTTTCTACGCGGCGCATTGCACCGACGACTCTCCGCTTTTTGTCGCAACCTGGTATACTTTGGCTATTGCCGCGCTGTCGGGGTTGGGCTCTTTGATCGGCCGATTCTACCTACGTTGGTGATTGGCTAATTTAGCCGTATCTGATTGATACTGCTTGTTAATCATGTCCCGGAACTTCCAGCCCTGGATGGTGGACGCGCCCTCTGTACAATCATTCCTTAAATGAGTTACTGCAAGATTGTCGATGAAGGGATGCTTCGAGTTGGACGTATAACGCTGTGACGTTTCAACACCGCGAAAGACGTGGCCTAGACAAATATCTGTCCGCCATCGCGTTGGGCTTTGGTTTCTGGTTAGCATCGGCCGCCTCGATCCTGCTGTCGCGGGTCGGCGACGGTGTTGCGGCAGTTTGGTTGGCATCGGCGGTTGCGTTCGTCATGCTGGTTCGACGCGAGCGGCGGACCGGCATCTTGGACTATGCCGCGCTTGCAGTTGCGACCCTCGTCTCCAATTTGCAGTTTGGCTCCAGTCTCACATCGGGACTGCTGTACGTGGTCTTCAATCTAGGCCAAACGGCACTCGCGTTGCTGCTCGTCGACAAATTTGCCGGCGGCCTGCCAGTGAAGGCCAGGCCATCGGTCCGAACTTTCGCGCTCATCCTGTTTCTGACCGGCGTGGTCGCAGATAGCGTGACAGGGCTGATCTTTGCCTCGTTTACCTACGCGGCGCATGGCTGGCCAATCTTCAAGACGGCCTGGACGTTTCTGTCGAGCAATGCTCTGGGTTATGCACTAGTCCTGCCGCTGCTGCTTTATGGTTCAAAGCCGGCACTCGTCTTGCTGGCCGAGCCACGGGCGCTGCTGCGTTTGATGCTCGTTGCCGCGAGTTGTGTTGGCTTGGCCTACCTTGCGTTGACCTATAGCCGCTTTCCCTTCGCGCTGACGATGCTGCCGCTGATGGTGTTTGCACCACGGTTGGCTTCGCTTGAGCTCGCTCTCGTGTGTTTCCTGACGGGTGTGGCCTGCGTCGCGATCGCCATGACGGGTCTGATGCCGGGCCTGCATAGCGGCATCGAGGTCTTGAGCGACGGGTTCCAGGTTTCGGTTGCGATCATCGTCTCCACGCCTTTCCTCGTGGGATTGTCCATCGAGCAGATGCGCGAGGATCATGCGCGGCTGGCGGAGTTGGAGACGCGCTGGAATTTTGCGCTGGTCAGCGCGGGGCAAGGCGTCTGGGACGCCGACATACGCAACAACAAGGTGCAATATTCCACGATCTGGAAGAACCTTCTGGGTTACGAGGAGAGCGAGCTCGGCAACGATCCGGAGCTGTGGCTGAAGCATGTTCATCCCGACGATCTCGACCGTGTCATCGCGGCGGATCTGGACCACATGCAGGGTAAGGTGCCTGTCTACGAAGTCGAGTTCCGCATGCGCCACAAAAGCGGCCGCTGGATATGGATGCTCGATCGCGGCAAGGCGGTCGCACGCGAACCCGACGGACGCGTGGCACGCGCAATCGGCTCGATGACAGACATCACCGAACGCAAGGAAGCTGAAGAACGGCTGTTGGTTTCGGCGACGCTTCTCGCCGACGAGAAGGAACGGCTGCGCGTGATGCTGCAGTCGATCGGCGACGCGGTGATTGGTACCGATGCCGAGAACAGGATCACATTCATGAACCCGGTCGCGGAGAAGCTGACCGGGGCAACCAGCATTGCGGCGCTCGGCAAACCACTCGGTTTCGTCTACCGCGCGGTGGACGAGGAGAGCGGGCGCCGGCTGGACGAGCCGCATCTGGCCGACAACAGGCTGGAACGGGCCGAGCAGAACAGCCGGGCCGTTCTCGTTCGCAGCGATGGCACGCGTTTCAGTATCCGCCAGGTCGTGTCGCCGATCCTGAACGAGAACAACGAGTTTGGCGGCTCGGTCATCGTCTTCCAGGATTTCACGGATGCGCGAACGCTGCAGCGCCAACTTGCCCACGCGGCGACGCATGATGCGCTGACTGGGCTCGCCAACCGCCCGAGTTTCATCCGGACGGTCGAGGACCTTGTCGCCAAGTCGAGGAGGGATGCCTCGCGCTACCAACTGATGTTCATCGATCTCGACCATTTCAAGCCGGTCAACGACACCAGCGGGCACGCGGCGGGGGATGCGCTGTTGCGCAAGGTGGCCTCCGCGATCAAGGGGGCATTGGCGCCCGCCGATATTGTCGCGCGGCTGGGGGGCGACGAATTCGCCGTGGTGCTGATGTCGGCATCGCACGGGGTCGGCGAGGCCGCCGCTATAGCAATCCTCGAAGCCGTCAGCGCCCTGGAATTCATCTGGGATGGCCAGATGCACCGCGTCAGTTCGAGCATCGGACTGACCCAGATATGCGCCGAATGCGGCGAGGCCAACGAGATCATCGCGAAGGCCGATGCGGCCTGTTATGCGGCCAAGGCCGCAGGCCGCAACTGCGCTTTCGTGGCACTGCCCGGCTTGTCGGGGAACGGTGTCGCCACGCCGATGACACGCGTGGCGACCGGAACCTGAAATAGTGGGTAATGGCTGACTTAAGTCAGCGCGTCGGCACCGGATGTTCGCCGCGATAATCATAGAAGCCGCGCCCGGCCTTGCGGCCGAGCCAGCCAGCCTCGACATATTTCACCAGCAACGGGCAGGGGCGATATTTGGAGTCCGACAGGCCGTCATGCAGCACCTGCATGATCGACAGGCAGGTATCGAGACCGATGAAATCTGCAAGCTGCAGCGGGCCCATCGGATGATTGGCGCCGAGCTTCATCGCCGTGTCGATGGCTTCCACGGTACCGACACCCTCATAGAGCGTGTAGATCGCCTCGTTGATCATCGGCAGCAGGATACGGTTGACGATGAAGGCCGGGAAATCCTCGGAGACGGTAATCGTCTTGTCGAGCTGCTTCACATAGGCCTTGGCCAACTCGAATGTCTGGTCCCCGGTGGCGATGCCGCGCACCAGTTCGACCAGTTTCATCACCGGCACCGGATTCATGAAATGAATGCCGATGAAACGCTCCGGGCGATCGGTCTGGGCTGCCAGACGCGTGATTGAAATCGAGGACGTGTTGGTGGCGAGCACTGCAGTCGGGTTGAGCTGCGGGCAGAGCTGCGCGTAGATCTTGCGCTTGACCGTCTCGTCCTCGGTCGCTGCCTCAATGACGAGGTCGGCGGCGGCGAGATCGGCCATGTTGGCGGCGGAACCGATCCGCGAGACTGCGCCCTTGCGTTCCTTTTCGTCCAGTTTCCCGGAAGCGACCTGGCGTGCCATGTTGCCGCTGATCGTGGCGATGCCCTTTTCGATGCGGTCGACAGAGACGTCGTAGAGCAGGACGTTGTAGCCTGCCAACGCGGAGACGTGGGCAATGCCGCCCCCCATCTGGCCCGCGCCGATGATGCCGATCGTCTCGATCTTGCCGGTCATTCCTTGATCCCGCCAGAGGCTTGTTCTTGATTTTGTGCAACGCAAACTAAATGGCCGGGGTAGGTTTCGTCTACCCCGGCCATTATAATTAATACCGAACGAGAAGGGGCGTCAAAGCGCCTTTTCGAGTTCCGGCAACACCTGGAAGAGATCGCCGACGATACCGTAGTCGGCAACTTGGAAGATCGGAGCTTCCTCGTCCTTGTTGATGGCGACGATGACCTTGCTATCCTTCATGCCGGCAAGGTGCTGGATGGCGCCGGAGATGCCGCAAGCGATGTAGAGATCGGGGGCCACCACCTTGCCGGTCTGGCCAACCTGCCAGTCGTTGGGGGCGTAGCCAGCGTCCACTGCGGCGCGCGAGGCTCCGACGGCGGCGCCGAGCTTGTCTGCGACGGGAAGGATGACTTCCTGGAACTTCTCGGCTGAACCCAGCGCACGACCACCCGAGATGATGATCTTGGCGGAAGTCAGCTCCGGGCGGTCGCTTTCCGACAGCTTGTTCTCGACGAAGGAGGACAGGCCGGGATTGGCTGCAGCTGCAACGGTCTCGACCGACGCTGAGCCGCCTTCGGCAGCGGCCTGGAAGGACGCGGTGCGCACGGTGATCACCTTCTTGGCGCCGGCGGCCTGTACCGTCTGAATGGCATTGCCGGCATAGATCGGACGCTTGAAGGTATCGGACGACACCACTTCGATGATCTCGGAAACCTGGGCGACGTCGAGCAGGGCTGCAACGCGCGGCGCGATGTTCTTGCCGGTCGAGGTGGCTGCAGCGACGATGGTGTCGTAGTTGCCGGCCAGCGAAACGACGAGGGCCGCCGTAGGCTCCGCGAGGCGCTCGGTCAGTTCTTCGGCTTCGGCCAGGAGAACCTTGCGCACGCCCTTCAGCTTGGCAGCTGCGTCCGCGGCGGCCTTGGCACCCTTGCCGGCAACCAGAACGTCGACGTCGGAGCCGATCTTGAGAGCCGCCGACAGCGCCTTGGCCGTCTGGTCGGAGAGCGATGCGTTATCGTGTTCGGCGATGAGGAGAATTGCCACTGTCTTGTTCCTTTCCGCTTCGCCTTAGAGCACGCCGGCTTCGTTCTTGAGCTTGTCGACGAGCTCGGCGACCGTCTTGACCTTGACGCCCGCCTTGCGGCGGCCCGGCTCCTCGGTCTTGATGACCTTGAGCTTGGGTGTCACATCGGCGCCGAAGTCGGCAGCGGTCTTTTCATCCAGCGGCTTCTTCTTGGCCTTCATGATGTTGGGCAGCGAAGCATAGCGCGGCTGATTCAGTCGCAAGTCCGCAGTCACGATGGCCGGCATCTTCAATTCGACCGTCTGCAGGCCGCCGTCGACCTCACGGGTGATTTTGGCTTTGTCGCCGGCCAGCTCGATCTTGGAGGCGAAGGTGCCCTGCGCCCAGCCGAGAAGGGCTGCCAGCATCTGGCCGGTCTGGTTGGAATCGTCGTCGATCGCCTGCTTGCCAAGGATAACCAGGCCCGGCTGTTCGGCCTCGACCACGCCCTTCAGCACCTTGGCGACACCCAGTGGCTCCACCATCTCGTCGGACTTCACCAGGATCGCGCGATCGGCGCCCATGGCCAACGCCGTCCTCAGCGTCTCCTGTGCCTGCGCAGGCCCGATCGAGACCACGATGATCTCCTCGGCCTTGCCCGCTTCCTTCAGGCGGATCGCCTCTTCGACGGCGATCTCGTCAAACGGGTTCATCGCCATCTTCACATTGGCGAGTTCCACGCCCGAGCCGTCCGCTTTCACGCGAACCTTCACATTCGCATCGACGACCCGCTTCACGGGCACCAGGACTTTCATCTGTCTCTCACCTCTCAAGATGCATTCGGGGCGCTATAACAGTACCGGCCCGCTCAGGGTTGTCGAATGCCGACATTTCGGACGCAAATTCTGTAGTTCGCCCGCCAAATCTCGGTTGCCTGCACGGTGGCTTACGCGGCTTCCCCAGGCGCGCGGGACCGTAGTTGTGAGTGACGTGAACGTCAATATCGCCAGAATGCCCAAATCGGTTGAATGCAAAACCTATTGCCTGCCCCAGCGGGGCGCGGGTTTGGTCTCGGTTGCAGGTGGCGGCGGCACCTGTCCGGTTTCAGTTGAAACCGGGGTAGCGGTTTCATCATCCTCGTCGTCCAGCAGGGGGACACCACGGCTGCGCAGCACCACGACCAGCACCGCGCCGGTGACAATGCCGCCAATATGGCAGGCCCAGGAGATCTGATCCTGGCCGCCCATGGCGAACATGACGAACTGCAGCAGGATCCAGAGGAGGAGCACGATGTAGGCGCGGATGCGCAGCGGAATGCGCGCGAAGGCCAGCACCCACACTTTCACGCGGGGATAGAGGATGAGATAGGCCGCGACCACCCCGGCGATCGCGCCGGAGGCGCCGATCAGCGGCTGTTCGGAGCCTGGCGCCACCCAGCCGTGGAAAAATGCGCCTCCCACGGCGCTAGCCATGTAAAAGATCAGATAACGGACATGACCGAGGGCATCCTCGACATTGTCGCCGAACACCCACAGGAACAGCATGTTGCCGCCGAGATGAAAAATGTCCGCATGCAGAAAGGAATAGGTCACGTAGCTGAGGTTCGCCGGAATGACGACAAATTGCGGCGACAGTTCCGCAGTGTGATGGACGATGGACGGGATGAAGCCGTAGCTGAGTGCCGCGCCCGCCGCGAAATCGTCGCCGGCCAATCGCGTCGTCAGATAGACGGCGACATTCAGAACGATCAGCCCGATCGTCACATAGGCGTGCCGAATGCGACGCAGGTGGTTCGAATCGTAAAGCGGAATGAACATGCGGCTGGCTTCCGCCCCTTGGGTGTCACATCCGCTACGTTCAAATCAGCGGTTTTTGCCCGGCACCCATAACACGTCGGTCTTTCCGTTGTCATTGACCGTGCGCGCGGCGACGAACAGGAAGTCGGAGAGGCGATTGACGTATTTGATCGCTTCGCTGCCGACGATCTCGGCCGGGTCCTGAGCCAGGGCGATCATGACGCGTTCGGCGCGGCGCGTCACCGTTCGAGCCAGGTGAAGTGCTGCCGCGGCCGGTGAGCCGCCATTCAGCACGAAGGACTTCAGCGGCTGCAAATCCTTGTTGAGCAGATCGATGTCCTTCTCCAGCCGGTCGACTTGCGAGGCGACGATACGCAGCGGCTCATAGTCCAGCGGCTTGCCGTCGTCCGGAACGGCGAGGTCGGCACCTAGGTCGAACAGGTCGTTCTGGATGCGACCGAGCATCGCATCGATCGCCGGATGCGCGACCATCGTGTGCTGGCGTGCCATGCCGATGCAGGCATTTGCCTCGTCCACCGTGCCATAGGCGTCGACGCGAAGGTCCGATTTCAGGCGCCTGGCACCGGTGCCAAGGCCGGTGGTGCCGTCATCGCCGGTTCGGGTATAAATCTTGTTGAGCTTGACCAAGCCGTCCTCCCGGTCTCGCGCCGCTACTTTCGGGTGAGGTAGACGGCCACCATGATCAGCACAAGCGCCACGAACTGCAGCAACACACGCGCCTGCATGAGCTTGTTCGATGTTACGCCGGAGCCGCCACGCATCATGTTGATCAGCCCGCGGATCAGAACCGCGACGACCGCGATCATGACGATGATGGCGAGGATGTTGAAGACAGTGGCCATTGCAACTTCCGTTTCGTTCAAGCGCGCTTTGCGAGGATGCGGTAAAGTGTCGAGGCAGGCAGCAGGCGCTTCAGCACCACTCCTATCTTGGCAGGCACCGTTACCACATAGTGCGGCCGGGGGCGTTGCGACAGAAGTGCATGGGTGAGAACTTTGTAGACGGCTTCCGGACCGAGCTTATAGGGCGATTTGACGCCACCGGCTTGCAATCTTTGTAGCTGCGCCTGGTAGGCTGCGCGATGCGCCGAATTCTCGTGGTCGATGTTCTTGAGAAACCAGGACAGGCCGTTGCTGGCAATCTTCGAGGCGATCGGGCCCGGCTCGATCAATGAGACGTGGATGCCGCTGCCTTCCAGTTCTTGGCGCAGGCACAACATCAAGCCTTCAAGTGCGTGTTTGGACGCAGCGTAGGCGCCGCGGAATGGCAACGGCGTCAGGCCGAGGATCGAGGAACAATGGACGATGCGGCCGTGGCCTTGAGCACGCATCAGCGGAACGATGCGGCGGGTAAGGTCATGCCAGCCGAAAAAATTGGCCTCGAATTGTTCTCTGAGCGCTGCTACCGGCAAATCCTCGACCGCTCCCGGCTGGGCGTGAGCGCCATTGTTGTAGAGCGCATCCAGACGGCCGCCGGTGCGTGCACTTATTGTTTCGACCAGAGCGGCGATCGAATCCGGCTCCCGATAATCGAGATAGAAGGCTTCGATGCCGTCGACTTCGAGTGCGGCTATGTCTTCGGCCTTGCGGGCGGTAGCGAACACGCGCCAACCCTCGCGCTTCAGCGCTCGAGCGCAATAGGCGCCAATGCCGGAAGAAGCGCCAGTGACGATGATCGTCCGTGGCGCCGGAGATGCGGGGTTGTCGGGTTCGGCGAGGCTTGCCATATGCCGCATTCACTTCCCATATTCGCCGCCTGGAAACAACCGGAGGGAAAGCGTCGTTGCTGCGGACCATCGTTGCCTTCCGTCGTGTGCTCTACGACGCGCTCGGTCATTTCAACAATGACGACGGATGGGCCATGGCCAGTCATCTGGCCATCACCTCGCTGATGGCGCTGTTTCCGTTCCTGATCTTCGCCACCACGCTGGCGAGCTTTCTCGGCGCGCAGGCTTATGTGGAAACCGTGGTACCGCTCGTGTTCGACACTTGGCCGGAGCAGATCGCCAAGCCGATCGCGCGCGAAGTCATCAACGTTCTGACCGTGCGACGCACCGATCTGTTGACTTACGGCGTGCTTCTGGCCGGGTTCTTCGCCTCGAACGGCATCGAGGCGCTGCGGACGTCGCTCAACCGCGCCTATCGCATGACCGAGACACGCTCGCTGATTTATCGCCGCGCCCAGAGCATTGTTTTCGTACTCATTGCCACGGCAGGTTCGCTCGCCATCAGTCTGCTTCTGGTCTTCGCGCCTCTGTTGGCGAGGCTGGCGGAAGTGCATTTTGACTGGATCGGTCCTTATATGGGCACGATCACGCTGTGGCGTTTCGTCATCGCCTCGGCCGTGATCGTGTTTGCCCTGTTTGCCGTGCACATCTGGCTGCCGATGGGGCGGCGGAGCATTGTCTCGATCATGCCCGGTATCGCCTTCACGCTGATCGGCTGGCTGGTCGGTTCAACGATCTTCGCCACCTATCTCGACCACTTTTCGTCCTATGTGACGACCTATGCCGGTCTGGCATCGATCATGATCGCGGTCGTCTTCCTCTATATCGTTTCGGTGATCTTCATCCTCGGTGGTGAATTGAATGCCGCCATCAGCCGTTATCTGGAGGCCCGCGCCCGCGTCGGTTGAGCGGTGGCCAATCCGACGCCGAAGGTGGTGATCGCCATGCCGACGATTTGGATGAAGTTCAGCTGCTCGCCGAACAGGACCCAGGCCATCACTGCCGTCACCGCGGGCACCAGATAAAACAACGAGGCGACCTTCGACATCTCGCCTTCGCGGATCATCACCATCAACAGGAAGATGGCGCCGACTGAAAGCACGAGCACCAGCCAGGCCATTGCGAAGATGAAATCGCCGTTGACGGTGAAGGTCTGGGTCTCGAAGGCGAGGCTTGCGACGACCATCACCACTGTTCCGCCGACATATTGCCAGAAGGTCGAGGCGACGAGGTCGCCCGACGAAGCGAAGCGCTTTTGCCAGACCGTGCCGGCGCTCATGGCGATCACCGAGACGAGGGATGCCGTCAAAGTGGCCGCGGTGACGCCTCCACCCAATGTGCCGAGCTTTGGCCACAAGACGACGATGACGCCGACAAAGCCGACCGCCAGCCCGATCCAGTGACGCGGTTTGATTTGCTCACCCAGCAGCTTGCCGGCCATGACCGCGGTGATCAGCGGTTGCAGGCCGACGATCAGGGCCGAGATGCCAGCGGGCAGGCCGCGATGGATCGCCCAGAACACGGCACCAAGATAGATGCCATGCATGAGAACACCGGCGATGATCGCATGCTGGGCCTGCTTGCGGTTCGGCCAGCGTGCCTTGAGCACCGTGATCAGGACGGCGAACAGCGCGGCGGCGATGGCGAAACGGATAGCGAGAAAAGTGAACGGTTCGGCCCAGGGCATGGCGTAGCGGGCGCCAATGAAGCCCGTTGCCCACAGCACGACGAAGGTGGCGGGAATGAACCGCTTGAATTCGTGCATGGGTTGCTGGTCCACTTTCTTGTGAGAAGGGCGCTGCTCTAGCCCGGGGCGATCGCCCGGCAAAGCGAAAACGGCTTACGTTTAAAGTAACGCGAATTGAAGTTGCTGTCGGGCCAGGCCTATAGGCCAATCATCTGCCTGATCTCTTCTGGGCTCGTGCCGCCAGTACGCAACGCAGCCAGACCGGTGTCCTTGAGGCTTTTCGACAGTTTGCGTCCGTCCGGACCGAGTATCAGCTTGTGGTGGAAATAGCCTGGTTGCGGCAGGCCGAGCACGTTCTGCAGGAGCCTCTGCACGGATGTTGCGTGGAACAGGTCCATGCCGCGCACGATATGGGTCACACCCTGCAGTGCGTCGTCCATCACGACGGAAAGATGGTAGCTGGTCGGGATGTCGCGGCGTGCGAGGATGATATCACCCCAATCCTGCGGCCGCGCTTCGACGCGGTTCGCAGCCGACAGCGTCGTGTCCCCAAATTCCGTCCAGGAAAGATCGTGGTCGAGGCGCGAGAGGGCTGCCGCGACGTCGAGCCGCCAGGCGAAGGGTGTTCCTTCGGCCATGCGTGCCTCGCGCTCTTTGAGCGACAAGGTCTTGTCGATCGCCGGATAGATCGGCACGCCGTCGGGATCGCGCGGCCAATCGCGCCCACGCCGCTCGCGTTCCGAGATGAAGGCGCGGATATCGCCCCTGCTCATGAAGGCGGGGTAGACGAGCTCCTCGGCGATCAGCCGGTCGAGCGCGGCACGGTATTCATCGAAATGCTCGGATTGCCGCCGCACAGGTTCCTCCCAGCGCAAGCCGAGCCATTCGAGGTCGCGATAGATGCCGGTTTCGAATTCCGGCGTGCAGCGGGTTGTATCGATGTCCTCGATACGCAGCAGCAACCGAGCGCCGACATTGGCGGCCAGCTGCTGGTTGAGCAGCGCCGAGTAGGCGTGGCCGAGATGGAGCTCGCCGTTCGGACTTGGCGCGAAGCGGAATGTCAGGAGTGTCATCGGCGGGCGGCAATCGGGTTTTGCAAGCGTCAATCGGATTGCTACCTTGCCCGTCCTCCACGGACAAGGAACCATGCAGCGCATCGCCTCCCTCGACGACATTGCAGCCGGGCTCGACGCGTTGTGCCGCATCGACCCGCGCCTTGAGCCGGTGCGCGTATTTGCCGGCGAAGTGCCGCTGCGCCTCTCCGAGCCGGGTTTCGCAAACCTTGCCTCCATCATCGTCTCGCAGCAGGTGTCGCGTGCCAGCGCCGATGCGATCTTCGGCCGGCTTACCCGGTTGCTCGATCCATTGACGCCCGAGGCCATTCTCGGCGCCGGTGAGGATGTGTTTCGTGAGGCCGGCCTGTCGCGGCCGAAACAGCGCGGGCTGATCGCCATCGCCGAAGCCGTCGCGGGTGGGCTCGACCTCTATCATCTGTGTTCGCTGGAGGCCGGCGAGGCTATTGCCGAGCTCACCGCGGTTCCAGGCATCGGTCCGTGGACGGCGGAATGTTACCTGCTTTTCGCCGCCGGCCATCCGGACATCTTTCCAGCGAAGGATGTCGCGCTGCAGAGCGCGGTCGGTCACGCGCTGTCGATCGAGCCGCGTCCAGCGGAGAGAAAACTCATCGCGCTGGCCGAATCATGGGCACCGTGGCGAGGCGTCGCGGCGCGACTTTTCTGGTCCTATTACAGAGAATTGAAGGGCAGGGATGCCGCTCCGCCTGCCTGAGCCATAAAAAAGCATAAAAATCATGCCTTTTCAGGGGGTGTTCGATGCGGCTCCCCGCTTCACATCCCTGTCATGTCGGGCTTACAGTATCCGCGCCGTTCGGTTTGAGAACCAAGGAGGCAAACAACGTGACGGTTGCCGTATCTCCGGATGGGCTTCCCGCACTGGTGCTGAATGCGGACTACCGTCCGCTCAGCTATTACCCGCTTTCGCTCTGGTCCTGGCAGGACGCGATCAAGGCGGTGTTCCTCGACCGCGTCAACATCGTTGCCGAGTACGAGCACGCGGTGTCCTCGCCGAATTTCTCGATGAAACTGCCCTCGGTGGTCAGCCTGAAGGCCTATGTGAAGCCGTCCCGCTATCCGGCCTTCACGCGTTTCAACGTATTCCTGCGTGACCGCTTCCAATGCCAGTATTGCGGGACGCCAGAGGACCTCACCTTCGACCACGTGGTCCCGCGTCATCGCGGCGGTGCGACGACGTGGGAAAATGTGGTCGCCGCCTGCTCCCCCTGCAATCTGCGCAAGGGCGGCATGATGCCTTCCCAGGCCAAGATGTGGCCGCTGCAGAAGCCGTTCCAGCCGACCGTGCACGACCTCCACAACAATGGCCGCCTGTTCCCACCCAACCATCTGCATGAAAGCTGGATGGATTATCTGTACTGGGATGTTGAACTGGAGCCCTGAGGCCCCTTCATTCAAGCGCGCTTGTAAGCCCCGCGGAAAGCAATAGCCGCGAGGATCACGCTGGCAATGGCGTTCCAGCCGGCCAGCGACAGGCCGAGAATGCGCAGCGCCGCCTTGTCGCAGGACGGCGGCACGAACTTGTCCAGCACGTCGAGCACGCCCTTGCCGCCGGTATCGACCGGTCCCGCCACATTGGTGCAGTCGGTCGGTCCCGGCCACCATGCCCACTCGACGCCGGAATGGTAGATGCCGAGATAGAGACCGTAGACCATCAGAAGACCGCCGACGACGAGCAAGGCGCGGGTGATCCAGGCAGGAAGTTTGAAGACCGCGGCAAGCACCGCGAGCAACATCAGCGGGACGCCGACGTAGTACGGGATGCGCTGCTCGTAACAGAGCTTGCACGGGATGTAGCCGCCTATGTACTGGAAGGCGAGTGCCGAGCCGACGGTCGCGGCCATGGCCACGGTCAGGAACGCGGCGGTGAGCATCGGTCCGCGTGTCGGTGTTGTCATGGATTGGGACATGTCGGTTCGCTCCTGTGGTCGGCGCTCTTCGTTCAGAGCGCGTATTTGGCCGCGAAATAAAGCAGGATGAGAATGGCAGCCGCCGCGCCCGCCAGTAGGCCAAGGCGCTTTTCGATGAAGTCGCGGATCGGTTCGCCGTAGCGCCTCAGCAGCCATGCCAGCAACAGGAAGCGGCCGCCGCGCGCCACGATGGCCAGCACGATGAACAGCAGCAGATTGACGCCGATGACGCCGGACAGGATGGTCACCACCTTGATCGGCGGCAGGTGCGCGGCGCCCGAAGTGATCAGCATCAGGACGATGAAGCCGATGCCGGACGAGGTGCGCAGGGCTTCGAATTCGTCATATTTGCCGTAGAATTCGAGCACCGGCTTGGCCACCGCCTCATAGGCGTAGTGACCGATGAACCAGCCGGCTATTCCGCCCAGCACCGAGGCCACGGTGGCGATCAGCGCATAACGATAGGCGCGGTCGGGCCTGGACAATGCCATCGGTAGATAGAGCACGTCCGCCGGCACGAGAAATACCGAGCTTTCGACGAAGGCGATGAAGGCCAGCCACCATTCGGCGGATTTTCGCGCCGCCAGCGACAAGGTCCAATCGTAAAGTCCGCGAAGCATGCCGCCCCCTTTTTGATCAGTGCATGCTCTAGAAAGAATTTCTTGGCCACACAATGGCGCGAAGCATCACGAAACCGAAAGGCCGCACCCGTTGGCTCGGGCGTTGTCCATGATTTCGCAAAAGGAGCGGCCGCGCCAGTTGACGAATGGGTGCGCGACCGTATAGTCCGCGCCCATCTGGACCGCCCGGTCCGGGCCCCTATGGCGGAATTGGTAGACGCGCTCGACTCAAAATCGAGTTCCGCAAGGAGTGCTGGTTCGATCCCGGCTAGGGGCACCAAAGTTTTCCCGTTTTTCTCAGGTGATCAACAGTCGTGCTGGCTGCACCCGGAGTGCCTGAGAGGTGCGCCCATGGTGGCGCTGGTTGGCCGCGTGACGTCGTTCATCCACCCTGTGCCCGCTTGCCTGGGGTGGGGGGTAGGGGTGCGGCAAGCGGGCGGCGACTATGCAACGTGCCTTCACATAATCGCATCAACACCCTAGCCGACTTGCGTGGGTTTAGGAATGGCAAGTTTTACAATTGTCAAATATTTCAATAAGTTAGAATATAATGAAGTGTGATTGTAGATGCTGATCTCTGTTGCGTGTGGCGCGTTTGTACTTGCCACGTACACGGAAGCGATGCGCAGGCGCACGGCCAACTCGTTTTCATCGAGCTACCAGCCCATAACCCCATCGCAAACCGGTCTGGTTCGGGTCAACCGCGTCCGAGCAGGTTCCGAACCCGGTTTCGCAACAGCCGCGCGAAGTTGCGGGTCTCTCGATAGAGGTGCAGTTGCGACGCTGCCTGTCGGGTTGCCCTGTCGGCATCTGGGGTAAGGCCGATGACGAAGGTGCCGAACGGTCGCCGTTCGGACCAAAGACGGCTCATCACCGGATGGTCCGGCACCGCGCAGGAATCGCTCATGACGATGTTTGGATCGTCGAGATGCTGCTTGGTCACCTCGATCATCAACAGCGTACCGGGCGAATAGGCGGCAAGGGTCTCGTCATAGGCCGTTTTCCAGGTATAGGCGTGCCCGGCCTCGACGAAGACGATCAGGCTGGCGATAGTACGGCCGTCAAGCGTCAGCGAATGAATACGGCACATGTCCTGTTCGGCGAGGCGGTGTACGGCTTCGCGTGCGAAGGCCGCGCGATAGCGGTCGATGGCCATGGCGGTGCGCTCACGCCCTTTCCAGCCGGAAGCCTCCAGCGTCAGGAAATTCTCGATCGCATGGCGGATCTCCTCCGGCCCGCGCGCCACGTGGTGTTCCAGCGTGCCCGTCTCGGCGAGCCGCCGTTTCAGGCGGCGAAATTCGCGATAGTGATGCGCTCGCAGCGACTGCTTGAGATAGGCGTCGCCGTCCAGTTCGCTGTGCAGAACCGGACGCAACGTTTCGCCGGTGGTCACCAGCGGCAGATTGCGCGCCTCAGCTAGCGCTTGCAGGAGGCTCGCCATCGGACCGTCAAGACGCATGTCCGGCAGGGCGAAAACCTTGGGGAGCTTGAGATGCGGCCGCGAAAGCATCGAGAAGAAATCCTCGATGACGCCGACAGGGTCGTCGCGGTCGACCAGGGGGGTGCCGACCGGGCCAAACGGGCTGGCCCAGGTGCGCATGATGGAGACGCCGAGCGGAATGCCCGGCCGCTCGACCGAGAACGGAACCAGCAGGCGCAGCCGGCTGCGGTGTTCGTTGCCGTCGCGAATGACAGCCAGCCGCACTTCCCGATCTTCCAGACGCGGCATCGCCGGCGCGAGAAAGCGGGGGTTGAAGAAGACGTTGGGCTCGATGGTGCGATTGCACAGATAGTCGAGTTCCTCGACAAGGTCGAAACCCGCCGATGCAGGATAGATCGCGAGCGTACGCTCCGGGCGGTTGGCGGCGAGGAGTTC
Source organism: Mesorhizobium terrae (assembly GCF_008727715.1). Taxonomy (GTDB): domain Bacteria; phylum Pseudomonadota; class Alphaproteobacteria; order Rhizobiales; family Rhizobiaceae; genus Mesorhizobium; species Mesorhizobium terrae. The sequence continues at coordinate 2,456,599 of NZ_CP044218.1, forward strand.
GATCTCGGCCAGCTCCGCGGCATTGGGTGTGACACCCGCCAGACCGGTCATCATCGTTCCGGCGGGACCGCCACTGGTTTCCTCGATCAGCGGGATGGCAGCCATCAGGCGGCTCCTCTGGCAGGGATGAAAATGGCCATGGCGATACCCAGCTTACGCCAGACGGTGAACGACAGCGCGGTCGCCTCGAACAGCATTGCAAGGGCCGTAGCAAGTGCTGCGCCCCAAAGATGGAAATGCGGGATCAGGATGACGTTGAGCAAAATGTTGAAGGCGAGCGTCAGCGCAAAGACGGCGGCGCAGATGTTCTGGTTGCCGCTCATCGTCAGAAGGCTTTCGCAAGGGCCGACCGCGGCGCGGGCGACGACGCCGAAGACCAGCAGGAAGAGCAAAGGATAACCGGCATCGAACTCCGGCCCGAACAGCACGAGCATCGGTTTGCCGAGCAACAGCACCACCAGCGCCATCAGCACCGAGGGCCAGAACGTCCATGACACGGTTTCACGGGCGAAGGCGGCAAGCTTGCTCCGTTCACCGTGGGTGTAGTGCGCATATCGCTGGGCGACGCCCGCCTTGACGGCGAAATAAACGAAGTGAACGAGCGCCAGCGTCTTCACGGTGGCGAAATAGACGGCGACGTCGTCCGGGGTCAGGTAAAACCCCACCATCAAGACATCGGCGTTGGTGAGCAGGAAGAAGAAGCTTTCGACCAGGAAGATCGGCAGCGATACGACAAGCCAGTCGCGGATATGGATGGCCGTCGGGCCTGCCGGAACGCGAGCGTCGGTGCGTGCGGTGATGCTGACGAGTTGGCCAATCGTCGTCGCATAGGTGGCAACGATCGAGGCGATCAGTGCCGTCTTAGCGTCCGGCGGCATGCCGATCAACAGGGCAAGCGCCATGCAGGCAAGGATCGCCAATGGACGGATGATGTAGGTGGCTGACAAGGCAGACAGCGCCCAGGAATTGGCGCGGGCTATTCCTTGCAGCAGATCGGACATCGCGATCATCGGCAGGCAGAAGATGCCGAGCACGAAGGGGATCACATAGTAGCTTTCGATCCTGCTCGAGAAGAGCCAGACACCGCCCACACCGATGAGTGCGATCACGGTCGACGCGACCAGCACGAAAAGCCGACTCGCCAGCAGAATACCGCGCAACTCGGCCATCTTGCCGTGTTCGCGAAATTCCGGGATGAAGCGGATCACCGATGTGTGGAAGCCGAGGCAGGACAGGTTGCCGACGATGATCATGGTCGTCCACACCAGCACTAGGATGCCGTACTCGAACGAGCCCATCCAGCGGGCCATCAGGACCTGGCTGACAAAGGCGATGACGGCGCTGATGACGCGGATGACGAAAGCGATGAGCGAAATGCGGCCGGCTTCGCCGCGTTCGTCCGAGGAAAAGAGGATCGCGTCGACCCGGCCGAGAAATGGCCTCGCCCGCAGCGCCAAACGCTGCGGCAGAAGCCGCTCGGCTGTCATGGCCGCGGAAAAGCGCACACCCTACTCCCGTTTTGTGCCAGAACCTTAACAGTCTCAGGCACCACAGACTATCTATTCGCTACACCTTAAAAAACGGTTCGGGAGGGGTTTGATGATCGGTGAGAATGAACGCAAGGCGATGCTCGAAGCCTATTCGATCGGGCCGAAGATGATCGCCTATCTCGAAGAAATCGGCATCGAGCGGCTGGCTGATCTCAAAGGTGCGGATGCCGGCGAAATAGCCATGCGCATCGACATTGCGATGGGGCGCAAGCACATGAACCGACTGGGTGTCGCTGCACTGGAGAACCTGATCGCGTTGGCCAATGAGCGGTCGCACGACGCGCTGTGATCGCGACGGATGTATTCTTGGTTGCATTTGTCGCCGCATGCCGACAATCCCATGCCCCGGGGCGCGCGGCTAATCTCTGCGGCCGCTCTCAAAAAGCTGATCCGGTTGCATGGAACAATCGGAACCCGGTGCGCATTGGAAATGCGTCGGCAAAGAGGTTGCCGATATCGAGGGCTATACGATGAAAACGACATTGGGTTTTCTGCTGGCCGCCGGCGTATTGACGCCGTTGGCGGGCAGTTTCGCCGCCGAGCCTCTGAAGACGATGACGGAGGTGGGGGCAGCCCTGCAGAATTGCTGGGTTCCGCCTTCGACCGATGCCAAGGGCTCGGTCACCCTGCAATTCAGCTTCAAGCGGGACGGTACCCTGATCGGCCCGCCCCGGCCAACCAACATCCAGGTCGATGGCGAAGCCGACAAACGCAAACAGCTCGTGCAGGCAGCGACGGATGCTGTTCAACATTGCATGCCGCTCGCCTTCGAGCCCAAGCTCGCCGACGGGATCGCGGGCACGATGTTCACGCTCCGGCTTGAATCGCCGAAGCGTCAGTAAGGTCTCTGGGTGCTCGCAACAACCGCGGCGCCGGCTATTTAGCCGAAGGCACCGTGGCAGTGCTTGAACTTCTTGCCGGAACCGCAGGGGCAGGCTTCGTTGCGACCCACCTTGCCCCAGGTTGACGGGTTTTTCGGGTCACGCTGCTCGGGGGGCACCACGCGGATATCTTCCAGAACGGCAACATCGCCGCCTTCGCCGAAATCGTTCTCGCCGGTGGTGGCATCAAAGTGCTGACCGAACATTTCCGGTGCTTCCGGCATGGGGGCATCGGCCGCCTCGCGGACCAGTTCGACGCGCATGAGCTGCGCGGTCACCGCCTGGCGGAGATTGCCGAGCATGGCCTGGAACAGCTCGAAGGCCTCGCTCTTGTACTCGTTGAGCGGATCGCGCTGCGCATAGCCGCGGAAGCCGACAACGGAACGCAAATGGTCGAGATTGACGATGTGTTCGCGCCAGAGATGGTCGAGCGTCTGCAGCACGACCGAGCGTTCCACATAGGCGGTCACGTCCGGGCCAAAGCGCCCGGCGCGCTCTTCGGCCGCTTCGTCGGCGGCTTTGGTGATGCGCTCGCGGATATCGTCTTCGGCAATACCCTCTTCCTTTGCCCAATCCTCGATCGGCAGGTCGAGATTGAGGTATTGCTGCACCTCGGCCTTCAGGCCCGCGACATCCCACTGTTCGGAATAGGCGTTTTCGGGAATGCCCTTGGCGACGATCTCGTCAATGACATCGTTGCGCATTTCAGAGACCGTCTCGGACAGGCTTTCGCCGTCCATCAACGCGATGCGCTGCTCGAACACGACCTTGCGCTGGTCGTTGGAGACGTCGTCATATTTCAGAAGGTTCTTGCGAATGTCGAAGTTGCGCGCCTCGACCTTCTTCTGCGCCTTCTCCAGTGCCTTGTTGATCCAGGGGTGGATGATGGCCTCGTCTTCCTTGAGGCCGAGCTTCTGCAGCATGCCATCCATGCGCTCGGAACCGAAGATGCGCATCAGGTCGTCCTGCAGCGACAGGAAGAACTTGGATCGGCCGGGATCGCCCTGGCGTCCCGAACGACCGCGCAGCTGGTTGTCGATGCGGCGGCTTTCATGGCGCTCGGTGGCAAGCACGTAGAGGCCGCCGGCGGCCAGCGCCTTTTCCTTCAGCTTCTTCACATCCTCGCGGATGGCGTTTTCCCGCGCCTCGCGCTCGGCGCCTGCCGGCATGTCGACCAATTCCTCGGCAATGCGCATCTCGGCGTTGCCGCCGAGCTGAATGTCGGTGCCGCGGCCGGCCATGTTGGTGGCGATGGTGATGGCGCCGGGCTTGCCGGCCTGGGCAACGATGGCCGCTTCCCGTTCATGGTGACGGGCGTTCAGCACCTCGAAATCCTTGAAGCCGTCCTGGCGCAGGCGTTCAGCCAGCTGTTCCGACTTTTCGATCGAAGTCGTGCCGACCAGTGTGGGCTGGCCCTTGGCATTGGCTTCGCGGATCTCCTTGACGATCGCCTTGTACTTCTCCTCGACGGTCCGATAGACCTCGTCGTCCTCGTCGAGGCGGCTGACCGGAAGATTGGTCGGAATCTCGGTGACTTCGAGATTGTAGATGTTGCCGAATTCCTCGGCCTCGGTCAGCGCCGTGCCGGTCATGCCGGCCAGCTTCTTGTACATGCGGAAGTAGTTCTGGAAGGTGACGGACGCCAGTGTCTGGTTCTCCGGCTGAATCTGCACATGCTCCTTGGCCTCGAGCGCCTGGTGCAGGCCTTCCGAATAGCGGCGGCCGGGCATCATGCGGCCGGTGAATTCGTCGATGATGACGATTTCGCCGTTGCGCACGATGTAGTCCTTGTCGCGCTGGAACAGGCGATGTGCCTTCAGCGCGTTGTTGACGTGGTGGACCATGGCGACGTTTTCCACGTCGTAGAGCGAGTCGCCCTTCAGAAGGTCGGCACCGCGCAGCATGTTCTCCACATTTTCCGTGCCTTCCTCGGTGAAGATCGCGGTCTTCTGCTTTTCGTCCACCTCGTAGTCGGCGGGCTGAAGCTTCACGATGAAGGCATCGACGGTGTTGTACATATCCGAACGGTCCTCGAGCGGACCGGAGATGATCAGCGGCGTGCGTGCCTCATCGACCAGGATCGAGTCCACCTCGTCGACGATCGCGTAGTTGTGGCCGCGCTGCACCATCTGCGCGCGCTCATACTTCATGTTGTCGCGCAGGTAATCGAAGCCGAGCTCGTTGTTGGTGGCGTAGGTGACGTCGCAGGCATAGGCCTCATGACGCTGCTCGTCGGAGAGACCGTGCACGATGATGCCGACAGTGAGGCCGAGGAACTTATAGACGCGGCCCATCCATTCGGCGTCGCGGGTGGCGAGGTAGTCGTTGACGGTGACGACATGGACACCCTTGCCAGCGAGCGCGTTGAGATAGACCGGCAGGGTGGCGACCAGCGTCTTGCCTTCGCCCGTACGCATTTCGGCAATGCCGCCATTGTGCAGGACCATGCCGCCGATCAGCTGCACGTCGAATGGCCGCAGCCCCAACACGCGTCTGGCCGCTTCGCGAACGGTGGCGAATGCCGGAATGAGCAGGTCGTCCAGCGTCGCGCCATTGGCGATATCCTGGCGGAATTTTTCGGTGCGGGCGGTTAGTTCGGCATCCGAGAGCGCCCGCATCTCGTTTTCCATGGCGTTTATGGCCTCGACGCGAGGCCTGGTCGACTTGACGCGGCGGTCGTTGGAGGAACCGAAAATCTTACGGGCGAAGCCGCCGAGACTGACCATTCAATGGTCCTTTCGCTTGCAATCCTGGGTCCGGGGACGGATGCGGCAGGCATCCGACGAACCCGCCCGAACAGAGAAACACCAAAAAGCGCCCGGAAAACGGTTCTGGACGCAAAGTCGTTGGACAGATAAGAGGGGGCACAATCGATGTCAACGCTGCGTTATCGACCCGCAGAACGCCAAATTCCGCCACATTCCGGCTGATCAAAAGACCTCAACGTCCCCATCGGAGCTCTTTCGTATGTCCTTATTGTTTCGCCGTGCGTCGCTCGCCAGCCTAGGTTTGGCCGTCGGCCTGTCGGCTTTGTCGCTTTCGCCTCTGGCCGCCCAGGAAACTCAGCCGGCCCAGCCGGCCCAGCCGGCCGATGCCGCCGCAACTCCGGCTGCTGCTCCGGTCGATCCGAACGCAGTCGTTGCCACGGTTGACGGCAAGCCGATCACTGAAGCGGATTTGACGCTCGCCGAAGGTGAATTGTCGAAGCAATTCGCGCAGCTTCCGCCGGAACAGCGCCGCGCCGCCGCCCTTTCCGCGGCCATCGAGATCAAGGTTCTTGCCGCGAAGGCCGTCGCCGACGGGCTCGACAAGGATCCCGATTTCCAGCGTCGCGCAGCCTTCCTGCAGCAGCGCGCCCTGCATGGCGAGATGGTCGAAAAGGAAGTGGTCGGCAAGATCACCGACGCCGACATTCGCGCACGCTACGACAAGGAAATCGCCGCGCAGCCGCCGGTGAACGAGGTCCACGCCCGTCACATTCTCGTGAAGACCAAGGAAGAAGCCGAGGCGATCATCAAGAAGCTGGAAGGCGGCGCCGATTTCCAGAAACTGGCGAGCGAGAACACCAACGATCCGAGCGGCAAGACCAGCGGCGGCGATCTCGGTTTCTTCGGCCCTGGCCAGATGGTGCCGGAGTTCGAGAAGGCGGCATTCGCGCTTGAGGTCGGCGCCTACACCAAGGAGCCTGTGCAGACCCAGTTCGGCTGGCATGTCATCAAGGTGGAGGACAAGCGCCAGCAGCAACCCCCGGCTTTCGACCAGGTCAAGGACCAGGCCCGTTCGGCGGTCGTTCGCGACAAATATTTCGCGCTGGTCAAGGAAGCCCGCAAGAGCGCCAAGGTCGACATTCCGGATGAAAACCTGCGCAAGGCCGTCGAGGCAGCCGAAGGCGGCGCCAAGTAAGCTTCGATCTACCTCTTTAGGTAGCCAGACGCTTTGTAGTCGATGGGAGCGGTACCTTCACAGGTATCGCTCCCTTTCCATTTTATGCCGGCTCCTTCCCGAGCATAAGGTTCCTAGACCTTGATGCCGTTGACGATGGCGCCGACGGCGGCCCGCAATTTGTCCTCGCTCTCATCCAGCCGGCCAGTCAGCAGGTGGGTCCAGGCATAGGACGAGACCATGTCGGCTATCTGGCTGGGGTCTACGCCGCGGGCGACCTCGCCTCGATCGATGGCACGTTCGACCAACTTGCCGGTGTAGGCACGCCGGCCGCGCGCATAGTCGGCCAACGCTTCGGCGGCGGCGGCGTCGAACTGTGCCTCGGCAATCAGCGAGCGGAAGATGTTGCCGGCAGGCGTATCGCGCCACGATCCAAATAAACTGCGGAGGAACTGGAACAGGTCCTCCTCGATGTTGCCGGTGTCGGCATAAACGATGTCGCGCTTCTGACGCTGATAGACCTCGATCAGCAGGGCTGCCTTGCTCGGCCACCAGCGATAGATGGTCGGCTTACCGGCGCGGGCCCTGCGTGCCACGGCTTCGATGGAAAAGCCGGAATAACCGGCTTCATGCAGTACGGCCTCCGCCGCGTCGAGGATGGCCTCGGCGCTGGCGGGGTTGCGTCTGGCGCCGATCGACCGGCGCGCCTTTTCTTCTGTCGCGTTCAATTTTGCCCAAGGGTCTCGAAGTTCGCCTGGCGACTATACATCATCCCTTGACGAAACGAAACGGCTCGTTCTATATATGCAACGAAACGTATCGTTCTTATGGAGATTGCTATGACTGCCACGTCCGCCCCCTCGCAGGCTCCCGCCGCCCGGCCCCGTTTTTCGCGTCCGCGTTTCGCTCTGATGGTGTTGATCGGGGTGTACCCGCTGATCACCACGATCCTTTATCTTCTTGGGCCGCTGACCGAGCACTGGGCGATCTGGCAGCGCACTCTGGTGATCGCGCCGATGATGGTTGGCGCCATGATATGGGGATTGATCCCGACCGTGCAGCGCGTGTTCAGCGGTTTCATCAACCCCGCGGCTCGTTGAGACGAGGCGAAAACGCCTTGCGAAGCCTCGTGCTATCGGGCAAACGGTCCATGCTTTCACCGCTTGCCTGGGTCGCAGAGGTTTTTCATGTCCACAACCGTTTCCCCGCTCGCTCCGAAGAAATATCCCAAGATGCCGGCTGTCGAGGGCGTGCGCATCGCCACGGCCGAAGCGGGTATCAAATACAAGAACCGAACCGACCTCCTTGCGATGGTGTTCGATCCGGGCACTACCGTCGCCGGCGTGTTCACCCGCTCGAAATGCCCGTCGGCGCCGGTCGATCTGTGCCGGCAGAATCTCGGCCAGGGCAAGGCGCGCGTGCTGGTCGTCAATTCCGGCAACGCCAATGCCTTCACCGGCAAGAAGGGCCGGGAGACGACGTCGACGACGGCGCAGGCGGCAGCCAAGGCCGCTGGCTGCGCCTCCGACGAGATATTCCTGGCGTCCACCGGTGTCATCGGGGAGCCGCTCGACCCGGGCAAATACAGCCATCTCCTGGCCGGTATGGTCAAGGATGCCAGGCCCGACCAGTGGACCGAGGCGGCCAAGGCCATCATGACCACCGACACCTTCCCGAAGGTGGTGACGGCCACCGTCAAGCTGGGCGATACCGATGTGACGCTGAACGGCATCGCCAAGGGCGCCGGCATGATCGCGCCCGATATGGCGACCATGCTCTCCTTCGTTGCCACCGATGCGCCGATTGCGGCGCCGGTGTTGCAGGAACTTCTCTCAAAAGGCACGGCCAAGACCTTCAACGCCGTCACGGTCGACAGCGACACGTCGACAAGCGATACGCTGCTGCTTTTCGCGACCGGTGCGGCTGCCAAGCGCGGCGCGCCGGTGATCGCCGATGCCAAGGATACCCGCCTTGGCGTGTTCCGCCGCGCGCTCAACAAGATGCTGAAGCAATTGGCGCTGCAGGTGGTGCGCGACGGCGAAGGCGCCCGCAAGCAGATCGAGGTGACCGTGACCGGCGCCAAATCGGCACGTTCGGCCAAGCGCGTCGCGCTGTCGATCGCCAATTCGCCATTGGTCAAGACCGCGGTCGCGGGCGAGGATGCCAATTGGGGCCGGGTGGTGATGGCTGTCGGCAAGGCCGGCGAGCCGGCCGATCGCGACCGTCTGTCGATCTGGTTCGGTGACAATCGTCTCGCCGTCGATGGTGAGCGCGACCCTGCCTATTCGGAACAGGCGACGTCGACCTATATGAAGCGGGACAGCATCGTCATTCGTGCCGATCTCGGCATTGGCCGTGGCAAGGCCACCGTCTGGACGTGCGATCTCACCAAGGAATATGTCGCGATCAATGGCGACTATCGGAGCTAGCCGTTTGAATCCGATACATCCTGCGACGGTTCTGGCCAAGGTGCGCCGCTATGAGGCGGCGGGCTTTCGTGCCTGGCCGGCGGCGGCCGTGCATTACGATGGAACCTGGGTGGTGCGGCTGACGGCAGGCCATCCGGCGAAGCGGCTCAATTCCATCAATCCGCTCGATCCCGGCGACGTTCATCACCTGGCAGAGCGTATCGCGCGCGCCGGCCGTCGTTTCGAAGCCTATGGCCGGCCGCTCACCTTCCGCATGTCGCCGCTCGCCGGTGCCGCGCTTTCGCGCCATCTCGACGCCGAAGGGTGGTCGCGTTTCGACGAATCCATGGTCATGCGCATGCCGCTGACCAAGGCCTCGGTCGAAAACGTCATCGATCAGATTCCGCTGAAGGACATCGGCCGTTTCGTATCCGCGGCGCTCAAGGTACACGATGCGGATCCGCTGTTGAGGCCCGGCCTGTCGGAGATCATTGGCGCAATCCAGCCGGAGGCGGGGCTGTTCGCCTCGGAACGCGGCGACGAAGCCCTGGCAACGCTGATCTGTGTGCATGACGGCGATCTGGCCGGGCTGTTCGATATCGCCACAGACAAGTCTGTCCGGCGTCAGGGCCACGGCCGCCAACTGATCCTGTCGGCGCTCAAATGGGCCCGCTTGCGCGGCGCGCGCGAAGCCTGGCTGCAGGTCGAGGCCGACAACGCGCCGGCGCTGTCGCTCTATGCGTCGTTGGGTTTTGAAGAAGTCTATCGCTATCACTATCGACGGTTGCCTTCCACATGAAGGCCGAACCGTCGAAAGGAAAACGTCTGCTTCTGGTCGTCGCTTGCGCGCTGGTCGACGCCGACGGTCGCGTGCTGATCGCGCAGCGTCCTGAAGGCAAGCAACTTGCCGGCATGTGGGAGTTTCCTGGCGGCAAGGTCGAGCCGGGCGAGACGCCGGAAGAATGTTTGGTGCGCGAGTTGCACGAGGAACTTGGCATCGAGACCAAGACGGCCTGCCTGGCGCCGCTGACCTTCGCCAGCCATAGCTACGACGACTTCCACCTGCTGATGCCGCTTTATGTCTGTCGGCGTTTCTGGGGTACGCCGGAGCCGAAGGAGGCGCAGGCACTGAAATGGGTGCGTCCACGCCAGATGCGTGACTATCCGATGCCACCGGCCGACGCGCCGTTGATCCCGTTCCTGATCGATCTGCTCTGACAGCTCCCGATTAGCGTTAACAGAAGATTTATCCAGTCGTGAAAGATTGAACGATGGCTGCGGCAAAACGATTGCCGTGCTTGGGGAGCCGTCGCATGAGCCTCGACCAGGATTGGGACAGCATACGGCCACGCCGACCGCTCGTGGCCGCGGGTGGCGGGCTTCTGCGGATCACGCTCCTGTTCGGATCGGCCGCCGTCGCGCTTTCGCTCCTCGGCGCTTCCTATCTCGACAGTCGCATCGAACAGCGTTTTGCCAGCGATTTTCCGCCGGCTGGGATCGACATGATGAGCACCGGTTCGATCGGCAAGCAGAACACCTACACCATCCGGCGCAGCGTGTTGCAGGCGACGCCGGATGCCGTCTGCATCATCCATCGCGACGGCAGCCTGACCGGCGCGTGCTAGGCGGCCAAACACAAATTCACCGGCCGTTAAGCCTGCCTCGTTAACCTTTGTAAATCAGTGAACGCTAAGGTTCTTTCGCAGGGGAAAGGCTACCATGGCATTGTTGCGGCGATTTCTGAGAAACGACACGGGGGCGACGGCCATCGAATATGCGCTGGTTGCCTCTCTGATGGCTGCCGCCATCATCCTGGGCTTCGGCAGTGCTGCTGATGCGCTGAAATACCTCTTCAGCGACAACAACAGCAAGCTTGTCCAGGCGCTGGGTAATGGTAACTGACCGGCTTATCTAGCTTTTATCGCCGTCTTCCAGGATCTTGGCCAGAGAGACAGCGGCCGAGCCGGGCCTGAGCGGCTTTTGCTGCGATGCGTCCGGCGCCCAACCCGACAGCCAAACGATGGAAAAACTTGCCCTGACGCGGCCGTCGCCGTCGGAAAACCGTTCGGCGTAAATTTCGGCGGCGCGCGCCAACATTGCCCGGCTTGCCGGTCGCCGGCTGCGGTCGACCAGGAAGTTCGTTTCCCCCATAGCCCTCAGATCCCGCATCAGGCCGAACGGCGTGTCATAACGCACCGTTATCGTCTCGATGTCTGTGACGGGCAAGGCGAGACCTGCCCGCTGCAGCAGCGCACCGGCGTCACGCACATCGGCGAACGGAATGACGCGCGGGCTGGCGCCGCCATGGAGTTCGGTTTCGGCGGCAAGCAGGCTTTCGCGCAATTCGGCCAGCGTCCCGGCACCGGCCATCGCGCCGAGGAAGAGCCCGTCCGGCTTCAGTGCGCGGCGGATCTGCGCCAGCATGCCGGGGATATCGTTCGTCGATTGCAACGCGAGCAGTGAAACCGCCAGATCGAGGCTGTCGGGCTCGAACGGCACGGTTTCGGCCGTGGCCACTATCCCTTCCTCGCCGGCTAGAAACGCGGGGTCCGCTTCGACGCGGACGATTTCGGCGACTTTGCCGCTTGCGGTGAGGGCGTGGGTTGCGTGTGCAGTCTGGCAGAACAGCGTCGCTCCGCGGGCGAACTGGCGTTCGACGGCGGCCAGCCGATCGGCAAGATCGTCGGCAATGCGCCGCATGAGGAAGTCGGCACCCGCGGTCGGTCGGGCGAGTGCCCGGCGTTTGTGTGTCAGCCAAAGAGCTGTATCGAACAAGGGCTGCAACGACGGGTCCTGCTTCTGCTATGCTGCGACTGCAGGCAATCACGTGGCCGATCCGATGGCTGATATCAAGGGCCTAACCCAAACGGCGTTGCAATGGCCGGCGCGGATCTTGTTTCCCCCGGTCTGCGCCGGTTGTCGACGCCACGTCTCGCAGCCAGGGGTTCTATGCGGCGATTGCTGGCCGAAGCTCAGGTTGCTCGAGCGGCCCTGGTGCCCGGTCATGGGCACGCCCTTCACGCACGACATGGGCGAGGGCTTTCTGTCCGCCGAGGCCATCGCCGATCCACCGCCCTTCGAGCGAGCCCGCGCGGCCGCCGCCTATTCGGGCGTTGCCAGGCAAATGGTGCAGGCGCTGAAATATCATGACCGGACCGACCTCGCACCATGGATGGCGCGCTGGATGATGCGGGCCGGCGCCGAACTGATAGCCGAGGCGGATGCCATCGTTCCGGTGCCGCTGCACTGGCGCCGCTTCTTTCGTCGCCAGTTCAACCAATCGGCCGAACTCGGTCGCGCCCTGGCTGCGCAGTCGGGCCGGCGTTTCGCGCCCCAGGCGGTGCGGCGCGTGAAGATGACACGCCAGCAGGTTGGCCTGGAGCGAAGCCAGCGCGAGGACAATGTACGGGCAGCCTTTCGCGTGCCGGCCGAGGCGGAAATCGATATAGCAGGGCGCCGCATGCTCGTGGTCGACGACGTCTATACGACCGGAGCGACTGCGCGCGCTGTCGCCAAGGCGCTGAAAAGAGGCGGTGCCGCCGCGGTCGACGTACTAACCTTCGCGCGGGTTCTGCCGGGGGACTTTCGGCCCGACGAGTCCGAGACTATATAGATTTCATGACAAGACAGGATTGTTGACCCATGGTCGACGTGACGATTTATACGCGCATGATGTGCGGCTATTGCGCGGCCGCCAAACGCCTGCTCGACAAGAAGGGCGTTGCCTATACCGAACATGATGCCTCGTTCTCGCCGGATCTGCGCCAGGAAATGATCCAGCGAGCCAACGGCCGTGCCACTTTCCCGCAGATTTTTGTGGGTGACGTGCATGTCGGCGGCTGCGATGATCTGCATGCGCTGGAAGCTGCCGGCCGGCTCGATGCCCTGATCGCCGGCACCGCGCCGCGCTGAGCGCTCGGAATTATCGAAAGCGAGGACGAGACCATGGGTGTTTTCAAGGCCGCCGCCATTCAGATGCGGTCGGGCACCAGCCCGGAACGTAACGCCGCCGACATGGAGCAGCTGGTTCGTGAGGCCGTGGCCATGGGCGCGAGCTATGTGCAGACCCCCGAGATGACCGGCGCGCTGGTGCGTGACAAGGACGCCAAGCGAACCGTTTTCACCAGCGAGGACAAGGACGTCGTCGTCGCCAAAGCGCGGCAGCTGGCGCGGGAACTCGGCATCCATTTTCACATCGGCTCGACCGCCATTCTGCGGGACGATGGCAAGCTCGCCAACCGCGCGCTGTTGATCGCTCCGGACGGAACGACGCTCGCTTCCTATGACAAGATCCACATGTTCGACGTCGATCTCGACAATGGCGAGAGCTGGCGCGAATCCGCCGCCTATGAGCCGGGAACCGATGCCGCCGTTGTCGATCTTGCTGGCCTGAAGCTCGGCTTCGCCATCTGCTACGACCTGCGCTTCCCGCAGCTTTTCCGCACCGAGGCGCTGGCTGGTGCCGCGGTCCTTTCGGTTCCGGCGGCCTTCACCCGTCAGACCGGCGAGGCGCATTGGCATGTGTTGCTGAGGGCACGAGCCATTGAGAACGGCGCCTTCGTCATAGCCGCCGCCCAGGGCGGGCTGCATGAGGATGGTCGCGAGACCTATGGCCATTCGCTGATCGTCGACCCTTGGGGCCGCATTCTGGCCGAGGCAGCCCATGACGAGCCCTCGGTGATCGTGGCCGAAATCGATCCGGCGCAATCTGTGGCCGCCCGCGCCAAGATACCCAATCTGAAGAATGCGCGCGAATTCTCGCTGCGTCGTTTCGATGGCGAACCGGCCTCGCTGAGGGGAGCCGCATCTTGATCCGCTTCTCGCTGATATGTGAGCGTGAGCATGATTTCGAAGGCTGGTTTCGCTCCAACGACGATTTCGACAAGCAGAAGAAGCGCGGTTTCGTCGAATGCCCGGTCTGCGGTTCGCACAGGGTGGAAAAGGCGCTGATGGCGCCCGCCGTGTCGACCAGCCGCAAGCAGGAAAAGATCGGGCTTGCCATGGGCGACCAGCAGCGCCAGGCGATGGCGCAACTGAAGGCGCTGGCCGACAAGATGCGCGAAAATTCCGACTATGTCGGCGACAAGTTCGCCGAGGAAGCGCGCAAGATCCATTTCGGTGAAGCCGACCCGCGCGGCATCTACGGCGAGGCGACGCTCGACGAGGCCAAGAGCCTGGCAGAGGACGGCGTCGAATTCTTGCCGATACCGGCATTCCCAGACGATCGCAACTGAACTGCTAGCCGACTCGCGGCCGGTAATTCCTGGTCGCTGTTCAGCCCTTTCCATCCAGTCCCCTGATCAGCTTTTCGAGCAGGCCGGCCAGCCGGTCCTGTTCTTCGCTCGTCAGCACGGAAAGGACCTGGTGTTCGTTTTCGACATGGGCGGTCACCGCCTCGTCGATCAATGTCCGGCCCTTTTCCGTCAGTTGCACGATGACGCCACGGCGATCCTGCGGGTGCGGACCGCGCGCGATCAATCCGGCCTTTTCCAGCCGGTCGAGCCGATTGGTCATGGCGCCCGACGTCACCATCGTCGCTTCGTAGAGTTCCGTCGGCGTCAGGGCAAAGGGCGCACCAGAACGCCGTAAGGTCGCCAGCACGTCGAATTCGCCGGATTGCAGGCCGAACCGGGCGAAGAGCGGGTTCAGCTTGTCGCGCGCGACAACGAAGGCCGCATAGCTGAGGCGGCCAAATACCGCCATCGGCCTGACGTCGAGATCCGGCCTCTCCTTTTGCCATTGCGCCACCGCGTTCGCTGCACGATCCATCTAGCTCACCGTAAAGTATCTTGACACTAAGATTCTTTCTATTAAATGATATGCCATCGATCAGCGGCCGCCAAGTGGCCTCGCGTGGAAGGATACAAAATGACCAAAGTGGCCGTACTCGTCGGCAGTCTGCGCCAGGAATCGTTCAGCCGTAAGGTGGCGAAGGCGTTGGCGGAGCTGACGCCATCTCTCGTTCTCGATTTCATTGATATCGGCGCGGTGTCCTATTTCAACGAGGACCTTGAGGCGAACCCGCCCGCCGACTGGCAGGCTCTCCGCCGTCGCGTTTCGTCTGCCGATGCCGTGCTTTTCGTCACCGCTGAATATGTGCGTTCGGTGCCCGGTGTGCTGAAGAACGCCATCGACATCTGCGCGCGGCCCTACGGGCAGGGCGTGCTGATCGGCAAGCCGGCAGCGGTGATCTCGACGTCGGTGGGTGCGGTCGGCGGTTTTGGCGCCAACCATCACCTCAGACAGTCGCTCGCCTCGCTGGACATGGCGGTGCTTGGTCAACCGGAAGCCTATATCGGCAATACCGGTGCACTGTTCGACGCCGACGGCGCCTTGGTGGACGAACGGACGCGCAAGTTCCTCGCCACCTTTGGCGAGACATTCGAAACATTCATCCAACGTCAGGCGGCTCGGACCGAGCAGAGGCGCGTTGCCTGAATTCGTAAAGGATACCGCAGTTATGTCATCGTTGGCTCAAGAGAATCGCGCGGGCGCTTCCATGAAATCGGTCTGGGATTCGGCCTTTGGCCTGCTGCTGATCACAGGCGCCCTGCTGGGCCTGACATTGCCTCTCGGCAAGCTGGCGACGGCCAATGCCGTGTCGCCGATGTTATGGGCATTCATGACCTCGTTCGGCATCGGCGGCGTGCTTTTGCTCGTCCTTTTCTACAGGCGCCACCGTCTGGTGATGACTGGCCACAAGCTGCGCTACTACGTCATTGCGGCGGCGATCTCCTTCGCCATCCCGAACTTCCTGATCTTCTCGGCCATTCCCCATCTCGGTGCCGGCTACACCGGCATCATGTTCACGCTTTCGCCCGTGGTGACGTTGACGCTGTCGATCCTGTTCGGCGTGCGTCGACCCAACCTGCTTGGTATCGCGGGCATCGTGGTTGGGTTTGCTGGCGCGCTGGTCGTGGCACTCACCCGGGGCGAGGCCGGTCAGCCGGCCGACCTGTTCTGGGTCCTTGTCGGCCTGCTCATTCCCGTCTTCCTCGCGGCTGGCAACATCTATCGTACCATCGACTGGCCGACAGGCACCGACGCGATCGAACTCGCCGTCGGCAGTCACCTCGCGGCCGCTGCGATGTTGTTTGGCGGCCTGCTCATTGGCGGGCAGGCGGGCTCGTTCGGTACGCTTGCCCATGTGCCGTGGCTGGTGCTGGCACAGGTCATCATCGGAGCGGCGATGTTTGCCTTCTACTTCCGCCTCCAGGCCGTCGGCGGGCCGGTCTATCTCAGCCAGATCGGATATGTCGGCGCGGCCATCGCGCTGATTTCGGGCACGCTGTTCCTCGGGGAGCACTATCAGTGGCTGACCTGGGCGGGCGCCGCCATCATCGTGATCGGCGTCTTCATCACCACCAGGGCGCAGCGGCAGAAGGCCTGAGCAATCCTGTTCAGGCGGCCTTTTCGGCGAGCACCATGTAGTTGACGTCCATGTCCTTGGAGCGCTGCCAGCGGTCGGCCAACGGGTTGTAGATGACACCGGAGCGGTCGGTGACGGCAAGGCCGGCACCGGTCAGCGCGCGCTCCAGTTCTTCCGGCCGTACCAGCTTGCCGAATTTGTGGGTACCGCGCGGCAGCCAGCGCAGCACATATTCGGCGCCGATAATGGCCAGCCCCAGCGCCTTCAGGGTGCGGTTGATGGTGGCGACGAACATGATGCCGCCGGGTTTCACCATCTCGCCGCACTTGCCGACGAACAGGTCGATGTCGGCGACATGCTCGACCACTTCCATGTTGAGCACGACGTCGAATTTCTCGCCGGCGGCGGCCAGATCCTCGGCCGTGGTGGCGCGATAGTCGACGGTGACCCCGGCTTCGGCCGCATGAAGCTTTGCCACTTCGATGTTGGTGCTGGAAGCGTCGGCGCCGACGACCTCGGCGCCCAGACGGGCCATCGGTTCGCACAACAGACCGCCGCCGCAGCCGATGTCGAGAATGCGCAAGCCTTCGAAGGGCTGCGCCGCACGGGGGTCGCGGCCGAAACGAGTGGCGATCTGGTCGCGAATATAGGCCAACCGTACCGGGTTGAACTTGTGCAGCGGACGGAACTTTCCGTTCGGGTTCCACCATTCGGCTGCAAGGGCTGAAAAGCGCTCGACTTCTCCGGCGTCGATGGTCGACCGTCGGGGTTCTGGCATGGCTTTGTCTCCTTCGGGGAGAAGGAAGTCAGCAGATGAGCGACGAATGTCAAGGCGGGTTTTCTGCGCGCGTCACTACGGCACGGTATCGCACTGCGGCGAAGCCCTTGTTTTCCAAAAGTTCTGCCTGGTCAAAGCGTCTCGGCAAGCGTCCGCAAATTTCCCGTGTATTCCTCCCAGCCGGCACCGAGCAGACGCAGCGTCGTCGCGGGTACTTGCCCATTGTGGGTCAACACCAGCCGCACGAAGCCCACGTGCTGCTGTAGCGAGAAGACGACGCGGCCGGCCGGCGCCTTGTCAGCGCAGTCGAACGACCAGGCCATGTGGGTCGGCGCCACGATTTCCAGCACCTCGACTTCGGTCCAGCCGCGCCAGCCTGGTACGGCTTCGCCGCTGATGCGAAAACGATGGCCGACGAGCGGTTTGAAATCGACGGCAAAGAACCATTGCGCGATGAGCTTCGGGTCGGTGAGGCAGGCCCACACCGTAGCAAGCGAAGCGCGGATATCGCGCTCAAATATCAGATCGATCGGCTTCAGCATCGAGTTTCTGCGCCAGTTCGGTTAGCCCATCGAGCTTGTCGCTCCAGAAGGTCGAGAGCTGCGCGACCCAGTCGGTAACTGTTGCCAGGGGCGCAGGGTTCAGCCGGTAGAGGCGCTGGCGTCCAGCCACGCGCCGTCGCACCAGGCCGGCGCGGTCCAAGACCTGCAGATGCAGCGAGACATTGGCCAGTGTCGCATCGACTTCAGCGGTCAGTTCCGCAACCGACCGCTCCCTGTTTCCCATACGCTCAAGCAGGCGCCGTCGCGTCGGGTCGGCAATGGCAGCGAACACATTGCCCCTGGTTGAAGCTCTTGCCATTCAGGTTCTCATTCAAGTATATACTTGAACTTCAATCTGCATCGGCGGTTGACCATCGTCAAGCCGTCGCTCGCTGCTAGGATGCACGAAGAAGAACGTCGGGAGATTGAAATGACCGCGTTGAACGGGATAGTCCCTTGCTTGACCATCGACGGTGCCAAGAAGGCGATCGAATTCTACAAAAAGGCGTTCGGTGCCGAAGAAGTAAGCCGCAAGGAGGCCGAAGACGGCAAGCGGCTGATGCATGCACACATCCGCATCAATGGTTCGGATGTCATGATGTGGGACCTTTTCCCGGAGTTTGGCATGTCGGCCGACAAGCCACATGGCGTGACGGTTCATCTGGCAGTGGATGACGCCGACACATGGTGGGAACGCGCAGTCGCCGCCGGTGCCATCGTTACCATGCCGCTGGAGAATGCATTCTGGGGCAGTCGGTATGGCCAGTTCCGCGACCCATTCGGCCACAGCTGGTCGATTGGCGGCCCTCTGAAGGCATAGCCAGGCTTCGGCGGAAGGCTTCCGCAGCGCTGGCGGCCGAGACGCAAGACAATTGCGCCATGCTGCCACATCGGTAGCGTGTGCCTTGCGAAGACCTCGTGTTTTGGCTAAGGAGGCCGCGCATTTTTGCGTCTCGGCCAGCCGGGGCTTTCCTGTCCATCTTCGGCCACCTGGCCAGCATTCAAAGGCATTCCGCTTCCATGGCGCGCATCGTGATGAAGTTCGGCGGGACCTCCGTCGCCGACCTCGACCGCATCCACAATGTGGCGCGTCACGTCAAACGCGAGGTCGAGGCAGGCCATGAAGTAGCGGTGGTGGTTTCGGCGATGTCGGGCAAGACCAACGAACTCGTTGGTTGGGTGCAAGGCATGCCGAAGGTGACAGGCGCCAACAGCCCGTTCTTCGATGCGCGCGAATACGACGCGATCGTTGCTTCCGGCGAGCAGGTGACGTCGGGCCTTTTGGCGATCGCGCTGCAGTCGATGGGCATCAATGCGCGCTCCTGGCAAGGTTGGCAGATCCCGATCAAGACGGACGGCGCGCATGGCGCTGCCCGCATCCTGGATATCGACGGCTCGTTCCTGGTCCAGCGTTTCAAGGAAGGCCAGGTCGCGGTGATCGCCGGCTTCCAGGGCATCGCGCCCGACAATCGCCTCTCGACGCTCGGCCGCGGCGGCTCCGACACCAGCGCGGTGGCGATCGCTGCCGCGGTCAAGGCAGACCGCTGCGATATCTACACCGATGTCGACGGGGTCTACACCACAGACCCGCGCATCGAACCCAAGGCCAGGCGACTGGACCGCATCTCCTTCGAGGAAATGCTGGAGATGGCGTCGCTCGGCTCGAAAGTTCTGCAGGTGCGTTCGGTGGAGCTTGCCATGGTACACAAGGTGCGCACCTTCGTGCGGTCGTCCTTTGACGATCCGGATGCGCCCGGTATGGGTGATTTTCTCAATCCGCCCGGAACGCTGATATGCGAAGAGGATGAAATCGTGGAACAAGAGGTCGTCACCGGTATCGCCTACGCCAAGGATGAAGCGCAGATTTCCCTGCGCCGCGTCGCCGACCGACCGGGCGTGGCTGGCGGTATCTTCGGCCCGCTGGCCGAGGCCAACATCAATGTCGACATGATCGTCCAGAACATCTCGGAGGACGGCAAGTCCACCGACATGACCTTCACCGTGCCGTCCGGCGATGTCGCCAAGGCTCTGGCGGTGCTCGACAAGGTCAAGCAGACCGTCGGCTTCGACGCCCTTCAGCACGACGAGGGCATGTCCAAGGTTTCCGTCATCGGCATCGGCATGAGGAGCCACGCCGGCGTCGCGGCGACGGCTTTCAAGGCACTTGCCGAAAAAAGCATCAATATTCGCGCGATCACTACTTCCGAGATCAAGATTTCGATCCTGATCGACGGTCCCTACACGGAACTGGCTGTTCGCACTTTGCATTCCGTCTACGGTCTCGATAAGCAGTAAGAGACCCGAGTCGGTTTTTGCGTTGGGCCGGTGCGACGGGAACCGCGCCGGCCCCGTCGCCTTTGGAGAGAAGCCGTGATGCGTGAGACGGCCGTTGGCCCGCGCGTTTTGTTGAAACGGCTCCGCGAGCTCATGCAGGAGCCGCTGGAGCCGCAGGAGCGGCTTGACCGCATCGTGCGCGACATCGCCTCCAACATGGTCGCGGAAGTGTGTTCGCTCTACGTGCTGCGCGCCGATTCCGTACTGGAGCTATACGCCACCGAAGGTCTCAACAAGAACGCGGTTCACTTGGCGCAGCTGCGCCTCGGTCAGGGTCTCGTCGGCACCATCGCCGCCTCCGCGCGACCGCTCAATCTTTCCAACGCGCAGGAACATCCCGCCTTCGCCTATCTGCCGGAGACGGGCGAGGAGATTTACCACGCCTTCCTCGGTGTGCCGGTGCTGCGGGCCGGGCGCACCCTCGGCGTGCTGGTCGTGCAGAACCGCACCAAGCGCGTCTATCGCGAGGACGAGGTCGAGGCGCTGGAAACCACGGCGATGGTGATCGCCGAGATGGTCGCCACGGGCGACCTCGCCAGGCTGTCGCGGCCCGGTATGGAGCTCGATCTCAGCCGACCGGTCTCCTTTACGGGTGTGTCCTTCAACGACGGCGTCGGGCTCGGCCATGTCGTTCTGCACGAGCCGCGCATCGTCGTCACCAACCTGTTCAACGAGGACAGCGAGGAAGAAATCCGCCGGCTGGAGGAATCGCTCGGTTCGCTCAGGCTTTCCATCGACGACATGCTGGAGCGCCGCGACGTCGCCTTCGAGGGCGAGCACCGCGAGGTTCTGGAAGCCTATCGCATGTTTGCCAATGACCGCGGCTGGGTGCGGCGGCTGGAGGAGGCGATCCGCAACGGCCTGACCGCGGAAGCGGCGGTCGAAAAAGTGCAGTCGGACATGCGCGCCCGCATGATCCACATGACCGATCCTTATCTGCGCGAGCGGATGAGCGATTTTGACGACCTCGCCAACCGGCTGCTACGCCAGCTGATGGGGCGCGGTCCGGAAGACATCGCTGCCTCTCTGCCCAAGGATGCCATCATCGTAGCCCGTTCCATGGGCGCCGCCGAATTGCTCGACTATCCGCGCGACAAGATGCGCGGACTGGTGCTTGAGGAAGGGGCGGCGACCAGCCACGTCGTCATCGTGGCGCGTGCGATGGGCATTCCGGTCGCCGGCCAGGTCAAGGGCGCCGTCTCGATGTCGGAAAACGGTGATCCAATCATCGTCGACGGCGAAGAAGGTGCGATTCACCTGAGGCCGCAGGCCGATCTCGAGGCAGCCTATGCCGAGAAGGTGCGCTTTCGCGCGCGCCGGCAGGAACTCTATCGCGAGCTGCGCAAGAAGCCTTCCGAGACCAAGGATGGCGTCAAGATCGACCTGCTGATGAATGCGGGCCTTGCGGTCGACCTGCCGCAGTTGGTGGAATCGGGCGCTGCCGGCATCGGCCTGTTCCGGACCGAGCTGCAATTCATGGTGGCCGCCACCTTCCCGCGCGCCGAGGCGCAGGAAAAGCTTTATCGCGATGTGCTGGAGGCGGCGCGCGGCAAGCCGGTTACCTTCCGCACCATCGATATCGGGGGCGACAAGGTGTTGCCCTATTTCAAGAACGCCACGCTGGAAGAGAATCCGGCGCTCGGCTGGCGCGCAATCCGCCTGACGCTCGACCGGCCAGGGCTGCTGCGGACGCAGATCCGCGCGCTGCTCAAGGCAGCTGGCGGGCGCGAGTTGAAGGTTATGCTGCCGATGGTCACGGAGCTCGGCGAGATCGCGCAAGCGCGCGAGATCATCGAGCGCGAGGTGCGGCATCTGTCGCGGTTCGCCCATCATTTGCCGACCAGCCTCAAGCTGGGCGCCATGCTGGAGGTGCCGTCGTTGCTGTTCCAGCTCGACGAGCTGATGAAGGTGGTGGATTTCGTTTCCGTCGGTTCCAACGACCTGTTCCAGTTCGTGATGGCGGTGGACCGTGGCAATACCCAGCTCGCCGACCGCTTCGACCCGGTGTCGGTGCCGTTCCTGCGTGTCCTCAAGCAAATCGCCGATGCCGGCCATCGCAACGACACACCGGTGACGTTGTGTGGCGAACTTGCCGGCAAGCCGATCTCGGCGATGGCGCTGATCGGCCTCGGTTTCCGCTCCATCTCGATGTCGCCGGCGGCCATCGGCCCGGTCAAGGCGATGCTGACCGACCTGCCGCTGGAAGAGCTGGAAGCCTTCTTCGCCGATAATCTCAGCCAGCCCGCCACCGGCATGCCGATCCGCGCGCTGCTGCAGGCCTTCGCGGACGACCGCGGCATTCCTTTGTAAGAAACCTTCGATATCCCATGATCAATCTACCCCGCGACCGCATGGACCAAGTCGTCAAGCGTTTCGACATGCTCGAGGCGCAGATGGCGGCAGGCCCTGCGCCGGATGCCTATGTGAAGATGGCGGCCGAGTATTCCGACATCCAGGAGCTGGTCGCCAGGATCCGTGCGTTGCGCGCCGCCGAGCGCGAGCAGGTCGATCTTGAGGCGATGCTCGGCGACAAGGGCACGGATGCCGAAATGCGTGCATTGGCCGAAGCCGATCTGCCTGCGGTCAAAACGCGCATCGAAACCCTGCAGCAGGAAATCCAGATCCTGCTTCTGCCCAAGGACGCGGCCGACGAACGCAATGCCATCCTGGAAATACGCGCCGGCACCGGCGGCGACGAGGCCGCGCTGTTCGCCGGCGATCTCTATCGCATGTATGAGCGCTATGCCGCCTCCAAGGGCTGGCGTTTCGAGGTGGTCTCCGCCAGCGACGGCGATATGGGCGGCTTCAAGGAAATCATCGCCTCGGTTTCCGGCAAGGGCGTGTTCGCGCATCTGAAGTTCGAATCCGGCGTGCACCGGGTGCAGCGCGTGCCGGCAACCGAAGCGCAAGGGCGTATCCACACTTCGGCGGCGACAGTGGCGGTGCTGCCGGAGGCCGAGGAAGTCGATATCGAGATCAAGGCGGAAGACATCCGCATCGACACCATGCGCGCTTCCGGTTCCGGCGGCCAGCACGTCAACACCACCGATTCGGCGGTGCGCATCACCCACTTGCCCACCGGCATCATGGTGGTGCAGGCGGAGAAGTCGCAGCACCAGAACCGCGCGCGCGCCATGCAGATCCTGCGGGCCCGGCTTTATGACATGGAGCGCAGCCGTGCCGACGAGGAGCGTTCGGAATCACGCAAGTCGCAGGTCGGTTCCGGCGACCGCTCCGAACGCATCCGCACCTACAATTTCCCGCAGGGGCGTCTCACCGACCATCGCATCAACCTCACCCTCTACAAGCTCGAGCGGGTGATGGAGGGCGATCTTGACGATGTGGTCGGTGCGCTGATCGCCGATCACCAGTCGAAACTTTTGGCCGACATGAAGGAAGCGTGAGGCGCGAAAAGCGGTGAAGTCGATCGATCCCGCGCTTTCCACGACGCTTGGTGCTCTTCATCGTGAAGCACGGCGACGGCTCGAATCCGCTGGCATCGACGGCGCCGCGTTCGACGCCAGGCTATTGGTCGAGCATTTCACCGCCACCACGCGCGCCGAGGCGATCTCCGATCCAGACCGAATGGTCGATGCCCAAGCGGTGGCCGCAGCCGATGCCGCTCTCACGCGTCGCATCGTCGGCGAACCGGTCCATCGCATTCTTGGCTTTCGCGAGTTTCACGGGCTGCGGCTCAACCTTTCCGCTGAAACGCTGGAGCCGCGCCCCGACACGGAGACGCTGGTCGACGCAGTGTTGCCCCTCATTGCCCAAATGGTCGAACGGCATGGCACCTGCCGTATCCTCGATCTTGGCACGGGCACCGGCGCGATCGCACTGGCGCTTCTGGCTGCGGTTCCACAGGCCGTCGCCGTCGGTGCCGATATCTCCGATGATGCTCTGGCCACTGCCTTGCGCAATGCCCGAGACCTTGGCCTGTTGGAACGGTTCACGGCCACGAAGTCCGACTGGTTCGGCGCTATTTCCGGGCAATTTGATGTAATCGTCTCAAACCCACCCTATATAAGCAGCGCCGAGATCAAAACGTTGCAGAAGGAAGTGCGCGATTTCGATCCGCTGCGCGCGCTGGACGGCGGGGCCGATGGGCTTGATGCCTATCGGGTGATCGCTAGAGAAAGCGCAAGCCATCTGAAAGCCGGCGGAATCGTCGCGGTGGAGATTGGCAGTTCCCAGAATACGGACGTGACCGGAATTTTCCACGACGCGGGATTTCCGGTGGTAACGGCGTTGCGCGATCTGGGTGGAAACGATCGTGTGCTTGTATTTGCGAGAGATGGAAAAGCTTGAAGGTGCGGCGAAAAACCGCTTGGCAAGGCTAAGGAATGCGGCTAGGGTCGATTTACCGGATGAGACGAAGCAGGCAGTGCTCTTAGCGATTCGGTTTCCTTTGAAATAGCTGCCTTCTTGCGAAACGACGCTCTAGCTTCGTGCGGGAATCATCCGGCAAGTGATGTAACCGGAACAGGATGACACGTGGCGCCAACGCAATCGATGCGTGCGAGCACCGGTGAAACACCGAAACGGCAGGCTGCATGAGCGCCGCCGTACACGATGATTTTTCAAGCTTTTGAACCGAAGAGACCCTGATGAGGCCACAACAGCAGAATAGACGTATGCGCGGTCGCAATAACAATGGCGGCGGCGGCAACAACAATAATAACAATAACAACCGCAAGGGCCCGAACCCGCTCAACCGCAATTATGAGAGCAACGGTCCGGATGTGAAGATCCGTGGCTCTGCCCAGCAGATCGCCGAGAAATATGCGACCCTCGCACGCGACGCGATGAGCTCTGGCGACCGGGTGATGGCGGAGAACTATCTCCAGCACGCCGAACACTACAACCGCATCATCGCCGCCGCGCAGGCGCAGATGCCGATCCAGAACTTCCAGCAGAATCGCGACGACTTCGACGACGATCTCGACGAGGAACGCGAGGACTTCGACAACGGCGCCAATGTCGGCGAAGGCCAGCAGCCCGGCAACAATGGCTCGGGCCCGCAGCCGATGATCGAGGGCACGCCGGCAGAGGTCGCGCTCAATTCCGAGAATGGTCGTGATAACAACGGCCGCGAAAACGGTTATCGCGACAACAACGGCAATCGCAACCACCGCGACCGGCGCCACAACAACAATTACGGCCAGCGCGGCGACCGTGGTCCGCGCGGCGAAAATGGCAACCGGCGCGATGAGGCCCAGCCGCAGGCTGCGGCGCAGGCCGAGCCCGTTGTTGCTGCTGTACCCGCTGAGCCGGTTGTGGTGATTGCCGCCGAACCGGCGGCAGCGCCGCAATTCGAGAGCTTCAACCCGGCAGCGCTCGCCGCGCAGGCTGAAGCCCGCGAAGCCGAGACCGAAGCTGCAGCGCCGCGCCGCGCCAAACGTCCGCGCAAGCCGCGCGCCGAGAGCGCCGAGGCCACAGCCGAAACGGCAGAGCCAGCGGCCAGCGCCGAAAGCTGAGCGCTCCGAAATTGTTGATTGCAGGCGGCGGGGAGAAATCTCCGCCGTTTTTGTTTGTCTGCGCTATAGTTCGCCGTCAGACGGCGCCGTGAAATATCTGCCTTGATCGGCATCAAGGCGTCTTGAGAGACAGGGGCTTACGTCCCATATCACGGTCGAACAGGGTCCGGCTCAGAAGAGCGGGTCCGTCACCAAGGCTGATCCGGTGCCGCAAAGCGGGCCGGTGACGGAAGGAGACAATGATGAATCTTGAAAAATATTCCGAGCGCGTGCGCGGTTTTATCCAGTCCGCGCAGCAATATGCGCTCAATCGCAACAATCAGCAGTTTACGCCCGAACACGTCCTCAAGGCACTCATCGATGACGACGAAGGTTTTGCCGCGTCGCTGATCGAGCGGGCAGGAGGGCGTCCGCGCGATGTCGAAGTCGGCGTCGACGCAGCCCTCAACGCATTGCCCAAGGTCGAAGGCGGCAACGGCCAGCTCTATCTGGCGCAGCCGCTCGCCAAGGTGTTTTCGACGGCCGAGGATCTGGCCAAGAAATCCGGCGACAGCTTCGTGACGGTCGAGCGCCTTTTGCAGGCGCTCGCCATGGAGAAGTCCGCCAAGACCGCCGACATCCTCGCCAAGGCCGGCGTTACCCCGCAAGCCCTGAACCAGGTGATCAACGACATCCGCAAGGGCCGCACCGCCGATTCGGCGTCCGCCGAGCAGAGCTACGACGCGTTGAAGAAATACGCGCGGGATCTGACCGCCGATGCCCGTGCCGGCAAGCTCGATCCGGTCATCGGCCGCGACGACGAGATCCGCCGCACCATCCAGGTGTTGTCGCGGCGCACCAAGAACAATCCTGTGTTGATCGGCGAGCCGGGCGTCGGCAAGACGGCGATCGCCGAGGGCCTGGCGTTGCGCATCGTCAATGGCGATGTGCCGGAATCCTTGAAGGACAAGCAGCTGATGGCGCTCGACATGGGCGCGCTGATCGCCGGTGCCAAATATCGCGGCGAGTTCGAGGAGCGGCTGAAGGCCGTGCTCAACGAAGTCACCTCGGCTGCCGGCGGCATCATTCTGTTCATCGACGAGATGCACACGCTGGTCGGCGCCGGCAAGGCCGATGGTGCGATGGATGCGTCCAACCTGCTCAAGCCAGCGCTGGCGCGCGGCGAATTGCACTGCGTTGGCGCGACCACGCTCGACGAGTACCGCAAATATATCGAGAAGGACGCGGCCCTTGCCCGCCGCTTCCAGCCTGTCTTCGTCGATGAGCCGACCGTGGAGGATACGATCTCGATCCTGCGTGGTCTGAAGGAGAAGTATGAGCAGCACCACAAGGTGCGCATCTCCGACTCCGCCCTGGTTTCGGCTGCGTCCTTGAGCAATCGCTACATCGCCGACCGCTTCCTGCCTGACAAGGCGATCGACCTGGTCGATGAGGCAGCTTCGCGGTTGCGTATGCAGGTCGATTCCAAGCCCGAAGCGCTGGATGAGATCGACCGACGCATCATGCAGCTGAAGATCGAGCGCGAGGCGCTGAAGGTCGAGAAGGACGACGCGTCCAAGGATCGCCTCGGCAGGCTCGAGAAGGAATTGACCGGGCTCGAGGAGGAGTCCGACGCGCTGACCGCGAAGTGGCAGGCCGAGAAGCAGAAGCTCGGGCTGGCCGCCGACCTGAAGAAGCAGCTCGACGAGACCCGAAACGAATTGGCGATCGCCCAGCGCAAGGGCGAATTCCAGCGCGCGGGCGAGCTTGCCTACGGCAAGATCCCCGAACTCGAGAAGCAGCTTGCCGAGGCCGAGGCCCGCGACGGGCAGGGCGGTGGCATGGTCGAGGAGGTGGTCACGCCGGACCACGTCGCCCAGATCGTGTCGCGCTGGACCGGCATTCCGGTCGACAAGATGCTGGAAGGCGAACGCGACAAGCTGTTGCGCATGGAAGACGAGATCGCCAAGCGCGTCGTCGGCCAGGGCGAAGCCGTGCAGGCCGTGTCCAAGGCCGTCCGGCGTGCCCGCGCCGGCCTGCAGGATCCGAACCGACCGATCGGCTCGTTCATGTTCCTCGGTCCCACCGGTGTCGGCAAGACCGAGCTCACCAAGGCTCTCGCCTCGTTCATGTTCGACGACGAAAGCGCCATGGTGCGCATCGACATGTCGGAGTTCATGGAAAAGCACTCGGTCGCCCGCCTGATCGGCGCGCCTCCCGGCTATGTCGGCTATGAGGAGGGCGGCGCGCTGACCGAAGCGGTGCGGCGCCGGCCCTATCAGGTCGTCTTGTTCGACGAGATAGAGAAGGCGCATCCGGATGTCTTCAACGTGCTCCTCCAGGTGCTGGACGACGGTCGCCTGACCGACGGTCAGGGCCGCACCGTCGACTTCCGCAACACGCTGATCATCATGACGTCGAACCTTGGCGCCGAATATCTGGTCAATCTCGGCGAAGACCAGGATGTCGACACCGTGCGCGACGAGGTTATGGCGGTGGTGAAGGCTTCTTTCCGGCCGGAATTCCTCAACCGTATAGACGAGGTCATCCTGTTCCACCGGCTGCGCCGCAAGGATATGGGCCGGATCGTCGAGATCCAGTTGAAGCGGCTGGAGAACCTGCTGGTCGACCGCAAGATCGCGCTCAACCTCGACGCCAACTCAATCGAGTGGCTGGCCGACAAGGGTTACGACCCGGCCTACGGCGCGCGGCCGCTGAAGCGGGTGATGCAGAAGGAACTGCAGGATCCTCTCGCCGAGAAGATATTGATGGGCGAGATCCTCGATGGTTCGACCGTCAAGGTGACTGCGGGTTCCGACCGGCTGAACTTCCGCTCGAAGCCGACGGTGACCGCGGAAGCCGAGAAGGCTGCCTGACTAGGCTCTCAGCCTGACAGACTATGCGATTTAATGGCGTGCCTCTTCTGTGATGAAGGGGCGCGCCTTTTTATTGGCTATCGCGGCTATCCGGCGAAGCGCTTCGCGCCGGCCACGCACAGCACGACGCCAAGGGTGACGACCACCATGGCGGGGCTGACTTTCTCATGCAGCAGACCTGCCGCCAGCGCGAGGCCGAAGAAGGGCTGGAGAAGCTGTAGCTGCCCGACCGCGGCGATGCCGCCCTGCGCCAGCCCGCGATACCAGAAGATGAAGCCGATCAGCATGCTGAAGAGCGAGACATAGGCGAGCCCGGTCCAGGCAGCCGCGCTGACGTCGTGAAGTGTCGGCGGAAAGGTGACGATGCTCAGGCCCAGCATCACCGGCAGCGACAACACCAGTGCCCAGCAGATGACCTGCCAGCCACCCAGCCGGCGCGAGAGCTTGGCGCCTTCAGCATAACCCAGGCCGCAGACGATGACGGCCGCCAGCATCAGCAGGTCTCCGACCGGCGAGGCGGACAGGCCTTGC
This sequence comes from Mesorhizobium terrae, assembly GCF_008727715.1. Classification (GTDB taxonomy): domain Bacteria; phylum Pseudomonadota; class Alphaproteobacteria; order Rhizobiales; family Rhizobiaceae; genus Mesorhizobium; species Mesorhizobium terrae. Next base: position 2,485,206 of record NZ_CP044218.1, read on the forward strand.
GAAATCGCGAAGCCGGCCACCAGCGCGCTGCCGAGGCAGGAGAACAGCCAGAATGCGGGGCGCGGCCGCTCGCCGCCGCGCAACACGGCGAAGATGGCGGTGGCCAGCGGCAGAAGGCCGATGAAGACAATGGAGTGCGCCGAGGTGACATGTTCGAGCGCCAGCGCGGTCAAAAGCGGAAAGCCGACCACCACGCCAAGCGCGACGACGACGAGCGAAACGAGGTCGTCGCGGCTTGGGCGCTTCTCGCGAAAGACCATCAGCAAGGCGAGACCGAGCAGGCCGGCGAGCGTGGCGCGCGTCACGGTCAAAAAGACCGGGCTGAAATCCATCACCGCCACGCGGGTCGCCGGCAGGGAGCCGCTGAAGATCAGCACGCCCACGAAACCGTTGATCCATCCGCTCGTCGCTTTGTCCATGCGCAAACTCCTTGCAATCCGGCTAACCTTATCGGCGGGATCGAGGTGGCGGAGCCAGATACAATGCGGTACAGTTTGATATAACTGTTATGGATACGGTGGCATTACAGATGGATGGCCTGACCAACCCTTCGGGCAAGGGCGAAACGCTGATCGAGACTGTCATGGCAACGGTGCGGCAGCGCATCTCGGCGCGCCAGCTGACGCCGGGCGCCAGGCTGCCTTCCGTGCGGGCCTTCGCCAAAACCATGCAGGTTTCCACCTCGACCGTGGTCGAGGCTTATGAAAGGTTGGCGGCCGAAGGCGCGATCCGTTCGCGTCCCGGCTCGGGCTTCTATGTGTGCGGTCCGCTGGCGCCGCTGTCGCTGGCCGAAGTCGGGCCAAGGCTGGACCGGGAAATCGATCCGTTCTGGGTGTCGCGCCAGTCGCTCGAAGCTGGTGAAGGGGTCCTGAAACCCGGCTGCGGCTGGTTGCCTGCCGATTGGATGCCGCAACCGGCGCTCAGGCGGGCGTTGCGCGCCATCGCCCACGCCAAGGATCCGGTATTGGCCGACTACGGCACACCGCTCGGACTGGCTCCGTTGCGCCAATTGCTTGTGCGCCGCATGGGCGAGTACGGCATCGAAGCGTCACCCAACCAGATCGTGCTCACCGAATCGGGCACGCAGGCAATCGATCTCTTGTGCCGGCTGCTGCTCGAGCCGGGCGATACGGTGCTGGTCGATGACCCCTGCTACTTCAATTTTCACGCGCTTCTGCGCGCGCATCGCGCCAACATCGTCGGTGTGCCCTATACGCCCACGGGACCGGATCTCGACCTGTTCGCATTGGCGCTCGCCGAGCACCGGCCGCGCCTCTACATCACCAATTCCGCGCTGCATAATCCAACCGGCGCAACGCTTTCCCCGGTGACCGCGCATCGTCTTCTCAAACTGGCCGATCAGTCGGGCCTGACGATTGTCGAAGACGACATCTTCGCCGATTTCGAAATGGAGCCGGCTCCACGGCTGGCGGCTTTCGACGGGCTGAACCGCGTCGTCCACATAGGCAGTTTTTCCAAGACGCTGTCGGCCTCGGTGCGTTGCGGCTACATCGCAGCGCCACAAGAATGGATCGAGCGACTGACCGATCTCAAGATATCGACCAGCTTCGGCGGTGGACGGCTCTCGGCGGAACTGGTTCTGGCGCTGCTGAAGGACGGCAGCTATCGCAAGCATGTCGAGGCGCTCAGGCAGCGCCTGTCGGCGGCAATGGCCGAAACAGTCAAGCGGCTTGAACCGCTCGGCATCCTGCCATGGATCGAACCTCGCGGCGGCATGTTCTTGTGGTGTCGCTTGCCGGACGGACACGATGCGGCCGATATCGCCCGCCGCGCGCTTGCCGAAGATATCGTGCTGGCGCCGGGCAATGCGTTTAGCGTTTCACGGACGGCCAATCGGTACCTGCGCTTCAATGTCGCCCAGTCACGGGACGAACGCATATTCCGCGTGCTCTCGGCTGCGATGGGGGCCTGACGCAGCAGCAATCAATCATCTCTCGCTTCGGCGGAGGCGGTGCATCCTTGGTCGAAGCGGCGCGGAAGGCCGACTGGATGGACGGTCTCGGTGGAAATGTGTTCACTATGAGAGATTGCGAAGTGCAATTCATTGCAATCTTAGCTGGAAATCGAGCCGATCACCTGCTAGAAGGCGCGACCTATTTCAAGCATCAAATGATTCCGATCATGACCCGCCGCTTTGAAATCGTTCTCGGTTACGCATTCTTTGGCCTTGGATTTGGCGTTTTGGCCATCGCACTGGCATCGGCCGTGGCGGCGGATACCCTTTTGGGGGAACATTTCTCGGCGTGGATCATAGCCGGCACGTTCGGATTGGCGGCCGTCGGTGCCGCGATCGGATTTGCCGTCGCCAGAAACGTTCCTGCCGAGCAGCTAGGCAAGGCGCGGTACACCGGCACGCGGACGCTGCTTTATGTGCTCGGTCCCATGCTGGTCGTCGCACTCGTGGCGATCATCATCGGCTTTCCGCCGCAATAGCCTTTCGAGGCGACCATCGCCTTCTCTATGAATATCGGCTGTCGCGGGTTAAGCCGCACCAGGAGAAGGAATTTGGCTTGACCCTCGACGACTACAACGCCTTCTGCGCTTCCTTGCCGGCGACCTCGCATGTCGTGCAGTGGGGCGGCGCCCATGTCTGGAAGGTCGGCAGCAAGGTCTTCGCCATCGGCGGTTGGAGCGAGACGTCCTCGGTTCCCTTCGTCACTTTCAAATGTTCGGATATCGCCTTCGATATTCTGAAGGAACAGCCGGGGTGTCGTCCGGCACCTTATCTGGCCTCGCGCGGCATGAAATGGATTCAGCGGGTGACCGCCGAGACCATGGATGACGAGGCGCTGAAAGACTATTTGCGCGACAGCCATCGTCTGGCAGGGCGCAACCTGACGAAGCGCGAGCGCAGGGAGCTCGGCCTGGATAGTTAGAGCAGGGGCTAGGTTTGCCTGGCCTCGAAGTCGCGCAAACGCTGCCGCACCGCCATGTTCATGCCTAGTTCATGGTGAATTCGTTAGGTGGATTTTGGCCTCGCAGGAGTTGGGGTGACTCTCGGCAGATGGACAAATCGGTGACGAACGCGCCTGAGAGTTTAGACAACATGCTGCGCACAATGTTTTCGCTATCCGCTGTCGCCCTGGCGGTTCTGCTGTCGTCGGGAGCGATGGCATCGACATCGCCGACACAAGAACCCGAGGTTCGAGCCGCACGCGCTGCCGAGGAAGGCATCCGCGTCGCGCAGAACGGTGACTACCAGGTTTTCTACGACGGCAAGGGAAACCGGGTCATCGTCGATCCCGCCACCGGCAAGGTGATTGCGGTACAGCCGCCGCAGACGCGTTTCGACCGCCGGGCGCTGCGCCTGGAAAACCGGCAGCGGCAAATTGAACGCGCCGCTCCCGATGACGACCGCTATTATCTCGACGATCCTGAGGACATGGCTCGTCTCAGGCGCCGGCAGATGGAAGATCAGCGCGCCTATCAGTATCCGGAAGACGACGGCGGTGCCTATGACAATGCAGCGCCTGGCGACTATTCGGCAGACTCCTTCCCACCGGCACCCGGGAGGGTCGACCGATACGGCAATCCTTATCCGGCCGACCCTCAGCAGCCTGGTATCACCGCACCGCAACCTGTGCAGCGTCAGCCGTTGAAGGAAGCGTCGATCGAACCCGCGCGGCCGCCGCAGCCCGACAGCGCAACACCCTCGGCAGAACCGCCGGCGTCCGGCAAGGCGGCACTCAGCCCGTCGCTTTCGCTCGGCGCGCGCGAGGACGTGGCGGCATTTCAGGTTTTGCTCGATCGTGCCGGCGCTTCGCCGGGCGCGATCGACGGGCGTTTCGGCTCCAACATGGACAAGGCGCTCGCTGCCTATCGCGAGATCACCGGAACCAATCTGAAATCGACCGACACCGCCGCCATCAAGGAGGCGCTGGAGAAATCGGGCGGACCTGCTTTCGCGACCTATTCCATCACCGCCGAGGATGTCGCCGGTCCCTATGTCGCTTCGATCCCGGAGGACTACAGCCAGAAGGCTCAACTGCAACGCATGGGCTACACGTCGGTGACCGAGGCGTTGGCCGAACGCTTTCACATGGACGAGGCCTATCTCAAGGCGATCAATCCGGGCGTCAACTTCAATCGCCCGGGCACGCTGATCAAGGTGGTCAATTTTGGCAAGCTGGTGCAGGCGCCAGTGGCGCGCATCGTCGCAAACAAGAGCCTGAAACAGGTTTTCGCCTATGACGCGTCCGGCAAGCTGGTGGCCGCATTCCCGGCAACGATCGGCTCGTCCGATACCCCTTCACCCACCGGAATCCACGCGGTGTCACGCGTCGTCTTCGATCCCAACTATACCTACAACCCGAAGCTCAATTTCAAGCAGGGCCAGAACGACAAGGTGCTGACGATCCCGCCGGGACCGAATGGGCCGGTCGGCTCGATCTGGATCGCGCTCGACAAGCCGACCTACGGTATCCACGGCACGCCCGAGCCGTCCAAGATCGGCAAGACCGAAAGCCATGGCTGCGTGCGATTGACCAATTGGGATGCGGCCGAACTGGCCAGGCTGGTGAAGCCGGGCGTGCCGGTGGAATTCGTGGACTAGGAACCTGACCGGCCATAACTGCGGCGCCAAAGCGAGATTTTAGCTGCAGCGCTTGGTTCTGTCTGAAAACCGATATCGATTTGGCCGTCTCTGCGCTAAGCAAGCGCATGCAGGCGCGCAGCGACACCGGCACTGACGGCATTCTTGGCGGAGCCGACGCCTCGGCCGACTCTTTCTGTCCGCAGCGCAGCCGGCGTTATGTGCTTTTTGCCGCCATTCTCGCATCGGCGCTCGGCTTCATCGATGGTTCGATCCTGGCAATTGCGATGCCGGTATTGCGGGCCAATCTCGGTGCCAGCCTGGTTGAGGCGCAGTGGATTTCAAACGCCTATGCGCTCACGCTTTCGGCGCTGATCCTTGCCGGCGGTGCCGCCGGCGACCGCTTCGGCCTCAGGCGAGCATTTGTCGCCGGCATCGCGATGTTCGTGATTGCCTCGATCGCCTGCGCGCTTGCGCCGGATGCTCCGATGCTGATCCTGTTTCGGGCAATCCAGGGCATCGGTGCCGCCGTCATGGTGCCGGGCAGTCTCGCCATCATCGCCAAGGCCTATCCCAAGAGCGAACGCGGTCGCGCCATCGGCATATGGGCCGCGGCCTCGGCGCTCACCACGGCGCTTGGACCCGTGATCGGCGGCATCGTTCTGTCCAGCTTTGGCTCCGGCATCTGGCGCGCCATCTTCGCCATCAATCTGCCGCTTGGAGCGCTGGCGATCTGGTTGCTGCTCGCCAAAGTCCCGGCCGATTCGCCTGCGCAGCAGCGCGGTCTCGATCTCGGCGGCGCGGCTCTCGCGACGCTGGCCTTTGGCGCCATGGCCTACGGGCTGACCGCGATGAATGCCGGTGGCGATGGCAAATCCGGGCTGATGAACCTCGCGGCTTTCGGTCTCGGGCTTGCCGCGCTCGCCGTCTTTCTTCTCTGGGAGCGCCGCCAGCGGGAACCGATGGTCGATCTCGGCCTCTTCCGGATCGCCGCCTTCACCGGCGCCAATGCGGCGACCTTCTTTCTCTACTTCGCCTTGTCCGCCGTACTGTTTTATCTGCCCATGCTGCTGATCGCCGGTTGGGGTCTCAGCACGGCCGAAGTCGGGTTCATCTTCCTGCCGCTGTCGGCGGCGATCGCGCTGCTTTCCGGCCCGGTCGGGAAATGGTCGGACCGCATAGGGCCGCGATTGCCGATCGCCTTCGGCAGCTTCGTCGTCGGCATTGCCTTTGCTGGCCTGGCGGTGCTGGCCGGGACCGGCTTCAAGGGTTTTTGGGAAGGGGTTTTCCCACTGATGGTGGTGATGGGGCTGGGCATGGCGCTCGTCGTGTCGCCACTCTCGACCGCCATCATGACTGCGGTCGAAGACAAGGACACCGGGGCAGCGTCAGGCATCAACAATGCAATCGCGCGGCTCGCCGGTCTGATGGCAGTCGCGGCGCTGGGTGCCGTGGCCAGCCTGGTCTATGCGGCGGCCGGCGGAGGCGTTGTTGGTGTCGAATTCGGCGCTTTGCCCGAAACGGTGTTGGGTCCGACGGTCGAAGCGACACGGCTGGCCGCCACGGATCGCGCTTTCCAGGCGGTCGCGATGATCTCGGCCTTCATGTGTTTTGTCGCCGCCTTGGTGGCCTGGATCTCGCAACCTGCGAAGACCGTTACACAGCACTGATCGGCCAGCCCGGGCGAGGGAGCTTGGGTTGAAAGCCTCTGACAGCATTTTATTAACCATCTTCCTGCTTCCGCGTGGGTATCGCGGTAACCGGCGCCGTCCCGTTTTGCGCGCATGCCGGCAGCCACTAATGTGCTAAAATGTTTCGGCGCGAGACCTGATCGTGCATGGGTAGAGGGCGGCATGTCGAACAATGATCTGCAACGGCGCAACATCAGCCGTGCCGCTTCGAATGATGAGCGCTGGCCGAACTGGCACATGCTCGCGTTTGCCGGCTGCTGGGTGTTCGCGGTGAGCGGCTTCTTTGCGATCGCCGTCTCCGTCAACCTCTTCGAACGGATCAACCAATTCACCCGTACCTATGAAAAATGGCAACTCGACGAGTTGTTCTCGCTGCTTTTGTGCGCCGGTGTCGTGTCGCTGTTCTTCCTGGCAATCCGCACCCGGCAATTGGCACGCGAAATCACACGCCGCGAAGTGGCCGAGAAACTCGCCCACGATTCGGCCCGGCATGATCCCCTGACCGGTCTCGCCAACAGCCGGCGTTTCCGCGAAGCCCTGACCCTGGCGATCGAGAGTGCCAGGCAGAATGAAGGGAGCTGCGCGGTGCTGTTCATCGATCTCGACCGATTCAAACCGGTCAACGATACGCATGGTCACGCGGTTGGCGACGAGGTGTTGATGGACGTGGCACGGCAGATCGCGCAAGCCGCACCGGCGGGCGCGACAGCCGCCCGGCTCGGCGGCGATGAATTCGGCGTCATCGTCCTGGCTGTCCCTGGCCGAGAATCGGTGCTGTTTTTGTCCCAGCGGTTGTCGCGCGACATCGGCAAGGCGCGAGCGGTGGGCGAGGTGCAGGTGGAAGTCGGCGCCACTGTCGGTATCGCGATCTTTCCCGACGACGGTCACGATGCCGATTCGCTGATCAATGCCGCCGACCAGGCAATGTATGCCGCCAAACCCTCGCGGCGCGGTCCGATCGGCCGCGGCGACATGCAAAGCGGAGCTTTTGGCAATTAGCGGCGGTCCGCCAAAGCGCTACTTGGTGGCGCTGGCCATCTTCAGCGACGTGC